>NZ_SMTG01000013.1 GCF_004358165.1 Luteimonas terrae
ATCGGCTCGTTCTCGGTGGCAAGCGGCGTCAACAGCGTCGCGGTCGGTGGCGGCGCGGGCCTGTTCAACCTGTTCCCGACCGAGGCCAGCGGCGACTACTCGACCGCGATCGGTGGTGCGGCGTGGGCCTCGGGCTTCAACAGCACGGCCGTGGGCAACTTCTCCACCGCCGCAGGTGACGACAGTCTTGCGCTGGGTTCGGATGCAACCGCAACCGGCGAAGGGAGTGTCGCGCTGGGTCAAGGTTCCGAAGCCGATCGTGACAACACCGTGTCGGTCGGCAGCGAGGGCAGCGAGCGCCAGATCACCAACGTTGCAGCGGGCACCGAAGACACCGACGCGGTGAATCTGGCGCAGCTCGAAGAAGCGACGGCGAGCAGCCGCTACTTCGTCGCGAGCGGTGCGGACGGCGAGGATGGCGTGGCGGCCTACGTCGAGGGCGAGTACGCCACGGCGGCAGGCGAAGCGGCCAGCGCATACGGCACCGGCGCGTCCGCGTTCGGCTCGGGCGCTGTCGGCAGCGGCGACTACACCACCGCATCCGGCTACGGCGCGTCGGCCACCGGCACCTCGGCGACCGCGATCGGCGGCATGCTCTATTACACCGATCCCGACACGGGCGAAGTCCTGCTCGAGCAGGCGACCACCGCGGACGGCGACGGCGCGAGCGCGCTGGGCGCAGGCGCCCAGGCGACCGAAGCGTTTGCGACCGCCACGGGTGCCGCGTCTTCGGCGACCGGCCTGCAGTCGACTGCGACGGGTTACAGCAGTACCGCATCGGGCCTTGCATCGACGGCGAACGGTGGCTTCGCCGAGGCGACCGGAGAGTTCTCCACCGCCTTGGGCTACGGTGCAGAGGCCAGCAACACCCGCACGACGGCCGTGGGCATCAGTGCCAGCGCCAGTGGCACCAATGCGACCGCGCTGGGCAACACCGCCTCGGCCAGTGGCAACGTGAGCCTGGCGGCAGGCAGCAGCGCGCAGGCGACCGGCCTCAACAGCACCGCCCTTGGCGGTTCGGCCCGCGCGACGGCGGACAACACCACGTCGGTCGGCCAGTTCGCTTGGGCGACCGCCGTTGGCACCACCGCGGTCGGACGCGACTCCTACGCCTATGCGCAGAACGCGACCGCGCTCGGCCTGAGCGCCTGGGCTAATGGCGTGAACAGCGTCGCCATCGGTGCCGGTTCGCGCGCCACGGAAGCGGGCGTGGTGTCCATCGGCAACGGCACCGGCGCGAGCGGCTTCCCCGCCACGCGTCGCATCACCAATCTCGCGGCGGGCATCAATGACACCGACGCGGTCAACATGGCCCAGCTCAATGCAGTGGCCGAAGCGGGGGAAGAAGCAGCGCAGTACTTCGCCGCGAGCGGTGAAGGCGAAGCGTCGGTGACCGGTGACGAGGCGCTTGCCGCCGGCTCGGGCGCCGCTGCGGACGCGGATTATGCGACCGCTGTCGGTGCGTCGGCACAGGCGCTCGAGCAGGGCGCGTCGGCCTTCGGCAGTGGTGCATTCGCATTTGCCGAGAACGCGACCTCGCTCGGCTTCAACGCCGTTGCCAGTGGCGAAAATGCGCTCGCGGCCGGCGCGGCGTCTGAAGCCTCCGGCGAGTACGCGATCGCGGTCGGCGCAGAGAGCGTCGCTTCGGGCCTGTACGCCGCCGCCACGGGTGCGGCTGCGAGCGCGTCGGGCGACGGCAGCGTCGCGTCGGGTGCTTTGGCCGAAGCGAATGGCGTCGAGTCGACCGCGGTCGGCTTCTTCTCCGCGGCGAACGGCGACGGCGCAACGGCGCTCGGCGCGGAAAGCGTCGCCGACGGCGTGACGGCAGCCGCCGTCGGTTTCGGCTCCGAGGCCACTGCCGACTACGCCACGGCCGTGGGCGGTCTTGCGTCGGCCAGCGGCTACAACAGCACTGCACTGGGCAATTCGAGCGACGCGGCGGGCGAAAGCGCGCTGGCGGTCGGTGCCGACAGCGAAGCCTCCGGCAGCTTTAGCACGGCGATCGGTCAGGCAGCCACCGCGACGGGCTACAACAGTGTTGCCGTCGGTGGCGCCTTCCTCGGTCTGCTGCCGGCGGAAGCCTCCGGCGACTTCGCAACCGCGATCGGCGGTGCGGCCTATGCCGCCGGCACCAACAGCACCGCGTTGGGCAATCTCGCCACTGCGACCGCCGGCAACAGCGTCGCACTCGGTGCCGATTCGATTGCCGATCGCGAGGACAGCGTGTCGGTGGGTTCGGAAGGCAACGAGCGCCAGATCACCAACGTCGCCGCCGGTACCGAAGCGACGGACGCGGTGAACCTGGGACAGCTGGAAGAAGCGACTGCCTACAACCAGTACTTCCGCGCCTCGGGCGAAGGCGAGGCGTACGCCGATGGCGAAGAGGCCACCGCCTCGGGTTCCAACGCGACGGCGGCTGCCGACTATTCGACGGCGATCGGTTCGGGGACGAACGCGACCGGCGTCGGGTCTTCGGCCTTCGGCAGCGGCAGCAACGCCTGGGGCCAGTACGCCACGGCGTCGGGCTACAACGCATTGGCCGA
>NZ_SMTG01000014.1 GCF_004358165.1 Luteimonas terrae
ACGAAGCAACTTGAGGTTATATGGTCAAGCCGCACGGATCATTAGTACTGGTTAGCTCAATACATTGCTGTACTTACACACCCAGCCTATCAACCACCTGGTCTTGATGGTTCCTTCAGGGGAGTCAAGCTCCCGGGAGATCTCATCTTGAGGCGCGCTTCCCGCTTAGATGCTTTCAGCGGTTATCGCTTCCGAACATAGCTACCCGGCAGTGCCACTGGCGTGACAACCGGAACACCAGAGGTTCGTCCACTCCGGTCCTCTCGTACTAGGAGCAGCCCCTCTCAAATCTCCAACGCCCATGGCAGATAGGGACCGAACTGTCTCACGACGTTCTGAACCCAGCTCGCGTACCACTTTAAATGGCGAACAGCCATACCCTTGGGACCGACTACAGCCCCAGGATGTGATGAGCCGACATCGAGGTGCCAAACACCGCCGTCGATATGAACTCTTGGGCGGTATCAGCCTGTTATCCCCGGAGTACCTTTTATCCGTTGAGCGATGGCCCTTCCATACAGAACCACCGGATCACTAAGTCCTAGTTTCCTACCTGCTTGATCCGTCGATCTCGCAGTCAAGCACGCTTATGCCTTTGCACACAGTGCGCGATGTCCGACCGCGCTGAGCGTACCTTCGAGCTCCTCCGTTACTCTTTGGGAGGAGACCGCCCCAGTCAAACTACCCACCATACATGGTCCCCGATCCGGATAACGGACCTAGGTTAGAACGTCAAGCACGACAGGGTGGTATTTCAAGGTTGGCTCCACCACAGCTGGCGCCATGGTTTCAAAGCCTCCCACCTATCCTACACAGACGAACTCAACGTTCAATGTAAAGCTATAGTAAAGGTTCACGGGGTCTTTCCGTCTTGCCACGGGAACGCTGCATCTTCACAGCGATTTCAATTTCACTGAGTCTCGGGTGGAGACAGCGCCGCCATCGTTACGCCATTCGTGCAGGTCGGAACTTACCCGACAAGGAATTTCGCTACCTTAGGACCGTTATAGTTACGGCCGCCGTTTACCGGGGCTTCGATCAAGAGCTTCGCCTTGCGGCTGACCCCATCAATTAACCTTCCGGCACCGGGCAGGCGTCAGACCCTATACGTCCACTTTCGTGTTTGCAGAGTCCTGTGTTTTTGATAAACAGTCGCAGCGGCCTGGTCACTGCGGCCCCCGATCGCTGTAGCCCGCATGGGCCACGATCAAGGGCGCACCTTCTCCCGAAGTTACGGTGCTATGTTGCCTAGTTCCTTCACCCGAGTTCTCTCAAGCGCCTTAGAATTCTCTTCCTACCCACCTGTGTCGGTTTACGGTACGGTCTGCATAAGCTGAAGCTTAGGGGCTTTTCCTGGAAGCGTGGTATCAGTCACTTCGCTCTAATGAGCTCGTCTCGGTGCTCGGAGTTAAAGGATCCCGGATTTGCCTAAGATCCACTCCTACCGCCTTTCTCCAGGACAACCAACGCCTGGTAGACCTAACCTTCTCCGTCCCCCCATCGCACTTATGCGAGGTGCTGGAATATTAACCAGCTTCCCATCGACTACGCATTTCTGCCTCGCCTTAGGGGCCGACTCACCCTGCGTCGATTAACGTTGCGCAAGGAAACCTTGGGCTTTCGGCGTGGAGGCTTTTCACCCCCATTGTCGTTACTCATGTCAGCATTCGCACTTCCGATACCTCCACGGTGCTTCTCAACACCGCTTCGACGGCTTACGGAACGCTCCTCTACCGCGCACATCAAAGATGTGCACCCCA
>NZ_SMTG01000015.1 GCF_004358165.1 Luteimonas terrae
GCGACCGGCGGTTTCGCGACCGCAGTGGGCTACGGCAGCGTCGCCAGCGGCGACTACGGTCTGGCGGTGGGTGGTATCGCCGATTACGGCGATCTGCTGATCGGCTTCCCGGGTCTGATCCTGCAGACCACCGAGGCGAGCGGCGTGGCATCGACGGCGCTGGGTAACGGCGCACTGGCGACCGATATCGGCGCAACCGCCGTCGGCACGCTCGCTGAAGCGACCGGCGTCCAGGCGACGTCGGTCGGCACCTTGGCCTACGCGACGGCCGATGGCGCATCTGCGATCGGCAGCGGCAGCTCGGCGTCCGGCGAGGATTCGACCGCGGTCGGTTTCCTGGCCAATGCATCGGCGACCAACAGCGTGGCGCTGGGTGCGAACTCGGAGGCCGACCGCGACGATACGGTCTCGGTGGGCGCGGCCGGTGCCGAACGCCAGATCACGAATGTCGCAGCCGGTACCGAAGGCACCGATGCGGTGAACGTGGACCAGCTGGAAGAGGCCACGCAGTACAACAAGTACTTCGCGGCGTCAGGCGACGAGGAGAACGACCAGGGCGCTGCGGTCGATGGCGAGTTCGCTACGGCGGCCGGCTCGGCAGCGCTCGCTTACGGTAATGGTGCGTCCGCCTTCGGCAGCGGCGCGTTCGCGCTCGCCGACAACGCGACCGCGGTCGGCTTCAATGCGAACGCCTCGGGCCAGAACAGCGCGGCGTTCGGTGCCGGTGCGCAGGCCGAAGGCGCGGCCAGCGTCGCGATCGGCGGCAGCGCCATCGACGAAGATGGCGA
>NZ_SMTG01000001.1 GCF_004358165.1 Luteimonas terrae
ATGGACGGCGCGATCCTGGTGTGTTCGGCGGCCGACGGCCCGATGCCGCAGACCCGCGAGCACATCCTGCTGTCGCGTCAGGTCGGCGTGCCGTACATCGTCGTGTTCCTGAACAAGGCTGACATGGTCGAGGACGCCGAGCTGCTCGAGCTGGTCGAGATGGAAGTGCGCGAGCTGCTGAGCAAGTACGACTTCCCGGGCGACGACACCCCGATCATCCACGGTTCGGCCCGTCTGGCCCTCGACGGCGACCAGAGCGACATCGGCGTGCCGGCGATCCTCAAGCTGGTCGATGCGCTCGACAGCTGGATCCCGGAGCCGGAGCGCGACGTGGACAAGTCGTTCCTGATGCCGGTCGAAGACGTGTTCTCGATCTCGGGTCGCGGTACCGTGGTCACCGGTCGCATCGAGCGCGGCGTGATCAAGGTCGGCGAGGAAATCGAAATCGTCGGTATCCGTCCGGTGCAGAAGACCACCGTCACGGGCGTGGAAATGTTCCGCAAGCTGCTCGACCAGGGCCAGGCAGGCGACAACGCCGGTCTGCTGCTGCGCGGCACCAAGCGTGACGACGTCGAGCGTGGTCAGGTGCTGGCCAAGCCGGGTTCGATCAAGCCGCACACCGATTTCGAAGCCGAAGTCTACGTGCTGTCGAAGGACGAGGGCGGCCGTCACACCCCGTTCTTCAAGGGCTACCGTCCGCAGTTCTACTTCCGCACCACCGACATCACCGGTGCGGTCGAGCTGCCGGAAGGCACCGAGATGGTGATGCCGGGCGACAACGTGAA
>NZ_SMTG01000002.1 GCF_004358165.1 Luteimonas terrae
CGGCGCCGGCGTGGTGGCCAAGATCATCAAGTGACGTGATGTCCCGAGCGCGCCAAGGCGCGCTCGGCTGCCGTTACGTCATCCCTGCGAAAGCGAGACCCAGTGTCTGAGGCTTTGCCCGTAAAGCCCGAATGCCCCTGGATTCCCGCCTACACGGGAACGACGATCAAGAGCATCACCCCCGGCACGCCGGGATGATGCCCAAGCGAACGGACCGGCCTCCCGGTCCGTTCCGCTTTTCGCAGGGCAGGGACTTGCGCCGGCCCTTCGCTACCCGCTAGAATGCAAGACCCCTGCGGAATTGTCGTTTTTGACGTGCCTGCGGGATCGCGAAATGAGGTGCAGGACGCCCTCGTCTTCGCCAGACACGGAAATGTCGCGAGGCTGTGCTCCACCCGTTCCGGAATTGTCCGGAGCACGAAGGGATGGAGCGGATCACCGCGTCTGTATTTCTGATGTCTGGGCGGATCGGGAAACCGGTCTGCCTTTCGTGTTTGCAGGGAACGGCCCCGGGGCGCGGGTGAATGCCTCGGACAGCCACGAATCAATGGGGTTCTGCGCACCCAGCCGCAGGCCCGTCGCTCTTTCAACCAAGGATATTTCCGTCATGACGGACCAAAAGATCCGGATCCGCCTCAAGGCATTCGATCACCGCCTGATCGATCGCTCGGCCAGCGAGATCGTCGAGACCGCCAAGCGTACCGGTGCACAGGTGCGCGGCCCGATCCCGCTGCCGACCAAGATCGAGCGTTACACCATCCTGACGTCGCCGCACGTCGACAAGGATGCGCGTGACCAGTACGAGACCCGCACGCACAAGCGCGTGCTGGACATCGTCGACCCGAACGACAAGACCGTTGATGCGCTGATGAAGCTCGAGCTCGCAGCCGGCGTCGACGTCCAGATCAAGCTGACCTGAGGACCGCACCATGACCGCGAAGATTCATTCGTTGGGCATCGTCGGCCGCAAGGCCGGCATGAGCCGCGTGTTCACCGAAGACGGCAAGTCCGTGCCGGTGACGCTGATCGAGGCGACCCCGAACCGCATCACCCAGATCAAGACCGTCGAAACCGACGGTTACAGCGCCGTGCAGATCACCGCTGGCGTCAAGCGTGCATCGCTGCTCAACAAGCCCGAAACCGGTCACCTCGCCAAGGCGAAGGTCGAAGCCGGCCGTGGCCTGTGGGAGCTCCGCGTGGCCGACGACAAGATCGCCGACTTCAGCGTCGGTGGCGAGATCAAGGCCGACATCTTCGAAGTGGGCCAGATCGTCGACGTCCAGGGCGTCACGAAGGGCAAGGGCTTCCAGGGCACGATCAAGCGCTGGAACTTCAAGATGGGCGACGCGACGCACGGTAACTCGCTGTCGCACCGCCAGCCGGGTTCGCTCGGTCAGCGCCAGACGCCGGGCCGCGTGTTTCCGGGCAAGAAGATGTCCGGCCACATGGGTGCCGACCAGCAGACCACGCAGCGCCTGCAGATCGTCCAGGTCGACGCCGAGCGCGGCCTGATCGCCGTCAAGGGCGCCGTCCCCGGCGCGCCGGGTGGCGACGTGATCGTGCGTCCGTCGAGCAAGGCATAAGGAGTAGCACGATGGAACTCGCAATCAACAACAGCAGCACGAAGCTGTCGGTCTCCGACGAGGTCTTCGGCCGTGATTTCAGCGAAGACCTGGTCCACCAGGTCGTCGTGGCCTACCGTAACGCCGGTCGCGCCGGTACCAAGGCGCAGAAGACCCGTTCGGAAGTCAACGGCACCACCAAGAAGTCGAAGAAGCAGAAGGGTGGTGGCGCACGTCACGGCGCCCTGACCGCTCCGATCTTCGTCGGTGGCGGCGTGACGTTCGCGGCCAAGCCGCGCAGCTTCGCGCAGAAGGTCAACCGCAAGATGTACCGCGCGGCGATGTCGGCGATCCTGTCCGAGCTCAACCGCCAGGGTCGTCTGACGATCGTCGAAGCCTTCGACCTGACCGAGACGAAGACCAGCGGCATGGTCGCCAAGCTCAAGGAATTCGATCTGGGCAAGCGCCCGCTGATCGTGACCGAAGACGCTTCGGAGCACCTGTACCTGTCGGCACGCAACCTGCCGTACGTCGAGATCCGCGACGTGCAGGGCCTGGATCCGGTCGCGCTGGTCGGCGCCGATTCCGTGCTGATCACCACCGATGCGGTGAAGAAGATCGAGGAGTGGCTGGCATGAACGACGCCAAGCTCTATGAAGTGATCCGTGCGCCGCGCGTGTCCGAAAAGACCGCGCGCCTGCAGGAAGTGTCCAACCAGTACGCGTTCGAAGTGTCGACGGTCGCCACCAAGGCCGACATCAAGGCCGCGGTCGAGAAGCTGTTCGACGTCAAGGTCGAAGCGGTCAACGTGGTCAACGTGAAGGGCAAGAACAAGTCCTTCCGTCAGCGCCAGGGCAGCCGCGGCGACTGGCGCAAGGCCTACGTGAAGCTGGCCGATGGCCAGTCGATCGACGTCATGAACGCGAAGGTCTGAGGAAGCCCCGATGCCATTGATGAAGTTCAAGCCCACGTCTGCCGGCCGCCGTTCCGCGGTCCGCGTCGTGCATCCCGATCTGCACAAGGGTGCGCCGCACGCCGCGCTGGTCGAGAAGAAGACCAACACCGGTGGTCGCAACCACCACGGCCGCATCACCACCCGTCACATCGGTGGTGGTCACAAGCAGCACTACCGCATCGTCGATTTCAAGCGGGACAAGGAAGGCATTCCGGCGCGCGTGGAGCGCATCGAGTATGACCCGAACCGTACCGCTCACATCGCGCTGCTGTGCTATGTCGACGGCGAGCGCCGTTACATCATCGCGCCGAAGGGTCTGAAGGCCGGCGACCAGGTGATCTCCGGTTCGGACGCGCCGATCAAGACCGGCAACACCCTGCCGCTGCGCAACATCCCGGTCGGTTCGACCATTCACTGCATCGAGATGAAGCCGGGCAAGGGTGCGCAGATCGCGCGTGCCGCCGGTGCCGGCGTGCAGCTGGTCTCGCGCGAAGGCGTCTACGCCACCGTGCGTCTGCGTTCGGGCGAAGTCCGTCGCGTGCCGTCCGAGTGCCGCGCCACCATCGGCGAGGTCAGCAACGACGAGCACAGCCTCGAGAAGCTGGGCAAGGCCGGTGCCAAGCGCTGGCGCGGCGTCAAGCCGACCGTCCGCGGTGCGGCCATGAATCCGGTCGACCATCCGCACGGCGGTGGTGAGGCCAAGGCCGGTCAGGGCAACCCGCACCCGGTTACCCCGTGGGGCGTCCCGACCAAGGGCTACAAGACCCGCCACAACAAGCGGACGCAGCAGTTCATCGTGCGCGATCGCAGGAGCTGATAGACCATGGCACGTTCACTCAAGAAGGGTCCGTTCGTCGACCACCACCTCGTCAAGAAGGTGGAAGCCGCGGGCACCAACACCAAGAAGCCGATCAAGACCTGGTCGCGTCGCTCGATGGTCCTGCCGGACATGATCGGTTTCACCATCGCCATCCACAACGGCAAGAACCACGTCCCGGTGCTGGTCAACGAGAACATGGTGGGCCACAAGCTCGGCGAATTCGCGCTGACCCGGACCTTCAAGGGTCACGGCGGCGACAAGAAGTCGGGCAGGTAAGGAGCGCACAATGGACAAGGCAACGAAAGCCCGCCTCGAAGAGCAGAAGCGCGCTCGCACCGAGGTCAACAAGCGCACCGCGATCCTTCGCACCGCGCGCATCTCGCCGCAGAAGGCACGTCTGGTCGCCGACCAGGTCCGTGGTCTGCCGGTCGAGCGCGCCGTCGGCCTGCTGAAGTTCTCGGACAAGAAAGCCGCTCACATGATCAAGAAGGTCGTCGAGTCGGCCATCGCCAACGCCGAGAACAACGCTGGCGCCGACGTCGACGAGCTGAAGATCGCCACCATCACGGTCGACGAAGGTCCGACGCTGAAGCGCTTCATGGCGCGCGCGAAGGGACGCGGTACCCGCATCCTCAAGCGCACCAGCCACATCACCGTCGTCGTGGGAGAGGGCAAGTAATATGGGTCACAAAGTTCATCCCATCGGCATCCGCCTCGGCATCGCCAAGGACTGGAACTCCAAGTGGTATGCCGGCAAGAAGGAATACGCCGAATACCTCGCCGCCGACCTGAAGGTCCGCGAGATGCTGCGCAAGCGTCTCGCCCAGGCGGGCATCAGCAAGATCCTGATCGAGCGTCCGGCCAAGACGGCGCGCGTGACGATCCACACCGCCCGTCCGGGCGTGGTGATCGGCAAGCGCGGTGAGGACATCGAGAAGCTGCGCAAGGACGTCAGCGACATGATGGGCGTTCCGGCGCACATCAACGTCACCGAAGTCCGCAAGCCGGAACTCGACGCGCAGCTGGTCGCCGAGTCGATCGCGCAGCAGCTCGAGCGCCGCATCATGTTCCGCCGCGCGATGAAGCGCGCCGTCGGCAACGCGATGCGTCTGGGCGCGCTGGGCATCAAGGTCAACGTCGCCGGTCGCCTCAACGGCGCCGAGATCGCGCGTTCGGAGTGGTACCGCGAAGGCCGCGTGCCGCTGCACACCCTCCGCGCCGACATCGACTACGGCTTTGCCGAGGCGTCGACGACCTACGGGATCATCGGCATCAAGACCTGGATCTACAAGGGCGAAATCTTCGATTTCAGCCAGGTGGGTCAGGAGAAGCAGGACGACACGCCGCGCGAGCGTGGTGATCGCGGTGACCGCGAACGCCGTGGCCCGCGTCGCGAGCGCGAGGCGAGGGACTAATCATGCTGCAACCCAAGCGAACCAAATACCGCAAGATGCACAAGGGCCGTAACGACGGCCTGTCGTGGAGCGGAAACGCAGTCAGCTTCGGCGAGTTCGGCCTCAAGGCCACCGCGACCGGCCAGCTGACCGCACGTCAGATCGAAGCCGGTCGTCGCACCATCAGCCGTCACGTCAAGCGCGGCGGCAAGATGTGGATCCGCGTGTTCCCGGACAAGCCGATCACCAAGAAGCCGATCGAAGTCCGAATGGGCTCCGGCAAGGGCAGCGTCGAGTACTGGGTCGCGCAGATCCAGCCCGGCCGCATGATCTTCGAGATCGAGGGCGTCGAGGAGACGGTGGCACGCGAAGCGTTCCGCCTGGCCGCCGCGAAGCTGTCGGTCACCACCCAATTCGTGACCCGGACGGTGCGCTGATGGCTACGACCAAGGAACTCCGCGAGAAGTCGGCAGAGGAGCTGCAGTCGCACCTCCTCGACCTGCACAAGGAGCGTTTCTCGCTCCGCATGCAGAAGGCCACCGGCCAGCTGACCAAGACGCATGAAGCCCGTCGGGTGCGCCGCGAGATCGCGCGCGTCAACACCCTGATCGGCCAGAAGAAGTAAGGACCCGACCATGAATACCGAGAAGAAGCAGCGTACGGTCCAGGGCCGCGTGGTCAGCAACAAGATGGACAAGACGGTCACCGTTCTGGTCGAGCGTCAGGTCAAGCACGCGCTGTACGGCAAGTACATCAAGCGCTCGACCAAGCTCCATGCCCACGACGCCGACAACGCGTGTCAGGAAGGCGACCTGGTGAAGGTCGTCGAGATCGCACCGATGTCGAAGACCAAGAACTGGCGCGTGGCGGAAATCGTCACCCGCGCCGCCGAATAACGAGGAGCTCGAAATGATCCAGATGCAGAGCCACCTCGACGTGGCGGACAACAGCGGTGCCAAGGAAGTGATGTGCATCAAGGTGCTGGGCGGCTCGAAGCGCCGTTACGCCGGCATCGGCGACATCATCAAGGTGTCGATCAAGGAAGCGATTCCGCGCGGCAAGGTCAAGAAGGGCGAGGTCTACGACGCCGTCGTGGTGCGTACCCGCAAGGGTGTGCGTCGCGCCGACGGTTCGCTGATCCGCTTCGACGGCAACGCCGCCGTGTTGCTCAACAACAAGCAGGAGCCGATCGGCACCCGCATCTTCGGGCCCGTGACCCGTGAGCTTCGTTCCGAGAAGTTCATGAAGATCGTGTCGCTCGCGCCCGAAGTGCTCTGAGCGGAGATAGAACAATGTCCAATCGAATCAAGAAGGGCGACCACGTGGTCGTGATCGCCGGCAAGGACAAGGGCAAGCGTGGTGACGTGGTGCGCGTGATCGGCGAGAAGGTCGTCGTCTCGAACATCAACATCGTCAAGCGCCACACCAAGCCCAATCCGCAGGCCGGTCAGGCCGGTGGCGTGGTCGAGCGCGAAGCGCCGATCCATGCATCGAACGTGATGCCGTTCAACCCTGCCACCGGCAAGGGCGAGCGCATCGGAACCAAGAAGCTCGAGGATGGCCGCACGCTGCGCGTGTTCCGCTCGAGCGGTGAGGCGCTCGACGCCTGAGGAATGCAGAAATGACGACCCGTCTGGAACAGTTCTACAAGGATGAGGTGGTGCCGAAGCTGATGAAGCAGTTCGGCTACGCCAACATCATGCAGGTCCCGCGCCTGACCAAGATCACGCTCAATATGGGCGTGGGCGAGGCTGCCGCGAACAAGAAGGTGCTCGAGAACGCCACCGCCGACATGGCCAAGATCAGCGGCCAGAAGCCGCTGGTGACCAAGTCGCGCGTGTCGGTCGCCTCGTTCAAGATCCGTGACGGCTGGCCGATCGGCTGCAAGGTCACGCTGCGTCGCAACGGCATGTACGAGTTCCTCGACCGCCTGGTCAACGTCGCGCTGCCGCGCGTCCGCGACTTCCGCGGCGTGTCGGGCCGTTCGTTCGACGGTCGCGGCAACTACAACATGGGCGTGAAGGAACAGATCATCTTCCCGGAAATCGACTTCGACGCCGTCGACGCGATCCGCGGTATGGATATCGCCATCACGACCACCGCCCGCACCAACGAAGAAGCCAAGGCGCTGCTGGAAGCCTTTCGCTTCCCGTTCCGCAACTGATCGAAAGGCAGAGCATTTATGGCAAAGACGTCCATGATCAACCGCGAGGCCAAGCGCGCGAAGCTGGCCAAGCAGCACGCCGAAAAGCGTGAGGCGCTGAAGAAGATCATCAGCAGCCCGACTGCCGGTTACGAAGAAAAGGCCGATGCGGTGACCAAGCTGCAGAAGCTGCCGCGCGATTCGTCGCCGGCCCGCCAGACCACGCGTTGCGCCCTGTCGGGCCGCCCGCGTGCCGTCTACAGCAAGTTCGGCCTGGGCCGCAACAAGCTGCGCGAAGCCACCATGCGTGGCGACGTGCCCGGCCTGCGCAAGGCCAGCTGGTAAGCGTGTCCTCTTCGGGTCTGGCGCTCGCGCGTCAGACCTGTAGAATACCGCCCCTCACGCTGTACCCCGTCCGGTCCCGGTCGGGTCAAAAACTAGTGTTCGCGCAAGCGGATATCGGTGCACTCATAAGGTACTCATCATGAGCATGACTGATCCAATCGCCGACATGTTCGTCCGCATTCGCAATGCGGCGGCTGTCGGCAAGCAGACGGTGAAAATGCCGTCCTCCAAGATCAAGGTCGCGATCGCCAACGTCCTCAAGGACGAGGGCTACATCGGCGACGTCCGCGTGACCGAGAACGGCGGCAAGGCCGAGCTCGAGATCGTGCTGAAGTATTACGAAGGCCGCCCGGTCATCGAGACCCTGAAGCGCTTCTCGCGCTCGGGCCTGCGCCAGTACCGTGGCAAGGACGCGCTGCCGAAGGTCCTCAACGGCCTGGGCATCTCCATCATTTCCACGTCGAAGGGCATCATGACCGACGCGCAGGCACGCCAGCAGGGTGTCGGCGGTGAAGTCCTGTGCTTCGTGGCCTAAGGGAGTAACGGATCATGTCCCGCGTCGCCAAGAAGCCGATCGCCCTTCCGAAGGGCGTTGAACTCAACATCCAGGCCGACCAGGTCAGCGTCAAGGGCCCCAAGGGCACCCTGTCGCTGGACAAGCCGTCCTACATCGACATCAAGGTCGAGGACGGCAGCGCACAGCTGTCGGCCAACGACCCGCAGCACATCGCGCTGACCGGCACCCTGCGTGCCATCGTCGCGAACATGGTGCACGGCGTGTCCGAAGGCTTCGAGCGCAAGCTCGAGCTGGTCGGCGTCGGTTACCGTGCCGCGCTGCAGGGCAAGGACCTCAACCTCTCGCTGGGCTTCTCGCACCCGGTCGTGTTCCAGGCGCCGGAAGGCATCACCCTGAGCACGCCGACCCAGACCGAAATTCTGGTCCAGGGCGCCGACAAGCAGCTCGTCGGCCAGGTCGCCGCCAAGATCCGCGGTTTCCGTCCGCCGGAGCCCTACAAGGGCAAGGGCGTGAAGTACTCCAACGAAACCATCATCCGCAAGGAAGCCAAGAAGGCCTAAGCGTGCGGGTGCGCACCGCGCGGGTGCCGGCAACGCCGGTCCCGTCGCGGAGCACCGGACTCTCCTTCAGCTTCCACGAGGTCATCGACATGAGCATCAAGAACACCGCCCGCCTGCGCCGCGCCAAGAGCACGCGCTCGCACATCCGCACCCTGGGCGTGCCGCGCCTGTCGGTGCTGCGCACCGGTCAGCACATCTACGCCCAGCTGTTCAATTCGGACGGTTCGGTCGTGCTGGCGGCTGCCAACACCACCCAGGCCGACGTCAAGTCGGGTCTGAAGAACGGCAAGAACGCCGACGCCGCATCCGCGGTTGGTCGCGCGATCGCCGAGAAGGCCAAGGCCGCGGGCATCGAGAAGGTCGCGTTCGACCGCTCGGGCTACCGCTACCACGGTCGCATCAAGGCACTCGCCGACGCTGCCCGCGAGGGTGGTCTGCAGTTCTGATCCACACGCTGTCGTCGCCGGGTCCCGCGCCCGGCGTCGCCTGACGCGCCGGCACGCGATGTGCCGGACGCCCGCGACCTTCTGTGCCGCGATCGCGTTCCACCGGTCCACGTCACAACTCCAAGCGGCCCGAGCCGTACATCCTTCTTCCACTACAGGCAACAACGATGGCAAATGAACGCGAAAACCGCGGTCGCGATCGCAATCGCGACCGTGAGGAAATCGACGACGGCATGATCGAGAAGCTGATCACGGTCAACCGTGTCAGCAAGACCGTCAAGGGCGGCCGCCAGTTCACCTTCACCGCGCTGACGGTCGTCGGCGACGGCAACGGCAAGGTCGGCTTCGGTTACGGCAAGGCGCGCGAAGTGCCGGTCGCGATCCAGAAGTCGATGGAGCAGGCCCGCAAGAACCAGAAGAGCGTCGACCTCAACGGCACCACCCTGTGGCACACCGTGAAGTCGCGCCACGGCGCCGCCAGCGTCTTCATGCAGCCGGCCTCCGAAGGTACCGGCGTGATCGCCGGTGGCGCGATGCGCGCCGTGCTCGAAGCCGTCGGCGTCAAGGACGTGCTGGCCAAGGCCGTGGGTTCGCGCAACCCGATCAACCTGGTGCGCGCCACGATCCGCGGCCTCGACGAGATGCACTCGCCGGCGCAGATCGCTGCCAAGCGCGGCAAGAAGCTCGAGGACATCACCAATGGCTAAGAACGAGAACGCCGGCGGCACCGTCAAGGTGCGTCTGGTCAAGGGCATGCGCGGCTCGCAGGCCAAGCACCGCCTGTCGGTGAAGGCGCTGGGCCTCAACAAGCTCAACGACGTGCGCGAACTGAAGGACAGCCCGCAGGTCCGTGGCCTGATCAACAAGGTCCACTACCTGGTCCGGGTCGAGGAGTAATCGATATGAAGCTCAACACTCTCAAGCCCGCAGCGGGCGCCCGCACCGAGCGCGTCCGCGTCGGTCGCGGTATCGGTTCGGGCCTGGGCAAGACTGCCGGCCGCGGCCACAAGGGTTCGTTCGCGCGCGCCGGCAAGGGCAAGATCAAGGCCGGCTTCGAAGGCGGCCAGATGCCGCTGCGCAAGCGTCTGCCGAAGGTCGGTTTCCGCTCCAAGCTCAAGCTCGACACCGCCGAGGTGATGCTCTACCAGCTCGACAGGCTCGATGGCGACATCGACTTCGCCGCGCTGCGTGCCGCCAAGCTGGTGCCCAGCACCGCCAAGCGCGCGAAGATCGTCAAGAAGGGCGAGATCAGCAAGAAGCTCGTGCTCAAGGGCGTGCTGGCGACCGTCGGTGCCCGTGAGGCGATCGAAGCCGCTGGCGGCAAGGTCGAGGAGTAAGCCGGATGTCGCGAAGCGGCAGCGCAATGGGTGGGGTCGGCGCCGGGCTCGGTAAGTTCACCGAGCTCCGCCAGCGCCTGCTGTTCGTGCTCGGTGCGTTGATCGTCTACCGCATCGGGTGCTTCATTCCGGTGCCGGGCGTCAATCCCGAGGCCATGCTGCAGCTGATGGAGCAGCAGGAAGGCACCATCGTGGACATGTTCAACATGTTCTCCGGTGGTGCGCTCTCGCGCTTCAGCCTGTTCGCGCTGAACGTGATCCCGTACATCTCCGCATCGATCGTCATGCAGCTGCTGGTGCAGGTGGTGCCGAGCCTGAAGGCCATCCAGAAGGAAGGCGAGTCGGGCCGTCGCCGGATCACCCAGTGGTCGCGCATCGGCGCGATTCCGCTGGCGATCTTCCAGTCGGCGGGCATCGCGGTGGCGCTGCAGAGCTCGGGTGCCAACAACGGCATTCCGGTCGTCTACGCGCCGGGCATGGGCTTCGTGCTGACCGCGATCGTCGCGCTCACCGCGGGCACCATGTTCCTGGTGTGGCTGGGCGAGCAGGTGACCGAGCGCGGCATCGGCAACGGTGTGTCGCTGATCATCTTCGCCGGCATCGTGGCGGGTCTGCCGGGCGCCGTGCTGGGTACGTTCGACTCGCTGCGCAGCGGCGACATGAGCCCGATCGCGGCGATCCTGCTGGTGGCCGTTGTGCTGGCGGCGGTGTTCTTCGTGGTGTTCGTCGAGCGCGGCCAACGCCGCATCACGGTCAACTACGCACGCCGCCAGGGCGGTCGCAACGCGTACATGAACCAGAGCTCGTTCCTGCCGCTCAAGCTCAACATGGCAGGCGTGATTCCGGCGATCTTCGCGTCATCGATCATCATGTTCCCGGCGACGGTGACGACGTGGTTCGGCGAGGCGACGGCCTCGGGCGGCTGGCAGCAGACGCTGCAGCGCGTGGCCCAGGCGATCTCGCCCGGCGAGCCGCTGTACGTGCTGCTGTTCGCGGGTCTGATCGCGGGCTTCGCGTTCTTCTACACCGCGCTGGTGTTCAACAGCCAGGAAACGGCCGACAACCTGAAGAAGTCGGGCGCGCTGATTCCGGGCATCCGCCCGGGCAAGGCGACCGCCGACTACATCGATGGTGTGCTGACCCGCCTTACGGCAGTCGGCGCGGCGTACCTGGTGCTGGTGTGTCTGCTGCCGGAGTTCATGCGTGCCGAGTTCGGCAGCTCCTTCCACTTCGGCGGCACCTCGCTGCTGATCGTGGTGGTGGTGATCATGGACTTCATCGCGCAGGTCCAGTCGCACCTGATGTCGCACCAGTACGAGAGCCTGCTCAAGAAGGCGAACCTGAAGGGTTCGCGCGGCGGCCTGACCGGTCGTTGATGATGTGCCGGACGGCCTGACGGCCGTCCGGTCCTGTTTCCCGCGGCACGGGCACTCCCCGTGTCGCATCGCGCCACCGGCAGGTGGTGCACGAAATCCGGACGAATGCGCCGGATTTCAGATGGGCGACTCGCGCGGCGGTCTCGTGCGCGGGTGGTCCAGGAAGATCCGGGCGCCAGAGTAGCGCGCGGGGCAGGCGAGGGGATCCGTCCTTTCGCATTGCCGGTCCTGGACTGTCGCCGGAGCATGGGCACGCTCCCCATGCCGGGTCTGCTGGCGCCTCGGCGCCGTGGACTTCCCGAAACAACGAGGCCCTGCTATCATTTCTTGTTCCCTATTTGCCGGGATTGACCCCCTGGCAGCAAACCAGTTGGAGATCCGCGCATGGCGCGTATTGCAGGTGTGAACCTGCCTGCCCAGAAGCATGTCTGGGTTGGGCTTCAGAGCATCTACGGCATCGGCCGTACCCGTTCGAAGAAGGTCTGCGAAGCCGCAGGCGTCGATTCGACCACCAAGATCCGCGACCTGTCCGAGCCGGAAGTCGAGCGCCTGCGCTCGGAAGTCGGCAAGTACGTCGTCGAAGGCGACCTTCGCCGTGAGATCGGCATGGCCATCAAGCGTCTGATGGACCTGTCGTGCTATCGCGGCCTGCGTCACCGTCGCGGCCTCCCGCTGCGTGGCCAGCGCACCCGGACCAATGCCCGCACCCGCAAGGGTCCGCGCAAGGCCATCAAGAAGTAAGGAGCGCAGACCATGGCCAAGCCCGCAGCAAAGACCAAGAAGAAGATCAAGCGCGTCGTCACCGACGGCATCGCCCACGTCCACGCTTCGTTCAACAACACGATCATCACGATCACCGACCGCCAGGGCAACGCGCTCTCGTGGGCGACTTCCGGTGGCGCGGGTTTCCGCGGCTCGCGCAAGTCGACCCCGTTCGCCGCCCAGGTTGCCGCCGAAAAGGCCGGCAAGGTCGCCCTCGAGTACGGCGTGAAGTCGCTCGAAGTGCGCATCAAGGGCCCGGGTCCGGGACGTGAGTCGGCCGTGCGTTCGTTGAACAACGTCGGCTACAAGATCATCAACATCATCGACGTGACGCCCATCCCGCACAACGGGTGCCGTCCGCCGAAGAAGCGTCGCGTCTAAAGGAGCGATAAGAAATGGCTCGTTATATCGGTCCTACCTGTAAGCTCGCGCGCCGCGAAGGCGCCGACCTGTCCCTCAAGAGCCCGACCCGCGCGCTCGACTCGAAGTGCAAGCTGGAGCAGAAGCCCGGCCAGCACGGTGCCGGTACCGGCGCGCGTCGCAGCAAGCTGTCGGACTACGCCACCCAGCTGCGCGAGAAGCAGAAGGTCAAGCGTACCTACGGTCTGCTGGAACGCCAGTTCCGCAACTACTACAAGAAGGCGTCGAACAAGAAGGGCAACACGGGTGAAAACCTGCTGCAGCTCCTCGAGACGCGTCTCGACAACGTCATCTACCGTATGGGCTTCGCGGTGACCCGTCCGGCCGCGCGCCAGCTGGTGTCGCACCGTGGCGTGACGGTCAATGGCCAGTCGGTCAACCTGCCGTCCTACCAGGTCAAGGCGGGCGACGCGATCGCGCTGTCGGAGAAGGCACAGAAGCAGCTCCGCGTGCAGGAAGCGCTGACCGTGTGGTCGACGATGGACCTGTCGCCGTCGTGGGTCGAGGTCGACTCGAAGGCATTCAGCGGTGTGTTCAAGGCGGTCCCCGATCGTGGCGACCTGCCGGCTGACATCAACGAAGCGCTGATCGTCGAGCTGTACTCGAAGTAATTCAACCAGGTGTCGCCGCACCCATACGTGCGGCGATCCTCAGGAGACACACACACATGACGGCAACCGCCAACCAGGTCCTGCGTCCGCGCGGCCCGCAGATCGAACGTCTCGCGGGCAACCGCGCGAAGGTCGTGATCGAGCCGCTGGAGCGCGGGTACGGGCACACGCTGGGCAACGCCCTGCGTCGCGTGCTGCTGTCGTCGATTCCGGGCTTCGCGATCACCGAAGTCGAGATCGACGGCGTGCTGCACGAGTACAGCACCATCGAGGGTCTGCAGGAGGACGTGCTGGAAGTCCTGCTGAATCTCAAGGACGTCGCCATCCGCATGGGTACCGGCGAGAGCTCCACGCTGTCGCTGTCGAAGTCGGGTCCGGGCGTCGTCACCGCCGCCGACATCAAGACCGACCACAACGTCGAGATCCTCAACGGCGAGCACGTGATCTGCCATCTGACCAAGGATGCGTCGATCAACATGCGTCTGAAGATCGAGCGTGGTTTCGGCTACCAGCCGGCCGCCGCGCGTCGTCGTCCGGACGAGGAGACCCGCGCCATCGGTCGCCTGATGCTGGACGCGTCGTTCTCGCCGGTCCGCCGCGTGGCCTATGAGGTCGAGGCGGCCCGCGTCGAACAGCGCACCGACCTCGACAAGCTGGTCCTGGACATCGAGACCAACGGCACGATCGATGCCGAGGAAGCCGTGCGCACCGCCGCCGACATCCTCACCGACCAGCTGTCGGTGTTCGGCGACTTCACGCACCGCGACCGCGGCGCGGCGAAGCCGCAGGCCCCGGGCGTCGACCCGATCCTGCTGCGTCCGATCGATGATCTGGAGCTGACGGTGCGTTCGGCCAACTGCCTGAAGGCCGAGAGCATCTACTACATCGGCGACCTGATCCAGAAGACCGAAGTCGAACTGCTCAAGACCCCGAACCTCGGCAAGAAGTCGCTGACCGAGATCAAGGAAGTCCTGGCGCAGCGCGGCCTCGCGCTCGGCATGAAGCTCGAGAACTGGCCGCCGGTCGGCGTGTCGGCTCACGGCATGCTGGGCTGATGCAACACGGAGGGCGCGTCTTTCGGGACGCGCCTTCCGCATATCGCCAGACGGGCTTCGAGGCCCGCGGCGATCGCCGGTGACGGATCACCGGTTTTTCGGACCATCCGCAGTCCAAGTTCCACCGCCAGGACGGCGACAAGGCACCACACAGACCCATCATTTCCCAGAAGGATCCATCCCATGCGCCACCAGAAAGCCGGTCGCAAGTTCAACCGCACCAGCGCCCATCGCGAAGCGATGTTCCGCAACATGGCCGCTTCGCTGATCAAGAGCGAGCTGATCAAGACCACCCTGCCGAAGGCCAAGGAACTGCGCCGCGTCGCGGAGCCGCTGATCACCCTCGGCAAGATCGACAGCGTCGCCAACCGTCGCCTGGCCTTCGCGCGTCTGCGCGACAAGGAAGCCGTCGGCACGCTGTTCACCACCGTCGGCCCGCGCTACGCCGCGCGTCCGGGTGGTTACCTGCGCATCCTCAAGTGCGGCTTCCGTGCCGGCGACAACGCGCCGATGGCGTACGTCGAGCTGGTCGATCGCCCGCAGGCGTCCGTCGACGCCGAGTAATCGCATCCGTGGCGACCTTCGCCCCGCGCGAAGGTTCCCGTTACCGATGGAACAGAACCCCGGCCCAGGCCGGGGTTTCTGTTTTGGGCGGACGCACCGGATAATCGCCCGATTCCCATTGCCGGTCTGCCCATGAACCCTCTCCGCTGGTCGTTCCGCACGTTGATGCTCGGCGGCGCCGTCGCCTGTTTCGCGTTGATCGGGTTCGCGATCTATTCGCAGCTGCAATGGGGGCTCGAGCCCTGTCCGCTGTGCATCTTCCAGCGCCTTGCCTTCGCCGCGCTCGGTCTGGTGCTGCTGGTCGCCGGCATCCACGCGCCACGCGGGCGCGGTGGGCGCACGACCTACGGGCTGCTCGGCTTCGCCGCTGCGGCCGTCGGCGTGGGCATCGCCGGGCGGCACGTCTGGTTGCAGATGCATCCGCCGGGCTTCGCGACCTGCGGTGCACCGTTCGCCTTCATGCGCGAGACGATGGACACGCCGACGCTGATCCAGAAGGTGCTGACCGGTTCGGGCGACTGCGGCACCGTCGACTGGACCTTCCTCGGCCTGTCGATGCCGGCCTGGAGTCTGGTGTGGTTCCTGCTGCTGGCAGCGGTGGCCCTCTTCGCAGGCCTGCGCACGCGCCGCTGAGCGCTCGCCCGCGTTTTGACGCGCTGCCGCAAACTGCGATGATGGCGGCCCGCAAGAGGAGCCCCCCATGTCGTCGTCGATCGAACGCAGCCTGCATCCCGTGAACCTGCCCGCGGGCTGGGCACCGGAAAGCTGGCGCACGCGCCCGGCCAAGCAGTTGCCGACGTATCCCGACCAGGCTGCGCTGGCGGCTGTGCAGGACGAATTGCGTGCGCTGCCGCCGCTGGTGACCTCGTGGGAAATCATGAGTCTCAAGCAGCAACTGGCCGATGCGCAGGAGGGCAGGCGCTTCCTGCTGCAGGGCGGCGACTGTGCGGAGAGTTTCGCCGACTGCACCTCGGACGTGATCTCCAACCGGCTCAAGGTGCTGCTGCAGATGAGCCTGGTGCTGGTGCACGGCATGCGTCTGCCGGTGGTGCGCGTGGGCCGCTTCGCCGGCCAGTACGCCAAGCCGCGTTCGGCCGACACCGAGACGCGCGATGGGGTGACCCTGCCGTGCTATCGCGGTGACGTGGTCAACGCGCCGGCATTCACGCCCGAGGCGCGCACGCCCGACCCGCGGCGCATGGTCAAGGCGCATGCGCGTTCGGCGATGACGATGAATTTCGTGCGTTCGCTGATCGACGGCGGCTTCGCCGACCTGCATCACCCCGAGTACTGGGGACTGGAATGGGTCGGCGAATCGCCACTGGCCGAGGAATACCAGCGTATGGTCTCCGGCCTCGGCGATGCAGTCCGTTTCATGGAAACGCTGGCCGGCACGCAGGTGCACAACCTCAACCGTGTCGACTTCTACACCTCGCACGAAGCGCTGCTGCTGCCCTACGAAGAGGCGCAGACGCGCCAGGTGCCGCGCCAGTGGGGCTGGTTCAATCTCAGCACGCATTTTCCGTGGATTGGCGTGCGTACCGCCGCGCTCGACGGTGCGCATGTGGAGTACTTCCGGGGCCTGCGCAATCCGATCGGCGTCAAGGTCGGTCCGACGTCGACGCCCGACGAACTGCTGCGCCTGATCGACCTGCTCAATCCCGACGACGAGCCCGGCCGCCTGAGCCTGATCCATCGCATGGGGGCGACGCAGATCGCCGAGCGTCTGCCGGCTTTGCTGGAGGCCGTGAAGCGCTCCGGCCGCCGCGTGCTGTGGATCTGCGATCCGATGCACGGCAACACCGAGTCGACCAGCAACGGCTTCAAGACCCGCCGCTTCGAGAACATCCGCAGCGAGATCGAGCAGGCCTTCGATCTGCATGCCGCGGCCGGTACACGCCTGGGCGGCGTGCATCTGGAGCTGACCGGCGAGGACGTCACCGAGTGCATGGGCGGCGCGCGCGCGCTGACCGAGGTCGATCTCGAGCGCGCCTACAAAAGTCAGGTCGATCCGCGCCTCAACTACGAGCAGGCGCTGGAAACGGCGATGCTGATCGTGCGCAAGCAGGCGCAGGTCGGTCGCGCGGTGGGATGAGTCGGCTTGGCGGCTGCGTGGGGGCATGTCTCGATAGAGAGATGTCGTACCGGGAAGCGTCTGCTGCTGCCTAGGAAAGTTTCACAGGAGCTTTCGGTTGTGCTTGCACCTGAGCTCGGCTTCGGAAGCAGCGTTGCGCCGGCCGGGGGTTACTTCTCGGCTCGGCAGCACGCGTTGCTGCGCAACGCTCCCCCGGCCCGGCGAAGCACGCCGGGCGTTCGCAACGACTGCGCGGCAGTACCGCGCGAGCAGTCGCTGCTCACCCATGCCTGACTCGCCGCCGCGGGCCATCCATGGCCCGCTCTCCGCAACCCCCGGCCGACACAACGCGCCGCGGCTCTGAGGCCGCCACTTCTATCGGAGAAGTGGTGCGCGACCTCGACGAAGGCATCGTCTTGAAGATCGCGGCAGCGGACTGGCGGCCGGTGGCCGCGCCCGGCACGCCATCGATGGCGCGCGTCCGAGTCAAGGCAGGGTGGCTGAGGACTGCTTGCGCGGCACTGCCGCGCGTCCTCAAGAACGCCCGGCGCGCTGCGCCGGGCCGGACCGCGAAGCGGCTTGACCGGAGGAAAAGCGGCTTCCGGTCGGCAGGCCGATGCCAGTCCGAAGTCGCGGTGCTTCGGCGCCTAGACGCCCGAAATCAGATTGCGTAGTGCGTGCAGCCTCAGCCGCCCGCACGTCGCCGGTACAGATCGCGCGCCAGTACCAGCACGATCAGCAGGTTGAGCAGAAACACGCCCCAGGTCAGCCAGTCGGGGTGGTGCCACAACGCATAGATCTCGAAGGGCAGATAGGCGGCGGCGCCGATGACGCCGAGCCACGAGGCCCAGGCGCGGTGCCACCACAGGCCCCAGCCCTCGAGCAGGCGCATGCCGGCGTAGACCAGCGCGACGGCGATCGCGATGTGCAGCGTCTGCGGAGTGATCGCATCGAGCAGGTCCGTGCCGAAGCGGTCGGCGTCCGCGCCGAAGCGCGTGAGCACGCGCTCGACCTGGTGCTGCAGCGCATCGGGCCCGATCGCCGCAAGACCGCCGGCGACGAGCAGGGCGATGGCGCCCTTGCCGGCCTCGAACAGTGCGATCGCGCGCAGGCCGTTGTGTGCGGATGTGGGCTCGTCGGTCATCGGAACAACGCGTCCTGGCGGGGCGGCGGGGGCAGGGCGGCGCCGGTCAATGGCCACTGGCCGACGACTTCGTAGCGGCCACCGGGATTGAACAGCAGCTCGAAGCTGTCGACCATCAACGGCCCGATGCCGCAGTCCACCGTGTCGAGCCAGGGCTGCGCATCGAGCCCCTTCGGCAGAAAGGCCAGCGTCACGTGCGGCTGGCGCGTGACCTCTTCGGGCGTGATGCCGCAGCGGCGGATCGCGTCACGTGTCGCGTCGCACATCGCCTGCAGGGCAGGGCAATCGTGCGGCAGGGCGACGACGGCGCCGGACCGCCGCCAGTAGACGAGACGGTCGAGGGTGAAGGTGTGCGACGGGATACGCGCCGCGGCCGCGGCGAATGCGTCGAGCACGGCTGGCGTCGCCAGGTGACCGACGTCGTGGCCGATGAAGCAGAGCGTGGCGTGCCACTGGTCGGCGCGCCGCACTTGCAAAGAAGGCGCGTCCGATGGACGCGCCTCCTGCAGGCGTTGCGACAGCGTCGCGAACGCCGCCCGACCGGCGGCGTCGGGCCGCCACGCCGGGAACAGCGCCTGGCTCACGCGGCGCGGGACGCGCGCTTGCGGTCGCTCTCGGTCAGGAACTTCTTGCGCAGGCGGATTTCCTTCGGCGTGACTTCGACCAGTTCGTCGTCGTCGATGAAGTCCAGTGCCTGCTCGAGCGAGAACTTGATCGCCGGCGTCAGCGCGATCGCGTCGTCCTTACCCGACGCGCGCATGTTGGTCAGCGGCTTGGTCTTGATCGCGTTGACGGTCAGGTCGTTGTCCTTGGAGTGGATGCCGACCAGCTGGCCTTCGTACACGTTGTCGCCTTCGGCGGCGAACAGCTTGCCGCGCTCCTGCAGCGGGCCGAGCGAGTAGGCCGGCGTCGCGCCCGCGGCATTGGCGATCATCACGCCGTTGTTGCGCTTGGCGATCGCGCCGGTTTCCTTCGGTCCGTAACGGTCGAACACGTGGAACAGCAGGCCGCCGCCCTGGGTCAGGGTCTTGAACTCGTTCTGGAAGCCGATCAGGCCACGCGCCGGGATCTCGTAGTCCAGACGCACACGGCCCTTGCCGTCGGGTTCCATGTTCTTGAGCTGGGCCTTGCGGGTGCCGAGCTTCTCCATCACGCCGCCCTGGTGCTGCTCCTCGATGTCGACGACGAGCTGCTCGATCGGCTCCATCATCTGGCCGTCGATTTCCTTGATGATCACTTCCGGGCGCGACACGGCCAGCTCGAAGCCTTCACGGCGCATGTTCTCGATCAGCACCGACAGATGCAATTCGCCGCGGCCGGAGACCAGGAACTTGTCCGCGTCTTCCAGCTGCTCGACCTTCAGCGCGACGTTGTGCACGGTCTCGCGCTCGAGGCGGTCCTTGAGCTGACGGCTGGTGAGGAACTTGCCGCCCGACAGATCCTTGTTGCCGGCGAACGGCGAATTGTTGACCTGGAAGGTCATCGAGATCGTCGGCTCGTCGACGGTCAGCGCCGGCAGCGCTTCGGGGGTATCGAGCGCGCAGACGGTGTCGGAGATGGTCAGTTCCTGGATGCCCGAGATGGCGACGATGTCACCGGCTTCGGCGCTGTCCTGCTCGATGCGCTCCAGACCCAGGAAGCCCAGCACCTGCATCACCTTGCCCTGGCGCTTCTTGCCGTCGCGGCCGATGACCGAGACCGGCATGTTCTTCTTCAGCGTGCCGCGCTGGATGCGGCCGATGCCGATCACGCCGACGAAGTTGTTGTAGTCCAGCTGGCTGATGCGCATCTGGAAGGCGCCTTCCGGATCGACTTCCGGCATCGGCGCGTGCTGCATGATCGCCTCGTACAGCGGAGTCATGTCGCCCGAACGCGTGGTGTCGTCGAGGCTGGCGTAGCCGTGCAGCGCCGAGGCGTAGACGATCGGGAAATCGAGCTGCTCGTTGGTCGCGCCGAGCTTGTCGAACAGGTCGAACACCTGGTCGATCACCCAGTCCGGACGCGCGCCCGGGCGGTCGATCTTGTTGACGACGACGATCGGCTTGAAGCCCATCGCGAACGCCTTCTGGGTCACGAAGCGCGTCTGCGGCATCGGGCCGTCCATCGCGTCGACGAGGATCAGCACCGTGTCCACCATCGACAGCACGCGCTCGACCTCGCCGCCGAAGTCGGCGTGGCCCGGGGTGTCGACGATGTTGATGCGGTTGCCGTTCCAGGTGATCGCCGTGTTCTTGGCGAGGATCGTGATGCCACGTTCCTTTTCCTGGTCGTTGCTGTCCATCACGCGCTCGGCGAGGACGGTGCGCTCGGCCAGCGTGCCGGACTGCTTGAGCAGCTGGTCGACGAGGGTGGTCTTGCCGTGGTCGACGTGGGCGACGATGGCGATATTGCGGAGTCGTTCGATGGACATGGGCAAGGCCGCGCCAGGGTCGGGACCGGGGCGCTCAATGGGCAGTTAAGGAAGTCGCGTATTGTAGCGTGTTGCGTCGCCGCATGGCGGGGTGGTTGAAACGGGCGCAAGGGGCCGCATGTAGCGGTTTCGCCGGCGCGCCGGCGTCCTTCGACCCACCACAGGATCCATCATGTCCCTGAACGCCGTATTCGATACCGACCGTGGCCAGATCACTGTCGAGTTGTTCGCCGACAAGGCGCCGCTGACCGTCGCCAACTTCGTCAACCTGGCCAAGCGCGGCTTCTACGACGGGCTGAACTTCCATCGCGTGATCGCCGACTTCATGGTCCAGGGCGGCTGCCCGGAAGGGTCCGGCCGCGGCGGCCCGGGCTACCGGTTCGAGGATGAGACCAACAACGGCGTCAAGCACGAGCGTGGCGTGCTGTCGATGGCGAACGCTGGCCCGAACACCAACGGCAGCCAGTTCTTCATCACCCACATCAAGACCGACTGGCTGGACGGCAAGCACACCGTGTTCGGCAAGGTCACCGAAGGCCTGGATGTCGTGGACGCGGTGAAGCAGGGCGACACGATCAAGTCGATCAAGATCGTCGGGGACACCGACGCGGTGCTGGCGGCCAAGGCCGACCGGGTCGCGGAGTGGAACAAGACGCTCGCAGCGTGATCGAACGACAGGCCGGCCTTTGCCGGCCTGTTTCGTTTTGGGGATCTGGTGTTCTGCTGGGTCGAGCGATGACGGCCGCGAGGTTTGCTCGGGCGCCTGCCGGGTACCACGCCCAGTCGCGGCCCGATATCCGCTTGGTGGTCGTGGCACCCGACAGGCGCTGGATGTCTCTCCGCTGCTGAGGGGAAAGCGTTGAACCTCGTGGGTTGCTCTGGTTTTCACCGCCGTCGGGGGCCGCCGCTCGACACGAAGGCCATCAGACTCCGTCATTCCGGCAAACGCCGGAATCCATTTTGATCTTCGCGATACGGTGGGACGGCAGAAGCAAAATGGGTTCCAGCTTGACCAGACCGGCGTCTGTCGAGAGCCGCTGGAACGACGAGGCTCTCGAGGTTCCGCGAACTTTTCGCTTGTTTGGCAGCGCTGACTGATTCCGTCTCGTTGTCTCCAATCAGTTCCACGCGTGGCTTTTTCAAGGAATCGAAGATGGCACTCCACGGCGCATACGCCTTCCTGCTCGCACTCGGCCTCGGTGCCGCCCTGACCGCGTGCAGCGGCCCGGCCTCGCCCGACGAGGACGCGGAGCTCGCACCCTCCGAAACGTCGGAATCGCCAACGGACGAGGCCGCATTCGCGCAGGACTTCCAGCGCAGCCTCGAAGGCATCTGGAGCACCGAGCGCGCGCAGGGCGACGATGCCGAAGTCATCTACGCGTTCGAATGGCAGGCGACCAGCGGGCTGCGCATCCTGCGCGACGGCGTGTGGCTGCACGGCACCGTCGAGGATGTCGATCTCGCCAATGAAACACTGGCCTTCCATATCGCCCGCAACAATGGCCCGAGCGAGACCGTGACCTTCCGCAGGCAGCGTGCGACGTCAGGCACTGCCGGCTTCACGCTGCGGGTGACCTGGGGGCTCGGCCAGACCGACGACCTCGGCTTCGTTCGACGCCTGACCGACCGTGACCGGCAGGAGATCACGCTGGCGATCACCCAGGCTTCGGTGCTGCCGGAAGCCGTCGCCTGTGGTGGTGACGCGCCGCCGGACAGCCTGCGCGCGCGGCTGGCCTGCAGCGATGCCGAGTTCGCCGAACTCGACCGCGGCCTGCGCACGCAGCTTGTCGAGCTGTCGGCCCGGTACCCCGATGGCGACCGCACGGCCGCCGCCGTGGTCCGGCAGCTCGACGCCTGCACCACGCCCGCGTGCCTGCGCGAGGTCCACGCGCAATGGCAGGCCTATTTCGACGAGAACTACGACCTGGGCGACGTGCTGGACTACCTCTGACACGCAGCGTTGCCGCGGCGCCTGCGCCGGTCGCGACAGGGCCGCGTGGTACCATCTGGCGCCGAAAATCAGCGGTTCCGCCGCTTTCCCCGCCGCTTCACCACGAGGTTCCGCGATGCCCCAGCTCGCCGCGCGTACCGGTCGCGCCAAGCCCAGCGCGATCATGCAGGTCGCCGAGAAGGCCAAGCGCCTGAAGGCCGAGGGGCGGGACATCATCAGCTTCTCGATCGGGGTGCCGAACTTCCTGCCCGGCCCGCACGTGTATGCGGCCGCGCGCGAGGCGCTGGCGCACGACAGCGGCCAGTACGGCAGCAACCGCGGCAGCGACGCGCTGCTCGACGCTTTCATCGGCCATCTCGATCGCATCGGCCTGCCGGGCTATACGCGCGCCCATTGCGCGAGCGGCATCGGCGCCAAGCACATCCTCTACACGCTGGCCGAAGTGCTGCTCGACGAAGGCGACGGCTTCGCGTTCGCCACGCCGTACTGGACGACGTATCTGGACATCGCCGAGATCGTCGGCGCCGACATCCGGCTGCTGCCGTGTCCGCCCGAACAGGATTACAAGCTCACGCCGGCACAGCTCGATGCCGCGCTGGCGCGCAAGCCCAAGGTCTTCCTGTTCAACAATCCGTCCAATCCGACCGGCATGGTCTATACGCAGGCCGAGATCGCCGCGCTGGCGGACGTGCTGGTGCGTCATCCCGACACGTGGATCGTCACCGACGACATCTACAACCGGATGGTCTTCGACGGCGTCGGCTACCACAACGTCGTGCAGGCGCGGCCCGAACTGCGCGAGCGCACGATCTTCGTCGACTCGCTGTCCAAAACCTACGGCATGCCGGGCTGGCGCGTCGGCCTGCTGGCCGGGCCGGAAAATGTGGCGAAGGCGTTCGCGACGATGAACTCCAACCACATCACCAACGTGCCGGAAGTCGTCACCGCCGCGGCGGTCGCCGCGCTGTCCGGCCCGCAGGACGTGCCGGCGGCGAAGTGCGCGGAGTTCCAGGCACGCCGCGACCAGGTGATGGCGGCGCTGGCGCAGATCCCCGGCGTGGTCTGCCCGAAGCCCGCCGGCGCGTTCTACGTGTTCCCCGACGTCAGCGTCGCGTTCGGCAAGTCGCACGGCGACACGCGCATCGCCAACGACGTCGACCTGTGCAATGCGCTGCTCGAAGCGAAGGGCGTGGCCTGTGTGCCGGGTTCGGCCTTCGGCGAGCCGCGCGCCCTGCGCATCAGCTACACCTGTCCCGAGGCGCAGCTCGCGCCCGGGCTCGACCGCATCCGCGAGTTCTTCGCGGAGCTGACCTGAGCCGGCCGCTGCCGGCCGCTCCCACCCACGTACGTTCGATTTGAAACGAGAGGAATGACGATGAAGAAGCCCGTCCGTGTTGCCGTGACCGGCGCTGCCGGCCAGATCGGCTATGCGCTGCTGTTCCGGATCGCCTCCGGCGAAATGCTGGGCAAGGACCAGCCGGTGATCCTGCAGCTGCTCGAACTGCCGATCGACAAGGCACAGGCCGCGCTGAAGGGCGTGATCATGGAGCTGGAAGACTGCGCATTCCCGCTGCTGGCAGGCGTTGTCGGCACCGACAATGCGGAGGTCGCGTTCAAGGACGCCGACATCGCCCTGCTGGTCGGCGCGCGTCCGCGCGGCCCGGGCATGGAGCGCAAGGACCTGCTGCTCGAGAACGCCAAGATCTTCACCGCCCAGGGCGCCGCGCTGAACAAGGTCGCCTCGCGCGACGTCAAGGTGCTGGTGGTCGGCAACCCGGCCAATACCAACGCCTACATCGCCATGAAGTCGGCGCCGGATCTCAACCCGCGCAACTTCACCGCGATGCTGCGCCTCGACCACAACCGCGCGCTGAGCCAGCTGGCGACCAAGGCCGACGTGGCCGTGGGCGACATCGAGGGCCTGATCGTGTGGGGCAACCACAGCCCGACCATGTACCCGGACTACCGCTTCGCCACGGCGAACGGCGTCAACCTCAAGGACAAGGTCAACGACGCCGACTGGAACGCCAATACCTTCATCCCGCAGGTCGGCAAGCGCGGCGCGGCGATCATCGAAGCGCGCGGCCTCTCGTCGGCCGCCTCGGCCGCCAACGCCGCCATCGACCACATCCGCGACTGGGTGCTGGGCAGCAACGGCAAGTGGGTGACGATGGGCGTGCCGTCCGACGGCAGCTACGGCATCCCCGAAGGCGTGATCTTCGGCTTCGCGGTGACCACGCAGAACGGCGAGTACACGCTGGTCAAGGACATCGAAGTGGACGACTTCAGCCAGAAGGCCATCGACAAGACCCTGGCCGAGCTCGAGGAAGAGCGCAGCGGCGTGGCGCATCTGCTGGCCTGAGCCCGCAGCGCGTCGAGAAGAAGCCGGGCCTTGAGCCCGGCTTTTTCATGGGTGCATGCCGGACAGCGCGGTGTAGACCATTGTCGTAACGCATCCTTGCCGCCTGCGGACTAGCCTCGGTGTTCGCATCCGGGAGGTCGCCATGGGCTACGAGGAATTCCACCGCCGTTCCATCGAAGATCCCGAGGGGTTCTGGGGCGAGCAGGCGCAGGCGATCCACTGGCACAAGGCGCCCGAGCGGATCCTCGACTACGCGAACCCGCCGTTCCGGCAGTGGTTCGTCGGCGGCGAGACCAACCTCTGCTACAACGCCGTCGACCGGCACCTCGAAGCGCGCGGTGATCAGCTCGCGCTCGTGGCGATCTCCACGGAAACGAACGAGACGCGCGAGATCAGCTACGCGCAGCTGTATCGCGAGGTCAACGACTTCGCGGCGGTGCTGGTGGCGCTCGGCGTCGAACGCGGTGACCGCGTCGTCATCTACATGCCGAACATGACCGAGGCCGCATTCGCGATGCTGGCCTGCGCGCGCATCGGTGCGGTGCATTCGGTCGTCTTCGGCGGCTTCGCCGCGCACAACCTCGCGCTGCGCATCGACGATGCGACGCCGAAGCTGCTGATCGCCGCCGATGCCGGCAGTCGTGGCGGCAAGGTGATTCCGTACAAGCCGCTGGTCGATGCCGCGTGTGCGGAAAGCGCGTCGCCACCGCCGCACGTGCTGATCGTCGATCGCGGACTCGATGCCGGCTATGCCCGCGTCGAAGGTCGCGATGTCGACTACGCGACGCTGCGCGCAAAGCACGCCGGCACCGACGTGCCGGTGGCATGGCTGGAGTCCAACGAACCGAGCTATCTGCTCTACACCTCCGGCACGACCGGCAAGCCCAAAGGCGTGCAGCGCGATGTCGGCGGCTACGCGGTCGCGATGGCGCTGTCGATGTGGTCGATCTACGACATCCGGCCCGGGCAGGTGATGTTCACGACCTCCGATGTCGGCTGGGCGGTCGGGCATTCCTACAACGTCTACGGGCCGCTGATCGCGGGCGCGACGGTGATCCTCTACGAAGGTCTGCCGACCGCGCCCGATGCCGGCATCTGGTGGAAGATCTGCGCCGACTACGGCGTGCGCACGATGTTCTCCTCGCCGACCGCGGTGCGCGTGCTGAAGAAGCAGGACCCGAAATTCCTCAAGCAGCACGACCTGTCGAAACTGCAGTACCTCTTCCTTGCGGGCGAGCCGCTCGACGAACCCACCGCGATCTGGATCAGCGAAGGCCTCGGCGGCACGACCATCATCGACAACTACTGGCAGACCGAAACCGGCTGGCCGGTGCTGGCGCTGATGCCCGGGGTCGAACTCAAACCGGTGAAGTTCGGTTCGCCCGGCCTGCCGACGCCGGGCTACGACCTGCGGGTGATCGACGAGGCGACTGGCGAGCGCGTGCCGCCGGGCACCAAGGGCGTGCTGGTGATCCAGCCGCCACTGCCGCCGGGGTGCATGACGACGGTGTGGAACGACGACCAGCGTTTCCTGTCGAGCTACTTCTCGCACTTCAATGAACTGGTCTACAGCTCGCTGGACTGGGCGATCCAGGACGCGGACGGCTACACCTTCATCCTCGGTCGTACCGACGACGTCATCAATGTCGCCGGCCATCGCCTGGGCACGCGCGAGATCGAGGAGTCGGTCTCCAGCCATCCGGCGGTCGCCGAAGCGGCGGTCATCGGCGTGGCCGACGAAGTGAAGGGGCAGGTGCCGATCGTGTTCGCGACACTCAAGCATGCATCGGCGGATCCGGATGCGCAGCATGCGACGGCCGGCGAAATGATGCGCACCGTCGCCGACCAGCTCGGTGCCGTTGCGCGGCCTGCGCGCGTGTACGTGGTCAATGCGCTGCCGAAGACGCGTTCGGGCAAGTTGCTGCGGCGCTCGCTGCAGGCGCTGGCCGAATCGCGCGACCCGGGCGATCTGTCGACGCTCGACGATCCGAATGCGCTGGAAGAAGTGCGCCGCGTGCTGGCGCGTGGGGCGGACGCAGGCTGAAGCGCGTCTACTCGGGCGCCACACCGGTGTAATGCGCACGCGGCCGGATCAGCATGCCCAGATCCTGCTGCTCCAGCGCATGCGCCAGCCAGCCGGCGAGGCGTCCTGCGGCGAACATGCATAAGGCCGGCGTCGCCGGCAGGCCGTGCACGAAGCAGATCGCCGCCAGCATGCCGTCGATGTTGGGATGGCGGCCGCTGGTCTCCGCCGCCGCGGCGAGGAAGACCTCCAGCTGCTGCATGCGCGCATCGTCCGCATGCCGTGCGCGCAGCATCGCCAGCACTTCGGCGGCGCGCGGATCGCCGTCGGGATACAGCACGTGATGGAAGCCGGGCAGGTCGTCGCCGCGTTGCCAGCGCTCGGCGACGAAGGCGGCGGGCGAGGGCGCATCGCAGGCTTCGCGGATCAGCGCGTGTGCGCGTGCGGTCGCACCGCCATGGCGTGGCCCCGACAGCGCGGCCAGTCCTGCGCAGACGGTCGCGTGCAGATGGGCCCCGGTGGAGGCGACCACGCGTGCGGCGAATGCTGACACGTTGAGTTCGTGGTCGGCGCACAGCACCAGCGCCGCGCACACGAGATCGGCGAATCCGGCATCGCCGGGGCGCCAGGCATCTGCGAGCAGTGCGTGCACCGGTCGCGCATCGGGCTGGCCGGCGACCAGCAGCGCGGCGTTCTGGCGCAGCAACAGGGCGGCGACGCTGCGCTTGATCGCCGGCGCGGCGCTCAGCGAATGGCGCTGGTCGGGCGCGAGCAACGGGATCGCCGCCATCGCGCGTTCGATCGGCGGCAGCGTGGCATCGGACGCCACAGCGGCGACGCGTGCCGGCCAGGCCTCGACCTCGGCTGCGAAGGGTTCGGCATCGCCGCAGTCCCAAAGCAGGCGCGCAGCGTCCTCGAGCGTGGCGCCGGCGCGGACCATCTCGACCGCGGAACGCCCGCGGTAATACGGACTGTCGGGACGGATCAGCGAGATCCGCGTTTCCATCACCGGCAGGCCGCGGTCGAGACTCTGCGCCGCGCCGCGCGCCGCGCCCCGGCCCGCCCGTTTGCGCTGGCCCAGGCGCTCGACATCCTGGCGCAGATAGACGCGGCTGCGATGGTCCGGGCCGGGCCGCGATTCGAGCAGGCCGCGACTGACGTAGGCGTAGAGCGTCGCAGTGCTGATGCCGAGCGCCGCACAGGCCTCGGCGGCCGACATCAGGTCGCCATCGTTCGCATTCACTGTGAATTCCGATGTATTGATTGATTCGATCAAGATTGATCAACCTGTCGGATGGTGCCAGATTGCATGCCATCGCGGTACACCGCAGCTCCGGAGTCGCATCGATGTCCACTGTTTCCGCAGGCGCCCAGTTCCGCGCCGCGCTCGCCGCCGAATCGCCGTTGCAGGTGATCGGCGCGATCAACGCCAATCACGCGCTGCTGGCCCAGCGCGCCGGCTTCCAGGCGATCTATCTGTCGGGCGGCGGCGTCGCCGCGGGCTCGCTGGGTCTGCCGGATCTGGGGATCAACACGCTCGAGGACGTGCTGATCGACGTGCGCCGCATCACCGACGTCTGCGACCTGCCGCTGCTGGTCGACATCGACACCGGCTTCGGGCCGAGCGCCTTCAACATCGAGCGCACGATCAAGTCGCTGATCAAGGCCGGCGCCGCGGCGTGCCATATCGAGGACCAGGTCGGCGCCAAGCGATGCGGCCATCGTCCGGGCAAGGAGATCGTGTCGCAGGGCGAGATGGTCGATCGCGTCAAGGCCGCGGCCGATGCGAAGACCGACCCGGACTTCTTCCTGATCGCGCGCACCGATGCGATCCAGGTCGACGGCGTGGACGCCGCGATCGAACGCGCCATCGCCTGTGTCGAAGCCGGCGCCGACGGCATCTTTGCCGAGGCCGCCTACGACCTCGATACCTACCGCCGTTTCGTCGACGCGGTGAAGGTGCCGGTGCTGGCCAACATCACCGAGTTCGGCAAGACGCCGCTGTTCACGCGCGACGAACTGGCCTCGGCCGGCGTCGCGATCCAGCTGTTCCCGCTGTCGGCGTTCCGCGCCGCGAACAAGGCGGCCGAGAACGTCTACGCCACTGTGCGCCGCGACGGTCACCAGCAGAACGTCGTCGATGCGATGCAGACGCGCGAGGAACTCTACGAGCGCATCGGCTATCACGCCTTCGAGCAGCGGCTGGACGCGCTGTTCGCATCCAACAAGCAGTAAGCGATCCATCCAGGCATTCACCGGAGATCCCAGATGAGCGACACCGCCACCACCGCCCCCGGCTTCAAGCCGAAGAAGTCCGTCGCGCTGAGCGGCACGGCCGCCGGCAATACCGCGCTGTGCACCGTCGGCCGCAGCGGCAACGATCTGCATTACCGCGGCTACGACATCCTCGATCTCGCGCGGACCAGCGAATTCGAGGAGATCGCCTATCTGCTGGTCCACGGCAAGCTCCCGACCGAGGCGGAACTGCGCGGCTACAAGGCCAAGCTGAAGTCGCTGCGCGGCATCCCGGCGGCGGTGAAGTCCGCGCTGGAAGAGCTGCCGCCGTCGGCGCATCCGATGGATGTCATGCGCACCGGCGTGTCGGTGCTCGGCTGCGTGCAGCCGGAGAAGGACGACCACAACCATCCCGGCGCGCGCGACATCGCCGACAAGCTGATGGCCTGTCTGGGTTCGATGCTGCTGTACTGGTACCACTGGAGCCACAACGGCCGCGCGATCGACGTGGAGACCGATGACGATTCGATCGGTGGACACTTCCTGCACCTGCTGCACGGCTTCGAGCCGCGCGAGTCCTGGGTCAAGGCGATGCACACCTCGCTGATCCTCTACGCGGAGCACGAGTTCAACGCCTCGACCTTCGCCAGCCGCGTCATCGCCGGCACCGGCAGCGATATGTACTCGTGCATCACCGGCGGCATCGGCGCGCTGCGCGGGCCGAAGCACGGCGGCGCCAACGAGGTCGCGTTCGAAGTGCAGAAGCGTTACGACAATCCCGACGAAGCCGAAGCCGACATCAAGGCGCGCGTCGAGAAGAAGGAAGTCATCATCGGCTTCGGCCACCCGGTCTACACCGTCAGCGATCCGCGCAACGAGGTGATCAAGCAGGTCGCGAAGGAACTGTCGGACGAGGCGGGCAGCCGCAAGATGTACGACATCGCCGAGCGCCTGGAATCGGTGATGTGGGACATCAAGAAGATGTTCCCCAACCTCGACTGGTTCAGCGCGGTGAGCTACCACATGATGGGCGTGCCGACGGCGATGTTCACGCCGCTGTTCGTCATCGCCCGTACCGCGGGATGGAGCGCGCACGTCATCGAGCAGCGCATCGACGGCAAGATCATCCGCCCCAGCGCGCAGTACACCGGTCCCGAGGACCAGGCCTTCGTGCCGATCGCCGAACGCAAGTAAGCACGCCCGCGCCGATCCCCGCACACGCGGGGATCGCGCTGTTTCTCGTATCTCCGCATCGTTGAAGCCAGCCATGAACAGCCAGCACCGCAAACCCCTTCCCGGCACGAATCTCGACTGGTTCGACGCGCGCGCCGCCGTTGACGCGCTCGCGCCCGGCGCCTACGACCGCATGTCCTACACCGCACGCGTGCACGCCGAGAATCTGGTGCGGCGCTGCGAGCCGGCGCTGCTCGACGATGCGCTGCGTCAGCTGATCGAGCTGCGCCAGGACGTCGACTTTCCGTGGTATCCGGCGCGCGTGGTCTGCCACGACATCCTCGGCCAGACCGCGCTCGTCGACCTGGCCGGCCTGCGTGATGCGATCGCCGACCAGGGCGGCGATCCAGCGAAGGTCAATCCGGTCGTGCCGGTGCAGCTGATCGTCGACCATTCGCTGGCGGTGGAATGCGGTGGCTTCGACCCGGATGCGTTCGCGAAGAACCGTGCGATCGAGGATCGACGCAACGCCGACCGTTTCGACTTCATCGACTGGACCAAGCAGGCCTTCCACAACGTCGAGGTGATCCCGCCGGGCAACGGGATCATGCACCAGATCAATCTGGAGAAGATGTCGCCGGTGATCTACACCCAAGACGGCGTCGCATTCCCGGACACCTGCGTCGGCACCGACAGCCACACGCCGCACGTCGATGCGCTGGGCGTGATCGCCATTGGTGTCGGCGGGCTCGAAGCGGAGAACGTGATGCTCGGCCGCGCGTCGTGGATGCGAACGCCGGAGATCGTCGGCGTTGAACTTGCGGGGCGTCCCGGCCCCGGCATCACCGCGACCGACGTCGTGCTGGCGCTGACAGAGTTCCTGCGCCAGTCGAAGGTCGTCGGTGCCTATCTCGAATTCCGGGGGCCGGGCGCTGCCGCGCTGAGCATCGGTGATCGCGCGACGATTTCCAACATGGCGCCCGAGTACGGCGCCACCGCGGCGATGTTCTTCATCGACGACAACACGCTGGACTATTTGCGCCTGACCGGCCGCGAGGATGCGCAGGTCAAGCTGGTCGAGACCTACGCCAAGGCCGCCGGCCTGTGGGCCGACGCGCTGGCCGATGCGCAGTACGTGCGGACGCTGCACTTCGACCTGTCGACGGTCGTGCGCAACATGGCCGGCCCGTCGAACCCGCATCGCCGCCTGCCGACGACCGCGCTGGCCGAACGCGGCATCGCCGGCGCCTGGGAGATGCCCAGCGAAGGCACGATGCCCGACGGCGCCGTCGTCATCGCCGCGATCACCAGCTGTACCAACACCTCGAACCCGCGCAACGTCATCGCCGCCGCGCTGCTCGCGCGCAATGCGAACGCGCGCGGCCTGACCCGCAAGCCGTGGGTCAAGACCTCGCTCGCGCCCGGCTCGAAGGCCGTCGAGCTGTACCTGCAGGAAAGCGGCCTGCTGCCGGAACTCGAGCAGCTCGGCTTCGGCATCGTCGCGTTCGCCTGCACCACCTGCAACGGCATGAGTGGCGCGCTGGATCCGGCGATCCAGCAGGAGATCATCGACCGCGACCTGTACGCGACCGCCGTGCTCAGCGGCAACCGCAACTTCGACGGCCGTATCCATCCCTACGCCAAGCAGGCCTTCCTCGCATCGCCGCCGCTGGTCATCGCCTACGCGATTGCCGGCACTGTGCGCTTCGACATCGAGCAGGATGTGCTCGGCATCGACGCCGACGGCCACGCGGTCACGCTGAAGGACATCTGGCCGAGCGACGCCGAGATCGACGCGGTGGTGAAGGCCAGCGTCAAGCCGGAACAGTTCCGCGCCGTCTACGGCCCGATGTTCAAGCTGCACGTCGACAACGGCGAGCGTGTCGCGCCGCTGTACGACTGGCGCGAGATGAGCACCTACATCCGCCGTCCCCCGTACTGGGAAGGTGCGCTCGCCGGCGAACGCACGCTGACCGGCATGCGCCCGCTGGCGGTGCTGGGCGACAACATCACCACCGACCACCTGTCGCCATCGAACGCGATCCTCGCCAGCAGCGCGGCCGGCGAGTACCTGGCCAAGATGGGCGTGCCGGAGGAGGACTTCAATTCCTACGCCACGCATCGCGGCGACCACCTGACCGCGCAGCGCGCCACCTTCGCCAATCCCAAGCTCGTCAACGAAATGGCGATCGTCGACGGCGCGATCAAGCAGGGCTCGCTCGCCCGCATCGAACCCGACGGTCAGGTCGTGCGCATGTGGGAAGCGATCGAGACCTACATGGACCGTCGCCAGCCGCTGATCATCGTGGCCGGCGCCGACTACGGCCAAGGCAGTTCGCGCGACTGGGCCGCCAAGGGCGTGCGCCTGGCTGGCGTGGAAGCGATCGTCGCCGAGGGCTTCGAGCGCATCCACCGCACCAACCTGATCGGCATGGGCGTGCTGCCGCTGGAGTTCCAGCCCGGTGTGACCCGGCTGACGCTGGGCATCGACGGCACCGAAACCTTCGATGTCACAGGTGAACGCACCCCGCGCGCGATGCTCACGCTCGTGATCCACCGCAAGGACGGCACGCAGTTGTCGGTGCCGGTGACCTGCCGCCTCGATACCGCCGAAGAAGTCTCGATCTACGAGGCCGGTGGTGTGCTGCAGCGATTTGCGCAGGATTTTCTGGAGTCGTCAAAAGCCGCATGATCAAAAGCCCCTCTCCCCTCGCGGGAGAGGGGTTGGGGAGAGGGGGATGGATCAACGCGCATTCGCCAGACAGCTCCGCCGCAACATGACCGATGCCGAGCACCTGCTCTGGCGGCACCTCCGCGCCCACCGCTTCGATGGACAGAAATTCCGACGGCAGCAGCCCATCGGCCCCTACATCGTCGACTTCGTGCATTTTGGAGCGCGCTTGATTGTTGAAGCTGACGGGGGCCAGCATCTCGATTCGCGACAGGACACTGCACGCGATGCGTGGCTGAAAGACCAGGCCTTCCAGATACTGCGCTTCTGGAACGATGACATTCTGCAGCGCACGGAAGCGGTGCTTGAAGCCATCTGGAATGCGCTGCAGGAAGCGCCCCTCTCCCCCGACCCCTCTCCCGCAAGGGGAGAGGGGAGCCAAGCGGAATCCGATGCCTCTCCAAAGACCGTGAGCGGCAAGCAGACACAGAGCGAGTGAACTCATGACCTACGCCCCCCAACTCCGCATCCCCGCCACCTACATGCGCGGTGGCACTTCGAAAGGCGTGTTCTTCCGCCTCGAAGACCTGCCTCCCGCCGCGCAGGTGCCCGGCGCCGCGCGCGATGCATTGCTGATGCGGGTCATCGGTTCGCCCGATCCGTACGCCAAACACACTGACGGCATGGGCGGTGCGACCTCGTCGACCAGCAAGTGCGTGATCATCTCCCGGTCCACGCAGCCCGATCACGACGTCGACTACCTCTACGGCCAGGTGTCGATCGACACCGCGTTCGTCGACTGGAGCGGCAACTGCGGCAACCTCAGCACGGCGGTCGGTCCGTTCGCGATCGCCAACGGCTTCATCGATGTATCGAGGATCCCGCGCGAGGGCACCGTCGCGGTGCGCGTGTGGCAGGCGAACATCGGCAAGACCATCATCGTGCACGTGCCGATCCAGGACGGGCAGGTGCAGGAGACCGGTGATTTCGAGCTCGACGGCGTGACCTTCCCGGCCGCGGAGATCGTGCTGGAATTCGTCGATCCGGCCGACGAGGGCGAGGACGGCGGCGCGATGTTTCCGACCGGACACATCGTCGACGATCTCGACGTCCCCGGCGTCGGCACGCTGCAGGTCACGATGATCAATGCCGGCATTCCGACCGTGTTCGTCGATGCGGCTGCGATCGGTTACACCGGCACCGAGCTGCAGGGCGCGATCAACGGCGATGCGAAAGCGCTGGCGATGTTCGAGGCGATCCGCGCACATGCCGCGGTGCGCATGGGGCTGATCGACGATGTGTCCGAAGCAGCGAAGCGGCAGCACACGCCCAAGGTCGCGTTCGTCGCACCGCCGCGCGATCACGTGGTGTCCAGTGGCAAGACGATCGCCACCGGCGACATCGATCTGCTCGTGCGCGCGCTGTCGATGGGCAAGCTGCACCACGCGATGATGGGCACGGCGGCGGTGGCGATCGGTACCGCGGCGGCGATTCCCGGCACGCTGGTGAATCTGGCGGCGGGTGGCGGCGCGCGCACCTCTGTACGTTTCGGACATCCCTCCGGCACGCTGCGCGTCGGTGCTGAAGCGGCCCAGGTCGACGGTCAGTGGACCGTGTCGAAGGCGATCATGTCGCGCTCGGCACGCGTGTTGATGGAAGGTGCGATCCGCGTGCCGGCCGACACCATGGATGCGCCTGCCGGGACTTGACGGCCGCCGCAGCACAGGGTCCGGATGCATCATCCACAGCGGATGTGGATGACCCGCTGACAAGTCTGTGGATAAGGGGCGCGACCCCGCATGGCGCGCGGTGCGCGAACGGCTGGTTAAATTTTCGCCACTGTGGCCGGATGCGCGCGAACCGATGCTTGACCCGCGCATGCGGGCATGCCTCCGGCGCCCGAGCCGCACCTCCAGAACGCAGAACGGGGCCGAGGCCCCGTTCCGTGTGCAGCGATGCAGGTGTCAGATCAGGCCTTCGGCCGTCATCGCCGCCTGCACGCCGGCATCGGCGCGCATGCGCGCATCGAAGGCGTGCAGGTTGTCGAGGCCGCCCAAATCGGGCTTCAGGCGCTTGGCCCACTGCAGGGTCACGAACAGATAGGGATCGGCGATCGAGCGCGTGCCGACGAGATAGTCGCGACCGGCGAGCTGCGCATCGAGACGTTCGTAGAAGCCGCGGATCTTCGTCATCGCCTGCTTGCGCGTGGCGTCGACCGCGTCGGCGTTGTCGAGGTACTTGGTGCTGCCGAACAGCGGATGGAAGGCCGGGTGCAGGTCGGCATTGAGCAGCGCCAGCCAGCGGTTGACCTCGGCGCGACCTTGCGGCGTGCCGTCGCCCCCGAGCTTCGCATCGGGATGCGCATCGGCCAGGTAGTTGAGGATCGCGGCGTTCTGGGTCAGCACCCAGTCGCCCTCGACCAGCACCGGCACCGCGCCGGCAGGGTTGAGTGCGAGGAACGGCGCTTCCTTCATCTGCGTCGCGTCGACGACGCGTGCCTCGAACGGGGCGCCGATCCACTGCAGGACGATGTGGTCGGCCAGCGAGCAGGCGCCGGGCTTGGTGTAGAGAGTGCGCATGGCGGTCCGGTGTTTGAACGGGGCCGCCATCATGCGCCGGGCACTGCGGGGGCGAAAGCCATCCGCCTGGAACGGATCAACCGCGCTCGCTGTCCGTGGCCGGACGCGCCGGGCGCAGCGACTGCACGCGCAGGAAGGTGTGATCGCCGATCGTCGCGACCTGCTGCGCGCTGCGCCACGACGGGGCGGCGATCGCGTGGGCCATGAAGTGGCTGGCGCCAGGCACGACCTGGCGGCGCTGTTCGGGCGGCAGCGCCCAGTTGCGTTCCGATTCCAGTGCCACGCTGACCGCGCGGGTCCAGGCATTGGTGTTGGCCAGCCGGGTGTTCGGCGACAGGATCGTCGGGGCGAACTGCTTGCGCGCGGTCACGACCTCGCACATCGACTCGCCCCAAAGACCGCTCTCCTGGCGGCGCAGTGCGACTTCGGCCACCGCTTCCTGTCCACGGACGGACTGGTCGCGGGCTTCCAGATACACCGTCGTGCTCAGACAGAGCGAATCGGCGGCGGGGGGCGGCAGCACGGAGGCCAGCCACATCACCCATTCGAGTTTCATCAACGACTCCTTGCTGCGTTGCGCCGGACCGCACGTCGTCATCTCCCCGCAAGGAGATACGCAGACGACTGCGACAACCGGCATGGCGTATTGGGGAGGGCGGCGGACTCTGTGGTGCGCTTGATCGCCCGGGCACCGAAGTCCGCAGAAGGCGGGTCGGGCCGGTGTCCCGCCGAAGGGGGCGGAACGAAGTGCGGGCACGGTAGCCCCGGTTTTTCGAATCAAACGTGAATGCGGGGCACTGGTGCGCCCGCGCCGTTTGTGGCTGGACCGGCAGTTTTCCGACGCCTATTCAGCTTTGTGTCGCTGGTGGCGCGCTGTAGGTCGTCTGGTTTTCATGGAGCCGCAATCCTGAACGCGGTCCAGAATTCCGTCACAACTTCGCGGCGAGGCGACTCGCCTGCGCGATCGCGCGCTTGGCATCGAGTTCGGCAGCCACGTCGGCACCGCCCACCAGATGAACCACGCGGCCGGCAGCCTGCAGCGCCGCATGCAGGTCGCGGCGCGGCTCCTGCCCGGCGCAGACCACGACATGATCGACTGGCAGCACCTGCTCGGCGCCGTCAACGCGGATGCGCAACCCGGCATCGTCGACGCCGAGGTATTCCACGCCGCCGAGCATGGTCACGCCCTTGGCCTTCAGCGTGCCGCGGTGGATCCAGCCGGTGGTCTTGCCCAGTCGCGCGCCGGGCCGGCCGGCACTGCGCTGCAGTAGCCAGAGCTTGCGCGCGGGCGGGGCGGGGGCGGGCGGGACGAGGCCGCCGGGCGTTTCGAAGGCGGGGTCGACGCCCCATTCGCGCATCCACGCCGCCGCATCGAGGCTCGGCGAGGCGCCGGCGTGTTCGACCAGGAACTCGCCAACGTCGAAGCCGATGCCGCCGGCGCCGATGATCGCCGCTCGCGCGCCGACCTGGACGCGACCCTCGATGACATCGATGTAGCCGACGACCTTAGGATGGTCGTGGCCGGGGAAGTCGACCGCGCGCGGCACCACGCCCGTGGCCAGCACCACGACATCGAAGCCCGACAGATCCTCGGCGCTCACCGGCGTCGAGAGCTGCAGGTCCACGCCGGTCTCGACGATGCGCTGGCGGAAATAGCGCAGTGTCTCGTCGAACTCTTCCTTGCCGGGAATGCGCCGGGCGAGGTTGAACTGGCCACCGATGTCGGCGGCGGCATCGAACAGCGTCACCGCATGCCCGCGTTGCGCGGCGACGGTCGCGCACGCCAGCCCTGCCGGACCCGCGCCGACCACGGCGACGCGCAGCGGCGTGGCTGCGGGGAAGTAGTTGAGTTCGGTCTCCGCGCAGGCGCGCGGATTGACCAGGCAGCTCGCGGTGCGGTTTGCGAACACGTGATCGAGGCAGGCCTGGTTGCAGGCGATGCAGGTGTTGATGCGCTCGGGTGTGCCGGCGCGCGCCTTGGCGACCCATTGCGGGTCGGCCAGCAGCGGCCGCGCCATCGACACCATGTCTGCGTCGCCTCGGCTGAGAATGCGCTCGGCGACGTCGGGCATGTTGATGCGGTTGGTCGCGACCAGCGGCAATGTCACGTGCGGACGCAGCTTGGCGGTGACGCCGGCGAAGGCGGCGCGCGGCACGGATGTCGCGATCGTCGGCACGCGGGCCTCGTGCCAGCCGATGCCGGTGTTGAGGATCGTCGCGCCCGCAGCTTCGATCGCCCGCGCCTGGGTCACGATGTCGTCCCAGGCCGAGCCGTCCGGCACCAGTTCCAGCATCGACAGGCGATAGACGATGATGAAATCGTCGCCGGCGGCCGCGCGCATCCGGCGCACGATCTCGGTCGCGAAGCGCATGCGCTGCGCGGTGTCCCCGCCCCAGGCGTCCTCGCGCACGTTCGTGCGGCGGCTGAGGAACTGGTTGATCAGATAGCCCTCGCTGCCCATGACCTCGACGCCGTCGTAGCCGGCTTCGCGGGCGAGCTTCGCGGCGCGGGCATACCCGTCGATCGTGCGTTCGACGCCGCGCGCCGACAGCGCCCGCGGGGTGAAGGGATTGATCGGCGCCTTGATCCGGCTCGGCGCGACCTGCAGCGGGTGATAGCCGTAGCGGCCGGCGTGCAGCAGCTGCAGACAGATCTTCGCATCGTGGCCATGCACGGCTTCGGTGACCTGCCGGTGCCGGCGTGTTTCCCAGCGCCACGACAGCTTGCCGCCGAAGGGCTTGAGCCAGCCGGCGATGTCGGGCGAGAAGCCGCCGGTGACGATCAGGCCCACGCCGCCCTCGGCGCGTTCGGCGAAATAGCGCGCAAGCTTCGGAAAGTCGGCGGCGCGGTCTTCGAGGCCGGTGTGCATCGAGCCCATCAGCACGCGGTTGCGCAGCGTGGTGAATCCGAGATCGAGCGGCGCCAGCAGGTGCGGGTAGGGCGCGGCGGCAGGCTGGCCGGAGGCTGGCGTCATGAGATGGATACGGCTGCGTATGGATCGGCCAGCGTGCCGGGAAAGCCGCGGTCCCGCAAGCGGGCCTGTCAAGAGTTGCCAGCCGCGGGCCGCGCCTTGAACATGGCGCCCCGCTTCCAGGGACGGCCGCCATCCAACCCTTCCAGGACTACCTGCGCGACGGCATCGCCGCTGCCGATCTGCCGGACCTGCATCCGCTGCTCGCCGCGCGCGAACAGATCCGCGCGTTCTCGACGCTGTTCCACGGCGGCGAGGAAATCGTGATGGTGCGCCTGCTGGTGCTGCGCACGATCGGCGCGCGCGGCGACGCGCCGGAATGGTCGCCCCAGGAACTGCGCGAGCACTTCGCCTTCCTCGATCCGGTCAAGTTCGACACGGTGATCGGCCGCCTGCGCGACAACGGCCTACTGGCCTGGGACATGCAGAGCCAACGCTATCGCATCAGTCCGGTCGGCCGTCAGGCGCTGTCGGCGCTGGGCCTGCTGCTGCAGTTCAATGCGGAAGGGGATGAGCTCGCCTACGTCACTGCGCAGCTCGCGGCGGGCCAGTCGGTGGGCAAGGTCGGCGCGTCCGATCTGCAGCATCTGCTGTCGCGCCTCAACGAACTGCGCGAGGACTTCGACCAGGCCGTGCTCAGCGGCTCGGAGCACCGCATCCGCCAGGCCGCCGACACGCTGCAGTCGGTCTGGCACTGGGTGGAGAAGGGCACCGAGCTGATCCGCGCGATCGCGGCCGACGACGATCTCGATGTCGCCACGCATCGCGTGGCCCAGCAGATCGGCCGCGCGCAGAGCGCGATGCTGCGGCAGGCGTCCGTGTTCCAGCGTGCACTCAACCAGCTCGACCGGCATCGCGTGCACCTGGGTGCGAGCGGCCTGTCGTCGTCCGACGTGAACCGCTTTCTTCGCGACTGCACGATCGACTCGCTGGCCGACCTCGCGAGCGATGCGCTGACGCTGTCGCCGCAGCCGGCCTTCGTGCTGGGGCCGATCGCGCTCGACATCGCCGAGTACGAGCTCGTCGAACGCGAGCGCGAAGCATCCGCCGACACCGGCATGCCGCCGCCGCGTCATGCGCCCGAGGACCTGCAGGCACCGGCCGCGACCGAGGACTACGCGCATGCCGCACAGTGGCTCGACCAGCTCGCGTCGCTGGATGCCGTCGCGCCGCTCGGCGATTGGGTGCCGCAGGACAGCTTCGCGGTCAGCGCCTACCGCCTGTCGCTGCTGGGCCTGATTGGCGATGCCGGCGCGGAGAACCGCAGCGGCGTCAGCGCCGGCCTCGCGCAGCTGCCGATGCAGTGGCGCGTCGATGCGGCGATCGAACGCATCGAGCGCGCCGGCGTCGCATTGATGAGTCGCGGCCGGCTGTTGCCTGCGGGTGCCGTCGACGAGATCGTCGAGATCGACGTGCCCGACATGTCCGCGCACGGCATCGATGCATCGACTGCAGACGACGCACCGGCCGACGTTCCGGCACGTAAACGCCGTACCCGCATTTCCACGGAGGCCGGCGACGCGCCGGCGCCCGCACGACGCAAGAAGACCGCATGACCGACACCACCGCTTCCCTGATCGCGCGGCTGCTGGCCGAGCGCTGGCTGCCGCGCGAAGACCGCGCGGTGCGCCAGATGCTCGTCGACGCCGAACTGCGCGACGACCTCGACCGCCGCCTTGCCGCCGCCGGCATGCGCCTGCTCGAACATCCCTATGCGGCAAACGTCGCGGTCGGCATCGCGAAACAGTACGAAGCCGACGTGTTCGGCCACGGCGATGCCTGGGCCGCCAGCAACCTGCAACTCAGCCGCGATGCGCTGGCGCTGCTGGTGGTGCTGTGGTCGCTGCTGGTGCTGCCCAAGCGCCAGCGCCAGATCGCGCGCCAGCAGACCGATCTGTCACAGGACCAGGAACAGATGTTCGCCGAGCTCAAGCCGGTGCCGGTGGGTGCGGAAGTGGTCGAACCGATCAACGAACGCACGCTGCTGGCCGACTTCGGCGCCCAGCTCGGCGGCAAGGGCCGCATCCACATGAATCTCGGCACGCTGCAGCGGCAGGGTTTCATCGTGCGGCGCAAGGAGCGCATCCACGAAGGACCGCTGCTGGATCTGGCCTTCGACTACGAACGCATCGCCAACCGCGTGATGGATGGCGCGCTGGCGCACGTGATCGCCGAGAGCCGTTCGGCGCGGCGCGAGGACGTCGACGCGGCCGATGTGCCGGATGACGACGGCGAGACGATCGACACACTGGACGAGGCGCAGGCCGATGTTTGAGTTCCGCAGCCTCGAAGTCGTGCACTGGGATTACTGGCAGCGCTACGCGCTGCCGCTCGATGCCTCGATCATCACCGTCGTCGGCCCGAACGGCTCGGGCAAGACCACGCTGCTCGACGCGCTGCGCACGCTGCTGGCAATCGACGATCGCGACATGGCGCGCGACTACAAGACCTATCTGCGCCACAACGGCAAGCCGTTCGCCTGGCTGCGCGCGGTGGTCAGCAATCCGGTCGACCGTCGCGGCCGCCGTGCGTTCTTCCCGTGCATGGACGAGCAGGTGACCATCGCCTGTCGCGTGCGCAAGCGTGGCGGCGACTGGACGCGCGACTACCAGATCGTCGCCGGCGACGTGCCGGTCGAACAGCTCGATGCCGGTGGCGAATGGCTGGGCGTACGCGACTATCGCGTGCGTCTGGCCGGCGCCGGCCTGAGTCGTGCGATCTGCCGTGTGCTGACGCTGGAGCAGGGCGCCACCGACAAGCTCTGCCAGCTCTCGCCGCGCGAACTGCTGCAACTGGTCTTCGACGTGTTCGAGGACAAGGCGGTGATGGACGACTACCAGCGGGCCCGCGCCGAACAGTTCGACATCGACAAGGAGATCGTCGAACTGCAGCAGGGCCTGGCGGAACTGCACCTGCGCCTGGAATCCGCGCGCGCCGACGTGCGCTCCTACGAGGACGGCATGGCGCTGCGCAACCAGCGCCAGACGCTGGAGGCGGAAATCGCGCCGAAGGTAGAACTGGCCGATCTGCGCGCGACCATCGACGGTGCGAAGCCGCGCCTGACCGGCCTGCGTCGCGGCCTGCGCGAGCGCGAGCGCAGCTATGCCGAACTGCAGGCGCAGGAGGACGCCTCCGTCGAAGCGCGCAGCGGGCTCGGGGCGTCGATCGCCGACGCACGTGCCGGGCTGAAAGCTGCGGAGACCCGCTTCACCCACGCGCGCGACCAAGCGCGTGATGCCGAGCAACTGGTGCGCCGCCACGACGAGCTTGCGCGGCTGCAGGCCGAACGCGGCGGCGCCGACGTCGACGCGTTGAGCCGCGAGGTCGAACAGGGCCGTCGTCGCCAGGCCGAACTGCGGCTCGAAGCCGACCGCGACCGCACGCGCAGCGGCGAGATCGCCGCCCAGGTCGCCGCGCTGCGCGGCGGTGGCCGTGTGGTCGAACCCTTCGAGCGTGACTTCCGCGCCGCACTCGATCGCGCCGACATCGGCCACGCGGTGTTGACCGAACTGGTCGAGATCGCCGATCCACAGTGGGCCGTCGCGATCGAGGCCGTGCTGGCGCCTTACCGGCATCTGCTGGTGCTCGATTCGCCGCGCGATGCGCGCGAGGCCTGGCAGCTCGGCGAGAAGCTGCAGTACCGGCACTTCGTCGTCGCCGAGCGTGCGCCGGCCGGGCCGGCGACGCGGGGCTCGCTGCTGGAAGTGGTGCGCTTCAATGCCGATCCGCCGGCGTGGTTGCCGCGCCAGCTCGACCGTGTGCAGCGCGTCGCCGATGTGGAAGCCGGCCAGCGTCTGCCCAAGGGCCAGGACTGGATTACCGCGCAGGGCTATCTGCGCGAGCACCGCGGCGGTCGCCACATCGGCGGTGGTCAGCAGCATTTCGGCACCGGTGCGCGCGAGGCGCGACTGGCGTCGCTGCATGCCGAAGCGGTCGAGATCCAGGATCGTGCGCAGGCGCGCGAAGACACGATGGCGACGCTGGTGCGCGAAGTCGACAGCGCGCAGACGCGGTTGCTGGGTCTTGATGCAGGCCAGGAGCTGGTGACCCGCGCGGCTGAGTTCGCCGATGCGCAGGCGCGTCTGCCCGGTCTGGCCGATGCCGCGCAATCCGCAGTCATCGCACTCGCCGAGGCCCGCAGCGCGCTCGATGCGTGCGAGGCGCAGGACCGCGACGGCAGCATCGCCGCCGCCACGCGCGCCGGTGAACTGCGCGCGCTGGCGCAGGAGCTGCGCGACCGCGGCAGCCAGATCGCGCAGGAGCGCGTGGGGCTGGTGCAGCGCATGGTCGACTTCCGCAAGCGCCGCTCGAAGATGCCGGTCGAATGGCGCAGCCGTGATGCGCTTCGCGTCGCACGCGAGGCCTACGAGAGCGCCGGCGCAGTCCGTCGCGAACTCGAACGGATCGACGAGCGTCTGGAACGCGGCAGCTTCGTCGAAGACCCCGCCTGCGTGGCGATGCGCGACAAGTTCGCCGCCGATCACGACGCGCTGGAAGCCGCGATCGGCAAGCGCGAGGCGCATCTGCATCGCGCGCGCCGGATCACCGAGGATGCGCGCGGCGCCTACATCAACGTGCTGCGCGCGACGGTGCGCCGCTATCGCAAGAACCTAAGCGCACTCGGCGAACTCGCCGGCATCGGCGTCGATGTCGAGATGCCCGAACTCGCCAACGAGGACGTCGCGCTGGCGCAGGCGGGCCTGACGGTGCGTTTCGATTTCGATCGCAAAGGCTGGATCGGCCTCGACGACGGCGAGGCCTCCGGTGGTCAGCAGGTCATGAAGTCGTTGCTGCTGCTGGTCGCGCTGCTGCGTGACGAGGACCAGCCGGGCGGCTTCGTCTTCATCGACGAACCCTTCGCGCATCTGGACGTGGCCAACATCGAGAAGGTCGGCCGCTTCCTGCGCAGCACCGACGCGCAGTACATCCTGACCACGCCGATCACGCACAACCTCAACGTGTTCGAGCCGTCGGACCTGGTGCTGGCGACCAGCAAGCGGCGAGCGGGCAGTGCCTGGGCCGAGCCGGTGGCGGTGCTCAAGCGCGATCGCAGCGAGGCCGCCGCAGCCTGATACGAAGACGCCGCCCTCGGGCGGCGTCTTCGCGATGCGTCGGCGGGGCTTACCAGCCCGACAACGTCAGCTTGCCGACCGTCGCCCCCGACTCCAGGCGGCGATGCGCCTCGCGCAGGTTGTCTGCATTGATCGGCGACAGCGTCTCGCGCTGGGTGCCACGCAACGTGCCGGCATCGACCAGCTCGGCGACGCGGGCGAGGATGCGGCCCTGCTCGGCCATGTCCGCGGTGCGGAAACGCGGCCGCGCGAACATCATTTCCCAGTGGATGCCGATGCTCTTGGCCTTGTAGGGATCGCCGATCTTCAGCGCTCCGCTGGGCTCGACGATCAGGCCGACATGACCCAGCGGGGCCAGCAGTTCGCCCAGCTCGGTCCAGTAGCGGTCGGTGTCGGCGAGATTGAGCGCGGCATCGATGGTCTTGAGGCCCAGCGTCTCGAGCTGCGGCGTCAGCGGCTGGCGGTGGTCGATGACGTGGTCGGCGCCCAGTTCACGGCACCATGCGATGGTTTCCTCGCGAGATGCGGTCGCGATCACGGTGAAGCCGGCGCGCTTGGCCAGCTGGATCGCGATCGAGCCGACGCCGCCGGCACCGGCGATCACCAGCAGCGACTTGTCCTGGCCACCGGTCTGCGCATCGAAAGGCATGCGTTCGAACAGCAGCTCCCAGACGGTGAGTGCCGTGAGCGGCAGTGCGGCCGCCTGGGCGAAGTCGAGCGAGGCCGGCTTCTTCGCGACGATGCGCGCGTCGACGAGCTGGAACTGCGCATTGCTGCCCGGGCGGGTGATGTCGCCGGCGTAATAGACCGCGTCGCCGACCGCGAAGCCCTGGACGTCGCTGCCGACCGCATCGACGACGCCGGCCGCGTCGTAGCCGAGCACCTTGGGCTGGCTTTCCGCCTGCGGCTTGGGCGCGCGGACCTTGGTGTCGACGGGATTGACCGACACGGCCTCGACGCGCACGCGCAGGTCATTCGGGCCGGGCTGGGGCAGGTCGAGCTCGACATCCTGCAGTGACTGCGGGTCGTCGATCGGGAGATAACGGGTCAGGGCGACGGCTTTCATGCGGAATCCTGTTCGAAGGCGGGTGCGTCGATTCTCCGCCCGCCTGTTTCCGTCGAACAGCGATAGAATCGCCAATCACCTTCAAGGAATCTTTGATAATCAATGGACCGGATCGGCGACATCGCCCTGTTCCTGCGCGTGCTCGACAGTGGCTCGATCAGCGCGGCCGCGCGCAGCCTCGATCTGTCGCCTGCGTTGGCGAGTCAGCGCCTGAAGCGGCTGGAGGATGCCCTTGGTGTGCGCCTGCTGCATCGGACCACGCGCCGCCTGCACCCGACGCCGGAGGGATTGCGGCTGGCGGGCGAGGGGCGTGCGCTGGTGGAGGCGCTCGACGGACTCGCCGGCAGCCTGCGCGAAAGCGGCGGGCAGGCCGTGTCCGGGACCTTGCGCGTGACGATGTCCGCGTCCTTCGGACGCCAGCACGTGTCTCCACGGCTGCCGCGCTTCCTCGCCGCGCATCCCGGGCTGCAGCTTGCGGTCCATATGAGTGATCTGCAGGTCGACCTGGTGCGGGAAGGGTTCGATCTCGCGATCCGTATCGGCGATCTCGACGACTCGCAGCTCGTCGGTCGGCGCATTGCCGACAACCCGCGCGTGCTCGTCGCGTCGCCTGAATACATCGCGCGGCGCGGCGCACCCACGGCGCCAGAGGATCTTCCCGCACACGAGTGTCTGGTGCTCGTCGGCAGTCGCGGACGGCAGGATCGCTGGAGGCTGCTGGATGGCCATGGGGCCGACACGACGGTCGCGATCCGCGGCCCGCTCGAAAGCAATCTCGGCGAAGTGCTGCGCGACGCCGCGGTCGCAGGTGCGGGCATCGCGATGCACGCCTTGTGGCATGTGGCCGACGACCTGCGTGCTGGCACGCTGGTGCGCGTGCTGCCCGGACATGCGCCGCCCGAAACCGGTATCCACGCGGTCATGCCGGACCGCAGCTTCGTGCCGCCCAGAACACGCGCATTCGTCGCGTTCCTGCAGTCGGAACTCGCAAGGTTGGGGCGTTGAAGAAGCGGTGGAATTCCGGTAGACCGGGCGCCCCAACCGTTAATCGGAAGTCATGAGCCGGTTAACTTCACCAAGCTGTCTTGACGCCGCGCGCACATCGGCTTCATGACAATCTCGCCGCGTTGGGGGTTCCTGATCTACCCAAAGCCTGGATGAATGCCCGGGTCTGGCGTCGTAGGAAGCTTTCAACCGTTATGTTAGCGTTAACAACGTCTTCACACAGCTGACTTTAGGCTATGTTGTAAGGCGTGTGCGTATGACGCCTCAAACCGATGCCACGACGCATTCCCCCTTTTCTAGGAGCTGAAAGAATATGAACAAGAAACTCCTCTGCGCCGCGCTGCTCGGCGGTCTTGGTCTGGCGGGTCACGCCAGCGCCCAGGAGTTCGACGACCGCTGGTACCTCACCGGATCGGCGGGCTTCAATTTCCAGGCGGAAGATCGCCGCACCGACGACACCCCGTTCGTCACGCTGGGCATGGGTAAGTTCATCAGCCCCAACTGGTCGATCGACGGCGAGCTGAACTATCAGAACCCGGGCTTCGACAGCTCGGTCGAAGGCGCCAACAACGATCTGAACTGGAGCCAGTACGGCGTTTCGGTCGACTTCCGCTACCACTTCATCAACGAAGCGCGCAGCTGGAACCCCTACCTGCTGTTCGGTGTCGGCTATCAGCGTTCGGAAGAAGAGTTCGACGCGTTCCCGAACCCGGACTCGCCGGGTGAGCGCAAGGAAGGCAACCTGGCTGCCAAGGTTGGTGTCGGCCTGCAGACGACGTTCGAAAAGCGCGTCGCCGTGCGTGCTGAAATCGCCTACCGCGCCGACTTCGACGACAACAGCGTCGCTGCCAACGGTGCCCGCGACTGGGCCGGCTACCCGCACAACGCCGAAGAGTCCTACTTCGGTGACGTGATGGCGTCGGTCGGTGTCGTGATCCCGCTCGGCCCGCCTCCGGCTCCCCCGGCTCCGCCGGCTCCGCCGCCGCCGCCGCCGGCTCCGACCCCGGCTCCGCCGCCGCCGGCTCCGATCACCATCGATCTGAATGGCGTGAACTTCGACTTCGACCGTTCGACCCTGCGTCCTGACGCGGTGGCGATCCTCAACGAAGCCGTCGAGATCCTGAAGCGTTACCCCGAGCTGCGCGTTGAAGTCGCCGGTCACACCGACTCGGTCGGTACCGATGCCTACAACCAACGTCTCTCGGAGCGTCGTGCGAAGGCGGTCTACGACCACCTGACCAGCAACGGCATCACCGCCGACCGTCTGGTGGGCCCGACCGGTTACGGCGAGAGCCGTCCGATCGCGCCGAACACCAACGCCGATGGTTCGGACAATCCGGAAGGCCGTGCGCGCAACCGCCGCACCGAGCTGAACGTCCAGAACTAAGGACGTCCGGTTGTGAAATGAAGAAGCCCGGCCCTGTGCCGGGCTTCTTTTTTTGCGCGATGTGCTGCGCTTCCAATCCGCCGAAAGGCGGAGGCGAACGCGTCCAACAACCCGATTCCAACGGTGCGTCGCCGGACAGCCGACGTGAATGCGCACAGGCCTATTTTTTCCTTGTGCACCACATACTTGCCGCCTACACTTCAGGCGGATTCGATACCGGGACTGTTTCCATGCGCGCGACCCTGATGCTGGCCCTGCTGGCGCTTCCCCTGGCCGGCCACGCGGCCGATTGCTCGAGCCTCGATACGCGCGCGGCGCGGCCGCTGCAGGCGACCGTGCTCGAGCCGATTTCGCCGGAACTCGCAGCGCCGTCCTATCGGCTCGGCAGCGGCGCGGTACTGTCGCGCGCCTACGACGATGCGCAGTCCGCCGAGCAGGTCGTGCTGCGCCTGGAGATCGAGAAGTGCCAGAACGTCGCGATGGCCGCGCCGGCCGCAGGCGCGGTGCGTGCCAACGATCCCGCGGCCTACGTCAAGCAGACCGAGTTCGACAACACGCCCTACCGCTTCAACATGACCCAGGGCGGCAAGCGCATGACCGCCGACGATTTCGATGCGTGGGTCAAGGCCAACGGCTACACGGTCGGCAGCCGCCGCGTCGATCCGAACGCGCCGGTGACTCCGCCCGCCGAAACCGTGCAGCCCGGCGAAGCCACGTCGCCGCCGAGCGAATGAGGCACCGGTGATCGCACGCGTCCCCGCACGCGCTGCACCTGCCACGGCCCGCGCAAGCGGGCCGTTCGCATGTGGGCGGCCGCGATGAGCGGTTCCGTGCGAACGCCGCGCTACGGGCTGGCGCGTGTGCTGTCCAAGCGCGGGCTCTGTTCGCGCAGCGAGGCCGAGCGTCGCGTGCGCGAGGGGCGAGTCCGGGTCGCCGGCCGCACCATCCGTGACCCGGAATTTCCGGTCGCATTGAACGCCGCCGACATCGTGCTCGACGGCGATTCCGCGCGCGCCGGCGCACACCAGTATCTGGTGCTCAACAAGCCGCGCGGGCTGGTGACCACCGCTCGCGACGAGCGCGGGCGTGACACGGTCTATCGCTGTTTCGACGGCGCGGACCTGGGTTGGATCGCGCCGGTCGGGCGTCTCGACAAGGCCAGCGAGGGCTTGCTGCTGTTCTCGAGCGACCCGGCCTGGGCGGCACGCATCACCGATCCTGCCGAAGGCACCGCCAAGACCTACCACGTGCAGATCGACCGTCTCCCCGATGCCGCGTTGCTGCAGGCACTCGTGGACGGCGTCGACGATGCCGGCGATCGTCTGTGCGCGGTCGACGCGTCGGTGTTGCGGCAGGGCACACGCACGTCGTGGTTGGCCATCACCCTCGATGAAGGCCGCAATCGTCAGATCCGTCGGCTGCTGGCGGCATTCGACGTCACGGTCCTGCGGCTGGTGCGCGTGGCAATCGGCGGCCTCGCGCTGGGCGATCTGGGCAAGGGCGCCTGGCGCCCCCTGGCGCCGGACGAAGTCATCGCGCTGGCAACGCCGACGGTCGCCGCCAGCGGCTGAGTCGCGTCGCCAGCAGGGCGGCCACGACTTCGTGCGCGCGCGCATCGCCCGGCCCGCGTGCATCGTGACCCTTGCCCTTGCCGTGATTGCAGCGGGCGCAGGCGAGGGCGAGGTTGCGTGGATCGTCGGCGTCTTCGCCGACCTGCGCAGTCAATGACGCCGCCGCGCGTTTGCCGAACCAGGCCTGCGGCACCACGTGTTCCAGCGTCGTGGTACCCAGCGGTTCGCCGTTGGCCTGCAGCTGCAGCGCGCTGCGGCAGTGCAGACAGCGCGTGGACCAGGTCTCGCCGTCGAAATCCGCCAGCGCATCGCTCTGCGCTGCGAGCAGCAACCGCCGTCGCAGCGCGGGGCGCATGGTCAGGCCTTCAGCACGCCCAGTTCGTGGCCGATGCGCGTGAATGCATCGATCGCCCGGTCGAGATGCGCGCGCGTGTGCGCGGCGCTGATCTGGGTGCGGATGCGCGCCTGGTCTTTCGGCACCACCGGGAAGAAGAAGCCGATCGCGTAGATGCCTTCCTCGAGCAGGCGCTCGGCGAAGCGCTGCGCCAGTTTGGCGTCGTAGAGCATGACCGGGCTGATCGGATGGACGCCGGGGCGTACGTCGAAACCGGCAGCGGTCATCTTCTCGCGGAAATAGCGGGTGTTCTCGACCAGCTGCGTGCGCAGATCGCCCGCGGCGTCGAGCATCTCGAAGGCCTTGATGCCCGCTGCGACGACGTGCGGCGGCAGCGAGTTGGAGAACAGGTAGGGGCGCGAGCGCTGGCGCAGCAGCTCGATGACTTCACGCTTCGCGGTCGTGAAGCCGCCGAGCGCGCCCCCCATCGCCTTGCCAAGCGTGCCGGTGATGATGTCGATCTTTTCCAGCACGCCCTTGACCTCCGCCGAGCCGCGGCCCGTCCCGCCGAGAAAGCCGGTCGCGTGGCATTCGTCGATGTGCACCAGCGCGTCGTACTTCGCCGCGAGCGCGGTGATCTCGTCGAGCGGCGCGATGAAGCCGTCCATCGAGAACACGCCATCGGTCGAGATCAGGATCGTCTGCGCGCCGTCGGCGCGCGCTTGCTGCAGCTGTTTCTCGAGGTCCGCCATGTCGCAGTTGGCATAGCGGTAGCGCCTGGCCTTGCACAGGCGGATGCCGTCGATGATCGAGGCGTGGTTGAGCGCGTCGGAGATGATCGCGTCGGCCTCGCCGAGCAGCGGCTCGTACAGGCCGCCATTCGCGTCGAAGCAGGCGGCGTACAGGATGGTGTCCTCCTTGCCGAAGAAGTCCGCGATGGTCTTCTCGAGCTGCTTGTGCAGGTCCTGCGTGCCGCAGATGAAACGCACCGAGGCCATGCCGAAGCCGTGCGTATCGAGCGCGTCCTTGGCCGCGGCGATGATGTCCGGGTGGTCGGCCAGGCCGAGGTAATTGTTGGCACAGAAATTCAGCACCGTGCGACCGTCCTCGAGCGTGATCTCGGCCGACTGCGGGCCGGTGATCACGCGTTCGGCCTTGAACAGGCCGGCGTCGCGGATCTCGTCGAGGGTGTCGGCGTAACGCTGGGTGGTGGAGGCGGTGGCCATCGGGCATTCCGGAGATCGGGAAGGCCGCGATTCTACCAAGCGGTCGTCAACGGACCTGCGGCGCATCCGTCGCAGGCTGCGCTCCACGCGCAGCGAGCCACTGTGTCCAGGCTGCGCCCAGTGCGGCGACCGTCGTCGGCAGCCCGTAACGATTGCCATGCGCGGCGAGCCAGCCGTCCATGTCGCCGCCGTCCGCCAGGAATGCAGCAATGCTGCCGAAGACCGCTGGATCATCGCTCGATGCCAGCAGGAAGTCGGCGACACCGCGCGCCTGCGCATAAAACCAGCGCGCATCGCCAGCCAAGCGCTGCGCAGCCTCGCCCGACAGGACGCGCACGCGACCGCCGGCACCGGCGTCCGACGTCGCCTGTGCCTGCAGCGCAGGAAGCTGCGCGGCCATCGGGTGCGATTGCGCGAAGAACACATCCAGCGGCCGCAGATGGTCTGCCGCATCGGGCCTGCCGAGCAGTGCCCGGCGACTGTCGGCCATCGTGTCCGACTCCATCAGCACTGCGGCCAGTTCATCGAGCCAGTCGGGGCCCGGGCCACCGTAATGACCCGCGGCGGCCGCCTGCGCTGAGGGCGCGGGCCAGAACGCGCGCATCAACGCCATGTGTCCGATCTCGTGCCGGACGGCGCTGCGATCGGTTGCATCCTGCGTGGTGGCAGGCTGGGCCGGTATTGCAGCGTCGATGCGTGCGCGGATGTCCGCATCCGACGCGTCGGGCAGTCGTGCCCGCAGCTGCTTATGGAGCGCGCTGCGTTGAAGGTCGCGGCGCTCGGCGGCATCGAGCCACGGCAGCTGCCACGTCGCGCCAGCTGCCTTCAGCGCGTCAGTTGTCGAAGCGGAAATCGTCTGGGCCGTGCCTGCCGCGATCACCGCGCCGCGCGGTGCGGGTCGGCCGAAGTACCGGCTGAACTCCATCGCGACCGAGGACGCGTCGGCCGCCAGATCCGCCGCAGCGTCCGGCGTGCCGGCGTAGAACCAGCCTTGCGCATTCGAGACGCAGTGCAGCGCGGGCAGGTCGGCGAGCGCCGGGCATTGCGTCGGCGGCGCCGCCAGTGCAGCACATCCCATTGCGCAGGCGCCGACTGCGGCCAGCGACTGGAACAAGCTCGATCGAATGCGCATCCGCCACTCCTGAGAGACCTGGAGCCGCAAGACTAGAAGCCGTGGTGGCACGCCGGAGCGTGCCAGTTGTCACGGAGAACGACGCGCCGACGTCACCGCGACGCGCCGAGGGCTCAACGCCAGTCGAGCACGACCTTGCCCGACTTGCCTGATTCCATCAGGTCGAAGCCCTTCTGGAATTCGTCGGCCGGCAGCTGGTGGCTGAGCACCTTGCCGAGGGGGAAACCCGACAGCACGAGCTGGGTCATCTTGTACCAGGTCTCGTACATCTTCCGGCCGTAGATGCCCTGCACGGTGAGGCCCTTGAAGATGATGCGGTCCCAGTCGATGCCGGCGCCCTTGGGCAGGATGCCCAGCAGGGCGACCTTGCCGCCGTGGTACATGCAGTCGAGCATGTCGTTGAAGGCGTGCGGGTTGCCGCTCATCTCCAGACCCACGTCGAAACCCTCCATGTGGAGGTCCTTCATGACGTCCTTGAGCGAGGTGTTCGACACATTGACCACGCGCGTGGCGCCCATGTCGGCGGCCAGCTTGAGGCGGAAGTCGTTGACGTCGGTCACCACCACGTTGCGTGCGCCGATGTGCTTGCAGATGCCCGCGGCCATCACGCCGATCGGGCCGGCGCCGGTGATCAGCACGTCCTCGCCGACCACGTCGAATTCAAGCGCGCAGTGCGCGGCATTGCCGTAGGGATCGAAGAACGCGGCCAGCTCGCTCGGGATCTGGTCGGGGATCGGCCACAGATTGGTCGCCGGCATCACCACGTACTCGGCGAACGCACCATCGCGCGTGACGCCGATACCGACGGTATTCGGGCACAGGTGCGGCTTGCCGGCGCGGCAGTTGCGACAATGGCCGCACACCAGGTGGCCCTCGGCCGAGACGCGCTGGCCGACGTCGTAACCGGTGACCGCCGAGCCCAGCTCGACGATGCGGCCGACGAATTCGTGGCCGATGACCAGACCCGGCTTGATCGTGCGCTGGCTCCATTCATCCCACAGATAGATGTGCAGGTCGGTGCCGCAGATCGCGGCCTTCTCGACGCGGATCAGCACGTCGTTCGGGCCCGGCGTCGGCACCGGCACCTCCGCCATCCAGATGCCCTTGGTGGCTTCGCGCTTGACCAGCGCCTTCATTGTCCGGGTCATCGTGTCGTGCCTGTTCTGCGGCGGAAAGAGCCGGCGATTATACGGGCGCGCCCGCGCGCAACCTTGCTGCGACCGCACGCGACGCCGCGCTGGCGGACCTGCACCGCCGGGACGGGTTGGCTAGACTTGGCCCCCCGCCATGACCGACAGGATCACCATGCGCCATCCGCTCCTCGCCGCGACGCTGCTGGGCGTCATCTCCATCGGCAGCGCCCCGGGCGCGGTGGCAGGCGAGGGGATGTGGGTGCCGCAGCAGTTGCCCGACATCGCACCGGCGCTGCGCAAGGCGGGTCTGAAGCTGGACCCCAACCGTCTGGCCGATCTGACCGGCGACCCGCTGGGCGCGGTGGTCTCGCTGGGCGGTTGCACCGCCAGCTTCGTCTCGCCGCAGGGTCTGGTGATCACCAATCACCACTGCGCCTATGGCGCGATCCAGCTCAATTCGACGCCCGAGAACAACCTGATGCGCGACGGCTTCAACGCCGCCGCGATCGGCGACGAGATCTCCGCCGGTCCGAATGCGCGCATCTTCGCGCTCGACAGCATCCAGGACGTCACCGCCGAGGTGCGCGCGGCGATCGATGCGGCCGCCGACGGCCTGGCCCGCACCACTGCGCTGGACACCATCGAAAAGACCCTCGTCGCGCGTTGCGAGGCGGATGCCGCCTACCGCTGCCGCCTGTACAGCTTCCTCGGCGGCAACCAGTACCGGCTGTTCCGCAACCTCGAAATCCGCGACGTGCGCCTGGTCTATGCGCCCGCCGGTGGCATCGGCAGCTTCGGCGGCGATGTCGACAACTGGATGTGGCCGCGCCACACCGGCGACTTCGCGTTCTATCGCGCCTATGTCGGTCGCGACGGCCGCCCGGCCGAATTCGCCGAGGACAACGTGCCCTACACCCCGAAGCGGTTCCTGCGCCTGGCCGACAAGCCGCTGCGCGAGAACGACTTCGTCATGGTCGCCGGCTATCCCGGGCGGACCAGCCGCTACGCGCTGGCCGAGGAATTCGCCGAAACCGTCGACTGGCGTTATCCGCAGATCGGCCGGCATTACCGGGCGCTGATCGACCTGGTCGAGGCCCGTGGCAAGCAGGACCCGGAAATCGACGTGCGTTACGCCAGCGCGGTGCGCGGCTGGCAGAACACGCTGAAGAACTACGACGGCCAGCTGCAGGGCTTCGCCCGCATCGGCGCGCTCGCGCGCAAGCAGGCCGAAGAGGCCGCCGTGCTGGAATGGTTGGGGTCGCAGGGTGAGTCGGGCGCGGCCGCGCTGGATGCGCACGCCAAGATCGTTGCCCTCGACGGCCAGGCCCGCGCCACGCGTGAGCGCGACCTGGTGCTGTCGCTGCTCGAGAACAGCGGTCTGCTGTCGACCGCCAACCGCCTCTATCGCCTGGCGATGGAGAAGGAGAAGCCCGATGCGATGCGCGAGCAGGGTTACCAGCAGCGCGACCTGCCGGCGATCGAAGGCGGTCTGAAGCAGATGGACCGCCGCTTCGTGCCGGAGATGGATCGCGAGCTCACGCGCTACGCGCTGCTGCAGTACGTGCAGCTGCCGCCGGAACAGCGCATCGCGGCCATCGACACCTGGCTGGGCGGCAACGATGCAGCCGCGATCGATCGTGCGCTGGATCGCCTGCAGCGCAGCACGCTGTCCAACAGCGACGAGCGCCTGAAGTGGTTCGCCGCCGATCGCCATGAATTCCTGCGTAGCCGCGATCCGGCGTTGATGTACGCGGTCGCCGTCGTGCCGGAGCTGCTGAAGATCGAACTCGCGTCCAAGGCGCGCGCCGGCGACCTGCTGCAGCTGCGCCCGACCTATCTGCAGGCCGTGGCCGATTACCGCGCCAGCCGCAAGGAAGCCGTCTATCCGGATGCGAATTCGTCGCTGCGCATCACCTTCGGCAACGTCACCGGGTACACCAATCTGCAGGGCGCGCAGCAGACCCCGTTCACGCGTCTGGAGGAGATTCCGCACAAGGCCACCGGCACCGAGCCCTTCGATGCGCCCAAGGCCCAGCTCGACGCGATCGCCGCGCGACGCGACGGCGGTCTGGCCGATCGTCGCCTGCGCAGCGTGCCGGTGAACTTCCTGTCCGACCTCGACGTGACCGGCGGCAATTCCGGCTCGCCCGTGCTCGATGCCGACGGTCGCCTGACCGGCCTGCTGTTCGACATGACCTGGGAAGCGGTGGTGTCGAACTGGGTGTTCGACCCCGCGATGACCCGCACGATTTCGGTCGACCAGCGCTACATCCGCTGGGTGATGCAGGAAGTCGATCCCGCGCCGCGCCTGTTGCAGGAAATGGGCGTCTCCAAGCGCTGAGCGTGCGCCCAAGGTCCCGGCCGTCTGCCGGGGCCGCGATGCCTGCGGCGGCGATCGGACCTGCTCGCACACGCGTCGAGCGGGCCACTGTCCGATGCGCCGTCCCTTAGACTGATCCGCCGCGCCGGCCCCGCCGGCGGCCCATTGTTGAGGAACCGCGCGATGAGAATCCTGCTTGCCCGTCACGGCGAAACACCGTGGAACGCCGAAGGTCGTTACCAGGGGCAGGAGGACATTCCACTGTCGGACGTCGGTGAACGCCAAGCCGGCCTGCTGGGCGCGCGCTTGGCCGACGTGCGCATCGATCGCGCGGTCGCCTCGCCCCTGTCGCGCGCCGATCGCACGGCGCGTCTCGCGCTCGGCGCCGGCCGCGAATCGATGCTGCGCACCGACGCCGGGCTCGCCGAAATCGCGCACGGCACCTGGGAAGGCCTGCTCGCCAGCGAGATCCGCGAACGCGATCCCGAGCGCCTCGCCGCGTGGCGCGACGCGCCCGACACCGTCCTGATGCCGGGCGGTGAATCGCTGCAGCAGGTCTTCAATCGCGCCTGGCCGGCATTCGCGCGCGCCGTCGACGGGCTCGGTCCGGACGACACCGCGCTGATCGTCGCCCACGACGCGGTCAACCGCGTACTCCTGTGCCGCATCCTCGGCATCCCGTTCTCCCGCCTGTGGACGTTCCGCCAGGCGCCGACGACGTTGAACCTGCTCGAAGGTGCGGATGTCGACCATCTCGACGTCGTGCGGCTCAACGACTGTGCGCACCACACGGCGTTCTTCGGCGAAGCGGTGCATCGGGCGCTCTGAGCCCGGATGAGAGCGCGCTTGCGCGCGATTCCGGAGCCGCTGGAGTCGTCTCTCAGCGCCCTCGCCACAGGCGATCCAACACGCCGACGCCCTACAATTCCGCCATGAGCAAGACCCTCGCCGACTGGCTCGCGCTGATCGAAGCGCGTCACCCCACCGAGATCGAAATGGGTCTGGACCGCGTTGGTGCGGTCTACGAGCGCCTGGCTTGCGGGCGACCCGCAACGCAGGTCGTGATCATCGCCGGCACCAACGGCAAAGGCTCGACAGTGGCTTTCGTCGAGGCGATCACGCGCGCCGCGGGCTGGCGCGTCGGTGCCTACACTTCGCCGCATCTGCTCCGCTACAACGAGCGCGTGCGCATCGATGGAAACGACGTCGACGATGCCGCCCTGGTCGAGGCCTTCGAGGCGGTCGAGGCCGCGCGCGGCGACACGCCGCTGACCTACTTCGAGACCGGCACGCTGGCCGCGTTGTGGCTGTTCGCGCGCGCGGACCTGGATCTCGCCGTGCTCGAAGTCGGCCTCGGCGGGCGGCTGGATGCGGTCAACATCGTCGAGCCGGACGTGTCGGTGATTACCACCGTGGGGCTCGATCACCAGGACTGGCTCGGCGACGACATCGAGTCGATCGGTCGCGAGAAGGCCGGCATCGCACGCGCGTGGAAGCCGTTGGTGCTGGGCGATACCGATCCGCCGGCCAGCGTGCTGCAGCACGCCTATCGCATCGGCGCGGTCGCGATCCGCGGCGGCAGCGATTTCCTCTACGCGCCGACGGATAGGGACACGTGGTCCTGGCGCGAGGTCGGCTTCGAGGTCGCGCTGCCGATGCCGGCGCTGGCTGCGCCGGTGCAGCTCCGCAATGCCGCCGTTGCCATCGCCGCGGTGCGCGCGCTGGGCCGCGACGTGGACGACGCCGCGCTGGCCGCCGGTGTCGCGAAGGCGACAGTCGCCGCGCGGCTGCAACGCTTCGAGCGCGACGGCGTGGAGGTCGTGGTCGATGTGGCGCACAACTCGCAGGCCGCGCAGGCGCTGGCCGACTGGCTGCGGGCTGCGCCGGCCACGGGCCGCACCGTTGCGGTATTTGCTGCGCTGGCGGACAAGGACGCGGGCGGCGTGGCCGATGCGCTGGCGCCGATGATCGCGCGCTGGCATCTCGCCGGGCTGCGTGGCCCTCGCGGCCAGGATGCCGCGATGTTGCGTGAGCGTCTGTCGGGGCGCGTCTCGAACATTTCGAGCCTCCACGAAGACGTGGACGCCGCGCTGGCGGCCGTACTGGCCGAGGCGTCGCCGGGCGATCGCATCCTGGTGCTGGGTTCGTTCCACACCGCGGCCGCAGCGCTCGCGCAGTTGCAGGGCAGGCGTTAAGAAGCGCCATCGGTGCCGCGCGTATAATTCGCGCGGCTTCCGTGTCCGGACCCCGCATGTCGCCTGCCCTCAAACAACGCCTGATCGGCGCCGCCGTGCTGATCGCGCTGGCCGTCATTTTCCTGCCGATGCTGGTCAAGGGCCCTGCGCCCGAGAGCGGCCTGCCCGACATGCCGCTGCAGGTGCCCGACGCCCCCGAGGGCGACTACAAGACCGTCGATCTGCCGCTGGTCGCGCCGCCACCGCGCGCGAACGGTGGCGCGGTGACCGGTGGGCCGCTGTCCGAGACCGCGCCCGCCGCGCAGACCGCCCGCGCCGACGGGGCTGAACTGGCCACCGTCGACACCGCTGCACAGAGCGAATCCCTGCCGGTGACCACCGCCGGTGGCGGCTACGCGGTGCATTACGCCGCGTTCGGCAGCGAAGCCGATGCGGACGCGATCCTGCGCCAGCTGCGCGAGTCGGGCCTGACCGGCTACCGCGAAGGCTTCACGCTCAATGGCAAGCCGGCCCAGCGCGTGCGCCTGGGACCGTATGCGAACCGCGCCGACGCCGAGATCGTGCGCGTGCGCGCCGCGCAGGTCCGCGACGATGTGACGCCGCGCGTGGTCGCGCTCGATGCAGGTGCGCGATCGGATGTGCCGCGTCCGGCGACGCCCGCGCCGGAGACGGCGACCGCATCGCGTCCGGCCGCCGCGCAGGCGCCGGCCGCGCCGACCACGCAGCCCTTGCCGGCCGAGACGCCGCGCACGCAGACGCCGCCCGCGCGCGAGACCGCCCGAGCACCGGCTGCGGAAACGCCGCCTCCGGCCGCCACCCCTGCGCAGCCGGCCGCCCGGCCTGCGGCCGCGCCGACATCGGGCACCGGTTTCGTCGTGCAGCTCGGCGCGTTCGGCAATGCCGCCGAAGCCAACCGCCTGCGTGATCGTCTGCGCGGTGCCGGCATCACCGCGTTCACCGACTCGGTCGACACCGACAAGGGTCGCCTGACGCGGGTCAAGGCCGGTCCGGTCGCCAGTCGCGCCGATGCCGAACAGCTCAAGACACGCGCGCGCAGCGCCGTCGGCGTCGACGGCATCGTCCGCGCGCATCCGTAAGACCTCCGGCGTTCGCGCCTCGTAGCCACCACTGGAAATTCGAACATGTGCGGGATCGTCGGGATCGTCGGAACCTCTGAAGTCGCGGGCGCGTTGTACGACGGCCTGACGGTGCTGCAGCACCGCGGGCAGGACGCGGCCGGCATCGCCGTCGCCAGCGGCACCATGATGCGCGTGCACAAGGGCAACGGCCTGGTGCGCGACGTGTTCGACGCCAAGGCCATGGCGCTGCTGCAGGGTCGCGTGGGCATCGCCCACTGCCGCTACCCGACTGCCGGCAGCGAAGGCCACGACGAGGCGCAGCCGTTCTACGTCAACTCGCCCTACGGCATCGCGCTCGCGCACAACGGCAACCTGGTCAACACCGACCAGTTGCGCCAGCAGGTGTTCGAGACCGACCGCCGCAACGTCAATACCGAGTCGGATTCGGAAGTGCTGCTCAACGTCTTCGCGCACGAGCTGGACCGCGAGAAGGCGCTGACGCCGGAAGCCGCGTTCCGCGCGGTCGAAGGCGTGAACCGCCGTGCCAAGGGCGGTTATGCGGTCGTCGCCACGGTGCTGGGCCTGGGCCTGGTCGCGTTCCGCGACCCGCATGCGATCCGTCCGCTGGTGCTGGGCAAGCGCGAGACCGCCGAAGGCACCGAATACGCGGTGGCGTCGGAGTCGGTCGCGCTCGACATCCTCGGCTTCGAGCGCCTGCGCGATGTCGAGCCGGGCGAGGGCATCGTCATCACCGCGCGCGGCGAACTGCACCATCGCCAGTGCGCGCCGCAGCAGCCGCATGCGCCGTGCATCTTCGAATATGTGTATTTCGCGCGTCCCGACTCGATGATCGAGAACATCTCGGTGCACAAGGCGCGCATGCGCATGGGCGTGACGCTGGGCGAGAAGATCCTGCGCCTGCGTCCCGACCACGACATCGACACGGTGATTCCGATTCCGGACACCTCGCGCGATGCAGCGCTGGAAATCTCCAACGTGCTCGGCGTGAAGTACCGCGAGGGCTTCATCAAGAACCGCTACGTCGGCCGTACCTTCATCATGCCGGGGCAGGGCGAACGCGCGAAGTCGGTCAAGCGCAAGCTCAATCCGATTCCGCTGGAGTTCCGCAACCGCGTCGTGCTGCTGGTCGACGACTCCATCGTGCGCGGCACCACGTCCAAGCAGATCGTGCAGATGGCGCGCGACGCGGGCGCCAAGAAGGTCTATCTGGCCTCGGCGGCGCCGCCGGTGCGGCATCCGAACATCTACGGCATCGACATGCCGTCGGTCGACGAACTGGTCGCGCACAACCGCACGGAGCAGGAGATCGAGGCATTCCTCGGCTGCGACTGGCTGATTTACCAGGACCTCGCCGACCTCGAATCCGCGGTCGCCGGTCCGAAGTTCCCGGACCGCAAGTTCGACAGCTCCTGCTTCAGCGGCGAGTACGTAACCGGCATCGAGCCGGGTTATTTCGAACGCCTGCAGCAGATGCGCAGCGACGAGGCGAAGAAGAAGCGCCGCGCGTGAGCAGGGCCGATGCGCGCGCGCTGTTCGCGGCCGCGCGTCATTGCCTGGATGCCTGCGATCCCGATGACAAGGTCGCGCTGACCGCGGCCTACGCGGCACGTTTCGCGGCCGGCGATCTGCCGCTCGATCCGGATGCGCCTGCCCCCGAGCCGATCCGCATGCCGGGCCGCCCGGAACGCCCGAAGCTCGTGCATCCACGTGAGTTGCCGCGTCGCGGTCTGGGCAGTCCGGACGGGCGGGCCGCCTTCATCCATGCGATCGCGCACATCGAGCTCAACGCGATCGATCTGGGCTGGGATGCCGTCTATCGCTATCGCGACATGCCGGCTGCTTACTACGCAGACTGGGTGTCGGTGGCCGCCGACGAGGCGCGGCATTTCACGCTGCTGCGCACGCGGCTGCGCGATATGGGCTTCGATTACGGCGACTTCGACGCGCACAACGGCCTGTGGGAAATGTGCGAGAAGACCGCGCACGACGGCATGGCGCGGATGGCGCTGGTGCCGCGCGTGCTCGAGGCGCGCGGGCTGGACGTGACGCCGGGCATGATCGTGAAGTTGCGCGCGCTCGGTGACGAGGCGACCGTCTCCATCCTCGAGACGATCCTCGACGAGGAAGTCGCGCACGTCGCCGCGGGCAGCCGCTGGTTCCGCTGGTTCTGCGAACGCCGTGGCGTGCAGCCCGAACCGACGTTCCGGGCGCTGCTTTCCGACTACGCGCGCGCCGTGCTGCACGGGCCGTTCAATATCGACGCGCGCGCCGCGGCGGGCTTCAGCGAAGAAGAACTCGCGGCGTTGCAGGCCGTTGCGGACGACTGAAATCGGTTGTGGGAGCGCGCTCGCGCGCGATGTCCGAACAATGTGTCCGCGGCGCCGTTGCGGGAATCGCGCGCAAGCGCGCTCCCACGGGCAGCACCGTGGGAATCAGCCTGTGGGCAGCGCTGAAAGTTCCAGGCGCCCGTCTGGATACGCCCGCAACACCGATCCCTGCTCGAACCAGTCGCCGAGCACGATGCGGCGGCAGTCGCGACCCGCGACCTGCAGGGCATGCACGGCCGGCCGATGCGTATGCCCGTGGATCATCATGTCGACGCCGTAGCGCACGAACCACTCCTCGACCGTCGCCGGGGCGACGTCGGTGATCGATTCCATCGTGCCGGCAGTGCGCAGCGTTGCCGCACGCGCCTGGCTGGCATCGCGCGCCTGTTGCGCAAACGCGAGGCGTGCGGGCAGGGGTTGGGCCAGCATGTGCGCCTGCCAGGCGGGATTGCGCACCTGCGCGCGCACGGCCTGGTATTCGACGTCGCCGCTGCACAGCAGGTCGCCGTGGGTCAGCAGCACCGGGCGGCCGTAGAGATCGATTACCGCCGGGTCCGGCAGCAAGCGCATGCCGGCACGCGCGGCGAGATCATGGCCGACGAGAAAATCGCGGTTGCCGTGCATGAACGCGACCGGCACACCGGCGTCGGCGAGGGCGGCGAAGCGCGTCGCCACCGCCGTGCCGGCCTCCGAGGGATCGTCGTCGCCGACCCACGACTCGAACAGATCGCCGAGCACGTACAGCGCATCGGCGCCGCGCGCTTCGCCGTCGAGAAACGCGAGGAACAGCGCGGTGATCTCCGGCCGGGCGGGATCCAGGTGCAGGTCGGAGATGAAGAGCGTGGTCATGGCGCCATTGTAAGCGGCTGCCGGGGGCCGGTCGGACGCGCCGGGTAGAATGCGCGCTGTCCCGTATCGAGCGCCCCTCGCATGTCCTGCCGCACCCGTTTCGCCCCCAGTCCCACCGGCTATCTGCACATCGGCGGCGCGCGCACCGCGCTGTACTGCTGGCTGGAGGCGCGGCGCCGCGGTGGCGAGTTCGTGTTGCGCATCGAGGACACCGACCGCGAGCGCAGCACCCAGGCGGCGATCGACGCGATCCTCGAGGCGATGGACTGGCTGGGGCTGGACTACGACGAAGGTCCGATCTACCAGACGCACCGCCTCGAGCGGTATCGCGAAGTCGCCGAGCAACTGGTCGCCGACGGCAAGGCCTATTACGCCTACGAGTCCAGGGAAGAACTCGATGCGATGCGCGAGGCGGCGATGGCTGCCGGTGCGAAGCCGCGCTACAACGGTGCCTATCGCGAGCAGAACGCGCCGCGTCGCGACGATCCGAACCGCGTGATCCGCCTGAAGAACCCGCTCGACGGCACCGTGGTCTGGGAAGACAAGGTCAAGGGCCGCATCGAGATCGCGAACAGCGAACTCGACGATCTGGTGATCTTCCGTCCCGACGGCTATGCGACCTACAACTTCGCCGTCGTCGTCGATGATCTGGACATGGGCATCACCGATGTCGTGCGTGGCGACGACCACGTCAACAACACCCCGCGCCAGATCAACATCTACCGCGCGCTGGGCGCCGAAGTGCCGGCGTTCTCGCATCTGCCGATGATCCTCGACGAGCAGGGCGCCAAGCTGTCCAAGCGCACCGGCGCGGCGGACGTCATGCAGTACCGCGATACCGGCTATCTGCCGCACGCGCTGCTGAACTATCTGGTGCGCTTGGGCTGGTCGCATGGCGACCAGGAGATCTTCTCGATCGACGAGATGCAGTCGCTGTTCGACCTCAAGGACGTCAATGCCAAGGCCTCGCGCCTCGATCCCGCCAAGCTCGGCTGGCTCAACCAGCAGTATCTGAAGTCGGACGATCCGGCTGCGGTCGCCGCGCATCTCGAATGGCATCTGCGCAACGACGGTTACGATCTGTCGAGCGGCCCGGCGCCGGCCGATGTCGTCGTCGCGCTGCGCGATCGCGTGCAGACGCTCAAGGAAATGTCCGAGCGTGCGGCGGTCTGGTATCGCCCGATCGAAAGCTACGACGACAAGGCCGTCGCCAAGCACCTCAAGGCCGAGGCGCGCGCGCCGCTGACCGATGTGCGCGACCGGTTCGCCGCGCTGTCCGACTGGAACGTGGAAGCGATCGACGGCGCGTTCCGTGCGACGGTCGAGACGCTGGGTCTGGGCATGGGCAAGGTCGCGCAGCCGCTGCGCGTGGCGATCACCGGGACCCAGGTGAGTCCGGACATCGGGCACACGGTGTATCTCGCGGGGCGCGAAAAGGCGCTGGCACGGATCGATGCGGCGATCGGCATGATTACGGACGCGGATCCGGCATAAAAGCCTCGCGGCTGCGGGCGTCGCGTCGATCGAGCGCAGGCTCGCCTCGCGCGCCGCGGCGGTGTCAGTCGACGATCCGCCGCTGCGCGTCCAGCGTCACCACCATATCGGCGCGTGCCGGCAGCACGCGCAGTGCCTGCCGGCTGACCCGTTCGTAGTGCTGCACGAACCGCGCGACCTGCGCGCGATCCATGCCGCGGCGGCCGGGCTCGGCGGCCTGCAGGGCCTGCTCCTGCTGCCAGCGCCACTCGGGGACGATGTCGAAACCGGGCGGCTGCAGGAACAGCAGGCGGTCGATCGCGGCCCACAGCGCCGGGTAGTCACGGGCGAGGGTGTCGTTGCAGTGTCGTCGCCAGCGACCGTCGGCATCCTCGTCGCGTTCGAGCGTGTTGAGCGGTGCTTCGAGCGCGGAGGGCGCTTCCGCAGTCGCACCGACGCACCAGCCCTCGAACACCAGCAGATCGAGCCCGTCCACCGTCGGCCAGGCGGACCGGGGCAGGCAACGATCGCCGAGCTTGTCGAAGCGCGGCAGGCGCACGGCGTGTCCGGCGCGGACCGCCTCGAACACCGACAGGCCGAGCGCGACTTCGTGCGTGCCCGGCGGGCCGCGCGTGGCGAGCAGCGGATGCACCTCGCGGGCGAGGGCGGCACGGAGGTCGTGGTCGAGATACAGATCGTCGAGCGACAGCACGGCGGCGCGCAAGTCGCGTGCATCGGCGGCCGCGACCAGTTGCGTCGCCAGCGTGGATTTGCCGGTGCCCTGGAGGCCGCTGATGCCGAGCACGCGGGGCGGATCGCCCTGGCGCACATCGGCGAGCAGGGCGGCGACGAGGGTGTCCGGCCACGGGCCGGCGGAAGAAGCGTCGTGCATGCGCGACACGATAGCCGCTCGCGCCGCGTCTGCTGCGCCGCGGTTCGACATCGGTGCGGGCTGCGGCGATCATCGGACCATGAGTACCGCCACCACGACCCTGCTGTCCGAAGCTCTCGAGACCTTCGCCACCCTGTTCGACGAGGCGCTGGCCGCCGGCGAACCCGACCGCACCGCGATGACCGTCGCGACCGCGGCGCTCGACGGTCGTCCGTCCGCGCGCACCGTGCTGCTCAAGGCCTGGGACGAACGCGGCTTCGTGTTCTACACGCATCTCGACGGGCGCAAGGGACGCGAGCTGCAGGAGAACCCGCACGCCGCGATGCTGTTCCACTGGCCGCGCGTGCGCAACGGCGTGCAGGTGCGGATCGAAGGGCCGGTGGTCATCGTGTCCGATGACGAGGCCGATGCGTACTTCGCCTCGCGCCCGCGCGGCAGCCAGCTCGGCGCCTGGGCCTCGAAGCAGTCGGAGGAACTGGATGGGCGCGGCACCTTCGAGCAGAAGCTCGCCGATCTCGAACGCGAATTCGAGGGCCGCGACGTGCCGCGTCCGCCGCGCTGGTCGGGTCTTCGCGTGCGTCCGGATCGCATCGAGTTCTGGTACGGCGCCGAATACCGGTTGCACGAGCGCTGGCTCTACGAATGCGACTGCGCCGGCGATTGCCGCAAGCGGATGCTGTATCCGTGACAGGTGGCCCACGCCGCATCGTCTGCCTGACCGAGGAACCGACCGAGGTCCTGTACGCACTCGGCGAGCAGGATCGCATCGTGGGCATCAGTGGTTTCACCGTGCGCCCGCCGCAGGCGCGCAAGGAGAAGCCCAAGGTCAGCGCCTTTACCAGCGCGAAGATCGACGAGATCCTGAAGCTGGAGCCGGATTTCGTCGTCGGCTTTTCCGACATCCAGGCCGACATCGCGGCCGAGCTTGTGCGGCGTGGGGTCGAGGTGTGGATCAGCAACCACCGCAGCGTCGACGGCATCGTCGACTACGTGCGCAGGCTCGGCGCGCTGGTCGGCTGCGCGGCGCGCGCCGACGCCTATGCGGACGCGCTGCGCCGCGGACTCGATGCGATCGAGGCGCAGAGTTCGCGTCTGCCGCGGCGGCCGCGCGTCTACTTCGAGGAATGGGACGAGCCGATCATCACCGGCATCCGCTGGGTCGTCGAGCTGGTACGCATCGCCGGCGGCGACGACGTGTTTCCGGAACTGTCGGCCGAACCGCTGGCGAAGGCGCGGATTCTCGCCGACGGCGATCCGGTGATCGCGCGCGCGCCCGACATCATTCTCGGCTCCTGGTGCGGCAAGAAGTTCAGGCCCGAGCGCGTCGCCGCACGCCCCGGCTGGGATGTGATTCCGGCGGTCCGCGACGGCGAACTGCACGAGATCAAGTCGCCCCTGATCCTGCAGCCGGGACCGGCCGCGCTGACCGACGGCGTAGGCGCGATCGCCGCCATCATCCAGAGCTGGGCGGCGCGCCACGGCTGACGCGATGCGCCGGGGATCGTGCGCACAACCGTGGCCCGGCGGCACGGCGCCGCGCCGGAACAGTGGGTTGCGGCGTCGTGACCCCGGTCGAAGGGGCGCGCGCCTAGCATGGCGCCTCCCTACACTGCAGGTGCACCCCATGCAGCGCATCGCCCTGATCGGTATCACCGGACGCGCGGGCTCGCGCATCGCCAGCGAGCTGCTGGCGCGCGGCCACCGCGTGACCGGCATCGCCCGCAACACCGCCGACACGCCGGCACAGGCCGGTCTGACCCTGCTGTCGGCCGATGCGTCGCGCAGCGAAGCCGTCGCGCCGTTGCTGCAGGGCCACGACGTCGTGGTCAGCGCGACGCGGTTCGACGGTGGGTCGACGGCAGACGTATTGCTCGACGCCCTGCGCCAGGCTGGCGTGCGCCGCCTGCTGGTCGTCGGTGGTGCCGGCAGCCTCGAAGTCGCGCCCGGCGTCGCCCTGATCGACACGCCCGGATTCCCCGAGGCGTACAAGGCCGAAGCGGGCGCCGGTCGCGCGTTCCTCGAAGCGCTGCGCGGCGTCGGCGACATCGACTGGACCTTCGTCTCGCCTGGCGCGGTGTTCGAGCCCGGCACGCGGACCGGCAGCTTCCGCCTCGGTGGCGACGCCTTCATGGTCGATTCCGACGGCAACAGCGCGGTGTCGATGGAGGACTACGCGATCGCCTTCGCCGACGAGATCGAGCGTCCGGCGCACGTGCGCCAGCGCTTCAGCGTGGCCTACTGACATGGCGACGTCGCGCGGCACCGGCCGCTACTGGGCGCTGGTGTTCGCCGGCGGCCTGATCGAGACGGTGTGGATCGTCGGCCTCAAGGCCGCAACCACGCCGCTGGGCTGGGCGATCACCGCGGCGGCGCTGCTGGTGAACTTCGCGCTGCTGATGCGGGCGATCCGGTTCCTGCCGGTCGGCTCGGTCTATGCGGTGTTCTGCGGTCTCGGCGCCGCGGCGTCGGTCGTCGCGGAAACCGTGTGGTTCGACGAGCCGGTGCAGCCGGCCAAGATCGCATTGATCGCGCTGCTGGTCGTCGGCGTTGCCGGCCTGAAGCTGGTGACACCGCTCGCCCCGGCTGCCGATACGGAGAAGACGCCTTGAACGGCTGGCTGTTCGTACTGGCAGCCGGTCTGGCGGAAGTCGCCGGTGTGATCGCGATGAACGCGATCAAGCGCAAGCCGAGTGCGCTGGCCTATGCGCGTCTGGTCGCGTGTTTCGGCCTGAGCTTCGGCCTGCTGTCGATGGGCCTCAAGAGCGGCATGTCGATCTCGATCGCCTACGCGGTGTGGGTCGGCATCGGCACGGTCGGCGCGGTGGTCGTCGGCATCCTGCGCTACGGCGAATCGGCACGGCCGCTGCGGCTGTTTTTCGTCGCGCTGGTGGTGGCTGCGGTGGTCGGGCTCAAGCTGGTGTCCTGAGTCGATGGGGCCCGTCTGCGGAAGCGTGGGCATCGACAGGCTCGCTCGCGTTCGATGTGGGAGCGCGCTCGCGCGCGATTCCGGTGTTCCCACCGCCGAGGATCCGGCGAAATCGCGCGCAGGTGTGCTTCCATAGTTGCGCGCTCTCAGCGCGGAATGTCGCGATTGAAGCGGAGCGCCGTACGCGCGCCGTCGGGGCCGGTGACGTCGAGTTCGACGCGCAGGGTGTCCGGGCCGCTCACGCGCGCCAGCGCGACGTGTTCGATACCGCTGCCGGTATCCACGGCATCGAACTGCAGCGTCTGGCGTACGCCGCGCAGATCGCGTGCGCGGCCCGTCACCTGCACCGGCATGTCCGCCTTGCCCTCGCGTGCGGCCACCAGGACCAGCACCCGATCGGCGGCAGGCTCGATGTCATAGCGCGATGCTGCCGCGCCCAGCTGCAGGCTCGGCACCACGCTTGCGGTGACTTCCGTCGAGCCGATCACTGCCTGCGCGGGCATCGCGACATTCTGCGCGGTGCTCTGCGCGTCGGGCGGCACGGACGAAGACGGGCCACAGGCGGTGGCGGCCAGCGTGAAAAACGCAACCAGTGACGCGCGCGCGATCTCAGTCATTGGCGGCCGAAAGCTCACCGCCGCGGCGCGTGGCATTGGCGATCGCGTCGCCGACCAGGGCGCGCAGTCCGCCGGCCTCGAACGTCTCGATCGCCGCCTGCGTGGTGCCGCCGGGCGAGGTGACGCGGCGGCGCAGTTCCGCCGGCGCCTCGCCGGACTCGGCGAGCATGCGCGCCGCGCCCAGCACGGTCTGCACGACCAGTGTGCGTGCGTCGTCGGCGGGCAAGCCTTGCGCGATCGCCGCGTCTTCCATCGCCTCGGCCAGCAGGAACACGTAGGCGGGGCCGCTGCCCGAGGTGCCGGTGACCGCGTCCATGCGCGCTTCGTCGTCGACCCACACCGTCGCGCCGGCACTTTCCAGCAACGCCTGCGCGCGCGCGCGCCCGACGGCGTCGACATGCGCGTTCGCGAACAGGCCGGTGACGCCGGCGCCGAGCAGTGCGGGCGTGTTGGGCATCGTGCGCACGACGGCGACATCGCCCCCGAGCCAGCGTTCGAGCTGGGTGGCGGTGATGCCGGCGGCGATCGACAGCACCAGCGGTCGCGTGGCCTGCGCGGTCGGTGCCAGCGATTCGCAGACACCGCGGAGTACCTGCGGCTTGGTCGCCAGCACCCAGGTCGCGGCGCCGTCGACGGCGTCGGCTGCCTCGGCATGCACATCGATGCCGAAGTCGCGGGCGAGCGCGTCACGGGTGCCGGCGTTGGGATCGACGACGCGGATCTTCGACGCGTCGACGCCGCGGGCGATCAGCCCGCCGACCAGACTGCGTGCCATGTTGCCGCCGCCGATGAAGACGACGGGCGCGGCGAGGCGTTCAGGGGAATCGGTCATGGCGATACGCGAGTCGGAAGACGCGTCGATGGTAGCCGACGTCTCCCGCAGCGCAGGTCAGCGTGGCGGGCGGGCACCGAACAGCGCCGAGCCCACGCGCACCATCGTCGCGCCCTCGGCAATCGCCAGCTCCAGATCGTCGCTCATGCCCATCGACAGCGTGTCGATGGCCGGGTCCTGTCCAGCGACCGTGTCGAACAGTCGGCGCATGCGCACGAAGGCGTCCCGGCGGCGTTCGGGTTCGGCATGCGGCGCAGGGATCGACATCAGCCCGCGCAACCGCAGCGACGGGGCCGCCCGCACGGCCGCGACCAGCGCCGGCACTTCCGACGGCGTGCAGCCGTGCTTGCTGGACTCGTCGTCGATGTTCACCTGCACCAGCACGTTCAGCGCGCCGCGCGCGGCCGGGCGATGCGCGGCCAGGGCGTCGACCAGCTTGAGCCGATCCACCGTCTGCACCCAGTCGAACAGCGCCGCGGCCTGCCTGGCCTTGTTCGACTGCAGATGGCCGATCAGGTGCCACTCCAGATCGCGCCCCGCCAGCGCCTCGATCTTGCCGGCCGCCTCCTGCACATAGTTCTCGCCGAACGCGCGCTGCCCGGCGTCGGCCAGGGCGGCGATGGCGGACGCCGGATGCAGCTTGCCCACCGCCAGCAGGCGCGCCGGCACTGGCCGCGCGGCGGCGTTCGATGCGTTCAGGATGCGCGAGCCGATGGCTTCCAGCGCGGTACGGGCAGGGGACGACGACACGGGGAACGGGCGCTCCGGCAGGGCGTGAACGGGCTGGTTATCGCGGCAGGTTGCAGGTCTATACTGCCGCCGGGGACAGGGACGGCGCCAGCCGCGGCGCGCAACGGCGACTTCGTACCCTGTGCGGATCATCATCAAGGGGTGTTGCATGGATATCGCCGAACTGTTGGCGTTCTCGGTCAAGAACAAGGCATCGGACCTGCATCTGTCCGCGGGACTGCCGCCGATGATCCGCGTCGACGGCGACGTGCGCCGCATCAACATTCCGGCGCTCGAGCACAAGCAGGTGCACGCGCTGATCTACGACATCATGTCGGACAAGCAGCGTCGCGACTTCGAAGAGTTCCTCGAGGTCGACTTCTCGTTCGAGATTCCGGGCCTGGCCCGCTTCCGCGTCAACGCGTTCAACCAGAACCGCGGCGCCGGTGCGGTGTTCCGCACGATTCCCTCGGAAGTGCTGACCCTCGAAGACCTGAACTGCCCGCCGATCTTCCGCCAGCTGATCGACCAGCCGCAGGGCCTGATCCTGGTGACCGGCCCGACCGGTTCGGGCAAGTCGACCACGCTCGCGGCGATGATCGACCACATCAACAAGAACGAGTACGCGCACATCCTCTCGGTCGAGGATCCGATCGAATTCGTGCACACCTCGCAGAAGTGCCTGATCAACCAGCGCGAAGTGCATCGCGACACGCACGGCTTCAACGAAGCGCTGCGTTCGGCGCTGCGCGAAGACCCCGACTACATCCTGGTCGGCGAGTTGCGCGATCTGGAAACCATCCGCTTGGCCCTGACCGCCGCGGAAACCGGACATCTGGTGTTCGGCACGCTGCACACCTCGTCGGCGGCCAAGACCATCGACCGCATCATCGACGTGTTCCCCTCTGGCGAGAAGCCGATGGTGCGTTCGATGCTGTCGGAATCCTTGCGCGCGGTGATCTCGCAGTCGCTGCTCAAGAAGGTCGGCGGTGGTCGTACGGCGGCGTGGGAGATCATGGTCGGCATGCCGGCGATCCGGAACCTGATCCGCGAAGACAAGGTCGCGCAGATGTACTCGGCCATCCAGACCGGGCAGCAGTACGGCATGCAGACGCTCGACCAGCACCTGCAGGATCTGGTCAAGCGCGGCCTGATCACGCGTCCGGCCGCGAAGGAATACGCCAAGGACAAGCGTCTGTTCGAGTGACCGGACACGCACACTGATAAGCCGCCGGCCGCATCGGGCCGCGGCGCGAGACGGGATCCCGGAGGATCGTCATGAGCAGCATCGATTTCACCTCGTTCCTCAAGCTGATGGCCCATCAGAAGGCCTCGGATCTGTTCATCACCGCCGGCATGCCGCCCTCGATCAAGGTGCACGGCAAGATCTCGCCGATCACCCAGAACCCGCTCACGCCGCAGCAGGCGCGCGATCTGGTGCTCAACGTGATGACCCCGCCGCAGCGCGAGGAGTTCGAGAAGACCCACGAGTGCAACTTCGCGATCGGTGTCTCGGGTGTCGGTCGCTTCCGCATCTCGTGCTTCTACCAGCGCAACCAGGTCGGCATGGTGCTGCGTCGCATCGAGACGCACATCCCGAGCGTCGAAGAACTCAACCTGCCGCCGATCATCAAGACGCTGGCGATGACCAAGCGCGGCATCGTGATCTTCGTCGGTGCCACAGGCACCGGTAAATCGACTTCGCTCGCGGCGATGATCGGATATCGCAACCAGAATTCGACCGGCCACATCATCACGATCGAGGACCCGATCGAGTTCGTGCACAAGCACGCCGGCTGCATCATCACCCAGCGCGAGGTCGGCATCGATACCGACAGCTGGGACGCCGCGCTGAAGAACACGCTGCGCCAGGCGCCCGACGTGATCATGATCGGCGAGGTGCGCACGCGCGAGGGCATGGACCACGCCATCGCCTTCGCCGAAACCGGCCACCTGGTGCTGTGCACGCTGCATGCGAACAACGCCAATCAGGCGATGGACCGCATCATCAACTTCTTCCCCGAAGACCGCCGCAACCAGCTGCTGATGGATCTGTCACTCAACCTCAAGGGCGTGGTGGCCCAGCAGCTGATTCCCACGCCCGACGGCAAGGGCCGCCGCGTGGCGATGGAGATCATGCTCGGCACGCCGCTGGTGCAGGACTACATCCGCGACGGCGAGATCCACAAGCTCAAGGAGGTCATGAAGGAGTCGACCAACCTGGGCATGAAGACCTTCGACCAGGCGCTGTTCGAGCTCTACCAGGCCGGCGAGATCTCCTACGAGGATGCACTGCGCTACGCCGACTCGGCGAACGAAGTGCGCCTGCGCATCAAGCTCGCCCAGGGCGGCGATGCACGCACGCTGGCGCAGGGGCTCGACGGCGTCGAGGTGGCGGAGGTCCGCTGACCGCACGACGCACGGGTTGCCTGATGTCGAACGCCCCGCCCGTGCGGGGCGTTCGTGTTTGCGGCCCGGCGTCGCAACGCAGTGTTGTCACGGCCCGTCACGGCGGGCGCGTATCGTGGCGGTCCGTTGTCGCCAAGTTGACCCCGTCCGGGGGACAATGCAGCGCATTCACTTCCCAAGGAGACCGTTCATGGCCTACACCCTCCCCGAGCTGGGCTACGCATACGACGCGCTCGAGCCGCACATCGATGCGAAGACGATGGAAATCCATCACACCAAGCACCACCAGACCTACATCAACAACGCCAACGCGGCCCTCGAGGGCACGCAGTGGGCGGACAAGTCGGCCGAAGAACTCATTGCCGACCTCGACGCGCTGCCGGAAGACAAGCGCGGCCCGCTGCGCAACAACGCCGGCGGCCATGCCAACCACTCGCTGTTCTGGACCGTGATGTCGCCCAACGGCGGCGGCAACCCGGTCGGCGACGTCGCCAAGCACATCGACAGCGACCTCGGTGGCTTCGACGCGTTCAAGGAAGCCTTCACCAAGGCCGCGCTGACCCGCTTCGGCAGCGGCTGGGCGTGGCTGTCGGTCGACAAGTCGGGTGTGCTGAAGGTCGAGAGCAGCGCCAACCAGGACAACCCCCTGATGAAGGGCATCGGCTCGGGCAACACCCCGATCCTCGGCCTCGACGTCTGGGAGCACGCGTACTACCTGAACTACCAGAACCGCCGCCCGGACTACATCGCCGCGTTCTACAACGTCGTCGACTGGAACGAGGTCGAGCGTCGTTACCAGGAAGCGGTCAAGGGCTGAGTCCTGCCGTCCTGATGTGTGTTTCCATTCCGGCCGCGAAAGCGGCCGGAATGCTGTGGAAGCGAAAATTCTGGAGCGCGCCGGACCCGCTCTTTCCGCCGCAAGCAGGGGAGGGCTTCAAGCGTTTCGCTTCGCCTTCTCGATATCCCGCATCACCGGGCAATCGGCACGATGCGCCCCTGGCAGATAGCCCAGGCTCATCAGGAATTCGCCGGTGATCTCGCCGCCGGTGAAGCGGAAGGTCTTCTTGAACAGCTTGACCCACGAGGCTTTGTCGCGCGGCGCGCCGTCCTCGAACGCATGCGCATCCAGCCACTCGACGAACCCGCCGTGGCTGCGCCGCAGGCCCTGGATCACCTGCGCGTTGTGGATCGCCGCGTCGACCTTGAGCCGGTTGCGGATGATCGACGCGTCGCCCAGCAGACGCTGGCGGTCGGCCTCGCCGTAGGCGGCCACCGTGTCGACGTCGAAGCCGTCGTACGCGGCGCGGAAGCCCTCGCGCTTGCGCAGGATGGTCTCCCAGCTCAGGCCGGCCTGGTTGATCTCCAGCAACAGCCGCTCGAACAGCACCGCTTCCGCGCGTTGCGGAAAACCGTACTCGGTGGCGTGGTAGCTGTGGTGGACGGGGTGCCCCGGGGCGATGTCGCAGTAGCCGCTCATCCGCCCAGCATAGGCCAAGGGCCGAGCATGGGGTGCGCACCGGGTTGCGCCTTTCACGCGGGCCGCGCCACCATGCGGCCTGGCCCTGTCACGGATCCGTCGATGGACATCGCTCCCAGCCGCGTCGCCACGCTGCACTTCACGCTGTCCGACGACAGTGGCCAGCACATCACCAGTACCCGCGGCCACGACCCGCTGGTCTACATGCACGGCAACGGCTCGATCATCAGCGGCCTGGAGGCGGCGCTGGAAGGGCGCAGTGCCGGCGACACCTTCAGCGTCGACATTCCGCCCGAGCGCGGTTTCGGCCCGCGCCACGACAGTCTGGTGCAGACGCTGCCGCGTTCGATGTTCACCGGCACGGTCACGCCTGCGGTCGGCGAGAAGCTGCGCGCCCAGACCGAAAAGGGTCCGCTCGACGTCGTGGTGACCGCGCTCGATGCCGAGCACATCACCGTCGACGGCAACAATCCGCTGGCCGGTCGCACGCTGCGTGCGGATGTCGAAGTGCTCGCGGTGCGGGTGGCGACGCCGCAGGAAATCCAGTTCGGCCTGTGAGCGTCAGTCCAGGCGCGTCATGAGCGCCCGGGCGTCGAACGGCGCGTGCACCTTGGCGTCGTTGTCGAAGTAGCAGTAGACGTCGCGTCCTGCCGCTGCCTTCGCGGCGCGGGGCGCGCTGCGCGCGGCATCGCGTGGCTCGCCGCCCGCATGCCACCGGGCGATACGCCGCGCCCAGCGGTCGAGTGCAGCGTCGCCGTAGCCGCTGGTGTAGAGCTCGGTATCGCCGTGCAGGCGGATGTAGACGAAGTCCGCGGTCACGTCTTCGGTCACCGGATACCTGCCGGCGCTGTCGGACACCAGCACGCCGATGCCGCGCGCACGCAGCAGGGCGATGCACTCGGCGTTCTGGAAGCTCGGGTGCCGCACTTCGAGGGCATGGCGGATGGGCCGGTCGGCCAGGCGGGGCAATGCGCTGCGGCCGCGCATGCGCGCCACCTCACGGGTGCGGGCGAATGCCAGCCTGTCCGATGTGGTCGTGGGCAGCAACGCGAGGAATGCCTCGAGCAGCGTCGGATCGAAGCGGAGCGTCGGCGGCAACTGCCACAGAAAAGGCCCCAGGTGCGCGTCCAGTGTGAGCACACCGGACGCGAAGAAGTTCGCCAGCGGCCGTTCCACGTCCTGCAGGCGCTTCATGTGGGTCACGAAGCGCGGCCCTTTGATCGCGAACACAAAGCCCTCCGGCACCGCGTCGCGCCACGCGCGCCAGCTGGCCGGCGACTGCAGGGAATAGAAGGATCCATTGAGTTCGATGGAGCGGAACATTCCGGCCGCGTAGGTGAGTTCCGCGCGCTGCGGCAGGCCCGGCGGATAGAACACCCGACGCCAGGGCGCGTAACGCCAGCCCGAGATGCCGATCCGGATCGTCATGGCCGGCATCGTCCACACGGGTGGCGCGCGCATTCGTGAATCCAGGCACCGGGACCGTTCAGATTGCGCGGTCCTGTCTACGCGTGGCACGCACGGCGCGCCCGCTAGAATGCGCGCATGTCGTTCTTCGCCAACCAGATGCTGGTCGCGCTGCCCGCGCTGCAGGATCCCAACTTTTCGCGGACCGTCGCGCTGATCTGTCAGCACGATGGCGACGGCGCGATGGGCGTGGTGGTCAATCGCCCGTCCGAGTACACGTTCGGTGACCTGCTCGAGCAGATGAACATCCCGCTGCGCGACGCGCGTCTGCGCGATCGCCGCGTGCTCGCCGGCGGCCCGGTCCATCCGGAACGCGGCTTCGTCTTGCACGATGGCGACGGCGGCTGGGATTCGACGCTGTCGATCACCGACACGCTGCACGTCACGACCTCCCGCGACGTGCTCGAGGCGATGGCCTCGGGCGATGGTCCCGAGCATGCGGCCGTCGCGCTGGGTTGCGCCGGCTGGGGACGCGGCCAGCTGGAACGCGAGCTCACCCAGCACAGCTGGCTGACCGTGCCGGCCGATGCGCAGCTGCTGTTCGACACGCCGCTCGATGCGCGCTGGCAGGCCGCGGCGGCGCGCATCGGCGTGGACATGATGCACATCGCCAGCCACAGCGGCCGCGCATGAGCGAACCGGCCGCCACGATTCGGCGCGACGGCACCGTGCTGGGATTCGATGTCGGCGCACGCCGGATCGGCGTCGCGGTCGGCAGTGCCTTCGGTCATGGCGCGCGTGCATTGGCGGTCATCGACGTGCACAGCGGTGCGATCGACTGGCAGGCGGTCGATCGCCTGCAGAAGGAGTGGCGCCCGGACGGGATGATCGTGGGCGATCCGCTGACGCTGGACGGCGGCGACCAGCCGGCCCGTATCCGCGCGCATGCGTTCGCGCGCGAACTCGTTGCGCGCTACCGTCTGCCGGTGGTGCTGATCGATGAGCGCGCCAGCTCGATCGAAGCCGCGCAGCGCTTCGCGATCGACCGCGCCGAAGGCCGCCGCAAGCGCCGCGATGCGGCCGCGCTCGACGCGGTGGCGGCCGCGGTGATCGTCGAACGCTGGCTGGCCTCGCCGGACGACGCCGTGCCGGTCTGACGATTCCCGCCTCCGCCGGAATGGCGGAATTGTTCGGAACCCTGACGCAGCGCGCAGGCTGAAAAGGTGCCCGCCCACCGTGCACTCGCCGGATCGCGTGCGCTACGGGACAATGTCGGCCCCGCCGCCGACCGTGCCCGCGATGACCTCTGTTTCCGACGCCCAGATCGATTCCGATGGCCGCCTGCGTCATCTGCTGACCCTCGAATGCCTGCCGCGTCCGACGCTCGAAGCGCTGCTCGACCGCGCACAGGCGATGGCCGACAGCGGCGAGGTCAATGCGCGGCTGGCCGGCATCGCGGTCTGCACGCTGTTCTTCGAGCCCTCCACGCGCACGCGCCTGAGTTTCCAGCGCGCCACGCAGCGCCTCGGCGCCGATGTGCTGGGCTTCGACGCATCGACGTCGTCGACGACCAAGGGCGAGACCGCGCTCGATACCTTCCGCAACATCGAGGCGATGGGCGTGCGCGGCTTCGTCGTGCGCCATTCCGCCGATGGCGCGGTCGCCGAGCTCGCCGCGGCCGCGGCGCCGGGGACCGCGCTGGTCAACGCCGGCGACGGCCGCAGCGCGCATCCCACCCAGGGCCTGCTCGACATGCTGACGCTGCGCCAGGCCACGGGTACCGATTTTTCGGGGCTCAAGGTCGTCATCGTCGGCGACGTCCGGCATTCGCGCGTGGCGCGCAGCGATCTCCACGCGCTGCGCACGCTCGGCGCTGGCGAAATCCGCGTTTGCGGCCCGGCCTCGCTGTTGCCCGACGCCGACACGCTGTCCGGCTGCACGGTCACGCACGACCTCGATGCCGCGCTGGACGGTGTGGACGCGGTGATGATGCTGCGGCTGCAGCGCGAGCGCATGGCCGAGGGTCTGGTCGATTCGCTCGAGAACTACCACCGCGACTACGGGCTCGATGCGCGGCGTCTGCGGCGTGCCTCGACCGATGCGGTGGTGCTGCATCCGGGACCGATGAACCGCGGCGTCGAGATCACCGACGAGGTGGCCGACGGGCCGCAGTCGTGGATCCTGCAGCAGGTGGCGAACGGGGTGGCGGCGCGGATGGCGGTGCTGGAGGCGCTGCTGGGGTGACAGTCGCGCGCGAGCGCGCTCCCACAGCCGGGATCTCTCGGATCGGCATGCGGCGTTCCGCGGTGAAGGCCGCTGTCGCCGGGGCAATCCGGTATCGTGCGGCCGTCCCTGACCCGCTGCAGAAACGATGTCCGCACACGATCCGAATGCCTCCCTGCCCGAACAGGCCGCTGCCGCACCGGCGCATGCGCTGACGCCGCGACAGCTGGTGATGATGGGCCTGGGCAGCGCGATCGGCGCCGGCCTGTTCCTGGGCTCGGGCGTCGGCATCCAGACCGCCGGACCGGCCGTGCTGGTGTCGTACCTGATTGCTGGCGCGCTTGTAATCGTGGTCATGCACGCACTCGGCGAGATGGCGGCGGCGAAACCGGCCAGCGGGGCGTTCTCGGTCTACGCCGCCGATGCGATGGGGCCGACGGCCGGCGCCACGGTCGGCTGGTTGTGGTGGCTGCAGGTGGTGATCGTGATCGCCGCCGAAGCGGTCGGCGCGGCCGGACTGCTGGCGTCGATCTGGCCGCAGCTGTCGATTCCCGGGCTGGCGCTGTGTTTCATGGTGTTCTTCACCGCGATCAACCTGCTGGGCGTGCGCCAGTTCGGCGAGTTCGAATTCTGGTTCGCGATCCTCAAGGTCATCGCGATCCTCGGCTTCATCGCGATCGGCATTGCGCTGCTGGCAGGCGCGTTGCCGGCCGTGGCGTCGCCGGGCCTGTCGAACGTGCTGGGCCCCGACGGCTTCGCGCCGCGTGGCTGGGCGGGCATCGGCGCGGCGTTGCTGGTGGTGGTGTTCGCGTTCGGCGGCACCGAAATCGTCGCGATCGCGGCGGCGGAGACCAACGACCCGGCCAGGAGCCTCGCTCGCGCGATCCGCACCGTCGCCTGGCGCATCCTGGTGTTCTATCTCGGCTCGATCGCTGTGATCGTCGCGGTGGTGCCGTGGGACAGCGCTGCACTGTCTTCGCCGTTCGCCGCCGTGCTGCAGGTCGCGCGCATCCCCGGCGCGGCGACCGCGATCACCCTGGTCGCGGTGATCGCGCTGCTGTCGGCGCTCAACGCCAACCTCTACGGCGCCTCGCGGATGATCTGGTCGCTGGGCCGGCGTGGCGATGCGCCCGCGCTGCTGGGCCGCAGCGACCGTCGCAACGTGCCGGTGTCGGCCGTGCTGGCGAGTGTCGCGTTCGGCTTCGCCGCCGCGGCGCTGGAGCTGCTGTTTCCGCAGCGCGTGCTGCCGGTGCTGCTCAACATCGTCGGCGCGACCTGCCTGCTGGTGTGGACGCTGGCCCTGGTCTCGCAGTTCATTCTGCGCCGCCGCGCCGATCGCGCCGGCACCGCGCTGCCGTTCCGGATGCGCCTGTTCCCGCTGCCGACGCTTGCGGCGCTGTGCGTGCTGGCGGTGATCTTCGCGATGCTGGTCGCATCGCCCGACACGCGCGCGCAGTTCCTGTCGATGGCCGCGCTCACGGCGGTGATCGCCGCGCTCAACGCGTTCGCGCAGCGGATGCGTCGCGCGCGCTGACCATCGTCAGCGGCGGCGCTGGGCGAACAGCCACGGCCACAGCGCTTCGGTGCGATAGGCCGCATCCCAGCTGTTGTGGTTGGCGTCGGGAAATTCGGTGTAGCGCACGTCCGCGCCCGCGTCGCGCAGGGCGGCGTGCATGCGCCGCGACTGCTCCGGCGGCACCACGTCGTCCAGCGCGCCGTGGAAGATCCAGCTCGGGATGTCGCGCAGATGCCGCGCCGCTTCGGCGAACGGGTCCGCCGCCGAGCGGGTGGACGCCACGTACAGGTTGTCGAGGTCGGGACGCGAGCCGGGCGGCGTGATGCCGCCGCAGACTGGCACCAGCGCGGCGAACCGGGTCGGTTCGCGCAGCGCCAGCGACCAGGTGCCGTAGCCGCCGCGCGACATGCCGGTCAACGACGTCCGGCTGCGATCGCCATCGAACTCCGCGGTCGCGGCGTCGAGCGTCGCCAGCGCCATCGTCGCGGTGTCGCCTTCCCAGGATTCGCCTTCCGGCGACTGCGGGAACACCACCAACGCCGGAAAATCCGCCGCGTGCGCGCGCACGTAGGGGCCGAGTCCTGCCTGCGTCTGCTTCTCGCCATCGTCGCCGCGCTCGCCCGAGCCGTGCAGGAACAGCACGACCGGCAACGGACGCGGCAAGGCGGCCGAGGGCACGAACACCTGGTAGGCGTAACGGCGTCCGTTCGCGGTCACCTCGCGGCGTACGAAGCGTCCGGGCGCGGCGTTGGACGAGGGCAGGGCGCTCGCGCAGCCGGATAGCACGGCGACGCCGCTGGCCAGGGCGAGCCCGCGCAATACACGGCGGCGGGCGGTCGAGGTAGTCTCGGTCATACGGACTCCAGATGTGTCAGGCGAAGGTCCACAGCGCCAGCGCGAGCAGGTGCAAAGCGATCATCGCGACGAACACCCTACGGTAGGCGGGTTTGGCGCGTTTGTGACGCAGCACCTGTTGCGCGAGCCCGGCGGCGGGCCAGCCGCCCAGCAGCTCGAGCAGATGCAGCTGCGATTCGGGTGTGCGCCAGCGGCCGTGCTGCGCGGCGTGCTTGTCGAGCGCGTAGGCCGCGAAGGTCAGGACGTTGAGACCGGCGAGCGCAGCGAGCGCGAGCGGCGGCAATCGACCCGAAAGTGCGGCGAACGCTAGCAGGCCGAGCCAGACGGCGATCGCGATCCACAGTCCGCGCAGGTCGCTGGACGGGGCGGCGCCCGCGGTCGCACGGCGTGAGCGCGCGGCCCGAGCGCCGGATGCCGCGCCGACCGCGGCCACCCGCACCGCACGCCAGCGCCCATCGGCCTGCCGCTCGGGCACGTAACGCACCCGCGCGCCGACGACGGGACGTGTCGCGCCGCGCTCGATGTCGCGGACGTGGACGAACAGGCGATCGGGAGCGCCGTCGGCGGAGGTCTCGGGCACGATGAAGCCGAAGCCGCGCGCGTCGTCCCAGCGTTCGATCCGACCGAATCCTGCCGGGGCGCGCATCGGGCTGTCCTCAGCGCAGCATGATCGCGCTGGCGAGGCCGAGGAAGCTGAAGAAGCCCATGATGTCGGTCACCGCGGTCACCACGACCGTGCCGGCGACCGCCGGGTCGACGCGCATGCGCTTGAGCAGCAATGGCAGCAGCACGCCGGCCAGCGCCGCCGAGCAGAAGTTGATCAGCAGCGCGGCGAAGATCACCAGCGACAGCAGCCAGTCGCGGAACCAGACCAGCGCGACCAGTCCGACCAGGCCACCGATCAGCACACCGTTGATCGACGCCACGCGCAGCTCCTTCCACAGCAAGATGCGCGCATTGCTCGCGCCGACCTGGCCCAGCGCCAGACCCCGCACCATCAGTGTCAGCACCTGCACCGCGGCGTTGCCGCCGATGCCGGCGACGATGGGCATCAGCACGGCGAGCGCGACGATCTGTTCGATGGTCGCCTCGAACTGGCCGATGACGAACGCAGCGAGGAACGCCGTGCACAGGTTGATCCCGAGCCACACCACGCGGCCGCGCACGGCGCGCCGGATCGGCGAGAACAGGTCTTCCTCTTCGTCCAGACCGGCCGCCGACAGCGCCTGGTGCTCGGCCTGTTCGCGGATGATGTCGATGACGTCGTCGACCGTGATGCGGCCGAGCAGGATGTTGCCGTCGTCGACGACCGGCGCCGAGACCCAGTCGTTGTCGGAGAACTGGCGCGCGACCTGGTCGGCCGAATCGGCGACGTGGATCGAGTCGAGTTCGTCGTCGATCAGCTTGTTGATCGGCGTGCCCGGCTCGCGCGTCACCAGATCCTGCAGCGCGACCCAGCCCATCAGCTGGTGGCGGCGGTTGACGACGTACAGATGGTCGGTGTGTTCGGGCAGCTCGCCGCGCAGGCGCAGGAACCGCAGCACCACGTCGACCGTGGTGTCGGCGCGCACCGTCACCACGTCGGGATTCATCAGGCGGCCGGCGGTGTCCTCGGGATAGGACAGCACCTGTTCGAGGCGCTCGCGATTCTCGCGGTCCATCGACTTGAGGACTTCGTCGATGACCGCCTCGGGCAGGTCCTCGACGAGATCGGCCAGGTCGTCGATATCGAGATCCTCGACGGCCGCGACCAGCTCGTCGGGATCCATGTCCGCGATCAGGCTCTCGCGCACCTCGTCGCCGACGTGGACCAGCACCTCGCCGTCGTCCTCGGCATCGACCAGGCCCCACACGACGATGCGCTTGTCGTGCGGCAGCGATTCGAGGAGGTTGCCGATCTCGGCCGGCGCCAGCGTGTTGACCAGCCGGCGCACCGGGCCCAGACGTCCGCTGTCGAGCGCGTCGGACAGCAGGCGCAGCTGACGCGCGGTCTTGTCGGGGCGGACGGCTTCGGCCATGGACTGCTCCGTTGCGCGTCGCGACGGGTCCGGCGCGACAGGTCAGATAGGCATCCGCGCATTATCCGCGCAGTGCATCGATCTGCCCACCCCGTGCTGTGCATTTCCGTCGCGCGGACGCCGCGTCCGCAACGCGGGGTTCAGGCCGGCGGATACACCGGCTGCACCGCGTCGAGCCAGCGCTCGATGCCGGCGCGATCGCGGGCACGCAGCAGTGCCGGCGCGCGGGCGCGCAGTCTGCCCAGATCCAGCGCGCGGATCGCACGGCGCACTTCCAGCAGCGGCGAGGGATGCAGGCTCAGTTCTTCGAGCCCCAGCGCGAGCAGCAGCGGCGTGAACCGCGCATCGCCGGCGATCTCGCCACAGACCGATGCCGGCATGCCGCGCGCACGCGCGACGCGGACCACGTTGTGCACCAGCCGCAGCACCGCCGGGTGCAGCGGCGAGTAGAGTTCGCCGAGCGCGTCGTTGTTGCGGTCGGCGGCCAGCAGGTACTGGACCAGATCGTTGGTGCCGATCGAGATGAAGTCGAGATCGCGGGCGAAGGTCGGCAATGCGATCGCCGCCGAGGGCACTTCGATCATCGCGCCGAGCGCGATGCGCTCTGCGGTTTCGTGGCCGTCGCGCCGCAGGTCCTGCTGCACGCGCGCGAGCAGCGTGCGCACCGCGACGATCTCTTCGCGGCCGCTGACCATCGGCACGAGGATGCGCACCGGGCCGTAGCCGGACGCGCGTGCGATCGCGCGCAACTGCGTCTCCAGCAGGCCGGTGCGCGCCATCGACAGGCGCACGCCGCGCAGGCCGAGCGCGGGATTGGGTTCGTGGCGCAGGGCCAGTCCGCTTTCGTCGGCCTTGTCGGCGCCGATGTCGAGCGTGCGGATGGTGACGGTGCGGCCGGTCATGCCGAGCACCAGATCGCGATAGGCGCGGAACTGCGCGTCCTCGTCGGGAATCTCGCGGCCCTGCAGGAACAGGAATTCGGTGCGGTACAGGCCGACGCCGGCCGCGCCCAGTGCGTGCGCCTCGGCGACGTCGTCGCGGGTCTCGGCATTCGCATACAGGCGGATGTCGACGCCGTCGAGGGTCTTGCTGGGCTCGCGGCGCAGGCGACGCAGCTGTTTGCGTTCGCGCTTTTCATCGCGCAGACGCGCGCGATAGGCACGCAGGTCGTCGGCGTCGGGTTCGACGACCATCTCGCCGGTGGCGCCGTCGATCACCAGCACGTCGCCGTCGTTGACCGCGCCCAGCGCCTGCGGCGCGTTGACGATCAAGGGCAGATGCAGGCTGCGGGCGAGGATCGCCGAATGCGACAGCATGCTGCCGCCGGATGTCACGATGCCGAGCACGCCCTGCGCCTGCAGGCGACCGATCTCCGAAGGCGCGATGGCGTCGGTGACCAGGATCTCGCCGGCTACGCCCTGCAGCTCGGCCTCGTGTGCATGCAGCGCCGCGTGCACGCGGCCGATGACGTGGTCGATGTCTTCGATGCGGCTGCGGAAATAGGCATCGTCCATGCCCTCGAACACCGCGGCCAGGCGGTCACGCTGCAGGCGCAGCGCGTAGTCGGCGCCGTACAGGCCCGAGCGCACGAGTTCGTCGAGACCCTGCAGCAGTTCGGGATCGTCGAGCAGCAGCGTGTGCAGGTCGAGGAACTCGCCGACCTCGTGCGCCAGTGCGCCGTGCAGCTGGTCGCGCATCGCGCGGATCTCGCCGCGCACCTGGTCAATCGCGGCGTGCAGGCGCGCGAGTTCGGCCTCGGCGTCCTGGGGCGCGACGCGGGTTTCGGCGACTTCCAGGGCATGGGGCTCGCGCACGCGCGCCCGTCCGAGCGCATTGCCGCGTGAGGCACCCTGTCCGTGGAGCGCCTGCCGCATCAGCCCTCCTCGTCGAACCTGCGCTCGAACAGCGCGGCAGCGGCCTCCATCGCGGCAGCCTCTTCCTCGCCTTCGAGCCGCAAGACGACCTGGGTGCCGTGCCCGGCCGCCAGCAGCATCACCCCCATGATGCTCTTGGCATTGACCTCGCGGCCCTTGGCGACCAGCGTGGCATTGCAGCGGAAGCCCGACAGCACCTGGACCAGCTTGGCGGTTGCACGCGCGTGCAGACCGAGCTTGTTGGCGACGAGCAGTTCACGTTCGATCATGTGCGTAAAGGGGTCCTGGGCTGCGCGGGGGAAGGGGTCGCGGTGATGCGGGTGACGGGCCTCAGGCGTCGTCGTGCAGTACGCCGTTGCGGGCGCCGGCCGCGGCGGTCGCCGGAAGCGCGTCGAGCGCCTGCTCAGGATAGTTCATGACCCGCAGCAGCATCGCCAGGCTCAGCCCGGACACGCGCCGCGCCGGCGTGCCCAGGCGCGCCAGTTGCGAGGCGACATTGCTCGGGCTGGCGCCATAGAGATCGGTCAGGATCAGCACGCCGTCGCCGCCGTCGACGCGTCGCATCGCCGCACTCGCCTGCGGCAATGCCGCGTCGGGATCCGCGTCGAACGGCATCTCGAACACGTCCGTCTTCAACGGCAGTTGCTGCAACAGACGGGTCGCCACCGCGAGCATCGCGGAACCGATCCCTTCGTGGGTCAATAGAAGTACGCCGACGGCCATCGGTGGACGTTAGCAGAGCAGGGGGATCAGCCGGAAGCGTCGCCGGCGACACGATGCATCCGCGCGCGATGCGACGTGCGATCGTTGCATCGTGATGGCGCGTCAGTCGAGTTCGCGATGCCAGGTCGCGACGTCGCGCCAGCCCTGTTCGCGCGCGTGGCGCGCCATGCTTTCGGCCAGATACACCGAACGGTGCCGGCCCCCGCTGCAGCCGAAGGCGACGGTCACGTAGCTGCGCGTGTCGCTGCGCAGGCGCGGCAGCCAGTTGTCGAGAAACTGCGCGACCTGCGCGAGGAACTCGCCGACATCCGTTTGCGCCTCGAACCAGGTGCGCACATCCGCATCGCGTCCCGACAGCGGTCGCAGCCGCGGGTCCCAGTGCGGGTTGGGCAGCATCCGGGCGTCGAAGACGAAGTCCGCATCGGCCGGCACGCCGCGCCGGTAGGCGAAGGATTCGAACAGCAGCGAGACCGACTGGTCCTGGGCCAGATCGAGCTCGGTGAGGATGCGCCGGCGCAGCTGATGGACGTTGAGATCGCTGGTGTCGATGACCGTGTCGGCAAGGCTGCGGAGCGGCCGCAGCAAGGTGCGCTCGAGCGCGATCGCATCGGCCAGCGACAGGCCCACGCGGCTCAGCGGATGGCGCCGGCGGGTGTCGGCGAATCGCCGCAGCAACACTTCGTCGCCGGTCTCGAAGAACACCAGTCGCGGATCCAGGCCCAGCGCGCCCACGCCCGACAGCCAGCTCGGCACCTTCGACAGATCCGTGTGCCGGTTGCGCACGTCGATCCCAACCGCGAGGCGCCTGGGCGGCTCGTCGGCGCGGGTGAGGTTGGCGACGAAGTCGGCGAGCATGCCGGCCGGCAGATTGTCGACGCAATAGAAGTCGAGATCCTCGAACGTGCGCAGCGCCACCGACTTGCCGCTGCCCGACAGGCCGCTGACCACGTAGAACAGCGGCGGCGACGCATCGTTCATGGCGCGCCCCGCTCGAGGAACTGCGAATGCCGCGCGAGGAAGGCCGCGGCCGGGTCGAGACCCTTGGTGCGCAGGATGTGGGTGCGCGTCGCCGCCTCGGCCAGGACGGCGAGGTTGCGGCCCGGCATCACCGGCAGGGTGATCAGCGGTACGTCGAGGTCGAGCACGCGACGGACGCCGAGGTCGCCGGTCAGGCGCACCATGCCGTCGCCATCGCCGGCCATCGTGTCGGCATTGGGCCGGCTGAGGTGGATGATCAGCCGCAGGTACTTGTTCCGCTTGACCGCCGTGTCGCCGAACATCTCGCGGATGTTGAGCACGCCCAGGCCGCGCAGTTCCAGCAGGTCCTGCAGCAGTTCGGGACAGGTGCCATCGAGCACGTCGGGCGCGATCTGGGTGAACTCCGGCGCGTCGTCGGCGACCAGACGGTGGCCGCGCGTGATCAGCTCGAGCGCGAGTTCGCTCTTGCCCGAGCCCGACTCGCCGGTGATCAGCACGCCGATCGAATACACCTCCATGAAGACGCCATGCAGGGTGATGCGCGGCGCCAGCTGGCGGGCGAGGTGGTACTGCAGCAGGTTGAGCAGTTCATGGCCGCGATTGGGCGAACTCCACAACGGCGTCTGCGATTCCTCGGCCGCCTCGCGCAGGTCCTCGGGGCAGGGCTGGTCCTTACTGATGACCAGCGCGAGCGGGCGGTACTGGACGATGCGCTCGATGGTTTCCCAGCGCAGGCGCGAATCCAGGCCGTCCAGCCAGGCCAGTTCCTCGGTGCCGAGGATCTGTACCTTGTTGGGATAGATGATGTTGAGATAGCCGGCGAGCGATGGGCGACGGGCGATGGTCTCGACCGACTCGACGGCACGCCGCGCGCCGTGCTGGCCGGCCAGCCAGCGCAGGCTCAGACGGTCGTGCAGCTGCGTGAACAGCTCCTGGGCCTGGATGCTCGCGTTCATGCCCGCGCCGTGGCGGCGTCGAGCAGCAGGCCGCGCAGGCGCGGCAGATCGGACGCCTCGCGCAACGCGTCGCGAAACTCGGCATCGGAGAAGCGCTCGACGAGGCCCGATAACGTCTGCAGATGCTGCTCGACCTGGTGATCGGGCACGCACATCGCGAATACCAGATCGACCGGCTGGCCGTCGGCGGCGCTGAAATCGATGGGGTGCGAGAGCCGCAGGAAGGCGGCGCGCGGTTCGCGGAACGCGGTGCTCCGTGCGTGCGGAATCGCAACGCCACGCCCGATGCCCGTGCTGCCCAACTGCTCGCGCTCACGCAGTGCGTGGCCGAGCAGCGGAGTCAGCGTGGGCGAGTTGCCGGCAAGCAGGCGCGCGGCGGAGTCCAGTACGACATCGCGGGAACCGGGCGCGACCAGCATCACGATGCGGTCGGCCGAGAGCAGATCGGAAAAGGACATGCCGCGCGTGCCCGCAGGCGGTTCCGAGGGGAGCTGAAGCCTAGCCGAAAGTGCCGTCGCGTGCAGGGCTCTCGCCGCGGTGATGGTCGACGACCTTCTTGCGGTGCTTGACCAGCAGGCGGTCGAGCTTGTCGGCAAGCTGGTCGATCGCGGCGTACATGTCGGCCGCACTGGCGTCGGCATGGAGGGTCTTGCCGGCGATGATCACGGTGGCCTCGGCCTTGTGGTGCGGCTTGTCGAGGCTGAGCTGGGTCTTGACCTCGAGCGGTCGGTCGAAGTGCTTGCCAAGCTTCTGCAGCTTGGTCTCCGTGTACTCGCGCAACGCGGGCGTCACCTCGATCTGGTGGCCATGGGTCTCGACATGCATCGGCAACCTCCTTCTACGGTTCGGGAAGGACCCACCCGCGACCACCGCGGGCGATCGGGTCCAGAGTAGCGCGGCGGGGACGCGGTGCAAGCGCCGTCCGTCACGTCTCTGGGACCACCGTAGGCAACGGGAAGTTCAGGCGATGCGAACGCGCTCGTGCGACGAAGCGATGTGCATGGCCTCGCGGTATTTGGCGACCGTACGCCGCGCCAACTGGACGCCGGCGGCATTCAGCAGCTCGGTCAGGCGGGCGTCGGACAGCGGCTTGCGCGGGTCCTCGGCATCGACCAGGCTGCGGATCATCTGCTGGATCGCCGTGCTCGACGCCTCGCCGCCGCCCTCGGTGCCGACGCCCGAGTCGAAGAAGTCCTTCAGCGACAGCGTGCCGCGCGGCGTGTGCACGTACTTGCGGGCAACCGCGCGCGACACGGTCGATTCGTGCATGCCGATTTCCTCGGCGACTTCGCGCAGGGTCAGCGGGCGCAGGGCGCGCTTGCCGAACTCAAGGAAACCGGACTGCTGCCGCACCAGGCAGCGCACGACCTTGAGCAGGGTCTCACCGCGCGCCTCGATGTTCTTCAGCAGCCAGCGCGCTTCCTGCAGGCGGCCCTTGAGATAGCCCGCGTCGCTCGATCCCGCATGCTGGATCAGCTGCTCGTACCCGCGGTGGATGGTGAGGCGCGGCGCATGCGAGCTGGCGAGCGCGACGCGCCACACGCCGTTCTGGCGGGTGATCACGCAGTCGGGCGTGACGTAGTTGTCGTGCGGCACGTTGCCCAGCTGCGCACCGGGGCGCGGATCGAGGCTGCGCAGCAGCTGCAGGGCGGTCGCCGCTTCCTCGACCGGGCAGCGAAGCGCGTCGGCCAGGCCGCTGGCGCCGAGCTTGGGCAGGCGTTCGATGTGATCGCGCGCGGCCTGCAGCGCGACGGCGCGGCCGGGCGTGTCGGACGAGAGCGGTTCGAGCTGCAGGCGCAGACATTCGCCGAGGTCGCGCGCGCCGACACCGACCGGGTCGAAGCGCTGCACGCGGCACAGCATCGTCGCGATCTCCCCGGCATCGGCGCGGATCTCGGGCAGCAGCGCGGCGGCAATGTCGTCGAGCGATTCGCGCAGGTAACCGTCTTCGTCGATCGCATCGATCAGGGCGATGCCGATGCTGCGGTCGCGCGACGACATCGTGCTCAGATGCAGTTGCCAGGACAGATGGTCGCGCAGGCTTTCGGACTGGACCATGCGGTCCGCCGGATCGCCGTCACCATCGAAATCGCCACCCTGGCCGCCACTGCCGGTGCCCGACGTGCGCTCGTACCAGCCGTCGTCGCCGTCCCAGGCCTGCGGCGCTTCGCCGTCGTGGGCGTCACCGCCGTCGCCGTCGCGGCGCTCGGCCTCGCGCTCGGCGCGTGCGTCCTGGGCGCTGGCGCGCTCGGACAACGGTTGCGTGCTGATCGCTTCGGGTTCTTCCCAGTCGAGCAGCGGGTTGCTCTCGACCGCCGCGGCGATCTCGGTTTCCAGTTCCACCGTCGACAACTGCAGCAGGTGCAGCGCCTGACGCAACTGCGGCGTCAGAACGAGATGCTGCCCCAGCGATGTCTGCAGTCTTGGCTTCATCGTCCCCGGAACTCCCTGACCGGATGCGTGCGCCGACTACAGACGGAAGGATTCCCCCAGGTAGACGCGACGCACATCGGGATTGGCCAGCAGCGCGTCCGGAGCTCCCTGTGCCAGTACGCCGCCGTCACTGAGGATATACGCCCGGTCACAGATCCCCAAGGTCTCGCGGACGTTGTGGTCGGTGATCAGCACGCCGATGCCGCGTTCCTTGAGGTGGGTGACGATGCGCTGGATCTCGCCGACCGAGATCGGATCGACGCCGGCGAAGGGTTCGTCGAGCAGCATCATCCGCGGGTTGGCGGCGAGTGCGCGGGCGATCTCGACACGACGACGCTCGCCGCCCGACAGGCTGGCGCCGGCCTGGTCGGCAACGTGGGTGATCTGCAGCTCGTCCATCAGGTCGGCAAGCGCCTTCTGGCGGCCGACCTTGTCGAGATCCTCGCGCAGCTCCAGCACCAGCATGATGTTGTCGGCGACGCTGAGCTTGCGGAACACCGACGGTTCCTGGGGCAGATAGCCGACGCCGCGCTTGGCGCGCGTGTACATCGGTTCGGCGGTGATGTCGTGGCCGTCGAGCACGATGCGCCCGGCATCCGCAGGCACCAGACCGACGATCATGTAGAAGCAGGTCGTCTTGCCGGCGCCGTTGGGGCCGAGCAGGCCCACGACCTCGCCCGATTCGAGCGTCAGCCCGAATTCCTTGACGACCTCGCGCTGCTTGTAGCGCTTGCGCAGACCTTCGGCGACGAGCATCAGCGGCCGCCCCGTGCTGCCGGTGCCGGCTGCTGCGCGGGCTGCTGGCCCTGGTTGCGCGGCTGGAACTGCATGCGCACGCGGCCCTGGCCCTCGCCGCCGCCCTGCACGCGGCCGGTCGACATGTTGTAGACGATGCGCTGGCCTTCGATCTTGCCCTGGCCCGGCTGGTTGACCACGGCATTGCCGGTCAGCACGACCGTGTCGTTGGTGAGGGTGTAGTCGGCCTGCGCAGCAGTCGCATCGACCCAGGAACCGTCGTCCATCTGCTGCCTCATCCGCACCGGCGAGCCGGTCAGCAGCGTGCGCTGGATCTGGCCGTTGCTGCGGCGCACGTCCACGCGCGCGGCCTTGATCTCGAGCGTGCCCTGGGTGATCTCGACATTGCCGGTGAACAGGCAGGGCGCGCGCTCGTCGGTCGAGCAATCGCTCGTGTCCGCATCGACGCCAAGCGTCTGGTTGCGGTCGGACGTCTTCGCCGACGCGCCGAACGGCACGGCCAGCGCGGCGACGAGCAGCAGACTAGCGGCGGGAATTCGGTTCATTGCGGAATCTCACCTTGGAAAGAAGCTCGATCCGTCCGGAATCGAGGTCGGCGCGCATGCCGGTGCCTTGCATTGTAGAACCGGGTTGTTCGACGTCGACGACGGCGTCGGAGGTGGCCTGGTTGCGCTGGGGAAACACGTTGAGCGAATCGGTGCGCATGCGCATGGGCCGCGCGCTGCCCGGCGGACTGTCGGCGGTGACCGCGCCGCGCAGCCGCACTTCCTCGTTGTTCTCCGACACCCAGCCGGTCTGCGAGCGGATTTCCCAGCGCCCGTCGCCTTCCTTCTCGGGCACGTGGAACAGCGGCGTGACCAGTTCGAGCGTGCGCGCACCGGGCGTCTGCTGCAGTTCGGGTGCCTGCAGCGAGAACGCCTCGTGGCCGTCGCTGTCGAGCGCCACGATGTCGAAGTCGCGCAGCAGGTAATCGGTGCGGCCGTCGGCCGGACCGTCGGCGACGATGCTGTCCTTCTGACGCCAGGCCGACCAGCCCGACAGCAGGGCGCCGGCCAGCAGCACGACCGTCAGGACGAGGCGCCAGTTCACGAGACCCGTCCGTCGGCGTGGATGCCGGCCAGACGACCCTGCGCGTGCAGGATTAGATCGCAGAGTTCACGCCCGGCGCCGCGGCCACCGTTGGCACGGGTCCGCCAGTGCGCGCTGTCGCCGGCGCAGGCGTGCGCGTCCGCGGGCGACACCGCCAGGCCGACCGCGCGCATGACGCCAACATCGGCCAGGTCGTCGCCCATGAAGGCCACCTCGTCCAGGCCGATGCCCAGCGATGCGCACAGCGACTCGACACGCTCGCGCTTGTCGGCGACGTGCACGTGCGCCTGGACGCCGAGGTCTTCGGCGCGGCGCTCGACGATGCCGCCCTTGCGCGCGGTCACCAGCGCCACCGTGATGCCCGACTTGCGCAGCAGCACCAGGCCCTGGCCGTCGTGCACGTGGAAGGTCTTGATCTCGCGGCCCTCGCTGTCGAAGCCGAGGCTGCCGTCGGTCAGCGTGCCGTCGACGTCGAAGCACGCCAGACGCACGCGCGCCGCGCGGTCGAGGATCGCGGCAGGCACATCGGCGAAGGGAGTGGGCGGGTGAGGCATTGTTTCGAAGGTATCGGGCATGACGTGAATGGGCACCTGCTCAGACCACGCGGGCGCGCAGCAGGTCCTGGATGTTCAGCGCGCCGACCACGCGGCGCTCGCCGTCCACCACCGGCAGCATGGTGATCTTGCGGGTTTCCATCAGGCGCGCCGCCTCGACGGCGAGCGCGTCGGCGGAAATCGCGAACGGGTCGCGGGTCATGACATCGGCGATGCGCGCGTTGCGGACATCGACCGCGGGATCGGTCAGGGTGCGGCGCAGGTCGCCATCGGTATACAGGCCGATCAGGCGGCGCTGGTCGTCGACGATCACGGTCATGCCCAGGCGCTTGCGGCTCATTTCCATCAGCGCGTCGGCCAGCGACGCGTCCGCGGCGATCGCCGGGATCTCGTCGCCGCCGTGCATGACGTCGCGGATGTGCAGCAGCAGACGTCGGCCGAGCGCGCCGGCCGGATGCGAGCGGGCGAAGTCGTCGGCGGTGAAGCCGCGCGCCTCCAGCAACGCGACCGCCAGCGCATCGCCCATGGCCAGCGAGGCGGTGGTGCTGGCCGTCGGCGCCAGCGCCAGCGGGCAGGCTTCGGCCGGCACGCTGATGTCGAGGTGGATGTCGGCGGACGTCGCCATCGTCGATGCGGGTCGGCCGGTCATCGCGATGACGATGTTGCCCTGGCGCTTGAGCACCGGCAGCAGCATCAGGATCTCGTCCGACTCGCCCGAATACGACAGCGCCAGCACCACGTCGGCGTCGGTGATCATGCCCAGGTCGCCGTGTCCGGCTTCGCCCGGATGCACGTAGAAGGCCGGGGTGCCGGTCGATGCGAAGGTCGCGGCGATCTTGCGTGCCACATGGCCGGACTTGCCCATGCCGGTGCAGACCACGCGGCCACGGCATTCGAGCATGCGGGCGCAGGCCGCGGAAAAGGCGCCGTCCAGACGCGCCGCAACGGCGTTCAGACCCTCGACCTCGACCTCGAATACGCGGCGTCCGCTGGCGGCGAAACCGGAGCTGACGACGGCATCGTCGGGGGCGGGCGCGACCATATCCGGCACTGGGCTTTTCCGTTAGGCTAAGCCGTTCATTTTATGCGCTTCCCGGCGTGAATGCCCCGCGACAGGCTGGGGCGGCGAAGACGGCTCATCCGCGCTTCACGCAGCGCCTTGTGACGTTCACGGCCCCGGCGGCGCGGCCACAGGAAGCTATCTTGGATACCCAGACCATCACCGACCTCATCCAGCAGGGGCTGCCCGACGCCGTGGTCCGCGTCCAGGGCGACGACGGCGTGCATTTCGAGGCGCTCGTCGTGTCGGCCGCCTTCGCCGGCAAGCTGCCATTGGCCCGCCATCGCATGGTCTACGCGACGCTCGGCGCGCTGATGGGCCGCGAGATCCACGCGCTGGCGCTGGACACGAAGACCCCCGACGAACACGCGCGCGCCAGCGGCGCGGGGGCCGGCTGATGGACAAGATCGTCGTCACCGGCGGCACCCCGCTGCAGGGCGAGGTGCGCATCTCCGGCGCGAAGAACGCGGTGCTGCCGATCCTGTGCGCCACGCTGCTCGCCGATGCGCCGGTCGAAGTGACCAATGTGCCGCATCTGCACGACGTGCTGACCACGGCCAAGCTGCTGTCGGGTCTGGGCGCGGGCGTCGAGCACGATGTCGAGGGCGGCCGCGTGACCGTGGATCCGCGCAGCGTCAGCAGCCATGTCGCGCCTTACGAACTGGTGCGCACGATGCGCGCCTCGGTGCTGGTGCTCGGCCCGCTGCTGGCGAAATACGGCGCGGCCGAAGTGTCGCTGCCCGGCGGCTGCGCGATCGGCGCGCGTCCCGTGGATCTGCACATCAAGTCCCTCGAGGCGCTGGGCGCCGAGATCACCGTCGAACACGGCTTCATCCGCGCAAAGGCCGAGCGGCTGCGCGGCGGGCACGTGGTGTTCGAGACGATCAGTGTCGGCGCGACCGAGAACGTGCTGATGGCCGCGACGCTCGCCGACGGCACGACCCTGATCGACAACGCCGCGCGCGAGCCGGAAATCGTCGATCTGGCCGAATGCCTGATCGCGATGGGCGCCGACATCCGGGGCGCCGGCACGTCGCGCATCGAAGTGTGCGGCGTGGAGCGGCTGCACGGCGCGACGCACGCGGTGGTCGCCGATCGCATCGAGACCGGCACCTTCCTCGTCGCCGCGGCGATGACCGGCGGTCGCGTGACCGCGGTCGGCGCGCGCCCCGACACGCTGGACGCGGTGATCGAGCGTCTGCGCCACGCGGGTGCGGACGTCACCATCGACGGCGACCGCATCACCATCGACATGCAGGGCCGCCGCCCGCGCGCGGTCGACATCGTCACCGCGCCGCATCCGGGGTTTCCCACCGACATGCAGGCGCAGTTCATGGCGATGAACACGATGGCCGAGGGCACCGGCACGATCGACGAGACGATCTTCGAGAACCGCTTCATGCACGTCAGCGAGCTGATGCGCCTGGGCGCGGAGATCGACATCGACGGCCACAGCGCCAGCGTGCACGGCGTGGCGCGTCTGAGCGGCGCGCCGGTGATGGCGACCGATCTGCGTGCGTCGGCATCGCTGATCCTGGCCGGCCTCGTCGCCGACGGCGACACCACGATCGACCGCATCTACCACCTCGACCGCGGATACGAGCACATCGAACGCAAGCTGTCGGGGCTGGGCGCGCAGATCCGCCGGGTGAAATGACGTGGCCTTCCGCGGACGACTCTCGAACCGGCGCATCGCTCTGTTCGTGACGATAGCGATGGTGCTGGTCGCGCTCGGCTGGATGCGCTACACCGGCGCAGCCGCGCTCAGCGGCATGCCGTTCAAGGACATGGACTGGAACGAGGATGGGGAGCTGACCCGCGGCGAAGTCCTGCAGGGTTTCTTCACCATCAGCGCCGTGCAGACGAAGGCGGGCAACCGCAGCTGCACCGAGTATCGGCACCGCGGCTCGAACGAACCGATCCGCGTGGAATGCCGGACCGAAGCCGCCCCCTGACGCACACCCACGTCCGGATACGAAAAGGCCCCGCATCGCGGGGCCTTTTCTATTTGCAGCCGATGGATCAGTTGACCGCCTGCAAACGCATGTCGATGTGGTCCTTGCCGTCACGACGCTGCAGCAGGCGCGCCGGCACCGGCAGGTCGTCGACGATCCACGCGATGATCTCGCGACGACCGTCGGTGCGCACGACCTTGGTCGCCTGCATCGACTTGCCACCCACGGTCACCTGTTCGGTGCCCTGGCGTTCGAACAGCTGGCGCTTGGCGCGGCCGTCCTCGACCAGGCGATAGCGCAGCGGCGACTTGCCGGCCTGCACGTCACGCACCAGTACCAGGTTCATCAGCATGCCGTCGAGGTCGCCGGCCTGCAGCGGCACCGGTGCGCTCTGGCCCTCGCGCACGTCGCCGCTGAAACGCGCTTCGCCGGCGCTCCAGTCATAGCGCGTGGTGAGCTCGCGGTTCTTCATCAGCATCGCGGCCAGGCCCGATTCGCCGCGCTGCGAATCGCTGCTCGACACGGGGCGCCACTGGTCGCCGTTGGTCTCGAAGACGGTGTTCTGCTCCAGCCGCGCGCCTGCACCGGCGACCTGCAACGCGTACTTCCAGCGGTTGCCGCCCTCGCGCGCCAGATTCATGTTCGCCTGCGCGCGCATGCCCATGTAGTTGGCCTGGTAGCTCGCGGAGAACGGCTCGATCGCCATCGCCGGCAGCGCGGCGAGCGTGAGCAGGGCGACGCTCGCGGTCGCGAGCAGTCGGGACAGGGAGGTTCGGATCTTCATCATGGTGCTCCTTGGTATTCGACCAGGCGCAGGTCCACCGCGTCCTCGCCGTTCTCGCGTTGCAGGATGCGCACCGGCGTGGGCACGCCGTCCGCAACCCAGATGATCATTTCGTCGTTGCCGCCGTTGGTCCGTGAAACCCGCAGCGCCGAATAGCTGATCTCGCCGACCTGTACCAGTTCGGTATCCGCCGCGACCTGGTAGGCGTACTCGCGCACGCGACCGCCGTCGACGAAGCGGTACTGCAGCGCGGCGCCCGGTGCGGCATCGCGCATGACTGCCAGGTTGATGAGCAGCGCGCTCATATCGCCCGGCTTCAGCGCCACCGGGTCGCGGCGCCGCTTGCTGATGTCGCCGGTCCACCGGGCCGTGCCGGTGTTCCAGTCGTAGACGCCCTCGACCTTGCGGTTGAAGAACACCGCCGCCTTGCGCGTCGTGCTCTGGCGCAGCGGGCGATAGACGTTGTCGCCGACCACGTCGAACAGCGTGTCCTGGTCGAGGTTGAGCGCCAGGATGCCGGCCAGACCCCGGTTGCCGCGGATGCCCAGATCGATCTGCCACTGCGCGCCCTGCGGCTGCAGGCGCATCGTCGCCGCCCCGGCCTGCTTGCCCTCGTACCAAGCGTCGTAAGTCGCGACGAACGGCTCCAGCCCCGCCGCACGGGCAGGGGGGGGGCACGCAACGGACAGCAGCGCGACTGCGATCAGGGGGAGGAGGGCACGCATACGGCGGTCATCATGCGAAGCGATCGGTGGCTGTCAGCTGAAGCGGGGCGGCCATCAGACGACCGTCCGCATGAACGCCTTCTTCATGCCAGCACACGCGCCCCGATGCGATCCGGCGCAGGGTTTCGAGCAGCAAGGGATGTTCGCGCGCGAGCACGCGCCCGGCGAGCGTCGATGCATCGTCACCCGCCAGTACCGGCACGCGCGCCTGCGCGATCACCGGGCCGCCGTCGAGCTCGGCGGTGACGAAATGCACGCTGCAGCCGTGCTCGGCGACGCCGGCGTCGAGCACGCGCTGGTGCGTGTGCAGACCCTTGAACGCCGGCAGCAGCGATGGATGGATGTTCACCAGTTGCCCGGCACGCATTTCGAGTACGGCTGCGCCGATGAGGCGCATGTAGCCGGCGCAGACGATCAGGTCGGGCGCGGCCGCGTCGATGGCGTCGAACAGCGCGGCGTCGTGCGCGGCGCGGTCGGCGAAGTCGCGCGGGCGGACCGCACGTGCGGGAATACCGGCATCGCGGGCGCGCACGAGCGCCTGCGCGTCGCTGCGGTCCGACCACACGCCGACCACGTCCGCATCGAGCGTACCTGCGTCGATCGCGTCGAGAATCGCCTGCAGGTTGCTGCCGCGGCCGGAGGCGAGGACCGCAAGACGCAACGTCATGTCAGGCCGTCGCGAAACGGGCCTTCACGGCCGGTCGTAGCAGAACGATCAGCGAGCACACGCCCAGCACCGTGCCGAACGGGGCGATCGCACAGCACAGGCCGGCGACGATCAGGCAGGCCAAGTGATGCCGCCGCTTCGACAAATTGCGCCCCGTCCAGGCGAGCAGCGCCGCCATGCCGAGCCCGCCGAGGATAAAGACCAAGGCGATGCCGACCAGAATCCCGCCAACGAAGCGCGCATCCGAATCGCCGGGCGACAGGTGACCGCTCAGCATGCCAATGCCCATCAGCAGGTGCAGCGTTGGCAGGAGCGCGAACAGCGCCGTGAACGCGGCCAGCACGTAATGGAAGATCGCGAGCAGGCGCAGATGCTCGTCGTCGCGCGCGGCGACGAGCGCGTCCTCAAGCGATGCGGACACGGTCGCCTTCGCCGGCGCCCACGACCTCGCCGATCGTCCAGTGCGCCAGCGCCAGTCCGTCGAGCGCATCGCCGAACGCGGCGACGCTGCCGGCCGGTACCACCAGCACGAAGCCGATGCCGCAGTTGAAGGTGCGCCACATCTCGTGGTCGGCGACCGCGCCTTCGCGCTGCAGCCATTCGAACACCGGCGGCTGCGGCCAGGACTTCGCATCGATGGTCAGGCCGAGGCCTTCGGGGATCACGCGGATGATGTTCTCGGTCAGGCCGCCGCCGGTGACGTGGGCCATCGCGTGCAGCTGCGGGCCGAGTTCGCCGCGCAGCAGCTCCAGCACCGGCTTCACGTAGAGCGTGGTCGGCGCCATCAGCGCATCGACCAGCTTGACGCCACCGACGTCGAGATCTGCCGGGCTGCCGGCCCGTTCGTAGATGCGGCGGACCAGCGAGTAGCCGTTCGAATGCGGGCCACTCGAAGCGATGCCGATGAGCACGTCGCCGGGCTGCACCTTGCTGCCGTCGCGCAGCTCCGACTTCTCGACCGCACCGACGGTGAAGCCGGCCAGGTCGTATTCGCCGATGCCGTACATGTCCGGCATCTCGGCGGTCTCGCCGCCGATCAGCGCGCAGCCCGACAGCTCGCAACCGCGGGCGATGCCGCCGATGACCGCAGCCGTGGTGTCGATGTCGAGCTTGCCGGTGGCGAAGTAGTCGAGAAAGAACAGCGGTTCGGCGCCTTGCACCAGCACGTCGTTGACGCACATCGCGACCAGGTCGATGCCGATCGTGTCGTGGCGACCCAGCTGCTGGGCCAGCTTGAGCTTGGTGCCCACGCCGTCGGTGCCTGACACCAGCACCGGTTCGCGGTACTTGCCCGACAGGTCGAACAATGCGCCGAAGCCGCCCAGGCCGCCCATGACCTCGGGCCGGAAGCTGCGCTTGACCAGCGGCTTGATGCGTTCGACGAGTTCGTTGCCCGCGTCGATGTCGACGCCTGCATCGCGGTAGGTCAGGGGAGTGGGAGCGGTCACGGCGGCCTTCGCACGGCGGTAAGACCGGTGATTTTAGCAGCCGGCTGCGCCGCAGTCGTGCGTCCGGCGCCCGTGTGACGGGGACCGTGAACACGGTTTGTGGCACCATCGCGCCTCGATGCCGCCCCGATCCAGGATCCGCCGGATGCACCGCCCCAAGCGCTCGATTGCAATGATGGTCTGGCTGCTGGCCGCGCTGCTGGGCACGTTCGTCGTGACCGGCACGGCGTCCGCGCAGCGCATGGAGGGCGACCGCGCGGCCGCCATCGGACCGTACGCGGCCGAGATCACCGTCCGCAGCCAGAGCGAGTCCGAGCGCGAGGCCGGTTTCACCCGCGCACTGGCCCAGGTGCTGGGCAAGCTGTCGGGCGACCGCAACGCCGCGCAGCGCCCGGGCGTGGCGCAGGAGCTGCGCCGCGCGTCGCAGTACGTGGAGGGCTACGACTACCGTCAGGACGAGGGCGTGTCCTCGCGCGGATCGCCGACCTTTAGCACCAAGCTGGTCGTGCGCTTCCGCCAGGCCGATGTCGACGCCGTCGCCGGCGCGTTGGGCCTGCCGATCTGGCCCGACCCGCGTCCGCGTCCGGTGATGTGGCTGGCGATCGACGACGGCTCCGGCCCGCGTCTGGTCGGTCTGCAACAGAACAATGTCGCCCGTCCCACGCTGGACCGCGCCGTCGAGCGCGGGTTCCGGCTCGGCCTGCCGAGCGGCAACGCCGCCGAACAGGCGGCGGTCGGTGCGATCTGGCGTGGCGATACCGCCGCCGTCGCACGCATCTCGTCCCGCTACAACCCGCCGATGCAGCTGATCGGCAAGCTCTATCGCGACGGCGCGGGCGGTTGGAAGGCCGACTGGATCTTCGTCGACAGCGGCCGCGTGCTCGCGCGCTGGAGCGAGACCGGCGCCGATGCGCGCCGCACGCTGGCCACCGGTGCCGACGGCGCGGCCGATGCGCTGGTCAAGCGCTACGCGCGCACCAGCCCGGCGGGTGCGCCGTCGACGCAGGCGATCGTGTTCTCGGGCATCAACAGCAGTGCCGACTACATCCGTCTGTCCGCGCAGCTGCAGCGCATGTCCGTCGTCCGCGGCATGCGGCCGGTGCGCGCGACGCCGCTGGGTCTGGAAGTGCAACTGGATCTGCTCACCGGCCTGACCGGCTTCCGGCGCATGGCCGACGAGAACGTATTCGTCGAGGCCGACGGCAACATCGAAGGCGTCACCCCCGTATTCCACCTGCGCTAAGCGCCCGGACGCCAGCACGATGATCCAGACCGATCCCGCGAACGTCGACATCGCGCGTTTTCTCAAGCGCCTGCAATGGGGCCTGGTGTTCTTCGCGGTGGGCTACGTCGTCTGGCTGCTCGGCCCGATCCTCACGCCCTTCGTGCTCGCGCTGCTGCTGGGCTGGCTGGGCGATCCGCTGGTCGACCGTCTGGAGCGTCGCGGCCGCTCGCGCGGCATTGCGGTGACGCTGGTGTTCGCGCTGATGACGCTGCTGCTGGCGCTGGTGCTGATCATCCTGGTGCCGATGATCGAGCGGCAGATCGTCACTCTGATCGACAGCCTGCCGCAGTACCGCGACTGGCTGATGGGCACAGCGCTGCCGTGGATCGAGCAGCGCACCGGCTACGAGGTCATGGCCTGGCTCGACACCGAGCGTCTGATCGAACTGATCCGCGGCCACTGGCAGCAGGCCGGCGGCGTCGCGGCGACGGTGCTGGCGTATGCCTCGCGCTCGGGTTTCGCGATCCTCGCGCTGGTGATCAACCTGGTGCTGGTGCCGATTCTCGCCTTCTATTTCATGCGCGACTGGGACCTGCTGGTCGAGCGCGTGGCCTCGCTGATTCCGCGCGACCACATCGACACCGCGACGCGCCTCGCGCGCGAGACCAGCGAATCGCTCGGCGGCTTCCTGCGCGGCCAGTTCCTGGTGATGCTGGGACAGGGCGCGATCTATGCGGTCGGCATGTCGCTCGTCGGGCTGCGCCTGGGTCTGCTGATCGGCATGGTGGCGGGCCTGATCAGCTTCATTCCGTATCTGGGCGCGACGATCGGCATCCTGCTCGCGCTGATCGCGGCGATCGTGCAGGTGCAGGGCTTCGACTGGACGCTGCTGATCCTGATCGGCGTGGTGTTCACGATCGGCCAGCTGGTCGAGAGCTATGTGCTCACGCCGCGCCTGGTCGGCGACCGCATCGGCCTGCATCCGGTCGCGGTGATCTTCGCCGTGCTCGCCGGCGGGCAGCTGTTCGGCTTCCTCGGCATGCTGCTGGCGCTGCCCGCGGCGGCAGTGATCAACGTGCTGCTGCGCTTCGCGCACGAGCGCTACACGCACAGCCGTCTCTACGCGGGCGAGAAACCCGAGATCGAGATCGCCGGCAAGAATCCGCGCCAGGTCATCATCGTCACCGACGACAAGGGCATCGACGCGCCCTGATGTCCGCATGAGCAGTCCGTCTCCCCAGCTGCCGCTGGCGCTCCGGTATCCGCCGGACCAGCGGCTGGAAACCTTCGTCGCCGACGACACCGCATTGCTGCCGCAGCTGCGCGATTTCGCGCTGGCCGGCGCACGGCGTGGGCTCTACGTCGAAGGCGCGTCCGGAACCGGCAAGACCCATCTGGCGATCGCGCTGTGCGCCGAGGCCGACAAGCTCGGCCGGCGTGCCGTCTACCTCCCGCTGCGCAGCGTGGCGGGCCGTCTGCGCGACGCGACTGCCGGGCTGGACGCACACGATCTGGTCGCGGTCGACGACGTCGACGCGATCGCCGGCGACCGGGACGACGAGATCGCCCTGTTCGATCTGCACAACCGGCTGCACGACGCCGGTCGCAGCGTGTTCTACACCGCGTCGGCGGCGCCGGATTCACTCGACCTCGGCCTGCCGGATCTGCGTTCGCGCCTGGGCCAATGCATCCGCGTACCGCTGCCGGCACTCGACGACGCCGGCCGTCACGACCTGCTGCGCCTGCGCGCCGAACGCCGCGGCCTGCAGGTCGATGCCGCAACCATCGACTGGCTGCTGCGCCGCGTCGATCGCGACCTGCCGGCACTCACCGCACTGCTCGATCGCCTCGACCACGCATCCCTGGCATCGCAACGTCGGCTGACCGTGCCCTTCGTGCGTCAGGTGCTGGCGCTGGATTGAGCGCGCGTGTCAGCGGCAGCGCGACGCGAACGAGCTCCACACCACCGGCTCCCAGAACGTGTTGCCGCGGATGCCGTCGCGATCAAGACGGTCGCGATGCAGGCGCGCGCCGACGCGATAAGTCCGGTCGGGCTCGATGTCCACGACGATCGCCTTGTAGGCCCGCGCACGCAGCTCGCGGCGCATGAGCTGGCGCTGCAGGCGCTGCGCGTTGTTGAAGCGCTGGGGATCGATGCGCTCGTCGACGATGAGCACGTGCCGTCCCGCCGCGAGCTCGTGGCGGTTGACGGGCGTCAGCGGTGTGCTCTCGCCGTCGATCATCGTGATCAGCGCGCTGAAGACCGACTCCTTGCTGCGGGGCGTGGTGCCCAGCGTAGTCACGTAGCCGCAGCCGCGTTTCGCCGGCTCGCGCGTGCCCGCGTCCAGTACGCCCGACACCCGCCGTTCCCGGCCGTCGCGCAGCACCAACAGTTCCACCTGGCCTTTCGCGGACGCGAGCAGGCGTTCGATGTCGCCGTCGCCGAGCGGTCGGCCGTTCACCGATACGATCCGGTCGCCGACGCTCAGGCCCAGGCGCTCGGCCGCGCCGCCGGGCGTCACCGCCCGCACGAGCGCGCCGTCGCCCGCGGTTCGCGTGTCGAGCACGGCGCCGAGCTGCTGCTCGGCCAGGGCGACCACGGCGACCCCGGCATCGGGCGCCGCAGCGGATGCAGCCGTTCCGTGCCCCAGCAACAGGGCGATCAATGCGGCCGCGAGGGCGAGTGGCAAACGGGTCAGCATGGCGGTTCTCCTAGATGGCACCGGGGTCGAGGACACGCAGCAGCCGCGCGCGCTCGTGCCAGAGCGGTGCGACTTCGTCTTCACTGGCACCGCGCGCGTACGCGACCTGCAGGGCGTGATCGACGACTGCGACGTCACGCAGGGGTGCATCGGACACGCCGGTCGCGATCGTGGGTGACGTCGCGCCGTCGTGGGTCGGCTGCAACGGCGGCAGCACCGTCATGCCGGCGACGACGGCCAGACCGGCTGCCAGCGCGCCGGCAGCGCCCAGGCGCGTGCGGCGGCGATAGGCGCGCAGCACGCGGTCACGCAGCGCGGGCGGGGCGCACTCGGGGGCATCGAAAGGCGAGACAGGCAGGCTCATGGCGGCATGTGATCGGAACGGGTGTCGGGATGGGCGCGGAGTTGCTGGAGGGCACGCGAGACGATGGATTTCGACCAGCTTTCGCTGCGGCCGAAGCGCTGCGCGAGCTCGGCATGCGTCCAGCCCTCGACCGTGTGCAACCAGACGAGGGTACGGATGTCGGCCGGCAATCGTCGCAGCAGTGTCGAGGCGTCCAGTCCGGTGTCCATGGCCGGCGCGCCGTCGACGAGCGCATCGGCCTCGATCGATCCGGACACCAGGCGCTCGCGGCGCAGCCGGTCGATCGCGGCATTGGCCGCGACGCGCTTGAGCCAAGGCCTGAGTGGTCGGTCGCCGCGGAGGCCGCCGATGAACTGCACCATCCTCAGGAAGGTGTCCTGCGTGATGTCCTCCGCCGCGCCGCGATCGCCGGTCAGGCGATAGGCCAGCGCGTGGATCGCGCCGGCGTGCCGGTCGTAGAGCGTCTCGAAAGCCCGCTGGTCGCCCCAGCGTGCACGCCGTACGAGCGCGGCCTCTTCCCTGATATCCGTCGGCATCGTTTCCATTGCAGGCAGTTACGCACGGACGGGCGATTGCGTCGCATCAGCCGTCAGGCAGCGCCGCATCCAATTCCGCCAGCCGCTCCGGCGTGCCGACATCGGTCCAGCGGCCAACGTAGTGTTCGCCGGTCACTCTTTCCCGGGTCATCGCTGCGCGCAGCAGGGGCGCGAGTTTGAAACGCGGCGGGTCGGCGTCGACGCCGGGCGCATCGCCGACGATCGAGCGCCAGTCGTGCAGCAGTGCCGGGCGATAGACGCCGATGCCGGAGAAGGTCAGCTTGCGCGCGCCGTCGCTGCGCACGCGGTCTCCATCGAGTGCGAAATCGCCCGAGGGGTTGTGGGCGGGATTGTCGACCAGTACCAGATGCGCATCGCCGTCCGGATCGGCCGGCAATCGCGCGAAATCGAAGTCGCTCCAGATGTCGCCGTTGACCGCGATGAAGGGCGCATCGTCGAGCAGGCGCAGCGCATGCAGCATGCCGCCGCCGGTCTCCAGCGGTGGTGCGCCCTCGTGCGACCAGTGCAGGCGCAGGCCCCAACGGCTGCCGTCGCCGAGGGCCGGCGCGAACCGGTCGGCGAGCCACGACACGTTGACCACGACGTCGCGTACACCGATCGCGGCGAGCTTTTCCAGATGCCAGACGATCAGCGGTTTGCCGCCGACCTGCAGCAACGGCTTGGGCGTTGTATCGGTCAGCGGCCGCATGCGTTCGCCCAGGCCCGCGGCGAAGATCAGGGCCTGCCGGTGACCGGTGGGCGATGACGACATGGCGGTCGGTCCTGCGCGATGTGGGCGCGACAGCGTAACCGCAGCACGGACCGGCCGGCGACTGAACACCGGAACGCTTACGACGGCGCCGCGAGCGCGCTGCGCGCATCATCGGGACATCTTCAGTCCGTCGCGATCGCGCAGGAGACCGTCATGGCAGCATCCACCTTCCGACGCACAGGGCTGGCCGCCGTGCTGGCCGCGACGACCGCGCTCGCCGCATGCGCATCGATGTCGGGCATGACCGACGCCGAAAAGTACGCGCTCAACGACGCGCACGCCGGCGCGCCGGTCGACCATTTCCGCTATCTGGGCTCGATCAACGGCTGGACGCCGCTCGGCGATGCGGCCCTGGTGGTCTGGACGCGGCCCAGCGAAGCTTGGCTGCTGGATCTGTCGGGCACCTGCCAGGATCTGCGTTCGACACCGGCGATCGGGCTGACCAGCAGCATGGGCCGGGTCAACGCGCGCTTCGACAAGGTGCTGGTGCGCAGCACCGGTTCGATCAACATGCCCTGCCACATCCGGCAGATCCGGCCGCTGGACGTCAAGGCGGTCCGCGCGGCCGAGAAACAGAACGCCGCCGGCGCGCCGTCGATGGATCAGCCGTCCGATTCGGGCACGTAACCGGCGACGCGGTCGGTCTGCCGGTCGAACAGATAGGCACGCATCTGGCCTTCGAGGAAGGCGCGATGCTTGGGGTCCAGCGGCGACAGACGGTTCTCGTTGATCAGCATGGTCTGGTGCGCCAGCCAGCGCGCCCAGGCCGGCTTGCCGATCTGCGCGAACACCTGCTTGCCGAGTTCGCCCGGCCAGGGAATGAAATCCAGACCCTCGGTTTCGGTCTGGTCGTGGACGCAGAAGACGCGTCGGCTCATGGGTCAGTCCTCGGATGCGATGCGCGGCGCGAGCAGCAGCGTGCGGATCGGGGCGGGAATGCCGAGCGTCGCGAGTTCGTCGCGGGCCACCCAGCGCAGGGCGTCATTGTCGCGCACGTGGTGGCGCGCAGCGAGGCCGTGCCAGTGCAGGGGCTGCAGACGCAGCCTGAAATGGGTGAAACCGTGCTGCACCGGCAGCAGCCGACGTGACGCGTCGATATCGGCGGCGTCGACGAGGCCGGGCGCATGCGCGTGCAGCCAGTCGATCGCGCGCGCTTCATCGTCCGCCTGCGGCAACGACCACAGCGAGGCCCAGATGCCGGTCGGCGGGCGTTTCTCGAGCAGCACGCGGCCCTTGGTGTCTTCCAGCAGCAGCACGCTGGCTTCGCGCTCGGGCAGGGCCTTGGTGGGGCGAGGCGTGGGCAGTTCGTCGACGCGGCCCTGCGCGAACGCGGCGCAGTCGACGTTGACCGGGCACAGCAGACAGGCCGGGTTGTGGCGTGTGCACAGCGTCGCACCGAAATCCATCTGCGCCTGCGTGTAGTCGGCGAGGCGCGTCGTCGGCAGCAGCGTTTCCGCGATCGCCCACAACTGCTTCTCGACCTTCGGCTGCGCCGGCCAGCCTTCGACCGCATGGCGACGCGCGAGCACGCGTTTGACGTTGCCGTCGAGAATCGGGAACGGGTCGCCCCAGGCCTGCGACAGGATCGCGCCGGCGGTGCTGCGGCCGATGCCGGGCAGGGCGCGCAGGGCATCGGGGTCGCGCGGCAGATCACCGTCGTGCAGTTCGGCGCAGACCTTGGCCGCGGCGTGCAGATTGCGGGCGCGGGCGTAATAGCCGAGCCCCGACCACAGCGCGAGCACGGTGTCCTGGGGTGCCGCGGCGAGCGCACGTACGTCGGGCAGCGCGGCGACGAAACGTTCGAAATAGGGAATCACGACCCGCACCTGGGTCTGCTGCAGCATGATTTCCGACAGCCACACGCGATACGGCGTGCGCGGGTGCTGCCACGGCAGGTCGTGGCGGCCATGCACGTCGAACCAGGCCAACAGGCGTGTCGCGTAGTCGCGATCGGCATTCATGGCGCGGTGTCTCCGCTGCCGTCGTCGAAATCGATCTCGACGCCTTCGAGCACAGCGCCGGCGACGTCGATGCGATCGGCCGACAGCGTGCCGCGCAGCGGCGGCAATGGTGAGCCGGTCGCGAGCGCATCGAGCCAGGTCAGCATCGCCGGAATCCGCGTCGCGCCATCGAAGCGGGCGTGCTCGTGTTCGAGTCGTAGCGCGACGGGTGCGGACGCGTCGAGCGGGCCGGCGTAGCGCAGCGCGAACGGCAGTGGCTGCGTCGATTCCGACAACGGCGGCGGCAAGGCCGGCCACATCTCCGGCCAGCGTGCGAGGCGACCGTCGAGCATGATGTCCAGGCCATCGCCAACCGCAACGCGGCCCGCCGCGGTCACGTCCGGCACGGCGCCTTCGCCGCGAACCACGAGACCCAGCGGCGCGAGCCGCAGGGACTCCGCGCCATCGCCGACGTGCAGCGCGCCGTGCAGTCCGAGCACGAACGGCAGCGGCGATGCGGTTCCCGCGCCGGTCCAGCGCGCATCCATTGCCAGGCGCAGCGGCGCCAGCGCGAAACCGGGCAGATCGGCGTCGATACGCGAAGCATCGAGTTGCAGCGCGGAATTCAGACGCCCCGACGCATGTTCGACTGCGAGCGTGCCGCGCGCCTGCAGGTCACGTGCGCCGACTGCGCGATCGGCGTGCACGCGCAAACGGAACGGCGCCTGCAACGCCTCGAGCGTCAGCGTGCCTGCGATCTGCGCGTCGACGGGGCGCTCGGCCCGCAGCGAAGGCAGGTCCAGTGACAGTTCGGCGACGTGCCAGTCTTCGCCATCGAGGCGACCGCGCACGATGCGGATGCCATCGGTGATCGTCGGCACCTTGCCGTCGCCGGGCGGTCGTGTGTCCAGCCAGCGCAGCAGCGTGGGCAGATCGACCTGCGGTGCGTCGAGTTCGATCCGGGCGATCTCGAGATCGGCGCCGCGGCTGCGGATCGTCTTCCACGGCAGCGACAGCAGCACGCGTTCGGCCTCAAGCAGCGCCGGCGCATCGGCGGCTGCACCGGGCAGGGTAACGTGCACATCGCGCACGACGAGTTGCGGCGTGCCGCGCAGGCGATACTCCACGTCGCCATCGAATTCGATGTGCAGGCCGAGCGTGGGTTGCAGCCGCGCGAGCACCAGGCGCAACGCACGTTCGGGCGGCAGCAGGATCTGCACCAGCAGCGCCACGGCGATCAGCGCGATCAATGCGCCCAGCAGCAGGCGCAACCAGCGCTGGCGCTTCGGCGCCGCTCCGGCGGGTGCCGGATCGGAGGCGGTCACGCCCCCAGCGTCTCCGGCAACATCGCGTCGACGAAGGCTTCGGCGTCGAACACGCGCAGGTCTTCGGGGCGTTCGCCGATGCCGGCGAAGCGGATCGGAATGCCGAACTCGCGCGCGAGCGCGAACACTACGCCGCCCTTGGCGGTGCCGTCGAGTTTGGTCACGACCAGGCCGGTCACCTGCACCGCGGCGTTGAACTGTCGCAGCTGCGACAGCGCGTTCTGGCCGGTGGTGCCGTCGATGACCATCAGCACTTCGTGCGGTGCGGTCGTGTCGATCTTGCCCATCACCCGGCGGATCTTGCCGAGCTCGGCCATCAGTCCCTGCTGGGTGTGCAGACGCCCGGCGGTATCGGCGATGAGGATGTCGGTGCCGCGCGACTTCGCCGCCTGCAGCGCGTCGAACGCGACTGCTGCGGGGTCTGCGTCCTGGCCCTGGGCGACGACGGCGACGCCGTTGCGCTCGCCCCAGGCCTTGAGCTGGGCGACCGCGGCGGCGCGGAAGGTGTCGCCGGCGGCCAGCATCAGGCCGTGGCCTTCGTCCTTGAAGCGCTTGGCGAGCTTGCCGATGGTGGTGGTCTTGCCGACCCCGTTGACGCCGACGGTCAGGATCACGAAGGGCCTGGCGGCGGTGTCGACGACCAGCGGCTTGGCCACGGGTTGCAGCATCGCGATCAGATCACCGCGCAGCGCCTGCAGCAGTGCATTCGCATCGACGAACTCGCGCGCTTTCATGCGCTTGCGCAGCGATTCCACCAGCTGCGTGCTCGCGGCAACGCCGACGTCGGCGGTCAGCAGCGCCGTCTCGATCTCGTCGAGCAGATCGTCGTCGAGCTTGGGATTGCGCGAGAACAGGCCGCCGAAACTCCTGGCGAACGTGCTGCCGCCCAGGCGCTCGCGCCAGCCGGACTTGCCCGGCGCCGCGGCGGGCATGGTGCTGGCGAAGACATAGTCGGCCAGTGCCGCTGCCGGATCGACGAAAGCCGGCGGTGGCGGGGTGGGCGCTGCCGGTGCGGCGGCCGCTTCCGGCGTGTCCGGCAGGCTGCCCGCATCGACGGGCGCATCCGCCAAAGGAGCGGGAGCCGGCGGCGGCACGGGCGCAGGCGCGACCGGCGGCGCGAACGCGGCCGCGATCTCGTCGGCGCTGAGGCGTCGGCGGCCGCTGTCGGCTTCGGGCTTGTCGGGGGTTTTGTCGCGCTTGAACCAGCTGACCATGCGGCGGTCGGGACGGGGATGGGGGAGAATGGCGCGCATGGTACCACCCGCCTTTCCGGCGCCCCGTGCAGTGGCGCGCCCTTGAACAACGCGAAGAACACCGGCCCCGGACGCGTGCGCATCGTCGGTGGACGTTGGCGCGGCACGCGTCTGGACGTGCCCGTCGTCGACGGTCTGCGGCCGACATCGGACCGCGTCCGCGAGACGCTGTTCAACTGGCTGCAGCCGGCGCTGCCCGGTGCGCGCGTGCTCGACCTGTTCGCCGGCACCGGTGCGCTGGGACTCGAAGCGGTGTCGCGTGGCGCCGCTTCTGCGGTGCTGGTCGAGCGCGACCGGCATCTGGCGGCCGCGCTGTCCGCAACCGCGGCGCGTCTGCAGGGTGGCGACGTGATCGACGTGCGCAACGGCGACGCGTTGCGGATCGTCGCCGCGCTGCCGAGGTCCGCCGCCGACATCGCCTTCGTCGATCCGCCGTTCGCCGCGAATCTGTGGGACGCGGCGCTGGCGGCCGTGGCGCCCGCGCTCGCCGACGACGCCTGGCTGTATGTCGAATCCGCCGCCGACCGGCCTGCCGCGCCGGCCGGCGACTGGCGCCTGCACCGCGAACTGCGTACCCGCGAGGCGCATTGCGCCCTGTACCGGCGCGGCGCCTGAGACCCTGTCCACAGGCCGGCTTCGCTTGCGACGGCCTTTGAACAGGTTCCAATCGCCGCTGATACACTTGCCGCCCGCGCCGAACCTTCCCCGACAGCGAACGCAAGCCATGAGTGCGAGCCGCAACCGCATCGCGGTCTATCCCGGGACCTTCGATCCGATCACCAACGGCCACGTCGACCTCGTCGACCGCGCAGCGCCGCTGTTCGAGAAGCTGATCGTCGGAATTGCCGAAAGTCCGGCCAAGCGTCCGGCGATGACACTCGACGAGCGCGTCGAGCTCGCCCGCCAGGCCGTCGCGCACCACGCCAATGTCGAGGTCATCGGTTTCGATTCGCTGCTCGCGCACTTCGTGCACGAGGTCGGCGCCGGCGTGCTGCTGCGCGGCCTGCGCGCGGTGTCGGATTTCGAATACGAGTTCCAGCTCGCCAGCATGAACCGGCATCTGATTCCGGATGTCGAAACGCTGTTCCTCACGCCGGCCGAGCAGTACGGCTTCATCTCCTCCACGCTGGTGCGCGAGATCTCGCGCCTCGGCGGCGACGTGTCGGGTTTCGTGCCCGCCGCGGTCGATCGCGCACTGCGCAAACACTCGCAACGCTGACGTTGCCCATCCAAACGCTAGAGAAAGAAGAGGGAATCCCATGAAGTCCATCACCCGCGCACTGCTGGTCGCCTGCCTGGTCCTGCCGGCCATCGCCTGTAGCAAGAAGGAAGAGGCGCCGCAGGTCGAAGCCGCGCCGGTCGCCGTGCCGACCACCGAGGACAAGACGGCGTGGAACGCCTACCTCAACGACGTGGCCGGTCGCCACATGGAAGGCGTGAACAATTCGCCGTACGTGTATCTGGTGCCGCCGGCTTCGGCCGACCAGGCGCCGGCTGCCGATGCCGCCGCAGCGCAGGAAGGGGCGGACGCACCGGCCGCCGCCACCGGCGACACCGGCCCGACGATGACGATGGACGGCAACTACGAGCGCCTGCTCGACAAGGCCAAGACCGACGTCTCGCGCGGCATCACCCGCGGCAACCTGCTGATCTTCGCCGGTCTGGATTCGGCCCGTACCGCCAACCTGACCATCGCGTCGTTCTCCACGGTGCCGGCCGGCAGCATGAAGGGCGTGCGCGTGCTGTTCATCGGCGCGGCTGCCGACAACGAGCGCGTCAAGGCGGCGGTCGAGCCGGCCGGCGTCGAGTACGTGTTCGTCGACAACGCGGCCTGATCCAGCGCCGCATGCCGACCGGTCCGTCCGGTCGGTGGTGAGTCCCGACGCCACCGCGGCTCCGGCCCGGTGGCGTCGTCGTATCCGGAACCGGCCGCGTGACCGACGCAGTTCCAGCCATGGAACGCCGACGTCGCAGGCCACGCCTTACAATGCGCACATGTCCCTGAAGATCAACGAGCTCTGCGTCAACTGCGACGTCTGCGAGCCGGCCTGCCCGAACCAGGCGATCGCCCAGGGCGAAACCATCTACGTCATCGACCCGGCCCGCTGCACCGAATGCGTCGGCCATTTCGACGAGCCGCAGTGCGTGGTCGTCTGCCCGGTCGAATGCATCGATCCCGATCCCGAGATCCAGGAAACGCAGGCGCAGCTGCTGGCCAAGCTGGCGCGCCTGCAACAGGAGTCGTCATGACGCGCGCCCGATTCTCCGCCGGCCTGCCCGCCCTGCTGCTGTCGGTGCTGCTGCTCGCGGTCGCGCCCTCGTGCGCGCGCGACGTCCGCCAGCCTGCCGCGCTCGTCGCGGCTCAGACGCAGGCCACGCCGCCCGGCAATGCGGTCGCGTCGGCGCATACGCTGGCGACCGAGGCCGGCCTGCAGGTGATGCGAGAAGGCGGCAACGCCTTCGACGCGGCGATCGCGACCTCGGCCGTGCTGTCGGTCGTCGAGCCGATTTCCTCGGGCCTCGGCGGCGGCGGCTTCTTGCTGCTGCACGATGCGAAGAGCGGCCGCGACATCTTCGTCGACGCCCGCGAGACCGCCGCGGCCAGCGCGCATCCGGATCGCTATCGCAAGGAAGGCGGTGGCCTCGACAGCGACCGCGCACAGAACGGCCCGTGGTCGGCCGGCATTCCGGGCCTGCCCGCGGCGTTCGTGCACATCGCCCAGACCTACGGCGCGCTGCCGCTGTCGCAGTCGCTGGCGCCGGCGATCCGCATCGCCGAAGAAGGCTTCCCGGTCTACGCGCGTTTCGCGCGCGGCTACCAGTCGCGCCGCGATGTCATGGAGCGCTACCCCGGCACGCGCGCCGTGTTCCTCGCCAACGGCCGCGCCCCGGAAGAGGGCGATGTGTTCCGCCAGCCGGAACTCGCCCACACGCTGCGTCTGCTGGCCGAGCGCGGTTTCGACGGGTTCTATGGCGGCGAGACCGGCGCGAAGCTGGTCGCCGGGGTCAATGCCGAAGGCGGTGAATGGACCGCGGCCGATCTCGCCGGCTACAAGGTGGTCGAGCGCGAACCGATCCGCTTCCGCTATCACGACTGGGACGTCGTCACCGCGCCGCCGCCGTCGTCGGGCGGTATCGCGATGGCGCAGATGCTGCAGATTCTCGAGCCCTACGATCTGAGCAAGCTCGACGATGCGGCGCGCACGCATCTGGTCGTCGAATCGATGCGCCGCGCCTTCCGCGACCGCACCTTCTATCTGGGCGATCCGGACTTCGTGAAGATTCCCCAGCGCACGCTGCTGAGCCGCGACTATGCCGCCGGCCTGCGCGCGACGATCAACCCGTCCAAGGCGACGCCGAGCGATCTGCTCTCGGGTGATCCGACGCCGCTCGAGGACGAAGAGACCACGCACTTCTCGATCGTCGACGCCGCCGGCAACCGCGCCGCGGTCACGCAGACGGTCAACCTGTTGTTCGGCAGCGGTCTGGTCGCCCCCGGCACCGGCGTGCTGCTCAACAACGAGATGGACGATTTCGCGCTGCAGCCCGGCGTGCCGAACGCGTTCGGCGTGATGGGGTTCGACGCGAACGCACCGAAGCCCGGCAAGCGTCCGTTGAGCTCGATGACGCCAACCTTCCTCGTCTCCGATGACCGCGTCGCGGTGCTCGGCACGCCCGGCGGCAGCCGCATCATCACGATGGTGCTGCTGGGCATCCTCGGTTACGACGCGGGCCTCGATGCGCAGAGCGTCTCGGCACTGCCGCGTTATCACCACCAGTGGATGCCGGACACGATCTCGGCCGAGTCGAATGCGTTTTCCCCGGAAACGGCGGAACAGCTGCGCGCGATGGGGCATACCGTGGATCTGCCGGGCGACCGCGCTGCAGGTGGCCGTGGTTCCAGCCACGTCTGGGGCAATCTGCAGACCATCGAATGGAACCGCGCGGCGGGTACGCTGACCGGCGGCAGTGATCCACGTAACTCGGTGGGTGCGGCGAAGGTGGAGGCTGTGACGCGCTGAAACTTGCGTCTGCGCGAGCAGGGGACTCGGTGGAACAGGTGATCTGATTCTGTTGTTGCCGTGCACTTGCTGGTGGGAGCGGAGGCCAAGGCAAGTGCAAGGCTTTCGCCCGCTGCGCGTGCGAGTTTCTTTTGGCGGGACCCAGAAGAAACCAAAAGGTCCCTTCGCCGGACGCGATCCGCCGCGATAAAGCCGCGGCGGTGCCCTGCGCGCTTCGCCTGACGCGGCACGCAGCCCAAACTCGCTGCGCTCGGACATGGGCTGCTCTACGGCCGCGCCAGGCTCCAGTGCTCGGCTCGCTTTACGGCTCGCAGGTCAAAGTCAAAGGCTGAAAGCCGAAGCCGAAGCCGAAGCCGAAGCCAGATCCGAAGCGGCGGCCGAAGCTGGAGCAACAGCCGGCAGTCGGGGACTCGTTGTTGAAGCGTGTCGGCCACCTGCCCAGACAAGTAATGGCCCGACAATCGATTCTGGGAGATCGGCCAACCACCTGACCCGCGCAGGCACCCCGCAAGGTCCCGGATTGCTGCACACTCCGCGGCAGTCCCGCCATCGAAGCCCCGCCATGACGCCTCGCATTTCGCTTCTCATCGCCTCGCTGCACGTGCTGCTCTACCTGGTGCTGACGATCCGCGTGGTCCTGCACCGCAACGTCAAGAAGATCGGCATCGGCAGCGGCGGGGACGAGACGCTGTCGCGCAAGATCCGGGTGCATGCGAACTTCGTGGAGTACGTGCCGCTCGGTCTGCTGCTGCTCGCATTGCTCGAACTGTCGGCCGTCAACGCGACGCTGCTGTGGACGTTCGGCATCGCGTTCCTGGTCGCGCGCGTGCTCCACGCGATCGGTCTGGGCGGCTCGGCGGGGTATTCGTTCGGCCGCGGCACCGGCGCGCTGCTGACCTTCGCCACGCTGTTCGCGATGGCCGCCTTCGGCATCTGGCGCTTCGTGATCGGGGCGATGCTTGTCCCGTGACCGTTCGGGTGGGAGCGCGCTTGCGCGCGGGAGCGTTCGCGAGCAACGCCATCGCGCGCGAGCGCGCTCCCGCAGCCCACGTGTTTTCAGTCGACGCGTGTGCCGAAGATCTTGTCGCCGGCGTCGCCGAGACCCGGCAGGATGTAGCCCTTCTCGTTGAGGCGCTCGTCGATCGAGGCGGTGTAGACCTCGACATCCGGATGCACCGCTTCCAGCGCCTGCAGGCCTTCCGGCGCCGCGACCAGAAACAGGCCCTTGATGCGGCTCGCGCCGGCGGCCTTGAGCATCGACACCGTGGCGATCAGCGTGCCGCCCGTGGCCAGCATCGGGTCGAGGATGAGCGCGGTGCGGTCGGCCATGTCGCCGACGAGATTCTCGTAATAGGGCACCGCTTCGAGTGAGGCCTCGTCGCGCTTGATGCCGACCACGCTGACCTTCGCGGCGGGAATCATTTCCAGCACGCCCGGCAGCATGCCGATGCCGGCACGCAGGATCGGCACCAGCGTGATCTTGCGACCCTTGATGCGGCGCACGCGCACCGTGCCGGCCCAGCCCTCGACGTCGGCGTCTTCGGTTTCCAGATCCGCCGTGGCCTCGTAGGTCAGCAGCGTCGCGACTTCGGCCGAGAGCTCGCGGAAGGTCTTGGTGCTGTTGTCGGCGCGGCGCATCAGGCCGAGCTTGTGCTGCACCAGCGGATGGCGGACTTCGATGGTCTTCATGTCGGGGCCTTGCGGGGAACAGGTGCAGTTTGACGGAAACGACCGGCGCCCAGAAGCGCACGAAGGATGACATTGCACGTTCATCTGTAATCGCAATGACACGCGGTGGACATAGCGTACGCACCCGACGTTCACCTCAACAACGCCGGAACTCTCATGTCGAACCCCCATCCGCTGCACGCGGCGATCGCGCTCGTGCTGGCTGCAGGCGCCGTTTCGCTTCCGCTCCATGCCCAGACCCTCCCGCAGACGCCCGACGGCAGCACACTCGCCGATCCGGTGGATCTGGATACGCTGGAGGTGCGTGCACAGCTCGAATCGCAGATGCGGGCGATCGATTTCAAGCGTGCGTCGGATGCGATCCAGGACACCGTGTCGTCCGACTCGATGGGCCAGTACCCGGACAAGAACGTCGGCGAGTCGCTGTCGCGTCTGCCGGGCATCAGCGTCACCCGCGACCAGGGCGAGGGCCGCTTCGTCGTCGTCCGCGGTCTGGATGCGGCCTTCAATAGCGTCAGCGTCGACGGCGTCGCCATCGGCACGCCCGAAGACGCCAGCCGTGCGGCGCCGCTGGACGTGATTCCGTCCGAATCCACCGAGCGGCTCACCGTGGTCAAGGCGCCGACGCCGGACATGCCAGGCGATGCCATCGGTGGCGCGATTCTGGTCGAGTCCGCGTCCGCATTCGATCGCGCGGGCCGCGACATCCGTGCCAAGGCCGAGATGAGCCACCAGAACCTCAGTGGCAAGACCAGCCCCAAGGCCGCGTTCAACTACAGCGACATCTTCGTTGACGGCACGTTCGGCGTGGCGCTGGGCCTCAGCCATCAGGATCGCGACTACGAGTCCGACAACATCGAAGTCGAGTACGACAAGGTGGACGAACGCGACGGCCTGACCCCGATCGAGATCCAGCAGCGCAAATACAGCATCAACCGCGAACGCACGGGCCTGAACCTCAATCTGGACTGGCGCCCGGGTGACGGCAACAGCTACTACCTGCGTACGCTGTACACCGATTTCACCGATGCCGAGACCCGCCAGAACAGCATCATCCCGGTCGGCGAGGGTGACATCACGACGCATGCGGACGGCACCTACACCGTCGACGGCATCGATCCGAACGACTTCAGCCGTCGGGTCCGCTTCCGGACCAAGCAGGAAGACACGTTCACCGTGAGCGCGGGCGGCGAGAACCGTTTCGGCGCCGGCTCGGCCGTCGACTACAAGCTGGGCTTCACCAAGACCCGCGAGCGCGTGCTCGATGAAGTCGAAGCGCGCTTCGAGTACGACGGCGCCGACGACGTGTCCATCGAGATGGATACGTCGCGCCCGATTCCGCGCTACACGATCAGTGACAGCCCCGCAGGCGGCTGGCTGGACAACGACAACTACGAGTTCAACCGCTTCGTGGTGGCGCCGATCTGGGTCGACGACAAGGAGAACAGCGCGCAGGTGAACTTCACCTTCGCCGGTGACCTGATCACCTGGAAGACCGGTCTGCTGGGCCGTTGGCGCGACCGCGTCGTCGACATCGACGAGACCGAACTGCGGCGTGGCCCGGACATCAACCTGGGCAGCTGGACCACCAAAGCACCGGGCTACACGCACGGCAACATGGGCGACGGCATCAGCTCGGCGGCGATGAACGCCTATCTGCGCGATCGCCTCGGCGACTACAGCGCGCGCCCGCAGGACGTGGCGGCCAACACCGAGGTCTCGCTGATCGAGGATTACACGGCCAGCGAAGACATTCTGGCGGGCTACCTGATGGCCACGATGGATTTCGACAGGCTGCGCGTCATCACCGGTGCCCGTGTCGAACGGACCGAATTCGAGGCGACGGGCAACGTGGTGGACCTCGAAGACGAGGAGACGATCGGCTCGATCTCTACCCGCAACGTCTCCAGCAGTTACACCAGCGTCTTGCCGGGTCTGCACCTGCGCTACGACATGGACGACTGGGTGCTGCGTGGCGCCTACACGACCACCATTGCCCGTCCGTCGTTCGGCAGCATCTCGCCGCGCACGCGGATCAACCGCGACGAGGAGGAGGTGCAGCTGGGCAACCCGGACCTCGATCCGTACACGTCGCGCAATTTCGACATTTCGATCGAGCGCTATCTGGGCGACACCGGCCTGGTGTCGGCCGGGCTGTTCTACAAGAACATCGACGATTACGTCGTCGACGTGACCACCCGCGACAACCCCGCCTATCAGGGCTTCGACGTGACCATGCCCGTCAACGGCGACAAGGCCACCGTCTACGGCGCGGAACTGAACTGGCAGCAGCATTTCGACAACGGCCTGCTGCTGGGCCTCAGCGGCACGTGGCTCGACACCGAGTACGAGATCAACGGCCGCAGTTTCACGCTGCCCAATGCATCGGAGCGTCTTTACAGCGCGCACATCGGCTACGAGAAAGGGGGGCTGAGCACGCGTATCGCCGCCGTCCGTCGCAGCGAATACATCGACGAGGTGGACGCGAGCGACAGCGATTTCGACATCTGGGTCGCTGCCAACACTCAGCTCGACTTCAGCCTGGACTACAGGGTCAGCGACCAGTGGGGCCTCTACTTCGAGGCCTCCAACCTGCTCGACGAGCCACTGGAGCTGTACCAGGGGTCGCCGGCCAACACGCTGCAGAACGAGCTCTACGGCCGTACTTACGTTGCAGGCGTGAAGCTGCGCTTCTGATTGTCGCCGGCGGCACGCGACGCGTCCCGCCGGCATTCCACCGAGGGTCCCCATGCACACACATCGCTTTTTTCCCGTCGCCCTGCGCACATGCGCGCTGACGATCGCCATCACGCTCCCCGCCTGTGCCCGCACGCCCGACGCGCCAGCGACGCCCGCCGCGGACGCGTCGGCCGAGGCGCCCGCCGCCGGCACCGGGACGGCCCGTGCGCTGCCGGTCGTCGAAGAAGCCTTCGTCACCGCACTGACGCCCGACGACAACATCGATTCCCCAGCCGCATGGACCGCGCCCGATGGCGCGACCTGGGTCATCGCGACCGCAAAGGCCACCGATCGTCTGGTGATCTACGACGGCGCTACCGGTGAGACCCTGCGGACCTTCGGCACGCTCGGTACCGGCGAGGGCCAGTTCGACCGTCCCAACGGCGTGGCCGTGGTCGACGACCTGCTGTTCGTGGTCGAGCGCGACAACCACCGCGTGCAGGTGCTGCGCCTGCCGGACTTCACCCACGTCGCGACCTTCGCCGCCGACGCGCTGGTCAAGCCCTACGGCCTGTGGGTGCGCAAGGTCGACGACGGCTACACCGTCTACGTCACCGATTCCTACGACGACGGCGAAGACGCGCAGGGCAACGACATCCTGCCCGCGCTGGACACGCTCGACCGTCGCGTGCACCGCTATGCGATGCGCACCGACGGCGCGGACTTCAGGATCGAAGCGCTGGGCACGTTCGGCGATGCGACCCCGGAAGGCGCACTGCGCGTGGTCGAGTCCATCTGGGGCGATGCCGACAACGATCGCCTGCTGATCGCCGAAGAGGACGAGACCTACGCCAACGAACTGAAGGTCTACGACCTCGAAGGCCGCTTCACCGGCAAGACCATCGGCCGCGACGTGTTCGGCGCGCAGGCCGAGGGCATCATGCTCAAGACCTGTAGTGGCGGCGCCGGCTGGTGGATCACCACCGAGCAGGGCAAGGGACAGACGGTGTTCCATCTGTTCGATCGCCAGTCGCTGGCGCATGCCGCTGCGGTGACCGGTCGCAAGGTCGCCAACACCGACGGCATCTGGCTGCACGACGTGCCGAGCACACGTTTCCCCGATGGGGTGCTCTACGCCGTACATGACGATCAGGGCGTGGTCGCGTTCGACTGGGCGCAGATCGCCAGGGCCGCGAATCTCCCCGCGTGCGAGCGTGGCGCATGAGGGCGCGTCCTACCCGCACGCGTGTGCGATCGCTGGTGCTGGGCCTGGGTGTCGCACTGCTCGCAGTGACAGGCGCCGCCAGTGCCGCCGGCGAGACGCGACCCGAGCCCAACACGCTCGTGCCCGCCGGCGTGATGCGTTACGCCCCCAGCGTGTTCCCCGATCGCATCGTCGCCTCGCCTGCGCAGGACGCCGCCACCGGCTTCGGCGTGTCCTGGCGCACGGCAGCTTCGGTCGAGTCGCCGGTGCTGGAACTCGTCGTCGCCGGCGATTCGCCGGACATGGGCCCGCGTCGGCGTATCGCCGCGCGCAGCACATCTTTCGAAGGCGAGAACGGCGCGGCGCAGTTCCATCGCGCCGATGTGGACGGCCTGCAGCCCGACACGCTGTATGCCTGGCGCGTGCAGGGCGGTGGCACCTGGAGCCCGTGGATGCAGACGCGCACCGCGGCGGCGGCCGATGCACCGCTGACACTGCTGTACTTCGGCGACACCCAGAACAAGAACGCCAGCCTGAGCACCCGCGTGTTGCGCGAAGCGCACCGGCATGCGCCCGACGCGAAGCTCGCGCTGTTCGCCGGCGATCTGGTCAGCGGCGGCGACGGCGAGGACGACAACGAGTGGGGCGAGTGGTTCGACGCGGTTGGACCGCTGGCGACGATGGTCGTCAACGCGCCCGCGCCGGGCAACCACGAGTACTGGGAGGAGTTTGAGGACACGCCGCAGGAGCGTCGTGTGCTCGGCGGTCACTGGCCGCGCACGTTCGCGCTGCCGGCCAATGGCGCGCCGGGCGCGGAGCAGACCAGCTACTGGTTCGACTACCAGGGCGTGCGCGTGGTCGTGCTCGACGGCACCTCGGCGCTCGATCTGGGCACGGCGCAGGCGCAGGCCGCGTGGCTCGACCGCACGCTGGCCGCCAATCCGCATGCCTGGTCGATCGCGCTGATCCACCAGCCCATGTACTCGCCGCGCCAGGACCGCGAGAACGTCGCCCTGCGCGAACACGTGCTGCCGGTGCTCGAACGGCGCCGCGTCGATCTGGTGCTGCAGGGACACGACCACGTCTACGGCCGTCGTGCCGGCGAGGACGCGACGCGAGCGACGCCGCTGTATCTGGTGTCGGTGGTCGGCGCCAAGCAGTACCGCCTGTCGGACGAGGCCCGCCGCGACATGGCGCCGACCGCCGAAGACACGCAGCTGTTCCAGGTCATTCGCCTCGACGGCGACACGCTGCGCTACGAATCGCGTACCGCGACCGGACGTCTCTACGATGCGTTCGAGATCCGCGGTGCAACGCCCGCGACGCGCACGCTGCACGAGATCACCGAAGGTCGCATCGCCCCGCGCGACTGCACCCGCGCGCAGACCCTGAAAGGCCGCGCCGACCGGTGCTGGGAGTGACGGCGATGCGGAGTTCCAGGCGCCATACGCTGCACGCGATCGTGCTCGGCTGTCTGCTGCCGCTCGCGGCGCAGGCCGGGTCGCCGCCCGCGCACGACCGCCAGCCGGAGATCGAGCCGGCCGAGGCGACGCTGCTGGTCGAGATTCCGGCCGGCAGCTTCACCAAGTACGAGAGCGACGCCGATGGCCGCATCTTCGTCGACCGCTTCCTGTCGATGCCGATGGCCTATCCGGCGAACTACGGCTCGATGCCGGGCACGCACGCCGGCGACGGCGATCCGCTCGACGCCCTGGTGCTGACGCGCGCGCCGCTGCATCCCGGCGTGCGCATCCGCTTCCGCCCGCTGGGCGTGCTGCGCATGGTCGATGGCGGCGAACAGGACGAGAAGATCATCGGCGTGCCGGCCGACGCTGTGGATCCCACCTACGCCGGCATCCGCTCGATCGACGACCTGCCCGCGATGGAACGCGACCGGATCGAAGCTTTCTTCCGCGTCTACAAGGACCTGCCCGCCGGCGGCAAGCAGGTCCAACTGCGCGGGTGGGGTGGGGCGGACGAGGCGCAGGCCGTCATCCGGGCAGCGGTCGCTGCGTTCGACGCGCGGGCGTCAGTCGCAGCCGACGCCACGCGCTGACCGGTCAGCCGCCTGCCGCCTCGGCCTCGACGCGTGCTGCTTCGAGCGCTGCTTCGACCACCGGCCATGCAGCGGCCAGGTCGACCGCGGCACCGTCCTTCCACACTGCGACGACGTTGCGCGTCGCGCGGATGTCGGCCAGCGGATCGCCATCGACCACGAGCACGTCGGCGAGCGCGCCGGCATCGAGTCGGCCGAGCTGCGACTGGCCCAGGATGCTGGCGGCGACCACGGTCGCGGACTGGAGCGCCTGCACGGGGCTCAGTCCGGCACGCACCAGGGCTTCGAGTTCCTGGTGCAGGGCCGGGCCCGGCACGATGTAGGGCGCGGCAGGCACATCGGAGCCGGCGCCGATCGGCACACCCGCCGCATGCAGGCGCGGCAGCAGCGCGTCGAGCAGGCGCTGGTCGGCGCGCGCGCGGGCATGCGCGGCCGGGGACGCGAGCACGCCGGCCAGATGCGACCAGTACCCTTCGAAGTGCGGCGCGATGCGCCCGGCGCCGGGCAGACCATCACGTTCGAGGCTGTCGGGCGAGAAGAACTGGGCCGTGTTGCCGGCCGTCGGCACGACCGCGACTCCGCTGGCGGCGAGATCGGCGACGATCCGATCGAGGTGTGCGTCGTCCAGCGTGTCGGCCATCGGATCGCCGCCGAGCCTCGCATAGGAGAGCGCCGCGCCGCCGATGTGCTCGAGCGTGGTCACGCCGGCCGCTGCCGCCTGCCGTGCATCGACATCCGCGCCGGAAAGTCCGCGCGTGACCACCAGCCCCAGGTCGCTCATCACCGGCAGGCCATGACGCGCGGCCGCCGCCACCGCGGCATCGAACACCACTGGCGGCAGTTGCTCGTAGAGCTTGATCCAGTCCACGCCGTGCTCGGCGAGGGCTGCAATTGCGGCGTCGGCCTCGGCGGCGCTGGCCACCGTCAGCGATGGCTGCGCGCCGAGTGTTTCGACATCCAGCGGTCGCGGACCGTCGGGTGTCATCACGCTGTCGGGTCCGTCGATCAACGGCCCGGCGGCGAAGATGCGCGGCGCGCCGGGCATTGCGCGCATCTGCGCGATGTTGTCGAGTGTGTTGCCTGCATCGCGGACAGTGGTGACACCGGCGGGTACGAATGCGCCGATGTAATGCGGGCGCGCATGGACGTGCAGATCGATCAAGCCCGGCAGCAGCAGCGCGTCGCCATAGTCGTGGCGCGCGTCCGCGTCCCGCCAGCTGCAGGCATCACGTTCGCCGGCGCAACGTACGCGCTCGCCTGCGATCACCACCACGCCGCGTTCGATGACGGTGCCGGCGCCCGCGTCGAACAGTCGACCGAACAGGACAGCGTCGGCGGATGGGCCGGTCGGCGGCGAGGCGGTCTCACTGCCACAGGCGGACACCAGAAGCGCTGCGCACGACAGCGCGAAAACACCGGAACGTCGAAGCATCGGCAACACATCCTCCATGGAATGCGCGGAGGGCCGACTGTGATCAGGTCGTTCCAGGCACGATGCGCGACATCAACCGCGGCTGCGCCCGGGCGGACGCAGACCGGGGTCGGCCGCGCGGGCCGCAGACCTTATCAGGCTGCGGCGGCGTCCGACAGGCGCGGACCTTCGCGCAACGCCTTGCCCACCATCGCCACCATCAAGGCGATCTCGTCGTCGCCGATCTCGAAGTGCGGGGTGAAGCGCAGCGAGTTTGCGCCGCCGTGGATCACGCCCAGGCCCTGTTCGCGCAGCCACTCCTCGGTCGAGCCCGCGCCGTAGCACTTGAACTGCGGCGCGAGTTCGCAGGAGAACAGCAGGCCGGTGCCCTGAACCTTGGTGATCAGGCCGCCGAGTTCGGCCTTCAGCGCTTCGAGCGCCTCGACCGACTTGCGCCCCGCGTCGCGGATGTTCGCGCGCACCTCGGGCGTGAGCTGGCCGAGCACCGCGCAGGCGACTTCGAGCGCACGCGGGTTGGCGGTCATCGTGTTGCCGTAGACGCCGCTCTTGTACAGCTGCGCCGCATGCTCGCTGACCGCGAGCACCGACAGCGGGTACTGGCCGGCGTTGAGCGCCTTGGAATAGGTCTCCATGTCCGGCGCGTCGAGGCCTTCGAACCCGGGATAGTCGACGACCGACAGCACGCCGTGCGCGCGCAGGCCGGCCTGGATCGAATCCACCAGCAGCAGGCTGCCGTGTGCGCGGGTGAGTTCGCGGGCGACGGCGTAGAACGCCGGCGGCAACGCGCGGCCGGGATCGCCTTCGCCCATCACCGGCTCCAGGAACACCGCCTCGACGAACCAGCCGTTGGCATCGGCGTCGGCGAAGGCCTGGCGCAGGGCGTCGGCGTCGTAGGGCGCGATCGCGATCAACGAGTTCTCGTCGCGGAAGCTGGCGAGGTACTTCTTGTAGGTCGCGCGCGAGGAATCGGAGTACAGCGCCGGGCGCTCGGTGCGGCCATGGAAGCTGCCCTTGACCACAATGCGCTTGACCGTGCGGCCGGCGTGGCGGCCACCCGGATCGGTCTGGGTGCGGGTGTTGATGTCGGCGATGCGCGCGGCCAGGCCGACCGACTCCGAACCGGAATTGAGGCACAGGAAGTGGCTGAAGGGACAGCCGCCGCGGGTGTGGCCGATCTCGCGGCGCAGGGCGCGCTCGAGCTTCAGCTGCGAAATGCTCGGCGTCATGATGTTGGCCATCGGCACCGGCTGCGCCATCGCCTCGATCACCGCCTTGGGCGTGTGGCCGAAACCGAGCATGCCGTAGCCGCCGGAATCGTGGAGCACGGCGCCCTTGAGCGTGACGATCCACGGACCGCGCGCGACCAGCGCGACGTACGGGTTCACCGCATCGCCGGGATAGAAGTTCACGTAGCCGGCCTGCACGGCGCGGGCCTGCGCGTCCTCGTCGAGATCCAGCAGATCGGCGAAGTCCTGCGTCAGCGCAGCGTGCGCCTCGACGGCGGCATGCGCGGCCTCGACCAGTTCGGGGTGCGTCGCGGCGAAGCGTTCCAGCACGTCGTCGGCCAGGCCGGTGGTGCGGCGTGCGCCGCCGTGGGCGCGCAGCGGGGCGAGGATCTGGGATACGGACATGCGAAACACTCCTGGCGACGTCGTGGAGGGACCTGGCCCGGGGCGCGCGGTGCGCGGCGCTCGGCGGTCTTTCCATTATCTGGACGATTCCGTCGGACGATAGCGACGATCTGCCGAGGTGCCGATAGAATTTCGGCAGATCGCCGAAATCTGGCCTGCGCATGTCCATCGAATCCGCCGACGTCCGTCTGCTCAACCTGCTGCGCGAGAACGCCCGCCTGTCCACAGCCGAGATCGCCCGGCGGCTGGGCCTGTCGCGCACCACGGTGCAGAGCCGCATCGAGCGGCTGGAGCGCGAAGGCGTGATCGGCGGCTACACGGTGCGGGTGCGCGACGACTTCGAGCAGGGCCACATCCGCGCCCACATCATGATCACCGTGCGCCCGCGCCAGACCACGCCGGTGGTGACCGCGCTGCGCGCGATCGACGCGGTGCGCTCGCTGCATTCGGTCAGCGGCCCGTACGACCTGATCGCGCTGGGCGTGGTGCCGACGGTCGCCGCCATGGATGCGCTGACCGACCGGATCGGCTGCATCGAGGGCGTGGAGCGGACGACGTCGTCAATCATTCTTTCGACAAAATTCGAGCGGTAGTTTCCGCAGCCCGCTGCTGACTTGAAGCCCTCCCCCGCAAGCGGGGGAGGGTTGGGTGGGGGCGAGCGGCCCGATCGCGGTATCCACGCCCCGCGCAGGCCCGCGGGTGAAAGCAGCGCGTGATCGAGGAAGGTCGGGACGGTCGGTTCGCCCCCATCCCGGCCTTCCGCCGCGCGTGGGGGAAGGCGCGGATCGCGTCGCCTGCGAGTTCCGCAGAGACTCGGGGGTGCATGCAACGGGGCGGCAGGACACGCCTTCATTACAATGTCCGCCCGCAAACCCCCGTCCGACCCTTGAAGAAGTCCGACTTCCATTTCGACCTGCCCGAACACCTGATCGCCCAGGCCCCGCTGGCCGAGCGTTCGGCGAGCCGGCTGCTGGTCGTGCCGCCGGGGCAGGGCAGCTTCGACGATCGCCAGGTCCGTGACCTGCCGGATCTGCTGCAGCCGGGCGACCTGCTGATCTTCAACGACACGCGGGTGATCCCCGCCCGCTTGTTCGGCCAGAAGGACAGCGGCGGGCGCGTGGAAATCCTGATCGAGCGGCTGCTGCCGGACAACGAGGCGCGGGCGCAGATCGGTGCCAGCAAATCGCCCAGGCCCGGCGGACGCATCCAGCTCGATGCCGGCGGCAGCGCCGAGGTGATCTCGCGCGACGAGGGCTTCTATCACCTGCGCTTCGAGCTCGACGACACGCTCGAATCCTGGCTGCTCAAGGCCGGGCGCATGCCGTTGCCGCCCTACATCCGCCGCGAACCGGGGCAGGACGACGCCGAGCGCTACCAGACCGTGTTCGCGCGCGAGGTCGGCGCGGTCGCCGCGCCCACCGCCGGCCTGCATTTCGACGACGCGCTGCTGGCGCGCCTGCGCGAGCGCGGCGTGCAGTTCGGTCACGTCACGCTGCATGTCGGCGCGGGCACCTTCCTGCCCATGCGCGTCGAGGACGTGCGCGAGCACCGCATGCACAGCGAGTGGCTCAATGTCGGCGCCGAACTCGTCGCGCAGATCCGCCGCACGCGAGAGGCGGGCGGTCGCGTGATCGCGGTCGGCACCACGGTCGTGCGTGCGCTGGAGAGCGCCAGCGTCGACGGCGAACTGCATCCCTTCGCCGGCGAGACGCAGATCTTCATCTTCCCCGGCTACCGCATCCGCAGCGTCGACGCGATGGTGACCAACTTCCATCTGTCCGAATCCACGCTGCTGATGCTGGTCTCGGCCTTCGCCGGCAAGGACCGCGTGTTCGCGGCCTACGACCATGCCGTGCAGGCGGAATACCGCTTCTTCTCCTATGGCGACGCGATGCTGCTGTGGGGCGCGCACGCGCCCGCCGCCTGACCGTTACCCGCGTCCACGAGTGTCCATGTCCAGATTGCAGTTCGAGCTGATCACCACCGATGGCGTCGCCCGTCGCGGCCGCCTGACGTTCCCGCGCGGCACCATCGAAACCCCGGCCTTCATGCCGGTCGGCACCTACGGCACGGTCAAGGGCGTGCTGCCCGAGCAGGTGCGCGCGCTGGGCGCGGAGATCATTCTCGGCAACACCTTCCATCTGTATCTCCGCCCGGGTCTCGAGGTCATCGAAGCGCACGGCGGCCTGCACGGCTTCGCGCGCTGGCACAAGCCGATCCTCACCGATTCCGGCGGTTTCCAGGTCTTCTCGCTGGCGCACAAGCGCAAGATCACCGAGGAAGGCGTGACCTTCGCCGCGCCGACCGATGGCGCGAAGGTGTTCCTCGGTCCCGAAGAGAGCATGCGCATCCAGAAGGTGCTCGACTCGGACATTGTGATGATCTTCGACGAGTGCCCGCCGGTGCAGATCGACGGCAAGCCGGTGCATCCGCGCGTGGTCGAGAAATCCATGGAGCTGTCGCTGCGCTGGGCCGCGCGTTCGAAGCGCGCGCATGAGGGCAACGACGCCGCCCTGTTCGGCATCGTCCAAGGCGGCGTGCACCACGACCTGCGCACGCGCTCGGCCGAAGGCCTCAAGGACATCGGCTTCGACGGTTATGCGATCGGCGGTCTGGCCGTGGGCGAAACCGAGGACGAGCGCAACGCGATGCTCGACCACACCGCGCCGCAGCTGCCCGACGACCGCCCGCGCTATCTGATGGGCGTCGGTCGTCCGGAGGATCTGGTCGAAGCGGTCGCGCGCGGTGTCGACATGTTCGACTGCGTGATGCCCACCCGGAATGCGCGCAACGGCCACTTCTTCACCTCGACCGGCGTGATCCGCATCCGCAACGCGAAGTTCGAGAAGGACCTGCGGCCGATCGAGGAAGGCTGCGGCTGCGAGGCCTGCAGTGGCGGCTTCACCCGCGCCTACCTGCGGCATCTGGACCGCTGCGGCGAGATGCTGGGCCCGATGCTGGGCACTCTTCACAACCTCTGGTACTACCAGACGCTCATGGCCGACATGCGCGCGGCGATCGCCTCGGGAACCTTTGCCGCGTTCCGCGACTCTTTCTATCGCGCCCGGACGGGGAATCCGGACGCCTGAGCCGTCACTGCGACGTCCCGGACGCCGTCACCCCCCATTCACCGGCCTTCCGGGCTGCGCCCGTGCCCGGCCGTGCCATAATTGCCCGCTGTCTGTTTTCGACCCATGGATGCCCCGATGAATCTGCTGGACCTTGTGATCGCCCCCGCCCACGCCGCTGCCCCGGCCGCCGGCGCCGCGCCGAGCCTGCTGTCGACGCTGGCCTTCCCGATCATCCTGATCGCGATCATGTACTTCCTGATGATCCGCCCGCAGATGAAGCGCACCAAGGAACACCGCGCGATGCTCGACAAGCTGTCGGTCGGCGACGAAGTCATCACCAACGGCGGCATCGCCGGCGTGGTGCGCAACATCGGCGACAGCTTCATCACCGTCGAAGTCGCCACGGGCGTCGAGATCCGCGTGCAGAAGGGCGCGGTCGGCAACGTCCTGCCCAAGGGCACCCTGAAGTCGGCCTGATCCCGGTCGCCGGTTCCGTCATCTCTCCAGGCGCCGGCACTCCGCGCGGCGTCCGAGGCAAGGCAATGCTTGAATTTCCGCGCTGGAAGTACGTCCTGATCCTGCTGGTCCTGGCCGTGGCGACGCTGTACGCGTTGCCCAACGCCTACCAGAAGAACCCCTCGGTGCAGATCACCCCGAGCACGAGCGAGGCCCGCATCGACGAGGCGCTGAAGACGCGCGTCGACGGTCTGCTCAAGGAAGCTGGCGTCACGCCGGTCGGGACCGAGATCGACGAGAACCACCTGCTGGTGCGTCTGCACGATTCGGACGCGCAGACGCTGGCGTCCGACACGCTGCGTCCGGTACTGGGCGAGAATTATTCGGTTGCGCTGAACCTCGCCTCGACCGTGCCCGACTGGCTGTCGAACCTGGGCGCACGTCCGATGACGCTGGGTCTGGACCTGCAGGGCGGCGTGCACTTCGTGATGCAGGTCGACCAGGCCGCGGCGCTGCAGAAGCGCGTCGAGGGTTACGCCGACGGCATCCGCACCGTGCTGCGTGACGCCCGTATCGGCTACTCCAGCGTCGAGCGTCGTCCCGACAACAGCATCGGCGTGGTGCTGACCGAAGGCGCCGACGTCAACGCCGCGCGGACGCAGATCGCGACCAGCCTCGCCAGCGCCTCCGGCCAGGCCGTCGGCGGCAGTGGCCCGCAGATCACGACCGAAGGCAACCGGCTGACCGTGCGCCTGTCGGCCGGCGAGATCGACCGCATCGCGGCCGATGCCGTCGAGCAGAACCGCACAGTGATCTCCAACCGCATCAATGCGATCGGCGTCGCCGAGCCGGTGCTGCAGCGCCAGGGCGAAGACCGCCTGGTCATCCAGCTGCCGGGCCTGCAGGACACCGCCGAGGCCAAGCGCCTGATCGGTGCGACCGCGACGCTGGAGTTCCGCGCCGTCACCGGCGACGAGAACCAGGCCGCGGCCGCGGTCGCGTCGGGCAACATCCCGGCCGATTCGCGCATCTACTACAACGAGGCCGGCACGCCGCTGCTGCTCTCGCGCCGCATCCTGGTGTCGGGCGACCAGCTGATCAATGCCAACCCGCAGACCGATTCCAAGACCGGCCTGCCGTCGGTGGGCATCACGCTCAACAGCGCCGGCGGCAAGCGCATGCTCGACCACACGCTGCAGAACGTCGGCCAGCGCCTGGGCATCGTCTACGTCGAGCGCATCCCGACCGTACGCATCGTCGACGGCCAGGAAGTGCGCTCGGCACGCTCGGTGGAACGCGTGATCAGCTCCTCGACCATCCAGGGCGTGTTCGGCCGCGAGTTCCAGACCACCGGTCTGTCGCGCGAGGAAGCCAACGACCTGGCCCGCCAGCTCAAGGCCGGTGCGCTGGCCGCGCCGATGGACTTCGTCGAAGAACGCGTCGTCGGCCCGAGCCTGGGCGCGGAGAACGTCGAGCGCGGCGTCACCGCGGTGCTCTACGCGTTCGTGTTCACCCTGATCTTCTTCATGATCTATTACCGCATGTTCGGCATCGTCACCTGTCTGGCGTTGATCCTGAACCTGCTGATCGTGGTCGCGGTGATGTCGCTGTTCGGCGCGACGATGTCGCTGCCCGGTTTCGCCGGTCTGGCGTTGTCGATCGGCCTGTCGGTCGACGCCAACGTGCTGATCAACGAGCGCATCCGCGAGGAACTCAGGGCCGGAATGCCGCCCAAGGCGGCGATCGTGACCGGTTACGAAAAGGCGTCGGACACCATTTTCGACTCCAACCTCACCGGCATCATCGCGGGCATCGCGCTGTATGCCTTCGGCACCGGTCCGCTGCAGGGCTTCGCGGTCACGCTGATCATCGGCATCGTCGCGTCCATGTTCACGGCCATCGTCGTGTCGCGTGCGCTGGTGACGCTGATCTACGCGCCGCGCAAGAAGCTCAAGTCCCTGGCGATCTGACGGGAGAGACCCCATGAAAATTTTCCCGTTGACCCTCGTCCCGGCGAACACCCGCATCGATTTCATGCGGTACCGGCACATCTTCATCACCATCGCGCTGCTGGCGTTCGTCGGTGCCTTCGCCGTCATCGGCCTGAAGGGGTTCAACTTCGCGCTCGACTTCACCGGCGGCACCGCGGTGAACGTCCGCTTCGAGAATCCGGTCAGCGTCGACGACGTGCGCGAGCGTCTGGAAGCGGCCGACATCGAGAACGCGCAGGTGCAGACCTTCGGCAGCGGCAACGACCTGCTGATCCGGGTGCGCGCCGCCGAGGACATCGCGCACATCGACGACAACGCCGAACTCGCCCAGCACGTGCTCGAGGCCGCGACGACGGCGGACAATCCCGGCCGTATCCTGAGCACCGAGTCGATCGGTTCACAGGTGTCGGGCGACCTGCGCAAGAACGCCATCTACGCGGCGATCTTCGTGCTGGTGGGCTTCCTGCTGTACATCAGTTTCCGCTTCGAGTGGAAGTTCGCCGTGGTCGCCAGCGTCACCACGCTGTTCGACGTGGCCGTGGTCGCAGGCCTGTTCGCCCTGACCGGACGCGAATTCGACCTGACCGTGCTGGCCGGCCTGCTGTCGGTCATGGGCTTCTCGATCAACGACACCATCGTGGTCTTCGACCGCGTGCGCGAGAATTTCCGCGGCGTGCGCGCCGAGCCGCTGGAGATCTTCAACCGCTCGATCAACCAGACCCTCTCGCGCACCATCATCACGTCGCTGGTGTTCTTCCTGTCCGTGCTCGCGCTGTTCCTCTACGGCGGTGGTTCGCTCGAAGGCCTGGCGCTGACCCAGATGCTGGGCGCGGTGGTGGCGACGCTGTCGTCGGTGCTGATCGCCTGTCCGCTGCTGACCTACGGCGTGCTCAAGGTGACCAAGCAGGATCTGCTGCCCAAGGCGCGGGACGAGGCGGCGCTCGAGCGTCGCCCCTGATTCCCGGTCGGGATCGCAGGCCTGGAAGAGCCGCGCGCAAGCGCGGCTTTTTTTTTGGGCGTCTGTTCGCAGATGGGTAGACCCATCGCCGCAACGTCTGCGCTTGCGACGACAACAGGCGGAGTCGCAGGTGCTTCAGGTGGAGCTGGGGGACGACTGTCTTCCCGAGCGCTCTGGCATGGCGACGGGTTTTCGCTGCGCCCCACCCATCCTGCGGGGCCTGCCCGTGTGGGAGCGCGCTTGCGCGCGATTCCGGGGGCGACGTCAGCGGCTCCGATCCCCGAATCGCGCGCGAGCGCGTTCCCACATGGGATCCCCCGCGACGAGCTTCTACGGACGCGGCCCACGTCCAGAACGCAGAAGGCCGCGCAATGCGCGGCCCTCCATGATCCAGCCTGGCGTGCAGGCTTACGCGAATTCCTTCGCGTAACCCGAATCGACCAGCGTCTTCTGCAGCGGCTCGACGATGCGCACGTTGCCGGCGACGATCTCGCGTCCACCGGCGAAGGCGACGTTCATCGGGCCGGTGGCGCGGCCCTTGAAGTCGCTGATGCGGCCACCGGCCTCGCGCACCAGCAGCACGCCCGCGGCGATGTCCCAGGGATGCACGCCGGCTTCGAAATAGCCGTCGCTGCGACCCGCGGCCACGTAGGCCAGGTCCAGCGCGGCCGACCCGGTGCGCCGGACGTCCTCGGCCGACTCGAGCAGGGCCTCGATCGCACGCAGCTGCGCGCCAACGCGCTTGCGCTCGCGCGGCGCGAAGCCGGTGCCGAGGATCGCGCCGTTCAGTTCCTTGCGCTCGGACACGCGGATGCGGCGCTCGTTGAGCTGCGCGCCGGCGCCGCGGGTGGCGGTGAACAGCTCGTTGCGCAGCGGGTCGAAGATCACGCCGTGCAGCGGCTCGGCGCCCTCGACCAGCGCGATCGAGACGCACCAGTGCGGGAAGCCGCGCAGGTAGTTGCTGGTGCCGTCGAGCGGATCAATGACCCAGGTGTAGCGGCTCGGGCCGCCGCGGCCGGGCTTGGCACCGCCTTCCTCGCCGAGCACCGCGTACTCGGGATAGGCGCGGCGCAGTTCCTTGACGATCGCCTCTTCGGCGAGGCCGTCGACTTCGCTGGCGTAGTCGTGGCGGGCCTTCTCGACGACGTTGAGCGCGTCGAGCTTGTGCATGTTGCGCAACAGGACGCCACCGCCGGCGCGCGCCGCCTTGACCATGACATTGACAGCAGGTTGAAGCATCGCGGACGACTCCGGGCGCGGGCAGGATCGAGGGGAGAAAGAGCAGTGCCGGCGCTTGGCCGGTCGGGCAGTTTACCATTCGCGCCATGCAAGCGCCCCTGAATCCCGAGTCCGGAACGGACACCGCCGCCGTTGTCGGCCCCGCCAACCGCCTGCGCATCGTGCTCGTCGGCACCCAGCATCCGGGCAACATCGGCTCGGCCGCGCGTGCCATCAAGACCATGGGACTGCACCGTCTGGTGCTGGTGGCCCCGCAGAAATTCCCGCACGCGGAAGCCGACGCGATGGCCGCCGGCGCCGACGACATCCTGAGTCACGCCGCGCGTTTCGACACCCTGGCCGAGGCGGTCGCCGATTGTCGGCTGGTGCTGGGCTGCACGGCGCGCAGCCGCCGCGTGCAACTGCGCGAGCTGCGGCCGCGCGACGCCGCCGCGTCCGCGCATGCCGAAGCAGCCGCGGGGGGTGAGGTCGCGCTGGTGTTCGGCCGCGAGCGTACGGGTCTGGACAACGAGGAGCTGCAGCTCTGCCACGCCGCAGTGCACATCCCGGCCAATCCGGACTACAGCTCGCTCAACCTCGCCGCGGCCGTGCAGGTGCTCAGCTACGAGCTGCGCCTGGCGCTGCTGGGAGAGGGCGACACCGCATCCGCGGCGATCGCGCCGGTCAATCCGGCGGCGGTGCCGCATGCCGAGCTGGAAGGGTTCTTCGGGCAGTTGGCCGAGACCCTGGACGCGATCGATTTCCACAAGGGCCGGGCCCCGGAATCGGCGATGCGCAAGCTGCGTCGGCTGTTCGTGCGCACCGGGCTGGACGAGAAGGAGGTGCGCCTGCTGCGCGGCATCCTCGCCGACGCCCAGCGCATGGCCCGGCTGGCCGGCGCGCGGAACGCCGGTTGAGGCCGGTTTTCGGCTAGGCTTTCGGCTTCGTCCCCGCCGCCCGGACACGTCTTGCACCTGCGCCCCTTCTTCGGCTGGTTGATGTCGGGCGTGCTGTCGGCGCTGCTGCTGGCGTCGCCGGCGCAGGCCGCCGAGCCGCGCAACGTGCTGGTGCTCGGACGCATCAGCGACGATCCCAAGGCCCACTACGAACAGCTCAAGCCGCTGCTGGACTACGTGGTGGCGCGGATGGGCGACGTCGGCATCACCGAAGGTCGCGTCCTCATGGCGCGCGACGTCCAGCAGATGCAGAGCTATCTGCGGCGCGGGCGCGTGGACTGGGTGACCGAGACCGCCAGCGGCGCGATGCTGCTCGAGGCCCGCGCCGGCGCGCGCACGCTGCTGCTGACCGAGCGCAACGGCGTGAGCCACTACCACACGGTGTATTTCGCCCGGCGCGACAGCGGCATCCGTTCGCTCGAGGATCTGCGCGGCAAGAGCATCGTGTTCCAGAACCGGCAGTCGACCAGCGCCTACTTCGTGCCCGCCGCCGAGCTGCTGGCCCGCGACATGAAGCTGGAAATCCTGCTCTCGCCGCTCGACCAGCCCGAGGCCAATTCGGTCGGCTATCTGTTCGCGCGCTCCGAACTCAACATGTCGTCCTGGGTGCACAAGCATCTGGTCGACGCCGGGGCGATGAGCAACCTCGACTGGGACAACGCACGACGCGTGCCGGCGGCATTCAAGCGCGATTTCGTGATCTTCCGCGAAACCGCGCCGTTCCCGCGGGCACTGGAGATCGTGCGGGGCGATCTCGATGCCCGCGTCGCCGCGCGCCTGCGCGAGGTGCTGGTCGAAGCCAGTCGCGATCCGGCGGCCGCGAACGCCATGCGCCAGTTCTTCCGCACGACCGCGTTCCTGCCGGTGGACGCCCGCACCCGCGCCGAGCTCGACCTGCTGCGCAGCGGTGCGTCGCGCGTCGTGGTGGACGTCGAATGAAGTTGCGGACCGGCCTGCAGGCCACGTTCCTGGCGCTGGCCGGCGCTGCGGTGCTCGCCGGCCTGGTGTCGGTGGCCCTGGTGCTGCAGCAGCAGGAGCAGGCGCAGCGGCAGATCCTCGCGCTGAGCCAGCGCTCGATGCACGCGCTGGCCTCACAACGGCTGCTGCTGCGTGGCGAGGCGGTCTCGGCGCAGGTCGCCGACGCGCTGGTCAACCCGCTGTACTACTTCGACCTCGAATCGGTCGGCGCGGCCATCGGCAACGTGCTGCGGCAGCCCGACGTGAGTTACGTGATCGTCTACGACGCCGACGGCAACATCGTCCACGACGGCAGTCGTGACCTGGAGCGGTTCGGCCAGCGCATGGACGACCCGTTCGCGCTGGAGGTGGTCGCCGCGACCGCGCAGCACATGCAGAGCGACGGCAAGCTGCTCGACGTGTCGATGCCGATCCGTATCGGCGACCAGCGTCTGGGCGGCGTGCGCATCGGCTATTCGCTGGCGACGGCCAAGCAGGACGAGGACGCGATGGTCGCCGCGATGCAGGCGCGGCTCGACGAGATCGCCCGGCGGCATCTGATCGCGGTCGGCCTGCTGCTGGTGGTGCTGGTGGGGCTGGGCGCTCTGGTCGCGGCCCTGCTGCAGCGGCGGCTGGTGCGGCCGGTGCGGCAGCTCGCCGGTGCCGCGCAGCAGATCGAGTCCGGCAACTACGACGTGGTGGTGCCGGCCGACGATCGCGGCGACGAGATCGGCGATCTGGTGCGCGCCTTCGACCGCATGCGCGACAGCATCGCGCGCCACGACCGTGACATCCGCCGCATGGCCTACACCGATTCGCTGACCGGGCTGGCCAACCGGCTGGCCCTGCGCGAGTCGCTGGACCAGCGCCTGCTGGCGATGCAGGGGGCGGCCGGGCGGGTGGCGCTGCTGTTCGCCGACGTCGACGACTTCAAGCGCGTCAACGACACCCTCGGCCACGATGCCGGCGACGAAGCGCTGATCCAGTTCACCGCGCGCATCGACGCGGCGGTGCGCGAGTTCGATGTTGCCGACGCGCTGCTGGCCCGATTCGGCGGCGACGAGTTCGTGGTGCTGCTGCAGTTGCCCGATGGCGACGGCGCCGATCTGCGCAAGGTCGCCGGACAGCTGGCGACGCGACTGGTGGAGGAAGTCGCGCGGCCGATCGAGGTCGAAGGCCGGCGCGTGTTTCTGGGCATCTCCATCGGCATCACTCTGTTCCCGGACGATGCCACCAGCGCCGCGATGCTGCTCAAGAACGGCGACATCGCCATGTACCAGGCCAAGCTGGCCGGCAAGAACGGGCACCGCTTCTACAGCCTGGCGATGGACCAGGCGGTCGAGCGGCGCATGCACATGGAGCACGAATTGCGCGGCGCCTGGGAACGCGGCGAACTGAGCCTGGCCTACCAGCCGGTGATGCGCATGGAAGACCGCACCCTGGTGGGCGTGGAAGCGCTGCTGCGCTGGCAGCACCCCGAGTTCGGCAGCGTGGCGCCGCCGGTGTTCATCGACGTGGCCGAACAGAGCGGGCTGATCGACGTGATCGGCCCGCAGGTGCTGCACGCGGCCTGCGTGGACACGCAGGCCTGGCAGCAGCGGTTCCCGGCCGCGGCCGACCTGTTCGTCGCGGTCAACGTGTCCCCGCGCCAGCTGCGCGGTGCGGCCTTCGCCAGCGAGGTCGAGGCGGCCCTGCGCGAGTCCGGCCTGTCGCCGCGGCATCTGCATCTGGAACTGACCGAGACCGCGGTGATCGGCGACGAGGCCCGCATCGGCCAACTGCTCAACGCGCTGCGCACCTTGGGCGTGAAGATCTGGCTGGACGATTTCGGCACCGGTTTTTCGGGCCTGAGTCATCTGCGGCGCGTGCCGGTGGACGGGGTGAAGATCGACCGCAGCTTCGTCGCCGACGTGCTGCGCGACCCCGACGATCTCGCACTGACCACGGCGATCATCTCGATGGCGCATTCGATCGGCATTACCGTGGTTGCCGAAGGCGTCGAGAAGGAAGGCCAGTTCGAGGTGCTGCGCGATCGCGGCTGCGATCTGGGGCAGGGGTTCTGGCTGGGCGTGCCGATGACGGCGCGGGAGTTCGATGCGTTGCTGGGATGAACGCTGACGCTTCAAGCTGCGTCCTGATAGCGGTCCCTGCTGTCGCCCGTGTTCCGGGTCTGCCTGCCGTTGTCAGGCCACTGCTTTCCGCCGTTGACGCGCGAACGGCCGAGCAGGCGGCGGAACGCATTGCAGCTCCAAGGCTTCGGCCCGGCGGGGCGTGACACCGGCGCCCGCGACGCCCGTCACACCTTGGCGCGGTGCCGACGGTCGCGGCGATGCCTGACAGTTCCCATCACGGCCCGGCCGATATGCTCGCCCTCCCGAATGCGCGTGGATTCGCGATGGGTGTCTGGTCCCCATTGGAAGTGTTCTGCCTGCTGGCGGGCCTGGTGGTCTGGGCCGTCGCCGGTGTCGCGTGTGTGCGGCTGGTGCTCGCGCACCGGCGCGCGTGGCCGCCGGAAGTGATGGCGGTCGGGATCGCCGCGCCGGTGCTGCCGGTGCACGTGCGCATGACTGCGCTGGATGCGCTGCTGTCCGAAGGGCGCATCGACGCTGCGGAGTACGCAGCGCGGCGCCGCGAGCTGCAGGACGAAAGCGTGGACTGGCGTCGCTGATAACCCAGCGCCATCTCGTTGTCACGAGCCAGCGGGATGCACCGCTAGAACAACCGGCCCAGCCAGTCGCCGGCAGCCGTCGCCAGGGCGCCGCTGAGCACGCCGAAGAACCCGATGGCGACGGCGCCGCCGACCCAGGCCCACACCATCAGCGCGCCGTCGCGTTCCAGCAGCGCGAGCGCGTAGGCCAGCAGCAGCAGGCCGAACACGTAGTTGGTGAACGGAATCGGCAGCGCCAGCAGCACGCCGAGCAGCACCAGCTGCAGCCCGGTGAACATGATCGCGGCGCGGTGGTCCAGCACGCCCGGCAGACGCGGGCGACTGAAGCGCTCGAGGCGGCGGAACCAGGGCTCCAGCACGATCTCGAACCGTTGCACGGCGCTGCGATGCGGGCCGCGTTCGGCCAGCCAGGCCGGCAGCCACGGCTTGCGCAGCCCGATCAGCAACTGCGCACCGACCAGCACGACCAGCGGGCCGCCGATCGCGCCGCCGACACCCGGTATCGGGATGAAGGCGGGCAGGGTGGCGACGAACAGCATCATGCCGAACACCCGCTTGCCCAGACCGGTCAGCAGGTCGGCGAAACGCAGCTGGTCGCCCGGTTCACCGAGCGCCATCGCCGCGAGCAAGTCGCGCGTGCCTGCTTCCTCGCGCGAGCCGACGTCAGGCGTCATCGGCGACCACGTCCGCATCGGACCGGCGCTGCAGCAGTAGCTTGTCGACCCGCGGTCCGTCGAGATCGACGATCTCGATGCGCCAGTGATTCCATTCGAAGTGTTCGGCGACGTTGGGAATGCGGCCGAAGCGCGCGATCGTCATGCCGGCGGCGGTGTGGAAGATGTGCTCGTCCTCGCCCGGCAGGTCGCCGCCGCCGAGCAGTTCGCGCAGGGTTTCGACCGGCAGCGTGCCGTCGACCAGCATCGAGCCGTCCTCGCGTTGCACCACCAGCGGCGTCGCGTCCAGACCGCTGCTCTGGGTGCGGCCGATCACCGCTTCCATCACGTCGTTGAGCGTCACCATGCCGGTGATGTCGCCGTATTCGTCGACCACCAGCGCCAGCGACTGCTGGTTCTCGCGCAGGATCTCCAGCAGCTTCATCGCAGGCGTCGACTCGGACACGAACAGCGGTTCGCGCAGGTACTTGAAGAGGTCGAATTCCTTTTTCTCGAGCCGGTCGATCAGCGACTTGATCTCGAGCACGCCGACGACGTCCGAATCGTTGCCGCGGAACACCGGATAGCGGGAGTAGGGCGTCTCGCGCATTTCGGCGAGGTTTTCCTCGAAGCCGGCGCCGATGTCGAGCCAGGCGATGCGCGTGCGCGGCGTCATCAGGCTTTCCGCGTCGCGGTCGCCCAGCGTCAGCACGCGGTTGACCATGTTGCGTTCGTCGGCGTCGATCACGCCCTGCTCGTGGCTCTCGCTGACGAGCATGCGGATCTCTTCCTCGGAGACCTGCGCCGCTTCGGTCTTGTCCAGGCGCAGCACCTTCAGCAGCCCGCGCACGCTGGCGCTGAGCAGCCAGACCGCCGGCGTTGCGATGCGCGACAGCCAGTGCATTGGCAGCGCCACCACCGAGGCCAGCCGTTCGGGCGCCAGCAGCGCCAGGCGCTTGGGCAGCAGTTCGCCGAACACGATCGTCAGGAACGTGATCAGGCTGACCGCGAGCACGGTGCCGACGGTCGAGGCATAGCTGCCGAGAATCGGCAGGCTGGACGCCAGCCAGTTGCCGATCAGGCTGCCGAGCGCGTCGCCGCCGAGCATGCCGGTCAGCACGCCGATCGTCGTGATGCCCACCTGCACGGTCGACAGGAAGCGTTCGGGATGTTCGGCCAGCTCCAGCGCGGTGCGCGCGGCGCGGTGTTCGCCGGCCATCTGCTTCAGGCGCGGCTTGCGCGAGGTGACCACCGACATTTCCGACAACGCGAAGAACGCGTTGCAGGCGATCAGGGCCAGGACGATGAGGATCAGTTCGAGCATTGCCGGGGCCTCCTGCCGGAACGGGAGCGATGCGTGGCATCGGGGGAGGCGGCGGCGGGGGACATCGCGGGGGACGTCGCAGGGGGCGGTCTAGAGTCGTCTTCCATCTGGAATATGAACAGCGCAGGAGGCGCGCGGGGACTATAGCAGCCCCCCGCGTGACGGCCGCGGCACCCCTCGGGCGCGCCCGGACTGTGCGCAGGTGTCATCGAACCGTCATAATCCGCGCCTTGCGCAAAGCGCCCGGCCCCGGGCGCGCGATCCAAAGGCGTCCGGCATGTTCTCCCTGCAAACCATCTTCGGCCAAGGCAACCAGTTCTACACGCTGCTCGAGGAGGCCGCCGTGGCCGCCCACGACAGCGCCGTGGCGCTGCATTCGATGCTGCGCGAGTCCGATCGCCAGCCGGCGCTGGACGCCTTCAAGCTGGCGCGCATGCGCGAGCGCGAGGCGTCGGAGAAGATCAGCCAGGCGCTGGTGGACAGCTTCATCACCCCGATCGAGCGCGAGGACATCGAAGCGCTGGGTTCGGCGCTGTACAAGATTCCCAAGCAGATCGAGAAGTTCGCCGATCGCTACTCGCTGGCCACGCGCCACCTCGAGCACATCGACTTCGCGCCGCGCGCGGCGATGCTCGAGCAGGCTTCGGCCGTAGTGGTGAAGATGGTCAAGACCCTGCGCAGCATGAAGCTCGAGCCGATGAAGGCGCTCAACGACGAGCTGCGCGCGCTGGAGAACGAGGCCGACCGGCTGATGCTCGAGCTCTACCGCGACATCTATTCGGGCAAGCTCGAGCCGCTGCAGATGTTCCTGCTCAAGGAATTCTTCGAGATCCTCGAGAAGGCGATCGACCGCTGCCGCGAGGCCGGCGTGGTCGCCTACGAGATCGTGCTCAAGAACTCCTGACGGGCCGTCGATCATGCTGACCCTCGTGCTGATCGTGGTCGCGACCGCGCTGGTGTTCGAATACATCAACGGTTTCCACGACACCGCCAACTCGATCGCGACCGTCGTCGCCACCAAGGTGCTGTCGCCCATGCAGGCGGTGGGCCTGGCCGCATCGATGAACCTGATCGGCGCGCTGATGGGCACGGCGGTCGCCAAGACCATCTCCTCGGGCCTGATCGACGCCGGCGTCATCGACGTCGGCTCGCAGCTGATCCTGTGCGCGCTGCTGGGCGGCATCGTCTGGAACCTGATCACCTGGTGGTGGGGCCTGCCGTCGTCGTCCTCGCATGCGCTGATCGGCGGCCTGATCGGCGCGGCGCTGGCCGCGGCATCGAACAATCTCGACGTGGTGATCTGGTCCGAGCCGGCCGATCCCATCTGGCGCAGCGCCGGTGTGCTGTGGAAGGTCGTGGTGCCGATGGTGAGTTCGCCGGTGCTCGGCTTCGCCGCAGGCTTCTTCCTGATGGGCGTGCTGTTCTTCGTGATCTCGATGATGGCGCGCAGCGGTGGCTTCCTCGCCCGCATCGCGCGGCCCCGCTGGGTCAACAGCGTGTTCGGCAAGGCGCAGATCGTGTCTGCGGCCGGCATGGGCTTCGCGCACGGCATGAACGATGCGCAGAAGACCATGGGCATCGTCGCGCTGACCCTGGTCAGTGCGCAGAGTGTCGGCACGCTGGACAATCTGCCGGGCTGGCTGGCGTTCCTGCATCCCTCGGAGACCGCGCTGGCCAACGGCGACATCGACCTGTGGATCAAGATCACCTGCGCCGTGGTGATGGCCGCCGGTACCGCGGCCGGCGGCTGGCGCATCATCAAGACACTGGGTCACAAGCTGGTCAAGCTGCACCCGATCCACGGCTTTGCCGCGGAAACGAGCGCGGCCTCGGTGATCCTCGGCGCCTCGTCGCTGGGCATTCCGGTGTCGACGACCCACAACATCTCCTCGGCGATCATGGGCGTGGGCACGGCCAAGCGCCTCAACGCGATCAAGTGGTCGGTCGTGAACAAGATGATCTGGGCGTGGATCCTGACGATCCCGATGTCGGGCGGCATCGCCTACGGCCTGTTCCGGATGTTCCACCACTTCGGTTGGGTGTGATGCCCTGCGGCGATCGCCGGATGGCGGTCTGCTAGAGTCGGTGGCCTCTCGGACGAGGATGTTTCAATGTCCCGACTCGGTTTGACCAACATCTATCTGAAGTCTGGTGTGCTGCTGATCCTCTTCGGCCTGGCGTGCGCCGCATCGATTTTCATCGTGATGCCCCGTATGGGTGGCGCGGTCTCCCAAGTGCTGTTGTGGGGAGCCGCAGGCGGATTCCTGAGCGGCGTCGCGCTCTATGTCATCGGTCGCATCGCGCAGTTCCTTGGGCAGTTCGGTCGCACGCGCTCCCAGGCTTGATCTTGTGCGTGTGCCAGCCCCTTCCGATGAGGAAGACAGCTACGGCACCGCCCGCCAGCGCATCCTCGATGCGATCCGCGCGGTGCCGAAAGGCAGCGTTGCCGGCTACGGTGATATCGCGCGACGTGCCGGCCTTCCGGGCCGCGCACGGCTGGTCGCGCGGGTGCTGCGCGATCACGGCGATCCCGATCTGCCCTGGCATCGCATCCTGCGCAGCGATGGCCGCATCGCGTTTCCGGATGGCTCGCCGGGCTTCCGCGAGCAGGTGAAGCGGCTTCGCGCCGACGGTGTGACCGTGACCCGCGGGCGGGTGCGGATGCCGGTCGCGGACAGTCTCGATGCCGCGCTCTGGGGACCCGACGCACACGCCTGATCCGGCACGATGATGTACACGTTCGGCTCGCTATCATGGCGCCGAAGAACGAGGAGTCCGGATGTTTCCCAGGTTGCCGCTGGCCGTCAAAGTGATTCTGGCGATCAATGTCGTCGTGTTCGTGCTGCAGCTCGCGATCGGCAATGCGCTCGCCTGGTTCATGCTGTGGCCGCTCGGTGGCGCCGAGGTCGGTGGTCTGGGTTTCCAGCCCTGGCAGCTGGTCACCTACGGGTTCATGCACGACCCGCGCAACATCGCGCACCTGGCGTTCAACATGCTCGCACTGGCGATGTTCGGCTCCCAGCTTGAATACACCTGGGGCACGAAGCGCTTCGTCACCTATTACCTGGTCTGCGTGATCGGCGCCGGGCTGTGCCAGCTCGGCGTGGTGACCTGGTCGCTGTCGCAGGGCGCGTTTCCGTATCCCACGCTCGGCGCGTCGGGCGGCGTGTTCGGACTGCTGCTGGCCTACGGTGTGCTGTTCCCGAACCAGCGTCTGGTGCTGCTGTTCCCGCCGATCCCGATGCGCGCGCGCACGCTGGTGATCGTCTACGGCCTGGTGGAACTGGTGCTGGGCATCACCGGCACGCGATCGGGCGTCGCCCACTTCGCGCACCTGGGCGGCATGCTGTTCGGCTGGCTGCTGCTGCAGCACTGGCGCGGGCGGCCGCCGTTCAATCGCGGTGGCAGGCGGCATGTGCGGCGGGTGTGAGCGGCGTCTCAACTGGTGATGCGTCATTCGTGATCCGTAATGACGGGCCATTCCGGAACGAGAGCGCTCGCACGAAGACAGCACCATGAAAAAAGGCCGCACGATGTGCGGCCTTTTTCCTGATTGGTGTCGGCGATTCGGCAGGCGCTCGAGCGCGCCTGCGAATCGCAGGTCAACGCCGCCTCAGCGCCAGATGCGCACCTGGTCCTCGGCCTTGCGGGTCATCGCATCGGCAGCCGCGCACTTGAAGGTCTCGGTGTAGGCCGGCAGGTTGGCGACCGGACCGTTGGCGCGCCACTGGCCCGGGGCGTGCACGCTGGTCGCGGCGTTGCGGGTCGCGGTGTCGACCGCGGACTGCTGGCGCCACAGCTGTGCCCAGCCGCGGAAGAACGCTTCCTTGCCGGCCTGCGCGAGCTCCGGATTGGCGGTCTGCAGGGCATCCCAGGCGAGCTCGACGCCGGCGAGATCCGCCGCGTTCTCGTCATGGGTCAGCGCGCCGTTGACCTGCGTGCCGGTCAGGCCCGGGTAGCCGTAGGCGTTGTACTGGGCGACGAGCTTGTCGGTGGCGGTCAGCCAGCCGGCATCGTCGTCGGTGCTCCACCAGGTGCGGACGGTGCCGGTGCTGTCGACCAGCTTGCCCTTGACGTCGACCGCGCGGCTCAGCTCGTGGCCAACCAGGGCACCGAAGGTGCCGTACAGCGCGGCGTTGTCGCCGGCCACGTCGAACACCGGCGGCTGCAGAACGGCGGCCGAGACGATCAGGCGGTTCTGCGCCAGGTCGTAGGCCAGCGCCGGGGTCTGCGGCAGCACGTCCCAGCGACGCGCGGCATTGGCCTGGCCGATGCGACGCATTTCCTGCGCATGACGCCAGGTCGAGGCGATCAGCATGTTGCTGCCGAAGCTGGCGCGGCCCATCGGCTGCACGGTGTAGTCGATGTCCTGCACCGGCGCGCCGATCTCGATCTTCAGCGCGGCGAGCTTGGCACGGGCTTCGGTCTTCGCCGCGGTGCTCATCCAGGTGTTGCGCTCGATGCCGCGGCCCAGCGCGTCGCGCACCTGGGTGGCGATTGCCTCGGCGCGCGTGCGGCTGGCGTCGGGCAGGTGGGCGGCGACGTACTCGCGCGACATCATCGGGCCGGCGGCACGGTTGATCGCGCCCAGCACCAGCTGCTGGCGGGTCGGCTGCGCACTTTCGCCACGCAGGATGCGGCCGTGGAAGTCGAACTCCGCGTCGCGGAAGCTCTTGGACAGATACGGCGCCATCGCATTGCCGATGTGGAAGCGCAGATAGGCCTTCCACTGCTCGGCCTTGAGCGAATTGACCAGCGTGTCGAGCTGCGCGAACAGTTCCGGATTGGCCAGCGAGACCTGCGGCGCCTGCACGTTCTGCGCGGCGAGGAAGGTGCCCAGCTGCAGGCGGCGGTACTGCTTGTCCAAGCCCTCGGTATCGACCAGGGCGTACTGCGTGCGCGGATCGCGCAGTTCTGCCACCGGCCGGGAGACCGCGGCGATGCGGCGCTCCAGATCGATCACCAGCGCGGTCTCTGCATCGAGGCGGTCTTCCGCCGTGCCTGTCAGTGCGAGGATGTTGCGCACGTACTGGGTGTACTGCGCGACGATCTGCTGGGTCTCGGCGTCACCGCGGCTGTAGTAAGCCGGGTCCGGCAGGCCCAGACCGCCCTGGGTGAAATAGCCGACGTGACGGTTGAGATCGGCGAGATCGACCTCGGCGCCGAAATCGAACAGCACCGGAATGCCGACCTGGTGCAGCGCGGCGAGGGCCGGGGCGATGTCGCGGGTGCGGCGGATGCCGTCGATGCGCGCGATCAGCGGCGCGATCGGCTTGGCACCGTCGGCCTCGACCGCGGCCTCGTCCAGACCGCTGGCCCAGAAGTCGCCGAGCAGACGCTGCACGTCGTTCTGCGGCGACGTCATCGCGGCATTGAGCAGGTCGTGCTGCTGGGTCAGCGCCAGCGCCTGCAGCTCGCCGAGCGCCGAGCGCGTGCCCTGGCCGGCGACCACGGTGTTCGCGGCCAGCCAGTCCTTGTTGGTGAAGCTGTAGAGATCGGTACACGCGGTCACCGGCGGCGGACCCTTCGGCGCGGCGGCGCGGCGACGCTGGGCGTCGGCATCGGAACTCAGGCCGACCAGCAATGCGATCGAGGCGGCGAGCAGAGCGGGGCGGGCGAGCGTGTGCTGGATCGGCATTGCGGAGTCCGTGCGAGGCATGAATCGCGCAAGTCTAGCAAGCCGCGGGGCCGCAACATGAAGCGGGATTGGGCGTGTAGACATCCGCACAGTGCGCGCGTGCGAGGTATTCGAAGTCCGCCCCTGCGTGCGGGGAAGGGTTGGGTTGGGCCGAACCGTCAGGATCGGCAATCACTGTTGGAGCAAGACCTCAGTGGCTGGAATCCGAAGCCGCTGCGATCGGATCGTTCGCCAACATCGCAGCCTTCCCCCGCACGCGGGGGAAGGGACAGATTCCCCGCGCTCGTGATGTTTCGCGATGGCAAGTCCCACCCACGAAAAAGCCCGGCATCGCTGCCGGGCTTCGTCGTCACGCGCGCGGCGGAACGATCACCAGATCACGACCTGCTGGTCGCCGCCGCGGACCATCGGGTCGCCCGGCTTGCACGAGAACGCGGCCGCGAACGCGGGCAGGTTCGACGGGGCGCCGATCGCGCGGAAGTTCGCCGGCGCGTGCGAGTCGGTCTTCAGCCGCACGTCGAGTTCCTGCGGGGTGAAGTTGCGACGCCACACCGTGGCCCAGTTGAGGAAGAAGCGCTGGTCGCGGCTCAGTCCGTCGGTCATCGGATCGGGCGTTTCGCCCACCGCCTTCTTCATCGCGTCGTAGGCGGTCGCCAGACCACCGAGGTCGGCGATGTTCTCGCCCAGCGTCAGCTTGCCGTCGACGTGCTTGCCCGGCGCGGCCTCATAGCTGTTGAACTGCGAGGTCAGCAGATCGGTGCGGCCGGTGAAGCCGGTCGCATCGGCCTTGGTCCACCAGTTCTCGAACTTGCCGGTCGGGCCGAAACGGCTGCCCTGGTCGTCGTAGCCGTGGGTCATCTCGTGACCGATCACCGCACCGATGCCGCCATAATTGATCTCGTCGGAGGCGTTGGGATCGAAGAACGGCGGCTGCAGGATCGCCGCCGGAAACACGATCTCGTTCTGCAGCGGGTTGTAGTAGGCGTTGACCGTCTGCGGGGTCATGCCCCACTCAGTCTTGTCGACCGGCTTGCCGATCTTCGACAGCGCCCACTTGTAGTTGAACTCGGTGGCGGCCATCACGTTGCCGATGTAGCTGTCGCGCGAGGTCTGCAGGCCGCTCCAGTCGCGCCACTTGTCCGGGTAGCCGATCTTGGGCGTGAACGAGGCCCACTTCTCCATGGCCTTGGCCTTGGTCTCGTCGGTCATCCAGTCCAGATTCTCGATGCGCACCTTCAGCGCCTCGGAGAGGTTCTTGACCAGCGTCTCCATGCGCGCCTTGGAATCGGCCGGGAACGCGACCTGCACGTACAGCTGGCCCAGCGTTTCGCCGGCTTCGTCGTTGAGCGTGTCGAGCACGCGCTTCTCACGGGCCTTGAGTTCCTTCTGGCCGCGCAGCTTGTTGCCGTAGAAGTCGAAGTTCTCCTGCACGAACGCATCGCCCAGGTACGGCGAAGCGCCGTCGACGAGGTGGTAGCGCAGGTACGCCTGCCAGTCGCCGACCGGCGTGTCGCCGAGCATGGCGCTGACTTCCTTGTGGAAGTCCGGAATGGCCAGCGAGAACTTCTCCGGCACCGCGACGCCCTGCGATTCGAAGAACGCTGTCCACGGGAAGTTCGGCGTCAGCGCATCGGCCTCGGCCGGGGTGACCGGGTTGTAGAACAGCTTCACGTCGCGCGACATCTCGACGCTGGATTTCGACTTCGAGGCCAAGCGCGTTTCGAATGCCAGCACGGCCTTGGCTTGCGTCTGCGCATCGGCGGCCGGCACGCCGGACAGCTCCAGCGTCTTGGCGATGTGCGCGACGTACTGCTCGCGCACCTGCGCCTTGTCGGCGTCGGTGTAGTAGGTGGTATCGGGCAGGCCGAGGCCGCCCTGCATTGCGTAGGCGATGTTCATCGTCGGCGCGTCGAAATCGGCCTCGGGGCCGAAGCCGAACAGACCGCCTTCGCCGCGCGCGTAGGTCGTGCGCAGATACTCGGCGACGGCCGGGCCATCGGCCAGCGCGTCGATCGCGGCCAGGCGCGTCTTCAGCGGCTCGATGCCCTGGGCGTTGATCTTGGCCGCGTCCATGCCGGTCGACCAGAAGTCGCCGACGATCTTCTCCACGCCGGTCGCCGCGGTATCGGCGGCCGACTGTTCGGCGAGCTGGCGCTGGATCGCGGTCGAACGCTCGTCGAGCATCTCGAACGCGCCCCACGAGGTGCGGTCGCCGGGAATGGCGTTGGCCGCGAGCCACTTGCCGTTGGCGTAGCCGTCGAAATCGGTACAGGCATTCTTGGTGGTGTCGAGATCGCCGATCTCGAACCGGTTCACGCCCGGCAACGTGCTCTCGTCGAGCGTGAGCGTCTTCGCCTCGGGGGCGGCGGGGGTCTGGGCGGCATCCGTCGCCGGGGTGGCATCCTGGCCGCCGGAACAGGCGGACAGCGCCAGCACGACCGAGCAGGTCAGCAGCAGGCGCTTGGGAGCAGTGGCAATCACGTGGAATCTCCGAAAGGAAGGACCGCCGGGCGGCGCCCGGTGTGCGCGCACTCTACGCCTGCGTCCGGATGCGAGGGGGTGTCGAAGGTCATGCCGCAGCGGCGGGGGGCACGGCCGGCCGGCGTCGGCCTTGCGGGGCTTGGCGGCTCGCTGTTCCCAACGGGATGCGAGCCGGTGGGCCGCGCACCGGCCCGCCGCTTCGACCGGTGGCGCGTGCCAGCGCGCTCCCGGACGAAGCAGTGTCGCGTCCCGACTCAGTTCGTGGACGCGTCGCTGTTCAAGGAGCGGCTCTCGCGCTTCGGCCGGGTCAGCGGCGTCGGCTTGGGGCCGGGCGCGGCGGTGTTCTTGATGATCAGCGGGATGCCGGCGCGGGTGTCGTTGCTGGCGGTCTCGAGTTCGAAGCGTTCGGTATCGAGGCGACGCACCTGCTCGGCGATTGCGTCTGCTTCGTCGTCGGGCACGTCGAGCGCGCGCAGCGCTTCGGCGCCGAACAGCACCGCCGACTCGAACGTCTCGCGCACCTGTACGTCGACGCCGGCGTTGACCAGCTTCAGGGCGTGCGCGCGGTCGTAGGCGCGGACCAGCAGCTTGGCGTGGGCGAATTCGTGCTGCGCGAGTTCGACGATGCGGTCGGCGGTGTCGGCATCGTCGACGCAGATCGCGATGGCCCGCGCGCTGTGCGCGCCCGAGGCATGCAGCACGTCGAGCCGCGTGCCGTCGCCGTAGTAGACCTTGAAGCCGAATTCGGCCGCGCTCTGGATCATCTCGATGTCGGTGTCGATGATGGTCACGTCGACATCGCGCGCCAGCAGCGACTGGCTCATGACCTGGCCGAAGCGCCCGAAGCCGATGATCAGCACGCTGCCGGTCTGGTTCTCGACCACGTCGACGCCGTCGAGCGAAGGACCTTCGATGCGGCGGGTCAGCGGGCCGCTGATCAGCACGACGAGCGGCGTCAGCGCCATCGACAGCACGACGACGGCCGTAAGGTTGGCGTTGACCTCGGCATCGATCAGCCTGTTGGCGGCAGCGGCGGCGAACAGCACGAACGCGAACTCGCCGCCCTGCGCCATCAGCACCGCGCGTTCCAGCGCTTCGCGATGCGCGCTGCGGGTCACGCGCGCGACGATGTAGATGCACAGCGCCTTGGTCGCCATCAGCGCCAGCACCGCGCCGACGATCAGCGGCCAGTTCGCGGCCACGACCGCCAGATCCAGCGCCATGCCGACGCCGAGGAAGAACAGGCCCAGCAGGATGCCGCGGAAGGGCTCGATGTCGGCCTCGATCTGGTGGCGGAAGGAGGATTCCGACAGCAGCACGCCGGCCAGGAACGCGCCCATCGCCATCGACAGTCCGCCCAGCTGCATCAGCAGCGCCGCGCCCAGCACGACCAGCAGCGCGGCGGCGGTCATGACCTCGCGCGCCTTGGCTGCGGCGAGCACGCGGAACATCGGATTGAGCAGATAGATGCCGGCGACGATCAGCGCGGCCAACGAGCCGATGCCGATCGCGACCGACACCCAGCGCGAGGGCGCATCCGCCGCGGCCTCGGGCGTCGGCGCGAGGAAGGCGATCAGCGCCAGCAGCGGCACGATCAGCAGATCCTCGAACAGCAGCACCGACACGATCTTCTGGCCGTGGGGCAGGGCGATCTCGCCGCGTTCCGAGAGCAGCTGCATGACCACCGCGGTCGAGGTCATCACGAAGCCCGACGCGCCGACGAAGGCGATGCGCCAGTCGAATCCGAACAGCGTCATGACCACGGTCAGCGCGGCGATCGCCAGGCAGATCTGCAGTGCGCCGAGGCCGAAGATCTGCCGGCGCAGGCTCCACAGGTGCGAGGGCCGCATTTCCAGGCCGATCACGAACAGGAACATCACCACGCCCAGTTCTGCGACGTGGAGGATCGCCTGCGGATCGGAGAACCAGCCGAAACCGAACGGACCGATCGCCAGGCCTGCGGCCAGATAGCCGAGCACCGAGCCCAGCCTGAGCTTGCGGAACAGCGGCACCGCGACCACCGCCGCGCCCAGCAGGGCGACGACGGAAATCAGCTGGCTGGTGGTCGCGTGGGCTTCGGCGGCCATGGTGCTACTTCCTCGAACCGGTGGCCGAGAGCAGCAGGAAGCCGCCGGCGATCGCCATGTTCTTCATGAAATGCAGCAACTGGCTGTCCTGCAGGCCGGCGCGCACCGCCCAGAACGGATGCGACAGCACCGCATCGGCCACCAGCAGCGCCGCGGCCGCCAGCGCCACCCAGCGCACGCGCCAGCCGGCGAGCAGTAGCACGCCCAGCACCAGTTCGCCCAGGCTCAGCAGCAAGGCGGTGTTGGACAGGGGCGCGCCGTTGATCGCGCCCCAGACCCGCCAACCGCCGAGCACGACGAACAGGCTGGCGAGCGCCCAGCGTCCAGCAACGAGTGCGGCGCCCTGTGCGCCAGAACCTGCGGCCATGTCGAATTCCCCGGATCAGTCGGCCGGGAGGGTGCCACACGGGTCGCCCAGCGCACAGGGGCATGAACGCGGATGCAGCGTGTCGCCGTGCGCATCTGGAGCGGGCAGCGGCCATGCCGTAGACTGCGCCGGTCTGCAGCGCGGTCGCTCACCTTCGGCCTTCACCGGCCTCCGGCACGATCCTGGTCTGCCGCCGGTGCTCCGCACCGTCCGGTTGTGACCCCCGCACGTCTATCGTCGCGCAGACACGGCCCCGGTTCTTCGGGTGCCGTCACACCGGATCCAGCAGCGCGGTTCAGGGATAGCGCCGGGTCCACACCATCGCAACGGCTGCGTGCCGCTGCCCGCGCATGCGGGCCGGCTGTCGTTCGCGCATGGACCACTGGAGTCATCGCATGACCACGTTCGAAACCCTCGGGCTCTCGCCCGCGCTGCTGCGCGCGCTCGCCGAAACCGACTACACCACGCCGACGCCGATCCAGGAACAGGCCATTCCGCTGATCCTCGCCGGCCACGACGTGCTGGGCGGCGCCCAGACCGGCACCGGCAAGACCGCCGCGTTCGGCCTGCCGCTGCTGCAGCGTCTCGCCAAGGAAACCCCGCCCAAGGGCCCGCGCAAGCCGCGCGCGCTGATCCTGGTGCCGACGCGCGAGCTGGCGGTGCAGGTCGCCGACAATCTCAAGACCTACGGCCGCCACTTGCGCATGAACGTCACCACCATCTTCGGTGGCGCCGGCATGCAGCCGCAGATCGACAACCTGCGTCGCGGCGTCGACGTGCTGATCGCCTGCCCGGGCCGCCTGCTCGACCACATGGACAGCGGCCACGCCAAGCTCGATGCCGTCGAACTGCTGGTGCTCGACGAAGCCGACCGCATGCTCGACATGGGCTTCCTGCCGCAGATGAAGCGCATCCTGGGACGCGTGCCCAAGCAGCGCCAGACGCTGCTGTTCTCGGCCACGTTCGAGCCGCGCATCAAGGCGATGGCGCTGGAGTTCATGCGCGATCCGCAGCAGGTGCAGGTGGCGCAGAACAGCACGATCGCCGAGACCATCGCGCATCGCGCGCATCCGGTCGACAACAGCCGCAAGCGCGATCTGCTGGTCGAACTGCTGTCCAGGCGCCACACCGACCAGGTGCTGGTGTTCGGCAAGACCAAGCACGGCTGCAACCGTCTGGCCGAGCAGCTCGCCGAATCGGGCCTGCCGTCGGTCGCGATCCACGGCAACAAGAGCCAGGCGCAGCGCCAGAAGGCGCTGGACATGTTCAAGTCCGGCCGCGCCCGCATCCTGGTGGCCACCGACGTCGCCGCCCGCGGTCTCGACATCCCCAACCTGCCGCTGGTGATCAACCACGACCTGCCGATGGTCGCCGAGGACTACGTGCACCGCATCGGCCGCACCGGCCGCAACGGCGCGACGGGCGAGGCGCTGTCGCTGGTGTCGCCCGAAGAGGGCGGTCTGCTGCGCCAGATCCAGCGCATGCTCAAGGCCGACATCGAGATGAGCACTATCGAAGGCTTCGAGCCGAGCCAGCCGGTGCGCCTGGATGCGCCGATTCCGAAGAACGGGGGCGGTCAGCGTCGCCAGCCGTCGGGTGGCCGTCCCGGTGCGCGCATGGGCGAGCAGAAGCCCGGCGGCGAGCGCGCCCCGCGCAAGCCCGGCAACCGTGGCCACGGCAAGCCGGCCGACCGCAGCGCGCACGCGCATGCCGGTCCGAAGCAGCACCGCGCCGGCGCCGGCCGCCCGCAGCAGGGACGCCGCGACAGCCGCGCGTGATGCATTGACGCGGGGCGGTCGTCACCGCCCCGTTGTTCGATGTTGGAAAGGCCGCCCTCGGGCGGCCTTTTCTGTTTGAGGTGCGCTGCACGGCGCGGCTTTGAGCCCTCCCCCGTGACACGAGGGAGGGTTGGGTGGGGGCGAGGCGTCAAATCTCTGCGCATCTGATCCAAGCGGCCAGTCATTACGTGGAACTCGGCCATAGCTGGATCCGACGGTTCGCCCCCATCCCAACCTTCCCCCGCCTGCGGGGGAAGGGGTGGAATGCACACGTCGGATAGTCGGCTGGCGTCGCTCAGCCCTCGCTACTCGGATTCAAGAAAGCCACGGAGCCCAATCCCACAACGCAAAAGGCCGCCTCGCGGCGGCCTTTCGTTCTCCCCGAGGGCTGGCCCCTCAGACGCCGGCGACGCGGCGCGCGGACTTGAAGCGGGTCGCCCAGTAGCCGGTGTCCAGCTCGGAGACCATCACGTCCTTGCCGGTGCGCGGCGCGTGCACGAAGCGGCCGTCGCCCAGATAGATGCCGACGTGGTCGATGCGGTTGCCGCGGCGGCCGAAGAACACCAGATCGCCGGCGGTCAGGGCGGTGCGCTCGACGCGCTCGCCGTTCTGGGCCATGTCGCGCGAAACGCGCGGCAGGTCGATGCCCAGCGCGGTGCGGAACACGTAACCGACCAGGCCGCTGCAGTCGAAGCCGCTGTCGGGGCTGGAGCCGCCCCAGCGGTAGGGCGTGCCGATCAGGGTCAGGGCGCGCTTGAGCAGACCCTCGACGCGGCCGTCGGCCTGGACCGGCTTGTCGACGTCCATCGCGATCAGCTGGTTGATGTCGCTGGCCAGCAGCATCTCGGGCTGGGCGACCTGGGCGGTCGGAGCGGTGAGTGCGCGGGCGACCGATGTGGTCTCGACGATCTGGTCGGCGGAGTCGCCGGCGAGGCCGGGACCTGCGAAGACGGGGGTGGCTGCGAGGCCGAGAACCGTGGCGACGACGGCATTGCGAAGGCGGCTGTGGCGGGCGGCGCGAGGGCCTTGCGTTGCGTCTGTCTTCGTCACGTGGGTTTCACATTGTCGCGGACCAGCGGGGGAAGCTACCGGACGAGAATGTGAAAGTTGTTAAACAAAAATTAATGAATGCGGCCAAGTGCTCGTTTTTGCTCACAATTCAGTGAAGAGCGTGTGGAGACTCTAATGGAGGACACGTTTCGAGCCCGAGTAATTCCGCACCCAGTAACTGCCGTCCAGATGGTCCAGCCGGACGGTGCCGCCGGTGCTCGGCGCGTGCACGAAGCGTCCTTCGCCGACGTAGATGCCCACGTGGGTGACGCTGCCGCCGCTGCCGAAGAAAACCAGGTCGCCGGTGGCCAGCCGCTCGGGCTGGATCTTCGGGCCCTGGAAGGCGAACAGCTCGCGCGAGGTCCGCGGCAGGCGCAGGTCCAGCATGTCGCGGAACACGTAGTTGACCAGGCCGCTGCAGTCGAAGCCGCCCTCGGGCGTGTTGCCGCCGTAGCGGTAGGGCGTGCCGACGAGACTGATTGCGCGCATCAGCACCGCGTTCGCCGCGGCCGGATCCGCCGGCGCGACCGGCGTCCAGGTGCGCGTGGCCTGGGTCGTGGCGGCCGGCGGGGTGGGGCGCACGTCGTTGCGACCGCAGGCGCTCAAGGCGGCGGCAACCGCGATCGACACCAGCGCCAGCCGCGCGGCACCGATTGGCGCCGGCGCGCCGGAGTCGGGATAATGCGGGGTTGCTTGCATGCGGGCGCCCGGTGGTTGTGACCGCCGGCATCGTGCCCCAGCCGCGCCATCCTCCTCAAGCGGCCCAGGCGCGTTATCCGGAACCGTCCATGAAGATCGAGAAAGACCGCGTCGTCCGTTTCCACTACAGCGTTGCGGAGGCCGGCGGCGAGCCGGTGGAGACGTCGCGCGAGCGCGAGCCGCTCGCCATCCTGTTCGGCCACGGCAACATCATTCCGGGCCTAGAGAAGGCGATGGAAGGCCGCGAGGCCGGCGAGACCTTCAAGGCCGACGTCACCGCCGCCGATGCCTACGGCGAGCGCCGCGAAGGCATGAGCCAGCGCGTGCCCAAGAAGCACTTCGGCGACCAGAAGCTCTCGGTCGGCCAGCAGGTCGTGCTCAACACCAGCTTCGGCCCGCGCGCGGTGACGATCGAGAAGGTCGGCATGAGCGTCGTCGACGTGGACCTCAACCACCCGATGGCCGGCAAGGACCTGCAGTTCGACATCGAGATCGTCGACGTGCGCGAAGCGCAGGCCGAGGAGATCGAGCACGGCCACGTGCACGGTGACGGCGGCCACCACCACTGAGCGACACCCGCGCCGCCGGCACCGGTGCCGGCGGCGTGCGCCACCGCGAGGACCGCAGGATGCAGACCCAGCCCGCGCTCGGACCGGTGCCCACCGGCGAACGCCTCGACTCGATGGACGTGCTGCGCGGCATCGCGCTGCTCGGCGTGTTCGCGATGAACATCGAGTGGTTCAACCGGCCGATGCAGCAGATGGGCGCGGGCATCGCGCCCGGCGCGACCGGCCTCGACCATGCGGTCGCGTGGATCGTGCACGTGTTCGTCGCCGGCAAGTTCTGGACGCTGTTCTCGTTGCTGTTCGGCATGGGCTTCGTGCTGATGAGCGGCCGCATCGCCGCGTCCGGCCTGTCGGTCGAGCGCGTCTACCTGCGCCGCATAGGCGCGCTGCTGGCCTTCGGCCTGCTGCACATCGTGCTGCTGTGGCCGGGCGACATCCTGCACACCTACGCGATGGCCGGCGCGCTGCTGATGGTGATGCGGAGCCTGGCGCCGAAGTGGCAGCTGCTGACCGGTGGGCTGCTGTATCTGGGCATGGCGGCGATGTATCTGTTGAACGCGCTGGTGCTCTACGTGGTGCCGGCCGAGGTGATGGGCGACATGGTCGGCGCCTTTTCGGCGGCCGCCGGACGTGCCGCGCAGGTCTATCCCGACGGCGGTTTCGGCGCGGTCCTCGCGCAGCGCGTGCGCGACTATGCGCAGATCGGACTGATGGGGCAGATGTTCATGGTGCTGATGGTGCTGGGCGTGTTCCTGGTCGGCAGCTGGCTGATGTCCGGCGGCTGGCTGCAGGCACCGCGCACGCATCGCGGGTTCTGGTGGCGGTTGCTGGCGATCGCGCTGCCGACCGGCCTGCTGTTCACCGCGGCGGCCGTCGGCGTGGGCACGCGGTTCGAAGGCGGCGTGTTCGATCCGGCGGCGATGCTCGCCCAGAGCCTGATGCTGTTCGGCGCGCTGCCGATGGCGCTGGCCTACGTCGCGCTGATCGTGCTGGCGTGGACATCGAGCGTCGGCGCGCGCGTGCTGGACCTGTTCGCGCCGGCCGGGCGCATGGCGCTGACGCATTACCTCGGCCAGTCGCTGATCTGCTCGCTGGTGTTCTACGGCTACGGCCTCGGCCTGTGGGGCGAGTGGGGTCGCGCGATGCAGACCGGTTTCGTGCTGGGCGTGTTCGCCCTGCAAGTCGCGATCAGCCACGTCTGGCTGTCGCATCACCGCTATGGACCGATGGAATGGACCTGGCGCTGGCTGACCTACGGACGCCGTCCGGGGTGGCGGCGCATGCCGGCGCTGGCATGAGCCTGATGTCGTGAGCGCACGTGACGACGTCCTGATCGTCGGCGGTGGGGTCATCGGCCTCGCCAGCGGCATCGCGCTGCTGCAGGCCGGGCGGCGCGTGCGTGTGCTCGAGGCCGGGTCCGCGGGCAGCGGCAGTTCGCACGGCAACTGCGGCACGATCACCCCGAGCCATGCCGCGCCGCTGGCCGCGCCCGGTACCGTGTCCAAGGCCCTGCGCTGGATGCTGATGCCCGACGCACCGTTCCGGGTGAGCCCGCGCTTCGATCCGGCACTGTGGCGCTGGTTCGCCGGTTTCGCCGCGCGCTGCAACCGCCGCGACTGGCTGCGGGCGATGCAGGCGCGATCGACGATCCTCGAAGCCTCGCGCGCCGCGTTCCCGGACTGGCTCGACACGCTCGGCATCGACTGCGAGTTCGAGGCGTCGGGCGTCGACTACGTGTATCGCGACCGCGCGGACTTCGACGCGTTCGAGGACGAAGCGGAACAGTTGCGCGCGCTGGGTGTCGCGGTCGAACGCATCGAGGGCGCCGACTATCTGCGCCAGGAGCCGGCACTGCGCGAAGGCGTGGTCGGCGCGATCCGCTTTCCGGGCGATGCGCGCCTGCGCCCCGACCGCTACGTCGCCGGCCTTGCACGGGCGTTCCGCGCGCTGGGCGGCGAACTGACCGAACAGGCCGAAGTGCTCGCGATCGACGAGACCGCCGAGGGCGTGCGGGTGCAGACGCGGCAGGGGGCCTTCGCCGGACGCGACTTGCTGCTCGCCACCGGTGCCTGGTCGCCGCTGCTCGCCCGGACCCTGCGCATGCGCGTGCCGGTACAGCCGGGCAAGGGCTATTCGATCACCTACGCGCGCCCGTCCCTCGTGCCGCGCCACCCGATGGTGCTGCACGAGCGCAGCGTCTGCGTCACGGTCTGGGACAGCGGCTTCCGGCTCGGCAGCACGATGGAATTTTCCGGCTACGACCGCTCGCTTAACCGCGTGCGCCTGGATGCGCTGGAGCGTGCGGCGCGCGAATATCTGCACGAACCGGTCGGTCCGGTGCGCGAGGAAGAATGGTTCGGCTGGCGACCGGTCAGCATCGACGACGTGCCGATCCTCGGCGCCGCGCCCGGCCATCGTCACCTCTGGCTCGCGACCGGGCATGGCATGCTCGGCGTCAGCATGAGCGTTGCAACCGGACATCTGATGAGCGATCTGATCTGCGGCCGCGCGCCGCGCTTCGATCCCGCGCCCTACGCACCGGCGCGGTTCGCATGAGCGACGAGACCGATCTGCTGCATGTCGATCTGATCGTCATCGGCGGAGGCTCCGGCGGACTCGCCGCGGCCTTCCGCGCCGCCGAGTACGGCAAGCGCGTCGCCCTGCTCGAACCGCGCGAGCTCGGCGGCACCTGCGTCAACGTCGGCTGCGTGCCGAAGAAGGCGATGTGGCTCGCGGCCGACCTGCGCCTGCGCATCGAACAGGGCGCACGCTTCGGCTTCGATCTGCCGATGGACACGCGCGTCGCCTTCGACTGGCCGTCGTTCATCACCGACCGCCAGCGTTACATCCACGGCATCCACGACAGCTACCGCAAGCGCCTGGACCGCGACGGCATCGTCGTGCTGCCGTCGCGCGGTCGCCTCGCCGGACGCGACCTCGTGGAGTGCGAGAACGGCACGCGCCTGACCGCGCCGCACATCGTGCTGGCGACCGGCTCGCACCCGCAGCGTCCGGACGTGCCGGGCGCGGATCTGGGCTGCGTGTCCGACGATTTCTTCAGCTGGTGCGAAGCGCCGGCGCGGGTCGCGATCATCGGCGGCGGTTACATCGCGATCGAACTGGCGGGCGTGCTGCAGGCGCTGGGCAGCCAGGTCGATGTCTTCGTGCGCGAGCAGCGGCTGCTGCGCCAGGCCGATGCCGAGCTCGTCGAGCAGTTGCAGGACAACTACGACCAGCAGGGCATCGAACTGGTGTTCGGCTACGGGCTGGCGGCCGTGCACCGCGAGGCCGATGGCCGTCTGCAGCTCGAGGCGGTCGACGGCAGTCTGCGCGGCGGCTACGACCAGGTGCTGTTCGCGACCGGGCGCCGGCCGAATTCCGACGGCATCGGGCTCGACACTGTCGGCATCACGCCGGACGCGCGCGGCAACATTCCCGTCGATGCCTGGCAGGCGACGCCTGCGCCGGGTGTCTATGCGGTCGGCGACATCTGCGGCTGTGGCCCGGCGCTGACGCCAGTGGCGATCGCCGCGGCGCGACGGCTCTGCGACCGCCTGTTCGGTGGCAAGCCGGACGCGAAGCTCGATGCCGACAACGTGCCTTCGGTGGTGTTCTCGCACCCGCCGCTGGCGATGGTCGGCATGACCGAGGCCGAGGCCCGGGCGGCCCATGGCGACGATGTGCACGTGTACCGCAGCAACTTCCGCCCGATGCGCGAGGCGCTGGCGGAATCGCCGCAGCGCAGCCTGTTCAAGCTGATCTGCGTGGGCGAGGACCGGCGGGTGGTCGGCCTGCATCTGCTCGGCGATGCCGCCGACGAGATCCTGCAGGGTTTTGCGGTGGCGCTGAAGATGGGCGCGACGCTCGACGATCTGCACGACACCGTCGCGATCCATCCGACCAGTGCCGAGGAAGTGGTGCTGATGCGCTGAGCGCACGCCGGCGCAACGGCCCGGTGCCTACAATGCGCCGATGACCGAGACCCCGATTTTCGAGCTGCACCGCGGCACCGTCCCGCTGCTGATCAGTCTGCCGCATGACGGCACGCGCGTGCCCGACGCCATTGCCGGGCGGCTCACGCCGAGCGCGCGTCGCGTACCCGACACCGATTGGCACATCGCACGCCTGTACGCGTTCGCCCGCGCACTCGGCGCTTCGGTGCTGGTGCCGGCGCATTCGCGCTACGTCATCGATCTCAACCGCGCCGAGGACGATGTCTCTCTGTATCCGGGGCAGAACACGACCGGCCTGTGCCCGGTGGTGCAGTTCGACGGCACGCCCGTCTATCGCGACGGCCTCGAGCCCGACGAGGCCGAGGTCCGCGCTCGCGTGGCGCATTACTGGCGTCCCTACCATGCGGCGCTGCAGGCGGAAATCGCGCGACTGCACGCGGCACATGGCCGCGTGGTCCTGTGGGAAGGCCACTCGATCAAGGGCGATCTGCCGTTCCTGTTCGACGGGCGCCTGCCCGATCTCAACCTCGGCACCGCCGGCGGCGCGAGCTGCAGCCCCGCGCTGCAGACGGCGCTCGAAGCGGTGCTCGCCGCGCAGACCGGTTACGGCTGGGTCGCCAACGGCCGTTTCAAGGGCGGGCACATCACCCGCCATTTCGGCCGGCCGGAGGCGGGCATCGAAGCGGTACAGCTGGAAATCAGCCAGCGCTGCTACATGGACGAAGACAGCTTCGAATGGCGCGACGATCGCGCCGCCGCACTGACGCCGCTGCTGCAGGCACTGCTCGAACGCGCGGCAGCTTACGCGCGCGGCAGCTGAGCGCGACACGCCCGCTGACCCGATGAGCCGCGCCACCGACCGCGAAGCCCTGCGCCCGTTCCGGCCGATGCTGTGGCTGGTCGCGGCCGCGGTGTTCATGCAGATGCTCGACACCACCATCGTCAACACGGCGCTGCCGTCGATGGCGGTCGATCTGGGCCAGTCGCCGCTGCGCATGCAGTCGGTGGTCGTCGCCTATGCGCTGACGGTCGCGATGCTGATTCCCGCGTCCGGGTGGCTGGCCGACCGGCTCGGCACCCGGCGCCTGTTCGTCGCGGCGATCGCCCTGTTCTCGCTCGGTTCGCTGGCCTGCGCGCTGTCGCCGAATCTCGATGTGCTGGTCGCATCCCGCGTGCTGCAGGGTGTCGGCGGCGCGATGATGATGCCGGTCGGCCGGTTGGCGGTGCTGCGCGCGGTGCCGCGCACCGCGTTTCTCGCGGCGATGAGCTTCGTCACCGTGCCTGGGCTGGTGGGTCCCCTGATCGGTCCCGCGCTCGGTGGGTGGCTGGCCGATGCGGCGTCGTGGCACTGGATCTTCTTGATCAACCTGCCGCTGGGCATCGCCGGCACGGTCGCGGCGCTGAAGTGGATGCCCGACCTGCGTGCGCCGGTCGCCCGCTTCGACCTGCCGGGCTACGCGATGCTGGCCTTCGGTCTGATCGCCATCTCGCTGTCGGTCGAGGCGCTGTCCGGACATGCCGCGCGACACGCGGCGCTGGTCGTGCTGCTGGTCACTGGTCTCGCGGCACTGGTGGCCTATTGGCTGCATGCGGCACGATCGGCCGCGCCACTGTTTCCGCTGACGCTGTTCAGGACGCGCAGCTTCAGCGTCGGCCTGCTCGGCAACCTGTTCGCGCGGCTCGGCAGCAGCGGCATGCCGTACATGATTCCGCTGCTGCTGCAGGTCGCGCTCGGATTTCCGCCCACGCACGCCGGCTTGATGATGATTCCGGTCGCACTGGCCGGCATGTTCTCCAAACGCATCGTCGTGCCGCTGGTGCAGCGCTTCGGCTATCGCAACGTCCTGGTGGTCAACACCGTGCTGACCGGCCTGACGATGGCGAGCTTCGCGCTGGTCGACGTGGACCAGCCGCTGTGGCTGCACGTCGTGCAGTTCTCGGTGTTTGGCGCGGTCAACTCGCTGCAGTTCACCGCGATGAACACCCTCGCGCTGCGCGATCTGGAAGGTCCGGCCGCGAGTGCGGGCAACAGCCTGCTGTCGATGGTGATGATGCTGGCGATGAGCCTGGGCGTCGCCACGGCGGGCGGACTGCTCGGCGCCTTCAGCGGCGAGCCGGCCGGCGATGCGCCGCTGCTGGCCGCGTTCCGCTGGACGTTCGTGTGCATCGGCGCGCTGACCTTGGCGTCGGCGGCGATCTTCGCCCAGCTCGGGCGCACGCATCGCATCCCAGAACGCGTGGTCGAGACCTCCGAACGGTCCTGATCAGCGCGGCGACTTCACCGCGCGGAATTCCCACAGCAGATACGGCGCGCGCGGCGTGTGGGCGCGGCCGCGCAACCAGCGCATCCAGCGTCGCAGTGCGCGCGCGGCCAGCTTGCGTGGGCCGTGATTCTGCGGCGAGCCGGGCAGGGCGCTGTAGGCCGCGCCGCGCTCGGTCCGCACCACGCGCACGACTTCGAAATGCCCGTGGAAGCCGTACATGCGGCCGTCGGGCGACGCGCCGCAGAAGTAGGCGTGACTCTCGTCGGTGATGATGTTGACGTGGGTCGGATCGACGAAGGCGTCGGTGTGCGGGAACGCAGGCGTCAGCGCATACAGCCGGCCGTCGTGGGCCAGTACACGCCAGATCTCGTTCATCAGATTGATGAAGGGGAAGGTCGTGCCGCCGCGGCTGTCGGGGAAGATCCGCGGCACGTGTTCGATGAAGTCATAGGCCGAAACCGAGCCGAAGCTGTCGTCCGGGTACGGAATCGGCGCGACGACAAGGTTGGCGACCCGGTGTTCGTGGGCGAGGTCTCCATCCGGCATGCGGATGTCGATGCCGCACAGCTGCGATCGTCCGTACGGGTTCCGGGGCGCGTCACCGCAGCCCAGATCGAGATGGCGGTCGGGAACTGGCATGGCCCGAGTGTGCCGCGGGGTGCCTATTCAGGCGTTATGGAAGCGTTATGTACCGATCGCCGCGAGCCAGCCTGGGATGTGCAGGGCGAGTGGCACGGTAGCGATCGCCAGCAGCGTCTGCAGGGTGATCAGCGACGCCATCAGCGGCGCGTCGCCGCCCATCTGCCGGGCCATGATGTAGGCGTTCGAGGCGGTCGGCAGGGCCGCGTAGAAGCAGGCCGCGCGCGTCACCATGTCATCGGCGCCGAGCAGACGGCAGATGCCGACCGCCAGCAGCGGCAGCGCCAGCAGCTTCAGCGCCGAGGTGACGCCCAGTGACAGCGGTCGTGCGCTGGACCAGCGGAAATCCAGGCCGCCGCCCACGCACACCAGCCCCAGTGCCAGCGATGCGCTGCCGACGATGTCCAGTCCGTTGGCCAGCGATGCGGGCAGTGCGAGGCCCGACACGTTCACCAGCGCGCCGGCGATGGTGGCGACGATGATCGGATTCTTCGCCAATGCCATCGCGATACCCGACGCGCTCACGCGCGTGCCGCTCCACCAGGCCAGCGCGACCACGGCCACCACGTTGACCACCGGCAGGCAGATCGCCAGCGCCAGCATCACCAGCGCGGCCGTGGCGTCCTCGAACAGCAGCGAGGCGACGGCGAGGCCGAAATAGGTGCTGGGCCGCACGGCGCCCTGGATGATCGACGAGCGACTCGGGTCCGGCAGGCGGCGCGCCAGCGGCAGCATGGCCACCAGCAGCGCGACCATCGCCAGCGTCGGCAGCAGCGTCGCGGCGGTCAGGTCACGCAGCGCGGTCCCGGAGAATTGGAGCCGTGCGGTGTTGACGAACAGCAACGCCGGAAACGCCACGAAGAACGAGAACCACTCGATCGCCGGAAAGAAACCGTCCGGCGCGAAGCGGCTGCGCTTGAGCCACGCGCCGAGCAGGACGATCAGCAGAACCGGGATGGTGTAGTCGAGCATCGGGGGCGCAGTGTGCGGAGGACGGCGGCCGCACCGTCATCCGCACCTGTCGTCAGACATCCAGCGTCGCCAGATCGCCCTTGGTCTCCAGCCACGCCTTGCGATCGCTGGCCCGCTTTTTCGCCAGCAGCATGTCGATCAGCGAACGCGTCTGCACGTCGTCCTCGACCGTCAGCTGGACCAGCCGGCGCGTGTCGGGATGGATCGCCGACTCGCGCAGCTGCGAGGGGTTCATCTCGCCCAGGCCCTTGAAGCGGGTCACGTTGACCTGGCCCTTGATTTTCTCGCGCTCGATCTTGTCGAGCAGCAGGCGCTTCTCTTCCTCGTCGAGCGCGTAGAACACCTGCTTGCCCACGTCGACACGGAACAGCGGCGGCATCGCGACGAAGATGTGACCCGCCGCGACCAGCGCCGGGAAGTGCCGCAGGAACAGCGCGCACAGCAGGGTCGCGATGTGCAGGCCGTCGGAGTCGGCGTCGGCGAGGATCACGACCTTGCCGTAGCGCAGGCCGGAGATGTCTTCCTTGCCCGGGTCGCAGCCGATCGCGATCGCGAGGTTGTGCACTTCTTCCGATGCCAGCACCGAGGTGCTCGCCACTTCCCAGGTGTTGAGGATCTTGCCGCGCAGCGGAAGGATCGCCTGGAAGTCCTTGTCGCGCGCCTGCTTGGCGCTGCCGCCCGCCGAATCGCCCTCGACGAGGAACAGTTCGGTGCGCGAGAGATCCTGGCTGATGCAGTCCGCCAGCTTGCCCGGCAGCGCCGGGCCCTGCGTGACCTTCTTGCGGACGATCTGTTTCTCGGTCTTCAGACGCGCGCTGGCGCGATCGATCGCGAGCTGGGCGATCTTCTCGCCGAGGTCCGTGTGCTGGTTGAGCCACAGGCTGAAAGCATCATGCGCGGCGCCCTCGACGAAGCCCGCGGCCTGGCGCGACGACAGCCGCTCCTTGGTCTGGCCGGAGAACTGCGGGTCGGTCATCTTCATCGACAGCACGAAGGCGACGCGGTCCCAGACGTCTTCGGGCGCCAGCTTCACGCCGCGCGGCAGCAGATTGCGGAAGTCGCAGAACTCGCGCAGCGCGTCGGTGAAACCGGTGCGCAGGCCGTTGACGTGGGTGCCGTGCTGCGCGGTCGGGATCAGGTTGACGTAGCTCTCCTGCACCAGCTCGCCTTCGACGACCCAGGCGACCGCCCAGTCGACGGTTTCGGTGTCCTTTTTCAGCGCACCGACGAACAGGTCCGGCGGCAGCAACTCGCGTTCGGCCAGTTCACCCTTGAGGTAGTCGCGCAGGCCGTCCTCGAACAGCCACTGGTCGCGCTCGCCGGTCGCCTCGTCGAGCAGCGTGACCGTCAGACCGGGGCATAGCACGGCCTTGGCGCGCAGCAGATGACGCAGGGCGCGCACGCTGAATTTCGGGCTGTCGAAGTACTTCGGGTCGGCCCAGAAGCGCACGCGCGTGCCGGTGTTCTTCTTGCCCACCGTGCCGACCACTTCCAGCGGCGTGGCGCGGTCGCCGTCGCGGAAGGTGATGCGGTGTTCCTGGCCTTCGCGCTTGATGTGCACCTCCACCAGCGTCGACAGCGCATTGACCACGCTGACGCCCACGCCGTGCAGGCCACCACTGAAGGTGTAGTTCTTGTTGCTGAACTTTCCGCCCGCGTGCAGACGGGTGAGGATCAGCTCCACGCCGGGAATCTTTTCCTCGGGATGGATGTCGACCGGCATGCCGCGCCCGTCGTCGGCCACTTCGCAGCTGCCGTCCTTGAACAGCGTCACCGCGATCTCGCGCGCGTGGCCGGCAAGGGCCTCGTCGACGGCGTTGTCGATGACTTCCTGCGCCAGATGGTTCGGGCGCGCGGTGTCGGTGTACATGCCCGGACGGCGTTTGACGGGGTCCAGGCCGGAGAGGACTTCGATGTCGGCGGCGTTGTAGCGGGTGTTCATTCGGTGCTGCAAGGCGGGAATCGGCGCATGTTAAAGGAATTGCCGCCGGGCCGATTCCGGACCCGGGAAGCCGCTCGAAACCGCGTATCCGCGCCACGAGTGCGTGTAAGCGGTTGCAGCGTCGTTAGCCTCGCGTGCAGGCGAAGTAAGACAGGCGTTGTTCAGTCTGAGGCCGGGTTCGGGTGGCTAGGTTCGAACCGTCGAGCAGTCAAGCCGACACCCTTCATCCGCAGCACGACGCGGATGGCTTGCAAAGAGTCACTGCTCCATCAAATCGAATCACGTCAGGAGAGTTCCCATGAAGACCCGCAACGTGCTGTTCGCCGCCATCGTCGCCACCGCGTTCGCCGCGCCCGCCTTCGCGCAGGACGCCTCGATAGAACAGCAGGCCCGCGACGCCGAAGTCGCCGCCCAGCAGGCCGAGCAGGCCGCACAGACCGCCGAGGCTTCGGCGCAGGCTGCCGAGACCGCGGCCGACAATGCCGATTACGCGTCCGATGCGGTCAACGAGGCCGTCGACACCCAGGCAGAAGCGGCCGCGACCGCCGAAGAGCCGATGACCCAGACCGAGGAAGAAGAGGAAGACCCGGCCTGATCCACGGCCCCGGCATCACACGGCGAGCGCCCCGGTCTTCCGGGGCGTTCTGCCATCTGGAGACCGGTCCGGCCGGCCGTCGACACCGTCCACCGGACACAGCGTCCGGGCGCGTGTCGCCCGCAGCCTGTAGAATGGGGCTTTCCAGCGACCCGCTGTCCCCATGACGCCTCCTTCCAGTTCCATCACTCCGCTCGTGTTCGTCACCGGCGGTGTCGTCTCTTCCCTCGGGAAGGGCATCGCGGCCGCCTCGTTGGCCGCCATCCTCGAGGCCCGCGGCCTGCGGGTGACGATGATGAAGCTCGATCCCTACATCAACGTCGACCCCGGCACGATGAGCCCGTTCCAGCACGGCGAGGTCTACGTGACCGACGATGGCGCGGAAACCGACCTCGACCTCGGCCACTACGAGCGCTTCATCAACGTGCGCCTGTCGGGCAAGAACTCGATCACGACCGGCAAGATCTATGAGAGCGTGATCCGCAAGGAACGCCGCGGCGACTATCTCGGCGCGACCGTGCAGGTCATCCCGCACATCACCGACGCCATCAAGCGCGCGATCGACGAAGCCACTGCCGGTTACGACGTGGCGCTGGTCGAGATCGGCGGCACCGTCGGCGACATCGAGTCGCTGCCGTTCCTCGAAGCCATCCGCCAGATCCGCACCGACCGCGGCAGCGAGAAGGCGGTCTTCATGCATCTGACCCTGGTGCCGTACATCGCGGCCGCCGGCGAGCTGAAGACCAAGCCCACGCAGCATTCGGTCAAGGAACTGCGTTCGATCGGCATCCAGCCCGACATCCTGCTGTGCCGCAGCGAGCAGCCGCTGCCGGACGGCGAGCGACGCAAGATCGCCTCCTTCACCAACGTGTCGGAGAAGGCGGTCATTTCGGCCGTCGATCTCGACAACATCCACAAGATTCCGATGTGGCTGCACGCCCAGGGTCTGGACGAACTCGTCGTCGAGCGCCTGCGCCTGGGCGAGAAGGCCAAGCCCAGCGCCGACCTGTCGGAATGGATCGACGTGGTCAACGCGGTCGAGCATCCGATCGACGAGGTCGTGATCGGCGTGGTCGGCAAGTACGTCGACCACAAGGACGCCTACAAGTCCGTCGGCGAAGCGCTCAAGCACGGCGGCATCCGCCAGCGCACGCAGGTGCGGCTGAAGTGGATCGAATCGCAGGACATCGAGCGCGACGGCGCGGCCGAGTGGCTCGGCGACGTCGACGGCGTGCTGGTGCCCGGCGGCTTCGGCGACCGCGGCTTCGAGGGCAAGGTGCTCTCCGCGCAGCACGCGCGCGAAACCGGTCTGCCGTATTTCGGCATCTGCTACGGCATGCAGGCGGCGGTCGTCGACGTGGCGCGCAATCTCGCAGGCCTGGAAGGCGCCAACAGCACCGAGAACGACAAGCAGTCGCCGTATCCGGTGATCGGCCTGATCACCGAATGGCGCACGCAGTCCGGTGAAATGGAGCGTCGCGACGAGAAGAGCGACCTCGGCGGCACGATGCGTCTGGGCCTGCAGGAGCAGCGCCTCAAGCCGGGCACGAAGTCGCGCGAGGTCTACGGCAAGGATGTCGTCGGCGAGCGTCACCGCCACCGCTACGAATTCAACAACCGCTACCGCACCCAGCTCGAGGACGCCGGCCTGGTCATCAGCGGCAAGTCGATGGATGACCTGCTGGTGGAGATGGTCGAGCTGCCGCAGCACCCGTGGTTCATCGCCTGCCAGGCGCACCCGGAATTCCTGTCCACGCCGCGCACCGGCCACCCGCTGTTCGTCGGTTTCGTGCGCGCCGCGCGCGAACACAAGGCCGGCGGTGCGCTGCTCAAGGAGGCACACGCATGAAGCTCTGTGGATTCGAGGTCGGTCTCGACCAGCCGTTTTTCCTGATCGCCGGTCCCTGCGTGATCGAGAGCGAGCAGTTGCAGCTCGACGTCGCCGGCCAGCTGAAGGAGATCACCTCCGCGCTCGGCATCAACTTCATCTTCAAGTCCAGCTTCGACAAGGCCAACCGCACCTCGGGCACCAGCTTCCGTGGCCCGGGCATGGAAGAAGGCCTGCGCGTGCTGAGCGAGGTGAAGCGCCAGCTCGGCGTGCCGGTACTGACCGACGTGCACGAGTACACGCCGATGGACGAGGTCGCCTCGGTCGTCGACGTGCTGCAGACCCCGGCCTTCCTCGTGCGCCAGACCGACTTCATCAAGAAGGTCTGCAGCGCCGGCAAGCCGGTCAACATCAAGAAGGGCCAGTTCCTCTCCCCGTGGGACATGAAGCCCGTGGTCGAGAAGGCCAAGTCCACGGGCAACGACCAGATCATGGTCTGCGAGCGCGGCGCGAGCTTCGGCTACAACAACCTCGTCAGCGACATGCGTTCGCTGGCGGTGATGCGACAGACGCAGTGCCCGGTCGTGTTCGACGCGACCCACTCGGTCCAGCTGCCGGGCGGGCAGGGCACCTCCAGCGGCGGCCAGCGCGAGTTCGTGCCGGTGCTGGCGCGTGCGGCGATCGCCGTCGGCGTGTCGGGTGTCTTCATGGAAACGCACCCGAAGCCCGAAGAAGCCTTGAGCGACGGCCCGAATGCCTGGCCGCTGGGCCGCATGCGTGCGCTGCTGGAAACCATGCTCGAACTCGACGCCGTCACCAAGCGCGCCGGCTTCGCGGAAGCCGACCTTTGAGCGACTGGTGGCACTGGCTGCTCGCCATCGCGCTGTGCGCGGCGGCGATCGTGCTGGCCTTCCGCAGCGCCCGTAACGCACCGCTGGATCACGAACCGCGCGCGGACGATGCCGCGCCTGCACCCGATTCCCGAACCGACGAGACCAAGACCCGACCATGACCGCCATCGCCAAGATCCACGCCCGCGAGATTCTCGATTCCCGCGGCAATCCGACCCTCGAAGCCGAAGTCACGCTCGAAGACGGCAGCTTCGGCCGCGCGATGGTGCCCTCGGGTGCATCGACCGGTGCCCGCGAGGCGGTGGAGCTGCGTGACGGCGACAAGACCCGCTATCTGGGCAAGGGCGTGCAGAAGGCGGTCGGCAACGTCAACGGCGCGATCGCCGATGCGCTCAAGGGCTTCGACGCCGCCGACCAGGCCGGTCTCGACAAGCGCCTGATCGATCTCGACGGCACCGAGAACAAGGGCCGCTTGGGCGCGAATGCGCTGCTGGGCGTGTCGATGGCGAACGCGCACGCGCTGGCCGCCTCGAGGAAGATGCCGCTCTGGAAGCTGCTGGGCGGCGACCGCGCGCCGGTGCTCCCGGTGCCGATGATGAACATCATCAACGGCGGTGCCCACGCCGACAACAACGTCGACTTCCAGGAATTCATGGTCCTGCCGGTCGGCTTTTCGAGCTTCTCCGAATCGCTGCGCGCAGGCACGGAAATCTTCCATGCGCTCAAGTCGGTGCTGAAGGGCCACGGCCTGAGCACGGCCGTCGGCGACGAGGGCGGCTTCGCGCCGGACTTCCGCAGCAACGTCGAAGCGCTCGATACGATCCTCGAGGCGATCGGCAAGGCCGGCTACGCCGCGGGTGAGGACGTGCTGCTGGGCCTCGACGTCGCGTCCAGCGAGTTCCACGACAACGGCAAGTACCACCTGGTCGGCGAGAACAAGCGCCTGACCGGCGAGCAGTTCGTCGACTTCCTCGCCGACTGGGCCGCGCAGTACCCGATCGTCACGATCGAGGACGGCATGGCCGAGGACGACTGGGCCGGCTGGAAGCAGCTGACCGATCGCATCGGCAGCAAGGTGCAGCTGGTCGGCGACGATCTGTTCGTCACCAACCCGAAGATCTTCAAGGAAGGCATCGACTCGCACACTGCGAACGCGATCCTGATCAAGGTCAACCAGATCGGCACGCTGACCGAGACGCTGGAAGCGATCGCAATGGCCGACGCCGCGGGTTACGCATCCGTCGTCTCGCACCGTTCGGGCGAGACCGAGGACACCACGATCGCCGACATCGCGGTCGCGACCACGGCCACGCAGATCAAGACCGGTTCGCTGTGCCGCAGCGACCGCGTCGCCAAGTACAACCAGCTGCTGCGCATCGAAGAGGCGCTGGGCGCGAACGCCCGCTACGCCGGCCGCGATGCGTTCGTGTCGCTGAAGCGCTGAGTCCGGCGGCACACATCGCATGCGCGCCCTGCTGGTCGTGATGCTGGTCCTCGCCACGCTGCTCGCGTGGCTGCAGTACCGGCTGTGGTTCGGCGTCGGTGGAACCGAGCAGGTCGAGGAATTGCGCAGCCGCGTCGAAGCACAGGCGCGGCAGAACGAAGGCCTCGAGCAGCGCAACGCTGCGCTTGCGGCCGAAGTGGCCGACCTGAAGTCGGGCGAGGCCGCGATCGAGGAGCGTGCGCGCGGCGAGCTGGGCATGATCAAGCCGGGCGAGACCTTCTACCGCGTCGTCGACGACGCGCGCATCGCGCCGCTGCCGGCCGAGCACGCGATGGATCCCGACGCGCAGCAGCGTGCACAGGAACGGCGCCAGGACAGCGCGCCGGAGCCGCTGCGGGATGACGCGCCGGAGCCGACGCCTTGAATGTCTGGGTGATCGTGCCTGCGGCGGGCCGTGGCACGCGGTTCGGCGGCGACGTGCCCAAGCAGTTTCTCCAGGTCGGCGGGCGCAGCCTGCTGGCCCATACGCTCGACGCGCTTGCCGGTCATCCGGGTATCGGCGGCGTCGTGCTGGTGATCGGCATCGACGACGCGCCGGAGCTGCCCGACGCCGTGCTGCACGGCAAGCCGCTGCTGCGCGCGTCCGGCGGCGAGACGCGTGCGGCCTCGGTCCTGTCGGGTCTGCACGCGCTGCCCGAATCGGTGCGCCCCGACGAGTTCGTGCTGGTGCACGACGCCGCGCGCCCGAACCTGCATCCGGCCGATCTCGATGCGCTGCTCGAGCGCGGACGCATGGACCCGGTCGGCGCGATCCTCGCCGCGCCGGTGCGCGACACGCTCAAGCGGGCCGGCGACGACGGCGGCATCGACGGCACCGAGCCGCGCGAACGCCTGTGGCGTGCGCTGACGCCGCAACTGTTCCGCCGCCTGCAGCTGGGTCGCGCGCTGGAAGCCGCCGATGCCGACGGCATCGCCGTGACCGACGAGGCGATGGCGATGGAGCGGCAGGGCCTGCGTCCGCTGCTGGTCGAGGGCCGCGAGGACAACTTCAAGGTCACCACGCCGGCCGATCTCGCGCGCTTCGCGTTCGAGCTGTCGCAGCGCAGCTGAGTTGCAGTCACAGGACAGGTCGCGCGCCGCGACATCCATCGCGAGGCGTTCGCGGCTGACCGCCGCTTTGCTCATAGCGCGTCTTCGCCGACTTCCACGATGCGCTTGCAGACGGCAATGACGGGTTTCGCTGCGCGCTGCCCATCCAACGGTCGCTTCGCATGAGCCGTGGCACCCACGTTCCCGCCATGGCACTCTGCCGGCCCGCTTCGAACACGACATCGCCATGACCAGCACGCCCGCCTTCCGTATCGGCCAGGGATTCGACGTCCACGCCTTCGGCGACGGCGATCACGTGATGATCGGTGGCGTGCGCATCGCGCACACGCATGGCGTGCTCGCGCACAGCGACGGCGATGTCGCCCTGCACGCGCTGTGCGACGCGATGCTCGGTGCGCTGGCGCTGGGCGACATCGGCGTGCATTTCCCGCCGTCCGACGACCGCTGGAAGGGCGCCGACAGCCGTGCGCTGCTGCGCCACTGCAATACCCTGCTGGCCGAGCGCGGCTGGCGCGTGGGCAATGCCGACGTCACCGTGATCTGCGAGCGGCCGAAGATCGGCCCGCATGCGCCGGCGATGCGCGAGGCGATCGCCGGTGATCTGGGCATCGCGCTGGACTGTATTTCGGTCAAGGCCACCACCAGCGAGAAGCTCGGCTTCACCGGCCGTGGCGAAGGCATCGCCGCGCAGGCGGCCTGCCTGCTGGTCCGTATCGCGGCCTGATCCGATCGCATGACCAGCGAAATGCCCACCGCGCACGGCGCGCCGGTGCTGTCGGCGACGATCCGGCAGCACCCGGAGGATTTCCGCGTCGACGAGATCGACGGCTTCGAGGCCAGCGGCGCGGGCGAACATCTGCTGCTGACGATCGAGAAGAGCGGCATGAACACCGCCTTCGTCGCGCGCCTGCTGGCGCAGTGGGCGGGCGTGGACGGGCGCAGTGTCGGCTACGCCGGCCTCAAGGACCGGCATGCCTTGACCACGCAGCGCTTCACCGTGCAGTTGCCGGGTCGCGAGGCGCCGGACATCGCCGCGCTCGAAGCGCTGGGGGCCGGGGCGCACCAGTCCTTGCGCGTGCTCGCGCAGGCGCGGCACGCGCGCAAGCTGCCGCGCGGCGCGCTGGCCGGGAACCGTTTCGTGCTGACCCTGCGCGATGTCGTCGGCGACGCGGCCGCGATCGACATGCGTCTGCAGACGATCGCCGATAGGAGCGTACCGAACTACTTCGGCGAACAACGCTTCGGCCATGACGGCGGCAACGTCGACAAGGCCCTGCGCATGTTCGCCGCGCCGCGCCGGCGCATCGATCGCGAGCAGCGCGCCATGCTGCTGTCGGCCGCGCGCTCGGCGCTGTTCAATCGCGTGCTCGCGGCGCGCGTGCGCGCCGGCGATTGGGACACCGGACTCGAAGGCGAGGTCTGGATGCTCGACGGCAGCCGCAGCTTGTTCGGACCCGAGCCGGACAGTCCGGAAGTCGCCGCACGCGTCACCGCGCAGGACATCCATCCCACAGCACCGCTGTGGGGCCGCGGCATGCTGCGCAGCGCCGGCGCCGCAGCGGCCTGCGAAGCCGCCGCGCTCGATGACGCGCAGTCGCTCGCATTGCGAGCAGGTCTCGAATCGGCCGGTTTGTCGCAAGAGCGCCGCGCGACACGGTTGCGCCCCGGCGATCTGCAGTGGACGTGGCTGGCGCCGGGCGTGCTGCAACTGGGCTTCACCTTGCCGGCTGGTTGCTATGCCACATCGGTACTGGCCGAACTGGGCGAGATCGGCAACGGCGCCGTCCGTCGGCTTCCGGCAGAGACGCCGACCGGCGGCTGATCCGTCGATACGCGGCGGGTGTGTAGCGCGTGCAGGGCCGGTCCCGCCATGCGGGATCCCCGTACCGGAGCCAAGGCCATGCTGTCCGTTCTCCGTGCCGCAGCCGTCCTGTCCGCCTGCACGCTCGCCGCGTGCGTCAGCCAGTCGCCCCGTACGGCGCAGGCACCCGCCGCGCCACGCATCCACGAGGCGCCGCCACGCATCGTCACCGACAGTGCCTATGTGGCCCGGGTGGGGCGCGAAGCGCGACGTCGTGGACTCGCCCTCGAATGGATCAATCCGCCGCTCCGGCAGACCGCCGGCGACTGATCAGCCGGCCACGCGCTGCGCGGGATCACTGATCTCCAGCCCGCGCAGGATCACACCCGCGTGGGTGCGGTTGCGCGCGCCGAGCTTTTCGAAGATCGCCGACATGTGCGCCTTGATCGTGCGTTCCTGCACGTCGAGGCGGTCGGCGATCTGCTTGTTGAGCAGGCCTTCGGCGACCAGCCGGAGCACCCGGAACTGCTGCGGCGTCAGGCTGGCCAGGCGCGCGGCGAGGTCGGTGTCCTCGGGCGTCGACTGGGCACGTGCGACGGCGCCGCGTAGCGCCGGCGGCAACCACTGTTCGCAGTCGAGCACGGCGCGGATCGCTTCGCGCAGATCGTCCAGTCCCGCGCTCTTGGGGATATAGCCGGCGACGCCATGGTCGAGCGCGCGCCGCACCACCAGCGGGTCCTCGTTCGCCGACACCAGCACCACCGCCACGGCGGGGAACTGCGCGCGGATCGCGGCCAGTCCGGCCAGGCCGTGGTTGCCGGGCATGTGCAGGTCCAGCAGCACCAGGTCGATGTCGTCCTCGTCCTCCAGCCGCTCCAGCACGCCGTCGAGCGTCTCGGCCTCGCGCGTGGTCACATCGGGCGCGGCATCGGCGGCCGCGCCGCGCAGGGCGGCGCGGAACAGCGGGTGGTCGTCGGCGATGAGCAGCTTGGGCATGGGAGAACGGGCACAGCGGATGCAGCCGCACCTTAGCAAGCGCCGGTGCGGCGCGCGGCTGGTACCAAAGTACGATGGCCCGCGGCGGGCGCGCTGCTACGGTGGCCGCATGACCAGACTGCGCATGATCCGGCCGCTGTGCCTCGCCACCCTCGCACTCTCGCTCGCAGCCTGCGCCGGCACGGCGACGCGGGCCGACCCTGCCTCGATGCGCGGAGACCACGCCACGATGTTCACCGCCCAGCGCACCAGCCTGCATCGTGAGGGCGACGACCTGCTGACCGCCGGCCTCGGCCTGGCCGGGCTGCAGGCGATGACGCCGCCGACGTTCGCCGATCCACAACGACCGACCGCCGCCGAAGCGCGGCGGCGTGCGCTGTGGGCCAACTGGCGCGGCATCGCCGATCTGGCGCCGGGCGGCGGCTACGGCACGCTCTACGGCAGCCTGGCGAACGTGCCGGGCCGCGAGTTTCACGCGCTGGCAACGGTGCCGGGTGCATCGCAACCGCATCGCGTCCTGGTCCAGGTGCCCGACGACTTCGACCGCACGCGTCGCTGCGTCGTGGTCACCGCGTCCTCGGGCTCGCGCGGCATCTACGGTGCGATCGCCGTGGCCGGTGCCTGGGGGCTGCCGAAGGGCTGCGCGGTCGCCTACACCGACAAGGGCGCAGGCACCGACTATTTCGATGCCGACGCAGGCCTGGGCATCGCGGCCGACGGCACGCCCGCCGACGACCGCGCGACCTCGGTGTTCGCACCCGGCGGCACGTCGCAGGGTGTCGCGCTCAAGCACGCGCACTCGGGCGACAACCCCGAGGCTGACTGGGGCCGCCACGTGCGCCAGGCCGCCGAGTTCGCGCTGCAGGCGCTCGGCGAGGCCTGGCCCGACGACGCGCCCTTCGATTTCGCCAGCACCCGCGTCATCGCGGTCGGTATCTCCAACGGCGGCGGCGCGGTGCTGCGTGCGGCCGAACTCGACGGCGACTGGCTCGACGCAGTGGTCGCCGGCGAGCCCAGCATCCATGCCGACGCGCCGGGCGCGCGCACGCTCTACGACTACACCACCGAAGCGGCCCTGCTGATGCCGTGCGCACAGCTCGCGCTCGACGACCTGCCGCAGCCGCCGTTGACCGCGCAGGTCGCCCCGCTCTGGACGGCGCGTTGCGCGGCCCTGCGCGCGGATGGCCTGATCGAGGGCAACGACTCCGCCGCACAGGCCCGTTCGGCGCGCGAGGCCATGCATGCGCGCGGCTGGACCGATGGCGCATTGCGGGCCGGCGCCCTGTCGACCGGCTTCGATCTGTGGCGCGCGATCGCGGCGACGTATGCCTCGGCCTACGGGCGCTTCGACGCCGACGCACATCCCTGCGGCTTCCGCTATGCGGCGCAGGGCGCCGACGGCGCACCGCGCGCGGCGACGCCGCCCGAACGCGCCATCTGGTGGAGCGACGGCAGCGGCATCCCGCCGGGTGCAGGCGTGGGCCTGGTCGATACCCGCATGGCCGGCGCGGATCCGCTGTTGCCGGGCCTGCAGTGTCTGCGCGCGCTCGTTGATGGCGACGATGCGTCCGCGCGTCGCGTGCAGGCCGGCATCGCCGAGACGCGCGCGGGCCTGCCACGCCGCGGCCTGCCGGTCATGGTCGTGCACGGCGCCGACGACGGTCTGATCCCGATGGCCTTCACCAGCGTGCCCTACGCCCGCTGGGCGCAGGCCGCCGGGCGCGACGTGCGCCTGTGGCAGGTGGCCCACGCCCAGCATTTCGACGGTTTCCTCGCGCTCCCCGATTACGCCGCGCGTTACGTGCCGCTGCTGCCCTACGTCTACGCCGCACTCGATCGCGTCGACGCGCATCTAGACGGGGCGGGGCCTCTGCCGGCCGATACGGCCATCGCCACGACGCCACGCGGGCCGGGCAAGGCGCTGGAACCGGCGCACCTGGCGATTCCGCGCTGACGGCATTCCATTGAGCTAACGGGCGCTTGCGTACGGCACACGTGAGTAGTAATACTACTCACCATGGACCTGACCCAGACCCAGCGCGCCATTCTCGACATGATCGGCGAGCGCATCGCCACCGAAGGCATGCCTCCATCGCAGACGGAAATCGCGCGCGCCTTCGGGTTCGCCGGTGTGCGCGCGGCGCAGTACCACCTCGATGCGCTGGAAGCTGCCGGCGCGATCGAACGGGTGCCGGGCCGGGCGCGTGGCATCCGGCTGCGGGTGCCGGTGCAGTCGCCGCAGCACGCATTGGCCCTGGGCGCGACGCCGGACGAGGCCTTGCGCCTGCCGGTGCTCGGCCAGGTCGCCGCCGGCGCGCCGATCGGCGCGGACATCGGGTCGGACGATTACCTCGTGCTCGATCGCGTGCTGTTCTCGCCGTCGCCCGACTACCTGCTCAAGGTCAAGGGCGACTCGATGCGCGACGAGGGCATCTTCGAGGGCGACCTGATCGGCGTGCACCGCACACGTGACGCGCGCTCGGGGCAGATCGTCGTCGCGCGTGTCGATGATGCGATCACGGTCAAGCTGCTGAAGATCGGCAAGGACCGCATCCGCCTGTTGCCGCGCAATCCCGACTACGCCCCGATCGAAGTGCTGCCCGACCAAGACTTCGCGATCGAAGGTCTCTACTGCGGTCTGGTCAGGCCGAACCGTTGAGCGCAGTACCGCCCCGGCGCACGACGCGCGCGGTGTTCTCCCACGGGCATCCGCGTGGCGCGCCGCTGACCGCCGCGCATCGGCCGACTTAAATTTTGCGTCCCGTATGCAGCGTCGCAGTCCGTGCGACCTGCGACTGCGAGGATGCTTCCACCACATCGGAACACGAATGACGAGGACCACCGCGATGGACGAGAACAAGAAGCGTGCGCTGTCGGCCGCCCTGGGGCAGATCGAGAAGCAGTTCGGCAAGGGCTCGGTGATGCGCATGGGCGACGGCACTGCCGAAGCCATCGAGGTGATCGGCACCGGTTCGCTGCAGCTCGATCTCGCACTCGGTATCGGCGGTCTGCCGAAGGGGCGCGTGGTCGAGATCTATGGTCCCGAGTCCTCCGGCAAGACCACGCTGACGCTGCAGACCATCGCCCAGTGCCAGAAGGCCGGCGGCACCGCGGCCTTCATCGACGCCGAGCATGCGCTCGACCCGACCTATGCCACCAAGCTGGGCGTCAATCTCGACGACCTGCTGGTGTCCCAGCCCGACACCGGCGAGCAGGCGCTCGAGATCGCCGACATGCTGGTGCGCTCGAACGCGGTCGACATGGTGGTCATCGACTCGGTCGCCGCGCTGACGCCGAAGGCCGAAATCGAAGGCGAGATGGGCGACCAGTTGCCGGGCCTGCAGGCCCGCCTGATGAGCCAGGCGCTGCGCAAGCTGACCGGCAACATCAAGCGCAGCAACTGCATGGTGATCTTCATCAACCAGCTGCGCATGAAGATCGGCATCATGATGCCGGGCCAGAGCCCCGAGACCACGACCGGCGGCAACGCGCTGAAGTTCTACGCCTCGGTGCGTCTCGACATCCGCCGCATCGGTGCGATCAAGAAGGGCGACGAGATCATCGGCAACCAGACCCGCATCAAGGTGGTCAAGAACAAGCTGGCGCCGCCGTTCAAGCAGATCGTCACCGAAATTCTCTACGGCGAAGGCATCAGCCGCGAAGGCGAGCTGATCGACATGGGCGTCGAGGCCAAGCTGGTCGAGAAGGCCGGTGCCTGGTACAGCGCCGGCGACGAGCGCATCGGCCAGGGCAAGGAGAACGCCCGCCAGTATCTCAAGGACAATCCGGAAGTCGCCGCGCGCATCGAGGCGGGTATCCGCGAGCGGCTGATGCCGACGGTGGTCGCAGGTGGCGGGGACGATGCGGAAGACGACGCCGACTGAGCCGGCGTCCGCGTCGGATGATGCGGAGCCGTCCACGGGCGGATCCGCATCGACGGATGCAGCGGAGGCCTGGGGCAGGGCGTCAGGACTGGCGCCGTCCCCGGACGACGCGCCGGCTCCACCGAGGAAGCCGCGCCGCCAGATGACGCCCGCGCAGCGGGCGTTGTCATTGCTGGTGCGCCGTGAGCACTCCCGGCCCGAACTGCTGCGCAAGCTCGCCGCGCGCGGCGTCGAGCCGGATGTCGCGATCGAGGCGGTCGACAGGATGACCGAGGCCGGCTGGCAGGACGATGGCCGCTTCGCCGCGAGCCTTGCCCGCAGCCGCGCATCGACCGGCTACGGGCCGCTGCGGATCGAGGCGGAGCTCTCGACGCACCGGCTGACCACCGCGCAGATCACCGCCGCGTTCGATGCGCTCGCCGGCGACGGCGAGGCGGACTGGCCGCAGCGCGCACGCGATCTGCTCGAACGTCGCTACGACGTGGCCGCGTTTCCAGGCGATCCGGCCCTGCGACGCAAGGCCGTGGATTTCTTGTTGCGCCGGGGCTTCGACGCCGAGACCGCCTACGGCGCGGTCCGGGCACTGCGGACCGACTGAGCGGCCGCGCTGCAGTCCTGTCGCCGGCGCGCGTGGCGCCCGGGCGGCCTGCTACCCTTTGCGGTTCTGGGCACGACTCCGGACCGGCACCCGTCGATGGCGGGCACGTGCGGCGACGGGGGTGTCCATGCCCCTTCCAGCACGTCCGTCACGCCAGGCCCATGACCACGCAGACCCCCACCAGCACCGCCCAGATCCGCAGCGACTTCATCGAATTCTTCAAGGGCAAGGGCCACACCATCGTGCCGTCGGCCCCCCTGGTGCCCGGCAACGACCCGACGCTGCTGTTCACCAACTCGGGCATGGTGCAGTTCAAGGACGTGTTCCTCGGTGCCGAGAAGCGCAGCTACGTGCGCGCGGCCGACGTGCAGCGCTGCCTGCGCGCGGGCGGCAAGCACAACGATCTCGACCAGGTCGGCTACACCGCACGGCACCACACCTTCTTCGAGATGCTCGGCAACTGGTCGTTCGGCGACTACTTCAAGAAGGACGCCATCGCCTGGGCCTGGGAGCTGCTGACGCAGGTCTGGAAGCTGCCGGCCGAGCGCCTGCTGGTCACCGTCTATCACACCGACGACGAGGCCTACGCGCTGTGGCGCGACATGGTCGGCGTGCCGGAAGACCGCATCGTCCGCATCGGCGACAACAAGGGTGCGCCATTCGCCTCGGACAATTTCTGGCAGATGGCCGACACCGGCCCCTGCGGCCCCTGCACCGAGATCTTCTACGACCACGGCCCGTCGCACTTCGGCGGCCCGCCGGGTTCGCCCGACGAGGACGGCGACCGCTTCATCGAGATCTGGAATCTCGTCTTCATGCAGTTCGACAAGCAGGCCGACGGCACGCTGATTCCGCTGCCGGCGCCGTGCGTCGACACCGGCATGGGCCTGGAGCGTCTGGCGGCGATCCTGCAGGGCGTGCACAGCAACTACGAGATCGACGTCTTTCAGGCGTTGATCGGCAAGGCCGCCGAACTCACCGGGACGCAGGATCTGGAGAACAAGTCGCTGCGCGTGATCGCCGATCACATCCGCGCGTGTTCGTTCCTGATCGTCGACGGCGTGCTGCCGTCCAATGAAGGTCGCGGCTACGTGCTGCGCCGGATCATCCGTCGCGCCCTGCGCCACGGCTGGATGCTCGGTGTGCGCCAGCCCTTCTTCAGCGCGATGGTCGAGACGCTGGACGCGGTGATGGGCGATGCCTATCCCGAGCTGCGCGAGAAGCGCGAGCTGGTCGCACGTGCGCTCAAGGTCGAGGAAGAACGCTTCGCCGAGACGCTCGATGCCGGCATGCGGATCTTCGACGACGTCGCCTCGCGCAGCAACGGCGCGATTCCGGGCGAAGACGCGTTCCGTCTCTACGACACCTACGGGTTCCCGCTCGACCTCACCCAGGACGTCGCGCGCGAACGTGGCCTCGATGTCGACGTCGCCGGTTTCGACGCGGCCATGCAGCGCCAGCGCGAGACCGCGCGGGCAGCCGGCAAGTTCGCTTCGACCGCGGGGCTGCCGGCGGATCTGGTCGCCAAGCTCTCGCCGACGGTGTTCGTCGGTGACGATGCCGACGCCGCCGACGACCTGCAGGTCGTCGCGCTGCTGCGGGGCGGTCGTCCGGTAGAGGAGATCGCCGCCGGCGACGACGCGGTCGTGATCCTCGACCGCACGCCGTTCTACGGCGAATCCGGTGGCCAGGTCGGCGACACCGGCGTGCTGGAGGCGGGCGGGGTCCGTTTCGACGTCGACGACACACAGAAGTTCGCCGGCCAGTTCCATGGCCATGTCGGCCGCCTGGCCGCAGGCACGCTGCGTACCGGCGACCGCGTGCGCGGTGCGATCGACGCCGCGCGCCGCGGCACCATCGTGCTCAACCACAGCGCGACGCACCTGCTGCATGGCGCGCTGCGCGATCTGCTCGGTACGCACGTTGCGCAGAAGGGCTCGCTGGTCGCGCCCGAACGCCTGCGTTTCGACTTCTCGCATTTCCAGCCGGTGACCGGCGAGGAGCTCGCCGAGATCGAGCGTCGCGTCAACGTCGAAGTCCGCGCGAACCATCCGGTGACCATCCAGCAGATGGACATGCAGGCCGCGTTGGATTCCGGCGCGATGGCGCTGTTCGGCGAGAAGTACGGCGAGCGCGTGCGCGTGGTTACCATGGGCGAGTCGGTCGAACTGTGCGGCGGCACGCACGTCGACCGCACCGGCCGCATCGGTCTGTTCAAGCTGGTGTCCGAAGGGGGCGTGTCGTCGGGTGTGCGTCGCATCGAGGCGCTGACCGGGCAGGCCGCCCTCGACCACGTGCGCGGCGACGAAGCGCGCATGCGCGAAGCCGCCGGGCTGCTCGGCGGTACGTCCGGTGAAGTGGGCGAGCGCGTGCGCGCGCTGCTCGATCGCCAGAAGCAGCTCGAGCGCGAGCTCGAATCGCTGAAGGCCAAGGCCGCCAGCGGCGCCACTGCCGACCTCGGCGCGTCGGCGATCGACATCGGCGGCATCAAGCTCGTCGCAGCCCGCATCGAAGGTCTCGATGCCAAGGCACTGCGCGATGCGGTCGATCGCCTCAAGCAGCAACTCGGCGACGTCGTCGTGCTGCTGGCAGGCGCGAGCGACGGCAAGGCCGCACTCGTTGCCGGCGTCGGCGGTGCCGCGACGGGCAAGGTCAAGGCCGGCGAACTGCTGTCGCACGTTGCCGGCCGCATCGGCGGCAAGGGCGGTGGCCGTCCGGACATGGCCCAGGGCGGCGGCGAGGATGGCCCGGCGCTGGTGGCCGCGCTCGGCGAAGTCCGCCAGTGGGTGTCCGAACGCCTCGGCTAAGCGGGCGCTAAACGCCGGCCGTGCGCGGTTGACCGGCCGCGCGGCAGGGGACATGCTTTACGGCTAGAACTGGTCTGTAATCGGTTTCCAAGGTCGAGAACGGTCCGAATTGCAGCCAACACCCGTGACGGAAGCGCCGTTCCGGGCCCAGGAGATTGTTATGTTGATTCTGACCCGCCGCGTCGGCGAGACGCTGATGATTGGTGACGAGGTTTCGGTCACCGTGCTTGGCGTCAAGGGCAACCAGGTGCGCATCGGCATCACCGCACCGAAGGACGTCGCCGTGCATCGCGAGGAGATCTACCAGCGCATCCACCGCGAAGGCGGCGATGCGAACGAAGCGCAGGAAGATTTGCCGCAGACGCGCTGAATCGGTATCCTTCGCACCGCGTTCGGCGCCTGCGCTGGGCGCGATGCTTCGGAGAGTTGCCCGAGTGGCTGAAGGGGCTCCCCTGCTAAGGGAGTATGGGGCTTAAAACTCCATCGAGGGTTCGAATCCCTCACTCTCCGCCACTTCTGGATTCGATCGGATTTCCTCGCGGAATCACTGAAAAAATCCTCACGAAGTGGTTGACGAAGCAAACGTGTTACTGCAAAATTCCGCTTCTGTTCAAGGCGCCCGTAGCTCAGTTGGATAGAGCACCAGGCTACGAACTTGGGGGTCGGAGGTTCGAATCCTTCCGGGCGCGCCAGAACAACAGATCAACCAGCGAGCGATCGCTGGTTTTTTTGTGTCCGCAGGTTTTGTGCAGGGGTGGAGCGCGCGCGTTGCCCGCCGCGAACACGCGTTCTGTCGGGCGCCGGCGGCACGCCGATGATCCTTGGATGGGAGCGCGCTCGCGCGCACGAAAGCCCCGTCGGAGATCTCGATCGCGCGCGTGGGATGCGAAGCTTGAGCGTTGGCGGTCGGAGGGACGCCGGCATGCCAGCGGCAACGACGCGCAGCGTCGCTGGACAGCTCAGAGTCGCGCGTCGACCGCGTCGGCCGGCAGGATCGCCTTGACGTCGAACAGCACCGCGCCCGGCTTGCCGAAGGCGCGCAGGCCATCGCCGCCGAGTTCGCGGAACTGCGTGTGCGCCACCGCCAGCACGACGGCGTCGTAAGTGCCCGCCTGCGGCGCGGCGATCGGTGCCAGACCGTACTCGTGCTGCGCGTAGGCCGGCGCAACCCAGGGATCGTGCACGTCGACTTCGATGCTGTAGCTCTGCAGCTCGCGCACGACGTCGATCACGCGCGTGTTGCGCAGGTCCGGACAGTTCTCCTTGAACGCCAGGCCCAGCACCAGAACGCGCGCACCGGCGGTCTGGATGCCGCGCTGCTGCATCAGTTTCACCACGCGCTGGGCGACGTGCAGGCCCATGCTGTCGTTGATGCGCCGACCGGCGAGGATGACCTCGGGGTGGTAGCCGATCTCCTGTGCCTTGTGCGTCAGGTAATACGGATCCACGCCGATGCAGTGCCCGCCGACGAGGCCGGGGCGGAACGGCAGGAAGTTCCATTTCGTCCCGGCCGCTTCGAGCACTTCGTGCGTGTCGATACCCAGCCGGTCGAAGATCAGCGCCAGCTCGTTGACCAGCGCGATGTTGACGTCGCGCTGGGTGTTCTCGATGACCTTGGCCGCTTCGGCCACGCGGATGCTCGACACGCGATGCGTGCCGGCCTCGACGATGTCGCGGTAGAGCGTGTCGACGAATTCCGCCGCCGCATCGCTGGACCCTGCGGTGACCTTGAGCGTGTTCTCGAGCCGATGCTGCTTGTCGCCCGGATTGATGCGTTCGGGGCTGTAGCCGACGTGGAAATCCTCGCGATAGCGCAGGCCCGACACCGCTTCGAGAATCGGCACGCAGATTTCTTCGGTGGCGCCCGGGTACACCGTCGATTCGAAGATCACCACGCCGCCGCGCTGCAGTGACGCACCGACGGCGCGGCTCGACGCTTCCAGCGCGGACAGGTCGGGACGCTTGTAGGCATCGACCGGCGTCGGCACGGTGACGATGTGCACGTTGCAACCCGCCAGATCGGCGGCCTCGGCGCTGTAGCGCAGGCGCGTCGCCGCACGCAGTTCGTCGGGGGACAGTTCGCGCGTGTGGTCGTCGCCGCGTTGCAGTCCCTCGACGCGGACCGCGTCGATGTCGAAGCCCAGCGTCTCATGCCGACGTCCGAACGCGACCGCCAGCGGCAGGCCGACGTATCCCAAACCGATGACGGCGATGCGGATCTCGTCGCGGGCGGGCAGCGGTGCGGTCATGCGGACAATGCTCGTGGGTCGATCGTCGCAGTGTAGCGGACGGTCGCGGTCAGCCCCGGACCTCGGCGAGCCACGACGCGATCGCATCGGGCTGTCGCATCCACGCGAAATGGTCGGCTGCGACGCCCAGACGATCTGCCGAGAACACCTCGACCGATGCGTCGCGGCTGCGCAGCTTCGACAGCAGGAAGCGCAGCGAGGACGGCGGGCCGAGCCAGTCGTCTTCGAGGCAGGCAGCGCGTACCGGCACTTCGATCGCCGCCATCGCCGCATCGAGGTCGGACTCGATGCCGGCGGCGGCATAGCGCCCACGCAAACCGCTGCGCGTCCAGTCGGCGATCACGCCGCGCGACTCGTTGCCGGCGAAGCCGAGCCGACGCCCGGGCAACACGCCGCGTGCGCGCGCCAGCCAGGCCATGAAGCGGTACAGCGGCGGCAGTGTGTAACGCACGCGCGATGGAAATGCCCGCCAGTACGGGGCACCACTGGCGACCAGCCACAGCGCATCGGCAGCGTCCGGGCGCAGCGCGAGATGGCAACAGGCGAGCTGGCCGCCGAGGCTGTGCCCGCCGATGACGCGCGGCGTGCCGGGGGCGATCGCATCGAGGGCGGCCTCGCTGCGCGCGATGTCCGCCAGCAGTTCGCGGTAGCCCCAATCCTGCCTACGGCCGGCCCGCAAACTGCTCGAGCCGATGCCGCGCCACTCATGCAGCGCCACCGCGATGCCGTGGCCGGCGAGCGCCTCGGCGAACGGCAGGTAGTGCTTCGCCGGCACGCCCATCGCCGGCAGCCACAGCAGTCGGCGGGTTGGCACCTCGGGCAAACGCGCGATCAGTTCGAAGCGATGGCCGTCGCCGGTCTCGATGGACTCGATGCGCGCCGCCGTTCGGCTCACGATGCCAGCGGCCCGAGATGGCCGAGCACGCTCACCTCGCTGCGGCCGGGGCGATAGGCATCACGCATCGCGCGATGCACGTAGGCGATGCCGGCGCGGCACGCCGCTGCGGCGTCGTCGCCCAGTGCCAGTCGCGCGGCGATCGCCGACGACAGCGTGCAGCCGGTGCCGTGGCCGTCGATGTCGAGCCGCGGCGCGCGGTGTGCGAACTGCGCATCGGCGTCGGCATAGCGGTCGACGACCTCGTCGCCTTCGTCGAGATGACCACCCTTGAGCAGTACGCCATGCGCACCGAGTGCACGCAGCGCGGCGAGTGCGTCTTCCGCATCGGCGCCTGCCGAAATGTCGCGACCCAGCAACAGCTCGGCTTCGGGCAGGTTCGGCGTCAGCACATGCGCGCGCGGAATCATGCGCGTGCGCAACGCGCCGAGCGCGTCGTCGTCGAGCAGCTTGGCGCCCGAGGTCGCGATCATCACCGGATCCAGCACCACCGGAATGTCCGGATGCAGCGCCAGCGCGTCGGCCACCGCCTCGACGATCTCCGCCGTCGCCAGCATGCCGATCTTGACGCTGCGCACATCGAAGTCGTCGAAGCAGGCATCGATCTGCGCGCGCAGGAATGCGATGGGTGGCGCGTGCACTGCGGTGACACCACGCGTGTGCTGCGCGGTCAGTGCGGCGAGCGCGGACAGGCCGTGCACGCCGTGCGCGGCGAACGTCTTGAGATCGGCCTGGATACCGGCGCCACCACCGGAATCGGAGCCGGCGATCGTGAGGACGGAGCGGGGACGGGGCGCGGCGACTTGGGTCATCCGCGCATTGTGCTACAGCCGGGAAGGCAAGGCAGACGGCCGGTCGCAGCACGCGACGGGTCGCCCGTGGCTTACAGCACCTCGGACGCGAAGTCCGCCAGGCGCGAACGCTCGCCGCGACGCAGGGTGACGTGGGCGCTGTGCGCCCAGTTCTTGAAGCGGTCGACCGCGTAGGTCAGGCCCGAGGTCGTCTCGGTGAGATAGGGCGTGTCGATCTGCTCGACATTGCCCAGACACACGATCTTCGTGCCTGGGCCGGCGCGGGTGACCAGTGTCTTCATCTGCTTCGGCGTGAGGTTCTGCGCCTCGTCGAGGATCAGATAGCGCGACAGGAAAGTGCGCCCGCGCATGAAGTTCATCGAGCGGATCTTGATGCGCGAGGCCAGCAGGTCGTTGGTCGCCGCGCGGCCCCAGCTGCCGCCGTCCTGGTTGTGCGTGAGCACTTCGAGGTTGTCGGTCAGCGCGCCCATCCATGGGGTCATCTTTTCCTCTTCGGTGCCGGGCAGGAAGCCGATGTCCTCGCCGACGCTGACCGTCGCGCGGGTCATGATGATCTCGCGGTAGCGCTGCTGGTCCATCGTCTGCGCCAGGCCCGCGGCAAGCGCGAGCAGCGTCTTGCCGGTGCCGGCCGTGCCGAGCAGGGTGACGAAATCGACCTCGGGGTCCATCAGCGCATTGAGCGCGAAATTCTGTTCGCGGTTGCGCGCGTTGATGCCCCACACGGCGTGCTGCGTGTGGCGGAAGTCGTCGACGATCTGCAGCGTCGCGCGTCCGTCTTCCACCTTCGTCACGCGGAATTCGGATTCCTCGTCGCCGGGCAGGTACAGGAACTGGTTGGCGTACCAGTCGTCGTCCTCGGAGACCGCCAGCTCGTAGTAGGTGCGGCCCTTGTCGGTCCACGAGCGCAGATCCTTGCCGTGGACCGACCAGAAGTCGGCGGGCAGGGCGGTGGCGCCGGTGTAGAGCAGGCTGAAATCGTCGAGCGCGCGATCGTTCTCGTAATCCTCGTTGGGAATGCCGGCGATCGCCGCCTTGATGCGGAGATTGATGTCCTTGGAGACGAACACGACCGGGTAGTCGGGCTCGCTGCGGACCAGGTCGAGAATCGCGCCGAGAATGCGGTTGTCGGGTGCGACGGCGCCGAACGAGGTCGGATCCTCGCTGGGCGTGGTGGTCTGGAAACGCAGCTTGCCGGCACTCTGCGCACCGCGCAGCTGCAGGCCGTTGGGGCGCACCAGCGGCAGGCCCGAGGCGATGTGGTCGCTGCCGGCCGCCTCGATCAGCTCGTTGATGAAGCGGCTGACCTGGCGTGCGTTGCGGCTGGCCTCGCTGGTGCCTTTCTTGCCGTTGTCGAGCTCCTCGATCACCTGCATCGGCAGGTAGACATCGTGCTCCTCGAACTTGAACAGCGCGGTGGGATCGTGCATCAGCACGTTGGTGTCGAGAACGTAGACGCGCTTGCCTTGGGTCATCATCGTCAGTCGGCGTTCCGTGTTGGTGAGGGATGACGGAGGTGGAGCTCAGCTGTCGCACACGCGCGGTCGCGCCGCCGTGACCCGATGACCGGGGCGGCGACGGAACGGTCTGGAACGCGGGTCACTGCGGCTGCGCAGCCTGCAGTGCGTCGAGCACGGCCTGGGCATGGCCCGGCACGCGGAGCTTGCGCCACTCGGCCGCGATGCGGCCCTCGGGATCGATCAGGAACGTGCTGCGCTCGATGCCCAGCACCGTGCGGCCGTACATGTTCTTCTCGCGGATCACGTCGAAGGCCTTGCACAGCGCCTCGTCGCCGTCGCTCACCAGCGGGAACGCGAATCCCTGGCGGGCGCAGAAGTTGTCGTGCGACTTCACCGAGTCGCGCGAGACACCGAGCACGTCGGCGCCGAGCGCCTGGAACTGCGGCAGCAGCGCGTTGAAGTCCAGGCCCTCGGTCGTGCAACCGGGCGTGGAATCCTTGGGGTAGAAGTAGAGGACGAGCCAGCGTCCGGCGTAGTCGGCCAGCGTGGCCGTCGCGCCCCCCGACAGCGCCAGCGGCAGCGTCAGGGTGGCCTTGGTGAGCTTCTTGCGGGTTCCGCTCATGCTGCGAACGGGGGTTCCTGTGCGACTGACGACATCACAATGCGCGCGCCGTATGTCTTTCGCAAGCGCCGGCGCGCATCGGAATCAGAACTTCATCGGATCCATGATCGCGTCGAGGTTCAGGTGGTCGCAGAACTCGAGGAAATCGTCGCGCAGCGCGGCGATGTGCATGTTCGAGGGAATGCCGATGGTGATCTGCGCCGAGAACATGTCCGCACCGGTCTGCATCGCACGGTAGCGCGAGGAGTGCAGGCTTTCGATGGTGATGCCCTGGCGGTCGAAGAAGTCGGCCAGCTGGAACAGGATGCCGGCCTTGTCGGCCGCGACCACTTCCACCACGTACGGCAGCAGGTTCGACTGCACGGGCTTGGGCCCGGTGCGGTACCAGACCAGCTTGAGGTCTTCCTCGCGTTCCAGGCGCGCCAGCATCGCCTCGAGCTTGGCCACCGCATCCCACGGGCCGTTGGCCAGCGCGGTCACCGAGACGTCGCGGCCTACCGTGGACAGACGCGTGTCGACGAGATTGCAGCCGCTGTCGGCAATGCGACGCGACACCGACAGCAACGGCGAGGCCGGATGCGTGGTGTACGCGTTGATCAGCAGGTAATTCTCGTTCGGCGAAGGCCGGGCTGCGGTATCGGAATCGGTCAAGGGGGCGTCCGCGGCGGGAAGGCATGTCGACCGCGAGGGTCGATGGCGACTGTGAGGATGAACGCAGTCCGGACGGGGCCGGATGCGGCGGCCAGCATACTTGCCCGCGCTTCGTGGCCGCAAGTAACATCGGCCAGCTTTTCCGGGCCAAACCCGCGTGTTTCCCGGCGCCTCCGCTTCTTCCGCGGCCCTGTGTGGCCGCCCATCGGACCCTCATCTTGCGACTCTCAGGCAGCATCACCGCTCTCGCCACGCCCTTCGATACCACCGGTGCGCTCGATCGCGCGGCGTGGAAACGGCTGGTCGAGTCGCAGATCGCCGCCGGCACCCAGGGTCTGGTCGTGGCCGGGTCGACCGGTGAAGCGGCGACGCTGGAAGACGATGAATACGAATGGCTGGTGACCTCGGCAGTGGCCATTGCCGCCGGGCGCGTGCCCGTGCTCGCGGGCACCGGCATGTCGGCGACGTCGAAGACGATCGCCGCCACGCGACGCCTGGCCGAACTGGGCGCCGACGCGGCGCTGGTCGTGGTGCCGCCGTACGTGCGGCCGACGCAGGCCGGCCTGGTCGCGCACTATCGCGCGGTCGCCGATGCGTGCGAACTGCCGATCGTGCTCTACAACGTGCCCGGCCGCACCGGGACCGACATGCAGGCCGAGACCGTCGCCGCACTCGCGACGCACCCGCGCATCGTCGGCATCAAGGAAGCGCATGACGGTGTCGAACGCATGCAGGCGTTGCTGGCGCTGAAGAGTGACGCCTTCGCCGTGCTCAGCGGTGACGACCCGACTGCGGCGCGGGCGATGCTCGCCGGCGCCGACGGCGTGATCTCGGTGGTCTCCAATCTCGTGCCCGGCGCGTTCCGTCAGCTGTGCGATCTCGCACGCGGCGGCAAGGCGGATGCAGCCCACGCGCTTGATGCGCGCCTGCAGCCGCTGCACCGCTTCAGTGGCATCGAACCCAACCCCATTCCCGTCAAGGCGGTGCTGGCCAGGCAGGGCTTCGGCCATGGCCTGCGTCTGCCTCTGACGACACTGGCCGAGGCGAACAGCGCCCAGGCCGACGATGCGGCGCGTCTTGCGGCGGACCTCGAAACGTCCAGCCGTGCGCGCGCCGCCTGATTTCCCCAGGAGATTCTTGATGCGTCCGACCCGTTCCTCCATGCGCTATCTCGCCATCGCCGCACTCGCGGTCGCGGTCGTGGGCACCAGTGGCTGCCGCTGGTTCAAGAAGGACAACGCGCTGTACGCGCAGAGCCCGGAAACCCGTCCGCTGGAAGTGCCGCCGGATCTCGACCGTCCGACCACCGCCGGCGCGATGGCGCTGCCGGAAGCCGGCACGTCGGTGACCCGTTCGGGCACCGCGCCGGTCGCCACCGATTCGAACGTGTCCTTCGCCGCCACCGGTGAGCGCGAGGCGGTGTTCAACCGGGTCGGTGAGGCGCTGGCCGGCATGGAAGGCGTGACCGTCAACAGCCGTTCGCAGGTGCTCGGCACCTACGACGTGAGCTACGCCGGCGCCCAGTTCCTGGTGCGCGTGGCGGCGGCGCAGGGTGGCGTGGCGGTGTCGGCGGTGGATCCGCGTGGCGTCGCGGCGACCGGCGATGCGCCGACCCGCCTGATCGCATCGCTGCGCGCGGCGATCACGCAGTAGGTGTTCGACCGGTCCGGTTGCGCCGGACCCTCGACATGAAAACGGGCGCCTCGGCGCCCGTTTTCGTTGCCGCTGCGATCGCGTGGATCGCGCGTGGACTCAGCGCTCCAGCAGCGGCAGCTTGTCGGTCTTGCCTTCCCAGTCCTTGGCGTCGGGCAGGGCGTCCTTGCGGGTCGTGATGACCGGCCACGCCTTCGCCAGTTCCGCATTGAGCGCGACGAAGGCCTCTTGGCCGGCCGGCACGTCGTCCTCGGGATAGATCGCGTTGATCGGGCACTCGGGCTCGCACAGGGTGCAGTCGATGCACTCGTCCGGATCGATGACGAGGAAGTTCGGCCCTTCGTGGAAGCAGTCCACCGGGCAGACTTCGACGCAGTCGGTGTACTTGCACTTGATGCAGTTTTCGGTGACGACGAAAGGCATGGATTCGGATCGGGTGGGGCGACGGCGGGCTGCAGTTTAAGGCAGCGCCTCGATCACGGTGCGAAGGGTTCGCATTTGCGGGTTGTGCTTGTCAGATGGGCGGAGCGCGTTGCAAGGCGAGTCGTGCTGGTCACGGCGTCATGCATTGCCTTCGAGGGCGCGAGGGCCTGCCGGGTGGCCGGGTGGCAGTCGCCTTTTCCCTCGGTCAGGGCCGCTTCGCGGTCCGGCCAGCGCAGCGCGCCGGGCGCTCGCACGGTCGCGCGGCGATGCCACGCGAGCCGTCCGCGCTCACCCGCCCTCACTCGGGCGCGCGCCATCCCTGGCGCGCTCTGCGCGACCACCACCCGGAGTTCCCCGCTGCGAACTTCTCGATTCCGATTTCGTTTGTCGGGCGGGCGTGGGCACGTCCGGAGGCGTGCGGTCATAGTCCTCCCCCGTAAGGCGGGGGAGGGTTGGGTGGGGGCAAGGCGTCAGGCGCATGGAACACGGGGCCGGGCGAAAACCTCGGCCCGTGGACAGGACTTTTGGTCGGCCACAAAGCAGAAAGCCCACGCCTTCCGGCATGGGCTTTCGCTGAAAATGGCGCTCCCTACGGGATTCGAACCCGTGTTTTAGCCTTGAGAGGGCCACGTCCTGGGCCTCTAGACGAAGGGAGCTGGAAGTTGCCGCAAGCGGCACCGGTTGGACGACCGGCCTGCAAAGCGTCGGGGACGTGTGCAGCTTGCTAGTATAGCAGGCTTGCTGGCGCCGCAACGGCCGCCGGAGAAAAATTTCCGTCTTGATGCACAACGATTCCGCTCCCGTTCCAACTCCCGTTTCCGCCGGCCTGCGGAGCATTCCGCGCGACCAGCACAGCATCTCGCGGCGGCAGATCAGCCAGAACGCGTTGCGCGTGCTGTATCGCCTGCACGAGGCCGGCCACGAGGCGTATCTCGTCGGCGGCGCGGTGCGCGACGTGCTGGTCGGGCTGACGCCCAAGGACTTCGACGTCGCCACCGACGCTACGCCCGAGCAGGTCAAGGCGCTGTTCCGCAACTGCCGCCTGATCGGCCGCCGGTTCCGCCTGGCGCATGTGGTGTTCGGCCGCGAGATCATCGAGGTCGCGACCTTCCGCGCCAATGTCGACGACGGCAGTGGCGACCGCGAGGTCCACGACGGCGGCCGCCTGCTGCGCGACAACGTCTACGGCACGATCGAGGACGACGCGGTCCGCCGCGACTTCACCGCCAACGCGCTGTATTACGCGATCGCCGATTTCTCGGTGCGCGACTACGTCGGCGGCTTCGAGGACGTGCAGAACCGGGTGATGCGCCTGATCGGCGATCCCGACACGCGCTATCGCGAGGATCCGGTACGCATGCTGCGCGCGGTGCGCCTGGCGGCCAAGCTCGACTTCGCGATCGAGCCCGGTACCGCCGAGCCGATCCCACGCCTGGCGCACCTGCTGTCGGAAGCTGCGCCCGCGCGCCTGTTCGAGGAGTGCCTGAAGCTGTTCCTGTCGGGCCATGCGGTCGCCAGTTTCGAAGGGCTCGAGCGCCATGGCCTGCTGTCGGCGCTGTTTCCCGAGTCGGCCGCCGCGCTGGCCAGCAATCGCAGTGGCGCGCTGCGCGCGATGGTCGTCGCGGGACTCGCATCGACCGATGCGCGTGTCGCCGCGGGTGAGCCGGTGTCGCCGGCATTCCTGTTCGCGACCCTGCTGTGGCCGGCGTTCTGCCGCGTCTGGATGAAGCTGCAGGCCGAGGGCGTGCAGCCGGTCGAGGCGCAGCGCCGCGCGGCCGATCGCGTCACCCTGCACCAGGTCACGACCGTCGCGCTGCCGCGCCGCTTCTCGCTGCCGATGCAGGAGATCTGGCTGCTGCAGGCGCGCTTCCCGCTGCGCCAGCGCAAGCGCGTCACGCGCACCCTGTCGCATCCGCGCTTCCGCGCCGCGTTCGATTTCCTCGTGCTGCGCCAGAACGCCTCGAATGCGCACGCGGCCGACGTCGCGTTCTGGGAAGAAGCCCAGCGCGATCCCGACAACGCGATCGCCCTGTACCCCGGCGAACACGAGGACGGCGATGACGAGCGCGCACCGCGTCGCCGTCGCCGCCGCCGTCGCACCCAGTCGAGCGCCGGCTGATGACGCCCGCGCGCACCGGAGCACAGGCATGAGCGTGCGCGCGTACATCGGCCTCGGCGGCAACCTCGGCGACGTGCCGCAGGTGCTGCGCGAGGCCGCGGAGCGACTTGCGGTACTGCCGCACACCACCGGCATGCGCCTGTCGTCGCTGTATTGCACGCCGGCCTGGGGCCGTACCGACCAGCCGGATTTCGTCAACGCGGTCGCGGTGCTCGACACCACGCTGGCCCCGATGGATCTGCTCGACGCACTGCTGGGCATCGAACTGGGATTCGGCCGTCGGCGTACCGACGATGCGGGCGACCATTGGGGCCCGCGCACGCTGGACCTCGACCTGCTGCTGTACGGCGACGCGGTGATCACGCTGCCGGGACTGACCGTTCCGCATCCGCGCCTGCACCAGCGCGCATTCGCGCTCGTGCCGCTGCTGGAACTGGATGCAGACATCGTCATTCCCAGGCGCGGCGCTGCGTCGGATGCGCTCGCGGCCGTGGATCGCGCCGGCATCGAAGCGCTAGGCTAGTGCGATGACGAATTCTTCTTCCGCGCCGGTCACCGTGCCCGCGCTGTTCGAGGCCCGCGCCGCCGGTCGCAAGCTCGCGATGCTGACCGCATACGACGCCGGTTTCGCCCGCACCTTCGACGCCGCTGGCGTGGATCTGCTGCTGATCGGCGATTCGCTGGGCATGGTCGTGCAGGGCCACGGGTCCACCTTGCCGGTGACGGTCGACGACATCGCGTATCACACCGCCTGCGTCGCCCGCGCGGTGCGTCGCGCGCTGATCGTCGCCGACCTGCCGTTCCAGGCCGACGCGACGCCCGAGCGTGCGCTCGACGCGTCGACACGCCTGCTGCAGGCCGGTGCCGGCATGGTGAAGCTCGAAGGCGCGACGGCCAACAAGCTCCAAGTCACGCGTTTCCTCGTCGAGCGCGAGATTCCGGTCTGCGCGCACCTCGGCCTGACGCCGCAGTCGGTGCTGCGCTTCGGCGGCTTCAAGGTGCAGGGCCGCGGCGACGCCGCCGCGCAGGCCCTGCGCGACGAAGCGCTGGCGATCGCCGATGCCGGCGCTGCGCTGATTGTGCTCGAAGGCGTGCCGGCCGCGCTGGCCGCCGCGATCACCGCGGCATCGCCGGTGCCGACGATCGGCATCGGCGCAGGCGCAGGCTGCGACGGCCAGGTGCTGGTGCTGCACGACATGCTGGGCCTGGACAGCGGCCATCGCCGACCGAAGTTCGTCCGTGATTTCCTCGTCGAAGGCGGCTCGGTCGCCGGCGCCGCGCGCGCCTACGTCGATGCGGTGCGCGACGGCAGTTTCCCCGGCCCGGAACATTCCTACAGCTGAGCGTACGCGCCGGCTGCACTGCACGAAGTCCCCGATGATCGAGACCGTCGACACCCTGCCTGCGCTGCGTGCGCGGATTACCGAGTGGAAGCGCGCAGGCCTGCGCATCGGCCTGGTGCCGACGATGGGCAACCTGCATGCGGGCCACTTCTCGCTGGTCGAGGCGGTGCGAAAGCGCGTGGACCGCGTCGTTGCCAGCGTATTCGTCAATCCGACCCAGTTCGGGCCGAACGAGGATTTCGCGCGCTACCCGCGCACGCCCGACGCGGACACGCGCGGACTCGAAGCCGCCGGCTGCGATCTGCTGTGGATGCCGTCGGTCGAGGCGATGTACCCGCTGGGTCTGCACAACACGGTGACCGTGCGCGTGCCGGGCATCACCGAAGTGCTCGACGGTGCGCATCGCCCTGGCCATTTCGACGGCGTCGCCACGGTGGTGTCGCGGCTGTTCAACCAGGTGCAGCCGGATGTCGCCGCGTTCGGCCGCAAGGACTATCAGCAGCTGGCGGTGATCGCGCATCTGGTCGCCGACCTCGCATTCCCGGTCGAACTGTTGCCGGTCGAGATCGCACGCGATGCCGACGGGCTGGCGCTGAGCTCGCGCAACCAGTATCTCGATGCCGAAGCGCGCGCCCGCGCCCCGGCACTGAGCGCGGCATTGCGGGCCCTGCGCGATGCGATGCAGCAGGGCGTGCCGGCGGCCGATGCGGCCGACGGCGCCATCGCCGCGCTGCGCGAGACCGGGTTCGATGTCGACTACGTCGAAGTCCGCGCCCCGGACCTTGCGCCGTTCGTCGAGGGGCAGTCGGCCGCCGTCGTGCTCGCCGCAGCGCGCCTGGGTGCGACGCGGCTGATCGACAACCTCGAATTCAGGCTCGACGCGACGCCGACGGCGCGCTGAATCCCGTCGAGCCACGCTCCGGCGCGATGTTGCGATGCGGCAGGGCGCCCCTATACTTCGCGGTTCCTGCGGGTTTCCCGCTTTGTCCGATGCCGTGATCCGGCCGTGCCTGCCATGCAACTCACCCTGCTGAAAGCCAAGATCCACCGCGCCTCCGTCACCCACGCCGAGCTGCACTACGAAGGCTCGTGCGCGATCGACGGCCGCCTGCTCGACCTGTCGGGCATCCGCGAGTACGAGCGCATCGAGATCTACAACATCAACAACGGCGAGCGCTTCGCGACCTACGCGATCCGCGCCGAAGTGGGCAGCGGCATCATCTCGGTCAACGGTGCGGCCGCGCACAAGGCCGGCGTGGGCGATCTGGTCATCATCTGCGCCTACGGCGCGCTGGACGAGGCCGAAGTGGCCAAGTTCAAGCCCAAGCTGGTGTACGTGGACCGCGACAACCGCATGACCCACACCAACGAATCCATCCCGGCGCAGGCTGCCTGATGACGACGGCGGCGCGGCGGATCGAAAGTACGCTGGCGCCGCACGCGCGTCGCCTCGATTCGGCGCGCATCGCCGACCTCGTCGCTGCGGACGCCACGCGTCCGCAGGATTTCGCACTGCGCATCGGCGGGCTCTACGCCAGCTTCGCGCGCCAGCGGCTCGACCGTGATGCGCGTGACGCGCTGGTCGCGCTCGGCGATTCGGCCGCGTTGCCGCAGGCGTTCCGCGCGCTGTTCGATGGCGCGACCGTCAACACCTCCGAGAACCGTCCGGCGCTGCACGTCGCGTTGCGTTCGGCGTTGTCGCAGACCGCGATCGCGCGTGACGCGCATGCGCAGGCGGCCGAAGCACGCGTGCGCATGGCCGAACTGGTCGCGCAGCTCGAGGCGTCCGACGTCACCGACATCGTCAACGTCGGCATCGGCGGTTCGGATCTCGGTCCGCGCCTGGTCGTCGACGCGTTGAAGGATTTCGGCACCGGTCGTTTCCGTGTGCACTTCCTGACCAACGTCGACGGCAGCGATGCGCAGCACCGTCTGGCGAAGCTCGATCCGGCAAAGACCGCCGCGATCCTCGTCTCCAAGACCTTCGGCACGCAGGAAACCCTGCTCAACGGCGCCGTCGTGCGCGACTGGCTCGGCGGCAGCGAACGTCTGTACGCGGTCAGCGCCAACGTGCCGCGCGCCGAGGCCTTCGGCGTCGCGCCCGAGCGCGTACTGCCGATGTGGGACTGGGTCGGTGGGCGATATTCGCTGTGGTCGGCGGTCGGGTTCTCGATCGCACTCGCGGTCGGGATGGACGGATTCGAGGCACTGCTCGCCGGCGCCGCCGAGATGGACGCGCATGCACTGCAGGCCCCGGTCGGCGAGAACATTGCGCTGCTGCATGCCCTGGCAGGCGTGTGGAACCGCAACGCGCTGGGTCTGGCCACGCACGCCGTGCTGCCCTACGACGAGCGCCTCGCGCTGCTGCCGGCGTATCTGCAGCAGCTGGTGATGGAGAGCCTCGGCAAATCGGTCACGCCCGAGGGCGAGCCCGTCGGCCTCGACACCGTACCGGTGCTGTGGGGCGGGCCGGGTACCAACTCGCAGCACAGCTTCTTCCAGGCGCTGCACCAGGGCGCGCAGACCGTGCCGGCCGATTTCATCGGCGTGGTGAATCCCGCGCATCCGCACGCCGACAACCACGCCGCGCTGCTGTCGAACCTGCTCGCGCAGACCGAAGCGCTGGCCAACGGCTATTCGGCCGAAGACCCGCAGAAGTCGTATCCGGGCAACCGTCCGTCGACGCTGCTGCTGCTCGACCGTCTCGATCCGCGCAGCCTCGGCGCGCTGATCGCGCTCTACGAGCACAGTGTTTACGCGCAGTCGGTGCTCTGGGGCATCAACGCCTTCGACCAGTGGGGCGTCGAACTGGGCAAGCGCATCGCCGGCGAGCTGTTGCCGGCGGTGCAGGGCGACGGCGTCGACGTTGCCGATCCGGTCACGCGCGCCGTGCTCGACGAGATCCGCGCGCGCCGCGGACGCTGATCGAACGTGGAGCCCTCCCCCGCGTGCGGGGGAGGGTTGGGTGGGGGCGATGTGTCCGATGGCGGCATCACCGGCATTCGTGAGAATGCGGCCGGGCAATCGCGCTCGATGCATTGCATCCGGAGCTTCGGGTTTGCCCCATCCCGGCCTTCCCCCGCAAGCGGGGGAAGGAGCGGCTTCTCCGCGCTACGCGACGCCGTGGAGCCCCAGCGCCCATTCCACATGCTCGTCGACCAGCGCATCGCCGCTGTGCCGGCGCGCGCGCAGGGCGGCAATGGTCTCCGGTGTGCCCGGCGCATTGCCCAGCGCGACCGCGAGATTGCGCAGCCAGCGGCGATGTCCGCTGCGGCGGATCGGCGAGCCTTCGGTACGCGACAGGAACTCGTCCTCGTCCCAGGCGAAGAGGTCGGCCAGCGACGCGGTGTCGAGGTCGTTGCGCGCGCGGAAATCCGGCTCGTCGGTACGCTTGGCGAACTTGTTCCACGGACAGACCAGCTGGCAGTCGTCGCAGCCGAAGATGCGGTTGCCGATCAGCGGGCGCAGCGAGGCGTCGATCGCGCCTTCGTGCTCGATCGTCAGATACGCGATGCAGCGGCGCGCATCGAGCCGGTGCGGCGCGACGATCGCGCGCGTCGGGCAGACGTCGATGCAACGCACGCAGGTGCCGCAGTGGGCGGTCGCCGGCGGGTCGATCGGCAGCGCCACGTCGACGTAGATCTCGCCGAGGAAGAACCACGACCCCCCGTTCCTGTCGATCAGGCAGGTGTGCTTGCCGATCCAGCCCAGGCCCGCATCGCGTGCGAGCGCGCGTTCGAGCACCGGTGCCGAGTCGACGAACACGCGATGTCCGAACGGCCCGATCTCCCCGGCGATGCGGTGCGCGAACTTCTGCAACCGGTTGCGCATCAGCTTGTGATAGTCGCGGCCCAGCGCATAGCGAGCCACGTAGGCGCGGCTGCCGTCGGCGAGCGTGTCCCAGGCGCTGTCGTCGTCGTTGCGGCCGTAGTCGAGCCCCACCGAGATGACGCGCACCGTGCCCGGCAGCAGTTCCGCCGGCCGCGCACGCATGTCGCCGTGACGGGCCATCCAGTCCATGGTCCCGTACAGCCCTTCGGCCAACCAGTCGCGCAGATGCGCTTCGTCTTCGCGCAGATCGATGCCCGCGATGCCGCAGCGCTGGAACCCCATCTCGCCCGCGATCGCCTTGATGCGCGCGGCGAGGGCGGCGGGTGCCGCATCGGCGGAAACGGCGGTGGCGACGGACGGCTTCACGATGCGCGAAGTATAGAATCCGCGCGATGAGTGAACCCTGTGCCATGGCCCTGCCGGGTGACCCGCTGTACGACACGGCCGCGCTGCGGGCGATCGAAGCGTCGGCGCTCGCCGGTCAGGCCGATCCCGCAATCCTGATGCAGCGCGCAGGGCGCGCCGGTTGGCAGATGGCACGCCGCTGTTGGCCGGATGCACGCCGCATCGCGGTCGTCTGCGGGCCCGGCAACAACGGGGGCGATGGTTACGTACTGGCCTTGCAGGCGCTGCAGGCTGGAATGGACGTGCGTGTCGTACGACTCGAGTCGCAGGCGCCGCGGACGGAGGCGGCGCAGGCAATGTGCGCTGCATTTGAAACCGCCGGCGGTCGCATCGTGCATTTCGACGGCGCATTGCCGGCCGCGGATCTCGTCATCGACGCGCTGTTCGGCATCGGTCTGTCGCGCGCGCCGGATGACGCAACCACGGCGTTGATCGAGGCGATCAGTGGCCATGGCGCGCCCGTCCTGGCACTCGACACGCCCAGCGGACTGTCGGCCGATCGCGGCAGCGTGGCCGGTGCCGCGGTGGTCGCCACCCGCACACTGCAGTTCCTCGCGCCGCAGCTCGGATTGCGCACCGGCGATGGCCCCGACCACGCCGGTGCGTTGTCGCTGGACACGCTCGGCATCGCCCGGACGTGCGTCACGGATGCGCGACCCGCCGCGCGTCGCGTGGACACGCACGATCTCGCGCACTGGCTGAAGCCGCGCCGCCGCAACGCGCACAAGGGCCGACACGGCCGCGTGCTGTGCATCGGCGGCGATCACAGCACGGGCGGTGCCGTGCTGCTCGCGGCAGGTGCCGCCCTGCGCGCGGGTGCCGGACTGGTCGAGGTGGCCACGCAAGGCGCGCACGTCGCGCCGCTGCTCGCGCGCTGGCCCGAGGCGATGGTCCGTCGTACCGACAACGTCTCGGCGCTGGCAGGCGCGTTCGAAGCCGCCGACGTCGTCGCGCTGGGCCCGGGCCTGGGGCGGGGCGCCTGGGGTCACACCCTGTTCGAAGAGACCCTCGATGCGGCGACTGCGAACGATCGGCCGCTGGTGCTCGATGCCGACGCGCTGAACCTGCTCGCCGCGCGGCCGCGCACCTTGCCTGCAGGCGTCGTCCTGACACCGCATCCGGGCGAAGCCGCGCGCCTGCTCGGTGTGGACACCGCCGACATCCAGCGCGACCGCCCTGCCGCGGTGCGTGCACTGGCCGCACGCTGGAACGCGGTGGTCGTGCTCAAGGGCGCCGGCAGTCTGGTCTGTGCGCCCGGCGGCGTGCCGTGGCTGATCGATGCGGGCAATCCCGGCATGGCGACCGGCGGCATGGGCGACGTGCTGACCGGCATCATCGCCGCACTGCGCGCGCAGGGTCACGGCGCGGAAGACGCGGCGGTCTGCGCCGCCCTGCTGCATGCAGTGGCGGGCGACCGCGCGGCCGCGCAGGGCGGCGAACGCGGCCTGCTGCCGGGCGATCTCATCGACATCCTGCGCGCCTGCGCGAATCCCGGAGCACACGCATGAGCCGCTGGCATCTTCCCGACGAGGCCGCGACACAACTGCTGGCCCAGGTGCTCGCCGCGCATCAGCCGAACGGCGCGGTGGTGCACCTGCTGGGCGATCTGGGCGCGGGCAAGTCCACGCTCGCGCGCGCATGGCTGCGCGCGCTCGGCGTGACCGGCACGGTCCGCAGCCCGACCTACACGCTCGTCGAGCGGTATCCCGTCGACGGTGGCGAGGCGCTGCACCTCGATCTCTACCGGATCGGCGATGCCGGCGAACTCGATTTCCTCGGCCTCGACGACATCGCCGCGGCGCTGTGGCTGGTCGAATGGCCCGAACGTGGCGCGGGCGCACTGCCGGCGCCGCACCTGCAGATCGCGCTGGCGATCGACGGTATCGGGCGTTCGGCGGCGCTGGTCGCCGGGGGCGCCATCGGTGCGGACTGGCTGGCCGCGGTGGAAAGCGATCCGCGTTTGTCATCGCTTCCTGAACCGAAACCATAGGAAAGGCGCGCAGGCCCCGGATTCGTAAGGAAAAACGGCTTGCATTGTTCCGGGTGCGGTGATTGACTTGTCGCCATGCGCATCCGGGGGATCAACCTGTCTCAGGCCGTGCTGGCGATCGCCCTGGTCGCCGCGCTGTGCTGGAATTTCGCCTACGGCGCAGAGCTGCGCGGGGTGGATGTCCGCGCCGGCGCCACCGGCACCCGCGCCGAGCTCAAGCTCGACACGCGCGCCGAATACACCCTCATTTCGCTCGCCAATCCCGCCCGGCTGGTCGTCGATTTCCCCGGCACGCGTCTGCGTGGCGGGGCGCTGCCGGCCGGCGGCGGTGTCATCACCGCGGTGCGCAGCGGTCAGCCGGTCGCCGGCACCACCCGCATCGTGTTCGACCTCGCCTCGTCGGTGAAGGCCATGCCGCCGCGGATCGAGGACGGTCCCGACGGCGCGACGCTGGTCATCGAGTGGCCCGGCGATGCAGCCGGCGATCCGATCGCACGGATCGCCGCGGGCAATACCGCAGGCGCATCGGCCGCGGCGCCGACCGCACCGCTACCCAATCCCGCCGTCGCGTCCAACGATGCGACTTCGCGCCTGATTTCGAGCATGGGCACTGCCCCGACGTCGCCGACACCGCCGGTCGCCGCGCCGGACGCGCAGGCGTCGACGCCTGCACCGACGCCGGTCGCGCCGCCGCCCGCGCAGCGCGAAGTCACGCCCGCGCAGCAGGTGCCCATGCCGGCCGCGATCGGGCCGGGCATGCGTCCGCTGGTGATCGCCATCGACCCCGGCCACGGTGGCCGAGATCCCGGTGCGATCGGGCCAGCCGGCACGCACGAGAAGAACGTCGTCCTGGCGATCGCCCGCGAGCTGGCGCGCCAGATCAATGCCACGCCGGGCATGCGCGCGCATCTGGTGCGTGAGAACGACAGTTTCATCGAGCTGCCGCAGCGTGCGCTGCGCGCGCGGCGCGCCAAGGCCGACATGTTCGTCTCGATCCACGCCGACGCGGCGCACAACCGGGCGGCCTACGGCTCGTCGGTCTACACGCTGTCCACGCGCGGCGCATCCTCGCAGCAGGCGCGCTGGCTGGCGGACCGCGAGAACAGCGCCGACCTGGTCGGCGGTGTGTCGCTGTCGCGCGACACGCTGTCGAACGTGCTGCTGGAAATGGCCCAGAGCGGCCACATGCGCGCCTCGCAGGACGCGGCCACGCACGTGCTGGCCGGCCTGCGCCACGTGGGCAAGACGCACAAGTCGAACGTCGAGTACGCGAACTTCTCGGTGCTGCGCAACGCCGACATGCCCGCGATGCTGGTCGAAACCGGCTTCATCTCCAATCCCGAGGAAGAGCGCCGTCTGCTCGATCCGGCGCACCAGCGGCGTCTGGCGACCGCGGTGCTCAACGGCATCAACACGTACTTCACCGCGCAGCCGCCGCCGGGCACGCTGTATGCCGCGCGCGCGGCCGCCTCGGCGGCCAACGGTTCGGGCGGCAGCCCCTGACACCACCGGCCAGGCTTCATGCGAGCCGGTATCATCAGCACTGATTCCTGCCGCGACGCGCCCGCGTCGCCGATGCCCACGTGCCGATCCGCCAGCTGCCCGACATCCTCGTCAACCAGATCGCCGCCGGCGAGGTGGTCGAACGGCCCGCGTCCGTGGTCAAGGAACTCGTCGAGAACGCGCTCGACGCCGGCGCGCTGCGCGTCGACATCGATCTGGAAGAGGGTGGCGTCCGCCTGATCCGCATCCGCGACGACGGCAGCGGTATTCCGCCGGAAGAACTGCCGCTCGCGGTTTCCCGGCATGCCACCAGCAAGATCGGCTCGCTCGATGACCTGGAAGCCGTCGCCACGCTCGGCTTCCGCGGCGAAGCCTTGCCGTCGATCGCATCGGTGAGCCGGTTCTCGCTGGCCTCGCGCCGCGAGGACGATGCGCACGGCTCGGTGCTGGATGTGGATGGCGGGCGCGTCGGTATCGTCGCGCCCAAGCCGCACCCGCGTGGCACGACCGTCGAAGTGCGCGACCTGTTCTACAACGTGCCGGCGCGACGCAAGTTCCTGCGCGCCGAGCGCACCGAGCTCGGCCACATCGAGGAATGGCTGCGCGCGCTGGCGCTGGTGCGACCGGACGTCGAGCTGCGCGTCAGTCACAACGGCAAGCCGTCGCGGCGCTACAAGGGCGACGAGGATCTGTTCTCCGGCGCGCGTCTGGTCGAAACCCTGGGCCGCGAGTTCGCCGATGCCGCGCTGCGCGTCGAACATGCTGCCGCAGGTCTGCGTCTGCACGGCTGGATCGCGAAACCGTCGTACTCGCGCGCCAGCGCCGACCAGCAGTATCTCTACGTCAACGGTCGCGCGGTGCGTGACCGCAGTGTGGCGCATGCGGTGAAGCAGGCCTTCGCCGATGTGATGTATCACGGTCGTCAGCCGGCCTATGTGCTGTTCCTCGAACTCGACCCGACCCGCGTCGACGTCAACGTGCACCCGGCCAAGCACGAAGTGCGATTCCGCGATGCGCGCCTGATCCACGATTTCGTCTATCGCACGCTGCACGAGGCGCTGGCCGATACACGCGCCGGGCAGGCGGGCGAACTCGCGGCTGCGTCGCCGTCGGATGCATTCACCGCATCGCCGGCGTCGCCGTCGATGCCGGCCTGGTCGCGATCGATGCCGCAGCCGCATCTGGCCTTGCGCGTCGACGAGGCGCGCGCGGGCTATGCCGCGTTGTACGGCGCGCCGCCGGCGCAGGCTGCCGGGCACCACGACGCCTTCGCGCCGCCGCCGATGTCGCCGCCGGATGCGGCCGTGGACGATGCCGGCGCGCTGGTGCCACCGCTCGGGTATGCGGTCGCGCAATTGCACGGCATCTACATCCTCAGCCAGGCCGCCGACGGCATGATCGTCGTCGACATGCACGCCGCGCACGAGCGCATCGGCTACGAGAAGCTCAAGACCGCGCACGATGGCGAGGGCGTGCGCACGCAGCCGCTGCTGGTGCCGCAGACCGTGGCGGTGTCCGAACGCGAGGCCGATGTGGCCGAGGCCGAATCGGCGACGCTCGCCGAACTCGGCTTCGAGGTCACGCGCACCGGGCCGCAGTCGCTGATGCTGCGCGGTGTTCCGGCGTTGCTCGCGCATGGCGACACCGAGGCGCTGCTGCGCGACGTGCTGGCCGACCTGCGTGAGCACGGCGAAAGCCTGCGCGTGCGTTCGGCGCGCGACGAACTGTTGTCGACGATGGCCTGCCATGGCGCGGTGCGCGCCAACCGGCGCCTGACGCTGCACGAGATGAACGCCCTGTTGCGCCAGATGGAGGCGACCGAACGCTCCGGCCAGTGCAATCATGGCCGTCCGACGTGGGCGCATTTTCCGCTCGCCGAGATCGACCGCTGGTTCCTGCGAGGACGCTGACATGCCGCATTGGCGCCACTGCTTGACGATCGGACTGGTGGCGCTGCTCGTCGCCTGCGGCGAGACCGCCGACAACGAGGATCCGTATGCACGTGCCGAGGCGGCAAGGCTCGACGCCGCATTCGCGGCGGAAACGCGCAGCTGGCAGGAGCAGCGACAGGCGCGACTGGTCGCCCCCGACGGCTGGACCAGCCTGATCGGACTGCATCGGATCGAACTCAAGTCGCACTTCATCGGCAGCGGCGCGCGCAGCGGCATCCGGTTGGCGATGGGCCCGGAGAAGCTCGGGCTGCTGCAGTCCGGCGACGGCGCGTACTGGTTCACGCCCGAGCGCGGCGTCGCCGTGACGCTTGACGGCCAGCCGGTGCGCGGCCGCGTGCGCCTGCGCAGCGATGCCGACACGACGCCCGGCACGCTCGGCTTCGACGACGGCAAGGGCGCGCTCTCGGTCATCGAGCGCGGTGGCAGCGCCTTCGTGCGTGCGCGGCATGAAGATGCGCCCTCGCGACTGCGTTTCGGTGGCATCGAGTACTGGCCTACCGCGCGCGACTGGCAGGTCGAGGCCACGTTCGCACCGGCCGCCGCGGGTGCGACGCTGCCGATCGCCAATATCCTGGGCATGGTCGAGGACACACCGACGCCGGGACAGGTGGCATTCGAGCGCGAAGGCACGCGCTACACGCTGGACGCACTCGACGGTGGCGACGGCACGCTGTTCCTGATCTTTGCCGACCGCACCAGCGGCCATGGCAGCTACAGCGCCGGCCGCTATCTCGATGCGCCCGCGCCGGGTGCCGACGGCCGACTGCGCCTCGACTTCAACCGCGCCTACAACCCGCCGTGCGCGTTCACCGCCTACGCGACCTGTCCGCTGCCGCCAGCCAACAACCGCCTCGATCTCGCCGTGCCGGCGGGCGAAAAGGCCTATCGCAAGCCGGCGATCGCATGACCCCGTTTCTCGACTAGGACCGCTTCCGCATGCGTCGACTCGTGTCGTTCCGTTTCCTTCGTACCGCCGTACTGATCACCGGTTTGTTCGCGGGCGGCGCCGTCCACGCCGACCCGCCGCTGGAAGCGCCCGCCACATTGACCTCGCCGGCGATCCTGCCCGCCGATGGCGCGCAGATCTCGCCGGCGATCGGCTACGGCGCGCTCGCGCCCGCCCCGGTGCCGCTGCTGTGGCGTGTCAGCGGCGAACATGGCGCGCTGTATCTGCTGGGCTCGTTCCATTTCCTCACGCCCGACGATTATCCGTTGTCGCAGGATGTGGCCGCCGTGGTCTCGGGTGCAGGCGAAGTGGTGTTCGAACTCGCGCCCGAAGAACTGCATTCGCCCACGCTCGGTCTGCAGATGATGCAGGCCGGTCTGCGGACCGACGGCAGCCGGCTCGACGACGAGTTGCCGCCGCAGACGGCGGAAGCGCTCCGCATCTGGGCGGCGGCGAATGCGGATGCGTTGAAGGCGGCGGGCGGCGCGTCGAGCCTGCAGTTGTTCGAACCGTGGTTCGTCTCGCTGATGGTGACCACGACCGAGCTCGGCCGTTACGGGTTGCAGGCACAGCTGGGCATGGATGCGCAGCTCGCGCGCCAGGCGCAGGCTGCCGCCACGCCGACCGCCGGCCTGGAGTCCGCGGCGCAGCAGATCGGATTCCTCGACGGCATGGGGCGTCTGGAACAGGCGGAGATGCTGCAGGACGCGCTCGACCAGGCCGGCGCCGGTCCCGATTCGATCCGCAAGCTGCACGACACCTGGCGCGCCGGCGACGCGGACCGCCTGTGGCAGGACATGGGCGTGGAGATGTCGGCGCGTTTCCCCGCGCTGTACGCGCGCATCAATACCGAACGCAACGATGCCTGGCTGCCCAAGCTCGAGCAGATGCTGCAGCAGCCGGGCGACATCCTCGTCGTCGTCGGTGCGCTGCACCTGATCGGACCGGACGGCGTGGTGGGCAAGCTGGCCGCGAAGGGATACACGGTGGAACGCGTGTGCTCGACCTGTGCGCCGACAGCCACGACGCCTGCGGGCACAGCAGTCCCGGCGGCCGAGCCGGCACCGGTCGACTGAGGCCGGCTAGGCGGCGACCATCTCGATGCAGTCCACCGGACATGCGGGCACGCACAGCTCGCAACCGGTGCAGGCGTCGACGAGCACGGTGTGCATCAGCTTCGAGCCGCCGACGATCGCATCGACCGGGCAGGCCTGGATGCACTTGGTGCAGCCGATGCAGTCGGCTTCGATGACGAACGCGACGGGAGGCACGTCATGGTGCGCGCCGCGCGTGCGGTCGAAGGGCAGCGCTGCAGTGTCGAGCGCGCGCGCGAGCATGCGGGCGCCCGCATCGCCTCCGGGCGGACAGCGATCGACGTCCGCGTCGCCCGACGCCATCGCCTCGGCATAAGGGCGGCATCCGGTGAAGCCGCACTGGCCGCATTGGGTCTGCGGCAGGAGGCGGTCGAGGCGTTCGACGAGCGGAGCTGGCATGCGTGTCGACGATGCGCGTATTGCGACAGAGCAGCGGATCAGCGCACCGGCATCCCCGGCTGCGCGGTGGCGTCGGCGTCGAGCAGCGCGAGCGCGCCGCCGTCGAAGCCGGCCGACAGGATCATGCCTTCGCTCAAACCGAAGCGCATCTTGCGCGGCGCGAGATTGGCGATGAACACGACGTTACGGCCGACGAGCTGTTCCGGCGCGCCGTAGCTGGCGCGGATGCCGGAGAAGATCTGGCGCATGCCGAGATCGCCGGCGTCGAGTTCGAAGCGCAGCAGCTTGTCCGAACCTTCGACGAAATCACAGGCGACGACCTTGCCGATGCGCAGGTCGAGCTTGGCGAAGTCGTCGATCGTGATGTGGGACGGCGCGTCGGAATCCGCCGTCTTCGCAGATGCCGCAGGCGCTGCCTCCACCGGCTTCTTTGCGGTGGCAGGGGCGGCCGGCGCAGCGGCGAGCGTGTCCTTGGAGGCGTCGGTCATGGCGTCGATCTGCTTGGAGTCGATTCGGGTGAAGAGCGGAGCGTACGGCTGGATGACGTGGCCGAGCAGCGGGGCGTCGAGCGCGGACCACGTCGGTGCCGGCGCGTCGAAGAAATCATCGACATCGCGCGCCACGCGCGGCAGCACCGGGCGCAAGGCGGTCGCCAGCACGCGGAACAGGTTCAGCCCCTGCGTGCAGACGGCCTGCAGTTCGGAATCGGCGCCGTCCTGCTTGGCGATCACCCATGGTTTGCGTTCGTCGATGTAGCGGTTGGCCTCGTCGGCCAGCGCCATCACCTGGCGCAGCACGCTGGCCGGTTCGTTGCGCGCATACGACTCGCGGATCGGTGCGAGTGCGTCGACGAAGCGCGCGTAGGTATCGGGCTCCGGCAATGCATCGGCGAGACGGCCCTCGAAGCGCTTGCCGATGAAGCCGGCGCAGCGGCTGGCGAGGTTCACCAGTTTGCCGACGACGTCGCTGTTCACGCGCGCGATGAAATCACCGAGGTTGAGATCGAGATCGTCGACGCCACCCGAGGATTTTGCCGCGAAGTAGTAGCGCAATGCCTCGGGATCCAGGCCCTGATCCAGATACGTGCGCGCCATGACGAAGGTGCCGCGCGACTTCGACATCTTCGCGCCGTCGACGGTCAGATAGCCGTTGACGTGCAGACGCGTCGGCGCGCGCAGGCCGGCACCGTGCAGCATCGCCGGCCAGAACAGGCCGTGGAAGTTGACGATGTCCTTGCCGATGAAGTGGTGCAGCTCCGCGCCGGTGTCGGGCGACAGCCAGGCATCGAAGTCGAGCCCTTCGCGCGCGCACAGCGCCTTGAAGCTGCTCAGGTATCCGATCGGCGCGTCGAGCCAGACGTAGAAGAACTTGCCCGGATGCCCGGGAATCTCGAAACCGAAGTAGGGCGCATCGCGCGAAATGTCCCATGCGCGCAGGCCGCCATCGCCATCGAGCCACTCGGCCAGCTTGGCCTTGACGCCGGACACGGCGACATCCCCGGCCAGCCACTCGCGCAGGAACGCTTCGAAGTGGCCGAGCTCGAAGAAAAAGTGCTCCGACTCGCGGACTTCCGGCGTCGCACCACTGACCACCGACACCGGATCGATCAGATCGCTCGGCGAATAGGTCGCGCCGCAGTGCTCGCAGTTGTCGCCGTACTGGTCCGGCGTGCCGCATTTCGGACAGGTGCCCTTGACGTAACGGTCGGGCAGGAACATGCCGCGCACCGGGTCGAACAGCTGCGCGACATCGCGACGCGCGATGTGCCCGCCCGCGTCGAGGCGCGCGTAGATGGTCTCGACCATCTCGCGGTTGCCCGGCGAATTGGTCGAGTCGTAATGATCGAAATCGACGCCGAACGCCGCGAAGTCGCGCTCGTGCCCGGCCTGGATGCCGGCGATGAAGTCTTCCGGCGTCGCGCCGGCCTTCTCGGCCGCCAGCATGATTGGCGTGCCGTGCGTATCGTCGGCGCAGACGAATCGCGCCGTGTCCCCGTCCATGCGCCGCGCCCGCACCCAGATGTCGGCCTGGATGTAGCCGACCAGATGGCCGAGATGCAGCGGCCCGTTGGCGTAGGGCAGGGCGGTGGTGACGAGCAGGGTGCGCGACATGGGGCGGGGCTTTGGAGCGGGCGGGGCGGGATTATCGCATGCGGTCCGAGAGTCGCCCGACGCTTGCCGGGCTCAGGGTCGGAAACGAAAAAGGCCCGGCAGTGCCGGGCCCGTTCTTCGAACGATTTCCTCAAAGGTCACTCGCGTTGCCAGACCTGCTCGCGGCAGATGAAGGCAATGCAACCCGAGACCCCGATGCGGTTGGCATCGAGCATCTTCGCCTTGGACTTGTACGTCTTGCCATTGGCCGGGTCGAGAATCGTACCGCCCGACCACTCGCTGCCGTTGGGCTTCAGATCCCACAGAATGGTCATGCCCGTGATCGGCTGGTTGCGCCGGTTGCCGGTGCACTTGTCGCAGACCGGGTTCGGCCCCCGCTCGGAGTGCAGGACCTGCGCCACGCGACCGCTCAGCGTGCCGTTGGCGGCCTGGGTGATCTCGACGATGGACTTCACCCGCCCGGTCTCGTCGTCGATGGTCTTCCAGCGGCCGACGGGCGACTGGGCCGAGGCCACCATTGAGGCCAGCATCATAGGGGCGAAAAACAGGAGAAGTGATTTTTTCTTACGCATAGTCATATTCCCTCCCAAGGGATGTGGCCTTTGCACACCGGCCTTATAACGCAACTCGCGACGCGCAGGACTCGCCACGTGTCTATCGCAAGACAGACGTTCAGAGACCCTGGCCGCCGCAACCGCCGCCCAGGTAGTCATCGATGATCTTCAACTGCTCGGTCATGATCGCGCGAGTCCACGCCGGACCATGTGCGTAATCTGCAATCTCGTGGTACTCAACGTCCTGACCGGACTGCTTCGCCCGCGCCACGAACCATTCTGACTGCTCGATCGGCACCGTCTGATCGCGCACGCCGTGATAGACCATGATCGGAATCTGAATGTTCGCCGCCTGTGTCAACGGACTCAGGCCTTTGACGGTCGGTGCCTGAGCCTGACGGAAGAAGGGGTTGGTGTAGAACCGTGCCCAAATCCGTTCGATGTCGGAAACGCCCGCACCCGCGATCGCGCATTTGTAATGTCCGTTGGGGCGGACTGCGGCCGCGAAAGCGGAGTAACCGCCGTACGAATATCCGAACATGGCGATCCGTTTGGCCTGGGCGATTCCCTGATCGACGAGCCACTTCGCGCCATCGTCCTTGTCGTCCTGCATCTTCTGGCCCCACTCGGTATCACCGGCCATCCAGAGCTTGCGACCCCATCCATCCGACCCGCGAAATTGCGGGCGCAGCACAACCTTGCAGCGGGATGCCATCAAGGGCACCCACATAGAGCCGTCAAAATCGATTGAGTCGCGAGACCACGGGCCCCCATGGGGATGGACGACCGCCGGCAGCGGTCCAGTCCCGCAGAGCTCTGGATCGGGCCTGGTGAGGAATGCCGGGATCTGGAGGCCGTCGCGTGCCGCGTAATACACCAGCTCGGTCTGGCCGAGCGCGCGGGTGTCCAGCTCGGGATATGCCTTGGCGAGCAGCGAAAGCTGACCGTTGCGGAAGAGGTAGTACTCCGGCGGCGCAGATGCACCACTGACCATCAAAAGTACGGTAGAGAAATCGGGCGTGAAGCCCGTAATGCGATAGTCCTTCTGGGCCGGGTATTCAATCGTTGCGCGATCCGACGTTGCCGGGTCTACGAGCTCCAGTGCGGCGTTTGTGATGCCGAGCGCCTGCCGAAGACCCGCGTCCAGGGAGCGCATCTGCGGCGATGTCCATTCGACGTCGTCGCCGCGTGGCCCCTCGTAACCGAGCCCGAGGATCGCGCCGAAGCCGCTGCCCGCACTGCGGTAGGGATTCACCAGCACACGATTCGCGTTGAAGAACTTGTGTTCGAACAGCACTTCCTTGCGCTGCTTGGATGCGATGTCGTATTCGTAGATGACCGACTTGTCCCGGCCTTCATTGCTTTCGATGAACGCGATATTCGGATCGCTGCTGAACCCGATGATCTGGGTCTGATCCCGATTTTTCACGTACGAGCGAAAGTGTTCTTCCCATGCGTTGCTCTGCGGATTCCGGAACTCGGCCGCGATGTAAGCGCCCACGCTGTCGACGTTCGTCTTCAGCCGTGCCCGGAGTTCACCATCAAGATCGGCGACGTAACCGGCGACGTTTTCGCCCGAAATCTGCACGCGCACCGAAGAGTAATTGCGCAGATCGACGCGGTAGACATCGCCCGCATTACTGCCGACATTGTTGACCACAAGAATGTGGTGGGAATCGTTGGGAAGGCTATCGAGCACCGTCGGGCTGACGCGGGCCTGCATCAGTTCCTCGGCACGACTGGTCGCGCGGGGCAGTGTGAGCGGCTCCTTCCAGTCTCTGCCCTGGAGGTCCGTGATCATCAATTTGTTGAGGAACGTTCGGGTCACACGATCGGTACGCAGGTCGAAAGGCTGCCAGAACGAGACCGCTAGCCGATCGTTCTTGATGAAAGACACGCCCGTGATCTTCATGCGGTTCGAGCCAATCAGAGTAGGCGCCTCGTTCAGCGCGTCCGTCCTCCAGACCGCGATTACACGCTCTTCGCCATCTGCGCGCAGCGCTGCGATGTGTTGACCATCCGGAGACAGGGTAAAGCCGGAGAATTGGGCGAACGCGCCGAGTTGCTGGACGCTCGGAACCTCAGGGGCAGAAGCCTGAGTGGGTTGCGCGAGCGCGAGAGAGGAGGCGATCGAGAGAGCAAAGAGTATCGATTTCACTGGTCTTCATCCGTTTGGTCAGTGCTTGATCGAGCGTAGCGCATCGAGAAAAAAAGCCGCCACTCAGGGAGTGGCGGCTTTGTATTGAAAAACTTACCGCGTGCTAAAGACGCTACCGCTTAGAACGACTTCGAAACATTGAAGAAGAACGTTCGGCCGAAGTAGTCGTAACCACTGTAGAGCGGCGCGTTGCCGACGCGGTTGTAACCCGCATTGGCCGAAATCATCGGCGGCTCTTTGTCACCGATGTTGCGAGAACCGACCGTTGCTGACCAATCGTCGCCGTTGTACTGCAAGGACAGGCTGGACAGGAAATAGTTGCCGGTCTCCATCAGGTAGTCCTGACGGTAATCGGTGTCGAAGTAAGTGTCGTAGTAGTCGTAATCGTTGGTCGAAGAGACCCAGTCGAGTCCATAGCGGACCTGCCAGTTGCGAACTCGGTAAGACAGATCCAAGTTGCCTGCGTACTGGGGAGCCGTGATGCGGCCAGTATTGTTGCGCAGCGGATCGGTCGGGAACGTGCGGCCTGCCTGATCCAGGTAATTCGAGATCTGGGCGGTGGTGCGGAAAGAACCCGGGCCGATGTCCCGCACGTAACGGGCAGTGAAATCCCAGCCACGCACCAGGCTTTCGGAGATGTTGACGTAGCCAGAGGTCACCGACAGCGAGTTGTTCGCACCACGTGCCACCAGACCGCACTGACCGAGGCCAGCATTGAAGTCGGAAGGCTGACTGTCGTAGCAAAGACCAAGCACCGATCCGCCGGTCAGACGTGCGACACCGTTGTCCACCTTGATGTCGTAGTAGTCGGCCGCGAACGAGAGATCGCCGAACCAAGTCGGGAATTCCGGCTGGATCACAACGCCCGCAGTCATTGCAACCGAGGTCTCGGCTGCCAGACCTGTCTCAGCACCGCCCTGGGTGATCGACGTGATGCTGCTGGTTTGCTGGAAATCCGTTGGCAGCCCTTCGCTGGCGCAATTGATGTAACGAGGCGAATCCGGGCTGCGGCTGCCGTAATCGTTGCACGGGTCGGAGGCGGTTCCAAGGAAGCCGCTGGTGGCACCCAAGTACTGTTCGAACAGTGCCGGCGCGCGGAACGAGGTGCCACGCGAGGCACGGATCGAGAGCCAGCTCACGGGGGTGTACAGCATGCCGAGCTTCCACGTCGAGTCATCGCCGTAGGAATCGTAGTCCGTGTAGCGCGCGGAGGCGTTGAACGTTAGTTCCTGTGCGAACGGAAGGCCCGACAGTGCCGGCACTTCAAATTCGATGTAGGCCTCGCTGACCGAATCCTTGCCGCGAGTGGGTTGCGACGCAGTAAAGCCGTACAGATTGTTGTTGATCGAGTTAATGTCAGGAGTGTCGTCGATTTCCTGGCGACGGTGCTCGGCGCCCATCGCGACACTCACTGTGCCTGCAGGCACGTCGAACAAGGGGCCATTGACGCCTGCGTTGAAGGTCGATTCGGTGTAGATGGTGCGTCCCTTGGTGTCCTGCACGATCCAGTTGCGGTATGCCTGAGGAATATCGCCACCAACGACGGCCGCCGTCAGAGCTGGTGCCGCTACGCAACCCCCAGAGGGATCGCGACAGACAAAGCCACCGTTCCCATCCGAGACGACGTCGTAGCTGCGCGCAATGCGATCAGTTAGGCGATTTTCTGTGTAGTAAGCCGAGTCTGAACGCGCATGGCTGTAGCTGGTGTCGTAGCTCCACTCGTTACCGATATTGCCGCGCACGCCGCCGGTGGCCCGGAAGAAATCAACCACCTGCCAGTTGTCGTAGTTGCCGAAATCAACAAACGCACGAACACCGATGTCGAGGCCGTTCGTCGAGCCGTCGGCAGGAGCTCGCTGGCTCCATGGCAGCGCCCGAAGTTCGGCGGGGAGAAGCGGGCTGCCAACGACATAATCGATGCTGTGCTGCAGCCAGCCGGTTTGACGCGATTCGCGACGGTGGCCGAGCGCTTCGAAGTAGAGCTCGGCGTCGCCAAGGGCGTTCAGGTCAAATCCGCCCTGCAAGAACCCAGTGGTGTTTTTGGTCGGAGAAACCAGCGATTCGCGCAACATGGCCGGGCTGAAGCCATCACGGCTGAAGTAGCTCACGCCTTCATAGCCGGGCAGACCAGTCGTCACGCCCGGATTGGGGCGCCAGCGGTTGAAGACGTTGCCGTTTGCACCTGCTCCGATGCTGCCGGGGCCGGCGACGCCGACCAGGTTCACGGTACCGATCGTGTTGATGGTGGTGCCGCTGTCATCAATCGTCCAACACTTCGGTCGACCTGTCGCCGGATCGATGAAGTCGTCTGCACCGTAGGTGCCATCAGCGTTCCGACCAAGCAGTGGCTGCGGACAGTCAGTAGCCCAGCCGCGCTGACCCATCGTCAATTCCGAGCGCTGGTACATCTCCAGAGAGCCGGACAGGTGCCAGCGGTCACCGGTCATGCCAGTCATGATGCCAGCACGCGTTTCGTCGCCACCGCCGTCACCGGTGACGTTACGCTGGAACTCCACGGTGGTGTCGTCCACGCGCGTGCGCGTAATGACGTTCACCACGCCGGCGACCGCGTCCGAGCCGTAAATGGAGGATGCACCGTCCTTCAGGACCTCGATGCGCTCGATCATGATGTTCGGCAGGACGTTGAGATCTGCCGAACCCACCGCGCCTCGCGAGCCAGCCGGCGAAACGCGGCGGCCATTCATCAGGGTCAGCGTGCGGGTGGCGCCCAAGCCACGCAGCGACAGGGTGTTCACGCCAGGTCCGCCGTTCACCACGAATCCGCCGTAAGCGTTGTTGATCTGGGACGAGCCACCGGTTACCGAGTTGCTCTGTAGGACGCCCGTCGTCGATGCGAAGCCGGCGAGCGTCGACTCTTCGCGATTGATCACCTGGACAGGCGACACGGAATTGAAAGTATCCCGCGCGATGCGCGAACCGGTCACGCTGACGCGATCCAGCGTAGTGGCCGAGCCACTCGTCGCCTGCTCAGTCGTGGCCGTGTCTTCTTCTTCGGCGGACGTGCTCTGGGCTGCCGCGAAGCTCATCGGCAGAAGAAGTGCAGTGGCAAGAGCGATCTGCAACGGGTTGCGACGGAGAGCGCCGCGTGAGCGATTAACGCGCGAATTCATCAAAAATCCCCTTATTAAACAATGACTTTAGTCGCTTGGTGAACGCAAGGTTAAGCGACTGTGAGTGGAGACTAACACTGTTTTTACACACTTTGGCAACTTCTTTTTCACACGCTCTACATCCAAAACGCGTTTTGAGCGTGCAACTGCGGGGCCGGTGTAACAGATCGGTAGGAGGCGCCAGTCGGTCAAGCAGCGTGCAACCGCTACCTCACAAGGCGCGTTCGCCGGACTGTTCGAGGAAAACGGTCCCATCTGTCGAAAGTCGTATCCTGAGTAGTGGCCTTGCGCTGGACGCTTGTCCCTGTACCCAATTCACAAATGGATTCACATGTCCAACGTCGCACGAGCTACGCAGGGCGGGCTCTTCCCGCTCCCCCGCATCCGCAACCTCATCGCCGTCGGCTCCGGCAAGGGCGGCGTCGGCAAATCCACGACCGCGGTGAACCTCGCGCTGGCGCTTGCGACCGATGGGGCGCGGGTCGGTGTGCTGGATGCGGACGTCTACGGGCCGAGCATTCCGATGATGCTGGGGCTCTCGGGCAAGCCGGACAGTCCGGATGGCAAGTCGATCCTGCCGATGCGTGCGCACGGCATCGAGGCGATGTCGATCGGGTTCCTGGTCGACCAGGACACACCGATGATCTGGCGCGGGCCGATGGCGACGTCGGCGCTGACGCAGCTGCTCAACGACACGCTGTGGGGTGGGGACGAGGCGCTCGACTACCTGCTGGTGGATCTGCCGCCGGGCACGGGCGACATCCAGCTGACGCTGGCGCAGAAGATTCCGGTCGCCGGGGCGGTCATCGTGACCACGCCGCAGGACGTGGCCACGCTCGACGCGCGCAAGGCGCTCAAGATGTTCGAGAAGGTCGAGGTGGCCGTGCTCGGGTTGGTCGAGAACATGGCCCAGCATGTCTGCACGAACTGCGGCCACGTCGAGCATCTGTTCGGCGCGGGCGGTGGGCAGCGCATGGCGGCGCAGTACGGCGTGCCGCTGCTGGGGTCGCTGCCGCTGGAGATCGGCATCCGCGAGCAGGGCGATGCCGGAGCGCCGATCGTGGTCGCGGCGCCGGCTTCGGCCGCCGCGCAGGCCTACCGGGCGACCGCGCGCAACCTGGTGGCAGAACTGGAGAAGCGTCCGCGCGCGCCGATGTCGATTTCCGCGTCGCTGGTCTGATCGCTGGACCGGCCGCGGCCGGACGGCGACAATGCGCGGCCCTTCCGCCGCGCCGCAGGACCCGTTGATGAGCATCAAGAGCGACCGCTGGATCCGCCGCATGTCCGAGCAGCCCGGCGGCATGATCGAGCCCTTCGAACCGGGCCAGATCAAGCAGGACCCCACCGGCCAGCGCATCGTCAGCTACGGCACCTCGAGCTACGGCTACGACGTGCGCTGCTCGCGCGAGTTCAAGATCTTCACCAACATCAACTCGACGATCGTCGACCCGAAGCATTTCGATCCCGGCAGCTTCGTCGACATCGAGGCGGACGAGTGCATCATTCCGCCGAACTCCTTCGCGCTTGCGCGCACGGTTGAGTACTTCCGCATTCCGCGCGACACCCTGGTGGTGTGCCTGGGCAAGAGCACGTACGCGCGCTGCGGCATCATCGTCAACGTCACGCCGCTCGAGCCGGAATGGGAAGGCCACGTGACGCTGGAGTTCAGCAACACCACGCCGCTGCCGGCGCGCATCTACGCCAACGAGGGCGTCGCGCAGATGCTGTTCTTCCAGTCCGATGCCGACGACGTCTGCGAGACCTCCTACAAGGACCGCGGCGGCAAGTATCAGGGCCAGACCGGCGTCACCCTGCCGCGCACCTGATCCACGCGTTTTCGAACGTCCTAGTTCGGTAGCGCGGCCTGCAGCTGTGCGATGCGTGCGACCAGCTGCTCGGGCGAATAGGGGCGCGCAGCGACGCGGCCCCAGACGGGGGCCGGCCAGGCGGGGTCCCCCTGTTCGCGGCCGATCACGTGCACGTGCAGCTGTTCGACCATGTTGCCCAGCGCGGCGATGTTGAGCTTGTAGGGCCGGAACGCGGTGCGCAGCAGGCGCGCTGCGAAGTCGATCTCGTCGGTCAGCTGGCGCCGCTGGTCGGCATCGAGGTCGATCATCTCGCGCGCGTCCGCGACGCGCGGCACGAGGATCAGCCACGGATAGTTGGCATCGTCCATCAGCCGCAGTTCGCACAGGGCCAGCGTGGTCAGCGGATGCGTGTCGTCGGCGAGCTGCGGATGCAGCGCATACGGGGCGTGGTTCATGGCGTCGCGTCCTGCCGCAGCGCGGCGTCGAGGAAGGCGAGGGTGGCGCGGCGTGCGGCGTTGGCGCTGTCGGCGTCGTAATGCGCCGGGTCGACATCGCGGTTGAAGCCGTGGCCGCCCGGGTGCACCAGGACCGTCGCGTCCGGCTGTCGCGCGCGGTGCTCGGCGATGTCGTCGGCGGAGATGCTGCCGTCCTGCGCACCGAACTGGAACAGCATCGGCGCCTGCAGCGGCTCGTCGAGCACCGGCACGGTGCGGGCGCCGTAGTAGCTCACGGCCGGCAGGCCCAGGCGCGTATTGGCCAGGAAGGCCAGGGTGCCGCCCCAGCAGAAGCCGACCACGCCGATACCGCGGTGGCCTTCGGTCTGCAGCACGTCTCGACAGGCGCGCAGGATGCCGATCGCGCGATCGGTGCCCAGCGATTCGACCAGCGCGCGCCCCTGTGCGAAGCCGTCGGCGTCGTAGGACAGCTCCACATTGCGCGCGATCGGGTCGAACAGTGCCGGCGCGATCGCGGCGTAGCCGGCGGCCGCGTAGCCGTCGACCACGCTGCGGATGTGCGCGTTGACGCCGAAGATCTCCTGGATGACGACGATCGCGCCCAGCGCCGCGGCACCGTGCGGCGGGTCCGCGCGCCAAGCGTTCACCGGTCCGGCAGGCGTGGCGAGGATGACGTCCCGGCCCATGGGGAATCCCTGTTCAGGTGGCGACCCGAGTCTAACCGAGGCGCCAACGGCGCGTCCGTGCGGGCTGTCGCTGCGCGGGCCGGCGGTATACTGCGCGGTCTTCGCGCGCGGGCGCTGTGTCCGCGCCCTGCGATTTCCAGCCGCCCACGGCGGCCGCCTCCCAAGCCACGGTTCCCATGTCCGCAGCCAATCCCAAGGTCGGGTTCGTCAGCCTCGGCTGTCCGAAAGCCCTCGTCGATTCCGAACGCATCCTCACCCAGCTTCGTGTGGAGGGTTACGACATCGTCCAGACCTACGACGATGCCGACGTCGTCGTGGTCAACACCTGCGGCTTCATCGACTCGGCGGTGACCGAATCGCTGGACGCCATCGGCGAGGCCATCGCCGAGAACGGCAAGGTCATCGTGACCGGGTGTCTGGGCAAGCGTTCGGAGGTGATCCGCGAAGCGCATCCGGATGTGCTGTCGATCAGCGGGCCACAGGACTACGGCTCGGTGATGCGCGCGGTGCACTCGGCCGCGCCGCAGGTGCACAACCCGTTCGTGGATCTGGTGCCGCGCCGCGCCGCGCTCGACGACATCGGCATCAAGCTGACGCCCAAGCATTACGCGTATCTGAAGATTTCCGAAGGCTGCAACCACCGCTGCAGCTTCTGCATCATTCCGTCGATGCGCGGCGATCTGGTCTCGCGCCCGGTTGATGATGTGCTGCGCGAAGCCGAGAAGCTGGTGCGCGGCGGCGTGCGCGAGCTGCTGGTGATCTCGCAGGACACCTCGGCCTACGGTGTCGACGTGCGCTACGCCGAGCGCACCTGGCACGAGCGCCAGTACGCCACGCGCATGAAGGCGCTGTGCGAGGGGCTGTCGGAGCTGGGCGTGTGGACGCGCCTGCACTACGTGTATCCGTATCCGCACGTCGACGACATCATTCCGCTGATGACCGAGCGCCACGCAGACGGCATGCCCAAACTGCTGCCGTATCTGGACGTGCCGCTGCAGCACGCCAGCCCGCGCATCCTCAAGCTCATGAAGCGCCCGGGCGCGATCGACAAGACCCGCGAGCGCATCGCGCGCTGGCGCGAGATCTGCCCGGAACTGACGATCCGCAGCACCTTCATCGTCGGCTTCCCCGGAGAGACCGAGGACGATTTCCAGCAGCTGCTCGATTTCCTCGACGAAGCCCAGCTGGATCGCGTCGGCGCGTTCGCCTATTCGCCGGTCGAGGGCGCGACGGCCAACGCGCTGCCCGACGCCGTGCCGGAGGAGGTGAAGCAGGAGCGTCTGGCGCGCTTCATGGAGAAACAGGCCGAGATCTCGAGCGCGCGGCTCGAAGCCAAGGTCGGGACCACGCAGATGTGCCTGGTCGACATGATCGACGGCGATCTGGCCATTGCGCGTTCGATGGGCGATGCGCCGGAGATCGACGGCGTGGTGCAGATCCAGGACGGTCGCGAGGCGGATCTGCAGCCCGGCGATTTCGTCGATGTCGCGATCATGGGCAGCGACGAGCACGATCTGTACGGCGAGGTCGCCGAGGTGCTGGCGTGATCCGCCGCGCGCTGGCGCTGCTGGTGGCGCTGTGCGCGGCCGGTGCCGCGCACGCGGCCGACGGTCTCAGCGGTACCTACCAGCCCGTCGATGCGGGCAATGCCGCGTTTCCTGCCGATGCGCAGCTCGTCGTGCGCGCCGAAGGTCGCGGCTGGCTGGCGATGTTCCGTGGTGAAGGCCTCGCGCTGCTGCCGCTGACCGCGATGGAGCAGCACGGCCTGTTCCCGGACATCGGCGTGGAAGCGCGCCTGCAGTGCGCGTACTCGCGCGCGTTCCTGCTGTGCCGGGTCGCGCCGGGCACCGAGTTCGCGGACAAGGGGTTCACGTCGAAGACCGGCTATTTCACCGCGCTGTCGGACGACCGCATCTTCGAGATGCGCCGGGTCGACTGACCGACGAGGCTGGCCTTCGGCGGAACGCATTCGCTGACTCGTGCGCAAGCGCGCACCCGCGAACATCGCGCCCGGATCAATCCAGTGCGCGGCCGAGCCGCCAGTACCCCATGCAGGCGACCGCGCGCCGGTCGATGTCGAGCGCACCGATGAGATGGCGGCGCATTGCCATCGCCGCAGCGGATTCGCAAGCGATCCAGGCGTGGAAGCCGTGGTCGCCGGCGGCGCTGCGTTCCCACAGGATTTCGCTGTCGAGATCGATCTCAAGCTTCGCGGTCTCCGCATCGGGCGCGTGATGCGCGGGCATCAGCCGGCGCAGGGCGGCCTGCAGGCGCGCGCCGTGCGCGGCGCCGTTGCGCGGCAGCCAGTGCAGCGATGCACCGGCCGGTGCACGCAGGTCGAGCCGGTCGGCATCGTGGGGAATTTCGAGCAGTGCGATCACGCGCGGCGGCTCGGGCGCGTCGGCCAGTTGCTCGAGAATGCCGGCGATCGCCGGCACCGCCGTCTCGTCGCCGATCAGCAGCACCTTGCGCAGACCCGTCGGCGGGCGCCATTCGAAACCGTCCGGCACGCCGTCGAAGCCGGCATCGGGCGCCAGCATCACCAGCACGTCGCCCGCATCGGCGCGCGTGGCCCACGCCGAGGCCGGCCCGCTGTCGCCGTGCAGCACGAAGTCCACATCGACCTCGCGCTGCTCGGGGCGCAGCGCGCGGATCGTGTAGGTCCGCATCGGCGGGCGCGTCTCGGCCGGCAGCGCGCGGTACTGCGCGTACCAGTCGTCGCCGTCGGGCAGCGCCGGCATCGTGGCGCCGTCGAGCGGGAAGAACAGCTTGACGCGCTGGTCGGGCGCATGCGTCGCCATGCCGGTGACCGAGTCGCCGTGGAGCGTGAACCGGACGAAGCCGGGTGAAAGCGGCGTGCGGCGGCGGACGTGCAGCGGAAATTTGCGATACGAAGCGCGGGACATGCAGCGGATCCGGGTGATGCGGAAAAAGGATGGCTGCGTCGGAAGACGTGGCTGGGCGGTGGATTGCCGACGGCGATTGTAGGAGATCGCGGCCTGCGGGCGGCTGAAGCGCCTACTGCGGGGGCGCGGCGGCCTCGACCGCGTCCACGTAATCCCAGGTCGCGACCTCGATCGCATCGAGTGCGGCGATGGCCCAGGGCAGCAGGCGCCGGCCCTCGTCGCCGCCGTCATCGAGCATGGTGCCGGCGGCGTTGTAATCGACCAGTGCCTGCCACGCGGGGAGGCGTGCGTCGACGGTGGCCTGCAGCTGGCGCAATGCGGCGTCCGCCTGGCGCGCTGCGCCCGGCGCGGCCAGGGCCGTGTCGGCACGACGCTGGAAGTCGGCGCCGAAGTGGTGGGTGTCGGTGCGTGCGCGCCAGAACGCGCCCAGCCGGAAGCGTTCGTCGTCGGCAGCGATCTGCCCGCGTGGCGTGCCCGGCGCGCCGCGTTCGATCAGGAAGCGGCGCAGTCGATGCGCGAGATCGGCGTGCGCCAGCGTCTTCGCATCCTGCGTGGCATGCGCGGTCGTCGCGCCCGTCGGCGGTGACGCGTCCTGCACACAGGCCGACAGGCCCAGCACGACCGACAGCAGGCCCGCCGCGCGGACGGCCGCACGCACGGGTCCGCTCACGCCACGCGGTACTCGACCGCCACCACCGCAAAGCGCACCGGCCCGGCCGGCAGCATCGCCACGAATTCGTCGTCGACACGCTTCTTGAGCATTGCCCGCGCCAGCGGGGAATCGATGCTGATCCAGCCGGCCTTCGCATCGGTCTCGTCGGGTCCGACGATGCGGTAGCGCGCCAGCTCGCCGCTGTCGGTGTCTTCCAGCTCGACGTGCGCACCGAAGAACACCGCCTCGGGATCGCTCGGTGCCACGTCCACCACGCGCAGAGATTCCAGTCGCTTGGACAGATACCGCACGCGCCGGTCGATCTCGCCGAGCTGTTTCTTGCGGTACGTGTACTCGGCGTTTTCCGAGCGGTCGCCCTCGGCGGCCGCGGCCGACAGTGCGCGCACGACCTCGGGGCGGCGCACACGCCACAGGTCGTCGAGTTCGGCCTTCAGCCGCGCGTGCCCCTCGGGCGTGATCAGCGCAGTGCTCGTCTCGGGGGGTGGGCGCCAGCGGCTCATCGTGCTGCGGTCATCGCTTGCCGCCGAGCAGGCTGCCCAGCAGGCCACGCACGAGCCGGTTGGTGATGGTGCGCACGGCCTGCTTGCCGGCGGCTTCCACCACGCCCTGGCGACGACCGGTGCCGAACAGGAAGTCGTTGATCTTTTGCCCGGCGCCGCCTTCTGCCGAGGCGTCGTCGCGCGCGGTCTTCGCCGGCGGCGCCTTGGCCTGCGTGGTCGACTCTTCGGCGCGCTTGGCCAGAAGTTCCGCAGCCGACTCGCGATTGACCGGCGTGTCGTATTTCGCGCCGACCGGGCTGTTCGCGCGCACCTGCGTGCGCTCTTCCGGCGTGATCGCGCCCATGCGGCACCGCGGTGGGGCAATCAATGTGCGCTCGACCGGTGACGGCACGCCCTTGTCCTGCAGCGTCGACACCAGCGCCTCGCCGGTGCCGAGCTGCGAGATCGCACTGGCGACGTCGAGCGCAGGGTTGGGCACGAAGGTCTGCGCCGCGGTGCGCACGGCCTTCTGGTCGCGCGGCGTGAACGCGCGCAATGCGTGCTGCACGCGATTGCCCAGCTGGCCGAGCACGTTGTCGGGCACGTCGTCGGGGAACTGCGAGCAGAAGTACACGCCCACGCCCTTGGAGCGGATCAGGCGCACGACCTGCTCGATGCGCTGCTGCAGCGCGGCCGGCGCATCGTCGAACAGCAGATGCGCCTCGTCGAAGATGAAGACCAGTTTCGGCTTGTCGAGATCGCCGACTTCCGGCAGCGTCTCGAACAGTTCCGACAGCAGCCACAGCAGGAAGCTCGCATACAGCCGCGGGCGCAGGATCAACTGGTCCGCGGCCAGGATACCGATGACGCCATGGCCATCGGTGGACGTGCGCATCAGGTCCGACAGCTCCAGCGCCGGCTCGCCGAAGACAAGATCGCCGCCGTCCTGTTCCAGCCGCAGCAGCGCACGCTGGATCGCGGCGACCGACTGCGGACTCACCAGCCCGTACTGCGTGGAGATGTCCTTGCGCTCGTCGCTTACCACGCCCAGCAGCGCGCGCAGGTCGGCCAGATCGAGCAGCAGCAGGCCGCGGTCGTCGGCGAGCTTGAACACGATGTCGAGCACGCCGGCCTGCGTATCGTTGAGTTCGAGGATGCGCGACAGCAGCACCGGGCCGACTTCGCTGACCGTCGTGCGCACCGGATGGCCGAGCTTGCCGTAGAGATCCCAGAACACGACCGGGCTCGCAGCCGGCGCCCAGTCGATGACACCGGTCTCGGCCGCGCGGGCGAGCAGCGCGTCGTTCGCCGTGCCCGCGACCGCGAGACCGGCGACATCGCCCTTGACGTCGGCCATGAACACCGGCACGCCGATGCGCGAGAAGCCTTCGGCCAGCGTCATCAGGGTGACGGTCTTGCCGGTGCCGGTCGCGCCGGCGATCAGGCCGTGGCGGTTGCCGAGTTTCGGCAGCAGGTGGACCGCGCCCGACGCGGGCGTGGTGACGGCCTTGCCGATCAGGATCGGTTCCATGGCGTGCGCATGTTCCGGACGTGGACGGATGCGCCCGATTCTAGCGACTGCGTCGCGCTTCGCGTGGCGCGCCTTGCCCGTCCGCGACGGCCGGGGCTACCCTGCCGGGCCCTGTCTGCCGGACCCCCGTCCCGATGCGAGATTCCGTTTCCACGACGCTGCGCCTGGGCGCGCTTGCACTGGCGCTCGCGCTGGCCGCCACGGCCACCGACGCGCACGCGCAGTCGCGCCGCGATCGCGAGGCCGCCGAGGCGCTCAACCAGCGCATGCTCGACGCCGAAGGCCGGTATCGCCAGGCGCTGGTGCAGATCGCCAACGACGATCCGGCCGGCATGCAGGCCAGCAATGCCGCGCTCGAGGACATGGAAGACGTGATGCTGGCCTGCGAGAAGCAGCGCGGCTGCAGCGTTCCGCAGTTGCTGACGACCTACAAGCGCCTGCTCAAGGCCGATGCCGACGCGCAGGCCGGGCAGGGCCCGGAGGACGCCGACGTCGACGGCGCCGAAGGCACGCTGCCGACCGCCGACGTGCCGGCCGCCGCCAGCGCCTCCGCGCTGCTCGCCGAGGACGAGCGCTTCAAGCGCATGGTCCAGCTCAATCCGGCGGTGCAGGCGTCGATCCGCCGCTGGCTCACCGACATGCGCGTGTCGCTGATGACCAGCCACGAGAACTACCAGTACATGCAGCACCTGATGTCACCGGCATTCAAGCGCAGCGGCCTGCCCGAAGCGCTGCTGTTCGGCATCATGGCCAAGGAATCCAACGGTCGCGTGCATGCGCGCTCGCGTGCGGGCGCCGCAGGCCCGTTGCAGTTCATGCCGGCGACCGGGCGCCGCTTCGGCCTCGGCCCGGACGGCACCGGTTTCGACACGCGCTACGACCCGCGCCTGTCGGCCGACGCGGCGGCGGTCTATCTCAACGAACGCTTCGCCCAGCACGGCAACGAGATCGAATACTGGCTGGCCGGCTACAACGGTGGCGAAGGCCGCGCGCTGCGCATCTATCGCGAAGCCGCGGGCCGCAGCTTCTGGGACCCGGGCGTCTACAACCAGTTTCCGGCCGAGACCAAGGACTACGTGCCGATGGTGATCGCCGCGGCGTGGCTGTACCTGCATCCGCAGGAATACGGTCTGACGTTCCCGAAGATCGACACGCGCCCGGCCACGTTCACCCTCGAGCGCCCGGCGTCGATCTACGAACTGACGATCTGCATGGGCAACGGCAACACGCGCGACGGCTACATGCGCGCGCTGCGCAATCTCAATCCGAGCTACGAGGCCGAGAGCCTGCTGCCGGTCGGCACCACGCTCGCCGGCACCACGCGCATGGCCAGCCTGTACAAGCGCTGGTGCGTGCGGGGCGAGCGCGCCGATCTCGCCGCCGAACTGGTCAACAGCGATCCGCGCGCCGCGATCGTGCGCACGGGTGCGATCGAGGTGCTCTCGACCGACGGCGATCCGCCGCCGGCCGCGCTGCCGCCGTCCGCCGCCGCGCCGCGTCCGCCCGAAGCCGTGCCTGCACCGGCACCGGCGCGTACGCACCGCGTGGCACGCGGCGAGACCCTGGGCAGCATCGCCCAGCGGTACGGATGCGATGTGCCGGTCCTGGCCCGTGCGAATGGCCTGCGCGCACCGGCGTATGCCCTGCGGCAGGGACAGTCCTTGAAGCTGGAGGGGTGCTCGCGCTGATGCAATGACCTGCTCTGGCTCTTTCCCCCGCGTGCGGGGGATGAGAGCGATCCGTGTGCGCGGCACTGCCGCGCGGATCGATCGAATGCCCGGCGTGCTTCGCCGGGCCGGACAGGCTGGAATGGGGGCAAGGCTTCAGGACCGACGACAGATCATCGGGCCCTCTTTCGTCCGCAAACTCGCTTGAGAGTGCTGACCCGCAACCGGGCCGTTTGCCCCCACCCGACCCTCCCCCGCACACGGGGGAGGGCTATGGAGCTCAAACGTCGCTGCGCGTCGCCAGCCGCTGACCCAGCCGCACCGGCGACTCGGCTTGCAGCGACGGCTCCAACTCGGCCACGCCCTTGGGCAGCAGCACGATCACGGTCGATCCGTAGTTGAAGCGCGCCATCTCTTCGAAACGCTGCAGGGTGATGCCCTTGCCGCGCCAGTCCTTGCGCTGGATGCGATCGCCGTAGGCGGGAATCTCCTCGCCGCTCCAGACGGTTTCCACGCCCGACACCAGCAGCGCGCCGACCATGACCTGCACCATCGGCCCGAAGTCGGTGTCGAAGTGGCAGACCAGACGCTCGTTGCGCGCGAACAGACGCGGCACCTTCGAGACCGCGGCAGTGCCCACGCTGAAGAGCCGGCCGGGCACGTGCACCGTCTCGCGCAGCGTGCCGGTCCACGGCATGTGCACGCGGTGGTAGTCGCGCGGCGACAGGTACACGGTGGCGAAGCTGCCATCGAGGAACGGCTCGGCGTCCTGCACGTCGCCCAGCAGCTCGGCAACGGTGAACGACTGGCCCTTGGCCTGGAAGATGCGCCCGGCCTCGATCGGACCGCATTGGCTGATGTGTCCGTCGGCCGGCATCACCAGTGCGCGCGGGTCGGGATCGGGCACGCGCGCCCCCTCGCGCAGTGCGCGGGTGAAGAAGGCATTGAAACTTGCGTACGAGGCGGGGTCCGGATTCGCCGCTTCCGACAGGTCCACGCCGAACTTGCGCACGACGGTGTCGATCAGCCAGCGCCGCGTGCCGGGATGGTCCGAATACGCCAGACGCCGCGCCAGCGACGACAGATAGCGGTGCGGCAGCGCGTAGGTGAGGGTGGTCGTGAAACTCATGGACGATGCTCGGCGGTCAGGCGCAGCAGGTCGGCGGCCACCGCGTCGGGGCGCGGCGTCTCGGCGTTGAGCACGCTGCCCGAGACCGCGCCGGCCACGCGGCCCTGCGGGTCGAGCACGGCCAGAGACGCGCTGTGGTCGATGGTGTAGGCGCCGTCGGGGGCGTCGCGGTCCAGCGGGACCTTGGCGAACACCATCGACAGCGAACGGGCGAAGCGCTCCAGCGACGGCACGTCGGCCGTGGCGGCCAGCGTGTCGCGATGGAAGGCATGGGCGTAGTCACCGAGGCGCTCGGGCGTGTCGCGCTCGGGATCCACCGACACGAACAGCACGCGCGGACGCGTGGCTTCCGGCAGCGCTTCCCACTGGCGCTGCGCCTGGGCCAGATGGGTCAGCGTCATCGGGCAGACATCCGGGCAGTGGGTGAAGCCGATGAACACCAGCGTCCAGTGACCGGCCAGTTCGCCGGGCAGCAGTTGCGTACCGTCGGACTGCTGCAGGGCGAAGTCCGGAATCGCGCGCGGCTGCGGGTAGAGCTGCACGACCTGCAGATCGGGCTGGCGCGCGGTGCTGCCGCCGGCGAAGAACTTCTGCGCGACCAGCAGACCGAGACCGCCGGCCAGCGCGATGCAGAGAATGACGAGGGTGGTCCTGTTGAACATCGGGAAGTCCGTATCGGCCGCCGGGCATGATACCCGGCGCGCCGTCGGCGGCCTCGCGGGGCCGGTGACCTATAATCCGCGGCCATCCAGCCGTACCCGGACCGCGCGTGCCATGACCGAAGAACTGCAGACGATCGTCGACCTGATCCGTTACGGCGCCAGCCGTTTCAACGCGGCCGGCCTGACCTTCGGCCACAGCTACGACAACGCGATCGACGAGGCGACCCAGCTCACTCTGCATGCGCTGCACCTGCCGCACGATCTGAGCCCGGTCTACGGCCAGTCGCGGGTCACGCTGGCCGAGAAGGAAGACGTGCTGGGCCTGTTCATCCGTCGCATCGAGGAACGCGTGCCTGCCGCCTATCTGACCGGCGAGGCCTGGTTCGCCGGCCTGAGCTTCAAGTCCGACGCGCGCGCGCTGGTGCCGCGCTCGCCGATCGCCGAACTGATCCTCGGCGGCTTCGAGCCGTGGCTGGGTGGCCGTGAAGTGCGCCGCGCGCTGGACCTGTGCACCGGTTCGGGCTGCATCGCGATCGCGATGGCGCACCACAATCCCGACTGGCACGTCGACGGCGTGGACCTCAGCGACGACGCATTGAGCCTCGCGGCCGAGAACGAGGCGCGGCTGGAAGTCCGCAACACGCGCTTCCTCAAGTCCGACCTGTTCGAAGGCCTGCAGGGCGAGCACTACGATCTGATCGTCACCAATCCGCCCTACGTCACCAATGACGAGACCGACGCGCTGCCGAAGGAGTACTCCTACGAGCCAGAGATGGGTCTGCGCGCCGGCGACGACGGCCTGGACCTGGTGCTGAAGATCCTCCGCGACGCGCCGCTGCACCTGACCGAGGACGGCCTGCTGATCTGCGAGGTCGGCGAGTCCGAGCAGCACCTGATCAAGCTGCTGCCCGAGCTGCCGTTGATGTGGATCGAATTCCAGGTCGGCCAGATGGGCATCTTCGTCGTCGAGCGCCACGATCTGGTCACGCACAGCGCGAAGATCACGCGCCTGGCGGCGGAGCGCGAGGGGAAGGCCTCGGCAGCTGTCGAGGCGACGGGGAGTGCGGGGGCGGGGTTGTTCTGATTGTTGCTGTCATCCCGGCGAAAGCCGGGATCCAGTGACTTCAGCTGTGTTCTGGCAATCTGGCTAACGCTTCCGGTGCGGGATCAAAGTCACTGGATGATCCGACATTCGTCCGTTGAACGCCCGGCTTTCGCCGGAATGACGGACAAAACGCGCGAGTGATATCTGCGGTCTCGCTGACAGTGAGTCCCGTCATCCCAGCGGAAGCTGGAAGCGCGTTTCAACAGCCGAACGGCTGGTCATCCACCTTGATCTTCGCGAAGATCAAAATGGGCCCCAGCTTCCGCTGGGGCGACGGTAGTCAGCGTCCAGCGCCCGAAAGTTCGCCCCGCAACCATGCGTCCACGCGCTCCGTTTGCGCGTTAAGCTTGCCGGCCCGCGTCCCGTCCTGTCGCGCCGCTTCCGGCGCCGGTGCCATGTCCAGCAACCGTTTCGGCCAACTGTTTTCCGTCACCACCTTCGGCGAGAGCCACGGGCCGGCGATCGGGTGCGTGGTCGACGGCTGCCCGCCGGGCCTTGCGCTGGCGCCCGGGGACTTCGCCCACGACCTCGAACGCCGCGCGACCGGCAAGAGCCGCCACACCTCGGCGCGACGCGAGGCCGACGAGGTCGAGATCCTCAGCGGCGTGTACGAAGGCCTGACCACCGGCACGCCGATCGCGCTGCTGATCCGCAATACCGACCAGCGCAGCAAGGACTACACGAACATCGCGCGCCAGTTCCGGCCCGGGCATGCCGATTACGCCTACTGGCAGAAGTACGGCATCCGCGACCCGCGCGGTGGTGGGCGCTCCTCCGCGCGCGAGACCACGATGCGCGTGGCGGCCGGCACCATCGCCAAGAAATGGCTGCTCGAGCGCTTTGGTGTGCGCGTGCACGGTTACCTGTCGCAGCTCGGCGACATTGTGCCGGGGCAGGCCGCGACCGATGCGATCGACTGGGACATCGTCGAATCCAGTCCGTTCTTCTGGCCCGACGCCGCGCAGGTGCCCGAGCTGGAGACCTACATGGACGCGCTGCGCAAGTCCGGCGACTCCGTCGGCGCGCGCGTGACCGCCGTGGCCGACAACGTGCCGCCGGGCTGGGGCGAGCCGGTCTACGGCAAGCTCGACGGCGAACTCGCTGCGGCGATGATGTCGATCAATGCGGTCAAGGGCGTCGAGATCGGCGCCGGTTTCGCGTCGATCGTCCAGAAGGGCAGCGAGCATCGCGACCTGATGACGCCGCAGGGCTTCGCGTCCAACCACGCCGGCGGCGTGCTGGGTGGCATCAGCACCGGCCAGCAGATCGTGGTGTCCACCGCGTTCAAGCCGACGTCGAGCCTGCGCCTGCCGGCCGACGGTCTGGATACCGACGGCAACGTGGTCGAAGTGATCACCACCGGCCGCCACGACCCCTGCGTCGGCATCCGCGCCACGCCGATCTGCGAGGCGATGCTGGCGCTGGTCCTGATGGACCAGGCGCTGCGCCATCGCGCGCAATGCGGCGACGTCGGCACCGTGACGCCGCGCATTCCCGGGCGCTTCGATGTCTGAGCGGCCGAAGGTCTGGGTCTCGCAGCCGCTGTTCGACGACATCGTCGCGCGGCTGCACGACCATTTCGACGTCGTGCAGGTGCCGGAGGTCAGCGAGCACGGACCTGCGGCGATCGCGACGGCCCTGCGCGAGGTCGACGGCGCACTGGTCACGCTCAACGAGCGCGTCGGCGCCGCCGAGATCGCCGCTGCGGCGAAACTGCGTGCGGTCTGCAACGTCGGCGTGGGCTACAACAATCTCGATGTGCCGGCCCTGCGTGCACGGGGCATCGTCGCGACCAACACGCCCGACGTGCTGACCGACACCACCGCCGATTTCGGTTTCGCGCTGATGATGGCCGCTGCGCGCCGGGTCACCGAGGCCGAGCGCCACCTGCGCGCCGGCCAGTGGCAGGGCTGGAACTTCAAGGGCCTGCTCGGCGCCGATCTGCACGGCAGCACGCTGGGCATCCTCGGCATGGGCCGGATCGGGCAGGGCATCGCGCGCCGCGCGTCCGGCTTCGACATGCGCGTGCTGTATCACAACCGCAGCCGCCTGCCGGCCGACATCGAGCGCGCCTGCAAGGCCGAGTACGTCGACTTCGACACGCTGTTCGCGCAGGTCGATCATCTGGTGCTGGTGCTGCCGTATTCGGCCGCCAACCACCACATCGTCGACGCGGCCGCACTGGCGAAGATGCGACCGACTGCGACGCTCACCAACATCGCGCGCGGCGGCATCGTCGACGAGGCCGCATTGGCCGATGCGCTGGCCAACGGGCGTCTGGCCTCGGCCGCGCTCGACGTGTTCGAAGGCGAGCCTGCGGTCGACCCGCGTCTGCTCGCGCTCGACAACATCGTGCTGACCCCGCACATCGCCAGCGGCAGCCTCGCCACGCGCCGCGCCATGGTCGAACTGGCCGTCGACAACCTGATCGCCGCGCTCGGCGCCGGCCCGGACGCTGGCAATCCGCCGACGCCGATTTCGACCGCCAAAGACGCGAAACGTCCGGGAACCGCCTGAGCATCCGGGCGGGCGGTTCCCCGAAATCCGATGTCCTGTTGCGCCCGCGCGTCACGCGCGTCCCACATCCAGATTGATCAGAGACCTTCCATGTCCAGTTCCCAGAACCGTCGTTTCCGCGTTGCCGTCGTCGGTGCCACCGGCGCCGTCGGCGAAACCATGCTGTCGATCCTCGCCGAGCGCGATTTCCCCGTCTCCGAACTCGTCGCCCTCGCCAGCGAACGCTCGGCCGGCACCACCGTGAAGTTCGGCGACGACGACATCGTCGTGCAGGACCTCGCCACCTTCGATCCGGCCGGCGTCGACATCGCGCTGTTCTCCGCCGGTGGCGACACCAGCAAGGCCTACGCGCCGAAGTTCGCCGCGGCCGGTGCCGTCGTCATCGACAACAGCTCGGCCTTCCGCTACGACGACGACATCCCGCTGGTGATCAGCGAGGTGAACCCCGAAGCGGCGCGCAACCGTCCGCGCGGCATCATCGCCAATCCCAACTGCTCGACGATGCAGATGCTGGTCGCGCTCGCGCCGCTGCATCGCAAGGCCGGCATCGTGCGCATCAACGTGTCGACCTACCAGTCGGTGTCGGGCGCGGGCCGCTCGGCGATGGAAGAGCTGGGCCGCCAGACCGGCGATCTGCTGAACTTCCGCGAGATCGACCCGCAGAAGTTCCCGGTGCAGATCGCGTTCAACCTGATCCCGCAGATCGACGCGTTCCTGGAGAACGGCTTCACCAAGGAAGAGATGAAGCTGGTCTGGGAGACGCACAAGATTCTCGGCGACGACAGCATCCGCGTGAACCCCACCGCGGTGCGGGTGCCGGTGTTCTATGGCCACTCCGAAGCGGTGGCGGTCGAGTTCCGCGAGCCGCTGTCCGTCGACGAGGCGCGCGCGATCCTCGCGACCGCGCCGGGCGTCGAAGTGGTCGACGAGCGCCAGGCGGGCGGCTGGCCGACGCCGGTCACGCATGCCTCGGGTCGCGACCCGGTGTTCGTGGGACGCCTCCGTGAGGATCTGTCGCACCCGAACGGTCTGAACCTGTGGATCGTCGCCGACAACATCCGCAAGGGCGCCGCGCTCAATGCGGTGCAGGTCGCCGAGCTCATTGCTGCCGAAGGCTGAGTCCGCAACCGGCGGCGCTGCAGCCCGGTTGCGCCGCCGTTCCCGCACGCCGGCACGCGCGGTTGCGCGCGCTGCGCGTTGCGGAGCGGGAGGCCGCGCCGCTACAGTCGCCGCATAAATCCGGCTCGCCGGCAGCATCACCGCCCGATCCCGCACGCTGCGGGGCGGCAGAAACAGGGGACGTTCGTGTCGCGCACCTTCAAACGTCTGTTGCTGGCCGGCAGTCTGCTGGCCATCGCCGGGCCCGCGCTTGCGCTGGGCCTGGGCCGCATCGAGGTGCGCTCGCAGCAGGGCCAGCCGCTGCTGGCCGAGATCCCGGTGGTGTCCAGCGATCCGGCCGAGCTGCGCCAGCTGCAGGCACGCCTGGCTTCGCCCGAGACCTTCGCCCGCATCGGCCTGGAGCCGCCGCGCGGCGTGGTCTCGGACCTGCAGTTCAACGTCGCACTCGATGCGCGCGGTCGCCCGGTGATCCGCGTGACCAGCGCCGCGCCGGTCACGCAGGAAGCGCTGACCTTCCTGGTCGAAGTCGACTGGGGGCAGGGCCGCCTGGTCCGTGAATACTCGGCGCTGGTCGCCGTGCCCGACACCGTGGCCGCACCCGCGCAGCCGACGATCCAGGCACCGGTCGCTGCGCCTGCACCGAGCATCGTGCGTGCGCCGACGCCGCCGGCGTCACCTGCGCCTGCACCCGCGCCGCAACAGGCGGCGACGCCGACCGAACCTGCACCCGCCAGCGATGCCGTCGCGGCGACACCGCCTGCACCACCGCCTGTCCCCGCGGCTGCGCCGGCACCGGCGCCCGCGCCGGTCGCACGTCCAGCCGCCGGTCTCGCACCGGGCGATGCATTGCCCGCCGTGCGTGCCGGCCAGACGCTGTCGTCGATCGCCGCGCCGCTGGCAGAGGAGGCCGGCATCAGCGTCAACCAGGCGATGCTGCTGTTGCTGCGGACCAATCCCGACGCCTTCATCGGCGGCAACCTCAACCTGGTTCGTCAGGGCGCAGTGCTGCGGGTGCCGGCGCGCGATGCCTGGAACCAGTTCAGCGCTGCGGAAGCCAATGCCGTCGTGCGCGAGCAGGTCGGTCAGTGGCGCGAACTGCGTCGTCCGGCGCCGCAACCCGCAGATGCCGCCGCACCTGCGTCCGCTGCCGCAGCCGCAACGCCCGTGGCACCGGCCGCAGCGCCGCGCAGCGCCGAGGCCCGTCTCGAAATCACTCCGCCCGCGAACGGCAGCCAGCCGTCGGGCACCCAATCCGGCATCGCCGCCGGCGCTGGAGGCGACATGCTCCGCCAGGAACTGCAGACGGCCAACGAGACCGTCGCCGCACGCAATGCGGAAATCGACGAACTCAAGGCCCGCCTGTCCGATCTCGAACAGCTGCAGCAGCAACAGCAGCAGCTGATCCAGATGAAGGACGCCGAACTCGCCGCTGCCCAGCAGCGCATGGAGACGAGCAACCAGCAGACGCCGGAACCGGCCACGGCGCCGTTCCCGTGGCTGTGGCTGGGTCTGGCGATTCTCGTCGTCGGCGCGCTGGCGTTCGTGCTCGGTCGTCGTGGCCGCAAGCCGTCCGGCACGCCGCGCTTCGACAGCAGCACGCTGGCGGCGGCCACCGCCGCGCCCGCTGTGGCGCCTGTCGTCGTGCCGGAGCCTGCGATCCCGCCCGCTGCACCTGCCGCTCCGCCGGCCTTCGTGCGTGATGCGCCAGCGCCCGTCGCCGTGCCGAGCGAACCCGCCCCGGTTGCGGCTCCGCCTGCGTCCGGTCCGACCTGGCACGCGCACGGCGCGCCGGACCCGGTCGTCGGCCCCGTGCCGCCCGTCGACGCCGCAACGCCGGCGCCCGCCGCGGTCGAACTCGACGGCGGTGAGGCGGTCGAGCTGCCGATCGGCATCGAGCGCATCGAACTCGCACGCGCCTACATCGATCTGGGCGACACCGAGACCGCGCGGACCCTGCTGCAGGAAGTGGTGGAAGGCGACGATCTGGCAGCCGCTGCGCAGGCCGCGCAGCTGCTGCGCACCCTGGCCTGAGTCACGCGATGCGGTACGCCATCGGCGTCGAGTACGACGGCCATGCGTTTCACGGTTGGCAGCGGCTGAGCAGGCATGGCGAGACCGGTGCGCCGTCGGTGCAGGAAGCGCTCGAGGATGCGTTGTCGAAGATCGCCAGTCATCCGGTGACCACGGTGTGCTCCGGCCGTACCGATGCCGGCGTGCATGCGCAGTGCCAGGTCGTGCATTTCGACAGCGACGCACCACGTGCGCCGCGTGCCTGGGTGCTGGGCACCACGACGCTGCTGCCGCCGCAGGTCGGTGTGCTGTGGTGCCAGCCGGTGGCCGACGGCTTCAATGCGCGCTTCGATGCGCGCGCCCGCCACTATCGCTACCGCATCCTCAACCGCCAGGTGCGGCCCGCGCTGCACCGTCAATACCTGTCCTGGGAGCTGCGCCCGCTCGATGCGGACGCCATGCATCGCGCCGCGCAGGCGCTGCTCGGCGAGCAGGATTTCTCCGCCTTTCGCACCGTGCAGTGCCAGGCCAAGCACCCGCGCCGCGACCTGCAGCGCATCCGCGTGCGCCGCGACGGCGACGAGGTCATCGTCGAAGTTCAGGCCAATGCCTTCCTGCATCACATGGTGCGCAACATCGTCGGCTCGCTGCTGGAAGTCGGCGCGGGCGCGCAGCCGGAAGCGTGGATCGGTGAACTGCTGGCGGGGCGTGATCGCAACCTCGCCGGGCCGACCGCGCCTGCGGCGGGTCTCGTGTTCCTGGGGCCGTTGTATCCGCCTGAGTGGAATCTGCCGGCGGCGGTGACGCTGCGCTGAGATCCGGGCGCGCGATGCGCCCGGATCCGTCTGGATCAGAAGCGGGCTTCGAGGCCGAGTGTGACGAGGTCGGCGCGGTTGACTTCGGTACCGCAGGACGTGCTCCAGCGACTGCTGTAGCAATAGCTGCTGGCATAGGCGTGCAGCGTGTAGGCCAGCGTCAGATTCACGTGGCGATTGAAATCCACGCCCAGGCCGAAACCTGCGTAGGCACCGTCCACGGTGTCGTCGTTACCCGCATCTGCGCGCCAATAGCCAAGGCGCGCCATCGCGAACATCGGGCCTTGACCGAACTGGAAGCGCGCGTTCGCGCCGAGGCTGGCGTAATCGGTGTCGGCGAGGCGATAGCCGCGATCCGTCGTGCCGTCGATCCGACCGGCAACCCCTTCGATGCCGACCTGCACGACCGGGCCGGCCTGCCAGCGATAGCCGGCGCTGATCGCCCTGGCGTCCTGGCGGAGGTCATCGACGATCCAGGCCTGGCCGGCCTGCGCCGCGACGAAGAACGCGCCGCGCGGGGCTGCATCGTCGGACGCGTCGTAGACGGATTGCGCGGCCGGCGCGGCGCGGGCCGCGGTGTCGACGACGGGCAGGGCGGCAGGCTGGGCGGCGGTGGCCTCCGTCAGGACGACGTCCTCTTCGGTCTGCGCGACCGGTGCGGCCTTGTCCGACTGCTGGCCTGCGCGATAGGCGTCCCAGGCGGGCGACACGCTTTGCGCGTGAACCGGAAGTGCCGCGACGGCGGCGATGAAGAGCAGAGCGCGTGCGAATTGCATGGTGTTCCCCTGTGGGCCAGGCGCGGCCGTGCCACCACGGGCGGACGTGGGCGGCATCGGACACGCTGCGTGCCGGCCGCGCGTCGAGATGACGCGGACCTCCAGATCGGGGCGATCGTGCGAATGGTTCCACCGAAGGACGGCGCGGATCGCGGTCATGGCCGCGCATCCTGTCCACCTGTCGTCGTTCCCTGACGGCACCCCCTGCCGGCGGCGCGTAGCCTGTGCATCGCGCGATGCGGTGTCAAGCGCGCGAGAACGGACGCAGGACGCTAGGCTGGGCGCATGACGACGACGCGCATCAAGTTCTGCGGACTCACGCGCTCCGAAGATGTGGCCGAGGCGGTCGCGCTCGGTGTCGACTGCATCGGATTCGTGTTCGCGAAGCGCAGTCCGCGCCATCTCACGCTCGACGTTGCGCAGGGCCTGCGCGATGCGGTGCCGGCACGGGTGCGGCTGGTCGCGCTGATGATGGACAACCCGGCGGAGGAGGTCGCGGCGATTGTCTCGGCGCTGCGTCCGGACGTGCTGCAGTTTCACGGCGCGGAAGACGACGCGTTCTGCCGCGGCTTCGGCCTGCCGTACTGGAAGGCGATCGCGATGGGCGGTGATCCCGCGTCGGCCCTGCGGACGCTCGGCCGGTGGCCGGGCGCAGATGCGTTCCTGTTCGACGGCCATGCCGCGGGCGCGCAGGGTGGTAGTGGGGAACGCTTCGACTGGACCGCGCTGCCCGCGACGCTGGATCGGCCGTTCTGGCTCGCCGGTGGACTCGATGCCGGCAACGTGGCGCAGGCCATCGCGGTCGCGCGCCCGGCGGGCGTGGATGTGTCGAGCGGCATCGAAACGGCGCCGGGACTCAAGGATCACGCGCGGATGCGGGCGTTCGTCGACGCGGCGCGCGGCGCGGGCTGATCGAGCCGGCTGTGGCAGCGCGCTTGCGCGCGATTGCCCCGGTCTCCTGACCCCGCGGCCGCGTTAGCGCGCAAGCGCGCGGCCACACCTGCTCAGGCCAGTTCGCGTGCAAGCCAGTCCGCCAGCGCATCGATGCCGGCATCGGCACGGTCGCGCGGCGTTGCCAGTACCCAGTGCGCATCGGTCTCGACGAAGTCCCATGGCGCGAGCAGGCGCCCCGCTGCGAGATCGTCCACCACCAGTTCCTGCGGCGCGATGGCGACGCCGAGTCCGGCCACCGCAGCCTCCAGCAGGAAGTAGAGATGGTCGAAGCCGGTGCCGAGCACCTGCGGTGGCGCTGCCGCGTGTGCGGTCGCCCAGGCGGGCCAGGCCTGCGGGCGCGAGCCGGTATGCAGCAGCGGCTCGCGCAGCAGCGCCTCGGGCGACAGGCCGGCAAGCCGCGTCGCGTCCGCAGTTCGCGGGCTCAGCACGGGGCCGATGCGTTCCGGCGCCAGCATGCGCACTCGCCACGATGCCGGCCACGGCGCCTGGCCGATCAGCAGCGCGGCGTCGAACCCGTCCAGCGATGCCGGGAACGCGCCTTCGTGTGGGGACAGATGCAGTCTGAGATCCGGCAGCGCCCCGGTCAGCCGCGGCAGGCGCGGAATCATCCAGCGGGCGAGCAGGCTGCCTGGGCAGCCGAGCACGCGGGCGGGCGCGGCGCCCGCACGGCGGATCGTCGCGGCGGCCCCCTGCAGCCGGGCGAAGGCATCCCCGGCGGCGTCGCGCATCCGCTCGCCCGCGGGCGTCAGTCGCAGGCCGCGACCTGCGCGCACGAACAGCGGCGTGGCGAGCGCGTCCTCCAGCAGTCGGACCTGGCGGCTGATCGCGCCATGGGTCACGTGCAGGGCCTCGGCCGCGCGACTGACGCTGCCGAGGCGCGCAGCGGCCTCGAAGGCGCGGATGGCGTTGAGCGGCGGCAGGTCGGTGTCGGCCATATGTGAGTTTTACTGACGTACTGGTCAGATCTTATCGATGTTGGCGGTCGAATGCGTGCGATAGAGTGCAGGTCAGCTCACACCGTTGACCGCCCGATGTCGCAGTCCCTGATCACCGATTTCCACGCCTTCCCGGATGCCGACGGCCATTTCGGCCGCTACGGCGGGCGTTTCGTCGCCGAGACCCTGATGGGCCCGATCGCCGAACTCGCGGCGGCCTACGACACCGCGAAAGCCGATCCCGCGTTCCAGCAGGCCTTCGACAAGGACCTGGCGCACTACGTCGGCCGGCCGAGCCCGATCTATCACGCCGAGCGCCTCAGCGAGGCCGTCGGCGGCGCGCGCATCCTGCTCAAGCGCGAGGACCTGAACCACACCGGCGCGCACAAGATCAACAACACCATCGGCCAGGCGCTGCTCGCCAGCCGCATGGGCAAGACCCGGATCATCGCCGAGACCGGCGCCGGCCAGCATGGCGTGGCGAGTGCGACCGTCGCCGCGCGGCTGGGCCTGGAGTGCGTGGTCTACATGGGCGCGACCGACATCGAGCGGCAGAAGATCAACGTCTACCGCATGCGCCTGCTGGGCGCGCAGGTGGTGCCGGTGACCTCGGGCTCGGCGACGCTCAAGGACGCGCTCAACGAAGCGATGCGCGACTGGGTGACCAACATCGCCGACACCTTCTACATCATCGGGACCGTCGCCGGGCCCGACCCGTACCCGCGCATGGTCCGCGACTTCAACGCCATCGTCGGCCGCGAGGCGCGCGAGCAGATGCTGGCCGAGTACGGCCGTCTGCCCGACGCGATCACCGCGTGCGTCGGCGGCGGCAGCAATGCGATCGGCCTGTTCCATGCCTTCCTCAACGATCGCGACGTGCGCATTGTCGGCGCCGAGGCGGCGGGCGACGGCATCGACACGGGCCGGCATGCGGCGTCGATCGCGGCGGGGCGTCCCGGCGTGCTGCACGGCAACCGCACCTACGTGATCTGCGACGACGACGGCCAGATCACCGAGACGCATTCGGTCTCCGCCGGCCTCGACTACCCGGGCGTCGGTCCCGAGCATTCGTTCCTCGCCGACGCCGGCCGCGCCGAGTACGTCGGCATCACCGACGACGAAGCCCTGGCGGCGTTCCACCAGCTCGCCAGGACCGAAGGCATCCTCGCCGCGCTCGAATCCAGCCACGCGATCGCGCAGGCGATCAAGCTCGCCCGCGAGCTGCCCAAGGACGCGATCGTGCTGGCGAATCTGTCCGGTCGTGGCGACAAGGACGTGCACACGATCGCCGGCCGCGAGGGACTCGTGCTGTGATGGCCGCGCCTGTCGCGACTGCGGAATCCACTGGCTTGAAGCGCGCCCGCATCGATGCACGGTTTGACGCGCTTCGGGCAAGCGGCCGCAAGGCCCTGATCCCGTTCTTCACCGCCGGCGATCCATCGCTTGAATCGACGGTGCCGGTGATGCACGCGCTGGTGAGTGCCGGCGCCGATGTCATCGAGCTCGGTGTGCCGTTCTCCGATCCGATGGCCGACGGTCCCACGATCCAGCGCAGCTCCGAGCGTGCGCTGGGGCGGGGCGCGGGGATGACGTTCGTGCTGGATGCGGTGCGCACCTTCCGCGAGACCGACACGGAGACGCCCGTCGTGCTGATGGGCTATCTCAACCCGATCGACATCCGCGGCGCCGGCACGTTCGCGGCCCAGGCCGCGGCGGCCGGCGTCGATGGCGTGCTGCTGGTCGACCTGCCGCCGGAAGAGGCCGCCGAGTTCCGCGTCGCGTTCGACAACGCGGGCCTGGCACTCGTGCTGCTGGCGTCGCCGACCACGACCGATGCGCGCATCGACGCGCTGTGCCGCGAGGCGCATGGCTATCTCTATTACGTCAGTTTCGCGGGCGTCACCGGCGCGTCCGATCGTCTCGATACCGCGCAGGCGTCGGCCCGCCTGCGGGCGATCCGCGCCGCCAGCCGCGCGCCGGTCGTGGCCGGCTTCGGCATCCGCGATGCTGCGAGCGCCGCGGCGATGGCGGTCGACGCCGATGGCGTGGTCGTCGGCAGCGCGCTGGTCGCCGCGCTCGATGGTGCGACCGACGCGGATGAGGCCGTCGCCCGCGCGAAGGCCTTTCTGGCACCGCTGCGCGAGGCGCTCGACGCGCGCTGAGTGCAGCTCCGGATCGGCGTCGCGCTTGAAGCCCTCCCCCGCGGGCGGGGGAGGGTTGGGTGGGGGCGAAGTGTCCGGTCGAGAGGTCGCACGGACGCGGGTAAAGGCTGAGTCCTCAGCCTGTAGTCCGTCACGGCGTCCGCACGCTGGCTGTTTGCCCCCATCCCAGCCTTGGACCCGTAAAGGGCCCAATGCCCCGCGAGCGGGGGAAGGCGCAAATTCCTCCCCAGGTCGATGGCAAACGCCTCGCGAGCCCGTACGGCCCCCGCCGGAGGCCGTACAGCCCGTCGGTTACACTTCCGCGCTTCACGGCCCGGTACGGGTCGTCGGTTAGAGAGACGCCATGTCCTGGTTGCAGAAGATCATGCCGCCCCGCATCCGCACCGATGCGCCCGCGGCCAAGAAGCGCAGCGTTCCCGAGGGTCTGTGGGAGAAATGCGAGCGCTGCAGCACCGTGCTCTACGGGCCGGAGCTGGAAGAGAATCTCGAGGTCTGCCCGAAGTGCGCCTTCCACCGCCCGATCCGCGCGCGTGCGCGCCTGAAGGCGTTCCTGGATGCCGGCAGCCTGCAGGAAATCGCGGCCGACCTCGGCCCGACCGACATCCTGAAGTTCAAGGATCAGAAGAAGTACGCCGACCGCATCAAGGCCGCGCAGCGCGCCACCGGCGAGCGCGACACCGTGATCGCGATGCAGGGCACGCTGCTGCAGCGCCCGATCGTCGCGGCCGCGATGGACTTCGCCTACATGGGCGGTTCGATGGGCTCGGTCGGTGGCGAGAAGTTCGCCCGCGCCGCCGAGCAGGCGCTGGCGCTGCAGGTGCCGCTGGTGTGCTTCTCCGCGAGCGGCGGCATGCGCATGCAGGAAAGCATGTTCTCGCTGATGCAGATGGCCAAGACCTCGGCTGCGCTGGCGCGGCTGCGCGAGGCCGGCATTCCGTATATCTCGGTGCTGACCAATCCGACCTTCGGCGGCACGTCCGCCTCGTTCGCGATGCTCGGCGACATCAACATGGCCGAGCCCGAGGCGATCATCGGCTTCGCGGGTCCGCGCGTGATCGAGCAGACCGTGCGCGAAACGCTGCCCGAAGGATTCCAGACCTCGGAATTCCTGCTCGAGCACGGCGCGATCGACCAGATCTGCGACCGCCGCGAGATGCGCGTGCGCATCGCCCACCTGCTGGCCCTGCTGACGAAGCAGGATGCGCCCGCCGAGGCCGCTGCGTGAGCCGGAAGTACTTCGGTACCGACGGCATCCGCGGCCGCGTCGGCGAAGGTTCGATCTCGGCCGACTTCGTGCTGCGCCTGGGCAACGCCTACGGCCATTCGCTGCGTACGCGCGGCGGCGACTGGCGTCGCCCGCAGGTGCTGATCGGCAAGGACACGCGCATCTCGAACTACATGTTCGAGGCCGCGCTGGAAGCGGGACTGGTCGCGGCGGGTGTCGACGTGCAGCTGATGGGCCCGATGCCCACGCCCGCGGTCGCGCACCTGACGCGCTCGCTCGGCGCCGACGGCGGCATCGTCATTTCCGCCTCGCACAACCCGCACCACGACAACGGCATCAAGTTCTTCAGCGCGCAGGGCGAGAAGCTCGACGACGCGACCGAGCTGGCGATCGAAGCCGCGCTCGACCAGCCGTTCCGCACCGTGGCCTCCGAGAAGCTCGGCAAGGCCGTGCGCACGCGCGATGCGGTCGGCCGCTACGTCGAAGCCTGCAAGGCGTCGGTGCCGCGCGGCTTCGATCTCGACGGCATGCGCATCGTCGTCGACTGCGCGAACGGCGCGACCTACCAGGTCGGCCCGATCGTGCTGCGCGAACTCGGCGCCCAGGTCGAGGTGATCGGCGCCGAGCCCAACGGCGTCAACATCAACGCCGGCGTCGGCTCCACGCATCCCGAATTTCTCAGCGAGCGCGTCAGCCGCAGCGGCGCGAATCTCGGCATCGCCTTCGACGGCGACGGCGACCGCGTGTTGTTCGTCGATGCCAACGGCACCGTGCGCGATGGCGACGACCTCCTGTACGTGCTCGCGCGCGACTGGCAGCAGTCGGGCCGCCTGCAGGGGCCGGTGGTCGGCACGCTGATGAGCAACTACGGCCTGGAGCGTGCGTTCGGCGATGCCGGCATCGGCTTCCAGCGCGCCAAGGTCGGCGACCGCTACGTGCACCAGATGCTGCTCGAGCACGACGGCAACCTCGGTGGCGAAACCTCCGGCCACCTGCTGTGCCTGGACCGGGCGACGACCGGCGACGGCATCATCAGCGCGCTGCAGGTGCTCGAGGTGCTGCGTCGTCGTGGCATCTCGCTGCAGGAGGCGCTGCACGGCCTGGCCAAGGTGCCGCAGCAGACCGTCAACGTGCGTTACGAGGGTGCCTCGAAGCCGGTCGAAGCGCCGGCCGTGCAGGCCGCGCTCGCGCAAGCGCAGGCCGCCGTGCGGGGCCGCGGCCGCGCCTTCCTGCGCCCGTCCGGCACCGAGCCGGTCGTGCGCGTGACGGTGGAAGCCGACGACGCCACGCTGATGCAGAACACACTCGATTCCCTGGCCGGCGCCGTGCGCGCGGCCGCTGCCTGAACCCAAGGATCCCGCCATGAGCGCACGTATCCCGACCCTCGACATCCGCCGCTTCGACACCGACCGCGACGCCTTCGTCGCCGAACTCGGCGCCGCCTATCGCGAATGGGGCTTTGCCGGCATCAATGGCCACGGCATTCCGCAGGCGCAGATCGACGGCGCCTACGACGTGTTCAAGGCGTTCTTCGCCCTGCCCGAGGACGTCAAGAAGCGCTACCACGTGGCCGGCGGGGGCGGCGCGCGCGGCTATACCGCGTTCGGCGTGGAGACCGCGAAGGGCGCGCAGCACTTCGATCTCAAGGAGTTCTGGCACATCGGCCGCGAGATTCCCGACGATTCGAAGTATCGCGAGGTCATGCCGCCGAATCTGTGGCCGAGCGAAGTGCCGGGCTTCCGCGAGCACGGCTACGGGCTGTACCAGACGCTCGATGCGCTGGGTTCGAAGGTGCTGTCGGCGCTGGCGCTGCACATCGGCCTGCCGGAGGACTATTTCGTCGACAAGACCGACTACGGCAACTCGATCCTGCGTCCGATCCATTACCCGCCGATCACCGCCGACGACATTCCCAATGTCCGCGCCGGCGCGCATGAGGACATCAACCTGATCACGCTGCTGGTCGGCGCGAGCGCGGCCGGTCTCGAAGTGAAGTCCCGCGATGGCGAGTGGGTGCCCTTCACCTCCGACGCCGACACGATCGTCGTCAACATCGGCGACATGCTGCAGCGCCTGACCAACCACGTGTATCCGTCCACGACGCACCGCGTGACCAATCCGCCGGGCGAGCAGGCGCGCAAGCCGCGCTATTCGGTGCCGTTCTTCCTGCACCCGAATCCGGACTTCGTGATCGACGTGCTGCCCTCGACGGTGACGGCCGACAACCCGAGCCGCTACCCCGAGCCGATCACCGCGCAGGGGTATCTCGAAGAGCGGCTGCGCGAGATCAAGCTGAAGTGAGCGCGTGAGCCCTCAGTTGGAGCAGCGTGAGTCGAAGCTGCGTCAGTAAAGTAAAACGGCGCCCTGGGGCGCCGTTCTTCGTGAGGGCGTCAGTGGCGCTTCAGAATCCGTAGACGACGTTGACCGTGGTCAGGCGGTCGGTGCGCTCGCGGTCGGGCGCGACGTCGGTGTTGTGGCGGATTTCGAAACCGGCTTTCAGCGCCAGCGCGTCGGTCATCTTGACCTGCACGCCGAACTCGTTGCGCACGAAGGTGTTGTCGCCGCCCGATTCGATCAGCAGCGTGTCGTAGAGCTGCGTGGTCTGGGTGAGCTGGTGGCTGAAATCCATGAAGGCACGCGCGATCGCCTCGTTGTTGTGCACGCGTACGTCCTGCTCTTTCGACCAGCGGTAACCGGGGCCGATCTCGAACACCAGCTTCGTCTCCTCGGACATGAGCGCCTCGAAGCCGTAACCGCCGGCGATCGTGGTCTGGTATTCGTCGCTGCTGAAGTGGTCGCGCTGGTTGCGGCCGGAGCCGAAGACGTAGTGGCGTTCGGCGAAGCGGTAGCCGCTGGATCCGAACAGTTCGTACCGGCGCGCGTTCTCCAGGCCGTCACTGGTGCCGTAGAGGAACGAGGCGAGGACCGCATGCTTCCAGGTGTCGTCCTCGCGCGCAAGCTTGAGCTTGCCGACCACAGTCTCGCTGTCGGCATTGCCTTTCGAGATCGCCACGCCCAGTTCGCCGGTCCCGTGCCAGCCGTCTTCGGCGGCGAAGGTGGTGGCGGAGGCGAGGGTGCTGCAGGCAAAAAGGGTGAGAACGGAACAACGCATGGGATCTCCAGCAGAACGCGCAGAACGCGGAAACAAGAACACCGGCCATCGCCGGTGTGCGTCCATTTTGCGATCTTGCGGCGCGGTGTTGAACCCGCAGGTGCCGTTTGCGGCATTCGACGACCGTGGACATCCGCGCGCATGCGCACGGCACGAGGCGATTTGAGTGGCACGCACTGGACGGTTCTGTTGGAATGTCCCGGCGCGCCCGCGTGCGGTGGCGCAAGGGGAGTCTGGGGAATGATCGCGTGGAACGGGCGACCCGGCCGGGTCGGACTGTGGGTCCTGTGCGCGCTCGCGTTCTGTGCAATGGACGGCGCGGCAGCGGCGTGGACGGTCGAAGTGGAAGGCGTGCCGGACGGCACGGCACTCGACGGTGCGGTGGTGAGCCTGCATTCGCCGGCCGCCAGCGCAGCCGTGCGCGCGGGACATGCGGACGTGGCGCTGTCGGGTGACGGTTTTTCGCCGCGGGTATTGCCGGTCGTGGCCGGCAGCACGGTGCGCTTCTCCAGTGACGACCGGCGCCGTCACGCGCTGTATGCCTTTTCGCCCGCGCGTCCGTTCTCGTTTCCGCTGCACGACGGCGCGGCCGCGCATGCGTTGCAGTTCGACACATCCGGGGTGGTCGAGTACGGCTGCGCGATCCACGAATCGATGATCGGCTACGTGGTGGTGCTCGACACCCCGTACTTCGCGAAGACCGACGCCCGTGGCCGCGCGCGGCTCGATGCGCCGGCTGGCGACTACACCCTGCAGGTCTGGCACGAGCGCCAGCCGCAGGGACAGGCGCCGTTGGCGCGGGCCGTGCACGTCGAAGCGGGCGCGGTGACACGCGTCGATCTGCCGGTGCGACCGCTGCGCAAGGCGGCACCGGCGCACGAAACGCGGTTGCGGACCATGCGCGAGCGCTACCGGAGCTTCCAGCGTGGCGGATGATGCGCCACTGGCGCGTCGCGGCCTGGGGTTCCGGGGTCGCATCGTGCTGGGCTTCGTGCTGTTGCTGATCGGCGTGCAGGTCTCCACGCTGACGATCGTCGACATGGCCGGCAATCGTGCGGTGCGCGAACAGCTGGCCGACCAGCTGCGCGTGAGCGAGCGGGTCTGGGTGCAGCTTGCCGACGCCAGCGCCGAGCGCCTGCACGAATCGGCCACTGTGCTCGCCGGCGACTTCGCGTTCCGCGCCGCCGTTGCCACCGGCGACCACGCGACCGCGCAGGCCGCGCTGCTCAATCACGGCCTGCGCATCGACACCGACATCGCGCTGCTGCTGGCGACCGACGGCCAGGTGCAGCTGTCGATCGGCCCGGAGGACGATCTGCAGGCCGCGACCGCGATGGCGCCCCTGCTGGCCGAGGCCGATGCCGCGCAGGACGGGCAGGCGACCGGCGTGGCGTTGCTCGATGCGCAACCTTTCCTGATGGCCGTTGTCCCGGTGCTGGCGCCGCGTCGCGTGGCCTGGGCCGCGATCGGCGTGCACTACGGCGAGGCCCTGGCCCGCCGCTACCGCGCGATCATCGGCATGGATGTCGCCTTCGTCGAATCCGACGGCGGTCGCGTCCGCGTGCTCGCGTCCACGTTGCCGGATGCGCAGACGCTGGCGCTGCGCACCAGTCGCGAGGTCGCGCAGGCGATGGACGGCGCCGATCTCGACCTCGTCCTCGACGGCCGTCATTACGCCACGCATGTCTTCCACGCCGCGGCGATGTCGGGACGCCAGGTGCAGGTGATGCTGCTGGCCGATCTGGACGAGGCGCTGGCGCCGTACAGCGCCTTGCGCACGCAGATCGCATGGCTGGCGGGGCTGGCCGCGCTGATCGCGTTCGTCAGCGCGGTGCTGGTGGGGCAGGGCATCGCACGCCCGGTCGCGCGACTGGCCGATGCCGCGCGGCGCATCGGCTCGGGCGACTACGCCAAGGCCCTCCCGGTCCGCGGTCGCGACGAGCTCGCCGATCTGGCCCGCGCGTTCAATGCGATGCAGCGCGAGATCGGTCAGCGCGAGGCGCGCATCCGGTTCCAGTCCACGCACGACGAACTGACCGGACTGCCCAACCGCAGCCATGCGCTGGGCGTGCTGGCACGCAAGATCGAGCGCGCCCGCGAGCATGGCCGCGACTGCGCGGTCCTGATCCTCGACATCGCACGCTTCAAGGAGATCAACGACACGCTCGGCCACGCCTACGGCGATGCGGTGCTGAGCGTGGTCGCCGACCGTCTGCGCGCGGCGGTGCGGGGCGACGATCTGCTGGCGCGGCTGGGCGGCGACGAATTCCTGGTGCTGCTCGACGCCGCCGGCCATGCCGTCGCCAGCGAGCGTGCCGGCGCGCTGGCGCGGCTGCTGGAGACGCCGTTCCGCCTGGAAGGCGGCGATGTGGAACTCGAAGCCCATGTGGGCGTGGCCGTGTTTCCCGATCACGCCGACGACGCGGCGACCCTGCTGCGCCGCGCCGACATCGCCAAGGACGAAGCCAAGCAGCAGCATCTGCGCGTGCTGGCCTACCGCGCCGGCGACGACGAGCACCACCTGCGCCAGGTGCGCCTGATGGGCCTGCTGCGGCACGCGCTGGAACTGCAGGAATTCCGCCTGGTGTTCCAGCCCAAGCTGCATCTGGTCACGCGCCGGGTCGCCCACGTCGAGGCGTTGCTGCGCTGGTCGACGCCGAGTTACGGCGAGGTCTCGCCGGACGAGTTCATTCCGCTGGCCGAGCGCTCGGGCCTGATCCGCGCGATCACCCGCCACGTCATCGACGCATCGCTCTGCCAGGCGCGACCGTGGATCGAGGCCGGCCTCGTCGAAGGGGTCGCGGTGAACCTCTCGCCGATGGATCTGGTGGATCCGGGGCTGCCCGCGCACGTCGGCGACCTGCTGCGCGCGCATGGCGTCGCGCCGGCCAGTCTGGTGCTGGAGGTCACCGAGCACACGGTCATGCGCGACGTCGAAGCCGCGCGCGACACCATGCATGCGCTGCGTGCGCAGGGCGTGCGCCTGTCGATCGACGACTTCGGCACCGGGCATTCCTCGCTGGCCCAGCTGCGCGGCCTGCCGGTCGACGAAATCAAGATCGACAAGAGCTTCGTCGCCGACCTCGGTGCGGGCAGCGGCGACTCGGTGATCGTGCGCTCGGCAATCGAGATCGGCCACAACATGGGGCTGACGGTCGTGGCCGAGGGCGTGGAAACGCCCGAAAACCTGGCGATTCTCGAGGCGCTGGGCTGCGACATGGTGCAGGGCTATCTGTTCGCGCCGCCGCTGGCGCCGGCCGCACTGGTCGAGTGGTGCGCGCGCCGCCGGAGCCGCGCCGTGGAGGCCTGACACTGCGCGCGTGCGCGGCGGCCGGCCGACCCTTCGGCTATGCTCTTGCGCCTTTCGTCACATGGAGTCCGACATGCGCCGCAGGATCGTCGCCGGCAACTGGAAGCTGCACGGCAGCCGCACGTTCGCCACGGAGCTGGTCACTGGCATCGTCGAGGGTCTGCCGGGCGGCGTCGAGGCGATCGTGCTGCCACCGTCGCCGTACCTGGCGCTGCTGGCGCAGGGCGCACCTGCGGGCATCGCGGTCGGCGCCCAGGACATCAGCGCACACGAGAAGGGCGCCTATACCGGCGAGGTCGCGGCGGCGATGGTCGCCGACGTCGGTGCGCGCTACACCCTGGTCGGGCATTCCGAGCGCCGCCAGTACCACGGCGAGGACGATGCGCTGGTCGCGGCCAAGTTCGTCGCCGCGCGCGCCGGCGGCCTGGTGCCGATCCTGTGCGTGGGCGAGACCCGCGAGCAGCGCGAGGCCGGGCGCACCGAGGAAGTCATCGCGACCCAGGTGCAGGCCGTGCTGGACGCGGCCGGCGTGGCGGCGTTCGATGGCGCGATCGTCGCCTACGAGCCGGTCTGGGCCATCGGCACCGGCCTGACCGCCAGCCCCGAGCAGGCCCAGGCGGTCCACGCCTTCCTGCGTGGCGTGGTCGCAAAGGAGGATGCTAGAATCGCCGACTCTTTGCCGCTGCTGTATGGCGGCAGCTGCAAGCCCGACAATGCCGCCGCGCTGTTCTCGCAGCCCGACGTCGACGGCGGACTGATCGGCGGCGCCTCGCTGGCGGCCGACGACTTCCTGGCCATCGTCGCCGCGGCCGCGCGCTGAGCGCGGTGGCGATTCCGACACAAAGCCCGCACTGCGGGCGCTCCAGAGCACACACGCAATGCTGCTGACCGTCTTCAACATCCTGTTCGTCATCATCGCCATCGCGATGATCGCGCTGATCCTCATGCAGCGTGGCGCAGGCGCCGCAGCCGGCTCCGGCTTCGGTGGCGGCGCTTCGGCCACCGTGTTCGGTGCCCGCGGCTCGTCCAACTTCCTGTCGAAGGCCACCAAGTGGCTGGCGATCAGCTTCTTCGCCATCACGCTCTTCATGGCCTGGTACGCGATGCACCGCGCCAATCCGAACGCGATGGGCATGGACCTGGGCGTCATGGGCAGCGAAGTGCCGACCGCGCCGGTCGATGGTGCCGCCACGCCGCAGGTCCCGGTTGCGCCCGCCCCGCAGGCGCCCGCCGACGCGACGGTGCCGGCCGCCCCGGCCGCCGAAGGCGCCGTGCCTGCCGCACCGCCGGCAGCGGAAAATTCTTCGCAGGAATCGCCGCAGCAGACTCCCCAGAACGATTGATCGGGGGTACAATGCGCGGCTCGCCGGCGCGGCCACGCAACGGCGGAAGTTTCAGGTCGGTCCTGCCCAGGTGGCGGAATTGGTAGACGCACTACCTTGAGGTGGTAGCGGCTTAGGTCGTGGGGGTTCGAGTCCCCCCTTGGGCACCAACCGGAAATGCGATGCGCCCGACGCATCGGACGAAAGGCCCCGCGAAAGCGGGGCTTTTTCGTATCCATGCCGCAGAATTCTTGCGGCGACCGTGCAGACGCGAATCATTCGCGCGCGGCATTTCACGTGGCGCACGGGATGCCTGCGGAATGCTGCGATCAAGGCATTTGGACGGCGTGGAAATCGTTTACTCGTCAGTTCTGTAACCGGTACAATTGCCGTGATCGGGCGATCGCACTTGAGTGCATCGCCCGGACTTCGTGAAGCACACACTGCTTCGAGAATGCGGCGTCACAGGCGCCGAGCCAAGGCCGCGATTGCGGCCGTAGCCGAGAGAACATCCGAGTGCTGGCCGAATATCTGCCGACCCTGCTGTTCCTGATCGTTGCCACGGGGATCGGCATTGCCTTGCTGATCATTGGCAACCTGCTGGGGCCCAAGCGCCCGACGCTGGAGAAGCTGTCGCCGTACGAGTGCGGATTCGAAGCATTCGAAGACGCGCGCATGCAGTTCGACGTCCGCTATTACCTCATCGCGATCCAGTTCATCGTCTTCGATCTGGAAATCATCTTCATCGTGCCCTGGGCGACCGTGTTCCGCGAACTCGGCATGCTGGGCCTGATCGAGATGGGCATCTTCGCCGGCATGCTGCTGCTCGGCTTCGTCTATGTGTGGAAGAGGGGAGCGCTGGAATGGGAGTGAACCAGACCGTCGCGCGCCTGATGAACAACCCGCTGCCGGAAGGCCGGGTCGACGACATCCTGCGCCCGGAAGGCGAGAACCCGCTGCTCGAGCGCGGTTTCGTCACGACCAGTTCCGATGTGCTGCTCAACTGGGCGCGCACGGGTTCGATGTGGCCGATGACCTTCGGTCTGGCCTGCTGCGCGGTGGAAATGATGCACGCCGGTGCGGCGCGCCTCGACCTCGACCGCTACGGCGTCGTGTTCCGCCCGTCGCCGCGCCAGTCGGACGTGATGATCGTGGCCGGCACGCTGGTCAACAAGATGGCCCCGGCGCTGCGCAAGGTCTACGACCAGATGCCGGACCCGAAGTGGGTCATCTCGATGGGCAGCTGCGCCAACGGCGGCGGCTACTACCACTACTCGTATTCGGTGGTGCGCGGTTGCGACCGCATCGTGCCGGTCGACGTCTACGTGCCGGGCTGCCCGCCGACCGCCGAAGCGCTGGTCTACGGCATCCTGCAGCTGCAGAAGAAGATCCGCCGCGCGACCAATTTCGGCGAGACCAAGACGGGGCTGCGCGATGCGTGAGTCCGCTACCGAATTCGCGGCGCGTCTGCGCGCGCGTTTCCCCGAGGCCGATGTCGCCGTCGCGCTGCCGCGCGGCGAGATCACGCTGACCACGGCCGGTGACTGGCTCGAGGCCGCGCGCGCGTTGCGCGACGAGCTCGGCTTCGAATCGCTGATCGACCTGTGCGGCGTCGACTATCTCGGCCACGGCAGCGACGAGTGGGACACCGATGTCTCCTCGGAAGGCTTCAGCCGTGGCGTCGAAGGCCGTGGTCCCGGCCGCTTCAAGTTCGGTGAAGAGCCGAGCCGCCAGACCTCGCAGCCGCAGAGTGAAGCCGGCATCCCGGTGCCGCAGCGTCGTTTCGCCGCGGTCGCGCAGCTGCTGTCGATCCAGCACAACCAGCGCGTGACGCTGAAGTGCTTCGCGCCGAGCGACGACCTGCCGGTCGTGTCTTCGCTGGTCGGCCTGTGGCCGGTCGCGAACTGGTTCGAGCGCGAGGCCTTCGACCTGTTCGGCGTGATCTTCGAAGGCCACCCGGACCTGCGCCGCATCCTGACCGACTACGGTTTCGTCGGTCATCCGTTCCGCAAGGATTTCCCGTTGATCGGCAACGTCGAAGTGCGTTACGACGCCGAGCGCAAGCGCGTCGTGTACGAGCCCGTGACCTCGGTCGAGCCGCGCGTCGGCGTGCCGCGCGTGATCCGCGAGGATGCCCGCTTCGCGACCGCGAGCGCCGAGCAGATGACCCGTCGTGCGGAGGCCGCCAAGTGAGCGCCGTCCCGACCACCTCGCTGCATGCCAACGCCACGCCCAGCGCGGCCGCGCTCAAGCAGGAAATCCGCAACTACACGTTCAACTTCGGTCCCCAGCATCCGTCCGCGCACGGCGTGCTGCGCCTGATCCTGGAGATGGACGGCGAGACCGTGATGCGCGCCGATCCGCACATCGGCCTGCTGCACCGTGGTACCGAGAAGCTGGCCGAGTCCAAGCCGTTCAACCAGTCGATCGGTTACATGGACCGTCTCGACTACGTGTCGATGATGTGCAACGAGCACGCCTACGTGCGTGCCATCGAGACGCTGATCGGCATCGAGGCACCCGAGCGCGCGCAGTGGATCCGCACGCTGTTCGACGAGATCACCCGCATCCTCAACCACCTGATGTGGGTGGGCTCGAATGCGCTCGATCTCGGCGCGATGGCGGTGATGCTCTACGCGTTCCGCGAGCGCGAAGAGCTGATGGACGTCTACGAGGCGGTCAGTGGCGCGCGCATGCACGCGGCCTACTACCGTCCCGGTGGCGTGTACCGCGACCTGCCCGAGCGCATGCCGCAGTACGCCGAGTCGCGCTGGCGCAAGGGCGAGAAGCTCAAGCGCTTCAACAAGTGGCGCGAAGGCTCGATGCTCGATTACCTCGAAGCGTTCGCGAAGGATTTCCCGCGCCGCGTCGACGAGTACGAGACCCTGCTCACCGACAACCGCATCTGGAAGCAGCGCACCGTCGGCATCGGCGTGATCTCCCCGGAGATGGCCAAGGCTTGGGGCATGACCGGCCCGATGCTGCGTGGCTCGGGCGTCGAGTGGGATCTGCGCAAGACCCAGCCGTATGCCAAGTACGCGGATGTCGATTTCGACATCGCGGTGGGCGTCAACGGCGACTGCTACGACCGCTATCTCGTGCGCGTGTTCGAAATGCGCGAGTCGGCCAGGATCATCCAGCAGTGCGTCAACTGGCTGCGGGCCAACCCGGGCCCGGTCATGCTGGACAACTACAAGGTGTCGCCGCCCTCCCGCGAGGAGATGAAGGACGACATGGAAGCGCTGATCCACCACTTCAAGCTGTTCACCGAGGGCTATTCCGTGCCCGCCGGCGAGACCTACAGCGCAGTGGAAGCCCCCAAGGGCGAGTTCGGCTGCTACCTGGTCTCCGACGGCGCGAACAAGCCGTTCCGCGTGCATCTGCGCGCGCCCGGCTTCGCACACCTCTCGTCGATGGACGCCATCACCAGCGGGCACATGCTGTCCGACGTGGTGGCGATGATCGGCACCTATGACATCGTGTTCGGAGAAGTCGACCGATGAAGGCGACCGGAAATTTCGAGAACGCCCGCAACGTCGACCCGATGGTCGTGCTCAGCGGCGACACGCGCGCGCACATCGACCACTGGCTGACCAAGTTCCCGCCCGACCGCAAGCGTTCGGCGGTGCTCCAGGGCCTGTTCGCGGCGCAGGAGCAGAACGGCGGTTATCTGACCGACGAGCTGATCGCCGGCGTGGCCAAGTATCTGGACCTGCCGCCGGTGTGGGCCTACGAGGTCGCGACGTTCTATTCGATGTTCGAGACCGAGAAGGTCGGCCGCAACAACGTCGCCTTCTGCACCAACATCAGCTGCTGGCTCAACGGCGCCGAGGATCTCGTCGCGCATGCGGAGAAGAAGCTCGGCTGCAAGCTGGGTGAATCCAGCGCCGACGGCCGCGTCTTCCTCAAGCGCGAGGAAGAGTGCGTCGCCGCGTGCTGCGGTGCGCCGGTCGTGGTCATCAACGGTCATTACCACGAGAAGCTCACGCCCGAAGCGGTGGACGAGCTGATCGACGGTCTGAAGTAAGGCATCGCGCGGACATGGCACATCACCATCCCAAGTCTTCCGAAGGTTACGGGCCCGTCGGGCCGGCGCCCAAGGAACACCAGGCGGTCTACACCACGCTGCATTTCGACAAGCCGTGGTCCTACGAGAACTACCTCAAGACGGGTGGTTACAGCGCGCTGCGCAAGATCCTCGAAGAGAAGATCCCGCCGGCCGACGTGATCGAGATGGTCAAGCAGTCGGGCCTGCGCGGCCGCGGCGGCGCGGGCTTCCCGACCGGTCTGAAGTGGAGCTTCATGCCCAAGGGCGAGATGCAGAAGTACATCCTCTGCAATTCGGACGAGTCCGAGCCGGGCACCGCCAAGGACCGCGACATCCTGCGTTACAACCCGCATGCGGTCATCGAGGGCATGGCGATCGCGTGCTACGCGACCGGCTCGACGGTGGCCTACAACTACCTGCGCGGCGAGTTCCACCACGAGCCCTTCGAACATCTGGAAGAGGCCACCGCCGAAGCCTATGCGAACGGCTGGCTGGGCAAGAACATCCTCGGCAGCGGCGTCGACGTCGATCTGTACAACGCGCTCGGCGCGGGCGCCTACATCTGCGGCGAGGAAACCGCGCTGATGGAATCGCTGGAAGGCAAGAAAGGCCAGCCGCGCTTCAAGCCGCCGTTCCCGGCCAACTTCGGCCTCTACGGCAAGCCGACGACGATCAACAACACCGAGACCTACGCCTCGGTGCCGGCCATCGTGCGCAACGGCGCGCAGTGGTTCATGGAGCTGGGCAAGCCCAACAACGGCGGCTGCAAGATCTTCTCGGTCTCCGGTCACGTGGCGAAGCCGGGCAACCACGAGATCCGCCTGGGCACGCCGTTCGCCGAGCTGCTCGAGATGTGCGGCGGCATGCGCGAAGGCCGCACGATCAAGGGCGTGATTCCGGGTGGTTCCTCGATGCCGGTGCTGCCGGGCGAGACCATGATGGGTCTGACGATGGACTACGACGCCCTGCAGAAGGCCGGTTCCGGTCTCGGCTCGGGCGCGGTCATCGTCATGGACGACACCACGTGCATGGTGCGCGCCTGCCAACGCATCGCGCGCTTCTACTACAAGGAAAGCTGCGGCCAGTGCACGCCGTGCCGCGAAGGCACCGGCTGGATGTACCGCATGCTGACCCGCATCGCCACGCACACCGCGACGGTCGAAGACCTGCAGATGCTGCGGGCCGCGGCCGGCCAGATCGAGGGACACACCATCTGCGCCTTCGGTGAAGCGGCCGCATGGCCGGTGCAGGGCTTCCTGCGTCATTTCTGGGACGAGTTCGAGTACGCGATCGTGAACAAGCGCTTCCTCGTCGACGACCAGCGCAACGGCACCGTGGTGCCCAAGGCGGTGGCCGCATGAGCGCACAGCCGGTGAATCCGGACCTGCCGCCCGACCACGTCACCGTCTTCATCGACGGCGTCGAACTGGCCGCGCCCAAGGGCTCGATGATCATCCATGCCGCCGACAAGGCCGGCATTCCGATCCCGCGTTTCTGCTATCACGACAAGCTCGCGATCGCCGCGAACTGCCGCATGTGCCTGGTCGACACCGAAGTCGGCGGCCGCGGTGCGCCCAAGCCGTCACCGGCCTGCGCCACGCCGGTGATGGACGGCCTGAAGGTCTTCACGCGCAACGACAAGGCGCTCAAGGCCCAGCGCAACGTGATGGAGTTCCTGCTGATCAACCATCCGCTCGACTGCCCGATCTGCGATCAGGGCGGCGAGTGCGAGCTGCAGGATCTCTCGCTCGGCTACGGCCGTTCGGTCAGCCGCTTCGCCGAGCGCAAGCGCGTGGTCGCCGACGAGGACCTCGGTCCGCTGGTCGCGACCGAGATGACCCGCTGCATCCAGTGCACGCGCTGCGTGCGCTTCACCGCGGAAATCGCCGGCACCTACGAGCTGGGCGGCATGCAGCGCGGCGAGAACCTGCAGATCGGCACCTACGACGGCAAGCCGCTGACGACCGAACTGTCGGGCAACGTCATCGACGTGTGTCCGGTCGGCGCGCTGACCAACAAGGTGTTCCGTTTCCGTGCGCGTCCGTGGGAACTGATCGCACGCGAATCGCTGGGCGCGCACGACGCGCTGGGCAGCAACCTGTTCCATCACCTGCGCCGTGGCGACGTGATGCGCACCGTGCCGCGCGACAACGAAGCGGTCAACGAGTGCTGGATCTCCGATCGTGACCGTTACTCGCACCAGGGCCTGTCGGCCGACGACCGCGCGGTGCGTCCGCTGGTCAAGGATGGCGGCGAGTGGCGTGAGGCTTCATGGGAAGACGCATTGACCCGCGCGGAAAGCATCCTGCGCGACAACGCCGCCGACCAGCTCGGCGTGCTGGTGCACCCGGCCACCTCGAACGAGGAGGGCGCGCTGCTCGCGCGTCTGGCCGACGCCCTGGGCACCGGCAATCTCGACCACCGCATCGCCCAGCGCGACCTGTCGGATGGCGCCGTCGCCGAAGCCTTCGCGATGCCGGTCGCCGAACTCGACAAGGCCGACGTGGTGCTGCTGGTCGGCTCCAACCTGCGCCACGAAGTGCCGCTGCTGCACCACCGCGTGCGCCAGGCTTGGACCCGTGGTGCCAAGGTCTACGTGGTCAACCCGGTCGATTTCGACTTCACCTTCGACATCGAAGACAAGGCCATCGTCGCGCCGTCGCAGATCGCAGCGACGCTGCAGGTCGCCGAACTCGGTGACGCGCTGCGCGGTGCGAAGCACGCGGCGATCATCGTCGGCGCGCAGGCGGAAGCCAGCGCGCACGCGGCCGATATCCGCAAGGCGGCCGCCGCGCTCGCGTCGAGCACCGGCGCTTCGTTGTGCCGCATTCCGCAGGGTGCGAACGCGCTCGGCCTGACGCGTGCCGGCGTGCTGCCGACCTCGCGCGATGCCAATGCGATGCTCGCCGAGACGCGCGGCGCCTACGTGATCTACGGCATCGAGCCGGGTCTGGATTTCGCCGACCAGGCGAAGGCGCTCAAGGCGCTGGGTGCGGCGCAGGTCGTGGCCTTCAGCCACTTCGCCTGCCAGTCCACGCGTCAGGTCGCCGACGTGATCCTGCCGATCGGCGCGCTCGCGGAGATCGACGCCACGCTGACCAACCTCGAAGGTCGCAGCCAGCAGGCCACCGCCGCCGGCAAGCTGCCGGGTGACGCGCGTGCCGGCTGGCGCGTGCTGCGCGCACTCGGTGGTGCGATGGAACTGGCCGGTTTCGACTTCACCGATCTCGCCGGTCTGCGTGCCGGCCTGCAGGCCAGGGCCGTGCAGGTCGCCGCGTCGAATGCGCCGGTCGTCGACGGTGACGGTCTGGAACTGGCCGTGACCCAGGCGATCTACCGCGTCGACGGCCTGACCCGTCGTGCGGCGGCGCTGCAGTCGCACCCGCTCAACGTCGGTCCGCGCATCGTGCTGCATCCCGACGACGCGTCCGCCAACGGCGTCGCCGACGGCGGCATGGCCAAGGTCGCCAATGCGGTCGGCACCGCGACGCTGCAGGTGGCGGTCGACGACCGTGTCGCGCCGGGCGCGGCATGGGTGGAATCGGGCTATGGCGCCACGGCTGCGCTGGCGGCCGGCAAGGTCAAGGTGGTGGCGGCATGAGTGTCACGAATACCGCAACGCTGCTCGGTGACGTCACCGCGCCGCTGCACGACTGGCTGCTGTCGCTGGGCGCGATCGGTCTGATCCTCTGGACCGTGCTCAAGATCCTCGTGATCGCGATGCCGGTGATCATCGCCGTCGCGTTCTACGTGGTCTGGGAGCGCAAGCTGCTCGGCTGGATGCACCAGCGCCACGGACCGATGTACGTGGGCATGGGCATCTTCCAGGCCTTCGCCGACGTCTTCAAACTGCTGTTCAAGGAAGTCATCCAGCCGACCCGTGCGCAGCGCGTGCTGTTCGTGCTGGCGCCGCTGATCACGCTCGCGCCCGCATTCGCGGCCTGGGCGGTGGTGCCCTTTGATGCGCAGCTGGTGCTCTCGAACGCCAACGCCGGTCTGCTGTACCTGCTGGCGATGACGTCGCTTGGCATCTACGGCATCATCCTCGCCGGCTGGGCGTCGAACTCGAAGTACGCCTTCCTCGGTGCGATGCGCGCCTCGGCGCAGATGATCAGCTACGAAATCGCGATGGGCTTCGCCCTGGTCGGTGTGATGGTCGCCTCGGGCAGCCTCAACCTCAGCGAGATCGTCATGGCACAGGCCGGCGGCAAGGGCCTCTTCAGCTGGTTCTGGCTGCCGCTGCTGCCGCTGTTCGTGATCTATTTTGTGTCCGGCGTGGCCGAGACCAACCGCGCGCCCTTCGACGTCGTCGAAGGCGAGTCGGAAATCGTCGCCGGTCACATGGTCGAGTATTCGGGGTCGGCGTTCGCGCTGTTCTTCCTCGCCGAATACGCGAACATGATCCTGATCAGCTTCCTGACGGCGATCTTCTTCCTCGGTGGCTGGCTCTCGCCGTTCCACGGCCTGGGCATTCCGGTGCTGTCGGTCGACGGCTGGTGGTGGCTGTTCGCGAAGGTGTTCCTGTTCGCCAGCGTCTTCATCTGGTTCCGCGCGTCGTTCCCGCGCTACCGCTACGACCAGATCATGCGCCTGGGCTGGAAGGTGTTCATCCCGATCAGCATCGGCTGGATCGTGGTGACCGCGTTGATGTCGTATTTCGGTGTGATCGGGGCAGGGCAGGCATGAACAAGATCGTTTCCTGGTTCAAGGGCCTGCTGCTGCTGGAACTGCTCTGCGGCATGGCACTGACCTTCCGCTACCTGTTCCGCGACAAGTACACGCTGATGTACCCGATGGAGAAGACGCCGCAGTCGCCGCGGTTCCGCGGTTTGCATGCACTGCGTCGCTACCCCAACGGTGAAGAACGCTGCATCGCCTGCAAGCTCTGCGAAGCGGTGTGCCCGGCGCTGGCGATCACCATCGATTCGGAGCAGCGCGAGGACGGCACCCGCCGCACCACGCGCTACGACATCGACCTGTTCAAGTGCATCTACTGCGGTTTCTGCGAGGAATCGTGCCCGGTCGACTCGATCGTCGAGACGCACCTGCACGAGTACCACTTCGAGAACCGCGGCGAGAACATCGTGACCAAGCCGCAGTTGCTGGCCATCGGCGACCGCCTCGAGTCCGAGATCGCCGAGCGTCGCGCCGCCGACTCCGCGTACAGGTAAGTCATGGAAACCACGCTCATTGCATTTCTCGTCTTCGCCGCGATCACAGTGATGTCCGCGGTGGCGGTGATCAGTGCCCGCAATCCGGTGCACGCGGCGCTGTTCCTGGTGCTGACCTTCTTCTCCACCGCCTGCACCTGGTTGCTGGTCGGCGCCGAGTTCCTGGGCCTTGCCCTGGTGCTGGTCTACGTCGGCGCGGTGATGGTGCTGTTCCTGTTCGTGGTGATGATGCTCGACGTGGACGTCGCGCCGCTGCGCGAAGGCTACGTGCGCTATCTGCCCGTCGGCCTGGTCGTGGCGGTGGTGATGCTGGTCGAGATCGTCACGCTGATCGGCGTGGGTACGAAGATGACGCCCTACGGTGTCGACGCGGTCGACGCGGCCGGCGTGTCGAACACGGTGTGGATCGCGCGCCGTCTGTTCACCGACTTCCTGCTGCCGTTCGAAGTGGCCGCGGTCATCCTGACCGTCGCCGTCATCGCCGCGGTGATGCTGACGCTGCGTCGTCGTCCGGGCACCAAGCACCAGAACCCGAGCGAACAGGCGCGGGTGAAGGCCAAGGACCGCGTGCGCGTAGTGAAGATGGACGCGGTGCGTCCGGTCGCCGCACCGCCGGCGGGCGAGGGCGAGGGAGAAGCGAAATGACCGAGCTGTTCGGAACCGGCCTCGCGCTGGGCCATTACCTGTCGCTGGGCGCGGTGCTGTTCTGCATCTCGGTGGCGGGCATCTTCCTCAACCGGAAGAACGTGATCATCCTGCTGATGTCGATCGAGCTGATGCTGCTCGCGGTCAACATCAACTTCATCGCGTTCTCGCGCGAATTCGGCGACGCCGCCGGGCAGATCTTCGTGTTCTTCATCCTGACCGTGGCCGCGGCCGAGGCCGCCATCGGCCTGGCGATCCTGGTCACGCTGTTCCGCAACCGGCGCACGATCAACGTCGCCGAACTCGACACGCTGAAGGGCTGAGCCGGGCATGGAGTACACAGTTTCCAAGGGCATCCTGATCGCGATCGTCCTGGCCCCGCTGCTGGGTTCGATCATCGCCGGCCTGTTCGGCCGTCAGGTCGGCCGCGCCGGCGCGCACAGCGTGACCATCGGTGGTGTCGCGGTGAGCTGCGCGCTGTCGATCTACACGCTGTGGCAGCTGATGCAGGGCGCGCCGGTCTTCAACGAGAACGTCTACACGTTCTTCGAGGTCGGCAACTACTCGGCGCACGTGGGCTTCCTGATCGACAACCTCACCGCGATGATGATGGTCGTGGTGACCTTCGTGTCGCTGCTGGTGCACGTCTACACCATCGGCTACATGGAAGAGGATCCGGGCTACCAGCGCTTCTTCAGCTACATCTCGCTGTTCACCTTCTCGATGCTCATGCTGGTCATGGGCAACAACTTCCTGCAGCTGTTCTTCGGCTGGGAAGCAGTGGGTCTGGTGTCCTATCTGCTGATCGGCTTCTGGTTCAAGAAGCCGACCGCGGTGTTCGCCAACATGAAGGCGTTCCTGGTCAACCGCGTCGGCGACTTCGGCTTCCTGCTCGGCATCGCCGGCGTGCTGTGGTACTTCGGCTCGCTCGACTACGCGACCGTCTTCGCGGCGGCCGACGCGACGATCGGCGGCGGACAGACCATCCAGGTCATCGGCGGCTTCGAGTGGTCGGTCGCGACGATGGTCTGCATCTGCCTGTTCATCGGCGCGATGGGCAAGTCGGCCCAGGTGCCGCTGCATGTGTGGCTGCCCGACTCGATGGAAGGCCCGACCCCGATCTCGGCGCTGATCCACGCCGCGACCATGGTCACGGCCGGCATCTTCATGGTGGCGCGCATGTCGCCGCTGTTCGAGCTGTCGGAAACCGCGCTGCAGTTCATCCTCTTCATCGGTGCGACCACGGCCTTCTTCACCGGCCTGATCGGCATCGTGCAGAACGACATCAAGCGCGTCGTCGCGTACTCCACGCTGTCGCAGCTGGGCTACATGACCGTGGCGCTGGGCGTGTCCGCGTACTCGGCGGCCGTGTTCCACCTGATGACCCACGCCTTCTTCAAGGCGCTGCTGTTCCTGGCGGCGGGCTCGGTGATCATCGGCATGCACCACGAGCAGGACATGCGCAAGATGGGCGGCCTGCGCAAGTACATGCCGATCACCTTCTGGACCAGCGTCATCGGCACGCTGGCCCTGGTCGGCACGCCGTTCTTCAGCGGCTTCTATTCCAAGGACGTCATCATCGAGGCGGCCAAGGAAGCGAACGGCGGCGGCTGGGTCTACCAGTACGCGTACTGGTCGGTGCTGCTGGGCGCGTTCGTGACCTCGTTCTACAGCTTCCGCCTGCTGTACATGACGTACTTCGGCAAGGAGCGTTTCCGCGATGCGCATGCGTCCGACGACCACGCCGCGCACGATGCGCACGGCCAGGAAACCCATCACGAGCCGCTGCACGACGACGGGCACGGCCACGTCGCCGCATCGACGCACGATGCACACGCGCACGACGACCACGGCCACCATGGCGTGCACGAGCCGCACGAGTCGCCGTGGGTGGTCACGCTGCCGCTGATCCTGCTGGCGATCCCGTCGATCCTGATCGGCTACTTCACCGCCGGTCCGATGCTGTTCGGCACCGACTGGAGCGGTCACCACGAAGGCCAGTGGTTCTTCGACGGCGTGATCCATGTGCTGGCGTCCCACGACGTCATGGCCGCGGTCAAGGAAGCGCTTTGGCACGGCCCGAACGCGCTGGCGCTGCACGGCTTCATCGCGCCGGCGTTCTGGCTGGTCGTCGCCGGCTTCGTGCTCGCCACCGTCATGTACTGGTGGAAGCCCGAGCTGCCGGCCAAGGCCGCGCGCGTGTTCGCGCTGCCGATCAGGGTCCTGGAGCGCAAGTACTTCGCCGACGATCTGTGGATCGGTGGCTTCGCCGGCGGCGGCGTGGCGCTCGGCAAGTTGTCGCGTGTGTTCGACACCCGGCTCATCGACGGCGTGTTCGTGAACGGTCCGGCGCGTCTCGTCGGCCTGGTCGCGGGCGTCGTGCGCCGGCTGCAGTCCGGCGCCCTCTACCACTATGCATTCGCGATGATCGTCGGCCTGATCGTGTTGTTGGCCGTCCTCATCAAGTACTGGCGCTGACGGAAATATCGACGTGTCGAACTGGCCTCTTCTCAGTCTTCTGATCTGGCTGCCGATCCTCGGCGGTGCGTGCGTGCTCGCCATGGGCGACCGTCGCCCGGATCTCGCCCGCTGGACCTCGCTGGCGTTCGCGCTGGTGGTGTTCGCGATCAGCATCCCGTTGTTCACCGGCTTCGATTACGCCAACGCCGGCCTGCAGTTCCTCGAGCGTCGCGAGTGGATTCCGTCGCTGGGCATCGAGTACCACCTCGGCGCGGACGGCATCTCGGTCGCGCTGATCGTGCTGACCACGCTGACCACCGCGCTGGTGCTGATCGGCGCGTGGACCTCGATCACAAAGCGCGTGTCGCAGTACTTCGCCGCGATGCTGATCCTCGAGGGCATGATGGTCGGCGTGTTCGCGGCCGTCGACGCGATGCTGTTCTACGTGTTCTTCGAGGCCATGCTGATTCCGATGTTCATCATCATCGGTATCTGGGGTGGCGCGCGTCGCGTCTACGCGTCGGTGAAGTTCTTCCTGTACACCTTCCTCGGGTCGGTGTTCATGCTGGTCGCGCTGATCTACCTGTACCTGCAGGCCGGCAGCTGGCAGCTGCCCGACCTGTACGCGCTGCGGCTGTCGTCGACCGAGCAGATGTGGATCTTCTTCGCCTTCCTTGCCGCGTTCGCGGTGAAGGTGCCGATGTTCCCGGTACACACCTGGTTGCCGGACGCGCATGTCGAGGCGCCGACCGGCGGCTCGGTGATCCTGGCCGCGATCATGCTGAAGATCGGCGGCTACGGCTTCCTGCGCTTCAACCTGCCGATCACCCCGGACGCCGGCCACGAGTGGGCTTGGCTCGTCATCGCGCTGTCGCTGATCGCCATCGTCTACGTGGGTCTGGTGGCGCTGGTGCAGGAGGACATGAAGAAGCTCGTCGCCTATTCGTCCGTCTCGCACATGGGCTTCGTGACCCTGGGTGTATTCATCGCGTTCGCGCTGGTGCGCGACGTCGATGGTGGCGGCGATGCCGCACGTCTCGGCCTGCAGGGCGCGATGGTGCAGATGGTCAGCCACGGCTTCATCTCCGGCGCGATGTTCTCGTGCATCGGCATCCTCTACGACCGCATGCACACCCGCATGATCAAGGACTACGGCGGGGTCGCGAATGTGATGCCGTGGTTCGCCGCGTTCTACGTGCTGTTCGCGATGGCCAACTCCGGCCTGCCGGGCACCTCGGGCTTCGTCGGCGAGTTCATGGTCATCTTGGCCGCGTTCCAGGCCAATCCGGTGATCGGCTTCTTCGCGGCGATGACGCTGATCATCGGCGCCGCCTACACGCTGTGGCTGGTCAAGCGCGTGCTCTACGGCGAAGTCGCCAATGCACACGTCGCCGCGCTCAAGGACATCAATGCCCGCGAGGCGCTGGTGCTGGGCGTGTTCGCCGCGGGCACGCTGCTGATCGGCGTCTATCCCAAGCCGCTGACCGACCTGATGGAACCGTCCATCGCGCAACTGGCGAACCTGATCGCCGCAAGCAAGCTTTGAGGGTGAGCAGACGCGTGCTTGGCGGGCGCCCTCAAGACGGCCGCCGCGTCTGGGAACGACCGGCCACGGATGGCCGGTCAGGACAATCCGGAGTCGCCCATGTCTCGCCATGGACGGCATCGGTTGATGATCGAATCAGTGTGATCCGTTGGATTGCCGAGGAACGTGTGAAGTGATTAACAATCCGATGACGCCCCCCGTCCGCACCCTGGCCGAACTCGGCCCGATCGTGCCCGAGCTCGTCGTGGTGCTGGGCGCGTTCGCCCTGCTGATGCTCGACCTGTTCATCGATCCGCGCCGCCGCGTGATCACCCACGTGCTGGCCGTGGCGACGCTGCTCGCCGCCGCCGCGCTGATCGCCTTCGGCGTGGGCGGGCAGGGCAGCACCCTGGCCGACATGTTCGTGCGCGACACCGGCGCCGATGTGCTCAAGGTCGTCGGCCTCGTGGTCGCGGCAATCGCGCTGGGCTATGCCTGGACCTATCTGCGCGAGCGCGCCCTGTACCAGGGCGAGATCCCGGTGCTGTTCCTGTTCACCGCCGCCGGCATGATGCTGCTGGTCTCGGCCAACAATCTGACGATGGTCTACGTCGGTCTGGAACTGCTGGCGCTGTGCTCGTACGCGCTGGTCGCCTGCGACCGCGACAACAAGTTGGCCTCCGAAGCGGCGATGAAGTACTTCGTCCTCGGCGCACTGGCCTCGGGCATGCTGCTGTTTGGCATGTCGCTGGTCTATGGCGCGGCCGGCACGCTGTCGCTGCCGGGCATCCATGACGCGATCGGCGGCCTGTCGAGCGACGGCCGCGTGCTGATGCTGACCGGCATGGTGTTCCTGATCGTCGGCATCGCGTTCAAGTTCGGCGCCGCGCCGTTCCACATGTGGCTGCCCGACACCTACCACGGCGCGCCGACGCCGATCGTCGCCTTCATCAGCTCGGTGCCCAAGCTCGCCGCGTTCGGCATGACCTGGCGCCTGCTGGAAGTGGGCCTGTCGCCGCTGCACGACCAGGCGCAGATCCTGCTGTCGATCCTCGCCGCGCTGTCGCTGGTGGTGGGCAACCTGTTCGCGATCGCGCAGACCAACCTCAAGCGCATGCTCGCGTATTCGACGATCTCGCACGTCGGCTTCCTGTTGCTCGGTCTGGCCGGCGGCGGCGAAACGGGTTACGCCTCGGCGATGTTCTACGTCGTCAGCTACGCGGTGATGTCGGCCGCCTCGTTCGGCGCCATCGTCATGCTGTCGCGCAACGGTTTCGAGGCCGAAGAGATCGACGACTTCAAGGGTCTCAACCAGCGCAGCCCGTGGATGGCCGGCCTCGTGCTCTGCATCATGGCCTCGCTGGCCGGCGTGCCGCCGTTCCTGGGCTTCTGGGCCAAGCTGGCGGTGCTGCAGGGCGCGCTGCAGGGCGACCTGCTGTGGCTGGCGATCGTCGCGATCGTGTTCGCGGTCATCGGCGCGTTCTACTACCTGCGCGTCATCAAGGTCATGTACTTCGATGCGCCGGAGAACGCGCAGCTGGTGCAGCGCCCCGGTACGCCGATCCGCACCGTGTTCGCCCTGAACGTGCTCGCGCTGCTGGTCGTGGTGCCGTTCTTCAGCCCGCTGATGGCGTGGTGCCAGCAGGCATTCGCCGGCTGAACGATCGAGGCTGGCAATACGCGCGTCATCTGGTTAAGATGCGCGCCCGGTCGCCGCGACGCGACGGCCGGGGGAAGTTCGAAGGACGCGGAATCGTTCGAAACTTCTTGCAATATCGAAGAGAAATCTTCATAATTCCGTTTCTGATGCGGGGTGGAGCAGTCTGGCAGCTCGTCGGGCTCATAACCCGAAGGTCGCAGGTTCAAATCCTGCCCCCGCTACCACATTCGACGCAGTACTCAGGACGCATCTCCGGATGCATCGACGCGAAGAATCTGGGCTTGCCGAAGCAACTGCTTCGCTTCGGCGCCGACATCCAGTGGTATCGGACAAGGGGCCCGTCGGGCCCTTTGTCGTTTTCCACGATCGGAAAACCGCAAGGCGCTCCAGACGCAGCAAGCGACGATCGTGCGGTACCGGACACACAACCGACGAGGGCACAGTGGCGGACAAGGCGACTCAACTCACGGAACTGCTGGCACCGACCGTCACGGCACTCGGGCTCGAGCTGCTGGGCATCGAGTATCTGCCGGCGCCGGGTGGTGCACTGGTGCGCATCTACATCGACGTGCCCGCCGGCACCGAAGTGGGCCAGGCCGACGCGGAAGGCGAGGGCGGTCAGGGCGTCACGATCGAACACTGCGAGGCGGTCAGCCGCGAAGTGTCCGCGCAGCTCGACGTCGAGGACCCGATCAGTGGCAACTACACGCTGGAAGTCTCGTCGCCGGGCATCGACCGTCCGATCTTCAACGCGGCGCAGTTCGCGCAATTCGTCGGCCAGACCGTCAAGGTCGGCCTGAAACTTCCGCAGGAAGGACGTCGTCGCCTGACCGGGCGCATCGTCTCGGTCGAAGGCGACACGATCACCTTCGACATCGACGGCAACGCGTTCGTCGCGCAGGCCGACAACGTCGACAAGGCACGCATCGTGCCCGACTGGGCCGCGCTCGGCCTGGCGGCGTCGAAGGACAAGAAAGAGAACGGCCGCGCCACCGGCGCGACCCGCAAGGCCAACCACACACCACGTGACAACAAGCGGTCCGACGATCCGTCGACCGGTGCGGAGTGAATGAAAAGATGAGCAAGGAACTGTTGCTGGTCGTCGACGCGGTCGCCAACGAGAAGGGCGTGCCGGAATCCGTGATCCTGGAGGCCATCGAGGCCGCACTGGCCACCGCGGCCAAGAAGCGCTACGTGGACCAGGACGTGCTGACCCGCGTGTCGATCGACTCGAAGGACGGCAGCTACGAGACCTTTCGTCGCTGGGAGGTCGTGGCCGATGACGTCGTGATGGAATCGCCGGATCGCCAGATCCGTCTGATGGACGCCGTCGACGAAGCCGAAGGCGTCGAGGTCGGCGACTACATCGAGGAGCAGATCGAGAACGTCGACTTCGGTCGCATCGCCGCCCAGGCCGCCAAGCAGGTCATCGTGCAGCGCGTGCGCGAGGCCGAGCGCCAGCAGGTCGTCGATGCGTGGAAGGATCGCGTGGGCGAGCTGGTCACCGGCGTGGTCAAGCGTGTCGAGCGCGGCAACGTCTACGTCGACCTCGGCGGCAACGCCGAAGCGCTGATCCCCAAGGACAAGGCCATTCCGCGCGACGTCGTGCGCGCCGGCGACCGCGTCCGCGGTTTCCTGTTCGACGTGCGCAGCGAGCCGCGTGGCCCGCAGCTGTTCATCAGCCGCGCCGCGCCGGAATTCATGATGGAGCTGTTCAAGCTCGAAGTGCCGGAAGTCGGCCAGGGCCTGGTCGAGATCAAGGCCTGCGCACGCGATCCGGGCGACCGCGCCAAGATCGCCGTGCTGGCCTACGACAACCGCACCGATCCGATCGGTGCCTGCATCGGCATGCGCGGTTCGCGCGTGCAGGCCGTGAGCAACGAGCTCAACGGCGAGCGCGTCGACATCGTGCTGTGGTCGGACAACCCGGCGCAGTTCGTCATCAACGCGATGGCCCCGGCCGAAGTGCAGTCCATCGTCGTCGACGAGGACAAGCACGCGATGGACCTGGCGGTCGCCGAGGACAAGCTCGCCCAGGCGATCGGCAAGGGCGGCCAGAACGTGCGCTTGGCCAGCCGCCTGTCGGGCTGGCAGCTCAACGTGATGACCCAGGACCAGGTCACCGCGAAGTCGGAGGCCGAACAGGCCACCGCGCGCCAGCTGTTCATGGACAAGCTGGAAGTCGACGAGGAAATCGCCGGCATCCTGGTGTCCGAGGGCTTCGGCACGGTCGAGGAAATCGCCTACGTGCCGGTCGGCGAGCTGCTGGCCGTCGAAGGCTTCGACGAGGACATCGTCGAGGAACTGCGTGGCCGCGCCCGCGACTCGCTGCTCAACGACGCGCTCGCGGTCGAAGAAGACCTCGACGAGCACGCGCCGGCCGACGACCTGCTGGCCCTCGAAGGCATGGACGAGGCGACCGCGTACGCGCTGGCCGCCAACGGCGTGCGCACCAGCGAAGACCTGTCGGACCTGGGTGCGGACGAAGTGGTCGAGTTCGGCATCGAGGACCTCGACGAGGCCCGCGCCGCCGCGCTGATCCTGGCCGCGCGCGCCGAAGAGATCGCGCGCCTGGAACGGGAAGGCTGACGGGTCGCGCCCGACCGGTGCACCGCACCGGTCGCACGCGGCCGCAGGCCCTGGAATACGGTCCAGTTCGGAACGCATCCCATGCAGCGGTAGAATGAGCAATCCACTGCGCCCCGCACTTCGCGGCGGCGCGCAAGGAACCGGAATCACGAATGTCGCAACAAACCACCATCCGCAAGCTGGCCGCACTGGTGAACACGCCGGTCGAGAAACTGCTCGAGCAACTGTCCGAAGCGGGCATGCCGTTCAGTGATCCCGACCAGAGCGTGACCAGCGCCGAGAAGCTCAAGCTGCTGGGCTTCCTCAAGCGCGCGCACGGCAAGGGCGATGCCCCGGCCGAGGAAGCGGCCGCGCCGAAGAAGATCACGCTCAGCCGCAGCCGCAAGCAGGAACTCACGGTCGGTGGCGGCAAGAACCGCCAGACGGTCGATGTCGTCGTGCGCAAGAAGGTCACGCTCAGCCGGCCTGCCGATGGCGCCGCACTCGACCCGGACGCCGAACGCGCCGAGATCCTGCGCAAGCTCGAAGAATCGCGTGCGAAGAACCTGTCCGAGCAGCAGCGCCTGGCCGAGGACGACCGTCGTCGCGCCGAGGAAGCCGAAGCGCGCAAGCGCGAGGCCGAGGCGGAAGCCGAGCGTATGCGCGAGCAGGCCGCCGCGGCCGCCGCCGCGCCGCCGGAAGAAGTCGAGGCCGTCCGCCGTCCGCCGAGCACGCATGGCCACGGCCACAAGCCGGCCGCGCCCGCGCGCCCGGACGATCGCAATGCGCCGGCCGGTGCCAAGCACAAAGGCAACCGCGGCTCGCACGCGATGGTCAGCGGCGTCGAGGACGACGACAAGACCGCGCGTTTCGCCGGCCAGCTGCACCTCAGTGCGTCGGACCGCGCACGCCGCAGCAACAGCAACACGCGCGGCAAGCCGCAGCGTGGCGGCCCACAGCGTCGCGGCAGCGCGCCCTCGCGCAGCAGCGGCGGCCCGCACGGGTTCGAACGTCCGACCGCGCCGGTCCAGCGCGAAGTCGCGATCGGTGATGCGATCACCGTGGCCGACCTCGCCCAGAAGCTGGCGATGAAGGGCGGCGACGTGGTCAAGGCGCTGTTCAAGATGGGCGTCATGGCGACCATCACCCAGACGATCGATCACGACACCGCCGTGCTCGCCGTCGAGGAACTGGGCCACACCGCCGTGCGTGCCGCGGCCGACGACGCCGAGAGCGAACTGATCGCGCACGTGGGCGAAGCCCAGGGCGATCTGGTCGCACGTCCGCCGGTCGTGACCATCATGGGTCACGTCGATCACGGCAAGACCTCGCTGCTCGACTACATCCGCCGTACCAAGGTGGCCGGTGGCGAAGCCGGCGGCATCACCCAGCACATCGGCGCGTACCACGTCGAAACCGACAAGGGCGTCATCAGCTTCCTCGACACGCCGGGCCATGCCGCGTTCACCTCGATGCGCGCGCGCGGCGCCAAGCTCACCGACATCGTGATCCTGGTGGTCGCGGCCGACGACGGCGTCATGCCGCAGACGGTCGAGGCGATCCAGCACGCGAAGGCGGCGAAGGTGCCGTTGATCGTCGCGATCAACAAGATCGACAAGTCCAGCGCCGACCCGTCGCGCGTCAAGAACGAACTGCTCGAGCACGAAGTCGTGGCCGAGGACTTCGGTGGCGACGTGCAGATGGTCGAGCTGTCGGCCAAGACCGGCCTGGGCGTGGACGACCTGCTCGACGCGGTCTCGCTGCAGTCCGAAATCCTCGAACTGCGCGCGGTCGCACAGGGCCGCGCCAGCGGCACGGTCATCGAATCCTCGCTCGACAAGGGCCGCGGCCCGGTCGCGACGGTGCTTGTGCAGCAGGGCGAACTGTCGCGTGGCGACTACCTCGTGTGCGGCGTGCAGTTCGGCCGCGTGCGTGCGCTGTTCGACGAGACCGGCAACCAGGTGCAGGCGGCGGGTCCGTCGATCCCGGTGCAGGTGCTCGGCCTGTCGGGCGTGCCGGACGCGGGCGATGACTTCGTCGTCGTCGCCGACGAGCGCCTCGCCAAGGAAGTTGCGCAGCAGCGCGAGACCAAGCGTCGCGAGACGCGTCTGGTCGCCGCCGCCGGCAACCGCATGGAAGACATCATGGCGCAGATGGGCCAGGCCGAGCAGCAGCTGTCGCTCAACCTGGTCGTCAAGGCCGACGTGCAGGGTTCGGTCGAGGCGCTCAAGCAGGCCCTGACCGCGCTGTCGAACGACCAGATCCGCATCAACATCATCGTCTCGGGCGTCGGCGGCATCACCGAATCGGACGCCAACTCGGCGGCCGCGGCGAAGGCCACGATCATCGGCTTCAACGTCCGCGCCGACGCGTCAGCGCGCAAGGTGATCGAGAACAGCGCGCTGGACCTGCGCTACTTCTCGGTGATCTACGACGTGATCGACCAGGTCAAGCAGGTCGCCTCGGGCATCCTGGGCATGGAGATCCGCGAAGAAATCATCGGTATCGCCGAGGTCCGCGACGTGTTCCGCAGCTCGAAGTTCGGTGCGGTCGCCGGCTCGATGGTCATCGAGGGCGTGGTCAAGCGTTCCAAGCCGATCCGCGTGCTGCGCGACAACACCGTGGTGTTCGAGGGCGAGCTGGAATCGCTGCGCCGCTTCAAGGAGAACGTCGACGAGGTGCGCAACGGCACTGAGTGCGGCATCGCCGTGAAGGCCTACAACGACGTCAAGCCGGGCGACCAGATCGAGTGCTTCGAGCGCATCGAGGTCCAGCGCACCCTGTAAGGGCGCGCTCGGCTTCATCACCGGCGGCCGGGCTCCGTACACGCGGACCCGGCCGTTGGCGTCACAGGCGCCGCGTTTTCCGCTTCACCGTCATCCGATCCAATCGCAATCCGATCCAGGTCATCACAGTGCCCACGAAATCCTTCCACCGGACCGACCGCGTCTCCGCCCAGCTCCGTCGCGAGCTCGGCACGCTCGTGCGCGAGGCGGTGTCCGAGCACGGCCTGCCGTCGGTCAGCGTGTCCGACGTCGAGGTCACCCGCGACATGGCCCATGCCAAGGTCTTCGTGACCGCGCTGCAGTCCGAGCGTTCGGCCGAAGCCGTCAAGGGCCTCAAGGCCGTCGCCCACGAGATCCGCTTCCGCCTGGCGCGCGCGGTCAAGCTGCGCCACGTGCCGGAACTGCATTTCCACTACGACGATTCCGTCGACCGCGGCGAGCGCATCGACAACCTGCTGCGCGATGTCGGCGAATCCTCCGCCGACTGACGCCGGCGCGCCGCCTGCGACCGCGCAACGCCCACGCGGCAAGCGGCGCCAGTCGGACCGTCCGCGCACCCAGTTCCGCAAGCTCGACGGCATCCTGCTGCTCGACAAGCCGCGCGGCATGAGCTCCAACCAGGCGCTGCAGCGCGTGCGGCACCTGTTCCGCGCCGAGAAGGGCGGCCATACGGGCAGCCTCGATCCGCTGGCGACCGGCCTGCTGCCGGTGTGCTTCGGCGAGGCGACGAAGATCGCCGGCGGCCTGCTCGGCGCACGCAAGGCCTACACCACCGTCGCACGGCTCGGCCAGGTCACCGATACCGACGACGCCGACGGCGAAGTGCTGCGCGAGCGCCCCGTGCCGGCGCTGACCATCGAAATCCTCGACGCCGCACTGTCGCAACTGGTCGGCCGCATCCAGCAGCGCCCGCCGATCTACTCCGCGCTCAAGCGCGGTGGCGAGCCGCTGTACGCCAAGGCCCGCCGCGGCGAGATCGTCGAAGTCGACGTCCGACCGGTCGACGTGCACGCCTTCGAACTGCATTCGGCCGCCGACCTGCTCGACGGCGTGCTCGAACCCGATGGCCACCCGCAGCTGCGCCTGCACGTCGAGTGCGGCTCGGGCACCTACGTCCGCAGTCTGGTCCGCGACCTCGGTGAACTGCTGGGTTGCGGCGCACACGTCGCCGAGCTGCGGCGCAGCTGGGTCGACCCCTTCCGCGATCCGCGCATGTGGACGCTCGAGGAGCTGCAGGCGCTGGCGGCCCGTGGCGAGGCCCAGCTCGAAGCCTGCCTGCTCGACATGGAGGCCGGCATGCTGGCCTGGCCGACGGTGCACGTCGATGCCCGCCAGGCCGCGCGTCTGCAGAACGGCCAGGACCTGCCGGGGCCGTACGCGCCGACCGGCGAGGTCGCCATCGTCGGCCCGCGCGGCCGCGCCGAAGGCCTGGGGCAGGTGGACGCCGACGGGCGCCTGAAGCCGCAGCGCATGTTCCGCCGTGCGGACGCCGGCACGATCGCGGGCTGAATAGCCGCCTTGTCCGGCCGGGGTGCTGGCGGTACAATTTCGCCGCCTTTTTCAGGGCACACCGCAACATCCATCCAACCGGCGGTCCGGGCGGTACACGACGGTCACACGACACGTCGTCGTCTTCTGCGGGACCCGCATCGAGAACACGAAATGACCAGCACCATCGACAACGGCAAGATCATCGAAGAACACAAGCGCGGCGACAACGACACCGGCTCGCCGGAAGTTCAGGTCGCCCTGCTGACCGCACGCATCGTGCACCTGACCGAGCACTTCAAGACGCACAAGAAGGATCACCACAGCCGCCGCGGCCTGCTGATGATGGTGAACCGTCGTCGCAGCCTGCTCGACTATCTGCACCGCAAGGATGCCGATCGTTACAAGGCGCTGATCGAGAAGCTCGGCCTGCGTCGCTAAGACTGACACCCACCGCGGCGCAGAAATGCGCCGCGGTTCTTTTTAGGGCGTGCCAGCGCCCGCCCGCCCGGGGCATGGGTCCCGGCCGGTCCATCGCAAGAGACATCAAGGAATTCAACGTGGCAAAAGTGACAAAGAGCTTCCAGTTCGGCAGCCAGACGGTGACGCTCGAGACCGGCGAGATCGCGCGCCAGGCCGGCGGCGCCGTCATGGTGTCCTGTGACGGCACCCAGGTGCTGGTCACCGCGGTCGCCAACAAGACCGCGCGCGAAGGGCAGGATTTCTTCCCGCTCACCGTCGACTACCAGGAGAAGTTCTACGCGGGTGGCCGCATCCCCGGCGGCTTCTTCAAGCGTGAGGGTCGCGCTACGGAGAAGGAGACGCTGACCTCGCGTCTGATCGACCGTCCGATCCGTCCGCTGTTCCCGGAAGCCTTCCGCAACGAGGTCCAGATCATCGCCACGGTGATGTCGCTGAACCCGGAAGTGGACGGCGACATCCTCGCCCTGATCGGCGCATCGGCAGCGGTCTCGCTGTCGGGCGCGCCGTTCGACGGCCCGATCGGTGCCGCCAAGGTCAGCTACAAGAACGGCCAGTACCTGCTCAACCCGACCACCAGCGAGCTGGTCGATTCCGACCTTGAACTCGTCGTCGCCGGTACCGCCAAGGCCGTGCTGATGGTCGAGTCGGAAGCGAAAGAACTGTCGGAAGACGTGATGCTCGGCGCCGTGATGTTCGGCCACCAGCAGATGCAGGTCGCGATCGCCGCGATCAACGAGCTCGTCGCCGAAGCCGGCAAGCCGAAGTGGGACTGGCAGGCGCCGTCGACCGACGAAGGCCTGATCTCGACCCTGCGCACCGCCATCGGCGAGCAGCTGGCCGGTGCCTTCCAGGTGCGCGACAAGCTCGAGCGCAAGGACGCCATCTCCAAGCTCAAGAAGGCGATCCTCGAAGCCATCGCCCCGCAGGCCGAAGCCAATGCCTGGGCCGCGGGCGATCTGTCGAAGGAATTCGGCGAGCAGGAATACCAGACCATGCGCAACTCGGTCCTCAAGACCAAGAAGCGCATCGACGGCCGCGGCCTGGCCGACGTCCGTGCGATCTCCTCGAAGGTCGGCGTGCTGCCGCGCGTGCACGGCTCCTCGCTGTTCACCCGTGGCGAAACCCAGGCGATCGTCGCGGTCACGCTGGGCACCGCCCGCGACGGCCAGATCATCGATTCGGTCGCCGGCGAGTACAAGGAACACTTCCTGTTTCACTACAACTTCCCCCCGTACTCGGTGGGCGAAGCCGGCCGCATGATGGGCCCGAAGCGTCGCGAAATCGGCCACGGCCGCCTCGCCAAGCGCGGCGTGCTCGCCGTGATGCCGACGATGGAAGAGTTCCCGTACACCATCCGCGTCGTGTCGGAGATCACCGAGTCGAACGGCTCCTCGTCGATGGCCTCGGTCTGCGGTTCGTCGCTCGCGCTGATGGACGCCGGCGTGCCGGTCAAGGCACCGGTCGCGGGCATCGCGATGGGCCTGATCAAGGAAGGCGACGACTTCGTCGTGCTGTCGGACATCCTGGGTGACGAAGATCACCTCGGCGACATGGACTTCAAGGTCGCCGGCACCACGAACGGCATCTCGGCGCTGCAGATGGACATCAAGATCCAGGGCATCACCGAGGAGATCATGAAGGTCGCGCTGGCACAGGCGAAGGAAGGCCGTCTGCACATCCTCAACGAGATGAGCGCCGCGCTGACCACCCCGCGTTCGGAACTCAGCGAGTTCGCGCCGCGCCTGATCACCATGAAGATCCACCCGGACAAGATCCGCGAAGTCATCGGCAAGGGCGGTTCGGTCATCCAGGCGATCACCAAGGAGACCGGCACCCAGATCGACATCCAGGACGACGGCACGATCACGATCGCCTCGGTCAACGGCGCTGCCGGCCAGGCCGCGAAGTCGCGCATCGAGCAGATCACCTCCGACGTCGAGCCGGGCCGCATCTACGAGGGCAAGGTCGTCAAGCTGATGGACTTCGGCGCGTTCGTGACGATCTCCCCCGGCAAGGACGGTCTGGTCCACGTGTCGCAGATTTCCAACGAGCGTGTCGAGAAGGTCGGCGACGTGCTCAAGGAAGGCGACGTGGTCAAGGTCAAGGTGCTGGAAGTCGACAAGCAGGGCCGTATCCGCCTGTCGATGAAGGCCGTCGCCGAGGGCGAGGGCGCGCCGGCCGAGTAATTGCCGACGTCGCAGGTGACACCGGAACGGGCCGCGCAAGCGGCCCGTTCTGCGTTTGCGGGTCAGGCGCGCAAAGACTCGTGCCTCGAAGGTGCGCGCAATACGCAGCTGCCACATTCGAGTCGGAACCGGTTGTGGGAGCGCGCGTGCGCCCGATTCCGACAGCGTCGACGTGAACGGTCTCCCGGAATTGCGCGAGCGTGCTCCCCCACAAGCAGCCCCCGCACGCGTTCGAAGACAAATCGACATTCGTCGCAGTTCGCAGGCGATTTCAGCGCAGCCGCGACGATCGCGACGAAACTGACTGCGCCATCTAGTCCCTATGTGTGAGTTTGCAGATGTTGTTCATCTGGCAGGCTTGCGGCATGAATGCCATTTCCGACCAGAACGCCGTCAAAGCCCCGACCCCCGGGCCCGCGCGCAAGCGCAAGCAGCTGTGGCACCACCTGTACTTCTGGGTACTGGTCGGCATCGCCGCGGGCATCGTCATCGGCCTCGCCGCGCCGCAGGTCGGCGCGCAGATGAAGTGGCTGGCCGACCTCTTCATCAAGCTGGTCAAGGTCGTCATCGCGCCGACCATCTTCGCCACCGTCGCGGTCGGCATCGCCGGACTCGGCAATCTCGCCAAGGCCGGTGGCCTGGCGCTCAAGACCGTCATCTACTTCAACGTCACCACCGTCTTCGCGCTGGGCATCGGCCTGGTCGTCATCAATCTGCTGGGCCCGGGCCGCAACCTGGGGCTGGACATCGCAACCTTCGACGCGTCGGCGGCCGACGGCACGCTGCAGAGCGCGGGCGCTGCGGTGGGCGAGGGCATCACCGGCTTCCTGCTGCATCTGGTGCCCAGCTCCTTCATGGGCGCGTTCGTCGAAGGCCAGCTGATCCAGGTGCTGGTGATGGCGATCCTCGTCGCATGTGCGATCACCATGCTCGGCGAGCGCGGCAAGCCGGCCGTCGCGGCGCTCGACACCATTGCCCAGGTGATGTTCGGCGTAATCAAGATCGTCATGTGGTTCGCGCCGCTGGGCGCGATGGGCGGCATGGCCTTCACCATTGGCGAGTACGGCAGCGCGATCCTTGGCTCGCTCGGCTACTTCATGGTCAGCTTCTGGATGACCTGCCTGCTGTTCCTGTTTCTGGTGCTCGGGCCGATCTGCTGGTGGTCGGGTTTCAGCATCTTCAAGTACATCCGCATGATCCGCGATGAGCTGCTGATCGTGCTCGGCACCTCGTCGTCGGAGACGGTGCTGCCGCGCATGCTGACCAAGCTCGAGGCGGCCGGCGTCCCGAAGTCTGTCGTCGGTCTGACCATTCCCACCGGCTATTCCTTCAACCTCGACGGCACTGCGATCTACATGACCATGGGCGCGATCTTCATCGCCCAGGCCTTCGGCATCGAAGTGCCGCTGGGCACGCAGATCGCGCTGCTGGTCTTCATGCTGATCTCGTCCAACGGCGCGGCCGGCGTGTCGGGCGCGGGTCTGGTGACGCTGGCGGCGTCGCTGGCGGCATTCGAGAGCGTGATTCCGCTGGCCGGCATCGCGCTGATCGTCGGCATCGACCGCTTCATGTCCGAAGGCCGTGCGCTGACCAATCTCACCGGCAACGGTATCGGCACGCTGGTCATCGCCCGCTGGACTGGTCAGCTCGATCGCGAGCGTCTGCAGCAGGTGCTCGACAACCCGCAGCTCGTCGATCCCGACCGTCTGATGGCGGAGAAGAACGCCGCCGCCGAACTGCCGGTCGACGCGGTACCTGCGAAGTGATGGCCGCTCGCGCACGCGATCGCCGTTGACCCGGATATGCGGCCGTTGCGCACGCAACGGTTGCAGGTTCGCAGCAACCCCTTTAGGTTTCGACACATGCCTCGCAACGCCGCCAACAATCGCAACCGCAACGCACTGCGCACGAATAATCGTGCGCGGTCGATGCGGGTGTGGGAGCGGGCGCAGCAGTAACGCAACAAGGCGCAGGCACCAGACACACAACCCGCATCGGCCGCGATGCGGGTTTTTTTGTGGCCCTCGTCCGGCTCCCCATCCGCGACACCCATCACCCAGGAGCCCCACCATGTGTTCGATCTTCGGCATCTTCGGCCTGCAACCCGGCGACGACGCGATCACCCTGCGCCGGCAGGCCCTCGAATGCTCGCAGCGCCAGCGCCATCGCGGCCCGGACTGGAGCGGAGTTTTCGTCGACGACCGCGCGATCCTCGTGCACGAGCGTCTGGCGATCGTCGACCCGGCCGGCGGCTCGCAGCCGCTGCTCTCCGAGGACGGCGGACTGGTGCTCGCGGTCAACGGCGAGATCTACAACCACCAGGCGCTGAAGGCCGAGCTGCGCGTGCCCTACGCGTTCCAGACCGCGTCGGACTGCGAAGTGGTCAGCGCGCTGTACCGCGAACACGAGGCCGACGGCAGTGGCCCCTCGGCGTTCCTCGAACGTCTCAACGGCATCTTCGCGTTCGCGCTGTGGGACCGCGCCGCGGGCCGCGCGATCATCGCGCGCGATCCGATCGGCGTGGTGCCGCTGTATTGGGGGCACGACCGCGAAGGTCGCCTGCGCGTCGCCTCGGAAATGAAGGCGCTGGCCGACACCTGCGCCGACGTCGCGCAGTTTCCGCCGGGCCACTGGTACGACAGCGCGACCGGCACGCTGACGCAGTACTACCAGCGCCCTTGGCGCGACTACGATGCGGTCGAAGGCGTCGAGGTCACGCTCGACGACGTGCGCGAGGCGTTCGAGGCCGCGGTGCATCGCCAGCTGATGACCGATGTGCCCTACGGCGTGCTGCTGTCGGGCGGTCTGGACTCCTCGCTGGTGGCCGCCGTCGCCGCACGGTACGCGCGTTACCGCATCGAGGACGGCGACCGCAGCGAGGCCTGGTGGCCGCGCCTGCATTCCTTCGCGATCGGCCTCAAGGGCTCGCCCGATCTCGCGGCCGCGGCGATCGCTGCCGAGTCGCTGGGCACCGTGCATCACGGGTTCGAATACACCTTCGAGGAAGGGCTGGACGCGTTGCCCGACGTGATCCGCCACATCGAGACCTTCGACGTGACCACGATCCGCGCGTCGACGCCGATGTTCCTGCTCGCGCGTCGCATCAAGGCGATGGGCGTGAAGATGGTGCTGTCGGGCGAGGGCAGCGACGAGATCTTCGGCGGCTATCTGTACTTCCACAAGGCGCCGGATGCGCGGCAGTTCCACGAGGAACTCGTACGCAAACTCGACGCCCTGCACACCTACGACTGCCTGCGCGCGAACAAGTCGATGATGGCCTGGGGCGTGGAGCCGCGCGTGCCCTTCCTGGACCGCGAGTTCCTCGACCTGGCGATGCGCTTCGATGCCGCGCACAAGATGATCCACCGCGGCAGCGACGGCTGGCAGCGCATGGAGAAGGGCGTGTTGCGCGCGGCCTTCGACGGCCATCTGCCCGACGAGATCCTGTGGCGGCAGAAGGAGCAGTTCAGCGATGGCGTGGGCTATGGCTGGATCGACGGACTCAAGGCCCATGCGGAGCGCCAGGTCAGCGATCGCGAACTCGCCGCCGCCACGAGCCGCTTCCCGCACAACCCGCCGCTGACCAAGGAGGCGTATCTGTATCGCAGCCTGTTCGAGCAGGTGTTCCCGTCACCGGCGGCCGCGGCCACCGTGCCGGGCGGCAAGTCGATCGCGTGTTCGTCGCCGGCGGCGATCGCATGGGACGCCGCATTCGCGAATGCCGCCGATCCGTCGGGACGTGCGGTCGCCGGCATCCACAACGCGGCGGTGGCGGCGTAGTGTCCGGAGCCTTCCCCGCGTGCGCCTGATCCGTGTCGTGTCTCAATAGGGTCTCGACACGCCGCAATCCGCTCCTTCCCCCGCGCGCGGGGGAAGGGTGGGATGGGGGCAAGCTCGAAGTCACGACACATTTCACAAGGCGCAAACCACCAGGTGCGTCCGCATGTGCCATGTCTTACTGCAACTTGATGCCTTGCCCCCACCCGACCCTCCCCCGCGATGCAGGGGAGGACTTTCGTCGGTCGCAAGCTGAGACACGGCCCCAATCAGGCCGCGTACCCGGGAAGGTGAAGAGACCTAGAGCTTTCCCGCCATCCGTGCCAGCGTCGTGTCGCGCCAGAAGACGTGATGCAGGGCGACCATCGCGACATGGCCGGCGATGACCGCCAGCAGTGTCCAGGCGATGACGCCATGCGAGAGATTCGCCGGCGCCATCAGCCAGTCGAGCTTGTCGCCGGTCGCCGGAAACAGCGGAATGCCCCAGGGGGCGAATCCGCGACCACTGCCCAATTCCCGCAGCAGCGCGACGGCGGGTACGTAGAACATCAGGGCATACAGAAGCGCATGACCCGCGAGTGCAGCGCGACCGATCAACGTGCGCGGATGCGGCGGGCGGCGCCGCCATTGCGAAAGACCCCAGGCACCGCGCAGCAGGATCAGCAGCATCAGCAGCGTGCCGATCGGCTTGTGCAGGCCGACGAAGAAGCCGCTGACCGGATGCCGGCCGAGCGCGAGCTTCAGGCCCATGCCGGTGAACTGGAACGCGAACAGCGCCGCCATGCCCCAGTGCAGCAGACGCGTCACAAGTCCGTAGCGGACGGGCGAATCGGACCAGCGTGACGACGACATCCGGGACGTCCAGTGGCAGTAAAGGGAGGCGCACAGTTCAGCGGCAGCGATGCGCACTGTCAATTCGGCGCATGCGCAGGCGTCGCACCATCGACCCCCGTACGGGACCGGGGCGTCACCAGCCCGTAAACTTGCCGCCTACGTTTCCAGACAACCGGACAGCACTCGTGATCATCCATCCCAAGGTCCGCGGCTTCATCTGCACCACCACGCATCCGACCGGCTGCGACCACAACGTGCGCGACCAGATCGAAGCGACCAAGGCGCGCGGCGTGCGCAGCGACGGCCCGAAGAAGGTGCTGGTGATCGGCGCGTCGAGCGGCTATGGCCTCGCAGCGCGCATCAGCGCGGCCTTCGGCTTCGGCGCCGACACGCTGGGCGTGTTTTTCGAAAAGCCCGGTACTGAGAAGAAGGCCGGCACCGCCGGCTGGTACAACGCCGCGGCCTTCGACAAGTACGCCAAGCAGGCCGGTCTCTACAGCCGCTCGATCAACGGCGACGCGTTCTCCGACGAAGCGCGCGCGCAGGCGATCGAGCTGATCAAAAACGAGATGGGCGGCCAGGTCGACCTGGTCGTCTATTCGCTGGCCTCGCCGGTGCGCAAGCTGCCCGGCACCGGTGAAGTCGTGCGCTCGGCGCTCAAGCCGATCGGCGAGGCCTACACCTCGACCGCGATCGACACCAACAAGGACCAGATCATCGAGGCTTCGATCGAGCCGGCGACCGAGCAGGAGATCGCCGACACGGTGACGGTGATGGGCGGCCAGGACTGGCAGCTGTGGATCGATGCGCTGCGCGATGCCGGCGTGCTGGCCGACGGCGCGAAGACCGTGGCCTTCAGCTACATCGGCACCGAGATCACCTGGCCGATCTACTGGCACGGCGCGCTGGGCAAGGCCAAGGCCGATCTCGACGCGACCGCGCGTCGTCTCGATGCGCAGCTGGCGAAAACCGGCGGCAGTGCGAACGTGGCGGTGCTCAAGTCCGTGGTCACGCAGGCCAGTGCGGCAATCCCGGTGCTGCCGCTGTACATCGCCATCGCCTTCAAGGTGATGAAGCAGGCCGGTCTGCACGAAGGCACGCTCGACCAGCTGGACCGCCTGTTCCGCGAGCGCATGTACCGCGCCGACGGCGCGCCGGCCGAGCTCGATGAAGAAGGGCGCCTGCGTTTGGACGACTGGGAGCTGCGCGACGACGTGCAGGCGCAGTGCAAGGCGCTGTGGCCGCAGATCACCACGGAGAACCTGTTCGCGCTGACCGATTACGCGGGCTACAAGCACGAGTTCCTGAAGCTGTTCGGCTTCGAGCGCGACGACGTGGATTACGACGCGGAAGTCGACCCGGTGGTCGAGTTCGACGTGATCGAACTGCGCGACTGAGTCAGCGGTTCGCGAGACCGGACGCTCCGCGCTGCGGGGCGTTCGTCATTCCGGCAGGCGCACCGCGCGGCGGCGTGCGTACGCGCGCCACGCAAGCCAGGCGGCGCCGGCCACGAGGGCGCAGACGAGCAGCGGCAGCGCGGTGCGTGCCAGTTGGCCGATCTGCTGGCCGACGGCGTAGCCCATTTCGTAGGCGCGGCTCTCGGGGCGGGCCCAGGCAGCCAGCGGTACCAGCGCAAGACAGGGCAGGAAACGTGCGGTCCGGTGCATCGGTCGGTCATCCATGAACGGTGGGCGCCGATTCTGCGGCAGCCATGCGGCTTCGCGCCAGCGTCGCAGGCCACGCGACACAGCTGCGGTGTACTGCCGCTGCATTCCTGCGCCATGCCCATGACCCTGTTCGCCCATCCATCCCCGATCGTGCTCGTCGACGATGCCGAAGGCGGCATCCGCTACTGGCCCGACGCCGTCGACGCCGCCACCGCGGACGTCTGGTTCGCCGCGCTGCAGGCCGGCGTGCCATGGACCCGGCACCGGCGGCCGATGTACGACCGCGTCGTCGACGTGCCGCGGCTGCTCGCGGCCTGGCCGGTCGACGACCTGCCGCCCGCGTTGCCGCTGGGCGCGCTGCTCGCGCGCGTGCAGGCGCTGGCGCGGGCGCCGTACACCGGCGTCGGTCTGAATTTCTATCGCGACGGCCAGGACAGCGTGGCGATGCACCACGACACCCTGCGCACGCTGGTGCCCGGCCATCCGCTGACGCTGGTGTCGCTGGGCGCACCGCGCCGCATGCTGCTGCGCGCGCAGGACGGACGCGAGCGCGCGATCGCCGTCGACCTCGCCCACGGCAGCGTGCTGGCGATGAGCCATGCCTCGCAGCTGAGCCATCTGCACGGCGTGCCGAAGACGACGCGACCGGTCGGGCCGCGCATCAGCGCCGTGTTCCGCGTCCGGCCGGAGGCCGCGCGCGCCGACGACCGTTACGGCGCGTCGTCGGCGGATTGAGGCACCAGTCGCAGCGTGTGCGTGGTCGCCTGCGGCAGGAACGGCGACGGCCGGCCCTGCGCCCAGTCCGCATGCCCGGCGCCCCAGAACGGCGACAGCGGATGGCCGCTCTGGCCACCGGGCATGTGGGTAATGCCGTCGGCCTCGTGCCCGGGCGCGACGACCATGCGCTGCGAGGCGCCGAACGCCGGCCCCTGCACGCGCGGCACCGTGCCGTCGCCGGGCAGCGGCTCGGCCGGCATGCACAGCAGCCGCTTACCGAGCAGCGGCACCGCGGCCGCGAGCGGATGGCAGATCGCCGTGGTGTTGCGCTCGCCCCAGCTGCGCTCGGCGAGAGCACCCTGCGCGCCGAGTTCGTCGCGCACTTCGCGCGCGGCATCTTCGAACAGCGCCTGCCAACCGTCGTCGGTCGGCGCGCAAACGCCCTGCTGGGTCTGGGCGGTGCACGCGAACCGGCGCGGCAGCAGATGCGCGGGGCGTTGCGTGACCAGCGGCCAGACCACGCCTTCGAATGCGGGCGGATCGGGCGTTTCGAGTCCTGCGCCGAACGCCGCGCGTGCCGGCGCGGCCAGACCGTCGGCCAGGCGCGCGTGGACCGCGAGGCGCCATGCACGGACGAGGCGATAGCCCACCGAATCGACACCGACGTGGCCACTCCAGTCGCGCGAGGCGGCGGCGAGCGCGTGCAGGGCGCTGTCGTCGTCGGCGCTGCCGGACACCTCGCGCAGCAGGTCGTGCCACTGCGTCAGCAGCACGGCGCGATCGTCGAGCTGGATCGCCAGCAGATCGGCTTCGGCGAACCGTGCGCGCGCCTGCAGGCCTTCGCGGATCTGCCAGGCGCGGATGCCGAGCGCTGCGCCGCCGTCGCCGATGCGCACGAAATCATCGCCGTCGACGACGCGACTGTTCGCGGTCCACAGCCGGTCGGCATCGCGCTGCACGGGCGAGGCATCGGTGGCGATGGGCCACGGCGCGCAGAGGTTGGCATCGGGCGCAGGCGCGTCCGCCGATGGCGGCTGCGACACGCTGCGCCCGTCGCAACCGGCGCCGCGCACCGGAATCGGCCCGAGCAGGCGCCAGGCGATGCGGCCGGCGCGATCGCCGATGACGAGGTTCTGGGTCGGCGTCGCGGTGCGATCGGCGATAGCCAATGCGTCGTCGAGATCGCGCGCATGGGCGAAATCGGCCAGCCCGAAGTTCAGCGCGCCGGGCAGGTGCGCGGTCCAGCGCAGGGCGAGGGCGCTTCCGTCTTCCTCGCGGTGGACGAGCGGGCCCCAGTCGGTGTCTTCGACCACCAGCGTGACCGGTGCGCCGCCGGCCATCCCGATCCGTTCCTCGTGACGCACGACCGGTGTGCAGCCGGCGACCTTGCCCGACGTGCACGGCACGACGCGTTGCCAGTCGAGGTAGTCGCCGTAGCTGTTGGTGAACCCCCAGGCGACGTGCGTGTTGCTCCCGACGATGACCGCCGGCAGGCCGGGCAGGGTGAAACCGGTGACGTCGACGCGGCCGCCCGGCGCGCGCGGATCGGGATAGCGCAGGCGCGCGCGGAACCAGATATTGGGCGCGCGCAGTCCCAGATGCATGTCGTCGGCGACCAGCGCGCGGCCGTCGGCGGTCAGTGCGCCGGACACGGCGAAGTTGTTGCTGCCGCGCGCGAGATCGGCCGCGGCGGGCGGTACGTTCGCCATGCGTGCATCCGCGCCCTGCGCCGCATCGAGACGACGCAGATCCACGACGTCGGCGGACGGCAACCGGGCATCGCCATGCGATCCGCCCAGCAGCGGCGCATCCCAGCGGCTGCTGCCGTGCGCGAACAGCGCCAGCAGCGCCGGCGGTAGCACGGTGCCGAGGCGATGCATCTGCAGTTCGCGCGCGTTGGTCGCGTCCTGCAGGTCGAAGTACATCGCAAAGCCCGTCAGCGCCGAATCCGCCGGCGTCCACGGCTGCGGCGTCTGGCGCAGCAGCAGATAGGGCCAAGGACGTGTGCCGAGTGCAGCGAGGCCGGCATTGGCGCCGTCGGCATAGGCCTGCAGCTGCGGCATGCGGCCGGCGGCAATGCGCTCGATGGAGGCATCGATGCGCGCGCGCATGCGGTGCGCACGGTTGCGGCGATCGGTGTCGAGCGCGCGTTCGCCGAACAGCGCCGACAGTTCGCCCGACGGCACGCGGCGCATCAGGTCCATCTCGAAGTAGCGTTCCTGCGCGTGCACGAAACCGAGCGCGCGCATCGCATCGTTCTCGCTGGCGGCAGTGATGGTGACCACGCCGGCGCCGTCGCGTTCGATCGTGGTCGCCGCCGCGAGACCGGCCAGCGAGCGTTCGCCGTCGAGCGCGGGCATGCTGGCACGCAGCGACAGCCACAACGCGATCGCGAGCACGACCAGCAGCACGACGAGGGCGAGCACCGCCCGCAGGATCCATTTGCGCATCGCGAGTCCCCGGCCGCGGCGGGTGCGGCGCGGGTCGATTATTCCATGCGCGTGTTGCGGGTCGCGACGCGCGTGTGCGGGATCAGAACCTGTGCAGGGTCCGCACGCGCACCCGCCGGCAAGCGCAGCCGGGCCCTGGGCAGGTGCTCAGTTGCGCGCGTGCTCGGCCAGGCCCGACACCACGCCCAGCGAAGGATCGCCGCGGACGATGCGCGCCTCGGGGAAGCGCGCCTGCGCGGCGGCCTGCACGTAGGGCGCGCCGGACATGCCGCCAGTCAGGAACAGACTGTCGGGCGGCGTGTCGAGATCGCCGCGGACTTCGTCGAGCAGCGCGCCGATGGTGTCGAGGAAGCGCGCGCTGGCCGCTTCGAGGTCGGCGCGCGTGGCGTCGACACGCAGGCCGGGCTCCACGTAGTCGAGCGCGTGGCCCGCGGCATCCTCGCTGCTCAGCCGCACCTTCATGCCTTCGACGCCGCGATACAGGCGCGTCGTGCCGCCGTCCTGCTGCAGCGTCTGCAGGCGTGGACCGAACGGCGCGTCGACATGGCCGAAATCGCGCTTGTGGAACTCGCGCTGGCGCGGCATGTCCTGCACGGTCGCGGCCTCGACGAAGTGGTGCACCGGGATGCGGCTGGCGCCCTTGCCGAACAGCGGCATGACCTGGGCCATGCTCAGCGCCAGATCGACGTCGGTGCCGCCGTTGCCCACGCCCCAGGCGCGCAACACACGCGGCGGCGCATCGCCGCCGACTTCGGCCAGCGCGATGTCGGTGGTGCCGCCGCCGATGTCGACGACCAGCGTGGTGTGCCGCTGCGGGCTTTCGGCGTGGTAGTGCAGGGCGGCCGCGGCGGGTTCTTCGAGGAACTCGACCGAATCGAAGCCGGCCTGCCCCGCGGCCTCACGCAGCAGCGCCAAGGCCTGCTCGCCACCGGCCTCGCCCAGCGAGCTGCGGAAGCGCACCGGCCGGCCCAGCGTCGCCGAGCGCACCGTGGTGCCGAGCTGCTGGCCGGCGGTCAGACGGATGTGTTCGAGGATGTGCGCGGCGATGCCGGTGATCGTCTCCTTCGCGCGCGGATGCAGGTTGAAGCCGAGCATCGACTTGGGCGACTGCACCAGATTGCCGCTGCCTTCGAGCAGGTAGCTCTCGATCGCCGCCTCGCCGAACACCGCGTGCTGCAGGTCGGCGGCCGAGGCCTGCGCATCGCGCATGCGCGATTCCAGCCACTGTCGGCGCACGATGCGCACCGCGTCGCGGCGCAACTGCGCGGACGGGCGGGGCGCGCCACCGGCACGGGCTTCCTCGCTGCGCAGCGAGCGGGCGATCGCGTCGACCTCGGCCTCCATCGCGTGGTCGAGCTCGAAGGCGTCGAGGTCGGGCAGGGTGGTCGGAAAGAACACCGCGGTGCGGAACTGCGGCTGTCCGTCGAAGCGGATGTGCACCAGGTCGTCGCCGACCCGGGCGGCGGCGGCCGAATAACTGGTGCCGAAATCGATGCCGATCTTCATGGAGGTGCCGGGCGGAAGGCGCGGGAGTCTACGCCCATGCGCGTCTTGGTGCATGCAACGGGGCGTCCGGCCCCTGCAACAGTGGGGCATGCGCGGGTTGCGAATGAGAAATGCAGGCATTTCCATCCGATCATCGTCATCCCGGGGTCGGCATACTGGCCGCATTCCCGCGTTGCGAGCCCGCCATGAAAGGTCATCCCGAAGTCGTCGACTACCTGAAGTTCCTGCTCCGTGGCGAGCTGGCGGCGCGCGACCAGTACTTCCTGCATTCGCGCCGCTACGAAGACCTGGGCCTGCAGCAGCTCTACACGCGCATCAACCACGAGATGGAAGAGGAGACCCAGCACGCCGACGCGCTGCTGCGCCGCATCCTGTTTCTGGAAGGCACGCCCGACATGCGTCCCGACGCATTCGAGCCGGGCGTCACCGTCGAAGAGATGCTGCGCAAGGATCTGGACCTCGAGTATCTGGTGCGCGAGAACCTCGCCAAGGGCATCGTCCTGTGCGAGCAGCACGGCGACTTCGTCTCGCGCGAAGTGCTGGTGACCCAGCTCGCCGACACCGAGGAAGACCACACCTACTGGCTGGAGAAGCAGCTGCGCCTGATCAGGATGATCGGGTTGGAGCGCTACCAGCAGAGCCGCATGGGCGAAGCGGACGGGACGCACGCGGGGGTGTGATACCCGACTGTTCTCGAGCTTTATGAAGCAGAACGCCCGCGCTCGCCGCGGGCGTTCTGCTTTGAGCCCTCCTCCGCGCGCGGGGGAGGGTTGGGTGGGGGCGAACCACCGGATGCCTATGATCTCGGACTCAAGCGTTTCGCCCGGGTTTCGATTCTTCTGCGCTTGGCCGTTTGCCCCCATCCCAGCCTTCGACCCGTAAAGGGCCCAATGCCCCGCAGGCGAGGGAAGGGGCGGACTACTGCAGCCTCAGCCGCGTCGCTCGACCCGGTACACCACCGTCGACAATGCGGTGACGCCTTCGGCCACGAAGCCCGGCTCATTGGCGAGGATGTCGCGCCGTTCGATTGCGTCGACCCGCCAGTCCGCATCCAGCAGCGCATGCACTTCGTCGGCCTCGACCGAAAACGGCGGGCCGGCCTTCTCCGCCTGCGGATACTCCAGCGTGACCAGCAGGCCTCGGCACGCAGTCGGCAGGCGCCGCCACGCGGTCGCCGCATAGGTACGCCGCAGCGCCGGCGGCAATGCGATCAGCGCCGCGCGGTCATAGACGGCGGCGCAATCCGCGAGTACCGCGGCATCGAGTCCGAACGCGTCACCGACGATCAGCTCGTACGGCCCGGCAACGTGATGCGCACCCGCAGCCGTCGCGTGCACCTGCGGCACCAGGCCGCGTTCCTCGAAGAACTGGCGCACGGCCATTTCCGACAGCTCCACGCCGAGCACGCGATGGCCCCGTCCGGCCAGCCACACCATGTCCAGCGACTTGCCGCACAAGGGCACGAAGACCCGCGCGTCGGCCGGCAGATCGAGCGTCGGCCAATGCGTCACCAGCAGCGGCAGGGGCGCATCGCGGTGGAAGCCGATGCGGTTGCTGGACCAGCGCTCGTGCCAGAACTCCGGTTGCATGCGCGCTTATTCGACCGCCAGCCCTTCGACCTTCTGCCAGCCCCGCGGCAGCAGGCCGCCGCGCGAGGCGCGGGCACCGAGGTAGGCGTCGAGTTCCTTGAACGACAGCGTCATCGTGCGCGCGCCCGAGCGCACCAGCAGCGAGGCGTTCGGCGGCACCACGGCGACCGCGACCACCTGTTCGGTGCCGCGCTTGGCCTTGGGGATCTCGATGATCTTGTTGCCCTTGCCCTTGTCGAGTTCCGGCAGTTCGGCGACCGGGAACGCAAGCAGATGACCGGCGCTGGTGACCACGACCAGACGGTCGGCCTCCACCGCGCGCACCGCGGCCGGCTGCAGCACGGTCGAGCCGGGCGACAGCGACAGCATCGCCTTGCCGGCCTTCTGGCGGCCGGTGAGGTTCTCGAAGCGGGTCACGAAGCCATAGCCGTGCGAGGACGCGACGACGAAGCGCGCATCGGATTCGCCCGCGACCACGGTCTGAAATGAAGCGCCCGCGGCCGGCGAGAAACGACCGGTCAGCGGCTCGCCGTTGCCGCGCGCGCTGGGGAGCGAATGCGCGACGGTCGAATAGCTGCGCCCGTTGGAATCGAGGAACACGACCTGCTGGGTGCTGCGTCCGCGGGCGAACGCGAGCATGCCGTCGCCGTCGCGGTAGTTCATCGCCGCCGGGTCGACGTCGTGGCCCTTGGCCGCGCGCACCCAGCCCTTCTCGCTGATGACGATGGTGACCGGTTCGCTCGGCACCAGATCGCTCTCGTCGAGCGCCTGCGCGGCGCCGCGTGCGACCAGCGGCGAACGGCGTGCATCGCCGAACTTCTTGGCATCGGCCAGCAGCTCGTCCTTGATCAGCTTCTTGAGCTTGGCCTTGCTTCCCAGCGTGGCGATCAGGCGATCGCGCTCGGCTTCCAGCTCGGCCTGCTCGCCGCGGATCTTCATTTCCTCCAGGCGCGCGAGCTGGCGCAGGCGCGTCTCGAGGATGTAGTCGACCTGCTCGTCGCTGAGCTTGAAGCGCGCCTGCAGCACGGCGCGCGGCTCGTCCTCGGTGCGGATGATGCGGATCACTTCGTCGAGATTGAGGAAGGCGATCAGCAGGCCGTCGAGCAGGTGCAGGCGGCGCTCGACCTTTTCCAGACGATGGGTCAGGCGGCGGGTCACCGTGTCGGTGCGGAACTGCAGCCATTCGCCGAGCAGCGCCTTGAGGTTCTTGACCTGCGGGCGGCCGTCGAGCCCGATGACGTTGAGATTGACGCGGTAGCTCTTCTCCAGATCCGTCGTCGCGAACAGGTGGCCCATCAACTGCTCGGCGTCCACGCGGTTGGAACGCGGAATCAGCACCACGCGCACCGGATTGGCGTGGTCGGACTCGTCGCGGATGTCCTCCAGCCACGGCAGCTTCTTGGCGCGCATCTGCGCCGCGATCTGCTCGATCACCTTGCTCGGGCTGACCTGGTGCGGCAGCGCGGTGATGACGATGTTGGCGTGTTCCTTTTCGAACGTCGCACGCGCGCGCACGCTGCCGTGGCCGGTCTCGTACATCTGCAGCAGATCGCCGGCCGGGGTGATGATCTCGGCGGTGGTCGGGTAGTCCGGGCCGCGCACGTGCTCGCACAGGTCGCGCGCGGTCGCGTCGGGATCGTCGAGCAGGCGCACGCAGGCGCTGACGACTTCGTTGACGTTGTGCGGCGGCACGTCGGTGGCCATACCGACGGCGATGCCGGTGGTGCCGTTGAGCAGCAGGTGCGGCAGGCGCGCCGGCAGCCACGAGGGTTCCTCCAGCGTGCCGTCGAAGTTGTCGGTCCAGTCGACGGTGCCGTGGCCGAGTTCGGCCAGCAGCATCTCGGCGATCGGCGTCATCTTCGATTCGGTGTAGCGCATCGCCGCGAAGGACTTGGGATCGTCGCTGGAACCGAAGTTGCCCTGGCCGTCGATCAGCGGATAGCGGTACGAGAACGGCTGCGCCATCAGCACCAGCGCCTCGTAGCACGCGCTGTCGCCGTGCGGATGGTATTTGCCGATCACGTCGCCCACGGTGCGCGCGGACTTCTTGGGCTTGGCGCTCGCGCCCAGGCCCAGTTCGCTCATCGAATAGATGATGCGGCGCTGCACCGGCTTGAGGCCGTCGCCGATGAACGGCAGTGCGCGGTCCAGCACCACATACATCGAATAGTCGAGATAGGCGCGCTCGGCGAACTCCCGCAGCGGCAGCTGCTCGAAGCCATGGAAGGTGGTGCGGACGGACTCGGTCATCGGTACGGCATCTACGGCGGAAGCGGCGATTTTAGCGGCTGGCGGTCGCAGCTGCTGCGTCGCGACGCCGCGGGCCGCTGCGGGCCGGGGCGTATCATGTGGGCGCATGGACACCAGGCCCCAAGCGCGCAGCACCGCCGAACCCGCCGGGCCCGCGCGGCACAACGCGGCGGGCGCCGCGAAACGCGCCTCGCACGGCGGCTGCGCAGGCTGTCTGGCCCGGCCATTGGCGGTCTGCGCGTCGATCCCGGCCGCAGACACCCACGCGCTTGAAGCGGCGGCGGGTGAGGTCCTGCTGCCGGCCGGCGCCACGCTCGCCTACGAAGGCGATCCGCGCCGCGAGGTCTACACCGTCACCCGCGGCATGTTGCGCCGTGTGCGCCTGCTGCCCGACGGCCGTCGTCTGGTCGCCGGCTTCCTGATGGCCGGCGATTTCATCGGTTTCTCCGGCGCGCCGCACTACCGGCACACGCTCGAAGCGGTCGGCGACTGCGTGCTGTGCGTGTTCCCGCTGCAGTCGATGCGCAGCCTGTGCCAGCGCTATCCGGAACTCGAGGCGGGCATGCTCGCGCAGGCATGCAACGAACTCGATGCGACCCGCGACAATCTGATGCTGCTGGCCCGGCTCGGACCGGGCGAGCGCCTCGCCGCCTTCCTGCTCGGATTGTCGGAACGCCAGCAGCGGCGGGGCGCTGCCGCCGGCCACGTCGACCTGCCGATGACACGCGCGGACATCGCCGATCATCTGGGCCTGACGATCGAGACCGTGAGCCGCAGCTTCACAAAGCTGCGGCAGGGCGGCGCGATCGCGTTCGAGGATCCCCGGCGGATCGATCTGGTGGATGTGGCGGCGCTGCGACGTGCGGCGGGGGTGTAGCGGTCGGGTGTAAGTGCGGCTGCGTCGCTGAAAAATCGAGTCTGTCGTGCTGATCTTGATGGCGTGAAAGCAGAGTCACTCCGGACGGGCATCGGCTTGCCGGGCGGAAGCCGCTTATCCCTCGGTCAAGGCATCCTGCCTTGACTCGGGCGCGCGCCATCCATGGCGCGCTAGGCGCGGCCACCGGCCGCCAATCCGCTGCCTCGAACTATCGGATCATGCCTTCGTCGAAACTGAGAATCGTGCGTTCGAGGAGGTCGCGAAGTTCGAGCCGCATTGCGTTGTGTCGGCCGGGGGTTGCGGAGAGGCGGGCCATGGATGGCCCGCGGCGGCGAGTCAGGCATGGATGCCTGACCGAGCCGAGGAGTAACCCCCGGTCGGCGCAACGCTGTTTCCGAAGTAAGGCGCCCGAAGCAAAGGCTCTGGATCCCGGCCTTCGCCGGGATGACGGTGGGGGGCGCGACCGCAGCCTCATGAAGGTCTCCGCATTGATCTGGATCAATGCCGACACGCCAACTGCAGCGCACGCTGGGCGCATGACCCGCTCCGGCCCGCTCCCATGATCGACATGACCGTCGTCGAACTGTCGCGCCTGCAGTTCGCGCTGACCGCGATGTACCACTTCCTGTTCGTCCCGCTGACCCTTGGCCTCTCGTTCCTGATGGCCATCATGGAGAGCGTCTACGTGATGACCGGGCGCGACGTCTGGCGGCGGATGACGCTGTTCTGGGGCGTGCTGTTCGGCATCAACTTCGCGATGGGCGTGGCGACGGGCATCGTCATGGAATTCCAGTTCGGCATGAACTGGGCCTACTACAGTCATTACGTCGGCGACATCTTCGGCGCGCCGCTGGCGATCGAAGGGCTGATGGCGTTCTTCCTGGAAGCGACCTTCATCGGTCTGTTCTTCTTCGGCTGGCACCGCCTGTCGAAGGTGCAGCACCTGGTGATCACCTGGCTGGTCGCACTGGGCGCGAACTTCTCCGCGCTGTGGATCCTGGTCGCCAACGGCTGGATGCAGAACCCGGTCGGCGCGGTGTTCAACCCCGACACGATGCGCATGGAGATCACCGACTTCATGGCGGTGATTTTCAACCCGGTCGCGCAGGCGAAGTTCGTGCACACCGTGTCGGCCGGCTACGTGACCGGCGCGATCTTCGTGATGTCGGTCAGCGCGTTCTATCTGCTGCGCGGCCGGCACCGGGACATCGCGCGCCGCTCGATCGCGGTCGCGGCAAGCTTCGGCCTGGCCTCGGCGCTGTGCGTGGTCGTGCTCGGCGACGAGAGCGGCTATGCCGCCACCGAACACCAGAAGATGAAGCTCGCCGCGATCGAAGCGATGTGGCACACCGAAGCCGCGCCGGCCGGCTTCACCGTGATCGGCCTGCCGGACCAGGCCGGCCAGCACAACCGCTTCGAGGTCAAGATTCCGTGGCTGATGGGCCTGATCGCGACGCGTTCGCTGGACGGCGAGATCCCCGGCATCCTCGAGCTGGTCGAACGCGCCGAGCACCGCATCCGCGGCGGACAGCTCGCCTATGCCGCGCTCAAGCGGCTTCGCGAAGACCGCACCGACACCGCCGCGCGCGCGGCCTTCGATGCGCACTGGAGCGATCTGGGTCATGCGCTGCTGCTCAAGCGCTATCGCGAGGACATCCTCGCCGCGAGCGAGGCGGAGATCTCGCAGGCCGCGCTCGACACCGTGCCGCGCGTCGCGCCGCTGTTCTGGACCTTCCGCATCATGGCCGGCATCGGCTTCTACCTGATCGCGTTCTTCGCCTACGCGTTCTGGCGCACCACGCGGCATCGCGTCGAACACGGCCGGCGTTTCCTGTGGATCGCACTGTGGAGCCTGCCGCTGCCGTGGATCGCGATCGAATGCGGCTGGTTCGTCGCCGAATACGGCCGCCAGCCCTGGGCGGTGGAGGGCGTGCTGCCGACGTTCTATGCGGCCTCGGGCATTGCGCTCAAGGACATCCTGATCTCGCTCGGCGGCTTCGTCGTGATCTACACCGGCCTGGCGATCGTCGCCGCGAAACTGATGCTCAAGGCCATCGGCAAGGGGCCGGATGTGCTGGCCCCGCCAGCGGGCGACGGCGCACCGGCGGCGGTCGACGACCGGGTGCCCGACCGCGAGGGGCTGCCGCTGCTGGCCGCCGACGACCTCGACCCCACGCCCGCCGCGCGCGGCTGACGCCCCGACCCAAGGACACGACGATGGATTTCATTCCCCTCGATTACGCCACCCTGCGCCTGATCTGGTGGCTGCTGCTGGGCGTGCTGCTGATCGGCTTCGCGGTAATGGACGGCTTCGACCTGGGCGTCGGTGCGTTGCTGCCGTTCGTGGCGAAGACGGACGCGGAGCGCCGCATCGTGGTCAACACCATCGGCCCGGTGTGGGAGGGCAACCAGGTCTGGTTGATCCTCGGCGGCGGCGCGATCTTCGCGGCCTTCCCACCGCTGTATGCCGTGAGCTTCTCGGGCTTCTATCTGGCGATGTTCGTGATCCTGTTCGCGCTGATCCTGCGTCCGGTCGGCTTCAAGTTCCGCGGCAAGGTCGAGGACCCGCGCTGGAAGCAGACCTGGGACTGGGCATTGTTCGTCGGCGGCTTCGTGCCGGCACTGATCTTCGGCGTGGCGGTGGGCAACGTGCTGCTGGGTGTGCCCTTCCATTTCACGCCCGAGTTGCGTGCCGTCTACACCGGCGGTTTCTTCGGCCTGCTCACGCCGTTCGCGCTGCTCGCCGGGCTGGTCAGCGTGAGCCTGCTGGTCGCGCATGGCGCGGCGATGCTGGTGATCAAGACCGATGGGGCCATCGCCGCGCGCGCCGCGCGCTACGGCAGCGTCGCGGCCGTGCTGGGCGCGGCGCTGTTCGTCGGCGCCGGCGTGTGGATCGCGTTCGGCATCCATGGCTTCCGCGTGTCATCGGTGATCGACACCGCGCTCGCGTCCAACCCGCTTCAGAAGACCGTCGACACGACGCCCGGTGCATGGATGGACAACTATCGTGCGATGCCGTGGACGATCGCCGCGCCGCTGCTCGGCGCGCTCGGCGCGCTGGCGTCGGCGGCGTTGCTGCGGATGCGACGCGGCGGACTGGCATTCCTGGCCTCGGGCGTCTCGATTGCCGGTGTGATCCTGACCGTCGGATTCGCGATCTTTCCCTTCCTGCTGCCCTCGTCGAGCATGCCCGGCGCCAGCCTGACGCTGTGGGATGCGTCCAGCAGCCGGCTGACGCTCTGGATCATGCTGCTGGCGACCGTCGTGTTCCTGCCGCTGATCCTGCTCTACACCAGCTGGGTCTACCGCGTGCTGCGCGGCAAGGTCACCAGCGCGAGCGTCGCCGACACCCTCAACGCCTACTGAGCCCTACAAGGAGCACGCCATGTGGTACTTCGCCTGGATTCTCGGCATCGGTCTCGCGGCGACGTTCGCGATTCTCAACGGCATGTGGTTCGAGGTGCGCGAGCAGCGCCGGGAAGACGCGCAGGCCGGCTGACCGGCTCACGTTGGCGTCCGGTGCCGTGCAGGACACTGGGTCTTCCGTTCACGACCGGATAGACCCGATGACGACGCAGGACACACCGGACGCTGCCCGCGGCCCGCTGGAGCGGGACCGTGCCCCCGATGGCCCCACGGCGCCCGGTGAATCGGCCGAAAAGCGCGACCAGGACCAGCGCAACGATCCGGAGACGATGGCGGGCGCGCGGATCGGCAACCCCGACCGTCGCAGCGGCGAGGGTCCGCCGGACGATCCGGGCAACCGTCGCAAGGATTGAGTTCCGAGGCCGTGCGCGCGCACGCACGGCCTTCGCGTGTGCGATGCGCGTACGGAACGGACGCTGCAGAACGTCCGGGCACAAAAAAACCCGCTTTCGCGGGTTCTTGTTCGCTGCCGGTAGTGTCAGCGATGACCTGGTGCCCAGGAGAGGACTCGAACCTCCACGGAGTTGCCCCCGCTAGCACCTGAAGCTAGTGCGTCTACCAATTCCGCCACCTGGGCAGGTCAGGCCGGCAATTCTGGGGGGCGGCGGGGTGGCTGTCAATGGATCGTGTCGAAGCCGGTGTCACGCATTCGCATGCGGGGCTGACCGGTCGACGCCGCCGTCAACGGAATCCGTGCGCAGGTGCGCGACGACAGGGACGGAGATCCGGATTCGACGAGCACAAAAAAACCCGCCTTGGCGGGTTGTCTGTTCGCTGCCGGTAGTGTCAGCGATGACCTGGTGCCCAGGAGAGGACTCGAACCTCCACGGAGTTGCCCCCGCTAGCACCTGAAGCTAGTGCGTCTACCAATTCCGCCACCTGGGCAGGTCAGGGCGCGCATTTTGTCGAGGCACCTGACGCTTGTCAACGCACTCGTGCGTCGGCGATCGCGCGCCACGCATCGACGTCCACGCCGGCTGCGCGGAGCAGCCTGTACCATCGCCACAATGGCCAAACCACCCAGCAAACGCGGCAGCAGCCGCGGCACGCCCGGGCCCGCGAAGCAGGGGGCCGGCAAGCGCGGCACTCCGGCGCCGGCCCGCCCCAACGCGAAGAAGAAGCCCGCCGACGCGCGCCCGCCCTGGATGCCCGATCCGGGCCTGCAGCGCGCCGTGCGCAGCGGCGCGTCGGCAACCATCGGACACGACCGGCCGCCAGCCTCCCGCGGCGCGCGTTTCGTGGATCCCTACGCCAACCGCGAAGCGGCGCGCTACGAGAATCCCATTGCGAGCCGCGAGGCGATCCTGCAGACGATCGCCGATGCAGATGGCCCGATGACCTTCGACGAGTTGGCCGCCAAGCTCAATCTCGTCGAGCCCGATCGCGCCGATGCGCTCGGCAAGCGCGTCGCGGCGATGCTGCGCGAAGGCCAGCTGCTGCAGAACCGCCGCGGCGGTCTGGTGCCGGCCAAGCGCAACGACCTGATCCCCGGCACGGTGATCGCCAACCCGGAAGGCTTCGGATTCCTGCGCCCCGACAGCGGCAGCGGCGACGATCTGTTCCTGCCGCCCAACGAAATGCGCAAGGTCATGCATGGCGACCGCGCGCTGGCAGGCCTGACCAACGTCGATGCACGCGGCCGCCGCGCCGGCGTGATCGTCGAGGTGCTCGAGCGCCGCACGACGCGGCTGATGGGCCGGTTCGCGGTCGAGCACGGCATCAGCTTCGTGGTGCCCGACGACAAGCGCATCCAGCGCAACATCCAGATTCCGCACGACGCCGGTAACGCAGCGAAGCACGGCCAGCTGGTGGTCTGCGAGATCACTGCGCCGGGCGACAGCTACCGCCCGCCGATCGGGCGCGTGCTCGCGGTGCTCGGCGACGTGCTCAAGCCCTCGCTGGTGGTGGAGGCCGCGATCCACGGCCACAACCTGCCGCACGAGTTCCCGCAGCCAGTGCTCGAGGAGGCAGCGGCGATTCCGGTCGAGGTCGAGGAGCGCATGCTCGGCGGCCGCGTCGACCTGCGCGCGCTGCCGCTGGTGACCATCGACGGCGAGGACGCCAAGGATTTCGACGACGCGGTGTACTGCGAACCCAACCGCGACGGCTTCCGCCTCGTGGTCGCGATCGCCGACGTGTCGAACTACGTGCGCCCAGGCACGCCGCTCGACGACGAGGCCCAGCTGCGCGCGACCAGCGTGTATTTCCCGGGCTTCGTCGTGCCGATGCTGCCCGAGACGCTGTCCAACGGCATCTGCTCGCTGAAGCCGAAGGTCGACCGCATGTGTTTCGTCTGCGACATGCAGGTCGGGCGCGACGGCATCGTCTCGTCCTCGAAGTTCTACGAAGCGGTGATGCATTCGCACGCGCGCCTGACTTACACCCAGGTCTGGCAGGCGGTCGGCGAGAACGATGCCGACGTGCGCACCACGATCGCCGCGGTGCTGCCGCAGGTCGAGCATCTGCACCAGCTCTACCGGATCCTGTCGAAGGCGCGCGAGAAGCGCGGCGCGATCGAGTTCGAGAGCAGCGAAGTGCGCTTCGTGCTCGACAACACCGGCGAGGTCACCCAGGCCGGCATGCTCCAGCGCAACGATGCGCACAAGCTGATCGAGGAATGCATGATCGCGGCGAACGTGGAGGCCGCGAAGTGCCTGCTCGACGCCGCCGTGCCTGCGCCGTACCGCGTGCACGACAAGCCGCCGGAGTCGAAGTACGCCGACCTGCTGGAATTCCTGAAGGAATTCTCGCTGCGCATGCCGCCGTGGTCGAAGCTGCAGCCGAAGGATTTCACCCAGCTGCTGAAGAAGATCCGCGACCGGCCCGACGCGACCCTGCTCGAATCGGTGCTGCTGCGCAGCCAGAGCCAGGCGGTCTACGCGACCGAAAACATCGGCCATTTCGGCCTGGCGCTGGCGGCCTATGCGCACTTCACCTCGCCGATCCGCCGCTATCCCGACCTGCTGGTGCACCGCGCGATCAAGCATGTGCTGTCGGGCCAGCCGCTGACGAAGTTCCTGTACACGCCGCGCCTGATGGAGAGCCTGTCGCTGCAGTGCTCCGAGCGCTCGCGCCGCGCCGAGGAAGCCGAGCGCGAGGTCGACGAGCGCTATCGCGCCGCATGGATGGAACAGCACGTCGGCGGGCGTTTCGACGGCGTCATCAGCGGCGTGACCAGCTTCGGCCTGTTCGTCGAACTGGACCAGTCCAAGGTCAACGGCCTGGTGCACGTGACCCAGCTGCCCAACGACTTCTATACCTTCGATCCGATCCGCCGGATGCTCAGCGGCCAGCGCGCCGGGCGCGAGTATCGCCTTGGTGACCGGGTGCGCATCGTGGTGCTCAAGGCCAGCCTGGAGGACCGCAAGATCGACTTCCGCATCGTCGAATCCGATGCGCCCGAGCCGGGCGAACCCCGGCCGCCACCGCCGCGCGGCAAGCCGGCCAAGCGCGAGAAGAAGCCGTACCAGTAGAATAGGACGCCCTGCGGGGCCGGGACCGGCGGTTCCGGCCCCGCAGGCGTTTACGCCTCCGCTTCCCGACTTCGAACCTCACGCATGACCAGCAAGCAGAACCAGTGGATCGTCGGCATCAATGCCGTGGCCGCGGCCGTCGAACACGACGCCGAGAACGTGCGCGAGGTACTGCTGGAAGCAGGCGCGAAGAATCCGCGCATCGTCGAGATCGAATCGGCCGCACGCCGCCGCGACATCGACGTGCGCCGGGTCAACCAGCAGGCGCTCGACGGCGTGGCCGGTGGCCTGCGCCACCAGGGCGCAGCTGCGCGCTACGCCGCGGCGAAGACCTGGGACGAGAACGAGCTCGAAGGCCTGGTCGAGGCCGCCGAGGGCAAGGCGTTGCTGCTGGTGCTCGATGGCGTGCAGGACCCGCACAACCTCGGCGCCTGTCTGCGCAGCGCGGCCGCGGCCGGCGTCACCGCGGTGGTGATTCCCAAGGACAAGGCGGTGCAGGTCAACGCGACCGTGCGCAAGACGTCGGCCGGTGCAGCGGACAGCATTCCGGTGGTGCGCGTCACCAATCTCTCGCGCACGCTGCGCGACCTGCAGAAGCTGGGCGTGTGGATCTACGGCCTGGCGGGCGAGGCGGACGCCTCGCTGTACGCGCTCGACCTGCGTGGCAACGTCGCGCTGGTGCTGGGCGGCGAGGCCGACGGCCTGCGTCGTCTGACGCGCGAGCATTGCGACCAGCTGGTGACCATTCCGATGCCCGGCGGCGATGCTGCGGCGGGCGTGGAAAGTCTCAACGTCTCGGTCGCGGCCGGCGTGACGCTGTTCGAGGCGGTGCGTCAGCGCATCGTCGGCTGAGCCACATACGGGGCGCTCGGGGAGAGGCGTGGACGCGATGCGGCGCAGCGGTTGCCCGGCGGCTGTCGTGCGCGCGTCGCGCTGGCTGCTGCTCCTGCTCGCCATGTTGTGCTGCGCGGGTGTCGCCGGCGCGGTAACGCCGGCCCGCGAAACGCCCGGCCCGCTGCGCGATTACGCCGTCGACCACTGGACCTCGCGCGAGGGCCTGCCGCACAACTCGGTGCGCGACCTGGCGCAGACGCCCGACGGCTATCTGTGGCTGGCGACCTGGGAGGGGCTGGTCCGCTACGACGGACTCGAATTCGTGGTCTACGACCGCAGCACCGCAGACCCTGCGCTGCCCGACAACGGCGTCGGTTCGCTGTACGTAGATCCCACCGGCGCGCTGTGGCTGAGCGATTCGCGCGGCAATCTCGGACGGCGCGATCCCGCAGGCACGTTCCGCTTCTGGACTTCGGGCGAGGCGGGCTGGCCGCAGGTGCTGATCCACGCGATGGCGATGGATGCCGGCGGACGGCTGTGGCTGCTGTTCGAAGGGCGCGGCCTGGGCTGTCTGCACCCCGACGGACGTTTCGAGTTCTTCGAAGCCGGCGAGGGCGTGCCGCTGCCGCTCAGCTATCCGCACATGGCGATCGGCGACGACGGCCGCATCTGGATCGGCGGCATGGACGGGCTGGTGGTGCGCGACACCGATGGCGTGCTGCGCCGGGCACCGGCGGGTTTCGGACTCGCCCCGGGCCTGGCCTGGCCGTATCGCGCGCCGGATCGGACCATCTGGCTGGTCGCTGGCGACGGCGTGTATCGCGTCGAAGGCGCGCGGGCGCGGCGCGTGCACCGGATTCCGGGGCAGGGCGATTTCACCGCGATGCTGCAGGACCGCCACGGCGACCTGTGGCTCGGCAGCGAAAGCCGCGGCCTGCTGCGCATCGGCGCGCGCGGCGTCGAAACGCCGCCGGCCGACGCCGCGCGTCCGGCTGGACGCATCGTGCAGCTGCTCGAGGATGCCGAGGGCAGCGTCTGGGCCGGTGCGAATGGCGGCCTGTTCCGGGTCCGGGAAACGTTGTTCACGCGCCTGCTGGCGCGTGACGGGCTCAGCGGCGATTACGTGCGCGCGCTGATCGAGGACGACGCCGGGCAATTGTGGATCGGCAGCACGGGGGGCCTCGACCGGCAGGGCGCGGACGGACGCGTGCACGCGGTCGACCTGCAGCCGGGCGTGGCGCCGTCGGTGCTCAGCCTGGCGCGCGGCGCCGATGGCGACCTGTGGGTGGGTGCCTATGGCGGTCGCGTGTTCCGCGTGCGCGACGGCGCCGTCGTGGCCCGCCTCGATGGATTTCCCGGCCACATCCGCGCCATCGAGGCCGATGACGCCGGTGCGATCTGGATCGCCACGCATCGCGGACCTGTGCGGCTGGTCGACGGCCGTGTGTCGACGCCGCGCGTGCCCGGCCTGCCGACCGGTCTGGTGACCTCGCTGGCGTGGATCGACGGTGCGCTGTGGATCGGCTCGGTCGAGGGCGCCAGCGTGCTCCGCGACGGGCGCGTGCGGCCGGTGGCGCTGCCGCCCCGCGACGGCGCGCGCACGGTGTTCGCATTCCGCGACATCGGCGACGCGGTCTGGATCGCGACCGACCGCGGGCTGTACCGCGAACGCGACGGCGTGCTCGCGCATGTCGGCCTCGCGCAGGGCATGCCGGTCGATTCGGTGTTCCAGATCGTGCCGGACCGGCTGGGCAATGCCTGGATCACCAGCAACCGCGGCATGTTGCGCGCGCGCATGGACGATCTGGACGCCGTCGCCGACGGCCGCCTGCAGCGCCTGACGCTGGATCGCTACGACGAGATCGACGGCATGTCGAACGCGCAGGGCAACGGCAGCTCGTCGCCGTCAGCACTCCTGCGTCGCGACGGCTCGGTGTGGATGGCGACGGCGCGCGGTGTCAGCGCGGTCGATCCCCGGCGCTGGCGGACCTTCAGCGCCTTGCCGCCGCCGATGCCACGCATCGAATCGGTGCGTCTCGACGGCGCGTCCGCGCCGTGGCGCGACGGCGACCGGTTGCCCGGCGGCACGCGCCTGTCGGTGTCGTACGTGGGGCTGAGCTTCCTGATGTCGGAGCGCATCCGCTTCCGCACGCGTCTCGAGGGCCTCGACGCCGACTGGGTCGAGCGCGGTCGCCAGCGCAGTGTGGAGTTCGTCGGCCTGCCGCCGGGCGACTACGTGCTGCACGTGTCCGCGGCGCATGCGGACGGCGCATGGAGCGAGCCCGCGCAGTGGCGCTTCTCGATCGCGCCGCTGTGGTGGCAGCGCCACAGCGTGCAGGCACTGTGCGCGGCGCTGGTGCTGCTGGCGCTGGCACTGGCGTACCGCGAACGCATCCGCCGCTACCGCAGCGCCAACGACCGTCTGAGCCGCCTGGTAGACGACCGCACGCAGGCGCTGCAGCGGCAGACCGCGCAGCTGATCGAGGCCGACAGCGAGAAGACCGAACTGCTCGGCCGTCTGCGCGCACAGGCCGAGACGTTCGAGCGCCAGGCCTACGAGGACGCGCTGACCGCGCTGCCCAACCGGCGCAGCTTCGACGATGCCCTGGCGCGCGAGTTCGCACGTGCGCAGCGGCGCCGCCAGCCGCTGTGCCTGGTGATCCTCGACGTCGACCGCTTCAAGTCGATCAACGACGTGCACAGTCACGCGGTGGGCGACGAAGTACTGCGCCAGGTCGGCGGCGTGCTGGCCGGCGCCTGCCGCGCGACGGACGTGGCCGCGCGCATCGGCGGCGAGGAGTTCGCGATGATCCTCGTCGACGCCAGTCGCGAGGACGCGCATGCGGTCTACGCGCGCCTGCGCGAGACCTTCGCGCGCAAACGCGACTGGGGTGGCGTGGACGATCTGGTGGTGACGATCAGTGCCGGCGTGGCGATGCGCGACCCGGTCGACACCACGCCCACGCAGCTGATGCGTCGCGCCGACGCCGCGTTGTACCGCGCCAAGAGCGAAGGCCGCGATCGCCTGAGCGACGGCTGACGGCGCGCGGGCGTTCAGTGCGCCGGCGATAGAATCCGTGCCGATCACGGTGGCGGGGACGACCCCGCCTGACACACCGCACACCGGGGACGACCCCATCGCAACGATGGAGGTTCTCCCATGTCCTGGATCATTCTCGTGCTCGCCGGCCTGTTCGAAATCGGCTGGGCGATCGGCCTGAAATACACCGAAGGCTTTACGAAGTTCTGGCCGACGGTCGGCACGGTGACCGCGATGGTCGTCAGCGTCGGTCTGCTCGGCGTCGCGATGCGCGAGCTGCCGGTCGGCACCGCCTACGCGATCTGGGTCGGCATCGGCGCCGTCGGCACGGTGATCCTCGGCATCGTGCTGCTGGGCGATGCGGCGAGTCCGGGCAGGCTGCTCAGTCTGGGCCTGATCATCGCGGGCATTATCGGTCTGAAACTCGCGAGCTGATCGCGCGCGCCCTGCACGCCGGTGCGGCGCAGGGCGCTCTCCTGTTTGCACGCCGCCTGAGCGATGCAACTGCGGATGCTGGCGCGCGACGACGGCATCGTCGACCATGGCCGACCCCCACGTCGGTCCGGCCTGCACGGATCGTTCTTTCCCGCGCTTTTTCCGGATGCTGTCGTGCTGATCACTGCCGCGCTCGTGCTCGTCCCCTATCTGATCCTGCGGTTCGTCTGGCCGCTGCGGCTGTCGTGGCCGGCGAAGGCCGCGCTGTCGGTCGCGCTGTGCGCGCTGGCCTTCCATCACCGCATCGTCGCCCGCTTCGCCGGCAGCGTGGCTTCGCCTGAGCTGCCGAAGTTCGTCATCGCGGCGATCGGCACGGCCTTCATCGCCTTGCTGCTGACGGCGGTCTTCGTGCTGCTGCTCGATCTGGTGATGCTGGTCGTCTGGATGCTGCGTCGCCGGCAGCTGCTGGCGCGTCTGCGCGCGCCGGCGCTGCGTCCTGCGCTCGCCGGCATCGCGCTGCTGCTGTCGGCCTTCGGCACCTGGCAGGCGATGGCGGTGCCGCAGGTGCGGCAGGTGGAGATCGCGATCGCGGATCTGCCGCAGGCCTTCGACGGCTACCGCCTGCTGCAGCTGACCGACATCCACGCAAGCCGCTTGCTGACAGGGGACTGGGTCACCGAGGTCGTCGCGGCCTCGAACGCGCAGCGCCCCGACCTGATCGTCATCACCGGCGATCTGGTCGATGGCAGCGTCACCGCGCGCGCGAACGACGTGCGACCGCTCGCGGATCTGCGCGCGCCCGATGGCGTCGTCGCGATCACCGGCAATCACGAGTATTACGGGCAATACCGCGACTGGATGGATGCGTTCCGCGCGATGGGCATGACGGTGCTCGAGAACACGCATCTGCGGATCGCACGCGACGGTGCGGCGCTGACCATCGCCGGCGTGACCGATCCGGTCGCCGCGCGCTACGGACTCACGCTGCCGGATGTCGACGCCGCGCTCGCCGGGCGCGATGCCGACGCACCGGTCGTCCTGCTCGACCATCGCCCCACGCAGGCGCGCGAAAACGCCCGGCGCGGCGTCGACCTGCAGCTCTCGGGCCACACCCATGGCGGCCACATCGTCGGCATGGACCGGCTGGTCGCGCGCGCCAACGGCGGCTTCGTCTCCGGCCGCTACGACGTCGACGGCATGCAGCTCTACGTCAGCAACGGCGCGGGTCTGTGGCCGGGCTTCGCGACGCGCATCGGCGTGCCGTCGGAAATCACGGTGATCACCCTGCGTCGCGCGGCGCGCTGACGGCGATTCAATCCGCCGCGGCTGCGGGCGCCGCCGGCGCCATCGCCGGCCAGGCGTTGGCGATACGGCAGAACAGCTGCGCGGTCAGCGTGGTGTCATAGAGCGCGGAGTGCGCCTGCGACTGGTCCCACTCGAGCCCCGCAGCCTGCACGGCGCGTGCGAGTACGGTCTGGCCGTAGGCCACGCCGGCCAGCGTGACCGTGTCGAACACGCTGAAGGGATGGAACGGATTGCGCTTGTGCTGGGTGCGCGCGACCGCGGCGTTGACGAAGCCCAGATCGAAATGCGCGTTGTGGCCGACGAGGATCGCGCGCTGGCAGTTGTGCCGGCGCACTGCGATGCGCACGTGGTTGAAGATGTGGTCCAGCGCATCGCGCTCCGGCTTGGCGAAGCGGAACGGGTGATGGATGTCGATGCCGGTCACTTCCAGCGACTGCGGATCGATCTGCGTGCCTTCGGCCGGCTCGACGTGCGCATGCACCGGTGCGCCGGGCACCAGCTGGCCCGCCTCGTCGAGATCGAGCGGAATCGCGGCGATCTCCAGCAGGGCATGGCGGCGCGATTCGAAGCCGCCGGTCTCCACGTCGACCACGACCGGCAGGAAGCCGCGGAAGCGGCGGGACATCGGGGTATGGGGCGACGCGGTATCGGCGCTGGCGTCGGCGGGTGCTGCGGCTTCACTCATGCGTGCAAGCCTAGCAGAGGGCGGCGATACGCCCGGCACGCACGCGCATGAACGCAAGAACGCAAACGGCACGCATGCCTGCGCATGCGTGCCGTCGGACCTGCCGGATGTCGCGTGGAATCAGGTCACGGTATTGGTGAAGTCGCGCTTGTCGCGCGGCGGCAGCGGCTCGTCGCCCTTGACCAGGAACCAGACGTTCTCGGCGATGTTGGTCGCGTGGTCGCCGATGCGCTCGATGTTCTTGGCCATGAACAGCAGATGCGTGCAGGGCGTGATCGCGCGCGGGTCTTCCATCATGTAGGTCAGCAGTTCGCGGAACAGGCCGGTGTAGACGGTGTCGATCTCGGCGTCCTGCGCGCGCACGCGCTGGGCGGCCACCGGGTCGCTGTCGCGGAACGCCACCAGCACTTCGCGCATCTGGCGCACGGCGAGTTCGCCCAGCACGGTCAGGCCGCGCGTGTAGGGCAGGGGCGGCGCGAGATTGAGCGCGGTCGAGCGCTTGGCGACGTTCGCGGCGTAATCGCCGACGCGTTCGATGTCGGCGGCGATGCGCAGCGCGGCGAGGATCTCGCGCAGGTCGCGCGCCATCGGGCCGCGCAGCGCCAGCTTCATAACGTCCTGGCTGACCTCGTGTTCGAGCGCGTCGATCGCGTCGTCGTTGGCGATGATGCGTTCGGCGGCCTTGTCGTCGCGACGCTCCACGACGTCCAGTGCGGATTCCAGCTGCGCGGCGGCCATCTCGCCCATGCGCAGGATCTCGTTGGTCAGACGACTGCGTTCTTCGTCGTAACTCTTGACGATGTGGTCGTGCGGTTGCGAGTTCATGGTGGTTTACCTGCAAGAATGATGTCGTCGTTGTTCAGAGCAGCGTTTTCACGCGAGATCCTGCACTTTGCTCGTCCGGCCACGCGCAGCACGCGTGGCGTTCGGCAAGCCGCGCGGCAGTGCCGCGCAAGCGTCTTGCCTCACCCGAACCGTCCGGTGATGTAGTCCTCGGTCTGCTGCTTCGAGGGATTGGAGAAGATCGTCTCGGTGGTGTCGTGCTCGATCAGGTCGCCCAGGTACATGAAGGCGGTGAAGTCGGACACGCGCGCGGCCTGCTGCATGTTGTGGGTCACGATGACGATCGTGTAGTCGACCTTGAGTTCCTCGACCAGCTGCTCGATGCGGCTGGTGGAGATCGGATCGAGTGCCGAGGTCGGCTCGTCGAGCAGCAGCACGTCCGGGCGCAGGGCGACGGCGCGTGCGATGCACAGACGCTGCTGCTGGCCACCCGACAGACCCAGCGCGCTCTGGCCCAGCTTGTCCTTCACTTCGGTCCACAGCGCGGCCTGGGTCAGCGCCTGCTCGACGCGGACGTTGAGTTCGGCCTTCGACAGCTTCTCGTGGTGGCGGATCGCGTAGGCGACGTTCTCGAAGATCGTCATCGGGAACGGCACCGGCTTCTGGAACACCATGCCGACCTTCGAACGCAGGCGGTTCATGGGGTACTTGGTCGAGAGGATGTTCTCGCCGTCGAGCAGCAGTTCGCCGCTGGCGGTCATCTTCGGGTACAGCGCATAGATGCGGTTGAAGATGCGCAGCAGCGTCGACTTGCCGCAACCCGAAGGACCGATAAGCGCGGTCACGCGCTTTTCCGGAATCTCCAGGTTGATGCCCTTGAGGGCATGGAAGTCGCCGTAGTGGAAGTCCAGCCCGCGGGCGGCGATCTTGACCGGCGTCGGCGCCAGCTGGCTGCGCGCCTGCGCCGCGACCTGGATGCGTTGCGACGGAGCGGTGTGGAGGTCGTTCATGGACGGGTCCAGGCTGAGGTTAGTCATGGGAAATCTTGTTGCGCAGCAGGATCGCGCGGGCGCCGAGGCTGACCAGTAGCACGAAGCAGGTCAGCACCAGGGCGCCGGCCCAGGCGAGCTGTTGCCACGACTCGTAGGGGCTGCCGGCGTACTGGTACATCACCACCGGCACGCTCGCCATCGGCTGCATGACGTTGCTGTTCCAGTACTGGTTGCCGAAGGCGGTGAACAGCAGCGGTGCGGTCTCGCCGGAGATGCGTGCCAGCGCCAGCAGCACGCCGGTGACGATGCCGGCCGATGCGCTGCGGTAGAGCACCTGCACGACGACCTTCCACTGCGGCACGCCCAGCGACAGCGCCGCTTCGCGCATCTGCGTGGGCACCAGCTGCAGCATCTCGTCGGTGGTGCGTACCACGACCGGCAGCACGATGAAGGCCAGCGCCAGGGACCCGGCCAGCGCCGAGAAGCGGCCGCCGGTGGTCATCACGAAGGCGGTGTAGACGAACAGACCCAGCACGATCGACGGCGCCGACAGCAGGATGTCGTTGATGAAACGCACCACCGTGCCGACCTTGCGCGTGCGGCCGTATTCGGAAAGCCAGGTGCCCGCGGCCACACCCAGCGGCGTGCCGATGGCGATCGCCAGCGCGCACATCACCGCGCTGCCGAAGAAGGCGTTGAGCAGACCGCCTTCCTGCATCGGCGGCGGGGTCATCTGGGTGAACAGCGGAATGTTGATGCCGCCCGCGGCCTTGGACACCAGCGTCCACAGGATCCAGCCGAGGAAGAACAGACCGAAGGCGGCGGTCAGGCAGCCCATGAACACCGCGATGCCGTTGCGGATGCGGCGACGCGCGTAGAGGCGGTCGGCGACCTGGCGCTCGCGTTCGGTGACGGTGGCAACGCTCATCACTTGCCCTCCTTGCGGGCGAGCTGCATCAGCATCAGGCGGGCGATGGCCAGCACGACGAAGGTCACGATGAAGAGCACGAAGCCGAGCAGCAGCAGCGCCGAACGGTAGGTCTCGGTGGCTTCACCGAAATCGTTGGCGATCAGCGCGGCGATCGTGGTGCCCGGCTCGAGCAGCGAGGCGGTCAGGCGTACCGAGTTGCCGATCACGAAGGCCACGGCCATGGTTTCGCCGAGCGCGCGGCCGAGTCCCAGGAAGATGCCGCCGATCACCGCCGAACGTGTGTAGGGCAGCACGATGTCCCAGCTCACTTCCCACTTGGTCGCGCCGAGCGCGTAGGCCGATTCCTTCAGGCGCGTGGGCACCGTCAGGAACACCTCGCGCATGACCGCCGAGATGAAGGGGATGACCATGATCGCGAGCACGAAGCCGGCGGTCAGCGTGCCGATGCCCAGCGGCGGGCCGCGGAACAGCACGCCCAGGCCCGGAATCTCGCCCAGCGTGTCGTTGAGGAACGGGGTGATGTAGGTCGTCATCACCGGCACGAGCACGAACAGGCCCCACATGCCGTAGATGATCGACGGAATGCCCGCGAGCAGTTCGATCGCGGTGCCGACCGGTCCGCGCAGCCAGCGCGGCGCGACCTCGGTCAGGAAGAAGGCGATGCCGAAGCTCACCGGCACGGCGATGATCATCGCGATGACCGCGGTGACCACCGTGCCCAGGATCGGCGCCAGCGCACCGTAGCGGTTCTCGACCGGGTTCCAGTCGGCGCTGGTGAAGAAGGACAGGCCCTGCGTGGCGAGGGCGTCGCGGCCGCCCCACAGCATCGACAGCGCGGCGCCGGCGAGCGCCAGCATCACGAAGACGACGGTGGCGGTCAGGACGACCTTGAACAGACGATCGGCGCGGGCATCGCGGATGTCGCGGGCGCTCGGGGCCGGTGGTGCGGCGGGGAGGGTGGCGGCGTTCATTGGGGGTCCGGATAGGGAGAGCCGCGAAGCGGTTTGGATCCAGGTCAATCCGGCGGACGCCGGCGTGATCTGACCCCGTCATTCCGGCGAAAGCCGGAATCCAGTGATTTGCGCAGGACGTGTCGATCGAAGTCACTGGATCCCGGCTTGACTCGCGCTGCGCGCTCGCCCTTGCGGGCCGGCTGTCGCCGTTCACTCGCTGCACTCGTGTCGCCGGGATGACGATCCGTGGCCGCGCCCGCTTGCGCGGGCGCGGACGGATCGTCACTTGAACTCGGCGGCCCAGTAGGCCTCGATCTGCTGCACCAGCTCCGGCGGCAGCGGCACGTAGTGCAGTTCCTCGGCCTGCGGCTGGCCCTGCTCGAAGGCCCACTTGAAGAACTCGCGGGCGGCCTGGCTGCGTGCGGCGTCCTTGGGCTGCTTGTGCATCAGCATGAAGTTGGTCGCGGTGATCGGCCACGCGTCCGGACCCGGGGCGTTGGTGATGACCAGGTTGAAGTCCTGCGCGCTCGCCCAGTCGGCGGTCGCGGCGGCCGCGGCGAAGCTCTCTTCGCTCGGCTGCACCCAGTTGCCGGCCGCGTTCTGCAGCGAGGCGTAGGGCATGTTGTTCTGCAGCGCGTACGCCAGCTCGACGTAGCCGATCGATCCCTTGATCTGCTGCACGTAGGAGGCGACGCCTTCGTTGCCCTTGCCGCCCACGCCCGCCGGCCATTGCACCGAGGTGCCTTCGCCGACCGTGGACTTCCACGACTCGCTGACCTTGGACAGGTAGTTGGAGAAGTTGAAGGTGGTGCCCGAGCCGTCCGAGCGATGGACGATGCTGATCTTGCCGGCCGGCAGGGTCACGCCGGGGTTGAGCGCCGCGATCGCCGGATCGTTCCAGGTGGCGACCTTGCCCATGAAGATGTCGGCCAGCAGCGAACCGGTCAGCTTCAGCTGGCCCGGCTGCAGGCCGTCGACGTTGAGCACCGGCACCACGCCGCCGATGGCGGACGGGAACTGGCCCAGGCCCGCGGCCTGCAGTTCGGCGCTGTCGAGCGGCTTGTCCGAGGAACCGAAGTCGACCGTGCCGGCCTTGATCTGGGCGATGCCGCCACCCGAGCCGATCGACTGGTAGTTGATGCGGTTGCCGGTGGCGGTGTTGTAGTCGGCTGACCACTTCGACACCAGCGGATAGATGAACGAGGCGCCCGCGCCCGAGATGGTGGCTGTGACGCGATCACCTGCCGGCTGGGCTGCGGCCGGGGCGCCTTCGGCGGTCTGGCCGGCCGGCGCATCGGCGCCGTTGCCGTCGCAGGCGGCGAGGAAGATGAGCGAGGACAGCGCGAGGGCGCCGATCCGGAACGTCTGACGGGACATGCGACAAGCTCCATGTGGTGGCGGCAACGCATGGCGTCGCCTCGGTCCGCACATGAAATGATGTTTTTGTTACAGACGTATGACGCACGTCATCCCGGTGAATGACAGCTGCACGGGGCGGGCGGGAGTGCGATGGATGCGCGGATGTCCCGGGATGGACATCAGTTGTTGACGGCGGATTGAGGGTTAAGGCGTGCGAGAGGCGGCGCGATGGAGTCGCACCTCTTCCTCCGGCCTGAGTAGCGTCGTGTCTCAGCCATGCCGCGAGCGCCGCAATCCGCCCCTTCCCCCGCATGCGGGGGAAGGCCGGGATGGGGGCGGGCCGGACGTAGAGGATGCAATGCAACGGGCGCAATCGCTCAACCGCGTCCGCACGCGGCGGGCAGTGCTGTGCCCGGACGGTCCGCCCCCACCCAACCCTCCCCCGCAGGGCGGGGGAGGGCTTGCGTGGGTCGCAAGCTGAGACACCACTGATCAGGTCCTGACAGGAGGAGCTCGGGATCAAAGCGTGATCCAGACGCTTTCGCACACAAAAAAACGGGCCCGAAGGCCCGTAGGAGGAAAAAAGGGAGAGAGAGCTGTGTCTGGAGAGACGTGCGACCGGCGCGCTCGCGAAACGCGCCGGCCGCCGTGGATCAGTAGCGGGCGTTCTCGGCCCAGTAGCGCTCGACCTGCTGCACCAGCGCGGCCGGCAGCGGCACGTAGCCCAGCTGGCGCGCCTGCTGGCCGCCGTTGGCGTAGACCCAGCGGAAGAACTCCTGCGCGTTCTTCGCACCGGCGCGGTTGCGCGGCTCGCGGTGCATCAGGATGAAGTTGGTCGCGGTGATCGGCCAGGAGTTCTCGCCCGGAGCATTGGTCATCACCAGGAAGAAGTCGCGGCTGGCACCCCAGTTGGCGCTGGCGGCGGCGGCCGAGAAGGTCTCCTCGCTCGGCAGCACGAAGTTGCCGGCGGCATTCTTCAGGCGCGAGTACGACAGGCGGTTCTGCAGCGCGTACGACAGCTCGACGTAACCGATGCCGCCCTTGATCTGCTTCACGTAGGCGGCGACGCCCTCGTTGCCCTTGCCGCCGATGCCCACCGGCCACTTGACCGTGGTGCCTTCGCCCACGCCGTTCTTCCAGTCCGGGCTGACCTTGGACAGGTAGTTGACGAAGTTGAAGGTGGTACCCGAGCCGTCCGAACGATGCACGACGGTGATGCGCGCGTCGGGCAGGTTGATGCCGCCGTTGAGCGCGGCGATCGCCGGGTCGTTCCAGCGGGTGATCTTGCCCAGGAAGATGTTGGCCAGGGTGTCGCCGTCGAGCTTCATTGCGCCCGCGGCCACGCCTTCGACGTTGACGATCGGCACCACGCCGCCGATGACCGAGGGGAACTGCACCAGGCCCGACTTCTGCAGGTCTGCCGGCGGCAGCGGGGCGTCGGACGAACCGAAGTCGACCGTGCCGGCCTTGATCTGGGCGATGCCGCCGCCCGAACCGATCGACTGGTAGTTGATCTGCTTGTTCGTGGCGGTGCGGTAGTCGGCCGACCAGCGGGTCATGGCCGGATAGACGAACGATGCGCCTGCGCCGGTCACGTCGTTGGCCATGGCGGGAGCGGCGAACGTGGTCGCCAGCAGCGTGGTCGACAGCGCGACGGCCGCGACACGGTTCTTGAGCAGTGCGTACATGGGGTTCCCTGGAGTGTTGGACGGCCTGTGTCGCCGCGGGGCGTATTCAACGCAGCGCGCATGACATTTCCGCGACACGCCGATGACCGGCGGGTGACGCGCGCACGACGGGCCACACCGCGGATCCGCAACGGCTGTCACCGGACTGTCATGCGGATGCCATCGCAGTGTCAGCAAAGCTGCGCAGTCTGCGCACCGTCGCTAACGGGCGCTTAACGCCATGCCGGTGCGAGCCGGCGTGACCTGCGTGCGGAGGGCGATCCACACCTCACTCTCTCCACGGGAAACCACCATGCGTCATTCCATCCTGGCCGCGTCCGTCGCACTCGCCGTCGCGTCCGTCTCCCTCGAAGCAGCCGCCCAGAGCCAGAACCGGGATGCCGAGGTCGCCGCCCTGCGCGCGCAGCTCGCCGAAATGCAGGCCAAGATCGAAGCCCTCGAAGTCCGCACCGACGCCCAGTCCGACATCAACATCGGCACCCAGGAGAGTCTGGACAAGATGGCGACCACGATGCCGGTCGTCGACACCAAGGGCGGCCTGAAGGTCACGTCGGCCGACAAGAAGTTCGAGTTCCAGGCGGGCGGTCGCATCCACTTCGACGCCTACGCCTTCGACCGCGACACCGCCGCGACCACCGGCACCACCGAATTCCGCCGCGCCCGCATCACCCTGCAGGGCAAGGCCTACGGCTGGGACTACAAGTTCGAGCAGGACTTCGCCGCCGGCAGCGGCCTCGACGGTTTCCGCGACGTCTACATCGCCAAGTCGGCGCTCGGCGGCAAGTTCACCATCGGTCACTTCAAGCCCTACCGCTCGATGGAAGAGCTGACCAGCTCCAACGAGATCCTGATGATGGAGCGTCCGTTCGCCTCGGCGACCGGCCTGTTCAACGGCCGCCAGTTCCAGCAGGGCGTGGGCTACATGCGCGCCGACGGCAACTACACCGCCGGCCTGTCGGTGTTCAACCTGCGCAGCGCCTCGGGCAGCCGCAACGAAGGCGTCGGCGCGGCCGGCCGCGTCACGTTCGCGCCGATCAACACCGAAGAGAGCACGCTGCACTTCGGCGGCTGGGCCAGCCAGGAGAACGTCAACCAGGGCTCGGCCGACCTGACCTTCGCCGCCAACTACGCAGGCCGTCGCGGCCCGGCGCAGACCATCGCCACGACCACCGCGCTGAGCCGCAACCAGGTCACCGCGGTCGGCGTCGAAGCCGCCGGCTCATTCGGCCCGCTGTTCTTCCAGGCCGAGTACGCCAAGGCCACCTTCGGTCGTCCGCTGGGCGCCGACCAGGACGTCGACACCTGGTACGTGCAGGGCAGCTGGCTGCTCAACGGCGGCCACAAGGCCTACAAGCCGGCCAACGGCATCTTCGCCTCGCCCAAGGTCGCCGACACCGGCCTGTGGGAACTGACCGCGCGCTACGACACGGTCGAGAACAAGGACGTCCGCAACATGGACGTCAGCAGCTGGATCGTCGGCATGAACTACTACGTCAATCCGAACCTGCGCTTCATGTTCAACTACACCAAGGGCGACAACAGCTTCACCGGCGACGAGACCGGCCAGTACGCACTGCGCACGCAGTTCTCGTTCTGATCGAAACGAACTTTGAGAGCGAAAGCCCGCGGCGTGAGCCGCGGGCTTTTTCGTTGCAGGACTGGTGACATGCCTTCCGGCCTCGGACTGGCGGGGGCGAACGTGCGAAGCCCTCCCCTGCAAGGCGGGGGAGGGTTGGGTGGGGGCACACCATCAGGTTCGAACCCTCCCGCATCGCGCGCGAGTTCCGCCCGTCTCCGGATGTTTCGCGATCTGACCGTTCGCCCCCATCCCGGCCTTTCCCCCGCACGCGGGGGAAGGGGCATGTCAACGGCTTACCGGCGAGGCCCGCGCACTTCAGCTCGCCGTCTGCGCCTCTGCTTCCGCCACCGCCTGCGCCTGCCGGATCACGCGCAGCAGGTTCCCGCTCCACATCGCCTCGATCTGCGCTTCGGTGTAGCCGGCCTCGAGCAGCCGCGCGGTGATCTTCGGCAGGTCGGACACGTCCTCCATCCCCACGACGCCGCCACCGCCGTCCCAGTCGGCGCCGAAGCCGACGTGCTCGGGTCCGGCGACCTCGATGATGTGCAGGATGTGGGCGAAGTAGTCGTCGAGCGTCGCCTGCTTGAGGCCATGTTTCGCATCGAGTTCCGCGCGCAGCCGGTCGAATTCGTGCCAGTCCGCATCGCGCATGTTGGCGCGGCCACCGAAGCGATCAAAGAGCGCGGCGACTTCCTCGCGATAGGCGGGCGTCGCGCCGGTGTCGATCAGATAGCTGCCCAGCGAGTTCACCAGGATCACGCCGCCGTGCTCGGCCAGCGTGCGGATGCGCGCATCGTCGATGTTGCGCGGGTGTTCGTAGACCGCGTCGGCGCCGGTGTGGCTGAGGATGATCGGCGCCTTCGACAGTGCGATGAGCTGGTCGAACACCGCATCCGACGCATGCGAGTGGTCCAGCACGATGCCGAGGCGATTCGCTTCGGCCACCAGTGCGCGGCCCTTGTCGCTCAGCCCGTTCCATTCCGGCGGCGTGCTGGCCGAGTCAGCGAAATCGTTGTTCGACGTGTGCACCAGGCCGAGCACGCGCACGCCCATGCGGTGATAGAACCCCAGCAGTGAGGGGTCGGCGCTCAGCGGCGAGGCGTTCTCGATGCTGATGTAGACCACGCGCTTGCCGGCATCGCGGATGCGCGCGGCGTCATCGGCCGTCAGCGCGAGCTCGAAGGTGTCGGGGTGCGCGGCCAGCAGCTCGCGGATCTCGACCAGGCGCGTCAGGCCGTGATCGCGCGCGGCGAGATCGTCGGCGGGCGTGCGTCCGCGCTGGCCGGTGTAGATCACCCAGACGCCGCCATCGAGGCCGCCTTCGACCATCTTCGGCAGGTCGACCTGGCTGTTCAGCGGCGCGGTGTCGTTGCGCTGCAGGATGTCCCAGCCTTCGCGCGCGAAGAACATCGGCGTGTCGAGATGACTGTCCAGCGTGAGGATGCGCTCGTGCAGCGCACGCGCTTCCGCGGAGACGGTGTCGGCGGCCAGGGCGGGCACGCAGGCGAGGGACAGGGCGAGGGCGAGGCCGGACAGCAGTGGTTTCATGCGCGCACGTCGGTAGCGGAAGTCGATCCCGATAGTCGCACTTCCAGCGCGTGGCCTGCAGGCCGCAGCGCAACGCGGCCACGTTCGATTGCGAGCGTCAAGTGCCGTCATGCAGCCGCGAAGCGATGCAGGCTGCGGGTAGCATGGGCGGCCGCGCCGTGGAGACGGCGCACGCACCGGTCCGCCGTGCAGGCGCGCCGCGTTCCGCATTCTGTCCGGGGAGTTCCGTGAGCAAGCCGCAATCCAAACGCTTCCGTCTGCTGCAGGCCGCCGTGGCCATCGTCGCCCTCGCACCGTGTCTGGCCTTCTCGCAGGCGGTCGAACCGGTCGATCTGGACGTCGTCGCCAAGATCCGCCACGAGGCCTTCAACCGCTCGCAGGTCGCGGCCAACCTCAAGGAGCTGACCGAGACCATCGGCCCGCGCCTGACCAACTCGCCGGCCTACGTGCGTTCGAGCGAATGGGCGCGCAACAAGCTCAGCGGCTATGGCCTGACCAATGTGCACGACGAGGTCTACGACGAAGCCTTCGGGCGCGGCTGGGAATTCCGCGCCTCGCGCGTCGAACTGATCGCGCCGCGCGAGCTGCCGATCCACGCGCTGCCCAAGGCGTGGACGCCGGGCACCAATGGACCGGTCGAAGGCGAGCTGGTGCGCGCCTCGTTCAAGACCGTCGAGGACATCGAGAAGCAGCGCGGCAAGCTTGCCGGCAAGATCGTGCTGCTCGACGAGGCCCGCGCCTACAAGCCCGCCGACAAGCCGGATTTCCGTCGCCACACCGAGGAAGACCTCGGCGAACTGCAGACCTTCCCGGTGCCGCAGGACCGCGACCCGGACGCGCAGAACAAGCGCCTGGACGAGTACCGCAAGCGTCAGGAGCTGGTACGCGCGCTCAACACCTTCTTCGCCGAGGAAGGTGTGCTGGCGACGCTGTCGATCAGTTCCTGGGACAACGGCATCGTCCGCGTGATGGGCGGGGGCGGCCGCAAGGCCGGCGATCCCGAGGGCGTGCCGGATCTCGTCGTCGCGGCCGAGCACTACAACCAGCTCGTGCGCGCCGTCGACGCCAAGCAGGCGCCGCGTCTGCGCGTCGACGTGCAGGCCCGTTTCACCAGCGATGCCGATCTGCCGGCGACCAGCACCTTCGCCGAACTGCGCGGCAGTTCGAAGGCGAACGAGACGGTGATCATCGGCGCCCATCTCGATTCCTGGCACACCGGCACCGGCGCGGCCGACAACGGCGCGGGCGTGGTCGTGATGATGGAGGCCATGCGCATCCTCAAGGCGATCGACGCGCGCCCGAAGCGCACGATCCGCATCGCGCTGTGGGGCGGCGAGGAGCAGGGCCTGCATGGTTCGGCCGGCTATGTCGCCAAGTACCTGGCCGACTGGCCGGCGCCGACCGATCCCGAGCAGATCGCATTGCCGCGCGCGTTCCAGCGTGGCACCGGTCCGCTGCAGCGACGCGCCGGCTTCGATCGCTTCTCGACCTATTTCAACTTCGACAACGGCACCGGGCGCATCCGCGGTATCTACGCGCAGGAGAACCACGCCGCCGTGCCGGTGTTCCGCGCGTGGCTGGCGCCATTCGCCGATCTGGGCGCGACTGTCGTGACCACGCGCAATACCGGCAGCACCGACCACATCTCCTTCGACCGCGTCGGCCTGCCGGGCTTCCAGTTCGTGCAGGACCCGGCCGACTATTTCAGCCACGTCCATCACACGCATCTCGACACCTACGACCACGTGGTGCCGGACGACCTGAAGCAGGCCGCGGCGATCATCGCGTCGTTCGCGTATCACGCGGCGATGCGTGAAGAGCGACTGCCGCGCAAGCCGTTCTCGGAGCGGGATGAATGATTTGGTGAGGCGCGGCGGCTGACTTCTTGTCGCGCCTGACCCTCACAGTTCGATCGAAAATATCGACCGTCGCCCTAGCGGCTTTCAACAGACGCATGTCTGGTCAGGCTGGGGCCCATGTTGATCTGGGCATTACCGCGAAAATGGATCCCAGCGTCCGCTGGGATGACGAGCTAAAAGGCTGGGGCTCGCGCTAAGCGCTCCCCACCGTCTTCTCCTTGAACCGGCACAGATCCCGCACCACGCACTTCGGACAGTCCGGCTTGCGCGCCTTGCAGGTGTAGCGCCCGTGCAGGATCAGCCAGTGGTGCGCGCCGAGCAGGAACTCCCCGGGAATGACGCGCATCAGCCGGTCCTCGACTGCGCGCACGTCCTTGCCGGGCGCCAGACCCGTGCGGTTCGACACGCGGAAGATGTGCGTGTCCACCGCGATCGCCGGTTCGCCGAACACCGTGTTGAGGACGACGTTCGCGGTCTTGCGGCCCACGCCCGGCAGCGCCTCGAGTGCGGCGCGGTCATTGGGCACTTCGCCGCCGTGCTGCGCCACCAGGATGCGGCAAGCCGCGATCACGTTTTTCGCCTTGGCGTTGAACAGGCCGATCGTCGAGATGTGACGCTTGAGCGCGTCTTCGCCCAGGTCGAGGATCGCCTGCGCGGTGTTCGCGACCGGGTACAGACGCCGCGTCGCCTTGTTGACGCCGACGTCGGTCGCCTGCGCCGACAGGATCACCGCGATCAGCAGCTCGAACGGCGAGGTGTATTCGAGTTCGGTTGTCGGTTCGGGATCGATTTCGCGCAGGCGCGACAGGAACTCGTGGATCTCCGCGCGTGTCATCGTGGGGCCGCGACGCCTGGGCGCCGCTGCTACGGGTGATGCCGTCACGACGTGCCTCCGCCGGCGCGCGCCTTGGCACGGGCGAGCAGGGCGGCGGCACCGGTCGGCAACGCGGGCCGCGATGTGGGCGCATCGTCGACGGATTCGCCCGGGGGCGGCATGCGCCGTCCGGCGTCGCGTTCGGCCGCACGCTGCGCGAGCCTGGCATTGCGTGCCTCGAATCGCGCGCGTGCGTCCCAGGCGGCGCGCAGGCGCCGACGCGTTGCCAGCAGCAGGTCGCGTGCGTCCGGTGTCAGCGTGTCGGCGCAGCCGTCCGGCCAGGCGTCCATCAGCCCCGCATCGATCGCGGCATCGACATCGTCAGCGCGCAACAGCGCAACGAGACGGTCGAGGGCGGCGGGGTCCGGAACGCTGGCGTCTGGCGGGCGGTGCGGCATGGGGTGTTTCGATCAGCGATTCGAGAACGCCGGCTTGCGGCGTTCGAGAAATGCGCGCGTGCCTTCGCGCATGTCCTCGGTCGCGAACATCAGGCCGAACTGCGCGGCCTCGTAGGCGAGGCCTTCGCCGATCGCGCTTTCGCCGCCGAAGTTCACGCAGTCCAGCACGCCACGCAGTGCCAGCGGCGCCGCGTTCGCGAGCTGCTCGGCCAGCGCCATCGTCTGCGTCTGCAGTTCGGCCGCCGGCACCACGCGATTGACGATGCCCAGCGCGAGCGCGCGCGTCGCATCGATCGGTGCGCCGGTCAGGCACAGTTCCAGCGTCGCCGCGCGACCGGCCAGACGCAGCAGGCGCTGGGTGCCGCCGAAACCGGGAATCAGGCCGAGGTTCACCTCCGGCTGGCCGACCTTGGCGGTGTCGGCGGCGATACGCAGATGGCAGCACATCGCCAGTTCCAGTCCGCCACCCAGCGCGAAGCCGTTGACCATCGCGATCACCGGCTTGGACAGGGTCTCGACGGTGCGCATCATCGCCTGGCCGCGCAGGGCAAAGTCGCGGCCCTGGACCGGCGGCAGCTCGGCCATCTCGCTGATGTCGGCGCCGGCGACGAACGCCTTCGGGCCGGCGCCAGTCAGCACGACCACGCGCACGGCGTCGTCGCGCGCGGCGTCGTCGAACGCGCGATGCAGCGCGTCGAGCGTGGCCGAGTTCAGCGCGTTCAGCTTGTCGGGGCGATTGACCGTGACCACGCGCACGGCGCCGTGGTCTTCGATGAGCAGCGGGGAATCGGACACAAGGATCTCCGGACGCGAAAAACAGCGCCTGAAGGAACTTGTCCGGGCGGCCGCTGTCTCAGGGAAGTCGTCAGTGGCGGTTAAGCCCTTCGACCGCTATCCTAGCGCGTCCATAGGGGCGGTTCGACCGCCCCTTCGCGCGACAGGCGATATCGAAATCCGACCTAGTGGAGATCCACGGAATGAAGTTGCGTTTTATTGCGGCCGCCGTCGCGGCCATGACGTTCAGCGGCGCAGCGTTCGCGCAGCAGGCAGCCGCGCCCGCAGCCAATGCGAATGACCGCACCACGCTGAGCTATGCGCTGGGTTTCGATCTGGGCAACCGCCTGGCGGAGACCGGTGAGTCGGTCGACGTCAACACGATCATCAAGGGCCTGCAGGACGGTCACGGCCGCAAGGATCCCACCTACACGCCCGAGCAGATGGGCACTGCCTACAACGCCTTCCAGCAGCGCATGCAGCAGAAGATCGTGGCCGAGCGTCGTCAGGCGCTGACCGCGAACGAAGGCCAGGCGACCACGTTCATCAACGAGTACAAGGCGCGCGAAGGCGTGATCTCGCTGCCGAGCGGCGTGATGTACCGCGTCGTCGAAGCCGGTTCGGGCGCCAAGCCGACCGCCGCCAGCACCGTCGAAGTGGCCTACCAGGCGCTGATCGTGCCGGCCGGCATCGGTCTGAGCCAGGAAGACAAGACCCCGCCGTTCCGCGTGTCGGAAGCCCCGATCGCCGGTCTGCGCGAAGTGCTGCCGCTGATGCCGCTCAACGCGGTCTACGAAGTGGTCTTCCCGCCGGGCAAGTTCGTCTCCGGCGAAGGCACGCAGGAAATCGCCAAGCAGCCGGTCGGCGTGATGGTGAAGCTGCTCAGCACCCGCTGATCGCGCCACGCCTCATGCAAGACCCGACGCCGACGTGCTCCGCACGTCGGCGTCGTCGTATGTGGCGGTCGCTGTCCTCCCGTTCCGCCGCACCCCGCTAGAATCGTCCGGATGAACGCGACACCGCCCCGCGCCATGCTGACCCCGTGTACCGGTGTCTGCAGTCTCGATGCCGACGGCACCTGCTACGGCTGCCTGCGCACGCTGGCGGAGATCGGCGGCTGGTCACAGATGAGCGACGCCGAGCGCGCGCGGATGATGGAGGTGGTGCTGCCGGCCCGCGAGGCGGCGCGCACATGAGTCTCGATCCCGTCATCGAATTCGACGTCGACACCGACGGACTGGCGCGCGTGCTGCATCCGCTCGATACGCCGCCGGCAGCGCGTGGCTGGAACGTCGACGAGCTCGACGGGCTGCTCGATGACGCCGCGCCCCTGCGCGAGGCGGCGGTGCTGGTCGGCCTGGTGCGTCGCGACGATGGCCTGCAGGCGATGCTGACGCGTCGCACCGACACGCTGCGCCACCACGCGGGCCAGGTCAGCTTTCCCGGCGGTCGCCAGGAGCCCGAGGACGGCGGCCCCCTGCAGGCGGCGCTGCGCGAGGCCTGCGAGGAGATCGGGCTGCATCCGCAGCAGGTGCAGCCGCTGGGCTATCTCGATCCGCTGGCGACCATCACCGGCTACCGGGTCACACCGGTCGTCGCGCTGCTCGATCCCGGTTTCGAACCGGTGCCCGAACCCGGCGAGGTCGCCGAGGTGTTTGAGGCGCCGCTCGCGTTCCTGATGGCGCCGACCAGCCTCCGTCGTGTCGACATCGAGTTCCGCGGCCGCGTGCGGCACGTACTCGAATACGAAACGCTGGCCGCTGCGCCCACGCACCGCATCTGGGGCGCGACCGCGTCGATCCTGCTCAACCTGCGCGATCGCCTGGAGCGGTTGTGAGCGCGCGCTGGACCACGCTGGTCGACGCGCCGACGCTGGCCGCCGCGTTGGGCGATCCCGGCATCCGCATCGTCGATTGCCGCTTCGCGCTGGCGGCGGCCGGCGCCTCCGACGGCGTCGGCGAGGCGGCATGGCGCGAGGCGCACGTGCCGGGCGCCGTGTATGCACATCTCGAACGTGATCTGTCCGGGCCAAAAGGACCGGGGCTCGGTCGCCACCCCTGGCCGGATGCCGACGCACTCGCCGCGACGCTGTCCCGCTTGGGCATCGCGCCCGGCACGCAGGTCGTCGCCTACGACGACAGCGACGGCGCCTTCGCCGCGCGACTGTGGAGGCTGCTACGCAGCGTCGGCCACGAAGCGGCGGCGGTGCTCGACGGCGGCTGGGCGGCCTGGAACGCGCTGGGCCTGCCCGTGGAGACGGACGCGCCCTTCATCGCGCCCGAACCAACGGTCACGCTGACCTTCGACGAAGCGCGCCTGCTGCGCACCGCCGACGCCCTGCAGCGGCATCTCGATGCCGGCGGCCTGCTGCTCGATGCGCGCGCGGGCGCGCGTTTCCGCGGCGAAGTCGAACCGCTGGATCCGCGCGCGGGCCATGTCCCCGGCGCGCGCAACCGGCCGTATGCGGACAATCTGCGCGACGGTCGCTTCAAGCCCGCTGCCAGCCTTGCGCAGGAATTCGACTCGCTGCTCGCCGGTCACCCGCCGGCGGAGGTCGCGGTGATGTGCGGCTCCGGTGTGACCGCCTGCCATCACCTGCTGGCGATGGCGCATGCCGGCCGCGACGGTGCACTGCTGTATGCGCCGTCGTGGAGTGGATGGGTGGATGATCCGGCGCGCGAGGTTGCGGTCGGGGGCTGAGACCGAGGTATGGCTGTTGCGCTCGCCACACGTCGATCTCTTACTCGAAGATCAAATCAAAATGGATCCCAGCCTTCGCTGGGATGACGATCCCGCGCAGCCATGGACTCGCGACATCTCCGTCGCCCCAGCGGCTTTCAACAGACGCATGTCTGGTCAAGCCGGGGCCCATTTTGATTCTGCTTTCTCGCCAGCTCGGAAAAGCCGCGCACTACCGCCCCAGCCGCGCCACCAGCGCCCGCAAGCCCGCCTGCGTATCCGGCGCATTCCACGCATCGACGAAGCGGCCCAGATCGATGTTGTCCTCGTGCAGCGCCTCGATCAGGTCCGCACGGGCGATCGCGCGCGTTTCCAGCATCGGCGCGCGCGGCAGGGCCAGCAGCGATTCCAGCCAGAGGCGCGCGCGTACCGCGACCTCGTCGATGCCGGCCAGTTCGTCCACCAGTCCGAGCCGCAGTGCTTCCTCGGCATCGACCAGCACACCGCCGACCAGCAGGCGCTCGGCCTGGCGTGCACCGATCGTGCGCCGCATCAGTCGCTGGATGCCGTCGGGTGCCACCAGGCCCACCTGCGTCTCATTGAGACCGATCCGGTACGCGCCCGAGGCCATCACCCGGTAATCGCAGCACAGCGCCAGCACGCAGCCACCCGCGGGCGCGTGGCCGGCGAGGGCGGCGGCGACCGGCATCGGCGCCGCGGCCAGGGCGCGCGCGGCGGCGAAGAACGCGTCCCACGCACCACGCAATGCAGCGGCATCGGGGAGCGAGAGCAGATGCGGTACGTCGAGGCCGCCGGAGAAGACCTTGGGACCGCCGCTGAGCACGATACCGCCGACGCCGTCCGACGCCGCGCCATCAATGGCATCACGCAGGGCAATACACAGCGCCGGATCGAGCGCGTTCGCCGGCGGGCGCGCGAGCGCCAGCTCGCGGATCGGGCCGTGGTCCTGGATGTCGATCAGTGCGGTCATCGCGCGGCTCCGGAAAAGTGAGACCCGATCGTAGCGCGCAGCGGTCGGATGCCCGGGTGCGGGCGCGATCGTGGTCGCGATGCCGACATCGCGGGAACCGCGACCGGGGTCGCGCCCACCGGGTTCACGCGGCCGCCTGCGCCTTCGCCCGCACCGACTCGGGCAGCGCCGTCGGGCGTCCCGTGCGGCGATCGATCCACACCATCACCACGTGCCCGTCGGCGTGCAGCGTCGCGCCGTCCTCGGACACGATGCGGTGGCCGATCGTCACGCTGGAATTGCCGAGACGATCCACCAGCAGTTCGACGACGATCTTCGACGGATACGGAATCGGCACCTTGTAGTTCATCTGCACCGCGGCCAGCAACGGCGCGGTCTCGTCAGTGACCCAGGCCTCGCCGACGGTGTCGAACCAGCGGATGCGCGCCTCCTCCAGATACGTCATGAAGTTGGAGTTGTTGACATGGTTGAACGCGTCGAGATCGCGCCAGCGCAACTCGATCGGCATGCGGATAAGAACTGTCTGTTCGCTCATGCCTTCGCTCCCTTCTTCGTCTTCTTCGCCGCGGCTTTCTTTGCTACCGGCTTCGTCGCAGCATCGTCGTCCGATGTGACTTGCCTCGAGCCTTCGCGCATCAGTTCAGCGCGTACCTTCGCATCGGCCTCGGCGGCCTTGGTCGACGCGCCCTTGCGCGGCAACGGCTTGGGCAGATGCGCGGTCGACTTGCGCGCCATCTTGCGCTCGGGCTTGGGATCGGCCGGTTCGGCGAGCTTGGCGTCGAGCAGGCGCGCGAGGAACTGGCCGGTGTGCGACTGCGGCATCGCCGCGACCTGCTCCGGCGTGCCCTCGGCGATGATCTGCCCGCCGCGGTGACCGCCTTCGGGGCCGAGATCGACGACCCAGTCCGCGGTCTTGATCACGTCGAGATTGTGCTCGATCACCACCACCGTATTGCCCTCGTCGCGCAGCTTGTGCAGCACGGCGAGCAGGTGCTCGATGTCGTGGAAGTGCAGGCCGGTCGTCGGTTCGTCGAGGATGTACAGCGTGCGGCCGGTGTCGCGGCGCGAGAGTTCCTTCGACAGCTTCACGCGCTGCGCTTCGCCGCCCGACAGCGTCGTCGCGCTCTGGCCGAGCTTGATGTAGCTCAGGCCGACGTCGATCAGCGTTTCGAGCTTGCGCGCGATCGGCGGCAGGTTCTCGAACAGCACCAGCGCATCCTCGACCGTCATTTCCAGCACGTCGTGGATGCTGTGGCCCTTGTAGAGGATCTCCAGCGTTTCGCGGTTGTAGCGCTTGCCGTGGCAGACGTCGCAGGGCACGTAGACGTCGGGCAGGAAGTGCATCTCCACCTTCAGCAGGCCGTCGCCCTGACAGGCCTCGCAGCGGCCGCCGCGCACGTTGAAGCTGAAACGTCCGGCGGCGTAGCCGCGCGAGCGCGCCTCGGGCACCTGGGCGAACAGTTCGCGCAGCGGCGTGAACAGACCGGTGTAGGTGGCCGGGTTCGACCGCGGCGTGCGGCCGATCGGCGACTGGTCGATGTCGACGACCTTGTCGAACAGGTCCAGGCCCTCGACCTCGCGATACGGCGCGGCCTTGTGCGACGCACCGTTGATCTCGTTCGCGGCGAGCGCGTGCAGGGTGTCGTTGATCAGCGTCGACTTGCCCGAGCCCGACACGCCGGTGACGGCAGTGAACAGGCCCGAGGGAATCTTCAGGTCGACGTTCTTGAGGTTGTGGCCGGACGCGCCCAGCAGCTTGAGCTGCATCTTCGGATTGGGCTTGTGGCGCTTGGCCGGAATGTCGATGCGCTTGCGGCCGCTGAGGTACTGGCCGGTCAGCGAACGCGGCGCCTTGAGCACGTCCTCGTAGGAACCCTGCGCCACGACTTCGCCACCGTGCACACCGGCACCGGGACCGATGTCGACGATGTGGTCGGCCAGGCGGATCGCATCCTCGTCGTGCTCGACGACGATGACCGTATTGCCCAGGTCGCGCAGACGCGTCAGCGTCGCCAGCAGACGCTCGTTGTCGCGCTGGTGCAGGCCAATCGACGGCTCGTCGAGCACGTACATCACGCCGACCAGACCCGCGCCGATCTGCGAGGCCAGGCGGATGCGCTGCGCCTCGCCGCCCGACAGCGTGTCAGCCTTGCGCTCCAGCGTGAGGTAGTCGAGGCCCACGTCGACGAGGAAGCTCAGGCGCTCGGCGATCTCCTTGACGATCTTGGTCGCGATCTCGCCGCGCCAACCCGGCAGCTGCAGCTGGCCGAAGAAGCCCAGCGCCTCGTCGATCGGCAGTACGACGATGGACTGCAGCGGACGGTCGGCGACGAACACGTTTCGCGCCGAACGGTTCAGGCGTGCGCCCTCGCAATCCGGGCACGGACGCTCGCTGATGTACTTGGCGAGTTCCTCGCGCACCGCCGCCGATTCGGTTTCGCGGTAGCGGCGCTCGAGGTTCGGCACGATGCCCTCGAAGCGGTGCTTGCGCTGGGTGCGCGCGCCCGAATCGGTGATGTAGGTGAAGTTGATGGTGGTGTCGCCGCTGCCGAACAGCACCGCGTCGCGCGAGGCCTGCGGCAGGTCCTGCCACGGCGTGTCGACATCGAAGCCGTAGTGCTTGGCCAGCGACTGCAGCAGCTGGAAGTAGTAGGCGTTGCGGCGGTCCCAGCCGCGTACCGCGCCGGCCGCGAGCGACAGCTCGGGGTGCACGACCACGCGTTCGGGATCGAAGAATTCGCTCACGCCCAGGCCGTCGCAGGTCTGGCAGGCGCCGATCGGCGAATTGAACGAGAACAGGCGCGGCTCGAGTTCGGGCAGCGCGTAGTCGCAGACCGGGCAGCTGTACTTGGACGAGAACAGTTGCGGCGGAATCGACGCATCGTCGATCGCCTGCACCGAGACCATGCCCTCGCCGAGCTTGAGCGCGGTCTCGAAGGATTCGGCCAGGCGCTGCTTCATGTCCTCGCGCACCTTGAAGCGGTCGATGACCGCTTCGATGGTGTGCTTCTGGCGCAGCGCCAGCGTCGGCAGCGCGTCGATCTCGTACAGCTCGCCGTCCACGCGCACGCGCACATAGCCCTGCGCACGCAGCTGCTCGAACACCTGGGCGTGTTCGCCCTTGCGTTCGCGCACGACCGGCGCCAGCAGCATCCAGCGCGTCTCGCCGTCGAGCGCCAGCACCTGGTCGACCATCTGGCTGACCGTCTGCGCTTCCAGCGGATAGCCGTGGTCGGGGCAGCGCGGGCTGCCGACGCGTGCGTAGAGCAGGCGCAGGTAGTCGTAGATCTCGGTGATCGTGCCGACCGTCGAGCGCGGGTTGTGCGAGGTCGACTTCTGCTCGATCGAGATCGCCGGGCTCAGACCTTCGATGTGATCGAGGTCGGGCTTCTCCATCACGCTGAGGAACTGGCGCGCGTAGGAGGACAGCGACTCGACGTAGCGGCGCTGGCCTTCGGCATAGATGGTGTCGAACGCGAGCGACGACTTGCCCGAGCCCGACAGACCGGTAATGACGATCAGCTGGTCGCGCGGCAGGTCGAGATCGATGTTCTTGAGGTTGTGGGTACGGGCACCGCGAATGCGGATGGTATCCATCGCCATCGGCTGGAAATCCGGTTGGGGGGCGGGGAGGGGCGGTCCGGCCCCGCGCCGCAACGCGCGGGGCGCATGCGGAACGGGCAATCGGTCAGACTACCGAGCCCGACAGATGGGGGCAAACCGCCCACACGCCAGTCTGCGGGTGGGGCGTCGCAGGATCTGCGAATGGCCGGCAGCCAGTCGTGAAGCCCGCCCGGGGCGCGTGTTTCGCGCGATTCCGCCGGTGCCGGCCGACGCGCGCGGGCGGAACGGCCCACCGGATGCGGCGCGCCCGCGGCAATCCCGGGTCGAGTTGACCGCAAGTCACTGATCCGGCTAGAATCCCGCTTCTGTCCGCCCTCGATGGCGGCAGGTAAGACCACAATAACTACAGAGGAAGTCTGGTCATGAGTTATGCAGTCCTCGTCACGGGCGGCAAGCAGTACCGCGTGATGGCAGGTGAGACCCTTCGCGTCGAGAAGCTCGAAGGCGATGTGGGTAGCGAGATCAAGTTCGACAACATCCTGCTGCTGGGCGACAGCGACGGCATCAAGCTGGGCGACGCGCTGAAGGGCGCGACGGTCGCCGCGACGATCAAGTCGCACGGCCGCGCCGACAAGGTGCGCATCATCAAGTTCCGTCGCCGCAAGCACCACATGAAGCGTCAGGGTCACCGTCAGCACTACACCGAAATCGAGATCACCGGCATCGCCGGTGGCGACAAGAAGTAAGGAGCAGCAGGCATGGCACATAAAAAGGGCGTAGGTTCCTCGCGCAACGGCCGCGACTCCAACCCGAAGTACCTCGGCGTCAAGATCTACGGTGGCCAGGCCATCGAAGCCGGCAACATCATCGTGCGTCAGCGCGGCACCCAGTTCCATCCGGGCGCCGGCGTGGGCCTCGGTCGTGACCACACGCTGTTCGCGCTGGTCGACGGCAAGGTCACCTTCGGCACCAAGGGTCCGAAGAACCGCCGCACCGTCAGCGTGGTCGCCGAGGCCTGAGCCTCCCGCGACACGTGACGATCCGGAAAGCCCCGCTTCGGCGGGGCTTTTCATTGATGGGGGCCGTGAACGGTGATTCGCGACTGGTGATTGGGCGAGGCGGTTTGCACGCGCTCGATCTGCCCGCGAAGCCGGCCACGTAGACTGCGGCCTGGCGGCGCACCCGCGTTCTCCGATCACGAAGCACCGATCACGAATCACCGCCCTATGAATCGTGACGGGTGATCGGGCAACGCGGTTTGTACACGCTCGATCTGCCCGCGAAGCCCGCCACGTAGACTGCAGCTTGGCGGCGCATGCGCGTTCTCCAATCACGAATCACCAATTACGAATCACCGCCTTATGAAACTCGTCGACGAAGTCGAAATCACTGTCACCGCCGGCAATGGCGGCAATGGCTGCGTCGGATTCCGGCGCGAGAAGTTCATCCCGCTCGGCGGGCCGGACGGCGGCGACGGCGGCGCCGGCGGCAGCGTGGTGCTGGTCGCCGACGAGAACCTCAACACCCTGGTCGACTTCCGCCACCAGACCATGTTTCGCGCCCAACGTGGCGAGAACGGCATGGGCCGGCAGATGTACGGCAAGGGCGGCGACGAGCTGGTCATCGTGGTGCCGGTGGGCACCGTGGTGCACAACGTCATGACCGACGAGGTCATCGGCGATCTGACCGCGCATGGCCAGCGCCTGCTGGTGGCGCGTGGCGGGCAGGGCGGCCTGGGCAACATGCACTTCAAGAGTTCGACCAACCGCACGCCGCGCCAGTCGACACCGGGCGAGCAGGGCGAGGAGCGCACGCTGCGCCTGGAGCTCAAGCTGCTGGCCGACATCGGCCTGCTGGGCTTCCCGAACGCCGGCAAGAGCACGCTGATCCGCGCGGTCTCGGCGGCGACGCCGAAGGTGGCGGACTATCCGTTCACCACGCTGTATCCGAATCTTGGCGTCGTCAGTGTCGAGCCGGCGCGCAGCTTCGTCATCGCCGACATTCCGGGGCTGATCGAAGGTGCGGCAGATGGCGCCGGCTTGGGCGCGCTGTTCCTGCGCCACATCCAGCGCACGCGCCTGCTGCTGCATCTGGTGGAAATCGCGCCGCTCGACGGCAGCGATGCGGTCGACCAGGTCCGCGCGATCGAGCGCGAGCTGGAGAAGTTCGACACCGCGTTGCTGGAGAAGCCGCGCTGGCTGCTGATCAACAAGGCCGACACGCTGCTGCCCGAGGAATCGGAAGCCGAAGCGGCGCGCATCATCGAGGCGCTGGGCTGGACCGCGCCCTGGTTCCTGATCTCGGGCCTTGCGCATGACGGTACCCGCGAGGTGATGCTCAAGGCGCAGGCCGCGCTCGACGAACTCGACCGCGAAGCGCGCGAGGCGGCGGACGCGGTCTGAGCGAGGCTGTCGTTGTTTGGCTCTCTCTGAAGCCCGGCCTATGGCCGGGTTTCGAATTTTTGGATCTGCGCTCGTAGTGATTCTTTCCGGCGCGATGAGCGCCCACTTCGGAAACAGCGTTGCGCCGTCCAGGGGTTGCTCCTCGGCTCGGCACCACGCGTAGCTGCGCAACGCTTCCCCGGACCGGCGCAGCGCGCCGGGCGTTCGCAACGACTGCGCGGCAGTGCCGCGCAAACAGTCGCTGCTCATCCATGCCTGACTCGCCGCCGCGGACTATCCATGGTCCGCTCTCCGCAACCCTCCGGCCGACACAACGCGCTGCGGCTAGAAGTTCGCCACTTCTATCGAGCGAGCAAGCCGCACTCGTTCTGCACGAAGGCACGAACTGAATGTTCGAGGCAGTGGACTGGCGGCCGGTGACCGCGCCGAGCACGCCATGGGGGAGTCCGGTCTGCTTGCGCGGCGTGCCGCGCGACCGGGCGAACGCCGGGCATGCTTTGCCCGGCCGGACCGCGAAGCGGGCGTGTGCCCGAGTCAAGGCAGGGTGAGTGGGGACTGTTTGCGCGGCACTGCCGCGCGTCCACCCGAACGCCCGGCGCGCTGCGCCGGGCCGGACCGCAAACCGGACTTGACCGAGGGAGAAGCGGCTTCCGGCCGGCAGGCTGATGCCCACCAGAAGCAGGCATTCCGCCATGGTGGATAGGAGCGAACAACAAAAAACCCGGCCAATGGCCGGGTTTTTTCGCATCGGCAGCCGAAGCGGCCGGGCCGGGATCAGGCAGCGGCCTTGATCGCCTTGATGCGTGCGGTCAGGCGGCTCTTGTGACGGGCTGCCTTGTTCTTGTGGATCAGGCCGCGCGAGCTGAAACGGTCGAGGATCGGCTGGGCGACGTTGAACGCCTCCTGCGCGCCGGCGGCGTCGTTGGCGTCGAGCGCCTTGAGCACCTTCTTGACGGCGGTGCGGAGCTGCGAGCGCTGGGCGGAGTTGCGCGCGTTGCGCACGACGGTCTGCTTGGCGCGCTTCTTGGCGGACTTGATGTTTGCCACGATGGATTCCTGGAAGCTGGACGTGTGAAAATCCGGCGTCGCCGGACCAATGGAAATTTGAGCAGGAAATTATGGGTGTTTCAGATACTTGCGTCAACCGGCCCGGCCTGAACGGACCTGCTGCGTGACGGCGCCCGATCCGGCGGCCGCCAGCCCGACCCCGAAGAAGCGCGGTGGCCTGCTGCGCTCGAGCGCGGTGTTCAGCGCGATGACCCTGATCTCGCGGATCGCCGGCTTCGCCCGCGACATGCTGCAGGCGACCCTGTTCGGGACCGGCGGGGCGATGAGTGCCTTCATTGTCGCCTATCGCATCCCGAATTTCCTGCGCCGGGTGTTCGCGGAAGGCTCGATGGCGATGGCCTTCGTGCCGGTACTCAACGAGATCAAGGAGCGCGGCGACCGTTCCGCGCTCAAATCCTTCATCGACCACATGGCCGGCGCGCTGTGTGCGGTGGTGCTGGTCGTCTGCGCGCTGGGCATGCTGTTGTCGCCGCTGGTCGCGCGCCTGTTCGCGCCGGGCTGGGCGGATCAGCCGGAGCTGCTGGGCCAGACCGCGACGATGCTGCGGACCACGTTCCCGTATCTGCTTTTCATCTCGCTGATGTCGCTGTCGGCGTCGATCCTCAACAGCCACGGCAAGTTCGCGCTGCCGGCGTTCACCCCGGTGCTGCACAACCTGACGATGATCGCGGCGATGCTGTGGCTGGCGCCGCGCTTCGAGCTGCCGCCGCAGGGCCTGGCCTGGGGTGTGCTGATCGCCGGCTTCCTGCAGCTGGCGCTGCTGTGGCCGGCGCTGGGGCGGCTGGGGCTGCGCCCACGCTTCCGGCCGGGGTTCTCGCATCCGGAGGTCCGCAAGGTGGGCCGGCTGATGCTGCCGACGCTGTTTTCCTCGTCGGTCGCCCAGGTGAACCTGCTCGTCGGCACCGCGTTCGCCTCGCTCTTGGCGGCGGGCAGCGTCGACTGGCTGTACTACTCCGATCGCCTGATCGAATTCCCCTTGGGCCTGTTCGGCGTGGCACTGGGCACCGTGATCCTGCCGCACCTCTCGCGCCGCCACGCGGCCGAGGATGCGTCGGGCTACAACCAGTCGCTGGACTGGGGCCTGCGCATGGCGCTGCTGGCGGGTGTGCCGGCAGGCCTGGGTTTGTTGCTGCTGGCCGAGCCGATCACCGCGACCGTCTACAACTACGGGCAGTTCAGTGCGGCCGACACGCGCATGGCCGCGATCAGCCTGACGGCGATGAGTCTGGGCGTGCCGGCCTTCATGCTCAGCAAGGTGTTGGCGCCGGCGTTCTACGCCCGCCAGGACACGAAGACGCCGATGCGTGCGGCGATCTGGACGGTCGCGGCGAACGTGGCGCTGACGATCGCGCTGACCACGCCGCTGTGGCTGTACGACGTGCCCGGCGCGCACGGCGGCATCGCGCTGGCGACCGCGCTGGCCGGCGTCGTCAATGCGGTGCTGCTGTGGCGCTACCTGCGCCAGCGCGGCATCTTCGCGCCCGAACCGGGTTGGGCGACCTACCTGTTGCGGCTGGCCGGCGCCTGCGCGGCGATGGCGGTGGTGGTGCTGGGGCTGCGGTTCTGGATCGGCGAGTGGACCGCCATCCACGGCGCGCTGCACCGCATCGGCTGGCTGGTGCTTGTGATCGGCGCCGGCGGCGCCACCTATGCAGTCGCGATGGTGGCGCTGGGCCTGCGGCCGCGACACCTGCGGCACTGACCGTCATGGACGCCGGGCCCGGGGCGGGCCGGGCGGCCGCTATACTCGGCGGTCACTTTTTCTCCGCGGGCGTGCATCGGTGCGCCCGCCGCAACGGACCCACATGAGCAGGCTGTTCCGCGACATCGCCGGCGGGCCCCTCTGTGCCGACGGCAGCGTGGTCTGCATCGGCGCATTCGACGGGCTGCATCTCGGGCATCAGGCGCTGGTGCGGCATGCCGTGGCACGGGCGCACGCGCTGGGTGTCGAGGCCGCTGCCCTGAGTTTCGAACCGCTGCCGCGCGAGTTCTTCGCCGCCGCGTCGCCGCCACCGCGCCTCGGGCCGGTGCGGGCGAAGTTCGAAGGCCTGCGGGGCCTGGGTGCCGATGTTGTCGGACTGCTGCGCTTCGACGCGCGCATGGCGGCGATGTCGCCCGAGGCCTTCGTCGAGGCCGTGCTGGTGCAGCGCCTGCGCGCGCGCGAAGTCTGGGTCGGCCCGGGCTTCCGATTCGGCCACAAGCGCGCCGGCGATCTTTCGACACTGCAGGCGCTGGGCCGCGAGGCGGACTTCGTCGCTGGCGAAATCATGCCCCTGGTCGTCGATGGCGAACGCGTGTCGAGCACCCACATCCGCAATGCGCTGGTCGCCGGTGATTTCGCGCACGCCGCGAAGCTGCTCGGCCGACCGTATGCGGTGTCCGGACGCGTGGTGCGCGGCCAGCAGCTCGGCCGCACGCTGGGCTATCCGACCGCGAACCTGCGCTTCGGCGGCAAGGTGCCCGCGCTGCGCGGCATCTATGCCACGCGCGTGCACGGCATCGGCGACGTCCCTTGGCCGTCCGTGTCGAGCTTCGGCACGCGGCCGACGGTCGGCGGTGTCGAGCCATTGCTCGAAGCGCACCTGTTCGATTTCGACAGCGATCTCTATGGCCGCCGCATCGAGGTCGAGTTCGTCGCGCGTCTGCGCGACGAGAAAAAGTTCGACGACCTGCCGAGCCTGGTCGCGCAGATGGATCTCGATGCCGCACAGGCGCGCGCCATCCTCGACGCGACGCAAACCCCACGATACGAAACGCAAACACAGGACTCCGCGTGAGCGCAGACGCCAGCAACGCCAACCCCTACAAGTCGACGATCCATCTGCCGGCGACCGACTTCCCGATGCGCGGCGATCTGCCCAAGCGCGAGCCGGCGATGCTGGCGCGCTGGGAAGAAGAGGGCCTGTACGCGCAGCTGCGCGAGCACGCGCGCGGACGTCCGCAGTTCGTGCTGCACGACGGTCCGCCGTATGCGAACGGCTCGATCCATCTCGGCCATGCGGTCAACAAGATCCTCAAGGACATCATCGTCAAGTCCAAGGGCATGGCGGGCTTCGATGCGCCCTACATCCCGGGCTGGGACTGCCACGGCCTGCCGATCGAGATCGCGATCGAGAAGAAGTGGGGCAAGGTCGGCGTCAAGCTCGATGCGGTCGAGTTCCGGCAGAAGTGCCGCGAATACGCCAACGCGCAGATCGACATCCAGCGCCGCGACTTCAAGCGCCTGGGCGTGCTCGGCGATTGGGACAACCCGTACCGCACCCTCGACTTCCGCTTCGAAGCCGACGAGATGCGCGCGCTGGCCAAGGTCATCGACAACGGCCATCTGACCCGCGGCGTGAAGCCGGTGCACTGGTGCTTCGACTGCGGTTCGGCGCTGGCCGAAGCGGAGATCGAGTACGCCGACAAGGTCTCGCCGGCGGTCGATGTTGCCTACATCGCGCGCGATTCCGCCGCGTTCGCGCATGCGTTCGGCGCGACACTGCCGGCCGACGTCGACATCGCGCTGCCGATCTGGACGACCACGCCGTGGACGCTTCCGGCCTCGCTCGCCGTCTCGCTGGGCGCGGATCTCGAGTACGCACTGGTCGAAGGCCCGGTTGCGCAGGACGGCCGCCGCCGCTGGCTGGTGCTGGCCGATGCGCTGGCCGAACGCGCGCTGCGCCGCTATGGAGTCGAGAGCGATGTCGTCGTGCACGGTCGCGTCGCCGGCAGTGCGCTCGAGAATCTCGTGCTTGCGCACCCGTTCTACGCCGAGCGCGACATCCCGGTGATCCTCGGCGACCACGTGTCGGCCGAAGACGGCACCGGCGCCGTGCACACCGCGCCCGGCCACGGCCAGGAGGACTACGTCGTCGGCAAGGCCTACGGCCTGCTCGATCGCTACACCGCGTCCCAGCTCAATCCCGTCGACGGTCGTGGCGTCTACCTGCCGACCACGCCGCCGATCGGCGACACCGTGCTCGCCGGCCTGCACATCTGGAAGGCCAACGACGCCATCGTCGATGCACTGCGCGCGCAGGGCAGCCTGCTCGCGTTCGCGAAGCTCGAACACAGCTACCCGCATTGCTGGCGCCACAAGACGCCGATCGCGTTCCGCGCGACGCCGCAGTGGTTCATCTCGATGTCGCAGGCCAACCTGCGCGACGACGCACTCGCCGCGATCAAGGACGTCATCTGGTATCCCGAGTGGGGCCAGGCGCGTATCGCCGGCATGGTCGAGGGCCGCCCGGACTGGACGATCTCACGCCAGCGCACCTGGGGCGTGCCGATCGCGCTGTTCGTGCATCGCGAAACCGGTGAGCCGCATCCGCGCAGCACCGAGCTGATGCGTCTGGTCGCCGATCGCGTGGAAGAGCACGGCGTCGACATCTGGTACACGCTCGACGCCAGCGAACTGCTGGGCGACGACGCGGCCGATTACGAGAAGATCACCGACATCCTCGATGTCTGGTTCGATTCCGGCGTGACCCACGAGGGCGTGCTGCTCGCGCGTGGCTACGACAAGCCGGCCGATCTGTATCTGGAGGGCTCGGACCAGCATCGCGGCTGGTTCCAGTCTTCGCTGCTGACGGGCGTGGCGATCGACAAGGCCGCGCCGTACCGGCAGTGCCTGACGCACGGCTTCACCGTCGACGAGCACGGCCGCAAGATGTCCAAGTCGCTCGGCAACGGCATCGAGCCACAGGACATCATGAAGACGCTGGGCGCGGACATCCTGCGCCTGTGGATCGCCTCGGCCGACTACAGCAACGAGATGTCGCTGTCGCAGGAGATCCTCAAGCGTACGGCCGATGCCTATCGCCGCATCCGCAACACCGCGCGCTTCCTGCTCGGCAATCTGGCCGGATTCGAGCCCGCGCGTGATCTCGTCGCACCGCAGGACATGGTCGCGCTGGACCGCTGGATCATGCATCGCGCCGGCCAGTTGCAGGCGCGCATCGAGGATGCCTACGCGCGTTACGACTTCGCCGAGATCGTGCAGGCGCTGTCGAACTTCTGCAGCGTCGATCTGGGCTCGCTGTATCTCGACGTCACCAAGGACCGGCTGTACACGATGCCCGAGCATTCGGTCGGTCGTCGCAGCGCGCAGACCGCGATGTACCACGTCGCCGAAGCGTTCACCCGCTGGATCGCGCCGGTGCTGAGCTTCACCGCCGACGAGCTGTGGAGCCATCTGCCGATCCCGGCAGAGGGCACGCGCGAGGCGAATGTGCAGTTCGCGACCTGGTACACCGGCCTGAAGACGCTCGACGGCGACGCCGACTGGGGCCCACAGGACTTCGAGCGCGTGCTGGAACTGCGCGAGCGCGTGGCCAAGGTGCTCGAACCGATGCGCGCCAGCGGCGAGATCGGCGCGGCGCTGGATGCGGAGATCGAGCTGCGCTGCAATGTCGCGGACACGAACTGGCTCTCGCCGGTCGTCGAGGAGCTGCGCTTCCTGCTGATCAGCGGCGACGTGAGCATCGTCGACGATGCAGGCGCGACAGCGATCGGCGTGTCGGCGCGCGCAACCGGCAAGCCCAAGTGCGTGCGCTGCTGGCAGCGTCGCGGCGACGTCGGCGCGCATGCCGGCCATGCCGAGCTGTGCGGCCGCTGCGTGGAGAACATCGCGACCGATGGTCGTGACGGACAGGGTGAAATCCGGAGGTGGTTCTGATGGCCAAGGTGACGCCCAATGCCCTGCCGTGGCTGGTGCTGTCGGTGGTGGTGATCGCGCTGGACCAGCTCACCAAGTACTGGGTGCTGACTTCACTGCCCGAGTACACCGCGATCCCGGTGATCGAGGGCTTCTGGAACTGGTACCGCACCTACAACACCGGCGCCGCCTTCAGCTTCCTCGCCGATGCCGGCGGCTGGCAGAAGTGGTTCTTCACCCTGCTGGCGATCGTGATCAGCGGCGTGCTGGGCTGGTGGCTGGTCAAGACCCCGCGCCGCGACTGGCGCACGGCGCTGCCGTTCGCACTGGTGATCGGCGGCGCGCTGGGCAATGTCATCGATCGGCAGATCCACGGCCACGTCGTCGACTTCATCCAGTGGCACTGGCGCGACTACTACTGGCCGGCATTCAACATCGCCGACGCGGCGATCGTGGGCGGCGCGATCGGGATCGCGCTGTTCGGGTTCTTTCCGGCGAAGAAGAAGTAGAGAACGGCGCCTCGCGAGACGCGCCGGCCTTCACGCCTTCCCCCGCGTGCGGGGGAAGGTTGGGATGGGGGCGAACGACCCGGCCGCGCGCAAGCCTTGACCCGCAAGCTCCTTGATCGCGGGTGTGGCGGGCGGTTCCGCGATCTGGAACTTCGCCCCCTCCCAACCCTCCCCCGCAAGCCGGGGGAGGGCTTCGACCCCGCGCCGTCGTGAGAACCGACGACACACCCCGTCCTGCTCCCGTTCCGTTTCACCCCCGCGCCCTCCGGTAAACTGCGCCTCTCATGGATATCGTCCTCGCCAACCCCCGCGGCTTCTGTGCCGGCGTCGATCGTGCGATCGAGATCGTCAAGCGCGCCATCGAGACCCTGGGCGCGCCGATCTACGTGCGCCATGAAGTGGTACACAACCGCTTCGTCGTCGAGGATCTCAAGCAGCGCGGCGCGATCTTCGTCGAGGAACTCGACGAAGTGCCCGACGACCAGACAGTGATCTTCAGCGCGCATGGCGTCTCGCAGGCCGTGCGCGAGGAAGCGACGCGCCGGGGCCTGAAGGTGTTCGACGCGACCTGTCCGCTGGTGACCAAGGTGCACTTCGAGGTCGCGCGCCACTGCCGCGCCGGTCGCGACGTCGTGCTGATCGGCCACGAAGGCCATCCGGAAGTCGAAGGCACGATGGGCCAGTGGCGCGCCGAAGACGGCCGCGGCTCGATCTATCTGGTGGAGGACGAGGCCGACGTCGAAGCGCTGGTCGTCGGTCAGCCCGAGAACTTCGCCTACACCACGCAGACCACGCTGTCGGTCGACGACACCCGCAGCGTGATCGCCGCGCTGCGCGCGAAGTACCCGATGATCCAGGGGCCGCGGCACGACGACATCTGCTACGCCACGCAGAACCGCCAGGACGCCGTGCGCGATCTCGCGAAGGAATGCGACCTGATGCTCGTCGTCGGCTCGCCCAACAGCTCCAATTCCAACCGTCTGCGCGAGCTCGCCGAGCGCGACGGTGTCGAGGCCTATCTGATCGACAACGCCGGCGAGATCGACCCGCGCTGGGTCGAAGGCCGTCGCCACATCGGCGTCACCGCCGGTGCCTCCGCGCCCGACATCCTGGTGCAGGGCGTGCTCGATCGTCTGCAGGAACTGGGCGCCAGCGGCGTGCGGGAACTCGCCGGTGAGCCGGAAAGCATGGTCTTCGCCCTGCCCAAGGAACTGCGGGTGCGTCTGGTCGATTGACCGCGGGGCCGGCGCTCCCTAGAATTCGCGTCCCAAGCCGGAATAGCTCAGTTGGTAGAGCGGCGCATTCGTAATGCGTAGGTCGTAGGTTCGATTCCTATTTCCGGCACCAGTTGTACGAGAAAGGCGACCTTCGGGTCGCCTTTTTCGTGTCCGGACCGTGCAGTGCTCAGCCGGCCTCGACGCGGTCGCGGCCGGCGGCCTTGGCGCGGTAGAGCGCGGCGTCTGCATCGCGGATCCAGTCGGCGAGCGTCGCATGCGTGCCGCGGGTCTCGCTCAGGCCGATGCTGACCGTGCACGACAGGCCCGGCTCGGCGTCGAACACGAGTCCCGAGATCTGCGTGCGCACGCGCTCGGCCAGTGCGAGCGCGCGCTCGCGATCGGCAGGCGTCAGCAGCAGCGCGAATTCGTCGCCGCCGAAGCGGGCCGGCACGTCGTCGCCTGTGGCGACGCCACGCAGGACTTCGCCCACGCGGCGCACGACGACATCGCCCATGCCGTGGCCGTAGCGGTCGTTGGTGTGTTTGAAGCGGTCGATGTCGATCAGCAGCAGCGCCGCCTGGCGGCCGCTGCGCTGGTAGAGCTTGAACGCGTGCGCGGCGCGTGTGTCGAAGTGGCGCCGGTTGGGCAGGTCGCTGGCCGAGTCGGTGCGCGTGGCGCGTTCGAGTTCGCGATTCTGGCGCGCGATGGTGCGGCCCAGGCGCCAGGTCACCACGCTCAGGGCCAACTGGTAGCCGAACATCAGCGGCAGGCAGGCGACCACGGTGCGCAACGAGGTGTCCGGCGCGAACGGGCGACCGGCGAGCGGCCAGGCAATCACGAATCCGGCGGCGAGCGCGGGCAGGGCGCGTGCGATCAGACGCCAGCCGCCTGCGGCGAACCGGTCGGCGGTCAGCACCGACAGCAGGACCGCGGTCGGCAGCAGGCTCACGCCGATCAATGCGATCCACATGCCGCCAGCGGCAGCGTCGATGACGAGGTTGCGGTACTCGACCGCGGCCGGGTCACGCGCGCCGCGTGCCAGAAGCCAGGCAAGCTGGGGCCAGAACAGCGCGTTGACGATCAGCAGCAGCCACGTCCAGTGGGGCGCGGCCTGCTCGTGCAGCACGGAGGCGATCGGCAGGGCACACAGGGCGGTCCCGAGCATGCGCATGCGGTGGATGCGGGCGACGAAGCGCAGGGCAGGCGTGCGCGAGCGATCGGCGATATCGGCGTAGTAGGGCACCAGCGTGCGCGGCTCGCGTTGTCGTGTGGGACGTGCAGGCAAATTGTAGTGCGAAGCCGACGGCATCGACGGGATTCCGTGACGCAGTTCGCGGACGCGCATGCGGCCTTGCCGGCGTATCCGCGGTGTGGGAAGCCGCCGCGCGATGGCGTCGGGTCTCCGATGCTGCGACACCGACCGGCTATGCTGCGGCCTACTTCGATCGCGCATGTTCCCGATGGCCAAGCCCGCTGCCAAAGCCAAGACCGCCTTCGTCTGCAACGAATGCGGCGCCGACTACAGCAAGTGGCAGGGCCAGTGCAGCGCCTGCGGCGCCTGGGACACGATCGCCGAGATCGTGCTCGAGAGCGCGGCTGCGGCGAAGTCGCCGGCGTCGCGCCGCAGCGGCTGGGCCGGCAAGGTCGACGCACCGCAGGTCATGGCGCTCAAGGACGTGCAGCAGGGCGAGGACGTGCGCGTGTCGACCGGCATCGGCGAGTTCGACCGCGTGCTCGGTGGCGGCCTGGTCGAAGGCGCGGTGGTGCTGGTCGGCGGCGATCCGGGCATCGGCAAATCGACGCTGCTGCTGCAGGCACTGGCGCAGATGGCCGGCACGCTGCCGGGTCTCTACGTCACCGGCGAGGAATCGCTGGCGCAGGTCGCTGGTCGCGCGGTGCGGCTGGGGCTGTCGCTCGACGGCCTGCATGCGCTGGCCGAGACCGGCATCGAACGCATCCTCGAACACGCGTCGAAGCTGAAACCGCGCCTGATCATTGCCGATTCGATCCAGACCCTGTGGACCGAATCGCTGACCGCCGCCCCCGGTTCGGTGAGCCAGGTCCGCGAATCCGCCGCGCGTCTGGTGCGCTACGCCAAGGAGACCGGCACGGCCGTGTTCCTCGTCGGCCACGTGACCAAGGAAGGCGGCATCGCCGGTCCGCGCGTGCTCGAGCACATGGTCGATGCGGTGCTGTATTTCGAGGGCGACAGCGGCAGCCGCTTCCGGGTCATGCGTGCGTTCAAGAACCGCTTCGGTGCGGTCAACGAACTGGGCGTGTTCGCGATGGGCGAGAAAGGATTGAAGGAGGTCGCCAATCCCTCGGCGATCTTCCTCTCCGGCGCCAGCGCGCAGCAGCCGGGCAGCTGCATCATGGTCACGCGCGAAGGCACGCGGCCGCTGCTGGTCGAGGTGCAGGCGCTGGTGGATGGCTCGCCGCTGTCGAATCCGCGCCGCGTCGCAGTGGGCATGGAGGGCAACCGTCTGGCGATGCTGCTGGCGGTGCTCCACCGGCACGGCGGCATCGTCACCGGCGACCAGGACGTGTTCGTCAACGTCGTCGGCGGCATCCGCGTGCAGGAAACGGCGGTCGATCTGCCGGTGCTGCTGGCGGTGCTGTCGTCGCTGCGCGATGCGCCGTTGCCGGAGAAGACGATCGCCTTCGGCGAAGTCGGCCTGTCGGGCGAGATCCGCCCGGTGCCCAACGGCGAGGAGCGCCTGCGCGAAGCAGCGACGCACGGCTTCAGGCGCGCCATCGTGCCCAAGGCGAATGCGCCCAAGGCCGGCGCCTACAAAGGCATGGAGGTCATTGCGGTCGAGCGTCTGGCCGAGGCGCTGGAACACCTCTGAGCCACCGCGCCGGGGCAGACGCGCCGGCTATGATCGGGCGATGTCCCGCTCCGTTTCGACGACCGCCGCGCGCGTCGTCTCCATCGCGCTGCACCCGTTTGTCGTGTTCGCCGCGCTGGCGATGCTTGCGGCCTGGCGCGTCGATCCCGCGTCGTTGCCGCGCACGGCGCTGGGCATCGGCGTGGCGATCATGATCGTCTCGCTCTTCATCTGGCAGCGGCGGCGCGGTGGACACTGGGAGACCGTCGACGCCTCGCGACGACAGGAACGCCCTCTGCTGTACGCGCTCGCGTTGCTGGTCGCCGGTGGTTACTGGTTGTGGATGGGAGGGCGTGCGTCGGCGACGTCGAATGGTGTGCTCGCCGCAGTCGCGATGCTGTGCGTCGCGGGCATCGCAAACCGCTGGATCAAGCTGTCGCTGCACATGGCGAGCCTGGCGTTCGCAGGCGTCGCGTCGTGGCCACTGTCGCCCGTCGTCGCGATGCTGGCCGTGACGCTGCTGCCGCTGCTCGGCTGGGCGCGCCTGAAGATGGCGCGGCATACGCTGCCCGAGGTGCTCGGCGGCGTCTTGCTCGGCCTCGTCGCTGGCACGGGTCTGCTGGTAACGGCCTAGACGTTTCGATCCGGATGGTGCGCGCAGAGGCCGCCGTAGGATGGGTAGAGCGCAGCGAAACCCATCATTGCCATGCTTGACCCCAAGACGGCGATCGTCGAGTTGACGAGCCGGGAGCGCTGGCACGATTCCGATGCTTGCTACTGCGAGCAGACACGCCGCAACGATGGGTTTCGCTGCGCTCTACCCATCCTACGATGCGCGTCGGGAGCGGCGGGAACCGTGCGGGCTCAATGCCCGCCCGACGCCGCGCCGCCCACCTTCGCCGCGAACGGCGGCCTGGCCATCCACACGAAGGCGATCACCAGCAGGAACAGGATGCCCAGCAGGTGGAAGATCTCGTTGAAGCCGATCTGCGTGGCCTGCTGCGAGATCATCTGGTTGAGCATCATCGCGCCGCGTTGCATGTCGCCATTGCCGAGTGCGGCGACGGTCTGCTGCATGGCCGGGTCGTGCGCGGGAATGTGCTCGGTGAGCTGCGCATGGTGGATGGTGCTGCGCTGGTTCCACGCCCACGTCGTCAGTGACGCGGCGAAGCTGCCGCCGAGCGTGCGCACGAACGTGGCCAGGCCGGAGCCTGCGGCGATCTCGTGCGGCTCCAGATCCGACAGCAGGATCGTCAGCACCGGCATGAAGAACAGCGCCACGCCCAGGCCCTGCCACAGCTGCACCATCGCCACGTGCTGGAAATCCACATCGAGGTTGAAGCCCGAACGGATGAAGCTGGTGAAGGCCATCACCATGAAGGCGAAGGTCGCGAGGATGCGCAGGTCGAAACGCGTGGCGTACTTACCGACGAGGGGTGTGAGCAGCACGGGCAGGACGCCGATCGGCGCGGTCGCAAAGCCCGCCCAGATCGGCGTGTAACCGAGGTTGCGCTGCAGCCACAGCGGCACCAGCAGGCCGACCGCGAAGAAAGCCGAATAGCCGAGCACCATCGCCATCGTGCCGAAGGCGAAGTTGCGATGCCGGAACAGCCGCAGATTGACGATCGGATCCTTCTCGGTGAGCTCCCAGATCAGGAACACCGCAAGGCCCAGCACGGCGGCGATCGACAGCCACACGATCTTGGTCGATTCGAACCAGTCTTCCTCGTTGCCCAGGTCGAGCACCGTCTGCAGCGCGCCCACGCCGATGATCAGCGTGATCAGGCCGACGTAGTCCATCTTGGGCGTCTCGAGCTTCTCCGGCCGGCCGCGCAGCTGGTTGGCGACGACGACGCTGGCGAAGATGCCGATCGGCACGTTGATGAAGAAGATCCATTCCCAGCTGTAGTTGTCGGTGATCCAGCCACCGAGGATCGGCCCGCAGATCGGCGCGACCACGGTCACCATCGCCAGCAGCGCGATGGCCTGGCCGCGTTTGGCCGGTGGATAGATCGAGATCAGCAGCGCCTGGGTGACCGGATACATCGGCCCGGCGACGAAACCCTGCAGCGCGCGCGCCGCGACCAGGAAGCCCATGCTCGACGCGAGGCCGCACAGCAGCGATGCGATCACGAACGCGAACGTCGCCCAGATGAAGAGCTTGCGCTCGCCGAAGCGGCGGGTCATGTAGCCGGTCAGCGGCAATGCGATGGCGTTGCTCACCGCGAACGAGGTGATGACCCACGTCGCCTGGTTGGAACTCGCGCCGAGATTGCCGGCGATCGTCGGCAGCGACACGTTGGCGATGGTGATGTCGAGCACCTGCATGAACGACGCCAGCGCGAGGCCGATCGTCGTCAGCGCGAGGTTCGGCGGACGGAACGCGGTGGGCGCGGCCGGGGCGGGTGCGCCCGACGCGTCGGCAGTGGTCGTGGACATGGGGGATCCGGTGCCGGTGGGAGAGCCGGCGCGTATTCGCGCCGGCGATGGCTCAGCGGCGCGCGAGCGTCGACTGGGGCAGGTTGGCTTCGATGGTGCGGGTGATCAGTGCGTCTGCCTCGGCCAGCTGCGCGGCGTAGGCATCGGTCGCGAGCAGCGGCGCGCTGCGCTTAGTCTCCGCACTCGCGAGCACCGGGCCATCCTGATCGCGCACGGCGACATCAACGTGCATCGACAGGCCCAGACGCAGCGGATGCTCGGCGAGCTGCGCCGGATCGAGTTCGATCCGCACCGGCACGCGCTGCACGATCTTGATCCAGTTGCCGCTGGCGTTCTGCGCCGGCAGCAGCGAGAACGCACTGCCGGTGCCCATGCCGAGGCTGGCGACCTTGCCCGCGTACTGCACGTCACTGCCGTAGAGATCGGCGTGCACCTCGACCGGCTGGCCGATGCGCATGCCGGTCAGCTGGGTTTCCTTGAAGTTCGCTTCCACCCACACCTGCTCGAGCGGCACGATCGTCATCAGCGCGGCGCCGGGCTGCACGCGCTCGCCCAGCTGCACGTCGCGCTTGGCGACGTAACCGGACACCGGCGCGACGATCGCCATGCGCTGCAGGTTGAGCCAGGCCTGGCGCAGCTGCGCGGCGGCGGCCTGCACCTGCGGCTGGCTGGCGACTTCGGTCGCGTCGACCAGTGCGCGGCTGCGCGACAGCTGGCCCTGCGAGGCCGACAGCGCGGCTTCCGCGCCGGCCAGCACGTCGCGGGCATGGGCGAGTTCCTCGCGCGACACGGCGCCGCTGGCGACCAGCCCCTCGCGACGCTTCACATCCTCGCGCGCCTGGCGCACGGCGACCTGGCGCGCGGCGGTTTCGGCCTGGCTCGATTCCACGCTGCTGTAGAGACCGCGCACCTGACGCACGGTGCCGGCGAGATTGGCGATGGCCTGATCAAAGGCGACTTGCGCATCGTTCGGATCCAGATGCACCAGGGTCTGGCCGGCCTCGACACGCATGCCGTCGTCGGCATCGATCGATACCACCGTGCCCATCGCCTGCGGCACGATGCTGACCACGTTGCCCTGCACGTAGGCATCGTCGGTGTCCTGGTGCCAGCGCGCGACCAGCAGGTACCACGCCGCCCAGCCGACGCCGGCGACGATGGCGACGGTCGCGAGGATGACGAGTGCGCGCCGACGCTTGCCGTTCTTCGGCGCGGAAGTGGAAGCGGTGGAAGTCTGTTCGGAAGTCATGGCGTGGTCGCCCCGGCGTGGGTCTGCGTGAGGGAGGTGGGTGCGGTCGGCGCGAGACCGCCGCCGAGCGCGCGGTCGAGATCGACCGCGGCGGACAGCCGCTGCGCGCGCAGCGTCGCGCGCTGCTGTTCGAGCTGGAACAGCGGCCGTTGCGCGGCGAGCACGTCGAGCTGGTTGCCGATGCCGGCGTCGTAACGCGTATCGGCCAGTTCGAACGCCTGCCGCGCGGCGTCGAGTGCGCCGGTCACGGTGTCGATCTGCGCGTCCAGTGCACGTGCCGACTGCAACGCATCGGTGACTTCGCGTAGCGACTGCACCAGGGTCTGGTTGTAGCTGGCGACGGCGAGGTCGTAGTCGGCATCGCGCTGCGACAGGCCCGCGCGCAGGCGGCCGCCGTCGAAGATCGGCAGGCTGATCGCAGGCCCGCCGAAGCCCAGCAGCGCATCGCTGCCGAACAGGTCCGACAGGTTGCCTGCGGCCAGGCCGACCAGCGCGCTCAGATTGACGCTGGGCTTGAATGCGGCCTTGGCTGCATCGACGCCGCGCGACGCGGCTTCCACGCGCCAGCGCGCGGCGACAACATCGGCGCGATGGCCCAGCAGTTCGCTCGGCAGCACCGCCGGCACCTGCGGCGCGGGCGCCTGCAGCAGTTGCGGGCGCGTGATGTCGAGGCCGCGGTCCGGGCCCTTGCCCAGCAGCGCCGCCAGCGCGTTGCGTAACGCGTCGATCTGCTGCTGCGCGGCCTGCGCCTGCTGGCGCGCGATGCCGATCGTGGCATCGGCGTTGCGCAACTGCAGCTGGTTGTCGAGGCCGGCGTCGACACGCTGCCGGGCGAGATCGCGCAGACGCGTCGCGCGCGCCGTTTCGCGCGTCGCGACATCCTGCGCATCGAACGCCTGCGCCAGCGCGATGTAGCTGCGTGCGACATTGGACGACAGCGTCAGCCGCGCGGCCTGCGCATCGACCTCGGCCGCGCGGGCCTGACCGGCGGCGGCTTCGAAGGCCGCGCGCTGCCCCCCCCATAGATCGGGCGCCCAGGCGAAGTTCAACATCAGGATGCCGCTGGCCTTGAAGTCGCCGCCGATCGGCTCGGGCGCGATGGTCTCGGGCAGCTGCACGCCGCTGAGTCGCGCGCTGGCGCCGAGCGTCGGCTTGCGCTGCGCGTCAGCCAGACCGGCCTGCGCCTGCGCGCTGCGGGCGCGGGCATCGGCGGCTGCCAGGGATGGGCTGTCGCGCAGGGCCTCATCGATCAGCGCGTCGAGCTGTGGATCGCCGAATGCGGTCCACCAGTCGCTGCGCGGAAAGTCGGCAGCGCTCAGCGGATCGGCGGCAAGGCTGCGACCGATCGCGAGCGTGTCGGCATCGGTGGCGGCCAGCTGCGGCTCGAGGCCGCGACTGCTGGCGCAACCGGCCAGCAGCAATGCGGAGGCGAGCAGCGTGAGAAACGGCAACGCCGCAGCCGGCGCCCGTCGCGGGGCGCGTGTCGTGGAGAAAGACATGGTCACTGTCCCGGGAAGGAGAGGTTGTCGCGGACCTGTTCGAGGACGCGGATGAACTGCAGGCGCTGGTCGTCGTCCATGCCCGACATCGCGCGCTCGCGCACGCGGTTGCCGCACTGGTCGATGTCGCGCCAGATCGCCTCGCCCTGTTCGCTGAGCCGGATGCGCACCACGCGGCGGTCGTCGGGATCGGCATGCCGCTCGACCAGCCCGCGTTCGATCAGCTTGTCGATCAGACGCGTCATCGCGCCCGGATTGAGCTCGGCGGCGCGCGCGAGCTCGGTCGCACTGGTCGTGCCCAGGGCGAGCTTCTTCAGCGTGATGTACTGGCTGAAACTCAATTCATGCCCGGCCTGCGCCAGCTCGTCGGCCATCCGCGCCCACATGGCATCGCGGACCTGCCGGAACAGCAGACCGAGCGAAGAACCGCTGGAGGAAGCGCAGGGGCGGGTGGTGTCCATGGCCGCGCATACTCCTCGCCAGGGCAATTGTTGTCAAGGCAAGTATTGTTGTGGCAAAGGGAATCTGCCCCAGGCGGAAGGCATCGATTCAGAAAAAAAGGGCGGGCGTCAGCCCGTCCGCCGCAGCACCAGTTCCAGCACGAACTTGCTGCCGAAGAACGCCAACACAAGCAGCGCCATCGCCGCCAGCGTCCAGCCGACCGCGCGGGTGCCGCGCCAGCCGTGACGCCATCGGCCGAACAACAACGCGCCGAAGGCCAGCCACGACAGCACGCTGAGCACGGTCTTGTGCATCAGGTGCTGGGCGAAGAAGTCGTCGACGAACAGCACGCCGGTAACCAGCGTGGCGGTGAGCAGGGCGAAGCCGACCCAGATGGTCCGGAACAGCAGCGATTCGAGTTCGGTCAGCGGCGGCAGCGCGCGCAGCCAGCGGTGGAACTCGCGGCGGCGCAGCGCGCGTTCCTGCGCCCACAGCAACAGCGCCAGCAATGCGGCGATCGCGAGCGTGGCGTAGGCCAGCAAGGCGAACCAGGCATGCAGCTGCAGGCGCCAGTCGAGTGCGTCGCTCGCCGAATGGGCCGCGCGGCCGTAGGCGACGAGCATCGCGGCGGCCAGCGGAAACACGATCACGCCGAGCGCGGCCATGCGGCCGCGGATGTCGTAGAGCACCGTCAGCGCCGCCATGCCCAGGCCGACCAGCGACAGCGCGGCGAAGAAGTGCAGCTCGGCACCGACCGTGCGCCAGACGACCACGTGGGCGGCGATGTGCAGGGCGATCGCGCCGAGCGCGGGCGCAGCCCACCACAGGCGGGCAGGCGCCGGCTCGCGACCGACGCCGCGCACGAGCGCCGCGGCCGCCAGCACGTAAAGCAGGGCTGCGATGAGAACGGTTGTCATCGCGCGAGTGTCGCATGCCGGAGACGCCCGCCGAAGCGTCCGGTCGCGTCGTGCGGCGCATACGGGAGTCGTCCGTGGTCGCACGGCTATAATCGCCGGCCGTATTCCGCCGCATCGAGTCCCGCATGTTCGAATCCCTGACCCAGCGCCTGTCCGGCACCATGGAGCGCCTGCGCGGCCGCGGTCGTCTGACCGAGGAGAACATCCGCGAGGCGACCCGCGAGGTGCGCATCGCGCTGCTGGAGGCCGACGTCGCGCTGCCGGTGGTGCAGGCGCTGATCGAACGCATCAAGGTGCGGGCGGTCGGCCAGGAAGTGCTGAAATCGCTGACGCCGGGTCAGGCCCTGATCAAGGTCGTACGCGACGAACTGACCGCGGTCATGGGCGCGCAGGCGACCGAGCTCAACCTCAACGTGCCGGCGCCGGCGGTCATCCTGATGGCCGGCCTGCAGGGCGCGGGCAAGACCACGACGGTCGGCAAGCTGGCCAAGCTGCTCAAGGAAAAGCGCAAGAAGAAGGTCATGGTGGTCTCGGCCGACGTCTACCGTCCGGCCGCGATCGAGCAGCTGAAGACGCTGGCCCAGCAGGTCGACGTGAGCTTCTTCCCGTCTGAGTCCTCGCAGCAGCCGGTCGACATCGTGCGCGCGGCGATCGCGGACGCGAAGAAGTCCTTCATCGACGTGCTGCTGGTCGATACCGCCGGCCGCCTCGCGATCGACGAGGCCATGATGGCCGAGATCCAGGCGCTGCACGCCGCGGTCAATCCGGTCGAGACGCTGTTCGTCGTCGACTCGATGACCGGCCAGGACGCCGCCACCACCGCCAAGGCCTTCGGCGAAGCGCTGCCGCTGACCGGCGTGGTGCTGACCAAGACCGACGGTGACGCCCGTGGCGGTGCGGCGCTGTCGGTGCGCTACATCACCGGCAAGCCGATCAAGTTCGTCGGTACCGGCGAGAAGGTCGACGGGCTCGACGTGTTCCATCCCGAGCGTGTCGCCGGCCGCATCCTCGACATGGGCGACGTGCTGTCGCTGGTCGAGCAGGTCGAAGGCCAGGTCGACAAGGACAAGGCGCAGAAGCTCGCCGAGAAGGTCGCCAAGGGCAAGAAGTTCGACCTCAACGACATGCGCGACCAGCTCGAGCAGATGCAGAACATGGGCGGCATCGGCAGCCTGATGGACAAGCTGCCGGGTCTGGGCAACGTGCCCGAGCACCTCAAGCAGCAGGTCAGCCAGGGCAAGGAAGTGCCGCGGATGATCGCGATCATCGGCTCGATGACCAAGAAGGAACGCCGCAATCCCAACCTGCTCAACGGCTCGCGCCGCGCGCGCATCGCCGCCGGCTCCGGCACCACGCCGGCTGACGTCAACAAGCTGATGAAGCAGTACATGCAGATGGAAAAGATGATGGGCAAGATGGCCCGCGGCGGCATGAAGGGCATGATGCGCGGCCTGCAGGGCATGATGGGCGGCATGGGCCGCATGCCGTTCCGCTGAGCCCGGCCTGCTTCGGCGCCGTGCGATGACGCGCGTGTTCTGCAACGGACGACCGGCGACGGTCGAGGATCTCGCCGGGCCCGCGCTGCGCAACGACGGCCACTTCACCACGTTCCAGCTGCGCGACCGCGCGGTGCTCGGGCTGGACCTGCACCTGCAACGACTCGATGCCGCCTCGCGCGCGCTGTTCGATGTGGCGTTGCCGCCAACGCGCGTACTGGACGGTCTGCGCGCCGCCCTCGATGCCACCGCCACACGCGATGCCAGCGTGCGCATCACCGTGGTGCCAGGGGCAGGCGAGGGCGGTTTCGACGTGCTGGTGTCCTTGGCGCCGCCGGCTGAGCCGGACGCCGCGCCGATGCGCGTGCGCAGTGTCGTCTTCCAGCGCGACTTCGCCGCGATCAAGCATGCCGGCACGTTTCCGCTGTTCGAACACCAGCGCCGTGCGCGCGTCGCAGGCGCTGACGATGCGCTGTTCGTCGACCCGGCCGGTCACATGACCGAAGGCTCGGTGTGGAATGTCGGGCTGTGGGACGGCGCAACAATCGTGTGGCCACGGGGCAATGCCCTGCGCGGGACACGCGAGCGCCTGCTGCAGGCCGGCTTCGCCGTGCTCGGCGTGCCCCAGTCGGCGCGCCCGGTCGTGTCTGGCGAGATGCGAGCGCCAATGGCCGCCTTCGCCTGCAATGCCCGAGGGCAGCGGATGATCGCCTCGGTCGATGGTCATGCGCTGGCGCTGGATCCGCAGCTGCCGGCCCTGCTGGCCCAGGCGCTGGCCACGCAGGCGCCGATGGCGGTGGACGATCCGGTCGGCTGATCCGGGCCCGTCTGGCGGCCGGCTTGCGCCCCCGCGCGGGATTCCCGCTATAATCGCCGGCTTACCTCGCCACCCTGGCGACTGGGCAACACAGGAAGCAAAGCAATGGTCAAGATCCGTCTGACGCGCGGCGGCGCCAAGAAGCGTCCGTTCTACCACATCATCGTGACCGACTCGCGCAGCGCGCGCGACGGCCGCAACATCGAGCGCGTGGGTTACTACAACCCGGTCGCGACCGGTGGCGAGCAGCGTGTCGTCCTCGACACCGCCCGCGTCGACCACTGGGTCGGCAACGGTGCGCAGATGACCGACAAGGTCCGCGCCCTGTACAAGGAAGCCGCCAAGGCCGCTCCGGCCGCTGCAGCTGCCTGATCCGACGGCCGCGCCCCGCGCGCGGCCTTCCGATATGGATACCCCGACGCGCCAGCCTGCCCCCCGGATGATCCAGGTGGGGAAGGTCCATGGCGCGTTCGGCGTGCGTGGCGAAGTGAAACTCGAGTCGTTCACCGAGCCGCGCAGCGCGATCTTCCGCTACCAGCCTTGGACGCTGCGCGATGCGCGTGGCGTCGAGCGCGCCTGCGAAGGTGCGCGTGGCCGCGAGACGCCCAAGGGCGTGGTCGCGACCGTGCCGGGCATCGAGGATCGCGACGCCGCCGAGGCCGCGCGCGGTCTCGAAGTCTGGGTGCCGCGCGAGGCGTTGCCGCCGCCGAAGCCGGGCGAGTACTACTGGGTCGATCTCGAAGGCCTGCGCGTGCGCAACGTCGAAGGCGTTGATTTCGGCGTGGTCTCGTACCTGTTCGATACCGGCGCCAACGACGTGCTGGTCGCGCAGGGCGATCGCGAACGGATGATCCCGTTCGTGGTGCCGGACTACATCCACTCGGTCGATTTCGACGCCGGCGTGGTCACCGTCGACTGGGATCCGGAGTTCTGAGAGGCGGTGATTGGTGATTGGGAAAAGCGGGCCATGACGTCGGAAAGCGCGTCGAATCACGAATCACGAATCACGAATCACGACGACGCCATCCGCATCGACGTCGTGAGCCTGTTCCCCGATTTCATCGATCAGGCCGCCGCGGTCGGCGTCGTCGGCCGTGCGCGCGAGCGCGGGCTGTTGTCGCTGGAAGGCTGGAATCCGCGCGATTACGCCACCGGCAACTACCGGCGTGTCGATGACCGCCCCTTCGGCGGCGGCCCCGGCATGGTGATGCTGCTCGATCCGTTGCTGGCGACGCTCGCCGCTGCGCGGGCCGCCGATCCGGCACCGGCGCGGGTCATCTACATGAGTCCGCAGGGGCGACCGCTGACCCAGGCGAAGGTGCGCGAGCTCGCGCAACTCCCGCGCCTGATCCTGCTGTGCGGCCGCTACGAAGGCGTCGACGAGCGTCTGCTGGCCTCCGAGGTCGACGAGGAGCTGTCGATCGGCGACTACGTGCTGTCGGGCGGCGAGCTGGCCGCGGCGGTCGTCGTCGATGCGGTGGCCCGCCTGCAGGACGGCGCGCTGGGCGATGTCGAATCCGCCGTGCAGGACAGCTTCGAGGGCGACGGCCTGCTCGACTGCCCGCACTACACGCGCCCGGTCGAGCACGCGCTGGGCCGCGTGCCGGACGTGCTGCTGTCGGGCAATCACGCCGAGATCGCGAAGTGGCGCCGCCAGCAGTCGCTGGTCCGGACCCTCGAACGGCGGCCCGAACTGGTCGACGAAGCCGCCCTCGGCAAGGCCGACCGGCGCCTGCTCGCCGCATGGCGGGCCGGGCAGGGCGACTGACCACCCGGCCCACTGGCATTGCCGGACGAACCGCGCCTATAATGCGCGGCTAACCGTTTCAACCCGGGCCGAAGAGCCCGCCGAGCCAGAGCGTGCGTCCACGTGCACCACGCCTACAACGACACCAACAGGCCAAGACCATGAACAAGCCCTCGCTGCATACCCTGCTCCAGAACTTCGAAAGCGCCCAGTCCGCGCGCCAGCTGCCCGACTTCAGCCAGGGCGACACCGTCGTCGTCAACGTGAAGGTCAAGGAAGGCAACCGCGAGCGCGTGCAGGCCTACGAAGGCGTGGTCATCGCGATCAAGAATGCCGGTCTGAACTCGGCTTTCACTGTCCGCAAGATCTCGCACGGCTACGGCGTCGAGCGCGTGTTCCAGAGCCACAGCGCCCAGATCGATTCGGTGGAAGTGAAGCGCCGCGGCAAGGTCCGCGCCGGCAAGCTGTACTACCTGCGTGGTCTGGAAGGCAAGAAGGCCCGCATCAAGGAAGACCTGTCGGCTTCGGCGAAGGCCAAGAACGACAAGGCGCGCGCCGACAAGGCCGCTGCCGCTGCTGCACCGGCGGCTGCCGCCGAGTAATCGGCTCGCAGTGTTGTCGCACGACGGCCGCCGCAAGGCGGCCGTTTGCGTTGGGGCGATCCCGCATTTCGCCTGCGCCGCACGCAAAAGGGCGCCGGATCCGCATCCGGCGCCCGTTCGCATCTGCGGTGTCAGCGCGACTCAGTCGTAGTCGATCTCGATCAGGCGCCCGGTGCGCGCCGAATATTCCAGTTCGGCGATGCGACCGTCGTCGCCGCGGATCTCGATGTCGAATTCGCCGTCGTCGTAACCTACGTCGATGACGCGGCCCGGATGGCGCTTCTGCGCGTCGGCGAGGATGCCATCGAGCGAGGCACTGTTGGCGCGGAAGCGCGGATCGGCCTGCGCGGCGGCGGCCGCGTGTCGACGGTCGTCGTCGGCACGGCGCTCGTCGTGGGTCTGGGCGACGACGGGCAGGGCGATGGCGAGGCCGGTGGCGGCGATCAGGCTGGCGATGACGGTACGGGTCATGGAAGGTCCTCGTGGTGATGGGCGTGGTGTCAGGAGCGGGCCGGTGGATCACCGGTGCGACGCCCAGTCTCCGCAGCGCGCTTAACGAGGCCCTGATCGAGTCGTTCACGAAGTCGTTAATCGGCCTCGCCACACTGGCGCCATGCGTCCGATTCCCGTGTCCTTAGCCCTCGTCGCGCTGCTGTGCGCAGCGCCGCTCGCCGCGCCGGTGCACGCCGATGCGCAGGATCGCGGCGCCGACCATGCGCGCGACAACGTACGCAGCGGCGACTACGTGCGCCTCGAGCGCCTGCTGGCCGATGCCGAAACGCGCTTCCCCGGTCGCGTCATCGAAGTCGAACTCGACCAGGACGATGACGAATACGAGATCGAGATCCTGATGCGCGACGGTCGTGTCGTGGAGCTCAAGTACGATGCGCGCTCCGGGCGATTGCTCAAGGTCGAGATCGACGACTGATGCGCATCCTGCTGGCCGAGGACGACGTCGAACTGGCGTCGCGCATCGCCGCCGCCCTGGCCGCTGCGGGCTACGCCGTCGATCGTGCGGAAGATGGCGCCGATGCCGAATTCCGCGGCCAGACCGAGGCCTACGACGCCGCCGTACTCGATCTCGGGTTGCCGTCGCTCGACGGTGTCTCGGTGCTGCACCGCTGGCGCGAGGCAGGCTTGACGCTGCCGGTACTGGTGCTGACCGCGCGCAGCCGCTGGCACGACAAGCTGGCCGGCTTCAATGCCGGCGCCGACGACTATCTGACCAAGCCGTTCCAGATCGAGGAACTGGTGCTGCGCCTGCAGGCGCTGATCCGCCGCAGCACCGGCCACGCCTCGCCACGCCTGCGTTGCGGCGCGCTGGAGTTCGACGCGAACGCGGGACGCTTCGCGCTCGACGGCGACCCATTGGCATTGACCGCGCAGGAGCACCGCATCCTCGCGTATCTGATCCACCACGCCGGTCGGGTCGTCAGTCGCGCGGAGCTCGGCGAACACGTCTACGACAATGGCTACGACCCCGATTCGAACGCGCTCGACGTGCTGATCGGCCGGATCCGCCGCAAGCTCGGCGTGGCCCTGCTGCACACCGTGCGCGGGCAGGGGTTCCGGCTGTCGGAATCGCCATGAAGGCGCCGCGTGCGCTGTCGTTGCGCTGGCGGCTGTGGCTGGCCGGCGCGCTGGGCGTGGCGGTTTCGGCATTGATCGCCGGCGGCCTGCTCGGCGCGCTGTTCGAACGCTCCGGCCAGCGTGCGCTCGATGCGCGCCTCGACGACGATTTCGCCACGCTCGCCGGCCTGCTCGAAGCGCGGGGCGACGGCGGCTGGCAACTGCGCCGCGAGCCGGCCGACGAACGCTGGGCGCGCGTGTTCTCAGGCTGGTACTGGCGCATCGGCGATGGCGCCGAGGCGTTGCGCTCGCGTTCGCTGTGGGACGACGAGCTCGATGCCGGCGCCACCGGCAGCGGTCCGGCGGCGTGGGTCGATGTCGACGGCCCGCGCGCGCAGCAGTTGCGCGTGCGCATGCAGCAGCTGCGACTGCCGGGCGTCGCGCAGCCGATTCCGGTCTACGTGGCGGCGGACCGCGGCGACGTGATCGCCGAGACCCGCGAATTCCGGCAGATCGCGATGCTCGCATTCGCGGCAGCGGCGGCGGCGCTGCTCGCGCTGCTGGCCTGGCAGGTCGAATGGGGGCTGCGCCCCCTGCGGCGCATGCGCGGCATCCTGCAGCGCGTGCGCAACGGCGACGACGTGCGCTTCGGCGCCGAACGCTGGCCGGCCGAGGCCGCGCCGCTGGCCGAACAGATCGACGATCTGCTCGACGAACACGCGCGCCGCGTCGCCCGCGCGCGGCACGCCGCCGAGGATCTGGCGCACGCGCTCAAGACACCGCTCGCGGTGCTGTCGGCCGAGGCGCAGCGACCTGGCGGCGACATCGCCGAAGTCGTCTCCACGCAGGTGCAGCGCATGCGTGGCGAGATCGAGCGCCGGCTCGCGGGCGGCTTCGCGGCCGACACGCGCCAGCGCACGCCGGTCGCGCCGGTCGCCGACGCGCTGTGCAGGCTGTTCACGCAGACCGCGGGCGAGCGTGTGACGCTGGCCTGCGACATCGCACAGGACATCACGTTCGCCGGTGCACGCGAGGATATGGAAGAGATGCTCGGCAATCTCGTCGACAACGCGGTGAAGTGGTCGCGCGCACAGGTGCGTCTCCACGCCTGGCGCGACGGCGCGTCGATCCACATCGCGGTCGACGACGACGGCCCCGGCATGCAGCCCGACGCGATCGCGCAGGCGCTGCAACGCGGTGTGCGGCTGGACACGCGCATGCCCGGCCATGGTCTGGGCTTGTCGATCGTCGACGGCGTGGCGGCTGGCTACGGCGGTCGCCTGGTGCTCGACAATCGACCGGGCGGATTCCGCGCCCGGCTTGAACTCCCGGCCGGCGCACCGATATCGGACGCATGACCGACACCGCTCCTGCACCCGGCGTGCGCCTCGACCTGTGGCTCTGGGCCGCGCGCTTCTTCAAGACCCGCAGCCTTGCCAAACAGGCGATCGAGACCGGCAAGGTCGACGTCGGCGGCCAGCGTGCGAAACCCGCGCGGACGGTGCGCATCGGCGATGCCCTGCGCGTGGTGCGCGGCGACGAGGTCTTCGAGATCGCGGTCGCCGGACTCTCGGACACCCGCGGCCCGGCCAGCGTGGCGCAGACGCTTTACAGCGAAAGCGACGCTTCGCGCGAAGCACGGCTGGCGCGCATCGCCCAGGCGCGCGCGCAGCGCGCCGGCTACCAGGCGCCGGAGCAGCGACCCGACAAGCGTGCGCGACGCCTGATCCGTGCGCTCGGTGACATCGACGCGAGCTGAGTCACAACCAGTCGCGCACCAGCGTTCCGGAGACGTCCCGCAGGCGCCTTGCCATCGCCGCGTCGCGCTGTTGCGCGCTTTGCCCGGCAGGTGCGAAATCGCGCCAGAACAGGCCGTTTCGACCTGAGACGTCCGGTGACGCGGCAAGCCAGGATGGCGTTGCGGCGCCCTGCTGCACGGTGCGCGCATCGTCGCGATACCGGTTGCCGATGTGGCGCAGGATGTTGCTGCGCGTGTGGCCGGGCGTGACGCAGTTGGACGTCGCGCGCGTGTCCCGGAGACGGCGCGCGAGTTCGAGCGAGAACAGGCCGTTGGCGAGTTTGGCGTGCGCGTAGCGCGCCTCCCAGCTGCGACCCGACAGATCGTCGAACTGGATCCCGCCGGGCAGCGCGTTGCGTTCGTCGGCGCTGCCGAGCACGACCACGCGTCCCTGTGGCGCGGCGATCACGCGATCGAGCAGGCGGCGCACCAGCAGGTAGTGACCGAGATGATTCACCACGAAGGTCTTCTCGATGCCGCGGACCTGCTCCAGATCGTCGAGCACGACGCCCGCGTTGCAGACCAGCGCATCGATCGGCACGTCGAGCGCGCGGATCGCGGCGCTCGCGGCGACCCGAATCGAAATCCGCGAGATCCAGCACGACCGGTGTCGCGCGGCCTTTGACTGCGGCGCAAGCCGCGTCTCCGCTCGCGCGCGAACGCGCGGTGCCGATCACATGCGCACCGCGCAGCGCGAGCACGCGCATGGTCTCCATGCCGATGCCGGAGGTCGCCCCGGTGACGACGACGGTGCGGCCGCGCAGGTCGAGACCGGCGGTGGCCTGTTCGGCGGTCGTGCGCGCGTCGAACGTCGATGTGCGCGCGAAGGCGGGCAAGGTCGTCGCCAGCGCGGCCAGCGTGCCGGCCCGCAGCAGGCGACGCCTGCGGATGTCGAACGTCATGCGGTGTTTCCGGTGCGAAGCGGCCGTCGAGTATCGCTTCGGCTGCATCTGCGGAAACGCGAACGCCGATGCGGATGCATCGGCGTCCGGTCGCTTGCGAGGATCAGGCCAGATCGAAGCGGTCCAGCTCCATCACCTTGTGCCAGGCCGCGACGAAGTCGCGCACAAACTTCTCCTGCGCATCGTCGCTGGCATAGACCTCGGCCACGGCGCGCAGGACCGAGTTCGAACCGAATACCAGGTCCACGCGACTGCCGTGCCAGCGCGTTTCGTCGCCGTCGCGCGACCTGCCTTCGAAGCCGCCGTCACGCGCCGGCGTCCACGCCGTGCCCATGTCGAGCAGATTGCGGAAGAAGTCGTTCGACAGCACGCCCGGGCGGTCGGTGAACGCACCGTGCTTCGATCCGTCGTGGTTCGCGCCGAGCACGCGCAGGCCACCGACCAGCACGGTCATTTCCGGCGCGGTCAGCGTCAACAGCTGCGCGCGGTCGATCAGCAGATGCTCCAGCGGCACCGCCGAACGTCCCTTCGCGTAATTGCGGAAGCCATCGGCCCAGGGCTCCAGTGCCTCGAAGGATTCGACATCGGTCTGGTCCTGCGTGGCATCGGTGCGACCGGGCGAGAACGGCACGGTGACTGCCACGCCGGCATCCTTCGCCGCCTTCTCGACCGCCGCCGCGCCGCCGAGCACGATCAGATCGGCCAGCGAGACCTGCTTGCCGCCGGCGGCCTTGCCATTGAAGTCAGCCTGCACCCGTTCCAGCGCGGCCAGCACCTTCGTCAGCTGCGGCGGGTTGTTGACCGCCCAGTACTTCTGCGGCGCCAGGCGAATGCGCGCGCCATTGGCACCACCACGCTTGTCGCCGCCGCGGAAGGTCGCAGCCGATGCCCAGGCGGTCGACACGAGTTCCGACACCGACAGCCCGCTGGCGAGGATGGCCTGCTTCAGCGACGCGACATCGCCGTCGTCGATCAGCGGGTGATCGACCGCGGGCACCGGGTCCTGCCAGATCAGCACTTCGTCGGGCACTTCCGGGCCCAAGTAGCGCGCGCGCGGGCCCATGTCGCGATGGGTCAGCTTGAACCACGCGCGTGCGAAGGCATCGGCGAACTGGTCCGGATTCTCGAGAAAACGCCGCGAGATCTTCTCGTACGCGGGATCGAAGCGCAGCGACAGATCGGTGGTGAGCATGCGCGGCTTCTGCTTCTTCGACGGATCGAAGGCGTGCGGAATCACCTCGTCCGCATCCTTGGCGACCCACTGCTGCGCGCCGGCCGGGCTCTTGTCGAGTTCCCACTCGTGCGCGAACAGCAGTTCGAAGAAATCGTGGCTCCACTGCGCCGGCGTGCGCGTCCACGTGACTTCCAGACCGCTGGTGATGGTGTCCGGGCCGCGGCCACTGCCGTGGCGGTTGTGCCAGCCAAAGCCCTGGGCTTCGAGTTCATCGGCTTCGGGTTCGGCGCCGACGTTGTCCGACGAGGCCGCGCCATGCGTCTTGCCGAAGCTGTGGCCACCGGCGATCAGCGCAACGGTTTCCTCGTCGGCCATCGCCATGCGGCCGAAGGTGTCGCGGATGTCCGCCGCGGCGAGCAGCGGATCGGGATTGCCGTCCGGGCCTTCCGGATTGACGTAGATCAGACCCATCTGCACCGCGGCCAGCGGGTTCTCCAGATCGCGCGTGTGCTCGATCTCGCTGTCGTCGTCCTTGACCAGCACGCCCTCGCCGGGTTCGCCGGTCACACCGGGCGAGCCGCGCGAATAGCGCACGTCGCCGCCGAGCCACGTGGTCTCGCGCCCCCAGTACACGTCGAGGTCCGGCTCCCAGACGTCCGGGCGGCCGCCGGCGAACCCGAAGGTCTTGAAGCCCATGGTCTCCAGCGCGACGTTGCCGGTGAGGATCATCAGATCGGCCCAGGAGATCGCACGGCCGTACTTCTGCTTGATCGGCCACAACAGGCGACGCGCCTTGTCGAGGCTGACGTTGTCGGGCCAGCTGTTGAGCGGGGCGAAGCGCTGCTGACCGCGGCCGCCGCCGCCGCGCCCGTCACCGATGCGATAGGTGCCGGCACTGTGCCAGGCCATGCGCACGAACAGGCCGCCGTAGTGACCGAAGTCGGCCGGCCACCAGTCCTGCGAATCGGTCATCAGCGCGGCGAGGTCGCGCTTGAGGCCGTCGTAGTCGAGCTTGGCGAATTCGGCCGCGTAGTCGAAGTCCTCGCCCATCGGGTCGGACTTCGCGGAATGCTGGTGCAGCAGATCCAGGCGCAACTGGTTCGGCCACCAGTCGCGATTGCTGGTGCCGCCGCCGGCGGTCTGGTGGAAGGGGCACTTGGCTTCGGTCGACATGGCTGGCGTTCTCCCGGATTGGACGTTCAGGGTAGGCGCAGTCAATGCAGGGATGGAAATCGATTGTTCGCGTCTGTTCGATAGGGTGGAGCTATCGAACTGGCAGGCCGTGTGTCCACGCAACGGCCCAGGCTGCTCGCTGTCGGTTGGACGGCCTCAGAGCAGCGCCCGCACCCGGTACAGCGCTTCGAGCGCCTGCTTGGGCGTCAGTTCGTCGGGGTCGAGCCCGGCCAGCGCTTCGAGCGCTGCCGAAGCCGGCGCGAACAGGCCGATCTGCTGCGGTGTGTCGAGCGTGGCCGGTGACAGCGGGGCCGGTGCGGGACTGTCGTGGCGGCGCTGTTCGAGTTCGGCCAGACGCGCGCGCGCATCGCGCACGACCTGCTTCGGCAGGCCGGCGAGCGCGGCCACCTGCAGGCCGAAGCTGCGGTCGGCAGGGCCGTCCTTGACCGCATGCATGAAGACCAGCGTTTCGTTGCCCTGCGCGTCGCGGTGTTCCACCGCGTCCAGATGCACGTTGGCGATGCCGCTGCCGGGCTGGGCGAGCGCGGTGAGTTCGAAATAGTGCGTGGCGAACAGCGTGTAGCTGCGGTTGGTGCCGGCGAGGTGTCGCGCGCAGGCATCGGCGAGCGCGAGGCCATCGTAGGTCGAGGTGCCACGACCGATCTCGTCCATCAGCACCAGCGATGCGTCGGTAGCGTGGTGGAGGATGTAGCTGGTCTCGGCCATCTCGACCATGAAGGTCGACTGGCCCTTGGCCAGATCGTCGCCGGCGCCGATGCGGGTGAGGATGCGGTCGATCGGACCGAGCACCGCCCGCGCCGCCGGCACGAAGCTGCCGATGTGCGCAAGCAGCACGATCAGCGCGTTCTGGCGCATGTAGGTGCTCTTGCCGCCCATGTTCGGACCGGTGATCACCAGCATGCGGCGCCTGCCGGCCGCCTCGTCGTCGCCGAGCACCAGATCGTTGGGTTCGAAAGGCTCGCGGCGCACGGCCTCGACCACCGGATGGCGGCCGCGTTCGATGCACACACCTGCGGTGTCGACGAGCTGTGGCCGCGACCAGTCCAGCGCCTGGGCGCGTTCGGCGAAGCAGGCCAGCACATCGAGTTCGCTCAGCGCACCGGCGCAGTGCTTGAGTGCCTCGATGCGATCGTTGAGCGCGTCGAGCAGTTGTTCGTACAGCAGGCGCTCGCGGGCCAGCGCACGCTCGCGCGCCGACAGCACCTTGTCCTCGAACTGCTTGAGTTCCTCGGTGATGTAGCGCTCGGCATTGGTCAGCGTCTGCCGGCGCGTGTAGTGCGTCGGCGCCTTGCCGGCCTGCGCCTTGGAAATCTCGATGAAATAGCCGTGGACGCGGTTGTAGCCGACTTTCAGGGTGGAAATGCCGCTGCTCTCGCGTTCGCGGGTTTCCAGGTCGACCAGGAACTGGTCGGCGGTCGTGCTGAGGCGGCGCAGTTCGGCCAGTTCGGCATCGTGGCCGTCGGCGAACACGCCTCCATCGCGGGCCAGCACCGGTGGCTGTTCGACCAGCGCGCCGGCGAGCAGATGCGCTTCGGCCGCGTGTTCGCCGAGCCCGTCGTGCAGCGTGCGCAGACGCGGCGAATCGAGGCGAGCGAGCAGGCTGCGGATGTCGGGCAGCATCGCCAGCCCGTCGCGCAGTGTCGACAGGTCGCGCGGACGCGCCGAACGCAGTGCGATGCGCGTGAGCACGCGCTCCAGATCGCCGAGTGCGCGGAAACGTTCGCGGATGTCCGCATCGCCGCCGCTGTCGATCAGTGTCTGCACCGCATGCAGGCGCTCGCCGAGCACGCCACGGTCGCGCAGCGGGCGATGCAGCCAGCGCCGCAGCAGGCGGCCGCCCATCGGCGTGACCGTCGCATCGAGTACGCCCAGCAGGGTGTTGCGGGTATCGCCGTCGACGCGCGTGTCGAGTTCCAGATGCCGGCGCGTCGCGGCGTTCATCGCGATCGCGCCGTCGCTGCTTTCGACTGCGATCGAAGTCAGATGCGGCAGACGCTGCTTCTGGGTTTCCTCCACGTAGCCGAGCAGCGCACCGGCCGCGGCGATCGCCAACGGACGGTCGTCGATGCCGAAGCCGGTGAGATCGTGCAGGCCGAAGAACTGCAGCAGCTGGCGACGCCCGGAATCGGCGTCGAACAGCCACGGCGGCCGCCGGCGCAGGCCGCCGCGTTCGCCGAGAAACGCCGGCCAGCCGTCCTCATCGGGCACCAGCAGTTCGGCCGGGTCGAGACGCGCGATCTCCGCCTCGAGCATGTCTTCGTTGGCGCACTCGCAGACCAGGAAGCGCCCGCCGGCAAGATCCGCCCAGGCCAGACCGTAGGTGCCGGCGCGGTTGCGTGCGACCGCCATCAACAGAGTGTCGCGACGTTCCTGCAGCAGCGCCTCGTCGGTGACGGTGCCGGGCGTCACGATGCGCACGACCTTGCGTTCGACCAGGCCCTTGCTCGCGGCCGGGTCGCCGATCTGCTCGCAGATCGCCACCGACTCGCCCAGCGCGACCAGACGCGCCAGATAGCCTTCGGACGCGTGATGCGGCACGCCGGCCATCGGAATCGGCGCGCCGGCCGAATTGCCGCGCTGGGTCAGGGTGATGTCGAGCAGGCGCGCCGCCTTGCGGGCGTCGTCGTAGAACAGTTCGTAGAAGTCGCCCATGCGGAAGAACAGCAGCACGTCGGGGTGTTCGGCCTTGGCGGCGAAGAACTGCTGCATCAAGGGCGTGTGCTGGGGCGCGGACATCGAATCGCTCGGTCTAACGGCCGCATAGTCTGCCCGAAACGGCCATTTCCCGGGCCCGGCGGCCGGGTTTGAGCCCCCTCGCGACGGGCGGAACGGCCCGTTCGCAGGGGTCGGGAATCGTGTTAGGTTTCCGTCAAGACAAGCGATTGTCTTGACGGTCCGGCATGGCCCCCACGCAGGCCGGAACCGCGGGGAATCCGATGGCGCAATGCCGTCGGGCGTCGGTTTTTCGGGAAGAAACCACACCACGTCACTGGGGGACACCATGGATTCACGGAAGTTGCAGCGCCGCCATCTCGCCCGCGCGGTTTTCGTCGCGCTCGCCACCACCGTCGCCGCGCCGGTCCTGGCGCAATCGACCACCTCGTCCGACGAGTCGCCGACCACACTGGCGACGATGACCGTCACCGCGCAGAAGCGCGAGGAGGCCATCCAGGACGTGCCGATCTCGGTGACCGTGCTCGACGAACGCCTGGTGCAGGACATGGGCGTGCGCGACATCAAGGACATGCAGATTCTGGTGCCGGGCCTCACCGTGACCAGTACGCAGAACGAGGCGATCACCACCGCGCGCATCCGCGGCATCGGCACGGTCGGCGACAACGTCGGCCTCGAATCGTCGGTGGGCGTGGTGATCGACGGCGTGTACCGGCCGCGCAACAGCGTGGGCTTCGGCGACCTTGGGCAGATCGAGCGCATCGAAGTGCTCAAGGGCCCGCAGGGCACGGTGTTCGGCAAGAACACCTCGGCCGGTGTCATCAACGTGGTCACACGCCGCCCGAGCTACGCCCAGAGCGCCGAAGGCGAGATCACCGCCGGCAACTACGGCGCGCTGGGCGTGTCGGGTGCCTACAACGACGCCTTCAGCGACAGTGCCGCCTTCAGCGTCTATGCCGCCAAGCGCAAGCGCGACGGCTGGATGGACGTGCGCACCGGCAACGGGCCGCGCACGGAGACCGACGACTACGACCAGAATTTCCACACCCTCCGCGGCAAGCTGCTGTTCGAGCCTGGCGATGCGGTCGACATCCTGTTCTCGGCCGACTACACCAGCCGCGAGGAGAACTGCTGTACCGCGGTGCACACCACTATCGGCCAGACCTCGCAGGTCATCAACGCGCTGACCGGCGGGCAGGGGATGGAAGTGGTGTCGCCGCCGTTCCCGGTCGCCGGCGATCCCTTCGCGCGCGTGGCCTACAGCAACCGCAGCACCGAGCAGGACATCAAGGAGAAGGGTGTTTCGGCCGAGGTGAACTGGGAACTCGGCGCAATGGGTGGCGCGACGCTGACCTCGATCACCGCGCAGCGCGAATGGGAGGCCATCAACGGCCTCGACTACGACTTCACCGCCGCCGACATCCTTTACCGCAATGCCGACAAGAACGAGTCCTACACCGGCTTCGACACCTTCAGCCAGGAATTCCGCCTGACCGGCGCGACCGATCGTCTGGACTGGATGGTCGGCCTGTTCTATTCGGACGAGGAACTGGACCGCAACGAGTCCTACCGCGTGGGCCCGCAGTACGAGCCGTACCTGTCGACCCTGGTCGGGCAGCAGGTGCTCGGCGGCCTCGCCGCGCAGCTCGCGCCGCTGGGCATTACCGTCAACCAGGCCAATCCGGCGACCTTCCTGTCGCAGGTCTCGGGCCGCCCGTTCGGCACCAATTTCGCCGGACTCGGCGCGCTCGACCGTCACCAGCAGAGTTCCAAGAGTCTTGCGGTGTTCACCAACAACACCTGGCATGCGACCGACCAGCTCGACCTGACCCTTGGCCTGCGCTACACGCGCGAAGAGAAAGACCTGCTGTCGAACTACAGCAATCCCAACGGCAGCCTGGGCTGCGGTTCGGTGCTCGCCAACCCGGCCGGTCGCGTCGCCGCGGCACTGACCGCGCGTGGCGTGCCGATCGCGGCGTTGCCGCCGGCGGTGCAGCAGCAGATTCTCGGCTCGGTCGCGCCGCAGGTGGCCGGCTTCATGTGTCTGCCATGGGCGAATGCGCTGCACAACGGTCGCGTGGTCGATCAGTCGCGCGAGGAGAAGGAATGGTCCGGCACGCTCAAGGCCGCGTACCGCTTCAACGACAACATCATGGCCTACGGTTCGGCAGCGCGCGGCTACAAGGGTGGCGGCTTCAACCTCGACCGCGTGCAGTCGTCCAACGGTCTGTCGAGCGGCGGCTCGGGCATCACGCCGGTCGACGACACCTCGTTCCCCGGTGAATTCGTCGACAGCTACGAGCTCGGCACAAAGACCACCTGGGCCGGCGGTTCGCTGCTGCTCAATGCCGCGCTGTTCCACCAGACCTACGACGACTTCCAGCTCAACAGCTTCCTGGGCACCAGCTTCGTCGTGCGCTCGATTCCCGAAGTGGTCTCGCGCGGCATCGACACCGAGATCCTCTGGCAGCCGCAGGGCGTGCAGGGCCTGATGCTGCAGGGCGGCCTGATGTACGCCGACACCAAGTACGGCGACGACATCCAGGGCCCCGACTTCCTGCAGCCCGGCAGCCCGGGCGCGCCGGGTGGCGGCGCGCTGTACAAGCTGCCGGGCGCGACGATGAGCTTCGCGCCCCGCTGGTCGGGCTCGGCGTCGGTGACCTACGAATGGGACGTCGGCGATGCACTGGTCGCACGTTTCAATGTCGGCGCGAAGTACACCTCCGACTACAACACCGGCTCCGATCTCGACGTCGAGAAGGAACAGGACGCCTTCACCGTGGTCAATGCGCGCGTCGGATTCGGCGCCAGCAGCGGTCGCTGGATGGTGGAGCTGTGGGCCACCAACCTGACCGATGCGGAGTACATCCAGGTCGGCTTCGACGGTCCGCTGCAGGCCGTGGGCACGCCGCAGCCCAACCAGCCGCTCAATACCTATAACGGCTTCCCGGGTGCGCCGCGGATGTACGGCGCCACGCTGCGCCTGCGCTACTGATTTTGCGTGTCGACGCGACGGCCGGTCCGCGAGGGGCCGGCCGTTCGCGTGTCCGGGGGGCGTGCTGCGCCGTCGGCAGCGGCGAGACGCGTGCGGCGCGATGCGGTACAACGGGCGGCTTCCCACGCGGGCCCGACCATGCACGACACCCATTCCGATGCCGCGCTCGCCACGCTGGCCACCGAGACCGGCGCGTTGCTGCGCGCGCGACACCACCGGCTCGTGACCGCCGAGAGCTGCACCGGCGGCTGGATCGCGAAGGCGGTCACCGATGTCGCCGGCTGTTCGGACTGGTTCGACTGCGGCATGGCGGCCTACAGCTACGAGGCCAAGCAGGCGCTGCTGGGCGTCAATCCGCACACGCTGGAAACGCACGGCGCGGTGAGCCGCGAGACGGTGATCGAGATGGTGTCGGGCGCGCTGGTGAATTCCGGCGCCAGCGTCGCGGTCGCGGTGACCGGCATCGCGGGGCCGGGCGGCGGCAGCGAGGACAAGCCGGTGGGCACGGTGTGGATCGGCTGGAAGCGTCGCGGCGGCTATGCGCGCGCGGCGCTGTTCCAGTTCGACGGCGATCGCGATGCGGTGCGCCGACAGACGGTGGCCGCCGCCCTGCGCGGCCTGGCGGACGCGGTCGGCGGCTGAGCGCGTCGCCGACGTGCCGCGCAGAAACCGACGCGGCGCGTGGCATCAGCCGCCTGCGCGTGGCCGCTCCATCACTGCGTCACGTCCACCCACACCAGACGGTGGTCGGTGCCGTCGACGATGTCGGCGTGCGGGGCATCGCTGCGCGGCCAGAACACGCCGCTGCCGACCAGCGCATGGCCGACCGAGGGCAGCACGTAGTCGAGCCGCAGATTGCCGACGCGCGGGCCGAAGCTTCCGGTGTCGTGTGCCGCTGCGCCGCGGTGCTGTGCATTGGCGCCGCCATCCTGCTCCGCCGCCTCGATGGCCCCTTCGCTGCGGGGCGTCGCCATGCGCAGCACCCGCGGGTGTTCGAGCAGCTCGACGATGGCGGTGTGATCGCCGGCGCCGTCGACCGGGTCGTTGTTGAGATCGCCCAGGATCACGAAGCGCGCGTCGGCGTCCAGCCCGCCACAGCGTCCCGCGTCATCGCACATCCAGTCACGCGTGCCCGGCGACAGATACTCGGTCCAGAAGCGGATCTCGTCATGGTTGCGGGCGACGTTGCGCTTCTCGGGTCCGTCGAATGCGGGTGGCGTCGGGTGCGAGGCGAGCACGTGGATCACGCCGCCCGGGGCGTGCACCTGCACGTCCCAGTGCGACTTCGAGGACAGCCGCAGCTGCGACCACACCGCATCGCTGTGGAAGGGGCGACCGTCGGGATGGCGTGGGCGCCGTGCGTCGGGCATCGCGTTCCACTTCAGCAACTGGAAGCTGCGCGCGGTGGCCGCGTCGATCGGCCAGCGCGAGAGCAGCAGCATGCCGTACTGGCCCGGATGCAGGCCGTAACCCCAGGCGTCGTTGCCGCGGTCGCGGCCGTCGCCGCCGACGCTGCCGTTGTCGTCGAGATCCAGCCCGCTCGGCACGCCGGTGTTGACCGGTGCGATGTAGCGGTAGGGATAGCGCAGCGGTTCGCCGCCGCCCGGCTGGGCCCGTTCGAGCCAGCGCTGCTGGAAGAGTTCGGCGGCGCTGCCGTCAGCGACGTAGTCGAACTCGTTGAGCAGCACGATGTCGGGGCGTACCTGCTGCAGGACCGCGGCGACCTTCTGCGCACCCGCGTCGTCGCCCTGCAGGCGCGCGAGCAGGCCGCCGGGCTCGTCGCTGTTGAGCGAGGTGTTGTAGGTCGCGATGCGCACAGGCGCGGTCGTCCCGGCACGCGTGGCGACCGGTCGTTCGCCATGCGTGTTGACGCGCACGCAGGCGGCGAGCAGCACCACGGCAGCGCCTGCGAGCAGCGGAACAAGGAAGGTGCGGCTCATCGCGCGGCGTCCGTCAGCAGGCGCCACTGGCGTCCATCGAAGCCTTCGAGCGGCTGGAAATTGCGTTTGTAGGCCATCTTGCGGTGTCCATCGATCCAGTAACCGAGATACAGGTAGCGCCTGCGGTCGCGCTGCGCCCAGGCGATCTGGCGCAGGATCGCCAGAGTGCCGAGGCCACGTGACACGAGGTCGGGGTCGTAGAAAGTGTAGACGGCCGACAGCGCATCCTCGATGAGATCGGTCACCGCGACGCCCACCAGCTGTCCGTGGAGGCGCAGTTCCAGCAGGCGGCCCTCGTTCCAGCTACCGATCAGGAACTGGTCGAACTCGTGCGCGCCATGGTCGTCCATGCCGCCGGCCGGATGTCGCGAGACGAGATAGCGCCGGTACAGCGCCAGGCGCTCGTCGTTGCGTTCGGCCGGCACCACGCGCGATTCGATGTCGGCATTGCGCGCGAGCGCGCGGCGCTGGCTGCGGTTGGGCGTGAAATCCTCGACCGGAATGCGCACCGCGACGCACGCGCGGCACTGCGCGCAATGCGGGCGATAGACGATGTCGCCGGAGCGGCGAAAGCCCCAGCGCAGGGCCTGGGTGTAGACATGGGCCAGGCGGGGATCGTGCGGGTCGAGCACCAGATCACGGGCTTCGCGTTCGGACCAGTACCCGCAGGCATGAGGCGCGGTGTGGAACAGGCGCAGATCACTGGACGCAGCGTCGGGGGCGGGATCGGGCGGCGGGGCGTCGTGCATGCGGCGAGAATACCGACGCGCGTCGCAGGCGGCGCGACCGGTTCGCCGGCTGCCGGCTGAACCAGGCCGACGCCGCGTCAACGGATCGCGTGGCCGGCGCGTTGATCCCTGCACAGCGGCACGGTGCCGCGGCAACGGGACATCCACATGAAAAAGCGCCTCATCACCACCGCACTGCTGGCGGCACTCTCCATCACCACCATCGGCGCTGCGGCCGCGCAGGCCCCTGCAGCCGGCACGCATGCCACCAAGCCCGACGGCGAGCGTCATCGCGGCCACGGCATGCGCGGTCACGGCGGCGATCGCGTCGACGCGCTCGCGCGATTCGACATCGACAAGGACGGCCGCATCAGCCGAGCCGAAGCGCAGGCTGCGCAGCAGGCGATGCAGGCACGTCGCGACGCGCACCGCGCCGAACGCGCGGCACGGGGCGACGCACCGCGCGCGGAACGCCCGGCGGCGGCACGCGGCGAACGCCCGCAGCGCGGCCCCGGCGCGCGTCCGCACAAGGGTGGCGGCTTCGATCTGGTCGCCAACTTCGACGTCATCGACACCAATCGCGACGGCTATCTCACCCGCAGCGAACTGCGTGCCTGGCACACCGCGAAGGCCGCCGAGCGCCGCGCCGAAGGCGAACGTCGTTTCGATGCCAAGTTCCGCGAGGCCGACCTCAACAACGACGGCAAGTTGAGCCGCGTCGAAGTCGCCGAGAAGATGCCGCGCCTGGCCGAACGCTTCGACTGGCTGGACGAGAACCGCGACGGCTTCCTCAGCCGCGAGGAACTGCGTCCGGCGCGTCCGCAGCGCTGAGTCCGCAGAACGGGTTGTCAACGAGAGGCCGCGCACTGCGCGGCCTCTCCTGTTTCAGCGGCGGCAGGACTTCTTCGCGCGGATCGGGGCAACCGCGAATCTCCGATGGACGGCGCGCGACACGCGACACCGGCCTGCGACGCGCGCGTATTCGATCAGGCCGTCCTGAGCCAGAAGATCAGCAGCACGCCGATCAGGCCCACATTCGTCAGGACCAGGCCGCTGGAGCCGAACATCAGGCGATAGCCCAAAGCGCGCCGCGCGCCGCCCTTGGGATCGCGTGCGATGTCGCGTGCGATCAGCGGATTCATCAGGCGCGGCATGCTGGTCAGCAGCGGATAGTTGTAGAGGAACAGCGCGATCGCGGCCGACAGCAGGATCCAGCCGTCCGCAATGCGGCTGCTGGCCGTCATGAAGCCGATGCCGGCGCCCAGCAGGCCGCCGGCCAGCGAGCCCCACACGAACCAGCGGTCGTAGAGCTTGAGGATCGCCCGGCGCTCGGCCTCGGTGTCGGCATAGCGCGCGACCATCTTCCGGCACAGCCACAGCGTCAGGCCGCCGAAGACCAGCGACACGCCGGCTGCGCCCAACGCGCTGGCGCTGCCGAGCGCCGCCTTGCCCGCCACGCCCGTGCCGAATGCAGCGCCGGCCGCGACGCCCGCGGCGGTGCCCGCCGTGGCGGGCTTGGCGAAGCCCATCAGGCCCGCGGTCACCAGCAGGGTGAAGGCCGTGCCGGGCGCGGAACTCGTCGCGAAGTCGCGGAAGCGCGCCATCAGGTCCTCGCGCAGGCTGCGCCGCGCGCGCGACAGGCGTTTGCGCACCGCCGCGTCCGACAGGCCGAGCAGGGCGGCGACCTGCTTCGAGTTGCCGCCTTCGCGGTAGTAGAGCAGCAGGACTTCGCGACTCTCGTCGGGCAGATCGGAAATCAGATCGGCGGCCACGCGGCCGGTTTCGTCGTCGATGATCTGCTGCATCGGGCACGCGTCCGGATCGGCCGCCTGGGCGATGGCGATATCGGCCGCTTCCCCGGCAACCAGGCGTTCCCGCCGCGCGCGCAGATAGTCGCGGGCGAGGTTGCGGGTGATCTGCCGCAGCCAGGGCAGGAAGCTGGTGGTGTTCTGCAGCCTGCCGAGCTGCTGCCAGGCCTTGAGATAAGCCTCCTGCGCGATGTCCTGGCTGGCCTGCACGTCACGGGTGATCGCCAGCGCGATGGCGGTCGTCGCGTTCTGGCTCATCTGCACAATGCGGCCGTAGGCGGCCTGGTCGCCGCCACGTGCGGCAGGCAGCTCCTGGTGGATGCGGGCTTCCAGGCCCAGGTCGGCGGCGATGGCGTTCAAGGTGCACTTCCTGCGGGCGGGTCCATCACCCCTGACGGCACCCGGATGCCGGATGTGACCGGCGCTGCCGATGATGCCGCAAGCGCGGGCAGGTGCGTGCCACGTTCCGGGACGCGCGCGTCACTCCGACCGCGTGAACGACCAGTCGGTCCCGGTGCGGCGCACGTCCAGTACGCGCGTGATCAGACCCTGCGTGGCATCGCTGCCGCCGCTGATCAGGTCGAGCGTGCCGGCGCCGGATCCGTCGGTGCGGTAGTTCGCGACCTCCAGCCACGCGGCCTGCCCGTCGCCGCCGGTGCACGCCGAGGCGGGGCGCACGTCGGGATAGCCGGCTTCGAGTTCGGCCAGCAGCGGGGCGGGCGGCGTATCGCCGTCGATCGCCACGCAGACCGGTCCGGCCGCGCGCGTCAGCGCATCGGCCAGCACCGTGGTGGCAAGCGCGCGGGGCACCGGGATGCGGTTGACGCTGGCCTCGACGGTCGGCGGCACCATGTCCAAGGCAGGTTCCGGCGCAGTCGTGGGTGCCGCCGCCACGCGCGTGTCGGGTGCGGGCTTGGCCACCCACGACAGCGCGATGACCAGCACCGCGCCGCCGAGCAGGGTGTAGCGGATCTTCGCCGCGCGGGTCATGCGCCGCTTCGGCGCCGCGGTGGTCTCGGCCGCGAACACCAGACCGTCCTGCGGCAGGTAGCTGCGGGTCGAGGCCTGGCCCTGCAGCAGGCCGGCTTCGCGGAGCAGTTCGCGTGCACGCGGTTGCTCGTCGGAGCGCGTGACCCACACCGCCGGTTTCGGACCGCCGGCATCCTCGCGATAGCTGAAGCTGCTGCGCCGGTTGCCCTTGTAGGAGCGGCCGTTGAGGATCTGCACCTCGATGCCGGCCTCGCGCAGCAGCGCCGCGACGCGTTCGACGTTCTCGAGGCGGGGGCTGGAGAAGACCTGACGCATCAGCCGGCCTTCGGCGCGGGTGCGTCGCCCGGCAGTACGCGGATCATGCCTTCCTGCGCGCTGCTGGCGACCAGACGGCCGGCGCGGTCGAAGATCTGCCCGCGCGCGAGCCCGCGCGCGCCCTGCGCGCTGGGGCTGTCGAGCGAATACAGCAGCCAGTCGTCCACCCGGAACGGGCGGTGGAACCACAGCGCGTGGTCGAGCGAGGCCATCTGCACGTTGGGCTGGTAATAGCTGATGCCGTGCGGGAAGGTCGCCGTGCCCAGCAGCTGGAAATCGGACGCGTAGGCCAGCAGCGCGCGGTGCAGCGCCGGCGTGTCGTCGACCGGGCCGGTCAGGCGGAACCACATCTGCTGGAACGGCGGCCGCTTAGGCGGGTGCAGTTCGTCGCGCGGATACACATGGCGGAATTCGAACGGTCCGCTGCGGTCGAGCCAGCGCTGCACCTTGACCGGCAGCTTCGCCAGCACCGCGGCGGGCAGGGGATCCTGCGGTTCGAGATCCTCGGGCGCGGGCACTTCCGGCATCGACAGCTGGTGCTCGGCGCCGGCTTCCTCCTCCTGAAACGAGGCCGCGCAGAAGAAGATCACCTTGCCGTGCTGGATCGCGGTCACGCGCCGCACCGAGAAGCTGCCGCCATCGCGCGTGCGGTCGACGTCGTAAACGATGGGCGCTTCGATGTTGCCCGCGCGCAGGAAGTAGGCGTGCAGCGAATGTGCCGGGCGCGGGCTGTCCATCGTCGCCTGCGCGGCGGACAGCGCCTGGCCCAGCACCTGGCCACCAAACACGTATTTGGTGCCGATGTCGCGGCTCTGGCCGCGAAACAGGTTGTCTTCGAGGCGCTCGAGGCTGAGCAGGTCGATCAGTTCGGAAACGGGCGGGGTCATCGCGGGGCCGGACATGGGGAGCGGCGCGCGGGTGCGGGCCGGATGCCGATTATAGGTGGGGCCGGCCGGGTGCCCTGACGCGGACGTTCAGACGCCGATCCGGCGCAGCGGTACCCGCAAAAGCACGTCGTCCCATGGAAACAGCGGGCCGGGGTCGCGCTTGCGCGCAACGGTCAAGGCCGGATCGTCGCTCGCGGCGACGCGATCGGTGTCCAGATCCTCGTGGCCGGCGATGTCGCGCAGGGCCGGCAGTGCACCGCGCAGCTGGTCGAGCAGGGCGACCAGCGCCTCGATCTGGGCCGGCGGATAGGCCTCGTTCATCGCCTGGCGGCGGCTGTCGTACCAGTCCGGGAAGCGGCCGGCGTTGACCAGTTCGATACCGACCGACTGCACGTTGTGTCCGCGCACGTGATGGGCGACGCGCCCCGCCGGCACGTACTCGACGATCGTCCCGTCGCGGTCGATGTACCAGTGCCCGCTGGCGCCGGTGCCGCTGTCGTAGAGCACGCGCTCGCCGTACGACCTTGCGGTCGCGAGATCCGGCAGTTCGGTGCAGTGGACGACGACCAGCGTGACGTCTCCGACCGGCCGCGCGGCCAGCAGGTCGACGTAGGGCAGGGGCTGGCGCTGGATCGTTGGCGATGACATGGCAGTGATGGTAGCTGCAGTGTGGACACGCGCGACCTGCGTCCGCCCCTGCGACAGCGGGGACGGCTCGAGCCGGTATTCCGGCGAGGGCCGCAGGACCGATCGGATACCATTGGCACATGAGAAATCCCCCGCCAGAGTCCGCGTTGCGCGCGCTGATGACGCAGTTCCCGCGCGCCGGCACGGTGGACTGGATCGGCCTGCGGCCGGCCCGCGATGTCCTGGTCGAGATCGTCGACAGCGCCGTCGCCGTGACCGGCGCAGGGCTGACCGGCGACCGCTACACCGGCGGCAGCGGCAAGCGCGGCATCACCCTGATCCAGGCCGAACATCTGCCCGCGATCGCCGCGCTCAGCGGCCACGCGACGGTCGATCCGGCCGTGCTGCGTCGCAATCTGGTGGTGTCCGGCATTCCGGTGATCGCGCTCAAGGGCCGGCGTTTCCGCGTCGGCACGGCCCTGCTCGAGGGCACGTCGCCCTGCGATCCCTGCTCGAAGATGGAAGAGACCCTGGGCCCCGGCGGCTACAACGCGATGCGCGCCATGGGCGGCCTGTGCGCGCGCGTGATCGAGGGCGGCGTGGTGCGGCTGGGCGACGCCGTCGAATGGGTGGACGCATGAGCGCGCGCGGGCACTGCATCCTCTCGCACGGCTTCGAAAGCGGCCCGGACGCCACCAAGGTGGCCGCGCTGGCCGACGCCGCCGAGCGCCTCGGCTGGACCGCCGAGCGCCCCGACTACACCGACCTCGACGCCAGGCGCGAGATCAGCCCGCTCGGCGATGTCGCCGCGCGCATCGAGCGCCTGCAGCGCCTGGCGATGGACGCCGCGTCGCGTGGCCCACTGGTGCTGGCCGGCTCGAGCCTGGGCGCGTGGATCGCCGGACACGTCTCGCTGCAGGTGCCGGTTGCCGGCCTGTTCCTGATGGCGCCGCCGGTGCGTCTGGATGCGGCGCATCCGCTGCAGGCCGCCGAGGTGCCGCTGTCGGTCGTGCATGGCTGGGACGACGAACTCATTCCCGCCGCCGACGTCGTCGGCTGGACCTGCGCGCGCCGCGGCCGGCTGCTGCTGGTCGACGACACCCACCGCCTGTCCGCGCACGTCGAGGCCTCGGCCGACGCGTTCGCGGCGCTGCTGCGGACGCTCTGATCCCGCCAGCGCGCCACGCAGCGCACTGTGCAAACGTCATCCCGGCCCGCGCGGGGATGACGGACTCCGTTCCCGAATCCGACCACACCCCATGAAATTCTTCGCAAGCTGCGCCAAGGGCCTCGAATACCTGCTCGTCGACGAGCTGATCGCGCTCGGCTGCGCGCACGCCACCGCGACCACCGCCGGCGCCAACGTCGAAGGCACGCTGCACGATGCGCAGCGCGCCGTGCTGTGGTCGCGCCTGGCCAGCCGCGTGCTGTGGCCGATCGCCGAGTACGCCTGCGAGAACGAGGATGCGCTGTACGCCGGCGCGCGCGCGATCGACTGGTCGGAACATCTCGACGCGACGATGACGCTGGCGATCGATCCGCACGTCTCCGGCAGCGCGATCACCCATGCGCGCTATGCCGCGCAGCGGGTCAAGGATGCGATCGTCGATGCGCTGCGCGCGTCCACCGGCGCGCGTCCGGATGTCGATGTCGAATCGCCGGACCTGCGCCTGAGCCTGGTGGTCCGCAAGGGCCGCGCGCTGCTGTCGGTCGATCTGGGTGGCGGCCCGCTGCATCGCCGCGGCTGGCGGCGCGCGCAGGGCGAGGCGCCGTTGAAGGAAAACCTCGCCGCGGCCGTGCTGATGCGCGGCGGCTGGCCGGCGCTGTACGCCGAGGGCGGTGCGCTGCTGGACCCGATGTGCGGCAGCGGCACGCTGCTGATCGAAGGCGCGCTGATGGCCGCCGACGTGGCGCCGGGTCTGTCGCGTGATGGTGGTGCGGCCTCGGCCGGGCTCGCGCCGAGTCGCTGGCGCGGTTTCGATGCCGCCCACTGGCAGGTGCTGTGCGATGAAGCGCTGTCGCGCGAGCGCATCGGTCGCCAGCGCCTGCGCAGCGTGTTCTTCGGCCGCGATCTCGATCCGCACGCGATCCGCGCCGCGCGCGAGAACGCGACCGCCGCCGGTCTGCGCGAAGCCATCGACTGGCAGGTCGGCGACATCGCGACGCTGCAGGCACCAGTGCCGCCGGCCTCGCAGGAAGACGCGGCGCTGGCCGAGTCGGTCAAGCGGGGCCTGGTCGCCTGCAATCCGCCCTACGACGCTCGGCTCGCCGCCGATCCCGCGCTGTACCGCACGCTCGGCAACGCGCTGGCACGTGCGGTGCCCGAGTGGCGCGCCAGCCTGCTGTGCGGCGATGCCGAACTCGCACATGCGACCGGCCTGCGCGCGAAGAAGAAGTACCAGGTGTTCAACGGCGCCATCGAGTGCAGCCTGATCGTCTGCGACCCGGTGCGGCCGCCGCAGCGCGCCGTCAGCGAATCGCCGGAGGCACTGGGCGAAGGCGCGACGATGGTCGCCAACCGGCTGCGCAAGAACCTGCGCAAGCTCAAGGCCTGGCGCGAGCGCGACGGCGTGAGCTGCTACCGCGCCTACGATGCGGACCTGCCCGAGTACGCGGCCGCAATCGACGTCTACATCCAGTCCGAGGCCGACGTCACTGCCGAGGGCGCGCCGCTGTGGCTGCACATCCAGGAATACGCCGCGCCGGCCGAGATTCCCGAAGCCGTGACCCGACGCCGCTTCGGCGACGTGCTCGCCGCGGCGCGCGACGTGTTCCGCATTCCGCGCGAACGCATCGCGGTGAAGACGCGTTCGAAGGGCAAGGGCGGCAGCAAGTACGGCCGCTTCGACGCGCGCCACGAATTCCTGCTGGTCGACGAGGGGCGCGTGCACCTGCGCGTGAACCTGTTCGACTACCTCGACACCGGCCTGTTCCTCGACCACCGCCCGATGCGCCTGCGCATCGCCGACGAAGCGGCCGACACGCGCTTCCTCAACCTGTTCGGCTACACCGGCGCGGCCACCGTGCATGCCGCGGGTGGCGGCGCGCGCACCACGACGACGGTCGACCTGTCGGGCACCTATCTGCAGTGGTGCGCCGACAACCTGGCCGCGAACGGCTACGGCGGCGCGAAGCACCGCCTGGTGCAGGCCGATGCGGTGCAATGGCTGGAAGCGGAAACCGCGCAGTACGACCTGATCTTCTGCGACCCGCCGACGTTCTCGAACTCCGCGCGGGCGAAGGACTTCGACATCCAGCGCGAGCATGTGCGCCTGCTGCAGGCCGCGGTCGCGCGGTTGGCGCCGGGTGGCGTGCTGTATTTCTCGAACAACTTCCGGCGTTTCAGGCTCGACACCGACGCGGTGAGCGCGTTCGCCCAGTGCGAAGAGATCACGCCAGCGACGATCCCGCCGGACTTCGAGCGCAATGCGCGCATCCACCGCGCCTGGCGTCTGACGGCGCGCTGATGCTTGCTTTGCTCCTTCCCCCGTTCGCGGGGGAAGGCTGGGATGGGGGCAGACGGTCGGGTCGCGGCAGATCCCGTCTCGCCCATGATCGCTCGCTCATGTGTTCGCGCACACCCGACGGTTCGCCCCCACCCAACCCTCCCCCGCAGAGCGGGGGAGGGCGTCGAGCGCGGACCCGCTTGCCCTGCCGGAAACCTCCGTTCCACCCGTGCGCGTGGAATCGTCCCTGCGCACCCGCATCGTGTGCGCAGGCCCGCACAGGAACCCACGCCGATGACCGCTGCCACCATCCTCCGCCACCTGCGTGGCATGCCCGCCAGCGACGGCGCGGGCGTCAAGCTCACGCGCGTGATCGGCACGCCGCAACTGCCGGATCTCGATCCCTTCCTGATGCTCGACGAGTTCGGCACCGACCGCGCCGAGGACTATCTGGCCGGCTTTCCTGACCATCCGCATCGTGGCTTCGAGACCGTCACCTATATGCTCGACGGCCGCATGCGCCACAAGGACAACCACGGCAACGAGGGCCTGCTGGTGCCGGGCAGCGTGCAGTGGATGACCGCCGGTCGCGGACTGGTGCATTCGGAGATGCCCGAGCAGGAAGCCGGCCGCATGCGCGGTTTCCAGCTGTGGGTGAACCTGCCGGCCCGGGACAAGATGACCGCACCGAAGTACCAGGAATTCGCGCCCGAACGCATTCCGGTGGTGCAGGCGGGCGAGGGCGTGTCGATCAAGGTGATTGCCGGCGTCGTCGACGGCGTCGCCGGTCCGATCTCGCAGCCGGCGACCGATCCGGTCTATCTGGACATCACGCTGGCGGCCGGCGGCCGCTGGCGCCACGACCTGCCCGAGGGCCACAACGCATTCGCGTATGCATTCGAAGGTGCGCTGCACATTGGCGAAGGCGAGGCTGCGCGTCCGTTGGCCGCACAGGAACTCGCGGTGCTCGGTGGTGGCCGCCGGCTGGAACTCGCCGCCGGCGATGCCGGCGCGCGCCTGATCGTGGTCGCCGGTCGTCCGCTGCGCGAACCGGTGGCGCGCCACGGCCCCTTCGTCATGAACACCCGCGAAGAACTGATGCAGGCGTTCGTGGATTTCCAGCAGGGCCGGTTCTGAGGCAACCCTGTCGGATGCGCGGCTATTTGCTGCCGAGGCGGACGTCCGAGAAGTGCAGCGATTCGGCATCGTGCAGCGACCGGGTCAATGCGGCCTCGTCGCTGGCGCGCACGATGATGTGTGCGTAGTCGCCCGACGGCAGCTCCAGCAGCGTCTCGCGGACCAGTGCTCCGGTCAGCTCGTTCTCCGGCGCATGCCACCAGATGCGGGTGCCGTCGATGGTCACGCGCTCACCGACGCGGTCGTTGCGACGCGGCTTGAAATTCGCGTTGCGCCCGACGGTGACCGCGAATGCCTGCCGGCCGCTGGCCAGATCCATCGCCCGGCAGAACACGAAGTCCGGGCCCGGCTGCACTTCCCAGCGCACCGTGGCCTCGGGCGGCAACTGCGGACAGTCGTTGGCGGTCTGCGCCTGCGCGGCGCCGGCACAGCACAGCGCGCCGATCAGCGCGAGCGGTCGGATACGAAGCATGAGCATGTTCCCCTGTCACCCCAGGGAACGACGATACGCGCCCGCGCCTGCTGCGGCGCGGAATCGTTTGTGACAATCGTCACCGTTCCGGAAGCGGAATGAACTCCGGATCGCCCGGCACGGTACCGAACCGCCCGGCGCGCCAGTCGTCCTTGGCCTGTTCGATGCGCTCCTTCGAAGACGACACGAAGTTCCACCACAGGTGGCGCGGACCGTCGAGCGGCTCGCCGCCGAACAGCATGGCCTTGAGCGGCGTCTTCGCGCGGAGCCTGGCGACCGCGCCTGCATCTAGAACAGCGAGGTGGCGCGGCGGGATGTCGGCGCCGTCGAGCTGCGCCTCGCCTTCGAGCACGTAGAGCGCGCGCTCGGCATGCGACGGCGGAATCGCCAGCTCGGCGTCAGGTTCGAGATCCAGCGCGACATTAAGCGTGTCGGCGAACACGCGCACCGGGGATTCCTCGCCGAACCCGCGACCGGCGATCACGCGCACCCACGCGCCGTCGCGGCGGAACTGCGGCAAGGTCGCGGCCGGATGATGGTGGAACTCGGGCGCGACTTCTTCGTACGCCTTCGGCAACGCCACCCAGGTCTGCATGCCGTGCAGCGGGTGCTCGCCTTCGCGCAGCGACTGCGGCGTGCGTTCGGCGTGGGCGATGCCGCGGCCCGCCGTCATCCAGTTCACGTCGCCGGCCGTGATGTCCTGCGAGGCGCCCAGCGTGTCGGCGTGATGGATCGTGCCGGACCAGAGAAAGGTGACCGTCGCCAGGCCGATGTGCGGATGCGGGCGTACGTCGATGCCGGCGCCCTTCTCGAAGACCGCCGGGCCCATGTGGTCCACGAACACGAACGGCCCGACGCTGCGCGCCTGCAGGCTCGGCACCGCACGCCGCACCTCGAAACCACCCAGGTCGTGAGTGCGGGGATTGATGATCAGGGTCATGGCGACTCCGGCGTCGGCGAGGGCAGGCGCTCAGCATGACAGCGCCGACGGCCGCGCTGCCGCTGGTGCGCGGGACGAACCGTTGCGGTTTCCGGCCTGTGGCAGCGGTCCACGGGTCGAGATGAAGCAGTTGCAACGCCGAGAGCTTCGTCATTCCCGCAATGCGAGGCTCCAGCGTCTTCAATCTGCCGGGCGCAACGTCATTGGAAGACCGCGCCCGTCCACTGAACATGCACCGCGTTTGCGGGACAGGCGATCAGGCGGACGCAAATCCCGCCCGCCACGCCGCCAGCTTGGCCTCGAACCCCATTGCCGCATGCGCCGGACTCGTCGACGGCAGGCGCAGCAGGTCCGTTACGTGATCGAGCGGAGGCAGTACATGCCGCCGGAACAGCGTCTCGGCCGCCGCGCCGTTGAAACGGACGCGCGTGATGCCCGGATACGCTGCCAGCAGGCCGGCGATGTCGTTGGGCACCACACTCTCGGCCTCGATGCGCGCATCCAGGCTGCCGGGTCGTACGCACTCGCCGGCAACGTCCCACAGTGCGATGCCCGCATCGCCGAGCCGGGCGATGCGATCGTCATAGGGCAGGGCAAGATCGAAGCCGACGATCGCACCCAGAATCGGCCAGAACAGGTTGCGCGGATGCGCGTAGTAGCGATCGGCATCCAGCGACGCCACGCCCGGCATGCTGCCGAGCACCAGCACGCGGGCGCGGGCATCGACGACGGGTGGGAAGCTGCGGACGCGGGTGAGCTGCATGACGGTCGAGGTGGGCGCGCGTTGACCCGAACGCAAGCCCATGGCGTGCGTTTGCGCCATTCCAGGCGCTCGAGCCAGCGCGTCTAGACGTGCCGCTTGTCGGGCGACTGCGCACCCGCGCGGTCGTGGCTGGCGGGGTTTCAGTTCGCGATCGAGAAGCCTGCGGGCGCCGCCTGTGGCACAGGTGCATCGCAGTGGTACATATCGAGATACAGCTCGCTGGTCTGCGGACCGCAGGTCAGTTCGTATCGGTCGACCATGTGGTGATCGACCTCGCCTGCTTCGAGTGGCCGATATTCCATCGCGGCGATGGTCAGCCGCGTGATCTCCCCGGGCTGCGTATCCGCGGACAGATCGTGGCACGGACCGACATTGCCGCTGCGCTCGAAAGCCGGGTGCGAACGGTCGGGGCAGACCAGCCTGGCGAGATAATGGTGCTGACCTTGCGGCTTGCAGACCTCGATCGCGGTTTCTCGCATCAGCCCCCACGCTTCAACGGGTCCAGCGTGTGCATCCGCAACGCCGACCGATGCGATGCAGGCTGCAAACAGCGAGGTTTTCGATCTGGGACTCTGATGCACGGGTCCTTCCTTACCGTCTCGATGCTGCACCTTGCCGTGCGGCGGGCAGGGTGTCCATTGCGGGCTGGCCGGTGCAAGCGCGGCACCATGAGCGCTACTGCGCCGGGAAATTCGCGCAGGGATACCGGCCGGAAGACGGTTCGAAACGGATCGCCACGGCAGGTGTGTTCTCCGAATAGCGGGTCACCAGCAGAAGCTGTGAGGCGTTGTACGAGCCGAGCATCGCCCGGCTCTCGAAGCAGGCCACCAGATCCTCAACGCCATCGCGGTTGAAATCGCCACGATCGAGGATCCGCATCCGGTAGACCCAGCCGAACGCGTCCACTTCGAACATGTCCGGCTCGAAACGCGTCGGTGCCGGCAGCACGCTCGCAAAGCTTCGCTGGTCGGCACTGCGTGCCGGATTGAGTGGGCTGCGGATCGTGGCGATATCGAAATGCGTAAACAGGAAGCGCGAGACATCGTGCTCGGGGAAGTGCGTGACCAACCGCGCCGGTTCCGCGCTCGCTGGCGCCACCATGACCAGCGCAAGCAGATATCCGTATCCCGACAGGTGATGCATGTCCTTGCCCTCCATTGTGGTCGCGAGACTGCACCACGCCACCGATGTCCGACCTGTGACGGTGCCCGGCTGCTTCCCTGGGCCGGATCGTTCGAACGTGCTTCCGAATTCCGACGGGACGCGGAACCTGGACATTCGTGTCGGTGGTTTGAAGGCGAAACCCGATGTGTGACGGCAGGTTTCCGCCGGGTGTCGGCGCTCGCTTTCCCACAGACTCGTCCCGAGGGTCCGGCGCAGGGAGGCGCGCGGTGCAACACCGTCAAGGCATGACGTTCACGCCACGCATGAGCGCGTCCGCAAAGCAGGACAGTGATACGGATGCGCGCGATCCATCAGGGCGGGGCGTCGAGATTCGATGCAGACAACGATGCGTGCAGGCCCGCGCGGGCAGGCGCGCGACATGACTATACGCGTGGCCGCATTCGGCCTGCCGACGGCTGCCGCGCTGGTGCTCGGCGCGATCGTATGTCTGCAGCTTCCTGCGCTGCCAGGCGGGTGGATTCTGGCGATGACGCTATGCGTCGCTGCCTGGATATGGGCGCGCGGTGTCGGCGGCGGACGGGTCGTCGGGGCGTTCGTACTTGGCGGTGCACTGTGCGGGCTGCATGCGACCTACGCGTTGTCGACGCAACTGCCCGCCGACATGGAGCGCGGCGACTTCGCGGTGCACGGACGTGTGGTCGGGCTGCCGACACGCGAGCCGCAGCGCACGGCATTCGAGTTTCGCGTCGCGGAAGATGATGGCGTGCCTGCAGCCTTGCGCGGCCGGCTGTTGCGGCTGTCGTGGTACGACGATCGTCGCGAAGGGCCGGACGCGCGTCGTGCTGCCATCGAAGCTGGCAACGAGTGGCGCTTCACGGTGCGTCTGCGTGCACCGCGCGGGCTGCGCAATCCCGGCTGGTTCGATGGCGAGAGGCGCGCGATGGCGCAGCGGGTGACCGCGGTCGGCTACATCCGGACTGCCGAGCCGTTGGAGCGCCTGGAAGGCGGCCGAGGCATCGATCGCTGGCGCGAACAGGTGGCGACGCACATCGATGCGGTCGTCGAGCGTGGGAGCGCGCGTTACGTCCGGGCGCTCGCGATCGGTGATACGCGTGGCCTTAATGATCTGGACTGGGAGGCACTCCGTGCGACCGGCTTGACCCATCTGGTCGCGATCTCGGGGTTCCACGTCGGCATGGTCGGCGGCTTCTTCGCGCTGGTGGCGACCGCCGTCTGGTGGTGCCTGCCATGGCTGGGACGCTGGCTGCCGCGGCCGCAGGCGGCGGCGATCGTCGCGTTGCTGACGAGTACGGTCTACGCCGCGGTCGCAGGCTGGGAACTGCCGACGGTGCGGACGGTGCTGATGATTGCCGTGGTGGTGATCGCACGGTTGTCGCGGCGCCATCTGCGCATTGCCGATGCGCTCGGCTATGCGGCCATCGCCGTCGTACTGGTCGATCCGATGTCGGTGCTGTCGGCCGGCTTCTGGCTCAGCTTCGCGGGTGTCGCCTGGCTGGTCTGGTGCCTGCCGGACGCGCGCGAATGGTCGAAGCTGCGCGGCCTGCTGGCCTCGCAATGGGTCGCGACAATCGGCCTGCTGCCGCTGACGGTGATCCTGTTCGGGCAGGCGTCGCTGGCCGGGCCCGTGGCGAATCTCGTGGCGATTCCGTGGTGGAGCCTGGTGGTCGTGCCGCTGGCCCTGGTCGGCACGGGACTGGAGGCCATCCACACGGGCGCCGGCGACTGGGCCTGGCGCAGCGCGGCCTGGGCGTTCGATCTGAGCTGGCTGCTGTTCGACCGGCTCGCGGCCAGCCCGATCTCATTGTGGTGGTTGCCCGAACCGCACTGGCTGGCACTGCCGATGGCCCTGCTGGCCGCGTTCTGGATGCTGCTGCCGCGTGGTGTCCCGGGCAAGGGACTCGCACTGCTGCTGTGGCTGCCCCTGCTGTGGCCGGACCGGCATCTCCCGAGAGCGGGCGAGGCCGAGGTCATCGTGTTCGATGTCGGGCAGGGACTGTCCGCGCTGGTGCGCACTGCGCGTCACGCGGTGCTCTACGACGCCGGTCCGGCCGTGCCCGACGGTTATGACGCCGGCGAGCGTGTGGTGGTGCCCGCGTTGCAGGCGTTGGGCGTGCGTCGGCTCGACGCCATCGTCATCAGCCATGGCGACGCGGATCACGTGGGTGGCTTCGCGGCCGTCCAGCGCCGCTATCGCGCACCGGTCGTCTTCGCGCCACAGTGGGACCGCGTACCCGGCGCCGCGCCCTGTCTGCAGGGCAGTGCATGGCGGATGGACGGCGTGACCTTCCGCTTCCTGCACCCGGACGTGCATTTCCCGGCGTTCCGCAATCCATCGAGTTGCGTGCTGCGCATCGAGACCGCGCATGGCGCGGCGCTGCTGCCGGGCGACATCGATGCGGTGGTCGAGCGTCTGCTGGTGCGCCGGGATGCCACGCGGCTGGATGCGGACGTCGTGGTCGCCGCGCATCACGGCAGCCGCAGTTCGTCGGATCCCGCCTTCGTCCGGGCGACCGGCGCGGCGGTGGTGATGATGTCGGCCGGCCACGGCAGCCGATTCGGACATCCGCACGACGAGGTCGTCGAGCGCTGGATGCGTTCGGGCACCGCGGTGGCGAGCACGGCAGGCGGTGGCGCGACGCGGTTCCGGCTGCAGGCCGGCGGGCTGGCAGTGCGCCAGGAACGGACGCACCGACCCCGATTGTGGGATGCGGCGCGCCGGTTGGAAACGCGCGAGGCGCGCTGACGAACAGCGCAGGCACACGTGCTCGCAGCGCGCGGCTGCCGGTCTCAGGACGCCCGTCAGCCGCTCTGCCCGGCTGGGCTATCCTAGACGCCTGACTGGACCGGCCATCGGCCGAAGGGGTAGGCGTGCTCGAACTGGTGAAGGCTGGCGGCTGGCCGATGCTGCCCTTGCTGCTGCTGTCGGCACTGGCGCTGGCGATCATCGTCGAGCGGTTCTGGGCGCTGCGTCGCAAGGCCGTGCTGCCGCCGGGACTGGGCGAAGAGGTCCGGGCCTGGGCCGCACGTGGCGCGCTGGATCCGGCCCACATCGAATCGTTGCGGAGTACCGCACCGCTGGGCGCACTGCTGGCCGCCGCGCTGGACGTGCGCAACCGCCCGCGCGAGGAAATCCGCGAGCGCGTCGAGGATGTCGGCCGGCATGTCGCCTTCCGCATGGAGCGCTATCTCAACGCGCTGGGCACGATCGCCGTGGCCGGCCCACTGCTGGGCCTGTTCGGTACGGTGGTCGGCATGATCCAGATGTTTCTCGGCGTCATGGACCATGGCGTGGGCGATGTGAACCAGCTGGCCGGCGGCATCGGCAAGGCGCTGGTGTGCGCGGCCGCGGGCATGGTCGTCGCGGTGCCGGCGCTGATGTTCCACCGTCATTTCCGCGCGCGCATCGACGGCTACATCGTGCAGATGGAACACGAGGCGATCGCGCTGATGGACGTCCTCGACCCGCGCAACCGTCGCGCCGCGCAGGCGCCGGTGCAGGGCTGAGCGATGCGCATCCGCGACCGCCGGGCCGAGGACACGCCCGAGCTCAACCTCGTGCCGCTGATCGACGTGATCCTGGTGCTGATCATCTTCTTCGTGATCACCACCACCTTCGACGCGCGCTCGGTGCTCAAGCTGGAACTGCCGCAGGCGACCGGCGAGCGCAACGACGCGCAGGCCGGCACGCTGAGCCTGCTGATCAATGCCGACGGGCGCTATTTCGTCGACGACCGCGAAGCGCTGCGCACCGATGTCGAATCGCTCAAGCGCACCATCGCCGAGGTCGCCGGCGACGACCGCGAACGCACCGTGCTGCTGCGCGCCGATGCGCGCACGCCGTGGCAGGCGGTCGTGACCGCCTACGACGCGCTGGGCCAGCTCGGCTTCAAGCGCATCGCCAATGCGACCGCGCCGCAGACGGCGGCAGCGCCGTCCGCCGCCACGCAAGAGGAGTGAGATGAGTACCGTCGTGGACGAGGCGCAGCGGGATGCGCCGACACCGGGACCGGCGCGCGCCGAGCGCGCGTGGCCGATCTACCGCCGCCTGCTGAGGTTCGCCACCGAGTACCGCAGCCTGCTGTCGGTCGCGCTGATCGGCATGCTGATCGAGGCCGCGGCCGGTGGCGCCTTCACCAAGATGATGGAACCGATCATCGACGAGACCTTCGTCGGAGCGAACGCCGGCGTGAACCTGTGGCTGCCGGCGGCGATCATCGGCCTGTTCGTGCTGCGCGGCGTGGCCGGCTATCTGGCCGACTACAACATGGCCAAGGCCGGCCGCGGCATTGCCCGCGATCTGCGCGTGCGCGTGCTGGGCAAGTACCTGCGCCTGCCGGGCATGCGCTTCGATGCCGAACCGGTGCCGTCGATGCTGGTGCGGTTGGGCTCCGATTCCGACCAGGTCTCGCAGGCCGCGGTCGATGCGGCCAAAGTGATGATCCAGCAGTCGCTGCAGATCATCGCCTCGCTGGTCGTGATGCTGTGGACCAGCTGGCAGGTCACGCTGACGATCTTCGTGCTGGCGCCGCCGCTGTCGTGGATCATGGGCAAGGTCGCGCGTCGCTATCGTCGCGTGAGCCACAACATCCAGGACAGTTCGGCGCTGCTGCTGCAGGCCGCCGACCAGTCGCTGAGCAACCAGCAGGAAGTGAAGATCTACGGTGCGCAGGCGGCCGAGAACGCGCGCTATCGCGCCGTCGCCGACACACACATGCGCCTGAACCTCAAGGTCGAGGCGACGCGCGCGATCTCCTCGGCGGTCGTGCAGCTGATGGGATCGGTCGGGCTGGCGCTGCTGATCGTCATCGCCGGTTACGAGGCCTCGCAGGGCCGGTTGACCGCCGGCGGCTTCGTTGCGCTGATGATCGCGATGATGGCGATCATTCCCGCGCTTAAGCAGCTCACCAACGTGCAGAACATGCTGCAGCGGGGTGTGGCCTCGGCCGAGCGGCTGTTCGAGATTCTCGATGCCGACGACGAGCGCGACACCGGCACCCGTCCACTTGCGCGCGCGCGTGGCGAGATCGAGTTCCGCCACGTCGGCGCGCGTTACCCGGGACGGGACGCGCCGGCGCTGCAGGACATCAGTTTCGTCGCCAGACCCGGCACGGTGACCGCCATCGTCGGTCGTTCGGGCAGCGGCAAATCGACGCTGATCAAGCTCATCCCGCGCTTCTACGCGCAGGCCGAGGGCGAGATCCTGCTCGACGGCCACCCGATCGACGACTACCGCCTCGCCGACGTGCGCCGGCAGATCGCACTGGTCGGCCAGCAGGTGATGCTGTTCGACGACACCGTGGCCGCAAACGTCGCGTTCGGCGAGATGGCGCGGGCGACGCCCGAGGCGCTGGAATCCGCGATCCGCGGCGCGAACGCGATGGAGTTCGTCGAGCGGCTGCCCAAGCGTCTCGACAGCGGCATCGGCAGCAAGGGCGGGCGCCTGTCGGGCGGCCAGCGCCAGCGCCTGGCCATCGCGCGCGCGATGCTCAAGGACGCGCCGATCCTGATCCTCGACGAGGCCACCGCCGCGCTCGACACTGAATCCGAACGTCTGGTGCAGGATGCGCTCGAACATCTGATGCCCGACCGCACGACGCTGGTCATCGCGCACCGGCTGTCGACGATCGAACATGCCGATCAGGTGCTGGTGCTCGATGAAGGCCGGCTGGTCGAACACGGCACGCACCGCGAACTGCTCGAACGCGGCGGCCTCTACGCGCGTCTGCACCGCATGCAGTTCCGAGAAGGCGAGGGCTGATGAAGGCACCGCGGTACTGGTTCGACGGCAGCGCGCCGCCGCTGCACGCGCGCGCACTGGCGCGGGTCTACGGCGCCGCCGCGCGCCTGCGCCAGCGCTTCGTGCGGCCTCGCAAGGTCTCGCGCCCGGTGCTGGTCATCGGCAACCTGATCGCCGGCGGCAGTGGCAAGACGCCGCTGGCGATCGCGGTTGTCGAACGCCTCAAGGCGGACGGCTGGACACCTGGCGTCGCCAGTCGCGGCTACGGTCGCGACGAGGCCGGTACGCCGCGCTGGGTGGAGCCGGTCACCGACCCGAAGCTGGCCGGCGACGAGCCGGTCCTGATCGCCGCGCGGACCGGGGTGAAGGTGCGGGTGGATGCGGACCGCGTCGCGGCGGCCGAAGCCCTGATCGGCGCGGGCTGCGACATCGTCGTCTGCGACGACGGCCTGCAGCATCGTCGGCTGCGGCGCGACATCGAGATCGAGGTCATCGATGGGCGCCGTCGTTACGGCAACGGCCTGCTGATTCCCGCCGGCCCGATGCGCGAGCCCGCCGCGCGCAGCGCCGACTGCGATTTCCGTGTGCTCAACGTCGGCGTCGATGCCGACATCGAGGCGGGCTTCGGCGAGTGGCCGATGCGGCTGGAAACCGGGCAGGCACTGCCGCTGATCGGTGGCCGACCGCTGCCGCTGGCGCGGTTCAAGGGCCAGCGCGTGCATGCCGTGGCCGGTATCGGCGATCCGGAGCGCTTCTTCGCCACGCTGCGCGCGCACGGCATCGCGGTCGTGCCGCATGCCTTCGCCGATCATCACCGCTACACGCCCGAAGACCTGCGCTTCGGCAGCGACCTGCCGGTGCTGATGACCGAGAAGGACGCCGTGAAATGCATGCGCTTCGCCGGTGAGCGGCATTACAGCGTGCCGGTGTCGGGCACGTTGCCCGAGGCCTTCTGGATCGCATTGCAGGACCGGTTGGCGAAGTTGCGCTGAGCCGATCGTCTCCTTCCCCCGCTCGCGGGGGAAGGTCGGGATGGGGGCGAACCGCCCGGTCGCGTTGTATCAATCGCCCGCAACACTCCTTGCGGCAGGCCGCCCTGCGATCTGATCGTTCGCCCCCACCCAACCCTCCCCCGCGCGGCGGGGGAGGGCTCGAAAGGGATCGATCTGTGACAATCCCCGCATGAGCACATCCACAGGTTTCGTCGTCGCCATTCCCGCGCGTTACGCGTCCACCCGTCTTCCGGGCAAGCCGTTGCAGGCCATCGGCGGCGAGGCGATGGTCCTTCATGTGGCCCGTCGCGCGCTGGCGGCAGGCGCGGACGAGGTCTGGGTCGCGACCGACGACGCCCGCGTGCGCGATGCGCTGGCCGGTGCGCCGGTGCAGGTCGCGATGACCTCGTCCGACCATCCTTCCGGCACCGACCGCCTGGCCGAATGCGCCGCGCTGGCCGGCTGGGATGACGCGCGCGTCGTCGTGAACCTGCAGGGCGACGAGCCCTTCGCGCCGGTCTCGGGCATCCGCGCGGTCGCCGATTTGGCGGCGCAGCCGGGTGTCGATCTGGCGACGCTGTGCGCCCCGGTCGACGACGTCGAGACGCTGCTGGACCCGAACGCGGTCAAGGTCGTGCGCGGCGCGGGCGGCGACGCGCTGTATTTCAGCCGCGCCCCGGTGCCGTGGCCGCGCGACGCCTTCGCGCGCAGCCGTGCGCACATGCCCGAGGGCGAGTGGTGGCGGCACATAGGCATCTATGGCTACCGGGTCGGGTTCCTCAAGCGCTTCGCCGCGATGGCGCCGGGGCGGCTGGAACAGGTCGAGATGCTCGAACAGCTGCGCGTGCTCGAGGCGGGCCATCGCGTGGCCGTGGGCATCGCACCCGAACCGTTCCCACCGGGCGTCGACACGCCCGAGGATCTGGCACGCGCGCAGGCCCGCGTGGTGGCGGGCGCGTGACGCGCCTGCTCGTCGTCTGCCTGGGCAACATCTGCCGGTCGCCGATGGCCGAGGGCGCACTGCGCGCCCGCATCGATGACGCGGGGCTGGGCCACGTCATCGAGGTGGACTCCTGCGGCACCGGCGACTGGCATGTCGGCGACCCGCCGGACCCGAGGGCGATCCGCTGCGCTGCAGGCCATGGCGTCGACATCGGCGGGCAGCGCGCCCGCCAACTCGAAGCGGCCGACTACCGCATGTTCGATGTCCTGCTGTGCGCCGACGCCAGCACCCTGCGGATCGTCCGCGATCGCGCCCCGGCGGACGCGACCGCGACGTCGACACTGCTGCTGCAGCACGCCGGGCAGGGCACCGGCGACGTGCCGGACCCCTACACCGGCGGGGCCCGGGACTTCGAAGCCGTGTGGGCCCTGGTCGACCGGGCGGCGCGTGAGATCGTCGCGGCGTCCCGACCCCCGGTCCACGGCGGTTCGCGCATAATCGGGCGATGACCGACGCCGCGACCGCCCCCGAGTTCCCGGCCAGCCTGGAGTGGCTGAACCTGACCGATCCGCTGCGCATGGCGCAGTTGCGGGGCAAGGTCTGCGCGCTTGCGTTCGTCAATCTCGCCTCGGCGTGGTCGCAGCAGCGTCTGGCCGATCTGGGCCATCTGCGTGCGCGGCATCGTGAGCGGCTCAACGTGGTCGCGGTGCACGTGCCGCGTTTCGATGCCGAGCGCGAATCGCGTCGCGCGTCCAAGCGGGCGCATCGCCAGCAACTCGAATTTCCGGTCGCGCACGATGCCGACTGGACGCTGTGGCAGCACTACGGCATCGAGGCCTGGCCGACGGTCGTGCTGATCGATGGCGAAGGCCGGGTGCGCGAGCGCATCGTCGGCGAGGGCGGCATCCGCGAGCTCGATGCGCGCGTCAGCGCGCTGGCCGGCGAACTCACGCCGCAGGCGGTCAACGTGGAGCCGATCCGCATGCGGCGCAGCGGCGAGCCGCCGTTGCCGCTGCGCTTTCCCGTCGGCCTCGCGCTGGCGGGCAACTTTCTCTACGTCGCCGACAGCGGGCATCACCGCGTGCTCGAATGCGACACCAGTGGTCGCGTGCTGCGGCAGTTCGGCAGCGGCAGTCCAGGCTTCATCGACGGGCCGATGGAACTGGCCGCGTTCACGCGGCCGCACGGCATCCACGTCGAACGCGATGTGCTCTACGTCGCCGACACCGGCAACCACGCGGTGCGTCGCATCGAGCTGCGCAGCGGCGACATTTCCACGGTCTGCGGCGCCGGCCGTCCCGGCGTCACCGTCGACGGCCCGCTGACCGACCCGCGCAGCGTTGCGCTCGACCAGCCGCGCGACATCGTGCTGGCCGGCGACAAGCTCTACATCGCCTGCGCCGGCGACAACCGCGTGTGGCGTCTCGATCTGGGCCGCGCCGCGATCGAACTGCTGGCCGGCAGCGGCAAGCTCGGCGTCATGGACGGCAGTGGGCCGATGGCCTCGTTCGGCGAGCCGGTTTCGCTGGCCTGCGTGCAGCAGACGCTCTATGTCTGCGATGCCACGGGCTCGGCCGTGCGCAGCGTGCACACGCGCACCGGCGCGGTGTCGACGCTGGTCGGGCAGGACGCGTGGCAGTTCGGCCGCGTCGACGGGCCGCGGACCGACGCGCGCCTGCAGCATCCGCAGGCGCTCGCGCTCGAACCCGACGCGCCGGTGCTGTGGATCGCCGACGCCGGCAACGACAGCCTGCGCCGGTTGCGGCTGGGCGGCGGGGAACTGACGACCTTCGAACTGCCGCAGCGCCTGCATGCGCCCGGCGGCCTCGCCATCGGCGCCGAGGCGGTCTGGATCGCCGATACCGACGGCCATGCCGTGCTGCGGCTCGATCCGGTCAGCGGCGCCGTGCGACACGTGCCGATCGGCGAATGACCGGGGCACGCCAGACACACCGCGGAACGGATTTCGACGGCAAGGCATTCGTTGCAGGACTGAGCACTGCACCCGGCGTGTACCGCATGTACGCCGCCGACGACACGGTGCTGTACGTGGGCAAGGCGGGCGACCTGCGCAAGCGCGTGGCGAGCTACTTCAACGCCACGCCCAAGGTCACGCGGACGATGGCGATGATCGCGCAGATCGCGCGCATGGAGACCACGGTCACCCGCACCGAGGCGGAGGCGCTGCTGCTCGAAAACCAGCTCATCAAGTCGCTCAAGCCGCGCTACAACGTCTCGCTGCGCGACGACAAGAGTTATCCCTACGTGCTGGTCACCAAGGACGACTGGCCGCGCATCGCCGTGCATCGCGGCCCGCGCAATGTCGCCGGCCGTTACTTCGGCCCGTATCCGGGCGTGACCGCGGTGCGCGAAACGCTGAACCTGATGCAGAAGCTGTTCAAGCTGCGCAATTGCGAGGACAGCGTGTTCCGCAATCGCTCGCGGCCCTGCCTGCAGCACCAGATCGGTCGCTGCACCGCGCCCTGCGTCGGCCTGATCTCGGCCCAGGACTACGGCGACGCGGTGCGTCGCGCCTCGCTGTTCCTCGACGGGCGCAGCGACGAGCTCACGCAGGAAGTCACCCGCGACATGGAGGCCGCGGCCGAACGGCTGGACTTCGAGAACGCCGCGCGTCTGCGCGACCTGCTGGGCAACATGCGCAGCATGCAGGCGCGGCAGTACGTCGACGGCAAGGTCGCCGAGCTCGACGTGCTGGCGGTCGCGATGCGGGGCAGTCACGCCTGCGTGCTGCTGCTGTCGTTCCGCGACGGCCGCAATCTGGGCACGCGCGCCTTCCATCCGCGCACCAACGGCAGCGACGATCCGGCCGAAGTGCTGGCCGCGTTCGTGTCCCAGCACTACGCCGAGCAGTCGCCGCCGCGCGAGATCGTGCTCGATCGCGCGATCGAGGACGTCGACCTGCTCGAGCATGCCTTCAGCGAAGCGGGTGGGCGCCGGGTGCAGATCAAGTGCAACGTCCGCGGCGACCGCGCGCGGTATGTCGATCTGGCGCGTCGCAATGCCGAGATTTCGCTGGCCAGCGAAATGGACAGCCAAGCGGCGCAGAACGCGCGCGCCGAATCGCTGCGCGAGATGCTGGGCCTGTCCACGGTCGCGCAGCGCATTGAATGCTTCGACATCAGCCACACGATGGGCGAGGCGACGGTGGCGTCCTGCGTGGTCTTCGATGCCGCCGGTCCGGTACGCGGTCAGTACCGCCGCTACAACATCGCCGGCATCGAGCCGGGCGACGACTACGCGGCCATGCACCAGGCGCTGACCCGGCGCTTCCGCAAGGCCGCCGAGGCACGGGCGTCCGTTGCCGAAGGCGAGGATCCCGACACCGCGCAGGGCGGGGCGGGCGTGCTGCCCGACGTGCTGCTGATCGACGGCGGCACCGGCCAGGTCGCACAGGCGCGCGCGGTGCTCGACGGCTTCGGCATCACCGGCATCTGCCTGGTCGGCGTGGCCAAGGGCGAAGCGCGCAAGCCGGGCGATGAAACGCTGCTGCTGCCCGATGGCCGTGCGCTCAAGCCCGGTGCGGCGTCGCCGGGTCTGCAGCTCGTGCAGCAGGTCCGCGACGAGGCGCACCGCTTCGCGATCACCGGACATCGCGGACGCCGGCAGAAGGCGCGCACCACCAGCCGGCTCGAGGACATTCCGGGTATCGGTCCGCGCCGCCGCGCGAGCCTGCTCAAGCATTTCGGCGGCCTGGGTGGCCTCAAGGCGGCCGGCGCCGAGCAGATCGCCCAGGTCGAAGGCGTCAATGCGGCGCTCGCGCAACGCATCTATGCGACCCTACACGGGCTCGATGCCGGCAGCGGCGGCGGGCAGGACTGACTCCCCCGCAGGCGTTCGATGAAACTGACGATTCCCACCTGGCTCACGCTGCTGCGGATCCTGATGATCCCGGTGCTGGTGCTGGTGTTCTACCTGCCGTTCCAGTGGACGAACTTCGCCACGGCGCTGGTGTTCGCTTTCGCGTCGATCACCGACTGGCTCGACGGCTGGATCGCGCGCAAATACCACCAGTATTCGGCGTTCGGTGCGTTTCTCGATCCGGTGGCCGACAAGCTGATGGTCGCCGTCGCATTGTTCCTGATCGTGCAGGGCCACCCGACGCCGTGGATGGCGTTCTGGGCGGCGGTGATCGTGGGCCGCGAAATCGCGGTGTCGGCGCTGCGCGAGTGGATGGCCGAACTCGGCCAGCGCGCGACCGTGCGCGTGGCGGCGATCGGCAAGATCAAGACCGTCGCGCAGATGGTCGCGCTGTTGTGTCTGCTGTATTCGGTCACCCCGGACCAGCCGCCGCGCCCGCTGCCGTGGCTCGGTCACGAGATCTTCGTCATCGGCGATTACCTGCTCGCGATCGCCGCGATCCTGACCTTGTGGTCGGGCCTGCTGTACCTGCGCGCGGCGTGGCCGATCATGCGCGCGGCGGAGAAGAACAAGTATTGACACCCCGCCGGCGATGGGTAGAATTTCGCCTCCCAAGCGGGAATAGCTCAGTTGGTAGAGCGCAACCTTGCCAAGGTTGAGGTCGAGGGTTCGAGCCCCTTTTCCCGCTCCAAGTTTCGAACGCGAAACCCCGGGCAGTACGCGGGGTTTCGTGTTGTCGGCAAGGCGAAAGCCGCGGCGACGGGTCACCGGCCTGGTGGCAGAGTGGTTATGCAGCGGATTGCAAATCCGTGTACGCCGGTTCGATTCCGACCCAGGCCTCCAGCCGGCGCACCACTGAAGGTCGCAGGCGGGTTACAATTCGGTTTCATGCGGGAATAGCTCAGTTGGTAGAGCGCAACCTTGCCAAGGTTGAGGTCGAGGGTTCGAGCCCCTTTTCCCGCTCCAGTTTCGAAAGGCCCCGCGCACGCGGGGCCTTTTCGTTTCTGGCGTTGCGCGACGTCGCAGCGGTTCCAATCGACCGCGCGCTCGGGCACGCTGTCGCACGCCTGCCCGGATGGCGAAACTGGTAGACGCACCGGACTTAAAATCCGTTGGCCGCAAGGTCGTGCCGGTTCGATTCCGGCTCCGGGCACCATCGCCGCACCGCAGGACTGCGACGCGGTGCGCGAAGCGCGCGCATCTTCACGGGCGCATCCGCGCCCCCGGTTCAGGGTGTCGGACGACCGTCGACACCACGATTGCCGGGCCGGCGAAGGGGACGGGACACGCCGCCGGCGTGCGCGGGACGAGCACCAGATGATCTCCAGACTGCGCAACGACTTCCGCCTGACCATCATCACCCTGCTGGGGTCGGTGTCGTCGGCGGTGATCGGCAGCTTCATGGTCTGGCGCCTGCTGCGTGGCGACTGGCTGCTGGGCGTATTCGACGCTGCCGTCGTGGTGTCGGTGATGGCCGTGGTGCGCATGGCGTGGCGCGACGGGCACACCGAACGCGCTGGCGCATGGATGGCGGTCATCAATTCGGGATTCGGCATCGTCGCCGGCCTGGTGCTCGGCGCGGGCGCGAGCGGTTGGATCTACGTGATCCTGATGACCAGTTTCTATCTGGCACCGCTGCGCGTGGCGGCCACGGCGGGCGGCCTGCTGCTGGTCTGTGCGTCGGCCATCCTGTTGTGGCGCGACGTGGGTCCGAACCACATCAGCACGATGGTGACCTGGTCGCTGGTCTACGGGTTCTCGCTGGCCTTCGCGCGTCGTGCGAGCAAGCATCGCGATTCGCTCGAAGCCCTGGCCAGCCTCGATCCGCTGACGGGCATTCCCAATCGCGGCATGCTCGAAGCGGATCTGCAGCAGGCGATCCTGCGGCGGCAGGGCGGACGTTTCGGCGTTCTGGTGCTCGACCTCGATCGCTTCAAGGCGGTCAACGACACCTTCGGCCATGCGGCGGGCGATGCGGTGCTGGTCGATCTCGCACGCCTGCTGCGCGAGGAACTGCGTCAGGGCGATTCGGTGTACCGCTTCGGCGGCGAGGAGTTCGTCATGCTGTTGCCTGTCGGCTCCGAAGGCGCACTGGCGCGCGCGGGCGAGCGGGTACGCGCGGCCGTCGAGACGCATCTGGTGGGCCCCGGCGGCCCGATCACCGTGGCCATCGGCGGCGCGATGCTGTCGGTCGAACGCGACTGGCAGGACTGGTTCGCGCGTGCGGACGCGTCGCTCTACTTGGCCAAGCGGGCCGGCGGCAACACGGTCCATGTGGCCGATCCGCTCTGACGTTTCCGGAGCGTCCAAGGCAGGCGTGCTGGCGTAGCGCGTTGGGCTCGATGAACGTCGGAATCAGCGGAGTTGAAACGGAGGCGTTCGAGCACGCTCCAGCGGCTGTTGCGCTCAGCCGCGACCGCCCGGCGCCACGCCCTGCGCCGTGTCGGGACTCCAGCCCGCCCGCTGCGAGTGCGCGGCGCGCCCGCGGCGTACGGCCGCGAGGCGACGGCGCCAGCGCAGCACACCGCCGAAGATCGTGACCAAGGCGAGCAGCGCCGCGACCACCAGCACCCAGGGCGCCAACGCGGCGAGCGGCGACAGGATCGAGCCGGCTGTGTTGCGCAAGGCGAGCGCGAACACCACGCCGGCCAGCAGCATGTAGGCGGGCAGCACGAGCAGGCGCCAGATCGCGCGGGGCGGAATCATCGGATCACCTCCGGCGCGTCCATTCCGAGCGCGACGACCGGTGCGACATCCGGCAGGCCGCGCATCAAGCGGTAGTGCGAGGCGGCGACGTCGCGCACGTCCTCCCAAGCCACGGCGCGAGGCGCCTGGTCCCACTGCGCGCGCAGCATCGGCTCGAGTTCGTGCCAGTCCGCATCCGGCCGGTCGGCCTGCGCCGCGCGCGTCATTTCCGCGAGGGTGACCGGGTTGTACGGCAGGTGCGACATGGACGCGTTCGATGCTGGCGATGAGTTCGGCTTCGATACTGGTCAGCGCGATGCCAAACAGCCGTGAAGTGCTGTGGAACGGAATGCGGGGTTCAGCTTCGGGTGGCCGGCCACCCGGTCGCTGCCTACCATGCGGAGAACGTGCTGCAGGGACGTGACCGGCCTGCAGCTGGTTTTCACCGCCGTCCGGGGAGGATGGCGTGCCGGCCGCCTGCTGCCGGCCACAGAAGGGAGCCCGATGGCCCGTTATCTCGTGTTTGCCGCCTGCGTCGTACTGGCGCTCGTCTCGATCTTCCTCGCTGCCACCCAGCAGTCAGTCGGGTGGTCCATCGCCGCGGTGCCGGTGCTGGCGCTCGTGGCGCTGGGGACCTACGACATCGTGCAGACGCGCGCGACCCTGCGTCGCACGTATCCGTTGACGGCGCATTTCCGCTACGGCCTGGAATCGTTCCGCCCGGAGATCCGCCAGTACTTCATCGAGGACGACCAGGATGAAGTGCCGTTCTCGCGCCAGCAGCGGGCGCTGGTCTACCAGCGGGCCAAGAACGTCAGCGACGTGGTGCCGTTCGGCAGCGAGCTGCCGATGTACGGCACGCAGTACGAATGGATCAACCATTCGCTGGTACCCGCGCACGCGGACTCGCACGACTTCCGCGTGCCGGTCGGCGACGAGCGCGCGCAGCCGTATGCGGCCAGCGTCTTCAACATCTCGGCGATGAGTTTCGGCTCGCTGTCGGCGAACGCGATCCGCGCGCTCAATCTCGGCGCCAGGCAGGGCAACTTCTTCCACGACACCGGTGAGGGCGCGATCTCGCCCTACCACCGTGAGCATGGTGGCGATCTGGTCTGGGAAATCGGCTCGGGCTACTTCGGCTGCCGCGACGCGAAGGGCCGCTTCGACGAAGACCTGTTTGCCCGCCATGCCGCCGAGCCGCAGGTGCGCATGGTCGAACTCAAGCTCTCGCAGGGCGCCAAGCCCGGCCATGGCGGCATGCTGCCGGGCGCCAAGGTCACGCCGGAGATCGCCCAAACGCGCGGCATCCCCGTCGGGCAGGACTGCGAGTCGCCGGCCGCGCACACGACGTTCTCCACGCCGCTGGGGCTGCTGGAATTCGTCGAACGCATGCGCACGCTGTCGGGCGGCAAACCGGCCGGTTTCAAATTGGCGATCGGCCATCCTTGGGAATGGTTCGGCATCGCCCGCGCGATGCTCGACAGCGGCATCCTGCCGGATTTCATCGTCGTCGACGGCGCCGAAGGCGGAACCGGCGCGGCGCCGTCGGAATTCATCAACCATGTCGGCCTGCCGCTGCAGGAAGCGCTGATGCTGGTGCACAACACGCTGGTCGGCATCGGCCTGCGCGACCGCATCCGCGTGGCCGCGGCCGGCAAGATCACCAGCGGTTTCGACATCGCCCGCACGCTCGCGATGGGCGCGGACTGGTGCAACGCGGGCCGCGGTTTCATGTTCGCGCTGGGCTGCATCCAGTCGCGCACGTGCCATACCGACCATTGCCCGACCGGCGTGGCCACGCAGGACCCCGCGCGCTGGCGGCTGCTCGACGTGCCCGACAAGGCCAACCGCGTCTTTCACTTCCACCAGAACACGCTGCGCGCGCTGCGCGACATGCTCGGTGCGGCGGGACTGGAACACCCGATGCAGATCGGACCGGAGCACATCCTGCGCCGCGTGTCGCCGACCGAAGTGCGCTCACTGGCGGCGTTGTACCGCTTCCTCGAACCGGGCGAACTGCTGACCGGAGTACCGGAGCACGCGGTGTTCAAGACCTTCTGGCCGACTGCACGCGCGGACAGCTTCGCGCCGCCGGCGCGCGCATCGGCGATGCATGTGGCGAAGAAGACGCATTGAGGGAGGCCGTCATCCCAGCGGAAGCTGGGATCCATTTTCGCGGCAACGCCTCAGATCAAAATGGGCCCCAGCGTGACCGGACATTCGTCCGTTGAAAGCCGCTGGGGCGACGATAGCGAGTTGCAGAGGCCCTTCGTCGAGACGGCGCTAGTCCAGCAACTCCAGCAACCGCTCCGTCGGCCTCCCGATCACCGCACGCGCCCCGCGCACCAGGATCGGCCGCTCGATCAGCTTCGGATGCGCGACCATCGCCGCGATCAGCGCGTCCTCGTCGAGCGACGCGTCGGCAAGGCCGAGCTCCCGGTACGCATCCTCACCGGCCCGCAGCAGCCCGCGCGCCGGCATGTCGAGACGCTGCAACAGCAATCGCAGCGCGTCGGCGTCGGGCGGCGTCTCGAGATACAGCACGACGTCGGCATCGATACCACGCGCCTGCAGCAGTTCGAGGGCGGCGCGCGACTTCGAGCAGCGCGGGTTGTGGAACAGGGTGAAGGTGTCGGTCATGGCGAGGCGTCGTCGGTCGGGGGCGCACTGCCGCGGCGCGCGACGATGGCGGTCGCGGTGACGTGGCCGGTGGTGTTGGCGGCCGTGGCGAAGGCGTCGGGAATGGTGTCGACCGCGAGCAACACGCCCAGGGGTTCGATCGGCAGGCCCATTGCCTGCGTCACCGGCAGATTGTTGGTCATGAAGCTCACCTGGCCGGGCAGCCCGACCGAGCCCATCGAGATCACGATGCTCAGCGCGACCGCGATCGCAAGCTGCGCCGGGCCGAGGTCCACGCCGTACATCCAGGCGATGAACACCACGACGCTCAGGTACTGCGTGGGACTGGCGATGCGGAACAGCGACACCGCCATCGGCAGGACCAGCGAGGTCACCGCCAGCGGATAGCCCAGGCGCTGGCGCGCGCTCTCCACCATCACCGGCAGCGAGGCCAGCGAGGACTGCGTGCTGGCGGCGATCGCCTGTACCGGCAGCAGTGCACGCGCGAAGCGGCGCAGCGGTTCGCGGGCCAAGGTGACCGCCACGCCGTACATCAGCAGCGTGATCGCGACATACAGTGTGCACTGCAGCGCGATGTAGTACCCCAGCGCGGACAGCACGCCCAGACCGACGTGCGCGCAGACCGCGAACACCAGCGCGAACACGCCCAGTGGCGCGACCAGCAGCACCCAGCGCACGACGACGATCATCGCGTCGCCGATCGTGCGCACCAGATCGAGCATGCGTTCGCGGCGATCGGCGTCGAGCCGGGTCAGCGCGAAGCCGAAGAACATCGAGAACACGACCAGCGGCAGCATTGCGCTGGCGGCCGCGGCGGCGATCGCGTTGCTCGGAATCACGCTGGTGATCCACAGGCCGAACGAGGGGGCTTGCGGCAGTACTTCGGGCGCCTGGATCGCGGCGCGGAACGCGGCGACCAGGGCCTCGTCGCGCGGCACCAGCGACAGCAGCGCGGGCGCGGCGATCGCGGCGAAGGTGCCGCAGACCGCCAGCAGCACGCCGAACACCAGCATGGCCAGACGCGCATTGCGCCCGGACGCGGCGGCATCGGCCGCGGCGTTGATGCCGACGATCACCAGCGCGGCGACCAGTGGCACCACGGTCATCTGCAGCGCGTTCAACCACAGCTTGCCGACCGGCTGCGCGAACTCGGCCAGGCGCGTCGCGGTGCCGGCGTCCCATGCGGACAGCGAGAGGCCGGCGACCGCGCCCACGACCAGCGCGAGCAGCACGCGCGCAGATGCGGAGACGGCAGGACGAGGCGGAGCGGATCGGGTCATGGCGCGCGGCCGTTGCGGGTGACGCCGGCAGCATGCCACGCCATGGAGGCGCTGCCGCCGGCCGGCATCAGCGCTCGGCGCCCACGGCGAGCACCAACGTGTCGCGATGCGTGTCGACGAAACCCGCGCGCAGGTAGAGCGCCTTCGCGCGTGGATTGTGGTGATGCACTTCCAGTCGCAGCACGTCGACGCCCCAGTCGCGCGCCTGCGCGGCGGCCAGTGCCAGCGCCTGCGCGCCCAGACCGCGTCCGCGGGCCTCCGGCGCGATGTACAGCTCGTCGAGCAGGGCGTAGTGACCGGCCTGCTCGAGACTGAAGCCGCGGGTGAGCGCGAGGTAGCCGGCAGCGCCGGTCTCGCCGAGCAGCAGGACCACGCCGCAGGCCGGATCGGCCAGCAGGGCCTCGATCGCCCGCGGCGTCGCGGTTTCGTCGAAGCGCAGCCGGTCCTCGGCGTAGAACGCGCGCATCATCGCCAGCAGCGCGGGCAGATCGGCCGGTGTGGCGGCGCGTGCGGGCAGCGCCGCGACCTCGCTCATCGCGCGAGCACCGGCAGCTGCCAGTCGGCCTGCAGACGCGCGTACTCCGCGTCGGGCAGCAGCACGAAGCGCGGCGTGCGGGCCGGTTCCAGCCAGCGCAGCAGCGCGTCCATCGCCGCGTCGTCCATCGCCGTGCAGCCGGCGGTGGTCTCGTCGGGACGGCGCAGCAGATGCGCGAAGATGCAGCTGCCGCGACCTGCTTCGCCCTGCGCGTTGTGTTCGATGACGAAGCCCCGGCGGTAGCGCACGTCGCCGTCGTTGTGCAGGTCCAGCCGCATGTGTTCGCTGGCGCCCTCGACCGCTGCCGCGCCGACGTGCTTTTCGTCGACGATGCGGTTGTAGAGCGGCGAGTTCGGCACGTCGATGCAGTAGTGCGAGGCCTGCATCGGCAGATAGGGCATCGCGCCGACGCCTGCGGGCGCATAGCCGAACGCCTCGCCGATCGCAAAGACCCCGGCCGGCGCGCGGCCGTCGCCCTCCTGCTTCTGCGGCGTACCGCGCTGGGCCGGATGCAGGCCCAGACCCCAGGCGCTGCCGCTGCGGCCGAGCATCACCGGCACGGCCTCGCCGACCTCGCGCCAGGCGCCCGCGCCATCCCGTTCGAAACGCCGCATGCGTGCCTGCGCGGCATCCCAGTCGGCGGCGGTGACGACGACGACCTGCTGCGCGCCGGCCAGCGGCGCGTCCGCGTCGCCATCGGGCGTGGAGCCGCAGGCGGCGAGCAGCAAGCCTGCAAGCAGCAAGCCTGCAAGCAGCAGGGCGGCGGTGGCGACGCGCTGGCGGAAACGTGGCATCGGAAGGTCCTCGTGGTTCATGGGTCGAGCAGGCGTCGCATGCGCGCCTGGTGGTCGGCCAGCAGCGCCTGCCGGCCCGGGAGCGCGCACACCTGCACGACGATCACGTCGAGCAGCTGCTGCAGCGCGGCCTGGTAGAGCAGCATCGCGACATGCGGTTGGGCGTCGTGTGCAGAGACGAGCAGCGCATGGTCGGCACGGGTGCGCAGCGGATTGCTGGAATGGCGGGTCGCCGACAGCACGCGCGCGCCGCGTTCGTGGGCGAGTTTCGCCAGCTGCAGCAGCGCCGGCTGCCGGCCCTGCTCGGAGAACAGCGCCAGCAGATCGCCGGCGGCGAGACCTGCGACCTGCGACGCGGCCAGCGCGGGGTCGGGATGGTAGGCCGCACCGATGCCGAGCAGGGACAGCCGCAGTGCGAACACGCGCGCGGCGACGTTGTCCTCGCCCGAACCGACCACGATCACCCGCCCGGCGCCATGCAGCAGGTCGGCGATGACCTGCAGATCCGCTTCGGGATTGAGGGAGCGCGTCGCCGCGTCCGCGTGCGTCTTCGCCGTCCACAGCGCATCGGCGATCGCCGGCGTCTCGGAGCGGACGGCGGCTGCGGGCGTTGCCGGCTCGCGATCGCGCGCGACCGATTCGCCGACCGAGAACTTCAGGTCCGGATAGCCACGGAAGCCGAGCTTCTGGCTGAATTTCACCACGCTCGATTGGCTGATGCCGAGCGCGCCGGCCAGTTGCTGGGACGAGTAGTCGCGCAACAGATGCGCGTTCTCCAGCACGAAATCGCCGATGCGCCGCTCGATCGCCGACATGCGATCGCGCTCGACGCGGATCTTCAGCAGCGGCGACGCCGGCGACATCAGCTGGCGATCGGCTGCACGCCGCGCACCGAGACGATGCCCAGCCCCGGCGCCTCGCCAATCGAGATTTCGGCCTCGTCGAAGCGCACGCCGCCCTCGACCGGATTCCAGGCGCACAGCGAAGGGCCGTCCAGATCGACCTTGGTGATCACATCGGCCTTGGCGACCGCCAGATGCGCGGCCGCCGCGACGCTGATGCTGCTTTCGATCATGCAGCCGATCATGCAGTCCACGCCGTGCAGACCGGCGATGTCGGCGAGCTTGATCGCGTTCGAGATGCCGCCGGTCTTCATCAGCTTGATGTTGACGATGTCGGCCGCGCGCATGCGGATCAGCTCGATCAGTTCGACCGGGCCGAACACGCTTTCATCCGCCATCACCGGCACGTGCACGCGGTCGGTGACGTATTTGAGGCCGGCCAGATCGTGCGCCTTGACCGGCTGCTCCAGCAGCTCGGGTTCGATGCCGGCATCCTCGAGCTGGCGCATCGCGTGCACGGCCTGTTTGGGCGTCCAGCCCTGGTTGGCATCGAGCCGCAACAGGGCGCGGCCGTCGACCGCCGCATGGATCGCACGGATGCGTTCGAGGTCCACGCCCATGTCCTTGCCGACCTTGATCTTCAGCGATCCGTAACCGCGTTCCACCGCGTCGAGCGCGTCGGCGACCATCTTGTCGATGTAGTCGACGCTGATCGTCAGGTCGGTGCTGATCACCGGGTCGCCACCGCCGAGGATGCGATACAGCGGCGCGCCATGCAGTTGCGCGAACAGATCGTAGAGCGCGATCTCCACCGCGGCCTTGGCGCTGGTGTTGCGCTCCAGCGCGGTCTGCACGAGGCGCGTCAGCGCGTTGAGATCGGCGACGTCGCGGCCGATCAGGCGCGGCGCGATTACGGTCGAGATCGCCGCGACGATGGCGCCGTGGGTGTCGCCGGTGATGACCGCGGTCGCCGCGGCCTCGCCATGCCCGATGTGGCCGGTGTCGGTGTGGATCGAGACCACGATGTCGTCGACGCTCTCCACGGTGCGCAGCGCGGTCTTGAACGGCGTCTTCAGCGGCACGCGCATCATGCCCAGCTGGATGTCGGTGATCTTCATCGGAGGTCCGGTGGTGGCACGCGTCAGCGCACGCGCTGGATGCTGGTGATGCGGTCGATGGTGAAGCCGTCGGCGCCCGACAGCATCGGTGTGACCGGCGTGACCACGACGCCGTTAAGCGGCAGGCGCACGATGTCACCGGCGGCATCGCGCACGCTCATGCCGGCGGTGTCGTGGATCACCCAGGGTTCGCCGTCGACGTGGCCGATGACCATCATCACGTGGCCGGGAATGAACACCATGTCGCCCACGTCGGCCTCGCGCAGCAGCTGCAGGCGCGTCGCATGGGACATGTTCGGCGTGACTTCGATGCGGTCCAATGCCGGGCTCACCGCCTGCGCGCTGGTATTGCGCGGCAGCAGGATGCCGACGCTGCGGTAGATCTCCGACACGAAGCCACTGCAGTCGCGCGCGTTATAGGCATGTCCCCAGCCGTAGCGTTCACCGAGGAACTTGAAGGCCTGGCGGATCAACGCCGCGCGGGTGTACGGCAACACGTCGTCGGCGACATCGTCGGCAGCCGGCAGCAGGGCCGGTGCGAACGACAGTGCGCCGTCGTCGGCGCGAACCGGTAGTTCGACGACGTGACCGAAGGCGGGCACCTGGCCGTGCAGTGCACGCGCGACGTTCCAGTCCGCGCGCGGCACGCGCACGCCCATCTCGAGCTGGACGTCGGACACCTCCGGCGCCTGCGGCGTGAACACCGTGCGCGCGGTCGCGCCGGTGACGACGACGCCTTCGGCGGCACGCGCGGCATAGCCCGCAACTTCGGACTGCCCGCCGATCGCGACATGCTTCGACTCGATCCAGGCGCGATAGCGCTCGCTGACGACGAACAGCCAGTCGCCGTCGCGGCTTGCATGCAGCACCGCGACCGGAGTGCCGGGAAACAGCGCGTCCTCCTGGAAGCGGTCGATGTCGGTATCGTCGGGCCGGCTGAAGACGCGGGTCGCGGTCGGGAACGCGCGCAGATCGGCGCGGCGCACGACCAGACCGAAGCGCGGCGCGACCTGCCCGGGCAGGACGTCGAGCGCGAGCGCGTCGAGCCACGCGTCGAACATCGCCGCCGACACCGCCCCCTGTGCAGTGAAACGTGGTGCGGAGGGCCGTCTGGAGATCGCCTCGATCCACTCGGCAACGGTGCGTCCCTCGATACGCGCGGGCAGCGCGAGCGGATCGAAGATCGAGGCGTCCTCTCGGCGCATGCCTGCGTTCTGCGCCGCGATCGCGGCCGCGTCGAGCACGACCGTATCAGGCGCGTCGAGTCGCGCGATCCACGCATCCGGCGACAGCATCGACGCGGTGAGTCCGGGAATCGGACCGGTGGCTGTGGAGGCGTGCATGGCGCCGGGCGCAGGCAGCAGCGCGACGAGTGCGAGCAGCGTCGCCGTCGTCCAGCGCAGCGCGGACGGGGTCAGTCGGATCGATCGCATCACGGCTCCTGCGGTCGGGGGCGGACGTCGCGCAACCTGGTGCGGACGGCCTTCGAGAATATTTGTTTTCCATCTCAGGACAAGGCGGAATAATTAATTGACACAGCTTCGTGACGGGTGGTAATCACGATGTCATGCACGTCCTGCAAGGGGGCCCGCCAAGGGCGGACGGGCTGTTCTCGATGTCGGCCATGCCCGCGCATGCGCCGGCGTTGCGCATCGCGTCGCCACGCCACCCAGGGGAAACCGCATGTCCCGCAGCTCCGTTCCGTATCCCGTTCCCGGCTGTCTGAGCGCTGCACTGCTGCTGGCGCTCGCGATGCCGGCCGCCGCCCAGACGACTTCCGCAGCCGACGATCGCGTCAGCACGCTCGACCAGGTACAGGTCACCGGCTCGCGCATCGCGCGCACCGAAATCGAAGGGCCTGCGCCGGTCACGGTGATCACCGCCGAGGAGATCCGGAAGCAGGGCTTCAGCACCGTCTGGGAATCGCTGGGCACGCTGACCCAGTTCACCGGCAACACGCTCAACGAGTCCGACCAGACCGGCAACTCGCCGAACGGGCAGTTCATGAATCTGCGCGGCCTGGGCCCCGGCTACCAGCTGATCCTGCTCAACGGCCAGCGCCTGGCCGACTATCCTCAGGCCTACGGCTCGAACGGCACCGCGGTGAGCCTGGGCAGCATTCCGGCCGCGGCGATCGAGCGCATCGAGGTGATGAGCGGTGGCGCGTCGGCGATCTACGGCTCGGACGCGGTCGCCGGCGTGGTCAACATCATCACCAAGGAGAATTTCAGCGGCGACACCATCCGTCTGCGCGGCGGCACCACGACGCAGGGCGGCGGCGATACCGGACTGTTCCAGTGGACCGGCGGCCGCACCGGCGAACGCTGGAGCCTGACCTACGCGCTGGAGCGGCTGGATCGCGAGGAGATCGTCGCTGCGCAGCGCGATCTGACCTATCTGGCGCATCCGCAGTACCGCACCAACCCCGAGCGCCCGACCGCGTCGATCAGCGGCGTGTATTTCCGCGCCGGCAACAACTATCTGTGGCGCAATGACGCCGGCGCGCTGTCGCCGTCCTACCAGGCCTTGCTGGAGGCCTGCGATGCGACCAATCCCGATTTCGTGCCCTTCCATTCGACAGCCTCCGTCGCGGTGCCCAACCGCTGCGGCGCGCTGGGCTACTACGATGCGCGCTCGATCCAGAACGCCTACGGCAAGACCTCGGCCTACGTCTCGGGCAGCTTCGATTTCAGCGACACGCTGACCGGCTATGCGCAACTGCTCGGCAGCGATTCGAACGACAAGAGTTCCAGCCAGACGCACTACTACATCGGCGAAGGCCCGTTCACCGTACAGGACCCGGTGCGCGGTCTGGTGACCGCGCAGCGCATCTTCCTGCCCGGTGAAGTCGGCGGTACCAAATACATCGAGTACGACGAGCGCGCGTGGTCGATCAACGCCGGCCTGCGCGGCACGCTGGGTGACGGCCGTTTCGACTGGGACGCCAGCGTCACCTCGTCGCGCTTCGAGATCACCACCACGCGACCGCGCTTCCTGACCCGCGCGGTGCGCGACTACTACATGGGCCCGATCCTCGGCTATACCGCCAATGGCACCGAGATCCGCGAGTTCTACACCGATCGGCTGTTCGCACCGGGCTCGGCAGCGCTGTATGACCGACTCACGACCACCGTCGTCAGCAGCGGCGTGTCGAAGTCCGACCAGGCCCAGTTCGTCTTCAGCGGCCCGCTGGTCGATCTGCCGGCCGGTCCGCTGCAGATGGCGGCCGTCGTCGAAGCGGCGAAGCAGGAATATTCGCTGACACCCGATCCGCGCACGACCGTCGACTACACCGGTCCCGATCGCGTCTACAACCTGACCAGCACGCCCGGCGGCGGCCCGCGCAACCGCTACGCGGCCGGCCTCGAATTCCGCGTGCCGGTGTTCTCGCGTCTCGAGGCCACGCTCGCCGGTCGCTACGACAAGTACGACGACATCACCTCGGTCGACGACGCGATCACCTGGCAGGCCGGTCTGGAATGGCGCCCGTTCGATACGCTGCTGTTGCGCGGCGCGCATGCGACGAGCTTCCGCGCGCCCGATCTGCTGTGGATCTACGCAGGGACGACCGGGTCCAATCCTTTCGTCAAGGACGAATATCTGTGCAGGCTCAATGGCGTTCCGGTAGATGACCCGACGGATGCCTGCAATGCTGCATTCAATTACCAGACCTACATGACCCAGACGTCCAATCCTCTGCTTGAAGAGGAGAAGGGCAAATCGACCACGCTCGGTTTCGTCTGGGACGTCCTGCCCAACCTGTCGGTCAGCGCCGACTGGTATCGCATCGAGCTGGAAGGTCGCGTCCAGACGCTTCCGACCAACTATTACCTCGAGCAGGAAGCCAACTGTCGTCTGGGCCAGGATCGCGACGGCAATGCCGTCGACACCGGTTCGCAGGCCTGCCAGTTCTACGCCGGCGCGGTGCAGCGCGTGGTGTCCGACCTCAATCCGGACGGCCGCATCACCCGCTTCGCCACCTATCCGATCAACGCCACGCTGATGCGCACCGAGGGACTCGATGCGTCGTTGCGCTACGGCCTCGATCTCGGCGGGTGGGGCGACCTCAATCTGCAGGCCGGCTATACGCACGTGCTCGAATTCGAGGTTGCGCAGTTCGCCGACCAGCCACTGAGCGACGTGCGCAGCACCGTCGAGTACAACAGCCAGCGCAGCCGCGCCAACTGGCGCGCCGCCTGGTCGAACGACGGCTGGAACGCGAGCCTCTACGGGTACCGCTACGGCAGTCGGCCGAACTACAACGGCACCGCGATTCCCGGCCGCACTTCGGGCTACGTGATCTGGAATGCCGACGTGTCGCATGCGATCACCGAGAACGTCACGCTCGGCATCAGCGTGCTCAACCTGCTCGACGAAATGCCGCCGCGCGATGACTCGCACACCGCGTGGCCGTACTTCGCCAGCAGCTACAGCGCGATCGGACGGCAGGTGTTCGCCAACATCACCTTCGATTTCTGACGACGTGTCGCGACGCATCGCGCGCTGGGTCTCGATCGCCTGTCTCGCGTTGGCAGGGCAGGCGGCCGGCACCGAGCGCGTCGATCCGGCGGGACTCGCCGCACTCGTCGACGACGCGGTCGCGCGCTACGACCTGCCGGGCGTCGCGGTCGGCGTGGTCGTCGACGGCGAGGTCGTGCTGCGGCATGCGCGTGGCGAACTGCGCGCGGGGCAGGGCGAGCCGATCGATGCGGACACGCTGTTCAAGATCGCGTCCAACAGCAAGGCGATGACCGCGGCGGTGCTCGCGCGCCAGGTCGATGCGGGCCTGCTGCGCTGGGACGATCCGGTCGTGCGCCATCTGCCCGGCTTCCGCATGGCCGACGACTGGGTCACGCGCGAGATGCAGGTACGCGACCTGCTGATCCACAACAGCGGCCTCGGGCCCGGTGCGGGCGATCTGATGCTGTGGCCGTCTCCGAACCGGTTCACGCGCGCGCAGGTCATCGAAGGGCTGCGCCACCTGCAGCCGCGCTGGAGCTTTCGCTCGCGCTACGCCTACGACAACTCGCTGTACATCGTGGCCGGCGAAGTCGCCGCGGCGGTGGCCGGCGTGCCCTTCGATGCACTGGTCCGGCGCGAGGTCTTCGCACCGCTCGGCATGACCCGTTGCCAGGCCGGCAGCTGGCAGCGTGACGCGGTGGGCAACGTCGCCCAGCCGCATGCGCGCATCGATGGCCGCCATGTCGTGGTGCGGGCTGACGAGGCGACGATTCCCGACGAGCCGATGATGGCCGCCGGCGGCCTGCGCTGCAGTCTGGACGACATGCTGCGCTGGGCGCAGGTCTGGCTCGAGCCGGACGCGTCGCAAGGCAGCGCGCCCTGGTTGTCGCGGACGCAACGCGATGCCATGTGGACCGCGCACATGCCGATGCCCCTGACGGCGCGCATGCGCGAATGGGATCGCAGCCATTTTTCCGCCTACGGCTACGGCTGGCGTCTGACCGATGTCGACGGCACCGCGAAGGTCTCGCACACCGGCACGCTCAAGGGCATGTATTCGGCACTGACGCTGCTGCCCGAGCGCGGCGTCGGCATCGTCGTACTGATCAACGGCGACGCCGACGAGGCGCGCACGGTCCTGATGCAGGCGCTGGTCAAGCAGTTCACTGCGAGCAACGGCGTGCACGACGTCTCGCATTACGCATCGCTGCTTGCGTCTGAGCGTGCGGTGCAGGGCGACCCGACGCCGTTGTTGCGCGGCAGGTCCAGCGCGCCGACACCGCGGCGGCTCGCGCACGTGCTGGGACGTTGGCGCGATCCCTGGTTCGGTGACGTCACGATCTGCCGGCAGGGCGAGGCGACCGTCTTCGCATCGGAGCGCTCGCCGAAGCTGCACGGCGACGTGGTCGCCGTCGGCGAGCGCCTGCAGGTGCGATGGCGCGAGGCGGATGTCGACGTCGATGCATGGCTGCTGCCGTCGAGACGCCATGGCGACGCCCCGACGCTGCACATGGCGAAGGTCGATCCGGACGCGGACTTTAGCTACGACTTCGAGGATCTCGCGTTCGTGCATGCCGGCGATTGCCGCTGACGCATCGCGCTTCCGCAGCAGCCAGCGTACAAACGAAAAACCCCTGCATTTCTGCAGGGGTTTTCGCTACAACTGGCGGAGCGGACGGGACTCGAACCCGCGACCTCCGGCGTGACAGGCCAGCATTCTAACCAACTGAACTACCGCTCCGAGGCGCGAGATTCTACATGGATTTCGGAGCTTGGGAAGAGGGTGCGAGCACTTTTTTTCATCGTGCGCGAAACGCGTGTCGAACGCCTGCTCCGGGCCTTCCGTGATCCACGCTGTCCGCGGCGCGCAGCGCTGCGACCGAGGCCGCTCCGACCGATGCATTCCGTGACGCGCGGTGATGTAAACGCGCGATGCGTCTGGCATGTGGGGCGCGCGCGATTTCAGCACCGCGAGAATTCCCATCTACCTGCGACCGCAGGTTGCCGGGATGCGCACCCGCCCAACGGGCAGAGCACGAGGTCCGAAAGCAGAGGCGTCATCGGGCACCGGCGCTCGCGCTTCGTGGCACGCGGCAGCCGACGCTTCGACCGCTTTGTGCAGCTGCCAATGCGTCCGCATCGTCATCGGGCGAGGCGATGACCTTCACGAAAATCGCAGGCAACAAAAAACCCCGCATCGCTGCGGGGTTCTCTGTTTATAACTGGCGGAGCGGACGGGACTCGAACCCGCGACCTCCGGCGTGACAGGCCAGCATTCTAACCAACTGAACTACCGCTCCGCGCTTTTGAACTCTGTGGTGGGTGCTGAGGGTTTCGAACCCCCGACCCTCTCCGTGTAAAGGAGACGCTCTACCGCTGAGCTAAGCACCCATGCGGAACAATCGAGCCGCTTACTTTACCGCATCCTTGAGCGCCTTGCCAGCCTTGAATGCAGGCACGGTCGAGGCCGGGATCTGGATCTGTTCCTTGGTCTGCGGGTTCAGACCGGTGCGCGCGGCGCGCGGACGGGCAACGAACGAACCGAAGCCGACGAAGTTCGCCGCGTCGCCGTTCTTCAGCGCCTCGGTGATGGTGTCGAGCAGGCCGTCGACGGCACGGCCGGCGTCGGCGCGCGACAGGCCGGACTTCTCGGCGACCGAAGCGATGATGTCGGACTTGGTGAGGTTTGCCATCAGTGAATTCCTCTTCTTCTTGAGATAGCGACGTGTCGTACGTCTGGATCGTCGGGACCGCAGCGCACCGCGCTGCACGCCCTGACGCGGATTCCGGTCAGGCGCGCATGGTACGCGATCCCCATGGCGATTACGACCGCATTCCGGACTGCGACTGAACAGGTTCGAGCGGCGCTGCGAAGCGCTGTGCGGGGCCCGCCGGCCTGCGCGGGCGCGGGCTTATGGGTACACTGGGCGGCTCGCCATCCCCGTGTCCCGACCCATGCTGCAAGCGCTTCGAGAAAAGACCAGTGGTTGGATCGCCATCGCCATCGTGGCGGTGCTCGCGGTCCCCTTCGCGTTCTTCGGGATGGAGCAGTACCTGTTCCAGAACAACGCAGACTATGCGGCCAAGGTCGAGTCGCCGCCGAAGTGGTGGCAGTCCGCGCCGGACTGGTGGCTGGTGCGCAAGTTCGCGTGGACCTCGACCGAAGTCAGCGCCGACGAGTTCCGCCAGGCCTTCGATGCGACGCGTGAGCAGCGCCGCGAGCAGGAAGGCGAAGCCTTCGATGCGCGCGCGTTCGAAACGATGGAGAGCAAGCGCGAAGTGCTCGAGCAGCTGATCGACCGTGCCGTGCTCGGCGTTGCCGCCGACCGCGCGAAGATCGTCGTCGGCGATGCGCAGGTGCAGGAGATCATCCGTTCGATCCCGGCCTTCCAGGTCGAGGGTCGCTTCGACCCGCAGCGCTACCAGATGGCGCTGCAGTCCTCGCGCACGCCGCAGACGCCCCGTGATTTCCAGGAAAGCCTGCGCGTCGATCTGCAGCGGGCCCTGGTGCCGCAGGCGATCGCCGAGACCGCGTTCGTCACCAATGGCGAATCCGCGCGCCTGATGCGCCTGCTCGGTGAGCGTCGCGACGTGAGCTTCGTCGTCGTGCCGCCGCCGGCGGTCGATACGGCGCCGGTGTCCGACGCCGACCAGCAGGCCTGGTACACCTCGAACGCCGCGCGCTATCGCGAGCCGGAGAAAGTCGCGCTGGAATACATCGAGCTGCGCTCGAACGAGGTCGCTGCCGATACGCCGGTCGACGAGGCCGAAGCGCGTGCGCACTTCGAGCAGGTGAAGTCGCGCTTCGCGACTGCCGAACGTCGTCTGGCGTCGCACATCCTGGTCGAAGTGCCAGCGGGTGCCGACGAGGCCGCGCAGCAGGCCGCACAGAAGAAGGCCGCCGACATCGCCGCGAAAGCGCAGGCGCCGGGCGCCGATTTCGCCGCGCTGGCCCGCGAGAACTCCGACGATCCGGGTTCCAAGGACGGCGGCGGCGATCTGGGCTGGGTGGAGAAGGGCATGATGGCCGGCCCGTTCGAGGACGCGCTGTTCGGCATGCAGGCCGGCGCCGTCAGCGCGCCGGTGCGCACCGATTTCGGCTGGCACGTGCTGCAGCTGCGCGAGGTCGATGCCGGCAAGCCGGTCGCGTTCGAAGACGTCCGCGCCGACATGGAAAAGGAAGTGCGCGAAGGCGACGGCTCGCGCGCCTACAACGAACAGGTCGGTCGCGTCGTCGACGAGATCAACAAGAACCCGATGTCGCTCGAACCCGCAGCGGCTGCCGGTGGCGTGCAGATCCAGACCATCGCGCCGTTCGCGCGTGGCGCCGGCAGCGGCATCGCGGCCAACAATGCGGTTGTGCAGGTGGCGTTCTCCGAAGCGCTGACGCAGGACGGCACGGTCAGCGATCCGATCGAGATCGCGCCGAACCATACGGTGTTCATCCGCGTCACCAGTCACACGCCCGAGCGCGCGCAGCCGCTGGAGCAGGTGCGCGAACGCGTGATCGCCGAAGTGCGTGCCGACCGCGCCCGCAAGCAGGCGGAGGCCGCGGCCGATGCGATGGTGGCCGAGCTGGCCGGTGGCAAGACGCTGCAGGCGCTGGCCGGCGAGCGTTCGTTGCAGGCCCAGGACGTGCCGGGTATTCCGCGTGGTGCGCCGGTGCCGGATGCGACCGCCAACCAGGCCTATTTCCGCGCCGCGCCCCCGACGGCCGACAAGCCGACGCCGGGCAAGGTCATGATGAACGACGGCAGCGCGGTCGTCTTCGCGGTGACCAAGGTCGAGCCGGGCAATCCTGACGAAGCGCCGGAGCAGGAACGCGCGATGCTGCGTCAGCAGCTCGGCAGCCTGCTCGGCAACGAGGATGCCGAAGTCCTGCAGCGCAGCCTGCGCCGCACGATGAAGATCACGGTCAACGAAGCGCGTCTGTAAGCGCGCTTCGAGTGGCACGAAAAAGCCCGGCGGATGCCGGGCTTTTTTTATGGGCGCGGCGGCCGTCGCGACGCGCTCAACGCTCGTCGATCAGCAGCTCCATGCCCGGTCGCAGCACGCTGCGCGCGTCGAGCGCATTGCGCGTGAGCAGTTCCGAGGTGCTCAGGCCGTAGCGCTTCGCGATCGACCAAGGGGACTCGCCACGCGCGACCGTGTGGACCCGACGCGCCGCGGCCTGCAGCGCCGCGGCGACGCCGTTGCCCGGTGCAGGCGGGTCGATGTCGGGCGGCGCCTCGGCCATGAACACCGGCGGCGCGGCCGCGGCCTGCGGCACCAGCAGCGTCACCGGCTGGCCGATGCGCGCCAGGCGTCCGTCGGCGTGGGCAGGATTGAGCCGCTTCAGACGCGCGGCATCGGTCTCGTGGCGAACGGCCAGCGTGTCGAGATCGCGAATGCCGTCCGGCACCGGAATCGCGGTCAACGCCGGGACTTCGCGGTCCATCGCCGCCATCCAGCTCTCGCCTGCGCCGGCCTCCTTGATCAGGCACGACAGTGCATGCAGCTTGCGCACGTAGGCATGCGTGAGCTGCGGCATCGGCAACGTGTCGGGCGTGGCGTTGCGCGCTTCCTGTCCGGCGCGCTTGAGCGCGCCGAACACGCGATATTCGCCCGCGTTGTAGGCCATCACCGCCAGGCGCCAGTCGCCGGCGAACATGCCGTGCAGGGTCTTGAGGTAGCGCACCGCCGCGCGGGTCGAATCGGCCGGCGACAGGCGTCCGTCGTAGCCCGGACGGATCGGGATGTCGTGGTTGCGCGCGGTCACCGCGATGAACTGCCACAGGCCCGCCGGACCCGATGCGCTGCGCGCGCCGGGGCGGTAACCGCTCTCGACGAAGGGGATCAGCGCGAATTCCGTCGGCAGGTTCTGGGCGCGGACTTCCTCGACCACATAGGCGAACAGCGGCAGGACGTCGGTGCCGCGCGAGGCGAGCTGGCGCGGCACATGGCCGAAGTGGGACCGCCAACGGTCACTGTCGCCGGCGCTGCATTCGGGTTCGGCCAGGCCGTCGAGAAAGCGGTTGTAGACGTCCTGGCCGTTGCGGGTGACCGCCGGCGTCGCGGCGGCCGCTTCGAAGCTTGCCGGCACCAGCGACGCGGCCGGACCGGTCGAAGGGGCGTCGCTCGCGTACACGGCCGTGCCGGGTGTCGCGAATGCCAACAGTGCTGCCGCCAACCGGGTCCTGCGCCCCGGCCTCATGCGCGGAAGCCGTCTTTCCAGCGCCGCAACGCGGCGAAGACGTCCACGCGATCGGCCAGGACCGTCCCGGCGTGGCGCTCGACGGCGGCGCGCACGGCGGCCTCGTCGACGCGGAGGAAGGGGTTGCACGCCAGCTCGCTGGCGAGCGCGACGGGCAGGGTGGGGCGCGAAATGCTGCGCATGTCGAGGATCTCCTGTTCGCGACGCCGGAGCGCCGCGTTGTCGGGGTCCACCGCGCGCGCGAAGGCGGCGTTGGCGCGGCTGTACTCGTGGCCGCAGCAGACCAGTGTACCGGGCGGCAGGGCCGCCATCCGGTCCAGCGAGTCCAGCATCTGGGGGGCGGTACCTTCGAACATGCGCCCACAGCCGAGGCTGAACAGCGCGTCCCCGCTGAACAGATGCCCATGTCCGTGGAAGGCGATGTGGCTGCGCGTGTGGCCCGGAACCGCCAGGACCTCGAGGCGCCAGCCGCCGGTTTCGACCGTATCGCCATCCCCGACGCGCGCTGTCGCCTGCGAGATGCGCGCGTCGTCCGGTGCGAAGACCGGCAGACCGGGCCAACGTGCCAGCAGCGCGTCGACGCCCCCGATGTGGTCGTCGTGATGATGGGTCAGCAGCAGCGCGGCGGGTCGCAGGCCTGCATCGGCCGCGGCCAAGACCGGCCCGGCCTCGCCGGGATCGACGACGACGGCGTGGCCATCGGCATCGGACAGCGTCCAGATGTAGTTGTCCTCGAACGCGGGCAATGGCTGCAGTCGCATGGGTCTCGGGTCCGGCGGCTGGATGCCATTACAATGCCGACCATGCCCGCGATTTCCCCGGCCGGTCAACCCGGCATCGCCCGCGACTGGTTCGAAACGCCTGCAGGCCGCGCGATCCTCGACAGCGAGCACGCGCTGGTGGCCGAGGCGCTCGGCTCGCATCCCGGACTGCCCTGGCTGTGGTGCGCACCGAGGACGCCCGATGCGCAGGTCGAAGGCCGAGGCCTGTGTCTGGTGCGACGGGGCGACCGGCTCGAAGGCCCGGTGCATTGCGCCTCGCCGCTGCCGCTGCCCAGCGAGGCCTTCGGCGCGGTGGTGCTGCAGCACGTCATCGGCGGACGCGGCGACACGCTCGGCCTGCTGGAGGAAGCTGCCCGCGTGCTCGCGCCCGGCGGTCACCTGTGGATGCTGGTGCTCAATCCGCTGACGCCCTACCGCTGGCGTTGGCGCGGCACCGGCATCGCCAGTGCCGAGCCGCTGACCTGGCGTCGGCGCATGCGCGAAGCCGGGCTCGCACCCGATGCGGTGTCGCGCGGCGTGGGCCCCAGCTGGCGGATGCAGGCGGTCGCCGAGGTGCAGGACGGCCCGGGCGTGCGCGCGGCCTACGCGCTGCGCGGGCAGAAGCGCCACCTGCCGTTGACCCCGCTGCGCAGCCGCCCCGCCTTGCGTCTGCCGGCCGCCGCGCCGGCGGCCTGACCCGTTTTTCCGGAACACTGATGAAGTCGATCGAGATCTATACCGATGGCGCCTGCCTCGGCAATCCCGGCCCCGGCGGCTGGGGTGCGCTGCTGCGCTACAAGGCCACCGAGCGCGAGCTGTCGGGCGGCGAGCCGCTGACCACCAACAACCGCATGGAACTGATGGGCGCGATCGCCGCGCTCGAGGCGCTGACCGAGCCCTGCGAAGTCGTGCTGCACACCGATTCGCAATACGTCCGCCAGGGCATCACCGAATGGTTGCGCAACTGGGTCAAGCGCGGCTGGAAGACCGCCGGCGGCGGCGCGGTCAAGAACCAGGACCTGTGGCAGCGTCTGCAGCTCGCCTGCGAGCGCCACACCATCGACTGGCGTTGGGTGAAGGGCCACTCGGGCCATCCGGAAAACGAGCGCGTCGACGCGCTCGCCAGTGCCGCCGCGCGCGAACAGCGCACCGCGGCTGCCTGAGGGGACCACGCATGCGCCAGATTGTCCTCGATACCGAAACCACCGGCCTGGAATGGAAGAAGGGCAACCGCGTCGTCGAAATCGGCTGCGTGGAACTGGTGGAGCGCCGGCCGAGCGGCCGCACCTACCACCAGTACATCAAGCCCGACCGCGACTTCGAACAGGGCGCGGCCGAGGTTACCGGCTTGAGCCTGGAGTTCCTAGCCGACAAGCCGTCGTTCGCCGAGATCGCCGACGCGTTCCTCGATTTCGTCGACGGCGCCGAGCTGATCATCCACAACGCGGCCTTCGACGTCGGCTTCCTCGACCACGAGCTGTCGCTGCTAGGGCCGGCCTACGGCAGCCTCAAGCAGCGCGTCACCGTGGAGGATTCGCTGCTGCTCGCGCGCCAGCGCTATCCCGGACAGCGCAATTCGCTCGACGCACTGTGCAAGCGGCTCGGTGTCGACAATGCGCATCGCCAGCTGCACGGCGCGCTGCTCGATGCCCAGTTGCTGGCGGAGGTCTATCTCGCACTGACCGCCGGCCAGCACGAGATCGGCTTCGGTGCGATGGAAACCGCCGAGCACGCGACGCGTCATGTCGTGCTGGCGACGCCGACCGGCGCGCGGCCGTCGCTGCGGGTCCCGACCGACGACCTCGTCGCGCATCTCGCACGCGTCGAGGCAATCCGCAAGAAGGCGGGCGTGTGCCTGTGGGATCCGGCGCCGGAGGCCGAGCCGGCCTGAGCGCCTGTGCCGCCGGCTGAAACCGGGTCTCAGTGCCGGCGGATCAGGATCACGGTGACGTTGTCCGAGCCGCCGCCGTCGAGCGCGGCGGCCACCAGTCCGTCCACGCATTCCTGCGCGCTGCATTCGGTGTGCGCCAGCACGCGCGAGATCGCGCGGTCGTCGACTTCCTCGGTCAGGCCGTCGCTGCACAGCAGCAGCTGGGTGCCTGGCGAGAGTTCACCCGAGAGGGTCTCGACATTGAGCGTCTGCGGGTCGGTGACGCCCAGCGCCTGGGTGACCACGTTGCGATGCGGATGGCTGCGCGCCTGGTCGACGCTGATCGCGCCCTGGGCGATGAGTTCCTGCACGTAACTGTGGTCCTGCGACAGCTGCGCGAGCTTGTCGTCGCGCCACAGGTAGACCCGGCTGTCGCCGACCCACGCCACTTCGAACCGGTTGCCGGTCACCCGCGCAGCGACGACGGTGGTGCCCATCGGCAGGCTGTCGTTGCGCTTGCGCGAGGCGCGGATGATCTCTTCGTCGGCGATCCGGATCGCCTGGGGCAGGGCGGTGCCCTGGCGGATCTCGCGGACGATGGTCTCGCGCGCGAGCGCACTGGCGACCTCGCCGTACTCGTGGCCGCCCATGCCGTCGGCAACCAGCCACAGCCCGAGTTCGCTGTCGCCGTAATACGTGTCCTCGTTGAGGTCACGGCGCAGACCCACGTGCGTCAGATGGCCGAACTCGATCATGCGATTCCCCTGGCGAAGCCGGGCTGGGGGTGTCGTCGCGGACAACGCGGCGCTGCGGTGGCGGCGGCCAGTGCGGATCCGTGGCGGTACGAACGCAGGGTGCGGGACGTCGTTGGCGAAGTGGTGAGGCGCATTCGGTATTGTGACGGCGGACCCGTTCACGAGCATAGGGCATGGGTGGTGGACGTGGTGCATCGGTGGGGCGGTAGCCGACCTGATTGGATCGTATCGATGCCGCAGGCGGCATATGAAGGCGAGCGTCGTGCTGTAGAGACGATGTTGTTTGCGCCGATCACTGTCAGTCGTCGCCCCAGCGGAAGCTGGGGCCCATTTTGATTCTGGTTCTCGAACACCCGGGCTGTGACAGCTCCTGCGGGGATTGTTCGGCCCATCCATGGGCCTCACCCCTCCAGCGCTGCGCGCTTCCGGGGCCAGCCATTCGGCTGTCCGGATTCGCTCCCGGCGAATCCGTCGAACCCGCGGGTGTTCTCCATCCCCCTCTCTCCGCCAGAAACGCAAAACGCCCCTTTCGGGGCGTTTGCGAATCTGGCGGAGAGGGGGGGATTCGAACCCCCGAGGCGCTATAAACGCCTGCCTGATTTCGAGTCAGGTACATTCAACCGCTCTGCCACCTCTCCAGATGGTTCCCGGTGCCTCGCGGCGTCCGGGGGCGCAATCATACGGGCGCTCCGCGTGGTCGACAAGCGGGGCGTTACACTGGCCGGCCCGTTCATCCCCCGCGGCGCCGTCCATGTCCGAAATCTCCGTGCCCGTCTCGTTCGGCGAACTGCTCGACAAGCTGTCGATCCTGCAGATCAAGTCCGAGCGGATGGACGACCCCGCCAAGCTGGCCAACGTCCGCACCGAGCTCAGTGCGCTGGAGCAGACGTGGATGGCGCATCCGGCCGCCGGTCATGACATCGTGCGCCTGCGCGCCGAACTCAAGGCGGTCAACGAGCGCCTGTGGGACATCGAGGACGCGGTGCGGGTCAAGGAGCGCGCTGGCGAATTCGGCGAGGATTTCATCGAGCTCGCCCGCAGCGTCTACATCCAGAACGACGAGCGCGCGCGCATCAAGAAGGCGATCAACGTGGCGCTCGGCTCGGCCTACGTCGAAGAGAAGTCGTACGCCGACTATCGCGGCGGTCGTCCTGCGCCCTGAGTCCGGCTCGTCATTCCCGCGAAGGCGGGAATCCGGCGGCTTCGCGTGCTTGGACGCGCAGGCACGGAATGACCGGCCGTCCGGCTGTTGAAGCGCGCTTGCCGCTTCGCGGGAAAGACGAATCTCAGACAGCGTCTTGAGATTCAATCCGCACCGGCTGCCTCCGCGCGGCGCGTCTTCTGCTCGATGTACTCGTCCATGCGGCTGAGCAGCCGCCACCACTCGCTGCCGTCGTCGCGGAACGTGCGCACCGCGCCGGCGCGGACGAGGATGCGGCGGAGTTCGTCGTCCTCGAAGCCGCCCAGATGCTTGCGCAGCACTTCGAAGGAGCGGTCGGTGTAGCCGCGATGGCCGAGGAAGTGCCGCGCGGTGTCTTCGGCGGCGAATTCGGTCTTGTGCTCGGCACGCAGGCGCTCGAGCTGCTGCGCATGCAGCTGCCGGTTGAGCAGGAAACTGACGGCGCCGCCGACGATCGCGCCGACGAGGGTGGCGAGCAGGCCGGCGACGATCGGATCCATCAGTCATGCTCCATCAGGCGTGGGTGGGGTCGACGCGGCGACGTTCGAAGGCGGCGATCGCGTCGTCCACCGTCACCAGCGACATGACGTCGTCGAATTCGATCTTGGTGCCCCACTTGAGCGCGGACGCCGGCTTGCCGAGGAAGCGGCGCGCGGCATCGTCGTAGCGGTCCACGCAGAAACGGCGGTCGGAGTAGGGGCCGCTGCGCTCGGGATTGCTGGCCGCGTGCAGGCCCAATACTTTCGTCCCCATCACGTTGGCGATGTGCATCGGGCCGGAGTCGGGCGTGACCAGCAGCTGCGCGCGCGCGAGCAGGGCAGGCAACTGCTTGAGCGTGTCCTTGCCCACGAGGTCCAGCGCGTCGTGGCGCATGGCGGCGAGGATGGCATCGGTGGTCTGCCGCTCCAGCTCGCTGCGGCCTCCGCACAGCACGATGCGCCAGCCGGCATCGGCGGCATGGTCGGCCAGCGCGGCATAACGGTCGGGATACCAGTTGCGGCGCACGTGGCTCGAGCACGGCGAGATCATCAGCACCGGCCGGCCGTCGTCGGGCCATTGCGCGCCTGCCCAGTCGAAGGCGTCGGCCGGCACCGGCATGTCGGCCCAGGACACCGTCTCCTGCCGCAGGCCGAGCGGCTCGCTGAAACTGCCGAGCGCATCGAGCACATGGATGCCCGGGCGGTCGGGAATGCGCGTGTTGATGAAGAGGCCATGCAGGTCCTTCGACCGTGCGGCGTCGTAGCCCACGCGCATGCGCGCGGGAATGAAGGCCGACAGCAGATTGGCGCGCGCGGCGACCTGCATCTGCAGCAGCGCATCGAAGCGTCCCGCGGCGCCCAGCCGGGCCTTCAGTTCACGGCGCACGGCGCGCATGCCGGCGATGCCGGTCTTCTTGTCGTAGACCACGAAGTCGACGCCTGTCAGCCCGTCGAGCAGGCGATGCTCGCCCTTGCCGATGACCCAGGTCAGTGCGACCTGCGGCCACGCCGAGCGCAGGGTGCGGATCAGTGGCAGCACGTGGGTCACGTCGCCCAGCGCGGACAGGCGCAGCAGGCAGATCGATCGCGGTGCGGCGGATCGTGACGGGGTGTCGGAAGCGGGCGGGACGGGCGTCAAGGCTTGATAGACTCGCGGCGATGAACAGATTCGATCCCGCCGAGAGCCTGACGCCGATACCGGCGGGCGCTTCCGTGGGCGGGCGCGCGGGAGAGTACGGCGCCATTCTGTTCGACGGCACGCAACTGCGGCAAGCCGATCCGCGCTGGTTCGACCCGGCGCAGTGGGGCGAGCGCGCGCAGCGGGTCGACGGCAGCGGTCGCGGCGGTGCGTGGTTCATCGACGCGACCCACGGACCCTGCGTGCTGCGCCAGTACCTGCGTGGCGGCATGGTGGGTCACTTCAATCGGGATCTGCACCTGTGGCGCGGTACGCGGCACGTGCGCAGCTTCGTGGAGTTCCGTCTGTTGCGCGAACTGCTGCGCCGCGACCTGCCGGTGCCGCAGCCGATCGCGGCGAGCTATCTGCGTCGCGGTCCCGGCTATCGCGCCTGGATCCTGATGGAGCGTCTGCCCGACGTGCGCTCGCTGGCCGATCACATGGCCGATGCGCCTGCCGACGCGCCGCTGGAACAGACCGGGCGCCTGATCGCGCGCTTCCACCGCAACGGGCTGGATCACGCCGATCTCAACGCGCACAACATCCTATTCGACGGCGTCGGCAAAGGCTGGCTGATCGATTTCGATCGCGGCCGCCTGCGCATTCCCGAAACCCGCTGGCGCGAAGGCAATCTCGCGCGGCTCAAGCGTTCGATGCTCAAGCTGCGCGGCACGCGCGACGTGGCCGCGGTCGAAGAGGATTTCGCACGGCTGCGCCGGTCCTACGATGCGCTGTGGAGCCGGGGCACCTGATGGACTGGGCCTTGCGCTTCCAGGGCGTGGGCAGCGCGTCGGCGGTGTCGCTGGGCTCGCCGATGGCGACGATCGAACGCGACGGCGCACCGTGGCTGACCATCGACTGCGGCGGCGAAGGCCTGACCGCCTATCTCGATCACTACGGACAAGCGCCGCGGGCGCTGTTCGTGACCCACGTGCATCTCGACCACGTCGCCGGTTTCGAGCGCCTGTTCGTCGATCGCTACTTCGACCCCGCGCGACGCGGCCGCATGCCGGTCTACGTGCCGGCGACGGTGGTGCCGCTGCTGCACCGGCGCGTCGGTGATTATCCGAACGTGCTGGCCGAAGGCGGCGCCAACTTCTGGGACGCGTTCCGGCTGATTCCGGTCGGCGACGCGTTCTGGCACGAGGGCGTGCGCCTGGAGGTGTTCCCGGCGCGCCACCACTGGCCCGAGACCGCCTACGGCCTGCGCCTGCCCGGCAGCCTGGTGTGGAGCGGCGACACGCGGCCGATTCCGGAAATGCTGGCGCGCTTCGCCGATCGCGACGAACTGGTCGCGCACGACTGCGGCCTGCACGGCAATCCCTCGCACAGCGGCATCGACGATCTCGAGCGCGAGTACGCCGCCGATCTGCTGGCGCGCTGCGTGCTGTACCACTACGCCTCCGAGGCTGACGGCGCCGCGCTCGAAGCCCGCGGTCACCGGATCGCCCGGCCGGGCCAGACATTCGCGCTGCGTGCAGCGCCTGTGGTGCAGGATGATCGGCCATGAGCGCCTTGCCGCAACTGCCGCAGACCCCGCTGGACCGGCTCGGCCGTCCGCTGCACGACCTGCGGCTGTCGGTGATCGAAGCCTGCAATTTCCGCTGCGGCTACTGCATGCCGGCCGATCGCGTACCCGACGACTACGGCTTCGATCAGGCCGGGCGCCTGTCCTTCGACGAGATCGAGACGCTGGTGCGCGGCTTCGCCCGGCTGGGCATGCACAAGCTGCGCCTGACCGGTGGTGAGCCGCTGCTGCGCAAGGGGCTGCCGGCGCTGGTCGAGCGGCTTGCGAAGATTCCGGGCATCACCGATCTGGCGATGACCACCAATGCCTCGCTGCTCGCGCGGCACGCGCAGGCGCTGCGCGATGCCGGGCTGCAACGGCTGACGATCAGCCTCGATGCGCTCGACCCTGCGCTGTTCCGCAGGCTGTCGGGCGAACGCGGCGACATCGACGCCGTGCTGGCCGGCATCGCCGCAGCAGAGGCCGCAGGGTTCCGCGGCATCAAGTTCAACTGCGTCGTACAGCGCGGCGTCAACGACCACGAGGTCGAGCGCATGGCCGCGCATTTCCGCGGCAGCGGCCACGTGCTGCGGTTCATCGAATACATGGACGTCGGCACCTGCAACGGCTGGGACCGCGCCCGCGTCGTGCCCTCGCACGAATTGCATGCCTGCATCGACGCGCGCTGGCCGCTGCGTGCATTGGATGCGAACTACCGCGGTGAAGTCGCCGAGCGGCACGCCTACGCCGACGGTGCAGGCGAGATCGGCTTCATCAGTTCCGTCACCGCACCGTTCTGCGGCGACTGTCAGCGCGCCCGTGTGTCGGCGGACGGCAGCCTCTACACCTGCCTGTTCTCCGGCCTCGGCCAGCCGATGCGCGACTGGCTGGGCGAAGGCGAGGCGGCGTTTTCCTCGCGTCTGGCCGACCTGTGGTCGCGGCGCGGCGATCGCTACAGCGAGCTGCGCGGCAGCGCGAGCGCGCCGCGCAAGCATGTGGAGATGTTCCTTGTCGGAGGCTGACCCGTGGATGCTGCCGCGCTGCATGCGCATCTCGAATCCTTGGAGCGTGCGCTGCTCGATCCTTCTGTACGCGCCGACGCATCGCGGTTGGACGCGCTGATCGCTGAGGATTTCATGGAGATTGGCGCGTCCGGCGCCGCCTTCGGCAAGTCGAATGTGGTGACGCGGTTACCCGACGAATCGGGCGTGGTGTTCGAGGTCGAGACGATGCGCGTGCATCGTGTGTCGGAAGACATCGTCCGCCTGGTCTATGCCGCTGTGCGAGTCACAGATGGCGACACGCGCCGTTCCTTGCGCAGCTCGTGGTGGCGGCGCGAAACCGATGGCCGGTGGCGGATGGTCTTCCATCAAGGGACGCCTGACACCGGGGCCGGTACCATCTGAAATCCGCTTCGTCGCGCCGAGTCCCAATGCCCCGCAGTTCATCCAAGCCGCCTCGCACGCTGACCCACCTCGACGCCACCGGCCGCCCGACCATGGTCGACGTGTCCGGCAAGGCCACGACCGCGCGTGTCGCCAGCGCCGAGTGCCGTGTCCGCTTTCCCGCCGATGTCGCCGCGCAGTTGCGCGCCAATGGTCTGAAGAGCGCCAAGGGCGGCATCGTCGACACCGCGGTCATCGCCGGCACCATGGCGGTCAAGCGCACCCACGAGTTGATTCCGTTCTGCCATCCGCTGCCGATCGACGGCATCCGCATCGCGATCGACTGGCACGCCGAGCGCGAGCTGCGCATCGAGTGCATGGTGAAGACGACGCACCGGACCGGCGTCGAGATGGAAGCGCTGACCGGCGCGACCGTCGCTGCGCTCACGGTCTACGACATGTGCAAGGCGCTGTCGCACGCCATCGTGCTGGGTCCGGCCAAGCTGGTCGGCAAACGCGGCGGCAAGCGCGATGTCGGCACGATCGACGGGAGCGCCGCATGAGCACGGTGCATCTGCTGTATTTCGCCAGCCTGCGCGACGCAGCCGGGCAGGGCGGAGAAGCGTGGACGACGGAGGCGGTCGATCTGCGCGCGCTCTACGCCGAGGTGCAGGCGCGGCACGGGTTCGTGTTGCCGGTCGAGCGCCTGCGCGTCGCGGTCGATGGCGCGTTCGCGCGCTGGACCGATCCGGTGCGTGCGGGCAGCGAGATCGCTTTCATTCCCCCGGTCAGCGGAGGCTGAGATGGACACTCGCGATTTCTGGTTGGCCGATGCGCCCGTCGATCTGGCACCGCTGCGCCGCCGCGCGCAGCACGACCGCGCCGGCGCGTTCGCCAGTTTCGAAGGCTGGGTGCGCAACCACAACGAGGGCCGTCCGGTGCACGGGCTGCGGTACGAATCCTATGTCGCGCTGGCCGAGGCCGAGGGTGCCCAGGTCATCGCCGAGGCACGCGCGAAGTTCGATCTGTGCGGCGCACTGTGCGTGCACCGCATCGGCGACCTGGCGATCGGCGACATGGCGGTGTGGGTCGGCGTGACCGCCGCGCATCGCGGCGCCGCGTTCGATGCCTGCCGCTGGATCATCGACGAGATCAAGGACCGCGTGCCGATCTGGAAGCACGAGCGCTACGCCGATGGCGATGCCGGCTGGCTGCACCCGGAGACGACGCGAGGGACCGACGCATGAGGCGCCTGCTGCTCTGCATGGCGCTGTCGAGCGTCGTGGCCGCCGTGCACGGCGCGCCGCGTCTGCTGGTCGGCAACAAGTCGGCCGACACGGTCTGGTCGCTCGATGCCGGGAGCGGCGAGCGTCGCGCGGCGTACGCGGCCGGGCCGGCGCCGCACGAGATCGCGGTGACCCGCGACGGCCGCACGGCCGTCGTGACCACCTACGGGCACCAGGACGCCGCGTATAGTCTGACGGCGATCGATCTGGGCGACGGATCGACGCGCACGATCGACCTCGGCACGCATGGACGGCCTCACGGCCTGCAATTGCTCGCGGATGGAACTGCCCTGGTCACCACTGAATCCAGCGGCAGGCTGCTGCGCGTGGATGTCGCGCGCGGCGCGGTCACCGGTGTCGCCGACGTGGGCGAGGGCATCGGCCACATGGTCGCGGTTTCGCGCAACGGCGCGGTCGCCTATGTCAGCAAGATCCGCGCGGGCACCCTGGTGCGCGTGGACGTCGCGACCATGCGCGCGACTGCGGAACGACCGGCCGGCGCCGGCGCCGAAGGCATCGCCTTGGCGCCCGATGGCACGGTCTGGGTCACCAATCGCGCCGACGATACCGTCACCGTGCATGATCCGGAGTCGCTCGAAATTCGGGCCACATTGCCGAGCGCGGGGTTTCCGATCCGAGTCGTGTTCACGCCCGATGGCCGCCACGCGCTGGTGACCAATGCGAAGGCGGCGACGCTGTCGGTGTTCGACGTGGCGACGCGCCAGCCGGTCGAGACGGTTGCGCTCGCGCCCACCGATGCGGCGCTGCACGACACGCTGCTCGGCAGCGGGCCGTTGCCGATCGGCGTGGTCGTCGACCCCGCGCGGCCTCGCGCGTATGTCGCAATCAGCGGCGCGGATCGCATCGCCGTGGTCGATACCGACCGGTGGCGTGTCGTCGATCACTGGACGACCGGCCGCGAACCCGATGCGCTGGCGCTCGTGCCGGACGGCGGAAGCGCCCCGTGATGCGGCGGGCATTTGCGCTCGCGCTGGTCGCCAGCGTCGCGGGCTGCGCGTCCTCGCCACCCGCCGCGATACCCGAACCGCCTGCACAAGGCGCCGTGGGTGCCGCCTTGATCGCGCCGGCCGCGGATACCCGGCGCATGGACGCCGTACGCCATCAGCGCTTCATCCACCCCAATCCCGACAGCGCCACGCTGCCGGTCTATCCGGAAGACCGGTTGCCGCTGCGTCTGGACCCGGTTGTGGTCTGTGTCGATGCGGTGATCGATGTCGAAGGTCTGGTGTCGGCGGCGGTGCCGCGAAGCGACGATGCGTGCGCACCGCCGGCAGGCATCGACACCGCGGCCTTCGTCGCGTCGGCGCTGGCGGCGGTCCGCGGCTGGACCTATGCGCCCGCGCTGCTGTGCGTGGCGCCCGAGGATTTCGTCGGCGACGATCCGTGCATGGCCGAACATGTCGTCGAAACGCCGACCGCAGTGCGCCTGTCGTATGCGTTCCGCTTCAGCCAGAGCGCCGGAACGCCGCAGGTCGAACGCGTCGGCGCGCCCTGAACCGCGTCTCCGCCATAGGCGGGTCGCCGCGAGCCTGCTAGACTCCGCGTCCCGTCGTCATGGCGGGGTCGGGCGCAAGGCCCGGTGCGTGTCCCTATGGTGGCCCCGTCGGCCCCTCGCGACGCTAGATCGAAAATCCCGCCAGGGCCGGAAGGCAGCAACGGTATCGGTCGATGCGGGCGCCGAGGTCAGTCGGCGGGGTCATCACCTTATCCGGACTTCAAGATGCGCGGCAGCGGACCGGCGTGTGCCGATCCGCTGCTCTCCATCAGCGCGTCTCGCGTGCGCGTTCGAACGTGATGATGCTGCGCGTCTCGCCCTTGTCGGCCCAGTTCGGCATCACGCGCCACGGCGTGAGCACCTGCAGGCGCTCGCCATCGAGCTTGAACTGGCGGCGCTGCTCGGTGCCGACCCATGCCGGATTCCAAGCGACGTCGACCGCGGTGATCCAGGTGTCGCCCTCGATCCGCCAGCGGCCGGTATAGGCGATCACGGTTTCCAGCAGCCGCGCCTTTTCCTGGTCGGTCTCGCCGGCCTCGCGGCCTTCGCCGGTCAGCACGAACCAGACGCGGCCTTCGGGCGCGAACATCACGTAGCCGGTCGGACGATCGCCCATCGGCGGAAACATCTCGCCGGTGTTCTTGACCTCGACGTCGTAGGACAGCAGGCGCCAGCTGCCTGCCAATGCTGTCGACGCGGGGTCGGTGGGAGATGTGTTTGCGGATGTCGCAGGGGCCTGGGCCATGACGGTGTTCGACAGGGTGATCGACATCAGCAGTGCTGCGACGGATCGGGCCTGCAACATGGACATTCTCCTTCTGAACGGAGCCGCGGGACGACGCAGGCGGTGCATGTCATCAGACCCCCGCCCACAACGCCGCGAGGGCGAGCACGGCAGGGAGCGTCTGCACGAACAGGATCCTGCGGCTCGACGTGACCGCGCCGAAGACGCCGGCGATCGCGATGCAGCACAGGAAGAACAGCTTGAACGCGAAGCCTGCCGTTCCCAGCGCGAGCCCTGTGATCAGGCCGGCCGCGAGGAAGCCGTTGTAGAGCCCCTGGTTGGCGGCAAGCACCCGCGTCTGCGCGGCGAATTCTGGCGTGAGCTTGAACGTGCGACGGGCGCGCGGCGTTTCCCACAGCCACATCTCCAGCACCAGGATGTAGAGGTGCAGCAGCGCGATCAGTGCGATCAGGATCGTAGCGATCATCCCGCGTCTCCCTCGGGGGTCAGGGTTGCAGCAGTACCTTGCCGGCCTTGCCCGGCGCCAGCGACGCGCGCACCGCATCGGCGATCCGGTCCAGGCCGAACGTGGCTTCCACCGGAAGCGTCAGGCTGCCATCCGCGACCAGGCGGAGCAGTTCGCCGATCAGCCGGCGTCGCACGTCGGCGGGCATCGCGGCACTGATCTTGGAGCCCCAGAAGCCCTTGACCCGCGCCTGCTTGAAGATCAGATCGCCCGACGACAGCTGCATCGGCTCGCCAGCCATCGTGCCGAAGGACACCAGCAGGCCATCCTGGCCGAGCAGGCCCAGCAGATCGCCGCTGGCCTGGCCGCCGATCGAATCGACCGCCGCGCGTATCGGCGCCCCGCCGGTGATGGCCCGCACCCGGTCCTGCCAGCCCGCTCGGGCAGTGGAGACCGCATGCGCGATGCCCAGCGCCGCGAGTTCGTCGACGCCGGCGTCGCGCCGGACCAGATTCACCAGCTGCACGCCCCGCGCCTGCGCGAGCATGGCCAGGGTCTTGCCCACCGCGCCGTTCGCGGTGTTCTGGATGATCCAGTCGCCACGTTCGACCTCGAGAAATTCCAGCAGCGAGATCGCGCTGAACGGCATCGCGATCAGCTGCGCTGCCGCACCATCGGCAATCGCCTCCGGCACCGGCACCAGTCCAGCGGCAGGCGCGAGGAAATATTCCGCCCAGGTGCCGTGGACCGACGCCACCGCCACGCGTTGACCAGGCGTCACGCCGGTCACGTCGGCGCCGAGCGCATCGACGGTACCGACGGCTTCCGAGCCGCCGATCGCCGGGAGGTCCGGCTTGTAGCCGTAGCTGCCGCGCACGGTCCACAGGTCGTGGTTGTGGATCGGCGAGAGGATCGTCCGGATCCGCACCTGGCCCGGGCCGGGCTCGGACATGGGGCTGTCGCCGGGGGACAGGACCTCGGCGGGATCGCCGAAAGTCGCGTGCAGGACGCTGCGCATGGGACCGCCTCGCGGAAGGAGTTGCGCGCAGTCTGGAGCGCTGTCGCGTAAAAGCGTGTCGACGGAACGGCGCATGCCGGGGGGCCTGGGCGGCGCGTGGAATTCCGGGCGCACGATCGTGGCCAGCGCGAGCGTCCCAGAAAACGAAAGCCCCGCGATCAGGCGGGGCTTCCGGATACTGCTTGGCGGAGAGAGGGGGATTCGAACCCCCGAAGCGCGGTTTAGACGCTTACACACTTTCCAGGCGTGCTCCTTCAACCACTCGGACACCTCTCCTGAACCTGTCCCGCGCGGGGCGCCGGAGCGCCGCGCAACGGCGTCGGGACGCCGCGGGCCGGCCATTCTAGCCGGGGCCGCGGGTGGTCACAAGGAACCTGTGAGCGCATGGCAGAATAGCCGGATGTCCTATCTCGTCCTCGCCCGGAAGTGGCGTCCGAAGCGCTTTGCCGAACTGGTCGGGCAGGAGCACGTGGTCCGTGCGCTGACCAATGCGCTCGAGACCGGTCGCGTGCATCACGCATTCCTGTTCACCGGCACCCGCGGCGTCGGCAAGACCACGATCGCGCGCATCTTCGCCAAGAGCCTGAACTGCGAAACCGGCACCTCGTCCGATCCCTGCGGCACCTGCGAGACCTGCAGGGCGATCGATGCCGGTCGCTACATCGACCTGCTCGAGATCGACGCGGCCAGCAACACCGGTGTGGACGATGTGCGCGAGCTGATCGACAACGCGCAGTACATGCCTTCGCGCGGTCGGGTGAAGGTCTACCTGATCGACGAAGTGCACATGCTCTCGAAGTCGGCGTTCAACGCGCTGCTCAAGACGCTGGAAGAACCGCCGGGGCACGTGAAGTTCCTGCTGGCGACGACGGACCCGCAAAAGCTGCCGGTGACCGTGCTGTCGCGCTGCCTGCAGTTCAACCTCAAGCGGCTCGACGAGCAGCAGATCCAGGGCCAGATGACGCGCATCCTCGAGGCCGAGGGCATCGCGGTCGAGGCCGGTGCGATCCGCCAGCTGTCGAAGGCCGCCGACGGCAGCCTGCGCGACGGCCTGTCGCTGCTCGACCAGGCCATCGCCTACACCGGCGCGGGCGGCGAGGGTGGGGCGCTCGGTGATGCGGCGGTGGCGACGATGCTCGGCAGTGTCGACCGCACGCGTGTGGGCAGCCTGCTGTCGGCACTGGCCGCCGGCGACGGCGCCGCGCTGCTCGCCGAGGTCGCGACGCTCGCCGAATTCTCGCCCGACTGGGGCATCGTGCTCGACGCGCTGTCCGATGCGCTGCATCGCATCCAGGTGCGGCAGCTGGTGCCCGAGGTGGCGGTCGAGAACGACGGTGTCGACATCGACGCGATCGCAGGCGCGGCGCGCCCCGAAGTCGTGCAGCTCTGGTACCAGATGGCACTCAACGGCCGACGCGACATCGGGCTGGCGCCGAGCCCGCGTGCCGGCTTCGAAATGACCGTGCTGCGCATGCTCGCGTTCCGCCCGGACCAGGCCGGCGCTGCGGCGCCGACAGCCGGTGGCGGCGCGTCGCGCGCGAACGGTCCGGCGGCTGCGCGCGCTGCACTCGCTGCTGCCGACGTCGCACCTGCGCCGCGCGCTGCCGCGCCGGTTCGCGACGTCGCGACGCCGTCGATACCGCGGCCTGCGCCGGTGGAGCGCGAAGCGCCTGTGCAGCCCAGTGCGCCCGAGCCTGTGCCTGCGCCACCGCCCGCCGCACCGGCGCGCACCCCCGTCGTCGCCGCGGCGACGACCCTGCGCAGCCTCGACGCCGAGCAGTGGCTCGATCTCGTGGCCGATCTGCCCCTGCGTGGCCCGGTGCGCGAACTCGCCGCAAGCGCGGCCTTCGTCGCGCTCGACGGTGCGGTGCTGCGACTGGCGCTGCCCGAGTCCGACGAGCACCTCAAGGCGCCGATCATGGTCCACCAGCTCTGCGAAGCGTTGGCCGGTCCGCTCGGCGGCGCGCCGCAGATCCGGTTCGAGGCCGCGGCCGCGAACGTCGCGACGACGCTCCACGAACGCAATGCGCGCGAGCGCGATGCGCGGCAGTCGAATGCGCAAGACAGTTTCCTGTCCGACCCGGACGTCCAGCGTCTGATGTCGCAACAGGGCGCGAAGCTGGTGCCGGACTCCATCCGGCCCTACGAATAACCGAACAACGAGGATCCCCCGATGCGTGGAAATATCGCCCAGCTGATGCAGCAGGCGCAGAAGATGCAGGAAAACATGCAGCGCGTGCAGCAGGAGCTCGCCAACCTCGAAGTCGAGGGCAGCGCGGGCGGTGGCATGGTCGCCGTGACCCTGACCGGCAACAAGGAGTGCCGCAAGGTGCGCATCGACCCCAGCGTGCTGACGGATCCGGAAATGGCCGAGGACCTGATCGCCGCCGCGTTCAACGATGCCTCGAACAAGATCGACACCGAGTCGAAGAACCGGATGGCCGGTGCGACCGCGGGCATGCCGCTGCCGCCGGGCATGAAGCTGCCGTTCTGATCCTGTTGCGCGGGCTTGGGCCCGCGCGTCGATCACACGCCGCATGTCCGCCCTGCTTGAACAGTTGATCGATGCGCTGCGCGTGCTGCCCGGTGTCGGGCAGAAATCCGCCCAGCGCATGGCCTACCACGTGCTCGAACGCGGGCGCGAGGGCGGCGCGCGCCTGGCGACGGCGCTGGCCGAAGCGGTCGAGAAGATCGGCCACTGCCAGCGCTGCCGCGACTTCAGCGAAACGCCGGTGTGCCCGACCTGCAGCAGCGCCGCGCGGGATGCGCAGACGCTGTGCGTGGTGGAGACCCCGGCCGACCGGCTGGCGATCGAACAGGCCACGGGCTATCGCGGCTTCTACTTCTTGCTGCAGGGCCGGCTGAGTCCGCTCGACGGCATCGGGCCGCACGAACTCGGTCTCGACCTGCTCGGCACGCGCCTGGCCGAGGGCGAGGTGCGGGAACTGATCATCGCCACCAATCCGACCGTCGAGGGCGAAGCGACCGCGCACTATCTGGCGCAGATCGCCCGTCAGCATGCGGTGCGGCCGAGCCGACCGGCGCACGGCCTGCCGCTCGGCGGTGAACTCGAATACGTCGACCGCGGCACGCTGTCGCACGCGTTCGGCAGCCGCAGCGAAGTGAGCTGACACGGCGGCGGTCGCGCACCGCACGCCTTCCAACGGAGCCGCCATGACGACCATCTTCCACAAGATCATCCGCCGCGAGATTCCCGCCGACATCGTGTTCGAGGATGATCATGTCATCGCGTTCCGCGACATCGCGCCGCAGGCGCCTGTGCACGTGCTGTTCGTGCCGAAGGAGGATTTCGCCACGATCAACGACGTGCCCGCGGATGCGCCGGAGATCATCGGACGGCTGGCGGTTTCCGCCGCGCGCTATGCGAAGGAGCAGGGCTTCGCCGAAGACGGCTACCGCATCGTCATGAACTGCAACGCGCACGGCGGGCAGACGGTGTTCCAGATCCACCTGCACCTGTTGGCTGGCGCAGCGCTGGGGCGCTTCGGTACGCCTTACTGAGGCGGGCGATTTGGACTCAGGCTCTGTTGCTTACCAATAGCCCCACCATGGCCACGGCGCCGGCCGCGTCACGACGTCGACTTGCTGCCGCTTGGGCCACAGGTAGATCACGTCCGTATCGATGCGCGGAAACCGGTAATCGTATTCGCCGACTCGACGGGTGTCGTAGCCAGCAATGCGACCCGTAAAGGTCACCTCGCGATTGACCTCGAACACCGCGGGATCGTAGAAGCCCTTACGGCACGCGATAAAACGACCGTTGGTGTCGTCGCTGGCCCAGTACGGCCGGCCGGTTGGAGTCAGTCGAGTTGCGATGATCTCGAAACAGGTCGTGTCCGTGCGCGGCTCCAGTTGAACGATTCGGCCACCCCATCGCACGGGGGATCCGGTGTATTCGCCCAGGACCGCAGCATGTGGTGTTAGGGTTTCGGTGTATCCGCCCTGCAGAGGCTTCGGTTGCGACGCGCAAGCGCCGAGCAGCAAGACGGTCGAAGCAAGCATTAGTGTGCGCAGCATCATCGGTCGGACTCCGGGGCAGGTCGATGCACGCGCAGCGCGTGTATCAGCGTCGTGTCGGACGCGGCTGGAGCGTAGCGGGCTGCGATGAAACGCTTGGTGAGGATCAGCAAGGGGCTCTCGCCGGGACGTGCAGCCTGCACCCGGCGCGCCCAGGCCAATGCCGGTTCGTGGCGCGCGCGGCCGAGGCCGAGGCGCGCGTAGCGGCGTCCCAACCGATGCCAGGCGCGCAGCAGCGGGTCGCGCTCGCGTTCGCTGCGCGCGACCAGCCACAGCATCCAGCCCAGCGCGAGCGCCGCGCACAGCGAGAACAATCCGATCAGGCCGCCGGTATCGATGTTCTCGAAGCCTACGCGCTGCAGCATGCGCTGCTGGCGTTCTGCATCGAAGCCCAGCATGAAATCGTTCCACATGCGCCGCGCCCAGTCGCCGAGATCGGCGATCGGCAACAGACCACCCGCGGCGCCCGCGCCGCCGGTCCCCAGCCGGTCCTCCAGCGTGTCGTAGATGCGTTCGGGCGCGACGGCGGCGGTCGGGTCCACCCGCACCCAGCCGCGGCCTTCGAGCCAGACTTCGCTCCAGGCGTGCGCATCCATGCGTCGCACGATCCAGTAGTTGCCGTAGGCGTTGCGGGTGCCGCCGGTGTAACCCGTGACCACGCGGGCCGGAATGCCGGCCTCGCGCATCAGCACGGTGAATGCCGAGCTGAAGTGTTCGCAGAAGCCGGCCTTGTAGTCGAACAGGAATTCGTCGACGGCGTGGCGGCCCGGCAGCGGAGTGTCGAGCGTGTAGGCGAATTCGCCACGGATCCAGGCCAGGGCACGGTCGACGATCGCGCCATCGTTCGACGTTTCCGCACGCCACTGCTGCGCCAGCGCACGCGTGCGCGGATTGAAGTCTGGTGGCAGGCGCAGTGCGAGACGACGCATGGGGTCGGGCAGGTCCGCTTCAAACCGGACGGGTGGTGCGGAGCGCAGGGTCCAGCGCGTGATGCGGTCGAGTCGCCGCGCGCTGGTCAGCGTGTACTCGTGCGCGCCACGCATGCCCTGCGGCAGCTCGAGCGGCATCTCCAGCGCGACGAGCAGATTGCGCTCGGTCGGCTCCAGCGTGATCTCGTAGTCCCAGGTCGGTGCGCCGTGCTCGACCTCGGCCGGCGGCAGGCTGCGCAGCCAGGGCGACGCGGTCCAGCTGCGCCCGTCGTAATCGGTCAGCGTGGGGCCGCGCCAATACATCTCGCGGGTCGTGGGTTCGGGGCCACGAAAGCTCACCCGCATTGCGGGCGTGTCGTCGGCGATCAGGTCCAGCCAGTCGCCCGGCGACATCTCGTCCGACAGTCCCGGGCGCGCCGCCGACATTTCCGGAATGCCCCACAACGGCGTCGCCAGTCGCGGGAACAGCCAGAACGCCGCAAGTGCCAGGGGCAGGCCGATCGCGACGAGCCTGGCGACGGTGCCGATCCGCGCGACATGGCGCATTTCGATGGCCGGCAAGGCAGATTCCTGTTCGGACAACCGGGCCAGCGCAGCAAGCGCCAGGATCGCGCCGGCGAGGCCCAGCACCAGCGACAGCGGTCCCTGATCCAGCAGGAAGGTCGCGAACGGCGCGAACAGTGCGAAGCCGAGCAGACTGCGCGCATCGCGCACGCTGCGCAGTTCGGAGGGCTTGATGGCGAGCATGCCGGCGAGCAGGGCGCAGCCGGTATCGCGGCCGAAGTTCATGCCGCCTTGCGCGAGGATCAGCCCGAACACGGCGAGCGCGAGGATCGCGCGCAGCCAGCCGGGCGTTGCGCGTCGCGATGCCATGGCCGCGGCGATCGCGCCTGCAATCGCGATCGCGACCGACCGGGGCATCGGCAACTGCAGCAGCAACGGCAACAGGCACACCGCTGCAGCGAGCAGCGACCAGCGTCGGCCGGCGGCGTCGAGTGCCAGCACGTCGCGCGCCATCAGCCGGCCTCCGGCAGCAGCGCGAGTGCACGCAGGCAGGCATGGCGATGCGCCGCGCCACGATCCGGACCGATCGCCGGCTGCGCCGGCAGCTGCAGGCGATAGCGCAGCGCGTTGCGCTCGGCCTCGTCGACCCAGCGCGCAAGCCGACGGATCTTCCACTCGTGGTCGAGTGCGCCGAGCCGATGCCAGTCCAGGGTCAGGTCGTCGCCCTGCGGCCGCTCGAACTCGCGCACGATCAGCGCATCGCGGCGGGCGGACGCTTTCCACGCGATCGTGCGCGGCGCGTCACCGGCGCGCCAGTCGCGCAGATGGTGCAGGTCCTCGCCGGACGGGTTCAGTCGCGCTTGCGCCGCATCGCCGCCGCCTTCCGGCAGCGGCGGGCCGCCCGTTTCCGGTGCGGGGTAGACCAGAAAGCGGGTCTGCGGCCACACCCAGGACCACGCCCGCGCCATGCCGAGCGGGCGCGAGGTGCTGATGCGCAGGCGCGGCGGCGATAGCCAGCCGCGGCGGACCGTCGGGAGGGCCAGCGTGGTCTCGCCGCCGGCATCGTGCAGCGACAGCGGCGCCTCGCTGTCGTCGATCGACACGCGCAGGCCGCGGCGCTCGCGCCCGGGCGCGGCTTCGACGTGCACATGCAGCGGCATCGGTACACCGGCCGCGACCGGTTCACCGTGCACCGCGCGCACTTCCAGCCCGCTGAGCTGCAGTTGCGTCCACAACAGGCTGGCGAGCGAGGCGCCGACCAGCAGCAGGCACAGCAACAGCGCCGGATTGTTGTTGTAGTTCAGCGCACCCACCGCCATCGTCAGCAGCAGGGCCGCGACGAACGCGCCGAAACCGGTTGGCAGGATGTAGATGCGTCTGCGGTCGAGACGTGCCGGCAATGTCTCGGGCCGACGCGGACGCGCCCAGCCTTCCATGCGGCGGCGCAGGCCGGCGGACATGGACATCAGTCGACCGGCACGGCCTGCAGGATCGAATCGGCCAGCCCGTCGCCGGCTGCATCGGCGTCGGCGACCAGTCGGTGCGTGGCGATCAGCGGGAACAGGGTCTGCACGTCGTCGGGCAGCGCGTGGTCGCGTCCCTGCAGCAGCGCGAACGCGCGCGAGGCCCGCAGCAGCGCCAGCCCCGCGCGCGGCGACAGGCCCACGCGCACGCCCGGATGCTGGCGGCTGCGCGCCAGCAGCGCCTGCACGTAATCGATCAGTGCGGCGCTGGCATGGATGCCGCCGACCGCTTCGCGCAAGGCCTTGAGATCGGCGGCGCCCAGACGCGGCACGGTTTCGGCGATCAACGTGCGGCGGTCGCTGCCGGCGAGCAGCGCGCGTTCCGCGTCGCGGTCCGGATAGCCGAGGTTGAGCCGCAACAGGAAGCGGTCGAGCTGCGAATCGGGCAGGGGATAGGTCCCCGAAAGGTCCACAGGATTCTGCGTGGCGATGACGAAGAACGGGTCGGGCAGTCTGTGCGTGGTGCCGTCGACGGTGACCTGCTGCTCGGCCATCGCTTCGAGCAGCGCGCTCTGCGTGCGCGGCGGCGCGCGGTTGATCTCGTCGGCCAGCAACACGTTGGTGAAGACCGGACCGCCATGGAACTCGAAGCGGCGTGCGCTGCCCTCGTAGACCGACACGCCGACGACATCGGACGGCAACAGATCCGAGGTGAACTGCACGCGCTGGAACTCCAGCCCCACCGTGGCCGCCATCGCATGCGCCAGCGTGGTCTTGCCGAGGCCCGGCAGGTCTTCGATCAGTATGTGTCCGTCGGCCAGCAGCGCGACGAAACTCATCGTCACTGCCGTTTCCTTGCCGAGCACCAGCCGGTTGACCTGCGCGAGAGATGACGACAGGGCTTCACGCCTGCCGTCGGTTAGCATGGCGGGCGTCGTCGGGTCGGGCATGCATGTGCTCCTGCGGCGGTCCCCCCGAGTGTAGCGAGGTCGAGTCAATGCGGCGTCTGGAAATGCGCACCGTGTTCGTCGTGCTGTGGTCGACGATCGTGCTGCTGAAGCTCGCCATTGCCGCCCGCCTGCCGCTGTTCGTCGACGAGGCCTTCTACTGGCTCGAGGGTCAGCACCCCGCGTTCGCGTATTCCGATCTGCCGGGTCTGACCGCGTGGCTGATCCGCATCGGCACCGAGCTGTTCGGCGACGGGCTGCTCGCCGTGCGCCTGCCCTTCATCGCGATCTCGGCACTGGTGCCGTGGCTGGTGGTGCGCCTGACCGCACGCGAGTTCGATACGCAGGCCGCATGGCTGTCCGGATGCGCGGCGTTGCTGCTGCCGCTGCTCGGCTCGCTCGGTGTGATGGCGCTGCCGGACGCGATGCTCGCGCTCGCGACGATTCTCTGCCTCGATGCGGGCGTGCGCCTGCTGCGGAACGTCACGCATGGCGCGGCGTTGCTGCTCGCGCTGGGTCTGTCACTGGGCGCGCTCAGCCACTACCGCTTCATCGCGGTGATCGGCGTGGGCATCGTTGCCCTGCTGATGATCGGCAAGGGGCGCGATGCGCTGCGCGATCCGCGTGTGTGGATCGCCATCGCCACCGGCGCGGCCGCGTGGATTCCGCTGCTGGTCTGGAACGTCGACAACGCCGAGGCCGGTCTGCGCTTCCAGATGGTCGACCGCCATCCCTGGGCGCTGCATGCCGACGGCTGGCAGTTCCTGGTGATCCAGGCGGCGATGGTGACGCCGCTGCTGTTCGCCGCGTTGCTGCTCGCCGCCTGGCGTTTCCGTCGGGCGTCTGATGATGCCGCGCGCTTTCTGGCGCTGTCGGGTGGCCTGCTGGTGCTCGGCTTCTTCGTGCTCGGCTTCGTCGCCGACACCGAACGCGCGAGTTTCCACTGGCCGCTGCCGGGCTGGCTGGCATTGCTGCCGCTGCTGGGTTTCGTGCTGCTGTCGTGGCCGCGCTGGCTGCGGGTGACGATGTGGGCCACGCTGGTGCTCGGCTTCGTCGGCGTGGTCGGTTATTACGCGATGGTGTCGATATCGGAGGTGCGCGAACGCAGCGCTGGCCTGAAGTGGTATCCGTCGAACTTCGCCGGCTGGAACACGCTGGCCGACGCGGTGCGCGACGAGCTCGCGGCAATGCCGGACGACACCGTGCTGGTCGCCGACAACTTCAAGATCGGCGCCGAACTGGGCTTCGCGCTGGGTCACCCGCGCATCCGGGTGCTCGACCATCCGCTCAACCGCCACCACGGTCGCGCGCCGCAACTGCAGCTGTGGGGCCTGCAGCTCGACGACCGCGCGGGTCTGGAGGGCCGTCCGGCGTTGCTGGTCACCGGCGCGAACGACGTCAAGTTCAGCGCGCTGCTGCAGCGTTACCAGACCGTCTGCGCGCGCATGGGTGCACTGCCGGTCTCGCGGGTGGTCAACGCCGATCGCGGTGCGCAGCGCTTCATCCTCTCGCGACTCGACGGCGGCGCGGCGCGTTCCGAAGGCCCGTGCATCACGCCGGCGCTCGCGCATATCGACACGCCGGTGCCCGGTGCGCGCGTGGATGCGCCGTTCGAGTTGCGCGGCTGGGCGGTCAAGGATGGCAGCGGCATCGCGTCTGTGGCGATCACCCTGGATGGCGCGCCGATCGCGCAGGCGCAGTACGGCGCTGCGAATCCCTGGGTCGTCGAGCGGTTCCTGCGCGGAGACTCGCGCGACCCCGCGGGCGCGAACATCGCGTTCTCGGCCACGCTCGACCCCGCGACATTCGCGCCGGGCCGTCATTGGCTCGGGCTGACGATCACCGGCAAGGACGGCTCGGTCGAGCAGTGGGCCGAGCAACCGATCGAGATCGCGCCGGCGCGTTGATCAGGGCAGGGCGTAGCCGGCGCTGCGCAGCAGGCGCGCGGTCGCGATCAAGGGCAGGCCGACGAGGGCCGTCGGATCGTCGCTCCGGATCGCCTCGAACAGGCTGATGCCGAGCCCTTCGCATTTGAAGCTGCCTGCGCAGTCGAAGGGCTGCTCGGCATCGACATAGCGTGCGATCTCGTCCCCATGCAGATCTCGGAACACGACCACGGTGCGATCCACGGTCTGCAGCGCGGGCTGCCCCGATCGAGCCAGTGCCAGCGCGGTGTGGAAGACGACGCTGCGACCGGACATCGCCGCGAGCTGCGCGATGGCCGCTTCGCGGCCACCCGGCTTGCCGAGTGGCGCGCCGTGGAGTTCGGCGACCTGGTCGGACCCGATGACCCAGGCGCCCGGTTGGCGTGCGGCGACGTCTTCGGCCTTGGCGAGCGCCAGGCGTGTCGCGAGCGCGAGCGGGGATTCGCCGGCCCGTGGCGTCTCGTCCACTTTGGGGCGCATGCAATCGAACGGCAGGCGCAGGCGCGAGAGCAGTTCGTGCCGGTAGGCGGATGTCGAGCCCAGGATCAGTGGCAGGCTCATGCATCGACTCCGGCACGGGCCAGCGCCAGCTGCGCGAGTTGCCGGTCCACGCGGGCCTGCGCCTGTTCGATCGAATCGCGCATCGCATCCAGGGCGCCGACGCCCGCGCGCCCGCCGTGCTGCTGCAGCCACAGCCGCTGCCGCAGCATCTCCTGCAGCGCCTCGCGGACCGGGTCGCCGTCGCCCGAGCCGACCTGCGCGCGGACGATGCGCAGCCGTGCCTCGAAGGCATCTGCCGCATCCAACAGCCGGGCATAGGCGCGTCGCCGGCGTCCCGCGCGCAGGCGCCAAGCCAGTACAATGGCGGTCGCGAACAGCGCGGCCAGCAGCAGGCTGTGGATCGGCGGCACGTCGGCGTCCATCGCGGCGGGCCAGTCTGCCCGCGCGGGGCGGGGCGGGGCAAATGCGTCCCCGCGCAGACGTGCGGGACGGTTTGACAGCGTGCGGGGGCATCTTTAATATTCAGCGGCTTATGTCCGCGCAAATGCCCGAGTTGGTAGACGCTTGGCGCATGGTCGCGGCGGGCATGCGCCTCGACGGGCGCCTGCCGTTGGCGTCCCTGACGCGCCTGAGTGAACTTCTGGCCGATGTCGAAGGCGACGACGTGACCTGCTCGATCGAGTTCGGTCGCGACGCGCTCAGGCAGGCGTACGCGCTGTTGCGCGTGCAGGCCAACCTGCCGCTGGTGTGCCAGCGGACGCTCAAGCGTTTCGTGCTGCCGCTCGACATCGAGCAGCGGCTGGGCCTGATCCGCGACGAAGCGGACGAGGCCGGCCTGCTGCCCGACTACGAGGCGCTGCTGCTCGAAGGCGACGGGTCGCTTTCGCCGGCGGATCTCGTCGAGGACGAACTGATTCTGGCAATACCCGCGATTCCGGTCGCGCCCGGCTCCGAAGCGATCGAACGCGACTGGCCGGTGTCGACCGAAGAAGAGACACGCGTCAACCCGTTCTCGGCGTTGGCGGGTTTGAAGAAAGACCGAAACAACTAAGAACTGTTGGAGCAATTCCCATGGCTGTGCAGAAATCCCGCGTCACCCCGTCCCGTCGTGGCCAGCGTCGCGCGCACGACAAGCTGAGCGCGAAGCAGCTGTCGACCGACCAGACGACGGGCGAGATCCATATCCGTCACCACATCACCGCGGACGGCTACTACCGCGGCAAGCAGGTCATCCAGCCGAAGACCCGCGTCGTCGAGGAAGATTGATCCTCGCTGCCCGTCGCACCGCGCGGCGGGCGCCACGATGCACCGGGCGCAGCCACCGTCCTTGACGGGCGGCTGCGTCTGCCGTCGGCAGGGATGCCGCGCTTCCGAGATCACGCGCCAGACGCGAGGGCCGCTCCGCAGATGACCAGCGAACGCATCTATTCCCGCATTGCCGGCACCGGCAGCTACCTGCCCGAGAAAGTGCTGACCAACGACGACCTCGCGAAGTTCGTCGACACCAGCGACGAATGGATCGCGACCCGCACCGGCATCCGCGAGCGCCACGTCGCCGCCGAAGGCGAGACCACCAGCGACCTGTCGTTCCACGCCGCCACGCGCGCGCTGGAGGCGGCCGGCGTCGCTGCGTCCGAGCTCGACCTGATCATCGTCGGCACGACCACGCCCGACATCATCTTTCCGTCCACTGCCTGCCTGTTGCAGGCGCGTCTGGGCGCGAACACCTGCGGCGCCTTCGACGTCAACGCGGCGTGCTCGGGCTTCCTGTATGCCCTTTCGGTCGCCGACAAGTTCATCAAGTCGGGCGATGCGAAGACCGTGCTGGTTGTCGGCGCCGAGACGCTGACGCGCATGGTCGACTGGACCGAGCGCACTACGGCCGTGTTGTTCGGCGACGGTGCCGGCGCGGTCGTGCTCAAGGCCGACACCGAGACCGGCATCCTCAGTACCCATCTGCACGCCGACGGCGCGAAGAAGGAGCTGCTGTGGAACCCGGTCGGCGTGTCGGTCGGGTTCCGCGACGACGAGAAGAACGCCGGCGTGCGTATCCAGATGGCCGGCAGCGACGTTTTCAAATATGCGGTCAAGGCACTCGACTCCGTCGTCGAGGAAACACTCGAGGCCAACGGTCTCGACCGCCACGACATCGACTGGCTGATCCCGCACCAGGCCAACCTGCGCATCATCGAAGCCACGGCCAAGCGCCTGGACATGCCGATGGATCGTGTCGTGGTGACCGTCGACAAGCACGGCAACACGTCCTCGGGTTCGGTGCCGCTGGCGCTGGATTTCGCCGTGCGCTCGGGTCGCGTGCAGCGCGGCCAGCTGCTGCTGCTCGAAGCCTTCGGCGGCGGCTTCACCTGGGGTTCGGCGCTGCTGCGCTATTGAGTGCCCCGCGCGGCGCCTGTGGGCGCCGCACGTGAATCCATTTTTCGCGGACGCGCTCGCGTCCGCACGACACGGAGGGCGCCACATGGGTGTCGAATCCATCGTCGTGGCCGGGCGCGATGCCTGGCTCAAGGCCTATGCGCAGGACGACGGTCGCAAGCTCGGCCTGGGGATCCTCGACGCGATCGCGCGCGGTCTCGATATCGACGCGCTGCGGCCGCCACCGCATCCCGGTGGCGGCGAGGCCAAGGACATCGAAGCGCGCCGCCTTGCCCAGCTCGAGGCGCAGGGCGTGCACGTGCCGCGCGTGCTGGGCGAGGGCGCTTCGACCCTGCTGCTCAGCAATCTGGGCGACACGTTCGCCGCGCGTCTGCGCGCCGCCGATGGTGACGCCTCGCGCATCGACGCGCTGACCCAGGCGGTCGTCGATGCCATCGCCGAAGCGCATGCGCGCGGCGCCTATTTCGGGCAGCCCCTGCCGCGCAACATCACGCTCGACGACGCAGGCCGGGTCGGTTTCATCGATTTCGAGGAAGATCCGCTCGAGGTGATGTCGCTGCCGCAGGCGCAGGCGCGCGACTGGCTGATGTTCGCCTTCGGCATGGCCAGGTACTACGACGGCCGCACCGAAGTGCTGGCCGACATGCTCTCGCAGGTGCTGCAGCGCGAGCCGGAAGTCGCCGCGCACGCGAACCGCGTCGGGCGTCTGCAGGGATTCGCCCAGCGCATCCGCTGGCTCGGGCGCTCGGCGCGCCACGTCGCGCATTCGATCCTCGTCGTGCATGCGGCGTCGACGCTGCTGCCGGTGCTGGTCTTCGTGGCGGTGCTGTGGGACTGGGTCGACGACGGCGAGATCGAACTGCTGAAGATGCTGTTCTGACGACGCATCGTCTGCCGCGGCCGGCATACGCCCCGGTACAGACAATGTCGCGACTTGGCCTTTATCATCGCCCCCGTTTTCGAGGCTGGAATTTCGCGTGACCGCATCGCAACTCGCATTCGTCTTCCCGGGCCAGGGCTCGCAGTCGCAGGGCATGCTCGGTGATCTCGCCGCGCGCCATCCGGTGATCGTCGAGACATTCGCGGAAGCCTCGGAAGGTGCGGGTGTCGATCTGTGGACGCTGTCGCAGCAGGGGCCCGAGTCCGAGCTCAACCAGACCGAATTCACCCAGCCCGCACTGCTCGCGGCCGGCGTCGCCGTGTGGCGCGCGTGGCAGCAGCACAACGGCGCCACGCCTGCAGTACTGGCCGGTCACAGCCTCGGCGAATACACCGCGCTGGTCGCGGCCGGCGTGCTGTCGCTGGCCGATGGCGCGAAGCTCGTGCGCCTGCGCGGCCAGCTGATGCAGGACGCCGCGCCGGCAGGCACCGGCGCGATGGCCGCGGTGATCGGCGCGGAGGATGCGCTGGTCGACGAGGTCTGCGGTGCAGCATCCGACGACGCCGGCGTCGTCGTGCCGGCCAATTTCAATTCGCCCGGCCAGATCGTCATCGGCGGTCATGCCGCTGCGGTCGACCGCGCGATCGCGCTGCTCGGTGAGCGCGGCGTGCGCAAGGTCGTGAAGCTCGCGGTCAGCGTGCCCTCGCACACGCCGTTGATGCGCGACGCCGCCGATCGTCTCGGTGCGGCGATGGCATCGATCACGTGGCACGCGCCGGCGCTGCCGGTTGTGCAGAACGTCGACGCCGCGGTGCACGACAGCAGCGATTCGATTCGCGATGCGCTGGTGCGCCAGCTCTACCTGCCGGTGCAGTGGACGCGTTGCGTCGAAGCGCTGTCCGCGCGCGGCGTGACCCGGATCGCCGAGTGCGGCCCGGGCAAGGTGCTGGCCGGCCTGGTCAAGCGCATCGACAAGTCGATCGAGGCCCGCGCGCTCGGGATGCCCGACGATTTCGACGCCGCGCTGGCCGACTGGAAGGCCTGAGTTCCGCAGCCGCCCACGCGTGGCGGACGCGCGGTCGATTCGACAACGCCGGCGGCGTTTGATCTGATCGGCGTGGCACGCCGCACCGCCGCCCACGACATGTACCGGAGTTCTCCATGAGCACACCTCTCAAGGGCGAGATCGCCCTCGTCACCGGCGCCAGCCGCGGTATCGGTGCCGCGATCGCCGACACGCTGGCCGCGCAGGGCGCGACCGTGATCGGCACCGCGACCAGCGACGCGGGCGCGGCGAAGATCGGCGAGCGCCTGTCCGCGCACGGAGGCCACGGTCGCGTGCTCGACGTGTCGCAGGCCGGCGCCATCGAAGGTCTGGTCGATGCGATCGCGTCCGAGTTCGGCGCGATCTCGATCCTCGTCAACAATGCCGGCATCACCCGCGACAATCTGCTGATGCGCATGAAGGACGAGGACTGGCAGGCCATCCTCGACACCAACCTGACCAGCGTCTATCGCAGTTCGAAGGCGGTGATGCGCGGCATGATGAAGGCGCGAAAGGGCCGCATCGTCAACATCGCGTCGGTGATCGGCGTGACCGGCAATGCGGGCCAGGCGAACTACGCCGCGGCCAAGGCCGGCATCATCGCCTTCAGCAAGTCGCTGGCCAAGGAGATCGGTTCGCGCGGCGTGACCGTCAACGTGGTCGCGCCCGGCTTCATCGCCACCGACATGACGCGTGATCTGCCCGAGGCCTCGAAGGACGCGCTGACCCAGCAGATCGCGCTCGGCCGCCTCGGCGAACCCGACGACATCGCTCAGGCGGTGGCCTTCCTCGCCGGCCCCTCGGCGGCCTACATCACCGGTGAAACCCTGCACGTCAACGGTGGCATGTACATGCCCTGACACGGCCCCGAACACCTCGAATTTCGAGGGCAAGCCGTTGAATGGCAAGGGCTTCGATGGTGGTACGCCCGTCGCCCGGCTTTCCCTTACACTATCCACCGAAAATCGCCTCCCCGGAGCAAAGAACCCATGAGCAACATCGAAGAGCGCGTCAAGAAGATCGTCATTGAACAGCTGGGCGTGAAGGAAGACGAAGTCAGCAACAGCGCGTCGTTCGTCGACGACCTGGGTGCCGACTCCCTCGACACCGTCGAGCTGGTGATGGCGCTCGAAGAAGAGTTCGAGTGCGAGATCCCGGACGAAGAAGCCGAGAAGATCACCTCGGTGCAGCAGGCGATCGACTACATCAAGACGCACGCCAAGGGCTGATGCCCGCGTCCGCGCCCACGGTTCGACCGGATGGGCGCGTGACTGGTCCGGCCGCCAGGCGGCCGGGCGCACAGGTTCCAGCACGAGGCCGCGATGCGGCCTCGTGCACATGGGCGGCGGGCACACCGCGCCGCCGTCGAATTTCCAGGAGTTGAACCATGGCCAAGCGCCGCGTCGTCATCACGGGCATCGGCATCCTCTCGCCGCTGGGCAACGACCTGGCCTCGAGCTGGGACGGCATCGTCAACGGCCGTTCGGGCATCGGCCCGATCACCCATTTCGACGCCACCAACTTCGCCACGCGCATCGCGGGTGAGGTGAAGGGCTTCGATGCGACCCAGTGGATCGCGCCGAAGGACGTCAAGAAGATGGATCCTTTCGTGCACTACGGCGTCGCCGGCGGCCTGATGGCGATCGCCGACGCGGGCATCGAGGTGCGCGAAGCCGACGCCGAGCGCATCGGTGTGGCGATCGGCGCGGGCATCGGTGGCCTGAAGGGCATCGAGGACACCGCGATCAAGTACGCCGAGGGCGGCCCGCGCAAGATCTCGCCGTTCTACGTGCCCTCGACGATCATCAACATGATCTCCGGCCAGGTCTCGATCATGACCGGCGCCAAGGGCCCGAACATCGCCGCGGTCACCGCGTGCACCACCGGCACGCACAACATCGGTCTGGCGATGCGCATGATCCAGTACGGCGATGCGGACGTCATGGTCGCCGGCGGCGCGGAATTCGCGACCACGCCGACGTCGGTCGGCGGTTTCTGCTCGATGAAGGCCATGTCGACCCGCAACGACGAACCCACCCGCGCTTCGCGTCCGTGGGACGTCGAGCGCGACGGTTTCGTCATGGGTGACGGCGCCGGCGTGCTGGTGCTCGAGGAATACGAGCGCGCCAAGGCGCGTGGCGCGCGCATCTACGCCGAGCTGGTCGGTTTCGGCATGAGCGGCGACGCCTACCACATGACCTCGCCGAGCGAGAACGGCGAGGGCGGCGGTCGCTGCATGCGCGCCGCGATCAACGATGCCGGCATCGACCCTTCGCAGATCGGCTACATCAATGCGCACGGCACCTCGACGCCGGCCGGCGACGTGGCCGAGACGATGGGCATCAAGGGTGTGCTGGGCGATCACGCGTCGAAGGTGATGGTCAGCTCGACCAAGTCGATGACCGGCCATCTGCTGGGCGCGGCCGGCGGCATCGAAGCGGTGTTCTCGGCGATGGCGCTGCATACCGGCATCATTCCGCCGACGATCAACCTCGACACGCCGGGCGAAGGCTGCGACCTCGACTACGTGCCGCACACCGCGCGCGAGCACCAGGTCGAGTACGTGATGTCGAACTCGTTCGGCTTCGGCGGCACCAACGGCACGCTGGTGTTCCGCAAGGTCTGACGCAGCAGTTGTTACGATCGGCAGAAGGCCCGCGCAAGCGGGCCTTTTCCGTTCTGTCGGCCCCGTGGCGGCGCGGTTCGAGTTTCGCCGTCATCCCAGCGGCCTTCAACGGACGGATGTCCGGTCAGGCCGGGATCCAGTCCGATGTTGCATCTCGACCCGCGTGTGATGCTGCTCAGCGGAGTTCGAATCTTTCGCGAAGATCAAAATGGGCCCCAGCTTGACCAGACATTCGTCTGTTGGAAGCCGCCGGGGCGACGGAAACGGGTCTCAGCCCCGCTTCCACCGCACGCCCTGCGGCGTGTCCTCGAGCACGATCTGCTCCGCGGCGAGCTGGTCGCGGATCGCATCGGCGCGGGCGAAGTCGCGCGCCTGCTTGGCGGCGATGCGTTCGTCGATCAGGGCCTGGATGCGCGCGTCGTCGTCGTCGCTGGCGCCGCGGGCGAACCAGTCGGCCGGTACCTGCTGCAGCAGACCCAGGGCGAGGCCGGCGCCGAGCAATTCGGCCTTGAGCGACGCGCGGGTGGCTTCGTCGTCAGCCTTGCGGGCTTCGCCGGCGATCCGCGCGATCTCGGCGAGCGCCGCCGGCGTGTTGAGATCCTCGTCGAGCACGCGCTCGATTGCCTCGGGAATCCGCGGCGTCGCATCAATTTCAGCCAGATCGCGCAGCGTGCCGTAAAGCCGGTCCAACGTGCGCACCGACTGTTCGATCAGCGCATCCGACCAGTCCAGCGGCTGGCGGTAGTGCGCCGAGAGCAGGGCGTAGCGCAGGGCCTCGGGCGGGTGCGCCTGCACCAGATCGTGCACGCGCTCGATGTTGCCGACCGACTTGGACATCTTGCTGCCGGCGAAAGTCAGCATGCCGTTGTGCAGCCAGACGTTCGCGAATGGTGCGCCGCCGTGGGCGCACTCGCTCTGCGCGATCTCGTTCTCGTGATGGGGGAACTGCAGGTCGACGCCGCCGGCATGGATGTCGACGGTCGGACCGAGATGCGCGGCGGCCATCGCCGAGCACTCGATGTGCCAGCCGGGACGACCGGTGCCCCAGGGTGAATCCCAGCCGGGGAGGTCATCGGTCGACGGCTTCCACAGCACGAAGTCGCCGGCATCGCGCTTGTACGGCGCGACCTCGATGCGGGCGCCGGCGATCATGTCGTCGACGTCGCGGCGCGAGAGCTTGCCGTAGCCGTCGAAGCTGCCCACCGAGAACAGCACGTGGCCTTCGGCCGCGTAGGCGTGGCCGCTGTCGATCAGGCGTTCGATCATCGCGACGATCTCGCCGATGTGCGCGGTCGCGGCCGGCTCGATGTCCGGCGGGGCGATGCCGAGCGCGGCCATGTCCTCGCGGTAGGCGGCGGCGAAGCGGTCGGTGATGGCCGAGATCGGCACGCCCTGGTCGCGCGCGGCGGCGTTGATCTTGTCGTCGACGTCGGTGATGTTGCGCGCGTACTTCAAAGCGCCGTATCGGCGGCGCAGCAGGTCGGCCAGCACCCCGAAGACGACGGGGCCGCGGGCATTGCCGATGTGGACGTAGTTGTAGACCGTCGGCCCGCAGACGTACATCGTGGGGCAGGCGGGATCGAGCGGCGCGAAGGCTTCGAGGCGGCGGGTCAGGCTGTTGTACAGATGCAGGGACATGTCGGGCTCGCCGCGGAGAACCGGAGGATTCTAACGGCGCCCGCCGGCGCGTGACGAACGGTGCCGGCACTGCGGACCCGCGTCGCGCGCACTGTGCCGACCCTGTTCACACAGCGTCGATTCAGCCCTTCGCATGGCCCGCGGCCTACACTGGTGCGGTGTCGACCGTGCCTCGATCCCGCAGCTGGACCCAGCCCGCGCTTCCCGTTCTGGTGGTGGCGCTGGCCTGCGTGGGCGCAGCGCGCGCGCAGAACGGGCCCACCCCGGGCGCGCCCGAAAACGCGCGGCTCGAGTATGCCCAGGTGCTGCGCGCCGAGCCGGTCTACCAGACCCTGCGCGCGACCAGCATGGTCGAGCGTTGCGAGGCGACCACGCCCGTCAGCGCCGAGGAACAGCGTCGCGGCTTCGCCCGCGTCGTCGGTGCGGTCCGGGACGTGCTGCGCTCGGAGGACGAGAAGGTCGACGAAGTCGACCGTTCGGCCGGCGGCGACTGTCGCATGGTGCCGGTGGAGCGCGAGTTCCGCCGTCCGATCGCCTACGACGTCGACTACGTGCACAAGGGCGTCAAGTATCGCTCGCGCCTGCCCTACGATCCCGGCAACCGGCTGCGCGTGCGCGTCTCGGTGACGCCGGTCGTGCCGCCGGCAGGCGAGCGATGAGCGGCGAGATGCGCGCTGTTGCAGTGCAGCGCCACGCGTGCGAGGATGCGCGCCTCATGAACGTCCTCCGCGCCGACGCCGACATCCTGACCTCCGCCCGTATGGCGTCGGGCATGACCTCGCGCGCGCGTCGACCGGAAGCCCACATTTCCCGGGGCTAGTCGGAACGCGTTCGCCTGTGCGCACTGTTCTGTAGAAGACCCGGCCGATGCCGGGTTTTTTCGTTTCCGACACCCGGTTTTCATCGACGCAGCCGATCCTCCCTTTCTTTCCATCGCCTCCACGAGATTCCCGATGACCGCGATCCGACACTTCCTCAACACGCAGGACTGGTCCCGTCCCGACCTCGATGCCCTGCTGGCCGACGCCGCCGCGTTCAAGCGCGAGAAGCTCGGCGACGCGCTCAAAGGACGTTCGATCGCGCTGGTGTTCTTCAATCCGTCGATGCGCACGCGCACCAGTTTCGAGCTGGGCGCCTTCCAGCTCGGCGGTCACGCCATCGTGCTGCAGCCGGGCAAGGACGCGTGGCCGATCGAGTTCGATCTGGGCACGGTGATGGACGGCGACACCGAGGAGCACATCGCCGAGGTCGCGCGCGTGCTCGGCCGCTACGTCGACATGATCGGCGTGCGCGCGTTTCCGAAGTTCGTCGACTGGTCGGTGGACCGCGAGGACAAGGTGCTCAAGGCTTTCGCGCAGTACTCGCCGGTGCCGGTCATCAACATGGAGACCATCACCCATCCCTGCCAGGAGCTGGCCCACGCGCTGGCGCTGCAGGAGCACTTCGGCACGTCCGATCTGCGCGGCAAGAAGTACGTGCTGACCTGGACCTACCACCCCAAGCCGCTCAACACCGCGGTCGCCAACTCCGCGCTCACCATTGCCACGCGGATGGGCATGGACGTGACCCTGCTGTGCCCGACGCCGGACTATGTGCTCGATGCGCGCTACATGGACTGGGCCAGGCAGAACGTCGCCGAGAGCGGTGGCTCGCTGGCCGTCAGCCACGACATCGACAGCGCCTACGCCGGCGCCGACGTGGTCTACGCCAAGAGCTGGGGCGCGCTGCCGTTCTTCGGCAACTGGGCGCCCGAGAAGCCGATCCGCGACCAGTACCAGCACTTCATCGTCGACGAGCGGAAGATGGCGCTGACCAACAACGGCGTGTTCTCGCACTGCCTGCCGCTGCGTCGCAACGTCAAGGCGACCGACGCCGTCATGGATTCGCCGCAGTGCATCGCCATCGATGAAGCCGAGAACCGCCTGCACGTGCAGAAGGCGGTCATGGCGACCCTGATGCGCTGACGCGCGTCGCATCCACACCGCATTCCTTTCCGCATCCCCACGGACCACACCCCATGACCAGCGCCACGACTTCCCGCGACATCGTCCTCGCCTTTTCCGGCGGACTCGACACCAGTTTCTGCGTGCCTTATCTGAAGGAGCAGGGCTGGACCGTGCATACCGTGTTCGCCGACACCGGCGGCGTCGATGCCGAAGAGCGTGCCTTCATCGAGCAGCGTGCGGCCGAACTGGGTGTCGCCAGCCACGTCACCGTGGATGGCGGCCCGGCGATCTGGGACGGCTTCGTCAAGCCGTTTGTGTGGGCCGGCGAGGCCTACCAGGGCCAGTACCCGCTGCTGGTCTCGGACCGCTATCTGATCGTCGATGCCGCACTCGCGCGCGCCGCCGAACTGGGCACGAACGCGATCGCGCACGGCTGCACCGGCATGGGCAACGACCAGGTGCGCTTCGACCTTGCCGTGAAGGCGCAAGGCGAGTACCGCATCGTGGCGCCGATCCGCGAGATCCAGAAGGAACACACACAGACGCGCGCCTACGAGCAGGCGTATCTCGAAGAACGCGGCTTCGGCGTGCGCGCCAAGCAGCAGGCCTACACGATCAACGAGAACCTGCTGGGTCTGACGATGTCCGGCGGCGAGATCGACCGCTGGGAAGCGCCGGGCGAGGGCGCCCGCGGCTGGTGCGCGCCGCGCGCCGAATGGCCCGAAGCGCTGCTGCAGGTCAAGATCCGGTTCGAGCAGGGCACCGCGGTCGCGCTCGACGGCGAAACGCTGCCGGGTGCGCAGATCCTGGCCAGGCTCAACGCCCTGTTCGCGCCCTACGGTGTGGGCCGCGGCGTCTACACCGGTGACACCGTGATCGGCCTCAAGGGCCGCATCGTGTACGAGGCGCCGGGTCTGGTCTCGCTGCTCGCCGCCCACCGCGCGCTCGAGGACACCGTGCTGACCAAGCAGCAGAACCGCTTCAAGCCGGAAGTCGCGCGCAAGTGGACCGAGCTGGTCTACGAAGGCTTCTTCCACGATCCGCTCAAGGCCGACATTGAAGCGTTCCTGGAATCCTCGCAGGCCAAGGTCACCGGTGAAGTGGTGCTGGAAACCCGCGGCGGCCGCGTCGATGCGGTGGCGGTGACCTCGCCGCACATCCTCAACGCCAAGGGCGCCACCTACGCGCAGTCCGCGGACTGGGGTGTCGAGGAAGCCGAAGGTTTCATCAAGCTGTTCGGCATGAGCAGCACGCTCTACGCGCAGGTCAATCGCTGAGAAGCCGGGCTTGGTGATTGGTGATTGGTGATTCGGAAGGGCAGGTCATGCGATCTGCCGCCGTCCTCTCTGGAATGACATGACTGACCTGCTGGCTGACACCCTCGACCACCTCGAACAGCTGGTGTTCTTCGACACCCGCAATCCGCCGCGTGCGATCCAGGCCGAGGGCGGCATCTTCGATTACATCCGCGGGCAGCTGCCGGGTTTCGAAGTCGAGGTGATCGATCACGGCGCCGGCGCGGTCAGCCTGTTCGCGGTGCGTGGCACGCCGAGCCTGCTGTTCAACGTGCATCTGGACACGGTGCCGGACTCGCCCGACTGGAGCGCGGACCCGCACGTCATGCGACGTCTCGACGACCGCGTGATCGGCCTCGGCGTGTGCGATATCAAGGGCGCGGCCGCGGCGCTGATCGCGGCGGCCAATGCCGGCGACGGCGATGCCGCCTTCCTGTTTTCCTCCGACGAGGAGGCCAATGACCCGCGTTGCATCGCCGCGTTTCTCGCACGCGGTCTGCCGTTCGAGGCCGTGCTGGTCGCCGAGCCGACGCAGTGCGAGGCGGTGCTGGCGCATCGCGGCATCAGTTCGGTGCTGATGCGCTTCGCCGGCACCGCCGGGCATGCATCCGGCAAACAGGATCCGGCGGCGAGCGCGCTGCACCAGGCGATGCGCTGGGGCGGCCGCGCACTCGATCATGTCGAATCCTTGGCGCACGCGCGTTTCGGTGGCCTGACCGGTCTGCGCTTCAACATCGGTCGGGTCGAGGGCGGCATCAAGGCCAACATGATCGCGCCGGCCGCCGAGCTGCGCTTCGGTTTCCGGCCGCTGCCGTCTATGGATGTCGACGACCTGCTGTCGACCTTCGCCGGCTTCGCCGAACCCGGGGCCGCGCACTTCGAGGAAACCTTCCGCGGACCGGGCCTGCCGTCGGGCGACATCGCCCGCGCAGAGGAACGCCGGCTCGCGGCGCGCGACATCGCCGATGCCTTCGATCTGCCGATCGGCAACGCCGTCGACTTCTGGACCGAAGCCTCGCTGTTCTCGGCTGGCGGTTACACCGCGCTGGTCTACGGCCCGGGCGACATCGCCCAGGCGCATACCGGCGACGAGTTCGTGACATTCGAACAGCTGCAGCGTTACGCCGAGTCCGTGCACACCATCATCAACGGCGCGCGCTGAGCGCGGCCGTCTTCCGTCTTCAACGCGTCACCCCACGCCCAACCGATTGCAGCCCGTGAACATTCCCGCGACCCACGTCCAGACCCGCCAGACCATCGTGCGCCTGCTTTCGAGCATGGCCAGCGCGAAAGAGATCAGCCAGTACCTCAAGCGTTTCTCGCAGCTGGATGCGAAGCGCTTCGCCGTGGTCAAGGTCGGCGGCGCGGTGCTGCGCGACGAACTCGACGACCTGACGTCGTCGCTGTCGTTCCTGCAGGAAGTCGGCCTGACGCCGATCGTGCTGCATGGCGCCGGCCCACAGCTCGACGCGGAACTCGCCGCGGCCGGTATCGAGAAGCAGACGGTCAACGGCCTGCGCGTGACTTCGCCCGAGGGTCTGGCGATCGTGCGGAGCGTGTTCCAGGCCGCGAACCTGCGCCTCGTCGAAGCGCTGCAGAGGAACGGCGCGCGCGCGACCTCGATCACCGGTGGCGTGTTCGAGGCCGAGTATCTCGACCCGTCGACCTATGGCCTGGTCGGCGAGGTACGCGGCGTCAATCTCGCACCGATCGAGGCCAGCCTGCAGGCCGGCTCGATCCCGGTGATCACGAGCCTGGGCGAAACCGCGTCGGGCCAGATCCTCAACATCAATGCCGATTTCGCCGCCAACGAACTGGTGCGCGAGCTGCAGCCCTACAAGATCATCTTCCTGACCGGCACCGGCGGTCTGCTGGACGCCGACGGCAAGGTCATCGATTCGATCAACCTGTCGACCGAATACGACCATCTGATCCAGCAGCCGTGGATCCACGGCGGCATGAAGGTCAAGATCGAGCAGATCAAGGACCTGCTCGAAGGTCTGCCGATGGCCTCGTCGGTGTCGATCACGCGCCCGGCGGATCTGGCCAAGGAGCTGTTCACCCACAAGGGCTCGGGCACGCTGGTGCGCCGCGGCGAGCAGGTGCTCCGCGTGACCGACTGGTCGGAGCTGGATCTCGCGCGCTTGAAGTCGCTGATCGAATCGAGCTTCGGCCGCGAACTCGCGCCGGACTATTTCGAGCGCACGCCGCTGCTTCGTGCCTACGTCAGCGAGAACTACCGCGCCGCGGTGATCCTGACGACAGGCGAGGGCACCGTGTATCTGGACAAGTTCGCCGTGCTCGACGACGCGCAGGGCGAAGGCCTGGGCCGCGCGGTGTGGAACGTGATGCGCGAGGAGACGCCGCAGCTGTTCTGGCGCTCGCGCCACCACAACCAGGTCAACATCTTCTATTACGCCGAGTCCGACGGCTGCATCAAGCAGCCGAAGTGGAAGGTGTTCTGGTACGGGCTCGAGGGTTTCGAACAGATCCAGCGCTGCGTCGCGCACTGCGAAACGCGCCGCCCGACGCTGGTGGGTTGAGGACATCACGATGACGCAGAAGAAGACCATCGGCATCGTCGGCGCACGCGGCCACACCGGCAGCGAGCTGATCCGCCTCGTCGCCGCACATCCGGGCCTCGAGCTGGCGTTCGTGTCCTCGCGCGAGCTCGATGGCCAGCGCGTCGCCGATCACAACGACGGCTGGCAGGGCGAATTGCGCTTCGAGAATCTCGACGCCGACGCGGTCGCGGCCAAGGGCGCCGACGCGGTGATCCTTGCGCTGCCCAACGGCAAGGGCGCGCTCTTCGTTGCCGCGATCGATGCCGCAAAGCCGGACACGGTGATCGTCGATCTGTCGGCCGATTACCGCTTCGATGCCGGCTGGTACTACGGCCTGCCCGAGCTGACCCGGTCGCGCTACGCCGGCCAGCGCCGGATCAGCAATCCAGGCTGCTACGCCACCGCGATGCAGCTGGCGATCGCGCCGCTGGCGGGACATCTGGCCGGGCCGCCGCAGTGCTTCGGCGTGTCCGGTTACTCGGGCGCCGGCACCACGCCGTCGGACAAGAACAATGTCGCGCTGCTGGCCGACAACCTGATGCCGTACGCGCTGACCGATCACATCCACGAGCGCGAAGTGTCGAAGCAGCTGGCGATGCCGGTCGAGTTCATGCCGCATGTCGCGCCGCATTTCCGCGGCATCACGATGACGGTCAACCTGTGGCTGTCTGCGCCGATGTCGCGTGACGCGGTCAAGGCGCTGTACGAGACGCGTTACGCCGGAGAGCCGCTGATCGAGGTCATCGACGAGGCGCCCTGGGTCAGCCGCATCGCCGGTCGCCATGGGGTGCAGACCGGCGCCTTCACGATGGCGCCGGGCAACGGCCGCGTGGTCGTCGTGTCCACGCTCGACAATCTGCTCAAGGGCGCGGCGACGCAGGCGATGCAGAACCTCAATCTCGCACTGGGTTTCGACGAGCTGACGTCGATCCCGCATTGATTCTTGGGGATTCGGGAGTCGGGATTCGTGAGCCCCGCCGGTCGCGCACCCTCGCTCTTGCAATCCCGAGTCCCGAATCCCCACTCCCGAGATCCCCGACATGAGCAATCTCCTCTGGCAGAAGCCCGGCGTCGCCGTCGACACGCAGATCCAGGCCTTCCTCGCCGGTGACGACGTGATCCTCGACCGCGAGTTCTTCCTGCACGACATCGCCGCGAGCACCGCGCATGCCGAAGGCCTGCAGCGTGTCGGCATCCTGTCGGCCGAGGAACTCGAAGGCCTGAAGCGTGAGCTGGCGGCGCTGGCCGACGACTTCCGCAGTGGCGCCTTCGTGCTCGACGCGCGTTTCGAGGACGGGCATTCGGCGATCGAGGACCGGTTGACCGAGCGGCTCGGCGATGCCGGCCGGCGCATCCACACCGGCCGCAGCCGCAACGACCAGGTGCTGGTCGCCACGCGCCTGTGGCTCAAGGAGAAGCTGGCGCGACTGGCTGCGCTGTCGCGAGAGATCGCAAAGGTCGCGCTGGACCGCGCCGAGGCCGAGCGTGATCTGCCGATTCCGGGATACACGCACATCCAGCGCGCCGTGCTGTCGTCCGGCGGCATGTGGTGGTCGGGCTGGGCCGAGGCCTTCATCGACGACGCGGTGCGCGCGCAGGACACGCTCGCGCTGATCGACTGCAATCCGCTCGGCACCGCGGCCGGTTACGGCGTGAACCTCGCGCTCGATCGCGACCACACGACCGCATCGCTCGGCTTCGCGCGCCTGCAGGTCTCGCCGGTCTACGCGCAGCTTTCGCGCGGCAAGTTCGAGATGGCGGCGCTCGAAGCGCTGGGCAGTGCGACGCTGGATCTGCGGCGTCTGGCCTGGGATCTGTCGCAGTTCACCAGTGCGGAGTACGGCTTCGTCGCACTGCCGGCGCAATACACGACCGGCAGTTCGATTATGCCGAACAAGCGCAATCCCGATGTGGTCGAGCTGATGCGCGCCACGCATGCCAGTGTGACCGCGGCCCGCACCGAGATCGAGCATCTGCTGTCGCTGCCTTCGGGCTATCACCGCGACCTGCAGAGTTCCAAGGGCGCGATCTTCCACGGCTTCGGTCGCGGCCTCGCTGCACTGGAGCTGCTGCCTGCGCTGCTGGCGAATCTGGAATGGCGCGAAGACCGCCTGCGCGCCGCGGTCGATTCGGGCATGTACGCGACCGACGTCGCGGTCGAGGCCGCGATCGCCGGCGTGCCGTTTCGCGAGGCCTACAAGGCCGCCGCGCAGAGCGCCGACACCGCCGGGCAGGGCCGTACGCCTGAAGGCAGCCTCGCCGCACGCACCTCGCCGGGCGGCGCGGGCGATCTGCGGCTCGACACGTTGCGCGCACGCTGGGCGGCGCTGGCGTGAACGCGCCTCGATGAGCACGATCACGCGCTATCTGGTGCTGGCGATCCGTCGGCCGTCGTTCGACGACGCGGTGATCGCGCCGCACAAGGCGTTTCTCGATGACCTGCGCGCGCGCGGCCTGCTGGAGATGACCGGTGGTTTCGGCGACGGCAGCGGCGGCGCGTACCTGTTGCGCAACGTGGCGTCGCTGGAGGACGCACGCGCGATCGTCGCGGCCGACCCGCTGGCGTTGCAGCACGCCAGCGATCTGATCGTCCACGAGTGGCATACCCGCTGAGACCCGGCACATGACCGAGGCGGACACCGATGCGTTCCCCGAACAGGCATTGCCCGCGTGGCGACGCGCGGTGCTCAAGGTCGGCAGCAGCCTGCTGGCCGCCGATGGCGGCGGACTGTCGGACCGGTACGCGGCGGCGCTGGCCGCGTTCGTGCGCGCGAGCCAGGCGGCGGGCCGCGAAGTCGTCATCGTGTCGTCGGGCGCGGTCGCCGCGGGTCGCGCGATCCTGCACGCGGCGCCCATTGCAGGCGCAGCGATGGCCGAGCGCCAGGCATTGGCCGCGCTCGGTCAGGCACGCCTGACCGGCTTCTGGCAGGGCTTCTTCGAACGTCCGGTCGCTCAGGTGCTGCTGACCCATGACGACCTGCGCAACCGCCGTCGCTATCTCAACGCGCGCGCCACGCTGACGGCGCTGCTGCGCCATGGCGCGTTGCCGGTGGTCAACGAGAACGACACCGTGTCGGTCGACGAACTCAAGCTCGGCGACAACGACAACCTCGCCGCGATCGTCGCCGCGCTGGTCGATGCGGACGTGCTGTTCATTGCCACCGACATCGACGGTCTCTACGACGCTGACCCGCGCATCGAGCCGCATGCGCGACCCATGCCGGTGGTCGCGAAGATGAGCGCCTCGTTGCTGTCGGTCGCCGGCGGTGCCGGCAGCAGCGTCGGCACCGGCGGCATGCGCACCAAGCTCGAGGCCGCGCAGCGAGCGGCCTCGGCGGGCGTGGCGACGGTGCTGTTCAACGGCCGTCGCGCCGACGTGCTCGCGGGACTCGCGCACGACCGCCTGCGCGGCACGCGCATCCACCCGCTGCGCACGCGCATGGCCGCGCGCAAGCACTGGCTGCAGAACGCGCCGGCGGAAGCTGGCGGCATCCTCGTCGATGCGGGCGCTGCGAACGCGATGGTGGAGAAGGGCGCCTCGCTGCTGCCGGGGGGCGTACTGGCCGCGGAAGGACAGTTCCGGCGCGGCGACCTGGTGACGATCGCGTTGCTGGACGGCGACGCCCGCGAACCGATCGCGCGTGGGGTGACGCAATACTCGGCCGACGACATCCGCCGGCTGGCGCGGCGGCACTCGCGGGATATCGAGGCGACGCTGGGCTACACGTATGGGGAGACCATCGTGCATCGGGATGATCTGGTGCTGGTTTGATCGATCGCCAGAACGTATGAGTTCCGTCATCCCGGCGAAGGCCGGGATCCAGTGACTTTCTGCCGCCGCCATGCACACCTTCAAAGTCACTGGATTCCGGCCTTCGCCGGAATGACGGCAGATGGAGCACGGGGCCGTAAACGCAATGACTCCGGCAGTTGCCACCGCAAGCGTCGCGCGGCGTTCCGCATCGCGATAACGTGATCGTCCCCACCGCAAGACCTTTCACGATGAGCGACATCCGTTCCGCCGCGCTGGCCTGCCGCGACGCCGCCGCCACGCTGGCCCAGCTCGACACCGACGCGCGCAACGCGCTGTTGCGCGCGATGGCCGATGCGCTCGACACGCAGGCCGAGTCGATCCTCGCCGCCAACGCGCGTGATATCGAAGCCGCGCAAGCACGTGGCACCAGCGGCGCTCTGCTCGACCGCCTGCGTCTCGACGCGAACAGGCTCGCCGGTGTGTCGGCCGCGGTACGCGAAGTCGCCGATCTGCCTGATCCCGTTGGCCAGGTCACCCGAGACGACGTGCGTCCGAACGGCATCCGCGTGCGCAAGGTGCGGGTGCCGTTGGGCGTGATCGCGATGATCTACGAAGCGCGGCCGAACGTGACCGCCGATGCCGCGGCGCTGTGCATCAAGGCCGGCAACGGCGTGGTGCTACGCGGCGGCAGCGAGGCGATCCATTCCAATACCGCCATCGCCGGTGCCCTGCGCGGCGCGATCGCGGCGCAGGGCATCGGTGCCGATGTGCTGACCCTCGTCAACGACCTGCGCCGCGAGACCATGTTCGAGCTGCTGCAGCTGCACGACATCGTCGATCTGGCGATTCCGCGCGGCGGGGAAGGGCTGATCCGCTTCGTCGCCGAGCACGCGCGCGTGCCCGTCATCAAGCACTACAAGGGCGTCTGCCATCTGTTCGTCGATGCCAGCGCCGATCCCGATCTCGCGCTGCGCCTGCTGTTGGACGGCAAGACCGGCCGGCCCAGCGCCTGCAACGCGCTGGAGACGCTGCTGGTGCATGCCGACATCGCCGATGTCTTCGTGTCGCGCGCCGTCGATGCGCTGCAGGCGCGCGGTGTCGAGGTGCGCGGCGATGCCGGCATCGCGGCGCGCGCGGCGGGCGTCGTGCCGATCGGCGAGGGCGACGACGCGGCCGAGTTCCTCGATCTGGTCATCGCCGCGCGCATCGTCGATTCGCTCGACGCCGCACTCGCGCACATCCGGCGCTTCGGTTCCGACCACACCGAGGTCATCGCCACGCGCGACGCGGCCAACGCGACGCGCTTCGTCGCCGCGCTGCGTTCGGCGGTGGTGATGGTCAATGCCTCGTCGCGCTTCAGCGACGGCGGCGAGCTGGGCCTGGGCGCGGAGATCGGCATCTCGACGACACGCCTGCATGCCTACGGACCGATGGGGCTCGAAGCTCTGACAGTCGAGCGTTTCGTCGTCGAAGGCGCCGGGCAGGTGCGGCACGCCGAGAACGCGGCCGCGAGCTGAGCGCCCGTTCGAAGTCGGTCGCACGCACCAACTGGCCAGCGCAGCAGGCCCCGGGATGGACTCGATCAGCTACCGCTGGTGGCAGCCACCGGCCGCGCATCGTCGTCGAGTGCGACCTGCACGATACGCCCGTCGCGCAGCTTCGCCGCCAGTGCCGAGGTCGCGCCCAGCGCCACGCGCACCTGCTCGTCGTCGACGTTCTCGCGGCGCCGGCGACGGTCCGCATTCGCGAACCGGGCGCGGTTGTACTCGGCCCATCCGATCAGCAGCGCGCCGCAGATCAATGCAATCAGCGGCAGCGCCGCCAGCAGGAACGGATCGATCTCGTTGTCGTACAGGTACAGCCGCAGATAGACCGTGCGCACGCCGACGAACCATGCGATCGCGGTGATCAGCGGCACCCAGAGCCAGACATAGACGCTCCAGGCGGCGGCCGTCAGGGCGCCGCTGGCCAGTCGCTTTCCCGGGCCGCGGGTCGGGGTGTGGTCGATGATGGGGGGCTTCATGCAGTGGCGCCTCGATCGGGGCTGATCCAGACCGCGCGGCGTCGCCGGCGCAACAGCGTGCGTGGGAACGCCACCACGGCGGTGAACATGCCGAGCATCCAGAAGGCGATCGGGTACCAGATCACCCAGTAGAAATGCCGCGCCATGCGGGCTTCGTAACGGCGCTCGATCAGCAGACTGGTGGCGAACTGCAGCATGCAGACGAACGCCAGCACCACGCCGTGCCAGCGCGGCAGGATGGTGTCGACGTGCCAGACGGGCGGCAGCTGTACGAACAGGCCCACCAGCCACAGCACGATGATGGTCAGCATCACGTAGGCCCAGGCCAGGCTCAGCAGGTATTCCAGCAGCACGCCCCACATGCGCCGCTTCTTCCAGCCGAGCACGCTGCGCCCGTGGCTCAGCAGCACTTCCACGCCGCCGCAGGCCCAGCGCAAACGTTGCGACCACAGACCGCGCAGCGTTTCGGGCATCAGGATCCAGCACAGCGCGTTCGGTTCGTAACGGATGTCCCAGCCCGCCATCTGCAGGCGCCAGGAAATGTCGATGTCCTCGGTGACCATGCGGTCGGACCAGTAACCGACATCGTGCAGCGCAGTCCGGCGGAAGGCGCAGATCACGCCCGAGAGGGTGAACAGTCGTCCGTAGGTGCGCTGGGCGCGCTTGATCAGGCCGATGATCGCGGAGAACTCGCCGATCTGCATGCGGCCCATCAAGGTGGTGCGGTTGCGGATGCGCGGGTTGCCGGTGACCGCGCCGACGCGCGGGCCGTCGATCAGATGGCCGACCATCCAGCGTGCCGCGTGCGGGTCCAGCGTCGCGTCGGAGTCCACGCAGACCAGATAGTCGGACGTCGCCGCCAGCGTGCCGATGCGCAGAGCATTGGCCTTGCCCTGGTTCTGCGCCAGATGCACCACGCGCAGGCGCGGGTGGTCGGCGACGAGCGCATCGAGCAGCTCCGGCGTGCGGTCGGTACTGCCGTCGTCGACCGCGATGATCTCGAAGTCGGGATACGCCTGCGCCGACAGCGCGGTGATCGTCGCGGCGATGTGCGCCTCCTCGTTGAAGCAGGGCACGAGAATCGAGATGAAGGGCGACTCGGGCATCGCCGGCGGCGCATCCGGCTTCGGCGCTTTGCGCTCGCGCCGCAGGTAGTAATAGATGCCGCCGGTCATCCAGAAGAACGCCATGACGATCGGATAGAAGAACGCGAAGTTGAATAACCAGCGCGTCCATTCGATGGAAGCCCACGACATCGCTCAGCGCTCCAGGTAGGGAAACTCGCGCGCAGACATCGCTTCACGCGCGTCCTCGAGCGGCGGCTGGTTGCCGATGAAGTCGTCCGGGTAATAGCCCAGATGGCGGATGCCCGCCGCCTGCAGCAGACGCGACTGCGCACGCAACGTGGCGCCCGGCAACGGTGCCGGCACGCGCCAGTCCACGGTCTGCAGCTCGAACAGCGTGCGTTCGACGCCTTTGGGCGTCGCCAGCACCGCGGCGGCGAGACGCTGCAGCCAGGCGTCGGCGTCCGCCTCGTGCTCCATGTGCGGCATCGCCATCAGCGCGGTGTAGTCATAGGCGGCGAGGAAGGGTTCCAGGCGCTGCGCGAACCAAGCCTCCGAAGCGGGCTCGAGGACCGGTCGCGCGAACAGGTTGCGGGCGGTGGTCAGCTTCGGCCGCCACCGCTCGGCCGCGGTCTTGAGCGTCATCGTGAAATCGATCAGGCCCTGCGTCCGGGTGGCTGGATTGCCGTTGCCGTAGTCGGGCACCTCGTCGTCGCGCAGGTAGGCGTCGTCGTGGAACAGCAGGCCGTCGAAATGGCTGTTGGCGGCGAGCTCGGCATAGATCGCCGACACCGTTGCCAGCGTGCGCGGATCGCCGGGATCGAGACGCGGAATCTCGTTTTCACCGGTCGCGTTGATCTGCAATGCGCGCTGCAGGTCCGCGTCGGCCAGCTTGAAGCCGAGCACCGGCATCCACGCGAACACGCGCACCTGCGCGCGGGTGCGCAGCTGCCAGGCCACGCGGTTGAACAGGTCGGCGCGCACCGGCATGTGCGTGCTGGGGAAGTACACGGCTTCGGCCGCGCCGTCGCCATCGGGATCGGCAAAGGCCTGCAGCCAGACGAGGCTGGGGCCGATGTCCTGGATGCGCTGCACCAGCACGTCGACGTTGCGCGCCATCTGCGCCGGGTCTTCGTCGTAGACGTAGTCCAGGTCGACCTGGATTGCACGCACGCCGTCCAGTGACAGATCACGGCGCAGTTCGCCGGCCAGATCGCGCACGTCCGGATTACGGTGCATCAGCAGGCGCGCGAGGCTGGCCAGCGACGCCTGGTCGGCACGGTCCTCGCCCTGCAGGCCGAGATCGGTTTCCTGCGCGCGACCTTCGAGGTCGAACGACAGCTGCATGCCCATACCGTTGGCGATGCCGTTCGCGACATCGTTGTAGGCGGCGTAAGGCCACACGATCACCCGCGGCGCCTGGCCGATGTGGCGTTCGATCAGGTCACGGCTGGTCTGCAGATCGTCGACGATGCGCGCGCGCCAGCTGTCCTCGCTTTCGTAGCCGGCACCCTCGGTCCAGATGCGCGTGACCGCGGCCGGCGTCTGGTTGCCGAAGGGATTGCCGGGCACGCCGCGATGCAGATCGTGACTGTGCGAGCCCACGTCCACCAGGCCGCTGTCGTGCATCTCGCGCAGCTGCGCCCAGGTGAGGAAGTCCTCGCGGGTGAAATCACGCGGTCCGTAGGGCACGACCGCACCTTCGGGCAGTTCGACCCAGCGCGTCACCGGCGCAACAAGCGCCGGCCAGCCGTAGGCGCGCAGCAGCGGGAACACGTGCGTGTACGCGCTGCGCAGGCCGTCGTCGAAGGTCAGCAGCACGGCCTTCTCCGGCAGCGTGCCGCGACCTGCTCGCGCGTCCAGCACCGTCTGCACGCTGACCGCCTGATAGCCGTGCGCGCGCAGCCAGTCCAGGTGCTGGGCGAAGTTGGTCGTCGACACCGCATACGGATCCGGGTCGCCCTTGGGCGCCACGTCGTCGCGGATGTCGTGGTAGCTCAGCACCAGAAGCGAGGCGTGTGCGGGCGCGAATGCCGTCATCAGCGCGAGCAGCGCGGCGGCCATCCAGGCACGGATCATCGGGCACCTCCCCAACGCAGTTCGACATCGAAGGCGAGGCGCTGTTCGCGCAGCCCGTCGTACACCGGACGCGACCAGGCCACGCCGTATTCCAGCTCGTGGCCATCGCGCCGCCACAGATGGCGGTAACCGAGCGAAGGCACCCACTGCGTGCCGCGCTCGCGCTGCCAGTACGGGCCGGCCATTACCTGGAGACGTTGCTGGAACGCGGTTTCGTAACGCCGCCAGGTGATGTGGTCGAAGCGCAGGCCGAGGTTGGCCGAGGCATCGCGTTCGGGATTGAAGTAGCCGACGGTGTCGCCGCGCGAGCCACGGCTGGTGTACAGCGACGCGAGGCCGTCGACCATCAGATGCGGACGCGTGAGCAGCCGCTGCGTGGCATCGAGACCGAGCTGGTCGCGGGTGTTACCGTCGTCGTAGCGCAGGCGCGCGAGGCGGCCTTCGAGGGCGAAAGTCTCACTGGGCGCATAGGCAGCGCTGACGGTGACGCTGTCGGCATCGATGCCCAGACGCCGCGCCTGCAGCGAGGTATCGCGCGCATTGCGGGCGATCTCCACGCCGGCACGCCAAGCGTCGTCGAAGCGCCAGTCGGCGCCCAGCGTCCAGGTCGCGCCTCTGGACGCGCCGCTGGCACTGCCCAGCGTGGCCCAGGCACCGAGCCGGTCGTGGCGATACCAGGTGCCGACGCCGGCCGCGCGATGGCGCACACGGCCGTCGATGAAATCGGCCCAGTCGTCATGCGCGAACACGCCGACCCGCCAGCGGTCGGCGAGCAGTGGCGAGCGCACGTCCAGCGCCCAGCCACCGTCGCGACTGCCGAACGGCGAGATCGACGTGCCGCCGCCATCGCGTGGACGGCTGCGGCCGCGGTTGGCCGACAGCGTGGCCTGCACGCCGCGGTGGCGGTCGAGATCGCGTTCGACACGGTCAAGCCGCGGATCTTCGGGACGCGCCAGCTGCAGGGTCTCGATTGCGTCGCGCGCTTCGTCGATGCGGTCGAGCGCGGTCAGTGCGCCGACACGTCCGGCCAGGGCATCGCGGTCCTGCGGCGCCAGCGTGCGCGCCATCTCGAATCGTTCGAGGGCGGCCTCGGGGCGCAGGCGACGCGACTGCACCGCGCCATAAGCGGCCTGCAGACCGGCATTGTTCGGACCGATGGCGACCTGCGACTGCAGCATCGCCTCGGCGCGCGCGTTGTCGTTCGCATAGGAATGCGCCAGCGCGTGGTTGAGGTCGGCGCTGTAGCGGTCCCAGTTTTCATACCCGGCGTTCGCGCCGGCGTGGCGCGGCCAGGCCTCCTGCGAGGCGGCGAGTGTCTCGAACAATGGGAGGGCGCGATCGAAGCGCTCGGTCTCGATGAAGGCATAGCCGAGCAGGATCCGCGCGTTGACGTCGCCCGGCGCGTGCGCAATGACGGTTTCCAGCACCGGAATCGCATCCTCCGGCCGGCGCAGCGCGACCAGCGAATCGCCGACCGTGCCGAGGATGTAGGCGGGAACTTCGATGCCCGCGTCGAGCAGCGCTTGGTAGCCGGCGACCACCTGCTCGTGCCGCTGCAGATGGTTCAACGCCGACAGCGCATCCACGCGCAGCCGGTTGGCTTCCCAGTTGGTGCGGCGCGGGGCGTCGCGCTGCAGACGCTCGAGTTCGACCAGTGCCGCGCGGCTTTCGTCGAGGCGGGCGTCGGGCGATTCGGGTTCGACGCGGCCCCAGCCGATCGCGCGCGCGACCGCGTCGCCTTCGATGCGCTCACGTTCGTGGTCGGCGAACAGCTGCGGCCGCTGGTGCATGGCATCGACCGCCAGCCGCGACGCGCCGAGCTCGGCCAGCGCCAATACCCGCAACCGGAAGGCGTCATCGTCGTCCGGCGCGACCGCAAGCCGGCGCTCGACGACCAACAGTGCCTCGGCCGGCCGCTCCTGCGCCAACAGGGCGTCGGCCTGCACGCGAATCGACTGGTCCGGCGCGGCGAGTACGAGTTGTGGTGTCGTCAGCGCGGCCAGCGAAAGCGCGCATGACAGGACATGGAACCGGGGGTGGCCGAAACGGCGGTGGGGTACAGGCACGGCATCTCGTCGATCGCGGGCTGCACGAATTGCGCGGCCAATCGGCGCATGCTTGAAAACGGCGGATCAAAGAATTGTGGATGATGCATGTCGATTCGCCGATCTTCGCTGCAATTCACGAGCAAGATGACGTCACGTTAAAGGCTGAACAGGCGGCGCCGGAGGCGTCTACGCGGAGATGAGAAAATTCTCAATGGGACCTGTACAGGCGAACCGTCTGCTGACGACCGCGCAGCGAGTTCCCTACCACGTGTCCTCGAGCCAACGCGGCTTGCAGGCGAGCCAGCCGCCGATCAGCAGCACACCCACCGCAACCGCGAGCAAGGCGAACGGCCACAGCCAGCCGCCGGTGGCCGCGTGCAGCACGCCGAACAGCAGCGGGCCGGCGCAACTCAGCGCATAGCCGGTGCCCTGCATGAACCCCGACAGCGCGGCCGAACCGGCGGGCGTGCGCGTGCGCAGGTTGATCAGCGTCAACGCCAGCGGGAACGTGCTGGGCCCCAACCCCAACAGGATCACCCACAGCACCGGCGCCGCCATCGGCGCCAGCAGCAGGCCGGCATACGCGGTGAGGTGACAGGCCGCGCAGAACAGGACGATTGCGAACGGATTGCGCATGCGCACCGCCAGCGAGGGCATGGCCAGCGACGCCAGCAGGCCCAGCGCCGAGAACAGCGCGACCATCGTGCCGCCGAATGCGGGCGATGCACCGGCCTCGGCCAGCAGCGGCGGCAGCCAAGTGAACATGGCATAGGTGATCAGCGAGGTCGTGCCGAACATCAGCGCCATACCCCAGGCGATCGGCGAGCGCGACACGCGGCCGACCGGCGTGGCGGCATCGGCAACCGCTGCAGCGCCGGACGCGGGAAGGTACGCGCGGTGCTGCAGCAGCAGCCACAGCCACGGCAGCGCGGCGATGCTCGCGGTCACGGCCCAGATGCCCAGCGAGATGCGCCAGCCGGCGGCATCGGCCACCGGCACCGCGAGCAGGGCCGGCAACATCGTGCCGAGCTGCAGCACGGTGATGTAGAACGTGCTGACCGCGCCCACGCGTTCTGGGAACCAGCGCTTGACCAGGGGCGGCAGCACGACGTTGCCGATGCCCATGCCCGCCAGCGCGACCGTGGCGCCGAAGCCGAGTACGAAGACGCCGTCGGCGAACGAGCGCACCACCAGGCCCACCGCGGCCAGCGTCATCGCCAGCAGCGCGGTGCCCTCCAGCCCGAGTCGGCGGGTCAACGCCGGCGTGGCGACGCCGAACACCGCGAACGCCGCGGTCGGTAGCATGCCGAGCACGCCGGCGGTGGCCGAACCGAAACCGAAGACGTCGCCGAGCACATCGAGCAGCGGCGTCAGCGAGGTCACCGCGGTGCGCAGGTTGAATGCCGACAGCACGATGCCGGCCAGCACGAGGACCGGCAGCAGACGGAGCAGGGGGGACGCGTGGTGCGTGCGAGACATGGCGGCGGGGGAACCATCCATTCGCCGCGAAACGGGCACGGCCGGAAAACGAAAAAACCGGCCGAAGCCGGTTTTCGATGTCACCTGCCGCAAGACTGCGGATGGTCGGGGAGACAGGATTCGAACCTGCGACCTCTACGTCCCGAACGTAGCGCTCTACCAGACTGAGCTACACCCCGAAGGTGAGCCGCGCATTCTACTGATGCTCCCGCGGAGAGGGCAAGCACTTCGTCGAACTTTGTCGATCCCGGCATCTGCGGCCACGCGTCGCAGGGACGGCGGCCGCGTCCGGGCGCGGCGGGCTGCGATAATAGCGGCTCGCGATACCGGTGTGCGGTGTCCGAACCACGCGAGCACCGGATGACAGCTTCCGCATGACCAGTTCCGCATGAGCGCGCAGGCAAGCGCGCCCCTGCCGGCGACGACCGCCGGCGCGCAGCGACGCCAACGGACGCAGTGGCTGGACGCGCGGCTGTCGCCGTGGCGCAGTCGCCATCGCATCGCCTGCGCCTGCCAGGTGCTGGCGGGCTGGATGTGGATCCCGCAGGCCGCGGCGATCGCCTGGGCGCTCGACGCGCTGCTGTTCGCGGGCGCTGGGCTGGGTGCAGTACGCGCGCCGATGCTCCTGCTCGGCGGCACCCTGCTGGCGCGCACCGTGCTGGTCTGGGCGGCGCAGCGCGTGCAGGCCGATGTCGTCGAATCGGTGCTCGCGCGGATGCGCGTGGACATCGCCACGGCCATCGCCGCACGCGGCCCGGTGTGGCTGCGCGGACGTCGCAGCGGCGCGCTGGTCGCGCTGTCGACCAGTCACGTCGATGCGACCGCGAACTACTTCGGCGGTTACCTCGTCGCGCGCGCCGAAACGCTGCTGGTGCCGGTGGCGATCCTGGTCGCGGTGTTCTGCGTCGACTGGGTCGTCGGCCTGTTGCTGCTGCTGACCGCGCCGCTCGCGCCGATGTTCATGATGCTCATCGGCATGGGCGCCGAGACCGCCGGCCGCCGGCAGCTGGTCGCCCTCGCGCGCGCCGGCGCGCATTTCACCGACCGCCTGCGCGGACTGGATCTGATCCGCGTCTACGGCCGTGGCGATGCGGAGCTGGCGCAGGTGGGCGAGGCCACCGAGACCATCCGCGTGCGCAGCATGCGCGTGCTGCGCATCGCGTTCCTGTCGTCGGCGGTGCTGGAGTTCTTCGCCTCGGTCAGCGTCGCACTGGTCGCGGTGTACTTCGGCTTCACCTATCTGGGCATGCTCGACCTGCGCGGCGAAACGCTGCCATTGTCGACGGGCCTGTTCTGCCTGCTGCTGGCGCCGGAGTTCTACGCGCCGCTGCGGCGCCTGGCCGCGAACTATCACGACCGCGCGAACGCGCTGGCGGCGGTGGCGGAGATCGAGGCGGCGTTCGATGGATTGCCTGACCTCGCGGTGAAACAGCTCCTTCCCCCGCGCGCGGGGGAAGGTTGGGATGGGGGCAAACCGCGTGGGCCGACACACGCCAGGGGCGCGCGGATATCGCCCCCACCCCAACCCTCCCTCGCAGGCGGGGGAGGGAGCCAGAGCGACTCGCCGGGAGCTGCAGCGCTGGTCTGCATCGAAGGCGCCACGCTCCGCCATCCGGGCGCCCGCGCACCCGCGTTGCAGCACGTGTCCCTGCAGATCCCCGCAGGCAATCGTCTCGCGCTCGTCGGCCCCAGCGGCTCGGGCAAGAGCACGCTGCTCGATGCGATCGCGGGCTGGCTGCCTGCCGAATCGGGCGTGGTATCCGTCGCGCCCGGCACGCGCATTGCGCTCGCCAGCCAGCGGCCGTGGCTGTTCGACGGCAGCCTCGCCGACAACATCCGCATAGGCGCGCCCGACGCCAGCGATGCCGACGTGGCCGAGGCCGCACGCGTCGCACAGGTGACGCGGTTCGCTACGGCGCTGCCGGACGGGATGGACACGGTGATCGGCGAGCGCGGCTTCGGCCTGTCCGGCGGCGAAGCGCGGCGCGTCGCGCTGGCGCGCGCGTTGTTGCTGCGGCCGCAGCTGTTGCTGCTCGACGAGCCGACCGCGTTCCTCGATGCCGGGACCGAAGGCGATCTGCTGGCTGCGCTCGATGACTGGCTGCAGGACTGCACGGTGGTCGTCGCGACCCACAGTGATGCCGTCGTCGCATGGGCCGGCGCGCAATGGCGCGTGCCGCCACCGGTGGAGCAGAGCGCATGAGCCGCGCCGCGGAAGACATCGCCAGCACGCGCGCGCTGCTGCGCGGACATCGGCGCGGGGTGCTGCTGGCCGTGGCGCTGATGTTGCTGACCCTGACCGCCGGCGTCGGTCTGCTCGGCCTGTCGGGCGGCTTTCTGACCGGCGCCGCGCTGACCTTCGGCACACTGGGCGCGTTCAACTTCTTCACCCCGTCGGCCGGCATCCGCGGCCTGACGCTGGCGCGTATCGTCTCGCGCTATCTGGAAAAGCTGCTCGGCCACGACACGATGCTGCGCCTCGCCCGCGACCTGCGCAGCTGGTTCTTCGCGCGCGCGCTGCGGCTGAGCCCGGCGCAGCTCGGTCGCCTGCGCACCGGCGATCTGCTGGCGCGGTTGCTCGACGACATCGACGCGGTGGATGGCCTGCTGCTGCGCGCGACCGGTCCGCTGCTGGCGCTGCTCGGTACCGGTCTACTCGGGCTCGGTGTCGCCGCCTGGCTGCACCCGCCGAGTGCGACGTGGCTGGCGGCCGTCGGCGTGGCCTTGGCGCTGCTGGTGCCGGCACGCGTCGCGTGGCGACGGGCTGCCGAGGAAACCGACCGCGCGACGCGCAAGGCGGCATTGCGCGCCCGGTTGCACGAACTGTACGAGGGCCAGGCCGATCTCGCCGCGCTCGGTGCGACGGCCGGCTGGCTGGCGCACGTGGACGCGGATGCCGCGCACGTCGCCACGCTCGAACGCGCCCGCCGACGCCGCCTGGCCGACGCGCAGGCCTTGCACGGCGGTGTCGCGGCGCTTGGACTGCTGGGCCTGCTGTGGAGCGTCGTCACCGGATTCACCGCCGGCGCGCTGCCGGCCGCGCACGCGGCGGCGGTGTTCTTCATCGCGATCGGTCTGTTCGAGGTCTGGTCTGGCGCGGGCCTGGCCTGGCAGTCCCTGCAGGCGGCGCGCGCGTCGATCGCACGGCTCGACGCGGTGGCCGGCGCAGCGCCCGCCATCGTCGATCCCGCGCAGCCGATGGCGGTACCGGCGCACGGCGCTTTGCGTTTCGAGCACGTGCGTTTTGCATGGACGCCGGAGGCGCGACCGGTGCTCGACGGGCTCGATCTCACACTGGCACCCGGCGAGCGTGTCGCGATCAGCGGCGACAGCGGCGCGGGCAAATCCACGCTCGGCGCGCTGCTGCTGCGCAGCGCCGACGCGCAGACCGGTCGTGTGACTTGGGGCGGGGTGGATCTGCGCGCAATGACGCAGGCGCAGTGGTATGCGCGGCTTTCGTGGTTGCCGCAGAACGCACCGGTGTTCGCCGGCCGCGTGCGCGACAACCTCGCCTTCGGCGCGCCGGACGCCGACGACGCCACGCTGTGGAACGCGCTATCGCAGGTCCGTCTGCGCACCTGGGCCGAGCGCATCGGTGGCTTGGACGCGTGGGTCGGCGAGTCCGGCGTGACTATGTCGGCTGGCCAGGCCCGGCGTCTCGCGCTGGCGCGCGCGCTGCTGCGCGATGCGCCGCTGGTGCTGCTCGACGAACCGACCGAGGGCCTCGACCACGACACCGCCGATGCGCTGCTACGTGAGCTGCCGGCCCTGCTGGCCGGCCGCAGCCTGCTGCTGATCACCCACGGCGCGCTGCCGCACGGCCTCGTCGACCGCCACCTGTGGCTGCGTGATGGCCGGCTGTCGGAAGCCGCCCCGGCAGCCGGCCGGTAGACTATCGCCTCCATCCGTACCACCGAAGAGCCTGCCCGCATGATCAAGCCCCGGACCCCGCCCGGCGTCATGGAACTGTTGCCGCGCGACCAGATCGCCTTCCAGCGGATGCTGGACACGATCCGCCGCACGTTCGAGGGCTTCGGGTTCCTGCCGATCGAGACGCCGGTGTTCGAGCTGTCGGACACGCTGCTGACCAAATCCGGCGGCGAGACCGAGCGGCAGGTGTATTTCGTGCAGTCCACCGGCGCGCTCGAGAAAGCGGCCGAGGGCCTGCCGGAACTGGCGCTGCGCTTCGACCTCACCGTGCCGCTGGCGCGCTACGTCGCCGAGCACGAGCACGACCTCGCATTCCCGTTCCGTCGCTACCAGATGCAGCGCGTCTACCGCGGCGAGCGCGCGCAGCGCGGCCGCTTCCGCGAGTTCTACCAGTGCGACATCGACGTGATCGGCAAGGATTCGCTCTCGCCGCGTTACGACGCCGAAGTGCCGGCGGTGATCAGCGCGGTATTCGCTGCACTCGACATCGGCGAATTCACGATCCAGCTCAACCATCGCAAGCTGCTGCGCGGCTATTTCGAAGGGCAGGGCATCGACGACACGCGCCAGATGACCGTGCTGCGCGAGATCGACAAGCTCGACAAGCGTGGCGAGGACGCGGTACGCGCCACGCTGACCGGTGAGGAGTTCGGCCTGTCCGACGAAGTCGCCGAGCGCCTGCTCGCGTTCTCGCGCGTGCGCTCGACCGGCCACGACGATGCGCTGGCCAAACTCGACGCGCTCGGCGCCGGTACCGAGCTGTTCGAAGAGGGTCGTAATGAACTGCGCGAACTGCTGGGCCAGCTGCGGGCGCTGGGCGTGCCGGAATCGCGCTATGCGTTGAACCTGTCGATCGCGCGCGGTCTCGACTACTACACCGGCATGGTCTACGAGACGATTCTCGACGCGCACCCGCAGATCGGTTCGATCTGCTCGGGCGGCCGTTACGACAACCTCGCCAGCCACTACACCAGGTCGAAACTGCCGGGCGTCGGCATCTCGATCGGCCTGACGCGCCTGTTCTGGCAGTTGCGCGAAGCGGGGCTGGTGGCGACGGCCGACAGTTCGGTCGACGTGCTGGTGACCCTGCTCGACGACGCCTCGCTGCCCGACGCGCTCGCGCTGTCGCAGCGCCTGCGCGGCAGCGGACTCAACGTCGAAACCCAGCTCGAACCGCGCAAGCTCGCCAAGCAGATGCAGTACGCCGACCGCGCCGGGATCCGCTTCGTCGTGATCCGCGGCGAGGACGAGATCGCCAAGGGCGTGGTCGCGGTCAAGGATCTGCGCCGCGGCGAACAGTTCGAAGTGGCCGACGACGACCTGGCGCGCACGCTGCTGGTCGAGCGCGAGCAGGCGCGGTCGATGCCCTGATGTTGTCGGCGGCGCCTCGCGCCGCCTCTGTGCTCCGGGAGGGAGACGCACGATGAAATCCATCCGCCTCGACGGCCGTTCGCTGACGCGCGCGCAACTGGTCATGGTCGCGCACGGCGCGCCGGTGGCGCTCGACGACGACGCGCTGCAGGGCGTGGCCCGCGCCGCCGACTTCCTCGCCGAGCAGGTGCGTCGCGAGGAACCGATCTACGGCGTGTCGACCGGCTTCGGCAGCAACGCTGATCGCCTGCTCGGCGCGCGTCCGTTGCGCGACGACCTGCCGGGTGCGACGCCCTCGGGCCGTTCGCTGCACGAGGAACTGCAGGTCAATCTGATCGTGACCCACGCGGTCTGTGTCGGCGAACCGCTGTCGGCCGACGTGGTGCGCGCGATGCTGTGCATCCGCATCAACACGCTGCTCAAGGGCCATTCGGGCATCCGCGTGCAGACGCTGCAGGCGCTGGCCGCATTGCTCAATTCGGGCATCGTGCCGGTGGTGCCGGCGCTGGGTTCGGTCGGCGCATCCGGCGATCTCGCGCCGCTGTCGCATCTGGCGATCGTCCTGCTGGGCGGTGGCGAGGCCTTTGTCGATGGCGAGCGCATGTCCGGTGCCGACGCGCTGAAGCGCGCCGGTCTCGAGCCGGTGACGCTGTCGTACAAGGAAGGCCTGGCGCTCAACAACGGCACCGCGCAGATGCTAGCCACCGGCGTGCTGGCGCTGCAGAAGCTCGACGCGCTGCTCGACACTGCCGATCTCGCCGCGGCGATGACGATCGACGCCTTCGCCGGTCGTCTCGGCGCATTCGATCCGGATGTGCACGCTTTGCGCCCGCATCCGGGGCAGGTCGAAGTCGCCGCGCATCTGCGCGAACTGCTCGCCGGCTCCACGCTCGCCGACATTCCGTATCACCTCGTGCCGCGCTTCCGGCCGTGGCTGCCGACCAGCTGGGATACCGCCGAGTCGCAGGCATTGCGCTTCGACATCGGCTGGGATTGGGTGCCGAGCGACCAGCGCCACGGGCGCGAGAAGTTCTACACGCGCTTCCGCCCGTTCCGCGGCGGCAAGAAGCACCAGCCGCAGGACAGCTATTCGCTGCGCTGCATTCCGCAGGTGCACGGCGCCGTGCGCGATGCGGTCGAGCAGGCCAAGCGCGTGTTCGACGTCGAACTCAATGCGGTCACCGACAATCCGCTGGTGTTCCCCGAACGCGCGGCCGAGCATGTCGAGGAGCAGGTGATCTCCGCCGGTCATTTCCACGGCATGCCGCTCGCGCTCGCCATGAGCTACGTCAAGGCGGCGATCCCGGTGCTGGCCTCGATCTCCGAGCGCCGCCTCAACAAGCTGGTCGATCCGTCGACCAACGACGGCCTGCCGGGCTTTTTGATCGGCAACGAGGATGCGACCGAATCGGGCTACATGATCGTGCAGTACACGGCCGCGGCCATCGTCAACGATCTCGCCACGCGCGCGCATCCGGCCAGCGTCTACTCCGTGCCGACCAGTGCGAACGCCGAGGACCATGTGTCCATGGGCACCAACGAAGCGCGGCACGTGCTGTCGATGGCGGACGATCTGGGCAAGGTGATCGCGCTGGAGATCTACACCGCCGCGCAGGCGCTGGATCTGCGTGTCGACATGATCAATGCCGCGCGCGATCTGGCCCGGCGTGGCGATGCGGACGCCCTGGCGGCGAAGGTGCAGGGCGGCCCGGCATCCGACCGCCCGACGCGCGGCGCCTTCGTCGACGAGGTCGAAGGCCTGCGCGCCGAACTCGCCGCGTGTGAGCCCTTCCATCCCGGCAGCGTCGTCGCCGCGGCCCATGCGGTGGTGCGCGATGCGATTCCGTTCCTCGATCGCGACCGCGCGCTCGACGGCGAAGTCGCGGCTGCGGTGAAGCTGGTCGCCGGCGGCGCGCTGCTCGGTGTGCTGCCGCGCTGGCGCGTGCCGGGTCGGGAGGCCGCTTGAACCTGCCGCTGCACTTCGGCTGGCTGGGTGTCCTCGAGGCCGCGCTGATCGCCCTCGCGATCGGCGCGGTGTCCTATCTGCTGTTCCACCGGCTGGGCACGAAGTGGCGCTGGCCCCAGGGTCACGCCCTGGGCTGGAGCTGCGTCGCCGCGATCGCGGTCGCCGCCGGCATCGACGCTTGGCATCTGTTCTACATGGGTGTGGTCAAGCTCGAATCGCCGGTCTACGCCCGCATCGCGTTGCAGAAGATCCACGACCCGAACTTCCTCGCCGCGCGTGTGTTCATGTCGTCACTGGCGGCGTTGTGCGGTGTCGCGTTGGCGTGGCTGGGCCTGCACCGCGAGCTGCTGGCCGACTGATCCGCGTTCGTCGGACTCCGCACTTTTCGTAGGATGGGTAGAGCGCAGCGCAACCCATCCTACGGGTGCGCCGGGGCGGCCTGTGGGAGCGCGCTGGCGCGCGATGCGCCCGGAGGTATCGGTAGCGGCCAACTTGCACGGTGCCTTGAACACTCCCGGGATGGCGACCAAGGTCGCTCCCACAAGCGCGTCAGCTGTCGCGCTTACCTGCGCCTGCGCTCGATCCGCCGCAGGAACACCGTCATCTCCTTCGTCGACTGCACGTCACCGCGTCGCGTCGCCGCGTCCAGACCGGCGCGCCACGCCGCTTCGGCATCGCCTTCGCGACCCAGTGCCAACAGCGCCTTGCCCAGCAGCTTCCAGGCGGCCGAGTAATCCGGGTCGTGCCGCGTCGCCGCCGAGAGATGACCGGCGGCCGCCTCCGCGTCGCCGGCCTGCAGGCAGGCATTGCCCAGCCCGAACCGCAGCAGCGCGTCATCGCGCCCCGCATCCAGCATTGCCTGCAACCGCTCGCGCACCGATTACTCCCGTCCAGAAGTCTGCGGCGGATTGTCGCCCGCAGCCGGGGCGGGGCTGGTGGAACGCAGCAATCCGGCGCGGGCCAGCATCGTGTGCAATGCGTCGCGATCGCTGCCGTCGCGCTCCCAGCGGCCGAAGCGTTCGATCAGCACGCCGTCGCGGAACACCAGGAACTGCGGTGTCGTGTCGAAATCCATCGGCCACTGCGCGGCATGGGTGGCGATGTGGATCTGCGTGGCAGGATGACGCCGGTTCCAGGCACGCAGCATCGCGGCCTCGGCGATCGCGGTCGGGGCGATCAGCCAGGTCGCGTGCGCCGCGAAGAGCGGGCCGAGTTCGGGATCGAGTGGAATCGCGGCCGCTGCCGCAGTGCTGAAGCTGCAGCCCGGCGAAGACACGACGACGATCCGCGTGCCGAGGTCGATGGCGTCCAGTCGCAATGTCGGGACAGGGGCGTCGTCCGCCTGGATGGTCCAGATGCCGACGGCACCCGCGGGCAACGGGCGCGCGGTGTCGAGCACCGGAACCGGCGGAAGCCCCGCATCCGGGAGGCTTTCAGTGAAGGCACGCGCCTGCTCGAGGCGACCGCCGCGGAGCAGCGCCTGCTGCAGATCGCGATGATCGGTGCGCATCGCGAGCCCTCGCGATCGGAGGCGGGCATGCAGCGCAACCGCGTTGTCGATGCGGACGTCGTCCGGGGCCTCGGCCGCGCGTTGGACGGCAGCCCGCTGCAGCAGCCGCAGGTCCTCGCCCGTGTCGTGGTCCGATGCGGCTTCCCGCGCGATCAGCCGGTCGATGGCGGCGGTCGCGTCGCTGGCGGCGTGATCTCGCTGCAGGGCGTCTTGCCAGCTGCGATAAGCGCGCAGCACGTCTTCGCTCGGCGGACCGAGGCGCCCTTCGGCACGCGCTGCGCGCAGGCGCGTCGCCTCTTCTGACGTGAGCCCCTGGAAAGGCGCGTCGCCATCCAGCAGCAGCCGCAGCATGTCCGCGGCCTCCTTGGTGGTGAGTTCGGCCATCAGGATGTCGACCGGCAAGGTATGCAGACCCTGTGGTCCGAAGCCCAGCGAATCCAGAAACAACGCGCGCGCATACGGCGGCATCAGGTCCAGTGGCGAGGCGTTGTGCGACAGCCAGTCGTCCAGTGCCGCCGCGGAGTCGAACGGCGGGGTGGCAGGTGCGTCGTCGAGGGCAGTGGCAGGCGCCGCGAGCAGCAGCGCAAGACAGAGGCCGAAGCGGGTGCGGCGCATCGCAATCCTTCGCGGCGGAGGTGAACCGATTGGAACACGACATCGCCGGGCGGGCGAACCGGATTTGACTTCCACGGTGATCGGCGTAATGTATTAGCACGCTAATACATTGAAACATTCGAGCGATCCCGTGAAGCAGCGTCCCGAACCCCTGCCGGACCATGAAGTCAATGCTTCCCTGACGGCGCTGGCGCATGCGTTCGCGCAGCTGAAGACCGCCGACGAGGTCGCGCGTTTCCTCGACGATCTGTGCACGCCGGCCGAGCTGGAAGCGCTGGTCGACCGCTGGCGCGTGGTGCCGCTGCTGCAGCAGGGCGTGCCGTATCGCGAGATCCACGAGCGCACCGGCGTCAGCGTGACGACGGTCGGCCGGGTCGCACGCACGCTCGATCGCGGCGCCGGCGGCTATGCGATCGCGGCCCGCCGCACGGCGCGCACCCAAGAATCCCACTGAGGTCATCCCCATGAGTCCTGTGAACGGCGGCGCCGCGCGCGACCGCCTGCGTATCGCCATCCAGAAGTCGGGGCGCCTCAGCGACCCGGCGCGTTCGCTGCTGGCGTCCTGCGGCCTGTCCTGGCGCGAGAGCCGCGACAAGCTGTTCTGCTACGGCGAGACCCTGCCGGTCGATCTGCTGCTCGTGCGCGACGACGACATTCCGGGTCTGCTGGCCGATGGCGTCTGCGATTACGGCATCGTCGGGCGCAACGTGCTCGACGAGGTCGGCGCCGATCGTGCGCTGCGCGGCCAGCCGCAGGTGTCGAAGGCGGTGCGCAGCCTCGGTTTCGGCGGCTGCCGGCTGGATATCGCGATTCCCGAATCGCAGGCGTGGACGGGGCCGGCGCAGCTGCAGGGCAACCGTATCGCGACGAGCTATCCGGGGCTGCTGCAGCAGTGGCTCGACGCCAACGGCGTGCAGGCCACGATCGTCACGCTGTCCGGTTCGGTCGAGATCGCGCCGCGACTGGGTCAGGCCGACGTGATCTGCGATCTGGTGTCCAGCGGCGCGACGTTGACCGCGAACCAGCTCAAGCCCGCGGTCACGCTGATGACCAGCGAGGCGGTGCTGGCCGGCCCGGTCACGCCCTTCGCCGATGCGCGCGGGGAACTCGCCGCGCTGCTGCTGCGACGTCTCGACGGCGTGCTGCGTCTGCGCGACAGCCGGCTGGTGATGTTCCAGTCGCGCCGCGACGGTGTGGACGCTTTGCTCAAGCTGCTGCCCGACGCCGAGGCGCCGACGCTGCTGCAGGTCGATGGCAGCGACCGGGTCGCGCTGCAGGTGCTCTGCCACGGCGCGATGACCTGGCCGCGCCTCGAAGCGCTGAAGCAGGCCGGCGCCGTTGGCCTGATGGTGCTGCCGGTGGAGCGGATGCTGGCATGAACACGACAGCCAACACGCGCATCGACGACGCGGTTCCGGCGATCGTCGACTGGTCCGGCGCCGATGCCGACGTGCGCACCGAACTGCTGCGTCGTCCCACCCAGGCCGTCGCCGCGCAGACCCGCGCCGCGGTCGCTGCCGTGCTCGACGACGTGCGCACGCGCGGCGATGCCGCGCTGCGCGAACTGACCGCGCGCTTCGATCGCGTCGAACTGGCGGACTTCGAAGTGGGCGTGGACGAGTTCGCCGCCGCCGAAGCCGCGGTGCCGGACGACCTGCGCGAGGCCATGCGCAACGCCGCCGCGCGCATCGAGGCTTTCCACGCCGCCGGCGTGCCGAAGAGCTACGAAGTGCAGACCGCCGACGGCGTCGACTGCGCCCGTATCGTGCGCCCGATTCCGCGTGTCGGCCTGTACGTGCCGGCCGGCACCGCGCCGCTGCCGTCGACCGCGCTGATGCTCGGCGTGCCGGCGAAGCTCGCCGGCTGTCGCGAGGTGGTGCTGTGCACGCCGCCGCGTCCCGACGGCAGCGCCGATCCCGCGGTGCTGGTCGCCGCGCGCCTGACCGGTGTGCATCGCGTCTTCAAGCTCGGCGGCGCGCAGGCGATCGCGGCCATGGCCTTCGGCACCGCCAGTGTGCCGGCCTGCGACAAGCTGTTCGGCCCCGGCAACAGCTTCGTCACCGAGGCCAAGCAGCAGGTCGCGCAGTCGGGCACGGTTGCGATCGACATGCCGGCCGGCCCCTCGGAAGTGCTGGTGATCGCCGATGCCGACGCCGACGCGGCCTTCATCGCCGCCGACCTGCTGTCGCAGGCCGAACACGGCCCGGATTCGCAGGTGCTGCTGCTCGCCGACGACGACGCATTGCTGGAACGCGTGCGTGTCGAACTCTCCACGCAGCTGACCGTGCTGCCGCGCGCCGACATCGCCCGCCAGGCGATGGCCCGCTCGCGCCTGCTACGCGTGGATACGCTTGATGTCGCCTTCGACATCAGCAACCGCTATGCGCCCGAACACCTGATCCTCGCGCTGCGCAGTCCGCGCGACTGGCTCGCCAAGGTCGAGGTCGCCGGTTCGGTGTTCCTCGGCGACTGGACACCCGAAGCGCTGGGTGACTACTGCAGCGGCACCAACCACGTGCTGCCGACCGGCGGCGCGGCCCGCGCGTGGAGCGGCGTCAGTGTGGCCAGCTTCCAGAACATGGTCAGCGTGCAGTCGGCCTCGGCGCGCGGCATCCGCGCGATCGGTCCGGATGCAGTGACGATGGCCCGCGCCGAAGGCCTCGACGCCCACGCGAACGCGGTCGCCCTGCGGATCGCGAAGGCGGCGGCATGAGCGGGGTGCTCACTCTGGTTCGCGAAGACCTCCGCGATTTCGCCGGCTACGCGTCTGCGCGTTCGCAGAAGATCGACGGTGACGTCTGGCTCAATGCCAACGAGGCGCCGTGGTCGAATCCCGGCGATGCCGATGGCCGTTGCCGGCGCTATCCCGCGCCGCAGCCGCCCGAGCTGCAGGCCGCACTGGCCGCGCTGTACGGTGTGGATCCGACGCAGCTGCTGATCGGACGCGGCAGCGACGAGGCCATCGATCTGCTGGTGCGCGCCCTGTGCGTGCCCGGCCGCGATGCGGTGCTGGCGACGCCGCCGGTATTCGGCATGTACGCGGTGAGCGCGCGGCTGCAGGGCGCGGCCTTCGTCGAGGTGCCGCTGATCGATGGCGTCGACGGCTTCGTGCTAGATGTCGAAGCGGTGCGCGAAACGGCGCTGGCACGCAACGCCAAGCTGGTGTTCCTGTGTTCGCCGTCGAATCCGACCGGTGGGCTGGTGCCGCTGGGCGATGTCGTCGCGCTGGCCGAGGTATTGGCCGATCGTGCGCTGATCGTCGTCGACGAGGCCTATGTCGAGTTCGCGGATGCGCCGTCGGCGACCACGCTGCTGGCCGCACACGAGAACATCCTGGTGCTGCGCACCTTGTCCAAGGCGCACGGCCTGGCTGCTGCGCGCATCGGCGTGGCGATCGGTACGCCGGCGCTGATCGCGGTGCTGCGTCGCTGCCAGGCGCCGTATCCGGTGCCCACGCCCTGCGCCGACCTTGCGCTGGCCGGCCTGTCGCCAGCGGCGCTGGCGACCACGCAGGCGCGCACCGCCAAGACCATCGCCGAGCGTGATGCGCTGGCCACGGCGCTGGCATCGCTGCCGGGCGTACGACGCGTGTATCCGTCTGCCGGCAATTTCCTGCTGGTGCGCTTCGACAACGCCGATCGCGCCTTCGCCGCATTGCTTGCGGCCGGCATCGTGGTGCGCGATCAACGCGCCGCCCCGCAGCTCGGCGACGCGCTGCGCATCAGTCTCGGCACGCCGGCGCAGAACGCGCGCGTGCTGTCGGCCCTGCAAGCCCTGGAGATCGCGGCATGAGCGCGCGTGGCAAGAAGATCCTGTTCGTCGACCGCGACGGCACCCTGATCGAGGAACCGGCGGATTTCCAGATCGACGCCTTCGACAAGCTGCGCTTCGTCCAGGGCGTGATTCCCGCGATGCTGCGCCTGCGCGATGCCGGCTTCGAGTTCGTCATCGTCACCAACCAGGACGGTCTCGGTACGGAAGGCTATCCGCAGGCGACGTTCGACGGCCCCAACGACCTGATGCTGCAGATCTTCGAAAGCCAAGGCATCAGCTTCCGCGAAGTACTGGTCGACAAGAGCTGGCCGGCCGACAACGCACCGACGCGCAAGCCGGCGCTGGGCCTGGTGATGCACTACCTGCGCGACCGCGGCATCGATCTCGACGGCTCGGCGATGGTCGGCGACCGCGACACCGACATCCAGTTCGCCGACAACCTGAAGATCCGCGGCTTCAAGCTGCGCACGCCGCAGTTCGGCGGCGAGTGGAACTGGGCCGAGATCGCCCATGAACTCTGCGATGCGCCGCGCCGCGCGACGGTCGTGCGCAACACGAAGGAAACGAAAATTCGCGTCGAACTCGACCTCGATGCCGCACGCGATGCCCAGGTCTCGACCGGCCTGCCGTTCTTCGACCACATGCTCGACCAGATCGGCAAGCACGCCGGTATCGCGCTGACGGTGCAGGCCGAAGGCGATCTGCAGATCGACGAACACCACACGATCGAGGACACCGGCATCGCACTCGGCCAGGCGCTGCGCGAGGCGTTGGGCGACAAGCGTGGCATCGGCCGCTACGGCTTCACCCTGCCGATGGACGAGACGCTCGCGAGCGCTGCACTGGACTTTGGTGGGCGTCCGTACCTCGTGTTCGACGGCAGCTTCGTGCGCGAGCGCGTCGGCGACATGCCGACCGAACTGGTCGAACACTTCTTCCGCTCGGTCTGCGATGCGGCCGCGCTCAATCTCAACCTGAAGGTCGAGGGCGAGAACGATCACCACAAGGTCGAGGCGTGCTTCAAGGCCTTCGCGCGAGCGCTTGGCCAAGCGGTGCGCCGGAGCGGGGATGCACTGCCGAGTACGAAGGGGGTGTTGTGATGGCGCTCGGGTTGTCTCCGCAGCCTCTGAGCAGGCAGAGCGTCTTTGCCCATCGATCGTCGCCCCAGCGAATGCCGGGGCCCATTCTGATCTTCGGCCATACCGCAAAAATGGATCCCAGCGTTCGCTGGGATGACGAGCTCACGGCTCCTGGAGATCTTTCATGCGCGTCGTAATCATCGACGCCGGCGGCGCCAACACCGGTTCCGTGCGTTACGCCTTCGAGCGCCTCGACATCAATGCCGCCCTGGTCACCGACGCTGCGAGCATCCGCGCCGCAGACCGCGTGATCCTGCCCGGCGTCGGAACCGCCGCGCAGGTGATGGCGCGTCTGCGCCAGCTCGATTTGATCGACGTGCTGCGCACGCTGGAGCGCCCGCTGCTCGGCATCTGCGTCGGCATGCAGCTGCTGTTCGAATTCTCGGAAGAGGGCGACGTGGCCGGTCTCGGCCTGTTGCCCGGTCGCGTCGCGCGCCTGCGCGGAGGCCCCGGCCTGCGCGTGCCGCACATGGGCTGGAGCACGCTGCGTGCGCTGCGCCCCGATCCGCTGGTCGCGGACGTCGACGGCGCGCAGGCCTATTTCGTCCACAGCTTCGCGGCGCCCGTGACGGACGACTGCGTGCTTGCCGGCGATCACGGCCAGCCCTTCGCCGCCGCAGTGCGCCGCGGGCACATCGCCGGCACCCAGTTCCATCCCGAACGCTCCGCAGGCGTCGGCGCGCGCGTGCTGCGCAATTTTCTGTCTCCCGAATTCGAGGCCTGAGTCATGGCGTTCACCGTCTATCCCGCGATCGACATCCGCCATGGCCGAGTCGTGCGGCTCGCGCAGGGCGACTACGCGCAGGAAACCCGTTATGGCGACGACCCGCTGGCGCAGATCGCGGCCTATGCCGAGGCTGGCGCCGAGTGGTTGCATCTGGTCGATCTGGATGCCGCGCGCGAGGGCGGCTACACGCTGGCCCCGCTGCTGGGTCGCATCCGCGCCGACACCGGCCTGCGCGTGCAGACCGGGGGCGGCGTGCGGACCGAAGACGACGTGCGCCGCATCCTCGACGCCGGTGCCGAGCGCGTCGTCGTCGGCTCGCTGGCCGTGCGCGAGCCCGACCGCGTCCTGGGCTGGGTCCAACGCTTCGGCGCCGAGCGCGTCACCGTTGCACTCGACACGCGCCAGGACCGCGCCGGCGCCTGGCGTCTGCCGGTGCATGGCTGGACCGAAACCGCCGACGACACGCTCGACGTGCTGGCGGCGCGCTACGCGCAAGGCGGCCTGCAGCACCTGCTGAGCACCGACATCGCCCGCGACGGGATGCTGTCGGGTCCCAATCTCGACCTGTACGCGCACCTGCAGGCGCTCGTGCCGGGCCTGCAGGTGCAGGCTTCCGGTGGCGTACGCGACGCGGCCGACTTGCGCGCCGCCAGGCGTCAGGGCTGCGCGGGCATCGTGCTCGGACGCGCACTGCTCGAAGGCCGGCTAAGCGTCGCGGAGTCGCTGGCATGCTGAGCCGGCGCATCATTCCCTGTCTCGATGTGCGCGACGGGCGCGTGGTCAAGGGCGTGCGTTTCCGCGACCACGTCGACATGGGCGACATCGTCGATCTGGCATTGCGCTACCGAGACGCCGGCGCCGACGAACTGGTGTTCTACGACATCTCGGCCAGTCCGCAGGGGCGCTCGGTCGACCGTGGCTGGGTCGAGCGGGTGTCGCGGCTGATCGACATTCCATTCTGTGTGGCCGGCGGCATCCGCGATGTCGACACCGCGCGTGCGGTCCTGCACGCCGGCGCCGACAAGATCTCGGTCAACACGCCGGCGCTGGAGCGGCCGCAGCTGATCGCCGAGCTGGCCGAGGCCTTCGGCGTGCAATGCGTGGTCGTGGGCATCGATTCGATCCGTGAAGTCGACGGCCAATGGCGCGTGCGCAGCCACACCGGCGACCCCGACCGCACCCGCGAGTTGCCGATCCGTACCTTGGACTGGATCACCGAGGCGGTCCGCCTGGGCGCCGGCGAGATCGTCCTCAACTGCATGGACAACGACGGCGTGCGCCAGGGCTACGACATCGCCCAGCTGCAGGCGGCGCGGGCGGTCTGCCCGGTGCCGCTGATTGCATCCGGCGGGGCCGGTGCGTCCGTACACTTCGCCGCCGCCTTCCTCGAGGCCGATGTCGACGGCGCGCTCGCGGCCAGCGTGTTCCACAGCGGCCGCATCGACATTCCCGCCCTCAAGCGGGAACTCATCGCGCAGTCCATTCCCATCAGGCAGCCATGACCACATCGCAGGACGACACCCCCGCCAGCGCCCCCGACGGCGACGCGCTCGATTTCGCCAAGGGCGACGGCCTGTTGCCGGCGATCGTGCAGGACGCCGCGACGCTGCGCGTGCTGATGCTCGGCTACATGGACCGAGCCGCGTTCGACGAGACCCTGCGGCGCGGCGAGGTCACGTTCTTCAGCCGCAGCAAGCAGCGCCTGTGGACCAAGGGCGAAGCGTCCGGCCACGTACTCGAACTGGTGTCGATGCAGACCGACTGCGATGCCGACACCCTGCTGGTGCTGGCGACACCGCGCGGCCCGACCTGCCACCTGCAGCGGCCCAGCTGTTTCCCCGAGGCGCCCGCCGGCACGCTGGCGCAGCTCGACGCGCTGATCGCGTCGCGCGAACGCGAGCGGCCGGACGGCAGCTACACCACGCGCCTGTTCGATGGCGGCATCCGCCGCATCGCGCAGAAGGTGGGCGAGGAGGGCGTGGAAACCGCGCTCGCCGCGCTCGTGCAGACCGACGGCGAGCTGCTCGGCGAAAGCGCCGATCTGCTGTACCACCTGATCGTCCTGCTGCGCGCGCGCGGCCTGTCGCTGGCCGACGCCGAGCGCGTGCTGGCGGCGCGGGGCGGCTGAGGCGGCTCGCCGTCGAGCGGATGCGGCGGTTTGCAGAAGCCCGCCCGTTCGGGCGCAGCTCGAGCGCGACCCTGTCATGACGGGCCAGACGGAGGCGGTCCGCTGGCCAGAGGACTTCGAGGTCGCGGGTATTCGCGCCACGCTGCTTGGGGACGGCGATTCGGCGGTGTTTCCCGCGCTCTACGGCAACCCGGCCACGATGCAGCAGATCGGCGACGTGCTCGATCGTCCTGCCACGATGCGCGCCTTCGCAGCCGCGCGCAGGCAGATGCGGGCCGATCCGCCCGTTGCCCGCTACTGGTGTCTCGACGCCGGCGCCGATGTCCGCGGCCTGTTGTCCCTCGTACCCGATACGAACGGCCGCACTGCCGAAACCGGTTTGCTGCTGCCGCCGGCGCTGCAGGCGCGCGGCGTGGCGACCGCGGTACTCGGCCACCTGCGTGACGCCGTGCTCGGCACGGGCGCCCTCGACGCGCTCTGGACCCGGCATCGCGCCGGCCATGCGGCAGCGGCCGGCCTGATGCGGCGCCTGGGTTTCGAGGCGCAGGCCCCGGCGGACGGATGGCAACGCTGGCGCCTCCACCGCAACGCCTGGTGCAGGCTTGTGGGCCACGCTGCGGCCGATTAGATTCCGCGCTCGCACCGGTGGGAGTTCGCGATGGAGAGCAGGGGACGGCTCGCCTGCGTCGGGGTGGGCATGATGCTCGGTGCCCATCTGGGGCCGCGCGCGCGGCGGCACATCGAGACGGCGGATGTCGTATTCGTGGCGGTGTCCGATCCGCTGGTCGAGGCCTGGGTCGGGCGCATGAACACAGACGTCCGCAGCCTGCAGCCGTTCTACCGGGAGGGCCGCTCCCGGCATCGGACCTACGCCGGGATGGTCGAGGCGATGCTGACCGAAGTACGCGCCGGGCGCGATGTCTGCGGCGCGTTCTACGGACATCCGGGCGTGTTCGCGCGGGTGCCGCACGACGCGATCGCCCAGGCGCGCGCGGAGGGTTTCCAGGCGGTCATGGAGCCCGGCATCTCGGCCGAGGACTGCCTGTATGCCGACCTCGGACTCGATCCCGGGACGGTGGGCTGCCAGCATTACGAGGCCAGCCAGTTCATGTTCTACCGGCGGATCATCGATGCCAGTGCCTGGCTGGTGCTCTGGCAGGTCGGACTGGCCGGTGTCCGCCAGACGGCCAGGCTCGTCAATACCCCCGCCGAACGGGCGCTGCTGGTCGACCGGCTGGCCCGGGATTATCCGCGGGACCATCTTGTGACCCTCTACGAAGCTGCTACGCTTCCCGTTGCGCGGCCCCGGGTGGAGCGGGTGCCGCTGGACGGACTCGTGGACGCGACCCTGCACCAGCAGACGACACTCGTCGTGCCGCCTGCGCGCACGCTGGAGAGGGACGCGGACATGTGGGCGCGGCTGTTTCCCGACGGTTGAATGGCCGGGAATCGTCGATCGGCATCGCTGGGGACACGACATGCTGGATGTGATCGCGCGGCTCGAAGCCGCGGGAATGGAGACGGAGTTCCGGGCGGCCGACGACGGCGCGGCACTTCTTGGCCTGGCGCAGGCGTTCGCGCGGTCGGCCGTTTCGCCAATGGCCTGCGTGATCATGACGCCGGATGACGGTGAAACCGAGCCGCAGGAAGATCGACGCGACCAGGACGACGCCGATAATCAGCAGGATGCCCATGAGCAGGATGCCGACCAGGCCTGAGCCCATCGGGTCGACGCCGGGCACGCTGCGGCGGCGCCTGGCCACGCTGGCGATGGTGGTGCTGGCGGTCTGCAGTGTTGCCGCAGGTGCCTCGAGCCCGTCCCTGGACGCGCTGCTCACCGAAGCCGATGCGCTGAGGACGTCCGATCCTAAGCAGGTCGATCGGCTGATCGGGGAGATCGAGAAACTCGTCCCCTCGGCAACGCCGTCGCAGCTCGTCCGGGTCAGGATGCTGCGGGTGCATCGCGCGATGACGTCCGGCGCTTCGGAGACCGCGGTCGCCGAACTGCGGCAGATCCTCACCGAATCCAACGATGCGCCGACCCGTTTCCAGGCGGCCTCGATGCTCGCCAATACGCAGGCGATCCTGCGCAACTTCGAGGATGCGCTGCGGGCTCTGGACACGGCCCTGCCGCTGGCGCCGCAGATCGAAGACCGGGATCTGCGCCACCGCGGCCTGATGGTGGCGGCGATCGTCTACAACCAGGTCGGCGAGTACGCGCTGGCCAAGCGTTACGCGGAGACCGTCGCCGCAGACCAGCCGGTCGCACGCACGCGATGCGCGATCGCCAGCGTGACCTTGGAAGCGCGCAACGGGCTGAAGATGCCGTTCGACGACGCGACCGCCGAACAGGGACTCGCGCAGTGCGAGGGCGAGCCGATCATCGCAGGGTTCGTGCGGTGGCATTTCGCGCGACACATGGCGGACAGCGGGCGCGCGGCGGACGCGATCGCGCTGCTGGATGGCAGCCTCGCGGCGATCGAGGCGACGGGCTATCCGTTCCTGATCGCCCAGTACCACGCGTTGCTCGCCGAACTGACCCTGGCGACCCGGGATCTGCAGTCCGCGCAGCGACATGTGGACAGCGCGCTGGCGATCAGCCAGGACGCGATGTCGACCGAGGCGATCGTCAAGGCGCACTACGTGGCCTACCAGCTGGCGCTTCGCAGCGGCGGCGAGGAAGCGGCGTTGCCGGCCTACATCCGTTTCGCCCAGGCCGAGCGCACGCATTTCAACGACATCAAGTCCCGCGAGATGGCCTATCAGGTCGTCCGCCACCAGTCGATGCAGCAGGCGCAGCAGATCGAGTTGCTGCACCAGAAGAACCAGCTGCTTCAGCTGCAACAGAGCGTGACCGAACAACGTGCACGCAACTGGCTGTTGCTGGCGCTGGTGCTGGTCGTGCTAGTCGCGTCGATGGGTTACTGGGCCTACAAGACCAAGCGCATGCAGCTGCGGCTCAAGCGCATGACCGAGACCGACGCGCTGACTGGCATCTTCAATCGCCAGCATTTTTCCGAGCGCGCGCGTGCCGTGCTGCTGCAGTGCGAGCGCGACGGCGTGCCTGCGGCACTGGTGATGTTCGACCTCGATCACTTCAAGCAGGTCAACGACCGCTACGGCCACGCGGCCGGCGACTGGGCGTTGCGCGAGGTCGCCGCGGCCGTGCAGCCGTTGTGCCGCGGCGTCGATGCGTTCGGGCGGCTGGGCGGCGAGGAATTCGGTCTGGTCCTGCCGGGGCTCGATGCCGCGGCGGCGGTGCGTCTGGCGAGCGATGCGCAGGCCCGGTTCGCGGCGATCGACACCACGGCCGCCGGCTATGCGTTCCGGTTGGCGGCGAGCTTCGGCGTGGCCGAAGCGGGGACGGGCATGTACACCTTCGCCACGCTGCTCAGCCACGCCGACCAGGCGATGTATGCCGCCAAGCACGGCGGGCGTCGACAGGTGCGGGTGTATACCGCCGACGCGCCGGACATCCTGGTGGCCGGCGCGGTCGGACGACTGCGTGACAGCGTCGGCGAGACGGCCGCGCCCGCGCTGCGCATCGTGGTCTGACCGCGCGGCGCCGCGCCGGCTTCAGGCCGGGTCGCGGATCACCAGAAGGCGTTCCTCGGTCATGTCGCGGATCGCGTACTTCACGCCCTCGCGGCCGCAGCCCGAATCCTTGATGCCGCCGTAGGGCATGTTGTCGACCCGGAAGCTCGGCACGTCGCCGACGACGATGCCGCCGGCCTCGATCCGGTCCCAGGCCTGCATCGCATGCGAGAGGTTGCCGGTGAACACGCCGGCCTGCAGGCCGAAATCACTGTCGTTCACGCGCGCGATCGCGGCATCGAAACTGTCCACCGGCTCGAGAATGGCGACCGGGCCGAAGACCTCCTTGCGTTGCAGGTCGGCATCCCTGGGTACCTTCTCCAGCAACGTGGCGGGAATGATGTTGCCCTCGCGGGCGCCGCCGGCAATCACCTTCGCGCCGCCCTTGCGCGCCGCAGCGATCCACGACTCGATGCGGTCGGCGGCATCGCGGTCGATGACCGGGCCGACGAAGGTCTTCTCGTCGCGCGGGTCACCGCTGCGCAGGCCGGCGATCGCCTTCTTCAGCTTGCGCCGCAGCTGGTCGTGCACGGCACGGTGCGCGTAGATGCGCTGCACGCCGATGCAACTCTGGCCGGACTGGTAGTAGGCGCCGAACACCAGACGCTCGACCACCTTGTCCAGCGGCATGCCAGGGTCCTCGTCGACGATGCAGGCGGCATTGCCCCCCAGTTCCAGCACGACCTTCTTCTTGCCGGCGCGGGCCTTGAGATCCCAGCCGACGAGGCCGCCGGTGAAGCTCAACAGCGCGATGCGCTCGTCCTCGGTCAGCGCGGCAGCATCCTCGTTGCTGCACGGAATCACTGAGAACGCGCCCCTGGGCAGATCGGTCTCGGCGAGGATCTCGCCGATGATCAGCGCGCCGACCGGCGTCTTCGCCGCCGGCTTGAGCACGAAGGGGCAGCCCGCGGCGATGGCCGGGGCGACCTTGTGCGCGACCAGGTTGAGCGGGAAATTGAACGGCGTGATGAAGCTGCACGCGCCGATCGGCACGCGCTTGACCAGGCCGCGATACCCGCGCGTGCGTTCGGAAATCTGCAGTTCGACGTACTCGCCTTCGGTGCGCGTGGCCTCGCCGGCGGCGATGCGGAAGGTGTCGATCAGGCGCGTGACTTCGCCGCGCGCGTCCTTGATCGGCTTGCCGGCTTCGATGCACAGCGCGAGCGCCAGTTCCTCGAAACGTTCCTCGAAGCGGCGCACGCAGTGTTCGAGCACGTCGCGGCGCTTGTCGGGCGGGAAGTCCGCCATCGCGCCGCGGGCCTTGTGCGCGGCGACGATCGCCTTGCGGATCGCCGCCGCATCGCCCATCGCCACGCGCGTGGCGACCTTGCCGCTGTACTTGTCGCGGACTTCCAGATCGGTATTCGCCGCGACCGCGGCGTTGGCGAGGTAGTAGGGATAGCTGCGGGCGAGGCCGCTCTTGCCGGTGGGTGACTTCTTCTTGGCCATGGGAGTCTCCTTGAAAGGCGCGCGCTCAGTCGATCGCGGCGCTGCGCGCGGGAATGTCGGTATTGAGCAGGGCATCGTCGTCCGAGTAATCGACGGCGAGTTCGATCAGATCCACGCCGGACGTCGCGAGCGCGGTGCGCAGCAGTCCGGCGAAATCCGCGGCGCTGTCGGCGCGATGGCCGCGCGCGCCGTAGCTCTGTGCGTAGCGCACGAAATCCGGATTGCCGTATTCCATGCCGTAGACCGGGTAGTCCTCGTGCTGCTGCTTCCACTTGATCATGCCGAAGGCATCGTCGCGCAGCACGATGATCACCAGGTCGAGATCGAGTCGCACCGCGGTCTCCAGTTCCTGGGAATTCATCATGAAGCCGCCGTCGCCACAGATCGCGACGACCTTGCGGTCCGGGTGCACGAGCGTCGCCGCGATCGCCGACGGCAGGCCGGCGCCCATCGTCGCCAGTGCGTTGTCGAGCAGCAGCGTGTTGGGCGCGCGGCAGCGGTCGTTGCGCGCGAACCACAGCTTGTAGAGCCCGTTGTCGAGGCAGACGATGTCCTGCGGTTCAAGCGCATCTCGCAGCGTCTTCACCAGATGTGGGCCGTGCACGGGAAACCGATCGTCCGCCGCCAGCGTGGCGATGTTTTCGCACAACGCGGTCCGGACCCGGTTGAAGAACGCGAAATCCCACTGCGGTTGCGGCGTATCGAGCGCTTCGGCGAGCTGCCAGACCGCATTGGCGATATCGCCGACGACCTCGATCTGCGGGAAATAGACCTGGTCGACGACGGCGCTCGCATAGTTGACGTGGATCACCGTGCGCCGGCCGCGATGCATGAAGAACGGTGGCTTCTCAATCACGTCGTGACCGATGTTGACGATGCAGTCGGCCGCATCGATCGCGCGGTGCACGAAGTCGTGGTCCGACAGTGCGGCCGTGCCCAGCCACAGCGGATGGGTCTCGTCGAGCACGCCCTTGCCCATCTGCGTGCTGAAGAACGGAATCCCAAGCCGGTCGACGAAGGCGCGCAGCATCTTGGCCGTGGTCTTGCGGTTGGCGCCGGCGCCGATCATCAGCAGTGGATGCTTCGCCTTGCGGATGGCCTCGGCAGCCTCGGCGATCGCCTTGTGTTCGGCGAGCGGGCGGCGTGTGTACGGCGCGGGCAACAGGCGCGCGTCGGTATCGTCGCCGGCGATGTCCTGCGGCAGTTCCAGATGGGTCGCGCCGGGCCGCTCTTCCTCCGCGCGCTGGAACGCATCCCGCACGCGGGCGGGAATACTGTCGGCCGAGACCAGTTGATGGGTCGACTTGGTCAGCGGCCGCATCATGTCGACCACGTCGACGATCTGGAAATGGCCCTGCTTGCTGGTGCGGATGGGCTTCTGGCCGGTGATCATCAGCATCGGCATCGCGCCCAGCTGTGCGTAGGCCGCAGCCGTGACCAGATTGGTCGCACCGGGTCCGAGCGTCGACAGGCACACGCCGGCCTGGCCGGTCAGCCGTCCGTACGTTGCGGCCATGAAACCGGCGGCCTGCTCGTGGCGGGTGAGCACCAGTTCGATGGGCGAGGCCCGCAACGATTCGAGCAGGTCGAGGTTTTCTTCGCCGGGAATGCCGAACACGTGGGTCACGCCCTCGGCTTCGAGCGCCTGGACGAACAGATCGGACGCCTTGGTCATCGTGCGGACACTCCGTCGTGACTGGACGGCCAGCATGCCAGCGGCGGCGTGACAGGCGGGCGAGACCTTGGGTGCGTCGCCGGAACGTTGCGTCCTTCCAGCCGCAAGTGCAGCGGTGGGCGATGCGGCAGGCGCGCGACGTCAGTCCGGTTCGGATTCCACGCGTACGCGCAGGCTGCCGTCGATGACGCGCGCGTCCAGCGACTCGCCGGGCGTGGCATCGAAGACGCTGCGGACCACGCTGCCGTCCTCGCGCCGCAGAATGCTGTAGCCGCGGGCGATCGTCGCCAGCGGGCTGACCGCTTCCAGCGAGCGGGCCAGCCCGCGCAGCCGCAGGCGATCGCGTTCGAGGTGTCGAGCAACCGCGGCGCGCGGCCTTGGCGCGAGCGCGGCAAGGCGTTCGCGGAGCTGCTGCAGGCGACGCCGCGGCGTGGCGCTTCCCAATACCGCGTCCGCGTGGCGCAGGCGCGCGGCATCCTGCTGCAGCCGCTGGTACATCGTCGCGGTCAGACGTCGCAAGGCCTCGTCCTGGCGCCGGCGCAACGCGTCGAGCCGCGCCTGCGGGCGCTGTGCCTGCAGACGCAGCGCGGCGCGATCCAGACGCTGGAAGCGCTGCTGCATCGCGCGCAGTTGCGTGTCGTCGACATGCCGCTGCAGACGGTGCACGCGGGCGAGGAGTTCGGCGCGGTCGGGCACCAGCAGCTCGGCCGCGACCGACGGCGTGGGCGCGCGCAGATCGGCGGCGAAGTCGGTCAGGCTGAAGTCGGTCTCGTGGCCGATCGCCGACACCACCGGCACCGGTGACGCGGCGACCGCGCGCCCCAGCGCCTCGTCGTTGAACGCCCACAGGTCTTCGAGCGAGCCGCCACCGCGGGCGAGCAGGATCACGTCGTAACGGCCGCTGGCGCCGGCGCGTTCGAGCATCGACACGATCTTCGGTGGCGCCTCCGCGCCCTGCACGGGCACCGGCAACACGTCGACCTCGACCAGCGGCAGGCGTCGCGCCAGCACGCTCAGCACGTCGCGCACGGCCGCACCGGTCGGCGAGGTGATCACACCGATGCGCCGCGGGTATCCGGGCAATGCGCGTTTGCGGTCCGCGTCGAACAGGCCCTCGGCCTGCAGACGCGCCTTCAACGCATCGAACGCGCGGCGCAGCGCGCCTTCGCCGGCTTCCTCGAGCGAATCGAGGATCAGCTGGTAGTCGCCACGCGCCTCGTACAGCGTCACCCGGCCCCGTGCGCGGACCAGCAGCCCTTCGCGCGGCACGAAGCGCAGGCCCTGGCCGCGCGAGCGGAACAGCGCGCATCGCACCTGCGCGCGCGCATCCTTGAGCGTGAAGTACAGATGCCCCGACGCCGGTCGCGACAGATTGCCCAGTTCGCCTTCGACGACGACGTTCGGGAACGTGTCCTCCAGCAGCCCGCGCGCGAGCGTGTTGAGCTGGGTGGGGGTGAGCACGTCGGGTGTGGCGGGTGCCTGCATGGGCGACAGGATACCCGGCGGCTGGAATCGCGCGGTCGCTGGGCGGAGATCGTCGGTTTTTACGAGGCCGCCAGCGTGTACTCAAGCGAGGTTCGGACGCTTCGGCAATGTGCACGACCCGTCCTGCGACACCCGGTCGCATTGGCATCGTTCCGAAATCGCGGCCAGCATGGCGATTGACCGCGGTGCGCGCCGACCGGATGCCGCGCGCTGCGATAATGCCTGCCGACGGGCGCGACGCTGGCGCCCACCCATCGATTCGAGGAGCAACGTGATGTCCGTACGCCGCCCGATTTCCCGCGCCATCGGTCCTGTCGCCGCCGGCCTGATGCTCGCGCTCGCCGCTTGCCAGCCCGCAGCGCCGGATGCCGCGTCCCAGGCAAGCGCCACGCCGGCAGCGACCGGGGCCGATGCCGGCATCGTGGTCAGCGACGCATGGATCCGCGAAACCCCGCCCAATGCCGCGGTTGCCGGCGGCTATCTGACGCTGCGCAGCGGCGCGGCCGATCGTCTGCTCGCGGTCGAGACGCCGGCGGCGGCGAGCGTCGAGATCCACGAGATGTCGCACGAGGGCGGCATGATGCGCATGCGTGAGCTGCCCGATGGCGTCGAACTGCCGGCAGGCACAGAAGTCGCGCTCAAGCCGGGCGGCAACCATCTGATGTTCATCGATCCGGTCGAGCCGGTGCGCGCCGGCCAGTCGATCGAGGCGACGCTGCGCTTCGCCCATGCACCCGAACAGACCGTGACCTTCGAGGTGCGGCCGCTGACCGGTGAGGCACCGGCGGCGGACGAGCACGCGGGCCACTGATCGCGCGAAGCATCCGCAGGATGGGTCGCGCGCAGCGCACGCATCATCGACAGGCGGTCGCTTGCGACGTCGGCAGGCGGGTTTGCAGGATGCCCGGCGCGCAGTCGCGAGGCGCACGTGAGGCGCCGTGTGTTTCGTGGAAGCGCGCTCGCGCGCCATTCCCGCGCGTCTGACGCCGGACCGGTCGCGGGCATCGCGCGCAAGCGCGCTCCCGCAGACACACGTCTCTGGACGTTCAGCCGTCCAGCGGCGGCCTGCGCTCCGGTCCTGGCCGCTTGGCCAGCTTGCGCTGCAGCGAGCGGCGGTGCATGCCGAGCAGGCGCGCGGTTGCGGAGATGTTGCCGCCGGTTTCGGCCAGCGCCTGCTGGATGTGTTCCCACTCCAGCCGGTGCAGCGGAATCATCGTCGGGCTTTCGAGCGTGTCGTCCTCGTCGCGGTCGGGCAGCGGCGCACCCGGTGCGGTGTCGGTATCGAGCAGGATGCGCTGCAACGTGTCGGCCGACACCGGCTTGGGCAGGTAGTCGTCGGCGCCGCGCTTGATCGCCTCGACCGCCGTCGCGATGCTCGCGTAGCCGGTCACCAGCAGGATGCGCATGTCGGCGCGGATCGCGCGCAGCGGTTCGATCAGCGACAGGCCGGAGGCATCGCCGAGCTTGAGATCGACCAGCGCGAAATCCGGCGCGGTGCGCCTGGCGATCTCGAGCGCGGTCGCCGGATCGGCGGCGATCTCGCAGTCGATCCCGCGGCGGGTCAACGCGCGCCGCAGCGCGTCCAGGTACAGGGTGTCGTCGTCGACCAGCAGGCCTTTCATCGCATCGTCTCCGTCGGATGGCCGTCCGTGGTGAGCGGTACGCGGAAGCGCACCTGGGCACCGCCGCCCTCGGCCTCGTCCATCTGCAGTTCGCCGCCGAGCTGTTCGATCGCGGCGTGGGACAGCGCCAGGCCCACGCCGAGGCCGTCGGGCTTGCCGCTGCGGAACAGGACCGGCAGGAAGGGCGCCTGCGCGTCGAAGCCGGTGCCGTAGTCGCGGATCGTGCCGTCGAGCACGCCGTCGTCGAGCTGCAGCCGCAGGTCCACGCGCTGGCTGCCGTTGCCGTCGCTGGCATCGGCGGCGTTGTTGAGCAGGGCCAGCAGCAGATGGCCGATGGTGCGGTCCACGCGCAGGCCGACGCCGACGTTGCCGCTGCGTTCGAGCACGATCGCCGGGCGCACCAATTGCCAGTGTTCCAGCACGCGGGCGATCTCCACGCGCGTGCTCGCGCTGGGATCGGCGGGATCGGCCAGCGAGCGGACGCGGTCGCGGCAGGTGTCCACGAGCCGGCGCAGGCTGGCGACGTCCTCGGCGCCATCGGCACCGAGGCGTGAGGTGTCGAGGTCGTCGAGCAGCAGGGTCATCGTGCCCAGCGGCGTGTTGAGCTCGTGCGCGACCGAGGCGGCATGCGTGGCCAGCGCGAGAATGCCCTCGTTGCGCACGAAGCGTTCGCGCAGGCTCGCGAGCTCGCGCTCGCGGCGGTCGCGCGCGGCCGCCAGGCGGATCAGGAACCACGACACCAGCGCGACCGACAGGAAGAAGTTCACCGCCATGCCGGCCAGATGCAGGTCGAAACGGTCGTGCAGGTGCGGCAGCGGCTGGCCGAAGCTCACCGCCAGCAGATAGCCCAGCGCGCTGGCAACCGCGGTCGCGACCGCCCAGCCGCGCGGCAGGGCCATCGCGGTGAGCGCGATCGGCAGCAGGAACAGCGAGGCGAACGGATTGGCGATGCCGCCGGTCCACGCGACCAGCCACGCCAGCACGGCGGTGTCGACGAGGACGTGCACGAAGGCCTCGGCCGGCGTCGCATCGCGCGCATGCAGCAGGCGCACGTAGACGCACAGATTGAAGCCGGCCAGCAGGAGCACCGACGACCACAGCGGCAGCGTGGGCAGCGGCATGTCCAGCCCGAGCACCGCCCAGGCGATGGTCGCCGACTGTCCGCCCACCGCGAACCAGCGCAGGCTGTAGAGGGTGCGGAGCAGGGCGGTGGCGGACAGATGCTGCATGGCCCGTTCATCCTAGACCACGCGGTCGCGCGCGCACGTCGGTCCGGCCCGCCTGCGGCGTTCGGTCGCAGCCGCGCGGCCGGTTCGGAACGCGTCACCGAATTCGCCGGGCCGAGCCGCTAAAATGCGTCCATGTCCGCCCAGCCCATCCCGATGCCGACCGCCTGCCTGTCCGAACCCGTCGCCCTGCCGGAATTCGGCGCCGCCGCGCGCCGCGGCACGCGCCAGGTCCATGTCGGCGGCGTTGCCGTCGGCGGCGCCGCGCCGGTCGTCGTGCAGTCGATGACCAATACCGACACCGCCGATGTCGCCTCGACGGCCAGGCAGATCGGCGAGCTGTGGCGCGCCGGTTCCGAACTGGTGCGCATCACGGTCAACAATCCCGAATCCGCCGCCGCGGTGCCGCGCATCGTCGAGCGTCTGGCGATGCAGGGCATCGAAGTGCCGATCATCGGCGACTTCCACTACAACGGGCACCAGCTGCTGGCCGGCGAGCCGGCCTGCGCCGAGGCGCTGGCGAAGTACCGGATCAATCCGGGCAACGTCGGTTTCGGCAAGAAGAAGGATCTGCAGTTCGGCCAGCTGATCGAATTCGCGATGCGCTACGGCAAGCCGGTGCGCATCGGGGCGAACTGGGGGTCGCTGGACCAGTCGCTGGCCGCCGCGCTGATGGACGAGAACGCGCAGCGCGCCGTGCCCTGGGACGCGGGTCGCGTGCTGCGCGAGGCGCTGATCCGCTCCGCGCTCGATTCGGCCGAGCGTGCCGTCGAGTTCGGCCTCGGCCGCGATCGCATCGTGCTCAGTGCCAAGGTCAGCGGCGTGCAGGAACTCGTCGCCGTGTATCGGGACCTCGCCGCGCGCAGCGATTTTGCGCTGCACCTGGGCCTCACCGAAGCCGGCATCGGCTCCAAGGGCATGGTCGCGTCCAGCGCCGCGCTGGCGATCCTGATGCAGGAAGGCATCGGCGACACCATCCGCATCTCGCTCACGCCCGAGCCCGGCGCGTCGCGGACCAAGGAAGTCGTGGTCGCGCAGGAACTGCTGCAGACCATGGGCCTGCGTGCGTTCACGCCGATGGTCACGGCCTGCCCGGGCTGCGGCCGCACGACGTCGGAGTTCTTCCAGGAACTGGCCGGCGTGGTGCAGGACCACGTGCGCGAGAAGATGCCCGAATGGAAGATCACCCATCCGGGCGCCGAGACCATGACGCTCGCGGTCATGGGCTGCGTGGTCAACGGGCCCGGCGAATCGCGCCACGCCAACATCGGCATTTCGCTGCCCGGCACGGGCGAGGCGCCGTCGGCGCCGGTCTTCATCGACGGCGAGAAGGCGGTGACGCTGCGCGGGGAGAACATCGCCCACGAGTTCGTGGCGCTGGTCGACGATTACGTGCATCGCACCTACGGCCGCCGCGTCGATGCCGGCTGACGGCGACGCCGTCGCCGAGGGATCGCGCGAGACCGGCGGTCTGCTGCGGCGTCACGGCCTGAAATTCCTGTTGCTGTTCGTCGGCGTGCTGTTGCCGATGTGGGGCTTCATGGAACTCGCCGACGAGGTCCATGAGGCCGAGGTGATTCCGTTCGACGAGCCGATCCTGCTGTTCGCGCAGGACATCGCCCGCGACGGCTATACGCGCGTGTTCCTGTTCTTCTCCGAAATCGGCTACGCCAAGGGCGTGGTGCCGGTCGACATCGGCCTGGTGCTGGTGCTGCTGGCGTTCAAGCGCTGGCGCGACGGCCTCTTCGTCGCGGTCGCCACGGGTGGGTCGGCGCTGTTGAATCTCGCCACCAAGCGCCTGTTCGCGCGCGACCGGCCCAGCCTGTGGGAATCGATCGCGCCGGAGGCCACCTACAGCTTTCCCAGCGGTCATGCGATGGGCTCGATGACGCTGGCGGCAGTGCTGGTCCTGCTGGCCTGGCCGACGCGCGCGCGCTGGTGGGTGATCGCCGCGATGGCGGTGTTCGTGCAGATGGTCGGCCTGTCGCGGGTGTATCTGGGCGTGCATTACCCGTCGGACATTCTGGCCGGCTGGGCGGCGGCTTCAGTGTGGGTGGTCGGGGTGTATCTGGTGATGTATCACCGGCCGCGGTTTGGGCGTAGCGATCGCCGATAGGACCTGCCGGTTGCGGTAGTCCGCTCCTTCCCCCGCGTGCGGGGGAAGGCTGGGATGGGGGCAATCCATGCGCGTGGATTGCAATGCATCGAGCGCAATCTCATCGTCGGACGCGCTCGAAACCCGCGAAACCACGATCGGGCCGTTCGCCCCCACCCAACCCTCCCCCGCACGCGGGGGAGGGCTTTGCTCTGCGAGTGCCGTCAGATGGGCAGGCGAATGTCGGACAGCTTCCACTGCAGCCCCTGCCGCGTCAGCACGAATTCGATCGGCCGGTCGCGGTCGTCGCGTACGGTGGCGGTGAAGCGCGAGGGCGAGTGGTAGCGGTAATGGGCGTCTTCGAGCGGATCGGCACGCGCGGGATCGGGGCCGGTCTGCATCGGCGAGGCGCCTCCCGAAAGACTCCACAGCCGCTGCCCGCGCATCAGCGCGCTCAGGCCGACCGGGCTGACCATCGCATCGACCCCGACGCCGGCCGCACTGCCGGCCAAGCGCAGGCCGATCGCACCGAGCAGACTCGACTGCATATCGGCCCCGGCTTCGCGCACGATCGCGTCCTCCAGCTGCAGGCGCAGGCTCTGGCGCAGGGCAGGGAAGTCGATCTGCCGTGACAGGGCACGCGAATCTTCAGTGCGCACCGCGTCGCGGATCGCATTGATGGTCAGGAACGGGCCGGCGGCGACGTAGCCGAGCAGCAGCACGCAGACCGCGAGGGACAACCAGCCGAGTCGCTTCATCGGGATCGCAGCGGGGGAGGCGTCCCGATTGTCGGGCGTCTCACGTCAGTGGCCGCTGAACGATGCGGCGCGTACCGCAGGCCGGTCAGAACTCCAGATCCAGCGCCGCGCACAGATAGTCGACGAACGGTCCCAGCGCGACGAGGTCGGCGGCGATGGTCTGGCGCAGCTTCGGGCCGGTCATCGTGTCGTCGTCGAGCGTGCGCCAGAACACCCAGTTGCGGTGCTTGAGGTCGTCGATGAACTCGAACTGGGGATCGAAGCCGCGTGGTGGGCGCACCAGCATTTCGCTGGTCTCGAACTCGAAGCGCTTGCGCAGCTTCGCGCCGTGCGCGGCGGCCTTCCAGCTGCCGGGGTTGTCGACGATGAACTGCCGCACCTTGCGCTGCGTGTCCGATTCGGGATGCCACAGGCCGGCGCCGACGAAGCTGCCGCCCGGTTGCAGGTGCACGTAGAACGACGGCGCCGCCGTTTCGCGCCGGCGCGCGTGGAACAGGCGCGCGCCCTGCCAGGTCTTGTAGGGCGACTTGTCGTTCGAGAAACGCGCATCGCGATGGATGCGGAACAGCGAGCCGCCGACGGTGCGGGTATCGGCGCGGAAATGCGGGCTGACGGCGGCGACATCCGGCTGCAGATCGCCGATCAGCCGCAGGAAGGGCTGGCGGACGTGCGCCTCGTAGTCCTCCCGGTGCGCCTCGAACCAGGGCTTCACGTTGTGCCGCGCGAGTGCGCTCAGGAACTTGAAGCTCTTGTCGGTGAAGTACGTGGTCATGCAGGGGAGATCGGCAACGTGTGGGCAGGGTGCAGACGCGCATGCAGGTCACGCCCCCAATCGCCGAGGGCATCGAGCAGCGGCAGGCGGCGTGCGTCGGACGGATCTTCCGCGCGCAGCGCCTCGATCTGCGTGAAGTAGGACGCGAAATCCTCTTCCGAGCAGGTCGTGCCCGGCGACAGGCGCGTGCGCCGGTAATCGTCCCAGCGCAGCTGCTCCTCGACGGCGAGCGTCCCGGGCCAGTTGCGCGCGCGGTAGCGCAGCAGCAGCGCGTCGAGCCGCGGGTCCTCGAAGCCGAAATCGCGTGCGCCCAGGAGGTCCGGCGGCGTCGCCCGGACCTGGGCCATGCGCCGCTTGTCGCCATCGCTGGCAAACCCGTCGTACAGCGCGCCATCGGGATCGGACGGTGCGAACTTGCGCTCGACGGCGAAGACCTGGCGGATCTTCTCGGCCAAGGCGGGCCCGGCGCTGCGCAGGCGGGCGGCGCGCCGCTCGATGTCGTCCGGATCGATGGCCAGGCGCTCGAAATCGGCCGGTCGCAGATGGCTCCAGGCCACCAGCGCCGGACAGCGGTTGCTGTGGACCTCCTTGAGCGGAATCCGTGCGACGCCTTCGGGCAGGTCCTCGCGGCGGACGAACACGCGCGAGGCGATCGTGCCGGCGTCGAGGTCGAGCAGCCAGTCCGGATCGCCGTCGAGATCGAACACGATCACCCGGCTGTCGATGCGCGGATTGCGTGCGATCGGCAATACCGGCGCCGCGCACAGGCGCGCAGCCGGGTAACGCTGCGAGACGTGGAGCACCGGCGTCATCGCGATGGTGTCGAGCATGGTGGCGGCATGGCGCTTGTCGCGCAGCTTCGCCGCGTACTCCCACAGGCGCGGCTGTGCAGCCTTGAACAGGCGTGCCAGGCCGATCAGCGCGCGCACGTCCGACAGCGCTTCGTGGGCATCGCCCGTGCGCACGTCGTTGGCCGCGGCCAGATGCTCGAGCTTGAACGAGGTCGCGCCGTCCTCGCGCGTCGGCCAGACCAGTCCCTCGGGACGCAGCGCGTGCCACAGCCGCATGACGTCGAGCAGATCCCAGCGCGAATTGCCGCTGCGCCACTCGCGCTCGTAGGGATCGTGGAAATTGCGGTACAGCCCGAAGCGCACGAACTCGTCGTCGAAGCGCAGCGAGTTGTAGCCCAGCGTGCAGGTCTTCGGCCGCCCCATTTCCTCGGCGATGCGCGCGAACGCGTCCGCCTCGGTCATCCCGGCCGCCAGCGCGTGCTGCGGGGTGATGCCGGTGATCAGGGTCGCGACGGGCGAAGGCAGCAGGTCGTCGGCTGGCCGCACGAAGAAGTCGATCGGCTCGTCGATCTGCTCGAGATCGGCGTTGGTGCGGATCGCGGCGAACTGGGCGATGCGCGTGCGGCGCGGATCGGCGCCGAAGGTCTCAAGGTCGTAGAAAAGAAAACTGTCGTTCATAAGCGGTGCCGTCGGCGCGTCGTTGCGGCAAGCCGTTGCGACGGCGTCATTCCGGTCGGGCGCGGCAAACTGGTCGAGGCGCGATCGTGGAACAGGAAGCTCTCGCTCACCCCGGCACATCCTCCAGCGGGGTCAGCAGCGCATGCACCTCGGCATCGATCGCAGGCCAGTCGAGCGTGTCGAGCGTGGCATGGCCTGCGGTCGCGCGTTCGAGGATGCCGCGCTGGATGTCGGTACGCGTCATCGCCAGCGAATAGGGGATGCGCATGAAGGTGACCATCGCGTAGTGCGGCACGAAGCGACCGGGGTGACGCGCCTGCAGGGCGAGTTCGAGTGCGCGCTGCAGCAGGTAGTCGGCATCGTCGACGCGGTCGCGCATCTCCAGGTAGTTGTCCAGCGCCATGCGCTGGATTGCCGCGGCATCGGGCTTGCGCTCGGCCTCGAACGCGGCGAACGCCGTGGTGAGATCGTCGTGCGCATCGAGCTGGCGTGCCAGCGCCACGCAGTCCTCGAAGGCGCAGTTCATGCCCTGGCCGTGGAAGGGCACCATCGCGTGCGCGGCATCGCCCAGCAGCACCGCGCGTCCGTCGAGGTGCCAGCGGTCGAGATACAGCGTGGCCAGCTGGCCGACCGGATTGGCCGCCCAGTCGCGATCGAATTCCGGAATCAGCGCGAGCGCGGACGGGAAATCGCGCGCGAAGAACGCGCGTGCCGCGTCGACATCGACCAGCTGGTCGAAGGCCGGGCCACCGTCCGCGCCGGCGTGATGCGGCAGGAACAGGGTGACGGTGAAGGTTTTCTCGTCGTTGGGCAGCGCGATGCACATGTAGTGCCCGCGCGGCCAGATGTGCAGGGCATTGGGCTCGATCCGGAAACCGCCATCGGCGGTGGGCGGAATCTCGAGTTCCTTGTACCCGTGGTCGAGGAAATCGCTGCGTTCGCCGAGGTCGCGCACGCGGTGCATCGCGCCGCGCAACGCCGAGCCCGCGCCGTCGGCGCCCACCAGTGCGTCGAACCGCACCTCGTGCGTGCTGCCGTCGCGCGGATCGCGGAACACGGCGCGCTTCGAGTCGAAGTTGACCGCGTCCAGGCCGGCGTCGAAATGCAGCCGCGCACCGGCGGCCTCCGCCAGGTCCAGCAGCACGATGTTGAGATCACCGCGGTGGACCGACCAGATGACCTCGCTGTCGTCGCGGCCGTAGCGCTGCAGTACCGGTTCGGCATCGCCGACGTGCACCATGCGGCCGCGCATCATGATTGCATGGTGCATCACCGCGTCGTCGGCGTCAGCCGCGCGCAGGGCATGCCGGCCGCGCTCGGCCAGGGCGAGATTGATCGAACGGCCGCCGCCATAGCCTTGCACGCGCGGATCGCCGCGCTTTTCGTACAGATCCACGTCCCAGCCGCGACGCCGCAGCAGGATGCCGAGCAGGGCGCCGGCCAGGCCCGCGCCGATGATCGTCAGATGGCGGGCAGGTGCGGTCACGCGTCGCGCCAGCGGGCGACGGTGCGCACGAAACGCAGCACGTCGGCGTGGGTGTTGTAGAGCGGCGCGGGCGAGATGCGGATCACGTCGGGTTCGCGCCAGTCGCCGAGCACGCCGTTGTCGGACAGGTATTCGAACAGGGCGCGGCCCTGCGCGCGGCCCCCGCGCACGCGCAGGGACAACTGCGCGCCGCGACGTGCGACGTCGCGGGGCGTCGCGATGTCGAGCACGTCGTCCAACTGGCTGCGGATCAGCGTTTCCAGATAGCCGGTCAGGGCTTCCGACTTCGTGCGCAGCGCGGGCATGCCGGCCTCGGTGAACAGGTCCAGCGATGCACGCAGCGGCGCCAGGCCCAGGATCGGCGGATTGCTGAGCTGCCAGCCTTCGGCGCCGGGCGTGGGCTGGAAGTCAGGACCCATGCGGAAGCGCGTCGCCGCGTCGTGGCCCCACCAGCCGGCGAAACGCGGGCGATCGGTCGTCGCGTGGCGCGCATGCAAGAAGGCACCGGCCACCGCGCCCGGGCCGCTGTTGAGGTACTTGTAGTGACACCACACGGCGAAGTCGGCGTTGCTGTCGTGCAGCCGCAGCGGCAGGTTGCCGGCCGCGTGCGCCAGATCGAAACCGACGATCGCGCCGGCCGCGTGGCCAAGCCGCGTGATCTCCGCCAGATCGAAGGCTTCGCCGGTGCGGTACTGCACGCCCGGCCACAGCACCAGCGCGACGCGGTGGCCGTGTGTTTCGATCGCCGCGGCGATCGCGTCCATGCCGAACAGCCCGTCGGCACCGGGCTGCACTTCGATCAGATCGGTCGACGGGTCGAAGCCGTGGAAGCGCACCTGCGATTCGAGTGCATAACGGTCGGACGGAAACGCACCGGCTTCCGTCAGGATCGCCGGACGTTCGGCGGTCGGACGATAGAAGCCGACCATCAGGAAGTGCAGGTTGGCGGTCAGCGAATTCATCGCGACGACTTCTTCAGGCTGCGCGCCGACGATCTCCGCCAGCTGCGCACCGACCAGGCCGTGATAGGTCATCCACTGCGAGTTGCCGCGGAAATGGCCTTCGACGGCCTCCATCGCCCACTTGTCGAGCACGTCCTCGACCTGCGCGCGCGCGCCGCGCGGCTGCAGGCCCAGCGAGTTGCCGACGAAGTAGGCCTGCTCGACGTCGCCGAAGCGCGGCATGTGGAACTGCGCGCGGAAACGCTGCAGTGGATCGGCGGCGTCGGCGTGCGCGGCGTAGGCGTCGGAGTACAGCGTGTGCGTGTCGGTCATTTCGAAGTGTCGTCGGGTCCGCGCGGGCGCGGACGTGGGAAGGTCAGGCGAACCGCGTCGGCGACAGGCCGAGCCATTCGAGGGCGGTGCCGTGGTAGAGACGCGCGCGGTCGGCATCGTCGAGCGCGATTTCTTCGATGCCGGCGCCGGGCACCTGTTCGCCGAGCGGGAAGGGATAGTCGGTGCCGAGCATCACCCGGTCGGCGCCGCAGGTATCGAGCAGGTACTGCAATGCCCGCGGATCGGCCACCCAGGAATCGAAATACAGCTGCTTGAGATAGCCGCGCGGATTGTGCGGGTTGTCGGTCGCGACGAGATCGGGCCGCATGTTGAAGCCGTGCTCGATGCGGCCGATCGTGTACGGAAAGCTGCCGCCGCCGTGCGCCATGCAGATCTTCAGTTTCGGCAGGCGCTGCAGCACGCCGCCGAATATCAGGCAGCAGGCCGCGCGCGACTGCTCGGCCGGCATGCCCACCAGCCACGGCAGCCAGTACTTGGGCATCGATTCGCTGCCCATCATGTCCCAGGGATGCACGAGGATCGCCGCGCCCAGATCGGCCGCCGCCTCGAAGAACGGGAACAGCTCGGGCGCGTCGAGATTCCAGTCGCCGATGTGGCTGCCGATCTGGACGCCCTGCAGGCCGAGCTGGTCGACGCAGCGCTCGAGCTCCTGGATCGCCAGGCGCGGCGACTGCAGCGGCACCGTGCCGATGCCGGCGTAGTGGCGTGGATGCGCGGCGACGGTCGCGGCCATGTGGTCGTTGAGCGCGTGGTGCAGTTCCAGCGCATGGGCCGGCTTCGCCCAGTAGCTGAACATCACAGGCACCGTGCTGATGACCTGCACCTGCACGCCGAAACGCGCGTAGTCGTCGATGCGCTCGCGCGCGTCCCAGGTCTTGGACCAGATCTCGCGGAAGAAACGGCCGTCCTTGTAGATGCGGTGGCGGCCGTCGTCGGTGTGGTGGATCACCGGGAACCGCGCCTCGCCGTACTTCGACGCCAGATCCGGCCAATCGCGCGGCAGGTAGTGGGCGTGGATGTCGATCTTCAGCATGGCCATCATCGTAGACGACCGGCCCGCGGCGATCACGCCGCAGGCGCACAGCAGGTTCAGGGGGCCTTGGCGGCGGCGCGCTCGCGGCGCAGCGCTTCGATGGTCGGCGGATCGGGTCGGACCGTCTGGCCGGTCGACGCTGCCATCGTGACGAGGTTGGCGCGCGCTTCGGCCAGGGACGGCGTGCCCATGCGGGCGCGCTCGGCATCGTCGACCGCATCTTCGGCGACCGGGTACAGGAACATGCCGGTGTCGCTGCCGTGGAACTGGGTGCCGTACCACTGCGGCTGCAGCTGCGCGGTCATCCGGTCCCAGGACGCGGCGATGAGCCAGCGATAGTTCACCCGCTCGGGATCCAGCGCCGACGCCAACGTCGCCAGCGCGTGCGCGATGCGGTAATCCGCGAGCGTGCTGCCGTGCTGGAACACCATCGCCGCCCGGAAGTGGTCTTCCGCGCTGCGGACCGCGCCCTCGCGCATCAGCGCCAGCACACGCGCGCGTCGCTCGGCGTCCTCTCGCGCGACACGGTTCCAGTCGATGTTCGCGCGATCGGCGCGCGCCTGCTGGTCGGCGTCGTACAGCGAGGACAGCTCTGCGTTGTCGGGCTGCTGCGCGTTCGCCGCCGCAGGGACAGCCAGAACGCAGGCCAGCAACAGCATCGGAATCCAGTGGCGCATGTAAGGTCTCCAGTCCTTGGAAAATCGGAAGCTCAGGTGATGTCGGCGAGCGTGTCCGGGTCGGGATCGTAGCGCGCGGGACGCGGGTTCAGATGGCCGCAGGCGTCGCAGGTGCGGTGCTCGGTGGAACCGTAGAAGCGGTCGAATACCGGCGGGAAATCCTGCTCGATGTCGTGCAGGTGGAAGTACTGCTCGAACAGCTTGTGGTTGCAGCGCTCGCAGAACCACAGCAGGCCGTCCTGCTCGTGCGGCAAACGCTTGCGTTCGATGACCAGGCCGATCGAATCGGGCCCGCGCTGTGGCGAATGCGGCATCTTCGGCGGCAACAGGAAGGTCTCGCCGGCCTTGATCGGGATGTCGCGCGGGCGGCCGTCTTCCTGGATGCGCAGCACCATCTCGCCTTCGAGCTGGTAGAACCACTCCGGGCCTTCCTCCCAGTGGTAGTCGGTGCGCGCATTCGGCCCGCCGACAACCATGACGATGAAGTCGCCGTCGTAGATGCACTTGTTGCCGACCGGCGGCTTGAGCAGGTGCCGGTGCTCGTCGATCCACTTGCTGAAATCCAGGGGCCCGGGAATCATCGGCTCACTCCTTGGGTGCGGCGACGCATTTGAGTTCGATCGCGATCGGCGTCGGCAGCGCATCGATGCCCAGCGTCGTGCGGCAGGGCGCGGTCGCCGGATCCGGGAAGTACTCTGCCCAGACCGCGTTGTAGCCGGCGAAGTCGCCGGCCATGTCGGTGAGGTAGACGGTCACGTCGACCAGGTCCTCCCAACGGGAGCCGGCGGCTTCGAGCACGGCGCGCACGTTGGCGAAGACGGCGTGCGTCTGCGCGGCGATGTCGTGGGCGATCACACGACCGTCGGCGCCCAGCACATTGTCCGGCACCGAGTCGCTGGCCGGATCGCGCGGGCCGATGCCCGACAGGAACAGCAGGCCTCCGGCGCGACGTGCGTGCGGATAACGGCCAACCGGCCGCGGCGCAGCGTCGGCCCGGATGGCGTCAGTCATCGCGCCGGCCCTGCGCGGCGACGCGGGCGATGTCGGCCACGGCGGCCTGATAGGACGGGCCAATGTCGGCATGCGACGCGACATCCATGCCCAGCTCGCGCACGCGGCCGTCGCCGAGCGCGTAGACCCAGCCGTGTACCGCGAGCGGCTGGCCACGCGCCCAGGCATCGCGCACGACGGTGGTCTGGCAGATGTTGAGGGCCTGTTCGATCGCGTTGAGTTCGCACAGGCGCGCGTGGCGCAGCTTGACGTCGTCGACCGAGGCCAGCAGGTCCGCATGCTTGTGGTTGACGTCGGCGACGTGGCGCAGCCAGTTGTCGACCAGCCCGACGCGCGCGCCGGTCATCGCCGCATGCACGCCGCCGCAGCCGTAGTGGCCGACCAGCAGGATGTGCTCGACCTTGAGCACGTCGACGGCGAACTGGATCACCGACAACGCATTGAGGTCGCCGTGCGAGAGCACGTTGGCGACGTTGCGGTGCACGAACACCTCGCCCGGGTCGAGCCCGAGGATCTGGTTGGCCGGCACGCGCGAGTCCGAGCAGCCGATCCACAGGTACTTCGGCGTCTGCTGGTTCTCGAGGCGGTGGAAGAAGTCCGGGTCGTCGCGGATCACGCGTTCGGCCCAGTCGCGGTTGTTCTTGAGGAGGTTGTCGAGTTCGCCCATGGCGCGATTATCCCAGAGACAGGCCGACGTTCTTCGCTTCGGTGAAGAAGCGCATCGCGTCCACGCCGCCCTCGCGGCCGAGACCGGACGCGCCGGTGCCGCCGAAGGGCGTGCGCAGGTCGCGCATCAGCCAGGTGTTGATCCAGACCATGCCCACGTGCAGCGCCGCGGCGACGCGGTGTGCGCGGGCGAGGTCGCGTGTCCAGATGGCGGCCGACAACCCGTAGTCGCCGGCATTCGCCAGCGCGAGCGCCTGTGCGTCGTCGTCGAAGGGCTGCAGCGTGACCACGGGGCCGAAAATCTCCTCGCGGTTGGTCGCACAGTCCGGCCCGAGGCCGTCGATGACCGTGGGCGCGACGAACCAGCCGGGCCGGTCCAGCGCGTGACCGCCGCAGAGCACGCGGCCGCCTTCTGCGCGCGCGCGTTCGATGGCGCCGAGCACCTTGTCGAATTGCGCCTGCGAGACCAGCGGCCCCATGCGCGCATCGGGATCCATCGGGTCCCCGACGCGCAGCGCGACCGCCTCGCTGACGAAGCGCTCGCGGAAGGTCTCGTAGATGCGCCGTTCGACGAGGATCCGCGAGCCGCACAGGCAGATCTGTCCGCTGTTCTGGAAGGCCGACCGCACGAGGGTGCCGAGCTGGTCTTCCCAGTCGCTGTCGGCGAAGACCAGCGTGGCGTTCTTGCCGCCGAGTTCCAGCGAGGCCTTCTTGAGCTGCGCGCCGGTGCGCGCGCCGATGCGCCGACCCACCGCGGTGCTGCCGGTGAACGACACCGCACGCACACGCGGATCGTCGACCAGCGCATCGCCCACGTCGGCGCCGGCGCCGTGCACGACGTTGAGCACGCCCGGCGGCAGACCGATCTCGCCCGACAGCGCCGCGAGCAACGTCGCCGTCGCCGGGGTGATTTCCGAGGGCTTGGCGACCACGGTGTTGCCGGCTGCGAGCGCCGGCGCGATCTTCCAGGTGAACAGGTACAGCGGCAGATTCCACGGCGAGATCGCGGCGACCACGCCCAACGGCGCGCGCAGCGTGTAGTGCAGACCAGCCTCGCCGTGGTGCGACTCGCTGGCGAACTGCGTGGCCGCGTGCGCGAAAAAGCGCAGGTTGGCGACCGCGCGCGGAATCTCCGCATCGCGCGCAAGGGCGAAAGGCTTGCCGCCATCGCGTGACTCGGCGTGGGCGAAGTCATCGATGCGCGCTTCGAGCGCCACGGCGAGTGTTTCCAGCCAGGCGGCGCGCGCGCTGTTGGGCAACGCGGCCCAGGCCGGCGCGGCGCGCGCGGCAGCCGCGATCGCGGCGTCGATGTCGGCGGCGTCGCCCGCGGCGACTTCGGCATAGGTCCGGCCGGTCGCAGGGTCGTGCACCGGCAGCCAGTGGTCCCGGCCGGGTGCCCGCGCGGCGCCGTCGATCCAGTGCGTCAGCCGTTGCATGGACGCAGCTTACCGGAGGTGCGGGTGCGCCCGGGGCACGGCAACGAGTTGACCCCGTGGGAGCGCGCTTGCGCGCGATTCCGATGGTGCTGCAGCGGATGGCATCCCGGAATCGCGCGCAAGCGCGCTCCCATGAAACGCGGTGGCTTTCAGTGCTGGCAGCCGTGACACCAGTAGAGACGGCGTCCCGCCAGCCGGTCCTCGACGATCGTGCCGTTGCCGCGGGGGCAGGGCGCGCCTGCGCGTTCGAAGACCTCGAAGTCGAACTGCGCTTTCGTCTTCGCCAGATAGTCCTTGCCCGGCGGCAGGGCGTCGTCGTGCTTGCTGCGGTACGCGCGGCGCGGCACGTCCAGCAACGCGTTCGCCAGCCGGCGGCGCTCGCCGGCGGTCAGGTCCTGCAGGATCCGGTGCGGCGACAGACGGGCCTGGAACAGCACTTCCGAGCGCAGGTAGTTGCCCATGCCGGCTGCGAACGCCTGGTCCAGCAGCAGCACCGCCAGCGTGCGCTTGCCGAAACGCGGCGTTCCCATGTGGGCGATGAGCGCCCTGGCGTCGACGTCGGGATCGAGGACGTCGGGACCCAGCTTCGACAGATACGGTTGGCCGTCCAGCGCATCGGTGCGCCACAGCGAGATCGACGGCGCAGCGTAGAGCGCCGCGATGCCACGCACCGTGCCGAGCACGAGACGCGGCGGCGCGCCTTCCGGCAGCGCGTCCAATTCATCGACGAAGCGCCAGAAGCCGAACAGGTGACTGTGCGCGTAGACCGTCCAGCCGCCGTCGACGGCGATCAGCAGTGCCTTGCCGCGCGCCTCGACCGCCAGCACGCGCCTGCCTTCGATCACCTTGCGCTGTCGCTGCAGTTTCGGATCGACGAAGCGCACGTGCACCAGCGTCTCGTCGACCAGCAGCATCGACAGGCGATCGGCGAGTGCGTGGGTCTCGGGACCTTCGGGCATGCCGCATCGAAGCAGCGGCGATGTCGCGAAGCCGTGACTAGATCGAGGCCATCCGTCCGCCGTCGACCGGCAGGCTCACGCCGGTCACATAAGCGGCCGCCGGCGCGCACAGGAAGGCGATCACGCCGGCGGTCTCGGCCGGTTCGGCGAAGCGGCCGGCCGGCACGCTCGCGCGCATCGCGGCGAGTACGGCGTGTTCGTCCTCGCCGCTGCGCCGCATCCGGTCGGCGACGACCTGGTCGATGCGCCCGGTGCGGGTGTAGCCGGGCAGCACGTTGTTGACGGTGATGCCCGCGGGCGCGAGTTCGCGCGACAGGGTCTTGGCCCAGCTTGCGACGGCCCCGCGCACGGTGTTGGACACGCCCAGGCCCGCGATCGGCTCGCGCACCGAGGTCGAGACCACGTTGACGATGCGACCCCAATGCGCCGCGCGCATCGCCGGCAGCACGGCCTGTACCAGCACCTGTCCGCCCAGCAAGTGCCGCCGGAACGCGGCTTCGAAGGCATCGAGCGGCGCTTCGTGCGCGCTGCCTCCGGCCGGCCCACCGGTGTTGTTGACCAGGATCTGCGCCGGATGCGCGGCGACGTGCGCGGTGACCGCGGCCTGCAGTGCGGCGCTGTCGTCCATGTCGACCACCAGCACGTGGTGGCGCTGGCCCGGCGCGACCGGCAGGCCGTCGACCACGGCCTGCAGGGCCTCGCGCCGACGCGCGAGCACGGTCACGCTGGCGCCGAGCCCCGCCAGCTCCAGCGCGGTCGCGCGGCCGATGCCTTCGGAGGCGCCGCCGACGAGGGCGTGGCGGCCGGTGAGATCGAGATCCATCGGAAATTCCTGTGCGGGATGCGCGAGGTCAGGCGCGGGCGCCGAGCGACTGCACCATGCGATCGCGCAGCTGCGCGTCGGTTTCGGCCTCGGGCGGTGCGATCTGGTCGAGCGCGAAGCCGCGCGCCAGCGCGTCCTCGGCATCGAGGCCTTCCAACTCGACGAACTCCGCATCGAGCAGCATGCCGCGCGCGGTGTCCTCGCTGTCGTAGGGGAGGGTGTTGCCGTCGCTGTCGAACACCTCGGCGGTGCCGGCATCGAGCACGCGCAGGCGCGCCCAGATCACGGTGCGGCCAAGGGACGCGAGCCACCACTGGTCACGGGTCATACGGAGAACTCCAGAATTCAGGGGGCGATCGACCACAGCCACAGCACGGCCGAAGCCGCGAGTGCGCCGAGGATCACCATCAACGAGATGCGGGCCGGCGTCGCCAGCCCGGTGAACTGGCGGTCCGGCACTTCGCGGTAGTCGCCGGTGAGCAGCCAGCGCAGAGCGGCCGGCTGCGCGAAGGCGTTCTCGCCGAACCGGTTGCGCACCTGCGGATGGCGATCGCGCAGGTGCACCAGCGACAGCGGCCAGAAGATCACGAACGCGGTGAACCCGCCGATCGCGACACCGAAGAAACACAGGGCGAGAAAGAGGGTCAATGGAACGTCGTGATTGGGGATTGGTGATTGGTGATTCGAAAAAGCAAGTCACACCTCCTGCGCCACTGTCCTCGCTGACATCGGGATCCGCTCTTCCGAATCACGAATCCCGAATTACGGCTCTTCAGTACTCCGCCTGGCCCGGCGCGCGCGGGTAGGGGATCGCGTCGCGGATGTTCGACAGGCCGCAGATGTAGACGATCAGGCGCTCGAAGCCGAGACCGAAACCGGCATGCGGCACCGTGCCGTAACGGCGGAAGTCGCGGTACCAGCCGTAGTGCTCGCGATCGAGACCAAACTGGTCCATGCGCGCGTCGAGCACGTCGAGACGTTCCTCGCGCTGCGCGCCGCCGATGATCTCGCCGATGCCCGGGGCCAGGACGTCCATCGCCGCGACGGTCTTCCCGTCGTCGTTGAGGCGCATGTAGAACGCCTTGATGTGCTCGGGATAGTTGGTCACCACCACCGGGCGGCCGACGTGCACTTCGGTCAGCCAGCGCTCGTGCTCGGTCTGCAGGTCCAGGCCCCATTCGACCGGGAACTCGAACTTGTGGCCGGATTTCTGCAGCAGCGACACCGCGTCGGTGTACTCGATGCGCTCGAACGGCGCATTGACGAAGGCTTCCAGACGCGTGATCGCATCCTTCTGCACGCGTTCGGCGATGAAGGCCATGTCGTCGGCGCGCTCGGTGAGTACCGCGCGGAACAGGTACTTGAGGAACTCTTCGGAGATGCGCGCGTTCTCGGCCAGATCGGCGAATGCGATCTCCGGCTCGATCATCCAGAACTCGGCCAGATGCCGGGTGGTGTGGCTGTTCTCGGCGCGGAAGGTCGGGCCGAAGGTGTAGACCTTGCTCATGGCGAGGCAGTAGGCCTCGACATTGAGCTGGCCCGACACCGTCAGGAACGCTTCCTTGCCGAAGAAGTCGCGCGAGAAGTCGATCCTGCCTTCGCGCATCGGCAGGTTCGCCAGATCCAGCGTCGAGATGCGGAACATCTGGCCCGCGCCCTCGGCATCGGACGTGGTGACGATCGGCGTGTTGATCCAGTAGTAGCCGTTCTCGTGGAAATAGCGGTGCGCCGCCTGCGCCAGACAATGGCGGATGCGCGTGACCGCGCCGAACAGATTGGTGCGCGGGCGCAGATGCGCGACCTCGCGCAGGAACTCCAGCGAATGCGCCTTGGGCTGGATCGGATAGGTTTCCGGATCCTCGACCCAGCCGACCACTTCCAGCGACTCGGCCTGGATCTCGAAGCTCTGGCCCTGGCCCTGCGACTTCACCAGCGTGCCGGTGGCGATGACCGAGCAACCCGCGGTCAGGCGCTTCACTTCGGATTCGTAATTGCCCAGCGTGTCCGGTGCCACGACCTGGATCGCCGCGAAGCACGAGCCGTCGCTGACGTTGACGAAGCTCAGTCCGGCCTTGGAGTCACGGCGGGTGCGGACCCAGCCACGCACGGTGACTTCGCCACCTTCTGGAATGTGCCCGGCAAGGGCCTGTTGGACGCTGATCGTGGTCATGCCTTGAATCCTGGAAATCCGGTCCGATAACACGCGGCAGCACAGTCTACCGGAGCAGACGCGTCCACCAGCGGGCGTTCTGGTCCACGGGAGTACAATCACCTCATGGCCATCGCACTTGCCCCCGCAGCCCTCGAACGCGCCCGCCGCTTCCTCGCGGCCAGTCCCGGCGCGCTGGGACTGCGCTTCGGCGTCACCAAGACCGGTTGCTCGGGCTGGGGCTACGTCGTCGACATCGCCCACGAGGAGAAGCCGGGCGATGCGGTCAGCGAGCAGGACGGCGTGCGCATCTACGTCGATACGGCCAGCCAGCCGATTGTCGACGGCACCGAGATCGACTTTGCGCAGAAAGGGTTGAACCAGGAATTCGTGTTCCGCAACCCGAACGCGGCCGCGGCCTGCGGCTGCGGTGAGAGCTTCACGACTGATCCGACCAAGTAAACCGTCTGCTGTGAGCGGACGCTTGCGCCCCTCTCACTCCGGGAGAGATGAGCGCGGCGGAGGCCGATGGTGGGGTAAGAGGCACGCGCGCGAAGCCGCTTGAATGACACTTGTTGCTCAAGCCCGGCCCTCACCCGACGCGCTCTGCTCGTTGACCTCTTCGGTACGGACCCGATCAGTGTCCTGTCTCAGCTTGCGGCCAACTGAAGTCCTCCCCCGCACTGCGGGGGAGCGTTGGGTGGGGGCGAACCGTCCGGGCGCAGCAATGCCCGCCGCGTGCGGACGTGGTTGAGCGATTGCGCCGGGTTCATTGCATCCCGCACGTCCGGTTTGCCCCCATCCCAGCCTTCCCCCGCACGCGGGGGAAGGGGCAGATTGCGACGCTCACGGCTTAGCTGAGACACGACGCTCTTCAGGCCGTAGGGACTGGCGCTTCCACAGGCGCTCAGCGCTTGCGCCGGAACTCGCTCCGCACGACGAATCCCGCCGCGAGCAACGCGAGCAGCGCCATGCCGAACCAGGTCAGCGCATAGCTGAGATGGTTGTTGCGAAAGCTGACCATCGTCATGCCGGCGACCGGCCAATTGCCGATATCGATTCGGTCCTGCGCATCGACGAAGAAGGGTGCGACCGGTCCGGGCATTTCGCGCGCCGCGGTGAACTCGTCCGGCGCGCGGGTGTACCAGCGGTCCTCGCCAGGCACGTTGTCGCGCAGGAACAGGCCGGCGCGCTCGGGCAGGCGCAGCAGCCCGGTAACCGAGACGCGCTCGTCGTCGGTGTGACGCGCGCGGCTGTCGCGCGCGCGGTGTGCGTTGTCGACGTAGCCGCGGTTGATCCAGACCGTGCCGTCGGCGGTCACCAGCGGAGTGAAGATCCAGTAGCCCGGGCCGCGCTCGGTGGTCGCGTAGACCGCGACCTCCTGCGAATGCAGGAACCGCCCGGTGGCGGTGACACGTCGGTACTCGTCGTCGACGGTGTGGATGCGGGCCCAGTACGACGACGCCGGCATCGGGGCCGGCGTGGCGTGCACGCGTGCGTCGACGCGTGCGATCAGGTCGCGTTTCCAGCCCAGACGTTCTACCTGCCACACGCCGAGGGCGATGAAGCCCGCGGCGGCGGTGAGCAGGAAGGCCAGCAGCGCCCAGCGGACGAGCGGGCGTGTGGCGCGGGTGGACTCGCTCACGAAGGCATGCGTGTCAGGGTGCGACGCGCATCTGCTCGGGCGACATCGGCATCATGTTGGTGTCGAGGTGGTGCATGACCCACAGCGAGCCGACCAGCGCGATGACGATGATGATGCCGGTGAACAGCAGCGACATCAGGATCCAGCCGCCTTCCGATTTCCGGTTCATGTGCAGGAAGTAGACCATGTGCACGACGATCTGGATGGCGCCGAAGATCATGATCAGCGCGACGGTCCAGACGCGGCTTTCCAGCACTTCGCCCATGACCAGCCAGAACGGGATGACGGTGAGGATCACCGACAGCACGAAGCCGATCACGTAGTCGCGCATGCTGCCGTGGCCATGCGCGTCGTGCGCCGACTCGTGGGCGCCGTGGTGGTTGGTTTCGGTGCTCATCCCACGACTCCCATCAGATACACATACGAGAACACGCCGATCCAGATCACGTCGAGGAAGTGCCAGAACATCGACAGGCACATCAGGCGACGGTTGTTGGCGGCGTTGAGGCCATGCTTCTTGAGCTGGAAGACCAGCGTCACCAGCCAGATCAGGCCGAACGTCACGTGCAGGCCGTGCGTGCCGACCAGGGTGAAGAACGACGACAGGAACGCGCTGCGCTGCGGCGTGGCGCCGAGGTGGGCGAGGTGGTGGAACTCGTACAGCTCGATGCCCAGGAACGCCAGGCCGAACAGGCCGGTCACCAGCAGCCACCCGATCGTGCGACGCAGGTTGTTCTTGTACGAGTTCAACATCGCGAACCCGTAGGTGATCGACGAGAACAGCAGCATGAACGTCGCCACCAGGATCAGCTTCAGGTCGAACAGGTCGGCCGGCGAGGGGCCGGCCGCGTAGTTGCGGCCGAGCACGGCGTAGACGGCGAACAGGATCGCGAAGATCAGGCAGTCGCTCATCAGGTACATCCAGAAACCGAGGTTGGTGCCGGTTTCCGGGTGATGCTCGTGCCCGTCGTCGTGGGCGTGCGGGTCTTCGAACACGTGGTAGACGCGCTCGGTCCCGACGGTGGGGGAGTGGGTGGTATGTGCCATGGTTCAGAGCGCCTGCTGTGCGAGTTCGCGCGTCCGCGCGTCCTCGGTCGTTTTCACTTCGTCGGCCGGGATGTAGTAGTCGCGGTCGTAGTTGAAGGTGTGCCAGATCGACGCGACGATCAGCGTCACGAACGACAGGCCCGCCAGCCACCAGATGTGCCAGATCAGACCGAAGGCCAGCGCCGTGCTGATCGCCGACAGCACGACGCCCGCGCCGGTGTTCTTGGGCATGTGGATCGAGGTGAAGCCGGTGGTCGGACGCGTGTAGCCGTGCTTCTTCATGTCCGTCCAGGCATCGATCTCGTAGACGACCGGGGTGAACGCGAAGTTGTAGTTCGGCGGCGGCGAGGAGGTCGCCCATTCCAGCGTGCGGCCGTTCCACGGATCACCGGTGGTGTCGAGCAGCTTCTTGCGGTTCTTCACCGCGACCGCGATCGACAGCAGGAACGCGCCGATGCCGGCCGCGACCAGTGCAGCGCCGATGGCCGCGATGATGAAGAACACCGACAGCGAGGTGTCCTCGAACTGGCTCAGGCGACGGGTCACGCCCATCAGACCCATGATGTAGAGCGGGGTGAACGCCAGCCAGAAGCCGACCAGCCAGCACCAGAACGAGACCTTGCCCCAGAACTCGTCGAGCTTGAAGCCGAACGCCTTCGGGAACCAGTACACGATGCCGGCGAACAGACCGAACAGCACGCCGCCGATGATCACGTTGTGGAAGTGCGCGACCAGGAACAGCGAGTTGTGCAGCACGAAGTCGGCCGGCGGCACCGCCAGCAGCACGCCGGTCATGCCCCCGATGACGAAGGTGAACATGAAACCGATCGTCCACAGCATCGGCACGTCGAAGCGGATGCGGCCCTTGTACATGGTGAAGAGCCAATTGAAGATCTTCGCGCCCGTCGGGATCGAGATGATCATCGTCGTGATGCCGAAGAACGCGTTGACGCTCGCGCCCGAGCCCATCGTGAAGAAGTGGTGCAGCCACACCAGGTACGACAGGATCGTGATCACCGCGGTGGCGTAGACCATCGAGGTGTAACCGAACAGGCGCTTGCCGCAGTACGTCGCCACGACCTCGGAGAAGATGCCGAAGGCGGGCAGGATCAGGATGTAGACCTCCGGGTGACCCCAGATCCAGATCAGGTTCACGTACATCATCGGGTTGCCGCCGAGATCGTTCGTGAAGAAGTTCGTGCCGACGTAGCGGTCCATCGTCAGCAGCGCGAGCGTCGCCGTCAGGATCGGGAACGAGGCCACGATCAGAATGTTGGTGCAGAGCGAGGTCCAGGTGAAGATCGGCATGCGCATCAGCTTCATGCCCGGCGCGCGCATCTTGACGATGGTCACGATCAGGTTGATGCCCGATAGCGTCGTGCCGACACCGGCCACCTGTAGCGCCCACAGGTAATAGTCCATGCCTGTGCCTGGACTGTAGTCGGCGCCCGACAGCGGCGGATACGCCAGCCAGCCGGTACGTGCGAACTCGCCGACGAACAGCGACGCCATGATCAGCGCGGCACCGCCGGCGGTCATCCAGAAGCTGAAGTTGTTGAGGAACGGGAACGCCACGTCGCGCGCGCCGATTTGCAGCGGCACGACGTAGTTCATCAGGCCCGTCACCAGCGGCATGGCCACGAAGAAGATCATGATCACGCCGTGGGCGGTGAAGATCTGATCGTAGTGGTGCGGCGGCAGGAAGCCCTCGCCACCGCTGGAGGCCATGGCCTGGTGCGCGCGCATCAGCACCGCGTCGGCGAAGCCGCGCAGCAGCATCACGATCGCCAGCACGCAGTACATGATGCCGATCTTCTTGTGGTCGATGCTGGTGAACCACTCCTTCCACAGATAGCCCCAGAGGCGGTACCTGGTCAGCAGGAAGAGCGTGGCAATACCGCCCAGCACGACGCCGACGAAGGTGACGCCGACGACCGGGTCATGGAGGAAGGGCAGTGCATCGAGCGACAAGCGCCCGATCCACGGGGATGTGATCTGGTCCTGGGGTGCGGACATGGAGTTCCTGCCTGGTACTTGGATTGCGTGATGCGATGCGGACGATCAGCGACCGGTCCGGCCGCCGTCGTTGTCCGGCTTGCCGGGAGCGCCTTCGTTCTGCGGTTCCTGGCCCGGCGGGATCGGCTTGACGCCTTCGTCGTCGTCCTCGTTGGACGGCGTCGGCTGCGGCGTCGGCTCATCCGGCGACACGGCGCGCGGCTGGTGACCCTGCGGCTCGTCGCCACGGGCTTCGCGGCCGGCTTCGGGGAACGTCGCGGCCGGGGCTGCGACCGGATCGTCGGCATGACGGTTGTCGTAGCGCAGACGGTCGTAGTTGGCCTGGCTGTCGACGCCGCCGCCACCGCTGCGGTCGATGTGCGCCATCTCGTGCACGCACATCGAACCGGGCGCGACGCACATGTTGACGATCGCCTCGAACAGCGCCGGATCGACGTCGCCGAAATAACGCACCGGCTCACGCTCGGACGGACGCTCGAGCACCAGGTATTCCTCGCGGCCCAGACGCGTCGTGTCGGCCTGGACCTTGGCCACCCAGGCGTCGAAGCCGTCCTCGCTCAGGCCGTGGAAGTCGAAGCGCATGTGCGAGAAGCCGTCGCCGCTGAAATTGCCGGAGAAGCCCTTGTAGACGCCTTCCTTGTTGATGACCGCGTGCAGCTTGGTCTCCATGCCCGGCATGGCGTAGATCTGGCCTGCCAGCGCGGGGACGAAGAAGGAATTCATGATCGACGACGAGGTCAGCTTGAACTGGATCGGGCGGTTCACCGGCGCGGCCAGTTCGTTGATCGTGGCGATGCCCTGTTCGGGATAGAAGAACAGCCATTTCCAGTCGATCGCGACCACTTCCACCACCAGCGGCTCGACGCCCTCGGGAATCGGCGTGTTCGCGTCGATGCGGTCGAGCGGGCGATACGGATCGAGCTTGTGCGTCGCGATCCAGGTCACCGTGCCCAGCACGAGGATGATCGCCAGCGGCGCCGACCAGATGATCAGCTCCAGCCGCGTGGAGTGGTGCCACTCGGGCGCGTACTCGGCGTCCTTGTTCGACTCGCGGTATTTCCAGGCGAAGAAGAACGTCAGGAAGATCACCGGCACGATGATCAGCAGCATCAGGACCGTGGACAGCACGATCAGGTCGCGCTGCTGGACCGCGATGTCGCCCGAAGGCGCCATGACGGTCCATTCGCAGCCGGACAGCACCGTGGCTGCCAGGAGCAGCGCGAAGATTCGAAGAGTGGATTTCATTGAGGGGATCGACGACAACGGAGAGGAATACGACTTGACGGAAGCGCTACGGCGCGGCCGTTAGCGTGGGGGTGTAGCGGGGCGCCGGGCCTTGCTGCTGCGCACCTTGCTTGGCGGGCCCGTTTCGGGTTCACAATGCGGCGCATTATCCCCCATAACGACCGGAGAGAGCGCGCAGATGAGCGATATTGCACAGCAAGCCACCACCGGCCTCGACGACGCGCCGGAAACCGACGACCTGGAAGTGTCTCCAGGCAAGATCGCGTTTCCCGTCGTCATGGGGCGGACATCGGAATTCTTCGACTTCTTCGTGTACGGCATCGCCGCGGTGCTGGTGTTTCCGTACCTGTTCTTTCCCGATGCCGATCCGGTGCAAGCGACGCTCAAGTCGTTCGCGGTGTTCTCGCTGGCCTTCATCGCACGTCCGATCGGCTCGATCGTCTTCATGGCGATCGACCGCAACTTCAGCCGCGCGGCCAAGCTGATCGGCGCGTTGTTCCTGCTGTGCGGTTCGACGATGGCGATCGCCTTCCTGCCCAGCTATGCGCAGGCCGGCATGCTCGCGCCGGTGCTGCTGGCGGTGTTCCGCTTCGGCCAGGGCCTGGGTTGGGGCGGCGCTTGGGACGGCCTGCCGTCGCTGCTGTCGCTGACGGCGCCGCGCGAGCGCCGCGGCTGGTACGCCATGGTTCCGCAGCTCGGCGCGGCCTTGGGCTTCATGCTCGCCTGCGGCATGTTCCTGATCTTCACCCGCGTGCTGAGCCAGGAAGACTTCATGGCGTGGGGCTGGCGCTTCCCGTTCTTCGTCGCGCTGGCGCTCAATGTGGTCGCGCTCTTCGCGCGCCTGCGTCTGGTGGTCACGCCCGAGTTCAAGCGTCTGTTTGACGAGAAGGAACTGCAGCCGCGGCGCGTCGTCGAGACCATCGCCACGCATCCGCGCCAGGTGTTCGTCGGCGCGCTGATTCCGCTGGCGACCTATGCGATGTTCCATCTGGTGACGATCTTCCCGCTGAGCTGGGCGACGCTGTTCACCGATCACAACGCGACCGATTTCCTCGGCAGCCTGTTCCTGGGCTCGATCGTCGGCGGGCTGGGCATCATGCTGTCGGGCATCCTGGCCGACCGCGTAGGCCGCCGTGGCCAGCTGGCGATCGCCGCGGTGCTGATCGCGCTCTTCAGCTTCTTCGCAGCGCCGCTGCTGGGCAGCGACACCACCGCGGGCCGCACGACCTACGTCGTCATCGGCTTCGCCCTGCTGGGCCTGTCGCTCGGGCAGGCGAGCAACGCGATCGCCTCGCGCTTCGAGAGCATCTACCGCTACACCGGCGCTGCGGTGACCTCGGACATCGCCTGGCTCGTGGGCGCCGGTTTCGCGCCGCTGGTCGCGCTGTGGCTGTGCAGCCACTACGGCCTGGCCTACGTCGGCTACTACCTGCTCTCGGGCGCGGCGGTCACGCTGGCCGCCCTGGGCTTCAGCCGCACGCTCGAAACGGTGCGCTGAACGACCGCACCCGCGCGCACGCGCCGCCCTGGGGGCGGCGTGTGTCGGGATGCGGCGGGCGGCTGGCACGTTGACGACTCCTGGGCTCCGTGGGGGCGGAGCATCTGATCCGCTCCCGGGGTCTAGCCGTCCGGGAAGGTGCGCCACGCGGGCGCTTCGGCGCGTGTATTTCAGCATCTGACATGCAATGCGGGGCTGCGACCGAATGTCGCACTGTGCGCATATAAAGATGTCGCGCGCAGAAGCGTCGCGGCCTATGGGTCCGGCGCACTTGCTCCGGGGCAGGGCATCTGTGAGAATGCCCGGCTCCCTGCGGCTGTCCGCCGGGAGACCCTTGCCCCACTGTGCGGCCTTGCCGCAGATCGGGGGGCTATCCAGGCCGGCGCGACCGCGCGGCCGATACCCGAAAGGAAACCACCATGCGTCATTATGAAGTCGTGTTCCTGGTCCATCCGGACCAGAGCGAGCAGGTGCCTGCGATGATCGAGCGCTACAAGTCGCTGATCGAGGGCGCCGACGGCAAGATCCACCGTCTCGAGGATTGGGGCCGCCGCCAGCTGGCCTACCCGATCAACAACCTCGTCAAGGCGCACTACGTGATGTTCAACATCGAAGTCGGCCAGGCCGGCATCGACGAGCTCACCGAGGCGTTCCGCTTCAACGATGCGGTGCTGCGTCACCTGGTCGTGCGTCGCGACGAGGCCGACACCGAGCAGTCCCTGATCATGAAGAACAAGGACGAGAAGGGCGACAAGCCCGAGCGTGGCGAGCGCCGCCGCCGTGACGACGAAGGCGATTCGGCCGGCAGCGATGCCGAGTCCGACAAGTCCGACAACAACGCCGAAGCCGCCTGAGGATCACGCACATGTCCAAGTTCTTCCGCCGCCGCAAGTTCTGCAAGTTCACCGCCGAGGGCGTCAAGGAGATCGATTACAAGGATCTCAACACCCTGCGCCAGAACCTCACCGAGAACGGCAAGATCGTCCCGAGCCGCATCACCGGTACCAAGTCCAAGTACCAGCGCCAGCTGGCCACGGCCGTCAAGCGCGCGCGTTTCCTCGCGCTGATCCCGTACACGGACAACCACAACGTCTGATCGCCTCGCGGCGCTCGAGCGTTCTCGTCCGATTCGGACAGCAACCGTTGCGGCGCCACCGGCGCCGCTAACGAATACGGAGCAACACCATGCAACTGATTCTTCTGCAGAAGGTCACCAACCTCGGCAACCTCGGTGACAAGGTCAACGTGAAGCCGGGCTACGGCCGCAACTACCTCGTGCCGCAGGGCAAGGCCGTGCCGGCGACCGCCGCCAGCATCGCCGAGTTCGAATCGCGTCGCGCCGAGTACGAAGCCAAGGCGAAGTCGCAGCTCGACGAGGCGCAGCAGCGCCTGGCCAAGCTGGAAGGCGCCAGCGTGACCGTTTACGCCAACGCGTCGACCGAAGGCAAGCTGTACGGCTCGGTCGGTCCGCGCGAAATCGCTGACGCGCTGACCAAGGCGGTCACACCGGTCAACAAGTCGGAAGTCGTGCTGGGTGAAGGCGCGTTCCGCAACACCGGTGAGTTCGAGGTCGTGGTGCACCTGCACGCCGACGCCGAGACCACCGTCAAGGTGATCATCGAAGGCGAGGTCGCCTGATCCATCGGATCGGGTTGTCCTTGGGCGGGCGCCGAAAGGCGCCCGTTTTCGTTTGGGCGTTCTGTTCTGGCCGCTTGTACCGGGCTTTGGCTTCGGGGACCGCGCATCGGCCTGCCGGGCCACGGTCGCTTTTCCCTCGGTCAGGACGCTTCGCGGTCCGGCCCGGCGCAGCGCGCCGTGCGTTCGTGTGGACGCGCGGCAATGCCGCGCAAGCCGTCACCACTCACCCTGCCCTGACTCGGGCGCGCGCCTGCTTCGCGGCCCGGCCGGGCAAAGCATGCCCGGCGTTCACCCGGTCGCGCGGCATGCCGCGCAAGCAGACCGAGCTCATCCATGGCGCGCTCGGCGCAACCATGGCCCGTCAGTCCGCTGCTCGCTGCAACTACCAGCTTTCGTGGCTTCGAAAACGCTTCACGCATCAGCGCATTTCAGAGGTGTTTGGCCGATCTGCGGCATCCAACTGCAGTGCGTACGAGCTTTCGAAGTCTGCGTAGTCCCAGGTCGCGGGCGAGGGCTCGGCCGGGTGTTGCGGAGAGCGGACCATGGATGGTCCGCGGCGGCGAGTCAGTCAGGGATGACTGACCGAGCCGAGGAGCAATCCCGGCCGGGCACTCGCAGCATCCGAAGAAGTCGTCTCAGTCCGCGAGATAACTCGTTGTGAAGCTGCGCATCGTTAGGCTTATCCACAGGTTGTGGCGTCGCGTATCCACAGGCGTACGCCCTAGCATTCCAAGCGCCGTAGTCCGTTCCTCCAGAAGTCCACCGCCATGTCCGCACGCAACGAATTCCGCAACAACGACCGCTTCGACCGCGATCGCGACCGCAGCGATGCGCGCGTGGAGCAGTTGCGTGTGCCGCCGCAGTCGGTCGAGGCCGAGCAGGCGGTGCTGGGCGGCCTCATGCTGGTGCCCGACGCCTACGACCGCATCGCCGACCTGCTGGTGCCGGACGATTTCTATCGCCGCGACCACCAGAAGATCTACGCCGCGATCCAGGAGCTGGCCGAGAAGAGCAAGCCCTTCGATGCGGTGACGCTGGGCGAGTGGTTCGAGTCCAACGGCCTGTCGGAACTCGTCGCCGGCGGCGCCTATCTGGGCGAGCTGGCCAGCACCACGCCCTCGGCGGCCAACATCCGTGCGTACGCCGAGATCGTGCGCGACAAGGCGATCCTGCGGCAGCTGATCGAAGTGGGCACCGAGATCGTCAATGACGGTTTCCAGCCTGAAGGCCGCGACAGCAGCGAGATCCTCGCCAAGGCCGAGCAGCAGGTGTTCAAGATCGCCGAGGCCGGTGCGCAGGGGCGCACCGACTTCACGGCGATCAACAAGGCAATGGCCGACGCCTTCGACGTGCTGCAGACGCGCTTCAACAACGGCGGCGGCGTCACCGGTCTGCCGACCGGCTATACCGAGTTCGACGAGATGACCGCCGGCCTGCAGCCGACCGACCTGATCATCCTCGCCGCGCGTCCGGCGATGGGCAAGACGACCTTCGCGCTCAACATCGCCGAATACGCGGCGATCAAGACCAAGAAGGCCGTGGGCGTGTTCTCGATGGAAATGTCGGCCAGCCAGCTCGCGCTGCGCCTGATTTCATCGAACGGTCGCATCAATGCCACGCGCCTGCGCACCGGCCAGCTGGAGGACGAGGACTGGAGCCGCGTCAGCAGCGCGATCCGCATGCTCAAGGAAACCAAGATCTTCATCGACGACACGCCGGGCCTGGGGCCCGACGTGCTGCGCGCGAAGTGCCGCCGTCTCAAGCGCGAGCACGATCTGGGCCTGGTGGTCATCGACTACCTGCAGCTGATGAGCGTGCCGGGCAACAGCGAGAACCGCGCGACCGAGATCTCGGAGATCTCGCGCTCGCTCAAGGGCCTGGCCAAGGAATTGAACGTGCCGGTGATCGCACTGTCGCAGCTCAACCGCTCGCTGGAAACGCGTGCCGACAAGCGCCCGGTGATGGCCGACCTGCGCGAATCGGGCGCGATCGAGCAGGACGCCGACATCATCATCTTCATCTACCGTGACGACTACTACAACAAGGAGACGTCGCCGGACAAAGGCCTGGCCGAGATCATCATCGGCAAGCAGCGTAGCGGCCCGACCGGCTCGGTGAAGCTGAAGTTCTTCGGCGAGTACACGCGCTTCGACAATCTCTCGCACGATTCGATCGGCAGCTTCGAGTAACGCTGCGGTTCACCCGCGCGGCCGCGCGCCGCGCGCGGAACGCGCACAATAGACGACCGTTCCGTCGCCTGTCCTGCCCGCATGGCCCGTCCGATCACCGCCACCATCCACGCCGACGCGCTGCGCCACAATCTGGCGGCGATGCGCGCGCGGGCGCCGGGCCGGCGTCTGATGGCGATGGTCAAAGCCGATGGCTATGGCCATGGTCTTGAAACCGTCGCGCGCGGCCTGCGCGAGGCCGATGCCTTCGGCGTCGCCGCGATCGAGGATGCGGCCCGCATCCGCGCTGTGGGTCTCGAACAGCCGATTCTCGTGCTGTCGGGTTTCGACAATCCCGACGATCTCGACCAGCTGCGCGCGCTGCGCGCCGAGGCGATCGTGCACCACGCCGCCCAGCTCGATCTGCTCGAACAGACCGAAGGCGCGCCGATCCGTGTCTGGCTCAAGATCGACACCGGCATGCATCGTCTCGGCTTTCCGCCCGAGCAGGTGCGCGAGGCCTATGCGCGCCTGCGCGCGGCGCGCGGCGTCACTGGCGACATCGTGCTGATGACGCACTTCGCCAGTTCCGACGAGTTCGACGTGCATGCGCGCAATGGCGCGCAGACACCGGCGCAGATGCGCGTGTTCGCCGCCGCGACCGAAGGACTCGACGGGCCTCGCTCGCTGTCCAATTCCGCCGCCGTGCTCGGCTGGCCGGATGCCTGTGGCGACTGGATCCGGCCAGGCGGTGCGCTGTACGGCATGTCGGTCGTCGCCGGGCGCAGCGGCGCCTCGTTCGGCCTGCGGCCGGCGATGACCTTTGAAACGCGCCTGCTCGCGGTGAATCACGTCGGCAAGGGCGAGCGCATCGGGTATTCGGCCACCTGGGAAGCGCCGGAAGACATGGCGGTCGGCGTGGCCGCGGTCGGTTACGGCGACGGTTATCCGCGCCTCGCGCCCGCCGGCACGCCGGTGCTGGTGAACGGCCGCATGGCGGCCGTCGCGGGGCGCGTCTCGATGGATCTGATGACGATCGACCTGCGCGGCCAGACCGACGTGCGCGCCGGGGATCCGGTGCTGCTCTGGGGCGACGCGCTCCCGGTCGAGACGGTCGCCGATGCGGCCGGCACGATCTCCTACGCGCTGACCTGCGGCATCACCCGGCGGGTGCGATTCGTCAATGCCTGAGCGTCAGGGCTGCACGTGGCGCAGGCGCACCTGCCCGACGTGCACGTCCAGCGCGCCGTCGCCGATGCTGACCGGTACGCGCGTGTCGGTGAGGAAGCGCACGCTGCCGTCTGGCGCCGACACCGAGGCATGCAATCCGAACTGGCCGCCCGGGCGCAGCTTCGCGCGCGGCACGTCGATCGCGAATTCGTAGGGACCGGCGCCGACCGTCGTGACCTGTTCGGCGAGTACGGCGCGCTGCGTGTCGGCCAACTGGTTGTCGAGAATCTGCACCCGCAACTGCGAGCCCTCGGGCATCAGGATCTTCTCGAAGTACAGCGCTTCGCCCTGGATGCGCACGGTGGCGGTGGATTCCTGCATCGGGGTGTCTCCGGTCGTGGGCGGCGAGGACTGGCAGGCAGCCAGCGACAGAGCGGCGCACAGGGGCAGGGCGGCGAGGTGGCGCAGGGCACGTGGCATGGCGGGAACTCCGGAGGCGACGGGCCGAGCATGCGCCCGACCACGGGAATGGTGGATCAATGTCCGTTCGGACGCAGCACCACCAGCGTGCCGAAGTGGTCGGAGGGCCAGGTCCCGTCCGCACCGGGCGTGTCCAGCACGACACGCGCCTCGACCAGGTCGAACCGGCCGGCCTCGGCAAATACGTGGTCGATGCGGCGGCGCACCTCGAAGAAATGCGGATTGAGCGTGGTCACGCCGCGGGCATCCGCGTCGGGGTGCAGCGCCCCGTACACGTCGACGAAGCCGTCCAGCGCATCGAGTTCCGGCGCACTGGCCGGTGCATTGAAGTCACCCAGGACGAGCGCAGGTGCGCCGTCGTCGTGGCGGCCCATGAAGGTCCGCCCGTCCTGCAGCTGGCGACGGCGCAGCGCTTCGCCCTCGGGCGTGTGGTGCAGGTGGGTGAAATAGACGTCGATCGGGTGACCCGCGAACTGCAGGCGCGCGTGCCCCATCGTGCGCGAGTCCGCGCGGGGCTCGAGCGCCGTCCAGTCGCGCGACTGCACCGGCAAGCGGGTCAGCAGCGCATTGCCGTAGCGGTGCGCCTGGCCTTCCGGATCGGTGGAGACGAACTGCACCGGGTAGCCGAGCGCGTCGCCAATGGTCTGCGCCTGGTTCGGCAGACCGTCGAACTGCAGCACCTCCTGCAGTGCGATGACGTCGGCATCGAGCGCGCGCAGCTGTTCGATGATCAGCGGCAGGCGCTTCGGCCACTCGGCCTTGTCGTGATAGATGTTCAGCGTGACGACCCGCAGGTCGGACGGGCCGGCCGTGGTCGCGACATCGGGACGCGTGTGCGGCGCGCTGCACGCAGCGAGCACGAAGGTGAGCAGGGCGGTCAGCAGGTGCTTCATGGCGCAGCGTCTCCGGTCGGAACAGTGTCGGTACGCAACACAGGGTAGAGGTTGTAGCGCGCGTCCCAGGCGCTGTGGCGGCGATAGAAGAAGTCCAGGCGCGCGTCGGCACTCGCGGCGAACGCCGCGTCGTCGCGCAGCTTCGCCTCGAACTCGGCGCGGAGCGCGGGATCGGTCGCCAGCATCTCGCGCGCGACCTGTTCGGCCACGTAGTCCTCCATGTATTCCTTGCGCTCGAAGTGGGTGTTGAAGCGGCCCCATGCGGCGAGTGCATCGGGCGCCTGCGGTTCGAGCAGGGCGGCGACGAGGCGGGCTTTCGGCTGGGCGATCGGCACGAACAGGGCGCCGGCGCCGATATCGTGCGGTTCGCGCACCCAGGCGCCCTGCAGATCGAGGCGCTGATGGCCTTCGACGGAGGTTGCGCCCGGGCTCGCCTGCGTCGCGCGGAACGCGTCGGTCGTGACATTTTTCTGCGGCTTCGTCAGGGTCCGGAAGGCGATGCCGTGTTGTGCCAGCTTCTCTCCCACCCACGCGGCATGCGCGGCGGGGACCAGATAGCCGCCGCGCGGCAGCGTGACCTCCAGCGACGGTTGCAGCGTGTCGCGCATCGGCACCCGCCACAGCTGCGGCGTGCGCTCGTCGTAGCGGGTCATCAGCTGCCCCGATATCTCCGACGGTGTGCGCGTGTACGCGTAGCCGCGGAAGTCGACGGTGTGGCTGGCATCGGTCGCCTTCCACGCGAGCGGTGCGCGTGTGCCGCCGAGCGCCGCGGCGCGGGCATCCGCCTCGCGTGCGACCCGCATCCAGTCGCGGCCATGCCGGGCGATCTGCTCGACCACCGACACCACCGTGCTGCGGGTGATGCGCACGCGCACCGGGTATTCCTTCCACGAGTGCGTTTCGACCAGCATGGCGATGCGGTTGCGCAGCAGGAAATAGCCGGTCGAGAAACGCGGCGGCGAGACGCCGTCCTCGAAACCCGAGGCCGGATTGTCGTGTTCGACGAAGGACGGGTAGTAGGGCAGCGGCAGCGAGCCCTGCGCGGCGAGATCGGCCATCACCGCGTCGCGGAACGTGCGCCCGACTTCGCGCAGCGCGGCATCGCCGGCATGCACCGGTTCGACCTGGATCGAGATGTCGTGCTCGAACTGCGCGCCATTGGTGGCGTGCAGATCGACGTAGGCGATCGGATCCCAGGCCTCGACCAGCGCCAGCATCGCCTGCATCTCCGGCGCATCGGCCTTGGCGTAGTCGCGGTTGAGGTTGAGGTTCTGCGCGGTGGTGCGCCAGCCCATCTCGCGCGGCCCGCGCTGGTTGGGGCGGTTCCAGGCGCCGAAACGCTCGTGGCCGTCGACGCTGAACACCGGTACGAACACCAGCACGACATCCTCGAGCGCGCCCGGCGCCGCCGTGCCGTCGAGCAGCTCGCGCAGGGCGAGGAAGCCCGCGTCCTTGCCGTCGATCTCGCCGGCGTGGATGCCGCCCTGGACCAGCACCACCGGCACGCCGGCCTTGCGGGCCGCCGCGGGGTCGAGCGCGCCGCTGCGGCTGGCGATCAGCGCCTGCATCGGCCGGCCTTCGGGCGATGTGCCGAAGCGAATGCAGCGCACGGCATCCGGGTGCAGGCGGGCGAAGGTGTCGCACAGCGCGATCACCTCGTCGTAGCGGCCAGTCTCGACGAAACCGCTGCGCTCGGCGACGGTCATGCGGGGATCGTCGGATGCCCAGGCCGCGGTGGCGGACAGCAGCAGGGCGAGGGCGAACGGAAGGCGGGCAGGCGACATGGCAGGGTCCGGGCGGGCAGTCGCCCATGATGCCGCGCGGCACCAGCCCGCCCAAGGCATCCCGTCGCAGTGGCGGGGCCAGCGCCCGGCACTTGCCGCACCGGCCGGCCGCGTGCCAGGCGCGGCCCCCGGCGCCGGATCGGGTAGGCTGTGCGACCTTTCCGAACGCCTGCGCCGCCGATGACGACGACTGCCCAGACCGGCAACGGGCCGATGCCCCGCCAGATCTCCTACATCATCGGCAACGAGGCGTGCGAGCGCTTCAGCTTTTACGGCATGCGCAACATCCTGGTGCCGTTCCTGATCAGCTCCATCCTGCTCGGCTATCTGCCAAGCGAGGGCGACCGGGAAGCGCAGGCCAAGGACATCTTCCACATGTTCGTGATCGGCGTGTACTTCTTCCCGTTGCTGGGCGGATGGCTGGCCGACCGGTTCTTCGGCAAGTACCACACGATCCTTTGGTTCTCGCTGATCTACTGCGCCGGTCATGCGTGCCTGGCGATGTTCGAGAACAACGCCAACGGCTTCTACACCGGCCTGTTCCTGATCGCGCTCGGCTCGGGCGGCATCAAGCCGCTGGTGGTCTCGTTCTGCGGCGACCAGTTCGACCAGACCAACAAGTCCAAGGCCAAGGTGGTCTTCGACGCGTTCTACTGGATCATCAACTTCGGCTCCTTCTTCGCATCGCTGCTGGCCCCGCGCCTGCTCGACAGTTACGGCCCGGCAGTGGCATTCGGCGTGCCGGGCGTGCTGATGTTCATCGCGACGTTCGTGTTCTGGCTCGGGCGCAAGCAGTACACCAACGTGCCGCCGTCACGCCGCGATCCGCACGGATTCTCCGAGGTGGTCAAGACCGCGCTGCGCGCGCACAGCGCAGGCCGGATGCGGCTGGGCCTGCTGGTCGCGATGACCGGCGTGACGACGGCGGTGGTGATGCTGCTGCTGTGGGCGCTGTCGGCGACGGTGGGGCTGTCGTGGTGGCCGACCGACTTCGGCTTCGTCATCACCGCCTGTCTTGCGCTCGGGGTGATCATCGCGCTGGGCGGCTGGGGCGCATCGATGCAGATCGAACGCGCGCGCGGCCTGCATCCCGATGCGGCGGTCGACGGCGTGCGCGCCGTGCTGCGCATCCTGATCGTCTTCGCGCTGGTCACGCCGTTCTGGTCGCTGTTCGACCAGAAGGCCTCGACCTGGATCATCCAGGGCCGCGAGATGGTCGTCCCGCACGCCGCATGGTGGTGGCCGAGCTGGCTGATCGACAACCCGGCGCAGATGCAGGCGCTCAATCCGCTGCTGGTGATGCTGCTGATCCCGTTCAACAACCTGATGCTGTATCCGGCGCTGCGCCGCATGGGCTTCGAGCCGACCGCATTGCGCCGCATGGGCTGGGGCATCGCGATCTCGGGCACCTCGTGGATCGTCGCCGGCGGTCTGCAGATCTGGCTCGACGGCGGGCAGGAAGTCTCGCTGGCCTGGCAGTCGCTGCCGTACCTGCTGCTGACCTTCGGCGAAGTGCTGGTGTCGGCGACGGCGCTCGAGTTCGCCTACAGCCAGGCGCCGCAGGCGATGAAGGGCGTGATCATGGCGTTCTGGTACCTCACCAGCACCTTCGGCAGCCTGTGGGTGCTGCTGACCAACGCCGGCGTGCGCAACGAGGCGGTGACTTCCTACATCGCATCCACCGGGCTGAGCGAGAACGCGTTTCTGATGTTCTTCTTCGCCGGCTTCGCCTTCGTCGCCGCGCTGGCGTTCGGCCTGTACGCGCGCCGCTACCCGATGCAGGACCACTACCGCGTCGCGTGACGCGGGAGCACACCCATGAATTTCGGTCCCGTGACCCTGTTCCTGATCGCGATCACCGTGCTGGTGTCGTGGCAGGCCTTCGAGAAGCCGAAGCTGGCCGGCCGCCTGATCCTGTGGCCGCCGGCGATCGATCGCCACAAGCAGTACGACCGGTTGATCGGTCACGGCTTCATCCACGCCGACTGGCAGCACCTGATCTTCAACATGATCACGCTGTTCTTCTTCGGCGCCGGCATCGAGCGCGCGTTCGCACCGTACATCGGGCCGGTCGGCTTTCTGCTCTTCTATCTTTCGGCGATCCTGGTCGCGATCCTGCCGACCTATCTGCGGCATCGGCACGATCCGCACTACCGGAGCCTCGGCGCATCGGGCGCGGTATCGGCAGTGCTGTTCGCCTCGATCCTGATCAATCCCTGGCAGCTGCTGCTGGTGTTGTTCATTCCGATGCCGGCGATCGTGTTCGGCGTCTGCTACATCGGCTACAGCATCTGGATGGACCGGCGCGGTGGCGACAACATCAACCACAGCGCGCATCTGTGGGGCGCCGGTTACGGCATGCTCTTCACCGTGATGATGGAACCGCGCGTCATCGGCGCGTTCCTGCAACGCCTCACCTCGCCGTCCTTCTGACGCAGTCGCGTCGTCTCGCGGGCGCACCGCTCACCGCATCTGCATCGCGTGCATGTTAGTTCTCGGGGCACATCCACAAGGAGTGCTTTCATGGCGATCACGCGAGCCAAAGCCACCGCCCTGCTCAACAAGACCGAGATGGGGCTGTTCGACGACAGTCGCAGCAACGCCGTCCGCGGCCACAGCGATGCGCGTCTCGCCCAACTGATCGGACGCGCGCGCACCGCGCGCGATCGCGCACGTGACCTGGAAAAGCGTCAGCGTCTCGCATCGCGTGGCGCCACGGGCAGCAAGTCGGGACGCAGCGGACAGGCCAACGCACGCACCGGCGAAAAGGCGGAGCTGCTGGGCGACATTCTCAAGCGTTTCGAGACGCAGCAGGCACAGGTCGCGAAGTCCACAAAGACCACCAAGGCCAGCAAGACGACGAAGGCCGCCAAGGCGACCAAGGCGACAACGCCTGCGAAGACCGCCAAGGTCGCCAAGGGGGCCGCAACGAAGAAGACCTCGACTGCGGACAAGGCTGCTGACACCAGGACCAAGCGCGCGTCCACACCGTCGACGAAGTCCGCGCAGGCGAAGCGCGGTACGGGCACCGGCAAGACCGCTTACGCCAGCACGGGTGCTCGGGTCGCCAAGTCCACCGCGGGCAAGGGCGCACCGAAACCGAAGGCCGGCACGACGGCGCGTGCCAAGGCACAGCCCAGGGCGGAGGGTGCATCGCGCGTCAGCACCGCATCCAAAAAGGCGGCCAAGTCGCCGAAACGCGCTGCGGGTCCGGCTGCATCGGGCAAGGCGGACGGCATCACGCCGCAGAAGGCACTCAAGAACACCCGCAAGCTGCTCGATGCGCGCAAGCGCGAAGCCAAGACCGGCCAGCCCTGGGAAACGCTCGTCGATGGCGCCAATCAGGGGGCGCCGGGGTTCCAATCCGAGCAGGCCCGTTCGAAAGCCTTGCGTCTGCATGAGGCCGAGACCCGGCAGACCCCGATCCAGGGCAGCATCAGCACGCGCGACCGCCGCAACCAGGGCAAGCGCGATCACCGCAACGACGAGTGACGCATTGCAGGCGCGCCCGGTCGGGCGCGCCTTGCGTGGTCAGGCGACCGCGCGCAGCGCCGGGTCCGCGCTTTCGGTGTAGGTGTCGAGCAGACGCTGCTGGATGAAATGGTCCAGCTGTTCGAACTCGCTGCTGCCGGTCTGGTCCAGCATGCTCAGTTCGTAGAGACGTTCGATCGCTTCACGCAGATCGGTGCGGCGAGTATCCATGCGATTCCCCTGTCGTTCCGCTGACGACAGCACGGGCCGTGCCACGTCCGACTGTGACGGTGCGCCCGTTTTCATGGACCGGCCGCGTCAGTCCGCCTGACGCGTTCGGCGCGGAATCGTGACGCGGTGCGTCATGCGCTGGCAGTCGGAGCGCTCGCGGGCCGCAGCCGAATGGCATGGCAGGATGGGTAAGGTTTTCCCCTCGACCACTGTCGGAGTTCTGGCTGATGAGCGCGCAGCATGTGCACCATGATCCCGTCCGCCACCTGTTCGAGATCAGCCTCGAAGGACAGGTGGCGCACCTCGAATACCGCGAAAAACAAGGCCTGATGACCATCCTGCACACCATCGTGCCGACCCCGCTGGGCGGTCGCGGACTGGGCACCGTGCTCGTCGATGCGGCGTTGGCCCACGCGTCATCGGTCGGGCTCAAGGTCGCGTCCGAATGCTGGTACGCCAGCCGCCGGATCGAGGCGCTCCGGGCTGCCGGGGAGGGCCCGCCGCTCGCCTGAGGCCGCCCGCCGGCCTGTTCACCTTTTCCGCGGCAATTGCGGTATCGTGCGCGCACTGTTCAAGGCGGGATCACGGTACATCGTGGCTCCGATGCGGTAGATCCAAGTTGAACGCCCGGTTCGCCGGACGGGACGATCCGCTCCATCGCTTTCGCGTTACCCCTTGCTCGACAGTCGCGACATCCGAAGCCAAAGCGTCAGCGGGTGTCGTGTTCCCATCAAACTGATTCAAGGAGTAACACAATGAGCGATCGTCAGACCGGCACCGTCAAGTGGTTCAACGATGCCAAGGGCTTCGGCTTCATCACCCCGGAAAGCGGCCAGGACCTGTTCGTCCACTTCCGTTCGATCCAGGGCACCGGCTTCAAGTCGCTGCAGGAAGGCCAGAAGGTGACCTTCAAGGTCGTGCAGGGCCAGAAGGGCCTGCAGGCTGACGAAGTGCAGGCCGTCTAAGACGCCCCGCAGTTCGAAAGACCAGGGCCCCGGACGGAAACGTCCGGGGCTTTTCGCATGTGGAGTCCGCGGTTCGTCCCGTCACGGGACTCGCACGACATCCCTATTAGTTTTTCGTTTCGCCACGCCTCTGGAACCCCGATGTCCGCACCGAACCGGTCCCTGTACTGCCTGCCGCTGCTCGCCCTGGCGCTTGTCGCGTGCCAGCGTGATGTGCCGCCGGCGCCGACCCAGTCGGCGGAGGGTGCGCCGGCACCGGTGGAGCACGTGCAGCCGATCGATCAGGCGCCCGCCGAACTCAAGGACGTGGTGGAGATGGACCCGAAGTTCATCGTCGGCATCAGCTATCCGCCCGAAGCCAACAAGTACCCGGGCCTGGCGGCCGAGCTGCACCGCTACGCGCAGGCCGCGCGCGACGAACTTATGGAAGCGGTGCGCGGCGCCGAACTGCAGCCCGGCACGATGTACGACCTGTCGCTGAATTTCAGCACCCTCGTCGATACGCCCGACATGCTGGCGATCGCCGCCGATGGCAGCAGCTACACCGGCGGTGCCCACGACAGCCCGCTGATCGAGCGTTTCGTGTGGCTGGTGCGCGAGCAGAAGCTGCTGACCGCCGAAGAGCTCGTCGGCAATGCGGGCGACTGGAAAGCGATCTCGGGCTATGTGCGCGAACAGCTGCATGCTGCGCTGTCGCAGCGGATCGATGCCGACGAGCTCGAGCCAGACGAGCGCAGCCGGCTGATGCGCTCGGCCGGCAAGATGATCGACGAGGGCTCGAGCCCCGACGTCGCCAACTACCAGCAGTTCGAGCCGATTCTAGGCGCCGGCGGCAAGCTGTCGGGCCTGCGTTTCGTGTTTCCGCCGTACCAGGTCGGCCCTTACTCGGACGGCGTGCAGACCGTCGATGTGCCGGCGCAGGTGCTCCTGCCGCACATCGCACCGGCGTACCGGGCGCTGTTCGTCGCCGGCTGACGCCGGCGCTCAGCGGACCAGGGCGCCCAGCGTCGCGCCGATCTCCGCATCCAGTCGCAGCGTCGCCAGCGCATCGGCGCGCGTGGTACCGCCGTTGAGGATCGCCAGCGGCAGGCCGGCGTCGGACGCCATCTTCGCGAAGCGGAACCCGGAAAATACCATCAGCGACGAGCCGACGACGAGCATCGCGTCGCTCGCGCCCAATGCCGTCTGCGCATCCTGCACGCGGGCGCGCGGCACATTCTCGCCGAAGAACACCACGTCGGGCTTGAGCAGGCCGTCGCAACGTTCGCAGCGCGGCGGTACGAAGCGGGCTTCCGCCGCCGATGCGATGTCGGCATCGCCATCTGGCGCCATGGCCGCATCGCCCGGATGCCAGCCAGGATTGCCGGCCGCCAGACGTGGCTGCAGGGCGTCGCGCGTCATCCGCGCGCCGCAGGACAGGCAGATCACGGTATCCAGGCGGCCGTGCAGATCGATGACGCGCCGGCTGCCCGCGGCCTGGTGCAGGCCGTCGACGTTCTGGGTGAGCAATGTGGTGACCGGCCCGTCGCGTTCGAGCATCGCCAGCGCCGTGTGCGCCGCATTGGGCCGCGCGACCGAGAACTTCGGCCAGCCGGTGAAGCTGCGTGCCCAGTAGCGGCGATAGACCGCGGGGTCGCCGGTGAAGGCCTGCCAGGTCACCGGCGCCGGCCGCTTCCATTCGCCATTCGCGTCGCGGTAGTCGGGGATGCCCGAGCCGGTACTGATGCCGGCGCCGGTCAGGACGAAGACGCGCTCGTAGCGCGCAAGCCATGCGCGCAGCTGCGACGTGGCGTCGAGGATGTCGGGAGCGATGGCGGCCATTCCCCCATGCTACCGCGCGGGTGTCGGCGGCTCGTGGTGCGACCCGGGCGCGATACGGGGAACGCGGCAGCGGCATCGGTATCGACCGCTCGCGCGAGGGTGCTTCCAAGGGGCGCTGCGCCCCTGCGCTTCCGGCGTGGCCGTTCCGCGCAGGAACTGGTGACCGGCCAAACGAAACGCCCGGCGCGTGGCCGGGCGTTTCGATGCAGCACTTGAGGCGAGGGCTTACTGCGCCGCGTCCTTCGGATCCGGCGCCAGGCCACGCTTGATCAGCAGCGGCTCGATCTTCGGCTCGTGGCCGGTGAAATCGACGAACAGCTGCTTGGCGTCCTTGCTGCCGCCGCGCGAGAGCAGGGTGCTGCGGAAGCGGTCGCCGTTGGCGCGGGTCAGGCCGCCGTTCTGCTCGATCCACTGGACCGTGTTCGCGTCCAGCACTTCCGACCAGATGTAGGCGTAATAGCCCGCCGCGTAGCCACCGTTGATGTGGCTGAAGTAGGGCGTGCGGTAGCGCGGCGGCACCGGGGCGTAGTCGAGGCCGGCGGCCTTCAGCGCAGCGGCTTCGGTCGCCATGACCTCGTCGGCGTCGGGCAGCTGGTCGGCCGGCAACTGGTGCAGATACTGGTCGAGCATCGCCGAGCCGAGGTACTCGGTGGTCGCAAAGCCCTGGTTGAACTTCGCCGCGGCCTGCACCTTCTCCAGCAGTTCGGCCGGCATGGCTGCGCCGGTCTGGTAGTGCTTGGCGTAGTTGGCGAGGATTTCCGGCCAGTCGGCCCACATCTCGTTGACCTGCGAGGGGAACTCGACGAAGTCGCGCGGCACGCTGGTGCCGCTGAAGAAGGGGTACTTCACGTCCGAAAACATGCCGTGCAGCGAGTGGCCGAACTCGTGGAACATCGTTGTCACTTCATCCCAGGTCAGCAGCGTCGGCTGGCCGGCCTGCGGCTTGGGAATATTCTGGTGGTTGGCGGTGACCGTCAGCGTGCCGTCGAGCTCCGACTGCGAGACGTAGGAGTTCATCCACGCACCGCCGCGCTTGGAGCCACGCGCATAGGGATCGAAGATGAAGATCGCCAGATCGCTGCCGTCCTCGTTCTTGACCTCGTAGGTCCAGGTGTCGGGGTGGTACTTGGGCAGGTCGGTGCGCTCCTTGAAGGTGATGCCGTAGAGCTTGGTCGCGGCGAAGAACACGCCGTTCTCCAGCACGTTCTTCATCTCGAAGTAGGGCTTGAGCTGCGCGTCGTCGAAGCTGTACTTGTCCTGGCGGACCTTCTCCGAGTAGTAGGCCCAGTCCCACGGCTCGAGCTGGAACGTCGGCTCGCCCTTGGCGGCCTGTTCGCGGTCGATCATGGCCTGCAGTTCGGCGGCTTCGAGCTTGGCGTTGGCAACGGCGGCCGGTGCCAGCTGGCCCAGCATGTCGTTGACGGCCTGCACGGTGCCCGCGGTCGAGTCTTCGAGGATGAAGGTCGCCTGGTTGGGGTAGCCCATGAGGTTGGCGCGTTCGGCGCGAAGTTTCAGGATCTGCGCGATCACGCCGGTGTTGTCGAACTGGTTGCCACGGCTGCCGCGTGCGACCGAGGCCTTGTGGATGCGCTCGCGCAGTTCACGGTTGTTGATCTGCGGCAGCGGCGGCTGGCCGGTGGTGTTGAGCAGGGTGATGACGTACTTGCCATCCAGACCACGCGACTTGGCCTCGTTGGCGGCCGCGGCGATCTGCGCCTCGCTCATGCCGTCGAGTTCCTCGACGGTGTCGACGACCACGGCCGAATCGTTGACCTCGTTGAGCACGTTCTGGCTGAAGGTCGTGCCGAGCTTCGCCGATTCGGCATTGATGCGGCGCATCTCGTTCTTCTGCGCTTCGGTCAGATTGGCGCCGGCGCGGACGAACATGGTGTGGTAGCGCTCGACCAGGCGCTTGCCTTCGGCGTCGAGGCCCAGCGAGTCGACGTTCTTGTAGAGCGTATCGATGCGCGCGAACAGCTTCGGGTTCAGCATGATCGCATCGCGATGCACGGCGAACTTCGGCGCGTAGTCGGCGTCGATCTTCTTGCGTGCGTCGTTGGTGTCGGTGCCGTTGAGGCTGCTGAAGATCGTGCGCGCGCGCGAGAGCACCTCGCCCGACTTCTCCATCGCGATGATGGTGTTCTCGAACGTCGGCGCTTCGGGATTGTTCGCGATCGCCTCGACTTCGCGCAGGTTCTCGGCCATGCCGGCGTCGAATGCGGGGCCGAAGTGGGCGTCCTGGATCAGGTCGAAACGCGGGTAGCGCAGGTCCAGCGTGCTCTCGACGAACAGCGGGTTGTCGGCCGGCACCTGGGCGCTGGCAGCGGGCGCGGCGTTGGCGGTGCCACGCGTCTGGGCGAAGGCGGGCAGGGCGGACACGGCGAGGGCCGCGCACAGGGCGACAGCGAGCGGGTGCTTGAGCAAGGTGACTCTCCGGTGACAGGACCCCCAAGCCTAGCCGATCGGGCGCCGGCGTGACCCATGCCGGAAGTCCGCGTGGCCGGAACGGAGCGATTCGCCGGTTCATGTCCGACGGCGCAGGCACACTTCCGGCAGGCGTTCGAAGCGCGTTCGCGGTGCATGCGCAGCGTGATCGGTCAGACTGGCGGCCTCATCCATTCACGGACGCCGCGATGACCAGTGCATTCGAGTTCCAGGCGACCAGCCTCGACGGTTCCCCGCAGCCGCTGTCCGATTACGCCGATCGCGTGCTGCTGATCGTCAACGTCGCGTCCAGGTGCGGATTCACGCCCCAGTACACCGGGCTGCAGCAGCTCTGGCGCGACTACCGCGATCGGGGACTGGTGGTGCTGGGCTTTCCATGCGACCAGTTCGGTCACCAGGAGCCGGGCAGCGAGGCGGACATCCGCGACTTCTGCGCGCTGAACTACGCGGTCGATTTTCCGATGTTCGCCAAGGTCGACGTCAACGGCGACACGGCGCATCCGCTCTGGGCGTGGCTGCGCACGCAGAAGTCCGGTCTGCTGGGCTCGCGCCGGATCAAGTGGAACTTCACCAAGTTCCTGGTCGGGCGCGATGGGCAGGTCATCGACCGGTTCGCGCCCACGACCACGCCCGATGCACTGCGCAAGCCGATCGAGGCGGCGCTGGGCTGACGCTTTCACAGAAAGGTCAGAGCGCAGCGAAACCCATTGCCGTATCGGTGCGCGACAGGGTCATGCGCTGAGCGCGATTCCGCGCGCTGTGATCAGCGTGCGCGCACGCGGCAATGACGGGTTGCGCTGATGCTCGACCGATCCTGCGTTCGCCCTGCGGGACTTATTTCTCGACGAAGGCGCGCTCGAAGACGTACTGGCCGGGCGTGCCGATGCGCGGCGCGGCTTCGAAACCGCGGGCGTCGAGCAGGCTGCGGAAATCGGCCAGCATCTGCGGACTGCCGCAGATCATCGCGCGGTCGTGTTCGGGATCGAGCGGCGGCAAGCCGAGATCGGACGCCATGCGGCCACTGTCGAGCAGGTCGGTCAGGCGGCCGCGATGGTCGCGCCCGTCGAAGTCGAAGGCTTCGCGCGACACTGCCGGGTAGTACAGCAGCTGCCTCGACATCTGCTCACCCAGAAACTCGTGGTGCGGCAGCTCGTTGACGATGTAGTCGCGGTAGGCGAGGTCCTGCGCGGTGCGCACGCCGTGGGTCACGATGACCTTGTCGAAGCGCTCGTAGGTTTCGGGATCCTTGATCACCGACAGCCATGGCGCGAAGCCCGTGCCGGTCCCCAGCAGATACAGGTTCCGGCCCGGGTGCAGATCGTGGATCAGCAGCGTGCCGGTCGGCTTGCGGCCGATCAGCACCCGGTCGCCCGGTTTGATGTGCTGCAGGCGCGAGGTCAGCGGGCCGTTGTCGACCTTGATGCTGAAGAACTCCAGCTGCTCTTCCCAGTTCGCACTCGCGATCGAATACGCGCGCAGGATCGGCTTGCCTTCGGTCTCCAGCCCGATCATCACGAACTGGCCGTTCTCGAAGCGGAAGCCGTCGTCGCGGGTGGTGGTGAAGCTGAAGTAGGCGTCCGTCCAGTGACGGACATCCAGCACCGTCTCGGTGCCATAGGCGGCTGACATATGCGGAAAGGGCGACGCGGGAAACCGCACATTCTACCAGCGATGAGAGCCGTTCTCGTCTCGCTGCTGAATCCCGCCAGGGACACGCCGTTCCAGCCCCTCGGCGCGTCGATCAGCTAGTTGGGTCCGCGTTCCTCGTTGGGCCGGGCGCGCTTGTCGCTCAGCAACGCGCTGAGCACGATCGCGATACCCAGGCCCGCGCCGGTGAGGAACAGCAGCAGCGCGATCGCCGGATAGCCGAACAGCCGCGGTCCGCCCGGGTTGTCCATCATCATCGCCGAGGCGAGGATCAGCGCGGCGGTGACGACGCCGGCGGCGATGCGGTTGGCGATCTTGTGCAGGCTCTCGAGCAGGTGCGATTCCTCCAGCCCCGTCAGCCGCACGCGCAGACGGTTCTCCGACAGCAGCGAGAGCACGTTGGACACCTTGCGCGGTGCGTCGCGCACCAGCTCCTGCATGTCCATCAGTTCGCTGGCGAGGTTGGCCGGCGACAGCGATTTGCGCAGGCGCTGTCGCATCATCTCGTTGAGGTGGTCCTCGACCACGCGCTTCATGTCCAGCTCGGGGTCGAGCGCGTGCACCACCGATTCCAGGTGCAGCAGCGTCTTGCCGAGCAGGCTCATCTCCGGCGGCGTGCGCAGGCCGCAGGCGGTGGCCAGGCGCACCAGGTCCAGCATCAGGCGGCCTTCGGTCTGACCGGTCGCGCCGGATTGCGCGGCGTAGCGTGCGACCAGCTGGCCGACATCGCGGTAGTAGCGGGCCTCGTCGAAATCCTCGAGCCGGGTGCCCATGGCGATGCTCTCGGCCGCGACGTGTTCGCCGCGGCCATCGACGGCCGCGAACAGCAGCTTGAGCAGGCGCTCGCGGGTGCGCGGCGGCACGTGCGCCACCATGCCCAGGTCCAGCAGCGCCAGACGGCCGTCGCGCGTGTAGAGCAGGTTGCCCGGATGCGGGTCGGCGTGGATCTCGCCGTGCACGAACACCTGGTCGAGATAGCCGTGCAGCAGCGACTTCGCCAGCGGCCCCAGATCGCGCTCGGTGCGCATCAGCCCCGAGATGTCGGTGACCTTGGTGCCTTCGACCAGTTCCATGGTCAGCACGCGCGGACGGGTGAGGTCCCAGACCGGACGCGGCACGAACAGCGCGGGATAGCTCTCGAAGTGCGCATCGAAGCGATCAAGGTTCTCGGCTTCGACGCGATAGTCCAGTTCGGCCAGCAGGGTGCGGCGGAACTCGTGCACCCAGTCGGCGAAGCGGACGCGGCGACCGACCTCGGTCACCCGATCGACGCCGCCGGCCAGGCGGGCGAGCGTGTCGAGATCGTCGCGGATCTGTTCGGCGATGCCCGGCCGCTGCACCTTCACCGCGACCTTGCGGCCGTCGCGCAGCGTCGCCCGGTGCACCTGCGCCAGCGAGGCGCTGCCCAGCGGCGTTTCGTCGAAGGTCTCGAAGATCTTGCTGATGCGCACGCCCAGCGCATCCTCGACCGCGTCGTGGATCACCTCGAAGGGCAGCGGCGCGACATCGTCCTGCATGCGCTCCAGCGCGACGAGGTAGGCGGGCGGCACCATGTCCGGGCGCGTCGACAGCGCCTGGCCGATCTTGATGAAGGTCGGTCCCAGCGCTTCGAGATCGTCGACGAAGGCCTCGGGCTTGCCGTCGACCGCATCGGGCGGCGTTTCCGAACCGGCCGGATCGAGTTCGAACCCCGACAGGACACCCGCGCTGCGATATTTCATCAGGAAGCGCAGGATCTGCGCATGGCGTGCGAGCGCGCGGCTGGTGTCGGGCATCGGGTGTCTCCGTTCGAGGCGCCCAGCGTACCCAGCGCGGCGTCAACGCCGATTCATCGCAATGGCGCGTGTGCGCGCCGTCCGGCTCAGCGGTAGCCCGCCGCCTGCAGTTCGAACAGTTCAGCGTAGCGCCCGCCCTGCGCCATCAGGGCATCGTGCGTGCCGCTGGCTTCGATGCGGCCCTGTTCCAGCACCAGGATGCGGTCGGCCATGCGCACGCTGGAGAACCGGTGCGAGATCAGCACCGCGGTGCGGTCTTCGGAGAGTTCCTTGAAGCGCTGGAACACCTCGAACTCGCTGCGCGCGTCGAGCGCGGCGGTGGGCTCGTCGAGGATCATCACCTGTGCGTCGCGCATGTAGGCACGCGAGATCGCGATCTTCTGCCACTGGCCGCCCGACAGGTCCACGCCGTACTTGAAGCGGCGGCCGACGGGCTGGTCGAAGCCGCCGGCGAGCCCGGCGATCACCGCATCGGCCATGCCGCGGCGCGCGGCCTCGCGGATGCGCGCATCGTCGTCCATGGCCTCGGGCTGGCCGACCCCGATGTTCTCGCCGGCGCTGAGGCTGTAGCGCACGAAGTCCTGGAAGATCACGCCGACGTTGGCGTGCACTTCGTCGAGGTCGTAGTCGCGCAGATCGCGGCCGTCGAGCAGGATCCGGCCCTCGTCGGGGTCGTAGAGCCGTGCCAGCAGCTTGACCAGGGTGGTCTTGCCGGCGCCGTTCTCGCCGACCAGGGCCAGCACTTCGCCGGCGCGCAGTTCGAAGTCGAGATGCCGCACCGCCCACGCCGTCGCATCGGGATAGCGGAAGCCGACGTTCTCGAACACGAAGCCCTGGGTGATCGGGCGCGGGAACGGCGCGGGATCGGCGGGCGAGCGGATCTCGGGCTCGATCCGGAAGAACGAGAACAGATCGTCCAGATACAGCGCCTGGCCGGCGACCTGCGACACGCCGATCAGCAGGCCTTCGAGCAGCTGGCGCAGGCGCAGGAAGCTCGCGGCGAGAAAGGTCAGATCGCCGATGCTGAAATCGCCGCGCACCGTGCGCCAGCAGATGTAGGCGTAGGCGGCGTAATAGCCCAGCGTGCCCAGTGCCGCGAAGAGCGTGCCCCAGAGCATGCGTCGCCGGGCGAGACCGCGATTTGCGATGAAGAAGCGTTCGGCCAGCGTGCGGTAGCGCGCGATCAGGAACCGGTGGAGGCCGAAGATCTTGACCTCCTTGGCCGTCTCCACGCTGGCACCGGCCATGCGGATGTATTCGAGCTGGCGGCGCTCGGGCGTCCAGCGCGAATCGAGCGCATAACGCAGCGCGTTGAAGTGCGATTCGCCCAGAAACGCCGGCACCAGCGCCAGTGCCAGCAGTGCGATCAGCCAGGGCGCGTAGACGATCAGGCCGACGGCCAGACTGGCCACGGTGATCGTGTCCTGCATCTGTCCGAACAGTTGTGCCATCAGCGTCGAGCGGCCGATGGTCTGGCGACGTGCGCGGTCGAGGCGGTCCTGCAGGTCCGGGTCTTCGAAATCCTCCAGATCCAGCACGGCCGCGTGCTCCATCAGCCGCACGCTGGTGGCGTTGGAGAACAGCTCCGACAGCAGTCCGTCGGAATAGGTGGTCAGGCGGCCGATCAGGTCCGAACCGATCGCCAGCGCGAACTCCGCCGCCAGCAGCACCAGCAGAGGGTCGAGGGTGCCGGCCTGCCAGGCGCCCGAAAAGCCGTCGTCGATCGCGCCGGCGCCGACCAGCCGCACGACTTCGTCGATGATCAGCTTGCCCACAAAGAGCATCGCCACCGGCAGCAGCGCACGCACGATGCGCAGGCCGACGCTGATGCAGGTCAGCAGCGGACTGACCGACCAGATCATCCGCAGGAACGGCGGGATGTTGCGCATCGCGTCGAAGCGCTCGCGCAGGCTGGGCTGGCGGGCGTCGGTCGACGCGCGGGGTGGGGCGGCACTCATGCAGCGAGTATCGGTCAGGGCGCGTGTGCGTCAGCGCATCGCGTCGGGCGGCTCACCGTCGCCGCCCGACTGCAGCGCGATGGGCAATTGCCAGCCGAAGCGCAGGGCCATCATCCGCAGGCCGAAGCACAGCAGCGCCCCGGCGATCGCGCAGGGCGTCGCAGGCCACTGCAGCCAGTGGCCGAGCGCGACCACCGCGCCGCCGGCGAGGGCGGCGACCGCGTAGAGATCCGCGCGCAGCACCAGCGGCACCTGCGCCAGCAGCACGTCGCGCGCGATGCCGCCGCCGATGCCGGTCAACATCCCCAGGCCCGCCGCCATCGGGGGCGGCACGCCGAAGGCCAGCGCTTTCTGCGTGCCCGCGACTGCGAACAACGCCAGGCCCATCGCGTCGAACATCCGCACCGGCTGCTGCAGCCGCTCGATCGCGGGCGCCCAGACGAAGGTGATGAGGCCGGCGGACAATGCGATCGCCGGGTAGCGCCAGTCGCTGAGCGCGGCCACCGGTGTCGCGCCGATCAGCACGTCGCGCGTCATGCCGCCGGCCGTGGCGGCCGCGAGCGACAGCACCAGCACGCCGAACAGGTCCAACCGCCGACGCACGCCCAGCGTCGCGCCGCTGAGCGCGAACACGAACGTACCGACGAGGTCGAGCACCAGAACGAGGGTTTCCATGCGCGTATTGTGCGCCCCGCTGCAACGCTCCGGCACGGCGCAGCGGACCGGCGCGTGGCCGGCATGGCCTAGAATGGGCGGGTTTTCCGCCAGCCTTCGAGCCAGCCGTGACCGCCAGCCATTCCGCTTCCCCGTCGCCGGGCTTCGTGTCCGCGCCGCCGGTGTCGATCCGCCAGGACGACCTGATCCAGTCCGTCGCCGATGCCCTGCAATACATCAGCTACTACCACCCGGTCGACTACATCCGGAATCTCACCGCCGCTTACGAGCGCGAGGAATCGCCGGCCGCGAAGGATGCGATCGCGCAGATCCTGATCAATTCGCGCATGTGCGCCGAGGGCCACCGGCCGATCTGCCAGGACACCGGCATCGTCACCGTGTTCCTGGAAGTGGGCATGTCGGTGCGGTGGGACGACGCCACGATGTCGGTCGAGGACATGGTCAACGAGGGTGTGCGCCGGGCCTACAACCATCCCGACAACAAGCTGCGCGCCAGCGTGCTGGCCGATCCGGCCGGCAAGCGCCAGAACACGAAGGACAACACGCCGGGCGTGGTCAACGTCAAGATCGTGCCGGGCAATACGGTCGACGTGATCGTCGCGGCCAAGGGCGGCGGCTCGGAGGCCAAGTCCAAGTTCGCGATGCTCAACCCCTCCGATTCGATCGTCGACTGGGTGCTCAAGACCGTGCCGACGATGGGCGCCGGCTGGTGCCCGCCGGGCATGCTCGGCATCGGCATCGGCGGCACTGCCGAAAAGGCGATGCTGCTGGCCAAGGAATCGCTGATGGAGCCGATCGACATCGTCGATCTCAAGGCCCGCGGTGCCTCCAACCGCGCCGAAGAGCTGCGTCTGGAGCTCTACGACAAGGTCAACGCGCTGGGCATCGGCGCGCAGGGTCTCGGCGGCCTGACCACGGTGCTCGACATCAAGGTCAAGGATTTCCCGACCCACGCGGCCAACCTGCCGGTGGCGATGATTCCCAACTGCGCCGCCACGCGCCATGCGCATTTCACCCTCGACGGCAGCGGCCCGGTGATGCTCGACCCGCCGTCGCTGGCCGACTGGCCGGAGCTGACCTACAACCCGACCGGCGCGCGCCGCGTCGATCTGGACACGATCACGCCCGAAGAGGTCACGACCTTCAAGCCGGGCGAAGTGCTGCTGCTCAACGGCAAGCTGCTGACCGGCCGCGACGCCGCGCACAAGCGCATCGTCGACATGCTCAACAAGGGCGAGATGCTGCCGGTCGACCTCAAGGGCCGCTTCATCTACTACGTCGGTCCGGTCGATCCGGTGCAGGGCGAGGTGGTGGGCCCGGCCGGTCCGACCACGGCCACGCGCATGGACAAGTTCACCGGCCAGGTGCTCGAGCAGACCGGCCTGCTGGGCATGGTCGGCAAGGCCGAGCGCGGCCCGACCGCGATCGAGGCCATCCGCCAGCACAAGTCGGTGTACCTGATGGCCGTCGGCGGCTCGGCGTATCTCGTCTCGAAGGCGATCAAGGCCGCGCGCGTGCTGGCGTTCGAGGATCTGGGCATGGAGGCGATCTACGAGTTCGAGGTCCAGGACATGCCGGTGACCGTCGCGGTCGATTCGACCGGCGAATCCGTGCACGAGACCGGCCCGCGCAAGTGGAAGGCGAAGATCGGCGGGATTCCCGTGGTCGAGATCGCCTGACGCGATCGATTCACGGACACGGCGCCCTCGGGCGCCGTGTCCCGTTGGCCTATTCGGTGTCGAGCATCCGCGCGCCGCAGCGCAGGGCGCACATCAGGCGTTCCTCGTTGCAGGGCGTGTGGTCGGCGACCGAATCCGGACAGAAGCCCGTGTTCTGCTTCGCCTGGCAGGCGAGCATGGTCCGGTCGTCGACGGCGCGGTCGACGCAGGTCTGCACCTCATGGCTGTTGTCGCATCCGCTGGCGGCGCCCTGGGCGCGGAAGTTCTCGGAGGTGATGCAGCGCGAACGCACCGCGTCACAGGCCGCGACGCAGGCCATGCCCTCGGGCGAGGTCGGCATCAGCAGGCGCGGCTCGCTTGCACAGCCGGCAAGCGCCATCAGCACCAGTGCCAGCCCGATCCGGATCGTGCGCATCATCGCGCGCCCTCAGTCCACGAACTCGTCGAACGTCTTCCTGCGCCGGAACGGCATCAGATGCTGCCGGAGGATGCCGCGCGGCACGGTCTCGAGCTTCATCACGCCGTACTCCTGCGGCCACGCGGCCTGGTCGCGCGGCAGCTTGAACGTGCCCATCAGCATGTCGACCAGTGGCAGGTGGATCGCGTAGTTGACGTCGATGTAGTCCTGCTGCCGCGCGTGGTGCCAGTGGTGATAGCGCGGCAGCACCAGCAGGTACTCCAGCCAGCCGAAGCGCACACCGATGTTGGCATGGGCGATTACCGCCTGCAGGCCCACGAGAATGACGTAGGCGTTGACCGCCGGCGTCGAGAAGCCCAGCACCAGCAGCGGCAGCAGCACGAAGCTGCGGGTCAGCACGATCTCGACGAAATGGATGCGCGAGCCGGCCAGCCAGTCCATCTCGCGGCTGGAGTGGTGCACGGCGTGGAAGCGCCACAGCCAGGGAATGTTGTGATACGCCCGGTGCAGCAGCGCCTGCGCCAGATCGGCGACGAAGACCGCGATCAGGAACTGCGCCCAGACCGGCAACGACTGGATCGCGTCCTTCAAAGCCGGAAACGCGGCGATGCTGGCGATGGTCGATGTCGACGCGGTCACAAGGATCAGGATGAACTGCACGAGCACGTGGCTCATGAAGAAGTAGGCGATGTCGGTGCGCCAGCCGGTGCGCAGCGGCGACACGCGACGCTTGCCGAAGTAGCGCTCCAGCGGCACGAAAACCAGCGCCGAGAAGAACAGCGAGATCACGAACCAGTCCAGGCCCAGCGCATAGGGCGTATGGCCGATTGCGTCGAACTGGACGTTGGTGCCGCCGAGCAGCACCGCCAGCGTCGCGCTGCACACGCCGATCATCGCCACGCGCTTGTTGCGGTCGCGCAGGATCGCCAGCGTACCGAGGATGAAGGCCGCGATCAGTCCGACCAGCAGCAGATTCCGGGCGAAGCCTTCGTCATAGACCGCGCGGAACTCGCGACTGGTCAGCAGTTCGGGATAGTGGAAGCACGCCACGCCCATGACGCTGAGCAGGCCCAGCAGGGCCGAGGCATAGGCGAAGAACGAACGGCGGAAACGCGGTGCGGCGGCATCCATGCGACGGTCCTGCGGTGGGCCCGCCGCGAGCATAAGCCAATCGCCGCCGCACCGGCGCCGGGCGCATCAGGCCCGGCGCCGCGACCTCAGAACCACTCGAGCAGCGAGATGCCCAGGCCGACGTAGGTCGCCTTGTGGTTGTAGTCGATCAGGCTTTCGCCGTAGCCGTCGAAGATCTGCAGGTGACCGCGGAAATTCTTGTGGATCGGAAAGCCCCAGTCGAACTGCAGCGCACCGTGCGACCGGTCGCCACCACGCAGCGAATGGCGCGCCATCAGCGAGAACTCGTGACCGCCGCGCACGTGGGTCAGCGTGAGGTCGCCGCGGCCCATGTAGTCCTCGATGTCGGGATTGTCGTCCTCGTTGCCATCGGAGATCCGCACCCACGGCCGGATCATCACGGCCCAGTTCTCGCGGTCCAGGCCGACGTTGAACATCACCCGGTTCCAGCTGCGCGACAGCGGGTCGCCCCGGCCGTTGGACTGGTGGTTGACGCCGATCGCCGCCATGCGCCCGTTCCAGCCACCGATGCTGTAGTTGTTGCGGAACACCATCAGCACTTCGGGTTCGTAATTGGTCTCGCGGAACGGCCGCGAATCCTCGGTGTTGTAGACCTGCCAGCGCGAGCTCTGGGTGTAGCCCATCCAGATGTCGCCGTTGGTGTCGAAGAGGTTCTCCACGGCCTTGGTCTTGAAGCTGAGCTGGAACTTCGCCTCCAGGCTGTCGAGCGTCTGCGGCGTGGTCACCGTGTTCTCGGGATTCGGCGAGGACGGCGTCTCGTTCTTGTCCGAGGTCCAGAACGCGGGCAGCAGGTAGACGGGCTTGTAGGCGCGCAGATTGAACAGCCCCAGCTTGGAGTCGCGGGCCAGTTCCCAGCGGCTGTCGAGCAGCGAGCCCTGGCCGGCGTTGGCGATGGCGGCCTCGAGACGGCTGCTGCCGTCATGGGCGTACAGGCCGTGCGCGACCGGGGCTTCAGCCATCGCATCGGCGCGGACCGCCGGGTTGTTGCGCAGTTCGCGTGCGACCGCCGCTTCGGTGTCTGCCTGCGCCGGAGTGCGCGTGGCGCGCCCGGTCATCGTGTCGAAACAGGCGAGGCGCTGCGCATCCTGTTCGAGTGCGACGCAGGCATCGAGGCTGGCGGGTGCGCTGGGCGCGGTGGTCGGCGGCGCGGTCTCCTGCGCATGCGTGGCGAACGGCAGGGCGGTCGCGAGTGCGGCCGGGAGCAGAAGGGTGGGGCGCATGTCAGGTCGCGTCCTTGGGAGTGAGAAGAAGGTTGCCGTCGTCGGTGTTCTGGACCTCGGCGACCTGCCGGTCGATGTCGCGGTTGACCGAGGTGTCGACGCCGACGCTGGTGGCCGGTTCGTGATCGGCGACCGGCATCGCAGCCGCGTCCTCCTCCTTCGCCAGCACCACGTGCGTCGTGGTCTTCGGGCTTTGTATCCCGTCGCGCCAGAACGCGCCCTTCACACGGCGGATCGCCTCGCTGCGGGTCTTGCCGAGGTCGCTCCGGCGCTGGTCCACCCAGCCGAAAAAGCGCAGCGCGGTGCCATTGGCGCCGAACTCCACCACCGTCCACGACGGTGCGGGGTCGGCCAGCACGCCGTCGATGCTCGCGATCTCCGCCATCGCCAGCGCGTGCGCACGGCTGATCGACTGGCTGGCATCGATGTTGAAGGTGAAATCGAACCGTCGCCGGGGGTTGCTGGTGTAGTTGAGGATCACCGCCTTGAACACCAGCGCATTGGGCAGACGCAGCTCGTTGCCTTCTAGCGTGACCAGCGCCATCGCACGCGCGCTGAGCGAGGCGACCTTGCCCTCGTAGCTGTCGATCTTGACCATGTCGCCCGGCTCGAACGGCCGGCGCAGGCTCAGCAGCACGCCGGCGATGTAGTTCTCGGCGATGTCCTTGAACGCGAAACCCAGCGCCAGACCCAGCACGCCGGCCGAGCCCAGCATCGCGCCGACCAGCGCCGTGGCGTTGAGCAGGTCGAGTGCGACGAGGATGCCGATCAGCAGGATCACCGCGCGCACGACGCGCCGGATCAATCCGTCGAGATACGGATTGCGCGTGCGCAGACGCAGCCAGTGCAGGCGCTGCGAAACGAAGCCGCCGAGCCACGAGGCCAGAAAGACGATGAGGGCGGCGGCCAGCAGCAAGGGCAGGTTCGCGACCAGACGCAGCACGCGGGCCTCGGCCTCGTCGTAGACCGCGTCCAGGCGACCCCGGACATCGACCTCCTCGACGGCCGGCGCCGTGGCAGGTGCGGCCGACGCCTGCGCCGGTGCATCCGCGGCTGGAGCTGTGGGGGCTGGTGCGACGTGTGCCGCAGAAACGGGCAGGGAAAGAATTGCGGACAACGCGAGTGCGCTCGCGAGCAGCAGGCTGCGCCAGCGCGTGCGCAGAAGATCGGTATCGGGCATGGGACGGAACGGCGTGGTCCGGATCGGAGCGCGACGATAGTGCACTCACCACCACCATGCGAATGCGAAGACCGCGAGCATCAGCACCGCCAGCGCGAGCTTCAGTGCGACGCCCAGTGCGATGCCGACCCAGGTGCCGATGCCCACGCGCGTGGCCTGGCCGAGTCCTCCGGGACGCAGATTGCGTCGCGCGATCAGCTCGCCGACCACGGCGCCGACGAAGGGTCCGGCGAACAGCCCGGGCAGGCCGAAGAACAGGCCGACGAAGGTACCGACGACCGTGCCGACCAGCGCGAGCCGGCTTGCGCCGACACGTTTGGCACCGACCGCGGTGGCCCAGAAATCGACGACGAACGAGATCGCCGTGAGCACGCCGAGCGCGATCAGCGACCAGACGCCGATGCGTTCGAAACCGTCTGCCCACGCGGCGAGCAGCATGCCGGCGAACACCAGCGGCAGACCGGGCAGGGCCGGCAGGATCACACCTGCCAGACCGACCATGACCAGCAGCCCCGCGAGCACGTAGAACAGGCCTGTCATGTCCATGTGGAAGCCTCGCCGCAGCGGGTCGGAACGGGGTTCGGGAAGGGTCGAAAAGATGGGGCGTACCCGGATTGCATTTTCATAAACAGCGGGGTACTTTGCAGGCGCTGTGTTTGTCAAGGTCACCGTGAACCGTGACCCTGTATGAAGAGGTTCGTGTCGGCTCGTCCCACCCGTCCCGCTGCATCGTCGCTCCGTGTTCTCCTTGTGCAACCAGCCGCCAAGACAGGCGTTCCATCGATCAACAATCGAATCGTTCCAGGGAGAGAGAGCAACATGGCAACGCGCGAAAACGGTACCGTGAAGTGGTTCAACGATGCGAAGGGCTTCGGCTTCATCAGCCGTGAGAGCGGCGAGGACGTGTTCGTCCATTTCCGCGCCATCCAGGGCACGGGCTTCAAGTCCCTGCAGGAAGGCCAGAAGGTTTCGTTCGAAGTCGTGCAGGGCCAGAAGGGTCTGCAGGCGGACGCCGTCACCCCGCTCTGATCCCCCTGGATCCGAGCCAAAAAAAACCCGGCTTGCGCCGGGTTTTTTTTGGGGTCGATCGGGCGACCGGACTCAGTAGGCGTAGGCCTGCCCGTTCTGCACACGGACGTTCGATCCTTCGCGCAGTCCGCCGATGTCGCTCTGCGACAACACGGTCGTACGGCCGTCCTGCATACGCACGTGGACGTTGTAGTAGTTGCCGCCCTCGGTGCGGTTCTGGATCGCGTTGCCGGCGATCGCACCGCCCACCGCGCCTGCGCCAATCGCGACGTTGCGACGGCCTTCGCTGTCGGTGTTGCGACGTGCGAGTTCCTTGGCGGCGACCGCACCCACCACGCCGCCGATCAGCGGGCCGGCGATGTTGGGATTGCTGTTGCCGCGGACGGTTTCGATGCGCGTCACGGTGCCGCAGTCGTAGCAGTTGGCGGGGCGGTTGTAGCCACCGTTGCCGTAACCACTGTTGCCATAGCCGCTATTGCCGTAGCCGGACCCGTAGCCGGGCGAGGTGGCACAGCCGGCGAGGGCGACCGAGGCGGCGATGACCGCGGTTCCGATGAGACCAGTCTTCATGGGGCTATCCTCCGGTGCTTTCGCAGCATTCTGTTGGGAGCGCGGGCCAGAGCGCCCGACGTGCCGACGCTAGACGCGACGACGTGAATGCCGCAGCAATTGCGCTGCGTCGCGGTGCTGCGTGCAGCGTTGGTTCAGACCCGCGGCGCGGCCTTGCGGATCAGCCGCGCATGTCCTGGTGGCAGCCGCTGCAGGCCTCGCCGATCGCGTCGATCGTCCGGCGCAGGCCCGCACAATCGTTCGGCGGCGAGGCGAGCGCGGCATCCAGCGTGCCGCGCATCCGGCTCGCATGCGAAGCGAAACCCGCGTGGTCGCGCAGGTCCGCAAAGGCCGGTTCCAGATCGTTCGACAACGCGCGCAGCGTCTGCAGACGGGCGAGCGTGTCGGTGGCCGCGCAGCGGTTGGCCTCGAGGTCAGCCGACAACTGCGCCGACTGCGCCATGTACAACTGCATCAGCGCGGCCGGGTAGCGGTCCTGCCAGGTCTTGCGGCCTTCGAGTGCGCGCAGCAGTACCACGATCAACACGATGCCCACGACCAGGCCGACGACGAACACCACGAGGTAGCGGGCGGCCGCGGAGGGCTCGGAATGCGGCGGCGTGGTGACGGGCGGCGGTGCGGACATGCGCGATTCCAGTGGGGCCGCCGGCGACAGCGCGAGGCTGCGCCGGGCGCGGCTCGCTAGAATACGCGCATGGACGACACCGCACACGCACGCTTTTCCGGCATCGAACGTCTCTACGGCGTGGGCAGCGTCGATCGCCTGCTGCGACGGCACGTCGCGGTGGTCGGTCTGGGCGGCGTAGGTTCGTGGGTGGCCGAAGCATTGGCGCGGACCGGCGTCGGCACACTGACGCTGATCGACGCCGACGACATCTGCGTGTCCAACACCAACCGCCAGCTGCCCGCGCTGGAAGGCCAGTACGGACGCAACAAGGCCGAGGCGATGGCCGAACGTTGCCGGGCGATCAACCCCTCGATCGACATCCATGCGCTGCAGGCGTTCGTGACGCCGTCGAATCTGGACGAAATGCTCGGCCGCGGCTACGACCTGGTCATCGACGCCTGCGACAGTTTTCGCGCGAAGGTCGAGCTGATCGCCTGGTGCCGACGCCGCAAGCTGCCCGTGATCACGGTCGGTGCCGCCGGTGGACGCATCGACCCGACGCTGGTGCGCGTTCGCGACCTGTCGCGCACCGAGCACGACGCGATGCTGGCGCTCATCCGCAAGAAGCTGCGCGCGGAGTTCAACTTTCCCAAGACCGCCAAGCGCTATTTCGGCGTATCGGCGATCTATTCGCTGGAGAACGTGCGCTATCCACAGGCTGACGGCACGGTGTGCGGCATCCGCCCCCAGCTCGGGCCCGATGCGGCCTTGAGCCTCGACTGCGGCAGTGGTCTGGGAGCCGCCACGCATATCACCGGCGCGTTCGCGTTCGCGGCAGTGGGTCGCGCGCTGGAACTGCTGCTCAAACCGACGGCCGACGCGGCCGCCTGAGCCTGCCGCTCAGTCGACGGGCAGCCCGAACAGGGCGATCGCGTTGCGTGTGGTCTGCGCGGCGACTTCGTCCGCAGGAATGCCGCGCAGGTCGGCGACGACGTCGCGGATCCGCGTCAGGCGCGCAGGCTCGTTGCGCATGCCACGGTGGTCGGCATCCGGCTGGTCGGGCGCATCGGTCTCGAGCAGGAGTTGCTCGAGCGGAATCTCCGCCGCCACGCGGTGCAGGCGCTTGGCGCGGTCGTAGGTCAGCGGGCCGCCCAGGCCGATCAGAAAGCCGGCTTTCCACAATTGCTTGGCCTGCTCGGGACTGCCGCTGAAGCTGTGCACCACGCCGCGCAGCCCGTCGTACTTGCGCAACAGCACGATCGTCTCCTCGACCGCCCGCCGTGCATGCACGATCACCGGCAGATCGAAGCGCTGCGCCAGCGCCAGTTGGCCCTTGAAGAAGTGCAGCTGGGCATCGGGGTCCAGGCCGTCGACGAAATGATCGAGTCCGCATTCGCCCACTGCGACCGGCCGTTCGCGTTCGATCCAGTCCGACAGCGCATCCAGATCGACGGGGCGGTGGTACTCGAGAAACGTCGGGTGCAGGCCGTAGGCCGCGTGCAGACCGGGCGCTGACGCGCAGACCTCGCGCAGCTTCGGCCAGGCGTCCGCGTGCGTGGCGGGCACGATCTGGTGACGCACACCTGCTGCCCGTGCCCGCGCGATGACCGCGTCGCGGTCGGCATCGAACTCGGACGCATCGAGATGACAGTGGCTGTCGATCAGCACCGCTGCGCTCAGGAGCGCCGGGCCTGGCCGTTGATCGGCGGGCGCGTGCGCTCGTCATCGCGCTTTGGCGTGCGCTTGCGTTTGCGTTTGGCGAGCATCACGGTCGCCACGCCCAGCAACACCTCGTCGACCAGCAGGATCGGATCGGGGATCAGCAGGTTCACGCCGAACAGCACGGCAGACACCATGAACAGACGGGGATAGCTCAGCCGCGACAGCCAGGCGACGAGCGGGGCGGACAGCGGATTGGGCACGGCGGACTCCGTCAGGTGGGCGCGGCAGATGCGTCGAAGATGGACGCTAGCACGCGGTTTCCCAACCCCGGTTTAGCGGATCGTCAGTTCCGCAGCTCGATTTCCGGCGGCTGTTCAGCATGCGGGTGCTGCAATCGGCACCAAGAACGACAAGGCCGCGACAGGCCGGAGGAGAGAGCGATGAAGAGCAACACGATCGCAATTGCGCTGGCATCCCTGCTCGTTGGCGGTGTGGCCGTCGGCGCGTATCACAACAGCCGGGACGCGGCGGGCCCGGAGGTCGCGGGCGCGTTCGACGCACGCACCGGCGCGCCGCTCGGCCAGACGCGTGACGCGCTGGACTATGCCGACGTGGTCGACGTGCGCCCGGTCACCGAGACCGGACAGCTCTACGCGACGGTGCTCGGCAGCGAGCCGATCCGCGAGACGATGACCAGCAGCTCGCCGCGCGAAGTCTGTCAGGACGTCGTGGTGCAGGAACGTCTGCCCGAGCGCGACGGCAACGTCGGCGGCACCGTCGTCGGTGCACTGGTCGGTGGCCTCGTCGGCAACCAGGTCGGCAGCGGCAACGGCCGCAAGCTGGCCACCGCGGCCGGTGCGACCGCGGGCGGATTCATCGGCAACCGCGTCGACCGCAACCACGTGGGCGGGCGCGTCGTCGAACGCGTCGATCGCCAGTGCCGGACCGTGCAGGATTCGTCGCAGTCCTCCCGCGTGGTCGCCTACAACGTGACCTATCGCAACCCCGATGGCACGACCGGTTCGATGCGCACCGACAGCAAGCCGGGCAACCGCATTCTGCTTGGCGACGAGCAGCGCACCGTCGGCTACGACGTGACCTACGTCTACGACGGCAGCGAGCGCACCATCCGCATGGACGAGCGCCCGGACGAGCGTCTGCCGGTCATCAACGGCCGCATCATGACCGCCGCGCTGGACACCTCCGCTGCGGCCGAACCCCAGTACGACCGCCAGTAATCGCGCCGCTTCACGCGTGACCGGAGGGCCGGCGTCTGCCGGCCCTCCGCGTGTCCGCGCTACGGTCGGCACGCCCCCGTCGCCCCCGATACAATCGGCCGATCACCGTCCGGGACGATCTGCCGATGGCCTTGCATCCTTGTGATCTGTACGACGTGCGCTCGCTGCTCAGCGAGGAGGAGCGGGCCGTGCAGGACGCCGTGGCGCGCTTCACCGACGAGCGCGTGCTGCCGATCATCGGCGACTGCTTCGACCAGGGCCGTTTTCCCGCCGAGCTGATTCCCGAAATGGCCTCGCTGGGCCTGCTCGGCGCGACCCTGCCCGAAGAGTACGGCTGCGCCGGCCTCAATTCGGTCAGTTACGGGCTGATCTGCCAGGAGCTCGAGCGCGGCGACTCCGGCCTGCGCAGCTTCGCCAGCGTGCAGTCCTCGCTGTGCATGTATCCGATCTACGCGTATGGCTCCGAAGAACAGAAGCGCCGCTGGCTGCCGGACATGGCTGCAGGCGAAGTGATCGGCTGCTTCGGCCTCACCGAGGCACATGGCGGTTCCGACCCGGCGAACATGAAGACCCACGCCAAGCGCGACGGCGACGACTGGGTGCTCAACGGGTCGAAGATGTGGATCACCAACGGCAACCTCGCGCACATCGCCATCGTCTGGGCGCAGACCGACGACGGCATCCAAGGCTTCCTCGTCGAGAAGGAGTTCGCCGGTTTCACCGCGCAGGAGATCAAGCACAAGATGAGCCTGCGCGCGTCGGTCACCAGTGCGTTGTACTTCGACGGCGTGCGCGTGCCGGAGGCCAATCGCCTGCCGAACGTCAAGGGCCTGAAGGGGCCGCTGGGCTGCCTGACGCAGGCGCGCTACGGCATCACCTGGGGCCCGATCGGCGCGGCGATCGCCTGCCTCGACGAGGCGCTGGGCTATACCAAGGAGCGCATCCTGTTCGATCGCCCGGTCGCGGCGACGCAGAGCGCGCAGATCAGGATGGCCGACTGGGCGCGCCGCATCACCTCGGCGCAGCTGCTGTCGCTGCAACTCGGGCGTCTGAAGGATGCCGGCACCATGCAGCCCACGCAGGTGTCGCTGGCGAAGTGGAACAACTGCCGCATGGCGATCGACATCGCCCGCGAGGCGCGCGACCTGCTCGGCGGCGCGGGCATCACCACCGAGCACAGTCCCATCCGCCACGCGCTCAATCTGGAATCGGTGATCACCTACGAGGGCACCGAGACCGTGCACCAGCTCGTCGTCGGCCGCGAACTGACCGGCATCAACGCGTTCTGATCCGCAGCACACGACAGCGGATCCGGGGAGGGACGGGATGACGGTTGCCGACATCCGGCTGGAAACCGAGCGGCTGGTCCTGCGCCTGCCGCAGGCCGGCGACTTCGAGCGCTATGCCGAGCTGATGGCCGATGCAGACGCCTGTCGCTACATCGGCGGGCATCTGCCGCGCGGCGCTGCTTGGCGCAAGTTCCTGCAGATGCCGGGCGCGTGGCTGTTGCAGGGCTTCGCGATGTTCTCGGTGATCGAGAAATCCAGCGGTCGTTGGGTCGGCCAGATGGGGCCCTGGAAGCCGGAGGGCTGGCCGGGCAACGAGATCGGCTACGCCTTCCATCCCGATGCCTGGGGGCGCGGGTACGCCCACGAGTCGGCGGTCGCCGCGATCGACTGGGCCTTCGACACGCTGGGCTGGGACGACATCGTCCATTGCATCGCGCCGGAAAACTTCGCCTCCAAGCGCGTCGCCGAGCGTCTGGGTTCGCACCTGCTGCGGACCGGTCGTCTGCTGCCGCCGCCGAGTGAGACCGCGGACGTCGAACTGTGGGGTCAGACCCGTGCGCAGTGGGCCGCGGGCAGGGCGGCGCGCGGATGACGGTCGTCCACGGCTATTCGCCGTCCGGCAATTGCCACAAGGTCCGCCTGCTGCTCGAACAGCTGGGCAGGCCGTACACCTGGATCGAGACCGACAGCAGCCGCGGCGAGACGCGCACGCCGGACTTTCTGGCGCGGAATCCGAACGGCCAGGTGCCGATGCTGGAGCTCGACGACGGCCGCATCCTCGTCGAGTCCAACGCCATCCTGTGTTTCCTCGCGGCCGGCACGCCCCTGTTGCCGACCGATCCCTGGCAGCACGCGCAGACGCTGCGCTGGATGTTCTTCGAGCAGTACAGCCACGAGCCGGCGATCGCGGTCGCGCGGTTCATCCGCGGCTGGACCGACGCCGATTCGCCGCGTCGCGCGGAACTGCCGGCGTTGCAGGTGCGCGGCCATCGCGCGCTCGCGGTGATGGAAGGCCATCTGGCCGGTGATGCGCGCTGGTTCTCCGGCGCGCACTACGGCGTGGCCGACATCGCGTTGTTCGCCTACAGCGCCGTCGCGCCCGATGGCGGTTTCGATCTCGAGCGGTATCCGGCCGTGCGCGACTGGCTTGCGCGCGTGCGGCGGACGCCGGGTTTCATCCCCATGCCGGCGCCCGCGCCGGCGCACGCCGCGAGGCTCGCGGCCACGGACTGAGAGGGTGTCGTCGATGTTCGCAGTCGTTCCCGATCCGATTCCCGCCCGCATGAAGGGCCTCAACCGCGCCGAGATCTGCGACGCGAACTTCCAGCAGTTCGTCCGCGACTTCGACGGGCCGCGCACTGCCGCACCGGCGGCGCACGCGCCGATCCTCGAAGGCAGCGCGCTCGACGCGCACGGTTTTCGCGAGCTGTTCGAATCGCAGCTGATCAGCCGTCATCTCGATCTGATGGCGCGCGTGCTGCGCGTGCAGAACAAGGTCTTCTACACCATCGGTTCCAGCGGCCACGAAGGCAATGCGATGGTCGCGCGTGCCACGCGGCACACCGATCCGGCGTTCCTCCACTACCGCAGCGGCGGCTTCATGGCCGAGCGCTTTCGCAAGCTGCCGGGCATGGATCCGGTGATGGATTCGGCGCTGTCCTTCGCCGCCAGTGCCGACGATCCCGCCAGTGGCGGTCGACACAAGGTCTGGGGCAGCAAGCCGCTGTGGGTGCTGCCGCAGACCTCGACGATTGCCTCGCACTTGCCCAAGGCCGTGGGCACGGCGATCGCCATTGCGCATGGTCCCCGCATCGGCCATGCGCTGCCGGTGCCGGACGACAGCATCGTGGTGTGCTCGTTCGGCGATGCGTCGAGCAATCACGCCACCGCGCAGGCCGCGTTCAACACCGCGGCGTTCACGGCCTACCAGCGTCTGCCGGCGCCGGTGCTGTTCATCTGCGAGGACAACGGCATCGGCATCTCGGTCAAGACGCCGGACGGCTGGATCGCGCGCAACTTCGCGCATCGGCCGGACCTGGACTACTTCGCGGCCGATGGTCTCGACCTCGCCACGGGCTACGGCGATGTGCAACGTGCGGTCGCGCATTGTCGACGCACGCGTCGGCCCACCTTCCTGCATCTGCGCACGACGCGGATCATGGGCCACGCCGGCACCGACTTCGAGATCGAGTGGCGCAATCTCGACGAACTGTGCGCGGTCGAGGCCAGCGATCCGCTGCTGCGCAGCGCGGCCATCGCGCTCGAATCCGGTCTGATGTCGAAGGACGAGGTGCTGGCGCTTTACGAGATCACGCGCGCGCGCTGCTTCGCCGCGGCCGAGGACGCCGATCGGCGTCCACGCCTGACGCAGCTGGCCGATGTCGTGGCGCCGCTCGCACCGTTTTCGCCCGATGCGGTGCGCGCCGAGGCGACGCGCGCGCCCGATACCGCCGCGCGCATCGCGGCGTTCGGCAGCGAGGCCGCGTTGCCGGAGCGACAGGCCCCCAGGCATCTCGCGGTGCAGATCAACCAGGCGCTGCACGACCTGTTCGCGAAGTATCCGCAGGCGCTGCTTTTCGGCGAGGACGTCGCGCAGAAGGGCGGCGTCTACACGGTGACCAAGGGCTTGCAGAAGGCGTTCGGCGGACGTCGCGTGTTCAACACGCTGCTCGACGAGACCACGATCCTCGGGCTGGCGCAGGGCTTCGCCAACATGGGCATGCTCGCGCTGCCGGAAATCCAGTACCTGGCGTACTTCCACAATGCCGGCGACCAGATCCGCGGCGAGGCGGCGAGCCTGCAATTCTTCAGCAATGGCCAGTACCGCAACCCGATGGTCGTGCGCATTGCCTCGCTGGGCTACCAGCGCGGATTCGGCGGGCACTTCCACAACGACAACTCGATCACCGCCTTGCGCGACATCCCGGGCATCGTGATCGGCTGCCCGTCGCGCGGCGACGACGCGGCGACGATGCTGCGTACGCTCGCTGCGATGGCGCAGGTCGACGGCCGCGTCTGTCTGTTTCTCGAGCCCATCGCGCTGTACATGACCAAGGATCTCCATGCGCCCGGCGACGGCGCGTGGTCGACGGCGTATCCGGCGCCCGACCAGGCGATGACCTTCGGCGAGGCACGCGTTTACAACGCCGAAGCCACGGATCTGGTCGTGCTGACCTTCGGCAACGGCGTGCCGATGAGCCTGCGTGCCGCCCGCACGATCGAGGCCGAGCGCGGCTGGAAGGTGCGCGTGGTCGACCTGCGCTGGTTGCTGCCCCTCAACGAAGGCGAGATCGCGCGCCACGTCGGCGAATGCGCGCGCGTGCTGGTCGTCGACGAGGGGCGCCGCAGTGCCGGCGTGGGCGAGGGCATCATCACCGCGATCGCCGAGGCGGGCCTGGGCGACAGGCCGATGCGGCGCGTGGTCGGCGCGGACACGTTCACGCCGCTGGCCGGTGCGGCGCTGCTGGTGATTCCGTCGGAGGCCGACATCGTCGCGGCGGCGTTGACGATGCGGTGAGGGTCAGGCGCCTCATTGCCGTCATTCCAGCGAAAGCCGGAATCCATTTTGATCTTTAGTTCGATCCGACTTGCCGCGGACGGAGCGAACGGCCAAATGGATTCCGGCTTTCGCCGGAATGACGGAGGAAGGATGGCTGGCGTCCCGTCGCAAACATCCTGGATCCCCCTCCTCCCTCGCCGCGCGAGGGGGGAGGGGAACCCCTCAGTCCGCGAAACGCACCCGCACCTCGACGCGACGGTTCGGTGCCAGGCAGGCGATCAGCGCCTGGCCGCGTTCGGTCTTGCACTCGGCGACCGGCTCGACGTCGCCGCGGCCCACCGCGGTGATGCGATCGGCGGCGACGCCGTGTTCGACGAGGTAGCCGCGGACGGCTTCGGCACGACGCGTGGAGAGGCGCAGATTGCCTTGCGGATTGCCAATGCGATCGCTGTGGCCGATCACGTGCACCACATCCAGCGCAGGGCCCGATGACAGCTGCGCGGCCAGCCCGTCCAGCGCGGCGCGACCGGCCGGGCTGATGTCGCCGATGGTGGCCTTGCCGAACGCGAACAGTCCGTCCGCGTCCAGTTGCTCGACGAAGGCGCTGGGGGGCGGTGGCGGGGGCGGCGGCGCGGCCTCCGGCACGGGAGCCTGACTGGCGCAGGCGGTGAGACCACACACGACCAACGAGGCGGCCACTGCCGCCCACGACGCACGATGCTTCATGAAATCCCCTTGGATGGTTCGAGTTCCCCGCCGTCGCAGCGACCGTGATCGCAGCGACGACTCCCTTGCATCCCCCTGTCGCGACCGAGCATAGCAGTCCGATTGCGACAGTCGAATGGCGGTGTGGCGGGGTTTCCGGCCTACGGGGTCAGCGGGCGAGACCGTCCAGCAGCGGGGTGGGCGTCACCTGCACGCCGTCGACCGACAGCGTGTCTGCGACCCCGTCGATCGGCAGCACGGCAAGCAGCAGATCGCCTGTCGTGCAGACCACGCGGCCGATGGCCTGGTCGCCGGCGACGATCTCGTTGCCGGGCGCGGCCTGCGGGGCGCCGCGCAAGGCGGCGAGACCACGCTTGGCCTGGCCGAGGAAATGGGTGCGCGCGACGATTTCCTGCCCGGGATAACACCCCTTGGCGACGCTGAAAGCGCGCAGCCGTTCCAGCGACAGCTGCTGCGGCGTCCATTGCTCGTGCTGGTCGTCGGGCAGGCGCGGCAGTCCGTGGGCGAGATCGAAGGCGCGCCAAGCGTGGTGCGCGTCCGCGTCATGCGTGAGAACGGGATCGATCGCGCGTACGCACAAGGTGCGCGGCTGCGCCGGCGATCCGACATCAAGCTCGAAGCCATCCCCATCGAGGGTTGCCTGCGCACCGCGTGCCTGGGCAGGAAGGAAGAAGCCGCCCGAGACCTGCAGCTCGCCACGGGTTTCGATCGCGACCTTGCTGCGGAAGACGTAGCGTTTCAGCGATGCCGCCAATGCGTCGACGTCGCCATCGAGTACGACCAGATCCAGGCGCTCCGCGCTGTGGCGCACCACCGCGAACAGCGCCACGACACGGCCTTTCGGGGTCAGCCAGCCGCTCCACTGCCACTGTCCATCGCCCAGCGCAGCGACGTCGCTCATGAATTGCGCCTGCGCGAATGCGATGCAATCGCGTCCGGACAACGTGAAAACCGCGATGTCGGAGAGCGCGAACTGCGGATTCGACGCGGATTGCAGCTTGTCTGTCATGCCTGCGGGAACTAAAATTGAACGGATGACCACCCCCGACATCATAGGCGAGGAGACGGACACCCCGTCGCCCGCGCCGGCGGAAATGCCTGTTCCGGCATCGCCGCCCGCCGAGGAAATCGGAGGCCGCGACGGTCCCGAACCGACGCGATATGGCGACTGGGAAAAGAACGGTCGTTGTATCGATTTCTGATCTGTCACGTCGTGACTGGCGGACAGGTCCGCAATACCAGCCACGCGGCGTGACGCCGCCAGCGAGGAGAGCACTACAACGATGGCAAACCGCAACCGTCCCTTGTCACCGTTCATGCTCGGCACGGCGTATCGCCTGCAGATCACATCGGTGATGTCCTTCCTGCACCGCGCGACCGGCATCGCCGCGTCGGTGGGTGCCTTCGGTCTCGCCTGGTGGCTGCTCGCGGTCGCCGCAGGCGGCGAGGCCTACGCGTCCGCCGCGGCCTGCCTGGGCTCGCCGCTCGGCATGCTGGCGCTGGCCGCGTTCACGTTCTCGCTCGTCTATCACCTGCTCAACGGCATCCGCCACCTGATGTGGGATGTGGGCATGGGCTTCGAGCTGCCGGAGGTCTACCGCTCCGGCTATACCGTGATCGTGCTGTCGGTCGTGCTGACCGCCGCGATCTGGTTCATTGCACTGCGGGGTGGCGCATGAGCGAGACCAAGACTCCGGACGCCGCGTCGCGTCCGCGCGATTTCCGCACGCCCGTCGCACGCGCCCGCGGCCTGGGGTCGGGCAAGACCGGTACCGACCACTTCTGGTGGCTGCGCGTGACCTCGGTCGCCCTGGTCCCGCTGTTCGCATGGTTCATCGGCACGCTGGTGTCGCTGGTCGGCGCCGACCTGGCGACCGTGCAGACCGTGCTTGCCCGTCCGTTCAACGCGATCGCGTTCGCGCTGTTCGCCATCACCACGTTCTGGCACGCCAAGCTGGGCCTGCAGGTGGTGATCGAGGACTACATCCACCAGCGCGGGCTGGAGATCGCCCTGCAGCTGCTCGTCACATTCGCCTGCGCCGCCGGCGCGCTCGCGTCGCTCTATGCGATCGCGCGCATCGCACTGCTGGGCTGAGAACCTCATGACCACTGCCTACAAGATCACCGAACACAAGTACGACATGATCGTCGTCGGCGCCGGCGGCGCCGGCCTGCGCGCGACCTTCGGCCTGGCCCACAAGGGTCTGCAGACCGCCTGCCTGACCAAGGTCTTCCCGACGCGCTCGCACACCGTCGCGGCGCAGGGCGGCATTTCCGCCGCGCTCGGCAACATGGGCGACGACGACTGGCGTTACCACTTCTACGACACGATCAAGGGCTCCGACTGGCTGGGCGACCAGGACGCCATCCAGTACATGTGCCGCGAGGCCATCCCGGCGATCATCGAGCTCGAGCACCAGGGCGTGCCGTTCTCGCGGACCGAGGAAGGCAAGATCTACCAGCGTCCGTTCGGCGGCATGACCACCGAATACGGCAAGGGCATCGCCCAGCGCACCTGCGCCGCGGCCGACCGCACCGGCCACGCGATCCTGCACACGCTCTACCAGCAGTCGCTCAAGCACGACGCGCGCTTCTTCATCGAGTACTTCGCGCTCGACCTGATCATGGACGAGGAGGGCGCCTGCCGCGGCGTACTCGCCATCGACATGGCCGAGGGCACGCTGCATCTGTTCCGCGCCCAGGGCGTGGTGCTGGCCACCGGCGGTTACGGCCGCGCGTACTTCTCCGCGACCTCGGCCCACACCTGCACCGGCGACGGCGGCGGCATGGCCCTGCGCGCGGGCCTGGGCCTGCAGGACATGGAGTTCGTGCAGTTCCACCCGACCGGCATCTACGGCGCTGGCTGCCTGATCACCGAAGGTGTCCGCGGTGAAGGCGGCATCCTGCGTAACGCGTCGGGCGAGCGTTTCATGGAGCGCTACGCGCCCAACGCCAAGGACCTCGCCTCGCGCGACGTGGTCTCGCGTTCGATGACGATGGAAATCCGCGAAGGCCGCGGTGTCGGCGAGCACAAGGATCACATCCACCTGGATCTGACCCATCTCGACCCGAAGGAAATCCACGAGAAGCTGCCGGGCATCGCCGAGAGCGCGAAGATCTTCGCCGGCGTCGACGTCGAGAAGCAGCCGATCCCGGTCCTCCCGACCGTCCACTACAACATGGGCGGCATTCCGACCAACTACCACGGCGAAGTCGTGCAGTTGAAGAACGGCAACCCGGATGCGGTCGTCCCGGGCCTGTACGCGATCGGCGAAGCCGCCTGCGTGTCGGTGCACGGCGCCAACCGCCTGGGTTCGAACTCGCTGCTCGATCTGGTGGTGTTCGGCCGCGCGGTCGCCAACCGCTGCGCCGAGACCATCACCCCGAACGCACGGCACAAGCCGCTCGCCAAGGATGCCTGCGACAAGGCGCTGGCCAACCTCGACGGGCTGCGCCACGCCAGCGGCAGCACGCCGACTTCGGTCATTCGCGACAACATGCAGCGCACGATGCAGAACGACGCCGCCGTGTTCCGCACCAGCAAGACGCTGGCCGAGGGCGTGGAGAAGATCCGCGAGATCCACGCGTCGTTCGCCGACGTCAAGGTCAGCGACCGTTCGCTGGTCTGGAACTCCGACCTCATCGAAACCCTGGAACTGCAGAACCTGCTGGGCCAGGCACTGGTGACCATCGTCTCGGCCGAGAACCGCAAGGAATCCCGCGGCGCGCACGCGCACGAGGACTTCCCGGACCGCGACGACGTCAACTGGCACAAGCACACGCTGTGCTCGGTCGACGAGGCCGGCAACACCACCATCGATTACCGCCCGGTGCACATGTACACACTCGACGACGAAGTCGAAGTCGTGCCGCCGAAAGCACGCGTCTACTGAGCCGGGAGACCCCAGATGGCAGAATTTTCGCTCCCGAAGAACTCCAAGGTGCAGCAGGGCCGGCACTTCCCGGCCACCGGCGCCAAGCGAACGCGCACCTTCAAGGTCTATCGCTGGAATCCCGATGACGGCCGCAATCCGTCGACGGATACCTACGAGATCGATCTCGACAAGTGCGGCCCGATGGTTCTCGACGCGCTGATCAAGATCAAGAACGAGATCGATCCGACGCTGACCTTCCGCCGCTCGTGCCGCGAGGGCATCTGCGGTTCGTGCGCGATGAACATCGATGGCACGAACACGCTGGCATGCACGCGCGCGATCGAGGATTGCAAGAAGGCCGAAGTGCCGATCTATCCGCTTCCGCACATGGAAGTGATCAAGGATCTGGTGCCCGACCTGACGCACTTCTACGCGCAGTACGCCTCGATCCAGCCGTGGATCCGCACCCAGAGCGTGGCCCCGCCGGATCGCGAGCGCCTGCAGTCCAAGGAAGACCGCGCCAAGATCGACGGCCTGTACGAGTGCATCCTGTGCGCGTGCTGTTCGACCAGCTGCCCGAGCTACTGGTGGAACGGCGAACGCTATCTGGGCCCGGCGATCCTGCTGCAGGCCTATCGCTGGATCATCGACAGCCGCGACGAAGACACCGGTGCGCGCCTGGACGATCTGGAAGATCCGTTCAAGCTCTACCGCTGCCACACGATCATGAACTGCGCGCGGACCTGCCCGAAGGGCCTGAATCCGGCGAAGGCGATCGGCGAGATCAAGCAGCTGATGCTGGCGCGCCGGGGCTGATCGCGCCCCTCGTCGTTGTTTCGCAGCGATCGCATCGTGCTCGTCGCCCCAGCGGAAGCTGGGGCCCATCTTGACCCTCATGATGGCCGCGAAAATGGGTCCCAGCTTGACCAGACATCCGTCTGTTGAAAGCTGCTGGGACGACGAGTGCAGTCTCACCATCGCCCAGACGCTGCGACGGACATGACCCACGACGACACCACCGAACTCCGTCGACTGCGCTGGCGCAGCCGGCGCGGCATGCGTGAGCTCGACCGGTTGTTCGAGCGCTGGCTCGACCGCTGCTGGACGACGTCCACCGACGCCGAGCGCGAGGTTTTCCGACGGCTGCTCGATTGCGAGGACGATAGGCTCTGGAAGTGGTTCCTCGGCCATGAGCGTTCCGATGACGCGCAGCTCGACGCCCTCGTCCAGTCCATCCGGCAGCTTCCGCCGGACTGAGCCGCTGCCGTTGCGGCTCGCATGGCGGCCCTCCCGCCTGCTGCAGGGCATGCTCGCCCTGATCGGCATCGGTGGATGCGTAGGCCTGTGGTTGTCGGAGATGCCGACCGGAATAATGATCGTCGCGACGCCGCTGGTGCTGGTCGCCAGCGCCCATCACATCCGCCGCGAGCGCCGCAGCCCACATTGCGACCTCGTCGTCGACGCCAGTGGTGTCGCGTCTCTCGACGGGCGACGTCTGGACGCGCCGCGTCTGCACTGGCGTGGCCCGATCGCGTTCCTGTGCTGGCGCGAGGGTCGGCGCACACGCTGGCTGGTGTGGTGGCCGGACACCTTGCCGGCGGCCGCGCGACGTGAACTCCGTCTGGCCGCGTCGGCCTTCGTGACGCGACCATCAGCCGATTCGATGGCACCATAGCGGCGCCCCGGGCGGGCGGTTCGACGGCGCGGCCGTCGCGGCCGCGGCCCCCATGACCGGACGTCCATGCTCAAACCCATTCCTGCCGCGATCGGCCTGCGTTATCTCCGGGCCAAACGCCGCAACGGCTTCATTTCCTTCATCTCGCTGGCGTCGATCTTCGCAATCGCGATCGGCGTGACCGTGCTGATCACCACGCTCGCGGTGATGAGCGGTTTCCAGAAGGAAATCCGCGACCGCATGCTCGGCATGGTCGCGCACGCGACGATCAGCGCCGATGGCGAAGTGCTGTCGAACTGGGCGCGTGCGGTGGATGTCGCGCGTGAGGATCCCCGCGTCGCCGGTGCGGCGCCGTACGTCGACACCCAGGCGCTGCTGCGCGGTCGTCGCAACGAGCCGGCCGCGGTGCGCGCGATCGTGCCGGAGGACGAGGCGCAGGTGTCCGAACTGGCGACCTCGATGGTGATCGGCAAGCTCGACGATCTGCAGCCGGGCACGTTCAACATCGTGCTCGGACGCGAGCTCGCGGTGTGGCTGGGCGTGGGCGTCGGCGACAGCGTCATCGTGACCACCGATTTCCAGGTCACGCCGATGGGCGCGGTGCCCCAACTCAAACGCTTCACCGTCAGCGGCATCTTCGAGGTCGGCTACCAGGATTTCGACCGGCGCCTGGCGGTGGTCAACCTGCAGGACGCGCAGCGTCTGCTGCGCATCGGCGACGGCGTGACCGGCGTACGCCTGAAGCTGCACGACATGGATCGCGCGCAGCAGGTCACCTACGACCTGGTGCACAAGCTCGGCGGCGTCTACCGGGTCAGCGACTGGAGCAGCGAGAACGCCAACATGTTCCGCGCGCTCAAGCTCGAGAAGACGATGATCGGCATCCTGCTGTCGTTGATCATCCTCATGGGCGCGTTCTCGCTGCTCAATTCGCAGGTCATGCTGGTCACCGACAAGCACGCCGACATCGCCATCCTGCGCACGCTCGGCCTCACGCCGCGCGGGGTGATGCAGGTGTTCATGGTGCAGGGCACGATGATCGGTGTGATCGGCACGGTGCTGGGCGTGTGCGGCGGACTGCTGCTGACATTCAATCTCGAACACATCCTGCGCGGGCTCGAGCGCCTGTTCGGCGTGGTGCTGATGCCCGAGGACGTCTACTACGTGACCGGTCTGCCGATCGATCTGCAGAGCAGCGATGTGGTGATGATCGGCGTGGTCGCGCTGGCGATGGCGTTCCTGGCGACGCTGTATCCGGCCTGGCGCGCGGCGCGCACCGCACCGGCGGAGGCGCTGCGCTATGAGTGAGATCGCATTGGACACGACCGACACCGTGGTGCTGGCGGCCGAAGGCCTCGGCAAGACCTATGCCGAAGGCAAGCTGCACACGCCGGTATTCGACGGGCTGGACTTCGCGGTGCGCGCCGGCGAGACGGTCGCCATCCTCGGCGCGTCGGGCGCGGGCAAGAGCACGCTGCTGCACCTGCTGGGCGGACTGGACACGCCGAGCGCGGGCGAGGTATTCGTCGCCGGACAGAAGATGAGCGCGCTGTCGAATGCCGCGCGCGGCACGCTGCGCAACCGTGCGCTCGGTTTCGTCTACCAGTTCCACCACCTGTTGCCCGAGTTCACCGCACTGGAGAATGTGATGCTGCCCGCATTGCTCAGCGGTGCCAGCGACAGCGATGCCACGGCGCGTGCGCGCGGATTGCTGGAGACGGTGGGGCTGGGACATCGCCTCGGCCACAAGCCGGGGGAGCTGTCGGGTGGCGAGCGTCAGCGCGCCGCGGTCGCGCGTGCCCTGGTCAACAAGCCGGCCTGCGTGCTCGGCGACGAGCCCACCGGCAATCTCGACGAACGCACCGCGGCGACGGTGTTCGAGCTGATGCTCGAGATGAACCGCGCGCAGCGCACGAGCCTGGTGCTGGTCACCCACGACCGTCGTCTGGCGGGCAAGCTCGACCGGGTCATGGAACTGCACCAGGGCAAACTGCGCGAGGTCGCGAAGGACGACGTCTGAGGGCAAGGTGCCGCAGGCCTCGCAGGACGCCCTATTCGGCGGGTTTCGCGGCCTCGGTCGGCCGCTGCGATGCAGCCCTTCGCGACAGCACCGCTTCGCGATGCGCGATGTAGCCGTTGGCGCCGAACACGATCGCCGCGCCGGCCGCCGTCCAGATGTCCAACGTTTCGCCGAACAGCCACCAGCCGAACAGCACGACGATGGGCAGCTGCACGAAGCTGATCGGCTGCAGCGCCGACACTTCGCCCAGCCGCAGCGCGCGCGTCCACAGCCACTGGCCAAGCGTGCCCAGCACGCCGGTGGCGATCAGCCACAGCCAGGCCACCGGGCCGGGCCAGACCCACTGGAACAGGGCGGGTGCCAGCGACAGCGGCACCCACAGCAGATAGGTGTAGAAGACGATCGTGTCGGGCGGGTCGATCTTCGACAGCTGCTTCATCTGGATCGCGACCAGCGCCGCGAGCAGGGCGCCGAACACCGGGACCAGCATCGGCAGCGAGAACGCCACGCCGGGCCGCAGGATCACCAGCACCCCGATGAAACCGGCCGACACCGCGATCCAGCGGCGCACGCGCACGATCTCGCCCAGCCACAGCACCGCCGCGATCGTCGCGAACAGCGGCGCGGCGTAGGACAGCGAGATCGCCTGCGACAGCGGCAGATGGCCGATCGCCCAGAACGCGCACAGCATCGAACCCAGGCCGACCAGCGTGCGGACCAGATAGCGGCCCAGATGCCGCGTGCGCGGGATGCCGTTGCCCGCGTGCATCAGGATCGGCAGCAGCGCGAGCAGTCCGAAGAAGTTGCGGAAGAACGCGACCTCGGTCGTCGGGATGGTCGCCGAAGCGAAGCGGATCGCGATCGCCATCAGCGCGAACGCCGAGGTGCTGCCGAGCATCAGCAGCGCGGCCTGGCCGTGCACGGTCGCCGGCTTCCAGCGCCGCAATTCGCCGCTCACCAGCGTGCTCCGATGATCCTCGGCTCCGGTTCCAGGCGCACGCCGAAACGCATCTGCACGGCCGCGGCGATCCGGCGCGCCAGACCGAGCAGGTCGGCGCCGCTCGCGCGGCCGTGGTTGACCAGCACCAGCGCATGTCCGGCCGAGACGCCGGCATCGCCGTCGCGCTTGCCCTTCCAGCCGCACTGGTCGATCAGCCACGCGGCCGAGAGCTTGCGCAGGCCGTCGTCCACCGCGAACACCGGGATGCCCGCGTGTGCGGCAACCAGCGCCGCGGCCTGCGCGGCCGGGACGATCGGATTCTTGAAGAAGCTGCCCGCATTGCCGATCACCGCCGGGTCCGGCAGCTTGCTGCGGCGGATGTCGATGACCGCTTCGGCCACGTCGAGCGGGCGGGGCGCGGTGATGCCGCGGGCGGCCAGCGTGTCGCGCAGGCCGGCGTAGTCGAGCACGGGCGTTGCGAAGCGCTGCAATGCGAACTCGACCGCGGTGACGATCCAGCGGTCGGGCATCTGCTTGAACACGCTGTCGCGGTAGCCGAAGCGGCAGTCGGCGGTCCCGAGCCGCACGAATGCACGCGCGTCCTGATCGAAGGCCTCGACCGCGACCACGCGCTCACCGACCTCGACGCCGTAGGCACCGATGTTCTGGATGGGCGCGGCGCCGACGGTGCCTGGAATGAGCGCGAGGTTCTCCAGGCCGCCGAGCTCCTGCGCCAGCGTCCACAGTACGAAGCCATGCCAGTCGGCGCCGGCACTCGCGCGCACGACGACGCGGTCGCCGTCGTCGGACACCACCGCGCGACGCGCATCGGTGATCGCCAGCGCATCCTCGGCATCGCCGGCGAACAGCAGGTTGCTGCCGCCGCCGATGACCAGCGGACGGGCGCCGTCGAGCGCGTCGAGCGCGCGCGGCAAGGCGCCGGCATCGGCCACTTCGACGAGCCGGCGCGCGGATGCGGCCACGCCGAAGGTATTGCGCGGGCGCAGGTCGGCCGGCTGCAGCAGACGGAAAGGTGCGGACATCGACGGGTCAGAGGCTGGGCAGATTGCCGCGGCTCGGGGCCTCGCGCCTGCGGCGGATGGCATCGACGCAATCGCCGATCAGCGCCGGCCCGCGGTACACCAGACCCGAATAGACCTGCACCAGCGACGCACCGGCCGCCATCTTCTTGACCGCGTCCGCGCCCGAGACGATGCCGCCCACGCCGACCAGCGGAATCTCGGTCGGCAGGCGCGTGCGCAGCATGCGCAGCACGGTGGTGGCCTTGTTCATCAGCGGCTCGCCGGACAGGCCGCCGGTTTCCTCGGCGCGCGGATCGTCCTGCACGCTGATGCGCGAGATCGTGGTGTTGGTGGCGATGACGCCGTCGACGTGCAGGTCCGAAAGCACGCGTGCCGCGGCCTCGATGTCGTCGTCGCTGAGATCGGGTGCCACCTTGACCAGCACCGGCACGCGCTTGCCGTGCTGCGCGGCCAGACGTTCCTGCGCCTCGCGCAGCGTGCCGATCAGGCGCCGCAACGCCTGTTCTTCCTGCAGTTCGCGCAGGCCGGCGGTATTGGGCGAGGAGATGTTGACGGTGATGTAGTCGGCCAGCGGATACACGCGTTTGAGGCAGAACAGGTAATCGTCGGCCGCCGACTCGTTGGGCGTGTCCTTGTTCTTGCCGATGTTGATGCCGAGGATGCCGGCGCGCTTGGCACGGTTGACGTTGGCGACCAGCGCATCGACGCCGGCATTGTTGAAGCCGAGCCGGTTGATCAGCGCGCGATGCCGCGGCAGGCGGAACATGCGCGGCTTCGAATTGCCGTCCTGCGGGCGCGGTGTGGTCGTGCCGATCTCGACGAAGCCGAAGCCCAGCGCGAACAGCGCATCGATGTGGTCGCCGTTCTTGTCCAGGCCGGCCGCCAGGCCCACGGGATTGGGAAACTGCAGGCCGAAGGCTTCGGTCGGCAGGGGCTGCGGCGGCTTGGCGATCAGCGACGACAGGCCGGCGCGATGCAGGGCGTCGAGGCCGCCGAGGGTCAGACCGTGCGCGCGCTCGGGGTCGAGCCGGAACAGCAGCGGCCGGAGACTGCCGTACATCAGGCGTACGCCGCGATGGCGGCCATCACGCCGCCGAAGACCAGGAACACGAACAACAGGCCGAGGATGCTCATCGCGACCATCGCGTAGCCGAGCACGAGGCCGGTGACCGCCAGTCCGTCGCCTTCGAACGCATCGGGACGACGACGGATCTCGGACCGTGCGAGGTGGCCGGTGACGATTGCGACGAGGCTGCCGATGAAGGGCAGCATCGACCAGCCGAGCAGACCCGACACCAGGCTGACGATCGCCAGCGTGCTGGTGCGACGGAAGGCGACAGGTGCGCTCATGCGCGTGGTGCCCGCGTCAGGATGCCCGCCCGCGCCGCGTCGCGATACGACGCAGCGTGCAAGGAAACCGGATTTCGCAGCGCCATCGGCGGCGGTCCAGGGAGAACGGGGGAAGACACGATTATTCAGAACCCGGGGCGGCGCGCGCAAGCGCGGGAGGCGCCGCAGCGTGTGCTGCGGCGCCGACATGCGCATGCGTCACCCGTCCAAGGTCCGTCGCGAGCGCCGCCGGATGGCGCGTGGCGGAGCACAGGAAGCGCAGCGTACGTGTAGTACGTGAGCATTCCGAGCACCGCACGCGCGTCAGCCGGCAAGCGCAGCAGGACATTGGGCGGGTCAGAGGTCGAACTTGATGCCCTGCGCCAGCGGCAACGCGTCGGAGTAGTTGATGGTGTTGGTCTGGCGGCGCATGTAGGCGCGCCACGCGTCCGAACCCGACTCGCGACCACCGCCGGTCTCCTTCTCGCCACCGAACGCGCCACCGATCTCGGCGCCGGAGGTGCCGATGTTGACGTTGGCGATGCCGCAGTCCGAACCCCAGGCGGCGAGGAACTGCTCGGACGCCTTGAGGTTGGTGGTGAAGATCGCCGACGACAGGCCCTGCGGCACGTCGTTCTGCTGCTCGATCGCGTCGTCGAGATCGCTGTACTTCATGACGTAGAGGATCGGCGCGAAGGTCTCGGTCTGCACGACCTCGGCATCGTTGGTCAGGCCGCTGATGATGGTCGGCAGCACGAAGTTGCCCTTGCGGTCGTCGAGTGCCTTGCCGCCGCTTTCGACGGTGCCGCCGGCGGCCTTGGCCTTCTCGACCGCGGAGAGGAACGCCTGCACGCCATCGCGCGAGTTCAGCGGGCCCATCAGGTTGGCGGCGTCGGTCGGATCGCCGATCTTTTTCTCGACCTGCGCGTAGCCCGCTTTGAGCTTGCCCAGCACCTCGTCGAAGATCGACTCGTGCACGAACAGGCGGCGCGTGGTGGTGCAGCGCTGGCCGGCGGTGCCGACGGCGCCGAACACGATCGCCGGGATCGCCAGTTTCAGGTCGGCCGAGGGGTCGACGATGATCGCGTTGTTGCCGCCGAGTTCCAGCAAGGAGCGGCCCATGCGGCGCGCGACGCGCTCGCCGACGTGGCGGCCGACCTTGGTCGAACCGGTGAAGCTGACCAGGTTGATGCGCTTGTCGTCGACGAAGGCCTGGGCGAGATCGCTGCCGGCGTCGTTGAACAGGAAGAAGATGTCCGGGAAACCGCCGGCCTTCAGCGCGTCGTTGCAGATCTTCATCGACGCGATCGCCGACAGCGGCGTCTTCGGCGACGGCTTCCAGATGGTGATGTTGCCGCAGATGGCGGCGACGAAGCTGTTCCAGGCCCAGACCGCAACCGGGAAGTTGAAGGCGCTGATCACGCCGACGATGCCCAGCGGATGCCACTGCTCGTACATGCGGTGGCCGGGACGCTCGGAGTGCATGGTCAGGCCGTAGAGCTGGCGCGAGAGGCCGACGGCGAACTCGCCGATGTCGATCATCTCCTGCACTTCGCCGTCGCCTTCCGGCTTGGACTTGCCCATCTCCAGCGCGACCAGCGAGCCCAGCGCGTCCTTGTGGGTGCGCAGCGCCTCGGCGCACAGGCGGATCGCCTCGCCGCGGCGCGGGGCCGGGGTCTTGCGCCATTCGCGGAACGCGGCCTGGGCGCGGGTCACGATCTGTTCGTAGTCGGCTTCCGACGAGGCCAGCACCTGGCCCAGCACTTCGCCATCGGTCGGGTTGACCGGCTCGATGATGCCGGCGCCGCGGCCGGTGGCCCATTCGCCGTTGCCCAGATAGGTGCCCGATTCGGTGGCCTTGAGGCCGAGCGCGGTGAGGACGGGATGGGACATCGCGGAAACTCCTTGTGCGTGCGGCCGGACGGCGTGAAGCCGGCGGCGGCGGGGGACAACGCGGAACGGCGCGGGGGACCGCTCGCGTGCGTGTGGTGACCCCGGCCCGATTCGAACGGGCGACCTTCCCCTTAGGAGGGGGACGCTCTATCCAGCTGAGCTACGGGGCCGAATTGGCCGCCCATGATATCCGACCGCCCCGCCGCACGTGCGACAGCCGGGGCGGCGGCGGATTGTCGGCAGGGCGGATCGGCCCGTGTGTCGCGGGGGGGCGGGGCGCGCCGACGCGCACTACACGATGACGTTGGATGTCGCGGCGGGCCGCGCTCAGGGCGACTCCGCCAGTTCCACGCAGTCGCGGCCGTTGGCCTTGGCGGCATAGAGCGCGCGATCCGCGATGCAGAGCGCGGCGTCGACGCTGTCGGCGGCGCAGGCCTCGATCACGTGCACGCCGATGCTGGCGGTCACGCGGATGCGCACGTCCCCGCTGAGGCAGGGTTCGTCTCCCAGCGCGTGGCGGATGGCCTCGCCGATGCGGCCGGCCTCGGCCATGTCGCGGCCGGGAATCGCGACGATGAACTCCTCGCCGCCGAAGCGTGCCAGCAGGGCGTCGTGCGGCCGCAGGGTGCGGCCGATGCGCCGCGCCGCCCAACGCAGGCAGTCGTCGCCGACCAGATGGCCGTAGCGGTCGTTGATCGACTTGAAGTGGTCGAGATCGATCATCAGCACCGCCAGCGGCGCGCCGTCATCGCGCGCCTGGCGCGCGAGATCGCGGAAAGCTTCGTGGAACCAGGCGCGATTGTAGAGGCCGGTCAACCCGTCGCGGCGGCTGGAATCGCGCAGGCGCGCGTGCGCCTCCTCGAGCTGCAGCAGGGTGCTGCGCACTTCCTGCGTGCGCTGGGCGACCTTGCGTTCGAGCTTCTGGTTGGCCTCGGCGGTGATGCGCTGGTTCTCGTTGCGCAGCGCCGCGTAGCGATGCCCGAGTGCGATCGACAGCAGCAGCATTTCCAGGGCCGAGCCGATCTGCACGCCGTATTCGGTGGCGAAGTTCTTGGGCAGCACCCCGAACGCGAGCAGGGTGAACACCGCGGTGCCGAGCAGGAACATCGACCACGCGAGCAGGAGCAGCCGCGCCGGCGCATAGCCGCGGCGCAGCACCACGACCGTCGCGATGACGATGCCGACCACGCCCAGCAGCACCGCGCGCGAGGCGACCGGCGTGGAGATCCGCAGCGGCAGCCACACCGAGGCCACGCCGAACAGCACGAAGAAGCCCATCAGCGCCAGCAGCAACAGGTTGCCGCGCGGCCAGCGCCTGGGCAGTTCGAGGAAGGTGCGCGAGAACTGCAGCATCGCCACCAGCGCCAGGCAGATCGAGATCGGCACCATGTGGTCGGCCATCCACGACGAGCCCGGCCACAGGTATTCGAAGCCCAGGCCGTTGAGCGTGAACAGCACCAGCCCGAAGGCGGTGACGTGGCACAGGTACCAGAAATAGCTGGCATCGCGCAGCGACAGCCACAGCACCAGGTTGTAGAAGAACAGCGCCAGCATGATTCCGTAGTACAGGCCGATTGCCAGCTGCGCGTCGCGCGAGACCTCGGTGAACGCCTTGGGCGTGTAGAGCTGCAGTGGCACCTGCATCGAACTCTGGCTGCGCACGCGCACCAGCACGTCGACCGATTCGCCCGGCGGCAGGTCGAGGCTGAAGTTCGGATGGCGGTAGCGCACGCTGCGCGAAGCGAACGGTCGATGGTCGCCGCCGGCGTGGTGGACGACGTGCCCGTCGGCGTAGCGGACGTGCACGTCGACCTCGTCGCTGAGCGGATACTCCTGCACCAGCATCCAGCGCGGCTCGCGCGGATCGCGGTTGATCACCCGCGCATGGAACCAGAACGTGCCGCGCTGGAAGCCGAAGGCGTCGTTGCCGTCCGGCAACGGGCGCATGCCGCGCAGATCGACCCGCTGCCAGGCCGCGGCGAGATCGTCGCCGTCGCCGGCATCGTGGTGGTAGCGCAGATAGGGCGACAGCGAGACGCTGTCGGTGCCGGGCGCGAGCTGCACGCCCGCGCGTTCGGCGGCCGTTGCGGGCAGAGCCCACAGACAGACCAGCAGCAGCCAGCATCGCCACCACGGCGTCGCCCCGTCGATCCGCGTCATCCTGCCGCCCCGTATTCCATGCATCCCCGCATCGGCCTCGTCCTTGGCCTGCGAACGCAGGAAGCGTAGACCAGCGGCCTGCCGAAATCATCCGGCGGCATAATCGGCCGCCCGTTCGCAACAGGATCTCCCATGCCGTCCCAGAGTCCACGCGCGTTCCTGCCGCTGGCAGCCGTCCTGCTGGCGCTGTCGTCCGGCGCGGCCTCGGCCTGCGAGACCGGGCGCGTCGTCGATGCGGACGGGCAGGGCCTGGCGGGCATCCGGGTGTCGGATGGCACGCGGATCGTCGTGTCCGCTGCCGACGGCCGCTTCTCGGGCCTGCGTGGTGGCGACGCGCCGGTGTTCGTGATCCGCCCGGCGGACCGCTCGCTGCCGCGCGAGGGTGCCCATCCCGCGTTCTGGCGCGCGGCCGGCGCCAGTGGCGCGGCCTGCACGTTCACGCTGCCGGCCGGCGACCGCGCGCAGGACACCCTGCGGGTCGCGGTGTTCGCCGACCCGCAGACCGGCACGACCGAAGAAGTGGGCTATTACGATCGCGCGATCGTCGAGGCGGCGCTGGCGGGCGCGCCCTACGATCTCGGCCTGATGCTGGGCGACGTGACCAACGACGACCCCGCGCTGTATCCGCTGATCGACCGCGCGACCGCGCGTCTCGACACGCCATGGCTGCACGCGCCGGGCAACCACGATCTGGACTTCGACGCGCGCGACGATGTCGGGTCGACGGCCTCGTTCCGCGCCGCCTACGGCCCGGAGACCTATGCCTGGGAAACGGCGCAGGCGAACGTGCTCGTGCTCGACAACGTCATCTGGCAGCCGGCGCAGAAGCCGACCTATGTCGGAGGGCTGCGCGAGGACCAGTTCGCCTTCGTCGAGGCATATCTGGCATCGGCGCCACGCGACCGGTTGCTGGTCGTCGCCGCGCATATTCCGTGGTTCGACACCGCATCGTCGGGCGCGCCCGAGACGGTGCGCAGCGCCGATCGCGCGCGTCTGTTCGCGGCGTTGCAGCCGTTCCCGCACGTGTTGCTGCTGACCGGGCATCGCCACACCCAGCAGCACGTCCGCCACGACGCCGGCACCGGCTGGCATGGTTTGACGCCGCTGCACGAGTACAACGTCGGTGCCTCCAGCGGCGCGTTCTGGAGCGGCGCGGCGGATGCCGCCGGCATTCCGGACGCGACGATGGCCGACGGCACGCCGAACGGGTTCGCGGTGGTGCAGGTCGAGGCGGGCGGCGCGTACCGACTGTCCTGGCAGCCGGCACGCGCGCCGGCGGACAACCCGGCGACGACGCAGGCGATGTCGCTGCACGCACCGCGCGTGTTGCGCCAGGGCGCGTATCCCGCCTGGGGCGTCTATGCCAACGTCTACATGGGGCAGCCCGACACGCGCGTCGAGTTCCGCGTCGGCGACGGCGACTGGGCGCCGATGCGGCGCGTCGAGCAGCCCGACCCGCGCCTGCTGCTGGAAAACGCACGCGACGATCTCGCCGACACGCTGCGCGGCCGTGACCGCTCGCCGGAAGCCACGCCGTCGATGCATCTGTGGCGAGGCGCGTTGCCGACCCGGCGCGACGTCGGCACGCATACCGTCGAGGTCCGCGCCTTCGACGCGTGGCAGGGCGAGCAACGCGCGCGGACGACCTATCGTCTCGACCGGTTCGACGGTGACGCTTCGCCATGACCGGCGCTGCGCCTTCCGACGGTCTGCCGGTGCTGGCGTTCGCCGACGAGGCGGCGTGGGAGACCTGGCTGACGGCCCATGCCAAGGGCGCGGGCGTGTGGCTGAAGATCGCCAAGCAGGGCAATGCGACGCCGTCGGTAACCTACGCGCAGGCGCTGGATGTGGCGTTGTGCCACGGCTGGATCGACGGCCAGAAGCGTGGGTTCGACGAGGAGTGGTTCCTGCAGCGGTTCACGCCGCGCCGCCCGCGCAGTCTGTGGTCCGCGCGCAATGTCGCGCATGTGACGCGGCTGCAGGCGGCGGGTCGGATCCGTGAGGCAGGCCTGCGGGAGATCGAAGCCGCGCGTGCGGACGGACGCTGGGACGCGGCCTATGCCGGTGCGTCGACGATGGCGCCACCGCCGGAACTGGTTGCGGCACTCGGGAGGACGGCGGGCGCACAGGCCGCGTTCGACGCGCTGGACCGGAGCAACCGCTACGCGGTGTGTTTCCGGGTGGCGACGCTGAAGACCGCCGCGGGGCGCGAACGGCGCGCGCAGGCATTGGCGGACCTGCTGGCGGCCGGTGGCCGGATCCACGACCGAGCCTGACCGTAGACGACACAACGCCCGCACATGGCGGGCGTTTGCGAAGGTGACCGGCTGGCGCGCGATGGCTGGCGGGCGGGTCGTGCGCGTCGCGGGCTGGCGATGGCGGGCTGGCGGCGCGCGGGCAGTCTAGCCAGCGCCCCGCATCGCTGTCGGAACGAGAATCAGTCTCGCGAGACTACGGGTTGCCGACCGGGGGTGTGCCGGCTACGCAAGTCGGAGGTGGGAGCGCGCTTGCGCGTGATGCGGCTGCGGGCCTGGCAACGTCGTCGGCGTCGCGCGCAAGCGCGCCTAGTCGAGAGAAGTCGCGCCGATCCGGTCAGGGCGCGATCGGATACGGATACACCGCCGGCGCCGGATCGGCAGGCAGCGTGGCCTGCCAGCGGGCAAGCGTCGCACCGATGCGCGCACCCTGCGCGATGCGCGGGCTGGACCGTTCGTAACCGAGCTTGCGCTCGCGCTGCTTGATCGCCCGCGCGGCCAGGCGATACGCCCCGGCGAAATCACGGTCCGCGTTGAGCCCGTCGAGCAGCCAGGCGTGTCCGAAGAAGGTGATCGTCGACTCGCTGCCGCAGCCGAACGATGGCCGATCGGCCCGCGCGGCGGTCAGCACCAGCGTGTCCGGGCCTTCGAGCGCGGGAATGAAGCCGCCCGAGAAGCACGCCGAGATCACCACGACGCGATGCACGATGCCGGCATCGTCCAGTGCATCGCGGAGCGTCTCCGGCGCGAGACTCGCCTCGCTGCCATCGGGCAGGTGCAGGCCGAGCGCATGTTCGGGCGAGCCGTGCATCGTCAGATACAGCAGCACGATGTCGCGTTCCCGGTCCATCCGGCCGCCAAGCGCCGCCAATGCGTGACGCAGCGTCGCCTCGGTCGCCAGCGGCGTGCCGGCGCCGCGCAGGCTGTCGGCATGGTTGATCAGGGCGAGCACGTGCGCACCAGCGCCGAGTCGCGGTGCGACCGAGTCGACGAGAAACTCCACTTCGTTGCGGAACACGTCCTCGCTCGCGTCGCCGGCCACGCCGACGACATAGAGCTGTGGCGCGTCGACGCCGGTCGGCAGCATGGCCGCGACGCGGGCATCGATCAGCGCGGCATCGCGCGCGGTCGGGCCGGCGCCATCATTCGCGTGCGCGGCGCCGGCGGCAAGCAGGCACAGCCACACGCCGGCGTGCAGCCATCGGAGACGCGGAAGCCGACCCGATGCCGGCCGCATGTCAGCGGAGCGCGTCGATCTGGTCGAACGTGGTCACGCGCGTGTGGCCGTTCGCGGCCGACGCATCGCGCGGTGTCGGATAGTCCTCGCGCCGGTCGACCAGCACCGTGCGCAGGCCGGCCTCGCGGGCGGCATCGAGTTCCTCGACGACATCGGACAGGAACAGGATCTCGGCCGGCGCGGCATCCAGCGCATCGGCAATGCGCGCGTAGCTGTCGGCCTCGCGCTTGCCGCCGACCTCGGTGTCGAACCAGGCCGACACCAGACCGGTCAGATCGCCGGCATCGCTGTGACCGAAGAACAGTTTCTGCGCCGGCACCGAACCCGACGAATACACCGCCAGGGTTTCGCCTGCCGCATGCCAGCGCGGCAGCGCTTGCGCGGCGTCGGGATAGATGTGCGCGGTGAAGTCGGCATCGTGGTAGCCGGCCGACCAGATCATGCCCTGCAGCGCCTTGAGCGCGGTGTGCTTGCGGTCGGCGTCGATCCAGCCCTGCAGCGTCTCGACGATCATCGCGTCGTCGCACATGGCGCCGTGTTCGGTCGCGACGACATCCAGCCAGCGGCGGACCTCGGGATCGTCCTTGTGGGCGGCGACGAAGCCGGGCAGGGCGCGACGCGCATACGGAAACAGCACGTCCTTGACGAAGGAGATGCTGCTGGTGGTGCCTTCGATGTCGGTGAGGATCATCCGCGCGTCAGCCGGTGGTGGGGCGGTGCAGTGTAAGGCGTCGAAGTGTCGGCGATCAGAGCGGACCAGCTCGGCGCAAGGCGCCCGCTACTGTCATCCCAGCGGACGCTGGGATCCATTTTCGCAGTGAAGCAAGATCAAGATGGGCCCCAGCTTTCGCTGGGGCGACGGTCGAGTGATCTTCGCTGGAGCAGCTTGAAGCGAGAGGCTAAACAGCGACACAAGGCTGACCCTCAGCGCAGATCCGGCTCGTACCGCGGAAACTTCTGCGCGATATCCGAACCGGTGAAGTGCCCGACCCAGCCGTCCGGCTGCTCGAAGAAGCGGATCGCCACGAAGCGTGGTTCGCTGCCCATGTCGAACCAGTGCGTGATGCCGTCGGGCACGCCGATCAGATCGTCCTTGACGCATTCGATCTCGTAGACCTTGCCCTCGACGTGCAGGGTGAACAGCCCCGAGCCGTCGACGAAGAAGCGCACCTCGTCTTCCTTGTGGAAGTGTTCCTCGAGGAACTTGGCGCGCAGTTCGTCGCGCTTGGGGTTGTCGGGCGCGATGCTGATCACGTCGACGGTGTTGAAGCCGCGCTCGGCGCTGATGCGGTCGATGTCGGCCTTGTAGGCGGCGATGACCTCGTCCTGCGATGCGCCGGCGGCGACCGGCTTGGCGGCCTGCCAGCGCTCGAATGTCACGCCGATGGCCTGCAGTTCGCGGGCGATCGCGTCGCCGTCGCGGCTGTCGAACAGCGGCGTCTCGGGGGCGGTGTCGTCGAAGATGCGGAGGCGGCTCATGGCGGTCTGGCTCGGCGCGTGGCGGGGGTCGTCCAGCCTAGCAAAGCGCCAGGCGCGCAACGTTGACCGCGGCGGAACGCCGTCGTTCCACAGCTGGCGACGCCAGGCGCTTCGTCAGTGCCGCGCGCGCAGGCGGCGGAGCTCGAGTTCGCAGTGCAGCAGGAACTCGAAAGCTTCGAGGTGGCGACGCGCCTCGGCCATGTCGCGGCCCCAGGCGTAGAGGCCGTGACCGTCGATCAGATAGCCCCACATCGGGCCGGCATCGAGCAGGGATTCGACCTGCGCCGACAGCACGGTCATGTCCTGGCTGTTGGGCAGCACCGGTACGTCGACCGCCATTTCGTGCGTGCTGTTGCCGGCGAAGGCCTTCAGCAGTTCGTAGCCTTCCAGGCGGACATGACCGTCGGCGGCGAACAGCCGCGAGGCGATGGTCTGGGTCGGCGAATGCGTGTGCAGGATGCAGCCGATGTCGGGGAAACGCCGGTAGAGCTGCGTGTGCAGCAGTGTCTCGGCGGACGGGCGGTGATCGCTGCCGACGGCCAGGCCATCGAAATCGACGACCATGATGTCGCCTTCCTTCAGCTTGCCCTTGTCGCGGCCGGAGACGGTGATCGCGGCATGGCGGTCGTCGAGGCGGCGCGAGAAGTTGCTGCTGGTGGCGGGCGTCCAGCCGGACTGGGCGAGTTCGCGGATGTTGACGATCAGCTCGCCGGCGAGCTCGCGCAGGCGGTGGACGTCGTAGGGCGGGGGCGTATCGGACATGGCGCGGATTCTAGCGCGCCCGCGTGGACTCAGCGTTTGCCGCGCCAGGACGGGGCCTCACCCTTCAGGGCGCAGACCGTGATCAGCAGCGCGGTCGCCACCGCGACGCAGATGCCGAAGGCCAGCGGCGCATCGCTCGGCGGAAAGCGTGCGGCGCAACCGATCAGCGTGCCGACGTAGACCAGCAGCACCACCCAGCCCTGCCAGCGACGCGGCAAGCCCCAGCCGTAGCCGAAACGCTTGGCCGGAAACCAGTCATCGTCGCGCTCGCTCATCGCGCCGGCGTCGCCGTACGACGTCCGAAGCCGCGATACGCGGCCCAGGCGAGCAGGGCGATGATCGCCGCGCCCATCAGCGTATCGACCGGCGTCGACCAGACCAGCAGACCGCAGGCGACCAGCGCGCCCATGCCCAGCAGGCGTTCGCGCGTGCCGGCCGGATGCGCGGGATTGCCCAGCAGCAGGCTCAGGCCGGCGGCGGCGTAGGCCATCACCACCAGCGTCACCGCCATGTTGATGATCGTTTCGAACTGGCTGCCCACCGAGTCCGACAGCGTGGTGAACGCGATCAACGTCATCGACGACACCACGATCAGCAGGCCGGGGCCCGCGGCGCCGTTCTTCAGCAGGCGGCCGAAGATCTTCGGCAGGAAGCCGCGCTGCGCGGCGCGCGCGCCCGATTCGCCGGTCACCAGCATCCAGCCGCCGAGCGTGCCGGTGGCCTTGAGCGCAGCGGCCGCGGCGATCACCGGAATCGCCCAGGCGCCGAACATCTGTCCCGCGACGAGTGCGAACGGCGCGCTGGAGGCAGCCAGCTGGTCGACCGGCACGATGCCCATCATCAGCACCGAGGAAATCAGGTACACGACGCCGGCGAGCAGGATGCCGCCGAGGGTCGCGATCGGCACGTTGCGCTCGGGATTGCGCACCACGCCGGCGACCATCGCGCCGGTCTCCAGGCCGATGAAGGCCCAGAACACCGTGGCCAGCGACCCGATCGCCACGGCCGCATCGGACTGGCCACTGACGTTCCAGCCGGCGCGGTAGATGTCGGGGTCGAAATAGCTCCAGCCGGCGATCAGGATCGCGGCGACCGGCAGCAGGCCGAACACCACGCAGAACGACTGGAAGCGCGCGATGTTGCGCGGACCCAGCAGGTTCAGCGCGAACATCGACCAGATCAGCAGGATCTGTCCGACCAGCTGCACGGCCGGCGCGTCGGACACCGGCAGCAGCACCACCAGGTAGCCTACGGCAGCCACGGCGATCGCGTTGTTGCCGACCCACGACGACAGCCAGTACAGCGTGGTCGCCAGGAACCCCATGTCGCGGCCGAGGCTCGGGCGGATGTAGTCGTCGGGCGAGTTGAGATCCGGGTACTGCCGCGCGAGCCGCGCGAAGGCTGCGCCCAGTGCCACCGCGAGCAGGGTGCCCAGCAGCCACGAGAACGCGGTCACCGCGCCCGAGCGCGCGAGCGTGGACGGCAGCAGGAAGAAGCCCGAGCCGATCATGTTGTTGGCCACCATGAAGGTCGCCAGCACCGGACCGATCTTCTTGGCCGTGGAGGTCGTGGACATCGTGCAATCCGGTGTGAAGGTGCGGCCTGCGCCGCGAAGGAAGCCTGGACGGCACACGGCCCGCGCGAGGCGGGCCGTGCGGTCGGATCAGGGGCTCGTGTTGAGCTTGCTGTGCCGGCGTCCGTAGCAGAAGTAGATGATCATGCCGACGATCGTCCAGCCGACGAACAGGTGCCAGTGTTCCTTGAACGACTGCACGAACAGGAACATGCACGACAGGAAGCCGAGCGGGCAGATGATGGTTGCGAACGGCACGCGGAACGGGCGGTGCAGTTCGGGGCGCGTGCGGCGCAGCACCAACACGCCCAGGCACACCGTGGCGAACGCGATCAGCGTGCCCATCGACACCAGCTCGCCCAGCACGCTCAGCGGCATCAGGCCGGCGAGCAGGCACGCGGCGATGCCGACCATGATGGTGCCGACGTAGGGCGTCTGGTACTTCGGGTGCACGCGACCGAAGATCTTCGGCAGCAGGCCGTCGCGCGACATCGTGTAGAAGATGCGCGGCTGCGCCATCAGCATCACCAGCACCACCGACGACAGGCCGGCGATCGCGCCGATTTCGACCGCGGTCTTCAGCCAGGCGAGGTTCGGGTAGGCCTCCAGCGCGGTCGCGACCGGCTTGGCCGTGCCCAGCATCGTGTAGGGCACCATGCCGGTCAGCACGGCGCAGACGATGATGTAGATGATCGTGCAGATCGCCAGCGAACCGAGGATGCCGATCGGCATGTCGCGCTGCGGGTTCTTGGCTTCGCCGGCTGCGGTGGAGACCGCGTCGAAGCCGATGTAGGCGAAGAACACGATCGTCGCGGCGCGGAACACGCCGTCCATGCCGAACTGGCCCGGGCCGGTGTTCTCAGGGATGAAGGGCGTCCAGTTGGCCGGGTCGACGTAGAACATGCCGAAGCCGACGAAAGCCGCGATGACCGCGGTCTTGATCGCCACCACGATGCCGTTGATGAAGGCCGACTGGGTGATGCCGACGTAACACAGGCCGCTGACCGCGGCGACGATCAGCACCGCCGGCAGATTGAAGATGTTGGCCGTGCGCACGAAGCCGCCGTCTTCCCAGGCGATGGGTGCGCCGGCGAGCTCCGCGGGGAAGGGCAGGCCGAGCGTCGTGGTGATGAAGCTGACGAAGTAACCCGACCAGCCGACCGCGACCGTCGACGAGGCGAACAGGTACTCGAGCACCAGACACCAGCCGATGAACCAGGCGGTGAACTCGCCGAGCGTGGCGTACGAGTACGAATACGCGCTGCCCGACACCGGCAGCAGCGCCGAGAACTCGGCGTAGCACAGGCCGGCGAACGCGCAGGCCAGGCCGGCCAGCACGAAGCTGAGCATGATCGCCGGACCGGCGTGATTCGCGGCGGCCTGGCCGGTCAGCACGAAGATGCCGGCGCCGATGACCGCGCCCATGCCGAGCAGGACCAGGTGACGGGCGGTGAGGGTGCGCTTGAGCGAACCTTCGCCCTGGAGGCTGCCCTCGACGGGCTCGCCGGCATCGACGTGCGGCGCGGGTGCCACGGGCTTCACCCGGAACAGAGACTTCAACATGAGGTGATCCCCTACTGGTCGTGCGGCCGCTTGCGCGGGTGCTGGAACGCGCGGTGGGGCGCGCGGTAATCGCCGTACCATGCCAAACGCGGCCTTCGGGCACAAGCAACCGGAACGTCCGGAAAGGGCGGCTTGTGCGCGTCCCCGCGAACGCCGATCCTGCCGTTCCCGTCACGCCGCAACGCAGCAAAACGCCGATGTCGAATCCCGCCGTCCCTCCGTTCGCGCCTGTCGCCGACCCGCCCGCCACCGTCGATCCACTGGCGCGCGCCTTCACCGATTTCGGCGTGCTGCATCCGGGGCAGCAGGCTGTCGCGGACGCGTTCATTGCACTGCTCGGCGATGCGGACGATCCGTTCGAACGCGCCCGTCTGGCGGGACATTTCACCGCGTCGGCGCTGGTGGTCAGCGGCGACGGGCAGCGCACGCTGCTGACCCATCACCGCAAGCTCGGTCTGTGGCTGCAGCCCGGTGGTCATGCCGACGGCGACCGCGACCTGGCGCGCGTCGCCTTGCGCGAAACCGAGGAGGAAACCGCGCTGGTCGGCGTGACCGTGCAGCCGGGCGTCTTCGATCTGGACCGGCACTGGATTCCCGAACACAAGGGCATTCCGGGGCACTGGCACTACGACGTGCGCTATGTGGTGCGCGCAGGCGCGAACGAGACCTTCGCGGTCAGCGAGGAGTCGCACGCGCTGGCGTGGCGTGCGATCGAGGAGGTGGCCGAGGGCGATGCCTATGATGCGTCGCTGCGGCGCATGGCGCGCCGCTGGCTGGAAGTCCCGTCGGGCTGACTCTTTGGGAGCGCGCTTGCGCGCGATCCAGGTATCGCATCCGCCCAAGCAGTTCCGGAATCGCGCGCAAGCGCGCTCCCACGACAATCAGCGGATGCAGTCCTGGCGCGCAGAGATGCAGCCGCAGCATGGGTAGCGCGCAGCGAGACCCATCGCTGCGCGCAGTACGACGTCAGTACAGAACCCGCGTCCGCAGTGTGCCGTCGATCTTCGACAACTCGCTGCGCAGATGCGCCGCTTGGTCCTCGCTCGCGGCCACGTCGATGACCACGTAGCCGACATTGGCGTTCGTGCGCAGGTACTGGCCGTCGATATTGATCGCCTCGCGCGAAAACACTTCGTTGATCTTCGACAGCACGCCGGGCACGTTGCGATGCAGGTGCAGGATGCGATGGCTGCCGATGTGTTCGGGCAGGGTGACCTCGGGGAAGTTCACCGCCGACAGCGTGCTGCCGTTGTCGCTGTAGCGCACCAGCTTGGCCGCGACTTCGACACCGATGTTGTCCTGGGCTTCGAGCGTGCTGCCGCCCACGTGCGGCGTCAGCAGCACGTTGTCGTGGTCCAGCAGGGGCGACTCGAACGCGTCGTCGTTGCCCTGCGGCTCGACCGGAAACACGTCCACGGCGGCGCCGCCGACATGGCCGCTGCGCAACGCGGCATCGAGCGCGTCGATGTCGACCACATTGCCGCGCGAGGCGTTGATCAGGTGCGCACCGGGGCGCATCGCCGCGATCTCGGGCTGGCCGAACATCGACTTCGTCGCCGGCGTCTCCGGCACGTGGAGGGTGACCACGTCGCTGCGCGCCAGCAGATCCTCCAGGCTCGCGGCGGCGCGCGCGTTACCCAGCGAAAGCTTGGTTTCAATGTCGTGGAAGAGCACCTGCATGCCCAGTGCCTCGGCGAGCACGCCGACCTGGGTGCCGATGTGGCCGTAGCCCACGATGCCCAGCGTCTTGCCGCGCGCCTCGTGGCTGCCCAGCGCCGACTTGCTCCAGCCGCCGCGATGGCATTGCGCGTTCTTCTGCGGGATGCCCCGCAGCAGCATGATCGCCTCGGCGACGACCAGCTCGGCGACCGAACGCGTGTTCGAGTAGGGCGCGTTGAATACCGGAATGCCGGCCAACTCGGCGGCATCCAGATCGACCTGGTTGGTGCCGATGCAGAAGCAGCCGATCGCCATCAGCCGGCGCGCCTCGCCCAGCACATCGGCGCTCAGGTGCGTACGCGAGCGGATGCCGATGATATGGGCGTCGGCGATCTTGGCCCGCAGCTGCTCGTCCGGCAGCGACTTGGGGTGCACCTCGACCTGGGTGTAGCCGGCGGCGTGGAAGGTGTCGACAGCGCTCTGGCTGACGCCTTCGAGCAGCAGGACGCGGATGTCCTGCTTCGGAAACGAGGTCTTCATCGGTGGCTTCGCGTGTGGGGACAGCGCCGGTCATGGTGCCAGAACGGCCGGCGGCGTGTTGCGCCGCAGCGCTGGACGCGTCCGGGGCGCGCTGGCACGCTGGCGGCCCGCTTCCGATGCCTCTTCGACCATGTCCGACGCCCGAGTCGCCAGTCTCCAGTCCGCCGTGCCGACGCTGCGGGTGCTGAACGATCCTGCGGATCTGGCGCACTACGGTGGGGACTGGACCCGGCGCTGGACGCCCGCGCCGCTGGCGATCGCGCTGCCGGCCAGCATCGAAGAGGTGCAGGCGACGATGCGCTGGGCATACGCGCAAGGCGTCGCGGTCGTGCCTTCGGGCGGACGCACCGGCCTGTCGGGTGGCGCGGTCGCCGCGAACGGTGAGCTGGTGCTGAGCCTCCAGCGCATGAACCGCGTGCTGGGCTTCACCGCCGCCGACCGCCTGCTGACCGTGGAGGCCGGTATTGCGCTCGAAGCAGTGCACGAGGCTGCTCGCGAACACGGCCTGCAGTATCCGGTGGACTTCGCCGCGCGCGGCTCGTGTTCGATCGGCGGCAACATCGCGACCAATGCCGGCGGCATCCGCGTGGTGCGCTATGGCAACACGCGCGAGTGGGTCGCCGGCGTCAAGCTGGTCACCGCGACCGGCGAGCTGCTCGACCTCAATCGCGGTCTGGTCAAGAATTCCAGCGGCTACGACCTGCGGCATCTGGTGGTGGCCTCGGAAGGCACGCTGGGCGTCATCGTCGAGGCCACGTTGCGCCTGACCGATCCGCCGCCGGACACGCGCGTCATGCTGCTGGCGCTGCCGTCGTTCGACGTGCTGATGGAAGTCTTCCAGGCCCTGCGCGCGCGCCTGCCGCTGGAAGCCTTCGAGTTCTTCACCGATCGCGCTTTGCACCACACCGTCGCCCACGGCGCGCAAGCGCCTTTCGAGAGCGTGTATCTGTATTACGTGGTCGCCGAGTTCGCCAGCGCAGGCGAAGCCGGTGAAGTCGCGCTGCTGTCGGCGTTCGAGTACTGCATGGAGCAGGGCTGGGTCGAGGATGGCGTGATCAGCCACGGCGACGCGCAGGCGGCGGCACTGTGGCGGCTGCGCGAGGGCATCACCGAGAGCCTCGCGCCGCATGTGCCTTACAAGAACGACGTGTCGGTCCGGGTGTCGGAGATGCCGGCTTTCCTCGCGCACACGCAGGCCCTGCTGGCGGCCGAGTATCCGCAGTTCGACGTGGTCTGGTTCGGCCACATCGGCGACGGCAACCTGCACATCAACGTGCTCAAGCCGTCCGACATGGCCAATGCGGATTTCGTGATCGAGTGCGAGCGCGTGACCAAGCTGCTGGCCGCGGCGCTGGCCGAACACGGCGGCAGCATTTCGGCCGAGCACGGCATCGGCCTGGTCAAGAAGCCGTATCTGGGTTCGACCCGCAGTGCGGAGGAGATCGCGGTGATGCGCGGCATCCGGCGCGCGCTGGATCCGGCCGGCATCCTCAATCCAGGCAAGCTGTTCGATTGAGCCGGCGGTTCAGGCCGCCGCAGCCGACCGACGCTAGAGTGTCGGCTGCCGTTCCCGTCCCGGAGATCCCCCGCATGATGGTCCGCACCGCACTCGTCCTTCTGCTGAGCGGCCTGTCCGCGTCGGCATTCGCTGGCAGTTTCGCCGGCACCAGCGCGGGCGCCTCGTCCGCCGGATCCTCGGGGTCGTCGGGCAGTACCTCCGGCGACGACAAGGTGGTGCTGCAGGCGCGCGAAGACGCGGCCGGTTTCGTTGCCAGCGATGGCCGCATCCGCGGCGCGCGCCTCGAGGCGGCGCTGCGCCATCTGCGCGAATCGAACGCGGCCGCGCGCGACGCGTCCGATCTCGAGATCGCCCAGGCAATCCTGGCGCGCTGACCGGCACGACACGGGTGCCGCTGCGCATCTTCCGGCGCGCGGCGCCTGCCGTTCTGACGTGCCTGCTCGCGACACCGGCGGCGGCGTCGGGCTGGTCGGTCACGCAGACCGCACAGGGCGCGCCACTTGACGCGACAGAGTCGGCGGCCGCGCGCGAGGCCGTCGAGGCCGTGCGCGAACGCCTGCCGCTCCGCTGGCGCGAGGCGGATGGTCTCGACGTCGCGATCGACTGGCGCAACGATCTGCCCGACGCCGTGCACGGCCGCACCTTCGGGCCGCATCTGCGACTGCGGCGCGCGCTGCTGACGGCAGGCGATGCGCACGCGCTGACGTCGGCGCTGCTGCACGAACTCGCGCACCGCTACGACCGCTCGACGCACGGCGGCCTGTCGCGCGACCCGCGCCTGCGCGATCTGGCCGGCTGGCCAGAACGTCCGTTGCGCTTCGGCACGCGCGTGCGCGAGAACGCGATGCGCGACCGCAGCCCGGACGCCTACGAGCTGACGTCGCCGGCGGAATTCGTCGCGGTGAATCTCGAACACTTCCTCACCGATCCGGATTACGCCTGTCGGCGTCCGGCGCTGCACGCGTACTTTGCTGCGCACTTCGACTGGGCGCCCACCGCCGCCGCATGCGTCCCGTCGCTGCCGTTCGTCGAGGCCGAGGCCAGCGGACGCGAGTCGCCGCTGCTGCCGCTTGACCCGGCGCGCGTCTACGCGGTCGACTATCTGCTGGCCGAAGGCAACGCGCGGCCGATGAGCGCTTGGGGCCACAGCATGCTGCGGCTGGTGATCTGCGCGCCCGGACGGCCGCCCGGTCCGGACTGCCGGCTCGATCTGCAGCATCACCGCGTGCTGTCGTTCCGCGCCTTCGTCGACGACGTGCAGATCTCCAACCTGCGCGGGCTGACCGGGCGCTATCCCTCGCGGCTGTTCGTGCTGCCGCTCGACCAGGTCATCGACGAATACACGCGTGTCGAACTGCGCGGCCTGCAGTCGCTGCCGCTGCGACTGTCGCCTCACGAGATCGCCTCGCTGCTGGAACGCGCGGCGACGCTGCATTGGAGCTACGACGGGCGTTATTGGTTCGTCGGTAACAACTGTGCGGTGGAAACCTGGAAGCTGCTGCACACCGGCGTGCCGCGGCTTGCCGATGCGCGCCTGCGCAGCGTCACGCCGAACGGCCTGCTGCGGAAGCTCGCGCGCAGCGGCAATGCCGACATGTCCGTGCTCGAGCGCGAGGACGCGGTGCGCGCAGGCTTCTACTTCCCGTCCGCGGACGCCGAGTACCAGGCGCTGTTCGACATCGCCCGCGCAGCCCGGGCGTTGCCGGGAACGACGGTCGAAGACTGGTTGGCGTCCGCGCCGGACAGCCGTGCGCCCTGGCTCGCGATCGCGGGGCAGCGCGACGGCGCGGCCCTGCTGGTGCTCGAACACGCGGCGCGACGTCGCAACGAACTGGAGCTGCGCGACGCGCTCAAGCGCCGGCTGCTCGATCCGCGGCAGGCGGCGAGCGTGGCGCCTGCCGTGGCCACGCTGCGCGCGCTGCTCGCGGCCGGCGACGGACTCAGCCGCCCCGCGCAGTTGATCGACGGTGGCTACGGGCTGCCGCAGGCTGCCGAGCAGGCGCTGCTGCGCAACGGCGTGGATGCGCGGGTCCTGCACTTGCGCGGCCTGCGCAGCCAGCTGGAAGGCGAAGCGCATGCGGCGATGACAGCCGGGGAACAGGCGCGGGTCGCGGCGCTGGATCGCAACGTCGAGATGCTCGGCGCACGGCTGCGGGCGCTGCATCTTGAGGCGGGCGGGTTGCAGCTCGATTGATGCGAAGCGACGGGCTTTGCTAGGCGCGAGCCCTCCCGCGTTGAGCGGGATTCGACATCGCGCGACATGACGCCGTGGGAGCGCGCTTGCGCGCGAGAGGCCTTCCCGGCAAAGCCCCTCGCGCGCAAGCGCGCTCCCAGGCTGCACTCAGTCCGCGCGACCGCCGAACTCGCCGGTGGTCGTGTTGACCCACACGCGCTCGCCGTTGGTGATGTACTCGGGCACCTGGATCTCGATGCCGGTGTTGAGCACGGCCGGCTTCGGGCGCTTGGTCGCAGTGCCGCCCTTCAGTTCCGGCGGAGTGTCGACGACTTCCAGCACCACGCTCTGCGGCAGCTGCAGGCCGACCGGCGCATCGTCGATGACCTGCACGAAGCAGCCGCTCAGGCCGTCGGTGATGTAGCCGGCGCCGTCGCCGACGACGTTCGCGTCCAGCGTGTACTGGGTGAAATCCTCGTCGTCCATGAAGACGAAGGCCTCGCCGTCCTTGTACGAGAAGCTGGCCTGGCGGCGGGCCAAGTCGACCTCGCGCAGCTCGTCGTCGCCGTCGAAGCTGGCGTCGGTCTTGTTGCCGCCCGGCACGCTGTACATGGTGAAGCGGAAGCGCACGTTGCCGCCGCGACCCTGCGGCGAACTGCGCTCGATGTCGCGCACCTGGTACACGCCGTTGTTGTGCTCGACCACGTTTCCTTTCTTGACGTCGTAGGCTTTCATCGTTGTTCGCTGCTGTTGGATGGAGACGCCACGGCACCGCCGTCGGCATCGGGGTTGCGGAGATAGAGCCGCAGATTGGGGTAGTCGATCACCGCGCCGCCGCGTTCGAGCACGTCGGCGCCGAGCACACCGGCCACCGGCGCCTCGCCGCGATTGGCGAAGGCCGCATTGACGTGGTCGAGCGCGAGGAAGTGCGCAGTGAACGCATCGTCCCGGTAGTCGCCGATCGCGAGCCGGTTGCCGGGCAGGGCGGCGATCGCGAGGCCACCGCTGCCGGCGCCCGTCGCCCGTCCGGCGGCAACCGTGGCCCGTCCCTCATCGAAGCGCGACTGTGCCGCGCGATCGATGACGGTCCGGCCGGCGCCGGTGTCGAGGATGAAGGTGCCGGCGACGCCGTTGATACGGGCTTCGACTGTCAGATGCGCATCGCCGTGGCGGGTCATCGGGATGGCCGAGTAGCCCGCAGCTTCGAGTGTGGAGGCGAGACGAGTCGGGACGGCGTTCTGCGCGGCCGCGGGCAGAAGCGCCGAAATGCACAGCAGCGCAGTCGCAAGAAAGCGGAATGCTCGCAGTGAGCCGAAGCCCTCCCCCGCAGGGCGGGGGAGGGTTGGGTGGGGGCGAACGGTCAGATCAAAGTCGAACGTGGGTGCACGCTCACGATCCAATGCGCGCGTCTGTTGCTTCCGCGACGGAAACGTTCGCCCCCATCCAAGCCTTCCCCCGCAATGCGGGGGAAGGGGCAGAGCGGGCGGAGTCCGCGTATTGGGCGCCAATACCCCCATCGCTTACTTCGGCGCCAGCCGCACGCCACCATCCAGACGGATGGTTTCGCCGTTGAGATAACGGTTGCCGAGGATGTAGGCGACGAGGTCGGCAAACTCCTCCGGGCGACCCAGGCGCGACGGGAACGGGATCGAGGCCGACAGCGACTGCTGCACCTCGTCGGGCATGCCGTCGACCATCGGCGTCCAGAAGATGCCCGGCGCGATGGTGTTGACGCGGATGCCGAAGCGGGCGAGTTCGCGCGCCATCGGCAGGGTCATGCCGACCACGCCGCCCTTCGAGGCCGAGTACGCGGCCTGGCCGATCTGGCCCTCATAGGCCGCGACCGATGCGGTGTTGACGATCACGCCGCGCTCGCCGTCCTCGCCCGCGTCGTTGCCCTGCATCACGGCCGCCGCGGCCTTGGCGACATTGAAGCTGCCGACCAGGTTGACCATGACCGTGCGGCTGAAGGTCTCCAGCGGCATGGGTGCTTCGCGGCCCAGCACGCGGCCGGCACCGAGAATGCCGGCGCAGTTGATCGCCGCATTGAGGCCGCCGAGGAATTCGCGCGCGGCGGCGACGTTCGCGACCACGCCGGCCTCGTCGGTGACGTCGGTGCGCAGATAACGCGCATTGGCCGCGCCAAGTGCGTCGACCGCCTCGGCGCCCTTGTCGTCGTTGACGTCGAACAGCACGACCTTGCCGCCACCGGCGACGAGGTGGCGGGCCACGGCCAGGCCGAGGCCGGAGACGCCGCCGGTGATGAGGGCGCGGACGGAATCGGGCGTCATAAGCGGGTCCTTGGACGGAAAACCCGCAGTTTAAACCGGCGCGTGTCCCGCGCCGACCGGCGTGTTCAGTCCGGGCGGTTCACAGGCCCTGGTCGCGGCCTTCGCGCAGGCGGCGCGCGAAGTCGTCGGGCGCCAGCCCCGGCGCGAACAGGAAGCCCTGGCCCACCGGCACGCCGAGATCGATCAGGAACCGGCGCTGCGCTTCGGACTCGATGCCTTCGGCCACCAGGCCCAGCCCCAGACTGCGGGCGATGCCGGCGACCGCCTGGCACACGGCGACGTCGGAGCGGTCGTCGGGCACGCCGCCGACGAACAACTGGCTGAGCTTGAGGCCGTGGATCGGCAGTCGCCGCAGATAGTTCAGGCCGCTGTAGCCCTCGCCGAAATCGTCGATGCTCAGTTGCACGCCCATGTCGCGCAGCGCGGCGAAGGTACGCAGCGTGTCGGGCGCGTCCTCGATCAGCACGCGCTCGGTGAATTCAAGTTCCAGTGCCGAGCCCGGCAGCGCGAATTCGGCGAGCACGCCGCGCACGTGCGCGGCGAGATCGTCGCCGAGGAACTGCCGGTAGGACACGTTGACCGCCACGCGCACCAGCCCCAGGCCCTCGTCGCGCCAGGCGGCGGCCTGGCGGCAGGCCTCGCGCAGCACCCATGCACCGATGCGCACGATATCGCCGGTGCTCTCGGCGTGGTCGATGAAGTGGTCGGGCCGCATTTCGCCCAGCTGCCGGTTGTGCCAGCGGATCAGCGCCTCGGCGGCGATCACCCGGCGACTGCGCAGATCCACCTGCGGCTGATAGACGAGGTGGAACTCGGCGTTGTCGATCGCCCGGCGCAGGTGAGTTTCCACGCGCAGCCGGTCCTGCTGGCTCTGCGCCAGTTCCGGCGTGAACAGCAGCCAGCCGTTGCGGATGCGGCGCTTGCTCTCGTACATCGCCGCGTCGGCATTCTGGATCAGCGTCTGCGGGCGATCGCCGTCGTCGGGCGCGCGCGCGATGCCGATGCTCGCGGTGATCGAGAATTCCTCGGCATCGAACCGGAAGCCGTCGCCGAACGCATCGAGGATCGTGTTGGCAACCTTTTCCGCGTGACTCGCGCGCACGCCCGCGTCGCAGACGACGAGGAACTCGTCGCCGCCGAAGCGCGCGATGCTGCCCGCGCAGCCGACCGCCATGCGGATGCGGTGCGCGGCGGCGATCAGCAGCTCGTCGCCGGCGGCGTGGCCCAGCGCGTCGTTGACGAACTTGAAGCGGTCCAGATCGATGTACAGCACGGCGACGCCCGCGCGTGCCGGGTCGCGCATGCGGGCGTCGAGCTCTTCGAGGATCGCGTCGCGGTTGAGCAGGCCGGTGAGCGGGTCGGTCCGCGCCTGCGCGCGCAGGATCGCCTCGTCGTGCTTGTCGCGGGCGATGTCCTGCAGCGTGCCGTTGAGGCGCGAGATCGCCGGGTCGCCTTGGCGCGGGCCGCCGATCGCGCGCACCCAGAAATCGCCGCCCGTTTCGCGCGTGCCCTGCAGTTCGAGATCGAAGCCGCGGGCCTCGAGCATCGCCGCGCCCAGCGCCTCGCGCAGCCGGCCGCGATCGAGCGGCAGCAGCAGTTCGATCAGCGCTTCCATCGTCTGCGGCGCTCCGGCCGGGCCGAGGATATGTGCCGCCTCGGCGGTGAGGTACAGCCGGTCGGTACCGCAGTCGAGTTCCCAGCCACCGATGTGCGCCAGCGCCTGCACGCGGTCGAACATGGCGCTGTCGCGCTTGAGCGCGCTGACGTCGGAGAACAGCGACAGGACCTGATGCGGACGGTCGCCTCCCGGCGGGTACTGCGGTACGGCCGTCACCATCAGCCAGTACAGCTCGCGGCGCATGCGATGGTAGAGGCCGACCAGGGTGCTCTCGACGATGCGGCCCTCGCGCAGCGCACGCACGGGCGGCAGCGCGTCCCACGGCATCTCCTCGCCATCGGGCGCGATGGCGACCCAGTCGCCGAGGTTGGACGTGTCGCCGAGCGACGTGCCCTGGCGGATGCCCAGCAGCCGCAGCGCCGCCGGGTTGCCGTAGACGAAGCGCCCGTCGACATCGTGGATGGCGATGCCACGGTCCATGACGTCCATCAGTTCGCGATAGCGCACCTCGGCCTCGCGACGCTCGCTCAGATCGCGCGCGACCGCGACCAGACATGGCCGCCCCTCATGCTCGAAGCCGGCGGTGTGCACTTCCACCGGAAAGCGCGACCCGTCACCGCGCATGTTGGTGACTTCGATGACGTAGGTGCGCCCGCGATGCACGGCGTCCCACACCGGCACGAGGTGGTCGCGCGGCAGGTCCGGATTCAGGACCTCGATCGGCTGGCCGACGATGTCCTCGCGCGGACGGCCGTAGGCGCGGGCGCCGGCATGGTTGAGGTCGAGCACGATGCCGTCGGTATCGAGGATGCTGACCGGGTCGGGCACCGCATCGAACAGCGCCTGGTAGCGCAGATGGGCGGCGTCGGCCTCGGTGCGCAAAGCGAACAGTGCCTCGCGTGAGCGGAGGAGCAGGGCGCGGAGGTCTCCGGGCAGGTCGGGGTCGTCGGCGGCGCGCTGCAGTGCATCGGGCAACGATGCGGCGTCCGCCCCGGGTTCCAGGAGTCCGGCGTCAGCGCTGCCCGTCGGTCGGCTCATGCGTGCCTGGCCGATGCCTGTCCGCAGCGGACGCAGTCGTCGCTGGCCGCAAGGCCCATGGGCATCACAACACCCGCGCACGCGGGAAGGCGCCCGCCGGTGCCGAGGCTGTGACCGCGCGAGTGTCCGGATCGGGCCATGTACCGGGAAGAACGTGTGATGCTGGACGATTCGGCCACGGACGTGCACGCCATCCACGCACCTCCAGCAAACGTTCCGCGACGACGGTAGCCGCATGGAACGGGGCGAAACGCGCCGCTCCACACGCGTGCGACAGGAAGGCCGTCAGTGCCGCCCGCGGCTCAGGGGCGAACGCGTCGGCCTGCGCATGTCGCTGGTCGGTGTGACCTCCACCGACAGGCTGAAGGTGCGCTCGTCGCCGACCAGCAACGCGCCCACGCCGACGACCTGCCGGTTGATCTCCTTGCCGTCCTCGTCGCGGATCACCAGCACCACCGAATACTCCCAGGCGCCGCCCTCCGACGGGTGCCGGATGCGGCCCTCGACCTGCAGCGCCGTCGTCGCTTCTTCGCGCTGCACGGTGTTGCGCGCGACGATCGGCGAGCCGGGCGCGTTGTCGACCTTGAGGGACTGCTGGCACGCCGGACAGCGCGAGGCGCTCTCCAGGATCGTGGTCTTGCAGTGCGGGCAGGTGCGCGTGGCACCTGCCGCGCCCGGGCGGCTGCTCACGGTCAGTCGCTGGATTTGTCGTTGGCGGCCTTGTCCTTGCCGTTGCCGGCAGCCGGTGCCTTGACGTCGCCCCAGCCGCACTCGATGTGCCCGCGGATCTTGGACCCGGCGGCCACGGTCAGCGAGCCGGCCTTGAGATCGCCGATCAGCACGGCCGAATCGCGCAGCTCCACCAGCGAGGCGGACTCGATATTGCCTTCCAGCTCGCCCGAGACCAGCACCTGCTTGGCACGTACGCCACCGTTGAGCTTGGCGCCCTGTTCGATGGTGAGGTTGCCCTGGACATTGACGTCGCCCTTGAAGCGGCCGGCGATCCGGACATCGCCCGAGCCTTCGATCTTGCCCTCGATGGTGAGATCGGCGGCGATGATCGATTCCTTGACCGTCGGCGTCGCGGCGCGCGGCGCAGCCTGCGGCGGCGCAACGGTCTGCGGCGGTGTGGACGGCTGCGCGACGGGCGGCGTCGCCGGTGCGAAGTCCGCAGCCGCAGGCGGCGGCGTCTCACGGGCCGGTGCGGGCGGCGGCGCGTCGGAGCCGAAAGCGGGGGAATCCTTCTTGGCGGTGCCGGACTGCTGGAAAATGGCCATGTCGCGCGTTACCTCGGAAATGGACAGGGGAGCGGAATCGACCGCTCGGAACGGGGGAATCCACGCCGCCGCGGTCGGCAGGCGCGGAGGTCGAGACTAGCACGCACGCGCGACATGCCAACTGTGACCCGCCCTGCGGAATCGAGAACGGGCAAGGACTTGCCGCATGTTCAAGAAGCGTTACGCGAGGTGCGTCAGGTGCCCGCTCCCGGGGAGGCGTGCAGCGCTGCCCCGGCGTTTCGCTGGCGCTTCTTCATCACGATGACTTAAGCGTCGCCGGCACAGGCCGCGGAGCCCCGGCGTCGCGTCGACCGGGTCTCCCGCGTGGCAAGCGTGCGCGTTTCGAAACCACGCTGCAGAGAGCAGCGTGAGATGCGCTCGAAATAAACCGGGCGCCGTTGCCAACCGTCCACAAGCGGCCATAAAAAAAGCCCGCCTTGCGGCGGGCTTATCTGGATCAATGAGAAAACGCGATCAGTTGTCCGCGCGCTCTTCGACGCGCTCGCCCGCGTTCTCGATCGCCTGACCGGCTTCCTGCGTCGCCTGACCCGCAGCGCGGGCGGCGTCGTCGGCTGCAGCGTCGGCGCGACGCGCGGCATCCTGCGCGGCGACTTCGGCTTCCTGCGCGGCTGCGCGGGTGTGGTCGGCCGCGGCATCGGCGGTGGCGCGTGCGGCGTCGGCGGTCGCGGACGCGGCGTTGGAGATCGCCTCGCCGGCGTTCTCGGTCGCGGCAGCGGCTTCGGCGCGCTCGCGCTCGGCTTCATTCGAGTTGCTGCAGGCAGCCAGGCCCAACAGCAGCGCGGCGGCGATCACGGTCATCGGCTTGGAATGCATGGCAGGTCTCCTGTGGTGTCGAATGGACGGCGCGCAGCATGAATGCGGCGATGTGATCGGCGTGCAAAGGCGCGAGCGCAGAACCGACGCGTCGCTGAACGTGCAGTCGGCGGGCATACGTGTATCGCGTATGCGATTGGCGAAGGGCGCAGACACGAAAAAGGCCGCCGGGTTGCCCCGGCGGCCTTCGCATTCGCTCTGGATGGCATCAAGCCATCGAGGGAATTACGGCTTGACTTCTTCCGCAGCGTCCTTGGCGTCTTCCGCCGCGGTCTCAGCGTGGTCGGCAGCGTCGGCAGCCTGCTCGGCAGCGGCGTCGGTGCCGGCAGCCGAAGCGTCGGCAGCGGCGTCGGCAGCGGCGTCAGCGGCAGCAGCGGCGTCGTTCGCAGCGGTCTGCGCGGTTTCGGCAACGGCCGGATCGGTCGTCTCGTTGGCGGCAGCCTGTGCGTCGGCAGCAGCCTCGGCAGCGCCTTCAGCCGAGCTGTTGGCCTGCTCGGCGTTGCTGCATGCGGCCAGCGCAACACCCAGAGCCAGGGCAAGCAGAGCCTTGTTGATCGTCATTGTGTCTTCCTCGTCTGAAAGTTTGGGCAACGCGCTTAATGCGCGCCGCCGACATGATGACAAGCCGTTTACGGCTGTCAAGCGGGACGCGCGTGGTGATTTCGTAAAAATCACGTTATCCGAAGTTCACGCCATTTCGACTGCAATTGCGGTCGCTTCTCCGCCCCCGATACAAAGCGAGGCAACTCCGCGACTTAGGCCACGCGCCTTGAGTGCGTGAACCAGCGTGACGATGAGCCGCGCGCCGCTGGCGCCGATCGGATGGCCGAGCGCCAGTGCGCCTCCATTCACATTGAGGCGGTCATGCGGGATGCCCAGATCCTTCATCGGCGCCATCGCGACGTTCGCGAACGCCTCGTTGACCTCGAACAGGTCGACATCCTCGACCTTCCATCCGGCCTTGTCGAGCACGTTGCGGATCGCGGTGACCGGGGCGGTGGTGAACCATTCGGGTTCGTGCGAATGGCGCGCGTGCGCCACGATCCTCGCGAGCGGCTTGAGCCCCTTCGCGGTCGCCTCGTCGGCCGAGGTCAGCACCAGCGCGGCCGCACCGTCGGAGATGCTCGACGAACTGGCGGCAGTCAGCAGGCCTTCCTTGCCGAACGCGGCGCGCAGGGTGGGAATCTTGTCGGTCTGGATGCGGCCGGGCTGCTCGTCGGTGTCGAAGGACACGTCGCCCTTGCGCGAGGCGACGGTCACCGGAACGATCTCGTCCTTGAACGCGCCCGACTCGATGGCCTGCTTGGCGCGCGTGGCGCTTTCGACCGCGTAGGCGTCGAGGTCTTCGCGGCTGAAACCGTACTTCTGGCTGGCGATGTCGCCGAACACGCCCATCGACTTGCCGTCGTAGGGGTTGGTCAGGCCGTCCCACGCCATGTGGTCGAGCATCTCGGTGCTGCCGTAGCGGATGCCGGTGCGCGACCCGTTGAGCAGGTGCGGTGCATTGGTCATCGACTCCATGCCGCCGGCGACGACGTACTTGGCGGTGCCGGCCTTGATGAGATCGGCGCCGAACATCACCGCCTGCATGCCCGAGCCACAGACCTTGTTGATGGTCACGCAGCCGGCGCTGTCGGGAATGCCCGCCGCGCGCGAGGCCTGGCGGGCCGGCGCCTGGCCGAGGCCGGCCGGCAGCACGCAGCCGATGATGGCCTCGTCGATCACATCCGCGGACACGCCGGCATGGTCGAGTGCGGCCTTGATGGCGGTCGCGCCGAGGGTGGTGGTGGGTACGCCGGTGAACTGGCCGAGCATGGAACCGATGGCGGTGCGCTTGGCACCGAGGATGACGATGTCAGTCATGGGGGAGGTGACTCCGGAAAGTGAACTGCACAGTCCGTCGAGTATCGCATCCGCGCCCGGTCACGTCGCGATTTGTACGTGCTTTCCCGAATGGCGAAGTGCGCCGATTGCGCGTATAGATGGGCCTACAGGGGTATCGAACGCTGGACATGGAGTCCGGCCTGCACGGATCGGGAGAGGGCAACGATGTCGAACGGAATGAAGACGCGCGGCGGCACGCGAGTCGCGAACCGCACGCTGCTGGCGTGTGCGCTGGGAACCGCGCTGGCCGCGTGCGGCGGAGGCTCGGGCGGCGGGCTGGTGGTGCCCACACCGCCGCCCCCGGTCGCGCCGCCGCCGACGACGCCGCAGCCGCCGGTCGTCGGCACGCCGAACCCCGAATACAGCCGGCATCTCGCCGACACCAACACGTATGCGGCGCAGCAGGCCGGCTTCACCGGGCAGGGCGTACGCATCGGGTTTCTCGACAGCGGCGTCAACCGCAGGCACCCGGCGCTGCAGGGACGCGTCACGGCGAACCTGACCTACATCAGTTCGACAGGCAACAACCTGTCGGTCGACGACGTGGTCGGCCACGGCACCGCGGTCGCGCAAACGGCGGCAGGACGTCCGTTCGGCGCCTGGCCGGGCGGGGTCGCCCAGAATGCGGAGATCATCTCGGCGCGCATCATCAGCGACAAGCCGCCGGAGGACGACGGCACGGGCGGCGGCAACGAGATCGACGGTCCGCTCGGGCTCACGCCGATCCATCGTGATCTCATCGATCGCGGCGTCAAGGTCATGAACAACTCGTGGGGTGGTCTGTACTGGACCGATCTCAGCCTGACCAACCGGATCGCCGACGAGTACCGGCCGTTCGTCAATTCGCATCGCGGCCTGGTCGTCTTCGCGTCGGGCAACTCGGGCTTTTCGAATCCGTCCGACACGGCCGCGCTTCCGAGCAAGCCGGGACCCAACGGGACCACACCGGCTGCGGATCTCGAACGTGGCTGGCTGACCGTGTCCGCGCTGGCGGAAGGCAGCACCACGCAGCTCGCGAGTTACTCCAATGCCTGCGGCGTGGCCATGCGCTATTGCCTGGTGGCGCCCGGTACCGTGATCGTCACCGGCACCAACGACGCCTACAACAGGCCCGAGTACTGGAAGTACAGCGGGACGTCGCTGGCCGCACCGCTGGTGTCGGGCGCCGCGGCGCTGGTCTGGGAAGCCTTTCCGTATTTCGACAACGATCTGGTACGCCAGACCATTCTCGGCACCGCGACCGATATCGGCGCGCCGGGCGTGGACCCGGTCTTCGGCTACGGCGTGCTCAATGTCGGCAAGGCCGTGCGGGGGCCGGCGAAGTTCGACTGGGGCAATGTCACCGCGAACTTCAATAACGGCACCTCGACCTGGGGCAACGACATCACGGGCGCCGGCGGACTGGTCAAGAGTGGCAGCGGCACGCTGCGCCTGACCGGCACTGCCGGCTACGGCGGCAGCACCGCCGCGCAGGGCGGCACGCTCGCGTTCGTCGAGTCGTCGATTCCCGGCTCGGCGAGCGTGGCGCAGGGTGCGACGTTGCAGCTGGGTGGCGCGCGCGTGGGCGGCAATCTGGTCAACAACGGCACGTTCGCCGTGACCGGCAACACGCGTGCACGCACGATTGCCGGCAACTTCCAGCAGGCGTCGAATGCGCGGCTTGCCTGGCAGATCGGTGCCCCGCTGCAGGTCAGTGGCAGCGCCACGCTGGGCGGCGAACTGCACGTGACCGGTATCGTCAGCGAATACACCCACCAGCGCCGCGAGAACGTGGTCGAAGCGGCGGGCGGCATCAGTGGCACGTTCGCCAGCCTGACGACGCCGTCGAACGTGTTTCTCGAGGGCAATCTGCGCTACGACACCAATCTGGCGTGGATCGACGTCATCCGCCTCAACGTCACCGCCGCGGCTGCCTCGTTCAGCGGCATCACCGCGCAGTCGCTCGGGTCGGCGGAGCGCGTCGAAGGCGCATTCGCGCAGATCGACGGCCAATCCAGCGTCGTCGTGCCCGACGACTTCTTCCGGACCGCGGGCGCCTTCCAGAGCATCCAGGGCGAGTCCGCGGCGTTGGCCGCCCTCGACAGCATGTCCGGTGCGCAGCACGCCGCCGCGCTGACGGCGACCTTCGACAATGTCGACATGGGGCGGCGTTCGGTGGCGTCGCGCGTGGGCGCGCTCGCCTCGGCCGATGCGCAGGTCGGCGTGTGGAAGGAAGCGCTGGGGCAGGGCGGCAACGGCGGCTTCGCGCGTGACGGCTTCAGCGTCGAAGGCTGGAGCATCGGCCGCGACCATCAGCTGGGCAACGGGCTGGTGGCGGGCTTCGCGTTCGGCGAACTGCGCGGCGATGGCATCGCGCAGGCGCGCGGCGACCGCAACCGCGACCGGCAGACGCAGGCGCAGGCCTATCTCGCGCAGACCTTCGGCGACACCTACGTCATGGCGCAGATCGGCAGCGGTCGCTTCGATCGCGACATGCAGCGGCAGCTGTTCGCGGGTGCCGACTGGCAGGGCGTGTCCACGCGCTATGCCGGCAGCTACACGCAGGCGGCGGTCGAGGCGGGGCACCAGTGGCGTCTCGGTTCGACCGCATTCGGGCCGTACGTGGGCGCCGAGCAGGTGCGACTGCGCAGCGACGGTTTCGACGAGCTCGGCGGCAACGGCTTCGGGCTGCGCAGCAGCGGCTGGGACGTCGAGCGCAGCCAGGCCATCGCGGGCATACGCGCGCGCTGGGACGCGCCGGGCTTCTCGCTGCACGGTTACGGTGAGTGGCAGCAGACCCTGTCGGCGAGCGGGTTCGATCTGCAGGCCAGCTTCACCGGCATTGAAGCCTGGGCGCCGATCGCAGGTCTCGAGCCGGCACGTTCGGGCGGCCTGTTCGGCGTAGGCATGACCTCGTGGCTGACGCCGCGCTCGCAGCTGATGCTGGGACTCGACCAGCGCTTCGGGCCGCGTGGTCACGATCGCATGGCCTCGCTGCGGTTCGCCTACGGGTTCTGATCGCGTCGATGCCGGAGTGCAGAAAGGCCGCCCGAGGGCGGCCTTTCTGTCTGGTGGAACGCGCAAGCTTTGGTCGACGCTCAGGCCACCCCGGATCGTCCAGGACGGTCGCCGCAATCTCAGTGCGCGGCGAAATGGATCAGCGCCCGGTCGTTGAGCGGCTGCACCTTGCGATTGTTGTGGCTGTAGCGTGCGTTGAAGCCGGCGATCTGCGCCGAAGACAGCGTCACCGGCGTATCAAGCACATACCACTCCACGTTCTCGGTCAGCGGCGGCGTCGTCAGCGAGCCGAGGTAGTGGTGATAGCTCTTGTCGCGCGGCAGCATCATCGCGATGTCCTCGCGTTCGATCTCGCCTTCGCTCGCATCGCCCAGCGCCTCGAGCACCTCGCCGGCCAGCCGGTTCGAATCGCCCTCGCGGTACATCACGCCCACCACGGCCAGACGCCCGTCCTTGGCCTTGAACACGAAGTGGCCCTCGAGCGGGAACGACTCGCCGTCGATGGTGTGCTCGCTGGCGGCGTGGAAGTGGAACTGCATCAGTTCGAAATGACGGCCGCGGATCAGCGCGTCCGGGCCGTGGGCCTCGACCTCCACCGCGTGGCCGTTGTCGACGATGCGCAGCGTGGCGATGGTGTCGCGCAGTTCGATCGACTGGGCCTCCTCGAGATCGCCGTCCACGGCGACGCTGCGCTGGATGTCGATCGGCGACTGCGCGAGCGCGGCCGGAAATTCCCAGCGTTCCTGGTGGTCGTAGTCGAGTTTCTGGGCGGCGGCGGTCGTCGCGACGGCGGCGAGCGCGAAGCAGAGCACGGAACGGCGGAACGTGCGGATCATGCGGGGCTCCGAGAAGGGTCGTGCCCCGACGTCCGGGGCAGCCATACGCTACGCCTGTCCCGGGGTGGCCGCTGTGCGGATCCCGGCGGAATGTCCGCCCGCAACGCAGAACGCCACCCGGAGGTGGCGTTCTGCGTGTCACGGCGTGTTGCGGACGATCAGCCGCCGCGCACGCGGCCCTGGAATCGCGGCTGCGCACGGCCCAGCGGCAGCTTGAGCTTGCCGATGGTCTCGATGCGTTCTTCGGCGAGGCGATCGGCGGCCATGTACGTCGGCACGCCGTCGCGCTCGGAGATCTCGAAGATGCGCGTGAGGTTGTGGTAGATCGTGCGCATCATGCGCATCGCACGCTCGCGGTTGTAGCCGTCGATCTCCAGCGAGATGTTCATCACGCCGCCGGCGTTGACCGCGTAGTCGGGCGCGTAAAGGATGCCGCGCTTCTCGACTTCGTCGCCGATCGCGTTGTTGGCCAGCTGGTTGTTCGCCGCGCCGCAGATGATCTTCGCCTTCAGGCGCGGCAGCGTCTTCTCGTTGACCGTGCCGCCGAGCGCGCACGGCGAATAGACGTCGACGTCCACGTCGTAGATCTCGTCCAGGCCGACGGCCTCGGCGCCGAACTCGTCGACGGCGCGGGCCACACGGTCCTTGTTGATGTCGGTCACGTAGACCTTCGCGCCGCGCTCCTTGAGCAGCTTCACGAACTCGATGCCGACATGGCCCAAGCCCTGCACGGCATAGCTGTAGTTGCCCACGTCCTCGTTGCCGAACTTGCGGTTCAGCGACGCCAGCAGGCCCTGCATGGTGCCGTAGGCGGTGAACGGCGAGGGGTCGCCCGAACCGCCGTGGACCTGGTGCACGCCGGTCACGAACTGGGTCTCGCGGTAGACGAACTCCATGTCGTTGACGTCGATGCCGACGTCTTCGGCGGTGATGTAGCGGCCGCCCAGCGACTCGACGAACTGGCCGAACGCGCGGAACAGGCCCTCGGACTTGTCCGTCGCCGGGTCACCGATGATCACCGCCTTGCCGCCGCCAAGATTCAGACCGGCGACCGCGTTCTTGTAGGTCATGCCGCGCGACAGGCGCAGCACGTCGTTGAGCGCTTCCTGCTCCGATGCGTACGGCCACATGCGGGTGCCGCCCAGCGCCGGGCCCAGGACGGTGTTGTGGATCGCGATGATCGCCTTCAGACCCACGTCCTTGTTGTGGCAGAACACGACCTGCTCGTGGCCGTAGGTATCGAGGTGCTCGAAAATCATTCAAAACTCCGTCACGGGCGGGAGGCCCGACGTCAGGTGGCAGAAGGCGGCGAGGGGGCTGTGCGGGTCGGTCTTGGCGACCGGTTCGATCCGGCAGGGCCGCAGGTGTCGGGTGAGCGGGGCATTTTACGCCCGTCGATTGACGAAAGGTTGAAGGTGCAACTGACCGGCGGGTAGGGCTTCAGGATCAAGGGTTTGGGGGTGGCTTTCACGTGGGGAGGCCTTGCTTGGCCCGCTGGCGCCTCTCGACTTCCACGGCCGTCATCCCGGCGAAAGCCGGGATCCATCCTGATGTTCCCTGGAGGCCTCGCACCGCTCGCGGAGCCCGAAGTCAGAATGGACCCCGGCGTGTGCCGGGATGACGGAAGCCGGAGTCGAACTGTCTGACCAGGCACAGATCCGGCGGCCTGGCCGCTTCACGCCTTCCCCCGCGCGGCGGGGGAAGGCCGGGATGGGGGCGAAGGGTCCGGTCGCGGTGAAAGCCGCTTCAAGCGATACCTGATTTCAGGCTCTCCTGCGAGCTGATGGCTTGCCCCCACCCAACCCTCCCCCGCGCGCGGGGGAGGGCTTCAAAAAGCAGGGGAGGACTTGAATCGGTTACAACTGCGACTCCACCGGCAGCCACCGCACGACATTCGCGACCACGCGCTGCATGCGCGTGCTGTCGGGTTCCACTTTCAGCGCCTCCGGCGGATCGGTGTCGCGGTCCACCCAGCGCACGTCGCCGTCGTCGTTGAGATACACCCAGTAGCTCAGGCCCGGCGCGGTGAGGTGGCGGTATTCCTTGAACAGCGCCGCGCCCAGTTCCGGGTCGTCGAACAGCACGCCCATCTCCGTATTGAGATTGGCCGAGCGCGGGTCGAGGTTGAACGAGCCCACGAAGCCGCGCCGCCCGTCGATCAGCACCGCCTTGGTGTGGAGGCTGGCGCCGCTGCTGCCGAAGAGGCTGCTGCCAGCCTTGACGTCCGACTGGCTGCGCGTCTCGAACAGGCGCACGCCGCCCTCGAGCAGCGTCTTGCGATAACGCACGTAGCCGCCGTGCACCGCGACTACGTCGTTGGCCGCCAGCGAATTGGTCACCACTGCCACGTGCACGCCGCGTTGCGACAGGCCGACCAGGCGTTCGGTGCCGTCCACGCCGGGCACGAAGTAGGGCGAGATCAGCAGCGCGGCGCGTTCGGCCTGGGCGATGTCGCCAACCAGATGTTCGACCAGCCAGTTCTCCCGCTCGTCGCCGCGCCACTTGATCGGGGGGTCGGACAGGATGCGCACGCCCTCGCTCCAGATCGGCGTGAGCGACTGCGAGAAATAGCCGCGCACGCTCGGCGACGTGTCCATGCGGTCGAGGAAGCGTCGGGCTTCCTCGCTCTTGGCTTCTTCCTGGATCTGCGCCAGCACCGCGCGGATCGTCGACTGGGGCTTGCGGTTCAGCGCCTCGATCGGAATCGCCGCCTCGCTGTTCCAGAAGTCGTCGAAGATCTTGCTGGCATCGGCCACCGCGGGGCCGAACAGCACCATGTCGAGGTCGTGGAAATTGAACTCCTCGGCCGCGCTGAAATACTCCACGCCCACGTTGCGCCCGCCCACCACCGCCACGCGGCCGTCGGCGATCCATGCCTTGTTGTGCATGCGGTGGTTTACGCCCCAAGCGCGCTGCACCATTTCCAGCAGCCGCATCAGTCCCGTGCGGTTGCGGAACGGGTTGTAGACGCGCAGCTCGATGTTGGGGTGCGAGTCCATCGCCAGCAGCGTGGCGTCCATCTTCCCGATGCCCATGTCGTCGAGCAGGATGCGCACGCGCACGCCGCGCTCGGCGGCCATCCAGGCCTCGTTGGCGAGCATCCGTCCGGTCAGGTCGTCGTGCCAGATGTAGTACTGCAGGTCCAGGCTGCGCCCGGCCTGGCGCGCGGAAATCGCGCGCGCGGCGTAGGCGTCGATCCCGTCAGGCAGCATGATCGCGCCGGTCTGGCCCTCGTGCCGCGCGAGCAGCGGGGCCAGCTCGCGGTCCAGCGCGGTGTCGCTGTCCGACAGCGGCAGGGCGTGGCTGGGACGGCCCGTCGCCGGCGGCAGCAGGTGATCGGCGACGAAAATGCTGCTGACCGCCATGACCAGCAGGGTGAACAGGCCCCAGCCGATGATTCTCTTGACGCGTTTCTTCATGGGCGGTCGCCGGTGGTCATCCGCACAAGCATCGCAGAAGGCGCGTGCGGGCGTCATCGCGGCGCGTCAGTTGGCGGGGGCGTCAGTGGTGAGGCGTCAGTGTGCAAAGGCGTCAGTGCCTGAGAGCGTCAGTGGGCAACAGATATGGTCTGTCGTCCGCCAACCTTCAGGCCGTCATTCCCGCGAAAGCGGGAGTCCAGCGTCTTCACGCTTTCGGAAAGAGCCAAGGCACTGGATTCCCGCCTGCGCGGGAATGACGGGTTCATCAGCGGAAATGACGGAGTGGACGAGTCGCGTCCACTGCGACACCCGCGCAGCACCCTGACTGCATCACGACAGTCACCCATCCGTAGCACACTGCGCCTGGGGGAGATCCGTCGCATCACTGTCCGGCCGGCAGGCCCGGGCGCGTTCGATATCTGCGATCACGGAGGCTCCATGGCGACGAAGAAGACCGGCGCACGACGCGCCCGCGCAACGGCGACGACGCAGCGACTGCTCGACGCCCGACCTGATACCGCGGATTTCCGCGACCGCATGTTCGAACCCACCCTCGTCGACGTGCCCAGCGAGATGCCACTTGCGCGCTTCACGAAACTTGGCGTGCCCGTGCTCGACCAGGGCGAGGAGGGCGCCTGCACCGCCTACGGCCTGGCGACCGTCGCGCACACGCTGCTGCGCCGCCGCCAGCCCGATGCCGTCACCGGACGCGTCAGCACGCGGATGCTCTACGACATGGCGCGCCGCTACGACGAGTGGGAAGGCGAGGACTACGACGGCTCCAGCTGCCGCGGTGCGATGAAGGGCTGGCACCGGCACGGCGTGTGCGCCGAGGAATGCTGGCCCGACACGCCCGGCCGGCCGCTGCACGAGGTCTACACCGAAGAACGCGCCCGCGCCGCGCAGGAACATCCGCTCGGCGCCTACTACCGGGTCAACCACAAGGATCTCGTGGCCATGCACGCCGCGTTCGCCGAAGTCGGCGTGCTCTACGCATCTGCGGCGGTGCATGCCGACTGGCTGGCGCCGCCGTCGAACGGCGTCATCGAATGGTCCGAGCAGCCCGTCGCCGGCTACCACGCCTTCGCGATCGTCGGCTACGACCGCGACGGCTTCTGGATCCAGAATTCCTGGGGCACGCGTTGGGGCAAGCGCGGCTACGGTTGGATCAGCTACGACGAGTGGCTGCAGCGCGGGACCGACGTCTGGGTGGCGCGGCTCGCGGTGCCCGTGCGCCTGCAGCGTGTCGAAGCGGTGTCGACCAGCAACTCCTTCCTCGCGCGTCAGGCCAACAGTTACTCGCAGGCCGATCTGCGCCCGCACATCGTCAGTCTCGGCAACGACGGCCGCCTGCGCACGACCGGGCGCTTCGGCACCGGCCAGGACGACGTGCGCAACCTGATCCGCCAGGACCTGCCGCGCATCACGCGCGACTGGCCGAAGAAGCGGGTCATGCTCTACGCGCATGGCGGCCTCGTGCCGGAGCAGGCGGCGATCCAGCGCGTCGCCGACCTGCGCGAACTCATGCTGCCGCGGCAGGTCTACCCGCTGTGCTTCGTCTGGAAGACCGACTTCTGGAGCACGCTCGGCAACGTGCTGCGCGATGCCGTGCGCCCACGCAGCGAGGGCCTGATGGACAAAGCCAAGGGCGTGCTGCTGGACCGCGTCGACGACACCATCGAGCCGCTCGCACGCGCACTCGGCGGCAAGGCCATGTGGGACGAGATGAAGGAGAACGCACTGCTCGCGACGACCGCCGTCGTCCGCAACGGCGACCAACTCACAGAAGCCGGCGGCGCTGCGCAGGTCGCGCGCCTGCTGGGCGAATGGATGCTGGCCGATCCGGATGTCGAATTGCATCTGGTCGGGCACAGCGCCGGTTCCATCCTGCTCGCACCGCTGGCGCAACTGCTGACGGCCGATGGCCTTGTGTCATCCGGCCCGGCCGCCAGCATGCAGGGGATCGGCCAGCGCATCGCCAGCCTCAACCTGTGGGCGCCGGCGATGACGATGGCGCTGTTCGAACAGAGCTACGCGCCCGCGCTCGCGAGCAGGAAGATCGACCGCGCCGCGTTGTTCACCCTGACCGATCGCGCCGAGCAGGACGACCACTGCGCCCGCGTCTACAACAAGTCGTTGCTGTATCTCGTCGCGCATGCCTTCGAGGCACGTGCGCGCAGCTGGGTGCGGCGCGAACACCGCAACGGCACGCCGCTGCTGGGCATGGCGCGCTTCATCGAATCGAACGGCGCCATCCGGGACCTGCTGGCGATTGGCAAGCTCGACTGGATCCAGGCGCCGGTCCAGGGCGAGCCGGCGAATGCGGCCGACGGCAGCGCCGCAACGACCCACGGCGGCTTCGACGACGATGCCGCGACGCTGCAGGCGACGCTGTGCCGGATTCTCGGCGAGCGGAGCACGGCGGTGCCGGTGCGCATTCATCGGTCGGAGTCAGGTCTGGATGACTGCAGGGCGCGCTTGAGTGAAGCGTTGGCGCCGGTGGGTGGGCGGGGGTAATCGAAGGTGATCGGGTCGGGCGGGGGCTGTAGCGGGTCGCCCGGGCCGGGCGACGCGAAAGGCATTTGGCGCCGGCTTGATCGGACATATGTCTGTCGAGCGCCGCCGGGGTAGCAGCGTTTGCGGCTGCGTCTCAAGTGGCATGTCTTGACGCATCTTCAAGATCAAAATGGGCTCCAGCTTTCGCTGGAACGACGGTGCCCCGGGGGCGATCCGATCGTTGCCAGACCCACTACCGTCGTCCCAGCGCACGCTGGGACCCATTTTGATGTCGCACCCAGAGGCTGAGACCCGTACGATAGGTCATCGTTTGCCGAGCCGTCGCCGCAGCGGCTTCCAATAAGCGCAGGTCTGGTCACGCTGGACCCGTCTTGATCGTGCGCCAGCACCCGCGCTGATCGCATTCGAGCGGTCACGCCAGTCCAGCGCGCCGGCCTCCATCGATCTCTCGAACGCGACGTCTGCCAGACACCCAATGCATTGGAATGCCGGCACGCCCGTACCGGTTTGCACCGTGCACGACACCACCGCCGTCCCCACGCTCTGGACCATCGGCCATTCCACCCGCGAGTGGGACGAATTCCTGACCCTGCTCGAAGGCGAGCACATCGAAGCCATCGTCGACGTGCGCCGCTTCCCCGGTTCGCGTCGCTATCCGTGGTTCGCCAGCGAGGCCATGGCCGCGCACCTGCCCGAGGCCGGCATCGACTACCGCTGGCTGCCACAACTCGGCGGCCGGCGCCGCGCGCAACCCGGATCGCCGAACGGTGCGTGGCGCAGCGCCGCCTTCCAGGGCTACGCCGATCACATGACCAGCGCCGAGTTCGCCGAAGGGCTGGACGCCGCGCTCGCACTGGCCGCGTCCCGGCGCACCGCGCTGATGTGCGCCGAAGCCGTGTGGTGGCGTTGTCATCGCCGCTTGATCTCGGACCTGCTCACCGTTCGCGGCACGCAGGTCTGCCACATCCTCGCGCCGGGCAAGGTGCAGCCGCACGTGCTGCACCCGGATGCGCAGCGCTCGGGCGATCACGTCATCTATCCGCCGGCGCAGACCGACCTGTTCTGAAGCTCAGCGCGTCTCCAGCGACGCCTGCAGCGCGGTCGCCAGCGCCGCGTCGCCACTGACCAGATCGGTCCAGCGCAGTTCCAGTCCCTTGCGCTTGCCCTTGGGCACGAGTTTCAGACCGGTGGGATCGATCGTGAGCACGTAGGGCGCTTCGTCGATCCGGACTTCGCGTTTGAGGGATTTGTCGAGGGGCGTCATGGCGGGCGGGGGCAGTGGGGAGATGCGGCGGATGCTGCGTTGGCGGATGTCAAGGGCGTGAAATGGGAGCGCGAGCGGTGCGGGAACAGCAGGCGGACGACGCGATTTGCGCGACTTGGCGGAAGTCGCTGGGCCCCGGCGTGACCAGACATGCGTCTGTTGAACGCCGCCGGAGCGACGGCGTCGGGATCGGTCACAGCGCGCAACCCGTGGTGATTCGGCGAGACCTGTTGATGACGCGCAAGAATCAAAATGGCCCCCAGCTTTCGCTGGGGCGACGATGGTGGGGGGAGTGACGACCTGATCGCCCTCGGCCCCGTCATCCCAGCGAAGGCTGGGATCCATTTTGACTTTGCGCGCAAAGCATCAGATGCCGGCGAAGAATGACTAGCAGAACTTCCGTCGTCCCGACGAACGCAGGGTCCCAGTGCTTCTGCGTTTTACTCGGATCTCGCTGGATCTGACGAGCTGGAACGTCGCACGAAACCAGACCTCTACCGTCTGAAAACACCAACGCGCGGCCACTGCATTTGCCGCACCGCAGCATAATTCCAACTGAAATTGTCAAGGCCCTCACCGCTACAATCGGCGCATCTTTTCCAGCACCACAGGAGCGCGCGATGAGCACGCCAGCCAACCAGATGCCCGAGCGCGATACCGACACCGCGCCGCTGCGTTTCGTCACCGCCGCCAGCCTGTTCGACGGGCACGACGCCGCCATCAACATCATGCGCAGGCTCATCCAGTCGCAGGGCGCCGAAGTGGTGCATCTGGGCCACAACCGCAGCGTCGAAGACGTGGTGCGCGCGGCGCTGCAGGAAGACGCCGACGGCATCGCGCTGTCGAGCTACCAGGGCGGGCACGTCGAGTACTTCAAGTACATGGTCGACATGCTGAAAGAGCGCGGCGCCGGCCATATCCGCGTGTTCGGCGGCGGTGGCGGCACGATCACGCCCGAGGAAATCCGCGAGCTGCAGGGTTACGGCGTCGAGCGCATCTATCACCCCAACGACGGCATGAAGATGGGCCTCGTCGAGATGATCGAGGACGTCGTCCAGCGCGCCCGCAACGGTCGCGACGCCGCCAACCGCGACGCCGCCGGCACCACGCCCGGCATCGACGACGAGATCGGCATTGGCCGCGTGCTGTCGCAGATCGAAGCCGGCGATCTCAACGAAGCCGAACTCTCCAGGCTGCGCAAGACCTGGCAGCTCGCCGGTGGCCGCACGCCGGTCATCGGCATCACCGGCACCGGCGGCGCGGGCAAGTCCTCGGTCACCGACGAACTGCTCAACCGCTTCCTCGCCAGCTTCCCCGAGATGCGCATCGCGGTGATCTCCGTCGATCCCACGCGTCGCCGCACCGGTGGCGCGCTGCTGGGCGACCGCATCCGCATGAACTCGCTGCGCAGCCACCGCGTCTACATGCGCTCGATGGCCACGCGCCGCCAGAACGTCGCCACCAATGCGGTGCTCAAGGACTGCATCGGCTTCCTCAAGGGTCTGGCCTTCGATCTGGTGATCGTGGAAACCGCTGGCATCGGCCAGTCGGACTCGGAAATCGTCGACCTCGTCGACTTCCCCGTGTACGTCATGACCAGCGACTACGGCGCGGCCAGCCAGCTCGAGAAGATCGACATGATCGACTACGCCGAGCTGATCGTGCTCAACAAGTACGACCGCCGCGGCGCCGAGGACGCATTGCGCGACATCCGCAAGCAGTGGAAGCGCAACCGCGTCGCGTTCCAGACCGCCGACGCCGACGTGCCGGTGTATCCCACCATCGCCAGCCAGTTCAACGATCCCGGCGTGAGCTGGATGTTCGAGAACCTGTGCCGCCTGCTGCGCGAGAAGACCGGCGCCGGCAGCAGCGAGCGCTGCGACTTCACCCCGCGCATCGACACCACCCTCAAGGAACCGCGCGCCACGGTGCTGATCCCCGGCAGCCGCGTGCGCTATCTGGCGGAAATCGCCGAGCAGGGGCGCCGCATCAACACCGACATCGGCCGCCAGGCCGAAGCCGCCGACCGCGCGCAAGCGATGTGGCAGGCCCTGAACGAACTCGCCGATCCCCAGCTTCCGAAGGCCTTGGACCTCTACAGCGCCGACCATCTGCTTGGCACCTCTCCCCCTGCGGGAGAGGTCGGCGCGCACAGCGCGCCGGGAGAGGGGGCAGCGGCCGTCGTCGACAGCCCGTCCCCGGCCGTCCCCGCAGAACCCGTCCAGGCTGGCACCGCGCCCGCCGCCGACCGTTCGCTGCTCACCCTGCGCCAGCGCTACAACGACGCCATCCAGTCCCTCAGCAGCGAATCGCTCAAGCTCCTGCGCGACTGGCCCCAGCGCCTGAAATCCATCACCGACGAATTCACCGAGTACCAGGTGCGCAGCAAGTCGATCAAGGTCGACAACTACCGCGACTCGCTGAGCCACCAGAAGATCCCCAAGATCGCCGCGCCCACCTACAAGAGCTGGGGCGAGCTGCTGACCTTCCTCGGCAAGGAGAACCTGCCGGGCAGCTATCCCTACACCGGCGGCGTGTACCCATATCGCCGCACCGGCGAAGACCCCATCCGCATGTTCGCGGGCGAGGGCACGCCCGAGCGCACCAACCGCCGCTTCCATTACCTGTCCGTCGGCCAGCCGGCCGCGCGCCTGTCCACCGCCTTCGACAGCGTCACGCTGTACGGCGAAGACCCGGCGCCGCGCCCGGACATCTACGGCAAGATCGGCAACTCGGGCGTCAACATCCCCACGCTCGACGACATGAAGAAGCTCTATTCCGGCTTCGACCTGTGCGCGCCCACCACCAGCGTCTCGATGACCATCAACGGCCCGGCGCCGATGATTCTGGCGATGTTCATGAACTGCGCCGTCGACCAGCAGGTGGAGAAATACCTCAAGGCCGACGACGCCCGCTGGGCCGAGGCGCAGAAGGCGATGGACGCCTTCTTCGAAGGTCGCGAGCGTCCGCGCTACCACGGCGAACTGCCGCCCACGAACGACGGCCTCGGCCTCGGCCTGCTGGGCGTCTCCGGCGACCAGCTCGTCGATGCCGAGACCTACGCCCGCATCAAGGCCGAGACCCTCGCCACCGTGCGCGGCACCGTGCAGGCCGACATCCTGAAAGAGGACCAGGCCCAGAACACCTGCATCTTCAGCACCGAGTTCGCGCTGCGGATGATGGGCGACATCCAGCAGTACTTCGTGGACCAGAAGGTCCGCAACTTCTACTCGGTCTCCATCTCCGGCTATCACATCGCCGAAGCCGGCGCGAACCCGATCAGCCAGCTCGCCTTCACCCTGAGCAACGGCTTCACCATCGTCGAGTACTACCTCGCGCGCGGCATGAAGGTGGACGACTTCGCGCCCAACCTGTCGTTCTTCTTCTCCAACGGCATGGACCCCGAGTACACCGTCATCGGCCGCGTCGCCCGCCGCATCTGGGCCCGCGCCATGCGCGAGCGCTACGGCGCCAACGAACGCAGCCAGATGATGAAGTACCACATCCAGACCAGCGGCCGGTCCCTACACGCGCAGGAGATCCAGTTCAACGACATCCGCACCACTCTGCAGGCGCTCTACGCCCTGTTCGACAACTGCAACAGCCTGCACACCAACGCCTACGACGAAGCCATCACCACGCCGACCGAAGAAAGCGTGCGCCGCGCCGTTGCCATCCAGATGATCATCAACAAGGAAATGGGGCTCAACTTCATCGAGAACCCCTGGCAGGGCAGCTTCGCCGTCGACTACCTCACCGACATCGTCGAAGAGGCCGTCTACAAGGAGTTCGAAGCCATCAGCGAGCGCGGCGGCGTGCTGGGCGCCATGGACACCATGTACCAGCGCGGCAAGATCCAGGAAGAGTCCATGTACTACGAGCACAAGAAGCACGACGGCTCGTTGCCCCTGGTGGGCGTGAACATGTTCCTGCCCAAGGAAGGCGGCGGCGAAGTCGCCACCGAAATCGAACTGATCCGCAGCACCGAGGAGGAGAAAGGGCAGCAGATCGCCAACGTGCAGGCTTGGCAGACCACCCGCAATGCCGTTGTTCTGCCCCTTCCCCCGCAAGCGGGGGAAGGCCGGGATGGGGGCGCCCTTGGCGCAGACTCAAGCGACGTGTCAGAGACCGAGCACCTGTCGTATCTTCAGCGCACCGCCCGCGAGCGCAAGAATGTGTTCGCGGCGCTGATGGAAGCGGTCAAGACGCACAGTCTGGGGCAGATCAGTCATGCGTTGTATGACGTGGGTGGAGAATATCGGCGAAATATGTAGGTTGTCGCATAAAGTTTAGCTGATTTCAATTTTAGACTGCGTCTAGTTAACACTAAAGTCGAGCCCAAGCTCAGGGAGGAAGAGTGGCGGTCAATGGATTGCAGGGCGTGAGTCTCGGAGATCTGTATAAGGCTTATCGAAAATCAAAGGCTGATGCTTACTATGACCGAGGGCACTTTCATTCACTTGCTTATGCCGAGTATGAGATCAACCTTGAAGCCAATCTAAAGTCGCTTCTGGCATCGCTAAAGAAGGACTTCTCTTGGGCACAGTCCAAGTCGTTCTTAGGAGTCTTCTCTTACCAGCCCAAAAGCGTCGATGTCCCCGCTTCTAATTCAGCTCAAGAGATACATTTTGCCACTCTCGATCCTGTCAGGGACTGGATAAATTCGAATAAAGGGAGGAAGTTGCTATCCGCGAATTTTAGAGTCGTCATTGTTGCTTCGATAAATTATCAGGTCGTATGCGCACTATGGATAATTAAAGTCGGCCATAAGTTCGACGATAGAATTGATCGGAAGTTGGCTTTTGCGCACGCTTTGAAGCGCGTCGGTCGCCGAGGGAGGCTTAACGAGGATTCTCATCAGCTTTTCGCGCCTTACTTTTCGGGCTACAGGGCTTGGCGGTCAAAAGCTTTAGAGGCCATGAGAAGCTCACTGAACGATGGCCGCTCCATCGTAGCAATTACGATGGACATAAAATCCTTTTACCACCAGGTGTCCCCTAATTTTTTGGTAAAGAGCGCATTCTTTAAAAAGCTTGAGATAGAGCTTGACCCAGATGAGCTTGCTTTCAGTAAGGCTATTGTCGAAAGCATGCAGACGTGGCACCGAAGCACCCCTGAGGCTAAAGATCGACCGGAAGGCTCACTCCCCGTCGGCTTGTCGATATCAAAGTTAGTATCCAACGTGCTTCTCGCCGATTTCGACAAGGCAGTCAGCTCTTTACCATCGACAATCCATTACGGACGCTATGCTGACGACATTATTCTCGTTACAGAAGATCCCGGTATTTCTACTGGCCAAGACTACATCAAGTGGTTGCGATGGTCCTTGGATGAGTACTTGGTGCTAGACCAGACTTCGAATCCGGCTGGACTTAAGCTAAAGCTAAACTATTCGACAGATAGTGAGATAATATTTTCAGCGAAAAAGCAGAAAATATTCTTTCTGAGTGGTGAGCACGGTTTGGATTTGGTAGGGCAGGTAGAAGAGCAGATAAGAAAGCAATCAAGTGAGTATAGGTTGCTTCCAGAGTTGCCAGATAATGATTCCGAGATGCTTGCGTCTGCGCTGCTGGCTACTCCAGATGCGAGATTGGAAGCGGATGCTTTAAGAAAAGCGGAAGCTGTTTCCTTGAGGCGTCTTGGCTTTTCAATGCTGCTTAGCGATTTTGAAGCTTACGCTCGTGATCTGGACTATAAAGATCCGAAGTGGACACTTGCGAGGAAAAAGTTCTATGCAGTTGTGGGCAGGTATTTGGTCACTCCTGTCGGTTTTTTTGACTACTATACTTATATAGTTAGGGTTTTTGGATTGATGGTTGCGTGCCGTGATTTCGCAGATGCTCGATTAATCCTCGGGCAGCTTGAAAGAATTGGGGAGGTTCTGCAGTCTACGACCACCGCCGGAACTAGAAATTTGTCAAAGTACTTCCATGCTAGGCGGAATTACTATCGTGGCTTTGTGCAGGCGGCTTTGGAGAGCTCCACCGTCGCCGCCTTTGAGTTTAATTCAAAATTTACTAATTTTTTGAAAGGGCTTGCTGCAGAAGCCGATGTCGAGGTTGTTGACGGAAAGCATATTAAGGAGATTTCCAAGAGACTCTTGCTCTCTGACCTAGGTAGGCGCTGCTACCAAGATTATTGGTACGCAGAGTCTCCTAAGGAAGTGCAGCCTCCGCTTCCAGCAAGTATTTCCGTTAAAAAGGCGCTGGCTCGCATTAGGAGCTACCGGAATAAGGCTAAAAAGTCTCTGAGTGCGCCTTATTGGCCCGCAATCGCCTTCCCAACAAGGCCTCCAGCGCTTTGGCAACTGTCTTTGAGTGTGCCAAAAGCTCTTGAAGAGTCGGGCGGCCTTGAGAGCTTGTTGTGGGCCGTTAGGGGTGGCTACGTCAGATCAGATTATAGGAACTACCGTTTCCTTTCTGAAGATGAAGCTGGAGAGCGAGTTTGGAATGTTCCAAGTGAGCAAGGGCTGCAAGCGAAGATTGCTGTGCCAAGTATCAAAGTCACAGACGATCAATGGGCTTCCGCAGTTAAAGGGATGCCGGATCACTCGCTTGATAGGTATCTTGCAACGCGAAAAATTGTTAACGACATGATTCGCGGCTCTTTGGATTTGAACTACATTGTTTTTCCGGAGCTGTCGATTCCTTATTGGTGGGCTTTGGATATCGCAGCCAAGCTCTCAAGAGCAGGAATCTCATTCGTAGCAGGTGTGGAGACTCGTGGCAACGGTGATGAGTATAGAAATGATGTGCTTGTCTCTCTCGCAACAGATTTCTACGGACGTAGAGGAAATGTTTGCTTTCTACAGCCAAAGATTGATCTTTCCCATGAAGAGTCTGCAAATGTAAAGCATTTAGGAAAGAAGTATTTATTAGCTGGCGATGCCGGGTCTAGGCGGCCAGTTTACTGTCATGGCGAGTTTGCCATGGGCGTTCTTATCTGTAGCGATCTGACAACAATTCAGAATAGGTCCAGATTTCAAGGTTGCGTAGACGCGTTATTCGTCATTGAGTGGAATAAAGACATCGAAACATTTGATTTTTTGGTGGAATCAGCAGCTCATGATTTGCATGCCGCTGTGGTCCAAGTGAACAATCGGAGATTCGGAGACAGCAGAGTTAGAATGCCTTTCGCTGAAGGTTTTAAGCGTGATGTGGTTAAGGTGAAAGGTGGTGATAGCGATTTCTTCGTCCACTGCTCAATTGATGTGGCGGAGCTGCGGCGTTTTCAGAGGAGGAAGAGCGTCGTCAAGCGAGAAAAGTCCAAGAAGGATGATAAGCCTAAGTTTAAACCGGTTCCTATTGGATATAGAATGTCAGACAGGCGAAAAGGAGGCTGAGTTCTGCGCGTAGAAACTCACGGGGTCAGGTTTACTTATCCAGGGTGACGCCGCGTGAATGGTGACTTAGGCCAGTCAGGGGGGCGGCATGCGATAGGGATTGAAGCGGGTGGCGCATCGTTACGACGATGCAAAAAAAGGCTCAGATAAAATTTAACTTGAAATGAAGCAGGAAAAGGTGGGCAGAGATTATTTCCGGGCGCAATTTTTCCTTTTGGATTTCATGAGTGTTTTTGATATTTAGGGGGCGAGATGGAGGTGGTTTCCGGAAAAGCGCTAGTTACCGGTGCATTGCGGGCTCTCGCCAGTTTTCATAAGGAAACGCGGGCTCGGAAGCGGCTGACATTTGAGAATCACGTTGCGCCTGTTTATGCGTGGGTCGAGGTGGCGCACACGGATTACATTGCTGGATTCCGTGCTACTAGAGAAAAGATCATTACTTCAGACAAGCCTGATGACGTCTTGAAGTTCTTAAAAGATATCCGGCGTGGAGCGCTGATGAGTCGAGGGCAAGCGCTAGTTGCTCTTGATAATTTGCTTGACGAGAGCGAGGCGTCAACTAGTGGCCTTCCTGCTGGATGGTCGTCGGTGAGGCCATTTTACGAGTCTTGTAAGGACTACTTGTATGGTGCTACTGCACCTGCAGCAACCTCGTGGTACACCGAGTACATCAATTTTGTTGAAGTGAGCTCAAAGTACATGCCAGGCGATTGTTGGGTGCAAGATGTTTTTGGCAACGACGCTCGCGGAGACCTCCTTTTCGCTATAGAACGCACCTTGGATCGGCTTGAGCTGAAGTTCCGTGCTGTGACGCAGCAGTACGTGCTTGCTCAACGCAATCTGATTCGATGATCGTAGCTAACGGTGCTAGATTCACTTATCTGGGGTGACGACTAACGGTGCGGCAAGCTAACGGTGCCAGGTTCACTTATCTAGGATGACGCCGCGCGAGCGGCGACGTAGGCCAGTCAGGGGGACGGCATGCGACAAGGATTGAAGCGGGTGGCGCATCGTCGGGGACGATGCGCTGACAGCGGTGCGGTGGGACCGGCTGGAGCATCTGCTCGCCGCGTATTACCGGGATGCGGGGTATCAGGTCACACACGTGGGGACGGGCGCGACGGCCGGTCGATTCGACGGCGGTGTCGATCTGGAGCTGCGGCGCGACGGACGGCTGGTGCTGGTGCAGGTCAAGCACTGGAACGCGTGCCAAGTGCCGCACAACGACGTGCATCAACTGATCGGCGTGATGGTCAATGCCAGGGCCGATGGCGCGATCGTCGTGACCAGCGGCGAGTTCACCCGCGCAGCCATCGAAGCCGCCGCCAGGAACGCTCAGGTCCAACTGATCGACGGCGACGAGCTCCGCGCCATGCTCGGCCCGCTGCCGGACGCGCCGCCCGTCGCAACGCGCACCGCCGACACACTGGCCGCCCAGGTCGGCGAACACCAGTTGAACGCCGCGATCAGTCGCGCCGTGCCTGCCGGGCGCAAGGCCGCGAAGTCGTATGCCAAGGCGACCGCAACAGCGCTGCTGCTGAAGGCGTTCGCCTTCGTTGCAATCATGCTGATTGGCTATCAGGTCATCCAGGCCAGCTTCCGCAATCTGGGCGAAAGCCTGAAGGACATCGGCAAGCCGACCGTCTCTGCGTCGCAGCGCTCGACACCGACCACTCAATTGGCGCCTTCACGCGCGGTCGTTTCGGCAACTCCGGCGGTCCACAACTTCTGTATCGAACGCGATCCGCGTACGGGCATGAGCGTCGATCGCTGCGTCGAGCACGCCACACGCCCCAAGCCGACGATCGCCGAAGTCCGCGAGTCCCAGCGCAAGGCAGATGCCGCGATGGAGGTGCTGCGGCATTCCACACCCGAGATGTGAGCGAGCGCTACGCGCGCCGTCGAAGCGGCGCACCACGGAAATCCACTCAGGAAAAAATGAATGAACGCACACGTTGATCAAGGCGCCATCGCGAACACGCCAGTGGCGGGCGGTCAGAGCGTAATCGGAAGGTTTTTTGACACTCTGTTCGGCACGGTCTTCCTCGTGCTGCTGGCGGCCGGGCTTATCGCACTGACCGTGACATGGCAGTCGACCACGCTTGAATTCGACGGCACCAACCGATTGACGGTCAAGCAAGACCGGTGGTGGGGATTGCAGCCCAAGACTACGGTGCTGGAGGCCTCCCCGGTCGACGGATGGACGATTATCGATGAAGACGGTGGTCGACGGCCTCTTCGAGCGCAGTCGTTGCGGTTGCCCCGATGAGCGAGTAACGGGAGTAACCGGAGGTCTTGTTTGGTCGATGAGCAGGAGGGATAACGGTGCCAGGATTAACGGTGCCAGGTTCACTTACTCAGGCTGACGCTGCGGAAGTCGCGACGTCGGCCAGTCAAGGGGGCGGGATGCGACATGCGGCTAACCGGGTCAGGCTCACTTGTCCGGTCGGTTGTGAGTCACCCCTGCTTCCCGGGCTCAAGGGACGGTGGAGCCCCAGCCGGTTACGACAATGTCACCCGTGACGCCCTCGGTAGGCAGGCATCAGCTGATGTCCGATACTCGCCCTGCGCCAGATCCAGGCGCCAACACGGCGTGCCCGGTTTCATGATGACACTGGAAATGATGCAGGCGTTCTTCTCCGATACGCGGCAGAAGAACATCGAGGCGGGCAAGGACTGGAGCATCGACGAGGTCTGTCGCTGGTCGTTTTTCTTCGTCGACGAGGATGGCAGTGCGCTGCTTCCGGTGGCGCGGCACATGGAGTCGCTGGGCTATACGGTGGTCGGCGTGACCGAGCCGGATGGCGACGAGGATCCGTTCTTCTACCTGCAGGTGGACAAGCTGGAGCAGCACACTCCGGAATCGCTGCAGGCGAGGGTGGAAGCGCTCTATGCGATCGCCGAGCAGTTCGAGATCGCCGACTACGATGGCATGAACGTGGTCGCTGCCTGAGAGCACCTGCTGGTCGCGTGAGCGTCCGTGATGTGCGGCTGTTGTTTCCGGCTATAGAAGAAGCGCTTGGGCTTAACGTCCGGACTCCGAAGGTGAAGCGAGCAGATCCGCGAGGCGGCATTGCGGACAAGAATGCAGCGTCATTTGCCCCGGGTGCACGATGCCTCGCTCTAAACGCTTGCGCTGATTGCCTGATGAAAGACAACGGTGCCAGGAAAAAAAGGTGGATCTGGCACCGTTCTGTACTTCCGGCTTTCCGGCAATCCGGCTGTGCGAGATGAAACTGCAGCTCAGAAGTCGGGCTTCGCGTGTGGCTTCATACGGAAGGTCGCTCCCATACGATTGAGCGCGTTCATCGTCGCGATCGTAAGTGTGAGTTCAACCAGTTCCTTTTCAGAGAAGACCGCGGATGCTGCGGCATACGCTTCGTCCGACGCATGTGTATCGCCGATCCTCGTGATCTCTTCACTCCACGCAAGGGCCGCGCGCTCTCGTTCAGTGAACAAGTACTGCGCCTCATGCCAGACCGGGATCAGCACGGCTGTCTCTACGGACATGCCCGTCTTGAGCAGGTCGCGGGTGTGAACGTCGATGCAGTGCGCGCAGCCGTTGATCTGCGACACCCGCAGGAACACCAGGTGGATCAGCTTTTCCGGCAGTGACGTGCCGTTTGTAATGAAGTGGTGCAGCGAGGCGACAGCCTTGGCACCTTCGGGAGAGGCTGCGAACCAGTTAGCACGCTTCATAAGATAAAACTCCTGCTTGTTGTTGTAAGAGGCATGCGGAGTGCGTGCCTTTCATCGAGAAGACGCGCGAGGGTTCCATTCCGTGACAGGCCATATGACTGCCCTGATGGCTTCGGGAGCGGAATGTTCTGCAGCTGTTGCCGACCGCCCAACCGGCCTCGATGATCAGCATCCACGTGCGGGTTGGGGCGCTGTCACGTTGTGGCATGGATCTGCGTCCTTGCTGGATACAGGAGAGCCGGATGGACACGACCACCACCACCTTTCAACATCACCGTGAGCGTCTCTTCGGCATCGCGTACCGGATGCTGGGGGCCCACGCAGACGCCGAAGACGTGATCCACGACACGTGGATCCGGCTTGCGTCCCAAGATCCGGGAGCCATCGAGGATCCGGAGGCGTGGCTGGTGACGGTGACGACACGGCTGTCGCTCGACCGCCTGCGTCGTGCGAAGGCCGAACGGGCGCAGTACGTCGGTCCCTGGTTGCCCGAGCCCCTGGCTTCCGAGGCTGATCAGCCCGACCTGGCTCAGGAGCGCGACGAGTCACTCAGGCTGTCCTTCCTTTTGCTTCTGGAGCGTCTGAGTCCCGAGGAGCGCGCAGCGTTCCTGTTGCATGACGTTTTCGATTACAGCCACAGGGAGGCAGCGGACATCCTGGGCATCGCCGAAGACGCATGCAGACAGCGTGCGCATCGCGCCAAGACCCGCATGCGCGAAGGCCGTCCGCGCTTCGACGTGGCGCCAGGTGCACACGTGCGAATGCTCGATCGCTTCATGGAGGCGATGGCGCAGCCCACGCTCGAACGTCTTCGGGCCCTGTTCTCGGAGGACGCCGTCCACATCAGTGACGGCGGAGGCGTGGTGCGCGCATCGCTGCGCCCATTTGTAGGCGCTGATCGCCTGGCACGTCTTTATCTGCAGATCGCTCAGCAACTGCCCGCCACTACCAGGTACGAGCCTGGAACACTCAACGGGATGCCGGCTCTGCTCTGGAGAGAGGGTGATGCGCTCGCGGGCGCCTTGTGGATCGATACCGACGGGTCCCACATCACCGGCATCTACGCGATCCGTCATCCAGCGAAGCTCGCACGGCTGTCGGCGCAGGCCTTCGGATCCAGCAACACGCTCGCGCCATAGCGATCAGCAAGGGCCACGACGGTGCGAACGTACTGTGTTCACCTGGCGTCACCTCAAGGGTGCGGTGCAGGGTGTGTGTCGGGCGAGCCGGCCCATGTCCAATTGCACCGTTGCGACAGGCCCGCTACGGTCCAAACACGGATTCAAATTAGCCACACCTAGGGCGCGCCCCAGTTGTTTTTTCCTGTTCGCCGAAATGATGGAAAGCAGCTGGATTCCACGCGCTTTCACGCGCCGTGCACGTACTCCAATTCCGCCTGAAGGCGCACAATTCAGTTCGTGAAAACGCCGCTATATTCCGGTCTCCCCCGAAGCAGGAGAACCGCAATGTCGCTGACACACATGCAGAAGAAGACGGCACAGATGATCGGCTTGGCACTCGTCGCCGCCGTGGGCCTCGGTGGCTGCGCCACCTACAAGGAAGACTTCGCACGCATCGATTCGCGCCTGGATTCGCTTGACTCGCGCGTGCAGGGCGCCGCGCAGAGTGCCGAAGCCGCCAACCAGTCCGCGACGCAGGCCAACCAGCGCCTGGATCAGATGGAACGTCGCGTCCAGCAGCTCGAAACGGCGCCGCGTCGCACGCCGCGCGGTTGATCTGATCGAACCGGGACCCGTCGGCATCCCTGGCCGCGGGTCCCGGTGTTCCACCCGTCTTGATGAGGAGTTGTCCCATCGCCACGTCCACACACCCTGCGATGCGGGTCTTCCACACCGCTCTGCTGCTCGCGTTCTCGTCCGCCAGCGTCGGCACGGCCATGGCCGACGACGCCGTGGCGCAACCGGTCGGCGCGTCGGCCAATCAGCTGCCGCCCGGCCAGGATGTCTCCGACACGGTGATCGAGCTGGCCGGCTGGGTCATCGCCGCCGATGACAACCACGGCTACCCCTTCATGGTGATGGACAAGGCCGCTGCGCAGGTGCTGGTGTTCGGCGGCGACGGCAAACTGCGTGGCGCCGCGCCGGGACTGTTCGGCTCGGCGGTCGGCGACCATGCGGCGCCCGGCATCGCCGGACTTGCGCTGCGCGAGATTCCGGGACGGGACCGCACCACGCCGGCCGGTCGTTTCGTGGGCGGCTACGGCCCGTCGATCGACGCCGGGCGCGTGCTCTGGGTGGACTACGACTCCGCGGTCTCGCTGCACCCCACGGCAAGCGGGACGCCGGCCGAGCGTCGCGCGGAGCGTCTGGCATCCCCCACGCCCGACGACAACCGTGTCACCCACGGCTGCATCAACGTCGACACCGGCTTCTACGAGCTGGTCGTCCAGCCCACCTTCGCGAAGGGCGGCGTGTTCTACATCCTGCCGGACAAGGATTCGCTCGAGGACACCTTCCCCGAGTTCGCGGCAAGCCGCGCGGCGAAGGGCGGGGACTGATCGATTTGCGGTGCCACGTGCGTTGGCCGGTACCGCTCAACCAATCGGACCGATCACGTCCGCTCGATGACGAAGGCATGCAACTCGGCGAGCTTGCCGTCGCGCAGACGCCAGGCGTCGCTGTAGTCCGATGTGGTGCGCGTGCCGTCGGCAGCGATGAAGGTGATCGTGCCGATCGCGACCAGATGTTCGCCATCGGCGATCAGCCGGTCCACCACCACCTCCGGCGGATTGACGTAGGTCTCGTCCATGAAGCGCCGGATCGCCTCCTTGCCGGTGATCGTGCGATCGCCGACGAAATGCCAGACCACGTCGTCGGTGCAATGGGCGAGGAAGCCGGCATGGTCGCCGCGCGACACGGCAGCATTGGCTTCGAGCAGAACGTTTGCGGCATCACTCGACATGGCGCGTCTCCGGTCAGATGCCCGCAACGGTAGCGCCTGGGGCTGTCGACTCGCGTGAGTCTCGCGCGCCTTGGAAGTTCGATGACGGTGCGTGCCAAAGAAGAACCTGCAGCGCGGCGACGCGCTGCAGGTTGGTTCCTTGGATCGATGCGCGCTAAAGCGGCGTGCTGCACCAACCTGTGCAGCCGCGCCGCGCCACACGCGACGTCAGAAGATCAGCATCAACAGACCGATCACGACGATCAGACCGATGAGGAAGATGACGCCAGCGGTGGAGGCGAGAAACTTGAGCATGGGGATGACCTAGTGCGTGAGGAAGTGACCTCACGTTAGGTGCGCAACCGCCCAGGCGCCGTGAAGCGGATGCGCGCCGGGCACCGCATTGCACATGGCGGGTGACCTTCGCCGTCAGGCATCGAGCCCGCGCCATCAGGCGAATGACGTGTCGGGTGGAGCCACCGCGATCAGCTGCTGCGTCACGCGCGACGGTCTGACGCCGTCACGCGTCACGCCCTCAGCCGTACATCCGGTCGAGGATCTCGAACCGCTCCGGCATCAATGCGCGCATCTGCGCTTCGTCCGGTGTGCCCTTGACCAGGTGGTAGATCATGTAGGTCTCGGCGAAGTCCTCGCCCGGATCGACGGCCAGCGAAGGATCGATGGTGGACCCGCCCGAGGTCACGTAGCGATCGTCGGCGTAGTGGGTCGAAAAAACGCTGTCGCGCTGCACGGCCAGGTTCCATTCGATGGCAAGACCGGCGACCTGCCACGGCTGGTCGACCAGGTGCGCGGTCTCGTGCAGGAAGGTGAAGTCGAAATCGCGCTGCTCGCGCGGATTGCTCGTGTCGTGCGGATTGATGCCGATGGTGCCGCCGCCGGCGTACATGTCGGCGCCGGAGTCGACCACGTTGCCGTTGGCGTCCGTTTCCTGCGGTGTCGCGGGGTTGACCACCACACGGTCGGTGGCCTCGAGCGATGCCGAGGGCTGCGCAGCCAGACCCTTGGCGATCTGCTCGACGGTCGGGTACGAATACGTGCCCGTGTCGAGTTCACGCGGCACGATCACTTCGATCGACTGGCCATCCACTTCCACCGTGTAGCGCAGCGCCGGCAGGCGCTCGGTCGTGTTCGGCTGGGTGCCCGACGGGAAGTCGTATTCGATCGTCTCCGGGCCGCCGACCGTGTAGTCCATGCGCTGCGCATCGGGCACGCCGGACGTCGGCATCGCATCGCGCCACTTGTCCACCGGTCGGGCTTCGGTCAGCAGATAGCGTTCCAGCGAGGCGGCGCTGTTGAGATCGATGCCACCGGTGATCAGATCGAGGCGTGCGGCGGCCGAGACCGCATTGGTGCCGCCGAACAGGGCCAGCACCTGCGCCTGGCGCGATTCGTCGAGATTCTGGAAGGCCTGCGAACCGGTGAGCGTGGTCAGCTGCTCGGTCGCCAGAGGATCGTCCGCGTGGTTGCGCAGGGCGAAGACGGTGCGCAGCTGGGTCTGCAGCGGAAGGTCCGGCGGCAGCTGCTGCAATGCGTCCTTGAGCGATTGCGGAATGCCGGGATCCGTCTGAGCCGCCTGCAGGTCGATGCCGCCGACATAGCCGTCGGCACCGCCGCGCCCGGCTGCGGTATCCAGCAACGCTTGCTCCAGGCCGCCTGCCTCGATGGTGACCAGGGCGCCGTCGATGTCCGCTCGGCTGATCGTGCCATCGACGTCGCCCTTGCCCGCGCCGACATCCAGGAAGCTGCGCGCCGCAGTGCTGGACAGCAGGAACTGCGCCGCCTCGACGACCTCGGCGGGGAACTGGCCTTGGCTGTTCTCGGCCACCGCGCGCAGATCGTCCATGCTGATCTTCGTGTCCGGCAGCAGGCCGTTGTCGTTCGAGGCCTGGGTGAAGAGAGCGTAGTGCTCGCTCAGGATGTTGGTGGCCCGCGTGGCGTCAATGGTCATCGCAATTCCCGGTGATCCGCGTGGCGCGGAGCTTCGTGCGCGAGGCTAGGGGCTGCCGTGTGAGCGCACTACTGGGGTGCGCCCGAGGCGATGCGCTTGGGCCGACGCTTGGCGAGCTGCCGTTCATCGCCGCGGCCGGAACAGCCAGTCTGTTGCTCCCACACGTGGCATGTCTCCGCGCTCTGGGGGCACCCACGATCCGGCCTCAAATCGGCGCGCGGCCTTAGACTGCGGCGATGACCATCCCGGACCCGACCAGACTCGACCGCATCGTCGCCGACGCGCGGCGCGCGGCCGAGCAGCGCAACAGCGGCTATCGCGAGCGGGCCTTGCAGATGTATCCGTGGATCTGCGGCCGCTGCGCGCGCGAGTTCACGCGGGCCAATCTGCGCGAGCTGACGGTGCACCACCGTAACCACAATCACGACGACAACCCGGCCGACGGCAGCAACTGGGAATTGCTGTGCGTGTACTGCCACGACAACGAGCATTCCCGCCAGCTCGACCACACCGGCGTCAGTGCGCGCGATGCCGAGGACCGGCCGGCCGCGGCCACGTCCAACCCGTTCGCGGATCTGAAGGCGCGGCTGCAGAAGGCTCGCGACTGACCTGTTTGCGGGCCGCGCTGCGCACGTCATCGCGCGGATTCCGGAATGTGCGCGGACGCGCAGTTTTTGCGACGGCGCGCCGGCTAGTCTTCCGAGCTTCCGGATTTGGGTTTGCACCATGAGAACCACCGTCGTCGGCCTCGTGACGCCGCACCTGCTGCGCGTCGTCGATCTCGCCCACGAAGCGCAGAAGGGCGTCAACGTGCGGTTCCACCTGCAGGACGCGGTGACGCGTTCGATGGCCGAACTGGCCGACCAGTTCAACGCGTCCACGCTGGCCGCGGCCTATGTCGAAGGACTGGAAAACGCCGCAGACCGGGCGCCACGCGCACAGACGGACTACGTCGGCGTGCTGCAGACGGCGGCCGAAACGGCGCGTCGGCTCGGGCGCGTCTGAGGTCTTGACGCGCGCGGGAGTCCACCGGCGGCGTCGGACTGCAACGCGTCCGGTGAGAAGTCGGCCCCACTTCCGGCACGTGCCGCTGCGTGGCCGGCCCATCTAACGTCGCTTCCGCCGAGCCTGCGGCACTGCGTCGCGGGCCGCGTTGCCAAGGGGCCCCGTTGCCATGAAGTCCACTCGAATCGCCTCCGCGTTGCTGCTGTTGTGCCTCGCAGCGCAGGCCATGGCGGCCGAGCCCGCGCCGCCGGCGCAGGTGATGCTGCTGGGCACCTTCCACTTCGCCAACCCGGGACTGGACGTGGTGAAGTCGGACGTGGCCGATGTCACGACGCCCGCCAACCAGGCCTACCTCGAAGGGCTTGCATCGCGGCTCGCCGCGTTCGCGCCCACGCACGTGCTGGTGGAGTGCACGCCCGCGATGCAGGCGCGCTACGACGGCGCCTTCCAGGCCTGGCGCGCCGGTCGCGCGCCGCTGGACGTCAACGAGACCCAGCAGATCGGATTCCGCGTGGCCAAGGCCGCCGGTCTGTCGCAGGTCACCTGTTTCGACGAGGGCGAGGTGCAGTGGAACTCGGAACCGATGTTCGCGTACCTCGGCACGCATGCGCCCGAGCGCAAGCGCGCGCTCGATGCGACCTTCGCCGGCCTGACGACGCGCGAGAACCGCGAGCAGGCGACGCTGTCGCTGGGCGAACTGCTGCAGCTGACGAACGATCCGTCGCGCGACCGCGAAAACCGCGACCTCTATCTCGTCACCAACGATCTGGACGCCGGCGGCAGCTTCGCCGGCGCCGATGCCGCGGCGAGCTGGTGGCACCGCAACTTCCGCATGTATGCCAACGTGCAACGCGTCGCGACGCCCGGAAAGCGGGTGCTGGTCCTAGCCGGGCAGGGGCACACGGCCATCCTCAAGGAACTGCTGGCCACCGATCGGCAGCGTCAAGCGCAGGACGTCGGTCCGTACCTGATGCCCTGAGGTGCTCGATACGTTTGGCGAGATCACCGCGTAGCGCGCGGATCGTCCCGGCGCGGTCCGTCGACGCCGCGCGTTCCCCGTGCTGGCCGGGCGCGCGCGCTTGCGCGACCATATCGCCCCCATGCCCGCCCATCCCACGCCATCGGCACACCTGCTGCAGTTGCTGCCGGACGCGGTGGTGCAGACGGACGCGCTGTGGACGGTCACGTATCTCAATCCCGCGTGGCAGAGGCTGACCGGCCACGCCGTCGACGACGCGCTGGGCCGGTCGCTGCTGGACTTCGTGCATCCCGACGACAACCCGACATTGCGCTCGGGCATGCCGGTGTTCCGCTTGCGGTTCGCCGATGGCGACTACCGCTGGATGCGCCTGCAGCTGCAGCCCGAGACCGACGCGGCCGATCGCGTGCTCAGCCGTCAGGGTGTGCTGCTGGAAGTGGCCGATGTCACCGAACAGGTGCTGGTGGAAGTGCGCCAGCGCTTCCTGCGGCTGCTGGAGACCATCGACGGCGTGGTCTGGGAAGCCGAACGCGGCGTGGGCAACACCTTCCTCAGTCCGCAGGTCGAGCGCCTGTTCGGTTTCACCGTGGAGGAATGGCGCGCCGATCCGGGCTTCTGGCGCTCGCGCGTGCATCCGGACGATCTGCAGGCCGCGCTGGTCATCGACGATGCGGCGTACAACGCGACGCACAGCTACGCCTACGAGATGAGCTATCGGTTGATCGCGCGTTCCGGCGACGTGGTCTGGGTGCGCGACCTGTGCCGCACGGTGGTCGAGCCGGGACGGCCCAACCGCATGATCGGCCTGATGATCGACGTGACCCGGCAGAAGGCCGCCGAACTCGAGCTGCTGCGTTCCGACGAGCGCTACGCGCTGGCCACGCGCGGCTCCAACGACGGCATCTGGGATTGGGATCTGCGCACCGGTGTGCTGCACGTGTCGGCGCGCTTCTACGCAATCCTCGGACTGGCCGGGACCGGCGATGTGCATGCGGACGGCTGGCAGTTCCTGCAGCAGCTGATCGACCCGGACGACCATGCGCGCGTGCAATCGGCGTACCGCCGGCACCTGTCGGGCGAAAGCCCGAATTTTTCGGTCGATTTCCGCGCCTGGCACGGGTCGGGACGACTGGTGTGGGTGAACTGGCGCGGCGTCGCGCAGTTCGAGGATGGCATCGCGGTGCGCATGGCGGGCTCGCTGAGCGACCTCGCCGAGCGCGGCAGTTCCTATGACGCGCTGACCAATCTGCCGGGCCGGCCGCTGTTCCGCGACCGCCTGGAACACGCCATCGCGCTGCATCGCAAAGCGGGGGAGGGCGCATCGGTCGCAGGCGATCCCACGATGTTCGCCGTGCTGATGCTGGACCTCGACGGTTTCAAGCTGGTCAACGACACCTGGGGTCACCACGTCGGCGACCAGTTGCTGCAGCAGGTCGCACGGAGGCTCGAAAGCAGCGTGCGTGCGGTCGATCTGGTCGCGCGCATGAGCGGCGACGAGTTCAATGTGCTCTTGGAATCGGTGGGCCCCGTCGACGCGGCCGAACGCGCCCGGCAGATTGCCGCCGCGTTGTCGGCGCCGTACCGCATCGGCACGCACACCGTGCTCACCGGCGCGAGCATCGGCCTGGTGAGCAGTCATCCGCAGCTGAGAACAAGCGACGACTACCTGCGCGCCGCGGATGCGGCGATGTACGAGGCGAAGAGTCTGCCGTCGGGGTTGAGTGTGTTCGCGGTGGAGGCGTAGCCGGGCGCACTGCTCGTTTCCCGCATGTCGGGAGGGCTTCAAGCGCGCGCGTGTGGTGATTGAGACCCGGCGCTTTGCTCCTTCCCCTGCTTGCGGGGGAAGGCCGGGATGGGGGCAGACGGTCAGTTCGCAGCGGGAACGAGCTGCCGCAAGAGTTGGGAGTGTCGGAGCGCGAACCAAGCCGCGATCGGACCCTTTGCCCCCACCCAACCCTCCCCCGCACTCGGGGGAGGGCTCAGACAAGCATGTGCATCGACCTTCGCGACCGGTGAGGGCAGTGCGAGTCGAATGCCCGTTCCATAAGCGCGGGGCCTAACCACGTCCACCGCCAATTCATGGCACCCTGCCATGACCCGGCCGCCTGCCACCGAGACTCCACATGCTGCGCACACTCGCCCTGACGCTCTGTCTGCTTGCCGCGTCGCCGGTCTGGTCGGCCGGTCCCGTGTTCGACGTCCACGTGCACCTGCGCGAAGGCGAGACGTCGTTGCAGCAGTACCGCGACGATGTGCGCGCCGCGGGGCTGCAGCTGTCGGGCGTGGGTGCGATGTGGTTCGGCGGTCCGCATCAGGCGCGCGTCGGGCAGCTGGCAGAGGTGCGCGCCGGCAATGACCGGATCATCGCGCTGGCGGCCGCGCATGCCGATGTGGTGCCGATCGCGACGGTCCATCCCTACGAGGGCGACGCCGCGATGGCCGAACTGGCGCGGGTGGCCGCGGCCGGTGTGCGCGTGCTCAAGCTGCACGCGCACACGCAGGGCTTCGACGTGTCCGATTCCCGCGTCGAGGCGCTGGTGCGTCGTGCCGGCGAACTCGACATGACGGTGCTGCTCGACAACGCGAACATCCTGCCGGGCGACAGCGAAAAGCTGTTCAACCTGGTCGTGCGCGTGCCAAAGACGCGTTTCATCCTCGCCCACATCGGCGGGCTGAACTTCCGCTTCTGGAACGTGCTGGCGCTGGCGCGCACGGCCGATGGCTTCGGCTTCGAGAATCTGTACTTCGACATCTCGGCGACGGTGCTCGTCGTGGCCGGCTCGCCGATGGAAGCGGAATTCCTGTGGACCCTGCGCAATGTCGGTATCGATCACGTGCTGCTGGGATCGGACTATCCGCAGATCGGCCTTGGCGCCACGGTCGAGGCGCTGGAACGGTTGGCGCTGACGGACGAGGAGAAGGCGAAGATCCGCAGCGCCAACGCGCTGCGTCTGTTCGGACGATGAACGCGGCGGCCGTCACCGCCTGCTGGCGCCGGGCCACTTAGCGTGGACAGGCCGCGCTTTCTGCGGTCGATGCGGAGCCGGTCATGCGCCAGATGCTGTCACTCGCCGTTCTCGGACTGTTGCTGACCACGGGCGCCGCGTGCTCCGCGCCGCCGTCGTCGGTCGCGGCGGCACCTGCGGCCGAGCAGGTGTCGGCCGACGCGTCGGTCTACACGACCGTCCGGCGCAGCGCAGACGGCATCGGCAAGGTCTACCAGGGCCGCGAGATCTCCGCGGTCATGGGCTGGCAGGGCGCGGCGTGGCTGGAGCGCGAGGAACGCGAGCGCGAAGAGCGCGGCAGCGTGTTGCTGGAGGAGCTCGGTCTGCAGCCGGGCATGGCCGTCGCCGACGTCGGCGCGGGCACCGGCTACTACGCACGGCGCATGGCGCCGCTGGTCGCGCCAGGCGGCAAGGTCTATGCGGTGGATGTGCAGCCGCAGATGGTCGCGATGCTGCGGGAGCTGGCTGCGCAACCCGGACTGGCGGGCATCGTGCCGGTGCAGGCGCAGGTCGCCGATCCGAAGCTGGCGCCCGAATCGGTGGACCTGGCCCTGATGGTCGACGTCTACCACGAGCTGGAATATCCGCACGAGGTGCTGCAGGCGCTGGTCCGCGCGTTGAAGCCGGGTGGGCGGCTGGTGTTCGTCGAGTACCGGGCGGAAGACGAGACGGTCCCGATCAAGCCGCTGCACAAGATGAGCGAGGCGCAGATCCGCAAGGAGGCGGCGCTGCATCCGCTGGTCTGGGAACGCACGGCGGCCAGCCTGCCTTGGCAGCACGTGGTGGTGTTCCGCAAGCGTTGAGGGGGCTGGGCCCGCGAAGCGCGCTGCGCACTTATCTGTGACCGTCGTCTCGCACGCGATGCCGTCCGTCGGGCGGCGCGGCAGGTGAAGCGGCCATCACGGCGCTTCTCTGTAGTATCCCGGCGCGCTGCCGTTATCGTGATCGAGAGCGGCAACAGGGGGCGCCGGAGGTGGGACGCAGCGGAGCTGCGCCGCGCGGTCCGGCCGGCAGAACACCAACAGGGGAACATCCGATGTCCAAGATTCTGGCGCTGCTCGCAGCCGTCTGGCTGGCGTGCTGCGCGTGGCCGGCGGCCGCGACGGAGTCGCACGTGGGACTGGTGAAGGGCGTCTCGGGCACCGTGAGCATCGTGCAGGCCTCGGCCACGCGCACGGCCGAGGCGGGCACGCAGTTGCAGGTCGCCGATCGCATCGTGACCGCACCCGGTGCCACCGCATCGATCGTGTTCCGCGACGGCACCATGCTCACGCTGGGCGGCAGTGCGGACGTGCGCGTGCGCGACTACGTGTTCGAACCGAAGGCCAACCGCTACGCGTTCTCGATGTACATGGACAAGGGCTCGGCGATCTACGAGTCCGGCAAGATCGGCCGGCTCGCACCGGAATCGGTCAAGGTCGAGACGCCGCAGGCCACGGTCGGCGTGCGCGGCACGCGCTTCCTGATCGAGGCCGACTGACATGACGACGGTGTCCTGGCGCGCGGTCGCGCTGGTGCTCGCGGCAGCGTTGCTGTCGGCCTGTTCGGCCGCGCCGACGCGCGTGACGCTGCTGCCCGATCACGACGGCAAGGTGGGCGCGGTGGTCGTGCACAACGCCCACGGCGAGCAGCGGCTCGACCAGGCCTACGGCCGGGTGGATGCCGGGACCTCGGGCGCACCGGCGCAGGCCACGCGCGCGGAAACGCGCGATGCGTTCGAAGCGCGGCACCGCACTCTGCTGGACGCGCAACCCAAGCCGCCGCTGAGCTTCGTGCTGAACTTCCTGTTCGACAGCATGGAACTCACCCCCGAATCGCGGCGCAAGCTGCCCGAGGTGCTGGCCGCGGTGCGCGAGCGTCTGCCGACCGAAGTGACGGTGTTCGGCTACGCCGATTCCGCGGGCGCGCCGGCCTACAACCTGCAGCTGTCGGCCGAGCGGGCCCGCGCGGTCGCGGCGATGCTGCGCAAGATCGACCCGGACCTGCCGATGCAGCTGGACTGGTTCGGCGACAAGTCGCCGCTGGTGCCCACGCCGCCCGGCAAACCCGAGCCGCGCAACCGACGCGCGGAGATCCAGATCCTGTGAGGCCCGCCGCCGCGCGGCTCTCGACAGACGCGGAGTGCGATGCATGCCGCGCGTAGACGCACGCGCGCAGCCACCGGGACTGGCGGCCGGACAGAGCCGCCGGCAGGACCTGCTGGTGTTGGCGATCGGGCTGGTGCTGGCGGTGGTGATCGGCATCGCGGGCCTGCTGCGTGTCGCGCCGATCGAGCGACTCGACAACGCCGTGCTCGACGGCCTGATGCGTGCGACCGCCGGCGACGTGCCGGCGCCGGCGACCTTGGTCGTCGACATCGACGACGTCAGTCTGGCGGCCGTCGGCCAGTGGCCGTGGCCGCGCTACCGGCTGGCCGGACTGATCGAGCGCATCGCGGCGGGGCAGCCGAAGGCCATCGCGCTGGACGTACTGCTGCCCGAGGCGGACCGCGTGTCGCTGGCCGACATCCAGAAGACCTTCCAGCGCGATTTCGGCCTCGATGTCGCCATCACCGGTGTGCCCGAGGGGCTGCTCGACAACGACGGCTACCTGGGCCACGCGATGGCGCAGGCCGGGGTGGTGGGCGCGCGTTATTTCTATTTCGATCACGCCACCGCTGAAGCCGCGCCCACGCGTCCCGGCGTCGGCTTCGAGGGCGCGCTCGAGGCGCTGCAGCTCGACAGCGCGCACGGCGTGCTGGAGAACGTCGGCCCGATCGGCGAACAGACCCGTGCCAGTGGCTTCGTCAACATGCGCGTCGACGACGACGGCATGCTGCGGCGTCTGCCGCTGCTGGTCGAGTACCGCGGCGTGCTGCAACCGAGTCTCGCCCTGGCCACGACGATGCGTGCGCTGGGCGTGCCCGCGGGCGAGATCCGGGCCGATCGTGACGGCGCCTCGCTGGTGATCGGGCCCCATACCGTGCCGCTCGATCGCAAGGGCCGCGCACTGCTGCGCTTCGACGGCGCGCCCGAGCGTTACCCCAGCATCCCGGCGGTCGACGTGCTGGCGGGCCGGCACGCCGCGCAGGATCTGCAGGGGCGCATCGTTGTCATCGGCTCGTCGGCGGTGGGTCTCGGCGACCGGCACGCGACTGCGCTCGGTCGTGCGTTCTCGGGCTCGAAAGTGCAGTCGGCGCTGATGCAGAACATCCTCGACAACCGCACGCTGCGCGCACCCGAATGGGGCACCGCGGCGGCGCTGATGCTGGGACTGCTGCTCGCGCTGGTACAGGGTGGCCTGCTGATCGCCGGTCGCAGTCTGTTGACCCTGGCGCTCACGACACTGGGCGTGGTGCTGGGTCTGGGCCTGCTGGCGTACGCCGCGTTCGTCCACAGCGGTCTGGTGCTGCCGGTCGCCGCGCCGGCCCTGGTGGTCTCGGCCGTGTTCGTCGCCGCGTTCGCGGTGCGCTTCGCGATGCAGCAGCGTCATGCGCGCCGCTGGCGGCGGCAGCTGGAAAACGCGCGACAGGTGACCATCGAATCGATGTCGGCGGTCGCCGAAACGCGCGACCCGGAAACCGGCGCCCACATCAAGCGCACCCAGCACTACGTGCGCGCGATCGCGCGCCGTCTGCGCGACAGCGGCCAGTACGCCGACGTGCTCACCGATGCCTACATCGACCTGCTGTTCCTGTCCGCGCCGCTGCACGACATCGGCAAAGTCGGCGTGCCGGACCACATCCTGCTCAAGCCCGGCCCGCTGACCGAAGACGAGTGGGTGCAGATGCGCCGGCATGCCGAGTTCGGCCGGACCATCATCCTCAGCACCTCGCGCCACATTGACGGCGACAACTTCCTTTCGGTGGCCGCGGAGATCGCTGCGACCCATCACGAGAAGTGGGACGGCAGCGGGTATCCGGCCGGGCTGAAGGGCCACGCGATTCCGCTGTCGGGCCGCATCATGGCCGTGGCCGACGTCTACGACGCGCTCATCAACCGGCGCTGCTACAAGCCTGCGTTCCCGCATGCACAGGCGATGGCGATGATGCGCGACCTGCGCGGCATCAACTTCGACCCGACGGTGCTCGACGCGTTCTTCGCGATCGAGGACGAGATCGTGCGCATCGTCGGCGAGTTCCGCGACGAGGAAGCCGCGTCTTCAGGCAGTGCGCACGACCTCGACGACTCGGTCTACGGCCCCGCCAACCTCGGCCCGCGTTTCGCGGCGCCGGTGGTGGTGCAACCGTCCTGAAGGTCTGATCGGCGTCCAGATTTGCGCCTTCCCCCGCGCGCGGGGGGAGGCGGGGATGGGGGCGAACGATCCGACTGAAGTGGAATAGGGCGGCGTTTGACGCAGGCAAGCCTGGATTCGAGCTGTTGCTTGCGCCTGACTCTTTGCCCCCACCCAACCCTCCCCCGCAAGCGGGGGAGGGCCTCAAGCTCGAAAGCCGAGCTTCGGATCGTGTCGCGCGGTTATCCTCAGCATCAATGACGGACACCGCACGCTGGCTCAGGGAACGCCTCGGACTCGCCACACCAGCGCCGGTGGCGTTCGACCGGCACGAGATCCACAGCGCCGATGGCTACGACCGGACGCGCATCGGTTACACGGGCCTCGAAGGCGACGACATTCCCGCGTTCCTGTTCACGCCGCAGGGTCGCGAGCCGAGCGGCGGGGTCGTGGTCTTCCACCAGCACAACGGGCAGTTCCACTTCGGCAAGAGCGAGGTGGCAGGCCTGGTCGGCGACCCGTTCCAGGCCTTCGGGCCGGCGCTCGCGCGGCGCGGTCTGGCCGTGCTGGCACCGGATGCGATCACGTTCGAGGACCGGCGCGCGGCGGTCAGCGGCGTCGAGCCGGATCACTACGACTGGCTGCAGCACTACAGCGCGATGAGCTGGCGCCTGCTCGATGGCGACACGCTGATGCGCAAATGCCTCGACGACGCGCAGCGTGCGCTGAGCGTGCTGCTGCAGGCCACCGGACTCGACCCGCAGCGCGTGGGCGTGGCCGGCCACTCGTACGGCGGCTACACCGCGCTGTACCACGCCGCGGTGGATGCGCGCTGCCGCTTCGCGTGCATCAGCGGGTCGGTCTGCAGCTTCGAGACCCGGCGCCGGGCGCAGACCGGCATCGTGCTGTTCGAGGCCGTGCCCGGACTTGCGCAGCATCTGGAAACGCACGACGTGCTGGCGGCGATCTGTCCGCGCCCGACGCTCGTGGTGTCGGGCAGCGAAGACAAATACGCGCGCGATGCCGATGCGGTCGTGGCGCGTGTCGGAGGCGATTTCATCACCAGCCTGCGCGTCGCGCGCGGACACGCGCTGGACCGGGAGCGCTTCGACGCGATCGTCGACTGGCTGGTGGACCGCGCCAGTGCAGACACCGGCGCGGCCATCGCGTAGCACGCAGACGCACGCGCCATCCCGGCGAACCGGGACGGCGCGCACGCGTGGACGCCGCTCCGGTCAGTTGGTGACCAGGTTGACGCCGTAGCTGCTGAGCATCGGGGTGAGACGCTGGTACCACGTGCGACGCTGGCTCTGGGCGACGCCGCAGTTGGTGCCGTCGGTGCCGATCGCGCCACCGGACGTGACGCCCTGGCCGTGGCCGGCGGTGGAGATCCAGGCGCCACCCGAGTCGCCCTGGCCGGCGCACGCGTTCGATTCGCGCAGGCCGTTCACCGAACCGTCGCCGTAGTTCACGCTGACATTGGTGCGCGTGATCGTGCCGCAGCGCCAGCCGGTGCGGTAACCCGAGCGGCAGATCGCGGAGCCAACGGCGGTTTCCGTGCTGCCGACGACGGGCGTGGTGGTGCTGCCGCTGTGCTGCCACACGCGTCCGATCAGCGTGTCCTGCGAGCGCACCGTGGCCCATGCGGCATCGGAACCCGGGTAGTTGCTGGCTTGGAAAGAACCGACCGTCGTGCCGCCGATCCGCACGGTGGTGCCGGCGCCACCGCAGTGACCGGCCGTGACGAAGCCCTTGGTCGCGCCGCGCGTCACCGGGAAGCCGATCGAGCAGGTGTTGTACTGGATGCCGCCGTAGATGTTGATCAACGGCGTCGGCACGAGATCGGATTCCTCGAAATGCAGCAGGCCGGTGTCGACATCGCTGCGTGCCAGGAATTCGAGCACCGCCTCGGCACGGCCTGCGCCGGGCGAAAGGGTGATCACGACACGGTTGTTGGGCAGGTCGACGCCCCAAGACTGCACACCGTCGAGGCGACGCGCGATCCTCGAATTCGACGACAGATCGAGTGCCTGCACGGCCTGATCGAGCTGGTACAGACTGTAGGTCACCTGGCGTGTCTGCGCGCCATCGACGGCGGACAGTTGCTTGAGTCCGCGCGCGCTTGTGGCGACGAGCACGCGTGCGTTGCCGGCCGCGTCGTGCTCGATCCATGTCCCGGCATAGCTGTCGCCATAGATCCGCTTCGCGGACGTTTCGACGTCGGGCAACTGGCGCTCGGCGTCCACGCTCGCGAGGTACTGCGCCTGCGTCATGCCCAGATCGCGTTCCAGAGCGGTGACCATGCCGGCATCCAGCTTCGGAACCGGGGTGTCGCTCGCGAATGCGTGACCGCCGATGGCGACAGCGGAGAGGACGGCGACAGCGAGCGTACGGCGTGCTGCATGCATCATCAGAGAGCTCCTTGTGCAGTTCGGAAGTGGCCACGGCGGACCGGTTCGGCGTGAAGCGACCGATGTCGATGCGCATGCGACGCGCATGACGGAAATGCGCCGGTGCGCCCGCGTCGAACGACAACGCGAAGGTCCGCGGAACGTGGCAAGCGTTGTGCCCCGCAACTGCCGTCCGGTTCGCGAGGACATGCGGTGCGATGCGCTGCAGACGGGTGGACCGGAATGACCAGGTTGCTCGGCAGCGCGCTTCGACCTTAGGTGCGCCATCTCGTCACGGTCAACTGCGCGAACGCGACTTAAACGCCAACCAGCGCTCTTTTTGCGACATCCGATTGCGCGCGGGACGCATGGGATTGCGGAAATGTGCGGTGTGTCAGGCCGCCTGAGTGACATGGCGCCAGCGGTTTTCGCCGATGTGCGTGATGCCTGCTGCGAAATGTACGCCGCGCAGACCGCGGTGGAATACATCCGTGGCGACGGGTCGCCTCCCCGTCCGACAGGGGTGCCATCGCACGACGCGCGACGGCTCAAGCCAGTGCGTTCAGTTCTCGACCTTCAGCAGCTCCACTTCGAACACCAGCGACGCGCCCGGCGGAATCACGCCGCCCGCGCCGCGGTCGCCGTAACCGAGCCAGGCCGGGATGCGCAGTTCGCGCGTGCCTCCCGGCTGCATGCCGGCGACGCCTTCGTCCCAGCCGCGGATGACGTGACCGGCACCGAGTTCGAACACGAACGGCTGACCGCGATCGTGCGAACTGTCGAACTGCACGCCGCGGCTGTCGGGTGCAGCCTGGTCGTAGAGCCAGCCGGTGTAATGCACGGTCACGGTGTCCCCGGTGTTTGCAGCCGTGCCCGTGCCGGTCGTGACGTCGATGCGCTGCAGATCGGCGACGTCCCCGCCGGCGTAGGGCGGCGGGTTGCTGCAGGCGGTGAGCAGCAACAGGGAGAGCGGGGCGGTAAAGCGGAACGGGTGCCGGGTCATGGGGCTGCGATGTCGTGAGTTCGCACGAGGATAGAGCCGCCGGGCGGGGGTGCGCGTTGAAGAACGGGAGGCTGGATCCTGGCGTACGCCGGGATGACGAATCAAAGCCAGATCGAAGTTCACCGCGCACTGACACACTGTCTCTGATGTCATCAGGTGTCCAAGGCCGTGATTTCCCGGCCAGCGGGTAGAAGATGATCAACAGCCGGCTTTCGACACATGAATCGTTGAGAAGGATGTGACTCGCGACGTTCCGGCTGCGTCGCGGGGACGTGTTCCGAAGCCTGCTATGAACTTGCGGGAGAATCCGCTGTCTCAATGCATGCCGTCGCATGCGGACATCCTGTTCCGCGGACGTCACCAGGTACAGATTCCCCGTCTCGCCTGTTTCCAGGGAAGGAAATGCTCATGCAGAGTGCCATCGAGTTGCGCGCGGTCGACAAGTCGTTCGGGTCGCATGCCGTACTGCGGCAGCTGGACCTGCAAGTGCCCGATCGCAGCGTGTTTGCGTTCCTCGGCAACAACGGCCACGGCAAGTCCACGACGATCCGCTTGATCACGGGCCTCGCGTCGGCGGACGGCGGTAGCGTGCACGTTCTCGGCCGCAATATCCGGGCGCAGCGCCGCCAGATTCTGGAGGAGGTGGGGTGCCTGATCGACGCGCCCAGCGCCTACCCGAATCTCACCGCGCACGAGTTCCTGTCGATCGCCACACGTCTGAAGCGTTACCCCGACACCGAGATCGGGCGCGTACTCGAACTGGTGGCCTTGTGCTGCGACCGCCGTCAGCGGATCGAAAACTTCTCGCTTGGCATGAAACAACGTCTGGCACTCGCGCATGCGCTGGTTGGCCGACCGCGCCTGCTGGTCCTGGACGAGCCGACCAATGGACTGGATCCCGACGGCATGCAGGAGATTCGAGGTTTGCTGAAGATGCTGCCCGAGCACGCCGGCTGCACGATCTTCTTCGCCAGTCATCTGCTTGACGAGGTCGAGAAGACCGCGACCCACATGGCGCTGTTGCGACACGGGTCGGTGCAGCTGCAGGCACCGATCCGGGAGCTTGTGTCCGGCTTGCCCAGTGCGCTGACGCTCGATGTCGACGCGCCCGAGCATGCCGTCGATCTGCTGCGGGCGCACGGACACATGGCCGATGTGGACGGCGCGGGAATCGTCCAGATGCCCGGGGTCACGCGTGATGTCGCAGGACGGATCAATCGCACGCTGGTGGATGCCGGCATCACGCTTTACGAGTCCGCGCATCGGAAGCCCACCCTGGAACAGTGGTTCCTGCAGACGACAGTCGCGCAGGGAGCTGCACGATGATCGGCGTGCTGTTCCAGGTCGAGCTGCTGAAGACCAGACGCTCGATGGTCGCGGTCATGACCCTGTTGTGCCCGTTGGTGATCGTCCTGCTGGCCTTCGTCATCACGGTTCGGGCCTGGGATCCGCCGGAGATGACCGGCCGCGACATGGTGCAGTTCTGGTTTACTGTCATGGACATGTGGACGATGCTCGTGCTGCCGCTGTTTCTTGCGGTGACGACCGGTCTGATCAACGGAAACGAGCACCGCAACCACACCTGGCGCGTGATGCTCAGTCTGCCAATCGACGCCGATGCGCTATACACCGCCAAGCTGCTGCTGAGCGTTGCACTGATGCTGTGCGCACATGCCCTGCTGCTCGTCGCGACGGTGATCGCCTTGTTCGCGCTTGGATGGGTCGGCTACGACATCGACGGCGTTTTCGCGCTGCGCTCGACGCGCGTACTCTGGGCGGCACCATTGGCCGCGATGGCCATGCTGGTCGTCCAGCACAGTCTGAGCTGGCACCTGCGCTCGATCGTGGTGCCGTTTACCGTGGCCGTGATCGGCGCGTTTCTGGGGCTGTACACCAACGATTCGAAACAGTGGTGGTTGATTCCCTGGACGTATGCGGACGTTGCGACGACGGCGCGGACGGTCGAGGCCCAGGTCCTCGCCACCGTGCTTGGCCCGGTGATGGCGGTGGCGCTGTATCTGATCGCGTTGAAGCGCGTGCGGACGCAGGAAGTCGAACAGTGAGCGGCGCCGCACGCCCTACATGCTGTTGACGTGCAATACGTTGCCGTCGGGATCCTTGAACCAGATCGCGGCGAAGTCGCCCGCGCGGTGCACGCCGCGGTCGATCTGCATGCCCAGGTCCGGATATTCCTCCAGCGTCACGCCCTTGGCGCGTAGCGCGTCGGCGATCGCGTCGACGTCACCGCCACCGCTCCAGGCGACCGCATTGCCGGTACCCGGCCGCGGGTTGTCGGACCGGTAGACCACCAGCCAGCTCTCGCCGGTGCGGTAGCCCAGCACGCCGTCCATGTCCTCGTCCCCGGATTCGAGTCCCAGGGTCTCGCCGTAGAAGCGACGCGCGCGTTCCAGATCGCCGACGGCGACGATCGCATTGGAGGTCTTGTCCCGGAGCATGGCGATGTCCTGTGGCGGCGCGCATCGCGCCTGAGCGGACGACGCTGCGCCTGAGGCTGTTCGGGCAGCGTCAAACGCCAGTTGCCGCACGGGCAGGGACGTGTCTGCGCATTCCGGCGCCGGCAGTGGCCGGCTGCGCGCGCATCCGGCGTTGTGTCTGCATCAGGCTCCGTCCCGGAGCCGCTGGAGCCGTGCATGAAAGCGAGCGTCGTCTGCCTGCCGTTGTGCCTGCTGGGCCTGGCCGCCCAGGCGTCGGACACGCCCATGCGGTTGCCGGCTGCCCCCACGGTCGCGTTCGAGGAGACGGTGTTCGGTCACCGCATCGACGACCCGTATCGCTGGATGGAAGATCCTGCGCAGCAGGACCGGCTGCAGGCATGGATGACGACGGCGGGCGAGGCGACCCGACGCCGGCTCGAGGCGCTGCCCGAGCGCGAGGCGTTCGCGACGATGCTCGAGACCGCCACCCGCGCCGGCGTGATCTACAGCGGCGTGCAGTCCGCGGGCGGACGGCTGTTCTACCTGCGACGCGATCCAGATGCCGAGGTCCCCAGGCTCGTGGTGCGCGATCGCGACGGGCGCGAGCGGGTACTCGTCGATCCGGCTGCGGCTGCAGGCAAGACCCGGGCGATCGCCAGCTTTTCGCCGTCGCCCGACGGTGCGCAGGTCGCAGTGATGATCGGCGAAGGCGGTGGCGAACTCGGGCGCTTCGAGATTCTCGATGCGCAGACCGGCGCGCTGCGCCACCGGATGGACGGCCAGACCTTCGGCGACTTCGGCCTGAGCTGGCTGGCGCCCGACCTCGTGAGCTATACCCGGGCGATGCACGCGGCCGGCGACGGGCAGGATCCGCTGCTGGACATGCAGGCGGTCGTGGTGTCGCTGGACGGTCCCACACCGGTCGAGCGCATCGTGCTGGGCTCCCGCTTCGAAGGCGGGCCGGCGTTCGAGCCGCAGGAATTTCCGGCCGTGGCCGGCAACGGGCGTGATGCGCTGGTGTTCGGTCATGCCTATGGCGCGCGGGCCGACGCCCGCGCCTTCGTGACCACGCTGCAGGACCTGCGCGCCGGCAGGCCGCGCTGGCAGGTGCTGGCCGACTACAGCGACCAGGTCGCCGCGGATGCGCTGTTCGGCGACGCGGTGTACAGCATCACCACGCGTGAGGCATCGAACGGCGTGCTGCAGCGGCGGCAGGTCGGCGCGGGCGGCCCGGGGCCGAATGAGGTGATCCTGCCGGCCGGCGACGCCATTCTCTCCGGCGTCCACGCCACCCGCGACGGGGTCTACGTCACCGCGACGCGCGACGGCGTGTCGCAGCTGATGTATCTCGAAGGCGGGGCGGGCGCCGCGCGGCCCATCGCGCTGCCGTTCGAGAGTGAACTCACGGCGCCCTCGGTCGATACCGACGGCGACTCACTGGTCTTCGGCCTGCGCGGCTGGACGACCACCGGCCGCAACTTCCGCGCGCGTGGCGCGCAGCTCGAATCGCTTGACCTCGACTCGGCGACGTGGGCGCCCGCCCAGGCCTTCGTCGCGACGCGCGAGCTGGCGCGCAGCCGCGACGGCACCGAAGTGCCGATGGTAATCCTGCGCAAGCCGGCGGCGTCCGGTCCTGCGCCCACGCTCGTCGAGGGTTACGGCAGCTACGGCATCCTGACCACCACCCCCTTCAGCTGGCCGCTGTTCGCACCGTGGGTCGAGCGGGGCGGAGTGTTCGTGTTCTGCGGCACGCGCGGTGGTGGCGAGCGCGGCCGCGCCTGGCACGAGGGAGGCCGCGCGGCGAACAAGCCGAACGCGCACGACGACCTCGCCGCCTGCGCGCAACGCGCCCAGGCACTGGGCGTGGCGACGCCGGCGTCCACGCTGGTGATGGGGACGAGCGCCGGCGGCCTGCTGGCACCGCCGACCGCGATGAAGCATGCCGATCTGTTCACCGGCCTGATCCCGCGTGTCGCCATCCTCGATCCGATCCGTCTTGCGGCCGCGCCCAACGGGCCGAACCAGTTCGCCGAGATGGGCGACCCGCGGACGCGCGAAGGCTTCGAGGCGCTGCTCGCCCAGGATGCCTACGTCATGCTCGACACTGCGAAGGACCTGCCCGACACGCTGGTTACCGTCGGCATGAACGACACCCGCGTGGTGCCGTGGATGGCGGCGAAGTTCGCGGCGCGCGCCAGCGCGAAGTTCGGCGACCGGCGCGAGGTGCTGTTGCGTGTCGACACGGCGCAGGGACACGGCATCGGTTCCTCGCGCGATGCGCAGGTGCAGGAGTTCGCCGACACCTACGCCTGGGCCTGGGCCTGGGCGCAGGCGACGACGCCCTGAGTCGCGGCGCCGTGGAGGCGCCATACTGGCTCGACCCTGTGCTGCAAGGTCGAGCCGAACCCGCATGCCCACGCCCGACCTCGACGCGCTGCGCCGTTACGCGGTCGCCCGCACCCTGTTCAAGCCGACCACGCTGCAGCGGGCGATCCGACGCCTGGGCTTCGTGCAGGCCGATCCGATCCGTGCGCCGGCGCGCGCGCAGGACCTGACGCTGCGCCACCGGGTGATCGACTACCGCGCCGGCGATCTGGAGCGGCGGTATCCGCGGCTCGATGTCGAGGAAGACTGTCTGGTCAACTACGGCTTCCTGCCGCGCGAGCACCTGGCGCTGATGCACCCGCGGCAGCCGCGCCGGGTGTGGGACGCGAAGACGCGGCGGCGTGCGGCGGAGATCCTCGCGTTCGTACGGGCGCAGCGCGGTGGCGTGCATCCGCGCGAGGTCGAGCGCCAGTTCGCGCACGGCAGCGTGCGCAACTACTGGGGCGGTTCGAGCAATGCCACCACCCAGTTGCTCGACGGCCTGCACTATCGCGGCCTGCTGCGCGTGGCACGACGCGACAGCGGCACACGTGTCTACGCGGCGGTCGAGCACCCGGAAGTCGACGACGGCCCGGCCGGACGCGCGCAGCGTGCCGCGTCGCTGATCGATCTGATCGTGGTGACCTACGCGCCGCTGCCTGCGGCAAGCCTGACCTATCTGGTGCGCCTGCTGGGCTATGGGGCCCCGCATCTCGCCACGCCCCTGCAGCGCGCGCTGCAGCAGGCCCGCGATCGCCTGCAGAACGTGCGCCTCGACGGTGTGATCTGGTACTGGCCGGCGGACGAGAACCCGTGCTCGCGACGCCATGCGCCCGATGGGTGCGTGCGCCTGCTCGCGCCGTTCGACCCGGTGGTCTGGGACCGGAGGCGTTTCACGCTGCTGTGGGACTGGACCTATCGCTTCGAGGCCTACACCCCGGCGGCGAAACGGCGCTTCGGCTACTACGCGCTGCCGATGCTGTGGCACGACCGGGTCATCGGGTGGGCCAACGCCTCCGTCGTGGACGGACGCCTGCAGACGACGTTCGGCTATGTCGCGGGCGAACCGGCGGACGCGGATTTCCGGCGTGCGCTGGACGAAGAGCTGCAGCGCATGACGGTGTTCCTCTCCTGAGGCCTGCGCACCGGTGCGCGCGTAGCCGGGCGCCATGGCCCGGTACACCGGTCGCGGCGTTCGATGTCGCGCGGCGGTCAGGCGTTGCCGTCGGCCGGAATCGTGTTGACCATCCACGGCACGCCGAACCGGTCGACCAGCGCGCCATACCCCGGCGACCAGAAGGTCTTGCCGAACGGCATGACTTCGCGACCGCCATCGGCGAGCTGCGTGAACCAGCGGCGCGCCTTGTCGATGTCGTGCGTGTGCACGGTGACGTCGAACCCGTTCTTGGGCTTGCCGATGTGCGGCGCCCAGTCGGTGTCCATGTCCGCGCCCATCAGCGCGGCCTCGCCGATGTCGAGCCAGCAGTGCATCAGCCAGTCCTTGTACTTGGGATCGTTGATCGGCATGCCGGGCGGCGCATCGGCGTAGGGAATGGCGGCGGTGACCGAACCGCCGAGCACGTCGGCATAGAACTCGAAGGCCTGGCGGCATTGGCCCTGGAAACTCAGGCTGGTGACGATCCTCATGTCCTTCCTCCAGTGGCCGTGCGGGCACGGCGGGATGCGGAGCGGTCCGTGTACGCCCGGACGCGTTAGCGGTTCGCGAACGGCTGGACGGAAGTCGCCGGGGCGGGGCGCGTATCCTGACGCCCCGTGCGCGTCGTCCCGGCGCCCGCGGCTCCACACGAGGACGCAGACGATGGCCCGAATGCAGCGCGACCCGACGCGGGAACTCAATCTCACGCGCGACTACGCCAAGTGGCTGGTGCAGGAGAAGCGCGAGCGCAATCCGGCCAACGGCAAGCTGTTCGCGCGCACGCACACCACCCGCGGCCGTCGTTTCCACGGCTACAACGAGGAAGAGGTCTGCCGGATCATCGGCGTGGATTTCTACAACTGAGCGCGCGCCGGGGCGCAGTGGACTAGTCTGTGCGCCCGATTTCCCCCGAAAGGCCGGTCCATGAAGCTGCAGCTGTCCCTCGAATGGTTCCTCAATCCCGACCATCTGCCGCTGATCGCCGGCATCGAGCTGGGCTGGTATCGCGAGGCGGGGCTGGAGCTCGAACTGCTGGTGCCCGACGACCACTACGACGGGCTGGCCACCACGGTCAGCGGCGACATCGCGTTCGCCTGCAACGAGCCGCTGCACATGATCGATGCCGACCGTCCCGGCCTGAAGGCACTGGGCTGCTTCTTCGAGACCGACGGCGGCATCCTGCTGCAGCGTGCGGCCGGTGCGCGTCTGCTGGCGGGCGGCACGGTGCGGCTGGCATCGCCGGTCGCCGGCGGCGTGACGGATGCGATCGCGGTCGAGATCCTGTCGCGCTGGTGCAGGCAACAGGGCGCGGCCTTTGATCCGGCGCAGGTCGTGATCGAAAGTGCCGGCTTCGAGCATCTGGCCAATCTGCGCGCGGGTTTCGACGGCGCCTGGCTGTGCTTCGCCAACTTCGAAGGCGTCGAGGCGAGACTCGCGGGCATGGACGCGCATTTCATCGCCACCCAGGACGTGGGTCTGCACAACTTCTCGGCGCTGGAACTGTTCACCTCCCAGGTATTCCTCGACCGGCACCGCGACGTGGTCGACACCGTGGTGCGTCTGATCGGGCAGGGCGCCCAGCTGTGCCGTGACGATCCCGCCCAGGCGGCAAAGCTCTGGTACGGCTACAGCAACACGCAGCCCGACGCGCTGATGGACGCGATCCTCGCCGACACCTGTCCGCGCCTGGTCGGCCCGGTGCAGCGCGATGCCGAGCGCTGGCGCGGCATGTGGGCGCAGTTCGACGCGCTGGGTCTGAGCCAGGTGGACCGCGCGGGCTACGACGCGCTGTACGCCTGACACGCCATGCGGATCGCGATCCTCGACGACTACCAGAACCTCGTCCGCGGCCTCGACTGCTTCGCGCTGCTCGACGGCCACGACGTCACCGTGTTCGACCGGCCGATGACGGGCGACGCGCTCGCGGACGCACTGGCCGACTTCGATGCGCTGGTGCTGATCCGCGAGCGCACGCGCCTCGACGAAGCGCTGCTGGCACGGCTGCCGGCGCTGGATGTGATCTCGCAGACCGGCAAGGCCGGTGCGCATCTGGATGTCGCTGCGGCCAAAGCGCGCGGCATCGCGGTGCTCGAAGGCGAGGGCGATCCCGTCGCCCCTGCCGAGCTGACCTGGGCGCTGATGATGGCGGCCTATCGCCGCATTCCGCAGTACGTGTCGCGATTGCAGTCCGGCGTCTGGCAGTCGGATGCGGTGCAGGGCGGCCCCGAGTCGATCGGGCGTGCCCTGCACGGCGATGTGCTCGGCATCTGGGGCTATGGCCGCATCGGACGACGCGTGGCCGGATACGGCAAGGCCTTCGGCATGCAGGTGCTGGTCTGGGGCAGCGAGGCCGGCCGCCAGCGTGCAGCGGTCGATGGCTGCCTCGTCGCGGACTCGCAGGCGGCATTCTTCGAACAGGCGGATGTGATCTCGCTGCATCTGCGCCTGCACGAGGCCACGCAGGGCATTGTCGGCGTCGATGACCTGGCGCGGATGAAGCCGACCGCGCTGCTGGTCAACACCAGCCGCGCCGGGCTGATCGAAACCGGCGCGATCGAGCAGGCGCTCGAACTGGGCCGGCCAGGCCAGTTCGCGCTCGACGTGTTCGAGCACGAACCGCTGCCGGTGGATTCGCCGCTGCTGCACCATCCGCGCGTACTCGCCACACCGCACCTGGGCTATGTCGAGCGCCAGAGCTACGAGCTGTACTTCGGCAGCGCGTTCCGCAACCTGCTGGCGTGGGCGGCAACGGCGCGTTCCTGAGCCACGCACCCCGCCACGTCACACGCCGCGGACGCGGGTCGGCGGGACAATCGCGCACTCCCGACCTCCGCCGAGTCGCCCATGCCGCTGCCCATCGCCCGTCTGCTGCTCGCGGCCGCCCTGTCCGCACCCGCCGTCGGCGCTGCCCAGACGCCCGCCTTGCCGAACACGCCGGTGCCTGCGGTGGACCTGCAGCGCTACGCCGGTACCTGGTACGAACAGGCGCATCTGCCCATGTTCTTCCAGCGCAAGTGCGTGGCCGACACCACCGCGCATTACACGCCCAATCCCGACGGGACCGTCGCGGTGCGCAACCGTTGCCGCACCCGGGACGGCACGTTCAACGAAGCCGACGGTGTCGCCCGCATGGTTGACGGCCGCAGTTCGACGCTGGAGGTGCGCTTCGCACCGCGCTGGCTGTCCTGGTTGCCGGCGGTCTGGGGCGACTACTGGGTGATCGCGCTCGACGACGACTACCGCTGGGCGATGGTCGGTTCGCCGACACGCAAATATCTGTGGATCCTCTCGCGCACACCGCAGCTCGATCCCGACGTGCGGACGCGCCTGGTCGAGCAGGCGCGCGCGATGGGCTATCCGGTCGCCGAACTGGTGGACACGCCGCAACGCGCGCAGGACTGAGCGCTCAGTCGTAGCGGCCGATGTCCGGTGCTGCCAGGCTGCGGTTGGACAGTCTTGCGGTCAGTGAGCGCACCGGAGGTCGCGTCGCCAGCGCCAGCACGCCGTGCAGCAGATGCACGCCCAGACGGCTGTGCGGATTCATCAGGCGCGGCGCGATCTTCGGCACGCCCTGCGCCTGGTCGACCATCTTGCGCATCGCGGTCTCGTAGGCGGCGAACGCGGCCGTCGGTTCCGCATTGCGCGCCAGTTCGCCGGCCAGCACCCAGGCGCCGGTCACGGCCAGCGTCGCGCCGATGCCACCGAGCGGGGTCACGCACCAGGCCGCATCCCCCGTCAGCACGACGCGGCCCGCGTGCCAGCGCGACATGCGCACCTGGCGCAGCACGTCGAAATAGAAATCACCGGTCGTGTCCATGCCCTCGAGCACGCGCTGCGCCTGCCAGCCGGCATCGGCGAATCGCTCGTGCAGGTATTGCTTCTGTCGCTCGACCGGCCAGTCCTGCTCGCCCTCGGGCGGCTTCTGGATGCCGAGCATCGCGCGCGTCGTGCCGTGGCGGTCGGGGCGCAGCGAGATGCTGCGGCCTTCGGTGGTGTGGTACCAGCGCCACAACCGGTCGTCGTCCGGCGTGCGCGCGATGGTGAAATAGGCGAGCGTCATGTCCATCCAGCGCGGATCGTTCTCGCCGGGGAACACCATCTCGCGCGTCGCCGAGCCCACGCCTTCGGCGACGACCACCAGGTCGTAGCGTTCCGAAGTGCCGCTCTCGAAGCGCACATCGACGCCAGTGCCATCGTCTGCGAGCGCCTCGATGCGATCCCCGAAGCGGCAGGTCACGCGCTCGCGGGCCGCATCGAACAGCAGGCGTGCGAGATCGCCGCGCAGGATCTCCATCTCGGCCGTCGGCCCGTCGCCTTCGACATCGTCGGTGCGGATCTCCGCCACCGCCTCGCCGTCCGCATCGATCCAGGCCGTGCCTTCCTCGCCGGTGCCCTGGTCGAGCGCGGCCTGTTCCAGGCCCATCCGGCGCAACACGTCGCGGCCGACGTCGCGTACGTCGATGTTCTGGCCGCCGTCGCGAAAGTCCGGCGCCTGTTCGACCAGCGTGACGTCGTGACCGGCGCGCGCAAGCGCCCACGCGGCGGTGTTGCCGGCGACACTGGCGCCGCTGATGAGGATGCGTCGCGACATCGGCAGGCTTCCGGAAAATGGGGGCGGGGACGGCGCGCCGAGCATCCCGCGCGCCCGCGCACGGGCATGTGATCGGCCGCAGCCGGAAGGTGCCGTTGGCCTTCACATGGCCCGGGTGGCGACCTCGCCAGAGTGCCGCCCATGACGCGACTCATCGAACGCATCTTCACCCTCGGCTACCTCGCCGTGATCGCCCTGTTCCTGCTGGCCGGCGTGGGCCTGATCGGCCTGGCCGGGGCCGAACTCTGGGAAGGCTTGGCGCCATCGACGTCGGTCGACGTCCGTGCGCGCTTCGATTCGGTGCTCGATGCGATCGGCATCATGACCATCGCGCTGGTGTCGATCGAACTGGCGCAGACGGTGTTCGAGGAAGAGGTGCGCCGCGAGGTCAAGATCAGCGGGCCCACACGCGTGCGACGCTTCCTGTCGCGCTTCATGGTGGTGCTGGTGGTGGCGCTGTCGATCGAGACCCTGGTCGCGGTGTTCCGCCTGCTGCACGAGGCGCCCGAGCAGTTGCCCTATGCCGCCGCGATCGGCGGCACGGCGGCGCTGCTGCTGGTGGGCTGGGGCACGTTCCTGCGACTCAACCGCAGCGTCGAGGAGCTCGAGCCCGAAGCGATGGCGGCGGCCAAGGACGAAGACGGCGAGGTCGAGGCCGAGAAGGACGATGCGCCGGCCGCGTCGAAGCCGCGCCGCAAGCGCACGACCCGGGCACCCGCGGCGGGCTGAGGCCCGGCCGCTCAGGCTCCGCCGGACTCCGCGTCCGGAGACGTGTCACTCGAGCGCTGTACGCGCTGCACGCGCTGCCGGTACGCGCCGCCGTTCTCGCCGCGGATGCGCGACTGCGTGGTGCCGTTGTTCGTACCGACCTTCGCGTCGTCGCCCGTGATCGGCTGCGCCTCGACCGTGGTTTCGCGCTCGAAGCCGTGCGACTTGTCGGTATTGCGGTAGTACCGGTAGAGGCCCCAGTACACCGCGGTCGCGCTGGCCGGGCCGGCCAGCAGCAGCCAGAGTCCGCTCTCGTCGCTCATGACATCCCCACCAGGATCGCGATTGCGATCGCTTCGACGACCGTGCCCACGCTGAGCGCGGTCAGCAGCAGCTTCCACTGCTGCACGGGCACGCTGCCCATGGTTTCGCCGGTGCGGCCGTTGACCGCGATGTAGTGCAGCATGCCGCCGTTGCGGCCGGGCTGGTGATACGAATAGAGCCAGACCGGCAGGTACATCGACACCCAGCGCGTGCCGTGCACGTCCAGCGCTTCGGCTTCCCAGCGCACGCCGCGGGTATAGCGCCGCGTGGAGCCCTCGACCTGCGCGCGGGCGATGGACAGCAACTGGTCTTCCAGCCGCGGCCGCAGGGCCTCGACGTTGGTGTTGCGCTTCTCGGAGGTGAAGCCGTTGAGATAGGACGCGTTCCAGCGCACCGCGTTCTTGGTGTCGAAGGGCAGGATGGTGTTGATGATGTTGTTGGTGTTGACATTGACGTCGAGATTCCCGCGCTCGCTCGACGATTCCAGCGGCAGGTCGTCGACGGTGAAGTCGACATGCCGTTCGATGCGATACACGTCGGCGTCGTAGTAGGTCTTCTTGTCGTTGCCGGTGCCGCGCGTGTACTCGCGCGTCTTGATCTCGCCGGTACCGGCGACCGATGCGCTCGCGTTGCCGTCGACGATCATGTAGGGCAGGTAGACCCCGACCACGTTCTCGGGCGTGAACTCGTCCTTGAACGCCTTGAGCGCAAGCAGCTTGCGCTTGTCGACGAACTGGCGGATGCGCGCGACGGCGTCGTCCTTGCGGATGTGGAAGGGCAGCACCGCATCGGGCACGGCGCCGTTGGGCACCTGCTCGTTGACGCCGAACACGTGCCGGCACCAGTGGCAGCGCGCGGTCATCGTGCTCTCGGTGTTGACGGTGACCTCGGCGCCACAGCCGCTGCACTTGAAGCTCATCAGCGTGGCGGCGTCGGCATCGATGTCCTGCGCGCCGGAGGCCATGACGGTGCCGCGCAGACCGGCGATGCCGTCGCCGAAGCCGAACAGTTCCTCGACGCGCTCGCCGTGCCATTCGTGGCGACAGTACTCGCAGACCAGCAGGTCGGTGCCCAGGCGCGGGCGGATGTCGCTGGACCCGCATCTGGGGCAGCGGTTGAGGCCGCTTTTGAGTTCGGCGGCGCCGGTGTCGATGGCCGCGGGATCTGGCGCCTCGAGTTCGGCGCGGATCGCATCGGGCATCTCCGCCGGATCCAGCGTGGACATGCCCGGCAGCGGCGGCACGTCGCGCGGCGAACCGGGGCCTTCGATGGGCTGGCCCGGCAACGGCGGCAGGGGCGGCGGCGTTTTCGTGTCGGACATGGGCTCCGGGCGCCTTCGGCTCAGAGACCCAGTGCCTTCGCCTTGAGCGCGTCGTAGTCGGCCTGGGTGATCAGGCCGAGGTCGAGCATCTCCTTGGCCTTCGTCAGCTTCGCGACCGGATCATCCGCCGCGGGCGCTGCAGGTGCGGCGGGCGTCGCCGGCTGCTGCAGGCTGCCGAGGCCTCCGGCCATGCCCGAGGCCATGCCCAGACCGACGAGCCCGGCCGCGCCGCCGTGCTCACCGGCCGACTGCATGCCCTGCGCCACGCTGGCCTGCAGGTTGGAATTGCCGCGCGAACCCGCCAGCGCATCGGCGCGCTGCACCGTCTTGAGCAGTTCGCGGGTGTTGGCGTCGTACTCGATCGAGACGATGGCGGTCTTGACGATGGCCAGGCCGCGATCCGACTTCCACTGGTAACCCTGTTCGACCGCAGCCGACAGGCTCTGCGCGAAGCCCAGCGAATCCTGCTGGATCTTGGTGATGCGATTGCCCTTGGACGGATCGTTCGTGTACAGGCTGAAAGCCGGCGCGAGCGAACCGACGACCTCGTTGAACAACTGGCTTGCGGCCGCGTTGTCGATGTCGGTGAAGTCGAACACCTGGCCGGGCGCGAGATAGCTGGCCGGCACGAAGTTCTTCACGAACAGGATCGGGTCGACGATCTTCAGCGTGTAGCTGCCGCGCGTCAGCGCACCGACCTGGGTGCCGAGGAAGCCGTCGTCCCAGTAGATCTCCGACTGCGTGCCGAAGCGGTTGTCCGGCAGTTCCTTGAGCGACACGAAGAACGCCATCTGTTGCGCGCCGGGCTGGCCGCCGAACTTGAAGCGTTCCCACGACTGCTTGATCAGCGGCGAGACGATGCCGTCGCCGGCGAAGATCGACTGCGAATTGACGTCGTCGGAGCGCCACTCGTAACCGCCGGGTTCGGCGACGAAGGCGGTGATCGCGCCGTCCTGCATCAGCAGCAGGCCGTAGCCTTCGGGCACGACGATCTTCGAGCCGTTGCTGATGATGTTCGTCGAGCCGCGCGTATTGGAACCGCGACCGGCATTGGTGCCCTGCGGGACGGCTGCGAACAGCGCGGCGGTCGACGGCAGGCCGGCCGGCACGGTGAGGAAGTCCTTCCACTGGTCGGCCAACGCGCCGCCGACCGCACCCGAAACCGCCTGGATCAGACCCATGTGCATGCCCTTCGATACGGGCCGGGCAGGGTGCCCGGCGAAGCGCCGACTATAGCGCCGTGGCCGGTGGGGAAACGTTGCAGTTTCGTTGGTCAAACGCGCTTCCGTCGTGCTCCTTCCCCCGCTTGCGGGGGAAGGCTGGGATGGGGGGCAAAGCTTCGATTCTCCTGAGAACGGACTCGCGCGCGTAGACGAACTCGCTCGAGTTCTATCCGGCGCGATCCGACGGCTCGCCTCCACCCAACCCTCCCCCGCGAGCGGGGGAGGGCTAGATGCTGCGAGCTTCCGGACAATGGAAAAAGCTCCGCTCGTGCGGGGCTTCCGGTCAGCACGTGCATCGGCACATCCCGCACGACTGCAGTGATCAACTTGCCGGCAGATCGCACTGCATCTTCGCGTCGACGTGAGGGCTTGGGCACGTCAGGGTTCTCGCTGGTGCGCTCGAAGACGACCTCGAACGAGTCGGGCTTCGGCGTGCCCTTGCGCTCGGTGCAGGCGGCGTTGAGCTTGTCCTTGACCGCCTGGATGCCGGCGTCGCAGGCACGCCTCGGCGATCCCGCGCGAGGCGCGCGCCCCGTTCGCGGTGTCGAACCTGTCACGAAACGGCGCACGCGCCCGCCTGTCGCGTGCGACGGCACTGTTCTTTAACACCGTCGACATGGCCGGCTGGAATGGTGGGCCCTCCTTCCAGTGATGCGGAGTTGACGATGAAACAGCGACTCATCTGCGGCGTGGTGCTGCTGGGCATGCTCGGTGCGAGCGGCGCCGCGCTTGCGGCGCGACACCATTACGACGTGATCGGCGAGTCCTACGGGCGTTCGGTCGAAGAAGCGATCGACAACGCCTGGCGCGACGCGGACGAGCAGTGCTACCGCAACTGGGGACGCTCGGACCAGGACATCACCGTGCTCGAAACGGGCGTGGACCCGTCGACCGGCTATTTCACCGCGCGCGTGTCCCTGGGGTGCACCGTCGACGATTGAAGCCACGCGCCACCCGGCCGGTGCCGCGAGTGCGCGGCATCGGCCCGCGATCAGAAGCGTTCGTCGACCGGCAGGTAGCGCCATGCGCCGACGGGCATCTTCGAAAGGGCGATGCGTCCGATGCGCAGCCGGCGGATCGACACGACCCCGAGGCCGACCTGCGCGCACACGTCGCGCAGCTGCCCGGGGCGCACGCCCTTGATCGCGAAACGCAGGCGTGTCTCGTTCTGCCAGCTGACCTTGCAGGGCGGCACCGGACGGCCGTCGAACTGCAGGCCGTGCTTGAGCCGGCCCAGCCCGTAGATCGGCAGGGTGCCGGTGACCTCGACCACGAACTCCTGCTCGATCCCGTCGAGATCCTCGGTGAGGCGCCGCCACACGCGGCCGTCCTGGGTCAGCACGATCAGGCCGCTGGCGTCGGTCTCCAGCGGCGCCAGCGGCGTCAGGCGATGGAAGTGCCGTTGCAGCAGCCGCATGCCGGACGCATCCTCGTCCCAGCGCGTGTCGGCTGAAATGGCGCGGGCCGCAGCGTCGGACTGTGCGAAGGCATCGAGCCCGGCCGGCTTGTGGAACAGCAGCGTCGCAGGCTCGGCGACGGCGAGCGTCGCCGCCGGGTCGAGCGTGACCGCTTCCCCGTCCACCATGTGCTGCGGCCGTTCGACGACCTGGCCGTCGACCCTGACCCAGCCGCCCTGGATGTACTGCTCGGCCTCGCTGCGGGAGCAGCCGGCAAGCTCGGCGACACGTTTGGCCAATCGGACGGAAGCGGACATCGGGTTCGACAACGGCAGGGGCGGGCAGTGTAGCCGCCGTGGCCGCATGCAGCCGCGATCGACGATGATGGCGGCGATGGTCCGTCGCATCGACGCGGCCGCACCGCCAACGGGAGACGACACGATGGGCAGGCTGGCGATCGTATTGGGCGTGGCACTGTGCGCATGGCAGGCATTCGTACCCGCGCACGCGGAGACGGGTTCACGGCTGGTCGGCACGTGGGCGGTCGACGTCGCGCAGCTGCCGATGCCGCCCGAGGCGCGCCCGGCGCGCGTGACGGTCGATTTCGCCGAACCCGCGTCCGGGCTGTGGTCGGTGCGCGTGGAGATCGTGCCGGTCGCCGGCGAATCGCGCATCTCCACCGCGACCGTGGCGCCGGACGGCAGCACCGTCGCCATCGAAGGCGACACGCTGGAAGCCGACGCGGTGGCGCTGACGCGGCCCACCGGCGACGTCTTGGTGATGGCGCTGGCCAAGAACGGCGGACCGGCATCGACGCGCGTCTATGCGGTCGAGCCCGGCGGCGACCGCCTCGTGGAGACCGCCACGCACTACGACCGGCAGGGCACGCCGGTGATCCGCACGTTCCACTTCGACCGCGTGCGCTGAACGCCATGCGCGGGGACCCGCGGGCATCGACGGTAGAATTGCCGGCCGTTTCCCGTGACACCGTCCCATGATCGCCAACGATGTGCTGCGCAGCCTGCGCTACATGCTCGACCTCGCCGACCAGCACGTGATCGCGCTGGTGCGCGTGGTCGATGCGGACTTCCCGATCGAGCAGGACGACGTGCGCCGCATGCTGCTGCGCGAGGACGATCCGGCGTATCTGGTCTGCGACGACGGCGTGCTGGCGCGCGTGCTCGACGGACTGATCGTGCACCAGCGCGGGCGTGACGACCGGCTGCCGCCGCGTCCGTTCGAGACGCGGCTGGGCAACAACATGATCCTCAAGAAGCTGCGTGTGGCCTTCGAACTGACCGAGGTCGACATGCTGGCGGTCTTCGCCGCCGCGGGCTTCCCGATCTCCAAGCCCGAACTGTCGGCGCTGTTCCGTCAGCCCGACCACCGCAACTTCAGGGCCTGCGGCGACCAGGTGCTGCGCAACTTCCTCAAGGGGCTGACGCTGCGCGTGCGCGGCGGCTGAGGCTCAGGCCTGGTCCAGCTCGTAGTGGATCAGCACCACGCACTGCGACGCGAACAGCATCTTCGGACCCAGCGCGATCTTCTTCGCGCCCATGCGTTCCAGGCCCGGAATCGCCTTTTTCGGCATCGGGATGTGGTCGGTCAGCAGGAAGCACGGCCGATCGGCGAACACCTGTTCGCGGATCGGCGTGCCCTTGGGGTCCATCAGGAACAGCTGGTGGTCTTGCGCCAGTCCCTGGACGAGACGCTCGAAACTCGTCGTGCGCACCTCGATGCCGGCTTCGACGGCGCGCGTTTCGTCCTTGGCCATCCCGCGCGAGACGTCGAGCGCCCGGGCGACCTTGCCCAGCAGCGACGCCTCGTCGAAACCGCCGATGTCGTGCATCGCGTTGATCTCGAAGCGGACCGTGCGCGAGTAGTCCCGGGTGCTCTCGAGCACCAGATAGACAACCACGTCGGGCCGGTGCGACTGCGCGACGAACAGGGCGTTCATCAGCGTGTGCGCGAGGATCTCGGTGTGCGCGTCCTGGCCGACACCCGCGAGCAGGGCGCGGCTGTCGGTGGGCGCCGCACGCGCGCGGAGAACGAAGGTTCGCATTGGGATGGCGGGACTCGCAGCGTGCAGGAGCGCAGCGCGCATTGTCCCCGCATCGCTGCGCGTGGTCGACGCCGGGCACGCGTCGGTCAGCCGCGGACGGCGGCCTCGATCGCGGCGACGTCGATCTTGCGCATCGTCATCATCGCCGCGAACGCGCGCTGGGCCGCCGCGCGGTCGCTGCTCGTGTAGGCCTCGGTGAGCACGCGCGGGGTGATCTGCCAGTTCACGCCCCAGCGGTCCTTGCACCAGCCGCAGTCGCTCTCGCGGCCGCCGTTGTCGACGATCGCATTCCAGAGCCGGTCGGTCTCGGCCTGGTCGTCGGTGGCGATCTGGAACGAGAACGCTTCGGTATGCGGAAACTGCGGCCCGCCGTTCAGGCCGATGCACGGCACGCCGCAGACCGTGAACTCGACCGTGATCGGATCACCGGCCTCGCCATCGGGGTAGTCACCCGGCGCGGCATGCACCGCGGTCACCGCACTGTCGGGAAAGGTCTTCGCGTAGAACTCGGCCGCGTCGAGCGCGGTGCCGTCGAACCACAGGCAGATGGTGTTCTTGGCGATCACGACGGCACTCCGGCAGCGATGGGTGCCCAGCAGGCCACTGCCGCGGTTAAGCCGGCGTGCGGAATGCGCGACCGCCGGCCCGGAGCGTCACGCCGCCGGGGTGTCGTCCGCGACGTCCGCGTCCGGCTGCGCAGCCGGGTTCTTCGCGGCTTCGCGTTCGGCACGCTTCTTCGCTTCCTTCTCGTCCTGCTTCTTCTTCTTGGCGAGTTCGCGCTGACGCTTTTCGAATGAATAATTGGGCTTGGCCACGGAAACTCCCTGGGTTGGACCGGCACAGTGTCGCATCTGCGCCCGGTGGCGGCTGATTCCGCCGCGCCGAGTGGCGCGTGGCGCGTGCTCAGCCGCGCAGGCGCACGATCTGGTTCTGCAGGATTTCGATCTGCCCGCGCAGGTCCTCGTTCTCGGCTTCGAGCTGGCTGACGCGGCGCTGCAGGGCCTTGAGGTCGGGTTTGGGCGCCGCGTCCTCGCCAGCATCCTCACCGTCACCGCCGGCCTTCGGGCGCTTCTTCGCATCGCGTGCGCGCTTGGCGGCCTGCCTGAGTTCGGCCTTGCCGGCCTGCGCCGCGCTGCGCTGCTCGTCCTCGGGCAGGCTGGCGACCGCGGCCGCGGCGCTCATCGAGATCGCGCCGGTCTTCAGCGCTTCGACCAGCTCCGGCGTGGCCGAGGCGTGGATGCGCTCGATCATCGCCACCTGGTTGGCGCTCAGCTTGGCCTCGCGCGCAAGCTCGGCGCGGCTCACCGCCGAGGGCGCGTCGTCCCACGGCGGCCGGTCTTCGGTGTCTTCGAGCGGCGCATCGGTGGCCGGTGCGGTCTGCAGCGCCGCGATGCGCTGCGCCTGCTGGCGCGCGGCGATGATGTCGCGCTTGCGCAGCGCCAGCACGCCGCGCTGGTAGTCGGACACGCTGCGGCGGCCCAGATGCTGTTCGATCATCCACAGGTGCACGTCCTCCATCGACTGGAAGCGCGTGTTCTGCACAGTGTTGAACGGAATGCCGTGTGCCTGGCAGATACCGTAGCGGTTGTGACCGTCGACGAGAATGTCGTTCCACAGCACCAGCGCATCGCGGCAGCCCTCGGCCAGCAGACTGCGCTCCAGCGCTTCGTGTTCGTCCGCGGTCAACGGGTCGATGTAGGCCTTGAGTTCTTCGAGGACGACGATGTGCATGGACGGGCACCGCTGCGCGAGGGGGCGCGCATTGTAGGAGCGGCGGTCCGCGGATGTTGAGACTTGCGCGGCGCGGCGATCTGCGCTCAGTGCCGCGCGCCGGCGGCCAGCGCACCGGCCGGGAGCCGCGCCGGGCGACCACTGCGCCGTTCGAACTCCTCGACGTCGTGCGAGCAGAAGATGTCGACGTCGGCGCCGCTGTGACGCAATGCGCGCAGGCGTTGCTGGTTGCGCAGCCTGGCGTCGCGGTCGAGCTCCATCATCCATTGGTAGGCGCGCAGGCCCGGCGGGCAATGCGGACGCACGTCCATCTCGCGCGCGTGGAAATAGGCATCCGCGGCCAGCAGCTGCCAGCGCGATCCCGTGTCGATGGCGATGCCTGCATGGCCGTGCGTGTGGCCGGGCAACGGAACCAGCAGCAGTTCCGGCGGCAGGCCGGCGAGGTCGCGCACGGCGTCGAAGCCCATCCACCGTTCGCCATGTCCGGCCGCGTAGGTGCGCCAACGGTCGCGACTGGACCACTGCTGCGGGCGAAAGCGCTGGCGGTCGAGCCAGCTGCGCTGCAGCTGCGCGTGCTCCCGTTCACGGGCGAGCATGTGCACGGTGGCCTGCGGAAAGTCGTCCAGGCCGCCGGCGTGATCGAAGTCCAGATGCGACAGCAGGATGTGGCGGACATCCGATGGCCGGAAGCCGAGCCGCTGCACCTGCCGCGCCGCCGTCATCTCGGCGCGGAATTCCGGACGGACGAGGGCAAGGAAGAATGCGCTCAGTCGGGTGCGTGGATGCGCGACGTCACGCAAGCCCAACCCGGTGTCGACCAGCACCAGACAATCGGCGGTTTCGACCAGCAGGCAGTGGCAGGTCAGATGGCCGCGTGCGAGATCCGGCGTGCGGCCGTCCATCAGACGGCCGCCGAGCGGGCAGGTCGAAATGCAGTTGAGGTGATGGATCCGCATCGGCAGCGCCTCCGCAATGGGGGCTGCAGTGTTTTGCGCGGCCGGTCAGACACCCGTGACCGTGCGGACAAGTTCTGCCTGCCGTGCGCATCGTGCACGCGGTCGGGCAGCGTGCGTCGCTTAGCGCATCGTTCGGGACACGGCGCGCGGGTCAGTGACCGCGCAGGCGCGCGAATCCGCGCGGCCGCGGTCGCGCGCTGCGGGCGATCAGTGTCGCGCTGCCCAAGGTGATGGCGTCTTCGACGGCGCCGGTCGTCTTCTGCCCGTAGCGCCGCATCGCGCGGACGCGCAGGTTGAACGTGAGATAGGCCGTGCCGACCGCGGCGCCCGCACCGAGGACCGCAGCCAGCCCGCGTTGTTCGCGCGGCGCGAGCGCGGCGCCGGCGATCGCGCCGGTGACGATGCGGGCCAGCATACCCGCCGGCACGATGCGGTCAGGTGCGTCCTCGAGCTTGTCGCCGGCCAGTTCGCCGGCCGCGAGCGCCTTGGCCGCCATCGACGCGAAGCGGTTGGACAGCAGGCGCGGCGCGCCATTGTCGCGGGGCAGCGTGCCGTTGCAGGCGGCATTGGCGACGGTCGCCAGCGGCGTCATCGCGCGCATGCCGGCGACGGCGCCCATGAGGATCGAATGGATCAGTGCCATCGGGAAAGCCCTCGTCGGTCCCGCGACGGGCGGGGTGGACGCGATCAATGCCAGTCGCGCGGTGAATCCGGTGTCGTCGTCGGGGGACCGGACGGCCGTGGTCCGCGCCCGTTTCACCGGCGCCGGCCATGGGGGGCGGCGACCGGCCAAAGCAGAGACTGAACACCCTGATTTCACCCGCCACGCGCAGGCGCCGCCGCAGGCTGCCGGCCACCACAGCACAGGAGTTCGCGCATGGCCGGCTCGTTGAAGAAGGGCACCGAGGTGTCCTGGAAGACCTCGCAGGGCACGACACACGGCAAGGTCGAGAAAAAGCTGACCTCCGACACGACGATCAAGGGTCACAAGGTCTCCGCGTCGAAGGACGACCCGCAGTATCTGGTCGTCAGCGACAAGACCGGTGCCAAGGCCGCGCACAAGCCCGGCGCGTTGAAGCGGGCGGGCAAGTCGTGAACGACGCGGATCGCGAGACGCTCGACGCCTTCCGCGAGGCGGTGAACATGGCGCCCGCCGAACTCGAGCGCTGGCTCGACACCGACGCATCGCGCGCGGTCGGCGACAAGGGCGAGGGCGGCGGCGAGTCGGTCGGGCACGCGTCCGGCCGCCGCATCGTCAAGCTGCTGCGCAAGCGCCAGGACGACTACACCGCCGACGACTTCGCGCACATGCGAAAAGTTGTCGGCTACGTGCATCGCCACGTCGCGCAACGTCCAGAAGGCGATGTCACCGACACCCCGTGGCGGCATTCGCTGATGAACTGGGGCCACGACCCGGCCTGACGCAGGGGCCGCGGCCTCAGTGGGAGAACGGCGCGCGCGTGCCGTCGCCCGCGCCTTCCCAGCGTCCCGAGCGCTCGGCCTGCGGGCAGATGCGCAGATATGCGGTGTAGGCGAAGATTTCCTCCATCGACCAGCCGCGCAGGTACTGGCAGTACGGTGTGGGCCACGGGCAGTAGCCGGGCGTTGGCAGCGGTGTCGATCGCGCGTAGTCCGGCACGGGGTACCAGGCGCGCGGGCTGTGCGACATGCCGTACCGGCAGAAGACGAACGGATCACCGGCTCGCCACGTCAGGCCCTGTTCGCCGACCTGCGCGGCCAGCGGCGACGCGATGCATCCGAGCGCGACGAGCAGTGCTGCGAAACGGCGTGCGGACATCGGTCCGTCCTGGCGGCGTACGGAAGGTACAGCCTGCGCACACGGGGACCGTCCGCGCAGCGGCAGACGTCGTGCGGGCAGGTCAGGCCTTGCCGCGCTGCGCGGTCGGCGCCGCGTGCCACCACGCGCGCCGGGCGTCGACATCGTGGAACGTCCACGCGAGAAAGCGGCTCTGCTTGGCGCCCTGGGCCATGGTCACCTCGCGCACGTCGACGGCGGCCGCCTTGCGCAGCTCGAATCGCAGGCGCGCGAGGTGATCGGATCGGGACACCAGACTGGTGAACCACAGCACCTGCGAGGCGAAGTCGACACTTTCGCCGATCATGCGGCTGACGAAACGGGCTTCGCCGCCCGGACACCACAGCTCGCCGGCCTGGCCGCCGAAGTTGTGCCGGGCGGAGGCGGGCGCCGCGCGCCGCGAGATTGCCGCGCTTGCGCCGGTTGCCCGCCGCGGCTTCGCGCGCCGATGCATGGAAGGGCGGATTGCACAGCGTCACGTCGAAACGCTCGCCGGCGTTCACGACGCCGCGGAACAGTTGCCCTGCGACGTGCTGACGACGCAGCTCGATCGCCTGCTCCAGCGCGTTCGCGCGCACAACGGCATCGGCGATTGCGAGCGCCTTCGCATCGATGTCCGAGGCCGTGAATCGCCAGCCGTACTCGGCGTGGCCCAGCAGGGGATAGACGAGGTTCGCGCCCGTGCCCACATCGAAGGCACGCACGCGCGCGCCACGCGGGACCTCGCCGTCGCGATCGTCGGCGAGCAGGTCGGCGAGGCCGTGGATGTAATCGGCGCGGCCGGGGATCGGCGGGCACAGATAGCCGTCCGGCAGGTCCCAGTGCGCAATCCCGTAATCGGCCTTCAGCAGCGCCTGGTTGAGCGCGCGCACGGCGCGCGGGTCTGCGAAATCGATGCTCGTCTCGCCGGCGGGCGTGCGCAGCAGGAAGGGCTTGAGCGCCTTCGACGCACGCGTCAGGCGCGTGAATTCGTAGCGGCCCTGATGGCGGTTGCGGGGATGAAGACGTGGCGTGGGGGCGGGCATGGGATGCACAAGCGTGCCGGAAAGTCGGGGTTCGGCCTGGAGCAAAAATCAAAATGGGCCCCAGCGTTCGCTGGGGCGACGTTGCCTGGGCTTTCCGCCTACCTTTGCACGTTTCGCCCCGCGATCCAGCGATCCAGCTGATTGGCGAACGTCTGCCGGTCGCGCGTGTGCAACGCAGCCGGGCCACCGGTCTGCACCCCGGCGCCGCGCAGTTCGTCCATGAAGTTCCGCATCGACAGTCGCTCGGCGATGTTGTCGCGCGTGAAGCGTTCGCCGCGCGGGTCGATGGCGTCGGCACCGCATTCGACCACACGCGCGGCAAGCGGAATGTCCTGGGTGACGACGAGATCGCCCGGTCGCGCGCGCTCGGCGATCGCATCGTCGGCGACATCGAAGCCGCCGGAGACCTGCAGCGCACGGATGAAGCGCGAACCCGGCGTGCGCAGCCACTGGTTGGCCACCAGGGTCACCTGGACCTGCGCGCGTTCGGCGGCGCGGAACAGGATGTCGCGGATCACCACGGGACAGGCGTCGGCATCCACCCAGATCTGTGGGGGTGGCGGGGTGTGGTCGGGCATCTGCATGACGGAAACGGGACACCAGGCGCGGCGGCGACAGCGGCCGATCGTCGCGGGTGCGCAAGTGTACGGGCCTCGAACGATGCACGTGCCGCGTTTGCGCCGCATGGACCCGGCCGGTATCGTGAGTGCACTGCATCGCTGCTGCACCGTGGGTCTGCCGGTGTGTGCTGCAGCTTCCCTCCCGTTTTCTATCCAATCCAAGGAGCCAGTCCATGGAGATCGCCGCTGCGCGTGTCGCCACCTTCCACTACACCCTCACCGACGACGCGGGCGCGGTCATCGACAGCTCGCAGGGCGGCACGCCGCTGCCTTACCTGCACGGTGCCGGCAACATCGTGCCCGGCCTGGAGAAGGCGCTCGAAGGCCGCAAGGCCGGCGACACGCTGCAGGTCGACGTGCAGCCCGAAGAGGGCTACGGCCCGCGCAACGACGCCATGGTGCAGTCGGTGCCGCGCGAGGCCTTCCAGGGCATCGACGCGATCGAGCCGGGCATGCAGTTCCAGGCGCAGGGTGGCGGTGGCTCGATGATGGTGACCGTGGTCGAGGTCGGCGATGCCGAGGTCAAGATCGACGGCAACCACCCGCTGGCCGGCCAGGTGTTGCATTTCGCGATCGAGATCGTCGACGTGCGCGAGTCCACAGAAGAGGAAAAGCAGGCCGGCCAGGTCCTCGCACAGGCCTGATGCCGGCAGGCCGTCCCGGTCCTGGTGCCGGGGCGGTCCCGCGGGATCCGGGCGGCGCCAAGCCGTTCACCCGGTCCTGCGTGGCCGGGGCGCAGCCTGCGCGCATCGATCCCGCGGGAGGCGCGCGCCATGATCCGGATCACCGCCCTGAAATGGGTTCCACCGTTCGCCGCCGGCCAGGTGCGCGACCACCGCCTGCGCTGGGTCCTGCGGGAAGTCGGCTGGCCTTACGAGGTGCGTCTGCTCGACGCGCCGACGCTCAAATCGCCGGACTACCGCCACGCACAGCCCTTCGGCCAGGTGCCGGTGCTTGAGGAAGATGGCCGGCCAACGCTGTTCGAATCCGGTGCGGTGGTGCTCGATGTCGCGATGCGCGCGAACCGTCTGCTCCCCGAGGACCCCGGCCAGCGATCATTGGCGATCTGCTGGCTCGTCGCGGCCTTGAACTCGATCGAACCGGCGTTGATGAACGTCGCCGAGGTCGCGTATTTCACGCGCGACGAGGCCCAGCAGGCCGCACGGCGCCCGGTCGTCGACGCCTTCGCGCGCCAGCGGCTCGATGCGCTGCAGGGCGCGCTTGGCGATCGCACGTGGATGGTCGGCGATGACTTCTCGGTGGCCGATCTGATGCTGTCCTCGGTGTTGAAGATCGCCGACAGGCTCGACCTGCTCGAGGGTTTCGACGCCTTGCAGCGCTACGCGCAACGTTGCTGGGACCGGCCCGCGCACCGCGAGGCGATTGCCGAGCAATGCGCGACCATCGACGCGCATGCACAGGTCGACATGCGATACGACGCCTTGAAGACCGGATAGCCGCAGCGCCCGGTCACGCGCGGCGCGTCGGGCTCAGGCGGATTGGGCGCGCCGCACCAGGCCGTGGATGTAGGCCATCTTCTCCACCACCGGCGGCGCGATCACGAACGGATATGCGTCCGCCTGACCCATCGCGCGGTTGAGGCTGTTGATCGCCCAGGTCAGGGGCAGCCAGGCGTCGACCAGACGCCGGACGTCGGCGACGCGATGCGGATCGAAGGCGATCGTCGCCTCCATCGAGGGATCGTCGGCAAGGTCGGGCGAGATGCGGATGCCGAACGCGGACGCCATCTCCAGGGTGTCGACGATGTGCAGGTAATGCGCCCAGGTTTCCGCCCAGTCTTCCCACGGGTGCATTGTCGCGTAGGGGCTGACGTGCGCGGACTGCCAGTCGGCGGGCGCACCTGCGTCGTAGTAGCGCTGCAGGGCCTCGCCGTAGTCCTCGCGGTCGTCGCCGAACAGCGCCCGGCAGCGGGCCAGCTCGTCCTCGCCGGCATCGCGCACCAGCTTGTCCCAGTAGTAGTGGCCGACCTCGTGGCGAAAGTGGCCGAGCAGGGTGCGGTAGAGCTCGCCCATCGCCACGCGCGTCGCCTCGCGTGCGGCGTCGTCGGCCTCGTTGAGCGAGAGGGTGATGTGGCCGTTGTCGTGGCCGGTCATCACCTTCGGACCGTCCGGCGGATCGGCGAGGAAATCGAAGGACAGCGGCTGCGGATCGCCACTGCCCGGCACCGGCGTGGGCAGGCGCAGGCGCAGCAGTGTGTAGAACAGGCGGCGCTTGGCTGCCTCGATCTTCTGCCACGCGGCCAGCCGCTCCGGATCACCGAGGTCGGGAATCGTGCGGTTGTGGCGGCACGCGCGGCACAGCGTGTGCGGATCATTTGCAGGCAGCAGCCAGTTGCAGGCCGAATGGTCGGCATTGGCGCAGAAGCGGTAGCGCTGCCCGGGCCGTGCCGGAATCAGCCAGTCGCCCTGGTCGAGCTCGAGCGCCTCGAGCGTCAGCGTCTGGGGATCGAAGCCCAGCGTATGCCCGCAGCGCAGGCACGCGGTGTTCTCGAAGTACAGCACCTGCTCGCAATGCGAGCACTTGAACAGTTGCATGCGAGGGGATGTCCCGGAAGGATCAGGCCGCGTGGCCGAGGTCGTCGTCGAAATTCCGGGACGCGTCGTCAAGGTCCGCCCAGACCCGCAGCGACAGCGTGCGCAGCGGCCGGTAGCTGGTCAGGAATGCCACGTCGGCCGCATCGCGCCCGTGCGCGATCACCACGCGCCCGCCGCGCGGCGCCGACTGGGTCGCGTCGAAGGTGTACCAGGTGCCGCCCAGGTACGCCTCGAACCAGGCATGCATGTCCATCGGCTTGAGGTCGTGCAGCCAGCCCACGACCATCCGCGCGGGAATGTCGAGCGCTCGGCACAGGGTGATGCCGACGTGGGCGAAGTCGCGACACACGCCGGCGCCGTGCGCCAGGGTGTCCTGCGCATCGGTACTGGCGTTGCTGACGCCGTAGCGATAGTCCAGGTGCGTGGCGATCCACTGGCGGATGGCCTCGGCCTGGCCGTAGCCCGGCGCGGCGTCCTTGACGATCGCGCGGGCCTGTTCCCACATCGCGCCGCGATCGGACGGGCAATAGCGGCTGGGCAGCAGGAACTGCAGCGTGTCGGCAGGCAGGTGGGCCGGTTCGATCGCCGGCGCGTCGGGCGCGACGCGGATGTCCGGCGCGGTCTCGACGGTCGCATCGACGCGGACGCGAGTCAGCCCCTTGGGCAGCACGAACCGCTGGCAGCGGTTGCCGAAGCCGTCGACGTGCTCGTCGAACCCATGGCTGCGCGCGAAACCGCGGCGCCCGTTGACCTGCCACTGCGCGCGTCCGTCGCGCGGACGCAGCATCGCAATGACCGGGCTGGCAGCGTCGGTTTCGATCGAGAGTTCGCAGCCGGCCTGGACACGCATCGGGTGAAGGATTCCTTGAAGGTGCGCCACGGTAGGCGCGGGATCGTGCAGCGCGCGTGCAGGACGCGGGTTCAACAAGCACGGCGTCGACGACCGCTCACGACATGCGGATCGGACGCGTCATGATCGAAACGACGGGCAAGCTGCAGATGCTGCGACGTGCAGACGAAAAAGCCGGCCCACGGGGCCGGCTTCTCGCACACGCTTGGTGTCTGGTGGGCGGTACAGGGATCGAACCTGTGACCCTTGCCGTGTGAAGGCAATGCTCTACCGCTGAGCTAACCGCCCGGATCGTTCGGAGGGCCGGCACGAAGGCCTGGACCGTCTCCGGAGCGCCGTTCCTGTAAGGGGCTGCGCGATCGGGACGCGAATTCTACGGGCGAAATGGTTTGGCGACAAGCGGGGGTGTCGATCGGTTCGTATCGTGCTGTCGTCCCAGCGAAAGCTGGAAGCGCTTTTCAACAGCCGAAGGGCGGTCACCCATTTCGATCTGGAGCTTTACCGCGAAAATGGACCCCAGCCTTCGCTGGGGTGACGAGCTGGAGCATTGCCATCACACGGCAAGGGCCACAGCTCGCGACACATCACTCGATCTGCTCTGCCGCATATGCCGCGTCCAGCGCTTCCATCGCATCGGCCGGCTTGAGCTTCGCGGCCTTCTCGTAGGCCGCCGCAGCCGCCGCTTCCTTCTTCGCCCCGTGCAGCAACATCAGCACATTGCCGTGCTCGATGTGCGCGATCGGAGACTGGGGCGTGAGCTTGAGCGCGGTGGCGATGTGCGATTCGGCCTCGGCCGCCTTCGCGCCATAGGTCAGGCCACCGATCATCGCGCCGATCTTGTCGATGATCTCGGCGTGGTACAGCGCCAGCGCGGTATGCGCCTCGGCGTGCTTGGGTGCCAGTTCCAGCGCGGTGTGCAGCGAATCGCGGACCTTGCCGGCGATGCCCTGCTTGAGCGCCTTGGTGATGCTGATGCCCTGGCTGTAGCGGCCGAGCGCGTAGGCGCGCCGGTAATGGCTGTTGGCTTCGTCGGGCAATGCGGCGATCGCGGCCTCGGCCAGGGCGGCCGCCTGTTCGTAACGCTTGAGCTGTTCGGCTTCCGACGTCACCAGATGCGTGGCATGGATGCCCAGCGCCTTGACCGCCACCGACGCGCCGACCGGTCCGAGCGCACTACCGGCCTCGAAGGCGGTCTTGAAATCGCCGGCATGGAACGCGCGCCATGCGTCCTGCAGGGCGGTCGCGAGGTCATCGGCATCGAGTCTTTTCGGCGCGGCCTTGCCGGCGGCGGTGATCAGTGCCTTCGCGCGTCTGGCATCGGGAAACGGTTCGGCATCGCCGGCATGCAGCCGCGGCCAGGCCTTCTTCAGCGCATCGGCGGGATAGGCGAACGCGGTGGCATCGTGGGGAAAGGGCGCCCAGGTGGACTTGGCCATCGTGATTCCTCGCAAAGGCGCATCTGCGCCGTCAGTGGGTATAGGCCTTGACCAGCGCGTTGAGGTGCACGCGCTCGGCATCGCGCAGTGCGGGTGCCAGCAGCATCATCACCTGCACGATGCCCTCGCGGATCGCGACCTGTTCGTCACGGTCGCCACGCGTGGCGCTGTAGTTGAGCCAGAAGGTGGCGACGACGATCAGATTCGTCGCCGCCGCGTCGATCTCCGCAGGTGACGCCCGCAGGATGCCGGCGCGCGCGAGTCCCGCGATCACCGCATGTGCCCGCTCGCTGGCACGGCGCAGGATCCGCGAGAACCGCACGCGCAGGCGCCGGTTGCGGCTCAGGATCTCCAGCAGGTCGCGGTAGAGGAAGCGGTAGTCCCAGATGCACTCGAAGACCAGGTGCAGTTGCAGCCAGATGTCTTCCAGTTCCGGCAGCCGCCCGTCCGGCACCACCAGCGCGTCGTCCATGCGGGCTTCGTAGCCCGCGAACAGCTGCTCGATGATGTCGTCCTTGTTGCGGAAGTGGTAGTACAGATTGCCGGGGCTGATCTCGAGTTCGTCGGCGATGTGGTTCGTCGTCACCCGCGGCTCGCCCTGGGCGTTGAACATCGCGAGGGCGCAATCGAGAATGCGTTGCCGGGTGTCGCGGGCCATCGAGCGTGGGTCAGCCCGTGAGCTTGTCGACCAGCGCGATGTACTGCTGCATCGCAGCAGTCTTTTCCGTCCCGGCCAGCTTCGCCCAGGCGTCGTACTTGGCGGTGCCGACGAAATCGAAGAAGCCGGGCTTGGGCCCGCGCACGTCGCCTTCCGATCCCTGCTTGTAGAGCGCATAGAGCCGCAGCAGCGTGTCGTTGTCGGGCCGCTCGTCGAGCGCCTGCACGCGCTGCGCCGCTGCCTCGAACGCCTGTGTCACTTCGGACATCGTCATCCCTCCAGGAAGCCGGCCGCCATCACAGCACCGACGCCGCGGCAAGGCAACCACGCGCCGGCGGAGGGAAGATTGTCGGCCGCCGACGCCTCTGGCACCGTAGCCGGCGGGAGGACGCCCGGCACCGCGGGCGCCGCGGAGGGATGCGAATGGCTTACTTCGTGACCGGTGCGACCGGTTTCATCGGTCGTCACCTCGTGGGCAATCTGCTCAAGCGCAAGGGCACGATCCACGTGCTGGTTCGGAAGGATTCGAGGAAGAAGTTCGACGCGCTGGTGCGCGAGCTCGGCTGGGACGCCAAGCGCCTGGCCGTGGTCGAAGGCGACATGACCGCCGGACGCTGCGGCGTGTCGGCCGCGCAGCTGCGCTCGCTCAAAGGCAAGGTCAAGCACTTCTTCCATCTCGCCGCGGTCTATGACCTGACCGCGTCGCTCGAAGCGCAGCGCAGCGCGAACATCGACGGCACCCAGCATGCGCTCGACCTTGCCGCGGCCATCGAGGCGGGCTGCTTCCACCACACCAGTTCGATCGCGGCCGCCGGTCTGTACCCGGGCATCTTCCGCGAAGACATGTATGCCGAAGCCGAGGGCCTCGACGATCCTTATCTGCGTACCAAGCACGAATCCGAAGGTCTGGTGCGCCGCGAGACGCGCATCAAATGGCGCATCTACCGGCCGGCGATGGTGGTCGGGCATTCGAAGACCGGTGCGATCGACAAGATCGACGGGCCGTACTACTTCTTCACCCTCATCAAGAAGCTGCGCGACGTGTTTCCGCCGTGGATGCCGATGCTCGGTCTCGAGGGCGGGCGCATCAACATCGTGCCGGTGGACTTCGTCGCCGATGCGATGGACCACATCGCGCACAAGCCGCGTCTGGACGGCCACACCTTCCACCTCACCGACCCCGAGCCATTGCGTGTGGGCGAAGTGCTGAACCTGTTCTGCCGCGCCGGCCACGCGCCGGAGATGACGATGCGTCTGGACGCGCGCATGTTCGCGTTCGTGCCGCCGTCGATCCGCGGCGCGGTCGGCGCGCTGCCGCCGGTGAAGCGGTTCGTCGGCATGTTGCTGCGCGATTTCCGCATCCCGAAGCAGGTGATGAAATTCATTACCTATCCCACGCGCTTCGACAACCGCGAGGCCGAGCGCGCGCTGCGCGGCAGCGGCATCGAGGTGCCGAAGCTCGAGGACTACGCGTGGCGGTTGTGGGACTATTGGGAGCGCCACCTCGACCCGGACCTCTTCATCGACCGCACGCTCAAGGGCAAGGTGCGCAACAAGGTCGTGGTGATCACCGGCGGCTCGTCGGGCATCGGCCTGGCGACCGCGCAGCGCGTGGCCGAGGCGGGCGCGGTGACGGTGATCGTCGCGCGGCGCGAAGAGGAACTGTTCGCCGCGCGCGATGCGATGAAGGCAGCCGGCGGCAAGGTGTTCGCGTACACGGCGGATCTGGCGGATCTCGCCGATTGCGACCGGCTGGTGCAGCAGGTGCTGGCCGATCACGGTCACGTGGACATTCTCATCAACAACGCCGGGCGCTCGATCCGGCGTTCGATCGAACTGAGCTACGACCGCTTCCACGATTTCGAGCGGACGATGCAGCTCAACTACTTCGGCAGCCTGCGCCTGATCATGGGCTTCATGCCGTCGATGACCAGACGCCGCAAGGGCCACATCATCAACATCAGCTCGATCGGCGTGCTGGCGAACTCGCCGCGCTTTTCGGCCTATGTGGCATCGAAGGCGGCGCTGGATGCCTTCAGCCGCTGCGCGCAGGGCGAGTTGTCGGGCAAGGGCATCAGTTTCACGACGATCAACATGCCGCTGGTAGCGACGCCGATGATCGCGCCGACCAAGATGTACGACAGCGTGCCGACGCTGACGCCGGACGAGGCGGCCGGTCTGCTGGTCAAGGCGATCATCGAAAAACCCAGTCGCATCACCACGCGTCTGGGCATCTTCGCAGCCCTCGTCAACGCGGTCGCGCCCAAGGCCTACGAGATCGTCATGAGCACCGCGTTCGAACTGTTCCCCGACTCGGCCGCCGCCAGGGGCGACCGTTCGGCGTTACGCGACGAAACGCCCAGTCAGGAACAGATCGCGTTTGCCGCGATGATGCGCGGCGTGCACTGGTGACGCGATTGCGGTGCCGGCGCTGCTTCAGAAGCTCCGGCACTGCAGGAAGCGGGTCTGCTGTCCGCTGCCGGGCGGCGGCGTGATCTGCAGGCGCGAAGACGTCAGGTCCGGCTGACGCAGCACCAGCGCGCAGATCGCGTCGACGACCGCCTGGTCGTCACCGCGGCTGACGAAGACCTGCAGGGTCGAGCCGGTGGCCCAGGCTGCGCGCTCGACGTCGGGCAGGGTGACGAGGCTGCGGACCAGGTCGCTGCGCTGGTCTTCGATCGGCGCATGCGGCGGAGCTTCGATGCGGACCGGCGCGGCAGGCGCGGCGGCCACCGGTGTGGCGGCGGCACTTGCCGGCGCTGCGGGTTCGGGCATCGCGAGGAAGGTGGCCACGCCGGCCAGCAGCGCGAACAGCCAGCCGAGCAGGGTGCGACGACGCGCGGCCAGGCCGGTTTTCGTGCGGATGGCGTCGAGTTCGCCGGGCGGCATCAGATCGCGCAGTTCCGGCCACAGGGTCCGGCCGTCGAGCAGTTCGATGCGCTGCTTGCCGGCGGCGCTCCGCGCCTCGTCGTCGATCTTGCCCTGCGTCACCAGCAGGCCACCGGTGGCGCTCTTGAGCAGCACTTCGCTCGACAAAGCCTGCACCGCGTTGCGGCCCAGCACGTAGGTCGACGCGTGCTTGCACGACAGCAGCCAGCGCGCGCCTTCGCGTTCGAGCATGTAGTCGCGGTCGCCGGACGCGTCCTCCAGGTCGACCACCTGCACGTAGCCGCGACGACGCAGCGCCTGCAGCACCATGCCGATGAAGCCGCGCCAGGAGATCGCCGACAGCGCGACGATGCCGGCCGCGGTCTCGTCGCGACGACGCTGGATGGTGAGGAAGTAGAACGACGCCGCGACACCGATGGCGATCGCCACTCCGATGGCGGCGATCCACTGCGTGGTCATGCCGGTATCCGTATCCGCGGGCAGGGGCGGCAGGATACCCGAGGGCGCGATGCCTGCGGCGTGGAGGCGCAGTGCGCGACGAGCGGCGCGGCACCTGCTGGCGTGCCCGGCCCTCCCCCGCCGCGGGGGAGGGCACGAGAGCTCAGGCTGCGGGTGCGGCCTTCTTCGCGGCCCGCTTGCGCACCGGCGGCTTGGCACCGTTGGCGGCCTTGCGCGGCGCCGCACTCTTCTTCGTCGCTGCCTTCTTCGCGGGCGCACGCTGCGCCGCGGTCTTCTTCGCGGCGGGCCTGGCGCCGCGACGCTGCAGCGCCTCGGTCAGTGCGTCGACACGGGCACTGAGCGCGCGCACGTCTTCGCGGCCGGGCACGCCGAGCTTGACCAGGGCGCGCTGCACGCGGTCTTCGAAGACCTTCTCCAGCCGGTCCCAGGTATCGGCGGCGCGCTCGCGGGTCTGGCCTACGCCGGTCTCGACTGCGCTGCGCATGGTGCCGGCGCGGGTGCTGGCGAACTCGCGCGCGGTCTTCTCCAGACCGGCGCCTTCCTTCATCAGGCCTTCGAACAGGCGCGAGCCCTCCGCCTGCGCGCGGCCGAATGCGCCCACACCCGCGAGCCAGATCTGTTGCGCGGATTCACTGATCGACTTCGACAGGGCCTCGCCCCTCGCGGCATCGGCGGCGGGCTTGCGGCGGGGAGCGGACTTCTTCGTGGCTTTCTTCGCGGTCTTCTTGAACGTGGCCATCGGGGTCTCCGGGCGGGTGGTGGATGAGGGGCGCAATCGCGTGTTGCGATCCGGGTTGACTACTTCAGGAGCTTGCGGGGTGACGCGGTGACCAGGCGCTCGACATCGTCGAGCGCGCGATGCAGGCGTGCGGTGGTCTCGGTGCGGCGGCTGCGCCGCGGCGGCAGGCCATCGAGCAGGGTGCGGTCCGTGTCGGCAAGCATGTCCTCGCGCAAGGCGATGCCATGCGCCGCCAGCACCGGCGCCAGCACGTCGCGACGCGCACGCAGGTCGTCGAGGGTGCGGCGGTAGCCCAGCGCACAGACGCGGTGGCGCGTGGAGAAACTGAACGCATTGAGAAAGAACAGTTCGGACGCGTCGTCGCCGGGTTCGAACACCAGCTGGTCGACGTCCGGATACTGCTGCGCGTACTTCGCCAGTCCCACCTGCATGCGCGATTGCAGCAGCGTGCGGAAGGTCTGCGACAGCACCGCGGGCAGGCCGCCATCGGCGAGCGGGCGGCGCCGGCGTCGACGCGGCGCATCGGCGGCTTCGCGATCGCTGTAGGGCACCAGCGGGTTGAGTCCCAGCAACAGGTCGATGTCGCGTTCGAGCAGCACCGAGGCATGCATCGTCCGTCGCAGCGCGCCATCGACATAATGGCGCCCGCCGATGCGAACCGGCGGATAGAGCCCGGGCAGGGCGGCGCTGGCCTGGACCGCCTGCGAGATCGGAACATCGCGCAGGTCGCCCTGGCCGAACAGCGCGGCCTCGCCGCTGTCGAGATCCACCGCGACCACATGCAGCGCGGCCTCGAGCGTGCGGAAATCGTTGCTGCGACCACGCCGCGAGAACACGTCGCGCAGGAAACGCTCGACACCCCGGTTGTCGAACACGCCGGTCGGCACCACGCCGCCGAACAGCGGTGCACGCGTTGCGCCGGGCAGCAGGGCGCGGGTCCAGTCCGCGGCGAGGCGCGGCAGGCCGGCAACGCGCCGCGCGTATTCGCCGAACGCCGGGCGCAGGAACACGTCGGCGCGGAATTCGAGATCGTCGCTGTCGCCGGTGATGAAGGCGCGGCACATCTCCTCGACGTCGAGCCGGTTGGCGAGCCCCGCGGCAAGAAAGGCGCCGCTGCTGATACCGACGTAGCTGTCGAGCCGGGTCAGGTCGAGCCCGTCGAGCGCCTCGTCGAGTGCGCGCAGCGCACCCAGTTCGTACATGCCGCCGAGCGGACCGCCGCCGGCGATGGCCAGACCGATCTTCGGCGCCCGGTTCGAAGCGCGCTTGCGGCGATGTCCGGCGGGATGCAACGACAGCATGGCGTGGCCTGGCGGAGGGTCCGACCGAGTCTAGCCACACACTTCTGAAGGATTGCTCCAGACACGGCCAGCGCCGACACTGCGGCGATGACGGCCTCCGATCTTTCGGCGCGCCTGGCCACGCGACTGGCCTGGCACCAGGCGCTGCACAACCCCGACCATGATCCGCGCATCGGCTCGCACTGGCTGGGCGAGATCCGCCGCTACCAGGCCTCGCGTCTGCGCCGCAGCTTCGCGCACTTCCTCGACGACCCGACGCGCGCGCCGGCAGCGACGTTCTTCCTCGGCGACGTCTACGGCGACCGTGACTTCACCCGACGCGATGCCGACATCGCCCGCATCCTGCCGACCATGCGGCGCCTGCTGCCGGCGCGCCTGCTGGAAACGGTGTCGGATGCGATCGAACTCGGCGCGTTGAGCCAGGCGCTGGACCTGCGCATGGTCGAGGCCTTGCAGACGCTGGCACCGCGCCGGCGCAAGCTCGACGACGCGCTGTATGCGGCGGCGTATCGGCAGGTGGGTCGCGCAGGCCTGCGCAGGCGCCAGGTGCGACTGATCGGGCGGGTCGGCCGCGGTTTCGGCAAAGCCCTGAAGATGCGCGGCGTCTCGGCGCTGCTCGCGTTCTCGCGTGGTCCGGCGCGACTGGCCGGGCTCACCGAACTGCAGGGATTTCTGGAACGCGGCTATGCGGCGTTCGAAGCGCTGGGGGATCCCGACGCGTTCGTCGCCGAGATCGAGCGGGATGAGGGGGAGGTGTCGCGGCGGTTGTTCGCCGGGGATCCGGATCCTTACGGATTTCAATAATTGATCGGAATTCTCGCTCGTCATCCCAGCGAACGCTGGGATCCATTTGCTCTTCAGAGCCTCAGATCAAAGGCGACGAAGGCCAAAATCAAAATGGACCCCAGCTTTCGCTGGGGCGACGACAAACTCGCTCGGCGCGGATTCCACATTCACAGGCCGAAACTGCTTGCTCGGAAGTTTGAGAAGCGCTCAGAACTTCTCCGCCAGCACCCGGCGGATCTCCGCCTCGATCGGACCCTGCATCGCCGACAGCAGGAAGCCCAGCTTCGCGGTCACGCGCAGGTTGCCCGGCAGCAGCGCGATCGCGCCGTCCACGCCCGAGCGGCTGAAGTTGAGCTTGTCGCCGTCCCAGCCGTACTTCATGTCGAACCGTTCCGAGAGCTTCTTGGCGACGGCCTCGACCGCGGAGCGCGCCTTCTCCGGCGGCAGCGAATGGGGATGGGTGATGTCGATGCCGGCCATGCGCAGCTCCCGCGGGTTGTCGTGGAGGCGCATTGTGCCCGGGGCCGCGTGATGGCGCGACAGCGCATCGCGCGAGCGTGCTAGATTCCCGGCGCATGACTGCGCTCAAGCTGCGTTTCCCCACGTCCGACGAACCCGAACTGCCGCTCGACATCGGTGTGCACGGCATCGGCCGCGCCGGCGGTGGCGCACTGGCGCCGGTCGCCGACGGCAGCGAGCCCAGCGTGCGTTTCTGCGTCGATCGCCGCGGCGTGTGGCTGACCGTCAGCGAAGGCGTGCAGGGCGTGCACGTCAACGGCCGACAGGTCCGCCGCATGGCAATGCTGCGCACCGGCGACGCGATCTTCGTCGACGGGCACGAGCTGCGGCTGGTCTCGGCCACGCCGTTGGCCGAGATCGTGCCGCCGGATCCGGCCGACGACGAGGGCGACGAGCCCGATCCGCGCGTCGTATTGCGTGGCGTGGGCGGTCGGTATCACGGCCGCAGTTTCACCCTCGATCGGCCGCGGCTGGTGGGGCGTCACGGCGAGGCCGACATCCGCATCGACGAGCCCGGCTTCGCCGACCGCCACGCACGGCTCGAGCGCGTCGGCGGCATGGTCCGCCTGACCGATCTGGGTTCGGCCGAAGGCAGCGTCGTGAACGGCGAACTGTTGCGCGACGCCGTGCTGCAGGCCGGCGATCAGATCGTGTTCGATGCGCACCATCGTTTCGTCGTCGAGGCGCCGGCGCGTGCTTCGCGCGGGCTCGGCTACGACCCGGATGTCGAACCGACGCCGCTGCTCGACGACCTGCCTGCTCCGCGCGGTGGCCTGCGGCTGCCGTGGCTGCTGCTGGCGGCGGTCCTGCTGGCCGGACTGCTCGGTGCGCTGCTGCTGTTCGGCGCGGCCTGAGGCGCGCCACGCGCCAACCCGACCCGGAAAAACACTTCAGGCGCTTCCAGCAGCCGGCGCCAGCACAACGTGTCAGGCAACGTCGTCGCGCCAGGCGGGTAGCGGCGACGCTCATCGTCCGTGCTGTGCCCGGCGGGCGCCGGCCGCAGTCACGCGTCGGCGTTCAAGCGCCTTCCACACGCGCCATCCGAGCAGCAGCGCGAGAATGCCTGCATACAGCGCCGGCTCGCGCCAATCGGATTTCACGATCCACCAGAAATGCAGCACCGCGAGCGCGGCGATCGCATAGATCGCCTTGTGCAGGCGACCCCAGTTGCGGCCGAGGCGGCGCATCCAGCCCTTGGTCGACGTCACCGCCAGCGGCACCAGCAGCAGCCAGGCCAGAAAGCCGACGGTGATGAAGGGACGCCGCGCGATTTCCGTCGCCACCTGCGACAGGTCGCCGACCAGATCCAGCGCCAGCCACACCGCGAAATGCAGACTCGCGTAGACGAATGCGTACAGACCCAGCATGCGCCGGAAGCGGACCGGCGTGGTCCAGCCGCTGATCTGGCGCAAGGGCGTGATCGCGAGCGTGATCAGCAACAGGCGCAGCGCGCCGATGCCCAGTTCGTGCTCGATCGCGACCACGGGCTCGGCGCCCAGCGCGTCGACGTTCGCGCCACCGAGTACCTGCCACACCCGCCAGCCCAGCCAGGCCAGCGGCGCCAGACACAGCAGGTGCACCAGGACCTTGCCGACGATCACTCCGGTCGGCGTGGACGCCTTGCGCGCAGGCGCGCGCGGCCCGGGGCTCAATACCACTTGCGCAGATCCATGCCCGCGTAGAGCGAGGCCACCTGGTCGGCGTAGCCGTTGAACGGGCGGGTGTCGATGCGGTTGGCGAGCAGGCGATTGCCGCTGCCGGCGATGCGGCGTTCGGTCTTCTGGCTCCAGCGCGGGTGATCGACCGCCGGATTGACGTTGCTGAAGAACCCGTACTCAGACGGCTGCAGATCGTTCCAGGCGGTGCTGGGCATGCGCTCGACGAAGCGGATGCCGACGATGGACTTGATGCTCTTGAAGCCGTATTTCCAAGGCACCACGAGCCGCAGCGGTGAGCCGTTCTGCTGCGGCAGCGGCTTGCCGTAGAGACCGGTGGCGAGAAACGCGAGCGGATGCATGGCCTCGTCGGTCCGCAGGCCTTCGCGATACGGCCAGCGGATCGACCGGAAACGCAGGCCCGGCATCTGTTCGCGATCGGCCAGCGTGGTGAACGCGACGAATTTGGCTTTCGAGTTGGGCTCGAACTTGCGCAGTACCGAGGCCAGCGGCACGCCGCTCCAGGGAATCACCATCGACCAGCCCTCGACGCAGCGCAGGCGGTAGATGCGTTCCTCGTTGGCGACGCCATGCAGCAAATCCTCGAACGACACCCGTCCGGGCTTGGCGCACTCGCCACCGACTTCGACCGTCCACGGCGATGTGCGCAGCGTCTTGGCCGCGCTCGACGGGTCGCCCTTGCCGGTGCCGAACTCGTAGAAGTTGTTGTAGGTCGTGATGTCCTCGTAGCGCGTCAGCGGCTCGTCGGTCCGAAACCCGCTGCGCGCCTGGGCGGGCGTCACCGGGGTCGTGGAGGCCGGCGGCGGCTCGGCATCCGCGCACCCGGCCAGGCCGAGCGCCGGCGCGGCCGCCATCAGGGCGAGCAGGCGGCGGCGGTCGCGGTAGACGGCCTCGTCGGTGACTTCGGATTCTCGGATCCGCAGGGCTTCGCGCAGCGACATCGGGAACACTCCTGGGCGCTCGGCGCCGCGACTGGAACATCGACTCATACGTTGCCAGCGCAACCATTGGATGCGCGTCAAACTGCTGCGCTGCGGCATACTTGCCGGCCCCGAAATCCGTTCCGTGGAGTGTTCAATGGCGCGTGCGTACAACTTTGCTCCCGGACCGGCGGCCTTGCCTGAAAGCGTGCTGAAACAGGCACAGGCGGACATGCTCGAGTGGGGCGATGCCGGTGCGTCGATCGTCGAGATGAGCCACCGCGGACCGGAGTTCATGGAGGTCGCGGCGCGTGCCGAGGCCGACCTGCGCACGCTGCTGGCGATTCCGGACGACTACGCGGTGCTGTTCCTGCCCGGCGGCGCGACCACCGCCCAGGCGCTGCTGCCCCTGAACTTCGCCGATGCGGGCGCGACGGTCGACTACGTCGTGACCGGCCATTGGGGCAAGACCGCGCTCAAGCAGCTCACGCCGTCGGTGCAGCTCAACGTCGCCGCCAGCGGCGAGGCCGACGGCTGGCGCACGATTCCCGCGCGCGACAGCTGGCGCCTGACCCCCGGCGCGGCCTACGTGCACATCACCGCCAACGAGACCATCCACGGCGTCGAGTTCCGCCCGGCTTGGGGCGAGCCCGCGCCCGACACCGGCAACGTGCCGCTGTTCGCCGATTTCAGTTCCAGCATCGCGTCGGAGCCGATCGACATCTCGCGCTACGGGGTGATCTACGCCGGCGCGCAGAAGAATCTCGGACCGGTCGGCATCTCGGTGGTGATCATCCGCCGCGATCTGCTGGAACGTGCCGGCCAGCCGCGCGCGAACATCTTCGACTACCGCGCGCAGCTCGCGAACGATTCGATGCTCAACACGCCGCCGACCTGGAACTGGTATCTGGCCGGTCTGGTGTTCCGCTGGATGCTCGACGCAGGCGGTACCGCCGCGTTCGACCGGCTCAGCGACCAGAAGGCGGCGCTGCTCTACGGCGCGATCGACGGTTCGGGCGGCTTCTATCGCAACGACGTCGATGTCGCGGTGCGTTCGCGCATGAACGTGCCGTTCTTCCTCGCCGACGAGGCGCGCAACGACGCGTTTCTCGCCGGCGCGCGCGAAGCGGGCCTGATCGGCCTCAAGGGACACCGCGTGCTCGGCGGCATGCGCGCGTCCATCTACAACGCGATGCCGGTCGACGGCGTCCGCGCCCTCGTCGACTACATGCAGGATTTTCAGAAGCGCAATGGCTGATTCGAAGAAAAAGACCGCAGGCGCCGCCGGGACGAAGACGCCGGCGGCGGCCAAGGTGGAGGCGGCGAAGGCGGCCGCGACGGCAGGCGTGGCCAAGCCCGATCTCGACGCGGTGCGCGCGCAGATCGACGGCATCGATCGCCAGATCCAGACGCTGATCGCCGAGCGCGCGCAGTTCGCGCGGCAGGTCGGCAAGGCCAAGGGCAAGCTCGCCGCCGCCGTCGATTACTACCGGCCCGAACGCGAGGCGCAGGTACTGCGCCGCGTCGTCGATCGCAACGACGGTCCGCTGTCGGACGCCGAGCTGGTGCGCCTGTTCCGCGAAATCATGTCGGCGTGCCTGGCCCAGCAGGAGCCGCTGAAGATCGGCTATCTCGGGCCTGAGGGCACGTTCTCGCAGCAGGCGGTCCACAAGCAGTTCGGCCATTCGGCCAAGGGCCTGCCGCTGGCGAGTATCGAGGAGGTGTTCGACGAAGTCGCGGCCGGCAATGCCGACTTCGGCGTCGTGCCGGTCGAGAATTCGGGGCAGGGCACCATCCAGTCGACGCTCGACATGTTCCTGACCTCGCCGCTGAAGATCTGCGGCGAAGTGGAACTGCGCGTGCACCAGTACCTGCTGTCGCGGACCGGCCGTCTGGACGACATCGAGCGCGTCTACTCGCACGGTCTGTCCCTGGCACAGTGCAAGCAGTGGCTGCGGACCAATCTGCCGGGCGTCGAGAAGCACGCGGTGGTCAGCAACGCCGAGGCGGTGCGCCGGGCGAAGAAGTCCGACGACGCGGCGGCGATCGCAGGCGAGAATGCCGCGCACGTCTACGGCATGCAGGTCATCGCCGGCCCGATCGAGGACCGCAGCGACAACACCACGCGCTTTCTCGTCATCGGCCGCGCCTCGTTCCCGCCCTCGGGCAACGACCGCACCTCACTGATGGTTTTCATCCGCGACCAGCCCGGCGCGCTGTACCGCATCCTCGAGCCGTTGGCGCGCCGCGACATCAGCATGAACCGCATCGAGTCGCGGCCCGCGCACGGCGCGCTGTGGCAGTACGCGTTCTTCATCGAGGTCAACGGACACGTCGACGAATCGCCGCTGAAGGATGCCCTTGGCGAGATCGACGCCTTCGCCGGCGAAGTCCGTGTGCTCGGCTCCTACCCGGTGGCAGTGCCGTGAGCGAGGCCTTGTGGATCGCGGCGCCCGGCGCGCCGCTGCGCGGCGAAGTGCGGGTGCCCGGCGACAAGTCGGTCTCGCACCGCGCGATCATGCTGGCCGCACTGGCCGATGGCACCTCGCGCATCGACGGCTTTCTCGAAGGCGAGGACGCCCGCGCGACCGAGGCAATCTTCCGCAGACTCGGGGTCGCGATCGAAACGCCCGAGCCCGGCGTACGCATCGTGCACGGCGTCGGCATCGATGGCCTGCGCGCCGCCGATGGACCGCTGGACTGCGGCAATGCCGGCACCGGCATGCGCCTGCTCGCCGGCCTGCTCGCGGGCCAGGCCTTCGACAGCACGCTGATCGGCGACGCCTCGCTGTCGAAGCGGCCGATGCGCCGCGTGACCGGGCCGCTGGCGCAGATGGGCGCGCGCATCGACACCGGCGAAGGCGGCGTGCCGCCGCTGCAGGTGCATGGCGGCGCGCCGCTCAGCGGCATCGAATTCGACAATGCGCTGGCCAGCGCACAGGTGAAGTCCTGCCTGCTGCTGGCCGGTCTGTACGCGGACGGCGATACCGTCGTCCACGAAGCCCGCCCGACGCGCGACTACACCGAGCGGATGCTGGCCGCGTTCGGATGGCCGATCACCTTCGCGCCGGGTATCGCACGCCTGACCGGCGGCCATCGCCTGCGCGCCACCGACGTGCGTGTGCCGGCCGATTTCTCGTCGGCGGCGTTCTTCCTCGTCGCCGCGTCGATCATTCCCGGCTCCGACCTGCTGCTGCGCCGCGTCGGCATGAATCCGCGCCGCACCGGCCTGCTGCACGTGCTGCGTCTGATGGGCGCCGACATCGTCGAATCCGATGCGGGCGAGGAGGGCGGCGAGCCCGTTGCCGACCTGCGCGTGCGTCACGCGCAGTTGCGTGGCATCGATGTGCCGGAAGTCCACGTGCCGGACATGATCGACGAGTTCCCGGCGCTGTTTGTCGCCGCGGCCTGCGCGTCCGGGGCCACCCGCGTCACGGGCGCCCACGAGCTGCGGGTCAAGGAATCGGACCGCATCGCGACGATGGCCGCGGGTCTGCGCACGCTGGGTGTCGCGATCGAGGAGGCCGAGGACGGCGTGACGATCACCGGCAGCGCCGAGGGTTTCGGCAGCGGCACGGTTGACAGTCACGGCGATCACCGCATCGCGATGTCGTTCGCGATCGCCGGCCAGCGTGCGCGCGGAGAGGTCGTCATCGGCGACACCGCCAACGTCGCGACGTCGTTCCCGGGCTTCGTGCAGTTGGCCGGACGGGTCGGCTTCGCATTACGCGCGCCGTAATCCATCGAAAAGAAAACGCCCGCATCCTGCGATGCGGGCGTTCCGGCTGCAGATTCCATCGGATCAGATCAACGCGGCGCATCGGCCAGCGTGAAGTCGATCGGCACGCGCACGGCGCTCGCGGTCGGCTTGCCGCCCTTGATCGCCGGCTCGAATTTCCAGTCGCGCACCGCCTGCTGCGCGGCACGGTCCAGATCACGCAAGCCACTGCGCTTTTCGACAGTGACGTCGGTGGCGTTGCCGTTGGCGTCGACCTGCACCAGCAGGACGAGCGAGCCTTCCTCGCGGCTGCGCGCAGCCGCCGGCGGATAGGGGATCTCGGGCTGCGCGACCGGACGGGCTTCGCGATCGGCGGGACGCGCCGGCGCGGTCTCGCGCGGCGTGGTACGTGCGGCGGGCTCGCGCTCGGCCGGCGCAGCGGCGGGATCGTCGATGACCGGCGTCGGTGGCAGTTCGGTGGTCTCACGGGCGCCACGTTGGCTCAGCACGTACCAGCCCAGGATTACCAGCACGACAAGCAAGAGGATCCACAACAGTGGACTGGAGCCCTTGCGCGGTGGCTCCTGCGGCGGGGGCTCGATGGGACGCTGCACGGGCGTGTTCATGCCGCACCTCCTTCCTGAATGGGTGCGGCGGAGCGTCCCACGCAAGATGTGCATGTCATGTCACGGGGGCGACGCCCGCGATCGGACGTGTCAGCCGGCCGGCGAGAATGCAATCGGCACACGCAGCTCGCCGGCCACGGGCTGCCCGTCGCGCTGCGCCGGTTCGAAGCGCCAGCGGCGCACGGCAGACACCGCGGCGCGGTCCAGTCGCCGATGCTGGCTGCTGCCGATGACGTCGACGCCATCGACGCGGCCATCGGCACCCACCTTGACCAGCAGCAGCACCTCGCCCTGTTCGCCGCGTCGCAGCGAGGCCCGCGGGTAGTCCGGCTGCGGCATCGTCACGGGACGCGGCAGGCTGCTGGGCAGATCGGCCGCGGCGACCGACGTCGGCGGCGCCGGCGCGGCGGGCTCGGCGACGGGCGGTGGTGCGGGCGCGACCTGCGGCACGTGCGCATCGATGCGCACCGGCGTCTGCGTGTCCTGCGGACTGGTGTACTCGAAGCCGCCGCGCGCGCCATCACCGGCCGGCAGCGGGGCGGGCAACGGCGGCAAGCGCATGCCGTCCGCGGTCGCGGGGACGGACTCGGGATTCTGGTCGGGCGCAGGACGCCCCAGCCACAGCACCGCGAACAGCAGCACGCCGACGACGCAGCCGCCGAGCACCAGCCACCACGCGTGCCCGCTCGGCAGCGTGTCGCGGACCGTGCGACGCAAACGCACGGCGAACGTGGGGGCAGCGGCAGGCATGGCGGACTCCTCGACGCGGGGCCGCATTCTGGCACAGGCATCGCGCCGGCCCGGCCGGCGGGGTTCCGGGCGATAATGGCGATCCGTTCATCGAAAGCGAACCACCCGTCATGCTCGATCCCAGCCTCCTGCGCCAGCATCTCGCCGACACCGCCGCGCGTCTGCGCGACAGCCGCGGGTTCGACCTGCCGGTGTCGCAGCTCGAGTCGCTGGAGGCCGAACGCAAGCAGATCCAGGTGCGCACGCAGGAGCTGCAGAACCTGCGCAACACGCGCAGCAAGGCAATCGGGCAGGCCAAGGCCAAGGACGAGGACGTCGCGCCATTGCTGGCCGAGGTCGCCGGTTTCGGCGACGAACTGAAAAGCAGCGAGGCACGTCTGGTCGAGATCCAGGCCGACATCGAGGCCATCGTGCTCGGCGTGCCGAACCTGCCGGACGACGGTGTGCCGGTGGGTCGCGACGAGTCCGACAATGTCGAGGCCTCGCGCTGGGGCACGCCGCGCACGTTCGACTTCGAAGTCCGCGATCACGTCGCGCTCGGCGAGCGCCACGGCTGGCTCGACGCCGAGACCGCCGCCAAGCTCAGCGGCGCCCGCTTCACCGTGCTGCGTGGCCAGCTGGCGCGCCTGCATCGCGCGCTTGCGCAGTTCATGCTCGATCTGCACACCACCGAGCACGGCTACGAAGAGACCAGCGTGCCGCTGATCGTCAACGCCGACACGATGCGCGGCACCGGCCAGTTGCCGAAGTTCGAGGACGATCTGTTCGCGACGCCATTCGGCGACGAGACGCGCTATCTGATTCCGACGGCCGAAGTGCCGCTGACCAACATCGTCCGCGACACCATCGTCGAGGCCGATCGCCTGCCGCTGCGCATGAGCGCGCATTCGATGTGCTTCCGCTCCGAGGCCGGCAGCCATGGCCGCGACACCCGCGGCATGATCCGCCAGCACCAGTTCGAGAAGGTCGAGATGGTGTCGATCGTGCGGCCCGAGGACAGCGACGCCGAACTCGAGCGCATGACCCGCTGCGCGGAGACCGTGCTGGAGAAGCTGGGCCTGCCGTACCGCAAGCTGCTGCTGTGCACCGGCGACATGGGCTTCGCCGCGCGCCGCACCTACGACCTCGAAGTCTGGCTGCCCTCCCAGGAGACGTATCGCGAGATCTCCTCGTGCTCCAACACCGGCGACTTCCAGGCGCGGCGCATGCAGGCGCGCTGGCGCAACCCGGAGAGCGGCAAGCCCGAACCGGTGCACACGCTCAACGGGTCGGGACTCGCGGTGGGCCGCACGCTGATCGCGGTCATGGAGAACTACCAGCAGGCTGACGGCTCGATCGAGGTGCCCGCGGTGCTGCATCCGTATATGGGCGGGCTCACCCGGATCGCCTGACGACGCCCTTGAGGCGTTTGCTGGAACGAATCGCGCCGATAGGCATAGTCTGTTGCAAAATTGGAATGCAAGTGGTGGAATATCGCGGATTGTCCTGATAGCGAGATTCCCCCATGCAGGATTTGAACGATCTGTACTACTTCGCGATGGTCGTCGAGCACGGCGGTTTCGCGGCGGCCGAGCGCGCGCTCGGTATTCCGAAGTCCCGTCTGAGCCGTCGCATCAGCCAGCTCGAGAACGACCTGGGCGTGCGGCTGCTGCAACGTTCCACGCGCCGCTTCGCGGTCACCGACGTCGGCCAGAGCGTGTTCCGCCACGCGCAGTCGATGCTGGCCGAGGCCACGGCCGCGCGTGAGGTCGTCGACCGTCTGAGCGCCGAGCCGCGCGGCCTGGTGCGCGCCAGCGTGCCGGTCAGCATCGCCCAGCAGTCGATTCCGCAGATGCTGCCCGAGTTCCTCGCGCGCTATCCGCAGGTGCGCGTGCAGCTGCATGTCAGCAACCGACGCGTCGACGTGATCAACGAGGGCTTCGACGTCGCAGTGCGCGTGCGCTCCAAGCTCGACGACGACGGCAGCCTGGTGATGCGCAGCTTCGGCCAGATCCAGGAACTGCTGGTCGCCAGCCCCGGCTATCTCGACCGCATGGGCCGGCCCAAGGATCCCGACGAACTCGACCAGCACACCACGATGAGCATGGGCGAGGACGAGGTGAAGCAGCGCTGGGACCTGCAGGCCGCCGACGGCACGACGCGCCGCGTCGAACTCAAGCCGCGCGTCGCCGGCTTCGACTTCCCGATGCTGATGGCGCTGGCCAAGCAGGGCCTGGGCATCACGATGCTGCCCGAGACCCTGTGCGCCGAAGCCGTGCGCAACGGCGAGCTTGAGGTGGTGCTGCCCGACTGGCACCTGCCGCAGGGCATCGCGCACGCCGTGTTCGCCTCGCGCCGCGGCCTGCTGCCGGCGGTGCGCGTCTTCATCGACTTCCTCGCCGAGAAGCTGCCGCCGCTGATCGAAGCCTCCAGCCTCGACTGCCGCAACTGCGAGAAGAAGCCGATGCCGGGCGCCGTCCCGCCGCCGCGCATCTCGAACGCCGCCGTGCGTGCGACAATGGCCTGACGCAGCGACGCCACGCGGAGCGTGGCGTTCTGTTTTCGGTTGGACGGCCTGAAGCTCGGATCTCGAGCTCGAAAAGAGGAACCGGCAGAGTATCTGCCGGCAGGTCGATGATCAGACCGTCAGCATGCAGTAGCAGCGCGGTGGACAACGGAGAGATGGCCGAGTGGTTTAAGGCAGCGGTCTTGATCCGGAGGCCGAAGGCCGGAGGAGACGTCGACCGCAGGTCGATGGCCAAACCGCCGCCACCGCGTCAGCGGTGCAAGTGGCGAAGCAGCAGACAACGGAGAGATGGCCGAGTGGTTTAAGGCAGCGGTCTTGAAAACCGCCGAAGGGTCAAACCTTCCGTGGGTTCGAATCCCACTCTCTCCGCCAATTCCGCTCGTAGCCGCCGATCGCGCGCGGATCACGATTGCGAGAGGGCCCGGATGACGAGAGCATCGACTGCGACTGCGACTGCGATTGCGTTCGGGTGAGCATCCGGATGATTCATTCAAGAGTCTCTACCGTGCTGCTCGCTTGCGTGGTTCTCGGGCTGCCCGCATCGTGTTCGCGCAATGTGGCGGATCCCGAAGCGATTGCCTCGACCCCGCTATCGATCGACGACGGCGCGGTCTCAAGTCATCTCGATGCAGCCACGACCCAAGCGCCAGAGGCAGTGCCGCGTACTGCACACATGCCAACGTCCGAACATCGCCTGCAGGCGGCGCGTGCACTGATCATCCAGCAACTGCGGGGAACCGCCGACGCGCAATTCCGCAACGAGCGGGTGCTGCAGGACGGCCAAATCGTCTGCATGGAGGTCGCAGTGGCTGCCGAAGAAGACAGGGCTTCCCCGGCATTCACGAAGGCGGTCGTCATCACCCGGCCGGATCGCGCGCCGTCGGTCTGGGTCGACCGCGGCCATGAGGTGGTCGCTCACATCGCCTGCGAGCTTGCCTGAACCACTCAGCTGAGTGCGGACGGTTCCTCGAACGGCAAGTGCCGGGCGCCAGTCTGCAGCAGCGCGGGCTCTGCGCGGGCGAGCGTCTTGTCATCGGCATCGATCACGACGAGGATGCGGCCGCTCTCGATCTCGTCCTCGAACTTTCGGCGGATCGGGTCGGGCAGGGCGGCGCCGACCAGAGACGACGCCCAGGTGCCGACGGCGGCGCCACCGAGTGTGGTCAGTGCAACGCCGGCCAAGGTCAGGCCCAGTGGCGGCACGGCGACAGCGACCAGACCCGCGAGCAGTCCGCTCGCGCCGCCGATGCCGGCGCCACGCAGCATCGCGTGCTTGAAGTCGGTCGGCGCTTCCTTCTTGTGCTCGGGCAGCGCTTGCAGTTCGATGTCGCCGCGTGCGATCAGCGACACGTCGGGGTCTTCGACACCGGCATCGCGCGCTGCGCGGACCGCGGCTTCGGCGTCCTGCACCGATGGCGTGCTGTAGACACGGCGGACTTTCACGGGCGACTCCGGGCCGGAAGCGGTGCGCGCAGCTTCCCCGCGGTCTCGTCTGCCGCCCGTGAACCTACGCCAGGCCGATGCCGCCGCCCTTGCCGGACAGATGTTCGTAGAGGATCACGCTGCCGATCGCGATGAGGATCAGGCCGCCGATGATTTCCGCACGCTTGCCGACGATCGCGCCAAGCGCGCGACCGAGCATGACGCCAGTCGTGACCATGACCAGCGTGCAGACGCCGATGACGCCAGCGACCAGCAGGATGTTGACGTCGAGAAACGCCAGACCCACACCGACCGCCATCGCGTCGATGCTGGTCGCGAAGCCGGTCGCGGCGAGTGTCCAGAAGCCGTGCGGCCTGGCGTCGTCGTCATCGTCCGCCGGGGCGTCCTGCTGCAGGCCGGCCCGCACCATGCGCAGGCCGAGTACACCCAGCAGCACGAACGCGATCCAGTGATCCCATGCGGTCACGTAGGCGGCCGCGGCCAGGCCGAGCGCCCAGCCGATGACCGGCGTGATCGCTTCGATGGCGCCGAAGATCGCGCCCGCCCGCAAGGCCTCGGGGAACCGCGGACGCTGCATTGCCGCGCCCTTGCCGATCGCGGCGGCAAAGGCATCGGTGGACATGGCGAAGCCGATCAGAATGATCGAGAGAAAGGACATGCGATGACTGCGTTCGGGTCGGGCAGAGACGATGCACGGCGCGCCGGCACGCCCAACCTCCGTTGCGCCGGCACTCCGCTGGTCTCGCCTACCGTGTCTGGTTGCCTGCACCACGATCGGATGGGATCGAGTGTGTTGATGCAGGCGCCTCCGCGATGCGGAAGCCGGCTACTCCCCAAGGGGACGCGCATGGTAATGGCGCGCGCGGCACAATGCACACGTATAGCCGATGACATGCATCATAGATGGAACGATTGGGATGCCGCGTTGTTGCCGCCACGCGCGCACCACGCCGTATCGCGCCCGCCGATGTAAACCGCCGGCACCCGTCTTGACCGCGGCGCTTGAGATGCACGTGCGCGGCCCTATACTTGCCGACGTCAGAGCGATGTTCTGATTCCCGGGGGTGCACTGGCTTCGACGGGGGTCGCGAAATTGCCTGGTGCATGCCGAGGGGGCAGCTTTCCTCGTAAATCCAGCGGCAAAACTCTAGTTGCCAACGACGACAACTACGCTCTCGCCGCTTAAGGCGTAAGCCCCGAACCCACTTGTGCTCGTGCTCGTGGATGTAGGGTCATTATCACGAGAACCAGCCGCGGCGGCCGCCTGTCTGCCGTGGTTGAACTCACAGGCTGGTTCCGGGATGCGCTTCGCGCACCGTGCTGTTCCGGGACGAGATCCAACGGTGCGCTAAGCATGTAGTACCGGGGATGGAGTGCCTTCGGACGCGGGTTCAATTCCCGCCACCTCCACCATCTTCAAGGAAAGCCGGGCCCTCGGGTCCGGCTTTTTCTTTGGCCGAAACGCATGCGCTCGTTATGCTGTTGTGATGGCCGCGTCCACGCCACGTCAAGAGATCGAAGCCGCGCGTGCGCGACTGCCGCGGCGTCCGCGTCGCAGCCACGTGCTCGCGGTGCTGGTGCTGGTGGGTTCGCTGCTGATGGTCGCGCTGTATGCGCGCGGCGCCGGCGAGCGCGAGCGTCGGCTGGCCGAGGCAAGCTTCATCGCCGACGCCGACCAGCTCGCCGACACCGTGCGCCAGCGCCTGTTGCAGTACGAATTGAGTCTCCGCGGCGGTGTCGCGCTGCACAGTGCGGCGGTCGAAACGCCGACCGCACGCCAGTGGCGTGGCTATGTGGACGGACTGGATATTCGGCGCCAGCTGCCCGGCATGATGGGAATCGGCTACGTGGCCTGGCTCGATCCGCGTTCGCTCGCCGAATTGCAGTTGCGGCAGCGCGAAGCGGGCGAGGGACTCTTCATGCTGTCGCCGCGCGGCGTGCGGCCCAACTACGGCGCGATTCTGTACTTCGAGCCTGAGATCGAATCGAGCCGCCTGGCGATTGGCTACGACCAGTACAGCGATCCGGTGCGGCGCGAGGCGATGGAGGCCGCGCGCGACAGCGGCGAAGTGCGCATGAGCGCGCCGGTGCGCCTGCGCCAATACGGGCGCGAGGGACAGTCGGGCGTGCTGCTGTTCGCGCCGGTCTATCGTACCGCGCGCCTGCCGGTGTCGCGCGCCGGTCGCGAGAATGCACTGGTGGGCTGGGTCTATGCGCCGTTCCGCACCGCAGAGTTCATCGACCGCTCGATGATTCCGGTCGGTTACAACCTGGCGTTCCGCATCGTCGACGTGACCGACGGCAAGCAGGTGCCCCTGCTTGCGTCCGACGGCTGGGTGGACGGCGCCGAGGCGCCGGACACGCTGCACAGCGTGACGCAGCAGCTCTACGGTCGCAGCTGGCGGTACGACTTCCAGCACGTGGGACCGTTGACCTCGGGCGGCATGCGCGAGCTGCAGGCGACGCTCATCGCCGGCGTGCTGGCCTGTCTGCTGCTGTTCGCGGTGGTGATGACGCTGGCGCAGACCCAGTCGCGCGCGGAGACACTGGCGCACCGGCTCAGCGATTCCTACCGGCGCAGCGAACAGCGCTTCCGCAACGCCATGCAGTACTCGGCGATCGGCATGGTGCTGCTCGACCGCAATGGCGCGATTCTGGAAAGCAATCCGGCGATGGCCGAGATCGCAGGGGTGAGTCAGGCGGCGCTGGCGGGCACGGCCTTCAAGCGCTACTTCATCGACGGGCACGATGATGTCTCGCGCACCCAGGAGCTGCAGGCCTTGCGCGAAGGCGTGTTCCGCAGCACGCGACGCCTGCAGCGGTACGACGGCGACATCCGCGAGGTGCATCTGGCCTCGACCCTGATGCCCGGCGATGACGGCAGCGACGTCGCCCGGCTGGTGCAGGTCGACGACGTCACCGAGCGCCTGCGCGCCGAGGCGCAGGTACACGCGCTCAACCGCACGCTGGAATCACGCGTCGAGCAGCGCACCCGCGAGCTCACCCAGGCGAACCACGAGCTGGAATCGTTCGCCTACATCGTCTCGCACGATCTGCGCGCGCCGCTGCGCAGCATCGACGGCTTCGGCCGCATCCTTTCCGAACGCTACGATGCGGTCATCGATCCGCAGGGCCAGGACTATCTGGCGCGCGTGCGCAACGCGGCCGCGCGCATGGACGCGCTGATCGATGCGCTGCTGAAGATGTCGCGCATCAGCCGCGGCGAGTTCAAGCGCACGCCGCTCGACCTCAGCCGCATGGCCGGCGAGGTGCTCGGCGAACTGCGCCAGTCCGAGCCCGCGCGCGAGATCGCGGTGCGGATTGCCCCGGAGCTGCGCGCGGAAGGTGACGCGGCGCTGGTGCGCAATCTGCTCGAGAACCTGCTCGGGAATGCCTGGAAATTCACCGCCAATACCGCGCAGGCGACGATCGAATTCGGCATGGCCCCCGGTGGCGTGTTCTACGTCGCCGACAACGGCGCGGGGTTCAACGCCGACTACGCCAGCAAGCTGTTCCGACCGTTCCAGCGGCTGCATCGCGACGACGAGTTCAAGGGCCACGGCGTGGGGCTGGCGTCGGTGCGACGCATCGTCGAGCGCCATGGCGGCACGATCACCGCCGAGGGACGCCCGGGCGGTGGCGCGACGTTCCGCTTCACGCTGGCGTCGTCGCCGCGCCGCTGAGAGGGCGCGTGGGGCATCCGCAAGCGCCCCGGGATGTGCAGGTGCGGCTCAGGCGTTCCGGTTGTGCGCCCGCATCGCGCGCTGCTTGTCGCGCTGCCAGTCCTTGTCGCGTTCGGCATTGCGCTTGTCGTGGTTCTGCTTGCCCTTGGCCAGTGCGATCTCGGCCTTGACCTTGTTGCCCTTCCAGTAGAGCGCGGTCGGCACGATGGTGTAGCCGTCGCGCTGCACGCGGCCGATCAGCATGTCGATCTCGCGCTTGTGCAGCAGCAGCTTGCGCGTGCGGTGCGGGTCGGCGATCACATGGGTCGAGGCCTGGGTGAGCGGGGTGATCTGCGCGCCGATCAGGAACAGCTCGCCCTTGAGCACCATCGCGTAGCTTTCGCCGATGTTGGCGCGACCGGCGCGGATCGCCTTGAGTTCCCAGCCCTGCAACGCCAGTCCGGCCTCGAACTTGTCTTCCAGCTGGTATTCGTGGCGCGCGCGTTTGTTCAGCGCGATGGTGCCCGTGCTGTTTGCCTTATCCTTGCCCTTGCTGCCACCGCTTTTCTTGCTCATCCGTCCATTGTCCGCGAAGAAGGTTCCCCAGGCGAGTCATGCCCAAGATCGAACGTAGTGCCCTCGTCGGGCAACCCGCCGAGCGCATGTACGCGCTGGTCAACGATGTCGCCGCCTATCCCCGCCGCTTCGCCTGGTGCGATGCGGCGGAGATCCAGGAAGCCACCGACACCCGCATGGTCGCGCGCCTCGATCTGGGGCTCGGCGCACTACGCACCTGGTTCACGACCGAGAACACGCTCACCGCGCCCGAGACCATCGACATGCAGCTGCGCGATGGCCCGTTCAAGTCCCTGCATGGTCGCTGGACCTTCCGCGCACTGGACGCGAACGCCTGCAAGGTCACGCTGCTGCTGGAATTCGAGCCGCAGAGCCGCTTGATGCTGCCGGCGCTGACGCTGGGGTTCAAAGGTCTCGCCGACCGCATGGTCGACGACTTCGTCCGCGTCGCCGAACGCGAGTCGCCGTGATCGGCATCCGTGCGGTGCGGGCCTGGCCCGGCCGCCACGAGGACTGGGCGCTGCAACTCCAGGATGGCGCCTGCGTGGCCGATGCGCTGGCGATGCTGCGGCAACTTGCACCGGCCGCGCTCGAGGGCATTGCCGGGCAGGCGGTGTACGGGGTGCGCGTGCAGCCCGATGCACGTTTGCGCGATGGCGACCGGCTCGAACTGCTGACCGGCCTGCAGGCCGACCCCAAGGACGCGCGTCGGCGCCGCGCCGCGGCCAGCCGCGGCGCCTGAAGCAGGATCAGCGGCGGCGCTGGTTGCCCTTCTCGCGCGGCAGGTTGCCGAACTTGCGCATTTCAGCGGCCAGTTCCGCGTCACGCTTCGGGAAGTAGTCGCCTTCCCAGCGCGTCACCTGATCGTTCTCGAAGAACACGGTGAAGTTCTTGATCGTGGTGCGGCCGCGACGGTTGGCGCGCTCGGACGCGGTGTAGTCCCAGCGCTGGTGATGGAACGGGTCGGCGACCGACGGCGTGCCCAGCAGCGCCTCGACCTGCGGCTTGCCCATGCCGACCTGCAGCTGCTCGACCGCCGATGCATCGATCAGGTTGCCCTGGTAGATCGGCTGCTTGTAGAGCACGCCGCAGCCGGCGGTGGCGAGCGCGAGGACCGGTACGAGGAGAAGCTTGTGCATGTCGTTGGGAACGGCCTGGAATGACCGGCCGATGATACACTGCGCGCCACGCCGCGACCGCGATCCAGGCAGCTGGCGTTCAACCGCCAGTGGACCGCCGGCCCGTTTTTCCCGGCCTGTTCTGGAGACGCCCATGGAATCGCTCGACCTGCGCAAGGCAGGACTGAAAGTCACCCATCCGCGGATGCGGATCCTGCAGCTGCTGGAACAGCGCACCCCGCGCCAGCACATGACCGCCGAAGACATCTATCGCCAGCTGCTCGAGCAGGGCGACGAGATCGGTCTGGCCACGGTGTATCGCGTGCTCACCCAGTTCGAGGCCGCGGGCCTGGTGCTCAAGCACAATTTCGAAGGCGGCCACGCGGTCTACGAACTCGATCGCGGCGGTCACCACGACCACATGGTCGATGTCGACAGCGGCAAGATCATCGAGTTCGAAAGCGAAGAGATCGAAGCCCTGCAGCGGCAGATCGCCGAGCAGTACGGCTATATCCTCGAAGAGCACTCGCTGGTGCTCTACGTGCGCAAGAAGCGCTGATCGTCCGGCGGGCGTCTGCCCGCCATCCCTCAAACGGATCAGAAGGCGCGCTCGACGACGCGCCGTGCGCTCATGCGTCAGCGGTCGCCAGCAGCTTGCGCGCGGCCGCGCGGGCTTCCTTGCTGACCTCCACGCCGCCGAGCATGCGCGCCAGCTCCTCGGCGCGCGCGCGTTCGTCGAGCCGGGTGACGTGGCTCTCGGTGGCGCCTTCGCTGGCGGCCTTGTGCACGCGGTAATGCGCATGGCCCTTGGCCGCGACCTGCGGCAGATGGGTCACGCACAGCACCTGGCGGCTGGCGCCGAGCGCGCGCAGCTTGCGGCCCACGATGTCGGCGACCGCGCCGCCGATGCCCGAATCCACTTCGTCGAACACCATCGTCGGCACCGCATCGTGGCCCAGCGCGGCGACTTCGATCGCCAGCGAGATGCGCGACAGTTCGCCGCCGGACGCGACCTTGCGCAGCGCGCGCGGCGGCTGGCCGGCGTTGGCCGAGACCATGAACTCCACGCGCTCGGCGCCCTGCGGGTCGGGACGGGTCGCCTCGATCGCCTCGATCGCGACCTCGAACACGCCGCCACCCATGCCCAGTTCGTGGATCAGCGCGGTGGTCGCCGACGACAGCGCCTTGGCGGCCTTGCGACGCGCAGTGCCGAGTGTTCCGGCCGCACTGCGCCAGCGGGCGAACGCTGCTTCGATTTCGCCGTCGAGCTGCTGCAGGCGCTCGCCGGCGCCGTCGAGCTGGTCGAGTTCGTCCGACAGCCGCGTCTGCACGTCGAGCAGTTCCTCGGGTGTGACCCGATGCTTGCGCGCGAGTTCGTGCAGGCGGCCGAGGCGCGATTCGAGCGTCGCGAGCTGGTCGGGATCGATGTCGAGATCGTCGCGGACCTGTTCGAGCAGGCGCGTGGCCTCGTCGAGCTGGATCGCGGCGGCGTCGAGCATCGCGTCGACTTCACCCAGGCGCGGCTCGTGCGCGCGCATCCGGCCCAGATCGTGACGCAGCGCCTGCAGCGCCTGTGGCAGGCCGAAGTCGTCCTCGCCGCGCATGCGTTCGAGCGCGGTGTCGCAGGTCTGGATCAGCCCGGCAGCGTTCGCATGGCGACGGTGGCTGGCGAACAGATCGGCGACCGCATCGGCAGCCAGCGCCTGGTCCTCGAGTTCGGAGAGCTGATGGCGCAGCCAGTCGCGGCGCTCACCGACGTCGCCGATCCCGGCCAGCGCCTCGCGCTCGTCGGCGAGTGCGCGCCAGGCCTGCGCGGCGGCGCGCACATCGGCCAGCAGGGCGCCGTTGCCGGCCTGCGCGTCGAGCAGGGCGAGCTGGCTGCCGCGGGCGAGCAGGGCCTGGTGCTCGTGCTGGCCGTGGATTTCGACCAGATGACCGGCCAGTTCGCCGAGCTGGGCGATCGTCGCCGGGCGTCCGTTGATCCAGGCGCGCGAACCGCCATCGGCGCGCAGGGTGCGGCGCAGCTGGCAGGTCCGGCCATCACCGAGCGTGCTGTCGTCGAGTTCGTTGTCGCGCAACCAGCGCAGCGCGGGCGCCGCGTCGTCGAGCGAGAACTCGGCGTGCAGCTCGGCGCGCTCGGCGCCATGGCGCACGATGCCGCTGTCGGCGCGCTGGCCCGACAGGAAGCCCAGGGCATCGACCAGCAGCGACTTGCCGGCGCCGGTCTCGCCGGAAATGACGGTCAGGCCGGTGCCGAACTCCAGGTCCGACTGGCTGGCGACGGCGAAATTGCGGATGGCGAGATGGGTCAGCATGGGTGCGGATTGTGCCTTGCTGCATGGCGAGGGTGTGAGCGGACTGCTGGATACACGCGCCTCGTCTCACCGTCGGAGAATCCGGCAACACGCTTGCATCGCCCCGGGCGGAACCGTATACCGCCTGCATGTCGTCCGACGCCCGCCATCCGCTCGACCCCCGCGCGCGCCAGCTGCTGCGCACGCTGATCGCGCGGCACATCCACGACGGCGAACCGGTCGGCTCGCAGACCCTGGCGCGGCATGCGGGCCTGGACGTCAGCGCCGCGACGATCCGCAACATCCTGTCCGATCTCGAAGAGGCCGGTCTGCTGGCCTCGCCGCACACGTCGGCCGGCCGCATCCCGACCGCGCAGGGCTACCGGGTGTTCGTCGATTCGCTGCTGCAGGTCAAACCACTGCGCGCGCCCGAGCTCGAACGCCTGCGCGGCGAATTGGGCGCCATCGGCGGGCAGCAGTCGCTGCTCGGCAGCGCATCGGAGCTCGTGTCGGCGATGACCCATTTCGTCGGCGTGGTCTCGGTGCCACGCCGCGAGCAGCTCGCGTTCCGGCACATCGATTTCGTGCCGCTCGATGGCCAGCGGGTGATGGCGATCATCGTCTTCGCCGACCACGAGGTGCAGAACCGCATCTTCCAGACCCGGCGCAGCTTCGAGACCGCCGAACTCGAACGTGTCGCCAACTACCTCAACCAGCAGTTCGTCGGCCGTCCGCTGGGCGACATCCGCACCGCCCTCGTCGAGGAACTGCGCAACGCCCGCGACGAGATGGAAGCGCTGCTGTCGCAGACCATGGAGCTGGCCGAACAGGCGCTGGTGCCCGGCGACGACGACATGCTGCTGGCCGGGCAGAACCGGCTGATCGGCGTGCAGGACCTGTCGGACCTCGACCGCCTCCGCGAGCTGTTCGAGGCATTCGCCCGCAAGCGCGAGATCCTGCAGCTGCTCGAACGCACCATCCGCGCGCCGGGCGTGCGCATCTTCATCGGAGAGGAAACCGGCCTCGCGCCGCTGGAGGGCATGTCGCTGGTGACCGCGCCCTATGGCGCAGGCGGGCGCACCCTGGGCGTGCTCGGCGTGATCGGCCCCACGCGCATGGCCTACGACCGGGTGATCCCGGTGGTGCAGGCCACCGCCAGCGTGCTCGGTGCCGCCTTGCATCCGGAGTCTTGAATCGCGGGATGCCGGCCCCATAGCTGGTGCCGTCGGCGGCCAGACGACCGCCCCGGAACCGGACATGACCCAGCACCCGCACGAGCAGCAGACCCCCGAATTCCACGACGTCGACGGCGAGGCCCAGGCCCCGGTCGAGCAGCAACTGGCCGATCAGGTCGAGCGCCTGAGCGCCGAACTCGAGCAGCTGCGCGCCCAGGTGCTGCTGGAGCGCGCCGACCTGGAGAACCAGCGCAAGCGCCTGGCCCGCGAAGTCGAGAATGCCCGCCGCTTCGCCAATGAGCGCCTGCTCGCGGCGCTGGTGCCGGTGTTCGACGCGCTCGAGGCGGGCCTGGCCAGTGCCTCCGACACCGATCCGCTGCGCAGTGGCGTAGAACTGACGCTGCGCGAGCTGACGAAGGCGACCGAGACCAACGGCCTGTCGACGCTCGCGCCGGCGCCGGGTGACGTGTTCAACCCCGAGCACCACCAGGCGATGAGCATCGTCGAGGTGCCGGGCGTGCCGCCGGGCGCCGTCGCCCAGGTGTTCCAGAAGGGCTACCTGCTCAACGAGCGCCTGCTGCGCCCGGCCATGGTCGTCGTCGCCAAGGCCGACTGACCGCCGGGCCGCGACGCGGCCCCTGTTTCCGATGCGCGACACCGCTTGAACGCTGTGTTGCGTGTCCCCAGATATCCGGCATCGACGGCCCCGCCGTCACCCAGACAACACATTTCCCAGAGGAATCCCCGCAATGGCAAAGATCATCGGCATCGACCTCGGCACGACCAATTCGTGCGTGGCGATCATGGACGGCGGCAAGGCCAAGGTCATCGAGAACAGCGAAGGCGACCGCACCACGCCGTCGATCGTCGCCTACACCAAGGACGGCGAAGTGCTGGTGGGCGCGTCGGCCAAGCGCCAGGCCGTGACCAACCCCAACAACACCTTCTTCGCGGTCAAGCGTCTGATCGGCCGCAAGTTCAAGGATGCCGAGGTCCAGAAGGACATTGGCCTTGTGCCCTACAAGATCCTCGAGCACGACAACGGCGACGCCTGGGTGTCGACCAGCGACGGCAAGAAGCTGTCGGCGCAGGAAGTCTCCGCGCGCATCCTCGAGAAGATGAAGAAGACCGCCGAGGACTACCTGGGCGAGAAGGTCACCGAAGCGGTGATCACGGTGCCGGCCTACTTCAACGACAGCCAGCGCCAGGCGACCAAGGACGCCGGCCGCATCGCCGGTCTCGACGTCAAGCGCATCATCAACGAGCCGACCGCGGCCGCGCTGGCTTACGGCCTCGACAAGTCGGGCGGTGACCGCAAGATCGCCGTGTACGACCTCGGCGGCGGCACCTTCGACGTGTCGATCATCGAGATCGCCGAAGTCGACGGCGAGAAGCAGTTCGAAGTGCTGGCCACCAACGGCGACACGTTCCTGGGCGGCGAAGACTTCGACGCGCGCGTCATCGATTACCTCGTCGAGGAGTTCAACAAAGACCAGGGCATCGACCTGCGCAAGGATCCGCTGGCGCTGCAGCGCCTGAAGGATGCGGCCGAGCGCGCGAAGATCGAACTGTCGTCCTCGCAGCAGACCGAAGTGAACCTGCCGTACGTCACCGCCGATGCGTCGGGTCCGAAGCACCTCAACATCAAGCTGACCCGCGCCAAGCTCGAGTCGCTGGTCGAGGACCTGATCAAGAAGTCGATCGAACCCTGCCGCATCGCGCTCAACGATGCCGGCTTGCGCGGCTCGGACATCAACGAGGTCATCCTCGTCGGTGGCCAGACCCGCATGCCCAAGGTGCAGGCGGCGGTCGCCGACTTCTTCGGCAAGGAGCCGCGCAAGGACGTGAACCCGGACGAGGCCGTGGCGATCGGCGCGGCGGTGCAGGGCGGCGTGCTGGCCGGTGACGTCAAGGACGTGCTGCTGCTCGACGTGACCCCGCTGAGCCTCGGCATCGAGACCCTGGGCGGTGTGTTTACCAAGATCATCGAGAAGAACACCACCATCCCGACCAAGGCCTCGCAGACGTTCTCGACCGCCGACGACAACCAGTCGGCCGTGACCGTGCACGTGCTGCAGGGCGAGCGCGAGCAGGCCCGCTTCAACAAGTCGCTGGCCCGCTTCGACCTGACCGGCATCGACCCGGCGCCGCGCGGCATGCCGCAGGTGGAGGTGTCGTTCGACATCGACGCCAACGGCATCCTGCACGTGTCGGCCAAGGACAAGAAGACCAACAAGGAACAGAAGGTCGAGATCAAGGCCGGCTCGGGCCTGTCGGACGACGAGATCGCGCGGATGGTCGCCGATGCCGAAGCGCATCGCGAGGACGACAAGAAGTTCCAGGAGCTGGTCGGCGCACGCAACCAGGCCGATGCGCTGGTGCACGCGACCCGCAGCGCGATCAAGGACAACGGCGACAAGGTGCCGGGTGACGTGATCGGCAACGCCGAGGCCGCGATCGCCGAGGTCGAAACCGCGATGAAGGGCGACGACAAGGGCCAGATCGAAGCCAAGTCCAAGCACCTGGAGGAAGTCGCCCAGCAGCTGTTCGCAGCGGCCGGTGCGGCGGGCCAGGGTGACGCCGGTGCGGCCCCGGGCGATGCGCCCAGGTCCGACGACGTCGTCGACGCCGAGTTCACCGAGGTCAAGGACGACGAGAAGAAGTAAGGCGTTCGCGCAAGCGACGTCAGGTGTCGGTGCACGACGGGCGCGAGGCGCCCGTCGTGCCGTCAGCCCACGGCTGGCACGACGCCTTGCAGGCGGCCTTCCGGGGTCACCGCTCACAGGCCGCATTGCGGCCGACCGATGCGAAGAACAATGAGCAAACGCGACTACTACGAAGTGCTGGGCGTCAGCCGCAGCGCCACCGAGGACGAACTCAAGAAGGCCTATCGCCGCTGCGCGATGAAGCACCACCCTGACCGCAACCCAGGCGATGCCGCCGCGGAAGCCGCGTTCAAGGAGTGCAAGGAGGCCTACGAGGTGCTGTCGGACGGCGGCAAGCGCCGCATGTACGACCAGCACGGCCACGCCGCGTTCGAACATGGCATGGGCGGCGGCAACGCCGGCCCGGGCTTCGGTCATGGCGCCGACATGGGCGACATCTTCGGCGACATCTTCGGCAACATCTTCGGTGGTGGCGGACGCGGTGGTCCGCGTCGCGGCGCCGACGTCGGCTACGTGATGGAGCTCGATCTCGAGGACGCCGTGGCCGGTGTCGAGAAGCGCGTCGAGCTGCCTACGCTCGCCGCATGCGACACCTGCGACGGCAGCGGTTCGGAAGACGGCAAGCGCGAGACCTGCTCGACCTGCGCCGGTCGTGGCCAGGTGCGCATGCAGCGCGGCATCTTCACGATGCAGCAGGCCTGTCCGCACTGCGACGGCCAGGGTCAGATCATCGCCAAGCCCTGCAAGACCTGCCACGGCGCGGGCCGCGTCGAAGACGAGAAGGTGCTTTCGGTGAAGGTGCCTGCAGGCGTCGACACCGGCGACCGCATCCGGCTGGCGGGCGAGGGCGAGGCGGGTCCTGCCGGTTCGCCGCCCGGTGATCTCTACGTCGAAGTGCGTGTGCGCCCGCATGCGATCTTCCAGCGCGACGGCGACGACCTGCATTGCGAAGTGCCGGTGCGCATTTCGCAGGCCGCGCTGGGCGACACGGTGCGCGTGCCCACCCTGGGCGGAGAAGCCGAGATCCGCGTGCCGTCGGAGACCCAGACCGGCAAGGTGTTCCGCCTGCGCGACAAGGGCGTCAAATCGGTGCGCAGCCGAGGGCCGGGCGACCTGTACTGCAAGATCGTCGTCGAGACACCGGTCAATCTCACCGCCGAGCAGCGCGAGATCCTCGAGAAGTTCGAGACCACGTTCACCGGCGAGAACGCGCGCCGGCATTCGCCCAAGTCCAGCACCTTCATGGACGGGGTCAAGGGCTTCTGGGAGCGCATGACGTCCTGAACCGCGCAATTGTGTGATGCACGACGCCCGGCAATGCCGGGCGTTCGTGTTTCTGCCAACTGGACCTTGGGTTCGAGGACTTGCCGATGCAGGTCTCACCCATCCACAGGACATGTGGATGGCCTGTCGACAATCTTGTGGATAGGCGTGCCAAGTGCATGTCCGCACTGGCACGCGGTCCGCTGGTCATTGCATCGCCAGCGTGACCGCCGGCACATCGACCGGTGGGCCATGCCGCGGCCGCCGCCATCTACGAACGGCGTCATAACGGGATTTCGCGCGGTATGGCGCTTGACGCGCCCGCGCTGCTCGCCTAGCCGGCGCACTGTCCACACGGGATGTGGATGGTCTGATGACAAACATGTGGATAAGCCGCGCGCGCCGCGTCGCAGCGGCCCGCGCAATCCGCGGTGGTTTTTTCGCCACCTGCGCTATGCCGGCTGCGGAGACTGCTTGACCCGCGCACGCCATCGCGCATCGACGGACGCGCGAGCGCGTTCCGGTTCGCGCAACCGGCGTGCCGGCCATCGCGCACGTTTGACTGCGTCGACGCAGGCCGCTAGCGGGCGCGTCATCCACAGGGACTGTGGATGATCCGATGACAAGTCTGTGGACAAGCGACGCGAAACCGCACGGCAAGCGGCGCGCGCATGGCTGGTCAAATTCTCGCCAGCGGCGCGCAAGCGTGTCGAAGCAGGCATTGACCTGCGCAAGCGTCGGTGCCTGCGCCGCCGCACGCGTGCCGCGCAGGCATGCGATGGGCCTTCCATGGAACACTGCATCGCGAATCGATTCGCGAGGTGATTCGCTTCTGCACGATAGGTCCTGCAGCGCGACGTCGCCGATCGGCAACGTGGCGAGCGCCACGCGGTGCATCGCGTGCGTGATGCACGACAACCGCGCCGTCGGTGCCCGCGCCAGGCGCGATGCCGCACAGCCGCGCCGCGGCATCGCTAGAATGCCGGCATGCACGCAGACACCGTTCCGTCCAGTCCCTGTGTTCGTCGAGCCGCGCCGGCGGTGCGCGCATGAGCGTGCGGCCGCGCGTGTTGATCCACGGCGCCTCCGGCCGCATGGGCCAGGTGCTACTGCGGCTGGCAGCCGGCCGCGACGATCTGCACGTCGTCGCCGCGGTGTCCGGCCGCGCACCGAAGCAGCGGGTCGTCGACGGCGTGCCGTACTTCGGTGCGTCCGAGCTCGGCGGCGTACCGGAGTTCGACGTGGCCATCGACTTCAGCCTGCCGGAAGGCTTCGACGTGCTGCTGGCGACCTGCGTCAAGCGCAAGGCGGCGCTGGTCTCGGGCACCACCGGCCTGGACGATGGACAGCGCGCGGCGCTCTACGCCGCCGCGGCGACGATTCCGGTGTTGTGGGCGTCCAACTTCAGTCTCGGTGTCGCGGTGCTGCAGGATCTGGTCGCGCGCGCTGCGGCGCTGTTGCCCGGATGGGATTGCGACATCGTCGAATCGCATCACACGCGCAAGGTGGATGCGCCCTCGGGCACCGCGCTGACGCTCGGCGAGGCTGCGGCCGGGCAAGGCGCGGATCCGCATTACGCCTCGATCCGCGCCGGCGACATCGTCGGCGAGCATCTGGTCCAGTTCACCGGAATCGGCGAACGTGTGGAGCTGGTGCATCGCGCGACCAATCGCGACATCTTCGCCGGGGGCGCGCTGCATGTGGCCACGCGGCTGCCCGGACGCGCGCCAGGACGCCACACGATCGCCGACCTGCTGGTGTCCGCGCTCGCCTGAACTGTCGCCCGTTCCGCTGAATGCAGTGTGCCGATCGCTGGCGCTGAACGGGTCGGACCCGTACAATTCCCGCTCGCCTGAACCCCCAGACCCCCGGACCGGTTTCCACCGCTCTGGCGGTTTCCTGCAACCTGACGTAGGCGAAGACCTCGTGACAGATTCCGCAATCCTCGTCCTTGAAGACGGCACCGTGTTCGAGGGCGTTTCCGTGGGTGCCCCCGGCCTGTCGGTCGGCGAAGTGGTGTTCAACACCGCGATGACCGGTTACCAGGAAGTGTTGACCGATCCTTCCTACGCGCGCCAGCTGGTGACGCTGACCTATCCGCACATCGGCAACACCGGTTGCACCGACCAGGACGACGAAGCGTCGAAGATCTGGTCGGCCGGCCTGATCGTCCGCAACGTGCCGCGCCGCCCGAGCAACTGGCGCAGCGAAGCGTCGCTGCCCGAGTGGCTGCGCGCACGTGGCGTGGTCGCGATCTCCGAGATCGACACCCGCAAGCTGACGCGCCTGCTGCGCGACCGCGGGTCGATGAACGGTGCGGTGATGGCGGGCGATGTCGATGTCGAGCAGGCGCTCGAAGCGGCGCGCAAGTTCCCGGGCCTGAAGGGCATGGATCTGGCGAAGGTCGTCAGCACGACCGAGCGTTACGGCTGGACCGACGGCCAGCTCGATCTCGACGCGAACGCCTTCGTGCAGGCACAGGCGAAGTTCAAGGTCGTGGCTTACGACTATGGGGTGAAGACCAACATCCTGCGCATGCTCGCCGAGCGCGGCTGCGAACTGACGGTGGTGCCGGCGCAGACGTCCGCCGCCGACGTGCTGGCGCTCGAGCCCGATGGCGTGTTCCTGTCCAACGGCCCTGGCGATCCGGCGCCCTGCGATTATGCGATCGACGCGATCCGCGCTTTTCTCGACGCGAAAATTCCGACCTTCGGCATCTGCCTGGGCCACCAGCTGCTGGCGCTGGCCGCTGGCGCGCAGACGTTGAAGATGCCGCACGGCCACCACGGCGCGAACCATCCGGTGCAGGACCTCGACGGCGGCCGCGTGATGATCACCTCGCAGAACCACGGCTTCGCGGTCGACGAGGCCACGCTGCCGGCCAACGTGCGCGTGACCCACCGTTCGCTGTTCGACGGCACCAACCAGGGCATCGCCCTGACCGACGCCCCCGCGTTCTCGTTCCAGGGCCATCCGGAGGCGAGCCCCGGCCCGCACGACGTGGCCCCGCTGTTCGACAAGTTCGTTGCGCTGATGGAGGCGCGTTGACATGCCAAAGCGCACCGACATCCAGACCATCCTCATCATCGGCGCCGGCCCGATCGTCATCGGCCAGGCCTGCGAGTTCGACTATTCCGGCGCGCAGGCGTGCAAGGCGCTGCGCGAGGAGGGTTATCGCGTGGTGCTGGTCAACAGCAATCCGGCGACGATCATGACCGACCCGGAGACCGCCGACGCGGTCTACATCGAGCCGATCAACTGGCAGACGGTCGAGAAGATCATCGCCAAGGAGAAGCCCGACGCGCTGCTGCCGACGATGGGCGGCCAGACCGCGCTCAACTGCGCGCTCGATCTTGCCGACCACGGCGTGCTCGAGAAGTACGGCGTCGAGCTGATCGGCGCCAAGCGCGACGCGATCCGCATGGCCGAAGACCGCGAGCTGTTCCGCGTGGCGATGGGCGAGATCGGCCTGGAATGCCCGAAGGCCGAAGTCGCGCACACGCTGGAAGAAGCGCTCGACATCCAGACCCGCGTCGGGTATCCGACCATCATCCGTCCGAGTTTCACGCTCGGGGGTTCGGGCGGCGGCATCGCCTACAACCGCGAGGAGCTGGTCGAGATCGTCAACCGCGGCCTCGAACTCTCGCCGACCACCGAAGTGCTGGTCGAGGAATCGGTGCTGGGCTGGAAGGAGTTCGAGATGGAAGTGGTCCGCGACACCGCGGACAACTGCATCATCGTCTGCTCGATCGAGAACCTCGATCCGATGGGCGTGCACACCGGCGACTCGATCACCGTCGCGCCGGCGCAGACCCTGACCGACAAGGAATACCAGCGCCTGCGCAACGCCTCGATCGCGGTGCTGCGCAAGATCGGCGTCGACACCGGCGGCTCGAACGTGCAGTTCGGCATCAGCCCGACCACCGGCCGCGTGGTCGTGATCGAGATGAACCCGCGCGTGTCGCGTTCGTCGGCGCTGGCCTCGAAGGCCACGGGCTTTCCGATCGCCAAGGTCGCGGCGAAGCTGGCCGTCGGCTACACGCTTGACGAACTCAAGAACGAGATCACCGGCGGCAAGACCCCGGCCTCGTTCGAGCCGTCGATCGACTACGTCGTCACCAAGATTCCGCGCTTCGCGTTCGAGAAGTTCCCGGCCGCCGATGCGCGCCTGACCACGCAGATGAAGTCGGTCGGCGAAGTCATGGCGATGGGCCGCACCTTCCAGGAATCGATGCAGAAGGCGCTGCGTGGGCTGGAAACCGGCAAGGTCGGCTTCGACCCCACCGGTCTCGATCTGACCAGCGACGACGACATGGCGACGCTGCGCCGCGAAGTGCGCGAGCCCGGTCCGGAACGTCTGTTCTTCCTGGCCGATGCCTTCCGCGCCGGTCTGTCGGTCGAGGATGTCTACGGCCTGTCCTATGTCGATCCGTGGTTCCTCGACCAGATCGAGGAGCTGATCGCGACCGAGAACGCCGTCGCCGCCGCCGGTATCGACGCGCTCGACAGGACCCGCCTGCGCGCGCTCAAGCGCCAGGGCTTCTCCGATGCACGCCTGTCGCAGCTGCTCGGTACCGACGAGCAGGCGATCCGCGCCCTGCGTCGCGCCTTCGGCGTGCGTCCGGTCTACAAGCGCGTCGACTCCTGCGCTGCCGAATTCGCGACCGACACCGCGTATCTGTACTCGACCTACGAGGACGAGTGCGAAGCGCAGCCGACCGGTCGCGACAAGATTATGGTGCTCGGTGGCGGTCCCAACCGCATCGGCCAGGGCATCGAGTTCGACTATTGCTGCGTGCATGCGGCACTCGCGCTGCGCGAGGACGGGTACGAGACCATCATGGTCAACTGCAACCCGGAAACCGTATCGACCGATTACGACACTTCCGACCGCCTGTACTTCGAACCGCTCACCCTCGAAGACGTGCTGGAGATCGTCGAGGTCGAGAAGCCCAAGGGCGTGATCGTGCAGTACGGCGGCCAGACGCCGCTCAAGCTCGCGCGTGCGCTTGAAGCCAACGGCGTGCCGATCATCGGCACCTCGCCCGACTCGATCGATCTGGCCGAAGACCGCGAGCGTTTCCAGAAGCTGGTCGACGAACTGGGCCTCAAGCAGCCGCCGAACCGCACCGCGCGCAATCCAGAGGAAGCGCTGGTGCTGGCGCGCGAGATCGGCTATCCGCTGGTCGTGCGCCCGAGCTACGTGCTCGGCGGCCGCGCGATGGAAGTCGTGCACGCCGATGCCGACCTCGCGCGCTACATGCGCGATGCGGTCAAGGTCTCCAACGACTCGCCGGTACTGCTCGACCGCTTCCTCGACAACGCGGTCGAAGTGGACATCGACGTGATCGCCGATCGTGAAGGCAACGTGCTGATCGGCGGCGTCATGGAGCACATCGAGGAAGCCGGCGTGCATTCGGGCGATTCGTCCTGCTCGCTGCCGCCGTACTCGCTGTCCGACGACGTGCAGGCCCGCCTGCGCGAACAGGTCGTGGCGCTTGCGCGCAAGCTCAAGGTCGTCGGCCTGATGAACACCCAGTTCGCGGTGCAGACCAGTGACGAGGGTGAGGAGACGATCTACCTGCTGGAAGTGAACCCGCGTGCCTCGCGCACCGTGCCGTTCGTGTCCAAGGCGATCGGCAAGCCGCTGGCGAAGATCTCGGCGCGCTGCATGGCCGGCAAGACGCTGGCCGAGCAGGGCGCGACGAAGGAAATCGTGCCGTCCTACTACTCGGTCAAGGAAGCGATCTTCCCGTTCGCCAAGTTCCAGAACGTCGATCCGATCCTGGGCCCTGAAATGCGCTCGACCGGCGAGGTCATGGGCGTGGGCGAGAGCTTCGGCGCCGCGTTCGCGCGTGCGCAGGAAGCGGCGAGCATCAAGACACCACCGACCAGCGGCAAGGTGTTCGTCTCGGTGCGCGATCCGGACAAGAAGCGCGTGTTGCCGGTGGCCCGCGACATCATCGCCCGCGGCTACTCGATCGTCGCGACCGCCGGTACCGGTGCGTGGCTGCGCGAGCACGGCATCGAGTGCGAGCTGGTCAACAAGGTCGTCGAAGGCCGTCCGCACGTCGTCGACCTGATCAAGAACGGCGAGATCGCGTACATCGTCAACACCACCGAGGGCAAGCAGGCGATCGCCGACTCGTTCTCGATCCGCCGCGAGGCGCTGCAGCACCGCGTGACCTATTCGACTACCGTCGCCGGTGCGAAGGCGCTGCTGCATTCCCTCGAATTCCGCGGCAGCGGCCCGGTCTGGGCGCTGCAGGAACTGCACGCGCAGCTCGACGGCGCGGCAGCCACGAACTGACAGGAGTCATTCCATGCGTGCACCCATGACCCTGCGCGGCGCCCAGCGCCTGCGCGAAGAACTCGAAGAACTGAAGTCGGTCAAGCGCCCGGCGGTGATCGAAGCGATCTCCGAGGCGCGTGCCCACGGCGATCTCAAGGAAAACGCCGAGTACCACGCCGCCCGCGAACAGCAGAGCTTCATCGAAGGCCGCATCAAGCAGCTCGAGGGCGAGCTGTCGCATGCCGATCTGATCGACGTCGCCAAGCTCAATGCCGGCGACAAGGTGGTGTTCGGCGCGACGGTCGTCATCGCCGACAGCGAGACCGACGAAGAGAAGCGCTACCAGATCGTCGGTGACCTCGAAGCCGACATCAAGCAGGGCCTGATCGCGATTTCCTCGCCGGTCGCGCGCGCCATGATCGGCAAGCACGAAGGCGACAGCATCAGCATCGATGCGCCCGGCGGTTCGCGCGAGTACGACATCGTCAGCGTCGAGTACATCGGCTGAGTCGATGAGCGCGGCCACCTTCCTGCTGCCCGCAGCCGCGCGCTTCGGCGCGCAACGCTGGCAGCAGGACATCGCGCGCGCGCTTGGCCGTGCGGATGTCGATCTGCAGGCGGCCGGCCGCCGTGCCCAGCTGGCGCGTCATGTCGATCTGCCCGAGGGCAGCTGGCCGCTCGCGGCGTTGTCGCGACAGGTCGATGTGGGCGATGCTGCAGCGGGCGGCGATGCCTGGTTGCGGGCCGACCCCGCGTGGTTGCGTCCCGACATCAACGGCGTACGCCTGATGGGCCACGGCGACACGCTCGGCATGACGACTGCAGATGTCGAGGCCTTGCTGCCCGACCTGCAGGCGATGTTCGCCGAGTCCGGTCTGGTACTGGACGCGCCGTCGCCGACGCGCTGGTACCTGCGCCTGCCGGCTGACACCCGTTTTCCCGCGTTCCCCGATCCGTCCGAAGCGCTCGGCACCGATCTGGCCGAACACGAGGACGGCGGTGTCGATGCGCGCCGCTGGCGTGCGCTCGGCAACGAGGCGCAGATCCTGTTGCACAACCATCCCTGGAACGCGACGCGTGCGGCGGCCGGCAAGCCGCCGGTCAATGCACTGTGGTTCTGGGGTGGCGGCACGCTGCCCGATGCACGCACGGACACCCACAGCCGACATGCCAGCGTGTGCTCCGATGACGCCACTTTGTACGCACTGGCGTCGATCTCCGCGTCGGCCGGACCGCTGCCGGCGGCGTGGCCGGATGTGCGCGATGCGGCGCTGTTCGACCTCGTCGGCATGCGCGACCTGCGCCGGCTGCAGGACGACTGGTTGCGGCCGGCGCTCGCGGCGCTGGCGGCCGGGCGGATTGCCACCCTGGTGCTCGACGACGAAGACGGGTGCGTGCGGACGCTGCGCCGCTGGCATCGTCTGCGCCTGTGGCGCAGCGCATGGGTGCCACCGACGCCCGAGCGCGACGCATGAGCCGGCAGGCACCGACCATCCGTCGCCGCGAATCCGTGGTCGGCGAGGGCTGGCCGTCGACGGTGCCGCCGCTGTTGCGCCGGATCTACGCCGGCCGCGGTGCGCACGATCTGGCGAGTGCGCAGCCGAAGCTTGCGCAGCTGCTGCCGCCCGACGGGCTGTCGAACATCGACGCGGCCACCGCGCTGCTCGCCGATGCGATCGCCAGCGGAGAACGCATCCTCGTCGTCGGCGATTTCGACTGCGACGGCGCGACGGCGTGCGCAGTCGCGGTGCGCGGCCTGCGCATGCTCGGCGCGCGCGACATCGTGCATGCGGTACCCAACCGGGTGACGCACGGTTACGGCCTGTCGCCCGCGCTGGTCGAATCGCTGGCGCACCTGTCGCCGTCGCTGCTGGTGACCGTGGATCACGGTATCGCCTGCCATGCCGGTATCCGGGCTGCGAAGGCGCTGGGCTGGCGCGTGCTGGTGACCGACCATCATCTGCCCGGCGACGCGTTGCCGGGCGCCGATGCGATCGTCAATCCGAACCAGCCGGGCGACACGTTCCCGAGCAAGGTGCTGGCCGGCGTGGGCGTGATCTTCTACGTGCTGATGGCGCTGCGCGCGCGGCTGCGCGGGCAGGGCGATACACGCGCGGCCGAGGCCGATCTCGGCAGCCTGCTCGACCTTGTCGCGGTCGGCACCGTGGCCGATCTGGTGCCGCTGGATGCGAACAACCGCGCCCTGGTGTCGGCCGGCCTGCGCCGCCTGCGCAGCCGGCGCGGCTGCACCGGTCTGCAGGCACTGATCGAGATTTCCGGCCGCGAGGCCGCGCGCCTGACCGCGGCCGACATCGGCTTCGCGATCGGTCCGCGCATCAATGCCGCCGGACGTCTGGAAGACATGGCGATCGGCATCGAGTGCCTGCTCAGCGACGATGCCGCGCATGCGCGCGAACTCGCCGACACGCTGCACCAGATCAACGCCGAACGTCGCGCCGTGCAGCAGTCGATGCTCGACGACGCCGAGGCCGCGGTCGCCCGACGCACGCCGGTCGAGCCGGCCGGCGCCGGCGTGTGCCTGTTCGATGCCGACTGGCATCCGGGCGTGGTCGGTCTGGTCGCCTCGAAGATGAAGGACATGCTGCACCGGCCGGTGATCGCCTTCGCGCCGGCCGAACCCGACAGCGAGCAGCTGCGCGGCTCGGCGCGTTCGATCCCCGGCCTGCACATCCGTGACGTGCTGGCGGCGGTCGACGTGGCGCATCCGCAGCTGATCGAACGTTTCGGCGGCCATGCGATGGCCGCGGGCCTCACGTTGCAGCGCGATCGCTTCGATGCGTTTGCCGCGGCGTTCGGCGAAGCCGTGGACCGCATGCTCGATCCCGCGCTGCTGCGCGCGGAGCTGCTCACCGACGGCGCGCTGCGCGGCGAGGAGTTCGACATCGTGCATGCGGCGCATCTGCGTGACGCCGGGCCGTGGGGGCAGGGCTTCCCCGAGCCGCTGTTCGACGGGGAGTTCGCGGTCGTCGACTGGAAGATCGTCGGCAGCCGGCATCTGAAACTTACGCTGCGGCTCGACGGGCATCCGCGGCCGCTGTCGGCGATCCACTTCGGTGGGTGGCGCGAGATCGCACCGTCCGCGCGCGAGCGCGTCGTCTACCGTCTGGCGCCGGACGACTACCGTGGCGGCGATGCCGTCCAGCTGGTCGTCGAACACCGGGAAGCCCTGGCCATCGCCTGAGTTTCGGCCCGCCGCGCACGTGCGCAAACGTGAATGCGGATGCAGAATAGGCCACCGCGCAAGCGGCCCGTTCGCGGCCTTGTCCCCCGCATGGCTGCCCACTTCGGCACAGGGAGAAGTTCTTGAAGACTGTCCACACGCTGGCTCTCGCGATCGCGCTGGCCATGGCGCCCGCGCTGCATGCAACCGCGGCCGACCCCGAACCGGTGACGCTCGGCGGCGAGCGCCGCGGCGAAATCACCAGCCGGTCCAGCCTCAACCACCAGGACGGCTCGCGCAGCCAGCTCTACCGCGTCGATCTGCGAGAAGGCCAGGTGGCGCAGTTCAAGCTCGAAGGCGCGCTGCGTGGCCGCCTGACCGCGTTCCAGGGGGGCGATCTCGTCGGCGCGTCGAACGCGCATTCGGAGGTCGCATCGATGGTGATCCGCGCCAAGCGCGCCGGCAGCTACACCATCGCCGTCAGCGGCGTCGATGCCTCGTCCTATGGACCCTTCACGCTGCAGGCCGCGGCGATCGAAGCCTACGGCGGCGAGACGCTGAAGGTGGGCGCATCGATCAGCGACTGGACCGATTCCAGGCGCCAGCTGCCGCTGCAGATCGACGAGGCCGGCTTCTACACCATCGACATGCTGTCCGACGATTTCGACGCGGTGCTCAAGCTCGACGGCCCCGGCACGTCGCTGAGCAACGACGACGGCGGCGAGGGCAGCAACGCCCGCATCAGCGCGCGGCTCACCCCCGGCACCTACACGCTGACGGCCGAGGGCTACGGCAGCGAACGCGTCAACGGCATGTACCAGATCCGCGTGGCGACCCGCGAACTGCCGCCGGGCGGCCTGCGCGAGGGCGGCGAGCTGACCGTCGGTGGCACGGTCACCGGCCTCTACGAGGGCACGGCGCATCCGTACACCTTCACGCTGCCGGCGCGCCGCGTGGTGCGCATCGACATGCGCAGCGAAGAGATCGACCCGCTGCTGCACCTGTCGGGCAACGGCGTCGAGAAGACCGACGACGACGGCGGCGACAATCTCGACGCGCGCATCTCGCTGCTGCTCGAGCCGGGCACCTACACGCTGCGCGCCGATGCGGCCTCGGCCGGCGCCGGTCTGTACACGCTGGCGCTCGCGGCCACCGAAGTGCCCGAAGGTGCGGGCGGCGGCACGCTGCCGGTCGGGCGGCCGACGACCGCCAACCTGCTGCCGGGCATGACCGATCGCTGGACGGTGTCGGTGCGCAGCGCCGGCGAGTACACGATCGCGATGGACTCCGACGACATCGACAGCTATCTGCGCCTGACCCGCGACGGCAACGAGATCGCCAGCGACGACGATGGCGGCGGCGCGTTGAACGCCCGCATCGTCCAGCGTCTCGAGACGGGCACCTACGTCATCGAGTCGTCGTCGGTCGACGGCGATACCGGCGGCAATTACCGCCTCTCGTTCGACCGTCGCTGAGTCGCAACGCCCGGACCTGAGTCCGGGCGGGGATCAGAGCGCCGGGGCCGGCACCGGCGCCGGCGATTCGTGGCCACCGTCGGTGGCGGTGCCACGCGCCTGCCAGCCGGCCGGTGCACCGGCCGGTTCGGCGGCCCGCCAGTGGATCGGCGTGCGACTGCTGACGGCCTGGACGCGGCCGTCCGCGATGGCGGCTTCGGGTTCGCGCAGCACCGCGCGGACGTCGGGCGCGGCCGGCTTGCACCACAGACCCGTCCAAGCATCGCGTCCGCCGCGCTTGGACGCATAGAGCGCGCGGTCGGCCAGGTCCACCGCGTCGCGCCAGCGATCGCGGCGGGCGCTGCCGGCGCCGGAGGCGTCCGGCCAGCAGGCGAAGCCGATCGAGACCGACAGCGAGACCGCGCCGTCCTCGATGGGGAACGGCGCATCGGCCACCACCGCGCGCAGACGCTCGGCGATTTCGCCTGCGCGGCGCAGGTCGAGTGCGGGACAGGCGACCAGGAACTCCTCGCCGCCCCAGCGGGCGACCAGATCGCCCGGCCGGCAGCAGGCGCCCAAGCGCGCGGCAATCTCGACCAGGATCGCGTCGCCGGTGCTGTGACCGTGCTGGTCGTTGCTGTGCTTGAAATAGTCGACGTCGAGCAGAAAGACGACCGGGCGCCGGTCGCCGTCCGCCGCGCCGGACATCGCACGCAGGGCCCGGGTCGCGGCGCCGCGATTGAGCAGCCCGCTGAGACTGTCGACCGAGCTGAGCCGGTACAGACGCCGGTTCACGCGACGCTGGTACGCCGCGAACGCGAGCATCAGCACCACCAGCAGGATCAGGCCGGCCATCGCCGCCGAGCGCAGGCGGCGTGCGTGTGCCTGTTCGAGCGTGTCGATGCGCCGTTGCTCGTGCAGCCGCGCGAGTTCACCGGCGCTGTGCCGGTCCTGCAGGCGCGCCTGCAGTCCGGCGAGCGTGCCCAGATTCTGGCTGCGCAGGGCGCGCACCTCGACATCGCGCAGGGTCTGCTGCACATCGATCGCGGCCTCGAACAGACGCTGCGCACGCAGGGCGGCCACCTCGCCGCGCAGGGCGTCGCGGTACTCGATGCGGAACTCGCCGAGCCGGGCCAGTTCCGCGGCCGCGCGAGCGTGGGTCAGGGCCTGCGCGGCGAGGCCGGCCTCGAGCGCCAGCGTCGACATCCGCATCAGGGTGACCGCCGCGCCGGACGGGTCGCTGGCGCGTTGTCCATCGGCCAGACGCGCGAGCGCCGGCAGAGCGGCGATGCCGCGGCTGTCGAGCGCGGTCAGTTCGGCGCGGATGCGCTGCTCCACCACGCCCAGATCCGTGCCCGAGGCCTGGGGCAGGGCGGCGTCGAACGCCCGCCGCGCCGCGTCGCGACGGCCGGCGCGCACATGGTTGAGGCCGCGGTTGTAACCGAGGATCGGCTCGGAGAGTCCGCGCGCGTCGGCGATCCCCTGCGCGCGCGCGTAGATCGTCTCGGCAACGTCGAAGTCTTCCATCTCCTCGCTGTGGATGTTGCCAACGTTGTTGAGCATCTTGACCTGGGCCAGGTCGGACTCGCCGGCCTCTGCGACTTCGAAGGCGCGTGTATACAGCGCCAACGCGCGCGGAACGTCGCCGGCCAGGTGCAGGGCGGCCCCGGCATTGGACAGGGCGCGCAGGGCGAACTCGGGCGGTTGCGGATCGCTGGCGAGCAGCGATTCGATGCGGTCGACCGCGTCGATCGCGGTCAGGGCGTCGCCGGTCAGCGCGGCCGCGCGGGCGAGGCAGGTCTGCAGTTTGATCGCGTCGGGGGCGGGCACGTCGCTGCCGGCGAGCGCGGCATGCGCGATCGCGACCGCTTCGGCCGGGCGCGACTCGCGCAGTGCGAAGCAACGCTCGACCTGCGCCGTCAGCGGCGGGTCGGGCTCGGCAACGGGCGGTGCCCCCATCGCAGGCGCCACCGCCATCAGCAGCACGGCGGCCAGCAGCCCGCCGCGCCGGTCGCGCGTCGTCATCTCGGTCGATCCCCTTGCCAGTGCCCCCAATGGCAGCGCGCAGTCTACCGGCAAGCGTGACGGCTTGCGCGGCGCGCGCGGACGCGCGGGTGCGGGCTTGCTAGAATCGCGGGTTTCACCGGACCACCCTGGCCCATGATCGAAACCAATCCCGTCCGCCAGCGCATCGTCGACCTTCGCGGTCGGCTGGATGCGCTGAGGGGGTATCTTTGACTACGACGCCCGTCGCGAGCGTCTGGAAGAAGTCGAGCGCGAGCTCGAAGACCCGAACATCTGGAACGACCCCGAGCGCGCACAGGCGCTGGGCCGCGAGCGCTCGACGCTCGACAAGACCGTCAACGGCATCCGCAACCTGACCGAAGGCCTGGACGGCGCGATCGAACTGCTGGAACTGGCCGAGTCCGAGAGCGACGAGGACACCGCGCAGGCGGTGGTCGACGACGTCGAGCGCTTCGGCGCCGAGGTCGACAAGCTCGAATTCCAGCGCATGTTCTCCGGCGAACTCGACGGCGCGGCGGCCTTCGTCGACATTCAGGCCGGCGCCGGCGGCACCGAAGCCCAGGACTGGGCCGAGATCCTGCTGCGCATGTACCTGCGCTGGGCCGAAAGCCGCGGCTGGAAGACCGAGCTGATGGAAGTCTCCGGTGGCGAAGTCGCGGGCATCAAGTCGGCGACCGTGCGCATCGAGGGCGACTTCGCCTACGGCTGGCTGAAGACCGAGATCGGCGTGCACCGCCTGGTGCGCAAGTCGCCGTTCGATTCGGACAACCGCCGGCACACCAGCTTCACCTCGGTGTTCGTCTCGCCCGAGATCGACGACAACATCGAGATCGACATCAACCCGGCCGACCTGCGCACCGATGTCTACCGCTCGTCTGGCGCAGGTGGCCAGCACGTCAACAAGACCGAGTCGGCGGTGCGCATCACGCACATCCCGACCAACACGGTCGTGGCCTGCCAGACCGGCCGCAGCCAGCACCAGAACCGCGACAACGCGATGAAGATGCTGGCCGCCAAGCTCTACGAGCTGGAGCTGCAGAAGCGCAACGCCGAGAAGGACGCGCTGGAAGCGACCAAGTCCGACATCGGCTGGGGCAGCCAGATCCGCAACTACGTGCTCGACCAGAGCCGCATCAAGGATCTGCGCACCGGCGTCGAACGTTCCGACACGCAGAAGGTGCTCGACGGCGATCTCGACGAATTCGTCGAGGCCGCGCTCAAGTCGGGCCTGGAAGCCGGCGCCAAACGCGTCGACGCCAACTGAGTCCGGGCCGCGCGATGCGCGGTCACCGGATGTTCCACCGCCATGCCCGCCGATGCCGGCATGGCGTTTCCGGGCGAAGTCGCCCGTCGTCGTCGCCCCCACCGTTGTTCCGATTCCGCTTTTCGAGACCCCCATGACCCAGCAGCCCGCCACGCCACCGACCGCCGACGAGAACAACCTGATCGCCGAGCGTCGCGGCAAACTGGCGGCGCTGCGCGGGCAGGGCGTGGCATTCCCGAACGATTTCCGCCGTCGTGACGAGGCAGGTGCGCTGCAGACCGTCTATGCAGATGCCGAGCGCTGGACCGGCGAAGCGCTGGAGGCCGAGGGCGTGCGTGTCGCCGTGGCCGGCCGTCTGATGGCCAAGCGCATCATGGGCAAAGCCGCGTTCGCGCAGATCCAGGACGTCAGCGGTCGCCTGCAGCTGTTCCTGCAGTCGGCGACGCTGGGCGAGCGCTACGACGCGTTCAAGGGCTGGGACGTCGGCGACATCGTCGCGGCCGAGGGCACACTGATGCGCACCAAGACCGGCGAGCTGTCGGTCAAGGCCGAGTCGCTGCGCCTGCTGACCAAGTCGCTGCGTCCGTTGCCCGACAAGTGGCACGGTCTGAGCGACGTCGAGCAGCGTTACCGCCAGCGCTACGTGGACCTGATCGTCTCGCCAGATGCGCGTGCGGTCTTCGTCAAGCGTTCGCGCATCATCGGCGCGATCCGCCAGTGGCTCGACACCCGCGACTTCCTCGAAGTCGAGACGCCGATGATGCATTACATCGCCGGTGGCGCCGCGGCCAAGCCGTTCGCGACGCACCACAACGCGCTCGATCTCGACCTGTTCCTGCGCGTCGCGCCGGAGCTGTATCTCAAGCGGCTGGTGGTCGGCGGCTTCGAGCGCGTCTACGAGATCAACCGCAACTTCCGCAACGAGGGCGTGTCGACCCGGCATAACCCCGAGTTCACGATGCTCGAGCTCTACGAGGCCTACGTCGCCTACGAAGAGGTCATGGACCTGACCGAGTCGCTGATCCGCGATGTCGCCACGCAGGCGGTCGGCACCACCGCGCTGGAATGGGACGGCAATGCGATCGACGTCGGCCCGGCCTTCCGCCGCTGGAAGCTCGAAGAAGCCGTGCGCGAACTCAATCCGGAGATCAGCGTCGCCGACTGCCGGGACCGCGAGGCGCTGGCCGCGCATTGCGCGCGGCTGGGCGTGCACGTCAAGGCCGGCTACGGCTGGGGCAAGCTGTTGCTGGAGATCTTCGAGAAGACCGTCGAGACCGGCCTGATCCAGCCGACCTTCATCACCCATTACCCGGTCGAGGTGTCGCCGCTGGCGCGCGAGTCCGACAGCGAGGCCGGCATCACCGACCGCTTCGAGCTGTTCATCGGCGGCAAGGAGATCGCCAACGGCTTTTCCGAGCTCAACGACCCCGAGGACCAGGCTGCGCGTTTCCGCGCCCAGGTCGATGCGCGCGAAGGTGGCGACGACGAGGCCATGCACTACGACGCCGACTACATCCGCGCGCTCGAGGTGGGCCTGCCGCCGACCGGTGGCCTGGGCATCGGCATCGACCGGCTGGTGATGCTGCTGACCGGCTCGTCTTCAATCCGCGACGTGCTGCTGTTCCCGTACATGCGCCCGCAGACCGACGCCTGAGGTCAGGGTGTGCCCTGTGACGGCAGTCACGGGGCCGGGCGCGGAACATCGGGATGCCTGTAGCCCCGGTGTCAGGAAAGTCCGCATGAATGGCGCGGGACTTGCTTCACATCGGCATCGCCCGCAATGATGCGAGGCAGGGGAGCGATTGTGAGGAGGCCCACGGCATGAACATCGTCATCGTCGACGATCAGACGTCCGCGCGGACCATGCTGCGCCACATCCTCGAGGACATCAGTCCCGAGCTGGAAGTGTTCGACTTCGGCGACCCCGAACACGCCCTGCGCTGGTGCGACGACCACCGCCCCGATCTGTTGCTGCTGGACTACCGCATGCCGGTGGTCGACGGCCTGGAGTTCGCGCGCCGCTTCCGCCGCCCGCTGCTGCATCGCGACGTGCCGATCGTGCTGGTCACCGTGGTCGGCGACGAGCCGATCCGCCAGGCCGCGCTGGAAGCGGGCGTCATCGATTTCTTGGTCAAGCCGGTGCGCCCGCGCGAACTGCGCGCCCGCTGCCGCAACCTGCTGCAGCTGCGCCAGCAGTCCGAATCGGTCAAGCAGCGTGCGCTGTCGCTGGAGCAGCGTCTGCTCAAGAGCATGCACGAGGTCGAGGAGCGCGAGCGCGAGACCCTGACCCGGCTGGCGCGTGCGATCGCCTATCGCGACGCCAGCACCAGCGCCAACCTCGAACGCGTGGCTGCGGTGGCCGGCATGGTCGCCGAGGCCATGGGCCTGTTCGAGGACGAGGTGCGGATGATCGAGCTGGCCGCGCCGCTGCACGACATCGGCAAGATCGCCATTCCCGACGCCATCCTGATGAAGCCCGGTCCGCTGACGGCCGAGGAGATGGCGACCATGCGCGAGCATCCGCAGATCGGCTACGAGCTGCTGAGCAACAGCGAAAACCGCTTCATCCAGCTCAGCGCGCTGATCGCGTTGCGCCACCAGGAGCGCTACGACGGCACCGGCTATCCCGACGGCCTTGCCGGCGAGCAGATTCCGCTGGAGGCGCGCATCGTCGCGATCGCCGACGTGTTCGACGCGCTGATGTCCAAGCGCCCGTACAAGCGGGGCTGGTCGATCGAGGAGGCGCTGGCCTACATCGGCGAGAACAGCGGCCGCCATTTCGATCCGCGCTGCGTCGAAGCGATGCTGTCGAACGTGCCGCGCCTGCAGCAGATCTGCGCGCAGTTCGGCGGGCGGCCCGTCGGACCGCTGCAGTGAGTTCCGCGGGATGAACGCCGTCATCGGCTGGCTGCGCACGCGTCTGGCCGACCGTCCCGACAGCGAACACGGGCAGGCCACCGTGCGTCTGGTGATGCTCGTCGTCATCTACGCCTACCTGCAGATCTTCGTCGGCGGCAAGCCGGACGTCGCACGCGCGCTGTGGCTGTCGGAAGCGTATCTGGCGATCGAGTTCACCGTCGCGGCCGGCATCGTCGGCTGGCTGCTGTGGCGTCCGGGCGTCTCGCATCCCCGTCGCGTGCTCGGCATGGTCGCCGACTACAGCCTGATGGGCGTGGGACTGTTCCTGCTCGGCGACCTGCTGGCCTGGCTGTACGTGGTGATCATGTGGGTCACCGTCGGCAACGGCCTGCGCTTCGGTCCGCGATATCTGTACGCCGCGATCGGCTTCGCGTTCGTGACCTTCGGGACCGCGGTCGCGATCACGCCGTACTGGCAGCAGAACCTGTCGCTGGCCCTGGGCCTGCTGGCCGGTCTGGTCGCGGTGCCGCTGTACCTGAGTTCGCTGCTGCGCGCGCTGACCGAAGCGACGCGCGCGGCCAAGGCCGCCAGCGAGGCCAAGGGCCGGTTCCTGGCGAACATGAGCCACGAGTTCCGCACGCCGCTCAACGGCATCATCGGCATGTCGGATCTGCTGGTGACCACGCCGCTGACCGCCGAGCAGCGCGACAGCGCGCACGTCATCCAGACCTCGGCCAAGGCGCTGCAGGTGCTGGTCGACGACGTGCTCGACATCTTCAAGATCGAGGCCGGCAAGTACCGCAGCACGCATGCCGATTTCTCGCTGACCGAACTCGTGCGCGGCATCCAGGTCATGCTGATGCCCAGCGCGCATGCCAAGGGGCTGCGTTTCGAGGTCAAGGTCGCCGACGCGGTGCCGACCCTGCTGCACGGCGACAGCAACCAGCTGCGCCAGGTGCTGGTGAACCTGCTCTCGAACGCGATCAAGTTCACCGAGAAGGGGCAGGTCGCGCTGGAGATCGACACGCTTGCCGGCGATGTCGAGCCGCAGCAGGTGCGCCTGCGCTTCTCGGTGCGCGACACCGGTATCGGCATGCCGCCCGAGGCGCTGGCCGGCATCTTCGATGCGTTCGAACAGGTCGAGACCGGCCTGGGCCGTCGTTTCGGCGGCACGGGTCTGGGCACCACGATCGCCAAGGGCCTGACGGAGCTGATGGGTGGTCGCATCCAGGTCGAAAGCCGGCTCGGCGAAGGCTCGCATTTCTGGATCGAAGTGCCGCTGGGGCTGGTCGCGCAGGCGCAGGTCGCCGCGTCCGAGGGCGCGAGCAACGTCATCGCCTTCGCCGATCCCTTCGTGCGCCATCGCGCGCGTGTCGAGCCGATGCGGATCCTCGTCGCCGACGACCAGCCCGCCAACCGCATGGTGCTGCGTCGCCTGCTCGAGAAGGCGGGCCATCGTCCGCACATCGTCGATGACGGCGACGATGTGTTGATCGCGCTGGAAGCGCAGACCTTCGACGTGGTGATCACCGACCTGCACATGCCTGGTGCCGACGGACTCGACATCATTCGGCAGACGCGCTTCATGGAAGCCGGCAGCGGCCGCCGCACGCCCTTCATCGTGCTCACCGCCGATGCAACCTCGGACGCGCGCGAGGCCTGCATGAAGGCCGGCGCGTTCGCCTATCTGACCAAACCCATCGTCACCGAGCGGTTGCTCGAGAAGCTGGCCGAGATCGCGCTGGGCGTCGCCGCGCCTGCAGCGGCCGAAGCCGCGCCGCCGGCGGCGCCACGCGTCGTCGACGGCAGCATCATTTCCCAGCACATCCTCGACGAACTGCGCGAGATGGGCCTGGGCGAGGTGTTCGTGCAGCGGTTTCTGGGCGAATGCGCGCGCGATGCACGCAAGTGTCTCGTCGATCTCGAGGAAGCCGCGCGGGCGGCCAACTGGGACGGCGCGCGCGATGCCTGTCACGCGCTCAAGGGCGCGGCCGGCAATATGGGCGCGATCCGCCTGGCCGACACCGCGTCGACCGGCATGAAGATGCGGTCCGAGCAGTTGCTCAAGGACTGGAGCGGTCTGCTGCAGACGCTCGGTCAGCAGCTCGACCAGGCGCTGGTGGCCCTGCGCGAGCGCGGCGATATGCCGCGCGCTGGCATGCCCGGGTCGGAGAAGCCCTGACCCGGGCGTCCGTTGCCCGATCAGCCGACGTCGACGGCCTTGTCCTGGTCCGCCGCATCCGGGCGACGCAGCTGCGCGCGCACCAGACGTTCCATCGTGCGCAGCTGGCGCTCGCCCAGCTGGAGCGCGGTGTCGACCCAGATGCGGGTGATGCGCATGAGTTCTTCGTGCGAGACCGGATGCGCGCCTTCGCGCACGTCGTGCAACGCGAGGCGTGCCGCGGCGATGCGCCGGTTCTGGCGGATCACTTCATGCACCGCGCGCGTGCCTTCGCCCTTGGGCACCAGCACGTCGACGATGCCCATCGCGTGCAGCTCGTCGCTGGTGTACATGCGGCCGTTGAGCATCATCTCCTCGGCGACCTTCGGGCTGACCTTCTGCACCAGCAGCGAGTAGGCGCCCATGCCCGGGAACAGGCCGAACAGCACTTCGGGGAAGCCCATCTGCACGCCGCTTTCGGCGACGATGGTCTGGCAGGCCAGCGCGAGTTCGAAGCCGCCGCCGAGCGTGTCGCCTTCGACCAGCGCGACCGTGTGCGCGTTGCGGTGCAGGCGCGTGTGCAGCAGATGGATGTTGTCGACGCACTCGCTGGCGTAACGCAGCAGGCCCTCGCGGTTGCGGTCGCGGATCAGCGATGCGAACAGCTTGAGGTCGCCGCCGAGGTTGAACACGTGCGCATCCGAGCCGAGCACGATGTGCGACACGTGGCCCGGTTCTTCGGCGGCGCGGCGGGAGATGCCATCGATGGTCTGCTGCGCGAACAGGCGCAGTTCGCGCAGGAGCGCGGGCGAGAAACATGCCCGGTAAGTGGGATCGGAGAACGCCTGCTGCGCATGCATGAAGCACCAATGGGAATCATTGGACGCGTCGTGCTCGATGCGGATGGTGGAGAGGGCGGCGGTGGTGTCGCCGTGCAGCAGCTCGACGTTGTTCATTGGTAATCCCCTGTAGCGGACCACCGCCGGTCGGGCGCCCGGCGGGCGTCCATGTAAAGTTTTCGCCCGATGCGCGCTTCTATGCGCGCATCGGGCGAAAAGGGCAAGGATTTCAATGAGCTAAACGCTGAATGCCAAATTCGTCAACACGAATCTGGGAAGTTCATCACGTTTTTGCGGGCTCGTCGCGGAGTTCGCGGCGGAGGATCTTGCCGACGTTGGTCTTCGGCAACTCGGTGCGGAACTCGACGATGCGCGGATGCTTGTAGCCGGTAAGGTGCTCGCGCGCATGCGCCTTGACCTGATCGGCGGTCAGTGACGGATCCTTGCGCACGATGACGACCTTCACCGCTTCGCCGGACTTGTCGTCGGGGACGCCGATCGCCGCGACCTCCAGCACGCCGGGCATCATCGCGATAACGTCCTCGACTTCGTTGGGATACACGTTGAAGCCGGACACCAGGATCATGTCCTTCTTGCGATCGACGATGTAGAAGAACCCCTTGTCGTCCATCTTCGCCATGTCGCCGGTGTGCAGCCAGCCGTCGGCATCGATCGCGGCGGTCGTGTCTTCCGGACGTTGCCAGTAGCCGCGCATCACCTGCGGGCCGCGGATGCACAGCTCGCCGACTTCGCCGACCGGCAGCTGGTTGCCGGCCTCGTCCTTGATGCAGGCTTCGGTCGACGGCACCGGCAGGCCGATGGAGCCGTTGTACTCGGCCAGATCCATCGGATTGATGCAGGCTGCCGGCGAGGTTTCGGTGAGGCCGTAGGCTTCGACCAGGGTCACGCCGGTCACCTGCTTCCAGCGTTCGGCGACCGCGCGCTGCACGGCCATGCCGCCGCCCAGCGTCAGGCGCAGCGGGCTGAAATCGATGTCGGAGAAGCCGGGCGTGTTGAGCAGGCCGTTGAACAGCGTGTTGACGCCGGTGATCGCGGTGAAGGGCTCGCGCTTGAGTTCCTTGACGAAGCCGGGCATGTCGCGCGGATTGGTGATCAGGATGTTCTTCGCGCCCAGGCGCATGAAGACCAGGCCGTTCGCCGTCAACGCGAAGATGTGGTACAGCGGCAGCGCGGTGATGATCGTCTCCTGGCCTTCGCGGGCCAGCGGTCCGATCCAGGCCGAGGCCTGCTGCATGTTCGCGACGAGGTTGCGGTGCGTGAGCATCGCGCCTTTGGCCACGCCGGTGGTGCCGCCGGTGTACTGCAGGAATGCGATGTCCTCCAGCGACGTGGAGATCTTCGGCAGTTCGTGCTTCGCGCCGCGCGCGATGGCGTCGTTGAAGCGGATCGCGCCATGGATGGTGTAGTCGGGCACCATCTTCTTGACGTGCTTGAGCACGAAATTGACGATCGCGCCCTTCGGAAAGCCGAGCAGATCGCCCAGGCCCGTGGTGATGACCTGCTTGACCTGGGTGTCGGCCAGCACGTCCTGCACGGTCTTGCCGAAGTTGTCCATCACCAGCACGGCGGCCGCGCCGGAATCTACCAGCTGGTGGCGCAGTTCGCGCGCGGTGTACATCGGGTTGGTGTTCACCACCGTCAGGCCGGCACGCAGCACGCCGAACGTGGCGATCGGATACTGCAGACAGTTGGGCATCATGATCGCGACGCGATCGCCCTTCTTGAGCTTCAGTTCGCCGAGCAGGTAGGCGGCGAAGTCGCGGCTGCGCGCGTCCAGTTCGCCGTAGGTGATCGTGCGTCCCATGTTGGAGAACGCGGGGCGGTCGCGGAATTTGGCGATGGCCTCGTCGAGGACCGCCGGCACCGAGGCGTACTGCTCGGGATCGATTTCCGCAGGCACGCCCGCAGGATAGTTCGCCAGCCACGGACGTTGATCGGTCATGCAATCCTCTCCCTGATTGAAGGCCGTCACTCGAACTGGTGACCGTACCTGTGCAATTCGGTCGATTGGAGCATAGGCTCTAGGGGGAGGCAAGGCGCGTTGCGGCGCGATGCGCCGCCCTTCGACATCCCGGCACACAACGGAAAACATGCGCATGCCACAGCCCCGACCGAGGTTCGCAAGCTGGCTGATGCTGCTGGCGATGACGCTCGTGCTGGTTGCGTTCTCCGGCTGCAAGCGTGACGCGCCGGAGGAGGCGATCCGTGCGCAGGTGACCGCGCTGCAGGCGGCGATCGAAGCGCGCAGCGCATCGGATGTCGCCGATCTGCTCGACGAGGATTTCATCGGTCCGCAAGGCATGGATCGCCGCGGCGCACGCCAGACCGCGGCCGTGCTGATGCTGCGGCATCAGCGGATCGGCGTCGTCACGGGGCCGCTGGACGTGGAGTTGCAGGGCGCCGACCGGGCACGCGTGCGCACGCGCGCGGCGCTGACCGGCGGCGACGGCGCGGCACTGCTGCCCGACAGCGCGCAGGCGTGGCGCATCGAAAGTGGCTGGCGCCTGCGCGGCGACACCTGGCGGATCACCAGCCTCGAGTGGACGCCCGCACTGCAGTGAAACGTGCCGCGCCCGTGCGCGGCGATGCGATCACTCGAAGTCGTAATGCATGCCCGGGCCGGCGGCGGCCAGGAAGTTGCCCTGCACGTAGTCGATGTCGGCACCGAACAGGATCGACATGCTCGCCGCGTCCTGCACGAACTCGGCGATCGTGCGGATGCCGACCTGGCGTGCGCGTCGCGCGATCTCGCCGATGCGTTCCTGGTTCTCCGCATTGCCCGGCAAGTCGTCGGTAAAGCTGCGATCGAGCTTGAGCAGGTGCGGCTGCAGATGGCTCAGCAGCTGGAAGGAATCGAGACCCACGCCGAACTGTTCCAGCGCGAAACGCCCGTCGAAGCCGGCGATACGCGCGGCAAAGGCCTGCGTCGCCTTGAGATGGGTGAACACCTTCGATTCGGGCAACTGCAGCACCAGGTACTCGCCGGGCACCTCGTGGGCGGCGAGCTGCTCGCCCACGAAATCCGCAAACGCGTTGCCGTCCAGCGAGGCCTGGCTGACCTTGACCAGCAGCGTGGTCGGCTGGCCGGCGCGCAGGCGCTGGGCGATCGCGGCGATCGCGCGTCCGGCGACGTAGCGATCGATCTCGCCGAGCATGCCGTTGTCTTCGGCGATCTGCAGGAAGGTGCCGGGCGCGATCAGTTCACCATCGCCGTTGTCGAGGCGCAGCAGGATCTCGTAGACCGCGGCGTTGTCGCCCTGCAGGTTGATGACCGGCTGGTAATGCAGCACGAAACCGTCGTTGTCGAGTGCGCCGCGCAGGCGCGCGACCCAGGCCTCGATGCGTTCCTGTTCGACCCGGTCGACCGCGCTCGGATCGAAGACCTCGCAGCGGTTGCCACCCGAGCCGGACACCGATTCGAGTGCGGCACTGGCCCGCCCCAGCACCTGGGCGACGTTCGCGATCTTCTCGCCGACCTGGACGCCGCCGATGCTCACGGTGATGACGCTGGAGCGCTCGCCGATCTCGAACACATGGTCCGCGAAGCCGGCGCGGATTCGCTCGGCGGTGTCCACGGTCGCGTGGTAGTCGTGGCCGCGCAGCAGCACCGCGAGCGTGTGGCCGCCGTAGCGCGCGACCGTCGCGTCTTCGCCGACCAGCGATTCAAGGCGCTCGGCCGTGGCCGCGAGCAGATCGTCGGCGTGGTGGAGGCCGATGTCGGCCAGCAGCTGCTGCTGATGGTCGGGTTCGAGCATCAGGAAGCCGTACTGGCTGTCGGACTGCGCCGCATCGTCGACCGCATCCTCGATCGCACGCAGGAAGGTCGGGCGGTTCAGCAGGCCGGTCACCTGGTCGCGGTTGCGCAGTTCGGCCAGTTCCAGCACGAGATCGGAATCGATTTCCTCGCGGCGGCGGAAGATCACCTGCAGGCAGGGTTCGCCCTCGTACTGCGCGGTCGCGAATTCCATCGACGCCGGAAACGCCTTGCCGTCGATGTCGCGCGCCTCGATCTCATGCCGGGGCGGTGGCGGCTCGCCCTTGCTCATCGACTTGAGCAGCGCCTTGAAGGACTCCACGTGCTGCGGCCCGACCATGTCCAGCAGCGAGATGCCTTCGATGTCCTCGAAGCTCTCGTAGCCGAACATTTCCAGATACGCCGCGTTGGCGCGGATGTGCATGCCCTCGTGGATGTAGGCGATCGGGTCGCGCGAAGAATCGATCAGCGCGTCGCAACGGCGCTCGGTCTCACGCACGCGCGCTTCGAGGCGGCGCAGGCCGCGGCGGGCGTCACGATCGGCCCAAGCGTCGCGCACGCAGGCCAGCAGTTGCTGCGGCGCGTGGCGCAGGGCGACGGCGCGTGCGCCGGACTGGATGGCGTCGACGTAGTCGGCTTCGACCAGCGCATCGACCAGCGCGATCACCGGCAGGTCGCGGCCGCTGTCGGCGATGCGCTGCATGACCTGTGCGAACGGGAGCGCGGTCGCGTTGCGGGCGGCGATGACCACGTCCGGCGACTGGCTGCCGATGATGCGACCCAGATCCTCGTCCGATTCGGGCCGCAAGGGCCGCACCGCGATGCCGGCATTCCGCAGTCCGCTGGCCAGTGCCTCGGCATCCTCGACGCGGTCGTCGACGATCAGCAGGCGCAGGGCGGTGTCGGCTTTTGTCGACATGCGGGTCTCCGTGGGCAGACCGCCTTATGCCATGGAGGGGGTGATCCGTCCATCGCCTGTCGGGAGAACTGCGCGCTTGGACGCATCGCCCGCCACTTCGCGCACGAGGCGCGGCACCAGATAGCCGGACTGGCGTGCGACCAGCGCCGCATGCAGGGCCAGTGCGGTCGCGTCGTCGACCTCGAAATGGGCGGCACCGGCCACGCGGTCGAGCTGGTGGAGGTAGTAGGGCAGCACGCCGGCGGCGAAGCCGCGTTCGGCCAGCGCGGCCAGCGCGTCGACCGTGTCGTTGACGCCGCGCAGCAGGACGGCCTGGTTCAGCAGCACCGCGCCGGCGTCGCGAAGGGCGCGCATCGCCGCGTCGACCGAGGCGTCAAACTCGTTGGCGTGGTTGGCATGGACGACGATCGCGACCGGCCAGGGCAGGGCGGCGAGCCAGGCGCACAGCTCGTCGTCGACGCGCTCGGGCAGCACGATCGGCAGGCGGGTGTGGATGCGCAGGCGACGCACGTGCGGAATCGAGCGCAGCGCGTCGGTCAGCTCGGCGAGCTTGGACGTCGCCAGCGACAGCGGGTCGCCACCGGACAGCAGCACTTCCTCGATCGTCGGATCGCCCGCGATCACCGCCAGCGCCGCGCGCCAGCCGCCGGCCGCCGCGGTCTCCTCGGCATAGGGGAAGTGCCGACGGAAGCAGTAGCGGCAGTTCACCGCGCAGCTGCCGGTCGCCACCAGCAGGGCGCGCCCTGCGTACTTGTGGATCACGCCGTGGCCCGCCTTGGCCGCGCCATCGCCGACCGCATCCAGCCCGAATCCCGGCGCGGCCCGCAGTTCGGCGTCCAGCGGCAGCACCTGGCGCAGCAGCGGGTCGTGCGGGTCGCCATGCCGCATGCGCGCCACGAAGCCGCGCGGCACCCGCAGCGCGAACTGCACGGCCGCCTCTTCGGACACCGCCAGCGCGGCGTCCTGCAGGCCCAGCAGGGCCAGCAGTTCGCGCGGATCGCGGACGGCCTCGCGCCAGGCCTGCTGCCAGCGGCGCGGCTGCATCGGAAGGGGGGCTGCGGGTATCATGTGCGATTGGATCCAGAAGGCCGTACGCGCGTGTCGCGGGCGGTGAACCCCATATTGTAGACGCCGGCACGGCCGGCCCAGCAGGAGCGAGCAATGGCCAGTTACGGCATGAACGACGTCAAGAACGGCCAGAAGATCCTGGTCAACAACGAGCCGTGCGTCATCACCGACACCGAATACGTGAAGCCGGGCAAGGGCCAGGCGTTTACGCGCATGAAGTACCGCAACATCAAGAGCGGCCGCGTCGTCGAGCTGACGATGAAAGCAACCGACTCGGTGGAAGTGGCCGATGTCATGGACACCGACATGCAGTTTCTCTACGCCGACGGCGAGTACTGGCACTTCATGAACCAGGAGTCCTTCGAGCAGGTCCAGGCCGACAAGGCCGGCATGGGCGGCGCCGAGAAGTGGCTCAAGGGCGAAGAGCTGTGCGTGGTCACGCTGTGGAACGGCACGCCGATCGCCGTGCAGCCGCCGAATTTCGTCGAACTGCAGATCACCGAGACCGACCCGGGCGTCAAGGGCGACACGGCCGGCACTGGCGGCAAGCCGGCGACGCTGGAAACCGGCGCCGTGGTGCGCGTGCCGCTTTTCGTCGCCCAGGAAGAAGTGATCAAGGTCGACACGCGTTCGGGCGAGTACGTCAGCCGCGTCAAGTGATTGATCCGCAGCGAAATCGCAGAGCGATTTGCGTCGCGGATCCATCATCCCTGCGTGGGCAGGGATCCAGTGCCTGTGTGTAATGCGCCAGCCCGCTGGCGCCGCCGGGCAGGCGCGCTCGCGCTCCTGTCCGCGGTTGCAGGCGCTGCCGTGGCGGACGACGCGTCGCCGCGTGACGCCTGTCCGCTGCAGACCATCTTTGCCTTGAGCGAGGCTGGTCTGTTGCCGGCGGGTGACGATGCGCCCATCGTGGCCCAGGCCTGCCGGGTCTGGCCCTACGACGCCTCGCTCGCGCTGGCGGCGGTGGCCTATCCGATGCCGGGGTCGGACAGGATCGGCGAGCGCCAGTTGCGGCTGGTCGTCGCGATGCTGGGCGCCGAGGATGCGCGACTGCTGGCCGTGCACGAGACCGACCTCGCCGAAGACGCCGCGTTCGCGCTGACCGGCGACGGTCTGCTGCTGGATACGGCGCGTTATGACCTGGCCAAGGGCGTCCGTGCCTTCGGCGTGGTGCTGCGCAGTGCCGCGCCCGGCCCGAGTTGTCCGGATGGACGCGCCAACGACGAGATGACGCTCTACGTCCGCGAAGGCGAGACGCTGCGGCCGGTCTTTACCTCCAACCTCGATTTCTGGGCGCGCGTCGAGGGCGAACCCTGCAGCTGGGCGCCGGGCCAGCGTCTGGTGACCGAGGAAGCGCGCTTCACCATCGCCGTGCAGCCGACCGCCCACCACGGCTTCGCCGATCTGCGCGTGCAGTCCAACGTGGCGCGTACCGAGACCGTGACCGGCAGCGATCGCGAGACGTCGTCGCAACGGCGCGACAGTCGCGTGCTGCGCTACGACGGGTCGCGGTACGACACGAGCGCGCTGCAGAATGGCTTTTTCTGGACCCAGGCCCCATCGGACGAATGAGCATGCATGAAGGTGTCCCCCAGACCATCGACCTGCTGATCGAAGCCGCGCACGTGGTACCGGTCGAACCGCATGCGGTCGTGCTCGACGACCACGCGGTCGCCGTGCATCGCGGCGAGATCGTCGCGGTGCTGCCGATCGCCGAGGCGCGCCAGAAGTTCGCGCCGGTCGAAACCGTGTCGCGCCCGCACTCGGCGGTGTTGCCGGGCCTGGTCAATGCACACACGCATAATCCGATGACGCTGCTCCGCGGCATCGCCGACGACTTGCCGTTGAAGGTCTGGTTGCAGGAGCACATCTGGCCGATCGAAGGCGCCGTCATCGGGCCGGAGTTCGTCGCCGACGGCATCACCCTTGCGCTGGCCGAGATGATTCGCGGCGGCACCACCTGCGTCAACGAGAACTACTTCTTCCCCGACGTGCAGGCCGCGGTCTACAAGCGCCACGGCTTCCGCGCGCGCATCGGCCTGCCGGTCATCGATTTCCCGACCGCGTGGGCGAAAAGCGACGACGAGTACTTCGAGCGTGCCGGCGAAGTGCATGACCAGTGGCGCGACGATCCGCTGATCGCAATGGCCTTCGCGCCGCATGCGCCGTATACGGTCAACGACGCGAATTTCGAGCGCGTGCGCATGCTCGCCGACCAGCTCGATCTGCCGGTGCATCTGCACCTGCACGAGACCGCGCAGGAAGTGCAGCAGTCGATCGAGCAGTACGGCCAGCGGCCGATCGCGCGTCTCGATCGCCTGGGCCTGGTCAACGACCGCCTGATCGCGGTGCACATGACCCAGCTCACCGAGGGCGAGATCCACCTGTGCGCCGAGCGTGGCGTCAGCGTGGTGCATTGTCCCGAGTCCAACCTCAAGCTGGCCTCGGGCTTCTGCCCGGCCTGCGCGCTGGAACGTGCGGGCGTGACCATTGCCATCGGCACCGATGGCGTGGCCAGCAACAATGATCTCGACATGTTCGGCGAGACCCGCACCGCGGCCATCCTGGCCAAGGCGGTCGCCAACGACGCCGCCGGTTTCGATGCCTTTACCGCACTGCGGGCGGCCACGCTGGGCGGCGCGAAGGCGATCGGCTTCGGCGAGCGCATAGGCTCGATCGAACCGGGCAAGCAGGCCGATCTGGTCTGCGTGGACCTGTCGCCGCTGGAAACCCAGCCCCTGCACCACGTGGTCTCGCAGCTGGTCTACGCGACCGGGCGACACCAGGTGAGCGATGTCTGGATCGCCGGCCAGCCGAAGCTGCGATCGCGCACCCTGGTCGGCTTCGACGTCGACGCCATCACCGCGAATGCGCGCCAATGGCGCGACCGCATCTCAAGTCTGCGCACGGGCGCATGAGGCCGAACGAATGAACGCTCCCCGCGACAACTTCCACCAGGTCGAACTCGACAAGTTCGGCGCGCTCGCCAACCGCTGGTGGGATGCCGACGGCCCGCAGAAGGCGCTGCATGCGCTCAATCCGGTGCGTCTGGACTACGTGCGCGAGCGTGCACGGCTCGACGACATGCGCGTGCTCGATGTCGGCTGCGGCGGCGGTCTGCTGAGCGAGGCGATGGCGCAGCGCAATGCGCGCGTGACCGCGATCGATCTGGCCGAGGATCTGGTCAAGGTCGCCAAGCTCCATGGCCTCGAAAGCGGCGTGCAGGTCGACTACCGCGTGCAGGCGGTCGAGGCGCTGGCGGCCGAGCAGCCGGGCAGCTTCGATGTCGTGACCTGCATGGAGATGCTCGAGCACGTGCCGGACCCGGCGGCGATCCTGCAGGCATGCGCCACACTGCTCAAGCCGGGCGGCAGCCTGTTCGTATCCACGCTCAACCGCACGCCGGCCGCGTTCGCATTGGCGATCGTCGGCGCCGAGTACGTCGCGCGTCTGCTCCCGCGCGGCACGCACCAGTACGCGTCCTTCATCAAGCCGTCCGAACTCGGCGGCTGGCTGCGCGTGGCGGGTCTGGACCTGCAGGACGTCACCGGCCTGATGTACGAGCCGTGGCGCAACGGCGCGCGCCTGATTCCGCGTACCGACGTGAACTACCTCGCCTGGGCGAAGAAGCCGCAGTGAGCACGCCGTCCGTCCGCACCGCGTTTCCTGTCGGTGCGCTGTTCGATCTCGACGGCACGCTGCTCGACAGCGCGCCGGACATGCTCGCCACCGTCAACCGCATGCGGGCCGATCGTGGCCGGCCGCCGCTGGCGCTGTCCGACATCCGCCCGGTCGTCTCGCGCGGCGCGCGGGCGATGGCCGCGGTCGCGTTTCCCGACCTCGATGCCGAGAGCGTCGTCGCACTGGTGCCCGAATTCCTGGCGGTCTACGCCGAGGAGCTGGGTCGCCACAGCCTGCTGTTCGACGGCGTCGAACCGATGCTGGCCGGGCTCGAGGCTGCCGGTACGCGCTGGGGCATCGTGACCAACAAGCCCGAATATCTGGCCGCGCGCATCCTGCCGCAGCTCGGCTGGCAGGCCCGCTGCGCGGTGCTGGTCGGCGGCGACACGCTGGCCGAACGGAAGCCGCATCCGCTGCCGCTGCTGCACGCCGCCGAGGCCATCGGCATCGCGCCGGGCGAGTGTGTCTACGTCGGCGACGACGCCCGCGACATCATCGCTGCGCGCGCGGCCGGCATGCCGTCGATCGTCGCGCTGTGGGGCTATCGACTCGACGACGACGATCCGGTCGCCTGGCAGGGCGACGTGATGCATGCGTCCGTCGACGCCCTGTTCGAACCTGCCGGCTGGCCGGCGTGAGCGCGGACTTCCGTCCCGGCGACGAGGATTTCGTCGGCAAGTGGCAGGCGCGCTGGCCCGAATGGCGCATCGGCATGGCGTTCGTGCCGCCTGCGCTGCGCGAGCGCGCGGCGCCGTGGTTCTCGCTGCTCGACGAGTTCGGCGATGCGGCCTGGGCCGGTATCGATGCGACGCCGGGCCTGGCCAAGCTCGCGTGGTGGCAGGACGAGTTGCAGGGCTGGGCCAAGGGTGCGCGCCGCCATCCGTTGGCCACGCAACTGCAGCGCGTCGATGCGCCGTGGCAGACCCTGGCGCTTGCGCTGCGCCTGCTGCCGGCCACGCGCGAGCATCCTGCGGATACCGCGCGCAATCTCGCGCAGCTGCAGGACCTGGCGCTCGCGGTCGCGGCCTGCGAGACGAAGCTGTTCGGCGACCGCAGTCCCGACAGCGGCGACGGCCGCATCAGCGCCGCCCCGTTGCTTGCCATGCAGGCCTTCGTGCGTGTGGACCAGCCGCTGGCCGCGCATCTGCTCGCTGCATGGCCGCCGCGCGACGGCGGCACCCGCCCGCGCCGGATCGCCGATGCGATCGCGCAGTCGCGACTGCGCATCCTCGCGCGCGACGGCGAAAGCCGTCCGGTGCCGGGGCCGCGCGTGCTCTGGTCGAGTTGGCGCGCCGCGCGTTCGCGCTGAACGCAGCATCCCGCGCGGGACGGAGAAACGCAGCGTTGCGGAGGGCACGGCAGGCGAGCCGCTAAACTGATGGGCGCGACGGGTGCCTGACGCGCCCGTCCGATCCTGCCTTCGTCTTCCCCACGAGTCCGCCTTGAGCACCGCATCGAACACCGACCGCCTTCCCGACGTCGCCGGCGACAAGGCCCAGGCTGCACGCCTGCTGGACTGGGTCGGCATGGGCAACATCGCGTTGCCGCTGCGCATCGAAGATGCGAACGGCGGCGCGGTCACCGTGCCGGCCTCGGCCGACATCGGCGTGAACCTGGTCGATCCCGATGCGCGCGGTATCCACATGTCGCGCCTGTACCTGCACCTGCAGGACGCCCTGTCGAGCCGCACGCTGGACCGCGCGGCACTGGAGACGGTGTTGCGTGACTGCATCGAGTCGCAGCGCGGCCTGGCCGACCGTGTGCAGCTGACCCTGCGTTACGGCCAGCTGTTGCGGCGCCCGGCACTCGCCAGCGCGCACAGTGGCTGGAAGACCTATCCGGTCGAAATCGACGCGGTGCTCGGGCCGGCGGGTCTGGCGCTGACGTTGTCGCTGTCGGTCGAGTATTCGAGCACCTGCCCGGCATCGGCCGCGCTCTCGCGCCAGCTCAATGCCGCGCGCTTCGCCGGCGACTTCAACACCGACACCGCCGGCTACGACGCTGTGCGCGACTGGCTCGAATCTCCACGTGGCCTGGCCGCGACCCCCCACGCCCAGCGCAGCCGCGCCGACGTGCGCCTGGTCCTGGCCGACAGCGTGGACGCCTTTCCGATCCTCGCGATCGTCGATGCGCTGGAACACGCGCTCGGCACGCCGGTGCAGACCGCGGTCAAGCGCGAGGACGAGCAGGCCTTCGCCAGCCTCAACGCCGAGAACCTGATGTTCTGCGAGGACGCGGCGCGCCGCGTCGCGGCTGCACTGTCGACCGATCCGCGCATCGCGTGCTTCGACGCCAAGGTCTCGCATTTCGAGAGCCTGCATGCGCACGACGCGGTGGCGCGGGTGAGCGGGCCTTGAGCAAGTTTGATCGGCGCGAAACCTCGAGTCAGCCGATATCACCGTCATCCCGGCGAACGCCGGGATCCAGCGCATTTCATCGCTGTTGACGAGTCGCAGTCACCGGATCCCGGCCTGACCAGCCACTCGGCTGCTCAAAGCCGCCGGGATGACGTGGAAGCTCAGGGCCTCTCCAGCACCAGCTGCGGATCGATCCGCACATCGAACCAGTTCATGCCCCAGTGCAGATGCGGTCCGGTCGCGCGCCCGGTCGCGCCGACGGCGCCGATGACCTGGCCCTGTTCGACGCGGTCGCCGACCTTGGCGTCGATGCGCGAGAGGTGCAGGAAGTTCGAGCTGATGCCGTAGCCGTGGTCGAGCAGCAACGTGCCCCCGGTGAGATAAAGGTCCGGACCGGCGAAGGTCACGATGCCGGCGGCCGGCGCCTTGACCGGCGTGCCGGTGGGCGCGGCGATGTCCATGCCCGAATGTGGCGCGCCGGGTTGGCCGTTGTAGGACCGCGCGCGGCCGAAGCGACCGCTGATGCGGCCCTCGACCGGGCGGATGAAGCCGTTACCGAAGTCGACGCGATCGTCGTCGCGCACGCGCGCTTCGGTGACCTGGGCCTGTTCGCGACGGATGCGTTCGGCGATCGCAGGCGGCGGGTTGACCGTCGCCGGCGGCACACCGTTGACGCGTTCGACGGGCCAGTCGCGCGGCGTGATCGCGATCGAGGCCGACTGGCGGCTGCCGTCCGCGCGCGTGATGTCCAATTGCACTGGCCCGGTCTCGTCGCGAGCGACACCGAGCGCCACCGTGCCGTAGCCGCTGACGCGCAACGCGCGATCGCGGTACTGCACGCGGCTGCCGGCCGGCACCTTGCCGATCACCAGGCTGCCCTGTTGCACCTGTTCGGGGAAACGCACGTCGCCGGCGTCCTGCGCGGATGCGGGCGACACGAGCAGGGCGAGCGATGCCACCAGCACCAGGCGGCGGAGGGCAGGGCGGAACAGCGGCATGCGGATGTCCGTCAGCGGAAGAGTCGGCCGCGCAGCGTACGCAGCCGGAGATGAAAGCCCGGTGGCCTGCATCGACTCAGCGCGCGAACGCCAGACGCTGTCCCGCAGCTTCGCCGACCAGCTGAGATCCATCCCATGCAAGACGCCCGTTGACCCAGGTCGAGGCGATGCGCGAGCGGAACGTGGTGCCTTCGAACGGCGACCAGCCGCAGCGCGACAGCACCTGCTCGCGGGTCACGGTGAACGGCGTGTCCTCCACCATCACCAGATCGGCGAAATACCCCTCGCGCAGGAAGCCGCGCTCGGCGACATCGAACAGCTGCGCCGGTGCATGCGCGAACTTCTGCACCACGCGGGTGATGTCGAAATGCCCTTCGTGCACGCATTCCAGCGCGGCGACCAGGGCGAACTGCACCAGCGGCAGACCGCTCGGCGCACGCGTGTAGGGGTTCTCCTTCTCGCTCAGCAGATGCGGCGCGTGATCGGTCGCGAGCACGTCGATGACGTCGTCCGCCAACGCGCGGAGCAGCGCTTCGCGGTCGGACGCATCCTTGATCGCCGGGTTGCACTTGATCAGATGCCCGAGGCGCGCGTAGTCGGCGCGGTCGAAACGCAGGAAGTGGATGCAGGTCTCGGCGGTGATGCGCTTGCGCACCCTGCCGGCCGCATCGACCAGCGGCCCGCGTTCGAACAGCGCCAGTTCCTCGGCCGTCGAGATGTGCAGGACATGCAGGCGGGTGTCGTGTCTGCGCGCCAGCGACAGCGCCAGCTGCGTGGACTTCATGCAGGCCTCGCGCGAGCGGATGTCCGGATGGCACGCGGCGGGGATGTCGTCGCCGTACTTCGCCACGTACTCGCGCTGGATCGCATCGATCGTGGGCGTGTCCTCGCAATGCGTGATGATCGGCACCGGGGTCTCGCGGAAGATGCCGTCGAGCGTCTCTGGGTTGTCGACCAGCATGTTGCCGGTCGAGGCGCCCATGAACACCTTGACGCCCGGCGTGGTCAGCGGGTCGATGCGCCGCACGTGGTCGAGGTTGTCGTTGCTGGCGCCCATGTAGAAGCCGTAGTTCGCGCGCGCGCGACCCGCGGCGCGGTCGTACTTGTCCTGCAGCACGTCGGCGCTGAGCGTCGGCGGACTGGTGTTGGGCATGTCCATGAAGCTGGTCAGGCCGCCGGCGACGGCCGCGGCCGACTCGGTCGCCATGTCGGCCTTGTGCTCCATGCCCGGCTCACGGAAGTGCACCTGGTCGTCGATCATGCCGGGCAGCAGCCAGCGGCCTGCGGCATCGACGGTGGTCTCGCCGGTCCGCGCCGACAGCGCGCCGCCGATCTCGGCGATGCGGCCATCGGCGCCGATGCGCAGGTCGCCTTCGGTGATACGGCCTTCGTTGACGAGGCGCGCGTTGCGGATCAGGGTCGAGGTCATGGCTTGGGGTCCAGTTTCGGCATCGGCACGGGGTCGTACCCGCCCGGATGCAGGGGGTGGCAACGCGACACCCTGCGCAGCGCCAGCCAGCCGCCGCGCAGCACGCCGAAGCGGGCGATGGCGACCATCGCGTACGACGAACAGCTCGGATGGAAGCGGCAGCGGGGGCCGAGCAGGGGGCTGATGAAGCGCTTGTAGCCGCGCAGAAGAAGGATGAGCAGACGCGCGATCACGACAGGTCGGCGGAGGCGATGAACACGGTGGTCGGGACGGTTGCCGCTGCAGGGTTATGCAGGGTATAACACGCCGCTTCCCCGCCCAAGGGAATGACAAGGATCGCAGCACGTGGCAGTCAAGAAACCCGCAAAGAAGGCCGTCAAGAAGGCCGCAAAGCCCGCCGCGAAGGCAGCCGTCGGGAAGAAGGCTGCGCCGGCTACGAAGAAGACAGTCACGAAGAAGGCAGCGCCGGCCAAGAAGGCCGCGGGCAAGCCCGCACCGGCCAAGCCGGTCGCGAAGAAGGCGCCGGCCAAGGCGCCTGCGAAGAAGGTCGCACCGCCCAAGCCCGCCGCGAAGAAGGCGGCACCGGCGAAGGCACCCGCGAAGAAAACGGCGAAGCCGGCACCGGCGAAGGCCGCGCCTGCCAAGCCGGCGACGAAGCCCAAGACCGCAGCCGCTCCGGTTGCGTCGAGCAAGCCCGTCGCCAAGAAGGTGGCACCGGCGAAGTCGATCAGCGACAAGCCCGCCGCCGCTCCGAAGGTGGAGGCCCCCAAGGCGGCCGCTACGCCGGCCAAGGCCTCCGCGCCGAAGCCGGCGCCGGCATCCACTCCCACAACGCGTCCGCGTCCGGCCGGCAAGGTGGCCGTCGCGGGCGTTGCGCGCCAGCAAGAGCCGGCGCCCAGAACGAAGGTGAAGGTCGTGCAGTACAAGACCGATGCAGAAACAGGTCGTCCCATCCTCCCGCAGGGCTACAAGCCCACCGCCGACGAGGAGTACATGAGTGCGCTGCAGCTCGAGTACTTCCGCCAGCGGCTGCTCAACTGGCGTGCGGACCTGGTGGAGGAATCCAAGCAGACGATCGAGAACCTCAAGGACGAAGTCCGCGACGTCGGCGACGAAGCCGAGCGTGCGACCCGCGAGACCGAGAACTCGCTCGAACTCCGCACCCGCGACCGCTACCGCAAGCTGATCGGCAAGATCGACAGCACGCTCAAGCGCGTCGACTCGGGCGAGTACGGCTACAGCGTCGACTCGGGCGAGGAGATCGGTCTGGACCGTCTCGAAGCCCGTCTGACCGCCGAGCGCACGATCGACGAGCAGGAGCGCTGGGAGCACCTGCAGAAACAGATGGGCGATTGATCGCTTTTTGCTTGAGTGTCAGGAGAAGCCCGCGCAAGCGGGCTTTTTCATTGCTGGCCTGCGCGAGTCCGACACAGGCAGTGAAGAGCGTCCTCTCCGGCGAGAGCGGGCTTCCATCCGGGGGCTGCTAGTCGGTTCGGTCAGCCATCCATGACTGACTCACCGCCGCGGGCCATCCTGGTCCGCTCCTCGCAGCCCCCGGACGAAATCCCGCGCTGACGTTCCGAAATCCGGACTTCGATTCGTACGGATTCTCGAACGATCGCAGTGGAACAAACGCTTTACTGCAACTCCCGCAGATCCAAACTGCGCAGCCGCGGCGCTTTTAAGGCAGTCGTCGCGACCACACCCATCGTGACGAAGCCGCCCAGCACGACAGCGGGCACCAGGCCCAGCAGGCGCGCCATCGAGCCCATGTAGAACGCGCCGATCTCGTTCGAGGAGCCGACGAACAGGCCGTTGATCGACGACACCCGGCCGCGCATGTGGTCGGGTGTGGACAGCTGCATGATGGTCGAGCGCATGATCACCGACACGCCGTCGCACATGCCCGACAGCAGCAGGAAGAACGCCGACAGCCAGAACGCCGTCGACAGGCCGAAGCCGATCATGCACAAGCCGAAGCCGGCGACCGCGCACAGCAGGAAACGGCCCGCGTTGCGCTGGATCGGATGACGCGCCAGCCAGATGCCCATCGCCACCGAGCCCAGAGCCGGGGCGCTGCGCAGGATGCCGAGTCCTTCGGGTCCGTGATGGAGAATGTCGTGGATGAAGGCGGGAGCCAGCGAGATCGCGCCGCCGAACAGCACTGCGAACATGTCCAGCGCCAGTGCGGCCAGCAGCAACTGGTGGCCGAACACGAAGCGTGCACCCTCGGCGATGCTCGCGAACACGGGCTCGCGCTGCAGTTGCTGCGGCGGTTCGGTCACGCCCATGCGCGCCAGGAACACGATCACCACCAGCGCCAGCAACGCGGCGAGCGCGAATACGCCCGGAACGCCCAACGGCTTGATCAGCAGACCGCCGATCGCCGGGCCCAGCACCATCGCGCTCTGGAACACGATGCTGCCCAGGCTCGCGCCGCGCGCGAACTGCGCACGCGGCAGCACGCGCGCGAACAGCGCGTTGTAGACCGGGCCGAGGAAGGCGCGGACCATGCCGGTCAGCATGATCGGCAGGTAGAGCAGCCAGATGCCGTGCTCGAACAGGTCCAGCGTCAACAGCGCCAGCAGCAGCGGCGTGACCGCCAGACCCGCGGCCGCCGCCATGCCCAGCTTGCGACGCGGCAGATGGTCGACGAGATACCCGGCGAAGGGCGCGACGCAGAAATACGGCAGCACTTCCGCCAGGCCGATCAGGCCCAGCATCCACGGATTACCGGTCTCGGCGTAGATGTGCCAGCCGGCTGTGACCGCGACGATCTGGTACGACAGGATCGTGAAGATGCGATAGCCCAGCAGGGCGCGGAAATTGCGATTGCGCAGCGGCGCCGCGCGACTGGTGTCGGCGTCGCCGCGTTCGTCCGGCTCCGGCGGCGAGATGCTCACGCCAGCGTGCGGCGGGCGTGCTCGCGGATGAAGGCGAGCAGGGCGGCCAGCCCGTTGCTGCGCGTGGGCGAGAGGTGCTTGGCCAGACCGATGTCGCCGATGTAGTCGGCATCGGTGTCGACGATTTCCCGTGCGGTGCGGCCCGAGTACACGCGCAGCGCGAGGAAGATCAGGCCCGACACGATCGCCGAATCACTGGCCGCGGCGAAGTCGAGGCGGTCGGCGTCGCCGGAAGGGACGATCCACACCATGGACTGGCAGCCGTGCAGGCGGTTGGCCTCGGTCCTGGCGTCGTCGGGAAAGGCGGGCAGCTTGCGACCCAAGTCGATCAGGTACTGGTAACGCTCGGACCAGTCGCCGAAAAAGGCGAACTCGTCGGCGATGGCGCGCTGCGCCTCGGCCGGCGTCGGCTCCATGGGGAAGGGAGTGGCAGTCACGGGGGAAAGATCTCGGATTGCGAAGGGTGCTCGATGCCGATTGTCGCCGATCACGCCGAGGGGCGCCCGGCTGGCCGGCCCTGACCCCGAAACGCGTTGTCCCAAGGCTGCCCTGCAAATCATGCATGGCGATCACGCTTGTTCAGCTTAAAGTGCCCGCGAGCAACCGCGCGCAAAGGAGCGCAATGGGACACGCCATCGTCTGGTTCCGCAACGATCTGCGGCTTGATGACAATCCTGCATTGCGTGCCGCCCTCGACGCGGGATTAGCGCCGGTCTGTGTCTACATCCACGCGCCGGACGAGGAAGGCGACTGGGCGCCCGGCGCGGCGTCCAATGCCTGGCGTCACCGTTCGCTTGCGGCGCTCGATACCGAATTGCGCCGCCGTGGCAGCCGGCTGCGGCTGTTCCACGGTCCGACACTGGCGACGCTGCAGTCGCTGGTGCAGACCTGCGATGCCGAGGCGGTGTTCTGGAACCGTCGCTACGACCCCCTGATCGAAACCCGCGACGCGGCGATCAAGCGCAGCCTGCGCGAATCGGGCGTACAGGCCGACAGCCACAACGGCGCACTGCTGTTCGAGCCGTGGTCGCTGCAGACCGGCCAGGGCGGGCCCTACAAGGTGTTCACGCCGTTCTGGCGCAAGGCACTCAGCGAGTGGCAGCTGCCGGAGGCCTGGACGGCGCCGCGGATGTTGCCGAAGGTCGACAGCGGGCCGTCGGGCGTCGCGCTCGACGACCTGCACCTGGCCGCCACGCTGCCCTGGGACACCGGGTTCTGGCAGCTGTGGCAGCCGGGCGAAGCCGGCGCACACGAGGCGCTGGAGGTCTTCATCGATGGCGCGATGCGCGGCTATCGCGCCAGTCGCGACCGGCCCGACCAGGCCGGTACCTCGCGGTTGTCGCCGCATCTGCATTTCGGCGAAATCGCACCCTGGCGCGTCGTGGCCGCGTTGGACACCGAGCGTACCGCCGCCACCGCCCCCGACATCGATGCCTATGTGCGCGAACTCGGCTGGCGCGAGTTCTCGCATCACCTGTTGCACCATTTTCCGAAGACGACCGAGCAGGACTTCAATCCGCGGTTCAAACGATTCCAGTGGGCGCGCGCGGATTCCGCGCAGATCGAGGCCTGGCGTCGCGGCCGCACCGGTGTGCCGATCGTCGACGCGGGCATGCGCGAGCTGTGGAACGTGGGCTGGATGCACAACCGCGTGCGCATGATCGTCGGCAGCTGGCTGTGCAAGCACATGCGCATCCATTGGCGCGAGGGCGCGCGCTGGTTCTGGGACACGCTCGTCGACGCCGATCTCGCCAACAACACGCTGGGCTGGCAGTGGATCGGTGGCACCGGTGCGGATGCCTCGCCTTACTTCCGCGTGTTCAACCCGGTGACCCAGGCCGAGAAGTTCGACCCGCGCGGCGATTACATCGCAAGCTGGGTCCCCGAGCTGGCCGACCTGCCGATGCCGTTGCGCGCGAGTCCCTGGACCGATCCCAAGCTGCTCGAGGCGGTTGCGCCGGGCTACCCCGCGCAGCCCATCGTCGATCTCGCGGCTGGGCGCGAGGCTGCACTGGCCGCCTACCAGGCCTCGCGTTGACCGCCGCCGCAGCGGCGTGATCCACTCGGACGGTCGACTTCACGGGAGGGAAGATGGCCGAGTCCGCCGCGCCACCGCGCCGCAAGCGCCTGCGACGCCAGCCCATGACGCGGGTCGACACCGCGTGGCTCCGCATGGAGCGTCCGACCAACCCGATGATGATCACCGCCGTGCTGGTGTTCGACGAGCGCATGCCGGTCGAGACGCTGCGCCGGCTGGTCGAGGCACGCTTCCTCGCTTACGCGCGCTTCCGGCAGAAGGCGGTCGATGCCGCGACTGGCGCGACCTGGATCGAGGACGCCCGCTTCGATCTCGACTGGCACGTCCGCCGTGCGGCGTTGCCGGGGCGCGAGCAGGACGAGAAGCGCGCGCTGGAAGCGTTCACCGGTGAACTCGCCTCGACGCCGCTCGACCCCGGCAAGCCGCGCTGGCAGTTCCATCTGGTCGAGGATTACGCCGGCGGTTCGGCGATGATCGCGCGCATCCACCATTGCTACGCCGACGGCATCGCCCTGGTGCAGGTGCTGCTGTCGCTGACCGATACCGAACGCCACCCCGCACCTGCCGAAACGTTGCCGCAGGCATGGCTCAAGACCGATGGCGCAGGTGTCGAACGACGCGTCGGCGCGGTGGCGCGGTACACGAAACTCGGCGGCAAGGTGCTCGATCGCGGCATGGCGATGTACCGCGATCCGACGCTGGCCAGCGTGCTGGCGAAGGAGGGCGGCGAGATCGCGCGCGAGCTGCTGTATGCGCTGGCCTTGCCCGACGATCCGCCGTCCCTGCTGCGCGGCGAACTGGGCGTAAGCAAGCGCGTGGCCTGGGCCGAGCCGCTGTGCCTGGACGAGGTCAAGGCGGTCGGTCGCGCCTTCGACTGCACCGTCAACGATGTCCTGATGGCGGCAGCGGCTGGTGCACTGCGCGGCTACATGCGCGGGCGCGGGGACGATCCCGACGGCCTGACCCTGCGCGCGACGGTGCCGGTGAACCTGCGGCCGCTCGAACATGCGAAGAAGCTCGGCAACCATTTCGGACTCGTGTTTCTCGATCTGCCGGTCGGCGAAGCGAATCCCGCGCGCAGGCTCGAACGCGTGGCGCAGTGCATGCGCGAACTCAAGGACTCGCGGCAGGCGATCGTCGCCTTCGGCCTGCTGGCTGCGCTGGGCATGGCGCCGCAATCGGCGCAGAGCCTCGCGCTGGAGCTCTTCAGCCGCAAGGCCTCGGCGGTCGCGACGAACGTGCCCGGCCCGCAGCAGCCGCTGTATCTGGCCGGCTGCGCGTTGCGCGAGATGATGTTCTGGGTGCCGCAGACCGGCTCGATCGGCATCGGTCTGTCGATCCTCAGCTACGACAACCGCGTGCATTTCGGACTGGTCGCAGACGCGCGGCTGGTGCCCGATCCGGACGCGGCGATCGCGCACTTCCGCAAGGAGTTCGACGCGTTGCTGTATCTGGCGATGATGGGCGACTGGGCGCGGGCGCTGGACGCGGAATCGGCGGAGGCACTGCTCGATTAGCGCCGCGTGGTTGCGCCTTTCGCGCTGAACACTGCCCGTCCGGCAACGCGACCCGTCACCCCGTGTGCATTCTGAACACGCTAGTTTCGGCCCCGCTTTCAAGCGTTCGGGCATCCACGCCCGCACCGGACACCAGGAGACCGACACCATGCGCCGACTCACCACTGCAGGCCTCACCACCGCGCTCGCCAGCACCCTGTTGCTCTCGAGCTGCGCCACGTACACCGGTCAGACCAACGCACCGGACGATCCGAACCGCACTCGCAACAACGCGCTGATCGGCGCGGGCATCGGTGCCGTCGCAGGCCTCCTCAGCGGCGGCGATGCCACGGAGCGTCGCCAGCGCGCGATGGTCGGCGCCGGCGTCGGTGGCCTGGCCGGTGGCGCGATCGGCGTCTACCAGGATCGCCAGGAAGCCGAACTGCGCCGCCAGACCCAGGGCACCGGTATCCAGGTCGACCGCGACGGCGACGTCATCAAGCTCAACCTGCCCGACGGCGTGACCTTCGACTTCGGCAAGGCCGATCTCAAGTCGCAGTTCTACCCGGCGCTCAACAATGTCGCCCGCACTCTGGCCGAGTACGACCAGACCATCGTCGAGATCTCGGGCCACACCGACAGCGTCGGTTCGGACGCGGTCAACCAGCGTCTGTCCCAACAGCGCGCCGACTCGGTGGGCAACTACCTGATCGGTCAGGGTCTGCTGCGCCAGCGCTTCGAGATCGTCGGTTTCGGCAAGACCCGCCCGGTGGCCGACAACAGTACCGAGCAGGGCCGCGCGCTGAACCGTCGCGTCGAGATCCGCGTGATTCCGCTGCAGTCGTAAAGGACTGCGGTTCTCACAAAAAAAGCCCCGGCATTGCCGGGGCTTTTTTCGTCTCTGCGAGATGGATGCGAAAGCCAAAATGGATCCCAGCGTGCGCTGGGATGACGGCGTAAAGGCATCTGTGGTCCGAATTTCCCTACATCGCCCCAGCGGCTTTCAACAGACGAATGTCTGGTCAAGCTGGGGCCCATTTTGATCTTCAGGACTTCAACGCCGGGACGCTCAAAGCGCCTCGATCACACCCGCAGCGCCCATGCCCGTGCCGATGCACATCGTCACCAGCCCGTAGCGCTTCTTGCGACGGCGCATGCCGTGGACGATCGTCGCGGTGCGGATCGCACCGGTCGCGCCCAACGGGTGGCCCAGCGCGATCGCGCCGCCCAGCGGATTGACCTTGTCCGGGTCGAGCTTGCTGTCGCGGATCACCGCCAGCGCCTGCGCGGCGAAGGCTTCGTTGAGTTCGATCCAGTCGATGTCGTCCAGCGTGAGTCCGGCCTGTGCCAGCGCCTTGGGAATCGCCGCGATCGGGCCGATGCCCATGACTTCCGGGCGCACGCCGGCGACGGCGAAGCTGACGAAGCGCGCCAGCGGCTTGAGGCCGTAGTCCTGCACCGCGCGCCCGGACGCGAGCAGGATGCCGGCGGCACCGTCGCTCATCTGCGAGCTGTTGCCGGCCGTGACCGAACCGCCGAACTGGCCGTTGCGGAACACGGGCTTGAGCTTGGCCAGACCTTCGATCGACGAATCCGGGCGCGGGCCCTCGTCGGTATCGACCAGCAGCTTCTTCAGCTGCACGGTGTTGCCGGCGAGGTCGGGCTGGTGCGAGACGATCTCGTAGGGGCTGATCTCGTCCTTGAACTCGCCGGCCTGGATCGCGGCGATCGCCTTCTGGTGCGAGGCGAGGGCGAATGCGTCCTGGTCCTCGCGCGAGACCTTCCATTCCTCGGCGACCTTCTCGGCCGTGATGCCCATGCCATAGGCGATCGCGACGTGGTCGTCCTTGAACACGCTGGGGCTCAACGCGACCTTGTTGCCCATCATCGGCACCATCGACATCGACTCGGTGCCGCCGGCCAGCATCAGGTCGGCATTGCCCAGACGGATCTCGTTGGCCGCCAGCGCGACGGCCTGCAGACCGGACGAGCAGAAGCGGTTGATGGTCTGCGCGGCGACGGTATCGGGCAGGCCGGCCAGCAGCACGCCGATGCGCGCCACGTTCATGCCTTGCTCGCCTTCGGGCATCGCGCAGCCGATCACGGCATCGTCGATGCGGTTGACGTCGATGCCCGGTGCCTGCGTGACGACGCTCTTGAGCACGTGCGCCAGCATGTCGTCGGGACGGGTATTGCGGAACACGCCCTTCGGCGCCTTGCCCACCGGGGTGCGGGTGGCGGCGACGATGTAGGCGTCCTGGATCTGCTTGCTCATGGAATGGTCTCGTAAGTAGGTGAGGGGGTGAGGGCGTCAGCCGGTGTGCTTCGACTGACGCTTCGCGCGCGCAGCGCGCCTGACGTCCTCACTAGTTCCGAAGCGGCTTGCCGGTCTTGAGCATGTGGCCGATGCGCGCCTGGGTCTTCTCCTGCTGGGCGAGTTCGACGAAATGCTTGCGCTCCAGACGGATCAGCCAGTCCTCGTCGACGACCGCGTTGCGGTCCACCGCGCCGCCGCACAGCACGGTGGCGATGCGCTCGGCGATCTCGTAGTCGTAGGGGCTGACGAAACGGCCTTCGAGCATGTTGACCAACAGCATCTTGAACGTGGCGATGCCGACGTCGCCGGCGACGCGGATCGCACGTGCGGGCAGCGGCGGGCGGTAACCGGCTTCGGCCAGCGCCAGCGCCTGCTGGCGGGCCACATGCAGCAGTTCGAAAGCGTTGAAGACCACGATGTCGTCCTCGCGCAGCAGGCCGAGTTCCTTGGCATTGACCGCCGAGTTGGAGACCTTGGCCATGGCGATGGTTTCGAAGGTCTTCTTCAGCTCGGCGAACACGTCCCCGTTCGGACCCGCAGCCGCGGAGGCCCGCACGGCCAGCTCCTTCAGGCCGCCACCGGCCGGCAGCAGGCCGACCCCGGCTTCGACCAGACCGATGTAGCTTTCGAGATGCGCGACGGTGCGCGCGCTGTGCATCTGGAACTCGCAACCGCCGCCCAGCGCGAGGCCGCGCACGGCCGCGACCACCGGCACCAGCGAATACTTGATGCGCTGGCTGGTCTTCTGGAAGTTCTCGACCATCGCCTCGAACGCGTCGACCTTGCCGGCCTGCAGGAGGCCCAGCGCGCCGGCCAGATCGGCACCGGCCGAGAACGGCTCCTTCGGCTGCCAGATCACCACGCCCTTGAACTTCTGCTCGGCGATGCCGATCGCTTCCTGGATGCCGTTGAGCACGTGGTCGGAGACGGTGTGCATCTTGGTCTTGAAGCTGATCACGCCGATGTCGTCGCCGTCGGTCCACAGACGGATGCCATCGTTCTCGTAGACGGTCTCACCCGGCTCGAAACGCTCGCCCAGCAGCGGGTCGGGGAAGCGCTGGCGGCGATACACCGGCAGCGAGGAGCGCGGCAGCTTGGCGTTCTGCGACGGGCTGTAGCTGCCTTCCGCGGCATGCACGCCTTCGCGGCCGTCGAACACCCAGTCGGGCAGCGGCGCGCTGCTCATGGTCTTGCCGGCGACGATGTCCTCGGCGATCCAGTCGGCGACCTGCTTCCAGCCGGCGGCCTGCCACAGTTCGAACGGGCCCTGCTGCCAGCCGTAGCCCCAGCGGATCGCCAGGTCCACGTCGCGCGCGGTCTCGGCGATGTCTTCCAGATGCACGGCGCTGTAGTGGAACAGGTCGCGCAGGATCGCCCAGACGAACTGCGCCTGCGGGTGTTCGCTGGCGCGCAGCTGGGCCATGCGCTCGGCCGGGTTCTTGTTCTTGAGGATCGCGACAACCTGGTCGGCGGCCTGGCGGTCGGCGGCGCGGTAGTCCTGCTTCTCGAGATCGAGGACCAGGATTTCCTTGCCGGCCTTGCGGAAGATGCCGGCGCCGGTCTTCTGGCCCAGCGCGCCCTTGTCGATCAGCGCGGTCAGCCATTTGGGCGCGTTGAAGTACTGGTGCCAGGGATCGTCGGGCAGGGTGTCGGCCATCGTCTTGATGACGTGCGACATGGTGTCGAGACCGACCACATCCGAGGTGCGGTAGGTCGCCGACTTCGGACGGCCGAGCAGGGGGCCGGTCAGGGCATCGACCTCGTCGAAGCCGAGCTTCGACTCCTGGGTGTGGTGGATCGTCGACAGGATCGAGAACACGCCGATCCGGTTGCCGATGAAGTTCGGGGTGTCCTTGGCGTAGACCACGCCCTTGCCGAGCTGGGTGGTCAGGAAGGTTTCGAGGCCTTCGAGCACCGCCTTGTCGGTGGTCCTGGCCGGAATGAGTTCGGCCAGATGCATGTAGCGCGGCGGGTTGAAGAAGTGCACGCCGCAGAATCGATGGCGCAGTTCTTCTGGAAGAACATCCGCCAGGGCATTGATTCCCAAGCCCGAGGTGTTGCTGGCGAGCACTGCATGCGCCGGCACGTGGGGGGCGATCTTGCGATAGAGGTCCTGCTTCCAGTCCATCTTTTCGGCGATCGCCTCGATGATCAGGTCGCAGCTTTCGAGTTCGGCCAGGCCGGTCTCGTAGTTGGCCGGCACGATGGCCTCGGCCAGCGACTTGCTCGCCAGCGGCGCGGGACTCAGCTTGGCCAGGTTCGCCAGTGCCTTGCGCACGATGCCGTCCTTGTCTCCCTCCTTGGCGGGAAGATCGAACAGCACCGTGTCGATCCCGGCGTTGGTCAGGTGCGCGGCGATCTGCGCGCCCATGACTCCCGCGCCCAGGACCGCGGCACGACGTACAAGCAATTTCTCGGACATTTGCTCCATCCCTATGTTTCGAAAGGAAACCCGGCGCGTGCCGGGCTGGTGGTCAGGCGCGGAAACCCGCCGCGGCGAAGCGGATCAGCTCGCCGGCGATACGGGTGCGGTGCGCATGTTCGGTGGTGCCCGGTGGGCGCTTGATGAGGCCGAAATCGGCCATCGCGTAGGTCAGCGCGCCCGCCAGGAAATCCAGGCGGCCGTAGAGCTCGGCCTTGCCGAGACCGGGCACGCAGGCGGCGAGGGCGGCGGCGAACTCGCGCGGCACGTGGCCGTATTGCTCGGAGAGGAACTTGCGCAAGGCATCGTTCTTCTCGACATAGGCCCGGGCGATGACCCGCACGAAGGCGCCGCTGCCGGCGCGGCCGCTGGCCATGTCCAGCGCCGGCTCGACGAAGGCGGCGATGATCGGCTCGATCTCGCCCGGGGAGTCGGCCAGCGCCTTCTTCAGTTGCGCGAGACGCTGCGCGCTCATCTGGTCCATGCGGCGGCGGAACACCTCGTTGACGAGGTTCTCCTTGCTGCCGAAGTGGTAATTGACGGCGGCGATGTTCACGTCCGCCCGGCTGGTCACCTGGCGCAGCGAGGTGCCGGCGAAGCCATGAGTGGCGAACAGTTCCTCGGCGGCGCCGAGGATCTTGTCCTTGGTGGAGAACTGGGCGGTGCCCGTCATCGAGGATCCTGCTCCGATCAAACGCTTGTTTGATGCTAGGGCGCGGGCGCCTGACGCGTCAATGACCGGATCGGGACGGGCGGGTGTGGAAGTTGCGTGAGATACGTTAGAATTGCCGCAGCCTTGTTGGCTAAACCCGCGTCCCCTCGCGGGTTTTTCCATATACACTCGGTCGTTCCGGAGCGGACGGCCTCATTCTTCGGAGAATCCAGATGGCGCTCGAGCGCACCCTGTCCATCGTCAAGCCCGACGCCGTTGCCAAGAACGTCATCGGCGAAATCTACAGCCGCTTCGAGAAGGCCGGCCTGAAGATCGTGGCCGCCAAGTACAAGCAGCTGACCCGCGAAGAGGCCGAAGGCTTCTACGCCGTGCACAAGGAGCGCCCGTTCTTCGGCGCGCTGGTCGAGTTCATGACCTCCGGTCCGGTGATGATCCAGGCGCTGGAAGGCGAGAACGCCGTCGCCGCGCACCGTGATCTGCTGGGCGCCACCAACCCGAAGGACGCCGCGCCGGGCACGATCCGCGCCGACTTCGCCGATTCGATCGACGCCAACGCCGCCCACGGCTCGGACTCGGTCGAGAACGCGCAGACCGAGATCGCGTACTTCTTCAAGAACGACGAAGTCGTCTCGCGCTGAGTGATGCCATCGTGACCGGGGTCGCCATCGACGTTGCCGTCGCCAAGCAGAATCTGCTCGACCTCGACCGCGAGGGGATGGAGCGCTTTTTCGCCGAGGTGCTCAGCGAAAAGCGTTTCCGTGCCCACCAGATCATGAAGTGGATCCACCATCGGTACGTCACCGACTTCAACGACATGACCGACCTGGGCAAGGCGCTGCGCGCCAAGCTCGAGGCGCATGCCGAAGTGCGCGTGCCGCAGATCCAGTTCGAGAAGCCGTCGGCCGACGGCACGCACAAGTGGCTGATCGCGATGGACGGCAAGAACGCCATCGAGACCGTCTACATCCCCGACAAGGGACGCGGCACGCTGTGCGTGTCCTCGCAGGTCGGCTGTGCGCTCAACTGCCAGTTCTGTTCCACCGCGACCCAGGGCTTCAACCGCAACCTGTCGACCGCCGAGATCATCGGCCAGGTCTGGGTGGCCGCGCGACACCTGGGCAACGTGCCGCACAAGCAGCGCCGCCTGACCAATGTCGTGATGATGGGCATGGGCGAGCCGCTGATGAATTTCGACAACGTGGTCCGCGCGATGAGCATCATGCGCGACGACCTCGGCTACGGCCTGGCGAACAAGCGTGTGACGCTGTCGACCGCGGGCATGGTGCCGATGATCGACAAGCTCGGCGAGGTCAGCGACGTCTCGCTGGCGGTGTCCCTGCACGCGGCCAACGACGCGCTGCGCACCGAGCTGGTGCCGCTCAACAGGAAATACCCGATCGCCGAGCTGATGGAAGCCTGCGCGCGCTATGCGCAGCGCAAGCGCGGCGAGTCGATCACCTTCGAATACACGTTGATGCGCGACGTCAACGACCAGCCGCAGCATGCGCGCGAGCTGGCCCGGCTGATGCGCGACTTCGACAACCGCCTGCAGATGAAGGACGCGGCGAAGGTCAACCTGATCCCGTTCAATCCGTTCCCGGGCACGCGCTACCAGCGCCCGGACGATTCGACGATCCGCCGGTTCCAGAAGCTGCTCAACGAGTCGGGCCGCATCGCACCGGTGCGCCGGACGCGCGGCGACGACATCGACGCGGCCTGCGGCCAGCTCAAGGGCCAGGTCGCCGACCGGACCCGCCGGCAGGCCGAACATCTCAAGCGCATCGAAGCGCAGGGCGGTAAGGGTGTCGACGCGGCTGCCTGAGGCGGTCGTCCTCGTCTTTCTGGTGCTGGCCGTGGCCGGCTGTTCACGGCTTTCGTTTATCAAGCCAAGCGCGAAAAGCGATTACAAGCCTCAAGTCCAGACCTACAACACCCGCGGCACGGCCGAATCCCGTCGCAACGAGGCCGCGCGCGAGCAGCTTGCGCTGGCCCGCCGCGACTACGGCGCCGGTGATCTCGACGCCGCCGCCAGTGCCGCCAAGGCCGCGTTGCGCGGCGAGGCGGTCGCGGCCGACGCGCACACGCTGCTGGCGGTGATCGAGGACCGGCGCGGTCGTGGCGCCGCGGCCGGTACGCATTACAAGGCCGCCGTCGATCGCGCGCCCGAATCCGGTGCCTACCTCAACAACTACGGCACGTGGCTGTGCCGCAATGGTCGGGCCGTCGAAGCGCTGGGGTATTTCGATGCCGCGCTGCGCGATCCGGGCTACGGCGATCCGGCCGGTGCGCTCGCCAATGCCGGTGCCTGCGCGATCACCGCGGGCGACACCGCGCGTGTCGAACGCGACCTGCGCGCGGCGCTGGAGCGTGATCCGGGGAACGTCGTCGCGCTTGATGCGATGTCGCGCTACCTGTTTTCACAGCGGCGCTACTTCGATGCGCGTGCTTTTTCGCAACGACATCTTGCCGCCGCCCCCGCAACTGCGGCAGCATTGCAACTCGCGGTACAGATCGAGACCGCGCTCGGCGATTCAGGGGCCGCCGACCGATACCAGCGACGTCTCCGGGCGGAGTTTCCGCACGCGTCGAACCTCCAGCCAAGGGAAACCACTGCACCATGAGTTCTTCGCACCAGACCATGCCAGCGGAATCGCCTGGGGTCGGAGAACGCCTGCGCGACGCGCGCGTGGAGGCCGGGCTGTCGGTGCCCGAGGTGGCCTCACGCCTGCGCATGCAGATCCGCGTGGTCGAGGCGCTGGAAGCCGGCAACTGGGCGCGCCTGGGCGCGCCGGTCTTCGTGCGCGGCCAGCTGCGCAGCTATCTGCGCCTGCTCAAGCTGCCCGAATCGCTGGCCGACACCGTGCCCGATGCGCTGTCCACGCGTCCGATGGACCTGACCCCGCGCACTTACACCCCGCCGATGCAGCGCATGCTCGACAAGGCCATGGGCCGGGCGGTGTACGTGGTGATCACCGCGCTGATCGCGGTGCCGGTGTGGGTCGCCACGCGTTCGCATGTCGACAACAGCCGTCCGGTCGAGACCGCATCGCTGGGTCTGGATGGCGGCGCCGCTGCCCAGCCTGTCGAGGCCGCACGTCCTGCGCGTCCGACGCCGGTGACTGCCTCGCTCGGCGCGATTCCCAAGCGCATGCCCGGTGAGATGCCGGTCGCTGACGTCGCTGCGCCCCCGGTCAACGCGTCCGATCTGGTGCTGCGATTCAGCGGTGACAGCTGGATCGAGGTGCTGGCACCCGATGGCAGCCAGGTCGAGCAGGCGCTCGTGCAGGCCGGTCAGGAGCGCCGATTCGCGGCGGGGAGCGTGGGCCGCGTCAAGCTCGGCAATGCCGGTGTGGTCGAAGTACTGCGTGGTGGCGACGTTCAGGATCTGTCCCGGTTCCAGCGGGCCAACGTGGCGCGCTTTACGGTATCCTCCGACGGCGCGCTGGCGCCGGTTTCCGAGTAATCGCAGGCCGCCTGCAGCACGTGCCGGACTGCCGGATGCGCAGTCCCGGGCACCATCTTCTTCCATCCGATTGACCCGCCTTACGGGGTGGGCGTAGAGACCATATGGCGATTGACGAGTTGCTGGACGAACGCGAGCAGGGGGAGCGGGTCAAGGCCTGGCTTCGCGACAACGCTCTGGGACTGGTGGGTGGCGTGGTGGTCGGTGCGGCGCTGATCGGCGGCTGGCAGTACTGGCAGCGCAAGACGCACAGCGAGTCGGTGGCCCAGCATTCGGCCTACCAATCGGCGCTGCTCGACATCAGGTCGGGCGAGCTCGACAAGGCCCAGGCGTCCGTCGCCGGCCTGCCCGACACCGCCTACAGCGAACTGGCCGCCCTGCAGCTGGCCAAGGCGCAGGTCGACAAGGGCGACCGCGACGCCGCGATCAAGACGCTCGAAGCGGTGCAGGGCGCCGAGCCGGGCGTCGCCGCTGTCGTCCAGCAGCGTCTGGCGCGCCTGCTGACCGATGCCGGCCGTGGCGAAGACGCGATCAAGCTGCTCGCCGGCGCCGAGGATGCGGTGTCGCTCGAAGCCCGTGGCGACGCGCACTTCGCACTCCAGCAGACCGAGCAGGCCCGCGCCGATTACGCGCAGGCCCTGCGCCAGCTCGACAGTGCCGCGCCGCAGCGTGGCCTGGTCGAACTCAAGCTTTCCGAAGTCGGCGGTACGCCGGACGAATCCGAGGTTGAATCCTGATGACCGAGCAGACCGCGCGCGTCGCGTCTTCCCATGCCCCGGCGCGCGTCGTGCGCATCGCGGCGATCGCGCTGTGCGTGATGACCGTCACTGGCTGCAGCACGGTGCGCGGCTGGTTCGGCAACAGCGAGAAGGCGCAGGCCAAGGCACTGACCGAACCGGCGCCGCTGGTCGACATCACCGAATCGGTCGGCGTGACCCGTCTGTGGTCGGCCAATGCCGGCAAGGGCGAAGACCGTCTGGGCGTGCGTCAGGGCCCGGCCGTGGCCGATGGCCGCGTCTACGTGGCCGCGATCAAGGGCGGCGTGCGTGCGTTCGATCTGCAGACCGGCGCCTCGGTGTGGTCGCACGACTCCGACCTGCGCCTGAGCGGTGGCCCGGGCGTCGGTGAAGGCCTGGTCGTCGCCGGCAGTCTCGACGGCGAGGTGATTGCCCTCGACGCCGCGACCGGCGCGGAGCGCTGGACCGCGAAGGTCTCCAACGAAGTCATCGCCCAGCCGACGATCGGCCAGGGCGTGGTGCTGGTGCGGTCCAACGACGGTCGCGTGACCGCGTTCGACGTCGCCAGCGGTGAACGCCGCTGGTTCTGGGTGCGCGAGCTGCCGTCGCTGACCGTGCGCGGCAACGACGCGCCGGTGCTCGGCCCGGGCTTCGTGTTCGTCGGCAACGACGACGGCACGCTGGCCGCACTGTCGCTGACCGACGGCCGCACGCTCTGGGAACAGGCTGTGGCCCAGCCCGACGGCCGCACTGAACTCGAGCGCATGGCCGACGTCGACGGCAGCCCGGTGCTGGACGAGGCCGTGCTGTTCGCCAGCAGCTACAAGCACCGCACGATGGCCCTCGAAGGCCCGAGCGGCCGTCCGCTGTGGGTCAGCGAGCACGGCGGCGCGAACCGTCCGGCGCTGTCGCCGCAGCGTCTGGTCGTCACCGACGCCAACGGCACCGTCTGGGGCCTCGACAAGTACAGCGGCACGGCGGCCTGGCAGCAGCCGGCGCTGGCCCGCCGCAACCTCAGTGGTGCCGCGATCCAGGGCGACTACGCCGTGGTCGGCGACTACGAGGGCTACCTGCACTGGCTGCGTCTGGACGACGGCGAATTCGTCGCCCGCGAACGCGCCGGTCGCGACCCGATCCGCGGCGCGATGGTCGTCGCCGACGGGGTGCTGGTGGTGCAGAACACCGACGGCCGCGTGACCGCCTGGCGCCTGGCGCAGTAACGCGCCCGCAAAGTGCGACAATGACGGCCCCGGGCAGCACTGTCCGGGGCCGTGCGTTTTCCGGTTCGACGGAGGCGCATCTCCAGCCCCATCCGAACGGAATCCGCCGCATGCTTCCCCTCGTCGCCCTCGTGGGCCGCCCCAACGTCGGCAAGTCGACGCTGTTCAACGCGCTGACCCGCACCCGCGACGCGCTCGTCCACGACGAGCCGGGCGTCACCCGCGACCGCCACTACGGCGTGTGCCGCCTCGATCCCGATCGCCCGTTCGCGCTGGTCGACACGGGCGGCATCGCCGGCGAGAACGTGCATCTCGAAGCCGAAGGCCTGGCTGGGCCGACCGCCAAGCAGTCGCGCGCCGCCGCGGCCGAGGCCGACCTGGTGCTGTTCGTTGTCGACGGGCGCGAGGGCGCGTCGGCGCTCGACGACGAGATCCTGCGCTGGCTGCGCAAGATCGACAAACCCACGTTCCTCGTCATCAACAAGACCGACGGCCTCGACGCGCGCGCGGCGGAGGCCGATTTCTCGCGCTACGGCTTCACCGACGTGCATGCGATCTCGTCCTCGCACCGGCATGGCATCGACGAGCTGGTCGACGAGGTCTTCGCGCGCTTGCCCGAGACCGGCACCGCCGAGCAGCTCGACGCCGATCCCGAACGCATCCGCGTGACCTTCGTCGGCCGCCCGAACGTCGGCAAGTCGACCTTGGTCAACCGCATCCTCGGCGAGGAGCGGATGATCGCGTCCGACGTCGCCGGCACCACGCGCGATTCGATCGAGGTCGATCTCGAACGCGACGGCCGCAAGTACCGTCTGGTCGATACCGCCGGCATCCGTCGCAAGTCCAAGGTAGACGAGGCGGTCGAAACCTTCTCGATCATCAAGACCCTGCAGTCGATCGAACACACCCAGGTCTCGGTGGTGATGATCGACGCCAGCGAAGGCGTGACCGACCAGGACGCCAGCGTGCTCGGCGCGGTGCTCGACTCGGGCCGTGCGCTCGTGGTCGCGGTCAACAAGTGGGACGGCCTGACCGACTACCAGCGCGAGCAGACCGAGGCGCTGCTGTCGCGCAAGCTCGCCTTCGTGCCCTGGGCCGAGGCGGTGCGCATCTCGGCCAAGCACGGCTCGGGTCTGCGCGAGCTGTTCGCCGCGATCCATCGCGCGCACCGGTCGGCCAACCACAAGTTCAGCACCGCCGAAGTCACCAAGGCGGTCGAGATCGCCTACGAAACCAACCCGCCGCCGGTCGTGCGCGGGCATGCGCCGAAGATGCGGTTCGCCCATCCGGGTGGCGAGAACCCGCCGACGATCATCATCCACGGCAATCGTCTGCGCACGCTGCCCGAGAGCTACAAGCGCTATCTGGAAAACTTCTTCCGCAAGCGTTTCAAGCTCGTCGGCACGCCGATCCGCTTCCTGTTCCGCGAGGGCGACAACCCCTTCAAGGACAAGAAGAACGTGCTGAGCGACCGCCAGCTGGCGAAGAAGAAGCGGCTGATCCGGCACGTCAAGCGCAAGTGAGCCGGGCGCGCGTCGCCCGGTTCGCGTGATGTCCGCGCCGCCCCTTGCGCCCGTGTTTCCCGAGGTCACGATCGGAATCCTGGCCGGTGGCCGTGCGTCGCGGATCGGCGGGCGCGACAAGGCCTGGCTGGTGCGCGGTGGTGTGCCGCAGGTGCTGCGCTGGCAGCGTCGGCTGGCCGCGCAGGGCGGGGCGTTTCTGGTCAGCGCGAACCGTGATCTGCCGCGATACGACGCGCATGGACTGGTCGCGGTGCCCGACCGCATCGCCGATGCCGGTCCGCTGTCGGGCCTCGATGCACTTGCGCATGCGACGACGACACCGTGGCTGCTGACGCTGCCGGTCGACCTGATCGAGATCAACGACTGCCTGCTGCGTACGCTGGTGCACCACGCCGGCACGCAAGGCGCGTACGCGCGCGACGCCGACGGCGTACAGCCGCTGGTCGCGCTGTGGCCGGTCGCCGCCTTGCGCGATGTCAGCGCAGCCGCACTCGCGTCGGGCGATTACGCGGTGCGTGCCCTGCAGCACGCACTGGGCATGCAGGCCGTCGATTTCGACGGTGTACGCTTCGGCAACCTCAATACCCCACAGGATCTCGACGATGCCGGCATCGACCGCGACTGAGCCGCAGGCGCCCGGATTTCCCTTCCGGATCGCGTTCGAGGAGGCGGTCGGGATCGTCGATGCCGTCGCCGCCGAACGCCGCCTGCAACCGCAGACGGTCTCGCTGTCGCGCGCGCACGGGCACATTCTCGCGCGCGATGTCGTCGCCACGCTGGCGCAGCCGCCGTTCGACAACTCGGCGATGGACGGCTTCGCCTTCCGCCATGCCGATCTCGCGGCCGACGGATCGCCGACACGACTGGTGCTGTCGGGCGAGCAGTTCGCCGGACCCGATGCCGCGCTGACCGTCGAAGCGGGTCACTGCGTGCGCATCACCACCGGCGCACCGCTGCCGGCCGGTGCCGACACGGTGGTGATGAAGGAGAACACAACGCTCGACGGCGACAGCGTCGTCGTGCAGGTCGCACCGAAGCCCGGCCAGCACGTGCGCCGCGCCGGCGAGGATTCGAACATCGGCGACGTGCTGCTGCGCGCGGGCGACCTGCTCACCCCTGCGCGGATCGGTCTGGCCGCGTCGCAGGGGCTGGCGCAGCTGGATGTGGTGCGCAAACCGACGGTCGCCGTGTTCGCGACCGGCGACGAGCTGGTCGAGCCGGGCACGGCGCTCGGCCCCGGACAGATCTACAACTCCAACCGCGACCAGCTGATGGCGCTGCTGCGCGCCGAAGGGCTGGAGCCGGTCGCGTTCCCGACACTGCCCGACGACGCCGCGCAGGTGACCTCCGCGCTGCGCCACGCCGGCGAAGCTTTCGATCTGGTGCTGACCTGTGGCGGCGTGTCGGCCGGCGAGAAGGACTTGCTGCCCGAACTGCTGCAGCGTCGCGGCCGCGTGCGCATGTGGAAGGTGATGATGAAGCCGGGCATGCCGCTGCTGCTGGCAGAAGGCGACACGCTGGGGCCCGCGCTGTTCCTGTGCCTGCCGGGCAATCCGGTCTCGGTGCTGGCCACGTGGCTGGTACTGGGCCGGCGACTCGTCGACGGCCTGCAGGGGCGCCAGCCGCGCCCGCTGCGTCGCGCGCGACTGGCCTCGGATTGGGGAAAAAAGCACGAGCGTCTGGAATTCCTGCGCGGACGCTGGTGGATCGACGAGACGGGTATCTCGTGGGTCGAGCCGAATCCGGCCGACGGTTCGCACCGCATGCAGGCCGCGGCCGATTCGGACGCGCTGATCGTGCTCGCGGCGGGACCTCGCGACTATGCGGTCGGCACGCCGGTCGACGTGTTGCCCTACTGAGCGATTGGCTGAGCGCGCGAGCGCGCACCCAGAAAAGCCGCCGGCATCACGCAGTGTCCCGGGCGCGACACATGCGTCCGCGCGATAATCGCGCCATGGCCGTCATCGAACTCACGCCGGCGCAGGCCCGGCAACGCCAGCAGCAAGGCGTGCGCCTGATCGATGTGCGCGACGCGCACGAGCGTGTCACTGGCATGGCCGAGGGCGCGCTCGGCGTCGACCGCGCCGTGCTCGAAGCCGCACCCTTGGCGCATGCGCCGGATCTGCAGGCGCCGCTGCTGCTGATCTGCCAGAGCGGGCGACGCTCGATGCAGGCCGCCGAGACACTGGCCGCGCTCGGCTACACCGACATCGCGTCGGTCGCCGGCGGCACCAGTGGCTGGCAGGCCGCGGGTCTGCCGACGGTGTTGCCGGACGGCGACATCGACCTCGATTTCCACGAGCGGTATTCACGGCATCTCAAGCTGCCGGAGATCGGCCTTGCCGGTCAGCAGCGACTCGCCGAAGCCACGGTGCTGGTCATCGGCGCCGGTGGCCTGGGCTCGCCGGCGGCGTACTACCTCGCCGCGGCCGGCGTCGGCACGCTGCGCATCGCCGATGACGACGTCGTCGACCGCAGTAATCTGCAACGGCAGATCCTGCACGCCGAGGACCGCATCGGGCAGCCCAAGGTGCAATCCGCGGCCACGACGCTGTACGCGCTCAACCCGCGTACACGCATCGAGGCGGTCGCCGAACGCGTGACCAGCGCGAACGTCGACCGGCTGCTCGAGGGCGTCGATCTGGTGCTCGACGGCGCCGACAATTTTCCGGTGCGCTATCTGCTCAACGACGCCTGCGTGCAGCACGGCGTGCCGCTGGTCTACGGCGCGGTGCACCGCTTCGACGGACAGGTCAGTGTCTTCGATGCCGGGCGCCAGCGAGGTGTGTGCCCGTGCTACCGCTGCCTGTTCCCCGAACCGCCACCGCCCGAGGCCGCGCCGAACTGCTCGGAAGTCGGCGTGCTGGGCGTGCTGCCCGGTGTGGTCGGCCTGCTGCAGGCGACCGAGGCGCTGAAGATCCTGCTGGGTATCGGCACACCGTTGTCGGGTCGCCTGCTGCAGTTCGACGCGCTGCGCATGCAGTTCCGCGAAACGCGCTTGGCGCCGGACCCGGATTGTCCGGTCTGCGCGCCCGGTCGCGCGTTCCCCGGCTACATCGATTACGCAGCGTTCTGCGCGGGCTGACGCGGCAAGCGGACCGGCTCTTCACGCGGGACTGGGGCAGGATGGCGCGACCGCGTTCCCCCGCGCGGAATGGAAGCCCCGATGCGATCGACGCGCCGCCTGATGCTGCTCGCCACTCTGTTGCTGTCCGCGCCGCTGTCGGCGCTCGCAGCCGATCCCTGTCCGTGGCTGCGCGCCCAGGTCGATGCGCCCGATCCGGCGACGCGACTCGCGGCTGCGGCCTGCGAGGAACACCAGCTCTGGGATCGGCCCTTCATCGACAATGAGGGCCGATACGCCAGTTCGACGGTGCGCGAGGCCGAGACGACGTTGCTGACCAATGGCGAGCAGGCCTGGCGCCGTGTCGCCGGGTACTGGCGTGGCGCGGATCAACTGTCGCGCCTGCAACATAGGCCCGGTGCCTACGACTGCATGTTCGCGCCGCAGAGCGCACAGCCGTCGTCGGCCTGCCGCAGCTTCGTCGTCGACGTGCCCTGGTCGGCGGCGTTCATTTCATGGGTCGCGCGGCGCGCGACGCTGCCGGGCTTCAACGGCTCGCCGAGCCATGTCGACTACGTGCGCGATGCGTATCGCAATCCGGAAACGAGCGCGTATCGGGTCGCCGATCCACGGACCACGCGGACCGCGCGTGGCGACATGCTCTGCTATGTGCGCGCGGCGAACCGGGTGTTCGGCTTCGCCGGGCTGGCGTCGCTGTTGAGCAGCGAGGACGGTGGGCTGGGCATGCATTGCGACATCGTGGTCGGTGCCGAACGCGGCCAGGCGTATCTGGTCGGCGGCAACGTGCTCGACGCCGTGACCATGCGTCTGATGCCGCTGACCGCGGGCGGCCAGTTCGCGAATCTCTCGCAGCGCAGCCTCGACGATCCGCTGTGCACGCCGGACACCCCGGAAGCCTGCAGTGCCAACCGGCAGGACTGGGCGGTGTTGCTGCAGCTGCGACCAGCCGCGGAACTCGCAGCGTTGGCGCCGTCGCCGGGCCTGTATGTCGCGCCGCCGCCGATGCCGGTGACGCCGGATCCATCGCAGCCGGGGCAGGTGACACCGCGGCCGCAGACCGCGCCATGCTGCGTGGAGTGCAGCGTGGGAGATGGATTGCCGCGTTGCCCGGGGAGCTAGAGCGGAACGATCGCGCACGCCCTGCTGCTCTGAGTCCTCCTGCGCCTGCGGTGGAGGGTTGGGTGGGGGCGAGCTATCAGCCCAGCGGTCGGCAGGTCGCGATCGAACCTCCATTCGGTCGCGGCAGCCTTGCGCCGGCGCGATCTGACGGTTCGCCCCCATCCCGGCCTTCCCCCGCGAGCGGGGGAAGGGGTGCGTCACGCGCGGCCTTGGAACAACTCGCTTTGGATCAGGCCGCCTTCTTCGCAGCGAGCTGTCGCAACACGTAGTGCAGCAGACCGCCATGGCGGAAGTACTCCACTTCCTTAGGCGTCAGCAACAGCACGTCGACCTCGAAGCGGATCTCGGTGCCGTTGTCGCGCGTGGCGACGACCTGTGCGGTCTTCGACTTGCCGTTCTGCAGGCCCGTCAGGTCGATCGTTTCCGAGCCATCCAGACCGAGGCTTTGCGCGTTCTGGCCGTCGCGGAAGCTGCAGGGCAGCACGCCCATGCCGACGAGGTTGGAGCGGTGGATGCGCTCGAAGCTCTCGGCGATGACCGCCTTGACGCCCAGCAGATTGGTGCCCTTGGCCGCCCAGTCGCGCGAGGAGCCGGTGCCGTATTCCTTGCCGGCGAACACCACCAGCGGCACGCCGTCGGCCTTGTACTTCTGTGCGGCGTCGTAGATCGCCAGCTTCTCCGGTTCGGCGCCCTTCGTGCGGTACAGCGTGTTGCCGCCTTCCTCGCCTCCGAAGAACAGGTTCTTGATGCGGATGTTGGCGAAGGTGCCGCGCACCATGACGTCATCATTGCCGCGGCGCGAGCCGTAGCTGTTGAAGTCGGCCGGCTGCACGCCGCGGTCCTGCAGGAAGCGGCCCGCGGGCGAATCCTTCTTGATGTTGCCGGCCGGCGAGATGTGGTCGGTGGTGATCGAATCGCCGAACAGACCCATGACGCGCGCGCCGTGGATGTCGTCGATGCTGCCGACCTCCATCGTCATGCCGTCGAAGTAGGGCGGGTTCTTGATGTAGGTCGAAGCCTCGTCCCACTCGTAGAGATTGCCGTCGGGCGATTCAATGGCGTTCCAGCGGGTGTCGCCCTTGAACACGTCGGCGTAGTTCTTGGCGAACATCTCCGGCCCGATGGTCCTGGCGATGAAGTCGCCGATTTCCTTGTTCGTGGGCCAGATATCGCGCAGATAGACCGGATTGCCGTCCGGGTCCTTGCCCAGCGGTTCGGTGGTCAGGTCGATGTCGACGGTGCCGGCGATCGCATAGGCGACGACCAGCGGCGGCGAGGCGAGGTAGTTCATCTTCACTTCGGGGTGCACGCGGCCTTCGAAGTTGCGGTTGCCCGACAGCACCGACGCCACCGCGAGATCGTTCGCGGCGATGCCCTGCGACACGGCATCCGGCAGCGGGCCGGAATTGCCGATACAGGTGGTGCAACCGTAGCCGACGACATAGAAGCCGAGCTTCTGCAGATCGTCCATCACACCGGCCTTCTCGAGGTAGTCGGTGACCACCAGCGAGCCCGGTCCGAGTGAGGTCTTGACCCATGGGGCCGCTTTGAGGCCCTTGGCCGCGGCGTTGCGCGCGAGCAGGCCGGCGCCGAGCATCACCGCCGGGTTCGAGGTGTTGGTGCAGGACGTGATCGCGGCGATGACCACCGAGCCGTCAGTCAGTTCGTGCTCGCCGTCATCGAGGGTGATCTTCGAGATCGGCTTGGCCGCCAGGCGCTCGGCCTGCGGCTGGTTGCCGCCTTCCTTCTCGAAGCGTTCGACCTGCTTGTCGTTCGCCGCGTCGCGACGCGCGGTGAGCGCGCCGACGTTGTCGACGAAATTCTGCTGTACGTTCTCCAGCAGCACGCGGTCCTGCGGGCGCTTCGGCCCGGCCAGCGACGGACGCACTTCGCCCATGTCGAGTTCGAGCACGGCGCTGTACTCGGCTTCCGGTGACCCGGGCTCGTGCCACAGCTGCTGCGCCTTCGCATAGGCCTCGACCAGCGCGATCTGCTCTTCGCTGCGGCCCGACAGGCGCAGATAGTTCAGCGATTCGGCATCGATCGGGAAGATGCCGCAGGTCGCGCCGTACTCGGGCGCCATGTTGCCGATCGTCGCGCGGTCGGCCAGCGGCAGGTGTTGCAGACCATCGCCGAAGAACTCGACGAACTTGCCGACCACGCCATGCTTGCGCAGCATCTCGGTGACGGTCAGCACCAGATCGGTCGCGGTCGCGCCCTCGGGCAGGCGTCCGGTGAGCTTGAAGCCGACGACCTGCGGAATCAGCATCGAAGACGGCTGGCCGAGCATCGCGGCCTCGGCTTCGATGCCGCCCACGCCCCAGCCCAGCACGCCGATGCCGTTGATCATCGTGGTGTGCGAGTCGGTGCCGAACACGGTGTCGGGATACGCCCACTGCGTGCCGTCCTCGCGCTCGGCGGTCATCACCACACGGGCCAGGTGCTCCAGGTTCACCTGGTGGACGATGCCGGTGTTGGGCGGCACCACCTTGAAGTTGTCGAACGCCTTCTGGCCCCAGCGCAGGAAGCCGTAGCGTTCCTTGTTGCGATCGAATTCGATCTTGCCGTTGAGGTCCAGCGCATCCGGACGGCCGAACACGTCGACCTGCACCGAGTGGTCGATGACCAGTTCGGACGGAATCTGCGGATTGATCTGCTCGGGGCGACCGCCCAGGCGCACCACCGCGTCGCGCATCGCGGCCAGATCGACCACGCAGGGCACGCCGGTGAAGTCCTGCAGCACCACGCGCGCGGGCATGAAGGCGATCTCGGTGTCCGGTTCGGCCTTCGGGTTCCACTTGGCCACCGCCTCGATGTGATGCGCGGCCACCGTTTCGCCATCCTCGTGGCGCAGCAGGTTCTCCAGCAGGATCTTCATCGAGTAGGGCAGGCGGGCGATGTCGAACTGCTTGCCCAGCGTGGCCAGGCTGGCATAGGCGTAGCGACGGCCGCCGACGTCGAGTTCGGCGCGCGTGGAAAAGGTATCGGTCATGCGGGTGCTCCTGTCGCGGGTTGCTGGCGGTGACGCAGCCGGGCTGGTCGTGGCGGGCATGCGTGGACGCGGTCGCGTCCGGGGTGGAACGTCATCGGCGCCATTCGACGCGTGTCACCGTTCGAAGACCGCCAGTGTAGGCAGCGCGGCGTGGCGGACGCGTCATCGGCGGTGGCTCACGGTTTCTGCCAGGTGTTCTTGAGCATCTGCAGGAACCGCTCGGCGGCCGGCGACAGCACCGCACCGCGCCTGCGGACGATGCCGATCGTACGTGACACCACGGGGGGCGCGATCTCGCGGGTCACCAGAATGGAGTGTTCCTGCTGCGGCGTGGCCATGCGTGGCAGCACCGAAATGCCGACGCCGGCTTCGACCAGGCCCAGCGACGTGGAGAGGTGCGTCACCTCGTAGAACCAGCTCAGTTTCAGGTTCTCGCGCGCGAGCGCGCCGTCGAGCAGGGTGCGGTTGCCGCTGGTGCGGTGCACGGTGATCAGCGGGTGCTGGGCGATGTCGCTCCAGGTCACGCGGCGCTTGGTCGCCAGCGGATGGTCGCGCCGGCAGGCGAGCACGAACGGGTCTTCGACCAGTGCGTCGAATTCGAGCTCCGGATCGGAGGCGCCCATGAAATTGACGCCGAATTCCACTTCGCCGCGCTCGACGGCCTGCAGGCCTTCGGTCGCGGGAATGTCGAGGATGCGGAAGCGCACGTTCGGGTGGTCTTCGTGGAAACGCGCGATGACGCTCGGCAGGAAATAGAACGCCGCGGTCGGCAGGCAGGCGATCGTGACCTGGCTGCCGCGGCCGTCGTCGACGCCGCGCGAGGCGAACAGCGAGCCGTCGAACTCGTCGATCATGCGCCGCACCAGCGGCAGAAGGTTCTGGCCCACGGCGGTCGGCGCCACGCTGCGCGTGGTGCGTTCGAGCAGGGGCGCACCGACCGCGCTCTCGAGTTTCTGGATGCGCCGGCTCAGGGCCGGCTGCGAGACGTGCAGCGCTTCCGCCGCGCGATGGAAGCTGCGCGTATCGGCCACCAGCAGGAATGCGCGCAGGTCCAGAATCTCGCAATTGATGCTCATAACGGATCAATTCTCCTGAAATCAGCAATTAACAGATCAATTGGGGTCATGCCAGTATCGCAACGAATCGATCAATTGATTCGATATTCATATCAATCTGCGATCCCCATGTCCAACGATCTCTACAGCGTTCCCTGTGTCCTGATGCGCGGCGGCAGCTCGAAAGGGCCGTTTTTCCGCGCCTCGGACCTGCCGGCCGATCCCGCCGAGCGGGACCGTCTGCTGCTGGAGATCATGGGCGCCGGCCATCCGCTGCAGATCGATGGCATCGGGGGCGGCAACGCGCTGTCGAGCAAGGTCGCCATCGTCGGACCGGCCAGCCGCGCCGATGCGGACATCGACTATCTGTTCGCCCAGGTGCGGATCGACCGGCAACTGGTCGACACCACGCCCAACTGCGGGAACATGCTGGCCGCCGTCGGCCCGTTCGCGATCGAATCGGGCCTCGTGCCCGCCGGCGATCCGGTGACCCACGTGCGCATCCACAACGTCAACACCGGCAAGGTGATCCTGGCCACGGTGCAGACGCCCAGGGGCGAGGTGCACTACCGCGGCGACACCGCGATCGCCGGGGCCCCGGGCACTGCCGCGCCGATCTCGCTGGCCTTCCTCGACGCGGCGGGGGCGCGGACTGGCAAACTGTTGCCCACCGGCGAGGCCAGCGAATGGATCGATGATGTCGAGGTGAGCTGCATCGACTGCGCGATGCCGATGGTGATGCTCGAGGGTGCGGCCCTGGGCGTGACCGGTGCGGAAAGCGCGGCCGAACTCAATGGAAACGCCGCGATGCTGGCGCGCCTGGAGCGCATCCGCATCGAGGCCGGGCGCCGGATGGGCATCCCCGATGCGGGCGATCGCGTCATCCCCAAGCCCGTGCTGCTGCTGCCGCCCCGCGCGGGCGGTGCGCTGCAGGTGCGCTACTTCATGCCGCACCAGTGCCACAGCGCGCTGGCGATCACCGGCGCGGTCGGCATCTCGACCGCCTGCGTGACCCCCGGCACGGTGGCGCAGCGCATGGTCGGCAGCCTGACGCTGCCGGGCAGCGTGCGGCTGGAACATCCCAGCGGCTGCCTGGACGTGGCCCTGCACAAACCCGACATGGATGCCCCGATCGTCGCCAGCGTCGTGCGGACCGCACGGCGACTGTTCGAGGGCCGCGTCTTCGCCAGCACCGCACCGTCGCGCAGCGCCGCGGCCTGGAGCTCGGCGGCCTGACACAGACGGAGTGATCCGAACTCTCCGGGCCCACGCCCGGTCCAAGCCACACAATCCTGGGAGGGATCGATGTACAAGCGTCTCATCACCGCCGTGCTCGCGGCGGCCATGGTCTGCGTCGCCGGTTGCGGCGGCAGCCGCAGCGGCGGCGGCGCCGGCGGCGAGTCCGTGCGCATCAGCGTCGGCTCGTACAACCTCAACAACCTGCCGTTCTTCATCGCCGATGCGAACGGCTACTTCGACGACGTGGGCCTGAAGGTCCAGACCGAGAACTTCGCCCAGGGCGGTTCCAAGGTGCTGCAGGCGCTGGTCGCCGGCTCGACCGACGTCGCGGTCGGCTTCTACGACCACACCATCCAGATGCAGGCCAAGCAGAAGGACGTCGTGGCGTTCGTGCTGCTGTCGCGCAACTCGGGCCTGGTGTTGGCCGGTCGTCCCGACAGCGCGTTCGATCCGGCCAACCCGGCGTCGATCCGCGGCATGAAGGTCGGCATCACCGCGCCCGGCTCGTCGTCGGACTTCTTCGTGCGGCATTACCTCGCGCGCAACAACATTCCGGTCGACGACATCTCGATTATCGGCGTCGGTTCGGGCGCGGCGGCGGTCGCGGCGCTGCAGCAGGACAAGATCGACCTGCTGGTGAACTACGACCCGGCCGGCACGCTGCTGGTCGAGCGCGGCGTGGGCAAGATCCTGATCGACGCGCGCAGCGACGAGGGCGCCCGCGAGGTCTACGGCGGCATCTATCCGACCTCGGTCATGTACGCGCAGCAGTCCTTCCTCGACCAGCGCCCCGAAGCGGTGGAGAAGATCGTCCGCGCCGAGCGCATGGCGCTGGAGTTCATCGCCGACCACACCGCGGCCGAAATCGTCGCCGCGCTGCCGGACAAGTACGTCTCCGGTGACCGCGAGACCTATGCCAAGGCGGTCGAGCAGGCCCGCGCCATCTTCACCCGCGACGGCCGCTTCGAGCCCAAGGACCTGGAAACGCCGCTGATCGTGCTGCGCGAGTTCAATACCGATGTCGCCAATGCCGACATCGATCTCGAGAAGACCTACACCAACGCATTCGTCGACCGCGTCGCCGCGGACGCGAAGCAGTAAGGAGGTTCCATGGCTGTCGCCAGCGTTGCCCGCATCCGGGAAGAAGCCCCGATGCCGATCCAGTCGCGCCCGATGGTGTCGGTGCACGACGTCACGATGTCCTTCGGCGATTTCACCGCCGTGCGCGACGTCAACATCGAAGTCGGTGACGGCGAGTTCCTCGCCATCGTCGGCCCTACCGGTTGCGGCAAGAGCACCATCCTCAACGCCGTCGCCGGCCTGTTGAAGCCGACGAAAGGCGGCATCCGCATCGACGACAAGGCGGTCAGCGGCGTGCAGGACTCGGTGGGCTACCTGTTCCAGCAGGACGCGCTGCTGCCGTGGAAGACCGCGCTGCAGAACGTCGAACTGGGCCTGCGGTTCCGCGGTGTCGGCAGCGACGAGCGCGAGAAGCGCGCCCGCGACTGGCTGACCAAGGTGGGCCTGAAGGGCTTCGAGCATCGTTACCCGCACCAGCTCTCGGGCGGCCAGCGCAAGCGCGTGCAGATGGCGCAGGCACTGATCGTCGAGCCGAAGGTGATGCTGATGGACGAGCCGTTCTCGGCGCTCGACATCCACACCCGCCACCTGATGCAGAACGAACTGCTGCGCCTGTGGCAGGAAGACCGCCGTGCGGTGATCCTGATCACCCACGACCTCGAGGAAGCGATCGCGCTCGGCGACCGCGTCGTGGTGCTGTCCTCGGGCCCGTCGAGCCGGGTGGTCGAAAGTTTCCCGGTGAATCTGGAGCGGCCGCGCAACGTGGCCGAAATCAAGCTCGACCAACGGTTCACCGACCTCTATCGCGACATCTGGGCCTGCCTGCGCGGCGAAGTGGAGAAGAGCTATGCACGCCAAGACTGACCGTGCCATCCAGATCATGCTCGTCGTCGCCGTGTTCGGCGGCTGGCAGGCCGGCGTCACGGCCGGGCTGATCGACCCGTTCTTCTTCCCGGCGCCGTGGGACATCGTCCGGCAGATGGTGACCTGGCTGATGGACACCAGCTTCTACAGCCACGTCTACATCACCCTGACCGAGACCGTCCTGGGCTACGTGATCGGTACCGTGCTCGGCGTCACCGGCGGTGTCTGGCTGGGCTTGAGCCCGCGCTCGGCGCGCATCCTCGATCCCTTCATCAAGGGCTTCAATGCGATTCCGCGCGTGGTGCTGGCGCCGATCTTCGTGCTCTGGTTGGGCCTAGGCCTGTGGTCGAAGGTCGCACTGGCGGTGACGCTGGTGTTCTTCATCACCTTCTTCAACGCCATGCAGGGCGTGCGCGAGGTGAACCCGGTGGTGCTGGCCAATGCACGCATCCTCGGCGCGAGCCGTCGCGACCTGCTGCGCCATGTGTACTTCCCGGCGGCCGCAAGCTGGATCCTGTCCTCGCTGCGCACCTCGGTGGGCTTCGCCGTGGTCGGCGCGATCATCGGCGAATACCTCGGCGCCTCGGCGGGCCTGGGCTATCTGATCGCGCAGGCCGAAGGCAACTTCAATGCGGTCGGCGTGTTCGCCGGCATCATCATCCTCGCGGGTTTCGTGCTGATCATCGACTTCTTTCTCGACATCGCCGAGAACCGCCTGATCACCTGGCGTCCCAACGCCTCTCGCGAAGCCACGAGCTGACCGTGCCGCGTCCCGGCGCGCATAGCGCCGGGACGCATCGACACCCGTTCCCCACGTCCGGGTGCGCTGCTCGCGCCGGAACCCCTCGTCGGTCCGGCGCCTCCTTTTCGAATGCTCTGCCCGTCGCATCGCGGCGGGCCTGTCTGCGGCCGTCCGTCGAAGGGCGCGCCGCGTCCGGAGATCGCACCATGCGCATGTCGTTCCGTCCCCGTCCCACGGCACTCGCCGTCGGTCTGCTGCTGGCCTCGTCCGGCGCCTTCGCCCAGACCGCGTCGCCCGAGCTCGAGGCGCTGGTCCGCCAGCAGGCCGCGCAGATCCGCCTGCTCGAGGCGCGCCTGTCGGCCCTCGAAACCGGCCAGGCGCCGGCCACTGCCGCCGCGCCGGTTGCGCCCGCCGCCGATCCAGCGCTCGTCGAGCGCATCGCCAAGGTCGAGGCCGCGCAGGCCAAGGCGCCCACCGTCAGCTGGGCCAAGGGCGCGCCGCAGTTCACCAGCAGCGACGGCCAGATCACCTTCCGTCCGCGCGGCCGCGTGTTCGTCGACACGTCCAGCACCAGCGGCTCGGACTTCGAGGCCCGCAACATCACCGGTACCGAGATCCGTTCGGTGCGTCTGGGTTTCGAGGGCAGCTACGGCATTCTCGGCTACGCGGTCGAGGGCGATTTCGCCGACAACGGCGTGGCCTGGAAGTCGGCCTATGCGACGGTCGACCACACGCTCTTCGGCCGCGAGGCCGAACTGACGATCGGCAACCGCCTCAACGACCGCGGCATCGACGGGTCCAGTGGCACCGGCAATACGCCCTTCCAGGACCGCAATGTGGTCGGCACCCAGATCGTGCCGCAGCGCGGCCTGTTCGGCGTCGGCCTGACCGAGCGCGTCTACGGCGAGAACTGGCATGCCAGCCTGTCGCTGGCCGGTAACGACCTCAACAATGTCGGCGACAGCGACGATTCGAAGACCGTCGCCGGTCGCGCGCACTGGAACCCGGTGAAGGGCGAGGGCGGCCTGCTGCACCTCGGCGCCTGGGGTTTCTACGAGGACATCGCGCCAGGCAGCAGCGGGGTGTTCCGCAGCTCGGCGATTTCGGGCCACCTCAACGATCTGGTCAAGATCGCCCCCGGCGCGTTGACCGGCGCGACCCGCGGCGAAGGCTACGGCGTCGAGGTGCTCGGCGTGCGCGGCCCGTTCTGGGGCTACGGCGAATGGGGCACCCGCGACGTCGCCGGCTTTGGCGGCGCCGGTCGCTACGAGGTCACCCACGACGCCTGGGCGGTCTCGGCCGGCTGGTTCCTCTCCGGTGCCAGCCCGTCGTTCGCGAGCAGGACCGGCACCTGGAGCCGGGTCAAGGTGGCGCGTCCGGTCACCGCCGGCGGCCCCGGCGCCTGGGAACTCAAGGCCCGATACGAGGACGCCGACTACAGCGAGCTGCCGACCGGCGGCACCGGCAACGCCTGGACGGTCGGCGTGAACTGGTATCTCAACGACTTCAGCCGGGTGCTGTTCGACGCGGTGCGCTGGGAAACCGACAACCGCAGCGGCGCCTATCAGGGCCTTGATCGCGGCACCACGCTCAACGCGCGCTTCCAGCTGGCCTTCTGACGCGCGACCGTCATCGAGGGCGCACACGATGGGCCGGGTCGGCATGACCCGGCCCATCGCATGTGCAGTATGGTGGCTGGGGTATGCGTGCTCAGGTATGTATAATGCGCGCATACTTTTTCGGGAGCGCTCCGATGGAAGCCACCGTCGCCGAGCGCGGCCAGATCACCCTGCCCAAGGCCGTGCGCGATGCGCTGGGCCTGAGCAAGGGCACGATCCTCAAGGTCGAGCTGGAAGGCAGCCGCATCGTGCTGCGCAAGAGCGTCGATGACGCCGTGTCCCGGGCCCGCGGTCGCTTCAGGCTGGAGGGCTTCGACGGCACCGATTCCGCGATGCGCGCCGTGCGCGGGCAGGGCGACGCGGCGGGAGACGCCGACGCGTGATCGCCGTCGACGCGCCCGTGCTGGTGGACCTGCTGGCCGACGGCCCGCAGGCCGACGCCGCTGAAGCCTGCCTGCGCCAGTACCTGAGCGCCGGCCCGGTCGTGGTCTGCGATGTGGCCCTGGCCGAGATCTGCGGCGCGCTGCACGACGGCGCCGAGACCATGGCCGTGCTCGAGGACATGGGCGTGCGGTTCTCGGCGATCGAAGCCAAGTCCGCGCTGCGGGCCGGCGAGATGCAGCGGCGCTCCTGGCAGCGTGGCGACAAGTCCGGTCGCGCCGCGCGCGATTTCCTCGTCGGGGCGCATGCGCTGTTGCAGTGCAATGGCCTGATCACCCGCGACGACGCGTTTTTCCGCACCTACTTCAAGGGTCTCAAGCTGATCGTACCGTCGGCCTGAGACCGGTTATCCCGGTACTGCACGAATCTGGAGTTGCCCGTCATGTTGGAAGCCTATCGCCACCACGTTGCCGAGCGCGAAGCGCTGGGAATCCCGCCGCTGCCGCTCAATGCGCAGCAGACCGCGGACGTCATCGAACTGCTGAAGAACCCGCCCGCGGGTGAAGCGGAGTTCCTGCTCGACCTGCTGACCCACCGCGTGCCGGCCGGCGTCGACGACGCCGCCAAGGTCAAGGCCTCGTACCTCGCCGCGATCGCCTTCGGCAGCGAACGCAACGCGCTGATCACCCGCGCGCGCGCCACCGAACTGCTGGGCACCATGCTCGGCGGCTACAACGTGCAGCCGCTGGTCGACCTGCTCGACGATGCCGAGGTCGGCACCATCGCCGCCGACGCGCTCAAGCACACGCTGCTGGTGTTCGATGCCTTCCACGACGTCGAAGAGAAGGCCAAGGCCGGCAACGCGAACGCCAAGGGCGTGCTGCAGAGCTGGGCCGACGCCGAGTGGTTCACCAGCAAGCCGGAAGTGCCGCAGTCGATGACACTGACGGTGTTCAAGGTGCCGGGCGAGACCAATACCGACGACCTGTCGCCGGCGCCCGACGCGACCACGCGTCCGGACATCCCGATGCACGCGCTGGCGATGCTCAAGAACAAGCGCGACGACGCGCCGTTCGTGCCGGAAGAAGACGGCAAGCGCGGCCCGATCCAGGCCATCCTCGATCTCAAGAAGAAGGGCAACCTCGTCGCCTACGTCGGTGACGTGGTGGGTACCGGTTCGAGCCGCAAGTCGGCGACCAACAGCGTGCTGTGGTGGACCGGCGACGACATTCCCTACATCCCGAACAAGCGCGCCGGCGGCGTGTGCCTGGGTTCGAAGATCGCGCCGATCTTCTACAACACGATGGAGGACGCCGGCGCGCTGCCGATCGAACTCGACGTGTCGCAGATGGAGCAGGGCGACGTCATCGAGTTGCGTCCCTTCGAAGGCAAGGCGCTCAAGAACGGCGCCGTGATCGCCGAGTTCCAGGTCAAGTCGGACGTGCTGTTCGACGAAGTGCGCGCCGGTGGCCGCATTCCGCTGATCGTCGGCCGCGGCCTGACCGCCAAGGCGCGCGAGTCGCTGGGCTTGCCGGCGACCGACCTGTTCCGCCTGCCGCAGCAGCCGGCCGACACCGGCAAGGGCTTCTCGCTGGCGCAGAAGATGGTCGGCCGCGCGATCGGTCTGCCGGAAGGCCAGGGCGTGCGCCCGGGTACCTACTGCGAACCGAAGATGACCTCGGTCGGTTCCCAGGACACCACCGGTCCGATGACCCGCGACGAGCTGAAGGACCTGGCGTGCCTGGGCTTCTCGGCGGACCTCGTCATGCAGTCGTTCTGCCACACCGCGGCGTATCCGAAGCCGGTCGACGTCAAGACCCATCACACGCTGCCGGAGTTCATCTCCACGCGTGGCGGCATCTCGCTGCGTCCGGGTGACGGCGTGATCCACAGCTGGCTCAACCGCATGCTGCTGCCCGATACCGTCGGCACCGGCGGCGACTCGCACACGCGTTTCCCGGTCGGTATCTCGTTCCCGGCGGGTTCGGGTCTGGTCGCATTCGCGGCCGCGACCGGCGTCATGCCGCTCGACATGCCCGAGTCGGTGCTGGTGCGCTTCAAGGGCAAGATGCAGCCCGGCGTGACCCTGCGCGACCTGGTCAACGCGATCCCGCTCTACGCGATCAAGCAGGGCCTGCTGACCGTGGCCAAGGCCGGCAAGAAGAACATCTTCTCCGGTCGCATCCTCGAGATCGAAGGTCTGCCGGATCTCAAGGTCGAGCAGGCGTTCGAGCTGTCCGACGCCTCGGCCGAGCGTTCGGCCGCCGGGTGCTCGGTGCACCTCAACAAGGAACCGATCATCGAGTACATCAACAGCAATATCGCGTTGCTGCGCTGGATGATCGCCGAGGGCTACCAGGATCCACGTTCGATCCAGCGCCGCATCGAGAAGATGGAAGCCTGGCTGGCCGATCCGCAGCTGCTCAAGGGCGACGACGATGCCGAGTACGCCGCGGTCATCGAGATCGATCTGGCCGACGTGCACGAGCCGATCCTGGCTTGCCCGAACGATCCGGACGACGTGAAGTTCCTGTCCGAAGTCGCCGGCGTCGAGATTGACGAGGTGTTCATCGGTTCCTGCATGACCAACATCGGCCACTTCCGCGCGGCATCGAAGCTGCTGGAAGGCAAGCGCGATATCCCGACCAAGCTGTGGGTCGCCCCGCCGACCAAGATGGACGCCGCCGAGCTGACCAAGGAAGGCCACTACGGCACCTTCGGCGCGGCCGGCGCGCGCATGGAAATGCCGGGCTGCTCGCTGTGCATGGGCAACCAGGCGCAGGTGCGCGAAGGCGCGACGGTGTTCTCCACGTCCACCCGCAACTTCCCGAACCGTCTGGGCCGCAACTCGAACGTCTACCTGGGCTCGGCCGAACTCGCGGCGATCTGCTCGCGCCTGGGCCGCATTCCGACCAAGGCCGAGTACATGGCCGACGTCGGCGTGCTGGACGCCTCGGCGAACGACATCTACCGCTACATGAACTTCGACCAGATTCCGGAGTACGTGGAAGCGGGCGAGAAGACCGCTGCCTGACGGCAACGGTTTGCGGACACGAAACACCCGGCCTCGCGCCGGGTGTTTTGTATCAGGGGTCCTGTACGTTTCGATCCGATTCTTGCTACGTCACGGTTGAGCCGCCATCGCGAGAGGCCGCCCCTTCCCCCGCCTGCGGGGGAAGGTTGGGATGGGGGCGAGCAGGAAGACCGGAACGAATGCCTCCTGCGCGATCTCGACCCTGGATCCGCACGAGTTCATCGGCAGCACGATCGGGCCGTTTGCCCCACCCAACCCTACCCCGCACGCGGAGGAGGGCTCAGTCCGTCGCCAAGTGCGCAATTCCGCGCGCGAGATCCGCGCGATAGCGCAGATGCCACTGCCCGCCCGTGCCGGTCAGTTCGTACACCGCGCAATTCGGCATCGGCAGCGCCACCTGGAATGCGCGGAACGCGCGCATGTCGTCGGGCGTGTCGGCCTCGAAGCCCATCAGCCGCCAGGCCAGCAGGCCGAACCAGATCCCGTGGCCGAACAGCACGCTGCCCTCGGCCAGCGCCTCCATGCCGTCGATGAAGCCGTCCACGCAGGCCACGAACTCGCCGAAGGTATCGGCCGCGTCGCCCATGCGTGCGTCGCGATCGCCGCGCGCCCAGTAGGCCTCGGTCAAGGGGCGTCGCTGCTCGCCGGTCAGGCCCTCGATCCGCGCCGGATCGATGGCCGAGAACTCGTGCATGAGCCGATGCACCTGCGCATCGATGCCGATGCGCGCGCAGTACGGCCCTGCGGTCGCGCGCGCGCGATCGAACTTCGACACGTGTACCGCGCCCGCGTCCACCGGCAACTGCGTGGCGATCCACGCCGCCTGTGCTTGGCCGGTCGACGACAGCGGAATGGTCGGGTGCGGGAGGGTCCGGCCGCCAGCATTGGCCACGCTCTGCGCGTGGCGGACGAAGGTCAGACGCGCCACGCGCGCGTCAGATCGCGCGCAGCATCTGCTGGCGGCGCAGCAGGAAGTCCCACAGGCTGCCGCCCATCTGCCGCCACAACACCGCCGAACGCAACGAAGCCAACAGCACCGCGCGGATCTCGGCGACCACGTTGGCCTGGCCGAGGTAATGCGGATTGCCCTGGACCATCACCTTCGGACGCAGGTGGCTGACCGTGTCGGCATACAGCGCGCCGAGCGCGGCCAGCACTTCGGGATGCGTGTGTCCGAGCTGTTCGGCCTTGGGTTTGATCTCGAGGATGCCGTGATGCACTTCGCCGCTGACGGCGCGATCCTGGATGAAGCGGCGTTCGAGCTGCGCGACCGCAAGGCCCAGCTTGGGCAGCAGCGGGTCGCTGCCCTGGTTGCCGAAGTAATCGCGCAGCAACATCAGGCCCGGCACGACCGCGTCGCGTCCACCGTAGACGGCTTCGGGCGAGGACGCATCGATGCGGAACACGCTGTCGAGCGAGGTCGACAGCACGGCGGCGTCGGCCTGGCCGGTCTCGGCGATGCGGCGGACCTGCTTGAGCGCCTGGGCCATGCCGGCCAGCGCGAGCACGCGGTCTTCCATCATGCCGCCACCCCGCGTGCGCGCAGCTCCAATGGCGCATCCGTGGCCGCGATGACCGCACCGCCGAGGCACACGTCGCCGTCGTAGAGCACCAAGGACTGGCCGGGCGTGACGGCGCGCTGGGGGCGGTCGAACCGCACGTCGAGTTGGCCAGTGTTCGCGTCGATGGTCACTTCGCAGGATTCCTCGTGTTGCCGGTAACGGGTCTGGGCGGTGCAGCGGAAGCGCGGCGCCGGCGGATCGCCCGCGATCCAGTGCGCGGGCTCGCTGCGCAGCCAGGTCGACTGCAGCCAGGGCGTGTCGGCGCCCTGCGCGACGTAGAGCACATTGTCGCCCACATCCTTGCCCACCACATACCAAGGCGCCGCGTCGAAGCCGCGCACGCCGCCGATCTGCAGGCCTTCGCGCTGACCGAGGGTGAAATAGAACACGCCCGGATGCGTGCCGACGCGGTGGCCGTCGGGCGTGCGCATCTCGCCTTCGCGGGCCGGCAGGTACTGGCCGAGGAAGCTGCGGAAGTCGCGTTCGCCGATGAAGCAGATGCCGGTCGAATCCTTCTTCTCCGCGGTCGGCAGGCCGGCTGCGCGGGCGAGGTCGCGCACGTCGGTCTTGGGCAGTTCGCCGAGCGGAAACAGCGTCGCGGCGAGCTGCGCCTGGCCGAGCTGGTGCAGGAAATAGCTCTGGTCCTTGTTGCGGTCACGCGCCCGCAGCAGGCGCCAGCGGCCGTCGACTGCATCGACGCGCGCGTAATGGCCCGTCGCGATCTTCGCCGCGCCCAGATCGCGCGCGGCGTCCAGGAAGTGCTTGAACTTGATCTCGCGGTTGCACAGCACGTCGGGATTGGGCGTGCGTCCGGCCGCGTACTCGGCGATGAAGTGCTCGAACACGCCGGCCCAGTACTCGCCGGAGAAATCGCGGAAATGGATCGGCAGGCCGAGGCGGCCCGAGACCGCGACCGCATCGCGACGGTCGTCCTCGGCGCGGCAATCGCCGGAGCCGTCGTCGGCCCAGTTCTGCATGAACAGACCGGCCAGCGACACGCCCGAGTCGCGCAGCAACAAGGCGGCGACCGACGAGTCCACGCCGCCGGACATGCCGACGATGACCTCGGGCGCGCTCATGGCATCTGGCGCACGGCCGACAGCGGAAAGCGCTGGCCGGCCAGGCAATCGGCGACGACCTGCCAGACCAGCGGGCTGCGGTGGCGCGCCGCCTGGGCCTGGAGTTCGGCCGGCGTGAACCACGTGGCCTGCTCGATGCCGTCGTCGAGCACGCGCGCCGGGTCGTGCGACACCGGACGCGCCGCGAAGGCGAAGCGCAGGAAATGCCGGCCGCCGTCCTCGCCGGGACGCGGCGGCGCCTTCCACAGGTAGCTGCCGATGAAGCCGGTCAGTTCGACCGTCCAGCCCGATTCCTCCAGCGTCTCGCGCACCGCCGCGTGGACCAGCGACTCGTCCGGCTCCAGATGTCCGGCCGGCTGGTTGATGACCAGGCGGCCTTCGATGCGCTCCTCGATGCACAGCACCCGGCCACGGTCCATCACCACCGTGGCCACGGTGACATCGGGCTGCCAGAAACGCGGATCGGCGGTCGCAGGCATCAGCGCAGCGCTCCGCGCGCGACGGGCGCAGCAGCAGCAGGCGGGGCGAGGAGAACGCAGCGACGATCGGGATGCATCGAGGCACCGGAGCGGGGGAATGCGGTCATTCTGACGACCGGGCTCCGGGGCGTCCATCCGCGGGCGGACGGTATAATCGGCGCATGAGCCGCAAACACGAACACGAGCACGAACATGGCACCGCGGTCGCGACCGGCCGCCCGGAAGTGGCGCCGCCGCCGCTGTATTCGGTGCTGCTGCTCAACGACGACTACACCCCGATGGATTTCGTGGTCGAGATCCTGGTGCGCTTCTTCGCGCTGGACATCGAGCGCGCCACCCAGGTGATGCTGCACGTCCACACCCGCGGTCGCGGCGTCTGCGGGGTCTACAGCCGCGAAGTGGCGGAGTCGAAAGTCGCGCAGGTGAACGAATGCGCCCGACTGAATCTTCACCCCTTGCTCTGCACGATGGAAAAGGCCTAATAAGGCCCGACGGGGCAGGGTTTGAATGCCGGAATCGGGCCCCATTTAGGGTGTCAGTGAAGCCGGAGGCGACCGCCCCATGTTCAGCAAAGATCTCGAGTTCACGATCGGCCAGTGCTACAAGCGCGCCCGCGAGGCCCGCGACGAGTACATGACCGTCGAACACCTGCTGCTGGCCCTGCTCGAAAATCCGTCCGCGGAAGGTGTCCTCAAGGCCACCGGCGCCGATTTCGAGCGCCTGCGCGGCGACCTGGAACAGGCCATCCTGACCTCGGTCACCAAGCTGGCCGAAGACGACACCCGCGACACCCAGCCCACGCTCGGGTTCCAGCGCGTACTTCAGCGCGCCGTCTACCACGTGCAGTCCTCGGGCAAGAAGGAGGTCACCGGCGCCAACGTACTGGTGGCGATCTTCGGCGAGAAGGACTCGCACGCGGTCTACTACCTCAACCAGCAGGACGTGACCCGGCTGGACGTGGTCAATTACCTGTCCCACGGCATCGCCAAGAGCGGTGGCGAGGACGGCGAGGGCACGCCTGAGGACGCGACCCAGGGCCGCGGCGAAGGCGGCGAGGGCGAGGCCAAGGGCGATGCACTGGCCGAGTACGCCAGCGACCTCAACGCCGCCGCGCGCGACGGTCGCATTGATCCGCTGGTCGGCCGCGCCGAGGAAGTCGAGCGGACGATCCAGGTGCTGTGCCGCCGTCGCAAGAACAATCCGCTCTACGTCGGCGAGGCCGGCGTGGGCAAGACCGCGATCGCCGAGGGCCTGGCCAAGCGCATCGTCGATGGCGAAGTGCCCGAAGTGCTGAGCGAGGCGACGATCTACTCGCTCGACCTCGGTGCGCTGGTCGCGGGCACGAAGTACCGCGGCGATTTCGAGAAGCGCCTGAAGGCCGTGCTGTCGGCGATCAAGAAGCATCCGGGCGCGATCCTCTTCATCGACGAGATCCACACCATCATCGGTGCCGGTTCGGCTTCGGGCGGCACGATGGATGCATCGAACCTGATCAAGCCCGCGCTGTCGTCGGGCGAGCTGCGCTGCATCGGCTCGACCACGTTCCAGGAGTACCGCGGCATCTTCGAGAAGGACCGTGCGCTCGCGCGGCGCTTCCAGAAGATCGACATCGTCGAGCCGACGGTCAGCGAGGCCTACCAGATCCTGCAGGGCCTCAAGCCGCGCTACGAGGCGCACCACGACGTGACCTACGCCGACGAGGCGCTGCAGGCCGCGGTCGATCTGTCGGTCAAGCACATCGCCGACCGCCTGCTGCCCGACAAGGCCATCGACGTCATCGACGAGGCCGGTGCGCGTCAGCGCCTGCTGCCCGAGGGCGTGCGCAAGGCGCTGATCGACGTCGAGGAAGTCGAGACCATCGTCGCCAAGATGGCGCGCATTCCGGCCAAGCAGGTCAGCGCGACCGACAAGGACGTGCTCGAGCATCTGGAGCGCAATCTCAAGATGGTGATCTTCGGGCAGGACCCGGCAATCGAAATGCTCACGTCCGCCATCAAGCTCTCGCGCTCGGGTCTGGGCAGTCCGGACAAGCCGATCGGCAACTTCCTCTTCGCCGGTCCCACGGGCGTCGGCAAGACCGAGGTCACGCGCCAGCTGGCGCTGCAGCTCGGCATCGAGCTGGTGCGCTTCGACATGTCCGAGTACATGGAATCGCATTCGGTCAGCCGCCTGATCGGTGCGCCTCCGGGCTATGTCGGCTTCGACCAGGGCGGTCTGCTGACCGAGAAGATCGTCAAGACGCCGCACTGCGTGCTGCTGCTCGACGAGGTCGAGAAGGCGCACCCGGACATCTTCAACATCCTGCTGCAGGTCATGGACCGCGGCGTGCTGACCGACACCAACGGTCGCGAGGCGAACTTCCGCAACGTGATCCTGGTGATGACGACGAACGCCGGTGCCACCCAGGCCTCGCGTCGCTCGATCGGCTTCACCAAGCAGGACCACAGCACCGACGCCATGGAAGTGATCCGCAAGAGCTTCACGCCGGAATTCCGCAACCGTCTCGACGCGGTGGTGCAGTTCCAGTCGCTGGGTTTCGAGCACATCCTGCGCGTGGTCGACAAGTTCATGATCGAACTCGAAGCGCAGCTGCACGACAAGAACGTCTCGCTGTCGGCGACGCCGGCTGCACGCGACTGGATGGCGCAGCACGGCTTCGATCCGCAGATGGGTGCGCGTCCGATGTCGCGTGTGATCCAGGACAAGGTCAAGCGTCGTCTGGCCGACGAGCTGCTGTTCGGCAAGCTGGCCAATGGCGGCCGCGTGTCGATCGACGTCAAGGATGGCGAGCTGACGGTCGAGACCTGGGCCGAGCCGGAGCGTCTGCTGACCGCGACGGTCGACTGACCGGCGGACATCGCAGGCATGAAGAAGGCGCCCTCGGGCGCCTTCTTTTTTAACTCGTGCGGACGGTCAGCGCGCCGCCGAGGCCGATTCCACCCACGCGTCCACACGCTGCTCGAGCAGGTCCAGCGGCAGCGCGCCGCCGCCCAGCACCGCATCGTGGAAGCCGCGCACGTCGAAGCGGTCGCCGAGCGCCTGTTCCGCTTCCGCCCGCAATTCCTGGATGCGGATCATGCCGATCTTGTAGGCCGTCGCCTGGCCGGGCCACGACAGGTAGCGCTGCACCTCCGAGCGGACCGTCGCCTCGGGAAAGCCGCTGTTGGCGTTGAAGTAGTCGACGGCCTGCTGCTCGGTCCAGCCCTTGGCATGCATGCCGGTGTCGACGACCAGGCGGATCGCCCGCCACAGCTCGGAGCTCAGCTGGCCGTAGCGCGAGTAGGGGTCGGCATAGGTCCCCGGAATCTCCTTGGCCTGCCACTCCGAATACAGGCCCCAGCCTTCGGCGTACGCGGTGACCTGCGCCTGGGTGCGGAACTGCGGCATGCCGGTGAGTTCCTGCGCGATCGCGATCTGCATGTGGTGGCCGGGTAGGCCCTCGTGATACGCGATGACCTCGAGCTCGGGCTTGGGCATCGCGTTCATGTCCGACAGATGCGCGTAGTAGATGCCCGGTCGCGTACCGTCGGGGCTGCTCGGGAAATAGTGCTGGGCGGCGCCCGGCTCCTCGCGGAAGGATTCGACGCGGCGCACCACGAGGTCGGCCTTGGGCATCAGGCCGTAGAACTGCGGCAGCTGCCGCTTGATGTTGTCGAGCAGGCGCGTCGATTCGTCGAGGTAGGCCTGGCGGCCGGCATCGGTATCGGGAAACTTGAACTGCGGGTCGGTCGCGATGAAGCGGAAGAAGGCCTTCAGATCGCCGTCGAAACCGACCGCGGTCTTGATCGCTTCCATGTCGGCGTGCAGGCGCGCGACATCCTTCAGGCCGATGTCGTGGATCTGCTCGGCGCTCAGATCGGTGCTGGTGTTGCGACGCAGCTGCATGGCGTAGTACGCGGCGCCGTTCTTCTGGGTGGTGCCGACACCCGCCGGGTTCTCCAGCGCGTTGCCGATGTCGCCCTCGTGCCAGGCGATCACGCGCTGGTAGGCCGGACCGACCGATGTCAGCAACGCCTCGCGCGCCTGCGCCTTGAGCGCATCGGCGCGTGCGGCGTCGACCGTGCCGGCCTCGCGCAGGGCGTCGGCCTTCTTGACCAGATCGGCCCACAGGGCGGTGTCGTCGCCATCGGTGAACGGCGCACCGGTGATCACGTTGCGCGACTGGGTGATGACGCCGGTGTAGGCGAACTTCGGCGCACGGATGCCGGCCTGCGCACTGGCCTGCGTGTGTTCAAGCAGGGTGTCGAACATCGTCGGCAGGGCGCGCAGACGCGCCACGTACGCAAGGTAATCGGCTTCGGTGTCGACCTTATGGAAGTTGATCAGCAGCGTCGGCAGCATCGCCTGCGGCCCCATCATCTGGGTGAAGGCATAGCCGTTGCGACGGAATTCGAACTGCTCCGCCGCCTCGCGCGCCTGCTGCGCCCACAGGTCGTAGGACAGGCGCCCTTCGAGATCGAGCGCGTCGCGGTCGAACGTGGTTTCCATTTCGGCGACGCTGGCGCGCTGCCAGTCGATCTGCTTCTGCACGGCCGCGTCGGACACGTCGTCGAGGCGATCGTAGAGATCCTTGCGGCCGAGGAAGGTCAGGCCGATCGGACTGAACTGCAGCGAGGTCTCGTACTGCGCGTCGAGCCAGACATTGAGGCGCGCGGTTTCGGATGACGGCGGCGCCTGCGTCATCGCCGCGGGCGCGGCCGCAGGCGGCGCGGCCGTCTGCGCGTGAGCGGGCAGGGCGAGCGCCAGCGCGAACGTCAGCGCGGCGACGGCGGGAAACCTGGGCATACGGGCGCATCCTGTCGGTCGAGAAGACCGAGCCTACATCGCCCGCGCGCCGGAAACGACGAAGGCGGCCCGGGGCCGCCTTCGCAGGTGCCGCAGAAGTGCTTACTTCATGCGGTAGGTGATGCGACCCTTCGTGAGATCGTAGGGCGTCATCTCGACCTTGACCCGGTCGCCGGTCAGGATGCGGATGTAGTTCTTCCGCATGCGGCCCGAGATGTGCGCAATGATTTCGTGGCCGTTCTCGAGCTTCACCCGGAACATGGTGTTCGGGAGGGTCTCGGAGACCGCGCCTTCGAACTCGATGACGTCATCTTTCGCCATTCGTCTGGAATATCCGTTGTTGAGGGATGCGGCGCGCGGACGTGGCGCCAGCAAAGCGGGGCATTGTCGCACGCGGCCGCGGGCGATGCAAAACGCCGCCTTGCACGGATTCAGCGGGCGCTGCCCAGGTCCGAAGCGGGTCGACTGCCGAATCCCTCTGACCACGAGCCGGTCACCGGCGGCGGCCGGTCGACCAGCGCCTGCACCGCCTCGATGAACCGCGGACGCGGCCAGTTGGTGGCGCCCAAGCGCGACAGGTGCGGATTCTCCACCTGCGCGTCGATCAGCGGCATGTCCCAGTCCCGCATCTGCGCGGCAAGCCCCAGCAGCGCGGCCTTGGAACCGCCGGTTGTGCCGCTGAACATGCTCTCGCCGAAGAACATCCGGCCGATCGCGACCCCGTAGATGCCGCCGACCAGCCGCGTGCCGTCGAAGACCTCGACGCTGTGCGCGTGCCCGGCTGCATGCATGCCGACGTAAGCGGCCTGCATGTCGGCGGTGATCCAGGTGCCGTCCTGTCCGGGGCGCGGCGCGACCGCGCAGGCGGCGACGACCTCGGCGAATGCGGTGTCGGCGCGCAGCGTCCAGTGACTGCCACGCAATGCCCGGGCTAACCGGCGGTTGGGCCGCAGCTGCGCGGTCTCGAAGACGGTGCGGGGATCGGGCGACCACCACAGGATCGGCTGGCCTTCCGAGAACCACGGGAACACGCCGTGGCGATAGGCATTGCACAGGCGCGGCACCGAGAGATCGCCGCCGAAGGCGAGGAGGCCGTCGGGGCGCTGCAGGGCGGTCTCCACCGGTGGGAACGGCGCCTGCGGGTCAGTGTCCAGCTTGGGCAGATGCAGGCTCACGGCGTCGCCGGTTTGAACGGGCTGCTGGCCGCGAGCGTCGCGGCGTAACCCCGGATCGACTGCGCCTCCTGCGCGCACCAGTCACGCAGTGCACGCCGGAATTCGGGATCGGCAATCCAGTGCCGGCTGTGCACGATCGTCGGCAGGAAGCCGCGCGCGAGTTTGTGTTCGCCCTGCGCGCCGGGTTCGAAATGCCGCAGGCCTTCGCGCAGGCAGTAGTCGATGCCCTGGTAGTAGCAGGTCTCGAAATGCAGGCCGGGCAGGGTGGCGATCGCGCCCCAGTAGCGCCCGTAGAGCGTATCCCCACCGCGCAGGCACAGCGCCCCGGCGACCGGGACATCGCCGAGGTCGGCGAAGACCAGCACCAGCTGGCGCGGCATGGTGGCGACGAGATGCCGCAGGAAATCCAGCGTCAGCGCCGGGGAGTTGCCGTACTCGGCGAAGGTCTGCAGGTAGAAGCGGTACATGGTGACGAGGTCCTCGTCGCCCGCTTCGTCGCCGTGCAGCACGCGGAAGGTCACACCGGCGCGTGCCACCTTGGCGCGTTCCTGGCGGATGTTCTTGCGGTGCTTGTGGTCCATCGCAGCGAGGTAATCGTCGAACGTCGACCAGTCGCCGGGATTGCGCCAGTGATACTGCACGTCGATGCGCGCGAGCCAGTCGGCATCGAAGTCCGCGGCTTCCGCACCGGTATGGAAGTTCACGTGCGCGGACGACAGGCCGTCCGCGACGGTCATCGTCTGCAGCTGTTGCAGCAGTGCCCGGCGGTCTTCCGCCGTGCGCGCCAGCAGGCGCGGGCCGGTGACCGGGGAATAGGGCACCGCGCACAGCCACTTCGGAAAGTAGTCGTGCCCGTAGCGCGCGTAGGCGTTGGCCCAGGCATGGTCGAACACGAACTCGCCATGCGAATTGGTCTTCAGATACGCCGGCGCTGCGGCGACGAGCACGCCATCGCGCCACAGGGTCAGGTGTCGCGGCGTCCACCCCCAGTCCTCGCGCAGGCAGCCCGCTTCCTCGAGTCCGCTCAGGAAGGCGTGCGCGACGAAGGGATTGTCGTCCACGCACAGCGCGTCCCAGTCCGCCGCGGACACGGCATCGAGCGTGCTGAGGATCCGGACCTCGCTCATGCCGACGTGCGCAGGCCCACCACTGCGTCGCGCAGGGCGCGGCGGTCGCCTTCGAAGGACATCGCCGCGTCCGCCCGCGCGAGCGCATCGCCGGCATGGCGCCGTGCGGCCGCCTCAAAACCGGCATGGCCGGTGGCCGCGATCGCCGCCAGGCCCTTCTGCAGGCGCACGCCGACCTCGAGCAGGCCCGCGCCGTCGCGGGCGAGCAAGGGGAACACATCCCCGAAGAGGTCATCGACGTCGATGGCCGGCACGAAGACCCGGGCGTGGCGCACCTCGATCGGCGCGGGCGCCGCCAGCGCCCATTCGCACAGCAGACGCGTGACCGTGCCGATCACGTCGATCGCCGTGCCGCTGTCGTTGGTCGCGGGCGACAGGGCCCGTGAGCCGATCTCGGTCAGGACCACCAGTCCGTAACGCGGGTCCTGATCGAAGCTGCGTTCGTCGCCGATCGTGAAGGCGGCCCGCAGGGCGGCCACGGTGTCGGCGTCGGGCGGCGCGCCATCCACGACCAGCAGCGGACGCCCCGGCACAGCGAAGCTGCCCGAACGCGACTGGACGTGCACCGTGACGCCTGCCGTCTGCGCGATCTCCGACAGGTGCGCGACGTCGACGTGCTCCACGTAGCCGATCCGGTCGGTGTCCACGGGGTGTCCGTCCGCAGGCGCACCGATGCCCGGTGCCGCGCCCAGGTGCGGGTCGCGCAGATGCGCTTCGATGGCACGGCGTGTCGCGGTTTCGACCAGGTTGATCGTCGCGCCCAGACGTCCGAAGCTCGACAGCTGTTCGATCCAGCGCAGCAGCGTCAGCGTGATCAGCACGATCACCAGCACCGTGGCCGCGAACAGCACGACACGGCCGCTGTCGCCGTACAGGCCGGTGCTGAGCGCGATGAGCCCGACCACCGAAAACAGGAAGGCGCCGATGAACGTGGCCAGGGCGCTCTGCGCGGCGCTGTCGGCGATGAGCAGGCGCGTCGCACGCGGGGTGGCGCCCGTTGAGGCCGAGCTGTAGGCCGACACCATCGTCGACAGCGAGAACGTCGTCACCGCGAGCATCGAAGCGGCGAGGATGCCAAGCAGGTTGCCGACCGAATCGGCACCAATCCGCCCGGCCAGCGTTTCGGGAATCCAGGTCTTGACCAGCGCGCCGACGAGCGCCGTTACGACGGCCAGCGCGCAGTAGACGGTCGCGCGCACCCACATGCGCCGGGCGTGCCTGCGCAGGAAGAGACGCAGCTGTTCCAGGGTCACGGGTGGCGGCCGAGCGCGTCGCGTGCGTCCGCTGCGGCCGTCATCGGACGATCAGCCCTGCTGGTCGAGGAAGCGTTCGGCGTCGAGCGCGGCCATGCAGCCGAAACCGGCCGAGGTGATGGCCTGGCGGTAGTGCTGGTCGGTCACGTCGCCGGCGGCGAACACGCCCGCCACGTTGGTCGACGTCGCATTGCCGTCGATGCCCGAACGGATCTCGAGGTAGCCGTTATTCATCGCCAGCTGGCCCTCGAACAGCGTGGTGTTGGGCGTGTGGCCGATCGCGACGAAGAAGCCGTGCACGGCGATCTCGCGGGTGCTGTCGTCCTGCACAGATTTGAGGCGCAAGCCGGTCACGCCGGCCTCGTTGCCCAACACCTCGTCGACGGTGTGATGCCACACCGGCACGATCTTGCCGGCCTGGATCTTGGCGTTGAGCTTGTCCTGCATGATCTTCTCGGCCCGCAGGGTGTCGCGGCGATGGACGAGATAGACGGTCTTTGCGATGTTCGACAGGTACAGCGCTTCCTCGACCGCGGTGTTGCCGCCGCCGACTACGGCCACGTCCTGGTCCTTGTAGAAGAAGCCGTCGCAGGTGGCGCAGGCGGACACGCCGCGGCCCTTGTACGCCTCTTCCGACGGCAGGCCGAGGTACTTCGCGGTCGCGCCGGTCGAGATGATCAGCGCATCGCAGGTGTACTCGCCATTGTCGCCCTTGAGGCGGAACGGGCGCTGCGACAGATCGGCGGTATGGATGTGGTCGAAGATGGTCTCGGTATCGAAACGCTCCGCGTGCGCCTGCATGCGCGCCATGAGGTCCGGGCCCATCAACCCGTGCGCATCGCCCGGCCAGTTGTCGACCTCGGTGGTGGTCATCAGCTGGCCGCCCATCTGCATGCCGGTGATGACCACGGGCTTGAGGTTGGCGCGCGCGGCGTAGACCGCGGCGGTCCAGCCGGCGGGGCCGGAACCGAGGATCAGCAGACGGATGTGGCGGGGGCTGTTGGAGACGCTCATGTATACTCGCGGACTACGGCACTGCGGCCTGACGTGACCCATAGCTTGGCGGTGCGCCCCCCGCAAAACAAGGTTCGGCCACGTCAGCCGACCGGAACAATCCATCCGCGACACGCCGCCGAAAGCGGCGTTTTTTTGTGCAGGAGTTCGGCGACATGCGTATCGGTATTCCGAGTGAGACCAAGACCCTCGAAGGCCGCGTGGCCCTGGTGCCGGAAGCGGCAGGCGACCTGGTCAACCGTGGCCACGAAGTGTGGGTGCAGCAGGGCGCAGGCCTGAAGTCGGGTTTCAGCGACGAGGCCTACACCCGTCTGGGCGTGAAGATCGCGCCGGACGCGGCCGCGCTGTACGAAAAGGGCGAACTGATCGTCAAGGTCAAGGAGCCGATCGAGGGCGACCTGGCGCTGCTGCGCAAGGACCACCTGTTGTTCTGCTACCTGCATCTGGCGCCGCTGCCCGAGCTGACCAAGCGTCTGCTCGACATCGGCCTGACCGGCGTCGCGTTCGAGACCGTCGAACTCGACAACGGCGAGCTGCCGCTGCTGGCGCCGATGTCGGTGATCGCCGGCAAGATCGCCGTGCAGGTCGGCACGCATTACCTGCACCAGCCACTGGGCGGCAAGGGCAAGCTGCTCGGCGGCCTGCCGTCGACCGAGCGCGGCAAGGTCGTGGTGTTCGGCGCCGGCGTGGCCGGTGGCGCCTCGGCGGCGCTGGCTGCAGCCGGCGGCGCGAACGTGGTGGTGTTCGAGAAGCGCCAGGACCGCATGGAACAGATGATGCGCCTGGGCAACAACGTCACCGCGCTGTATCCCTACGACGACGTGGTCGCCCGCGAGGTCGCCTCGGCGGATCTGGTCATCGGCGCGGTGCTGGTCACCGGCGCGGTCGCGCCGCACGTGGTCTCGCGCGAGATGATCAAGTCGATGGAGAACGGCAGCGTGCTCGTCGACATTTCGATCGACCAGGGCGGCTGCTTCGAGACTTCGCGCGGCACCACCTGGAAGGAGCCGATCTACGTGGAGGAGGGCGTGACCCACTTCTGCGTGACCAACATGCCCGGCGCCGTGCCGCAGACCTCGTCGCAGGCCATCTGCGCGGCGATCCTGCCGTGGGTCAACAAGCTGGCCTCGGGCAATTGGCGCGACAACGCTGCACTGGTCCGCGGCATCAACGTCGAAGGCGGCGAGCTCGTGCATCCCGCACTGCAGGGCATGAAACTTTGACGTAAGATCAAAGGCCTGTATCGACTTTCTCAGGTAAAGACGCACGGTGGCACGCCCGCTCTCAGATCGACCCAAGCGTTCGCGTGCCAGCGCGAAGGACGCCGCTCCGGCGGCGTCCGAGAAGGCGGCGCCGAATCCGCGCCGCCAGCGACTGGTCCGCGACATCGCACTGATCCTGATCGCGCCCTTGCTGCTGTATCTGCTGGCCTGTCTGGTCACGCATTCGCACACCGATCCCAGCTGGTCCTCGCAGACCGGCGTGCTGCCCAGCGAGATCCACAACGTCGGCGGGCCGGTCGGTGCGTGGATCGCCGACGTGCTGCTGCAGCTGTTCGGCTTGATGGCCTATCCGTTGCCGCTGATCCTCGGCGCGATCGCGTGGATCGCGCTGTTCGGCATGGATCGCGATGGTGACGGCCGCGCGGATTTCGGGCCGGCCCTGCGGCTGGCCGGCATCGTCGGGTTCCTGGTCACCGGTGCGGGCCTGCTCGCGCTGCGCTTTCCGAACCTGCTGAACTATCCGGCCGGCGGTGGCGGCATTCTCGGCCGTCTGGTCGGCAACACGCTCAAGGCCGCCTTCGGTGCGTTCGGCGGCAACCTGTTGCTGCTCGCACTGTTCCTGGTGTCGGTGACGCTGGCCACGGGCCTGTCGTGGTTCGCGGTGATGGACCGCATCGGCGCCTGGGTGATGCGTCTGCCCGAGCTGTTCCGCCGCAGCAGCAAGCAGGCGACCGAGTGGAAGGAAGCGCGCGTGCACCGCGAGGAGCGGACCGAGGCGCGCAAGATCGAGACCGAACTGCGCGCCAAGCGGGCGCCGGTGAAGATCGAGCCGCCGCCGGCGCCGGTGGTCGAGAAGAGCGAGCGCGCCAAGCGCGAGCAGCAGATCCCGATGTTCTCCGGCGTCGATGCCGGCGGCACCGGCCTGCCGTCGCTGGCCCTGCTGGACCCGCCCAAACCGCAACCCAGCGGCTACGACCAGGCCACGCTGGACACGCTGTCGCGGCAGATCGAGTTCAAGCTCAAGGACTTCCGCATCGATGTCGAGGTCAAGGAAGCCCAGCCGGGCCCGGTGATCACGCGCTTCGAGATGGAGCCCGCGCCGGGTGTGAAGGTCAGCCAGATCAGCTCGCTCGACAAGGACATCGCCCGCGGCCTGTCGGTGAAATCCGTGCGCGTGGTCGACGTGATTCCGGGCAAGTCGGTGATCGGCCTGGAAATCCCGAACGTGCGCCGGGAGATGATCTATCTCACCGAGCTGCTCGACTCCAAGGAATACGACAAGTCCGCCAGCCCGCTGACGCTCGCGCTGGGCAAGGGCATCAGCGGACAGCCGGTGGTCGCCGATCTGGCGCGCATGCCGCATCTGTTGGTCGCCGGTACCACCGGTTCGGGCAAGTCGGTCGCGGTCAACTCGATGGTGCTGAGCCTGCTGTTCAAGGCCACGCCCAAAGACCTGCGCATGCTGATGATCGACCCCAAGATGCTGGAGCTCAGCGTCTACGAGGGCATCCCGCACCTGCTGGCGCCGGTGGTCACCGACATGAAGGAGGCCGCCAATGGCCTGCGCTGGTGCGTGGCCGAGATGGAGCGCCGCTACAAGCTGATGAGCGCGGTCGGCGTGCGCAACCTCGGCGGCTTCAACAAGAAGGTCAAGGACGCGCAGGACGCGGGGCAGCCGCTGTCCGATCCGCTGTTCCGGCCAAATCCCGAATCGAGCGACGTCGCCGAACTGCTCGAACCGCTGCCCTACATCGTCATCTTCATCGACGAATTCGCCGACATGATGATGATCGTCGGCAAGAAGGTCGAAGAGCTCATCGCGCGCCTGGCGCAGAAGGCGCGCGCGGCCGGCATCCATCTGATCCTGGCCACGCAGCGGCCGTCGGTGGACGTGATCACCGGCCTGATCAAGGCCAACATCCCGACCCGCATCGCCTTCCAGGTCAGCTCCAAGATCGACTCGCGCACCATCCTCGACCAGTCCGGTGCGGAAACGCTGCTCGGCAACGGCGACATGCTGTATCTGCCGCCGGGAACCGCGATGCCCGAGCGCGTGCACGGCGCCTTCGTATCCGACGAGGAAGTGCATCGCGTCGTCGAACACCTCAAGCAGAGCGGCAAGGCCGACTACATCTCCGGCGTGCTGGACGAAGTGCAGACGATGGGCGACGGCACCGTCATCGGCGCGACCGGGCTGCCGGAAGCAGGCAGCAGCGGCGGCGACGAGAGCGATCCGCTCTACGACGAGGCGGTGAAGATCGTCACCGAGACCCGTCGCGCATCGATCTCCGGCGTGCAGCGCCGACTGAAGATCGGCTACAACCGCGCCGCGCGTCTGGTCGAGGCGATGGAAGCGGCGGGCGTCGTCAGCCCGCCCGAGCACAACGGCGACCGCAGCGTGCTCGCGCCGCCGCCACCGCCGCGCTGACGCACCGGCGCCCGCTCGCGCTGAATCGTCGATGCACGAGGCCGGGCATGCGCCCGCGTTGTCGTCGGCGCATTCAGCTTGCGCTTCGCACACTCCGATCCAACGAATGACGCACCCCGAGGTTCTTCCGATGCGCACGATGCTCCGCAATTCCCGTTGGCTCGCCGCGGCCGCCGTGCTGCTGGTCGCAGGTGTCGCCCAGGCCTCGGGCGCACGCGCCCAGCTCGACACCTTCACCCGCGGCCTGACCGGTCTGGAAGGCCAGTTCACCCAGCAGGTCAGCGACGGCAACGGCCGCGCGCGCGAGAGCTCCAGCGGCACGCTGGCGCTGTCGGCGCCGCGTCTGTTCCGCTGGGAATACGTGAAGCCGTATCCGCAGCTGATCGTCGCCGACGGCCGCACGGTGTGGGTGTTCGATCCCGACCTGCAACAGGTCACGCGCCGCTCGCAAGGCCCGCAGGAACAGGACAGCCCGCTGGCCGCGCTGATCGACCCGTCCAAGCTCGACCGCGACTTCACCGTGACCGAGGCCGGCAATGCCGGTGGTCTGGCGTGGCTGGAACTGCGCCCCAAGCGCACCGAGAACGCCGCGTTCGAACGCGCACGCCTGGGCTTCAACAGCGCCGGCATGCCCACGCGCATGGAAATCCACGACACGCTGGGCCAGCAGACCACGATCGGTTTCAGCGGCTGGAAGCGCAACCCGACGTTCGCGCGGGATACCTTCCGCTACACGCCGCCGGCGGGGGTGGATGTGGTGGGCGAGGAGTGAGGCGTGGGATTTGGAGCGTCAGCGGTGAGGCGTAAGGCGTAAGACGTCAGTGTGCAGGCTCTGCTCGCGTACCCCGTCGTCGCCCGGACCACTATCGACCGTCGTCCCAGCGAAAGCTGGGACCCATTTTCGCGATAGAGCAAGATCAAGATGGGTCCCAGCTTCCGCTGGGACGACGGCTTCAAATGCTTGCTCGCAGGATTAATCCTTCGACTCGCCGACCTGCCGGATCGGCGTGAACGCCGGCAGCACCAGCCGGTAATCGAAGGGCGACCTCGCACCTTCGACACCGCCGCCACGCGATGGCGCGACATCGACGATCCCGCATGTCTCGCCGCAGGCCCAGTACGCGCCGCGCGCGGCCGTGACATTGACCGAGTAGGGCAACAGATCCTGCAGCAGCGCAGTCATCGGCTGTTGGGGAAACCCTTCCGGCGCATCCGCCGGACGCGAGCGCATCGCATGCACGTTGCCGGTGACGACCACCATCCGGCCGTGCGGGAACGCGTCATGCGCGCGCCGCAGCACATGCGCCATCGCCGCTTCGCAGGTGCCGCGCTGGTAGCACCGGATGTCGCGTGGATCGAACGGCAGGATCGCGACATCGCGTCCGGACGCCTTCAGTCGACCGATGCGCCGGACCAGCGCCAGTACATCCTCGCTGCGACGCCCGTCGTTCTCATCGGCGGGCACCTGCCACCAGGCGCGCTGACGTAGCCGATCGATCGCCGCATCGGCGCCGCCGCTGGCCACGGCTTCACGCAGGGAATCGTGTTCACGCGCGGGAATCTCAAGCGCCAGCAGCACCGGCGACGCGTCGCTCCAGCGTTCGACCAGATCGCCGGCCAGCAACGGAATCTCGCGCGTGCCGTGCATCTCGCCGAGCACGACCAGACGATGCCCGTCCGATGCCCGGGTCAGCGTGTCGACCGCATCTGCGCGCCAGTCGGCGGCGGCCGTCGCCGACAGCGCACTCAGCGCGATGCCGAGTGCGAGCCGCTGGAGCTGGCGCGTCGCGCTTGTGATCACGTCCCGGTGGCGCAATATCGACATGTCGCAATCCCTGCAATCGAGTCCCCACAGGTTAACGCGTGCCACGATCCCGACCTTCCCGCGCCGGCACCGGCGACCTGCTGCAGGTCGACCGCAGTGCCATGCGTCCGCTGGCCGAGCGCATGCGCCCCGCCAGGCTCGACGAGATGGTCGGCCAGCGCCGGCTGGTCGCCGAGGGCACCGCGCTGCGCACGGCGGTCGAGGCCGGCAAGATCCATTCGATGGTGCTGTGGGGCCCGCCGGGCTGCGGCAAGACCACGCTGGCGCTGCTGCTGGCGCACTACGCCGATGCCGAGTTCAAGGCGATCTCGGCGGTGCTGTCCGGACTGCCGGAAGTGCGGCAGGTGTTGGCCGAGGCCGCGCACCGGTTCGACGGTGGGCGCCGCACGGTGCTGTTCGTCGACGAGGTGCACCGCTTCAACAAGACCCAGCAGGACGCGTTTCTGCCGCACATCGAGCGCGGCACGATCGTGTTCGTCGGCGCGACCACGGAGAACCCGTCGTTCGAACTGAATTCCGCGCTGCTGTCGCGCTGCCGCGTGCACGTGATGGAGCCGGTGTCGCCGGACGACATCATCGATACGCTGCGCCGGGCGCTGATCGATGGCGAACGCGGCCTGGGCGATCGCGGCCTGCGCATCGACGACGCGTTGCTGCGGATGATCGCCGTCGCCGCCGATGGCGACGTGCGCCGTGCGCTGACGCTGCTGGAGATCGCCGCCGAACTGGCGGGCGAGGGCGGGGACGTCACCGCCGGCACGCTCGAGCAGGTGTTGGCCGACCGCACGCGCCGCTTCGACAAGGGCGGCGAGCAGTTCTACGACCAGATCTCGGCACTGCACAAGTGCGTGCGCAGCTCCAATCCCGACGGCGCGTTGTACTGGCTGGCGCGCATGCTCGACGGCGGCTGCGATCCGGGCTATCTCGCCCGGCGCATGACGCGGATGGCGGTCGAGGACGTGGGTCTGGCCGATCCGCGTGCGCTGCAGATGGCGATCGATGCCTGGGAGGCCTTCGATCGGCTCGGCAGTCCCGAGGGCGAACTCGCGCTCGCGCAGCTGGTGATCTATCTGGCCAGCACCGCGAAATCCAATGCCGGCTACATGGCCTTCAACCAGGCCAAGCGCGACGTGCGCGAATACGGCACGCAGGACGTGCCGATGCACTTCCGCAACGCGCCGACCAAGCTGATGAAGGAGCTCGGCTACGGTACCGGCTACCAATACGACCACGATGCCGAAGACGGCATCGCGCTCGACCAGACCGCGTTCCCGGATGCGATGGGCGAGCGGGTCTATTACGAGCCGGTCGCCCGCGGCATGGAGATCAAGCTCAAGGACAAGCTCGATGCATTGCGGGCGGCGCGGGCCGAGGCCATCGCCAAGGCCCGCGAGGCCGGCGACGACTGAGAGCCTGTTCAAAGGGTTTCGGGTTTCCCGATCTGCTTGTCGGAGATCGCATCGACGCGACTGCGCGCTTGCACGATGGCGCGTCGAAGGGGACAGGCGCAGCGTCGAAGGCGGTTCTTCCACGGAGGGAACGCCGATGCGGATCTGTCTGTTTGTATTGCTGATGCTGGCCTGGCCGGCCGCCGCGCAGTCGGTCCACAAATGCGCCGACAGCCGCGGTGGACACAGTTACCAGTCGCAACCCTGCGCCCAAGGCGAGGCGCTGAAGTCGTGGGATATCCCCGTCTATGCACCATCCACGACGCCGGCGACCGTCCCGAAGCCTCGCGCACCGCGCAGAACGGCCACGCCCGCGTCGCAGCGGGCGGCCACGGCACCGCGCAGGCCGGCGGCCAGCCGCGACAGCCAGCACGCCCGCTGCCTGGCAGCCCGTGCGAGTCGCGACAGTGCACTGCAGAAGCTCGGCAACCAGCGGCGCTACGACGACCTGCGTCGACTCAACGAACGCGTGTCGGCGGTCTGCAATCACCGCGGCCGGCAATGAACCTCATGGATTGCAGGGACGCCCGGTACCTTCCCAGCCGTTCGGCAGACGCCGGATGACCTGGTTGCCGGCGCAGCGTTCGCCGGCTTCCAGCGGCGTCGAGCGATAGGTCACCAGCACCGGCTCGGCGGCGGCAGCGGCCACGGGCCTGGGGTATTCGTAGATCACACGTTCGGGCGATGGCAGATGCCCCGGCGCGCGCGCGAACCCGGCGCTGTCGGCGCTGTCGGCGCCGCTGCGGCTGGCGTGCAACCAGGCCGCATTGGACGCGACCAGCAGACCCAGCAGTACGAGGGCGCTCGCCTGCCAGGTGGATCGGCCCCAGCGGGCAGGGGACAGGAACGCCTTGCGTCGATGATCCACGATGCCCTCCGGAAAGATGTCCTGACGGACCGCTCCCGATGCTAGGGACGCCATGGGAGGCGGACCATCTGGGGTAAACCCGATGGCGCGGCGCTGCGGATCCGGCTTGCAGACGGGTCCAGCGACCGGAGTCACAGGCGCCGGTCATATGCCTGGGTGAGAACTTTTCTGAGGAAGTGGCTGCAAGCCTTTCATCGGATTGGATCCGTTCCGGACCGCCTGCAGGCTCATGATCGAAGTGATGGCATCTGCACACACGAGGGTGTACAAATGTACACCCATGATCGACCTGCCGCCCCAACGTGCCGCCGTCCTCGCCTTCCTGCGCGAGCGCATCGCCGCAGGCGCCTCGCCGAGTCTGGCCGAGATCGCCGAGGCCTTCGGTTTCGCCTCGCGCAATGCGGCCCACAAGCATGTGCAGGCGCTGGTCGGTGCCGGACTGGTCGAACTCAAGGCGGGCCGCAAACGCGGTCTGCGCCTGCCGGGGCAGGGCGAGCGCATGGCGGCATTGCCGGTGCTCGGCCGGGTGGCGGCGGGTGTGCCGATCGGGCCGGATACCGGCAGCGAACGGACGCTCTGGCTGGATCGCGGCCTGTTCTCGCTGCGCCCCGATTACCTGCTGCGCGTCGAGGGCGATTCGATGATCGACGACGGCATCCTCGACGGTGATCTGGTCGGCGTGCACCGCGCCCGTGATGCCCGAGACGGCCAGACCGTGGTCGCGCGCCTCGACGATGCGATCACCATCAAGCGGCTCGAACACCGCGACGGCGGCATCCGCTTACTGCCGCGCAATCCCGCACATGCGCCCATCGTGATCGCTGCCGATGCCGACTTCGCGATCGAGGGCCTGTACTGCGGCCTGGTGCGGCAGGGCTGAGATGGCCGCCGCCACGCAATCGCTCGATGCGCTGCTGGCCGCACGCACGGTGTGGCCGGCCGGTCGCGGCACGCGCTGCGCGGATGCGGGCCAGCCGACCGGACATGCCGCGCTCGATGCGGCGTTGCCGGGTGGCGGCTGGCCGCCACGGGCGCTGACCGAGCTGCTGCTGCCGTCCGATGGCGTTGGCGAGATCTCGCTGCTGTTCCCCGCGCTGTCGCGCATCACCGCTGCCGGCGGCCGCGTGGTGCTGGTCGCACCGCCATGCATTCCCTATGCGCCGGCCTGGCAGGCGGCGGGTGTGCGGCTGGAGGTGCTGGACATCGTCGACGCGGCGCCCGGCGATGCGCTGTGGGCGTTCGAGCAGTGCCTGCGCAGCGGCGCCTGCGCGGCGGTGCTGGGCTGGCCGGACACCGGCGATGCGCGCCTGATGCGCCGTCTGCAGGTCGCAGCCGACAGCGGCGACTGTCACGCCTTCGCATTGCGCGACCGGCGCCATGCGGCCAATCCTTCGCCCGCCGCGCTGCGCATCGAGTATCTGCCCGAGGCACAGGCCTGGCAGGTGCGCAAATGCCGCGGCGGACAGGTGCCGGCGCAGCCCTTGCGACTGGCGAGCTGAATGATCCCGCCATGCTCTGGGCCTGTCTTCTCCTGCCGCAACTGGCGCTCGACGCCGTTCTCCGTCGCCAGCCCGATGCGAAGGCCGCGCCGTTCGCGCTGGTCGACGGACCGGCGCAACTGCGGCGCCTGCACAGCGTCAACGCGGCTGCGGCGGCGCATGGCCTGAAGCCCGGCATGCGTCTGTCGGCGGCGCATGCCCTGCTCGCCGGCGTGAGCACGCAGGCACACGATCCCCTGGCCGAATCGGCCGAGCACCGGTTCCTCGCGGCCTGGGCCTACCGGCACAGTTCGCTGGTGAGCCGGCAATGGCCGCGGGCGATCGTACTGGAGGTGCAGGCGAGCTTCCGGCTGTTCGGGCCGTGGTCGCAGTTCGAACACACCTTGCGCGCCGAACTCGGGTCGATGGGATTCGGGCATCGCATCGCCCTGGCGCCATCGCCGACCGCGGCCCGCGTGCTGGTGGGACTGCGCGACGGCTTCGCGGTGACGGCGCAGGACGAACTGTCGAGCCTGCTCGATCGCGTACCGGTGCGCCGCGCCGCCTTGCCCGACGATGCCGGCGAACGTCTATACCGCATGGGCGTGCGCACGCTCGGTGCCCTGCGTGCGCTGCCGGGTGCGTCGGTGCAGCGGCGGTTCGGTGCCGACGTGCTGGCGCACCTGCGCCGGCTCTACGGCGAGTCCGACGATCCGGTCGACTGCTACACGCCGCCCGACCGGTTCGACATGCGCGTGGAGCTCGGCTACGAAGTCGAGTCGCATCCGCCGCTGCTGTTTCCGCTGCGGCGTCTGATCAACGACCTGTGCATCTATCTGTCGGCGCGCGACGGCGGCGTGCAGCGCTTCGTCGTGCGACTCGAACATGACGCCGGCCATACCGATGTCGAGGTCGGTCTGCTCGCGCCCGAACGTACCGCGACGATGCTCTTCGAACTGGCGCGCAACCGCCTCGAACGCACGGAGATACACAAACCCGTGGTCGCGATGCGTCTGCAGGCCTTCGAGCTGCCACCGTTCGTACCGGCTGCGCGCGACCTGTTCGACACGCGTCCGCAGCAGGCGCTGGACTGGCCGCATCTGCGCGAACGCCTGCGCGCGCGGCTGGGCGACGAGGCCGTCTACCGGGTCGTGCCGGCCGGCGATCCGCGGCCCGAACATGCGTGGACCCGGCAGGTCGGCGCGGACACCGGCACGATCGCCGACGCACCTGCGCGTCCGATGCGTCCGGCCTGGCTGCTGCCGCAGCCGGTGCCGTTGCAGGACACCGGCCTGCGCATCCTCTCGGGCCCCGAACGGCTGGAAAGCGGCTGGTGGGACGGCGACGATGCGCGCCGCGACTACTACGTCGTCGAGACCCGCGCAGGCCAGCGCGGCTGGGCCTTCGTGCCGCCGGGCCGCCATGAAGGCTGGATGCTGCACGGCTGGTTCGCATGAGCTGGGACGATGCGATCGACGGCGTCGACCGCGACACGCCGGGCGCGCACGTGCCGCGTGCGGTGCGCGTGGCAACGCGCATGCGCGCGGCCGCCAACGATGACGTCTCCCACGATGCCGACGACGACCAGCCGCCGTATGCCGAACTGCATTGCCTGTCGGATTTCTCGTTCCTGCGCGGCGCATCCAGCGCGGAGCAGCTGTTCGCGCGCGCCGTGCACTGCGGTTACGGCGCGTTGGCGATCACCGACGAGTGTTCGCTGGCGGGCATCGTGCGCGGCTACGACGCCAGCCGGGCGACGGGCCTGAAGCTGATCGTCGGCAGCGAGTTCCGCCTGCTCGACGACACGCGGTTCGTGCTGCTGGTCGAAAGCCGCGCCGGTTATACCCAGCTCTGCGCATTGATCACCCGCGGCCGGCGTGCCGGCACCAAGGGGCAGTACCGGCTGTCGCGTGCGGATGTCGAGGCCATGTTCCGCGGCAAAACACCCGGGGTCTTCGCGCTGTGGCTGCCCGGCGCAACGCCCGACGCGCAATCGGGCGCCTGGCTGCGCAGCGTGTTCGGTGATCGCACGCATCTGGCCGTCGAACTGCACCGCGAGCGCGACGATGCCGAACGCCTGGCCACGCTGCTGTCACTGTCGCGCACGCTCGACATCCCGGCGCTGGCCAGCGGCGACGTGCACATGGCCACGCGACGCGAGCGCATCCTGCAGGACACGCTGACCGCGATCCGCCACGTCACGCCGATCGCCGACTGCGGCGCACACCTGTTCCGCAACGGCGAGCGGCACCTGCGTACGCGCCGGGCGCTGGGCAACATCTACGGCGCTGCGCTGATGCAGGCGGCGGTCGATCTCGCGGCGCGCTGCACGTTCGAGATGGGCGAACTGCATTACGACTATCCGGTCGAGCTGGTGCCCGAGGGCCACACGCCGACGACCTGGCTGCGTGCCCTGACGGAAACGGGCATCCGCGAGCGCTGGCCCGGCGGTCCGCAGCCCAAGGTGCGTGACCTGATCGAGACCGAACTGGCATTGATCGCCAAGCTCAAGTACGAGGCGTTCTTCCTCACCGTCGCCGACATCGTCCGCTTCGCGCGGGGCGAGGGCATCCTGTGCCAGGGCCGCGGGTCCTCGGCCAATTCCGCGGTCTGCTACGCGCTCGGCATCACTGCGGTCAATCCCGACGACACCCGCCTGCTGATGGCGCGCTTCCTGTCGGAGAACCGCAACGAACCGCCGGACATCGACGTCGATTTCGAACACGAACGGCGCGAGGAAGTCATCCAGTACGTCTACGCCAAGTACGGCCGCGAACGCGCCGCGCTGGCCGCGACCGTCATCGCCTATCGCGGCAAGAGCGCGGTGCGCGACGTCGCCAAGGCCTTCGGTCTGCCGCCCGACCAGATCGCGCTGCTGGCCAGCTGCTACGGCTGGGGCAATGGCGGCACGCCGATGGAGCAGCGCATCACCGAGGCCGGCTTCGATCTCGACAATCCCCTGATCGGCCGGATCCTCGTCGTCACCGAGATGCTGCGCGACCACCCGCGGCATCTCTCGCAGCACGTGGGCGGCTTCGTGATCTCCAACGAACCGCTGTCGCATCTGGTGCCGATCGAGAACGCGGCGATGGACGACCGCACGATCATCCAGTGGGACAAGGACGATCTGGAATCGATGAAGCTGCTCAAGGTCGACTGCCTCGCGCTGGGCATGCTGACCTGCATCCGCAAGACGCTCGATCTGGTGCGTGGCCATCGCGGGCGCCGGTTCGAGATCGCGACCCTGCCGCGTGAGGACGCGCAGACCTACGAGATGATCCAGATCGCCGATACCGTCGGCGTGTTCCAGATCGAATCGCGCGCGCAGATGGCGATGCTGCCGCGGCTCAAGCCCAGAGAGTTCTACGACCTCGTGGTCGAGGTCGCGATCGTGCGGCCGGGCCCGATCCAGGGCGACATGGTGCATCCCTACCTGCGGCGCCGGCAGGGCTACGAAGCGGTCACGTATCCGTCCGAAGGCGTGCGCGAGATTCTCGGCCCGACACTGGGCGTGCCGCTGTTCCAGGAACAGGTGATGGAGCTGGTGATCCACGCCGGCTACAGCGCCGACGAGGCCGACGGCCTGCGTCGCTCGATGGCCGCCTGGCGGCGCGGCGGCGACATGGAGCCGCATCGCGCGCGCATCCGCAAGCTGATGGAAGAGAAGGACTACGCGCCGGAGTTCATCGAACAGATCTTCGAGCAGATCAAGGGCTTCGGCTCCTACGGCTTTCCGCAGAGCCACGCGGCCTCGTTCGCCAAACTCGTCTACGCCAGCTGCTGGCTCAAGCGCCACGAACCGGCGGCCTTCGCCTGCGGGCTGCTCAACGCGCAGCCGATGGGCTTCTATTCGCCGAGCCAGATCGTACAGGACGCGCGCCGCGGCAGCCTGCATCGCGATGCGGTGACGGTGCTGCCGATCGACGTCATGCACAGCGACCGCGACTGCACGCTGGTCGGCGGCGTGCCCTGGCGCAGCGGTGACGCGCCGGGCAGGCAGCCCGACATTCGCCTGGGCCTGCGCCTGATCGCCGGGTTGTCGAAGGACTGCGCCGAGGCGATCGTCGCCGCGCGCGCGCAGCGTCCCTTCGCCAGCATCCAGGACCTGTGTCTGCGGGCCGGACTCGACGAGAAGGCCCGCAGCGTGCTCGCCGAAGCTGGCGCGCTGGCATCGCTGGCCGGGCATCGCAATGCGGCGCGCTGGGCGATGGCCGGCATCGAGCGGCAGCGGCCCCTGCTGCCGGGCAGTCCGGACGAGGATGCGATCGAACTGCCGATGCCGCGGGCAGGGGAGGAGATCCTGTCCGACTACCGCAGTACCGGCCTGACGCTGGGACCGCATCCGATGTCGCTGCTGCGGCCGCGCATGCGCGAGCGGCGGATCATCGGCCTGCAGGACCTGCAGCAGCGGCGCCACGGCAGCGGCGTGCATGTCGCCGGGCTGGTCACGCAGCGGCAGCGCCCCGCAACGGCCAAGGGCACGATCTTCGTCACGCTGGAGGACGAGACCGGAATGATCAACGTCATCGTCTGGCCGCATCTGGCGTTGCGGCGCCGCCGTGCGCTGCTGGAATCGCGGCTGATGGCGGTGCGCGGCCGCTGGGAGCGCGTCGACGGCGTGGCGCATCTGATCGCCGGCGATCTGGAAGACCTCAGCGGGATGCTCGGCGGCATGCAGCTGCCCTCGCGCGATTTCCATTGAAGCGGCGGGTGCTTGGTGCGGTGATTGTTATGTTGTAACTTTCGCGTCCCGGATTCGCACGCGCAGGGCCCGATGTCGCTGTTTCAACGGATCGCCGATCTGCAGGGCGATCGCCCCTGGGGCGCCATGCTCGACGCCGGCACCGGTCGCAACTCGATGCGCTGGCTGCTGTCGCTGGAGACCGAACGCTGGACCGCCGTGACCGGCGCCGCTTCGATGGCGCGTCAGGTCGAGACCGAACTGGGCACCCGCACGCGTGACGCGGACCGGCTGGTCGTCGGCAACTGGACCGACCCGGACCTGCTGGCCGGCGAACGCTACGACACCGTGCTCGCCGACTATCTGCTCGGCGCGATCGAGGGCTTCGCACCGTACTGGCAGGACCGCCTGTTCGAACGCCTGCACGGACTGGTCGCGCCCGGTGGGCGGTTGTACGTCGTCGGTCTGGAACCCTATGTGCCGCAGCTGCCCGATACGCTCGATGCCGCCGGCAGCCTGGTCACGCGGATCGGTCGCCTGCGCGACGCCTGCCTGCTGCTGGCGGGCGACCGGCCGTATCGCGAGTATCCGGCGCCGTGGACGCTGCGCCAGATCGAACGCGCCGGCTTCCGCGTGCTGCATGCAGAACAGGTGCCGATCCGCTTCGGCACGCGCTTCGTCGACGGCCAGCTCGACATGTGCACGCGCGTGCTCGAACGTCTCGACGATCGCGCCCTGGCCGCGTCGCTGCAGACGCACGTCGATGCGTTGCGCATGCACGCGCACATGCACATCGCCGAACACGGCGGTCTGCGCCATGGACACGACTACGTGATCGCCGCCGAGCCGATCTGATTCCTGCCGGCAACGTCGGCAAGTCACTGGTGTCCGGCCTGCCCGGATTGCATGATGTCGGCATGCCCCGTCGCAAACCGGACACGCCCGTACCCGCCGGACACGACGTGCCGCTGCCTGCCGGCCCCGAGACGCCGGTCTATTGCCAGGCCCGCGACTACGCCCCCGACCACGTGATTCCGTTGCACCGGCATCCGGACCGGCACCAGCTGGTCTACGCCGCGTCCGGCGTGTTCGTCGTGCGGGCAGGGGCCGGGCGCTGGGTCGTGCCGAGCACGCGCGCGATCTGGATGCCGATGGGCATCGCCCATCAGGTCAGCTGCATCGGTGCGGTGCAGATGCGCAGCGTCTACATCCTCCCGGAGGCGATCGCCGATGCGCCGGCAACCGCGTCGGCAGTGTCGGTCACGCCGCTGCTGGCAGCATTGCTGCAGGCCGCATCGACGGTACAGGCGCCGTATGCCCGCGAGTCGCGCGACGGTCGACTGATGCAGCTGATCCTCGACGAACTCTCGACGCTGCCGGCGCTGCCGCTGCATCTGCCCGAACCGGACGATCCGCGTCTGCGCGCGATCGAGCGCTACTGGGACAAACGGCCCGATGACGGCATGTCGCTGCAGGACTGGGCCGCCCGCCTGGGAGTCGATGCGCGCACGGTGCAGCGTCTGTGCGCGCGCGAACTCGGCATGACATTCGGGCGCTGGCGGCAGCAGACCCGTCTGCTGCGCGCGCTCGAGCAGCTGGCGGTCGGCGGCAAGGTCATCGATGTCGCGCTGTCGCTGGGCTACGAAAGTCCCAGCGCGTTCACTGCGATGTTCAAACGGCGCTTCGGACAGACGCCGACCGAATTCTTCCGGTAGGCCGGTCCCGGACATTCGGCTTCGCAGGGTGAGTAGAGCACGGCCAAACCGGTCATTGCCGCGCACGGGAAATGGATTCTCGCTGCGCTCCACCATCCGAAGGCTGCATGGCGTGCGCGCTCGAAGATCGACGCGCGCGCGATCGAAGACCTACATCTTCCCGCCACTGGTGCGCGGCAACAGCGCGGTGGCCAGACCGAGCAGCGGCAGGAACGCGGTGACCTGGTAGACCCACAGGATGCCGCGCACGTCGGCCAGCTCGCCGAGCGCGGCCGCGCCGATGCCGCCGATGCCGAACATCAGGCCGAACATCACCCCCGACACCATGCCCACCCGGCCCGGCACCGCTTCCTGCGCGTAGACGACGAGCGCGGCGAACGCCGACGACATCACCAGGCCGATCAGGATCGACAGCACGGTCGTCGCGACGAGGCCCACGTGGGGCAGGGCGAGCGCGAACGGCGCGACGCCGAGGAAGGAAATCCAGATCACCGCCTTGCGGCCGATGCGATCGCCGACCGGACCGCCCATGAAGGTGCCGAGCGCAATCGCGCCGAGGAAGGCGAAGAGGTGCACCTGGCTCTGCTGCACGCTCACGCCGAACCGCTGGATCAGATAGAACGTGAAGTAGTTGGTGAACGAGGCGATGTAGACGAACTTCGCGAACATCAGCACCGACACCACCGCGATCGCCTGCACGACTTTCGCCTTCGGCAGACCGGCGCCATGACGCCCGGCAAGATTCGCGAGCCGCGCCTGACCGTGCTGCACCGACCACTTCGTCAGCCGCAACAGCACGAAGATCGCCAGCGCCGCGACCAGCAGGAACCAGCCGATCGCCGGCTGGCCGTACGGAATCACGATCGCGGCCGCCAGCAGCGGCCCGATCGCCGAGCCGGTGTTGCCGCCCACCTGGAACGTCGACTGCGCGGTGCCGAAACGGCCGCCCGAGCCCATGCGCGCCACGCGCGAGGCTTCGGGATGGAAGGTCGCCGAGCCGACACCGACGATGGCCGCCGACACCAGCAGCATCGGATAGCTGTGCGACAGCGCCAGCGTCGCGATGCCGGCGAAAGTCACGGCCATGCCGGCCGGCAGCAGATAGGGCATCGGATGCTTGTCGGTGTACAGCCCGATCCAGGGCTGCAGCAGCGAGGCGGTGATCTGGTAGACCAGTGCGATCAGACCGATCTGGCCGAAACTCAGTTCGAAATCGGCCTTCAGCATCGGGAAGATCGCCGGCAGCATCGCCTGGATCAGATCGTTGAGCAGATGCGCGAACGCCGCCGCGCCGACGACGCGGATCGCGAAGCCCTGGGGAGCGGTGGGCGTGTCGGTAGCGGGGAGGGGCGGAGCAGGGGAGTGCGACATCGAAAGGAGCAGCGGCGTACAGCGTCACCGCGACCGCAGGCAGTGTGGGGACGTGCAGGCTAGGCCGATCGGGCAGGTCCGTCCTGCGCGATCACGACAGCAGCTGTCGCAATTGGGACATTGTGGCGTCCGTTCCGGTTCTGGAAGGGGTCGCACCACACGTCTCGACACACCAGATCCGCGACGTAGACTTCGACGCACAGGGGATGGAGCGTCATCGAATGGAATCGAAAGCGAAGCAGCTCGTGCTGCTGGCGGCCGCGGCCGTTTGGTCCGCCCCGGCGGCGGCCCAGCACGTCTATAAACGTGTCAACTGGCAGGGCGCTGTGACCTACCAGTCCGAGCGCTGCAGCGACCGCGACCGGATCGACCGCGTCTACGACACCAATCGCGAGATCGAGATCGACGGCCGCGTGGTCCGGAACTTCGTGCCGAGCACGACGTCGCGTGATCCAGGTCTGTCGCGCAGCTATGGGCGCCCGCAGAACAGCGACGGCAGCTACAAATCCGACGCGGCCTGCGACATTGCGAGAGCGGTCACGAACGGCAATCGCCGCCATCGCAACATCGAGTCGCTGGCCGGCGACGCGCGGCTGCGCTCCGAGCACTGCAATCACACGCGGGGTCCTGCCGGCTGACGCGAGATCACGAACTTGGGGCAGGGTGTTCAAGTCCATCGCGCAGTCGCATCGATCTGGTGCGCGACGGGACGCTCGAGGGCTCAGGGCGCGCCGCGCATTTCCTCGAGCAGCACCGCGACCAGATCCGCAGCGGGCAGTGCGCGCGCCAGCGGTGCGCCTTGTCCGGCCCATTGCGCCGCGAAGTCGGACACGCCGTGGCGCGCCGCCGCCGTATGCAGCTGTTTGGCTGCATCGTAGGCGACCGGATAGTCGGGCGCGGCCGCACTGTCGGACGCATCGAACTGTGCCATCAGCCGGTTGACCAGCCCGCGCGCGGGTCGTCCCGACAGCACGCGCGTCAGTCGCGTGGTCCGGCTGCGCTCGCTGGCCAGGGCGGCCCGGTACTCCGGCCCTGCGGCCGATTCGGGACACAGCACGAACGCCGTGCCGAGCTGCGCGGCACACGCACCCAGGCCGAGCGCTGCGCGGATGCCCTGACCGTCCATGATGCCGCCGGCCGCGATCACCGGCAGCGGCGAATGCGCGCACAGAAGCCGCACCAGGACGGCGGTGCCCAGCTGCGCATCGGGCGAGTGCGGGTCGAACATGCCGCGGTGTCCGCCAGCTTCGATGCCTTGGGCGACGATCGCGTCGATGTCCGCTCCCGCGATGCGGTCTGCTTCGCCGGTCGACGTCGCCGTCGCGAGCGTCAGGATGCCGGCATCGCGCAACCGGTCCACCCAGCTGCGCGGCGGCACGCCGAAATGGAAGCTGACGACCGCCGGACGCGCGTCGAGCAGCAGCGACAGCACGGTTTCGTCGGCCAGAAAGCTCGGATAGATCTCGTGGAGCGCCTCGGGCGGTGCGGTTCCGAATGCCTCGAACAGCGGGCGGAGCCGTTCGATCCACGCGGCTTCGCGGGCGGCATCACGTACAGCGGGTGCATGCGCGAACACGTTGACGTTGAACGGTCGCCCCGTCAGCGCACGGGTCTGCTCGATCATGCGGCCCGCCGCTGCGACATCGCTGGCGCCGATCGCAATCGAACCCAGGCCGCCGGCGTTCGACACCGCGGCCGCAAGCGCTGGCGTGGAAACACCCGCCATGGGCGACTGGATGATCGGCTGGATGTCGAGTCGTTCCAGGAGCGGATGATGGCAGGCCTTATGCAGAAGCATTTCGGAGATATGGGAGGACACAGATGGCCACATTACGACATCCAGAATTTCGCATAATGTACAAAAAGCCTTTGAAAAACAAGGGCTTGAAGAAGAGGGCGGTTCGGCCCCTCATTACCGCTGAGCAATTCCGAGATGCGCGTGTGTTCGGTGGCTTCACCCGCGAAGAGGTCGCCGAATTTCTCTGCGTCGGACTTCGCACCGTAGGCCATTGGGAGACCGGCAAAACCCGCGTTCCCTATTCGGCTTTCAAGCTTCTTCGTGTGCTTCGCCATGGCGATTTGATTGACCCTGCTTGGTCCGAATGGAAGATCTCCCGAGGCATGCTCTGGACTCCTGAGGGGCGCGCTATTGGGCCTCATGAGGGCCAGTGGTTGGGCCTTCTCGTCGCGCGTGCTCACCTCTCTGCTGACCTGGCTAAAGAGGTCCAGAAGCTGCGTGCACGTATCGCCGAACTGACTGCCGCTGGGGTCGAGGCCGGAGCGGTAACGGAGCGAAGCGACGGTCTCGCGACGGCCGCTGGCCCCATTGGGCTTGTCTATTCTTCAACAAGTGGTCCGCGCTCTCTGACCGCCTTTCCGGTTCAGTGGTTTAGCTTGAATTCTTCCTATTGCACTGGCCCATTTATGGGGCCAGAATGGGGCCATGAACGCACCCAAGCCAGAGATACACAAGCTCAACCTCCGGCTTCCGCCCGAGTTGAAACAGCAGCTGCAGATTTACGCGGACAGCGTGGGCGTGTCGCTCAATGCGGCATGCCTGCTGGCAATCCGGAATTACCTGCCGTACGCGATGAAGGGTGTGGAGCAGTTCGAGAAGAACGTACCCAAGCCATCTCTCCCGCGAGCCACAAAGGCGCAGTCGGCAATGCCACATCGAAAAGCCGAACCCGTCTTGCAAAGGCGGGTTGGTCGGAACGAGTCATGCCCTTGCATGAGTGGCAAAAAGGCGAAGGTTTGCCATCCGGAGTGGACCTGACGGGAGAGCCGCGATGAGGCGTCGGCAGTCGAACCCTGAGTATCTCCGGGCTGCTTACCTCCGGGCCCTTGAGGTTGTCGACGCACTCGATAGCGTGCATGCCGACAACAAATCTCCGACCCTTGAAGATCGCATTGCTTATGCCGATGCGCGGCGTTCTCTTCAAGCTTTCGCTGATTATTTCCACACCGAACTGTCGATCGTTGCTCGCCGCGGCGGGCATGGACACCGCGTCCGTGGCGCTGCCGCCGATGCCGTTGCCGGGCGCCAGCCGCGAGGCGGGCGACCCGGCATCGACTTCGACGGCGACACCCAATCGCGTTCAACAGGTGGCCCGGAATGACCGTTCGACCTGGCTATTTCGTCAAGCGTCAGGATTGGGGTGCAGGGGCTGCGCCCCTGCGGTTATGGCGCATGGATGCGCCGCTTCTTCCTAGCGGTCGGACCCGCGCTAGGGGCCGGTCAGCAGTAGGCATGTCCGCTTTCTGCCGACCGGCTTTTCGCACCAACATCCGGGCAATTACTGCCAGCGGTTGCAGCCGCTGGACAACCCAGAGCCGCACGGGGGCGGCAGTGCTATGAAATCACGACTTCGCATAATGTACATTATGTAAATTTCGAGAGGTCCCGTAAGATCGAGGACGCGGCATGTACATCGGCACGCAGGTCATCGGCGACGTATCCAATGATGAGGCTAGTCGCACGTGGAAAGCGTTTGCCTTCCCTCGAACGCAACCAGAACCGGCAAGGAGAGATCGGTGGCAGCAAGGAAGCATCAGAGCAACGCGTATCAGGCGTGGACCTACATCCTCGCAGGTCTCCTGGCGCTGACGAACGCTGCGTGGTTCCTGTCCAGCAGAGTGACGGCGAACGATCATGCGGCGCAATTGCGTGCGGCACAGGTTCAAGGCCCGCCCGTGCAACGCGTGATCTACGAGTACCGCAATCGGACGCCCGAGCCCGCAGTGGGCCCGGGCATGCAACGACGCCTGGAATCGGATGAGCGCTGCCAGCCCATCGCAGGCGGCAGTCGCGAAGGCGTGGTCATCTCGAAACGGGGAAACGCATGGTCATCGGATGGTGAACGCTGCGATCCCACGCTCGTCTAGCGGATGATCCGGATCCGTCGACCGTGGACTTGTATTGCGCAGTCCGGCGGCAGCACGCGACGCGTGCAATCACGCGGATTGACCCCTGTGCTCTGGAACCGGCACCGTCCAGCGCATCTTCGCCCGGACACCACGGCATTGAACACGTGCGGTCAGCGCAAGACGTGAGAGGCCGGATCCGATGCCCCGCCCTCGCCTCGCATCCACAGACTTTTTCGACCGGACGAAAGCAGAACGGGCAGCTCTCGCGAGCTGCCCGTCTGTTTGTAAAGTGGCGTCCCCACGGGGATTCGAACCCCGGTGTCCACCGTGAAAGGGTGGTGTCCTAGGCCTCTAGACGATGGGGACGCTGAAAACCGTCTTGCGTCATCCCGATGGTCAGGCCGTAAACGACCACCGGACAAATTTTGGTGGAGCCAGGCGGGATCGAACCGCCGACCTCCTGCATGCCATGCAGGCGCTCTCCCAGCTGAGCTATGGCCCCACGTTTGGGAGCGCGAATTCTAGTGTTGCGTTTCAGAAACGTCAACAAGGAATTTCGCATTCCCGCCGTTCGCATCGTGCCGTCGGTGAGGACGTCTCAGCCGGTGGCGCCGGCCTCGCTGCAATCGAGGCGCGCATCTTCCGGATTTGGACGCAAAGATGCAAGCCCGTGTTTCTGGTCTTCGAGATATTGCAGCCACTTGCCCAGAAACGTGTTCATGCGCAGGCGGTGATCGACGACCTCGACCGGCGGCGGAAACATGCCGATGACGTCCTGCCAGCGGCGTCCGACATAGCAATGCGTCGCTTCGACCTGGCCCGCATCGCGGTACAGACGCAGATGCGCGGACGGGTCCGGTTCGCCGGTCACCGGATCGAGCATCGCGTAGCTCAGACGCAACTCGGTCGTGTACGGGTGCTGCGCGATCACGTCCAGCAACACCGGCAAGGTGCCCGGCACGTCGGAACGGTATCGACCGGGCGCGAGGCTCGCCGGATCAAATATGCGTACCGCGCGTTCGTGGTTTTCCGCATACAGCGCCATCAGCCAGCCGAAGCGGCCCAGTGTGGGAGGTCTGGCATGGCGGGTCAGGACTTTCTGCATGGACCGATGCTACATCCGCGGCGATGAATCGGGCAGCAGACACCACGCGGTCCGGGGATGGGGATCGCGGGTCCACGCCCCCATCTGTGGCAAGTCGCATGGGGCTGGAATCGGCAATTGCCTGTTGCAGGCAACCGATCCTGGGCGGCCGGCCCGGCCCTGCCCCGCCTAGCCGAAAAGAACGCTAGCCGCAGGCCCTCAGTACATCACCCGCTCGATGCCCAGCGTCGACATGACCTTGCTGGAGATCTCCTCGATCGAGGTGTGCGTGGTGCTCAGTGACGGAAGACGCTCGGCCCGGAACAGCGCTTCGGCGGCGGTGACTTCGCGCCTGCAGGTCTCCAGCTGCGCGTAGCGCGAGTTGGGCCGGCGCTCCTGGCGGATCTGCGCCAGACGCACCGGGTCGATGGTCAGGCCGAACAGCTTGTTGCGATGCGCGCGCAGGCGCGGTGGCAGGCGGTCGTGCTCGAGGTCTTCCTCGGTCAGCGGATAGTTCGCCGCGCGCACGCCGTGGTGGAGCGCCAGATACACGCAGGTGGGCGTTTTGCCGGCGCGCGACACGGCCACCAGCACCACATCCGCCTCGTCGTAGTTCGTCGCCATGCCGTCGTCGTGACTCAGCGCGAAGTTCATCGCGTTGATGCGCCGGTGGTAGGTCTCGAAATCGACCATGCCGTGCGCGCGGCCCACGCGCGACTCGCGGGTTTCCAGCAGCTCACGCTCCAGCGGCTCGATGAACGGTGCGAAGACGTCGAGCACCAGCGCCCCGCTCTCGCCCAGCACCATCGCCAGTGCCGGATCGACGCAGGAACTGACGACGATCGGGCGCACGCCCATGGCCTCGCCGCGTGCGCGGATCAGGGTGGCGACCTCGGCGGCGCGTTCGAGCGAATCGACGAAGGGAATGCGGTTGGTGCTGAACTGCGTGCCGGTGAACTGGGTCAGCAGGCTGTGTCCGATGGTCTCGGCGGTGATACCGGTGCCATCGGAGACATAGAACACGGGACGGGGGCTGGACATCGCGACACCGGATCGTTCACGAGCGTCTTCGCGCCCGGGGTGGCTAAAATAGCGGTTCCGCGCCGGGCCTGCCCGGTCTCACTCTCGTTATCCGCGACACGGAGTCTCCCCTTGAGCAACATCCTGTGGCTGCATGACCTGCGCCTGTCCGACCTTGCGCAGGTCGGCGGCAAGAACTCGTCCCTCGGCGAGATGATCGGCAACCTCGCCAAGCTCGGCGTTTCGGTGCCCGGTGGTTTCGCCACGACGGCCGACGCGTTCAAGGCCTTCATCGCCCACAACGATCTGCACCAGCGCATCTTCGACCGCCTGGCGCCGCTGGACGTCGAGGACGTCGCCGCACTGACCGCAGCCGGCAAGGAGATCCGTGGCTGGGTCATCGACGCTCCGCTGCAGCCCGATCTGGATGCCGACATCCGCGCCGCTTACGAAAAGCTGGCGGCCGAGAATGGTGGCGGCGAGATCGCCGTCGCGGTGCGTTCGTCGGCGACCGCCGAGGATCTGCCCGACGCGTCGTTCGCGGGCCAGCAGGAGACCTTCCTCAACGTCACCGGCGCCGACGACGTCCTGCACAAGGTCAAGGAAGTCTTCGCGTCGCTCTACAACGACCGCGCGATCGCCTACCGCGTGCATCACGGCTTCAAGCACGAGGACGTGTTCCTGTCGTCGGGCGTGCAGCTGATGGTGCGTTCGGACATCGGCGCCTCCGGCGTGCTGTTCACCCTCGACACCGAATCCGGTTTCCGCGACGTGGTCTTCGTGACCTCGAGCCTGGGCCTGGGCGAGATGGTCGTGCAGGGCGCGGTGAACCCGGACGAGTTCTACGTCTACAAGCCCACGCTCAAGGCCGGCAAGCCGGCGATCCTGCGTCGCGGCATCGGCAGCAAGCAGCTGCGCATGGTCTATTCGGACGTGCCGGGCGAGCGCGTCAAGGTCGAGGACACGCCGGTCGAGTTGCGCAATGCGTTCTCCATCACCGATGAAGACGTGCACGAGCTCTCGCGCCAGGCGCTGATCATCGAGGAGCACTACAAGCGCCCGATGGACATCGAGTGGGCGAAGGACGGCGCCAGCGGCAAGCTCTTCATCGTGCAGGCGCGCCCGGAGACGGTGAAGTCGCGCGCCAAGAACACCCAGATCGAGCGTTTCTCGCTGGAGAAGCGCGGCGATGTGATCTGCGAAGGTCGCGCGATCGGCCAGAAGATCGGCGCCGGCGTGGCGCGCGTGGTGCGTTCGCTCGACGACATGAGCCGCGTGCAGCCCGGCGACGTGCTGGTCGCCGACATGACCGATCCCGACTGGGAGCCGGTGATGAAGCGCGCCGCCGCCATCGTCACCAACCGCGGCGGCCGCACCTGCCACGCGGCGATCATCGCGCGTGAGCTGGGCGTGCCGGCCGTCGTCGGCACCGGCAATGCGCTGGACACGATCGAGGACGGCCAGGAAGTCACGATCAGCTGTTCCGAGGGCGACACCGGCTTCATCTACAGCGGCATCCTGCCCTTCGAGCGCATCACCACCGATCTGACCTCGATGCCCGAGGCGCCGCTGAAGATCATGATGAACGTCGCCAACCCCGAGCGCGCGTTCGACTTCGGCCAGCTGCCCAACGCCGGCATCGGCCTGGCGCGTCTGGAAATGATTATCGCCGCGCACATCGGCATCCACCCGAACGCGCTGCTGCAGTACGAGAAGCAGGACGCCGAGACGAAGAAGAAGATCGACGAGAAGATCGTCGGTTACGGCAATCCGGTCGACTTCTACGTCAACCGCCTGGCCGAAGGCATCGCCACGCTGACCGCGTCGGTGGCGCCGAACCCGGTGATCGTGCGCCTGTCGGACTTCAAGTCCAACGAGTACGCGAACCTGATCGGCGGCAAGCACTTCGAACCGCACGAAGAGAATCCGATGATCGGCTTCCGCGGTGCCAGCCGTTACGTCGATCCGAGCTTCACCGATGCGTTCGCGCTCGAGTGCAAGGCCGTGCTCAAGGTCCGCAACGAGATGGGCCTGGAGAACCTCTGGGTGATGATTCCGTTCGTGCGCACGCTCGATGAAGGCCGCAAGGTCGTCGAGGTGCTGGAGCAGAACGGTCTCAGGCAGGGCCAGGACGGCTTGAAGATCATCATGATGTGCGAAGTGCCGTCGAACGCACTGATGGCCGACGAGTTCCTCGACATCTTCGACGGCTTCTCGATCGGCTCGAACGATCTCACCCAGCTGTCGCTCGGTCTGGACCGCGACTCGTCGATCGTCGCGCACCTGTTCGACGAGCGCGACCCGGCGGTCAAGAAGCTGTTGTCGATGGCCATCAAGGCCGCCCGCGCCAAGGGCAAGTACGTCGGCATCTGCGGTCAGGGCCCGAGCGACCACCCGGACCTCGCCCAGTGGCTGATGGAAGAAGGCATCGAGTCGGTGTCGCTCAATCCCGACACGGTCGTCGACACCTGGCTCAAGCTGGCCAAGTCGAAGGCGAACGCCGGCTGATCACTGCGTCATGCGTCATCGGAACGCCCGGGACCTCCTGGGCGTTCTTTTTTATGGCACCGCGCAGGTGCACGCGGATTGCACTGCGTTCTGGAACCGCGCCGTCGGCAGGTGGAGCGCGACGACTGTCGCCCGTCCCCATCCCACTTCCTTCGCCGGCACGCATCCGCCTCGCAGAAAGATGCCCCGATCCGTTTGACCTTTTGGGAACACCGCGCCGCCTAAGCTGCCGTCGCTGCCCGCGACGCCGGGCGATTCGAGGAAAATCATGATGGAGCGTTGGTGGACTCGCCTGCAGGCGTCGGGCTGGGAAGACATCGCGTTGGCCTGGGGTCTGCGCGTGGCGGGCGCGCTGCTGCTGTTCCTGATCGGACTGCGCATCGCCAAGTGGATTGCCGGCCTCGCCGAGCGCGGGCTCACGCGCGCGCACGTGGAGCCCACCGCGACACATTTCCTGCGCAAGGTCGCCTACGTGATCCTATTGGTGGTGCTGGTGCTCGCCTCGCTGCAGGTGATTGGCGTGCCGATGACCTCGATGGTCGCGGTGCTCGGCGCCGCGGGCCTGGCGATCGGCCTGGCGCTCAAGGATTCGCTGTCCAACATCGCCTCAGGCGTGATGCTGGTGACGCTCAAGCCGTTCCGCGCGGGCAACGTGGTGACGATCAACGGCGTCACCGGCACGGTGGAAGACGTGAGCATCTTCCAGACCAAGCTGCGCGGCGCCGACAACCAGCTCATCGTGCTGCCCAACAGCCTGATCACCGCCGATTCGATCATCAACCTCACGCCCGACACGCGCCGCCGCGTAGAAGTCGTCGTGGGCATCGGCTACGCCGACGACATCGATACCGCGCGCGCGGTGATCCTCGGCATCATGCAGGAAGACCCGCGCGTGCTCGCCGAGCCGGCGCCGGCGGTCGTGGTCTATTCGCTGGGCGACAACAGCGTCAATCTTGGCGCGACCTGTCACGTCGCCAATGCCGACTGGTGGGGCGTGAAGTGCATGCTGACCGAGCAGATCAAGAAGCGCTTCGACGCGGGCGGCATCTCAATTCCGTTCCCGCAGCGCGACGTGCACATGTACCACCACCTGCCGCCGGGCACGCAGGCCGTGCCCAACGATGCCCTGGCGGGCGCGCCGCAGTTGCGACGCGACTGAATTCGCGCCGCTGCCGGCGCTCAGGGGCTCGCGAGCGCGGCCAAGTGCCGCCGGTAGTGGCGCAGTTCGTCGATCGAATCGCGCACGTCGCTCAGCGCGGTGTGCGCCGAATGCTTGGTGAAACCCGCCAGCACCTGCGGCGCCCAGCGACGCGCGAGTTCCTTGAGCGTGCTGACGTCCAGATTGCGGTAGTGGAAGAACTTCTCCAGCTCGGGCATCTGCCGGTGCAGGAAGCGCCGGTCCTGGCAGATCGAATTGCCGCACATCGGCGACTTGCCCGGCTCGACCCAGAGCCTGAGGAACTCCAGCGTGCGTGCCTGCGCTTCTGCCAGACCGACGCCCTGTTCGAGCGACCGCTGCCACAGGCCCGAGCGCCGGTGCTGGCCGCGGTTCCAGTCGTCCATCGCTTCGAGCGTGTCCAGCGACTGCACGATCGCGAGTTCCGGACCTTCGGCGAGGATGTTGAGTTCGCCATCGGTGACGATGGTGGCGATCTCGAGGATCTGGTCGTGATCGGTATCCAGTCCGGTCATCTCCAGGTCGATCCAGATCAACCGGCCCTCGCTGGCCCTGTCGGCATTCATGCGTGCGTTCGCCTTCCACGTAGTGACGGCGCATGATATCCCAGCCGTCTCGACGAGCCGCCTGCGTGTTCCCTTCCCAGATCCTGTCGAATCCTTCCGTGACGCATTACGCCATCCTCACCGCGATGCTCGCGCCGGCGTTCTTCCTGACCGCCACCGCGTCCCTGCTCGGCACCGCCAACGCGCGGCTCGCGCGCGTGATCGATCGCACCCGATCCTTGCTGCGCGATCTCGCCGACGACGACGGCCACGACACCGAGGACCGTCGCATCCTCGAAGCGCGCATCGCGCTGCAGCGGCGCCGCAGCCGCATCATCCTGCGCGGCAGCCAGCTGCTGTACGTGGCGATCAGCTGCTTCGTCGGCACCAGCCTGACGGTTGCCGGCGACTCGTTCTTCGACCATCGCTTTGGCCAGGCGCCGACCATCCTCGCCGCGCTCGGCGTGCTGGCGATGTTCGCCGCCAGCCTGCTGCTGGCGCGCGAAGCCTCGATGGCCGTGCATGCGGTCAACGAGGAAATGGACGACGCGCACCGCAAGGCCAATCGGCGCAGTCCGTTGATCTGAGGTGCGCTTTGCACCTTCCCCCGCCTGCGGGGGAAGGTCGGGATGGAGGCAAACGCTCAGGTTGCAGAAGTCCCGAGCTCGCAGGGCTCCAGATGTTCTTCGCTCGATCTCGTTTCCAGCATCGTCGGACGCTTCGCCCCCACCCAACCCTCCCCCGCTCGCGGGGGAGGGCTTTCAGTTCAGCGCGGCGCCAAGCCGCGCTTGGCGCGAAAATAGTTGGTCAGCATCGGCCCGGCCACATCCGCCAGCACACCGCCGGTGACCTCGATGCGATGGTTGTGCCGCGGGTCGGCCAGCATGTCGAACACACTGCCGGCGGCGCCGGTCTTCGGATCGAAGGCGCCGAAGACCACGCGCGATACGCGCGCATGCACCATCGCCATCGCGCACATCGCGCAGGGTTCCAGCGTCACGTAGAGCGTGCAGCCGACCAGCCGGTGATTGCCCAGCGCCTGCCCTGCCCGCCGCATCGCGACGATCTCCGCATGCGCGCTGGGATCGTGTTCGGCGATGTTGCGGTTCCAGCCCTCGCCGATCACCACGCCATCCGGGCCGACGACCAGTGCGCCGACCGGAATCTCGTCGTCCTCGCGCGATGCGCGTTCGGCAAGCGCGAGCGCCTGGCGCATCCAGGTCGCTTCGTCGGGTGGCGGCATCGCGTCCATCGATCAGCGCCGCGCGGCGATGTCGGCGGCGAAGCCCTGCACGAACGCGGCCAGCTGCTGGCGCACCTTTTCGTCGACCAGCACGCCATCGGCAAAGGTCTGGCCTGCGCGCGAAACCAGCAGCCTGGCGCCCGACCAGTGGTCGACGCCCAGCGTGTGCAGCACCGGCAGCCACGCGGCCTGCGAAAGCACGGTGCCGAAGCCACCGGCCGAGGCGCCGATCAACGCGACCGGGCGGCCGCCGAACAGTTCGCCGATGCCGCTGGCCGGTCGCGACAGCCAGTCGATGGCGTTCTTGAACACACCGGGGATGCCGTTGTTGTATTCCGGCGTCGACAGCAGCAGGCCGTCGGCGGCGCGGATCTGCGCCTTTAACGCCTCGACCGCTGCCGGAATGCCGTCGGCCGCTTCGGCGTCGCCGTCGTAGAGCGGAATGCCGTGCAGCGTGGCGATTTCCAGTTCGATGCCCTCGCCCGCCACGTCGCGGGCCGCATGCAGCAACGCGGTGTTGAACGAGCCGGCGCGCAGGCTGCCGGAAATGCCGAGAATCCTGACCATGTCGTCGTCGCAGGCGGGCGCTGCAAGGCAGCCGGGCGGCGACTTTAACGCAAGCGCCTGCGCGCCGCTTCAGCTCTGCGTACGTCGCCAGGCCTCGGATTCGGCGCGGATCGCCGCACGCTCGCCGGCCTCCAGCCGCTCCAGACTGCGGACCTGCTGGCGGGTGCGCGAGTTGTCGGCCAGCAGCGTTTCGTGCCGGAGCATGAAATCCCAGTACAGCCGCGTGTACGGGCAGGCGGTCGGTCCGGTGCGCTGGCCTGGATCGAAGGCGCAGCGGCTGCAGTAGCTGCCTGCGCTCATGCGTTCGATGTAACGACCGCTGGCGATGTAGGGCTTGCTGCTCATCAGCCCGCCGTCGGCGTACTGGCTCATGCCCAGCACGTTCGGCATCTCCACCCATTCCACCGCGTCGACGTAGACCGCCAGATACCAGCGATGCACCTGCGCCGGTTCCACGCCGAGCAGTTGCGCGTACAGACCGATGACCATCAGTCGCTGGATGTGATGCGCATAGCCGAGGTCGAGCGTCTGCCGGAGGGCGTCGGCCAGGCACGGCATCGGCGCGTCACCAGTCCAGAAGAACGCGGGCAGATCCTCGTGCGCGTCCAGCGCATTGGATCCCGCATAGCGCGGCATCTGCGTCCAGTACACGCCGCGCACGTATTCGCGCCAGCCCAGGATCTGGCGGATGAAGCCCTCGACCGCCGCGATCGGCGCCCGGCCTGCGCGCCACGCGGTCTCGGCGGCGTCGACCACCTCGCGCGGCGACAGCAGCTTGAGGTTCAGCGCGGACGCGAGCTGCGAGTGCCAAAGCCACGGCGCCTGCGGCCACAGCGCGTCCTGCCACTGGCCGAACGCCGGAAGACGTTCGTCGATGAAACGCGTCAGCGCATCCAGCGCCTGTGTGCGCGTCACCGGCCAGGCGAAACCGTTGAGCGCGCCGGGATGATCGGCAAGGCGCGTGCGCACGAGCGCCAGCACCTCGCGCGTGATCGCATCGGGTTCGATCTGCAGTGGGAGCGGCGTCGCGCCCGGGCCCTGCGGGCCGAACGGCGCGCGGTTCTCGGTATCGAAATTCCAGCGGCCGCCTGCAGGCCCGTCGGCCTCCATCAGCACGCCGTGGCGCTGGCGCAGGTTGCGGTAGAAGGTTTCCAGCCGCAGTTCGGACTGGCCGCGTGCCCAGTGTGCGAAGTCGCGGACGTCGCAATAGAAATGCCGATCCGGCGCGATGTGGAGCGGCACGCCTGCCGCGCCCGCCGCGCCGCGGATGGCCTGCAGCACGCGCCAGTCGCCCGGCGCGGTCAGGCGCAGGCCCGCGGGACGCAAGGCCGTGATCGCATGCGCCAGTTCGTTCGCGAGCGTGCCGCGGTTCTCCGCATCGTCGAGCGCACGGTAGTGCACCGTCCAACCCGCCGCGCGGCGTTCGGCGGCGAAATGTCGCATCGCGCTGAGAAACAGCGCGGTGCGCATCTTCGTCGACCACACGTGCGTCGATTCCTCGGCGACCTCGGCCATCCAGATCGCGTCGCGCGCCGGATCGCAGCCGTCGAACGCGGCCGCGGCGGCATCGAGCTGGTCGCCAAGCACCAGAACGAGCGTGCGGACCGCCTGATCAGCCATGGGCCGGTCCATCGGCCGACGTCGGCGCATGCTTCTGGCGCCGGCAGCGTTCCGAGCAGTAGCGCACCTCGTCCCAGGTCTTCGCCCAGGCCTTGCGCCAGGTCATCGTGCGGCCGCAGACCGCGCAGGGCTTGCTCGGCAGGTAGGCCTTGTTGCCTGCGAAACCGCTGCGCCTGGAACTCACGGCGATCGTCCGTCAGGCGCCACAGGCCAGCACCAGGAACTGCTGCAGCGCATGCGCCGGCGCCGGCAGTTCCGCGTCCGGACGCTGCACCAGGCCGACATCCATCGGCGGAATCGCGTCCGACAGCGTGCGCACATCGATCCGGCGCCCGTCCAGCGACCACGGCCGGTAGACCATGTCCGACAGGATGCTCACCCCGAAGCCGTAGCCCACCAGGCCGCGCAGCGCTTCCAGCGACGAGGTGCGGAACGCGACATTGGGCGTGTGCTCGGCCGACTGCCAGAAGCGCATCGCCGACGACTCGCCCTCCTCCACCTTGAGCATGATGTAGGGATACGGCGCCACGTCGGCCAGTCCGACCACGGGCAGCTGCGCCAGCGGATGCGACTCGGCCAGCCACAACTGGCGGCGCGACTGGATCAGCACCTGCCGCTTGAGCACGTAGGGCGGGACCATGTTGGAGATGACGCACAGGCCGAAATCGAGTGCACCTTCCGCCACGCCCCTCTCGATCTCGGTGCGGTCCATGTCGATCAGGTCGATCTCCACCTGCGGGTACGAGCGCTTGAACCGCGCCAGCAGGCTCGGCAGGAAGTAGCCCAGCACCGTGTAGGACGCCCCCACGCGTACCGTGCCGGCCAGCGTGTTGGCCAGGAACATCGGCTCGCTCAATGCGTCCTGCAAGGTGTCGAGGATGTGGCGCACGTGCTGGTGGAAGCGATGGCCCTCGGCGGTCAGCACCACGCCGTGCGGCATGCGGTCGAACAGGCGCAGCCCCAGCAGCGTCTCGAGCTGGGCGACGGCCGTCGTGATGACCGACTGGGACACGTGCAGCTTGCGCGCGGCCTGCGAGAACTGCCCCAACTCGGCGGCCTCGGCGAAATAGCGCAACTGGCGCAGCGACATATTGGCGGGAATCTGCACTGCCTGCTCCGGCGACCGGCGGGTATCGGATTTCACGATACCTCATAGTCAATTAAACAAATTTACGATAAACAGTGCCGCCCTTAGACTTCACGTCTGGCGGAATGCGCGTGTCGCGGACCGCCTTGCACACCGCGGACCGACGTCCGCCCGACCGGGAGAAGCGTTCTTGCACTGTGCACCGTCCCGACCATTCCGGCGTGCGCCCCACGCGCCCGCCGCCGTGACGCCATCGCCCGCCGATGCCCGCCACGCCGCCATCGCCAGCGCCCCCCGCCGCCGGCATGCCCCCAGCGCCATGTTCCATGTCCAGCGAGGCTTCTGACATGTCCACCGCTCCGAATCCGTCCGGCAGCGCGCCCCTGCGCCTGTACGTGCCCGAGCCCAGCGCCCGCCCGGGCCAGGCCACCGACTTCTCCTATCTGCAGCTCAGCCCGGCCGGCGCGGTCGAAAAGCCCGCGCTGGACGTGACCGCCCAGCAGACCATGCCGCTGACCCGGCAGCTGATCCGCGTGCTCGACGACAACGGCGACGCCGTCGGTCCCTGGGCCGCCGACATCCCCGACGAGGTGCTGACCCGCGCGATGCACGCGATGCTCAAGACGCGTGCGTTCGACGCGCGCATGCTGATCGCGCAGCGCCAGAAGAAGACCTCGTTCTACATCCAGTGCACCGGCGAGGAAGCCATCGCGGTCGGCCAGACGCTGGCGCTGCGCGATGGCGACATGCAGTTCCCGACATATCGCCAGCAGGGCATCGTGATCGTGCGCGACGTGCCGCTGGTCAGCATGATGTGCCAGATCCTGTCGAACGCCGCCGACCCGCTCAAGGGCCGACAGCTGCCGATCATGTACTCGTACAAGGACGCCGGCTTCTTCTCGATCTCCGGCAACCTGACCACCCAGTACATCCAGGCCGTGGGCTGGGCGATGGCCTCGGCGATCAAGGGCGACACCAAGATCGCGACCGCGTGGGTCGGCGACGGCGCCACCGCCGAGGGCGACTTCCACGCCGCGCTGGTGTTCGGTCACGTGTACCGCGCGCCGGTGATCCTCAACGTCGTCAACAACCAGTGGGCGATCTCGACCTTCCAGGCGATCGCCGGTGGCGAGAACACCACCTTCGCCGCACGCGGCGCGGCCTACGGCATTCCGTCGCTGCGCGTGGACGGCAACGATCTGCTGGCCGTCTATGCCGCTTCGCGCTGGGCCGCCGAGCGTGCGCGCAGCAACCTCGGCGCGACGATGATCGAGTGGGTCACCTACCGCGCCGGTCCGCACTCGACCTCGGACGATCCGTCCAAGTACCGCCCCGCCGACGACGCCCAGCACTTCCCGCTCGGCGATCCGATCGAGCGCCTCAAGGCGCACATGATCAAGCGCGGCCTGTGGAGCGACGAACAGCACGAGACCGCGCGCAGCGAGTACGACGCCGAGATCTCGCGCGCACTGAAGGAAGCCGAGACCCACGGCTTGCTCGGCAGCGACAACCGCCCCGGCGCGGCCGACATGTTCAACGACGTCTACAAGGACATGCCCGAACACCTCCGCCTCCAGCGCCAGCAGTTGGGAGTCTGATCACATGAGCGATCAAGCAGTACAGACCACCGGCAGCGCGCCGATGACGATGATCCAGGCCCTGCGGTCGGCGATGGACGTGATGCTGGAGCGCGACGACAACGTCGTGATCTTCGGCGAGGACGTCGGCTACTTCGGCGGCGTGTTCCGCTGCACCGACGGCCTGCAGGCCAAGTACGGCAAGCAGCGCGTGTTCGACGCGCCGATTTCCGAAAGCGGCATCGCCGGCGCGGCGATCGGCATGGCCGCCTACGGTCTGCGCCCGGTCGCGGAGATCCAGTTCGCCGACTACATCTATCCGGCCTACGACCAGATCGTGTCCGAGGCCGCGCGCCTGCGGTATCGCTCTGGCGGCATGTTCACCTCGCCGCTGGTGTTCCGCACGCCCTGCGGCGGCGGCATCTACGGCGGCCAGACCCACAGTCAGAGCCCGGAGGCGATCTTCGCCCACGTGGCCGGCCTGCGCACGGTCATGCCGTCGAATCCGTACGACGCCAAGGGGCTGCTGATCGCCTCGATCGAGAACGACGATCCGGTGATCTTCCTGGAGCCCAAGCGCCTCTACAACGGTCCGTTCGACGGTCACCACGACCGCCCGGTCACCGCGTGGTCCAAGCACGCCGACAACGTGGTGCCGGAAGGCTACTACTCGGTGCCGCTGGACAAGGCCGCCGTCGTCCGCGAAGGCCAGGCCGTGACCATCCTGACCTACGGCACCACGGTGTGGGTGGCGCAGGCGGCGGCAGAAGACGCCGGCATCGATGCCGAAGTCATCGACCTGCGCAGCCTGTGGCCGCTGGATCTCGACGCCATCGTCGCCTCGGTCAAGAAGACCGGCCGCTGCATCGTGCTGCACGAGGCCACGCGCACCTGCGGCTTCGGCGCCGAACTCGTCGCGCTGGTGCAGGAGCACTGCTTCTATCACCTGCAAGCGCCTGTCGAACGCGTTACCGGTTGGGACACGCCCTACCCGCACGCGCAGGAATGGGACTACTTCCCGGGCCCGGCCCGGGTCATCGACGCGATGCACCGCGTGCTGGAGGACTGAGCCATGGGACACCACGTCATCAAGATGCCGGACATCGGCGAAGGCATCGCCGAAGTCGAAGTCATCGCCTGGAAGGTCGAGGTCGGCGGCACCGTCGCCGAAGACCAGGTCGTGGCCGAGGTCATGACCGACAAGGCCATGGTCGAGATCCCCTCGCCCGTCGCCGGCACGGTCGTCTCGCTGGGCGGCAAGCCCGGCGAGATGATGGCCGTCGGCAGCGAGCTGATCCGCCTGGAAGTCGAAGGCGCCGGCAATCTGAAGGCCGGCGCGGCCGAGCCGGAACCGGCTGCCGCCAAGCCCGCCGAACCGAAGGCGGAAGCGCCGAAGGTCGAAGCACCGAAGCCGGCACCGGCCGCCGAGCCCACGCCTGCCGCCGCGCCCGCGAAGAGCGCCGCGCCCGCACCGGCTGCGAAGTCCGAAGCGCGTGGCGCGATCACCAACAGCGTGCTCGCTGCCGGTGAGCAGCCGCTGGCCTCGCCGGCCGTGCGTCGCCGCGCCTGGGACATGGGCATCGAACTGCGTTACGTGCCGGCTACCGGTCCGGGCGGTCGTATCCTGCAGGCCGATCTGGACGCCTATGCCGAAGCGGGTGGCAAGGCGCAGGCGAGTGGCGGTAGCGCTTCGGGCGGCGGCTATGCGCGTCGCACCGGTGAGCAGCAGATCCAGATCATGGGCCTGCGCCGCAAGATCGCGCAGAAGATGCAGCAGTCGTGGTCGAACATTCCGCACATCACCTATGTGGAAGAGATCGACGTCACCGAAGTCGAAGTCCTGCGCGCGAAGCTCAACGAGCGCTGGGGCAAGACGCGCGGCAAGCTGACCCTGCTGCCGTTGCTGGCACGCGCGGTGATCCTCGCCGCGCGCGACTTCCCGCAGATGAACGCCCGGTTCGACGACGAGGCCAACATCGTCACCCGCTACGAAGGCGTGCAGCTCGGCATCGCCACGCAGAGCGCGGTGGGCCTGTCGGTGCCGGTGATCGCACATGCCGAATCGCTGGACCTGTGGCAGACCGCCGGCGAGATCGCGCGCCTCGCGGCCGCGGTGCGCGACGGCAAGGCCACGCGCGAGGAACTGTCGGGTTCGACCATCACCATCAGCAGCCTCGGCCCGGTCGGCGGCATCGTCACAACGCCGATCATCAACCATCCGGAAGTCGCGATCGTCGGCGTCAACCGCATCATCGAACGTCCGATGTTCAAGGACGGCCAGGTGGTCGCACGCAAGCTGATGAACCTCTCGTCCTCGTTCGACCATCGCATCGTCGACGGCATGGACGCGGCCGAATTCGTGCAGGCGATCCGTCGTCGCATCGAGACCCCTGCATTGCTGTTCGTGGAGTGACCGAATGACTCAAACGATCGAAACCCAGCTGCTGGTCATCGGCGGCGGCCCCGGCGGCTACATCGCCGGTATCCGCGCCGGCCAGCTCGGCGTCAAGACCATCGTCGTCGAAGGCGTGAACCCGGGCGGTACCTGCCTCAACATCGGCTGCATTCCGTCCAAAGCGCTGATCCATGCCGCCGAGGAATTCGCCAAGACCGCAGCCTTCGCGGCCGGCACTTCGCCGCTCGGCATCACCGTGCAGGCGCCTGCGCTCGACATCGCCAAGACCGTCGAGTGGAAGGCCGGCATCGTCAAGAAGCTCACCAGCGGCGTCAGTGCGCTGCTGAAGAAGAACGGCGCGCAGCTGGTCAAGGGCTGGGCCACGATCGTCGACGGCAAGACCGTCGATGTCGCGGGCGCCGGCGAAGACGGCGGCAACCTGCGCATCAAGTGCGAGCACCTGCTGCTGGCTACGGGTTCGGAGCCGGTGGAACTGCCCTTCCTGCCCTTCGGCGGCAAGGTCATCTCGTCGACCGAAGCGCTGTCGCCGACCGCGCTGCCCAAGCACCTGATCGTCGTCGGTGGCGGTTACATCGGTCTGGAACTCGGCACCGTGTACCGCAAGCTCGGTTGCGAGGTGACCGTGGTCGAAGCACAGGACCGCATCCTGCCGGCTTACGACAACGAACTGACCAAGCCGGTCGCCACGCACCTGCAGAAGTCGGGCGTCAAGGTGCTGGTCAAACACAGCGTGCTGGGCCTGACCGATGGCGGCGCGCTGCGCGTGCGCGATCCCGACGGCACCGAGCTCACGCTCGACGCCGACCAGATCCTGGTCGCGGTGGGCCGTCGCCCGAAGACCGACGGTTTCAACCTCGAATCGCTGGGCCTCGATCTCGCCGGCAAGGCGATCAAGATCGACGACCAGTGCAGGACCTCGATGCGCAACGTCTGGGCGATCGGCGACGTTGCCGGCGAGCCGATGCTCGCGCACCGCGCGATGGCGCAGGGCGAACTCGTCGCCGAGATCGTCAGCGGCAAGAAGCGCCACTTCATGCCGGCCGCAATCCCGGCGGTGTGCTTCACCGATCCCGAAGTCGTCGTCGTCGGCCTGTCGCCGGACGAAGCCAAGGCGCAAGGCATCGAGATCAAGACCTCGATGTTCCCCTTCGCCGCCAACGGCCGTGCGATGTCGCTGGAGTCGACCGACGGCTTCGTGCGCGTGGTCGCGCGTGCGGGTGACCACCGCATCCTCGGCTGGCAGGCCGTCGGCGTGCAGGTCTCGGAACTGTCGATCGCCTTCGTGCAGTCCATCGAGATGGGCGCCACGCTCGAGGACATCGCCGGTACCATCCATCCCCACCCGACGCTGGGCGAAGCCGTGCAGGAAGCCGCGCTGCGCGCACTCGGCCACGCCTTGCACATCTGAGTTCCGCGCATGACCGACACCACGTTCCCCACCTTCCGCATCGTGCCGTCGCAGGCGGCGCGCGCGCAGGCCGACCGCGAGAAGATCCTCGCCGATCCGGGCTTCGGCACCCACTTCACCGACCACATGGTCGCGATCGACTGGACCGTCGAAGACGGCTGGCACGACGCACACGTGCGCCCCTACGGCCCGCTGACGTTCTCGCCGGCGGCCGCGGTGCTGCACTACGGCCAGGAAATCTTTGAGGGCATGAAGGCGTTCCGGCATGCCGACGGTTCGGTGTGGACCTTCCGTCCCGAATCAAACGGCCGTCGCCTGCAGCATTCGGCGCGCCGCATGGCGCTGCCGGAACTGCCGGTGGACCTGTTCGTCGAATCGATCAAGCAGCTCGTGCAGACGGATGAAGCCTGGGTGCCGGGCGGCGGCGAATCGAGCCTGTACATCCGCCCCTTCATGATCGCAAACGAGGATTTCCTCGGCGTGCGTCCGGCGCGTCGCGTGGCCTACTACGTGATCGCCAGCCCCGCGGGCGCCTACTTCAAGGGCGGCATCAAGCCGGTCTCGATCTGGCTGTCGCGCGATTACGCACGCGCAGGCCGCGGCGGCACCGGTTCGGCCAAGTGCGGCGGCAACTACGCCTCGTCCCTGCTGCCGCAGCGCGAGGCGGTCGAGAACGGCTGCGCGCAGGTGCTGTTCCTCGATGCCGAGACCAACACCTACGTCGAAGAACTCGGCGGCATGAACGTCTTCTTGGTGCAGAAGGACGGCAGCGTCATCACCCCGTCGCTGACCGGCAGCATCCTCGAAGGCATCACCCGCGACAGCGTGATTCAGCTGCTGCGCGATCGCGGCCACACCGTGACCGAGCGTCGCGTCGGGATCGCCGAGTGGATCGAGGGCGTCCGTTCGGGCGAGATCGCCGAGGTCTTCGCCTGCGGCACCGCGGCCAGCATCTCGCCGATCGGTGTGCTCAAGGGCCACGACTTCAGCGTGGGCGATGCGGATGCGCAGCCGGGCGAGGTCACGATGGCGATCCGCAAGGACCTGCTCGACATCCAGTACGGCCGCGCGCCGGATCGGCACGGCTGGCTGACGCGTCTGGTCTGATCGACCGCGCGCAGGTGGCATCGGAACGGCCCGCAGCGCGGGCCGTTTTCGTGTGCGTCAAGCGTTCGCCAGGGCCACGGTCGCGAGCTTGCTGGCCGGCTTGCGTCCCAGCTCGCCGCTGATCCACACCGCCGTGTCGGTCACCGCCTGCAGATCGATGCCGGTCCGCAGGCCCAGGCCTTCGAGCATGTACAGCAGATCCTCGGTCGCGAGGTTGCCGCTCGCGCCCTTCGCATACGGGCAGCCGCCGAGTCCGCCGACGGCACTGTCGACCACGCGTACGCCGGCTTCCAGACACGCCAGCACGTTGGCCAGCGCCTGGCCGTAGGTGTCATGGAAATGTACGGCGAGCTGCGCCATCGGCACGGCCTGTGCGCAGGCCAGCAGCATCTCGCGCGCCTTGGCCGGCGTGCCGACACCGATGGTGTCGCCGAGCGAGATTTCCTCGCAGCCCATCGCATGCAGCGCGTCGGCCACGCGCACCACGTCGCCCAGCGGCACGTGGCCCTGATAAGGACAGCCGAGCACGGTCGATACATACCCGCGTACCGACACGCCGGCAGCGCGTGCCTGCTCGACGACGGGCGTCAGCCGTTCCAGCGAGCCGTTGACATCAATGTTGGTGTTCTTGAGGTTGAACGCATCCGACGCGGCGGTGAACACCGCGATGTGACGCACGCCGGCGGCCAGCGCACGCTCCAGTCCTTTCGCGTTGGGCACCAGCACCGGATAGGCCACGCCTTCGCGCGGCTGGATGCCGGCGAGGACGTCCTCGGCATCCGCGAGCTGCGGCACCCACTTGGGGCTGACGAAGCTGGTGGCTTCGACGACCTGGAAGCCGCAGGCCGACAGCCGGTCGATCAGCGCGATCTTGGTCGCGGCCGGCACGAGCGCATGCTCGTTCTGCAGGCCGTCGCGCGGGCCGACTTCGACGACGCGGACGAAGTCGCTCATGCCGCAGTCTCCGCATCGCCGTCGACGAAATCGACCAGCACCGCGCCGTCGGCGACCAGATCGCCCTGGCGTGCGAGGAACGCCTTGACCACGCCATCGTGCGGCGCCTGCAGCGTGTGCTCCATCTTCATCGCTTCCATCACCAGCAGCGGCGTGCCCTTGGCGATCTTCGTCCCGAGCGGTGCCAGCAGCTCGACGATGCGTCCGGGCATCGGTGCGACGACCGCGCCGGCGTGCGCTTCGGCACCGGCGTGGCGATGCAGCGGATCGACATGCTCGAATACGTAGCGGTCTTCGCCGCGATACAGCACCACCTGCGTGCCCTGCACCAGCACGTCGACGTTGCGACGCACGCCGTCGAGGGCGGCGGTCAGCGTCGGCGCCGACCATGCAACGGTCGCCACATGCAACGGCGCGCCATCGAAACCGATCTCCACATGATCGGCATGCGGCTGCAGGGCGAGCCTGCGCGTTTCGCCGCCGGCGGACAGCTCGATGTAGCGCGGCGCGCTGGCACCGATGCGCCAACCGTCGCGCAGCGCCCAGGGCGAGGCATTCGCATCGGTCGGCGATGCACGCGTCCGTGCCCACAACCCGAGCGCTGCCAGCATCCACACCGCATCGTCGGCTTCCGGCAGCGGCGCCAGCAGTGTGTCGATCTCGCGCGCGACCAGTCCGGTATCCAGACGCGCCGCGGCGAAATCCGCCTGGCGCGCGAGGCGGCCGAGGAACACCGCGTTGGTCGTGACCCCGACGACGCGCACCGCATCGATGGTCTGCCGCAGACGCTGCAGCGCATGCGGACGGTCCTCGTCCCAGACGATCAGCTTGGCGATCATCGGGTCGTACCACGGGCTGATCGCGTCGCCCTGCTCCACGCCGGTGTCGATACGCACGTGCGCGGTCGCTTCGGGGAACTGCATGACCTGCAGCGTGCCGGTTGACGGCAGGAAACCCTTGAGCGCGTCTTCGGCGTACAGGCGCGCTTCGATCGCATGGCCGCGATGGTGGATCTGATCCTGACGCAGCGGCAGCGGCTGGCCGGCCGCGACGCGCAACTGCCATTCGACGAGGTCGATGCCGGTGACCAGTTCGGTGACCGGATGTTCAACCTGCAGCCGGGTGTTCATTTCCATGAAATGGAAGTCGCCTGCTTCGCCGACGATGAACTCGATCGTGCCGGCGCCGACGTAATCGACCGCGCGCGCTGCGGCGACGGCAGCCTGCGCCATCGCCTCGCGCTGCGCGTCACTCAACTCGGGCGCGGGCGCTTCTTCCAGCACCTTCTGGTGACGCCGCTGCACCGAGCAGTCGCGCTCGAACAGATGCACCACGTTGCCGTGGCGGTCGCCGAAGACCTGCATCTCCACATGGCGCGGCCGCACGATGTAGCGCTCGATCAGCACGCGCGCGTCGCCGAACGAACTTTCGGCCTCGCGCTGGCACGACAGCAGTGCCGCCGCGAAGTCCTCGCGTTTCTCGACCAGACGCATGCCCTTGCCGCCGCCGCCGGCGCTGGCCTTGATCAGCACCGGGTAGCGGATGTCATCGGCCTGCTGCTGCAGGAACGCGGGCTCCTGGTTGTCGCCGTGATAGCCCGGCGTCACCGGCACGCCCGCGGCCTGCATCAGCGCCTTGGCCTCGCGCTTGTCGCCCATCGCCTGGATCGAGGACGGCTTCGGACCGATGAAGACCACGCCGGCATCGGCGCAGGCTTGCGCGAACGCGGCGTTCTCGGACAGGAAGCCGTAGCCGGGGTGGATCGCCTGTGCACCGGTGCGGCGTGCGGCATCCAGCAGCTTGTCGGCGCGCAGGTAACTCTCGCGCGCCGCCGATGGGCCGATGTGCACGGCCTCGTCCGCCAGACGCACATGGCGCGCGTTGCGGTCGGCGTCGGAATACACCGCGACGGTGCGGATGCCGAGCCGGCGACAGGTCGCGATGATGCGGCACGCGATCTCGCCGCGATTGGCGATCAGCACCGTGTCGAACAGCGCGCCTCCGGTCATTGCAGGGCTCATCGGGCGTCCTTTGCGCGGCGTGCGGACAGGAAGGCGTCCAGCCGCGTGCGTGCTTCGTCGGTGGCGCGGATGCCGGCGATGCGCGCGGCCGTGTCGGCAATCAGCGCATCGCCGATGGTCTGGCCATCGAGATCGCGGATCAGCCGCTTGGATTCGGCCTGCGCATTCGGGCCGCCCTGCGCCAGCGCCTGCACCAGCGTGTCGACGGTGGCGTCGAGCGCGTCGTCGGCGACGACTTCATGCAACAGCCCGATCTCGAGTGCCTTCGCCGGCTGGATCAGTTCGGCCGTCAGGAAGTAGCGCGCGGCCTGGCGCGGGCCGATCGCGCGCAGCACGTACGGGCCGATCGTCGCGGGAATCAGGCCGAACTTGACCTCGGACGTCGCGAACATCGCCTTGTCGCTGGCCACCGCGATGTCGCAAGCCGCGACCAGGCCCAGCCCGCCACCGATCGCCGCGCCATGCACGCGCGCGATCGTCGGCTTGGGCAGTTCCGCCAGGCGGCGCAGCATGCGCGCAAGGGCTTCGGCTTCGTCGCGGTTGCGCACCACGTCGTAGTCGGCCGCGCGGCGCATCCAGTCGAGATCGGCGCCGGCGGAGAAGCTGCGGCCGCGACCGGCGAGCACGACGACGCGCACGCTGTCGTCCGCGCCCAGCGTCTGCAGGCCGCGATCGATCGCATCGATCAGGTGCTCGTCGAACGCGTTGTGTCGCTCGGGGCGATCCATCCACAGGGTCGCCACGGCGCCCTTGCGCTCGATCGCGATGTTCGGTGTGTCGGTCATTGCGTGTCCTCGTCGCGCCCGGTCACATCCGGAAGATGCCGAACGTCGTCTCTTCGTTCGGTGCGTTCAACGCCGCCGACAGCGCCAGCCCCAGTGCGCGCCGGGTCTTGGCCGGGTCGATGATGCCGTCGTCCCACAGGCGTGCGCTGGCGTAGTACGGATGACCCTGCTGTTCGAACTGCTCGCGGATCGGCGCCTTGAACGCGTCCTCGTCTTCCGCCGACCACGTGCCGCCCTTGGCCTCGATGCTGTCGCGGCGCACGGTGGCCAGCACGCCGGCCGCCTGTTCGCCGCCCATCACGCCGATGCGGGCGTTGGGCCACATCCACAGGAAACGCGGCGAGTACGCGCGGCCGTTCATGCCGTAGTTGCCGGCACCGAAACTGCCGCCGATGACGACGGTGAATTTCGGCACCTTCGCGCAGGCGACCGCTGTCACGAGTTTCGCGCCATCACGCGCGATGCCGCCGTTCTCGTATTTCTTGCCGACCATGAAGCCGGTGATGTTCTGCAGGAACAGCAACGGGATGCCGCGCTTGGCGCACAGCTCGACGAAGTGCGCGCCCTTGAGCGCACTCTCGGAAAACAGGATGCCGTTGTTGGCGACGATGCCGATCGGATGGCCATGCAGATGCGCAAAGCCCGTGACCAGCGTGGTGCCGTAGCGCGCCTTGAATTCCTCGAAGCGCGAGCCGTCGACGAGACGCGCGATCACTTCGCGCACGTCATACGGCTTGCGCGTATCGGCCGGAATCACGCCGTAGAGTTCCTCGGCCGGATACAGCGGCTCTTCGGACGGCCGCATCTGCAGCTCGCCCAGCTTGCGCCAGTTGAGCGAGGCGACGATGTCGCGCACGCGCGCCAGCGCATCGAGATCGTCTTCGGCGAAGTGATCGGCCACGCCGGAGATGCGCGTATGCACATCGGCACCGCCCAGCGATTCGGCATCGACCTCCTCGCCCGTCGCCGCCTTTACCAGCGGCGGGCCGCCGAGGAAGATCGTGCCCTCCTCCTTGACGATCACCGTCTCGTCGCTCATCGCCGGCACGTAGGCGCCACCGGCGGTGCACGAGCCCATCACGCAGGCGATCTGCGGAATGCCCTGCGCGGACAGATTGGCCTGGTTGTAGAAGATGCGGCCGAAATGGTCGCGATCGGGGAACACCTCGTCCTGCATCGGCAGGAAGGCGCCGCCGGAATCGACCAGATAGATGCACGGCAGGCGGTTCTGCTGCGCGATCTCCTGCGCACGCAGATGCTTCTTTACCGTCATCGGGTAGTAGGTGCCGCCCTTCACCGTCGCATCGTTGGCGACGATCATGCATTCGACGCCGCTGACCAGGCCGATGCCGGCGACGACGCCCGCACTGGGCACCTCGCCGCCGTACATGCCGTGCGCCGCCATCGGCGCGACCTCGAGGAACGGCGCGCCGGGATCGATCAAGGCATCGATGCGATCACGCGCCAGCAGCTTGCCGCGCTTGCGGTGCTTCTCGCGCGCGGCCTCGCTGCCGCCCTGGGCGATGCGCGCATGCGTGGCGCGCAGATCGTCGACCGCCGCCTGCATCGCCGCGGCATTGGTCTGGAAACTCTCACCGGCCGGGTCGATCCGGCTCTGCAGGATGGCCATCAATGATCCTTCAGCTGGTCTGGCGCAACAGTTCGCGGCCGATCAGCATGCGCCGGATCTCCGACGTGCCCGCGCCGATCTCGTAGAGCTTGGCGTCGCGCCACAGGCGGCCCACCGGATACTCGTTGATGTAGCCGTTGCCGCCCAGCGCCTGGATCGCCTGCCCGGCCAGCCACGTCGCCTTCTCGGCGGCGTAGAGGATCACGCCCGCGGCGTCCTGGCGGGTGATCCTGCCGGCGTCGGCCGCCTTCGCCACGGCGTACACGTAGGCGCGGCAGGCGTTGTAGGCGACGTACATGTCGGCGACCTTGCCCTGCATCAGCTGGAAGTTGCCGATGGCCTCGCCGAACTGGTGGCGCTCGTGCACGTACGGCAGCACCGCATCGAGGCCCGCGGCCATCAGGCCCAGCGGACCCCCCGACAGCACCAGCCGCTCGTAGTCCAGACCCGACATCAGCACCTTGACGCCGCCGCCGACCTCGCCGAGCACGTTCTCGACCGGCACCTCGCAATCCTCGAACACCAGCTCGCAGGTGTCCGACGAGCGCATGCCGAGCTTGTCGAGCTTCTGCGCGGTCGAAAAGCCCTTGAAGCCCTTCTCGATGATGAAGGTGGTGATGCCCTTCGGGCCGGCGTCCGGATCGGTCTTCGCATAGACCACCAGCACATCGGCGGCGGGGCCGTTGGTGATCCACATCTTGTTGCCGTTGAGCACGTAGCGGTCGCCGCGCAGCTCGGCGCGCAGCTTCATGCCGACCACGTCCGAGCCTGCGCCGGGCTCGCTCATCGCCAGCGCGCCGACGTGTTCGCCGCTGCACAGCTTCGGCAAGTAATGCTGCTTCTGCGCCTCGGTGGCGTTCTTGCGCAGCTGGTTGAGGCACAGGTTCGAATGCGCGCCGTAGGACAGGCCGATGCCGCCCGAGGCGCGCGAGATCTCCTCCATCGCGACCACATGGGCCAGATAGCCCAGGCCCGTGCCGCCGTACTCCTCTTCGACGGTGATGCCCAGCAGGCCCTGCGCGCCGAGTTTGGTCCACAGCGCCGGCGGGAACTGGTTGGCCTCGTCGGCATGCGTGGCGAGCGGCGCGATCTCCTGCGCGGCGAAGTCCTGCACGGACTCGCGGATCATCTCGATCTCTTCGCCGAGTTGGAAATCGATGGACGGAATACGCATGCTGGACTCCAGGTTCCCGGGGACGACGACCCGCACGGCAGCGCGCCTGCGCGGTGGTCCGATGCGCACAGGCTAGCGGGTTCCGGGGAAGAATTGAACTAGAATTCAAGAATTGAACCGAGGATCAGGATTTTGAGCTACCGGCGTTCGGACCTGATGGAAGCGCGGCTGACCCGCAACCGCGAGCGGATCGTCCAGGCCGCGCGCACGCTGGTGTCCGTGGGCGGCTTCCGCGAGGCGCAGGTGGCCGCCGTCGCCGCCGAGGCCGGCGTGTCGACCGGGCTGATCTATCGCTACTTCCCGTCCAAGACCGAGCTGTTCGTCGAAGTGCTGACCGCGGCCATCGATGCGGAGATCGTGATCCTGCGGGGCGCGGCCGCCGCGCACACCGATGCCCGCGAACAACTGGGCGCCGCAATCGAAGCCTTCGTGCGTCGCGCCCTCGCCGGTCCGGCGCTGGCCTATGCCTTCATCGCCGAGCCGGTGGACCCGGAAGTGGACGCCGAACGTATCCGCGGCCGTCGCCGCTTCGGCGACGTGTTCCGCGACATCCTGCTGGCCGGTATCGAACGCAGGGAATTCCCGGCGCAGGATGCCGATGTCACCGCGGCCTGCATCGTCGGTGCGTTCACCGAAGCGCTGGTCGGACCGGTCGCGCCGATCCTCAAGGAAAAGATTCCGGTGCCTGCGCAGCTCGTCGATTCGATCCGCGAGGTCTGCCTGCGCGCGGCCGGTTCGGTGCGCTGATCGGTCACGTGTCTTCGATGGCGCTGGCGGCCGGCGCACGCGGCCGCATCGCATGTGCGCCCCGTTCGACTCCGCGCCACGCGGTAGTGACGGAATGCGCGAAGTGCACACGCACCTCACAGGCAGGACACCACGCTCGCCCGACCTTTCGTCGGAGCCCGTCATGGCCAGCAAGTCGCCAGCCCCCAAGTCGTCCCGCGTGTCTGCCCGGCAGCCCGACACCCGCATATCGAAGGCTGCGCCCGCCACCGCCGACCTGCGCGGCAACGGTGACGAGCTGCAGCAGCAGGCCGGTGGCTCGCATCCGCAGCTGACGACCAACCAGGGCATTCCGGTCGCCGACAACCAGAACTCGCTCAAGTCCGGCGGGCCGCGCGGGCCGACGCTGCTGGAGGATTTCATCCTCCGCGAGAAGATCACCCACTTCGATCACGAGCGCATTCCCGAGCGCATTGTCCACGCACGCGGCAGCGCGGCGCACGGCACGTTCGAACTCACGCAGTCGCTGTCGCAGTACACCACTGCGCGCATCCTCACCGAGGTCGGCGTCAAGACGCCGGTGTTCACCCGCTTCTCCACCGTCGCCGGCGGCGCCGGTTCGGTCGACACGCCGCGCGACGTGCGCGGCTTCGCGGTGAAGTTCTACACGCCCGAAGGCAACTGGGATCTGGTGGGCAACAACATCCCGGTGTTCTTCATCCAGGACGCGATGAAGTTTCCGGACCTCGTGCACTCGGTGAAGATGGAGCCCGACCGCGCATTTCCGCAGGCGGCCAGTGCGCACGACACGTTCTGGGACTTCGTGTCGCTGACGCCCGAAACCATGCACATGATCATGTGGGCGATGAGCGACCGCACGATCCCGCGCTCGCTGCGCACCATCGAAGGCTTCGGCGTGCACACGTTCCGCTTGCTCGATGCCGACGGCAACAGCACCTTCGTGAAGTTCCACTGGCGGCCCGTGCTGGGCATCCAGTCCACGGTGTGGGACGAGGCCCTCAAGCTGCAGGCCGCCGACAACGACTTCCATCGGCGCGACCTGTTCGAGGCCATCCAGAACGGCGACTTCCCCGCCTGGGATCTCGCGGTGCAGCTGTTCACCGAAGACGAGGCCGATGCGTTCCCGTTCGATCATCTCGATGCGACCAAGCTGATTCCCGAGGAACTCGTGCCCCTGCAGGTCATTGGCCGGATGACGCTGGACCGCTGGCCGGACAACTTCTTCGCCGAGACCGAACAGGTGGCCTACTGCCCGGCCAACATCGTGCCGGGCATCGACTTCAGCAACGATCCGCTGCTGCAGGGCCGTCTGTTCTCGTATCTCGACACGCAGCTCTCACGTCTGGGCGGACCGAACTTCCACCAGATTCCGGTCAATGCGCCCAAGTGCCCGTTCGCCAACAACCAGCGCGACGGCCACATGCAGATGCAGATTCCCAAGGGCCGGGTGAACTACGAGCCCAGTTCGCTGCAGGCCGACAGCCCGCGCGCCTCGCGCGAGGCCGGTTATCGCCATCATGCGACCGTCGACGACGGCGCCAAGGGCCGTGTGCGTCCGGACAGCTTCGCCGACCATTACAGCCAGGCGCGCCTGTTCTTCCGCAGCCAGAGCGAGATCGAGCAGGCGCACATGGCGAGCGCGCTGGTGTTCGAACTGTCCAAGGTCGAGACTGCGCACGTGCGCGAGGCCGTGGTCGGCCATCTGCGCCATGTCGATGCGGACCTTGCGCAGCGCGTCGCCGATGGCCTCGGCATGGACGCGCTGCCGCCCGCGCCCGAGGCCCGTGTCGAGGCGAAGGACATGCCGCTCTCGCCTGCCCTGCGCATCATCGACCGCATGCGCGACACGCTGCAGGGCCGCTGCGTCGGCATCCTGGTGCACGACGGTTCGGACGCGGGGACGGTCAAGGCATTGCGCAAGGCCGCCGAGGCCGACGGCGCGACGGTGAAGATCGTCGCGCCGAAGCTTGGCGGCGCGAAGCTGTCGGACGGCACGCGTCTGCCGGCCGACGGCCAGCTTGCCGGCACGCCTTCGACGGTCTTCGACGCGGTCGCGCTGGTGCTTTCGGCCGATGGCGGCAGGCAGCTCACCCGCGAAGCCGCGGCCGTCGACTGGGTGCGCGACGCCTTCGGTCACCTCAAGGCGATCGCCGCGGACGAAGGCGCGCAGGCGGTCCTCAAGGCCGGCGGCGTGAAGCCGGACGGCGGCGTGCTGTCGGCTACGGACACCAAGGCCTTCATTGCGGCCGCGAAGACACGGCAGTGGGCGCGCGAGCCGAAGGTGCGGATGCTCGCCTGACGTCGAAGCGTCCCGTCCTCGATCCGCGCACGATCAGACGGGACGCCTTTCCCTGCGAGGCAACAGGCGCCGGCGCGGTCAATCGCGCCGTTTTGCGTTTCCAGGACGCCAGTCCTTCAATGCTGGAACTGCGGCGCCCGCGAGTTTCCGCCGGGCGCTCGTCGTAGGCGGGACGCAGACGCGCTGTCACGCTTGATCTCCGACACTCACTTACTCGGCCGGCGGCGCTGCATAGGTCCCGATCACGCGCGCCTTGCCGATGACATGGCCGCGTGCCGCGTCCAGCACCGTGTCGCGATCCGATCCCGGTGCGACGTCCAGCATGCGGTCGAGGGCCAGCACCTGGAAGTGGTAGTGATGCACGCCCGTGCCCGGCGGCGGCTTGGGACCGTAGTAGCCGGTCGCGCCGTAGCTGTTGCGGCCCTGCCGCAGGTCTTCCGGATCGGTCAGACGCGGCGATTTCGCCAGACCTTCGGGCAGCGCCGTCATCGCCGCCGGAATGTTCCAGGCCACCCAGTGCACGAAGGGTCTCGGCATCGCCGCGTCCCGGTCTTCCATGATCAGCGCATAGGACTGCGCACCTTCGACCGGCTGCCAGCGCAGCGCCGGCGACACGCCTTCGCCGTACTCGCTGTGACGCGAGGGGATCGGCTGGCCGTCGGCAAACGCCTGCGACTGCACGGACATGTCCGCGTCGCGACGCACACGCGTTTCCGGTCGATCGAAGGCCAGGGGCACGCTGTGTCCCTTGCTGGCCTGCTGCTGCATCGGGCCGGCGGGAACCGGCGCATCCGCGCGTGAGCCACGCGTATTGCGCGCCGGTGCGCCGGTGTAGGCGATGCGATAGATCGTGCCGTTGCCGTCGTCGCTCATCAGCAGTGACCCGTCCGGCAGGACGGCCAGGCCGACCGGCCGTGCGATCTGCGCGTTGCCATCGTCGACAAGAAAGCCGGTGGCGAAGGGCTCGATCGCGCGCGGCTTGCCGTTCTCGAATTCCACGCGGGCGATCTCGTAGCCGGCAGCGGGCTTGCGGTTCCACGAGCCGCGCATCGCGACGAAGGCGTCGCCCTGGTAGGCCGCCGGGAACGCCTGGCCGCGATAGAAGGCCATCTGCATCGGCGCGGCGTGCGGCGTGTAGCCCATGACCATGGGCTCGCTCATGTCGCGCCACTGCGCCTTGGTGATGCCGCCGACCGGCGTGGTCTGCGGATGCAGGCCGCCGTCTGCGAAGACGTGCGGCCAGCCGTACTGCTTGCCCAGTTCGATGCGGTTGAGTTCCTCGGCATGCGCGTCGTCACCGAGGCTGTCGATGTTGTGGTCCATGCCCCACAGCTCGCCCGTCTGCGGCTGCCAGCCGAGGCCGATCGTGTTGCGCAGGCCCGAGGCGAAGATGCTGCGCGAGGTGCCGTCGGGCTCCATCCGCAACAGCGTGGCGTGTTCGGGATTGGTCTCGTTGCACGCGTTGCAGGTGGAGCCGACGCTCAGATAGAGCTTGCCGTCCGGCCCGAACGCCAGCGTGCGATTCGGGTGTTGTCCGCCGTCGGGCAGGTCGTCGAGCAGCAGTTCAGCCTCGCCGAGACGGCCATCGGCCTGGATCGGCGCGCGCAGCAGCTCCTTGACCGTCACGACGTAGAGATGGTCGCCGTGGACCGCCAGACCATGCGCATCGGGCCGATGCAGGACGGGGACCGGCGCGCCGTCGCTGCGGCCGTCACCATCGGCGTCGTGCATCAGCAGCACGTCGCCCTGCTCGCGCCGGGAGACGTAGATGTGCCCGGCCGGGTGCACGGCAAGAATGCGCGGATTCAACAGGCCGGATGCGAACACGCCGATCTCGAAGCCCTCGGGCAGCTGGATGGCCTGCAGACGTTCGGGCGTCGGGTCCGATGGTCCGGGTTTGAACACCGTGTGGCGGACGGCCGTATCGGTGCCGTCGCCCTGCTGCGCGAAGGCCGGCGCGGCCGCCAGTGATGCCAGGACGGCGGTGGACAGCACAAGCCTGTGGATCCGTTGAGCGGTCGCCATGTCGCATGCCTCGAAGCGGTCAGGAGTCTGGACGCTAGGTGCGCGCATGTGGTGCAGCCGCGAATCTGCCGGCCGATATTCGCTGCGTTCGCGACGGTTCGGGCGCGGTCCACGCGTGCCGGTCGATCGGTGTGATCTCACGCTGTGAGACCGCTTGCGTGCACGGTGCGCAGCCTTCCAGTCCCGTCGTGCCCCGTTGATCGATCCGTTCGCGTCATCCTTCCCTCCTGTCTTCGTCTGCTCGGTAATCCGCGCCCGCTGTACGGCAATCGCGTGGTCGCCCCCGGGCCTGCAGGAATCACCGGGTCTTCGCATCGCCCGCAACGTCCATGTGCCCGGCCTGCCGGTGTGCCATGCGCCCGGTGCGTGACCGCCGGCGGGAAGCCGCCAAGCTCTACGAATATCCCGAGCACCTGCGTGGCGAGATCGACGCCTTGCCCCGCGCGCCGGGCGTCTACACCTTCCATGGGCCCGAGGGCGACGTGCTGCCGCTCTACATCGGCAAGTCGGTCGACATCCGTGGCCGGGTCATGGATCACCTGCGCACGCCCGAGGAGTCGATGCTGCTGCGGCAGTCGCGGCGCATCTCGCACGTGCGCACGGCCGGCGACATCGGCGCGCAGCTGCTCGAAGCGCAGCTGATCAAGGCCCAGCAGCCGCTCTACAACCGCAAGCTGCGGCGCACGACGCGCCAGTTCTCGCTGCAGCTGCACCGCGGTGCGGTCACCGTGGTGAACTCGGCGGAACTCGACCCCGCACGCGCGCTCATGGTCTACGGGCTGTACTCCAGTCCGCGATCGGCGATGTCCGCGTTGCGCCGCATCGCCGACACCCACCAGCTCTGCTACACGCTGCTCGGCATCGAACGTGGCGTCGCCGGTCGGCCGTGCTTCCGCGCGATGCTCAAGCAGTGCGCCGGCGCCTGCCACGGTGCCGAGCCGCTGGGAGATCACGAACAGCGGCTGCGCGATGCGCTCGAAGAGCGCCAGGTCTCCGCCTGGCCTTGGCGCGGCGCGGTGGCACTGGAGGAGCGCGGCACCGACATGCGGCAGTACCACGTGGTGCTGGACTGGCAGTACCTCGGCAGCGCCGACACCCTCACCGCCGCGCGCCGCATCCGTGGCAGCGTGGGCCAGTTCGATCGCGATGCCTACCGCATCCTGCAGGCGCCGATTCTCGGCGGCCTGCATCGCATCGTGCCGCTCGCGGCATGAGCGACGCACGCGTGCCGCGCACCGACGTCGTCGACGGCGACGCCTGCAAAGCGCGTTGCCGCACAGAAGCAGCGGCGACGCCCATTCACAGTGCTGGCATGCCTGACGGAACACCCAGCGCGCCGATTCTTCCGGTCATCGAAGCGCGGATCATGACGATGCTCATCGCGGGCATCCAGCCGCGACGCATCGTCGTGCCGCTGCATCAGCGGCGTGCGTTTCTCGAAGAACTCAAGCGCTCGCACTCCAGCCGGCTGAGCGGGCAGCTGCCGCTGCAGTTCATGGGCGTGCCTTACGTGTTCGAAGAGGCGGAGTTGTCGGTGGTGTCGAGCGTCTGACCGGCGAAGGTCTGGTCGTCCTCCAGCACGCATTCGTCCGGCAAGCCGTGCGCGCTGGCAATCCGGTGCAGCTGCTGGTTCAACCACACCACGTCACCGCTCTGCTCGAGCTGGTCGCGCAGCGCGAGCGCCGCGTTGCACAGCGTCGCGATCTTGCGCAACTTGGCGTCCTGTTTGCCTTCGATGCGTTTCAGCTCCGTTTCCAGGTCGCTCAGCGCCGCGGCGTACGCGGCCTTGTCGGTGGGTTGCATGCGGGCCGCTCGATGGTTGGACACCGCATGGTGGCCGCTGGGACGTGAAACGCGTCCACACATGGCGGGGCCGCGTGTCGAGAGGCGTGCTGTCACGTACGACGCACTGTCGGCGGCACGAATGAGGCAGGCGTCCGAGCGCCGAGGTCGGCGATGGTCTATCGGTACCCTGATCACTCACCACCCTCGGCCGCCGCGTCCGCCAGATCCCGCGACTCGCTTTGCATATCCGCAGTCCGCACGTACAACCCGCGGCTTCGGCAGACGTTGATGTCGCGATAGATTAGCGTGCGGCCGTCGCGCAAGCCGATTCGGAAATCGCGGATGCAGGGCGCACTGGCCAGTTCGAGCATGGCGGTGTGGTGGCCGCCGCGCAGCGGCGACAGCGCAATCGAACCCTGTGCCCCGCCCGGTCGCGCTTCGGTGACCGACACCACCGCGTCGTGGCTGACGTTGATCAGCTCGAAGTAGCGGCTGCTGGTGCCGGGTGGCGGCGAATCGAGCCTGTACATCCGGCCTTTCATGATCGCCAACGAGGATTTCCTCCGCGTGTGCCCTGCCCTTCGCGTGGCCTACTACGTGATCGCCAGCCCCGCCGGCGCCTACTTCAACGGCGGCATCAAGCCGATTTCGATCTGGATCTCGCGCGGCTACGCACGCGCAGGCCGCGGCGGTACCGGTTCGGCCAAGTGCGGCGGCAACTACGCCTCGTCCCTGTTGCCGCAGCGCGAAGCCGTCGAGAACGGCTGCGCCCAGGTGCTGTTCCTCGATGCCGAAACGAACACTTACGTCGAAGAACTCGGCGGCATGAACGTGTTCCTGGTGCAGAAGGACGCAGCATCATCACGGCATCGCTGACCGGCAGCATCCTCGAAGGCATCACCCGCGACAGCGTGATCCAGCTGCTGCGCGACCGCGGCCACACCGTGACCGAGCGTCGTGTCGAGATCGCCGAGTGGATCGAAGGCGTGCGCTCGGGCGAGATCGCCGAGGTCTTCGCCTGCGGTACCGCCGCCAGCATCTCGCCGATCGGCGTACTCAAGGGCCACGATTTCAGCGTCGGCGATGCCGAAGCGCAGCCGGGCGAAGTGACGATGGCGATCCGCAAGGACCTGCTCGACATCCAGTACGGCCGCGCGCCGGACCGGCATGGGCGGCTGACGCGGTTGGTGTGAGCCGCCGGCTCTATGCCTCACGAAAACGGCCCGTATTGCGGGCCGTTTTTGTTGGGCGCACTTAGGAAGTGTGCCGAGAACTCTTACCCGATAGACGGCAGAGACGGATGCTAGCCAGCCCGCTAAAGCAATTTGCCAGCATGGACCATGCGTCTGCCAATCTTGGAAGTGGACACGTTGTACTGACCGTGTCGCGCCCCTCCCCTGCGCCGTTAAACTCGACTATCTCTTCCACTTTTCGGCCAACACAAATGCTTGAAGAGCTGCGCCCTCATTCCAAACTGTCCGTATATGAGGTTCTCTCAGAGCTCAATTTTGATTTGACCGAATGGGCGACTAATCGAAAAAGGGGGCCAGAACAAGAATCCCGCCGTCAATGGCCGTGCTTATGCGTGGTCTTACAAAGACCTAGCGACTAGCCAAAACTTGTTCATGCTCTGGCATGAGGATATGACTGAAATTGATGGCCTGATCCGTTATCGCCAGGATTGGCGTGCGGTCATCGCCGAGCTAGAGGCGACACGACCCATGACAGCGAAGAGGGCTGACAATTTTCTTAAGCATGTATCGAATTTGAAAGTGGGTAGTCTGGTACGCGTGGGAATCGTAGAAGGCAGTCGTGCAAAATCGAGCGACGATGAGTCTTCTCGAGTGGCCAAGCGCATGCTTGATCCTGAATTTTGGCATCTCTCGTACTGGGACCCGATTACCAGCACATATGAGTTTGCTCGCGGCTTGCCTAGCAAAATCACGCCTGAGGGATCGCCAAGTCAAAGCGAATCTGAGGTTCTCTCGGGCCTGACAAAGGCCGATGCCCTCGAGATTCATCAAGACATTGAAAGTGTGCTCGTTCAGGACATCACTGTCACTGAGAAGCAGCGACTTATTTCCGCCCGGCTAGGCCAAGGAAAATTTCGATCTGAAGTCTTGGAGCGCTGGCATCGCTCCTGTGCTGTGACTGGCAGTACAACACTAGATGTGATTCGTGCATCACACTCCAAGCCTTGGCGGTCTTGCACCAATGAAGAACGTCTCGATCCTTCCAACGGACTGCCACTAGTTGCAACGTTGGATGCTCTCTTCGATGCGGGCCTCATTACCTTCAATGACAACGGCGACTTGTTGGTGAGTCCGAGGTTGCAGGACGACACACTTAAGGTTGATGGGTTGAAACTCGTCCGAGCCCTCACTGCTAGCGAGAGGATTTTCTTGGACTACCACCGGCGCGAGATTTATAAGTCTTGAGATACCCAGGCTCTTGCTCGACGCGCACGGCGGGCCGACTCATGAGGTTGGCCCCTCACTCCCACTCAATCGTCGCCGGCGGCTTCCCACTGATGTCGTACACCACGCGCGACACCCCACGCACTTCGTTGATGATCCGGTTCGAGACGCGGCCGAGGAAGTCGTACGGCAGGTGCGCCCAATGGGCGGTCATGAAGTCGATGGTCTCCACGGCGCGCAGCGAGATCACCCATTCGTAGGCGCGGGCGTCGCCGACCACGCCGACGGACTTGACCGGCAGGAACACGGCGAAGGCCTGGCTGGTCTTGTCGTAGAGGTCGGCGCGGCGCAGTTCTTCGATGAAGATGTGGTCGGCCTTGGCCAGGATCTCGGCGTACTCGGCTTTGACCTCGCCGAGGATGCGCACGCCCAGTCCCGGGCCCGGGAACGGGTGGCGGTAGACCATCTCGCGCGGCAGGCCGAGTTCGACGCCGAGGCGCCGCACTTCATCCTTGAACAGCTCGCGCAGCGGTTCGACCAGGCCCATCTTCATGTGCTCGGGCAGGCCGCCGACGTTGTGGTGGCTCTTGATGACGTGGGCCTTGCCGGTCTTGCTGCCGGCCGACTCAATGACGTCGGGATAGATGGTGCCCTGCGCCAGCCACTTGGCGTTGGTCAGCTTGCCCGCCTCTTCGTCGAAGATCTCGACGAACAGGTTGCCGATGATCTTGCGCTTGGCTTCCGGATCGCTCACGCCGGCGAGCGCGCTGAAGTAGCGGTCGCGCGCGTCGACGCGGATCACACGCACGCCGAGGCCATGCGCACTGGACGCATCGGCGAAGGTCGCCATGACCTGGTCGCCCTCGCCCTGCCGCAGCAGGCCGGTGTCGACGAACACGCAGGTCAGCTGCGGGCCGATGGCCTTGTGCAGCAGCGCGGCGACGACGGACGAATCCACGCCGCCCGACAGGCCGAGGATCACCTCGTCGCTGCCCACCTGCTCGCGCACGCGCGCGATCTGGTCCTCGATGATGTTGGCCGCGGTCCACAGCGTGGCGCAGCCGCAGATGTCGACGACGAAGCGGCGCAGCAACGCCTGGCCCTGCTTGGTGTGCGTGACTTCGGGGTGGAACTGCACGCCGTACCAGCGCTTGGCCTCGTTCGCGAACGCGGCCACCGGCACGCGCTCGGTGCTGGCGGTGACGGTGAACTCGGGCGGCGCGGCGCTGACGTGATCACCATGGCTCATCCACACGTCGAGGCGCTGGGCGCCGGCGTGATCGCTGAGGCCTTCGAACAGGCTGTCCTTGGCGACGATGGCGACTTCGGCGTGGCCGTACTCGCGCGCGTCGGCGGCTTCGGTCTCGCCGCCCAGCTGCTTGGCCATCGTCTGCATGCCGTAGCAGATGCCCAGCAGCGGCAGGCCGCAGTCGAAGACTTCCTGCGGTGCGCGCGGCGAGCCGTGTTCGGTGGTCGATTCCGGGCCGCCCGACAGGATGATGCCCTTGGGCGCGAACGCGGCGATCTCGGCCGGATCGTGGTCCCAGGCCCAGATTTCGCAGTAGACGCCCAGCTCGCGGATGCGGCGGGCGATCAGCTGCGTGTACTGCGCGCCGAAGTCGAGGATCAGGATCTTGTCGCGGTGGAGCAGTGATTCGTGATGGGTGATTGGTGATTCGTTGAAGCCCGTCATTTCCAAGTCTCGCTGCAATCTGCTGTTTCGAATCACGAATTACGAATGACCAATCACGTCCGGCGGCCTCAGCCCGCCTGGTAGTTCGGCGGCTGCTTGGTGATCGTGACGTCGTGCACGTGGCTCTCGCGCTGGCCGGCGCCGGTGATCCTCACGAACTTCGGCTGCGTGCGCATGTCTTCGATGGTCGCGCAGCCCACGTAGCCCATGGTGGCGCGCAGGCCGCCGGCGAGCTGGTGGATGATGCCGCCCAGCGCGCCGCGGTACGGCACGCGGCCTTCGATGCCTTCGGGCACGAGCTTGTCGGCGTCCGACGAGTCCTGGAAATAGCGGTCCTTGGAGCCCTGCTCCATCGCGCCCAGCGAGCCCATGCCGCGGTAGCTCTTGTAGCTGCGGCCCTGGAACAGTTCGACTTCGCCCGGGGCTTCCTCGGTGCCGGCGAACAGGCCGCCGATCATCACCGTCGATGCGCCGGCGACCAGCGCCTTGCCGATATCGCCCGAGTAGCGGATGCCACCGTCGGCGATCAGCGGGATGCGGTCCTGCAGCGCCTCGGCGACCATGTCGATCGCGGTGACCTGCGGCACGCCCACACCCGCGACGACGCGCGTGGTGCAGATCGAGCCCGGGCCCACGCCCACCTTCACCGCGTCCGCGCCGGCGTCTTCGAGTGCCTTGGCCGCGTCGCCGGTGACGATGTTGCCGCCGATCACCTGCACCTGCGGATAGGTCTTCTTGACCCAGTTCACCCGGTCCAGCACGCCCTGCGAATGGCCATGCGCGGTGTCGACGATGATCACGTCCACGCCGGCAGCGACGAGCAGTTCGACGCGCTTTTCGGTGTCGCCGCCCACGCCCACCGCGGCGCCGACCAGCAGCTGCTCGTCGGCATCCTTGGCGGCATTGGGGTTGTCGACGGCCTTCTGGATGTCCTTGACGGTGATCAGGCCGCGCAGTTCGAACGCATCGTTGACCACCAGCACCTTCTCGATGCGGTGCTTGTGCAGCAGGGCCAGCACTTCGGTGTCGCTGGCGCCTTCGCGCACGGTGACCAGACGGTCCTGCTTGGTCATCACGTTGCGGACCGGATCGTCGAGCTTGGTCTCGAAGCGCATGTCGCGGCCGGTGACGATGCCGACCAGCTTGCCGCCGTCGACCACCGGCACGCCGGAGATGTTGCGTGCGCGGGTCAGGCGCAAGACTTCACCGATCGTGGTGTCCGGGCCCACGGTGAAGGGCTCGCGGATCACGCCGGCTTCGAAGTTCTTCACCTTGGCCACTTCCGCGGCCTGGCGCTCGGCGCTCAGGTTCTTGTGCACGATGCCGATGCCGCCGAGCTGGGCCATCGCGATAGCGAGGCGGGCTTCGGTGACCGTGTCCATGGCCGCCGAGACGATCGGCAGGTTCAGGCGCAGGTCGCGGGTCAGGCGGGTGGCGAGCCGGACATCCTTGGGGAGGATCAAGGAGTGGGCGGGAACGAGCGAGACGTCGTCGTACGTGAGTGCTTCGGCCTGGATGCGCAGCATGCGGGGTGCCGGGGAGGAGGAAGCGCGCCATTCTAGCGCGTTTGGCCCGTTCACGCAGGCAACGCAGCGGTCCGCCGGCGTGCCTCCTGGCGGGTTCAGACGCCCGCTTCGGCGGCCTCGATGGTGTTCTGCATGAGCGTGGCGACGGTCATCGGCCCCACCCCGCCCGGCACCGGCGTGATCCAGCTGGCGCGCTGCGCGGCGGCCTCGAAGCCGACGTCACCGACCAGGCGGCCGTCCTCGATGCGGTTGATGCCGACGTCGATCACCACAGCGCCCGGCTTGACCCATTCGCCGGGAATCAGCGACGGGCGACCGACGGCGACGACGAGGATGTCGGCCTCGCCCACGTGCCGGCGCAGCACGTCCGGCGGCGTGAAGCGGTGGCAGGTGGTGACGGTGCAGCCGGCGATCATCAGTTCAAGCGCCATCGGCCGGCCGACGTGGTTGCTGACGCCGACGATCGTCGCGCTGGCACCGCGCACCGGGCGATCGGTGTAGGCCAGCAGCGTGGTCACGCCGCGCGGCGTGCACGGGCGCAGGCCGAACTGGCGCAGTGCGAGGCGGCCGACGTTCTCGGGATGGAAGCCGTCGACGTCCTTGCGTGGATCGATGCGATGGATGACGTCGGTCGCGTCCGGAATACCCGGCAGCGGCAGCTGCACGAGGATGCCGTGCACGGCGGGGTCGGCATTGAGCGTGTCGATCAGCGCGATGAGTTCGGCTTCGGTGGTGCCCACCGGCAGGTCGTAGTCGAAGGCCTGGATGCCGACCTTCTCCGCCGCCCGGCGCTTGTTGCGCACGTAGGACTGCGAGGCCGGATCGCCACCGACGAGCACCACCGCCAGGCCCGGACGCGAACCGCCTGCGGCGACGCGCGCATCCACGCGGACGCGCAATTCGTCGAGCAGGGTGTCGGCAATGCGCTTGCCGTCGAGGATGCGGGCCGGGGCGGAATCAGCGGCGGTCATGCGGGGCGGTGTCGGCGGCGTGGGGGCGGGTATTGTCCCCGATTTTGGTGGGACGGCTCGCTTGCTTCGATTTGGGGCCGGGGCATCGGCGACCCGCCCCGGCTCGTCATTCCCGCGAAGGCGGGAATCCAGTGCCTTTGCGTTCGATGCCTTGGAGTCGCTGGATTCCCGCTTACTCGGACATCGTCTGTTGAGCGCCGCGGGAATGACGGTGTGGTTGGGATGATCGGTGGCGGCTTGCGACTCGACTGCAGCGCCCCGATCCTGTCGACCGAACTTTCCGCTGGAGACCTCCGATGGCCGACGCCCCCCCTCCCCTGTCCGATGACGCCCGCACCCGCGTCGAGGCCGCCGCTTTCCGCCGCCTGCTGTCGCACCTCAACGAGACGCGCCCGGACGTGCAGAACATCGATCTGATGATCCTCGCCGGCTTCTGCCGCAACTGCCTGGGCGACTGGTACCGCGACGCCGCAGCCGCCGAAGGCGTGCCGATGGACAAGGACACCGCCCGGGCCGCCGTCTACGGCATGCCGTTCGCGCAGTGGAAGGCGATGCACCAGAAGGACGCCACGCCCAAGCAGCTGGCGGCGTTCGAGGCGGCGCAGAAGAAGCACGGCGGCTGATTCGAGCGCCGGGTGCATCGAGCCTTCCAAGGACCTTGAATCCCCAAGCTCCGTCATTCCGGCGAAAGCCGGAATCCATTTTGATTTTGGCGGGGTGTTGGAACGCTGCGCAGGCCTCAAGAGCCAAATGGATTCCGGCTTTCGCCGGAATGACGGTAGGTGGATCCGGCGGCGGTTTGCCCCCACCCAACCCTCCCCCGCGCGCGGGGGAGGGCTTAAAACAAAAAGCCCGCCTTTCGGCGGGCTTCTCGTCTCTGAACTCAGAATGCCTGCATCGGCAGGCCGATCGATCAGGCCACCACACCCTGCCGGATCGAGTCGCGGCTCGGCGGTGCGTTGCGCAGGGCCGAGATGCGCTCGTCGAGCGGGGGATGGCTCATCAGCAGCTTCTTGAAGCCGTGGCCGACGCCACCGCTGATGCCGAATGCGGCGATGGTCTTGGGCATCGTGCTCTGGCCATAGGTCTGGGCCAGGCGCTCGAGCGCGGCGATCATCTTCGCGCGGCCGGCCAATGCGGCACCGCCTTCGTCGGCGCGGAACTCGCGGTAGCGCGAGAACCACATCGCGATCATCGAGGCGAACAGGCCGAAGATCATGTCCAGCACGAACACGATGGCGAAGTACGCGATGCCGCCACCGCCGTTGTCGCGGCCACCATTGAGGTAACCGTCGATCGCGCGGCCGACCACGCGGGCCAGGAAGATCACGAAGGTGTTGAGCACGCCCTGCAGCAGGGTCATGGTCACCATGTCGCCGTTGGCGACGTGGGCGACTTCATGGCCCAGCACCGCCTCTGCCTCGTCGCGCGTCATCGAACGCAGCAGACCGGTCGACACGGCGACCAGCGCGTTGTTGCGGTTCATGCCGGTGGCGAAGGCGTTGATCTCGGGTGCGTCGTAAATCGCGACTTCCGGCATGCCGATGCCAGCCTGCTGGGCCTGGCGGCGCACGGTGTCGACGAGCCAACGCTCGGCCTCGTCACGCGGCTGCTCGATCACGTAGGCGCCGGTGGAGCGCTTGGCCGACCACTTGGAAATCGCCAGCGAGAAGAACGCGCCGCCGAAGCCGAACAGCGCCGCGAATACCAGCAGGCCGGCATTGGTGCCCGGGTTGATGCCGAAGATCGCCATGACGATGCTGACGAGCAGCAGGATGGCGAAATTGGTGGCGATGAGAAGACCGAAACGCTTGAGCATTGGGTACCTTGTCCGGATGACGCCTGCGTCAGGCGGAAGTGGGAAACAAGAACGTGTCGCGCCAATTTGCGTGCAGCGACGCACGATTTCAATTCAGCATCGCGGAAGGCGCAGTGGCGAAGCCGTGACAGTTCATGTGCCAGACAGTTTGGAACGCGCGTCACCCGAGGCGCCTTATCGAGGCCGCTTCGCGCCCTCGCCCACCGGTGCGTTGCACGCCGGTTCGCTGATTGCCGCGCTCGGCAGCTGGGTGCTCGCGCGGCAGGCGCATGGCGAATGGCGCGTGCGGATCGAGGATGTCGACCGCTTACGGGAGGTCGGCGGCGCTGCGACCTCGCAACTCGACACGCTGCAGGCCTTCGGGTTCGACCGCGATGGCGACGTGCTGGTGCAGAGCACGCGCGATGCGCGCTACGCGGCCGTACTCGACGGTCTGCTGGCGCGCGGCGATGCCTTCGTCTGTCATTGCAGCCGCGCCGATCTCGCGGCGACGGACGGCCGGCATCTCGGCGCGTGCCGCGCGCGTGCACCGCGCCTTGATCCTGCGATCCGCCTGCGCGTGCCGCCGGACACGCGTATCGAATTCGTCGATGCGATCCGCGGCCCGCAGGTGCAGCAGGTCGATACCGAGGTCGGCGACTTCGTGCTCAAGCGTGCCGATGGCTTCTGGGCCTACCAGTTGGCGGTGGTCGTCGACGATGGCGACCAAGGCATCACCGACGTCGTGCGTGGCGCCGACCTGCTGGACTCGACCGCGCGGCAGATCCTGCTGCAGCGGATGCTCCGGCTTCCGACGCCGAAGTACGCCCATCTGCCACTGCTGCTCGATGCGGACGGTCGCAAGCTGTCGAAATCCGCCGATGCGCCGGCCGTGGATGCGCGTGATCCGATGCCGGGCCTGCACTTCGCCTGGCGTGTGCTCGGCCAGCAGCCGATCGCCGTGGGAACGCCCGGCGAATTTCTCGCCCATGCAGTCGATCGCTTCCGGTTGGACCGCGTGCCGCGGCACGACGTGGGAATTGCTGCAATGCACTACCCATCGCACGCGGGCGATGCATAGACTGCAATCGACGGTCGCCATGCTGGCGACACCCCCAACGCAAAGAGGACGACATGAGCGGACGCGTGGCACTGGTTACGGGCGGTACCGGCGGCATCGGCACGGCAATCGTCAGGCGGCTGGCCGACAACGGCTATCGCGTCGCCACCAATTACCGCAATGCCGAGAAGGCGCAGGCCTGGCAGGCGCAGATGCGCGAGGCCGGCTACGACGTCGCGATCGCGTCCGGCGACGTGTCCGATCACGAGGAAGCCGAGAAGATGGTGCGTGAGGTCGAGTCGCAGCTCGGCCCGATCGACATCCTCGTCAACAACGCCGGCATCACCCGCGACGGCACCTTCCACAAGATGCACGCGCTGCAATGGCAGGACGTCATCAACACCAATCTCAATTCGGTCTACAACGTCACGCGCCCGGTGATCGAGGGCATGCGCGAGCGCAAGTGGGGCCGGATCATCCAGATCAGCTCGATCAACGGTCTGAAGGGCCAGTACGGCCAGGCGAACTACGCCGCGGCCAAGGCCGGCATGCACGGCTTCACGATTTCGCTGGCGCGCGAAAACGCCAAGCTCGGCATCACCGTCAACACGGTCTCGCCCGGTTACGTGGCGACCGACATGGTGATGGCGGTGCCCGAGGAAGTGCGCGCGAAGATCGCCGCCGATATCCCGACCGGCCGCCTGGGTCGTCCGGAGGAGATCGCCTACGCGGTGAACTTCCTGGTGGCCGATGAAGCGGCCTGGATCACCGGCTCCAACCTCGACATCAACGGCGGCCACCACATGGGCTGGTAGTCCGCGCACCGCGCTTCCGGCCGCCGCGCCATGCGTGTGCGGATGGTCGGCGGCGCGGCGCGGTCCTGCCGCATTCAGGCCATTGGTCCAGTTGCGCCCGCCTGCCCCGCTGCGCCATGCTGCGCAGCATCAAGGATCAGAGTGTTGGCTTCATGAGCAGTGCCGTGCGCATCATCAAGAAGTACCCGAACCGTCGCCTCTACGACACGGAAATTTCCAGCTACATCACCATCGAAGACGTCCGCCAGCTGATCGTCGACGGTGAGGACTTCGAAGTCCGCGATGCCAAGAGCGGCACCGACATCACCCGTTCGGTCCTGCTGCAGATCATTTCCGAGCACGAATCCGACGGCGAGCCGGTGCTCTCGACCCAGCTGCTGAGCCAGATCATCCGGTTCTACGGTGACTCGATGCAGGGCTTCATGGGCAACTACCTCGAGCGCTCGATGCAGGTGTTCCTCGACCAGCAACAGCAGTTCCGTTCGCAGATGGGCGGCCTCCTCGGCCAGACCCCGTGGACGATGATGAACCAGCTCACCGAGCGGAATCTGGAGATGTGGAAGGAGTTCCAGAAGACGATGATCGGTGGCGCTGCGCCGACGGCCAAGACGGCCGAGCGCGATCCGCCCAAGCGGGGTCGCTGAGGCTTTCCGGGCCGCTTTCGCAGTCTCCTAATCTCCGTCCCTATTTCCGTCATTCCGGCGAACGCCGGAATCCAGTGACTTCGACATTGACCCCGTCGCTCTCGCACTTCCTGACGCGAGCGACGTGCAATGTCCGGTGGTCGCAGTCGATGCTGCCGACCTGCACGCAAGTCGCTGGATGACCAGCCATTCGGCTGTTGAAAGTCGCTTCCGGCGTTCGCCGGAATGACGACTTCAATTTTCAGCGATCTGATGGGTGGCGCATCGCCAAACCTAGCGGATCTGCCAGGACACATCCCATGCACAACACTCCCCGCATCGCCCTCGTCACTGGCGGCCTCGGCGGCATCGGCCGCGCCATCTGCCGCCAGCTCGCCGCGCAGGGCGCGCATGTCATCGCCGCCGACCTGCCCGCCGACGCCGCGCGTCTTGCGGCATTCAACAACGCGATGGACGGCCTGCACGTCGAAACGCTGGCGCTCGATGTCGGCGACGCCGCGTCGTGCGCCGCCGCGATTGCGGATGTCGAAGCGCGCTACGGTCGTCTCGACATCCTCGTCAACGCCGCCGGTATCACGCGCGATTCGACGCTGCGCAAGATGTCGACCGAGCAGTGGGACGACGTGCTGCGCATCAACCTCGACAGTGCCTTCCATCTCTGCCGCGCCGCAGTCGACGGCATGGTCGCGCGCGGCTTCGGGCGCATCGTCAACATCAGCTCGGTCAGCGGCCAGATCGGCAATTTCGGCCAGACCAACTACGCCGCGGCCAAGGCCGGCCTGCATGGCTTCACGATGTCGCTGGCGCGCGAGGTCGCGGCCAAGGGCGTGACCGTCAACAGCCTGTCGCCGGGCTACGTGGAAACGCCGATGACCGCGGCGATGCCGCCCGAAGTGCTGGCCCGCACTGTGGCCACTGTTCCGGTGGGTCGCGTCGGCCAGCCCGACGACATCGCACGCGGCGTGGTGTTCCTGACCGCAGACGATGCCGGTTACATCACCGGCATCAACCTGCCGGTCAACGGCGGAATGCTCATGGGGTTCTGAGCGCGGCGGTCGTCGCGCCGCCCTGCGCGTCCTCGCAGAATTTCGCGCGGTACTCGAGGGCCTTGGGCATCAGCGATTCCAGCGTCTGGATGCGGGTACCGGGATTGGGGTGCGTGGACGAGAACTCCGGCGGCGCCTGGCCGCCGCTCGCTTCGGACATGCGCTCCCACAGCGGCACCGCTTCGCGCGGGTCGAAGCAGGCGGCCGCGGCGAGCATCAGGCCGATGTTGTCGGCCTCGGTCTCGTGTTTGCGCGCGTACGGCAGCAGATAGCCGTAGCCCATCGCGGCCATGACCATCTGTTGCTGCTGCGGGTCCATGCCGCTCATCGCGCCGGCCATCTGGCCGACCTGGGTGAGTTTCTGCTGGGCCATGCGCTGGGCGCCGTGGCGCAGCAGTGCGTGGGCGATCTCGTGGCCCATCACGACCGCCAGCGCGTCGGCGTTCTTCGCCACCGGAATCAGGCCGGTGTAGACCGCCATCTTGCCGCCCGGCAGGCAGAACGCATTGGCCTGGTCGGACTGCAGCACGTTGACTTCCCAGTCGAAGCTCTCCGAAAAGCGCGTCGGTTCCAGACCGTGTTCGCGCGCGAGTTCGGCTTCGACGACGTCGACCTTGGCGATCAGGCGTTCGGCGATCAGGCGCACGTCCTTCGACAGCGGGTCGTCGGGATCGAGCGGCCGCTCCTGGCCGAGGATCTCCTGGTAGGCCTCCAGGCCCAGCGCCTTCTCCTGGCTGACGTCGAGCGAGCGATCGATCAGCACGGTCTCGCCGGTCACCGGATCGACGCTGCGGTTGGAGAACCAGTAGTAGGCGCCATAGCCCGCGAACAGCAGCAGGATCACGAAGCGCAGGTTGAGGCCGCGCCGCGGGCGGTCGGGCTGCTGGCGGCGGTCGCCACGACCGAAGGGATCCTGTCTCATGTCACGCTCCGGTAGATGGCCTGTGGCCGGTCAAAGTTCGCGTACGACGCGGAAGCCGAGTCTCGCATTGGTGGTGTCCACCTGCGCAAGTGCCCGCCAGCTCGCCCGCGTCTGCGCGGGTGAACTCGCCCACGAGCCGCCGCGGATCACCTGGTCGCGGCAGCCGGGATTGACCCAGGCCGAGCCGTCGTCGGGCGCGCGCCGGTAGGTCGCATGCCAGCAGTCGGCCATCCATTCGCTGACGTTGCCGGCGAGGTCGTGCACGCCCCAGGTGTTGGGTTCGAAGCTGCCGACCGGCGCCGGGCCCCAGTAGCCGTCTTCGTAATCGGGAAAGGCATTGCCCCAGCTGCGGCCGCCCGGTGAACGGTCCAGCGCGCCGGTCATGTTGCCAGCGCCGTCGGGTGGCGTGCCCTCGCCCCACGGATAGCGTTCGCTGCTGCCGTTGCGGAACGCGTACTCGAATTCCGCCTCGCTCGGCAGCCGGTAGCGGCGACCGCTCTGGGCCGACAGCCAGTCGACGTAGGCCTGCGCGTCCTTGGCACTGACGTGGACGACCGGCAGCGTGTCGCCGGCCGGGCGGCCGACGTAGTCCGAGCGCCAGTCGACATTGCTGCGGCGGAGGAAGTTGCCGGTGCGCTCGTCATAGGCCAGCGAGAAGCCGCGACGCACCGCGCGCGACTGGTAGCCGGTGGCATCGACGAACCGGCGGAACTCGCCCACCGACACCTCGCGCACGCCCATCGCGAAGCCGCGCTCGAAGCGCACCGGGTGGCGCGGCTTCTCGTTGTCCTCGGCATCGCGGTCGCCGGGCAGCGCGCCCATCATGAAACCGCCGTGCGGCAGCACCACGACCTGTGGACCCCGTGCGCCGCCTTCGAGGGCGTCGGTGAATACCTGGCCGGGCCGGAAGTCGCCGTAGTGCACGGCCTGGTCGATGCGCTGGCGCAAGTCGTTGGCGACCGGGTCGCCGGGATCGGCGATGCCGATGATCTGCGCCAGGCGTTCGCGGGCGATGTCGACGCCGCGGATCTTCGGCAACGCGTCGAGGCCTTCGTCGCGCAACCGGCGGATGTGCGCGGCTCGGCGCCGCTCCAGGCGTTGCTCGGCGTCGGCGACGGTGGGGAAACCCGGCCGGATGGTCGTCGCGTGCGCGAGCCAGCGCGAGGCGCCGTTGTAGTCGGCCGCGTCGGCGGCCAGTTCGGCGCGGCGGATCATCTCGCTCTCCACCGCGGCCATGCCCTGCAGCGCCCGCGGCTGGCCGGGCCGTTGCGCGGCAGCCTCGCGGAACTTCGCCAGCGCCCCGCCACCGCTTTCTCCCAGTTCGCCGGCCTGCAGGTCGCGCTCGGCGGCGCGATTGAGTTCCCACAGGCGGTCGCTGTCGTCGACGCGTTCGAGATAGCGCACCACCGCATCGTCGCCGGGCGCGAGGAAACGCGCGACGGCAGCGAAATCGTGCGCGGCGCGCATCCCGGCGATCGAATCCTGCTCGTCGGCCTCGACCAGTGCCTGCGCGCCGAGTGCCAGCAGGCGTGCCTGCGCCTCGCGCAGCCCGCGCCGCGCGGCCGTCTCGTGTTCGGGCATGCGCGCCAGCGCGAGGTAGAGCGGAATCGCGGACGTCGGCGTGGCGTAGAGATCGTCCGCCGCGAGGGCCGCATCGGCGGTCTCGAGTGCCGCGTCGCGCCCGTCGTCGGGAATCGTCACCAGGGGTGGCGCCCAGTTGAGCTGGGCCACCACGGCATCGTCGCCGCTGATGGTCACCGTGCCGTCGCCGAGGGCCGCGGTGTCGTCGACGGCATCGCGTTTGCAGCCCGCGAGCACGCACACCGCGAGCAGTCCGACGACGAAGATGCTGCGCAAACCGGGCTCCCTGGACCGCATCGCGCCAGATTAAGCCATCGGCGGCGTGGCGGCGATGCGACAGCCGCGCCGATTGCCGCGACCGGCACGCGCGTTTAGGCTGCCGCGATGTCATCTCCCCAATCTTTCTGGATCGACGATCCCGCGGTCCTGCGCGACCGCCTGCCCACTGCCCCCGCCCGCGTCGGTCTGGATACCGAGTTCATTCGCGAGCGCACGTTCTGGCCGCAACTGGCGCTGGTGCAGATCGCGGTCGAACGCGACGACGGCATCGAGGTGCTGCTGGTCGACCCGCTCGCGCCCGGCATCGCCGAAGCCTTGCGCCCACTGCTGGCCGATCCCGCAATCCTCAAGATCATGCACAGCGCCAGCGAGGATCTCGTGGCCTTCGGCCATGCTTGCGGCATGGTGCCCGCACCGTTGTTCGACACGCAGATCGCCGCATCGCTGGCCGGCGTGGGCGGCGGCATGGGCTATCAGCGGCTGGTGCAGGAAACGCTGAGGGTCGCGCTGCCGAAGGGCGAGACGCGTTCGGACTGGCTGCGCCGTCCGCTGTCGGCCACCCAGCTGGAATACGCGGTCGACGACGTCGTGCATCTGTTCGCGCTGCACGACACGCTGGCCGGAAAGCTCGACACGCAGGGCCGCACTGCATGGCTCGAAGAGGACTGCGCGCGCCTGGTCGCGACTGCCGGCAATATGGAAGGCGACCGCTGGCCGCAACTCGGGGGCCGCGCGGGGCTGTTCCTCGATGCCGAAGCGCAACGCCGACTGGCGCGGCTGCTGCGCTGGCGCGAAAAGTACGCACGCCAGCAGGACCGCCCGCGCAGCTGGATCCTCGACAACGAACTGGCCACCCTGCTCGCCCGCGACCCGCCCGCCGACATCGACGCGCTGCAGCGTCGCCTCGACGCCCACCCCAAGGCGCCGCGCAAGTTGCAGCAGGTGATCTGGCAGGCGCTGACGACCGCGCTGCCCGACGAGTCTGAAATGCCGATCTCGCGCGGCGAGGAACCTGACCGCAAGCAGCTCAAACGACTGCAGCAGGCCGTGGCCGAACGTAGCGCCGCACTCGGCCTGCCAGACGGCGTCCTGGCGTCGCGCAAGTGGCTCGAAGCGATGGTCGAAGGCGCGGACTGGCCGGGCGCGCTCGGCGGGTGGCGTCGCGGCCAGCTGGAGCCGGTGCTCGCGCCCCTGCTCGACAGGGCTGGCGAGCCCGCGACGGGCTCCGTATAATCGGCCGGCACCTCATGGGGCCATAGCTCAGCTGGGAGAGCGCGTCGTTCGCAATGACGAGGTCGGGAGTTCGATCCTCCCTGGCTCCACCATATTCCGCAGAACCCGCCGCGAGGCGGGTTTTTGCGTATCCGGGAGGCGGTGATGCACATCGCCCACGCCGGTGCCGCAACCGGAACGGGGCGCCGCAGCGCCCCGTTCCATCCCACTTTTTGACGACCGCTCAGCCGAACAGCTGGCTGATCTGTCCAAGCGCCAGGCCTTGGGTCGGATCGGTTGGACGGGCGTCGGAGATGCACGCACCCACGCCCTGGTCGGCGCGCATGCCGGCCAGCGATTCGCGCGCCGCTGCCGCCGCGGCGGCCGCATCGTTGGCCAGACCCTGTGCGACCTCGGCGGCGCGCTGGGTGTCGGGCGTGGAAATGCTGGCGGCAAGATCGGCCAGGGCATCGGCAGCCGCCTGGGCTTCGTCGGCCGCTGCCTGCGAGCGCGTGGCCGCCGCTTCGACCGCGCACGCGTCCTGCGCCTCGACGCCGGCCTTTGCCGCGTCGGCCGCGCTCACCGCATCGCTGTAGGCGGAAGCCGTGTCTTCCACGCCATCCATCGCCGCGTTCGCGGCCGCGGCGTCGCGCGCGCCGGTCGCGCTGTCGCTGGCGTTGCTGCTGTCGGTACCACCGACGCCCGAAGTGCCGTCGCTCATGTCTGCGTCCTGTCGTTGCGCGGCGGGGGCGCGCGCTTCGCGTGCAATCCTGCAGCAAGCGCGCGCAAGGCGATGCTGGGGTTTTCCCGAGATCGCGTCGTCGATTCAGAGGCGCGTCATCGAAGCCACATCGCGACGCGCGTACCCGGGATGTTCAGCGGTACTGCTTCTCTTCGACGAACCGCGAGCCGGCGAGCCGGTTGATCTGGTTCTTGACCGCGACGCGGTCGCCGTTGTGCTTCGCGACCGCGCGGGCCAGCGTGACGAATGCGTCGTCGAACACCTGCGCGGCCTCCTTGGCGCGCAGGGCGTCCTGGACGTCCCACATCAGTGCGTTGGCCTCGCGCAGGGCGATCTTCAGCGTCGCCATCTCCGGCTGCGCCTCGGCCAGCGGGGTCCACAGCGGCAGCAGGCCGTCGAGCTCGGTGCGCACGTTCTGCAGCTTCTGCGGATCGGCGATGCGTTCGGACTTGATCTCGAGGATCGTGATCTTGTCGGCGAGTTCGCCGATCGAGACCGGGGCGAGGATCGTGCTCAAGGGACAGGCTCGCGCGTTCGGGGGCGGCCATCTTAGCGCGGTGGCCATGGACGACGCTTCGGGCTGCAGGCTTGCGACTGTCGACGACGCGAGCGCCGCGACGTGCCGCGTAGACTGTGCACCGGCGCGATCGGTGCCGTGCGTGGAGTCGCAAGTGCGTTTCAAGGACCGCCTGCCCGTCTGGCTGCACGACTGGCTCGACATCGTCGTGCCCATCGGCCAGATCCTGCTGATCTTCGCGGCCGCGTGGCTGCTGCGGTTGCTGGTCCGCCGGCTGATCGAACGCATCGGTCACCGCTACACCTTGCCGCCCGAAGCCGTCGTCGGCGGGCGGCGGATCGCCTCGTTCCTGATCTACGCCGCCGCGCTGCTGCTGGTGCTCGAACGCATGGGCGTGTCCGGCACGGTGCTGTGGACCGCGTTCACCGGCTTCGCGGCGGTCGCCGCAGTGGCGTTCTTCGCCGCGTGGAGCGTGCTGTCGAACATCTTCTGCACGATGCTGATCCTCACCACGCGGCCGTTCCGGCTCTACGACCACGTCGAACTGCTGGAGAACGGCGAGAAGCCCGGCCTCCGCGGCCAGGTCGTCGACATCAACCTCGTCTACACCACGCTGCGCGAGAGCGACGACGGTGATGGCGCCGGCACCTGCCTCCAGATTCCCAACAGCCTGTTCTTCCAGCGCGCCCTGCGTCGCTGGCGGGGCGGCGCATTGCCGGCGCCGCGCGGTGGCGGCAGCAGCCCCGGCGATCCGCTGGACGTGTAATCCGCAGCGCCGCGCTCAGGGCAGCGCGGCGGTAACGATGATCTCGATGCGCCAGCCCGGATCGGCCAGGCGTCCCTCGATGGTGGCCCGTGCCGGTCCCTGCCCCGGCACCACCCAGCGGTCCCATTCGGCATTCATGCCGGCGAAGTCGGCGATGTCCGCCAGCACCACCTGCGCCTGCAGGATGCGGGTCTTGTCGGTCCCGGCCTGCGCGAGCAGCGCGTCGATGGCGTCGAGCACTTCGCGCGTCTGCACGCCGATGTCGGCGCCCGTGGTTTCGGGCACCTGCCCCGCGCAGTAGACGACGCCGTTGTGGACGGTGGCCTCGGACATGCGCGGGCCGGCTTCGATGCGCTGGATCATGGGGCGGAACTCCGGACGGGGTTGCCGACCATAGGCAGTGCCGCGCGCGAAGACAACGCCGGCCTCAGTCGCGCTCGCCCGGCACGGCGGTGTCGCCGCCCAGCAGCTCGCGCACGTACAGACGCTTGACCAGCACGTAGACCACGACCGTCAGCGGCGCGGCCAGCAGCAGGCCCACCGCGCCCTGCAGGCTGCCGAAGACCACCAGCGAGAACAACAGCAGCGCAGGCGGCAGTTCGACCGCACGCTGCTGGATCAGCGGCTGCAGCACATTGCTCTCGATCTGCTGCAGCACGACGTAGAGCGCGAAGGTGGCGAACCCCACCTGCGGACTGACCGTGAAACCGAGCAGGATGCCGGGAATGGCGGCGACGATCGGCCCGATGATCGGCACGAAGTCGAGCAGGAACGCGATCAGCGCCAGCGCGAACGCCGCCGGCACGCCGAGCAGCCACAGCCCGATGCCGGTGAGGATGCCCACCACCACCATCGCCACCAGCTGGCCGCCCAGCCACAGGCGCAGCGCACGCCCGCTGGTGTCGAGCGCATCGGCCGCGACCGGCTTGGCCGAGCGCGGCACCAGGTGCAGCAGGCCGTTGCGGTACATGCGCGGCTGCGCGGCGATGTAGATCGCACCGATCAGCACCAGCAACAGGTCGACGGTGCCGCTGGAGACGGTCATCGCGATCGCGCCGGCGCTGGTGACGACTCGGCCGAGGTTGTCGCGGATGGCGTTCAACTGCTCCTGCACCAAACTGCCGATGCTGGTCTCGCCCAGCCATTGCTGGAACTGCGCCCAGGCGCCGGGCAGCGACTCGCTCAGGGTCGACAGCTCGCGCGTGGCCTGCGCGCCGAACATCCACAGCAGCAAGGTCAGGCCGCCGGTCAGCCCGACCAGCACGATCGCCAGTGCAACGCCGTGCGGCACCGGCAGCACGCGCCGCAACAGGTCGGACAGCGACAGCAGCATCGCCGCCACGACGATCGCGCCGAACACGAGCATGAAGACGGGCGTGAGCGCCCAGCACAGCACCAGCACCGCCAGCAGGGCGAGGACGATCAGGCTTTTGCGGGTGAACAGGACGAGGTCCGACGACGCGGGCATGCGGATTCCAGAAGGAGCGGGCCGCGGCGAACGCGGCGCCCCTTGTCCCATATCGTGCGTGCAAGTCCGGTGGAGCGATCAGCGCAGCTGGCTGTCCTTGCTGCCGCGGCGGTTGTAGCCGCTGTGCGCATCGTCGTAGTCCTGCGCCGCCTGGCATTCCACGCACAGGCGCACGCCCGGCACTGCCTTGCGGCGTGCTTCGGGAATCGGTGCATCGCACTCTTCGCAGTGCATCAGGCCCGGGCCTTTGCGCAACTGGCTGCGGGCGCGCTTGATGGCGTCCTCGACCGTCGCGTCGATCTGGTCCTGCACTGCGCCATCGCCAGCCCAACCGGTCGCCATGACGGACTCCTGCATGCGCATTCGCTACGGGCTCGAAGCCTAGCAACGTCGGCGTTGCCGCCGAATCAACGCACGCGCTGGTCATAATGACCGCCATCCCCTGCCGGAGGCGCCCGATGGCCCTGACCCTGCTGCTGCGTTGCACCGATCTCGAACGGACCCGCGCGTTCTACGCATCCCTGCCCGGTTTTTCCGCCGCCGCCTCGAAGGGCGAAACGCTCACCGTCAGCGGTCATGGCGCACGCGTGGTGTTCACCGCGGCCGACCTGTGGCACCGCGCGCCCACGCTCACCGGCACGCTGTATCTCACCGTCGAAGACGTGGAAGCCTGCTTCGCGCAGCTGCAGGGCCGCGTGCCGCAGGCCTGGGCACTGCAGGATATGCCGTATGGCGCCCGCGAGTTCGGCATCGTCGATCCCGACGGCTACGTGCTCGCGTTCCAGCAGGCCGCCTGAGTGCCCGCAGGTGATGCGCCGCGGCTCGCCATCATCGGTGGCGGGCCGGCCGGCCTGTTCGCGGCGGAACGTGCGCGCGCGTCCGGTGTGGACGTGGATCTGTTCGATGCGAAGGGTTCGGTCGGCCGCAAGTTCCTGATCGCCGGCAAGGGCGGCCTGAATCTCACCCACTCCGAGCCGCGCCCCGCGTTCGACGCGCGCTACGGCGCGCGCGACGCGCAGGTCGGGCGCTGGCTCGACGGTTTCGACGCACAGGCGCTGCGCGACTGGGCGGCGGCGCGCGGTGTGCCGACCTTCGTCGGCAGTTCGGGCCGCGTGTTTCCCGAGGATCTCAAGGCCGCGCCGCTGCTGCGCGGCTGGGTGCGGGCTTTGCGCGAGGACGGCGTGCGATTCCATGTGCAGCATCGCTGGAGCGGCTGGGCGCCGGACGGCGCGCTGCGGTTCGAGACACCGGCCGGCGCGGTCGTGCATCGCCCGGACGCATCGCTGTTCGCGCTGGGCGGCGGCAGCTGGCCGGAGCTCGGTTCCGACGGCGCATGGCAGACGACGTTCGCCGCGCGCGGCGTGGAGGTCGCGCCGCTGGTGCCGGCCAACTGCGGCTTCGACATCGGCTGGAGCGAACATCTGTCGCAGCGACATGCCGGTGCGCCGCTCAAGCCCGTCGTGCTGCACTGGGACGACCTGGACGGTCGCGCGCATGCGCTGCAGGGCGAATGCGTGCTGACCGCGACCGGCATCGAAGGCAGCGCGATCTATGCGATCTCCGGCACCCTGCGCGACCGCATCGCGCGCGACGGACACGTGCTGCTGCACCTCGACCTCGCTCCGGGGCGCGACGGTGCCCGCCTGCAGGCCGAACTCGAGCGTCCGCGCGGACGTCGCAGCGTCGGTGAGCATCTGCGCCGCGCGACCGGCCTCGACGCCGCGAAATCCGCGCTGCTGTTCGAAGTGCTGCCGCGCGAGGCCTTCGCGTCACCGGCGCGCATTGCGCTGGCCATCAAGCGGCTGCCGTTGCGCCTGGTCGCGCCGAGGCCCATTGCCGAGGCGATCAGCAGCGCGGGCGGCGTGCGTCTGGAGGCGACCGACGATGCGCTGATGTTGCGTGCCCTGCCCGGTACCTTCGTCGCCGGCGAAATGCTCGACTGGGAAGCGCCGACCGGCGGCTATCTGCTGACCGCGTGCTATGCGAGCGCGGCGATCGCGGCCGATGGCGCAATCGCATGGCTGCGGGCGCAACGCGGGACATAGCGTCCCCGGGCGCTTCGGCATCCGCGCCGCGCCGGCGCCACGTCAGACCTCCGGCAATGTCTGCGCCGATTCGAAACGACGGCGACGGCCGTCGAGCGGGTCGTCGAACGCCAGCGCCTTCGCCAGCAGCTGCAGAGGCGCTTCGTCCGAACGCGCCTGCAGCGCTGGATACCACGGATCGTGCAGGATCGGCGCGCCCAAGGCGGCCATGTGCACGCGCAGCTGGTGCTTGCGGCCGCTGACCGGGGAAAGCGCGTAGCGCCAGCGCTGCGCGCCGCGTTCGAGCACATCTACGTGGGTTTCGCTGTTCGGCGTGCCCTCGACTTCGCGCATGCGGAAGAATGGCTCGCCGCGTTCGATGCGGCTGCGCCGCACCAGCGGAAAGGTCACGTCGGGCAGCGGTGGTGCCAGTGCCTCGTAGGTCTTTTCGATACGCGATTCGCGGAACAGCGCCTGGTAGACCGCGCGTGTCGCCGGCTGCGCGGAAAACAGCACCAGTCCGGCAGTGCCACGATCGATGCGGTGCAGGGGCACGAGATCGTGGTTGCCGAGCGTTGCCACCAGGCGCGTCAGCAGGGTCTGGGTGACGAAGGCACCGGTCGGCGCGACCGGCAGACCATGCGGCTTGTCGGCGACGACGAGATGCGCGTCGACGTGGAGAATGCGCTCGACGGCCGCGATGACGGGTTCGTCGACCACCTCGCGGTAGTAACCGATCTCCGCGCCGAGTCGGTACGGCGTCTCCAGCGCGATCGCGACGCCGCCCGCATCGAGCACGCGACCGCGCGCGATCCGGTCGCGCCACATCGCCTCCGGTACCTGCGGGAAGTGCGCGACCAGCGCCTGCAACACCGTGGCCCACGGGCCGGGCGGCAACTGCAGCCTGCTGGCTGCGACGCCGTCGCGCATCGGGAACCGGGGCCGGGCCATCGCAGGTCAGTCCGCCGCGTCGGCCTCGTCGCGGCCCTGCTGGCGGATGATCGCAGTCTGCCGCGCGTCCTCGATCGACCACAGCACACCGCGTGTGTCGGCCTTGCGCGTGTCGAACATGAAGCGGCCGCTCAGCGGCGTGTCGGCCTGCAGGTCACCGGCCTCGTAGAGCTTCCACATCTCCTCGCCGTAATGCGTGTCGGCGAGCTCGGGCGCGAAGCGCGCCAGCGTGTCGCGGATGTTGTGCACGTCACGCAGCAGCATGTCGCGCGCGTTGTTGTTGCCGGCGGCGCTGACGACCTGCGGAAAGTCGATGAGCACCGGGCCATCGGGCGCCGCCAGCACGTTGTATTCGGACAGGTCGCCGTGGACCATGCCCAGCACCAGCATCCGCGCAACGTCGCGCACCAGCATCGCGTGCCACGCGCGCGCCTTGTCCGGTTCGAGTTCCACTTCGCCCAGGCGCGGCGCGCTGAAGCCCTCGGCGTCGGTGACCAGATCCATCAGCAGCACGCCGTGGAAGAAGCCGTAGGGACGCGGCACGCGCACGCCCGCGTCGAACAGGGCGTAGAGCGCGTCGACCTCGGTGGTCTTCCACGCGGCTTCCTGCTCGCGGCGGCCGAACTTCGTGGCCTTGCCCATCGCCCGCTGCTCGCGGCTGCCGCGGACCTTGCGCCCCTCCTGGTACTGCACGCGCGCCTGGAAGCTGCGCTGGGCCATGTCCTTGTAGACCTTGGCGCAGCGCACCGCCTCGCCGCAGCGCACGACGTAGACCGAGGCTTCCTTGCCGCTCTTGAGCGGACGCAGGACGGCATCGACGATGCCGTCCTCGATCAGTGGCTGCAGTCCCTGCGGGATCTTCATGCGTGGTGATGCGCGTTGGTCGGGGCCGCGCATTGTGCGGCCTTGACCGGCCAGGCGTCCGAACGGCGCCCGACCGGCGGGACGATCAGCGCGCCGGAACGCCCATTTCCTCCAGCAGCGCCGGCGCCGGATAGACCTTGTCCATCAGCCAGCGCATGTAGCGCATGTCGACGTGGATGGCGCGCTTGTAGCGCGGGTCGAACCACCAGCTGGCGCTGACCGACTCCCAGTTGCTGTCGAAGTTCAGGCCCACCAGCTCGCCGCGCGCGTTGAGCACGGGCGAGCCGGAATTGCCGCCGGTCGTGTCGAGATTGGTCAGGAAGTTCACCGGCTGGGTCTTCAGCGAGGCTTCGTCGGTGCCGGCGAAATCGCCACGCGCGATCGCGTCGAGCAGCGGCTGCGGCGCGTCGAACGGCACCTGCCCGGTGTGCTTCTCGACGATGCCGGCCACGGTCGTCACCGGCGCGTAGGCCACCGCGTCGCGCGGCGCCAGCGCCTCGACCTTGCCGTAGCTCACGCGCAGCGTGCCGTTGGCGTCCGGATACACCGCCCGTCCCTGCTGCGCGCGCCACGCGAACAGGGCGCGCATGTAGGCCGGGCGCAGGCGCAGCTGCTCGCCTTCGCGGGTCTTGCGGGCATCTTCGGCGTCGAGCTGGGCGGCGACGATCTGCGCGGCCAGCGCGAGGAGCGGGTCGCTTGCGAGCGGTTGGCCTTCGCGTGCCTGCGCGAAGCGCGACAGCCGTTCGGCTTCAGTGCCCAGCCGGGTGCCGGAATAGACGGTCTGCAGCGCCTTGGCCAGCGAATCGGGCGTGCGGCCGAACGCGGCGTCGAAGGCCGGCAGGCGCTGGGCGTCGGGCAGCTGCTGGTAACGCGAAACCAGCACCTGCAGCAGCGCCTGTTCGGCAGCCGGCGCGTAGCGGCGCTGCACCTGACGCAGCACGCCCTCGATCAGTGCGTGGTCACGCCGCTGATACCCGGTTTCGCGCAGGGCGTCGTCGGGCTTGGCCGATTCGATGCGCAGCCGCTCGAGGAGCAGTGCCGAGCGCAGCAGCTGGGTCTGGCTGGCAACCAGCGTCAGCAGCTGGTCGCGCACGGCGGCTGCGTCGGCCTGGCCGAGGATGGCCCGCAGTTCGGCGATGCCGGCGGCATCCTCGCCGGTCGTGGCGGCGAGCATCGCGGCCTCGTCCTCGCCGCGCAGGCGTAGCGCGTCGCTGCGCAGCAGGCCTTCGAGCTCGCCGGCGGCACGCTTGCGGTTGTTCTTCAGCGACTGCAGCTGCGAGGCGTAGCGCGTGCGGATGTCGGCATCGTCCGCGCCCGCGGACTCGACCGCGTCGATCAGCGCATCGAACACCGCGACACGTTGCGGCAGCACGCGATTGACTTGGGCGTCGAACTCGGCGGCGGTGCGATGGCGGAAGGTGGTGCCGGGATAGCCGGCCAGCATCGCGTAGTCGCCCGCATGCAGACCGCTGCGCGCGACCTGCAGATGCGCCGGCGGGGCGTACGGCACGTTGTCGGTGCTGTAATCGGCGGGCTTGCCGTCGCGGCCGACGTAGGCGCGCAGCAGGGTGAAATCGCCGGTGTGGCGGGGCCACATGAAGTTGTCGATCTCGTCGCCGTAGTTGCCGATCGCGCGCGGCGGCGCGTAGACCAGACGGACGTCGCGCAGCTCCAGCTGGCGGATGCGATAGAAGTCGGTGCCGTAGTACATGTTGGCGACGCTGCAGCGCACGTCGCCGCCCTGCTCGCACTCGGCGACGATGCGCTTGGACGCGGCATCGACCGCATCGAAGTACGCGCGCCCGGTCTTGCCGCGCGCATCGGACAGCACCTCGTCGGTCACCTTGTCGAAGCCGACGGTCACCAGCACGCGGAAGTCGGGATTCGACGGGCGCTCGTCGCCACGGCCATCGGCGATGAAACCACCGTCGATGATGTTGCGTTCGGCGCTGCTGTTGTACTGGATCACGCCGTAGGCGACGTGGTGGTTGGTCAGCAGCAGGCCGTCCGGGCTGACGAAGGCGCCGGTGCCGCCGCCGACCTTGACCACCGCACTGAGCGGCGGCGCGGTGACATCGGCCAGGGCCTCTGCCCGTCCACGGAACCCCGCCTCGCGCATTGGCTTGGCGATGTCGGGCAGCTGGGTCGGCATCCACATGCCCTCGTCGGCATGCGTGGTGGCGGACAGGGCGAGACCGGCCGCGAGCGCGGCGACGACGGGACGGCGGAACGTTCGGGTGGACATGCGGCAACCGGTGCGACGGGAACAGCCCGCGACCCTAGCCGGCAAGCGCAGTCGGGGCAACGGCCACAGGTCACGCGGGTCCACGCCGTCCTTCGCGCATCCGTGGGCTTGAAGCCCTCCCCCGCTTGCGGGGGAGAGTTGAGTGGGGGCGAACTTTGCAGGCCGTCGCATCGCCCGATGTGTGCAGATGCGCCTGCGCGATTGCATTGCGCCTGCTGCCCTGACTTTCCACATGTCGCGGCCCCCATCCCGGCCTTCCCCCGCAAGCAGGGGAAGGGGCGGTTCATCGCGACGGCAAACTCACAGCGCGCTTCAACTCTGCGCCGGTCGCATCCGCCAGCCTGGCGTCATCGCGATCGTCGCCGACTCGCTCATCAGCTGCAGTTCGCCGTCCTGGATCATCGCGGTCAGGCGCATGCTTCGCTGCAGCAGCGTGACCGCCGCTTCGATCGAATCGGGATCGAGATCCACGACGGTCAGGTTCTTGAGGCGGCCGAGCGCATTGGCGTTCTTGTCCCACCAGATCGCCGCCGCGTTGCCGCTGTAGTTCACCACCACGACCTGGCGCGCACGGCTGCTGGCCTTGCGGATGCGGCTCTCGTCGGGCTGGCCGAGATCGATCCACAGTTCGATGTCGCCGGTGTAGTCGCGCAGGCACAGGTCCGGCTCGTCCTCGTTGCTCAGGCCGCGGCCGAACTCCAGGCGTTCCTGCGCGAACAGCGCGAATGCGATCAGCCGCGCCATCAACCGGTTCTCGGTTTCGGACGGATGCTGGGCCAGCACCAGATCGTGGGTGGCGTAGTAGTGCCGGTCGAGATCGCTGACCTGCAGTTCGGCTTTGTAGATGGTGGCCTTGGGCGACATGGCGGGAGCCGGCGCGGGAAAGGCGGCGATTGTAGGTTAACCATGCGTCAACGCACTGCGCCGCGGCGGTCACAGCCGCATCATTCGGCCGCTGCAAGCATGTGCGCCATGCCAGATCCACGACGTCCCGCCCCTGCCGCCCTCCTCTCCGATACCCATCCGCCCACGCTCCTCGCGCGTGTCGACGCATGGGACCTGGCCGTCTCCGATGGCCCGGTGATCGCCACCGCCATCCACGACGGACATGCGCTGCGTCCGTCTCTGCGCGAACGCGTGAAGCTCGACGACGACGCGCGCTTCCGCGAGGAAGACCCGCTGACCAGCCTGCTCGCCCAAGTGGGTGATGCACGCCTGCGGGTGCGGCAGTCCCGGTTCGAAGTCGATCTCAACCGCCCGCGTGCCGAGGCGATCTACACCGGCCCGGAGGCCTGCTGGGGTCTGGATGTCTGGAAGACGCCGCTCGACGATGCGGAACGTGCGATCTCGCTCGAACTCTACGACCGCTTCTACGACATGGTCGGAGAACTGATCGACCGGACCGTGGCGCGCTGGGGCAGCGTGCTGCTGGTCGACATCCACAGCTACAACCACCGCCGCGACGGCGCGGACGCGGCACCCTCGTCGCAGGACGACAATCCCGACATCGAGCTGGGCATTACCACGCTGGATCCGGACCGGTGGGGCGACACCGCGAAGCGTTTCGCCAATGTGCTGCGCCGGCATCCCGTGCGTGGCGCCCTGCCCGACGTGCGCTGCAACGTGCGCTTCCCGAGCGGCGGACATTTCCCCGAGTGGGTCTATGCGCACTGGGGCGACAAGGTCTGCACGATCTCGCCCGAGTACAAGAAGATCTTCATGGACGAATGGAGCGGGCGGGCGGATATTCCCGCGCTGTACGCATTGCGCGATGGCCTGCAGCACGCGGTGGATGCGGTCCGTCCGGAGTTCCTGCGTTGAGCGCCGCCGTGCGCGAACGCCCGGTCGCCAAGCCACTGCCCCCGGTCGCCGAACGGGTCGATGCGAGCCTGGCCGCGCTGGACGCGCGTCTGGACTGGCTGCTGGCCCTGTCGCCGGTCGACGGTGTGGGACTGTGGAAAGCTTTCGATGCGTCGGGCCGGCGCGACGAACCGGTCCTGCGCTACGTCGATCTCGACGCGGATCTGCCGGCCACGCGCGCCGCGCTCGACGCCCTGCCGATCGCGGACATCGAGTCGCCCGCGCTGCAGGCCCTACTCGCCGAAAAACAGCGCGAGCTCGGCCGCATGATCGACCTGGTCGAACAGCGCGACCGCCCCGGTTTCGTCGATGCCAGCGTGGCGCTGTTCGGCGCGATCGAGCCCGAGCTGCTCGCACTGGCCGAGCGCATCCTCGGCACCGTCGGCGTCAGCGAGCCGTTGCCCGCGGACTGCGGCATCGAGGTGGTGCGCCAGGCGGTCGATGCGGAAATCGAGTGGTATCGCGCGCAGGCGCCCGATTTCCACATCGACGTGGTCGTCGATACCGACATCAGTTCGATGCTGATGGTCTCGCACGGCACGTTCTACATCGACGGCAACATCCGCCTGCCCGCCGCGCGCGTGCAGCCGCTGATCCAGCACGAGATCGGCACGCACGTCGTCACCCGCCACAACGGCCGGCAGCAGGCGCTGCGCCAGCTGGAAGTCGGACTGGCGCACTACGACCCGATGCAGGAAGGTCTGGGCGTGCTCGGCGAGTACCTGTCGGGCTATCTGCCCGGCGAGCGCCTGCGCATCCTCGCCGCGCGTGTGGTCGCCACCGAAATGGCGGCGCGCGGCGAGTGCCTGCCTGAAATCTTCGCCTGTCTGCACGAAGCGCATGAGTTGGCCACCGACGACGCCTTCGATGTCGCGGTGCGCGCGCGGCGCGGCGGTGGCCTGACCAAGGATGCGGTCTACCTGCGCGGCATCCGCGATCTGCTGGCCTATCTCGCGGCGGGCGGCGAGTTCGACGCACTGTTCCTCGGCAAGTTCGCGCTGCCGCAACTCGAACTGCTGGATGCGCTGGTCGACGACGGCTGGATCGTGCCGCCGGACCTGCTGCCGCGCTATGCCTGCGCCCCCGATTTCCACACGCGACTCGATGCATGCCGGCGCACGCCGGTCGAGCGCCTCTACCAGACCCACCGCCCCCCGGAGCACTGTGCATGACCGATGGCTCTTCCCTGCGTATCGGCTTCGTCGTCAACGACGTCGCCACCGAGCAGGACAACTACACCACCATCCGTCTCGCACGGCGCGCGTTGGCACGTGGCCATGAGGTCGCACTGATCGGTCTGGCCGACTTCACCTACGACGCCGACGGTACCGTGCGCGCCTGCGCGCACATGCCCTGCGAGACCGACTACGCGGACGATGCGGCGCTGCTGGCGGATCTGCAGTCGGAAGAATGCCCGACCGAGCGCATCTCGGTGGACGACCTCGACGTGCTGATGCTGCGCAGCGATCCCGCAGACGAGATGGTCGAGCGGCCGTGGGCACCCGGCAGCGGCCTGCTGTTCGCCCAGCTCAGCGCGCTCAAGCGCGCGCTCGTGGTCAACGATCCAACCCATCTCACCGATGCGTCGAACAAGACCTATTTCCAGCATTTCCCCGAGATCGTCCGTCCGGTGACCTGCATCAGCCGGGATCCCGAGGAGATCAAGGCCTTCATCACCGCACGCGAGGGCTACGGCGTCATCAAACCGTTGCAGGGGTCCGGCGGCCAGGGCGTATTCGTGGTGACGCCCGAAAGCGGCGGCAACCTCAACCAGATGATCGACGCGGTGCTGCGCGACGGTTACGCGATCGCGCAGGAGTACCTGCCCAAGGCCAAGGACGGCGACCTGCGCCTGCTGATGCTCAACGGCCGCCCGCTCGAAGTCGACGGCACCTACGCCTGCATCCGTCGCTACAACGACAGTGGCGATGCCCGCAGCAACATCAGCGCCGGTGGCAAGTACGAGATGGCCGTGCCGGATGCCGATGCGCTGCGACTGGCCGAACTCGTCGCACCGAAGCTGATCCGCGACGGCATGTACTTCGTCGGCCTCGACATCGTGGGCGACAAGCTGATGGAAGTGAACGTCGACACGCCCGGCGGCATCAACATGCTCGAGGAACTGACGGGCCTGGATTTCTCCGGTCGCATTCTCGAAGACCTCGAGCGCAAGCTGCGCCTGCGCAGGCATTACGGCAAGACGCTCGGCAACGTCGAACTCGCGATGCTCTGACGGGTCGTCTTCGCGAGGGTGCCGGGCCGGAGATCCGCCCGGCACCACGCATCGGCGCCTTCGCGCTCAATCGCCTGCGGGATGGTCCGCGGGCGCGACGCGCGATCGGTCGTCCGGCGCATGCCGGCGCAGGTGCAGCGCCGCGAACCACGCGACTGCCAGCAGGCCGAGTGCGAGCGACGCCAGCGCCGGCCAGCCGCCGTGTTCCCAGAACCAGCCGCTGCATGCGCCCACCACGCTGGCGCCGAGGTAGTACGACAGCAGATACAGCGACGCGGCATGGCTGCGATGCGTGCCGCCGAGCCGGCCCACCCAGGTGCTGGCCGAGGCGTGCGCGACGAAGAAGCCGATGGTTAATACGGCCACGCCAGACACGATCAGCCACAGATGGTGTGCCAGCGTCAGGGCCACGCCGATCATCGCCACCCCCACGCCCGCGAGCACCACCGGGCCACGACCGAACCGGTCCGAGGCGCCGCCGGCGATCGACGAACTGGCGATGCCGAACACGTAGGCGCTGAAGATCCAGCCGATCTGCGAGGGGCCCAGCCCGAATTCCGGACCGCCGAGCCGGAAGCCCAGATAGTTGTAGACGCTGACGAACACGCCCATCACCAAGAACGGCACCGAGAACAGCCACGGCAGGTGCGGATCGCGCAGCTGGTCGCGCCAGGCCCGCAGATGAAAGGCGAGCGAGACGCCGCGACGACGCACGAAATGTCGCGACGGCGGCAGCAGCCAAAGAAAGGCCAGCGCGAGCAACAGATCGAAGAGCCCCAAGGTCATCAGCGCATGCCGCCATGTCATCCACTCGCCCAGCAGGCTGACGCCCAGCCGCCCGGTCATGCCGCCGAAGGCGTTGCCGGCGACGTACAGACCGACCGCGGCGCCGAGCCGCTGGGGCGGCAGTTCTTCGGCGAGGTACACCATCGCCACTGCCGGCACACCGCCGAGCGCGATGCCCGCGAGCGCGCGCACTGCGACCAGCGCGTTCCACTGCGGCAGCATCGCCGCCAACAGCGTCAGCAAAGCGGCCAGCGCCATCGAGCCGAACATCAGGCCGCGCCGTCCCAGCGAATCGGACACCGCGCCGGCGCAGAAGATCGACACCGCCAACCCGAATGTCGCCAGCGAAAGCGGCAGCGAACTCTCCGCGGGCCCGACGCCGAATTCGCGCGCGAACTCCGGCAGCAGCGGTTGCACGCCGTAAAGCAGCGAGAATGTGGCGAAACCGGCGAGGAACAGCGCCAGCCGGATGCGGCCGGGGCGCAAGGGCGCCGGCGGAAGCGTGGACATCGGAACGGCACAACGACGCGGGGCCGCCAGTATCGGCGGCGCGTGCGATGCGGCCAACCGTTGGCGCGGAACACTGTCGATCACGGGCCATGGACCGGGTGCGGTGCAGCCTGACGGCATGCAGGATCTGGCGACACTGCGCTGCCCCTGGTGCGGCGAACGCTTCGAGACACTGGTCGACGCCAGTGCGGGCGATGCCGACTACGTCGAGGACTGCCAGGTGTGCTGCCGTCCGATCGAAATGCAGCTGTCGGTGGTCGACGACGGCTTCCGGCTCGACGCCGATCGCGAAAGCTGAACGGGTTCCGACGGATTCACGTGCCGTCCGGATCGACCGGGGCAAGCTCCCAAAACGTTTTCACCAGCGACGCGACGTCGTCCCAATCCAGTGCGGGATTACGGCGCAAGCGCAGCCAGCCGGCACGCAATTCCGGCTCGCACTCGACCCACGCCCGGTGCCCCAGATAGTCACGGGACATCTGGCCGTAGACCCGGCACAACTCCACGTCGTCTGCGTTCACTGCGGTCCCTGTGCGATGCCCTGATCGGACGCGTGCGATCCGTGCGCACGCGACGACAGCTTGGGAACGCAGCTTCTTCACGGTCTGTTCGGTGGCGCACGCAGCTGTTCAGCTGTATGCGCGCTGCCGCACATACGCAACCGCATTCAGTCGGGAGAATTCATGCTCGTTCAGCCGATGGATCTTTCGCCCAGCATGAAGAAGAACGCGCCGTGGGCGCCGCTCAATGGACTGCTGCAGGATCTGCCCGAGGAGGTCTGCGACCGCCTCGACGACGAGCTCCAGCTCGTCGACATGCCCGCTGGCAAGGTGCTGCACGACGCCAATGTGGCCCAGACCACGCTGTACTTTCCGCGCGAAGGCATCGTATCGCTGATGTACGCGCTCGAGAGTGGCGACACGAGCGAGTTCGCGATGGTCGGCAACGAGGGCGTGGTCGGCGTGGGTCTGTTGAACGGTGCGCGCAGCGTGCCGACGCGGGCGGTGGTCAAGGTCAGCGGTGAAGCGCTGGCGATGCGCGGCGAGTTCGCCGTGCGCGAGTTCCAGCGTGGCGGCGCGTTCCAGCAGATCCTGCTGCGCTACATCCAGGCGTTGCTGACGCAGACTGCCATGACCGGTGTCTGCAACCGGCACCACACCGTCGACAAGCAGCTTTCGCGCTGGCTGCTGCTGGTCAACGACCGCGTGGGTTCGGTCGAGATCAAGATGACGCAGGAACAGATCGCCCACCTGCTGGGCGTGCGCCGCGAAGGCATCACCGAGGCGGCGCGCAAGCTGCAGGAAGAAGGCTGCATCCGCTACAGCCGCGGTGTGATCCAGGTGCTCGACCGCGACTGCCTGCTGGCACGTTCGTGCGAGTGCTACGGCGTGGTGCGCACCGAGTACGACCGGCTGTTGCGCCCCGCGCTCGAAGGCTGAGCGCGCCGCGCTCACTCCGCGTTTTCACGGGCCGCCACACACTGGCGCGCCCGCCTCCGGAGACGCCCATGAGCCAGTTGCCGCCCCGCATCCACCGCGACCGTGACGAGGTCGCCGTGATCGAGGACCGGATCCTCCATCTCCACGACGAGGCCCGCATGCGCCTGACGCTGCGCGACGGCAGCGTGGTCGCCGGCACCGTTTCGGTGCGCCCGACCATCGAGACTTTCCGCGATGCGGAAGGCGAAGAGGGGCACAACGCGCTGCTGCGGCTGGACGATCTCGATGATCCGGCAGTACCGCACTATGTGTGGGTGGGCGAGATCGTCGAAATGGAGCGGCTCGGGACGTCCTGACGACCGTCTAGGTTCACTGCGGCTCCGCTCCGGTCAATCGCAACGCATGCGACGCGTGGCGTGCGTGCTCGCCGCGTCCTCGACGACCAGCGTGTTCCCGCCTTCGAGGCGCAAGATCCGCGTCTCCTGCCAGGTCTCGCCCTCGCCCTCGAACGTGGCCTCGATACGGATCGTGTCGTCGTCCAGCATCTCGACCGTCCGCGGCGTCGCGTCGCTCTCGTGGAATCGCAGCGCCGTCGGCTCGATGCGCAGCCCGAGATCGCTGCCCTCGCCCTTGCAGGCGGCCGCATCGGCATCCCAGCGTCCGAGGAAGCGCGCCGGTATCGTCGTCGACGCCGGGTCGCTTGCGGCGTCGCCGGGCGGTTGCGGAGGCGGCATCGAGGCCGGCCGCGCGCAGCCGCGGAACGGGCCGCGGCCGTCGATGGTCAGCAGGCCGGTCATCGGGAACCGGGCACCCGACATGTCGTCCTCGCAGCGCATGCGCCGCACGATCAGCACGACATTGCCGGCAGCGTCGGACGCATCCACGCGCCGCCCATCCATGGTCATCGCGCTGCGCGCGCCGCTGAAACGACGCTCGGCCATGTCGATGCCTGTCAGGATGACCGTGTCGCCCTCGACGCGCGCCTGCCAGAAGGGCTCGTTGGTCGACACGATGACATCCTCCGCGGCCTCCGCCGTCCCGGCTGACGCGTCGTGCGCAGGGGGTGCGGACGCAGCACTATCAGGTTCTGTCGTTTCTTCGGCGGGTGCGCAGCCTGCCAGCAGCGCGATCGCCAGCGCGGCGGACAACGGGTATGTCGACATGGGGTACCAGTCCGGGGCCAATAAGCCCGGAGCATCGCGGAACGCGTGTTCAGATCCGGTGGCGTTCCTGGCCGGCTTGCCAAGCGACTGATTCCTTTGCGATTTTTCGCTGCATCGCAACATGGCGTGGCGGCGGCCCGTTCGCGTGAAATGTCCATAATTTTCAAGATGTTATGATCGCGCACCTTCGCTGATGTTCGCCGGAGGTCTCCCATCGCCGTCATCCGTCCCCTCGTCGCCCTGCTGGCGGGCGTCGCCCTGCTGCTGATGGGCAGTGGCCTGCTCGGCACCCTGCTGGCGGTGCGCGGGCGGCTGGAGAACTTCGACGACCAGACGATGGGCCTGATCATGTCGGGCTACTTCGTCGGCTTCTTCCTGGGCACCTATCTCGCGCCGGGCCTGATCCAGCGCATCGGCCACATCCGCGCATTCGCGTTCTATGCCGCGCTGGTCGCCGCCGCGATCCTGCTGCACCCGGTGTTCGTCGATCCCTGGGCCTGGGGCGCCTTGCGCGTGCTGACCGGCGTCGGCCTGGTCGGGCTGTACACGGTCATCGAGAGCTGGCTCAACGTGCAGGCGCCGCCCGATAAGCGCAGCCAGGTATTCGCGGTCTACATGGCGGTCAACCTGCTCGCGCTGGCGGCCGGCCAGTGGTTCATCAGCTGGCTCGATCCGGCGTCATTCGTGCTCTTCAGCGTGGTGGCGATCTTCGTCTGCCTCGCCGCCCTGCCCGTCGTCGCCAGCCGCATGGTGCAGCCGACGCTGCCGGCCGTGCCGCGGCTCGCGCTTGCCTCGCTGTGGCGCGCGGCGCCGGCGGCCGCCAGCGGATCGCTGCTGGCGGGCCTGGCGATGGGCGCGTTCTGGGGGATGGGCGCGGTCTATGCGACCGGGCTCGGTCTCGACCTGCAGGGCATCGCCGCGCTGATGAGCGCGACGATCCTCGGCGGCGCCCTGCTGCAGTGGCCGATCGGCCGCGCCTCCGACCGCGGCGACCGCCGCACGACGCTGGCGATCATCTGCGCGATCGCGGCGCTGATTGGCGTGGCGATGATGTTCACCGCGGCGCAATCGCAGGCCGCCCTGTTCGGCCTGTTCTTCCTGTTCGGCGGCGTGGCCTTCGCGATCTATCCGCTGTGCGTGGCGCATCTGCTCGACCATCTGCCGGTCGAGGACACGCTGTCGGGCTGTTCGAGCCTGCTGCTGCTCAACGGCGTGGGCTCGGCGATCGGCCCGGCGCTGGCCGGCGCGGCGATGGTGCGGTTCGGCCCGTCCGCGCTGCCGGCCTCGTTCGCGATCGTGCTTGGTGCACTGGCCCTGATCGCCGCGGGTCGTCGTCTGGTCCGTCATCGCGACCGCGACCATCCTTCCGTCTTCCATCCGATGCTGCGCACCACGCCTTCGGCACTCGAACTGCTTCCCGAAACCGGCCCCGCACCCGAGGGCCCCGATCTTTCCGATCCACACCACAAGGACCCGAATTGACTTCGCAGAACCCCCAGACCCCCGACCTCGCCCCTGCCAATACCCCGTTCGTGCCGCGACTGATGCTCGCGACCGACCTCGACGGCACCTTCCTCGCCGGATCGCCCGCGCACCGCCAGCAGCTCTACCGGCTGGTCGACCGCCATCCCGAGATCCGCCTGACCTTCGTCACCGGCCGCGGCCTCGAAGCCGTCATGCCGCTGCTGTCCGACCCCAGCCTGCCGCGCCCCGATTACGTGATCTGCGATGTCGGCGGCACCGTCGTCGACGGCCGCACCCTGCAACCGATCCAGCCGCTGCAGACGCGCATCGACCGGCGCTGGCCGGGCGAGCACGCCGTCGCCGATGCGATGTCCGGTTTCGCCGGCCTGGTGCGCCAGGACGTGCCGCAGGAGCGCCGCTGTTCGTATTTCTGCGAGCCCGAAGCGCTGGCCGGCGTGCGCGGCGAGATCGAGGCGACCGCACGCAAACTGGGCTGCTCGGTGCTGTATTCGGCCGACCGCTATCTCGACATCCTGCCGCCCGACACCGACAAGGGCCGCACGCTCGCCGCGCTTGCCGAACATCTGCAACTGCCGCGTGACCGCGTGCTGGTCGCCGGCGACACGCTCAACGACCTGTCGATGTACACCTCCGGCTTCCAGGGCGTGTGCGTGGGCGAATCCGAACCCGCGCTGGTCAAGGCGACCGATCAGCTGTCGAACGTGTTCCAGGCGCAGGCGCCGGGCTGCGGCGGCATCCTCGAGGCGATCACGCATTTCGATCTGCTCGATGCCGACGACCCGCACCTGCGCGAGACCGTCGAGCGCAGCACCGGCACCTCCGATCTGGTGATGGTCTATCACCGCCTGCCCTACGAGGAATACGTCGAAGACGGCCAGCGCAAGCGCCGCCGACCGACCTCCCCCAACGGCATCATTCCCAGCCTGCTGGGCTTCTTCGGCAGCGGCCAGAAGGGCTCGTGGGTCGCGTGGAGCGTCGACGATCCCAAGCTCGGCAAGTTCCAGACCCGCACGCCGGTCGACCCGGACGCCTATCCCGATCTTACCGTCGCCCGCGTGCCGCTGTCGCAGACCGAGGTCGATGCGTTCTACAAGCGGTTCTCGAAGGAAGCCTTCTGGCCGATGCTGCACACGTTCTGGGAACGCGCGCGTTTCAGCGAGGACGACTGGAACATCTATCTGCGCGTGAACCGCAAGTTCGCCGAGGCCACCGCCGCCGAAGCCGCGCCGGGTGCGACGGTGTGGCTGCACGACTACAACCTGTGGATGGTGCCGGCGTACCTGCGCGAACTGCGCCCCGACGTGCGCATCGCGTTCTTCCACCACACCTATTTCCCGTCGGCCGACGTGTTCAACGTGGTGCCGTGGCGCCGCGAGATCCTCGGCAGCCTGCTGCAGTGCGACTACATCGGCTTCCACATTCCGCGCCAGGTCGAGAACTTCGTCGACGTGGTCCGCGGCGCGATGCCGACCGAAGTGCTGGAACGCGAAGGCTGCGCGCCGCGCTTTCTGACCTACGGCTGCGCGGTGGGCCTGGACGAGGTCAGCACGCGGATCCGAGTTGGCGATCGCGTCGTCGGCCTCGGCGCACATCCGGTGGGGACCGACCTCAAGCGCATCGAAACCGGCCTGGCGCAGCCGCGCGTGCGCGTGCGCCTGGAGCAGATCCGGCGCGAGTTCGCGGGGCGCAAGCTGGTGCTCTCGGTCGAACGGCTGGACTACACCAAGGGCACGCTGGAGAAGCTGCTGGCGTTCGAACAGCTGCTGACGCAACAGCCCGACCTGCGCGGCAAGGTCAATCTGCTGATGGTCTGCGTGCCGGCTGCGCGCGAGATGACGGTGTACCGCGAACTGCAGACGCAGATCGAACAGGCAGTCGGTCGCATCAACGGCCGGTACGCGATGCTCGACTGGACGCCGGTGCGCTTCTTCGCGCGGCCGCTGCCGTTCGAGGAAGTGCTGGCCCACTACGCCGCCGCCGACGTCATGTGGATCACGCCCTTGCGCGATGGTCTCAACCTCGTCGCCAAGGAGTTTGTGGCCGCGCACGGCATCGAGGGCTCGTCGGGCACGCTGGTGCTGTCGGAGTTCGCCGGCGCCGCGGCCGAGCTCAAGGGCGCGGTGCTGACCAATCCGCACGACCAGAACGACCTCGTCGCCGGCCTGCGCCAGGCCTTGTCGATGCCCGAGCACGAAGGCATCGGACGCCAACGCCAGCTGTTCGATATCGTCCGCTACTACGACATCGAACGCTGGGGGCGCGATTTTCTCGACGCCGCGGACGGTGCCGGCAGCGGCGCGGACCAGCATCGCTACGCGATGCGCGGACTGGCTGCCTGAGCCATCAGGACCACGCGTTGATGCGCGTTCGAACCAGGCGTGTTTCGCCCTTCCCCTTCCCCGGCCTTCGGGCAAGGTCGGGATGGGGGCGAAGGTTCCGGTCGTGGTGCCAATTGGAGACGCGCAACGCGTGGGAATCTCGATCCATTCGTCTGCGACAGCTGATCGTCTGCTCCCACCCAACCCTCCCCCGCATGCGGGAGAGGGCTGAGGCCGTCCGCCATCTGCAGCCTCGCTGCGATGGGAACCCCATCCAGCCACGCGCAACTCCGCGTTAACGCCCGGCTTCCTAACCTGCCCCGTCCTGCCGGCGACGCCGTCGGCACCCGCAACGACGAGGATTCCACATGCGCGCAGCACCCGCTTCCGCCTTCCTGCTCACGCTCGCACTGGCCGCCTGCAGCGGCGAAGCACCCGCGCCGGCGCCGGCTGCGGATACGCCGCCGCCACCGCCGCCCGCGGCCGCCGAGGATGCGCCGCCCACCGGCTCGATCGCCGCGCGCGAAGCCGAGGCGGAGCCTTCGAACACGGTGAACTACGACTGCGAAGGCATCCGCATCACCATGGCGCAGGAAGGCGAAGGCGCCGATGCGCGGGTCAAGTTCGTCGTCGACGGCGTGACGCTGGATCTGCCGCGTGCGGAAACGGCGCAGGGCGATCGTTTCGCCGATGCCGACGGCAACGCGTTCTGGAGCCATGGCACCGACGAGGCCCGTCTCGCGCTGCAGGGCCAGCACGAGCGCAACTGCGCTCGCGTGTACTGACGCAACGCCGCATACGCCTCCGCACCGGAGGCGTATGCTGGACCGGCCTCCCCGCTCCCCCGTGTCGTTCCGCTTCACCACAGGCAAGGAGACGACCATGCGCTGGTTCACCCCCGTGCTCGCCACGGCGATCGCCCTTTCGCTCGCCGCGTGTTCGCCGGCCCAGGCACCGCCCGACGACACCGTCGCGCCGCCGGCGGGCGGCAGCACCGCCGAAACGCCGCCCGATCCGGAGACGCCCAGCACCGACGCCGCGCCGCAGCCGCAGGTCATGCACTACGACTGCGAGGGCACACCCGTCGATGCGTCCTTCGATGGCCATGGCCAGGTCAGCGTCGCGGTCGACGGGACGACGATGGTCCTGCGCAGCGACGAGGCGGCCTCCGGCGCGAAATACACCGACGAGGCCGGCAACGTGCTGTGGACACGCGGTGTGAATGACGCGTTGCTGACGCGCCCCGATCATCCCGACCGCACCTGCACCGGCAATCCCGCTTCGGTCTGAGCAATCCAGCGTGGGAGCGCGCTTGCGCGCGCATCCGGTCGTCGCGTGGACTCGCAACGTGTCCGGAATCGTGCGCAAGCGCGCTCCCACAATGCCTGGTAGACCATGGTCCAGCAGGCATGGGGCGCCGGGCTGGCTAAGCTGGGCGGTCGTTTCCCACGACGGTTGCCGCCCATGTTCCAGCGCGCCACGCGCCTGTCCGTTCGCCTCGTCGAACGGTACCTGCCCGACGCCTACGTCTTCGTCCTGATCTTCACCGCGCTCGCCGCGATTGCCGCGCTCGCGATCGAACAGACCTCCCCGCTCGACCTGGTGCGCTACTGGGGCACGGGCTTCTGGGAGCTGTTGGGGTTCTCGATGCAGATGCTGCTGGTGCTGGTGACCGGCTTCATCCTGGCCAAGACACCGCCGGTCAAACGCGGTCTGACGTGGCTGGCCTCGCGCTGCCGCACGCCGAAGAACGCGATCGTCATGGTGACGCTGGTCGCGCTGGCCGCGAACTGGATCAACTGGGGGTTCGGCCTGGTCATCGGCGCGCTGTTCGCGCGCGAGGTCGCGCGGCACGTGCGGGTGGACTACCGCCTGCTCGTCGCCAGCGCCTATTCGGGCTTCATCATCTGGCACGGCGGCCTGTCGGGTTCGATCCCGCTGACGATCGCCACCGAAGGTCATTTCATGCAGGACGCGATCGGTCTGGTCCCGACCTCGGAGACGATCTTCGCGCCGTTCAATCTGCTGATCATCGCACTGCTGGTGATCGTGATCCCGCTGATCAACCGTGCGATGACGCCCTCGGACCAGGACGCGGTGCTGTTCACCCCGCCCGAAGATCCCGAGCCGCCGGTGCTCGACACCGACGCAAGCCCGGCCGAACGCCTGGAGCACGGCTGGATCCTGTCGGTCGCGGTTGGCGTCGCCGGTCTGGTCTTCCTCGCCGACCACTTCATCGGCGGCGGCAGCCTCAACCTCAACATCGTCAACTACGGCTTCCTGATGCTCGGCATCGTGCTGCACCGCACGCCGGCACGTCTGCTGGCGGCATTGCAGGAAGCGATCAAGGGCGGCGCGGGCATCGTCATCCAGTTCCCGTTCTACGCCGGCATCATGGCGATCCTCGTCGGCTCGGGGCTGGCGACGACGATGTCCGAGTGGTTCGTCTCGTTCGCGACCACCGGCAGCCTGCCATTCTGGACCTTCCTGTCGGCCGGCCTGATCAACATGTTCGTGCCGTCGGGCGGCGGCCAGTGGGCGGTGCAGGCGCCGGTGATGATTCCGGCCGCGCAGGCGCTGGGCGCCGATCTGCCGCGCGTGGCGATGGCGGTGGCCTGGGGCGATGCGTGGACCAGCATGCTGCAGCCTTTCTTCGCCCTGCCGCTGCTCGCGATCGCCGGGCTGAAGATCAAGGACATCATGGGTTACTGCCTGATGCTGCTGTTCGCATCGGGCGTGCTGATCGGACTGGTGTTCCTGTTCGTCTGAGCGGATCGCCCGCCGCGCACCCGATGCGCGGCGGGCGCCGGTTCACTTCGCGTGGCGTTCGGCGATGTCCGCGAGCCGCGCGTCGAGCGCCTCGCGCGGCCACCACCGACCGCGTGCCATGACGCCGAGCGGGGTGCGCGCGTGCGTCAGATCCTCGCGCGGATCGCCGGCCAGCAGCACCAGGTCGGCGCGACGTCCGACTTCGACCGTACCGAATGCTTCCGGCGTCCCGAGTGCCTGCGCCGCATTGCGCGTGCCGGTGACCAGCACTTCGTAGGGCGTCAGACCGGCGGCCTGCATCATCGCCATCTCGCGATGGATCGAGAAGCCGGGCACGTTGAAGAACTGCGGCGCATCGGACCCCAGTACGACCGGCGCGCCGCCGTCGTGCAGCGCCTTGAGCAGGTCGCGGCGCAACTGCACGAGCGCCTGCGCGGCATCGGGCTGGAAGGTCTCGCGCGTCGCGTACTCGTGCTTGGCGCGGCGCCAGCGCTCGCGCTCGGCGGCCGGCATGTAGCGCATCTCCGGCCACTGCAGCATCGCTTCGGGCGCCTCGGATGAGGCCATGTGCTCGACCAGCGACAGCGTCGGCACGTTCCAGGTCCCGGCTGCGCGCGTGCGCTTAACGGCATCGTCGATGCGGCCGCGATCGGTCCATTGCACCCAACCGCTGCCGAACCAGCCGGCCTCGCGTCCCTGCGTGTCGGTGCCGGGCGGCACCAGAAACTCCACATAGCGGTCGAGATGGTCGATCGATGCCTGCTTCGCACCGAGCGCCGTTTCCAGCGGCACGCCTTCGGGAATGTGGCCGGCGAAGGGCAAGGCCGCTGCATTGGCGGCGGCGACCATGGCCGGCCAGGTATCGGCCGGAATACTGCCCAGCTTGAGCAGATCGAAGCCAGCCGCATGATGCGCCCACACTTCGGCCGTGACGGCTGCGGCGCTTTCGCCCCGCAGCCACGGGCTGGCCACGACCAGCGTCGGGCCATCGGTCTCGCCACGCTCGATGCGCGCGCGAAGTTCGGGATGCGTGGCATCGCCCGACATGTTGCGCACGAGGGTCACGCCATTGGCGAGATACAGCGCCAGCGTGTCGGCGACATAGGCCGGATCGTCCCCGCCGGGCACGTGGCCATGGAACTCGGCGAGCCCGGGCATCAGCACCTTGCCGGTGCCCGCGATCATCGTCGCGTCGGCTGGCACCTCGACCTCGTCCTGCGCGCCGATCGCGACGATACGTCCATCGCGCACGACGACGGTCTGCGACGCCAGGCGGACGTCGCGATCCATCGGCAGCACGTCGACATCGACGAATGCGAAGGTGCCGGCGGGTTGTCCAGCAGATGTCGGCTGCGCGCCGACCGCGCCGGCAGCGAGCAGGGACGCCGCCGCCAGGGCGCGCAGCCAGACGCTCATGGCGCCGGATGCGCGTGCAACGCGACGTTGAGCTGGTCGATCACGACGATCCAGTCCGCGTCCTCGAGCCGCTCTTCGCGCAGTAGCTGTGCCTGCGCGTCGTTCCAGAACGGCGCCTCTTCCAGACGCATGTCGTCGGGCAGCGGCGCGTGCCGGGCGATGAAGGCGCGAATCGAGGCTTCATCGTTCGGCAGGCCCAGCTGCGCGAAGAGTTCGGAAAACGGATGGACGGTCTGCTCCACGGTGCGCTCCAGAATGATCGTGCGCCCAGCCTACCGCCGGACTCGTCAACATTGTTTCCACGCGATCGCCACGTCCGCAAACGAAAACCGCCCGACAAGCGGGCGGTTCGAAACGCGTCGATGCGGGTGAGGACTAACTGGTGACTTTCTTGGCGACCGTCAGACCCAGCACGAACAGCACCACGGCAATGATGACCGCGGCCCAGAACAGGAACTTGGCGATGCCCATCGCACCACCGGCGATGCCGCTGAAGCCCAGGGCACCGGCGACCAGACCGATGACGGCGAAGATGATGGCCCACTTAATCATGTTGTCGACTCCTTGCGCGGCGACGCAACGCGCATCGCCAGTGGCCGGGAGTCTCTGCCGCGTCCGGTGCGCGATGTGTGAAGCGAAGACTCAGCGGGCACGCATCCACAAGGCCCGCAGGGTGCAGACCATCCAGCCGAGAATCAGCACGATCACCGTCTTCTGCGCGAGTCCGCGCGGCGCATCGCGCCAGAGCGCGAGCACCCAGACCGATGCGAAACACAGCAACGCCCACGGCAGGGCCCAGCGCGCCGCGCGGCGCCAACGGGGATCGCGCAGGAAGTTCAGCGCCTGCACCGCCATGCCCGTGGTCGCGAACAGGAACGCGCCCTGCGCCGACACGCCATGGATCAGGCCTTCCATCGAGCGGTTGACGCCGGGCAGGTCCATCCAGGCATACGCGGTGATCGACAACGACGTACCGGCAAGCGCGAACAACAGCAGCGCTGCGGCACTGCGCGCGGCCGGTGCGTGTGCCAGACGCAGCCCCCACCCCAGCGCGACCATGCCGATGCCGAGCGCGACATAGGCGCTCTGCAGCAGTGGCCCCCATGCGCCGATCAGGTACAGGCTCATCTGGCTGTCGACCGGATCGAGGTCCGGACGCAACAGATGCAACGCAATGCACGCCATCAGAAACAGCGCGAGCGACGCGGCCGCGACGGCGGTGGCGCGACGGATGGCGACGCTGCGATCGGGAGATGCGGACATCCGCGCGGCACGACGATGAGGGGCCGCCATGCTACCGGAGCCGTCACGTCGCCCAGCGTGGGAATTGGCGAGGATTCAGCCGGACCCGTCGAACACACCGCCATGCCGCGCGATCTTCGCACCCGACACGCCGCGACCCGCCTGCCGGGCCTGCGCATCGACAGCTGCAATCTGGCGCTGCGCGACCCCGACGGCGACGGCTTTCTCGGCGATCGCGCCAGCCAGACCGCATTCCGGCGCTATCTCGATGCGCGTCGCCGCCGCCATTTCACCGGCAGTCGCGACCCCTTCGGCCGCGTGCCGACCGATGGGATCGACAAGCGCGAGATCGACCTGGTGCTGGTCGGGGGCGATGCCGATGCGGCGCATCTGGTCCACGCGGCGGTCGAAGACCATGCGCACCAGCTGGCAGGTGTGATCCGCGCGTTTCTCTCGACCGACGACTGGCACGGCGTACGCCGCATCGTCATCGGTGGCGGCTTTCCGGGCAGTCGCGTCGGCGCGCTGTCGGTCCGTCGTGCAAACCGCTTGCTCAAACTGCATCGCGCCGGCGTCGACCTGTCGCTGCTGCGCCACGATGGCGACGATGCCGGCCTGCTCGGCTGGGTGCCGCTGGCGCCCGCGGCGACGCATCGGCACAAGGCCTTTCTCGCGGTCGACATCGGCGGCACCAATATCCGCTGCGGCATCGTCGCGCCCCGTCTCGACGAGCGGCCCGACGGCAGTCGCGCGCAGGTGCTCGAACGCAGCCAGTGGCGCCACGCCAACGACACGCCGGACCGCGAAGAAGCGGTCATGCGCATGGCGGCGATGCTCAACGGGCTGATCGCACATGCACGCACGCTGGGTCTGGGGCTGGCGCCGTTCATCGGGATCGCCTGTCCGGGCGAGATCGATGGCGACGGCCGCATCCTGCATGGCGCGCAGAACCTGCCGGGCGACTGGACCGACGCGCGATTCGCGCTGGCGACGGCCTTGGGCCGACATCTGGACCGCATCGGCGGGCGCGCGCCGCGCGTGCTGCTGCACAACGACGCCATCGTGCAGGGTCTGAGCGAACGCCCGCGCATGACCCGCGTGCCGCGCTGGGGCGTGCTGACGATCGGAACCGGCCTCGGCAACGCCAGCTACACCAACCTGCGCAGCTGAACCGCAACGGCGCCGCGGCCGGCCCGGCGCCGCACGGGTGCTATGCTGGCCGTGCGGGTTTCGCCCGCTCCGTGCGCTCCGCGCGACCGCCGTCGCCCGCCTCGCTTCCCCTCATGCGTGATCGCCCCTCCGGGCCGCTCCCCACGGAAGCGCCATGCCCCGTCGTTTCGCCATTGTCAGCTGCAGCGTCGTCGCAGACGCGACCGGTCGCCGGCGTGCGCCGTGCCGGCCCGGGACGCGATGAGCGACATCCGCTGCGATTGCACCCGCTGCGATGCCGTGTGCTGCCGTCTGACGGTTGTGCTGCAGGCCGGTGACGACGTGCCCGCACGCTTCGTCGCGATCAACGAGGCCGGCATGGAAGTGATGGCGCGCGACGAGGAAGGCTGGTGCGTGGCCACCGATCCGGCACGCATGTGCTGTTCGATCTACGAGAGCCGCCCGGACGTCTGTCGCCGATTCGCGATGGACGGCCCCTACTGCCGCGAGATCCACGCCGATTACCTCGCGCGTGGCAGTCGCGGCATCCCGCTGGTGATGTACTGACGGAGTCCAGATGTGTCCACACCGAAAAGCCCCACCCCGCAATCCGACACCCGCCATCTGTTCGCAGGCGGACGCAAGCCCAACGAACGTGGCGCGTCGCTGACCAGCGACCGCATCGCCGACGATCTGGCCACGTTCCGCAAGTCGGGTGGCAAGATCGAAGTGCTCGGCAACACGCGCACCCTGACGAAGATCGACGTGCCGCCAGCCGCACCCGCGACGCCCGTGCCCGCGCCGAAGAAGCGTCGCGCCGGCTGACACCTGCGCGCGGACGCGCGACGACGTCGCCGCGATCCGCGCAGCGGAATACTGCGGGTCCGCCTGTCCGGAGCCGCCCGCATGTCGCTGACCCCGCCGATCGTCCGCCACGATGCGACACCGCTGCTCGACCGCGTGGTGCTGGTCACCGGCGGCGCGCAGGGTATCGGCCGCGGCATCGCCCAGGCCGTGCTCGGTGCCGGCGGTCGCGTGGTCATCGGCGATCTGGACCGCGAGGCCGGTCTGGCCTGTCTCCAGGAGTGGGATGTCGGCGCACGCGCCCGTTTCTTTCTGCTTGACGTCGCGCGCGAAGCGTCGGTCCGCGGCTTCGTGTCGAAGGCGCATCGTGCCTTCGGGCGGATCGACGGCCTGGTCAACAACGCCGGCCCCGCCGATCCGGTGGTCGATGATCTTCCGCAGCTGTCGCTCGCCGACTGGCGCCGCTTCATCGACGGTCACCTGACCGGCACGTTCCTGTGCAGCAAGCATGCCCTGCCCGCCCTGCGCGAAAGCCGCGGCGCCATCGTCAACATCGCCTCCAGCCGCGTGCTGCAGTCCGAACCGCATACCGAGGCCTACGCGTCGGCGAAGGGCGGCATCGACGGGTTTACCCACGCGCTCGCGATCAGCGAAGGTCCGCGTGTGCGCGTCAATGCGATCAGCCCCGGCTGGATCGTCACCGACGACTGGCGCAAGCCTTCGGCGCGCCGCACGCCGAAGCTGTCGAAGCGTGACCACAGCCAGCATCCGGTCGGGCGCGCGGGCGTGCCGAACGACATCGGTGCGATCGCGGTCCATCTGCTGTCGGACGCGGCGGGCTTCATCACCGGACAGAACATCGTGGTGGACGGCGGCATGACCCGGAAAATGCAGTACGCCTGATCTCGACATGGGCGTCACGCTGCGCGCCGGGTGCTGAATCACCGACCGCACGCACGGCGCTTTTCACCCGCGATTCGAAAGCCGGCTGCAAGCATCGAACCCTGTCCTCCACAGGGAGCATTTCCATGAAGTCCATCCGCACCCTCGCCGCCGTCGGTCTGCTGTCGCTGGCCGGCACGAGCCTCGTCCACGCGCAGCAGTACGGCCCGCGCGATGAAGGTCGCCGTTTCGACGACGGCAGCCGCGTGGTGTGCAAAGACGTCGAAGTGCGTCGCAATACGTCCGACCCGAACCGCGTCGGCGGTACCGCGGCCGGCGCGATCATCGGCGGCCTGGTGGGTAACCAGATCGGCAGCGGCAATGGCCGCAAGCTCGCGACCGTGGGTGGCGCAGTGGCCGGCGGCGCGATCGGCCGCAATGTGCAGGGCAACCGCCAGGAAGCGAACGGCGATCGCATCGTCGAAACGCAGTGCGATCGCGTCTACCGCTGAGCGATCCCGGTCAAGCGTTTGAACCCGGGGCGCACGTCGTCACTGACGACAACGCCGCGGTGATTCGGCGGGTCGGCCTGCGGGCCGGCCCGTTTTCGCGTTACCAGACCAGATCGTCCGGCACGGCGTACCTGGGATCGTCGTAGCCGTCGTCGTCCTTGTCCTGCGCGGCATTGCCGTGGTCGAGCACGATCGCGTCGGGATCGCGCTCGCGGACCTTGACCAGATGCGCGCGCGTCAACAGCACGAACCCCGCGTCGAGACGCGCGATGACCAGCGCGCCGGAAGCCAGCTGCCTGGCCTGCGCATCGTCAACCGACAGCGTGCGGATGCCGCCGTCGACATTGAACCGGTAGGACCGCTCGCCGCTGGCCTTGATCTGTCCGTCGACGATCATCTGACGCGCCTGCGCCCGCAGTTCGCGCGCGCGGGCTTCCGCATTGCGCGCCTGGGCGAGCGCGCGGTCACGATCGGCCTTGTCCTGCCGGGCACGCTCGGCCTCGCGCTGCGATTCGGTGGGCGCAACCGGCTGCTTGCCATGACGCGCTTTCGCCTGCTCGCGCGCGACCTCGGCCACCTTGCTCTTCTTGACCAGGCCGGCCTTCAACAGCTGTTCCTGCAACGGATTGCGCATGCGTACATCGCCCACGGTGTTCGGACGCCGATGATACCGGCTGCATGGGCATCGCTCGGCCGGTATCGTGCCGCGATGGATCCACTGCCCTACCTTGCCGGCTACCCGGTCGATGTCCAGATGCGCGCCCGCGAACTCCGCAACGCGGGCCGGCTCGGCGACTATCTCGCGCGCCGCTATCCCGACGCGCACGGCGTGCGCAACGACCGCCAGCTATACGCGTACGTGCAGGCGCTGAAGGACCGTCACCTGCGCCAGTCGACGCCGCTGCACAAGGCGATCTACGACGGCAAGCTGCAGGTGCTCAGGCACGCGCTGGGCACCCACACCACAGTCTCGCGCGTGCAGGGCGGCCGCCTGAAAGCCAGTCGCGAGATCCGCATCGCCAGCGTCTTCCGCGACGCGCCGGCGGCGTTCCTCGAAACCAGCGTCGTGCACGAACTGGCGCATCTGAAGGAAAGCGAGCACAACCGCGCGTTCTACAACCTGTGCACGCACATGGCGCCGGACTACCACCAGCTCGAGTTCGATCTGCGGCTGTATCTGATGCACCGGGACGCTTCATCAGCATCTCAAACCTGAACACCATGCAAGATTTGTTGATCGGAATGCAACGATCCTTCCCGATTCGTCGGGTCGTTCTATCCATGGCGCCACTCCAGACTGTGGGCGGGCCGCACCTGCGGCATCGAACCGCCCACCACGAGTCCCAGCCATGACCAATGCCTTCATCGCGGCCGCCACCCGCCGCCGCTCCCAGTACGCCCTCGGCCGCAATCTTCCGCTGTCGCAGGCCGAGACCACCGCGCTGATCCAGGAGGCCGTGCGTCAGGCACCGTCCTCGTTCAATTCGCAGAGCTCGCGCGCGGTGATCCTGTTCGGCGACGAGAGCCTGAAGTTCTGGGGCTTCGTCGAGGACGCGCTGCGCAGGATCGTGCCGGCCGATGCGTTCTCCGATACCAAGGCCAAGCTCGACGGCTTCGCCGCCGGCGCCGGCACCGTGCTGTTCTACGAGGACAGCGCGCCGGTCAAGGCGCTGCAGGAACAGTTCCCGCTGTACGCCGACAACTTCCCGATCTGGTCGGAGCATTCGACAGGCATGGCGCAGTACGCGGTGTGGACCGCACTGGCCGAGGCGGACATCGGCGCCAGCCTGCAGCATTACAACCCGCTGCCCGACGCCGCCGTCGCCGCCGAATGGGACATCCCTTCGACATGGACGCTGCGCGCACAGATGCCGTTCGGCTCGCACGAAGGCGGCTTCGGCGAGAAGACCTTCATCGACGACGCGACGCGCTTCCGCGTGCACGGCTGATCGGGCCGCGCATCGGAGCGACGTGTGGACCCTGCGTAGAATCGCGGGGTCCCGTCGACATGGAGTTCCGATGCGCACCCGTTTCCGTTCCGCCTCCCTCGCGCTGGCCATCGCCGGCGCCTGCCTGATCGGCGCCTGCAGTTCCACGCCGCGCACGGACCACGTGTCGAATGCGCAGCCGGCGTCCGGGCAGACACAGGCCTCGATCTTCTTCGAACGCTTCACCGATACGTGGATGCGGCGTCAGCCGTCGGCATCGACCGCGAGCCGCTACTTCGGCGACGCCGAGCAGGCGCGCATGGATCGCGAACTGACGCCGCAGACGCAGGCGTTTCGCGCAGAGACCATCGCGCTCGCGCAGCGCGGGCTCGACGAGCTCTCCGCGCTCGACCGTGCCTCGATGGGCGACACCGACCGGGTGTCCGCGGAACTCATGGCGTGGCAGCTGCGCAGCCTCGTCGAAGGCGACCGCTTCGACGACTACAGCTTTCCCCTGCAGCAGTTCAGCGGCGCCAACGTCGGTCTACCGAACCTGATGACGGTCGTGCATCCGCTGCGCACGGCGACCGACGCCGACAGCTATCTCGCACGCCTGGCGCAGTTCGAGGCGCGCATGAACGAGTCCACGGCGCGCGCCGCCGAGCTCGCCGCGCGCGATGTGCTGCCGCCGCGCTTCATCGTCGAAGCGACGATCGCGCAGATGCGACGCTTCATCGCCGACGCGCCTGCGCGCAATCCGCTGGTGGCCACGTTCGATACCCGCCTGCAGACCGTCGACGCGATCGATGCGTCCACGCGTGCCGCGCTCGTCGCGCGCGCGACGCAGGTCGTCGAAACCGGTGTCTACCCTGCGTGGTCGCGGGCGATCGCCGAGCTCGAACGCCAGTTGCCGCGCACGACCGACGATGCCGGCCTGTGGCGTTTTCCCGACGGCGCGGAGGCCTACGCGTTCCAGCTGCGGCGTTTCACGTCCACCGCGCTGAGTGCCGAGGAGATCCATGCGATCGGCCTGCGCGAAGTCGCACGCATCGAAACCGAGATGGACGCCATCCTGCGGTCGATCGGCCGGACCGACGGCAGCGTGGAAGCGCGTCTGAAGCAGTTGCGTGCCGACCTCGCGTATCCGGATGACGACGCCGGCCGCGCCGCGATCATGGCCGACATCGATACGATGATGCGCGATGCCGAACGTCGCAGCGATGCGCTGTTCGACATCCGTCCGCGCTCGGCGGTGATCGCCCAGCCCTACCCGGAGTACCGCTGGGACAGTGCCGCGGCCAGCTATACCGCGCCACCGCTCGACGGCTCGCGTCCGGGCGTCTACCAGATGCCGCTGCGCACCGACCGCCTGACCCGCTTCGGCCTGCGCACGCTGGTCTATCACGAGACCGTGCCCGGCCATCATTTCCAGGTCGCGCTGTCGGTCGAGAACACCGCGCTGCCCAAGTTCCGCCAGACCCGCGCGCTCGGCGGCATCTCGGCCTTCAGCGAAGGCTGGGCGCTGTACGCCGAACGTCTCGCGGCCGAGGAAGGCTGGTACGAGGGCGATCCGGAAGGCCGGCTTGGCCAGCTGGATGCCGAACTGTTCCGCGCCCGCCGCCTCGTCGCCGACACCGGCCTGCACGCGATGCGCTGGACGCGCCAGCAGGCGATCGACTACGGCATTCCCGCCTCCGAGGTCGACCGATACGTCGTCATGCCGGGACAGGCCACGTCGTACATGATCGGCCAGCTGGAAATCGTGCGTCTGCGCGACAAGGCCCGCGATGCACTGGGTGACCGCTTCGACCCGCGCGCTTTCCACAACCGCGTGCTGCTGACCGGCGTGGTCCCGCTCGAACTGCTGGAACGCGAGGTGGATGCGTACATCGCGGAGGCCCGCACTGCGGGCTGATCGGGAGACGTCCCGCGCGGATTGCTAGACTGCCGGGCCACTTGCACCGGCAGATCCGATGACCCGACCGCAGGCGACAGGCCCCGCATCCCCGCCTCCGCGCAGCGCGATCACGCGTCTGCTCAACGTCGTCGAGTGGCTCGGCAACCTGCTGCCGCATCCGGTCACGCTGTTCGCATTGCTGGCGCTGCTGATCGTGCTGCTGTCGGGTGTGCTCGCCCACTTCGGCGTGTCGGTGCCCGATCCGCGCCCCGCCGGCACCAGCGGGCGCGCCGAGGACGGCATCATCCGGGTGATCAGCCTGCTCGATGCCGAGGGACTGCGGCGCATCGTTACCGGACTGGTCACCAACTTCACCGGCTTCGTACCGCTGGGCACGGTGCTGGTCGCGATGCTCGGCGTCGGCATCGCCGAACGTTCGGGGCTGCTGACGGCGGCGATCAAACAGCTGGTGCTGGGCGCGCCGAAGAATCTGGTGACCGTGGTCATCGTGTTCGCCGCGGTGATGTCCAATACCGCGTCGGAAATGGGCTATGTGGTGGTGATTCCACTGGCGGCGGCGATCTTCCATGCGCTGGGCCGAAATCCGCTGGCCGGGCTGGCCGCCGCATTCGCCGGCGTGTCCGGTGGCTACAGCGCGAACCTGCTGATCGGCACCGTCGATCCGCTGCTGGCCGGCATCACCCAGGAAGCGGCGCGGCTGATCGATCCGGATTACGAAGTGCACGCGGCGGTGAACTGGTACTTCATGTTCGTCAGCACCTTCGTCGTGACGGGCCTGGGCTGGTGGGTCACCGCGCGCATCGTCGAGCCCAAGCTCGGTCCTTACGACCCGACGCAACTCGATCCCGACGCCGAGCCGGTGAGCATGGCGCCGCTGGATCCGCGGGAAAAACGCGCCCTGCGCTGGGCCGGCCTGGCGGCGTTGCTGGTCAGCGCCATGATCGCGGTACTGGTCCTGCCGGCAGGCGGCGCGCTGCGCCTGCCCGGCATCGACGACACGCTCGGCAGCCTGCGGCCGTTCCTCACCGGCATCGTCGTGCTCGTCGCGGTGTTCTTCGCGGTGCCGGGCATCGTCTACGGACGGCTGATGGGCACGATGCGCAGCGATCGCGACGTCATCGACGCGATGGCGAAGTCGATGTCGACGATGGGCCTGTACATCGTGCTGGTGTTCTTCGCCGCGCAGTTCGTGGCGTTCTTCAACTGGAGCCAGCTCGGCCAGGTGATGGCGGTGCTGGGCTCGAACCTGCTGCAGACGATCGGCCTGACCGGCCCGCTGGTGTTCCTGCCCTTCATCGTGATCTGCGCGATCATCAACCTGTCGCTGGGTTCGGCCTCGGCGCAGTGGGCGGTGACCGCGCCGATCTTCGTGCCGATGCTGATGCTGGTCGGCTACAGCCCCGAGGTCATCCAGGCCGCGTACCGGATCGGCGATTCGGTGACCAACATCATCACGCCGATGATGAGCTACTTCGGTCTGATCATGGCCTTCGCCGCGCGCTACCAGCGCGACATCGGCGTAGGCACGCTGATCGCGATGATGCTGCCCTACTCGATCGTGTTCTTCGTCGGCTGGACGCTTTTGTTTTTCGTGTGGGTGTTCGGACTGGGCCTGCCGGTCGGGCCGGGCGCGCCGACCTACTACACGCCGGGCTGAGGACCGCGCCGCGAAACGGGGACGCAGAAAAAAGGCCGGGACATCCCGGCCTTTTTCGTAGCGCGATGCCGCGTCTGGATCACCAGATCCGGACGCGATCCTCCGGCGCGATGTACAGCGCGTCCTGCTCGGTCACGTCGAACGCGTCGTACCACGCGTCGACGTTGCGCAGCGGCGCGAACGCACGGATGTGACCGGGCGAGTGCGTGCCGTTGACGAGCTGCTGACGCAGCGCGTCGTCGCGCCACAGGGTGCGCCAGACCTGCGCCCAGCCCATGAACAGACGCTGCTCGCCGCTGAAGCCGTCCAGCTCCGGCGCCGGCTTGCCGTCGAGCGAACGACGATAGGCCTCGAGCGCGATCGTGATGCCGCCGAGGTCGCCGATGTTCTCGCCCATCGCAACCTTGCCGTTGATGTGCATGCCCGGCAGCTGCGGGAACTCGTAGGCCTCGTACTGGGCGCCGAGCTTGGCGGCCTGGGCTTCGAACTTCGCCGCGTCGTCGGCAGTCCACCAGTCGCGCAGCACGCCTTCGCCATCGGACTTGCGGCCCTGGTCGTCGAAACCATGGATGATCTCGTGGCCGATCACGCCGCCGATGGCGCCGTAGTTGACCGCCGGATCGGCCTCGGGATCGAAGAACGGCGGCTGCAGGATCGCCGCCGGGAACACGATCTCGTTCTTGACCGAGTTGTAGTAGGCGTTGACGGTCTGCGGGGTCATGCCCCACTCGCCCTTGTCGACCTCCTTGCCCAGGCGCGCAAGGCGGTAATCCCATTCGAAGGCCATCGCGCGCTCGGCGTTGCCGAACACGTCGCCGGCCCTGACGTCATAGGCGGTGTAGTCGCGCCACGTGTCCGGATGGCCGATCTTCAGACCGAAGCCTTCGAGCTTCTTCCGCGCTTCGGCCTTGGTCTGCGCGCCCATCCAGTCGAGCTGGTCCAGACGCGCGCCCATCGCCACCTTCACGTTGGCGACCAGCTCGTCCATCTTGGCCTTCGAATCGGCCGGGAAATACAGCTCGACGTAGTCGCGGCCGATCGCCTCGCCCATCGTGCCTTCGGCGAACGCGACGCCGCGCTTCCAACGCTCCTGCTGTTCCGGCTGGCCGGACAGGAACTTGTTGCGGAATTCGAAGCGCGCATCGCTGAAATCCTTCGACAGCAGCGTCGCCGCGTTGTCGATGGTGTGGAAGGCCTGCCAGGCCTGCAGCGTGCCGACGTCGGCCTCGTCGTAGATCGCGGCGAGCTTGGGAATCGCGGTGCTCTGGCGCACGACCGCGCGCGGTGCCTGCGGCAGACCAGCAGCGGCGAAGTACGTCGCCCACGGGAAGCCCGGCGCGGTGGTCGCGAATGCCGACAGCTCGACGGGGTTGTAGGTCTTGTCGCGGTCGCGGCTCTCGGCGCGGGTCCAGTGCGCCTCGGCGATCTTGGTCTCCAGCGCGAGGATGGCCTCGGCGTTCTGCTGCGGGTTGTCCCAGCCGCCCAGCTCGAGCATCTGCGCGATGTAGGCCTGGTAGCGCTCGCGCTGCGGCGCGAAGTTCTCGCGCAGGTACATCTCGCGATCGCCCAGGCCCAGACCGGACTGGCTCATGTACAGCGTGTAGCGGTCGGGATCGCGCTGGTCGTCGGACACGCCCAGACCGAAGAAGCTGCGGCCGAAGTCGCCCTGGCTCTTGCCCATCAGCGTGGCCAGCGCGTCCTTGTCGGTCGCGGCGCGGATCGCGTCGAGCTTGGGCGCGAGCGGCTTGGCGCCCAGCGCTTCGATCGCGGCCTCGTCCATGAAACCGGTGTAGAGCGTGGCGACCTTGGCGCGGTCCGGATTGGCGGTGTCACCGGTCTGGTAGCCTTCGACGAGCTGGCGCACGCGTGCTTCCGAAAGGTCGCGCAGCACGAGGAACGCGCCGTAGCTCGACTTGTCCGACGGGATCTGCGTGTTCTTGGCCCAGGTGCCACTGACGTAGCGGAAGAAGTCCTCGCCCGGACGCACGCTGGTGTCCATGCCGGCGGTGTCGATGCCCCATGTACCCATGCGCTTGGCGGCGACGGTCGCCTCGGCGCCGCCGGCATTGGCCGATGCGTCGGTCTGGAACAGCGACTGCAGGCTGCAGGCCTCGTCGAGGCAGGCGTGGTCGTGATCGTGGGCGGCGGCGGACGAGGCCGCCATCGTCAGCGCGAGCGCCGTGGCTGCGGACAGCAGGGTCTTCTTCAAGGTCGATCTCCAGATGGCATACGGGGCCGGCCGCACGGTTGCGCGCGAAACCGGACCCCAAGGATAGCTGCTCGGGTCCACGCGTCGGCCCGGTGGCGCACCCAACCAATGGCACGTGCGCCGGCGGCCGCGGCCTTCAGTCCCGCGGCAGCACGCGGACCTGCTGCATCAGCGTATGCGTGGCGCCCGGTGCAAGCGCGATGCGATCGGGGCCCGCATTGGCCGCTTCCAGACACAGGAAGCCACGCCAGGCGCCGTGGCCCATGTCGCTGCTGCGCTCGGCCGAGGCCTCGCCCGGGTTCCACACCACCAGCGAGCGGCTGCCGCCGGTCACCAGCTCGATGCGGCGGTCGAGGCCGGCATCGTCGAGCACGTAGCGGCCGGGCGCGTCGCGATAGATGTAGTCGCTGCGGCCCGGATCGCGAGCATCGTCGAGTTGCCAGTCGCCACGCTGCGGATGCTCGGCATACCCGTCGTTCTTGTCGAGGAAGCGCAGACCGTCGAGGCCCTGCACCCGCACGCGGTGCACGTCGGAGACGCGGAAGTAGCTGTGCAGCGCCTGGGTGAACACGACCGGCGCGTCACCGGTGTTGGTGGTCACCAGGCGCTGCTCGAGCGTCGCGCCGACGTGCAGTTCCATGCGCAGCGTCAGCGGCAGACCGTCCAGCGCGGGCGGGGCCAGCGTCAGGCGCAGGCTGCCGTCGGCGTCGCGCCGGGCCGACGCCACCTGCCAGCGCACGGTGCGCGCGAAGCCGTGCGACGGCACGTCGTCGCCCTGCCCCTGCCGGCCGAAGTACGGCCAGATCACCGGCACGCCGCCGCGGATCGCCGCTGGCGCGGGCGCCAGTGCGGGCGACAGCCACAGAACGTCCTCGTGTCCGTCCGGCGCCCAGGACAGCAGATGCCCACCATGCACGGCGATGGCCGCACGCGCGCCCTGGGCTTCGAGCAGCAGTGCCGGCATGCCGGCGAACGTGCCCAGGCGCAGGCCCTGCACGTCGGGAATGCGATAGCCCGCCGCGTCGAAGGCGGTGCCGGCCGCGGCTTGGGTCGCAGCGAAGTCGGCAGGCGTGGTGAAGCGGGTTTCGGCGGCGTGTTCGGTCATGGTTCCGGGGGACGTGGATGCAGGCGAGTTGGTGGGCGGGCTGACACAACCGGACAGTGCCAGCAGCAGACAGGACAGCAGGAGGTTCGATCGCATAGGGGTCGCTGACGCGGCGGACATCGCAGGGTAGCGGCGGTGCGCGTGCCTGCCCATCCCGCTCAGTCGGCGGCCGCCCACGGCGCCTGCGACAGGCGCCTGGCGAGGTGATCGATCAGTGCCTGCACGCGCGCGGGGCGGCTGCGCCCCGGCGGCATGACCACGTGCACGGCGATCTCGGGCGGCTGCCAGCCCGGCAACGCGACTTCGAGTGCGCCGCGCTTGAGCTCGCGCCAGACCAGGAATTCCGGCTGCAGGGCCAGTCCCTGCCCGGCCAGCAACGCCGGGGTCAGCGCTTCCGCGTTGTTGGCGCGCAGCACCGACGGGATGCCGACCGAGTAGTCGCCATGACGCGCATGGTGGAAGCGCCAGGCCGTGCCGGAGCGCGCGTACGCGTAGGTCAGGCCGCGATGCGTGGCGAGATCGCGCGGATGCTTCGGCCGGCCTGCGCGTTCGAAGTAGGCCGGCGCGCCGACCAGCAGGATGCGCACGCCGCACAGCCGACGTGCCAGCAGGCTGGAATCGTCGAGGTTGCCGATGCGCAGCGCCAGATCGAAGCCGCCGCCGACGATGTCGACGGTCTCGTCGCCGAGGACCAGCTCGATGGTGACGTCCGGGAACCTCGCCATGAACGCGGGCAGCAGCGGGGCCAGGTGGGCGACGCCGAAGGACATCGGCGCGGCCATGCGCACGTGGCCGCGCGGACTGACCGCCTGCGCGGTGACCGCGGCCTCCACGGCCTCGCCCTCGGCCAGCAGCCGCGCCGCGCGGTCCACCGCGGCCTGGCCGGCGGCGGTCAGCGTCATGCGTCGCGACGTGCGGTGCAGCAGCGGCGTACCGATGCGCTTCTCCAGGCGCGCGATGGCCTTGGACACGGTCGGCTGGGTGATGCCCAGCGATTCGGCGGTCGCCGCGAACGAGCCCAGCTCGGCGACACGCGCGAAGATCGCCCAGGCTTCGAGGTCGGGAAGCTGCATGACATCACAGATGGAATGGATGGAGTTCCATTCTTTCCGTTCCTTGTGCGCGGAGCAAGGCGTAACGTGGCGCCATTCCCGAACACCTGCTGGAGAACGACATGATCGAACGCCGCCCCTTCGACACCCTCGGCGCCGCCAACCACGGCTGGCTGGATGCACACCACCACTTCTCGTTCGCGAACTATCACGAGCCGGCGCGCATGGGCTGGGGCGCGCTGCGGGTCTGGAACGACGACGTCATCGCGCCGCGCACCGGCTTTCCGCCGCACCCGCATTCGGACATGGAGATCATCACCTACGTCCGCGAAGGTGCGATCAGCCACAAGGACAACCTCGGCAATGCGGGCCGCACCGCCGCCGGCGACGTGCAGGTGATGAGCGCCGGCACCGGCATCCAGCACGCCGAATACAACATGGAAGGCGAGCAGAGCCGGATCTTCCAGATCTGGATCATTCCCGACGCCCGCGGCGGTGCGCCGACCTGGGGCACCAAGCCGTTCCCGAAGGATGCGCGCAGCGGTGATTTCGTCGCATTGGCCAGCGGCATCGAGGGCGACGAGGACGCTTTGCCGATCCGCGCGAACGCCCGCGTGCTCGGCGCGACGCTGAAGGCCGGCGACAGCGCGGAGTACGCATTCGGTGACGGACGCCTGGGCTATCTGGTGCCGGCAACCGGCGCGGTGGAGATCAACGGCGTGCGCATCGACGCCCGCGACGGCGCGGCGATCCGCGACGAGTCGACGATCCGCGTGACCGCGCTCGAAGATGCGGAGCTGGTGCTTGTCGACACCGCGCCCTGAGCCGTTTCGACCCGGTGCGATGCAGCCATCGCATCGCGCCGCAAACGTGCGCCGTCGATGTTGCGCTCGCAGCATCGCCGGCGTTTTCGTGTGCGGGTTTTCACGGGATCCGAACGCGATTCCGTGACTCCGTGCCCCGAATGCGACATCGGGGTGCGCTGGCTTTGACAGCGTTGTCAATGGCGGGCAGGTTCGAGCCCGGTCCAGAACAGGGGTGGGCCGACCCGCCATCACGCAAGGAGCCCACATGGATCGCACGACACTGCTCGCACTGCCTGCAGCCGCCTGCTTCGGCCTCGCCGCCATGACCGTTGCGCCCGTCGCGCAGGCACAGACACCGGTCTGGCAGGAGAACTTCAACGGCAACTCGATCGACGGCAACACCTGGACCTACGACGTTGGCACCGGCTGCCAGATCGGCATCTGCGGCTGGGGCAACAGCGAGCTGCAGTACTACACCTCTCGCCCGGAGAACGCACGCGTCGAGAACGGCAACCTGGTCATCGAGGCGCGACGCGAAAATTTCGAAGGCAGCCCCTTCACCTCCGCGCGCCTGAAGACCGAGGGTCGCGTGCACTTCAAATACGGCACGCTGGAAGCGCGCATCAAGACACCGGAAGTAGGCAACGGCCTGTGGCCCGCGTACTGGATGCTCGGCGCGATCGGCGTGTGGCCGGACCGCGGGGAGATCGACATCATGGAGATCGGTCACGTCGACGGCATCGCCGCGGGCATGGCCAATCGCCGGGTCGGCGGCGCGGTGCACTGGAACTATGGCGGCGGTCACGCCAGTCATGCCGACTACACGGATTTTCCGTCCAACCTGCACGACGACTACCGCATCTACCGCATGACCTGGGACCCGCAGTTCATCCGCGTCACCGTCGACGGCGTGCAGTACTTCGAGATGGCGATCTCCGACATCGAAGGCGCCTCGCTGCACGAATTCCACCAGCCGCACTACCTGCTGCTCAACCTCGCGGTCGGCGGCACCTACACCGGCGTGTTCGACCCGAACGCGATCAGCGCGCCGCTGCCCGGCAAGATGCTGGTCGACTGGATCCGCCTGTACCAGGACCACCCCGACAGCGAGCTGCAGGTCGGTGGCAGCAATGCGGTACCGGCCGGTCGCTTCGGCGTGTACTCCGAGCAGAGCGGCCTGGCGGGCGCGCTCGATTTCGGCAGCGATGCGGATCTGTTCGTCTGGAACAACCTCGCGCCGATCGCCGCCGCGCCGTTCGAAGGCGGTGAGGTCATGGCGTTCCGCGCCAGTGCCGGCCAGTGGTTCGGGCTGGGCATCGTCACCGACTACCGCAACATGAGCGCCTACGCGGGCGGTGCGCTGAAGTTCCACATGCGCACCACCACGCAGTCGACGTTCAAGATCGGCATCAACACCTCGTTCGGCGACAGCTGGGTCGACTTCACCGCCAGCGGGCCGAACTACGGACTGGTGCGCGACGGCAACTGGCACCAGGTGACGATTCCCTTCAGTGCCTTCTACGACCTCGATCTGCACGCGGTGAAACAGATGTTCATGGTGGTCGCCGACCCGCCGGCGCAGGATGTCGAACTGGTCATCGACAACGTCTACTACCAGAGCCCGTGATCACGCAGGCCGGGCGTGGCACGCCGCGCCCGGCCTCAGAACACCGACAGGCCAGTCATGCGCGTGAACCGGTGCAGGGCGTAACCGCCGAGCAGCGAGTTGCCCTTCTCGTCCAGCGCCGGTGACCACACGCACAGGTTCAGCACGTGCGGCACCACCGCGACGATGCCGCCGCCGACGCCGCTCTTGGCCGGCAGGCCCACGTGGAACGCGAACTCGCCTGCCGCGTCGTAGGTGCCGCAGGTCATCATGACGGCGTTGATGCGCTTGGCGCGTTCGATGCTGGTCACCTGCTCGCCCGAGGACGGGCATTTCCCGCGGCAGGCCAGAAACTGCAGGCTGCGCGCGAGGTCGATGCAGTTCATCTTCAGCGCGCACTGGAAGTAGTACAGGTCCAGCACCGCCTGCACGTCGTTCCTGATGTTGCCGAAGCTGCGGATGAAGTTGGCCAGCGCCACGTTGCGGTAGCCGCTCTTGCGCTCCGATTCCCAGATGTCGTCGTCGCGTCCGATGTCCGGGTTGCCGGCACGCTCGCGCATGAATTCCAGCAGCGCGGCTTCGGGATCGTCGTAGTGCGACAGCAGCACGTCGGCGACGACGATCGCGCCGGCGTTGATGAAGGGATTGCGCGGAATGCCGGCCTCGTGCTCGAGCTGGATCAGCGAATTGAACGGATCACCCGAGGGCTCGCGCCCGACCCGCTTCCACAGATCGTCGCCGGCCTTGTCGAGCGCGAGGGTGAGCGTGTGGACCTTGGACATGCTCTGGATCGAGAACGGCCGGTGCGCCTCGCCGGCCGTGTACACGTCGCCATCGAGCGTGACCACCGCCATGCCGAAGGTGTCGCGCGGCACGTCGGCGAGCGCGGGAATGTAGTCGGCTACCTTGCCCTTCTGCTCGCCGAAGCGCTCGCGCACTTCGGCGTGGATCGTCGAGACGATGTCCTGCAGGTCGTGACGGCTCAGGTCGTGCGGGTTCTGCGGGGGACTGCGCATGGCGCCTCGGCTGGAGGGCGGCGTAAGTGCCGGCTGCGCAGGATGGCGTCGCGGCCGTGACCATCCGGTCACGCCACGACGGTGTCAGTCGGTGGACCAGTCCGCTTCGAGTATGCGGAACGTCGCCGGCAGCGTGATGCCCTGCGCGTCGAACGTCTGCATCTCCGCGCCGTCGACGCGCACGTGCCGCGGCCGTGCGCGCTGTGGCCACGCGAGATGCACGGTGCTGCCCGCACGCAATCCGTCGCCGAGTGCGACCTCGAGGCGCGCGGCATCGCCACGCGCCCGGAGGGTCAGCGGTCCGTAGGCCGTCGGCAGCGCATCGAGTCGCAGGCCCTCGCCCGTCAGCCAGTCGATCGGGGTACCGGGCAGCAGCCGCAGCATCGCGTCCTCCTCGCGCATCAGCATGCCGAACAGCGCCCGCGCGTATTCGGCGCCGATCCAGGTATGCGGCATGTCGCCGAGATAGCGCGGAAAGCGCAGGCGCGAATGCACCACCTCGCCCCAGACGTGCCAGGGGCGCGGCCGCCGGTCGGCGAACATCCGCGACAGCATCTCCCACGCGGCGTCGGGCTGGTCGAGATGCACGAAGGTCAGCACGTTGCGCAGTTCGTAGGGCGAATACGCATACAGCGCATCGGGCGCCGAGTTGCGACGGAAGTCGGCCAGATAGCGGTCGAAGGTGGTGCGCAGCGCGTCGGGCGGCAGCAGGTCCTGCTGTCCGGTCGGGTCGAGCGCGATCGAGACACTGGTGGGATCGTTGCCCCCCAGATCGGCGGCCGGGGGCACCGTGTCCTGCCCACTCCAGGCCATCGTCGCGCGGATCGATGCGGCGACGTCGGTGCGCAGCGCGTCGTACTGCGCACGCGCCCACGCGGCGGTGTCCGCATCGCCCAGCTGCCCGGCGAGCCAGGCACCGTCGTGCCAACCCTTGAGCGCCCAGTAGTCGTCCCAGTAGCTGTGCGTCGGACTGGAATAGCCTTCGTGGCTGATCGACGGCGCGATGATGCCGCGGAACCGCTCCGGCGCCGGAGCATCGGCCATGTAGCCCGGCACCAGCGTGCGCTCGCGCAGCGTCTGCAGAAAGCGCATCGCCGCGGTCACCTGCGGCAGGTAGTCGCGCACGGTCTCCGGCCCGCCGTCGAGGCGCGCGACATCGGCCACCAGGGCGATGTACTGGCCCTGCGCGTCGAACTCGATGTCGGACCCGAAGCCGGTGAACAGCGTGCCGTCGTCGTTGATGATCGGCGAGACCAGACCCGACTCGCGCACCGCGTGATCGCTGTACCAGCGCAGAAAATCCCGGGCGACATCCGCCTGGCCCAGGCGCAGCAGCACCGCGGCGGTCGCGGCGCCGTCGCGGATGAAGGAGCGGTCGTAGTTGCGCGGGCCCGGCTGCATCGCCTGGCCGGTGCGGTTGATCAGCATGTAGGCCGCCTGCGTGCGCAGCGCATCGACCATGTCGGCATCCGGCAAGGTGATGTGCACATTGCCGAAGCGCGCCCGCCAGTCGTCGGCGACCGCGGCGGCCAGCGCATCGAAACTCGCGTCCGGTGTCGCGGCGACACGCAGCGAGGCCGGCACGAGTGCCGGCGCTTCGGGCAGCGGGCCGTGGTTGCGGTCCGTGCGCGTGAGGCCGAGCGGAAACGCGACGACGACCGATTCGCTGGCACCCGGTGCGAGCCGCATGCGATAGCCGAGCAGCGACGCCGCCAGACCGGCATCGTCGTGCGCGGACTGCGCAGCGGGCGCCGTGCCGGCCGCGGCATGCGGCGTGAGCTCGGTCGCGCCGTCTTCGCCGAACGCCGCCGCGCCCTGGTGCGTCGGCGGCGTCAGCGATGTCAGCAGCGTGCGGTCGTTGACGCGGACCGCGGTGCCGAGCGGATCGGCGGCGATCGCGATCTCGCGGATCGGCGACAGCCCGCCGTTCTGCCACGGCGGATTCATCTGCATCGGACGTACCAGCAGCGACAGCGTGCCGTCGATCGCGGTCGCGCCGCGGTTGGTGACGCGATGTCGCAGCAAGGTCACCGGCTGGCCGTCGAGTGTCGTGGTGAAGGTCTCGCTGCGCACGGCGATGTCCGGTGTCGCGGTCCAGTCGACCGCCGGCATCGGCATCCAGCGATCGCGCAGCGTGTGCACCGGCGTTCCGGTGGCCGCGCTGGCGGCGCCACGTGCATCGCGCCAGATCGCCTGCACCAAGGGCGCGTCCTTCCAGGCTTCGAGATTGCCCCACTCGTCGAAGATCGATTTCTGCAGGCCGCCGTGCACGCCGACGACGGTCCAGTAGGTCTGCTGCATGCGCAGCGACGGCGGGAACAGCGCCGCGGTGCCACGCGCGGCGGCCGACTGGTAGGCGCGCATCGGCGTCATCACCTCGCCGGGCCCGAGCAACCGCAGACGTGCGACCGCAGGCGGCGCACCGTCACCACGCGTCACACTGACGCGCAGTCCGCGCGTCTCCAGTGCGACCGGACTCGCCAGCGCCGACACGCCGCCATCGCCGGGGAACGGATCGCGCGCCACGACCTGCCAGTCGCCTTCAGCGTCGCGTGCTTCCAGGGTCGCGCCGCTGCGCGTGCCGGCCCATTCGACGCGCAGGCCGGCGGTGGGCTGCGGCGATGCGAACGCCAACGCGACGCGTCCCGAATCGCCGTCCATTCCGACCGGCACCGGCGTATCGCCCCTGCGCCAGACGCGCGCGTTGCCCGCATCGTCCAGCCCGTCGATCCGCGGCGCCTCGGCGACCGGCAGCGGTTCGAACTCGAAGATCGACACGCCCCAGTCCGAGGTCTTCGGCAACGCCGCCAGCCGCAGCCAGCGCGCACGCACCGGCGCGAAGAACAGCGTCTCCACCCCACCCAGCGAATCCGCCTGCACGTGCACGTCGCGCCAGTCACCTGCGCGCTCGGCGGCCTGCAGCACGAACCCTTCGGGGTTGGCGAGATCCCAGCGGATGCGCACGCCGCCGATGTCGGCCGCGCGGCCCAGATCGACCTGGAACCAGTGCCCGGCACTGAACGCGCCACCGGTCTTCGTGGTGGGATCGCCGTCGATCAAATGTCCAATCGCCTCGGCCTGCACCTGGGTCGAGGAACTCGTCGCCGTCCAGGACGCGCGCGGCGGCAGTCCTTCCTGTGCGAATGCAGCCACGCCGACCAGCGCACACATCGACCCGCACAGCCACCGCATCCGCTTCCGCATCGCGCGCCTGTCCTGTCTTCGCACGCCCTCCCCAGGGTCGCGACGCCGGCACGTGGGCCGCCGCGACCGCGAGCGTAACCGTTTTCAAGCGTCGCCGGCGCGGCACCCGCGGCGGCCTCCCACACGCCCGATCACCGCGCACGCGCGTCCGGAATCCGCCTCCAGCCCGGCTGAATCGGCGCCTGGGGACGTCGCCTTGACCCTGCATCGGCCAGGCTTGGCGTCCTCGCGCACCCGCACAGGACACCGGACACATGGGCATGCTGATCGAAGGCCGCTGGGAATCCGACGACGACTCGCTCGTCGACGACGACGGCAGGCTGCAACGCCCGCAGTCCGTGTTCCGCAACTGGGTCACCGCCGACGGCGCGCCCGGCCCGACCGGCGCAGGCGGCTTCGAGGCGGAGCCGGGCCGCTACCACCTCTACATCGCACGTGCCTGCCCCTGGGCGCACCGCGCGACGATCTTCCGGGAGCTCAAGGGCCTGCAGGCGATGATCGGCCTGTCGGTCACGCACTGGCTGATGGCCGACGATGGCTGGACCTTCGCGACCGGCCCGGGCGTGATCGCCGATCCGCTGCATGGCGTGGACACGCTGTGGCAGCTCTACGCCAAGGCGGATTCCAGCTACACCGGACGCGTCACGGTACCGGTGTTGTGGGACACGCGGCGCGAGACCATCGTCAGCAACGAATCGGCCGACATCATCCGCATGTTCAACAGCGCCTTCGACGGCGTCGGCGCGACGCCCGGCGACTACGCGCCGGCGGCGCTGCTCGGCGAGATCGACGCACTCAATACGCGCATCTACGACGGTCTCAACAACGGCGTGTACAAGGCCGGCTTCGCGACCGACCAGCAGGCCTACGAGGACGCCGCGCGGGGCGTGTTCGAGACGCTGGACTGGCTCGAATCCCACCTCGCCGATCGCCGGTGGCTGTGCGGCGACGTGCAGACCGAGGCCGACTGGCGTCTGTTCACCACCCTGCTCCGTTTCGATGCCGTCTACCACGGCCACTTCAAGTGCAATCTGCGGCGGTTGTCCGACTATCCCGTGCTATCGGCTTACACGCAGCGCCTGTACGCGGAGCCGGCGGTCGCGCCGACGGTCAATTTCGACCACATCCGCCGGCACTACTACCAGAGCCACCGCCAGATCAACCCCAGCGGCATCGTGCCGATCGGGCCGGAGCTGGCGTTCGCCGAAGCCTTCTGACGCTTCGGGTCAGGCGGTCTCGTACAACTCCAGCGGCAGACCGTCGGGATCGCTGAAGAATACGAAGCGCGCGCCCGTGTACGCATCGATGCGCACCGGCTCCAATGCCACGCCCTGCCCGGCCAGTCGTGCGCACGCGGCGTCGAGATCGTCGACGGCAAACGCGAGATGGCGCAGGCCGCGCGCCTCCGGCCACGAGGCGCGCGGCGGCGCGTCGGGAAACGAGAACAGCTCGATCTGACCGCCATCGGGCAGCGCCAGATCGAGCTTCCAGGACTGCCGCGCCTCGCGGTAATGCTCGGCCACGATGCGCAGGCCCAGCGTGTGGACGTAGAACGCCTTCGACACCGCGTAGTCGCCGCAGATCACCGCCGCGTGGTGGATGCCGCGCAGCATCAGGCCGGTGCGTGCAGGGTGCGCGCGAACAGCGCGAGCATGCGCGCCCAGGCGTCCCTCGCGGCGGCTTCGTCGTAGCGCGGCGTGGTGTCGTTGTTGAAGCCATGCTCGGTATCTGCCGGCTGGAACAGCGTGTACGTCTTGCCGGCAGCCTTCAGGGCAGCTTCGTAATCGGGCCATCCGGCATTGACGCGGACATCGTTGGACGCGAGCACGACGAGGAGCTCGGCGGTGATCTTCGGCACGTCCTCGAGCGGCGCCGCCGGACCGTAGAACGGCACCGCGGCTTTCAGATCCGGCAGGCGCGTGGCGAGCCAGTTCGCCATGCCGCCGCCGTAGCAGAAGCCGACGACGCCGAGCCGGCCGTTGCCGCCGTCGACGGTTCGCAGGAATGCGGCCGCCGCGACGAAATCCGCGCGCGCCTTGTCCTGGTCGAGCGTGGCGAACAGGGCGCGTGCCGCGTCCTCCTCGCCCGGATACCCGCCCTTCGGAAACAACGCGTCGGGCGCGAATGCGATGTAGCCCTCGAGTGCGACGCGCCGGGCGACATCCTCGATGTGCGGGTTGAGACCGCGGTTCTCGTGCACCACCAGCACCAGCGGCAAGGGGCCGGTCGCGCCGTCCGGTCGCACCAGATAGCCGCGGCCGCGCCCGTTGCCTTCGGGCGAATCGAACTCGCGGTAGCTCGCCTGCAGGCGCGCATCGTCGGGCGCGATCTGCTGCGCGCTGGCGAACTGCGGCGTCAGCGCGGCGAGGATGCCGGCCGCGCCGGCAGCGCCCGCGATGCGGCTTGCGCGCGTGAGAAATCCGCGCCGGTCGATCGCGCCGTGCACGTACTGGTCGAACAGGTCGAGCACGTCGGGATCGAAATCGCGTGCGGTGAGCTTGGGCGGCGTAACCATGGCGAAGTCCTGCAGCGGTCCGGAAGCGCCATCGTAATGCGCGCGCGTCGCGACGGCGCACCGTGTGCATCCGATGCGCTGCATCGCAACAAAACTTCAATGAAGCGTCGTTAGCCTCCGCCCCGGCCCTGACAGGCCTGTCGCGTCGCGTGCCCGTGCACGGCGCATCGCTCGTCCAATCCAAGGGGAACACCTGGCATGAAGTCCAACTACCCGGCGCGTCGCGCGTCCGGGCTGCGTCCGCGCTGTCTGAGCCGGAGCATCCACATCCTTCTCGTCGGCGGCATGGTCGCCATGCCGACATTCGCCATCGCACAGGACGCGCCGGCCAACGACGAGATCCAGGCGCTGGACGCCGTTTCCGTCACCGGCAGCTACAGCCGCAGCCTCGAGCAGGCAGTGGACCTCAAGCGCGACAACGTGGGCTTTTCCGATTCGATCGTCGCCACCGACGTGGCCGATTTCCCGGAACAGAATCTCGCCGAAGCGCTGCAGCGCATGCCCGGCGTGACCATCGAACGCAACAAGGGCCTGGGTTCGCGCGTCAACGTGCGCGGCCTGCCCTCCGACTACACGCACGTCTCGATCAACGATCTCGCCACGGCCTCGGGCAGCGGCGGCCGCGAGGTCGAGTTCGACATCTTCGCGTCCGAGATCATCCAGCAGGTCACGGTGCAGAAGTCGCCAACCGCCGCGGACGAGGAAGGCGGCATCGCCGGTTCGGTGGACATCTCCACCGCGCGCCCCTTCGACTACGGCTCGCGGCAGCTGGTCGGCTCGGTCGAAGGCGCGCACAACTCGATCTCCGAAGAGACCGATCCGAAGATCTCGTTTCTGGCCTCCGACACCTGGGGCGACTGGGGCGCGCTGGTCTCGTTCTCCAAGGCCAGGCGCACCAACCGCACCGACGCGACCTCGGGCATCAATTTCCGGCCAATGTCGCGCTTCCTCGGTGCCTCCGGCGTGCGCGGCGCGCAGGCCGAAGCGGTCATCGAGCGCGACACCGGCCGGCAGATCGGCAACCGCGCGAGCACCGCGGAGTCCAACCTGATCGTGTTCCAGGACAAGGTCGGCGACCGCGTGTTCCTCAACGAGCAGGACAAATGGGGCGCCACCGCGTCGCTGCAGTTCAAGCCCGGCAACGATTTCAGCCTGACCTTCGACGCGCTGATCGGCGGCTACGACACCACCGAGGACGAGTACGACGCGGCGGCCTACTCGGCCTCCAGCCGCAGCACGCTGGAGACGATCCACGCATACGACGACACCACGCTGGCGCAGCAGGGCATCCTGGTGCTGCGCGACGTGTCCTACACCGCGACCCAGCACGAGTTCCTGAGCAAGGAGCGTCGCAACGAGACCGACTTCCGCCAGTACAGCGCCGCGCTCGACTGGCGCGGCGACAGCTGGACCGTCGACGCCCTGCTCGGCTGGTCAGGCGCGAAGAAGACGCTGGACTACGCCAACCTCAAGCACGTCGCCTACGCGCCCTCGCGCACGCGCTGGACCGGCCACAGTGGCGAGACCATCCCGAGCGCCACGTCGAACGGTTTCGACATGTACGCCTCGCCCTCGCGCTATCTGTTCGAGGCCTACGAAACCACGCTCGAGCACATCGACGACGACAAGTACGCCGGCGAGGTCAACCTGCGCAGGACTTTCGATCTCGGTTTCCTGCCGGCGCTGCAGGCCGTGCAGTTCGGCGTGCGCCACACCGACAAGTCAAAAGAACGCCGGTACGGCGAAGCCAAGATTGGCGGACCTTCGGCGGGCAACAACAGCTGGGTCAACACACGCACGCTGGCCGACAGCCAGCTGCAGCCGATCGGCAACATCGTGCCCGGCGGCGCCTACACCGCGCGCGATCTGGACTGGCAGATGGTCGGCAACGACTACGCCCGCAGCACCTTCCGCTACGCCGGGTTCTCCACGCCCTTCGACGATGCCCAGTACTACCGCGTCGACGAACAGGCGACCGCGCTGTACGCGATGGCCGACTTCGCGTTCGACATCGGCCGGGTGCCGGTCGACATCAACGCGGGGGCGCGCTACATCGACACTTCGGTGACCTCGTTCGGCTACCACCCGGTGCAGAATCCGGACGGCACCACCGGCTATACCGACGCGCCGGTGTCGATGGACGGCGACTACAGCGACGTGCTGCCGAGCCTGAACATCACCGCGGAACTGGCCGAGGGCCTGCTGCTGCGCGCGGCCGCGTCGGAAACGCTGATCCGCCCGGCGATGACCGATATCGCCTACAAGCGCACGGCAAGCTGGAGCTCCTACCGGTTCACCGACGGCAACCCGGCGCTGCAGCCGACGTACGCCGACCAGTGGGAAGTCGGCCTGGAGAAGTACCTCTCCAACGGCGGTCTGCTGGCCGCGTCGTATTTCCGCAAGAAGATCGACGGCGTGGTGATCAACGCGCTGACGGGCATCGTCGAGGACGTACCGGTCTACAACGCCAACGGCACGCTCAACGGCATCTACGATTTCGACGTCTACCAGCCGGTCAATGCCGACGGCGCCTACGAGGTCGACGGCATCGAACTGATCGCACAGCTGCCGCTGGCGACCTTCCATCCGGTGCTCGAAGGCTTCGGCATCAACGCCAACTACACGATGCTCGACAGTTCGCTGGCCGGCGAATCCGACCTCGGCATCCAGACGCCGATGCCGGGCCTGGCCGAGAAGACCTGGAACCTGACCGCGTACTACGAGAACGACAGCTTCGACGCGCGCGTGTCTTACAACCACAAGAGCGAGTATGTGGAATCGATCGGCTACAACATGTATCCGATCTACCGCGACGCCTACGGCCAGCTCGACGTGTCGATCGGATATCGCCTCACCGACAACATCAAGCTGAGCCTCAAGGGCATCAACCTGACCGACGAGGCGACGACCGGCTACACCATGGATCCGTCGTTCCCGACGATGTACGAGCTGTCGGGTCGTCGTGTTTCGCTGGGACTTCGGGCGGATTTCTGATCCGCGCATTCGCTGGAATTGAAAAGGCCACCGCATGCGGTGGCCTTATTCTTTTCGGGATGAAATCCTGATTCATGCACGGTCCGCCTTCAGGACCCTCGTCCGCTGTCACGAGCTGATCGGCGAGCCATTGGCAGAGCCCACGCTGGCGGAAATCAGCCCCTTCCCCCGCCAGCGGGGGAAGGTCGGGATGGGGGCAAACGATCCGGTCGCAGCATCAACAGATTGCCCGTAGTGCAGGTGCTTGATTCCAAAATCCTGAGGATCTGGCCGTTTGCCCCCACCCAACCCTCCCCGCCGCGCGGGGGAGGGCTTCAGGTTTCGACATCCCCGGATCCGGCCTGGAGATTCAAGTACGCATGCGCCGCTCAGCGGTGCGCCAGCGCGTAGTCCAATGCCGCCACCACCGACGCAACCTGCGCCGCATTGCATTCTTCCGGCGACGTGCGCGGGCTGTCGGGGTAGACCTCGGTGGTCGTCACGTAGCGCGCACCGGTGATGCCGGCGCACAGGCCGAGCGCCTCGACCGGATACTCGATGACGCCATGGCCGACGACCGGCGATCCGATCATCTCGCCATTTGCGTCCGCCGGCGCGATGTGGGTCACCTGCTCCACCGCCGCGATGATCGCCTGCTGGAACGCGGGCTGCGGCTGCACGCTGTCGTCGACCAGATAGAAGCCGTCGGGAATGCCGCCGGGCTCGAACGCCTCGCCGTCGCGCGCGGCCTTGGCCGGGCGGAACTCCGACTCGTCGGTGTCGGTCGTCTCGTGCAGGTCCACGTGCACCAGCACCTGTCCGCGCAACGGCGCGAGCAGCGCGACCAGCGCGGCGGATTCCTGTGCGGGACTGCCTGCGCGGAACGAACGGTTCGGATCGATCGCGTCGAAATTCCAACGCTGGATGTGCTCGTAGCCCCAGGGACTCACGCAGGGCACGACCAACAGATTGATGCGGCCCGCGTATGCCTCGGCGGACCGCTCGACGAACTCGAATGCGCCGACGACGCCACTGGTCTCGTAACCGTGCACGCCGCCGCTGACCACGCCGACCGGCAGGTCCGGATTCCAGTCGCGGCTGCGGATCGCGAGCAGCGGATACGTACGACCGTCGGCCGACAGCGTCCCGTAGGTCTCGACGTCGAAACGCGCGCGCAGCGCATCGACGCGGGCGACGACATCGTCGGCGTGGCTGCGCTGGCGCACCTGGCGCGCACGCCAGTCGGCGCGTTCGGCCTCGCCCCAGGGCGTGCCGGGTGTGCCGATCGGATAGAAGCGGGTCTGCTGCATGTCGCGCACTCCATTGAAACGTGCGCGGCACTCTAGCACCGTGCCGCCGGCCTCTCAGAGCGGCGCCGGACGTCCGTACAGGTAGCCCTGTCCGTAGAGGCAGCCGAGTTCGTTGAGCAGGTCGCGCTGTGCCTGCGTTTCGACACCTTCGGCGATGGTGTCGATGCCCAGCGTGCCGGCCAGCGCGAGGATCGCGCGCACCAGCGCCAGGCTCTCGGCATGCAGATCGCTGCCCAGACCCTGCACGAAACTCTGGTCGATCTTCAGCGACTGGATCGGGAACCGGTGCAGATAGGACAGCGCCGAGAAGCCCGTACCGAAGTCGTCGAGCAGCGCCAGCACGCCGCGTTCGCGCAGCAGATTGAGCATGCGCAGGGCGCGTGGCGCATCGTCGAGCAGTGCCACCTCGGTGATCTCGATGCGCAGTCGCGACGGATCGGCCCCGGCCTCGTCGACCAGCTGCATCAGACGCTCGACGAAATCGTCGGAGCGGAAGTGCCGCGGCGAGACGTTGATCGACACGTAGCCGCGCTCGAGCACATGCAGATCACGGATCACGCGGCGATACATCAGCCAGTCGACCTGCTCGATCAGACCGGTGTCTTCGCCGACGCCGATGAAATCGCCCGGCGTCAGCATTCCGTGCAGTTCGTGCCGCCAGCGCAGCAGCGCCTCGTGGCCGATGACCGCGCCGTCCGATAGGCGCACGATCGGCTGGTAGTACGGCTCGAACGCGTCCTGCAGGATCGCGCGCCGCAGGTCGGCTTCCAGATCCAGCAGTCGCGTCGCCTCGGCACGCATGGCCTCGTCGAACCGCTCGCTGCGGTCGCGGCCGCGGGCCTTGGCGCGATACATCGCCGCGTCGGCGTCGCGCAGCAGGCCATCACCGTCGGCGCCCGGATGCGACATCGCGATACCGATGCTGGCCGAGGGATACAACTCCCGTCCCGCGACCCACATCGGCCGGGCGAGCGTCGCCAGCAATGCGGCGGCCATGGTGTCGGCGACCGAGGCATCATCCACTCCGCCGAGCACCAGTGCGAATTCGTCGCCGCCCAGCCGCGCGGCCATGTCCTGTGGCCCCAGCAGCGCGGACACGCGCTGCGCGATCTCGACCAGCATCGCGTCGCCCGCCGCGTGGCCGACACTGTCGTTGACGAGCTTGAAACGGTCGAGATCGAGGAACAGCACCGCGAACGGTTCCTGCCGGCTTTCCGACGACGCCAGCGCGGCATTGAGCCGTTCCAGCAGCTGCACGCGGTTCGGCAGCCCGGTCAGCGGGTCGTGCCGCGCCTGGTGCACCAGGCGCTGCTGCGCGCGCACGCGCTCGCCGATCTGGGCGCGCAGTTCGCGGTTGGCTTCTTCCAGCTCGCGGGTGCGCGCGTCGACCCGGAATTCCAGATCCGTGTGCGCGGCCTTGAGCGCTTCCTGCGCGCGCTTGCGCTCCAGCGCGCTGTCGATGTGGTGGGCGACGAAGGTCAGCAGGGCCTGGTCGCTCTGGGCGAAACTGATCTCCGGATCGTAGCTCTGCACCGCGATCGCGCCGACCGGGCGCCCGTCGCGGCTCAGCGGCACGCCCAGCCAGCACTGCGCGTGCGTACCGCGGCTCTGCAGTTCGCCGGTGGCCTCGAGCAGCACGATGCTCTCGCGTCGTGCGAGCAGCGGTTCGCCGCTGTCGATGACGTATTCGGTCAGTCCGTTCGCGCGTTGGCGCGGGCGGCGTGCGGCATCGCGTTCGTCGACCGAGTACGGAAACTCGAGGCGCTGGCCGTCCTGGCTGAGCATCGCGATGTAGAAGTTCCGCGCGTACAGCAGTTCGCCGACGATCGCGTGCAGATCCGCGTAGAAGCGTTCCACGCTGCCGGCCGTGACCGAGAGTTCGCTGATGCGGTAGAGGGCGCGCTGGAGACGTTCGGCGCGACCGCGTTCGGCGATCTGCGCCTGCAGCACGAGGTTGGCCTCCTGCAACTCCAGCGTGCGCGAATCCACGCGCCGCTCGAGTTCGGCCTGGGCCTGCTTGCGGTCGAGCGCGGTGAGGATGTGCTGGGCCACGAACTCCAGCAGCGCCCGGTCCTCGTGGCTGTAGCGGTCCGGGCGGTCGTAGCTCTGCACCACGATCGCACCGCAGACGCGGCCGTCGCGGCGCAGCGGCACGCCGAGCCAGTCGGCACTGTCGGGGCCGTGCAGCAGTTCGCTGTCGGCCACGCCGTGTGCGCGGCGCAGCTGCGCCGACGGGCCGAGCATCGGCTGGCCTTCGCGCAGCAGCGCGATGGTCAGGCTGTTGGGCATGTCGTTGACGTGCAGCTCCTGCTCCGGATCGGCGACCCAGGGGTCGAGCGCGTCGACGAAGTAAAGGAAGCGCAAGGTCTCGCGCAGATCGTCGTACAGCACGATGTAGAAATTCTCGGCGGTCATCAGCCCGCCGACGACGCCGTGGATACGCGCCAGCACCTCGCCCATCTCCAGCGAGGACCCGGCAAGGTCGGCGATCTCGTACAGCGCCTGCTGCAGGCGTTCGGAACGTTGCAGCATGGCCACATCGTGCTCGGCGGCCATCGCGTCGAGCGCGGCGAGCAGGCCGTTCGCCGCGAGGCGCGCCCAGGCCGAGCGGATCGCATCGTCGGGTCCGCTGGCGATGGCGACCGCTGCGCAGGCGTCGCCGCGCAAGGTGCGGAACACGCGGGCGTCCGACGTGCACGCTGCCGTATCGTCGTCGCGGGCCGCAGTCGCCAGATCCAGAAGCGTGGCAGGCGCGTCCTGGGTCAGGATCGCGCCGGTGCCGCCGCGCGCGCTGCGCCACGCGATCGCCACCGCCAGCTTCACCGGCGCGGTGGAGAGGATTTCCCACGCACGCGCCGCCGCATCGGCGGGCGGCTGGGCATGGGCGTCGGGGCGCTGACGATGGGGCACGTGGTTTTGGCGGTCCGTGACTGACGGGAGGATAACCAAAACCTCACATGCAACCCGTGCGCCAAGCCCCATCCGGCGCATCCGGACGTTGGAAGCCGGCATGCACGCACAGCGCGTCCCCGCGTCACCGCCCTGCCCGGTCTTCCCGGTCACGCCTGCAGCACGTACCCTGCCGGGCATGCCCGACATCGCCAGCCAGCAGGAGCCGCCCGGCGACGATGCCCTGATGCAGGCATGGGTCGCGGGCGATGCCGCGGCGTTCGAAACGCTCTACCGGCGTCACCGCGACCGGCTCTACCGCTTTCTCGTCCGGCAGCTGCGCAATGGCGCGCTCGCCGACGAGGTGTTCCAGGACATCTGGCAGCGGGTGATCGCCGCGCGCGCCGGCTGGACGCCGGATGCACTGTTCACGACCTGGCTCTACCGCATCGCCCACAATCGCCTGGCCGACCACTGGCGCGCCGCGCAGCATCGGCCGCCACCGCCGGAAGACGCCGACCTGCGCACAGCGCGGATCGTCGATCCTGACTCGCCGGAACGCCGGCTCTCCGAGTTCGAACAGCGTCGCCAGTTGCAGCTTGCGCTGGAGACGCTGCCGCCCGAACAGCGCGAGGTCGTGCTGCTGCGGCTGGAGCAGGAACTGACACTGGAGGAGATCGGCGAGATCACCGGTGTCGGCCGTGAAACCGTGAAGTCGCGCCTGCGCTACGCGATGGACAAACTGCGCGTGCTGTTGAACCCATGAACCGAACCGACCGCGAACCGCTGACGCCCGACGAGCGCGCACTGGCCGATCTGCTGGCGCGCGACGGCGGGCAGTCGTCGCCGTCTGCGGCGCTCGATGCGGCGATCCTCGCTGCGGCGCGCGAGGCGGCGACGCCGGCCGCGCCCGCGCCGCGGGTGTCTGCACTGCAGGCACCGCCCACGCGCCGCCGCTGGCCGTTGGCGGTCGGCATCGCCGCATCGCTGGCACTGGCGGTCGGCATCGCCTGGCAGTTGCGGCCGGGTCCCGGCGACGAGGCGCCGCGCGCGCGCTCGGAGGCGGACATGGCCGCACCCGCAGCGGCACGCATGATGGACGAGGCCGCGCCCGCACCGTCGCCACACCCGGCGTCGACGCCGCTGAAGGCGCCGGCGCCGTCGCAGCCGGAGCAGATCGCATCGCCCGCCGTGCCCGCCAGCGAGGCGCCGGTCGCCGCACCTGCCACAGCGATGGATGCCGAAGAGGCCGCCTTGACGACGCGATCGCAGGACGCACGCGAGTCCCTTGCACGCGACGCCGTGCCCGCGCCGGCCCCCACGTCGGCGACACCCGCATCTGCAGGCGCCGTGTCGGCCGAGCGCCGCACCGCGCTCGGCACCCAGGCCTTCCCCGTGCCTGCACCCGCGCCTGCGACGGCGGCTGCAAGGTCGCCCGCTTCGTCCGCGCCACCGCCGGCGCCTCCCGCACCGCCGCCGGCACCGCCCTCGCCGCCCTCGCCGCCGGCCGCGTTGGCGGACACCGGCTCGCGCGTGGCCACGACACCGCACGCCCGTGCCCAGCGCGCCGAATCGCAGGCGCTGCTGATCGAATCCATCGAGGACGTTCCCGACGACATCGAACCGCCGGCCACCGTCGATGCACCGGAAGTGCGGGCGGCCTGGCTGGCCCGCGTGCGTGAGCTGCTGGATGCGGGCCGGATCGCCGAAGCCCGGGCGAGTCTGACCGAGTTCCATCGTCGCCATCCCAAGGCCGAACTGCCGCCCGATCTGCGCGCGTTGCTGGACTGATGCCGCTCGACACGTTGGCCGGGCCGGTCGATCACACGCTCGAGGTCAAGCACAGCCGCTTCATCGCGCATGCCGCGCCCGTCGACGACGCGGATGCGGCGGCCGCCTTCATGCAGCGGGTCCACGTGGCCGACGCCACCCACAACTGCTGGGCCTGGCGCATCGGCGATGCCTACCGCTCCAGCGACGACGGTGAGCCGGCCGGGACGGCCGGCCGCCCGATCCTCGCGGCGATCGACGGCCAGGGCTTCGACCGCGTCGCCGTGGTCGTGGTGCGCTGGTACGGCGGCATCAAGCTCGGTGCCGGTGGTCTCGTACGGGCCTATGGCGGCTGTGCGGCCGAATGCCTGCGCACCGCGCCGCGCCTGCCGCTGGTCGAAATGGCCACCGTTGCGCTGCATGCGCCTTTCGATGCACTGGGCAGTGTGCATGCGGCGCTGCCGGCGGCGCTCGCGATCAAGCGCGACGAAACCTTCGACGCGTCAGGCGTGCGGCTGCTGCTGGAGCTGCCGGCCGACCGCGTCGACGACTTGAAAACCCGTCTGCGCGATGCCACCCGTGACCGGGTCCGCTTCGACGACAATGGCTGATGGCATTCCGATCTCCCCGCGCCGCGCCTGACGACGGCCAACCGAAAGCGCGCATCGGCGCGCTCAAGACCTTGTGGCCGTTCGTGATGCGCCAGCGTGGCCTGTTTGCGGCCTGGCTGGTCGCGCTGGCGCTGTCGTCGGCCGCCACGTTGAGCCTGCCGGCAGCGGTCAAGCAGATGATCGACCACGGTTTCACCGGCGGCGAGCAGATCGATCGCGCGTTCGCGCTGCTGCTGGTGGTCGCGGTGGCGCTGGCGATCTTCACCGCCGCGCGCTTCTACTTCGTCTCGCTGCTCGGCGAGCGCGTCGTGGCCGATCTGCGCACGCGTCTGTACGGTCATCTGCTCGATCTCGACCAGCCGTTCTTCGAACAGACCCGCAGCGGCGATCTCGTCTCGCGCCTGAGCGCGGATACCGAGCTGCTGCGTTCGGTCGTCGGCTCCACGATGTCCGTCGCCCTGCGCAGCACGGTCATGGTGATCGGCAGCGTGGCGATGCTGGTCGTGACCAGCCCGCGGCTGGCGGCCTTCACCCTGATCGGCATCCCGCTGTTCGTGCTGCCGCTGGTGCTGGGCGGACGCAAGCTGACGAAGATCGCGCGACAGAGCCAGGACCGCGTGGCCGATGCCAATGCGCTCGCCAACGAGACGCTGGGCGCGATCCGCACCGTGCAGGCGCACGCGCGAGAGCCCTGGGAGCGCGGCCGCTTCACCGACGCCGTCGCGCAGTCGGTCGCCACCGCGCGCCGCCGCATCGGCCTGCAGTCGATCATCACCGCGGTCGCGATCACGCTGATCTTCGGCGCGGTGACTGTGGTGCTGTGGTCGGGTGCGCACGATGTCATCGACGGTCGCATGACCGCCGGCACGCTGGGCCAGTTCGTGCTGTACGCGCTGTTCGGCGCGGGCTCTGTCGGTGCGCTGGCCGAAGTGTGGAACGAGCTGCAGCGCGCCGCCGGGGGCATGGGCCGGATCGGCGAACTGCTGGTCGAACGCGCCGGCATCCGCGTGCCGGACGCGCCCGCCGCATTGCCGGCGCCGGTCCGGGGCGAGCTGCGTTTCGAGGATGTGCGCTTCCACTACCCGTCGCGCCCGGACGTCCCCGCGCTGGACCATTTCAATCTGCACGTCGCGCCCGGTGAGACCGTGGCGCTGGTCGGTCCGTCCGGCGCCGGCAAGAGCACCGTGCTGTCGCTGCTGCTGCGCTTCCACGACCCGTCTGCAGGCGCGGTCTCGCTCGACGGCGTCGACATCCGCGCCCTCGACCCGGCCACGCTGCGCGCGCAGCTCGCGCTCGTGCCGCAGGCGCCGACGATCTTCGCCACGAGCGCGCGCGAGAACATCCGCTACGGACGGCTCGAGGCGAGCGATGCCGAGATCGAAGCCGCCGCACGCGCCGCCGAGGCCGATGCCTTCATCCGCGAGCTGCCCGATGGCTACGACGCTCAGCTTGGCGAGCGTGGCGCGCGCCTGTCCGGCGGTCAGCAGCAGCGCATCGCGATCGCCCGCGCCCTGCTGCGCGACGCCCCAGTTCTTCTGCTCGACGAGGCGACGTCCGCGCTCGACGCGCAGAGCGAATATGCGGTGCAGGAAGCGTTGGCGCGTCTGATGGAAGGCCGCACCACGCTGGTCATCGCGCACCGGCTGGCGACCATCCTCAAGGCCGATCGCATCGTGGTCATGGACCGCGGCCGCATCGTCGCCCAGGGCACGCACGCCGATCTGCTCGCGCAGGGCGGGTTGTACGCGGAACTCGCGCGCTTGCAGTTCATCGACTGAGGCGTCGCCAGCCAAATTGTCTGCGATGGCCCGCTGCATGCCATCGCGTGCGGGAGCGCTTGCGCGCGATCGCAGGCAGTCGGAGCGAACACAGACTGCGCGCAATCGCGCCTCCACTCTTCAGTGCCGCGCGTGGGTCTCCATCGCCGTCACGAACGCGTCTTCCAAGGCCAAGGTCCCGAACATCCCGAGCTGCGTCCCGCTCAACACCCGCAGCATGTGTCCGCGGCCACCGGGCAACCGGCCCATCGGCTGGAAAGCGATGTCACGTGCACGCGCGACGAGATCGCGATCGGACTGGAACACCGGCGTCAGCCAGCGGCTCCAGAACTGGTACACCGCCACGTGGGTGCGACGCACGCGCGCATACGTGGCCAGCGCTTCGGACACGTCACCGGTCCGCAGCGCATCGCGGAGCGCCTCGGCATCGAGCAGCGCCATGTTGACGCCCTGCCCCAGCTGCGGACTCATCGCATGCGCAGCATCGCCCAGCAGCACCCAGCGGCCGCGGTGCCACTGCGTCAGCGTCACGTCGCGGTAGGTTGCGCGCGCAAGTTGCGCGTGGGTGGTCGTCGCGCCGAGCAGACGCGCGGCCTCGGGCCAGATCGCGGTGACCGTGTCGCGCCAGTCGTCGAGCGCGGTGGACTGCCAGCCGTCGAAGGCGGCGATCGGCAGACTCCAGAAGAAACTCAGCCGCCGCGTGTCGTCGCCCGGACGCGTGCCCACCGGCAGCAGCCCGATCATGCGGCGCGCGGCGACGTATCGTTGGCGCAGCTCGCGAACATGCCGCCAGTCGCCCGCGTCGAGCAGGCACCACAGCGCGCCCCAGGGATACACCGCATCGCGCCGCACGCCGCCGAGCCGCCCGCGCAGACGGGACGCCGCGCCATCGGCGGCCAGGACCAGATCGTAGGGGCCGTGGCGTCCACCGTCGGCGTCGCGCAGCCAGCGATCGTCGGCATCGTCGGGTCCTTCGATCGTGATGCCGGCCCGCAGACGCACGCCCGCATCCCGCGCCGCATCGAGGATCGAGAACAGCGCGCCGCGCTGCAGGCCGACGCCGTACAGGCGCGCGTCGAGTCCGGCATAGCGCATGTCCATGACCGCGCGACCGCACGGCGTTTCGCCGTACAGGCGATCGACGCGCGCGCCATGCGCCAGCACCTGCGCGAGCAGGCCCATGCGCCACAGCACCTGCAGGCCGCTGGGCTGCAGCAGGAAACCCGCGCCGACCGGGCCGGGCTCGGGCGCGCGCTCGAAGACGTCGATGCGGTGGCCATCGCGTGCCAGCAGGACCGCGGCGGCCTGTCCGGCCGTGCCGTAGCCGACGATGGCGATACGCAGTGACGTCATGGGAACTCCGTGGCGGGCCGACAGCATATCCGGCCCTCGCCGCACAGCCGCGGGCGCGCCTGCAAAGACGAAGGCCGCCCTTGCGGGGCGGCCTTCGTCGGTTCGACACGCGACGGGCGTCAGTGCGCCGGGCGTGTGTCGTCCGCGTCGTCCAGCGGACGTTCGCGTTCGCGCGATGCCTCCAGGCGCGGATCGGGCTGGTCGAGTTTGTCGCCCAGTACGCGGCGCACGATGATGAAGAACACCGGGATCATCAGCAGGCCGAGGAAGGTCGCGAACAGCATGCCGCCGATCACGCCGGTGGCCAGCGCGTGACGGGCACTGGAACCGGCGCCGCTCGACAGCGCCATCGGCGTGACGCCCATGATGAAGGCGAACGAGGTCATCAGGATCGGGCGGAAACGCAGGTTCGCCGCTTCCACCGTCGCATCGCGCAGCGTCTTGCCTTCCCGGTACTGCTGCACGGCGAACTCGACGATCAGGATCGCGTTCTTCGCGGCCAGGCCAATCACCGTGACCATGCCGATCTTGAAGAAGATGTCGTTCGACAGGCCCGGACGCAGCATCGTGAAGACCACCGCGCCGAGGATGCCCAGCGGCACCACCAGCAACACAGCGACCGGAATCGACCAGCTCTCGTAGAGCGCGGCCAGACACAGGAACACCACCACCACCGACAGCAGCAACAGCAGCGTCGCCGTGTTGCCCGCGATGATCTCCTGGTAGGACATGCCCGCCCAGTCGTAGCCGAAGCCTTCGGGCAGCTCGTTCTCGACGATCTCCTCCATTGCGGCCATCGCTTCACCGGTACTGCGACCGGGCGCCTGCGAGCCGACAATGTTGATCGCCGAATAGCCGTTGTAGCGCGTCAGCGACGGCGTGCTGGCGCCCCACTCCGGCTTGACCACCGTGCTCAGCGGAATCATCGTCGGCGTGCCGTCGGCATTGGTCGACATGGTGCTCGGCGTGTAGAAGCGGCCGATCGACCCCGGGTCGGTGCGGTACTGCGCATCGGCCTGCATGTTGACGCGCTTGATGCGGCCGTCGGACACGTAGTCGTTGACGTAGACCGGTGCCAGCATCAGCTGGATGGCGCCGTAGATGTCGTTCACCGACAGGCCCATCGACTGCGCCTGGATGCGATCCACGTTCAGGCGCAGCTGCGGCGCGTCTTCAAGAGTGTTCGGACGCACGCCCTGCAGCACGTCGGTCCGCTGCGCCGCCGCGCCCAGCAGCTGGTTGCGCGCCTGCTGCAGAGCCGCGTTGCCGGCACCGGTGCGGTCCTGCAGGTACATGTCGAAGCCGCCGAACTGGCCCAGACCCTGCACCGTGGGCAGGTTCACGACGAAGATCGTTGCGTCCTTGACGCCCTGCAATGCGCCGTTGGCCTCGCCGAGGAAGCCGTTGATGTCGACGTCGCGCTCGTCCCAGTCCTTGAGCTTGATGAAGCCCATGCCGACGTTCTCGCCCTGGCCGACGAAGCTGAAGCCCGCGACCTGCAGCATCGCCTCATAGGACGGGTTCTGCTCCAGGCGTGCGCGCACGTCCTCGAACACCGCGTTGGTGCGCTGCAGGGTCGAGCCCGGCGGCAGCTGCACGATCGCCAGCGCATATCCCTGGTCCTCCTCGGGCACGAAGCTCGACGGCAGACGGATGTAGAGGAAGGCGCAGACCACGCACAGCACCACGAACACCGCCATCCAGCGCGGCGCATGACGCACGGCGCTGCCGATGTGGCCGACGTAGGTGCGGTTGACGCGGTCGTAGTACTTGTTGAACGTGCGGACGACGACGTTGTCCTTGCGCTCGCCCGGCGGTGCGTGCTGCTTGAGGAAGGTCGCGCACAGCGCCGGCGTGAAGCCCAGCGCGAGGAACGCCGAGAAGCCCATCGCGACCGCGATCGTGATCGCGAACTGCTTGTAGATCTCGCCCGAGGCGCCGCCCTGCAGCGCGCTGGGGATGAACACCGCGGCCAGCACGACGGTGATCGCGACGACGGCGCCGGTGATCTGGTCCATCGCCTTCATCGTCGCCTCGCGCGGCGGCAGATGCTCCTCGGCCATGATGCGTTCGACGTTCTCGATCACCACGATCGCATCGTCGACCACGATGCCGATCGCCAGCACCATCGCAAACAAGGTCAGCTGGTTGATCGTGTAGCCGAGCATGCTCAGGCCCAGGAAGGTGCCCAGCAGTGCGATCGGAATCACCAGCGTCGGGATGATCGTCGCGCGCAGGTTCTGCAGGAACAGCAGCATCACCAGAAACACGAGGATCACCGCCTCGATCAGGGTCTTGATGACCTCCTTGATCGACAGCGTCACGAAGGTGGTGGTGTCGTAGGGCTTGAACCACTCGATGCCCTGCGGGAACGAGGGCTGCAGTTCGTCCATGCGCGCCTCGACCGCGCTGGCCACCGTCAGCGCGTTGGCGCCGGGCAGCAGCTGGATCGCAAACGCACCGGTCGGCTGACCGTTGTACTTGGTGTCGAAACCGTAGCCCGAGGCGCCGATCGCCACGCGGGCGACATCCTTCAGGCGCACCGTGGCGCCGTCGTTGTCGGCACGCAGGATGATGTTCTCGAACTGCTCGGGCGTGCTGAAGCGGCCTTCCGCCGAGACCGTGGCGGTGAAGCCCTGGCCTTCCGGCGCGGGATCGGAGCCGACCGAACCCGCGGCGAACTGCACGTTCTGCCCGCGCACCGCGGCCATGACCTGGGTGGCCGACATGCCATAACCCTGCAGCTGGTCCGGGTTGAGCCAGATGTTCATGGCGTACTCGGAACCGAACTGCTGGGTGCTGCCAACGCCCGGCACGCGGGCAATCTGCTCGAGCACGCGCGAACCGATGAGGTCGTTGAGCTGGTTGCGGGTGACCGTCGGGTCGCTCGAACGCAGGCCCACGACCATCAGGAAGCCGGCGTTGGCCTTGGCCACGACGACGCCCTGCTGGACCACTTCACTGGGCAGGCGCGGCGTCGCGAGCGAGACCTTGTTCTGCACCTGCACCTGGGCGATGTCGGCATCAGTGCCGGTCTCGAAGGTCAGCGTGACACTGGCGCGACCGGACGAACTCGAGGTCGAACTGAAGTACAGCAGGTTGTCGATACCGGTCAGCTGCTGCTCGATGACCTGTGTGACCGCGCGTTCGGTGGTGTCGGCGCTGGCGCCGGGATAGGTCGCCGAGACGGTGACCTGCGGCGGTGCGACGCTCGGATACGACTCCACGCCCATGTTCAGCAGCGAGATCACGCCCGCCAGCGAAATGAGGATGGAGACGACCCAGGCGAAGACCGGGTGGTTGATGAAGAACTTGGGCATGGCGGATCAGTCCTGCGCGTCGTTCGCAGCGGGCGCCTGGCCGGCGGCATCCTGCGGCGCCGCGGGCGCGTCTTCGGTCGTTGCCGGCGCGGCCGCGTCACCTGCGGGCGCGCTGCCAGTGCCGGCGGGCGCTGCACCCGGGGCGGCACCCGGTGCGGCCTGGGCCTGTTCCGGCGACCAGGGCTTGGGCGAGACCACCGCGTCGGGACGCGCCTTCGGCACGCCGCTCACGATGACGCGGTCGCCGGCTGCGAGGCCTTCGGTGATCACCCACTGGCCATCCTGCGCGCGATCGGTGCGGACCGGCTTGCGGACCACCTTGTCGCCCTCGCCGGCCACCAGCACGTAGGCGGTGTTGGCGTCGCGCAGCACCGCGGCCTGCGGCACCAGGAACACGCCGTTCTGCTGGCCCATGTTGGCGCGCAGGGTCACGTAAACACCGGGCAGCAGGCGGCGATCGGGATTGGGCAGCGTCGCGCGCAGCTGGACCGCGCCGGAGGACGGATCGACGACGTCGCCCGAGAAATCGAGCGTCGCCAGCTGGTCGTGCACCGTGCCGTCGGCCAGCACGATCTCGACCTGGCCGCTGCCCGCGCCGCGGTCGAGCGGCATCGAACGGATGCGGTTGAAGTCGCCGGCGCTCATCGAGAAGTTGATGTACAGCGGGTCGATCTGGTCGACCGTGGTCAGCAGCGTGGAATCACCCTGGCCGACCAGCGCGCCCTCGGTGACCTGCTGCTTGCCGGCGCGGCCGGAGATCGGCGCACGCACGGTGGCGTAGCCGAGATTGATCTGCGCGGTCTGGGTGGACGCGCGCGCAGCCTGCAGGGCGGCCTCGGCGCTGCGCTCGGCGGCGATCGCGTTGTCCAGATCGGACTTGGAGATGAAGTTGGTCGGCGCCAGCTGCCGCGCGCGATCGGCTGCGGTCTTGGAGTTCGCGTAATTGGCCTGCGCCTGCGCCTGTGCGCCCTGGGCGGTGCCCAGCGCGGCCTGCAGCTGGGCCGGATCGATGCGGAACAGCACGTCGCCTTCCTGGACGTCGCTGCCCTCCTGGTAGACGCGGCGCTCGAGCACGCCCGGCACGCGGGCGCGCACGTCGGCGCTGCGGAACGGTGCGAGGCGGCCCACGAGCTCCTGCTCCAGCGCGACGCTGGTCGGCTGGACGGTCAGCACGCCCACCTCGGGCGGCGGAGGCGGCGCCTGCTCCTCTTGTTGACCGCAGGCGGAAAGCGCCGCGGCGAGCACGGCAATGGAGAGGAGTCGGCGCATGGGGAGGACCTGGGGGAGAGGTGGGACGGGATTTACTATACCGGCCAGTATAGCTAATTCAGCTTGCGCTTCGCACCGTGACGGAAGTCATTGGCGGGTGACCGCGCGCGATGCTGCGTTGCATCCGGTGCGTGGCCGGTGAAAACGAATCTTGCTCACGTCGTGAACCGGGTTCATACTCCGCGCCGCCCGACACCCCGCGTTCAGCCATGCCTCCGATGCCCACCGCCCTCGCCCGTCGCCAGCGCGAAGTCGCCGCGCGCGAGGGCGTGTTTCTCGACACGGCGCAGGCGCAGATCCAGCGCGACGGCCTGCTGTCGCTGCAGATGGCGCGCGTGGCCGAGGAATGCGGCTACGCGATCGGCACGCTGTACAAGCACTTCGCCAGCAAGGAAGACCTGCTGGTCGCGCTGGCCACGCGCAACAGCTTCAGCCGTGTCGAACTGTTCGAACGCGCCGCGAAGTGGAACGGCCCGACCCGCGAGCGCATGCTCGCCGTGGTGCTGGCCGATCTGCTGATCCTGCGCGAGCAGCCCGAGCACTTCCGTCTGGCGCAGTTCGTCTGGACCGACGTGGTCTGGGGCGCGGCGTCGGACGAGAGCCGGCGCCGTGCGCTGGCCGCGTGCGAACCCTTGGCAGGCCTGATCGACGGCATCGTCGCCGAGGGCCGCGCACGCGGCGAACTGCCGGGCAACGCGCTGACGATCGAGGCGCTGACGATGGGGCCGTGGGCGATGACAGTGGGCATGCATTCGCTGGTGCAGCAGCAGGGCCTGATCGACACCGCGCTGACCGGCGATCCCTACCGGCTGCTGATCCGGCAGCTGCAGTACCTGTTCAACGGCTACGGCTGGCAGCCGCTGGTCGATGCCGGCGACGACGCCGTGCTCGACGCGCTGATCGCCCGCGTGAGCCGCGATGTGTTCGATACCGACTGGTCCAGCATCGTGCCCGACCTGCCGCCCTCCCTTCCCATCTCCTGACGGAACCGACCCATGTCCCGCACAGAAGCCCCGCGCAAACCACGTCCGCGCTTGCGCATGATCCTCATGCTGATCGCCGTTGCCGTCGTCTTCGGCGGCGTGTTCCTGGCCAAGGCCCTGATGGGCAAGGGCATGAACGATTTCTTCGACAACATGCCGCAGCCGCCGGTCGCGATCACCACCTTCGATGCCGTGCAGCAGTCGTGGTCGACACCGCTCGAGGCGGTGGGCACGCTGGTCGCCGTCAACGGCACTGACGTCACCACCGAAGCCGGTGGCGTGGTGCGCAGGCTGTCGTTCGAACCGGGCCAGCCGGTCAAGGCTGGCACGGTGCTGGTGGAACTCAATACCGACAACGAACTCGCGGTGCTGCGCGCCAGCGAGGCCGCGGCCAAGCTCGCGGTTGTGCAGCGCGACCGCTGGCGCGAACTGGGCGAGACCCAGCTGGTGTCGAAGGCCGAGGTCGAGGAACGCGCGACGCAGGCGGCGACGTCGCTGGCCGAGGTCGAAGCGCAGCGTGCGCTGATCGCGCAGAAGACCATCCGCGCACCGTTCGACGGTGTGCTGGGCATCCGCAAGGTCAATCTGGGCCAGTACGTGTCGCCGGGTACGGCGATCGTGGGCCTGCAGCAGCTCGATCCGATCTTCGTCGACTTCGCCCTGCCCGAGCAGCAGCTGCCGCTGGTCCGCGAAGGCGCCACGCTACAGGCCGTCGTCGATGCGCTGCCGGGCGAGCGGTTCGAGGGCACGATCACCGCGATCGAGCCGTCGGTCGACGCCGGCACGCGCAACTTCATGGTCCAGGCGACGCTGTCCAACCCCGACGGCAAGCTGCGCCCAGGCGCATTCGCGCGCGTGGGCCTGGCCGTCGGCGGCGAGCAGAACGTGGTGGTGATTCCGCAGACCGCGGTGACCTTCAATCCCTACGGCAACGCGGTCTACGTGGTGTCCGAGAAGCCTGCCGATCCCGACGCGCCCAAGGCCGAAGGCGATGCGGCGCAGCAGGGCCCGACGCTGATCGTGCGCCAGCGCTTCGTGACCACCGGCGCGACCCGCGGCGACCTGATCGCGGTCACCGACGGTCTCAAGCCCGGCGAGCGCGTCGCGACCAGCGGCCTGCTGAAGCTGCGCAACGACGCGGTGGTGACGATCAACAATCGCGTGCAGCCGAGCGCGGACGCCGCGCCGACGCCCGAGAACCGCTGATCGCGCGCCCCGCCACCTGATCGACGTGTCCGGGCGTCCCGCGCCCGCCCCGCTCCCTGACCCGCGCGACACCGCGCGGGGGAGACCGAGATGAAATTCACCGACATCTTCATCCGCAAACCGGTGCTGGCGATGGTCGTCAGCCTCTTCATCCTGCTGTTCGGCCTGCGCGCGTTCTCCGAGCTCAACGTGCGCCAGTACCCCGAGCTGCAGAATGCGGTCGTCAACATCAGCACGACCTATTTCGGCGCCGACGCCGACCTGATCCAGGGCTTCATCACCACGCCGCTGGAACGCGAGGTCGCCAGCGCCGAGGGCATCGACTATCTGACATCGACCAGCTCCGCCGGTGTCAGCGTGATCCAGGCCTACATCCGCCTGGACTACGACCCGAACGAGGCGCTCACGCAGATCGCGGCCAAGGTCAACAAGCTGCGCAGCGAACTGCCGGCCGAGTCGGAGGACCCGGTCATCGACCTGCAGCAGGGCCAGCAGGTGGCGGCGATGTACGTGTCCTTCGCCAGTGACCAGCTCAACGACAACCAGATCACCGACTACCTCACGCGCGCGGTCGAGCCGAAGATCGCCACGATTCCGGGCGTGCAGCGCGCCGAGATCATGGGCCCGGGTTCGTTCGCGATGCGCGTGTGGCTCAAGCCCGACCGCATGACCGCGCTCGGCGTGACCGCCAGCGACGTCTACACCGCACTGCAGTCCAACAATGTGCTGTCCGCGCTGGGTTCGACCAAGGGCCAGATGGTGTCGGTGGACCTGACCGCGCGCACCGACCTGCGCACGCCCGAGGAATTCCGTGCGCTAGTGGTGCGCGAGGCCGACGGCGCGATCGTGCGGCTGGGCGACATCGCCGACGTGCAGCTGGGCTCGGAGAACTACAACTCCTCGGTGCGCATCAACGGCGCCGCGGCGACCTTCATGGGCATCTACGTCTCGCCGGACGCGAACGCGCTCGACGTGATTGCCGACGTACGCCGCGCCTGGGACACCGAGATCGTGCCGCAGCTGCCCGAAGGCATCGAGGCGACGATTCCCTACGACAGCACCGAATCGATCCAGGACGGCATCAACGAGGTCATCCGCACGATCATCGAGGCGGTGATCATCGTGATCGTGGTGATCTACCTGTTCCTGGGCTCGTTCCGCAGCGTGCTGATTCCCGCGGTCACCGTGCCGCTGTCGCTGGTCGGCGCGCTGTTCCTGATGCTGCTGATGGGCTTCACGATCAACCTGCTGACGTTGCTGGCGATGGTGCTGGCGATCGGCATCGTGGTCGACGACGCGATCATCGTGCTGGAGAACATCCACCGTCACATCGAAGAAGGCATGTCGCCGTTCGATGCGTCGATCCGCGGGTCGCGCGAACTGGCCTGGCCGGTGGTCGCGATGACCACGACGCTGATCGCGGTGTATCTGCCGATCGGCTTCCAGGGCGGCCTGACCGGCGTGCTGTTCACCGAGTTCGCGTTCACGCTGGCCGGCGCCGTGTTCCTGTCGGGCATCATCGCGCTGACGCTGACACCGATGATGTGCGCCAAGATCCTCAAGCCGCACGGCGAGAGCAGCAAGAGCCGGCTGGAGAAGTGGCTCGACCGGAAGTTCGAGTCGGTCGAGCGCGGTTACCAGCGCAGGCTGCACGGCGCGCTGCAGACGCGCAGCGTGATCCTGGTGTTCGGCGCGATCGTGCTGGTGTCGTGCGTGTTCCTCTACGTCGGCGCACCCAAGGAACCCGCGCCGCCGGAGGACGAGGGCTTCGTGTTCGCGATCGGCAGCGCCGACGCGGCCAGCACGCTCGATTACGTGGAGTCCTACACCGAGGAAATGACCGCGGTGGTCAAGGAAATCCCCGAGATCAACGACTTCTTCCTGTTCAACGGCGGCTTTGGTGGCATGGGCGGCAGCAACAGCGCGATGGGCGGCTTCGTGATGAAGCCCTGGAGCCAGCGCGAGCGCTCGACCAACCAGATCCTGCAGCAGGACCTGCAGCCCAAGCTGGCCGAGATCACCGGTCTGAACATCTTCGCGCTGGTGCCGCCGTCGTTGCCGTCGGCCGGTGGCGATGGTGGTGGCGAGTTCCTGATCGGCGGTATCGGCTCGCTCGAGCAGTTGTCGGAGATCGCCGATGAAGTGGTGTCGCGTGCGCAGGCGAGCAGCCGCTTCATCTTCCTCGACAAGGATCTCAAGATCGACAAACCGCGCGTGGAGGTGCAGATCGACCGCGACAAGGCGGCGTTGCTCGGCATCGACATGCGCACGCTGGCGGCCGACATGAGCGCGCTGCTGGCCGGCGGTTACGTCAACCGCTTCGCGATGCAGAACCGGTCGTATCGCGTGATTCCGCAGGTGCAGCGCAGCGACCGGCTCAACGCCGAGCAGCTGGGCAACTACTACACCCGCACCCGCGACGGCGAGCTGATTCCGCTGTCGACGGTGGTGAGCTTCAAGGAAAGTGCGCAGCCGCAATCGCTCAAGCGCTTCCAGCAGCTCAACGCGGTGGGCGTCACCTTCGCGCCGCGCCCCGGCGTGACCAAGGGCGAGGCGATCCGGGTGCTCGACGAGATCGCCGCCGAGGTGCTGCCGCAGGGTTACAGCGTCGACTACGCCGGCGAGTCGCGGCAGTTCAAGCAGGAAGGCACCACGATGCTGATCACGCTGGCCTTCGCGCTGGTGATCATCTTCCTGGTGCTGGCCGCGCAGTTCGAGAGCTTCCGCGATGCGGTGATCATGCTGGCGACGGTGCCGATGGCGATCAGCGGTGCGCTGCTGGTGCTCAATGCGCTGGCCTTGCTGGCCGGCATCCTGCAGTTCGCGGGCATCGAGGCCTTCCCCGGCATGTCGATCAACATCTACACCCAGGTTGGACTGGTGACACTGGTCGGCGTGATCTCCAAGCACGGCATCCTGATCGTGGAGTTCGCCAACAAGCTGCAGATCAACGAAGGCGTGTCGAAGGCCGAGGCCATCGAACGCGCCGCGGCGATCCGCCTGCGCCCGGTACTGATGACGACCGCGGCGCTGGTGTTCGCGATGGTGCCACTGCTGATCGCCAGCGGTCCGGGCGCGGCGGCGCGCTTCTCGATGGGTCTGGTGATCGCGGCCGGGATGTCGATCGGCACGGCGTTCACGCTGTTCGTGCTGCCGGCGTTCTATCTGCTGCTGGCCCGCGACCACAGCCATGACCGCGACGCGGTCGAGGCGCGCGACGCCGATCGCCGCGACGACGCCGATCCGGCACCGGTGCCGCAGGGACACTGATCCGGGTGTCGACGAGGACGGGCGGGCGCGGCGACGTGTCCGCCCGTTCCGTTTCCGCCGCCACGTGCAACGCGTCGGCGGTATGTGGACCCATCGGATGGTGGCCTTCTGGGATCATGGGCGTTTCCCCGCCCGCCCCGTGTCCATGCCGCCGTCGCTCCGCGCACCGAAACCGCAGCCGCCGCACGTCCTGATCGTCGACGACGATCCGGAGATCCGCGGTCTGCTCGCGGACTATCTCGAATCGGCCGGCCTGCGTGCGAGCACCGCCGCCGATGGTGACGCGATGTGGACGCGGCTTGGCCTGTCGCCGGTCGATCTGGTCGTCCTCGACGTGATGCTTCCGGGCGTCGACGGCCTGGCGCTGTGCCGCCAGCTGCGGCGTGACAGCCAGGTGCCGGTGGTCATGCTGACCGCGCGCGGCCAGGCGACCGACCGTATCGCCGGCCTGGAGATCGGCGCCGACGACTACATGGCCAAGCCCTTCGAGCCGCGCGAACTGCTGGCGCGCATCCGTGGCGTCCTGCGGCGCAGTGCCGGCGGCGAACCCCGCGGTTCGGTGCCCGCGCGGCAGTTCCGTTTCGCCGGCTGGACGCTCGACACCGTCACCCGGCAGATGCGCGCGCCCGACGGCCGCATCGTCAGCCTCGGCGGCGCCGACTATCGGCTGCTGCGGGTGCTGCTGCAGTCGCCGAATCGGCCGATCGACCGCGACACCCTGATCGACCATGTCTACGGCCGCGACCGCGCGCCGGTCGACCGCGCGATCGACGTCTGCGTCAGCCGCCTGCGCCAGCACCTGGGCGACGATGCGCGGAAGCCGATGCTGATCCGCACGATGCGCAACGAAGGCTATCTGCTGTCGGCCGACGTCGATGGCGGCGACTGAGCCGGTCACACGCCGGCGCTGGCGCGGTCCGCGCACGCTGTTCGGGCGGCTGGTGCTGGCGCTGGTCGGCGGCATGCTGCTGGCGCAACTGCTGACCGGCACCATCTGGTTCGACGTCCGCTACGACCAGGTCAACGAAGTGCCGGCGCGCGTGGCCGGCGTCGAGATCGGGCGCTGGCTGGCAGGCGTCGAAGCGGCACCTCGCGATGGCGATCCGCCGGACACGATCCGTCCCGGCTTCGAGGTGCAGCGCATCGCGGTGCCCGCCGCGTCGCGGCAGACGTTCCGTGACGCGACCATCGAGAGTCTGCTGGCCGATGCGGTGGCGGTGCAGCTCGGCGCGCCACGGCCACTGCATCTGCAGCAGATCACGCTCTACGACGACCGCGGACGGGCGGCCACGGGCGCGGCCGTGTTCGGTGCGCGCATGCCCGAAGCGCGGTACCGGCTGCAAGTCGCCGACGCGCGCGGGCAGTGGTGGCAGGTGTCGATCCGCAGCGGCCAGGCCGGCATGCGCCTGCAGTCGACGCGTGCGACCTTCGAGTACGTGCTGCGGATCTACGGCCTACGCATGGGCCTGATCCTGCTGCTGTCGCTGCTGGTGGTGCATTGGCTGGTGCGACCGCTGCGCCGCCTCGCGGATGCGGCGCAGGCACTGGGACGCGACGTCAACAGCCCGCCGCTCGACACGCGCGGCCCGCGCGAAGTGCAGCGCGCCGCCAAGGCCTTCAACCGCATGCAGGCCGCATTGCGCGCCGAGTTCGCCAGCCGCGAACAATTGCTCGCCGCGGTTTCGCACGACCTGCGCTCGCCGCTGACCCGGCTGCGCCTGCGCACCGAGCGCATCGAGGACGCGGACCTGCGTCAACGGTTCCAGGGCGATGTCGCGCACATGCAGGCGATCACCGAATCGATCCTCGACTATTTCCAGGGCCGCGCCGGCGCGCCTGCGCTGGAGCCGATGGATCTGGACGCGCTGATGGAGGCGGTCGCCGCCGACCTCGCCGAGACCGATGCCGACGTGCGCATCGCCGGTCGCATCGGCGTCCCGGTGCCGGCCTGGCCGGCCAGCCTGCGCCGGGCGATGACCAATCTGGTGGAGAACGCCGTGCGTTACGGCCTGCGCGCGCGCGTGGACCTGTCGGTGCGCGCCGGCCGGGCCTGCATCGAGATCGACGACGACGGCCCCGGCATTCCCGACGACGCGCTGTCGCGCGTGCGCGAACCCTTCGTGCGCCTCGACAGCGCACGCGCGTCCGGTGATGGCATCGGCATGGGCCTGAGCATCGCCGACGCGGTGGTGCAGGCCCACGGCGGACATCTGCGACTGGAAAACCGCATCGCGCGCGATGGCCGCATCGAAGGCCTGCACGTCAGCATCGAACTGCCGATGTCGGCGGGCGGCACTCCGCGTTCGCAGGATGGATAGCGCACAGCGACACCCGTCGCCGCCGAATCCCTGGATCTCTACAGCGCGTCTATCCACGCCGGATCGAGCGACAGTCGACCGGCATCGCCACCTGCGTCCACGGACGGCAGCACGCCCAGGCACGGTGCAGGCAGCGCCTGCGTCAGTAATCCGATGTAGTCGTCGGCACGGGCGAAGTCCGGATCGATGCGGTTGCCGACCCAGCCGACCAGGCGGCAGCCATCGGCAGCGATCGCACGTGCGGTCAGCCGGGCGTGACTCAGGCAGCCGAGTTTCAGACCGACGACCAGCACCACCGCGCCGCCCAGATGCCGCGCCAGATCGTGATGTTCCAGCCCGTCGGCGAGCGGCGCATCCCAGCCGCCCGCGCCTTCGACCAGCACGACATCGGCGCTGGCGGCGAGGCGCGCGTGCGCGGCGTGCAGTGCGGCGACATCGACGCTGACACCGGCCGCGATCGCGGCCAGTGTCGGCGCGGTCGGTTCGGGCAGCGCCACCGGATTGATGTCGTCGTACGCCGGTGTCGGATCGCTGGCGGCCTGCAGCGCCAGCGCATCCTCGTTGCGCCAGCCGCCGTCGATCCAGTCGCATCCGCTGGCGATCGGCTTCATGCCGACCGCGCGCAGGCCGTGCGCGCGAAGTGCGTGCAGCAGCGCCACGCTGGAATGGGTCTTGCCGATGCCGGTGTCGGTGCCGGTCACGAGGAAACTGCGGGCGGTCATGCGGATCCGATCAGGTCTGTGCGGCGCGCACGCGCACCAGTTCGCGCGCACTGCGCACGCCATACCACGGCTTCAGCACCGCGAGCGTGCAGTAGATGCTGCCGGGCAGGCCCTGCCACAAGGTCGCCGTCGGCATCGCGCGGCAGCGCGGCCACCGGATCGGGCGCGGGCGGAGCCGCTGCTACACTCGCGGGCATGTTCACGTCCTCTCCCCTCGACGGCTCCAAGCCGGAGCAGTATGCCGCGCTGGCGGCCCAGGCACGCGCGTTGCTGCACGGCGAGCGCGACATGATCGCCAACGCCGCCAACCTCTCGGCACTGGTCAATCACGCGCTGCCCGATCTCAACTGGGTCGGCTTCTACCTCTTCGATGGCACCGAACTCGTCGTCGGTCCGTTCCAGGGCCTGCCGGCCTGCGTGCGCATTCCGCTCGACAAGGGCGTCTGCGGCGCCGCCGCGCGGACGCGCCAGACCCAGCGCGTCGACGACGTGCATGCATTCCCCGGCCACATCGCCTGCGACAGCGCCTCGCGCTCGGAGCTGGTGGTGCCGCTCTACGCCGGCGAACGCCTGATTGGCGTGTTCGATCTCGACAGTCCGCTGCCGGCGCGCTTCGACGTTGAAGACCAGGCGGGCCTGGAAGCCATCGCCGCGATCTTTATCGAGAGCACCTATCCGGAGGCTGCCGCGTGACAGGGGCCAAGCTGCGCAACATCGGTCCGAAATCCGCGGCGTGGCTGCGCCAGGTGGGCCTGCGCACGCGCGAGGATCTGGAAGCCGCAGGTGCGGTCGAGGCCTTCGTCAAGGTGCGCCGCGCCGGCTTCAAGCCCAGCCTCAATCTGCTGTATTCGCTGGAAGGCGCGCTGCTCGACTGCCACTGGCAGGACGTGCCCGAAGCCCGCCGGCTGCAACTGGTCGAAGCGGCGGAAGCCGCGATCGCCCTGCTCCCCGACCCGCGCGCGCGCAATGCCGCAGGTCCGGTCACCACCACTGGTGACGACAGTCCGGCCGACGATGACGGCGCGTCTGACGGCCCGCTCGATTCGCTGTTCGGGCGTCGCGACGACTGATCGCGCCCGCGGCCCGGACGACGCCATCCGCGTTCGCGCCGCAGCTCACGTACAATCCGCGCCAGCTTCGAGGTGACCCGTCGGCATTCCGCCGTCCGGGTTGAAACGGGAAGCCGGTGACGCGCCACGGCGCCAGTCCGGCACTGCCCCCGCAACGGTAAGCGCGTGCAAGCGTCGCATCCGCCACTGTGCTCCGGCACGGGAAGGCGCGACGCCCGGGAGCGATCCCACGCGCGAGTCCGGAGACCGGCCCCGGAGTCTTCTTCGATTGCGATGCGGCGGGCATCGCGGCGGCGTTCCGGACAGCCTGCGCGCGCGTCCGGTCGTGCCCGGCATCCGTCTCTCGTGGTCGTCCACATCACCGCGTGCGTGGGTGCACGCGCCGAGGAGACCGCAATGCCGTTCCGTACTCTCACCGTGGCGATCGTCGCCGCCCTCGCCTCGCCGTTCGTCGCGGCCGCCACCGCCGGCGATGCGCGTGATCTCGACACCGTGCTCGTCACCGCCAATCGCAGCGAAAGCACGCTGGGCGACACCATCGTGCCGGCCCAGGTCATCGACCGTGCCGAGATCGAGCGCACCCAGGCGCGCGACCTGCCCGAACTGCTGCGCGGCCGCGCCGGCATCCAGATCGGCAACTCAGGTGGCCCCGGCAAGCTGACCTCGGTCTTCATGCGCGGCAGCGAATCGGACCACGTGCTGGTGCTGGTCGACGGCGTGCGCATCGGCTCGGCCACTGCCGGCCTCGCCGCGTTCCAAGACATTCCGGTCGACCAGATCGAACGCGTCGAGATCGTCCGTGGCCCGCGTTCGAGCCTGTACGGCTCCGAAGCCATCGGCGGCGTCATCCAGATCTTCACCCGTCGCAACACCGGCGCAATCACGCCGCATGCGCGCATCGGCGTGGGCAGCCACGACCTGCGCGAGGCCAGCGCCGGCATCGGCGGCCGCGCGGGCCGCGGCTGGTTCGGCGTGGACGCGGCGTTCCAGCGCACCGACGGCATCGACAGCTGCCGCGGCTCGGGCACGCTGTTCCAGGGCTGCTTCGTCGACGAGCCCGACCGCGACGGTTACCGCAACCGCTCGCTCAACCTCCGCGGCGGCGTGGAACTGGCCGATGGCCTGACGTTCGAAGCCAACGCCCTGCGCGCCGAGGCGTTCAACGAATACGACGGCAGCGTCTTCGGCGGCAACGAGGCCGACAACGTGCAGCAGGTCGCCGGCGGCAAGCTCACCTATGCACCGTCGGACGTCGTCACGCTGACCGCGCAGGCCGGCCGCAATTACGACGAGTCGACGACCTACTTCCGCGACATCGATGCCGGCACGCGCGTCGATGTCGGCCAGATCGACACGCGTCGCGACACCGCATCGGTGCAGGCCGATTTCGGTCTGGCGCCAACCCAACGCTTCTCGCTCGGTTTCGACTGGATGTCCGACAATGTCGAGAGCGACACCGACTATGCGTTGACCTCGCGCACCAACTTCGCCGTGTTCTCCGACTACACCGCGCGTTTCGGCGCGCACCGCGTGCAGGCCGGCGTGCGTCACGACGACAACGAGCAGTTCGGCGGCCACACCACCGGCAGCCTCGGCTGGGGTCTGGACCTGGATCACGGCCTGCGCCTCAACGCCAGCGCCGCGACCAGCTTCAAGGCGCCGACCTTCAACGACCTCTACTTCCCTTTCGGCAGCGGCAATCCGGATCTCGAGCCTGAGCGTGCGAAGACGCTCAACGTGGGCCTTGCGCAGTACGGGGACGCGTGGAGCTGGTCGTTCAATGCGTTCGAGAGCCGCGTCGACGACCTGATCTTCCTCGACCGCAACTTCGTGCCGCAGAACATCCAGGAAGCGCGCATCCGCGGCGCCGAGCTGACGTTCGCTACCACGCTGGCCGGTTTCGACCTGTCGACCGAACTGAGCCATGTCGACCCGCGCGACCGTAGCGACAACGCCAACAACGGCAACCTGCTGGCACGCCGCGCGCGCAACAGCGGCCGACTCGACATCGACCGCGCCTTCGGCGAGTTCCGTCTGGGCACCACGCTGCGCGCGAGCAGCAGCCGCTACGACAACGCGGCCAACACCGTGCGTGTCGCCGGCTACGGCACGCTGGATCTGCGCGCCGCGTGGGCGTTCACGCCCGACTGGACGCTCGAAGCCCGCGCCACCAACGTGCTCGACAAGGACTACGAGACCGTCGCCTGGTACTACCAGCCCGGTCGCGAGTACGGCCTGTCACTGCGCTGGGCACCTGCGGCACGCTGATGCCGCAGCGGCGCCCGCCGCACTGCGAGCAATACCGGACGGCTGTCGAAAGACGGCCGTTCGCGTTTCCGGGTTCCGGGAAGGTTTACGTGGAATTTACGCCGTGGCGCCCGGCACGCCATGGAGACTTTACGGGGGCCGGATCGACACTTCCGGGACTCGGCGGACCGTCTCCGCCTGGAACCCGATGATGAACCGCAACACTTCCATCGCGCGCCGTCTGGCGCTTGGCCTGGCCCTCGCCACCAGTGCCATCAGCACCGCACATGCCGTCGATTTCAGCGGCGCCGCCGCGATCACCACCGACTACGTGTGGCGCGGCACCAGCCAAAGCAATGAAGACCCGGCTGTGCAGGCCAGCTTCAAGGTCGCCAGCGACACCGGCTTCTACGCGCAGGCCTGGGGTTCGAGCGTCGAGTTCGCGCCGGACACCCGGGCCTCGACCGAAGTCGACCTCGTCGCCGGCTGGTCGGGCGCGCTGTCCGACACGCTGGCGCTCGACGTCAATCTCACGCACTACCTCTATCCCTCCACCACGGTCGACCTCGACTGGACCGAAGCCATCGCCACGCTGACCTGGCTGGAACACTACTGGGTGCAGGTGGGCCACTCGAACGACGCGCTGGCCACCGACACCTCGGGCACCTACGCCACGATCGGCGCGCGCCTGCCGGTCTCCGACACGTTCCGTTTCGAAACCGCGGCCGGCCACTACTGGCTGGCGGGCAACAGAGGTTACGAGGACTACGCGCACCTGCAGGTCGGCGCGGTGTGGGCCTTCGCATCTCCGCTCGAACTGCGCCTGACCGCGCACGAGACCGACAGCGCCGCCGAACGCGGCTTCGGTGCTCTGGCCGGCTCGCGCATCGAAGCCGCACTGCAGGCCTCGTTCTGACACCCGACCGGTGTCGATCGACCTTCTCAAGGCCCTGGCAGGACTCGTGTTCGCCGTCTTCGGTGCCGCGGCCCTGTTCTGTCTGATCACACGTCACACCGCCCGGTCCGGAAACCGCCGCCATGACTGAATTCATTCTCGTATTCGTACTCGCCATCGCGCTTGGCTGGCCTTTGGGCCGGTATCTCGCTGCGGTCATGCGCGGTGCGCCGATGCCCGGCGACCGCGTGTTCTCACGCATCGAGGGCCCGCTCTATGCCCTGCTCGGCACCCGTCCCGACCGGGGCATGGGCTGGAAGGGCTATGCGCTGGCGTTCCTGGCCAGCAATGCGGTGCTCGCCGTGCTGGTCTGGGTGCTGCTGATGACCCAGGGCAGCCTGCCGCTCAATCCCAATGCCGCGCCCGACATGTCCTGGGACCTCGCGCTGCACACGATGGTGTCGTTCCTGACCAACACCAACCAGCAGCACTACTCCGGCCAGGCACAGCTGTCCTATCTGTCGCATATGGCCGGCATCGTCGGTCTGCAGGTGGTCACGCCGATGATGGGCCTGGCCCTCGTCGTCGCCACGCTGCGCGCGTTCTTCGGTGGGCGAGCGGGCGCGCCGTCGACCGATGCCGTGCCGGCATCGGCGGCGCCCGCGAGCGACCGGCCAGGGATGGCCGGGCCGGTGGTTCCGGAGCCGGTGGAGTATCGCTATGGACGGCCGCAGGATTCCCAGCCGCGCCAGGCCGATGTCGGCAACTTCTGGGCCGACGTCATCCGTCCCGCCGTGCGCGTCATGCTGCCGCTGGGCCTGCTGTGGACCGTGCTGCTGACCAGTCAGGGCGTGCCCTCGACGCTGGCCGGTGGTCCCGAGATCACGCCGGTCGACACCACGACCGGAATGGCGTCGCAGAAGATTCCGCTGGGTCCGGTCGCGGCGATGGTCGCGGTCAAGCAGCTCGGCACCAACGGTGGCGGCTGGTACGGCCCCAACAGCGCAGTGCCGCTCGAGAACCCGACGCCGTTCGCGAATCTGCTCGAAACGCTGGCCATCATCCTGCTGCCGGTCTCGATCGTGTTCATGGTCGGTGCCTTCACCGGCCGCAAGCGTCTCACCGCGCTGGTGTTCGGCACGATGCTGACGATGTCCCTGGCCTCCGCCGGCTTCGCGGTGTGGTCCGAATCGGCCTCGCCGACGTCGACCGACGTGGCCCTGATGGAAGGCAAGGAAGTGCGCTTCGGCGCCGCGCCCTCCGCACTGTGGGCCGCGCTGACCACGCAGACGTCCAACGGCTCGGTCAACGCGATGCACGACTCGCTGGCCCCGCTGACCGGTCTGGTGACGCTGTCCAACATGCTCGTCAACGCGATCTGGGGCGGGATCGGCTGCGGCCTGCAGCAGTTTCTGGTCTATCTGCTGCTGTCGGTGTTCGTCGCCGGCCTGATGACCGGGCGAACGCCGGAACTGTTCGGCCGCAAGATCGAGGCGCCCGAAGTACGCCTGCTCGCCGCCCTGGTGCTGCTGCAGCCGGTCGTGCTGCTGGGCTTCACCGCGATCACCCTGGCCGTGCCCGCGCTGACCGGCAATTCGAATCCGGATTTCCACGCCATCAGCCAGGTGTTCTACGAGTACACGTCGGCATTCGCCAACAACGGCTCGGGCTTCGAAGGTCTGGGTGACGCCACGGTGTGGTGGAACGTCAGCGCGAGTCTCGTGCTCGCACTGGGTCGCTACCCGGCCCTGATCCTGCCGCTGGCGATCGCCGCGATGCTCGCGGTCAAGCGGGTCGCACCGGAAGGCGCCGGCACGCTGCGCGTCGAGACGCCGACCTTCGCCCTGACCCTGATCGCCATCGTCGTGATCCTGACCCTCCTCCAGTTCATGCCCGTGCTGGTGCTCGGCCCCGTCGCCGACCATCTCGCACTGGCTGCATCCGTCGGATGACCGCCCAGATGTCCAACCACGAAGACACCGTGCCCGCACGGGGCACCAACCCCGGCCTGTTCGACGCCGCGATCCTGCGCGCCGCCCTGGTCGAATCCTTCCGCAAGTTGTCCCCCCTGCACGCGGTCCGCAACCCGGTCATGGCCCTCGTCTGGCTCGGCACCGTGGTCACGACCGGGTTGACCCTGCTCGGTCACGCGTCCTCGCCCGGCCTGGGCTGGGCGGTCACCGCCGTGCTCGCGCTGACGGTGCTGTTCGCGAACTTCGCCGAAGCCGTTGCCGAGGCCCGTGGCCGCGGCCAGGCCGCGTCGCTGCGCCGGGCCCGCAAGGACCTCGTCGCCCGCCGCGTGGAAAGCGCCGACCAGACCGGCGGGACGCGCGTGCCGGCTGGCGAGCTGCGTCCGGGCGATCTGGTCATCATCTCGGCCGGCGAGCTCGTGCCGGCCGACGGCGAGATCATGCGCGGCGTGGCCACGATCAACGAGGCCGCGGTGACCGGCGAATCGGCCCCCGTGCTGCGCGAGGCCGGCACCGACCGTTCCGGCGTCATCGGCGGCACCAAAGTGCTGTCCGACGAGATCGTGGTGAAGGTCACCGTCGAGCCGGGCAACAGCTTCCTCGACCGCATGATCGCGCTGGTCGAAGGCGCCAACCGCCAGAAGACCCCGAACGAGATCGCGCTGGGCCTGCTGCTCACGACGATGACCCTGACCTTTCTGGTCGTGGTGATCACCCTGCCCTTCATCGCCGGTTTCGTCGGCGCAAGGCTCGACCCGCTGCTGCTGATCGCGCTGCTGGTCTGTCTGATCCCGACCACGATCGGCGGCCTGCTGCCGGCGATCGGCATCGCCGGCATGAACCGCGCGCTGTCGGCCAACGTGCTGGTGAAGTCCGGCAAGGCGGTCGAAGTGGCTGGCGACGTCGACGTGCTGCTGCTCGACAAGACCGGCACCATCACCTACGGCGACCGTCAGGCCACCGCGTTCCACGCGCTGGCCGGCATCGATCCGGACACGCTGCGCGAGGCCGCGCTGCTGGCCTCGCTGGCCGACCCGACGCCGGAAGGCAAGTCGATCGTCAAGCTGGCACGCACGCCGGGGACGGCGATCGAGGAACCCGCCGGCGCACAGTTCGTCGCCTTCACCGCGCAGACCCGCATGAGCGGCGTCGATGTGCCGGCCGGCAACGGCGCCGCACGGGTGATCCGCAAGGGTGCGATCGACGCGATCGTGGCCCATGTGCAGGCCGCCGGCGGCCAGGTGCCGACCGAACTGCGTCCCCGTGTCGAACAGGTCGCGCGCAGTGGCGCCACGCCGCTGGTCGTCTCGCAGGGCCCGCACGTGCTCGGCGTGGTCGAGCTGTCGGACGTGGTCAAGGCCGGCATCCGCGAGAAGTTCGCGCAGCTGCGCGGCATGGGCATCCGCACGGTGATGATCACCGGCGACAACCCCCTGACCGCGGCCGCGATCGCCGCCGAAGCCGGCGTCGACGACTACATCGCCGAGGCCAGACCGGAGGACAAGCTGGCACGCATCCGCAGCGAGCAGGCCGGTGGCCGCCTCGTCGCCATGGTCGGCGACGGCACCAACGACGCCCCGGCGCTGGCCCAGGCCGACGTCGGTCTGGCGATGAACTCGGGCACCCAGGCCGCCAAGGAAGCCGGCAACATGGTCGATCTGGATTCCGACCCGGCCAAGCTCCTGCGCGTGGTCGAGGTGGGCAAACAGCAGCTGATCACCCGCGGTGCGCTGACCACATTCTCGCTGGCCAACGACGTGTCCAAGTACTTCGCGATCCTGCCGGCGCTGTTCGCCGCCGCGATCCCGTCGATGGCCGCGCTGGACGTCATGCAGCTGTCGAGCCCGTCGAACGCGGTGCTGGCCGCGCTGATCTTCAACGCGATCATCATCCCCCTGCTGATCCCGCTGGCCCTGCGTGGCGTGCGTTTCCGCGCCGGCAGTGCCACGGCCCTGCTGCGGCGGAACATGCTCGTCTTCGGCGTCGGCGGCGTGCTGTTGCCGTTCGTCGCGATCAAGCTCATCGACCTGGCGCTGGCCGCCGTGACCGGCGCCTGAGGAATCCCACATGTCCATGCAGAAAAATGCCATTCCCGAGCGGCCGCTGCTGCGCCCCGCCATCGGTCTCGCCGTCGCCACCATGCTCGTGTTCGGCCTGGGCTACTCGCTGGCCGCCACCGGCATCGCCGCCGTCGCATTCCCCGCACAGGCCCAGGGCAGCCTGATCGAGCGCGACGGCGTCATCGTCGGTTCGTCGCTTGTGGCACAGCCGTTCGCGGATGCGCGCTACTTCGCACCACGCCCCTCGGCCGCCGACTACGACCCAATGGCGCTGGCCGGCAGCAACCAGGCACGTACCAATCCCGAACTGCGCGCGACCATCGCCGGCAACGTCGAAGCGGTTGCAGCCCGCGAGGGCATCGCCGCTTCCGAAGTGCCCGGCGATCTGGTCACGCGTTCGGGCGGCGGCATCGATCCGCATGTGAGCCCGGACGGTGCACGCGTGCAGGTCGCCCGCGTCGCGGACGCCCGCGGCCTCGATGGCGCACAGGTGCAGGCCCTCGTCAATGCGCATACGCAAGGCAAGACCTTCGGGCTGCTGGGCGCACCGCGCGTCAACGTGCTCGAACTGAACCTCGCGCTCGATGCGCTGTCCGCCGAGCGCGGCGCACAATAAGCGCATGCCCGCCGATCGCGACACCCGCGCCGATGCCCTGTTGGCCGACGCCGCCCGCGACGGCGGGAGCGGCCGGCTGACCGTCTTTCTCGGCGCCGCACCCGGCGTCGGCAAGACCTGGGCGATGCTGGCGCGTGCGAAGGAGCTGCGTGCACAGGGGCGCGAGGTGCTGGTCGGCATCGTCGAAACCCATGGCCGCAGCGAGACCGCGGCCATGCTCGACGGTCTGGAGGTGCTGCCGCGCAAGCGCGTGCAGTACACGCCCGCGGTCGGCTCGACCCGCACGCTCGAAGAGTTCGACGTCGACGCGGTGCTGGCACGCAAGCCGTCGCTGGTGCTGGTCGACGAACTCGCCCACCGCAACGTGCCGGGCAGCCGTCACGAGCGGCGCTGGCAGGACGTCATCGATCTGCTCGATGCCGGCATCGACGTCTATACGACGGTCAACATCCAGCATCTCGAAAGCCTCAACGACGTGGTCCATTCGATCACCGGCGTGCGCGTCAGCGAGACCGTGCCCGATCTGGTGTTCGACCGCCTGCGCGACATCCGTCTGGTCGACCTGCCGCCGCGCGAACTGATCGAGCGCCTCAATGCCGGCAAGGTCTATCTGCCCGAACAGGCGGCGCAGGCCCTGCAGGCCTTCTTCTCGCCCTCCAATCTTGCCGCGCTGCGCGAACTGGCGATGCAGGTCGCCGCCGACCGCGTCGATGCCGATCTGCGCGAATCGCAGGCCGCACGCGGCCTGCCCGGCCACGCCCTGCGCCGGCAGGTGCTGATCGCGATCGACGGACTGGGCGCCTCCGAATATCTGGTGCGCGCCGGCCGACGCATCGCCGAACGCCGCGATGCACCGTGGTCGGTGGTGACCGTGCAGTCCGGACACGCGGCCGACGAGGCCAGACAGCTCGAACTCGATCGTGCATTCGCGCTGGCGCGCAGCCTCGGCGCGACCACCGAGGTCGTGCATGGCGACGAGATCGCCGCCGGCCTGCTCGACCATGCAGAACGCATCGGCGCCTCGTCGATCGTGGTCGGTCGTACGCGCGAGCGTCCACTGGCGCGCATGTTCAACCGCACGCTGACCCAGCGACTGCTGCAGCGCGGCGCGCGCTACGAACTGGTCATCATCAGCACACCGGGCGCGCGGGCACGCGCGCGTCGTGTGGCGCGATTCTCCGAGGATGCCAGCTACTGGTACGGCGCTCTGCTGGCCACGTTCGCCACGATGGCGGCGGTGGCGATCGGCTGGGCCGCGCAGCGCTGGATGGGCATCGACGACCTGTCGATGATCTTCATCGTCGCAGTGCTGCTGGTGGCCGCGCGCACGCGCATGTCGGTCGCCGTGCTCGCCGCGGTGCTGTGCTTCGGTTGCTACAACTTCTTCTTTATCGAGCCCCGATTCACCCTCAACATCGCCGCGCATCGCAGTCTGGTGACGGTGGTGCTGTTCCTGGTCGCCGCGCTGGTTGCAGGACGGCTGGCGTCCCGCCTGCGGCAGCAGGTGCTGGCGCTGCGCGCGGCCAATGCGCACGCAACCGGACTGCAGGCACTCGGACGCCAGCTCGCCGGCGCCGCCGACCGTGGCCAGGTCATCGCCGCGGGCCGCAATGCGCTCGCGCGCGCACTCGGCGTGGAGGTCTGGCTGCAGCTCGGTGACGATGCGAACGGCACGCCGATGCCGGCCGAGCTCGACGTCGCCGCGGTCGACTGGGTTTTGCGTCACGGCCAGCCGGCCGGCCGCTTTACCGACACGCTCTCGGCATCGCGCTGGTGGCTGCTGCCGGTGCGCGAAGGCGAGCAGACCCACGGCGTGGCTGCGCTGCGGTTCGCCGACGGCGCCGCACGTCCGGGTCTCGAACAGCGTCGTCTGGTGCAGGCGATGGTCGACGACATCGCCCAGGCCGCCTCGCGCGTGCATCTGGTCAGCGATCTCGAGCGCGCGCGTGTCGGTGGCGAAACCGAGCGCCTGCGCTCGGCGCTGCTGTCGTCGGTCTCGCACGACCTGCGCTCGCCACTGGCCTCGATGATCGGCTCGGCCGACAGCCTGTCGAGCTACGGCGAGGCCATGGACGGCGTCGACCGGCGCGCCCTGCTCGAAACCATCGTGCTCGAGGGCAAACGCCTGGACCGCTACATCCAGAACCTGCTCGACATGACCCGGCTCGGCCACGACGGCCTGTCGCTCAATCGCGACTGGATCGGCGTCGACGAACTCGTCGGCTCGGCCGCGGCCCGTCTGCGGCGCTACCGGCCGCAAGTGCAGCTCGAGATCGATCTAGCCCACGATCTGCCGCCGCTGTGGGTGCACCCGGCACTGGTGGAACAGGCGCTGTTCAACGTGCTGGAAAACGCGGCGCAGTTCTCTCCGGCGGATGCACCGGTGCGCGTGGTGGCACGACAAGTGCCGGCGCCGGCGCAGGAGGATCCGCGCGACTGGCTGCGCATCGACATCGCCGACCGCGGCCCGGGCATTCCCGACGACGAGCGCGCCCGCATCTTCGACATGTTCTACAGCGTCGAACGCGGCGACCGCGGGCGCAAGGGCACCGGACTCGGCCTGACGATCTGCCAGGGCATGATCGGCGCGCACGGCGGCGCGGTCAGCGCGCTGCGTGCGCCGGACGGCACCGGTACGCTGATCCGGATCGAGCTGCCGATGCAGCCGCCACCCGATGCGGAGCCTGTCCATGCCCGGCACGACTGACCCCACGCCCGCGACGCCGGTCCGCGTGCTCGTCATCGACGACGAGCCGCAGATCCGCAAGTTCCTCGACATCAGCCTGCGCGCGCAGGGCTGGCGCGTCGCGCTGGCCGAGGACGGCGAACAGGGCCTGGCGATGCTGGCCGCCGAGGGCGCGGATCTCGTCGTGCTCGACATCGGCCTGCCGGGCCTGGACGGTCACGCGGTGCTGCGCGAGATCCGCAGCTGGTCGCAGGTGCCGGTGGTGATGCTGTCGGTGCGCAGCGACGAGGCCGGCAAGGTGGCCGCGCTCGATGCCGGCGCCAACGACTACGTGACCAAGCCCTTCGGCGCCGCCGAACTAATGGCGCGCATCCGCATGCTGCTGCGCCAGCATGCCCGTGCGCCGGGCGACGAGCTGCTGTTCGACGACGGTCGCCTGCGCATCGACCTGGCGCGCCGCGAGGTCACGCTCGACGGCGAACTGCTCACGCTCTCGCGCAAGGAATACGCACTGCTGTCGCTGCTGCTGCGCCACGCCGGCCGCGTAGTCACGCAACCGCAACTGCTCCGCGAGATCTGGGGCCCCACCCACACCGGGGACGCGCACTACGTGCGCATCCTGGTCGGCAAGTTGCGCGGCAAGCTCGGCGACGATGCCGTGGCACCCCGCTGGATCGCGACCGAACCCGGCGTCGGATTGCGCTTCATCCACGCGGGCTAGCGCGCCGCGCGCAGCATGCGGACCACAAAAAAGCCCCGCATCTGCGGGGCTTTTCGCTCGAACGGGTGTCTCGATCAGGCTGCGGGCGTGACACCCGATGCCTGCGCGCCCTTCGCGCCCTGCGTCACCTCGTAGCTCACCCGCTGCCCCTCCTGCAGCGAACGGAACCCGGTCGAGCTGATCGCCGAGAAATGCACGAACACGTCCGCGCTGCCGTCCTCGGGCGAGATGAAGCCGAATCCCTTCGCGTCGTTGAACCACTTCACTGTGCCGTATTGCATGTACGTCTGACCTCGTCTGGATGCGTGATGCCGGCGCGGCCTGCAAGGAACCGCGACGGCGACCCGAGTATGCAAAGCCTCACGCCCGGGTGGCAATCACCCCGCGAGCAGTGCGCGCAGCAGCGGCGGAATGCCCGACGAGGCCGCAGCCACGTTGTCGAGCACGTCCTCGAACGTGATCACCTCGTCGATCTGCGGTCCGGCGCCGGCCGCCCAGTTGGCGACGATCGCCAGACATGCGTAGTCCAGCCCGAGCTCGCGCGCGAGCCCGGCCTCGGGCATGCCGGTCATGCCGACCAGATCGCAGCCGTCGCGCCGCATGCGCGCGATCTCTGCGCGCGTCTCCAGCCGCGGACCCTGCGTGGCGCCATAGCAGCCGCCATCGACCAGCGTCACGCCCGCGGACGCCGCCGCGCCGAGTACGCGCTGACGCAACGACGGCGTGTACGGATCGCCGAAATCGACGTGCAGCACTTCGGTGCCCTCTTCCTCGCAGAACGTCGAGACGCGGCCCCAGGTGTAGTCGATCAACTGGTCCGGACACGCCAGCACGCGCGGCCCGAAGCGCTCGGTGATGCCGCCAACGGTATTGAGCGCGAGCACCTGTTTCGCGCCCAGCGCCTGTAGCGCCGCGAGATTCGCCCGGTAGTTGACCTTGTGCGGCGGCACCGAATGCCCCTCGCCATGGCGTGCCAGAAACGCAACGCGCCGGCCGTCCAGTGTGCCGACCCGCACCGGTCCCGACAGCGCGCCATAGCGCGTGACCGGCTGGTGCGGTTCGGCGTCCTGCAGGTCGGCCAACTGGTAGAGGCCGGTGCCGCCGATGACGGCGAGATCGATGGCGAGGTCCATGGAGTGTCTCGGATCAGGGAGCGCCCATTTTCAACGAAGGCGACCAACGCGTCACATGTCTGCAAGTGCTTGGATTCCGGCGCAAGCCGTACTGTCAAGGTCTAACTCCCGGACTCCTACATGAACGAAGGAGAATTCTGTTCAGAAATATGGCTATCAGCACTTGACTACAGCCTCTTTACAAGTTCCGCACGGCGATTAATATCCGCTTAACTTGTCGTTACAAACGGGTTCATGCGGCGCATCTGCCGCGGGGCTTGCGGCAGGGGCAACCGCACCGCCTCCGGGCGGGATCACATTGACCAAGTGGAAATCCGAAAATGACGACGCGTAGAGTCCATCGTGTGTTCGGCAGGAAGTTCCGTTACAGCGCTCTGAGTCTGGCGCTGGGTATGTGCGTCGCCGGAGGTGTGCAGGCACAGAGCGCGGTGGGTTCGATCTTCGGTAACGGGCAGCCGGGGACTTCCATCACCATCCAGAATCCGCAGACCGGGCTGACGCGCACGATCAGTGCCGGGTCCGACGGCCGGTTCACCTTCAGCCAGCTGCCGCCGGGTCGTTACGTCCTGACGTCCGACGGTCGACGTCAGGAAGTCGAGGTCAAGATCGGCACGGGCGTGCAGGTAGTTCTGTCCGACGCGACCGCGACCGATCTGGGGGTCGTCGAGGTACGCGGCACACGCGCCATCAATCCCATCGACGTGTCATCGGCGGAATCGGGCACCGTGTTCACGGCCGAGCAGCTGATCACTTTGCCGGTCGCCAGCGACATTTCTTCGGTCGCCCTGCTCGCACCGGGCACCGTACGCGGCGACAGTGGTGTCGGCAGCGGCAACCTCGCGTCGTTCGGCGGCTCTTCCGTCGCCGAGAACGGCTACTACATCAACGGCTTCGACGTGACGAACATGCGCACGTTTCTGTCGTTCGCCGATACACCCTTCCAGGCCATCGCGCAGCAACAGGTCAAGACCGGCGGTTACGGCGCCGAGTACGGGCGTTCGCTTGGCGGCATCATCAGCATCCTGACCAAGTCGGGTTCCAACGACTTCCGCTATGGCGGCAGCGTCGAATGGAGCCCGCAATGGGGCCGTTCCGACGGGCGCGACGTGGCGCAGCGTGACCAGGACTCGGTCAATCCGCTGTACCAGTACAGAAGCGACAACGAGTACGACAGCACCGTGTACTCCGCATATGCCAGCGGTCCCATCATCAAGGATCGGCTGTTCTTCTTCGCCCTTGCGGAAGGCCGACACAACACTTCGGACACCTTCGGCTCGCTGACCAGCCAGGCCACACGCAACAACAGCCCGCAGGGTCTGCTGAAACTCGACTGGTATCTCAACGACAACAACCTCGTCGAGTTCACCGGCATCTACAACAAACAGAAGACCCGCTACAACGACTACGAGTACGAGCTCACGGCCGACGGCGACAACCGCTACAACGTCGGTCGACACGAACTGCCCATCGACCAGTACGACGTCGAGACCGGTGGCAAGGTGGGCATCCTCAAGTACACCAGCTATCTGACCGACACCTTTACCGTGTCCGGCCAGTACGGCTACCTGGATAATCTGATCTCCTCGCGCCTGCCCGCGGCAGGTGTCGGTTCCGAGTGCCCATGGGCCTACAGCTTCGGCCTCACCACCAGCACGCTCGAGCGCTACATCGGCTGCAACCCCGGCACGATCAGCACGCGCCCGGACGCCAACGCGGCACCGGACGAGGATGTCCGCAAGGCGATCCGCCTCGACGCCGAATGGATTCTCGGCGATCACCGTCTGCGCTTCGGCGCTGATCACGAAACCTACGAGTCGAGCCATCGCGGACAGACCTATGCAGGTGGCATCAACTGGGCCTACTACCTGGTGCCGACGAACTCGGTCGCGACCGGTGCGTTCGCCGGCCAGCCGGGCCGCACCGTCAACGGCCAGCTCGTGCCGCGTGGCGCGCGTTACGCCCGCTCGCGCGTCCTGCAGACCAGCAGTTCCAGCTACGAGAACATCAACAGCGCGTTCTATGTCGAGGACAACTGGCAGGTCACCGACAACTTCATGGCCTACATCGGTCTGCGCGGCGAGAAGTTCGAAAGCCGCAACGGCGACGGCATCGCGTGGGTCGAATCGGACTACGAGGTCGCACCCCGCCTCGGCTTCTCGTGGGATGCCAACGGCGATTCGACGCTCAAGATCTTCGGCACCCTCGGTCGCTACTACATCCCTGTGGCGACGAACTCGAGCATCCGTGCGACGGGCGCCGAGTCGACCGTGTCGAACTGGTATTACGTCAATGGCTGGAGCGAAGTCGACGGCACGCCGGTCGGCCAGGGTGCGCAGATCGGCCAGACGCAGACCAACGGCACGCTGGAGGCGCCCAATCCGGCTTCGGTCGCTTCGACGGATTTCACCCCGATGTACCAGGACGAGTTGATCCTCGGCACCCAGGTGCAGTTCAACGAAAACTGGTCGGGCGGCGTGCGCTTCATGCGTCGCCAGGTGCGCTCGGGCATGGACGACACCTGCACGACCAATCCCTGGATCGAGTGGGCCGCGGACAACGGCTACGACGATTTCGACCCGGGTTCGGTGCCGAGCTGCTACTTCGTCAATCCCGGCAACGACGTGACCCTCAACGTCGATCTGGACGGCGACGGCGAGGTCGAGCTGGCCACCCTGCCGGCGTCCTATCTCGGCCTGCCGCGCTACAAGCGCAATTACTCGGCGATCGAGCTGTTCTGGGAACGCGCTGGCGAGACCTTCAACCTGCAGGGCTCCTACGTCCGTGCCCGCTCGCGCGGCAACGTCGAGGGCTACATCAACTCCACGCTCGAGCAGGAAGACGCGGGCCTGACGCAGGACTTCGACCATCCGCTGTTTACCGACGGCACCTACGGCCCGACACCCAACGATCGCGCGCATACGTTGAAGCTCTTCGGCGCCTACAAGCTGACACCGGAGTGGCAGTTCGGTGGCAACCTGATCGCCCAGTCCGGTCGTCCGGTGAACTGCCAGGGCTACATTCCGCTCGAAGGCATCGCGCAGCCCGACCTCGGCACGCTGACGCCCTACAGCGGCTCGAGCTTCTACTGCCTCAATGATGATGGCGAACGCGAGCTGCGCAACCGTGGCGACCAGGGACGCACGCCCTGGACCTGGACCTTCGATCTGAGCGCGGCCTACGTGCCGGCCTGGGCCAACGACCGCCTGCGCTTCAAGCTCGACGTCTTCAACGTGTTCAACAACGACAAGGTCACCGAGTACAACGAGTTCAAGGAAGCCTCGCGCGACGTGATCAGCCGCAATTACCTCAATGACGTCAACTACCAGTCGCCGCGTTCCGTGCGTCTGACCCTGCGCTACGACTACTGAGGCGAAGGCAACGGAAACAGGAAAACGGCCCCGCAAGGGGCCGCTTTTCTTCCTGTGTTCCCACGGTATCCGGGCGGACTATTCCGCGAGTGCGTAGATGCCCGGCAGGTTGCGGCCCTGCTCGTGGAAGTCCATGCCGTAGCCGAAGACGTAGCGGTCCGGCACTTCGACGCCGACGTAGTCGGCTTCGATGCCTTCGACCAGACGGTCGTGATCCTTCACCGCCAGCACCGCGACGCGCACGTCGGCGGCGCCCTGGTCCTCGACCCACTGGCGCACGGCCTTGAGCGTGTGGCCTTCGTCGAGGATGTCGTCGACCAGCAGCACGCGGCGGCCCTGCAGCGGTGTCGCCGGTCGATGCAGCCACGCCAGGCCCGAACCGGTGGTGTTGCCGCGATAGCGCGTGGCGTGCAGATAGTCGAACTCGAGATCGAGTTCGTTCTCGCCCAGCGCGAACGCCAGCTGCGCGGCGAACGGCATGCCGCCGTGCATGATGGTGATGAACACCGGCGGCGTGTCGTCGTCGCCGTAGTCGTCGGCGATCTCGTCGGCCATCGTCTCGATCGCGTCTTCCAGCGTGTCGCGGTCGAACAGCAGGTCGGCGGTGTCGAGTACGTCGTCGAGGCGCGGTGTGGTCATGCGAGATCTCCGGTGCGGCCGGCGGATGCGCCGGCCAGGGCGCCGTCCCAGCCGAGCGGGCCGCGCCCGATCAGACCGGTCAGGGCAATGGTGTTGAGCGCGCGGCCTTCGACCGCGGCGAGCGATTCGGCGACCAGCTCCGGGTGGCAGACCAGCACCACGTCGCAGCCGGCATCGAGATGCGCATCGACGCGCGATTTGATGCCGCCGGCCGAGAACGCCGCGGCCATGCCGATGTCGTCGGAGAACACGACGCCGCGGAACCCCATCTGCTCGCGCAGGATGGTGTTGATCCACAGCGGCGAGTAGCCGGCCGGTTCGGGCGCGACCTGCGGATAGACCACGTGCGCCAGCATCACCGCATCGGCGCCGGCATCGATGCCGGCCACGAAGGGCACCAGATCGTGGGCGCGGATCGCCTCGAGGCTTCGATGGTCGACCGCGTCATCGAAGTGCGTGTCTTCGCGCACCGAACCGTGGCCGGGGAAATGCTTGAGCGTCGCGGCCATGCCAGCCTCGTGCATGCCTTCGACATACGCACGAGTGAGCGCGGCGACGATCTGCGGGTCTTCGGAGAACGACCGGTCGCCGATCGCGAGGTTCCCGTGGCCGACATCGACCACCGGTGCGAAGCTCAGGTCGACGCCGCTGCCGCGGACTTCGCTCGCCATGAGCCGCGCATGCGCGCGCGCGGCATCGAGTGCGGTCTCGCGGTCGGCGAGATACTGCGTACCGAAACCGGACAGCGAAGGCAGTTCCGTATAGCCGTCCTGGAAGCGCTGCACGCGCCCGCCTTCCTGGTCCACGCAGACCAGCTGCGGACGCGGCGCGGCCTCGCGGATCGCAGCCGAGAGTTCGGCGATCTGCGCGCGCGACGCGAAGTTGCGCTTGAACAGGATCACGCCGGCGCAGGCATCGTGCTGCAGCCAGTCGCGCTCCTGCGCGGTGAGTTCGGTGCCGGCCACGCCGATCACGAGCATCGCGGATGTCTCCATCGCACGCGCCGGATGGCGCGGACCGGCATTGTCGCAGATGCGCGGCGGCGTGCCGTCGGCACGACGCGTCTCGCGTTCAGTCGCAGCCCGACGGGCCACAGGCCGGCGCGGATGGCGCGACGGGCGTGGCGCTGCGCATCGCCTGCCGCAACGCATCGGCGATCGCCTCCGGTGGCTGCGCGCCCTGCACCGCCAGGCGTCCATCGATGACGAAGGTCGGCACCGCGCGGATACCCATGGCCTGTGCTTGCGCGACGCGGTCCTGCACCTCCGCTTCGCCGGCATCGCTGGCGAGGAAACGGCGCACCCGATCCACGTCCAGACCGCCGGCGACACCCGCCTCGACCAGCACCTCGACATCGGCCACGTTGCGGCCTTCGGCAAAGTGCGCATGGAACAGCGCCTCGCCGACCGTATCGACGTCACCCTCGCGTGCGGCCAGCGCCATCAGCCGATGCGCCGGCAGCGTGGTCACGCGGACCTGTCCGCGATCGAAATCGAATGGCAGGCCTTCCGCACGCGCGGTCGCCTGCGTCTGCGCGAGCATCTGCGCGACGCGTTCGGCACCGCCGAACTTCACCGCAAGCGCATCGCGCAACGGGACAGGTGTGGCGTCGGCGTCCGGATCGAGCAGGAAGGGATGCCAGTGGATCTCGATGTCGGGCGCATCGCGTCCCAGCAATGCGATGCCGGCCTGCAGGCGGCGCTTGCCGATCCAGCACCAGGGGCAGACCACGTCGGACCAGATGTCGATTCTCATGGCGCCATCATGCGCCCGCAGGCGCCAGATCGGCGCTTCAACCGCGCTCCGCAGCGTCCCAGCGCGAGAACGGATGCGCGGCCAGCGCGAGATTGAAGTAGCGGACTTCATCGGTCACTTCACGCGCCAGCCAGTCCGGCCGTTCGAAGACCTCGTCGACGGCGTCGAGCTCGATCTCGGCGACCACGAGGCCCGCGTTGTCGCCCAGGAACTCGTCGACCTCCCACACATGCGCGCCGTGGTGCACGAGATGTCTGCGTTTCTCGACCAGGCCGCCCACGCACAACTTCAGCAGCGCCTGCGCGTCTTCGACCGGCAGAGGCACCTCGAACTCCTGCCGCCTGGGCCCGGTCTCGCGCGACTTGATGTTGAGGAAGGCGACATCGCCTTCGATGCGCACGCGCACCGACGCATTCTGCGCACCGCTGGCGATGGACGCGGCATCGTTGAGATAGCCCTGCGCCATCGGCACGACCGCGTGCGCAGCCGCGCGCCAGCCTTCGCCCTTGACCCGGAACTTGCGTTCGATCTCGATACCCATGCGGCCCTCAGCGCTTTTCGAACAGCGCGATGGATTCCACATGCGCGGTCTGCGGGAACATGTCCATGACGCCTGCGTCGGACAACGTCCAGCCGCGCTCGTTGACCAGATAGCCGGCATCGCGCGCCAGCGACGCCGGATGACAGCTGACATAGACGATGCGGCCGAACTGTTCGAGCGGCAGCTGGCGCAGCACGTCGATCGCGCCCGAACGCGGCGGGTCGAGCAGCAGCTTGTCGAAGCCCTGGCGCATCCACGCGGTGCCGCGCTGGTCCTGGGTCAGGTCGGCCGCATGGAATTTCGCGTTCGCCAGCCCGTTGTGCACGGCATTTTCCCTGGCCCGCGCGACCAGTCCGGCCTCGCCTTCCACGCCGACCACTTCACGCACGCGCCGCGCCAGCGGCAGGGTGAAGTTGCCGAGGCCGCAGAACAGGTCGAGCACGCGGTCGTCCGGCTGCACGTCCAGCAGCTCGAGCGTGCGCGCGATCATCGTCTCGTTGAGTCCGGCATTGACCTGGATGAAATCCAGCGGACGGAACTTCAGTTCGACGTCCCAGTCCGAAAGACGGAACGACAGCGCAGGCGCTTCGGGCCACAGGGCGTGCACGCTGTCGTTGCCGCCCGGCTGCAGGAAGATCGCCATGCGATGCGCCTCCCCGAACGCGAGCAGCTTGGCGGTATCGGACTCGCTCAGCGGCTGCAGGTGCCGGAACACCAGCGCGATGCCGTCGAAGTCGGGCCGCGGATCGCCGGCGATGAACTCGACCTGCGGCAGGGTCGCTCGCGCGTCCATGCTGTCGATCAGCGCCGACAATGGCCGGATGATCGCCGCGATCGGCTCGATGACCGTGTGGCATTCCTGCAGGTCGGCGACGAAGCGCGGGTCGCGCTCGCGGAAACCCACCAGCGTCGCGTCCTTCTTGTCGACCCGTTTGACCGAGAAGCGGCCCTTGCGGCGATAGCCCCAGGCGCGGTCGACGATCGGCGCCATCCAGCGCTTCGGCGTCACGTGGCCGATGCGCTCGAAGTTCTCGCGCAGCACGCGCGCCTTGGCGAGGATCTGCTGCTCGGCGTCGAGATGCTGCAGCACGCAGCCGCCGCAGGTGCCGAAATGCCGGCAGCGTGGCGTGATGCGATGCTCGGACGCGCGCAGCACTTTGAGCGTGCGCGCCTCGTCGAAGCTGCGCGAACGTGCGAACCGCTGGGCGACGACCTGCTCGCCGGGCAGCGCGCCGGTGACGAAGACCGCCTTGCCGTCGGGCAGGCGTCCGACGCCGCGGCCATCGTGGGTGAAGTCGAGAATGTCGACCTGGAAAGGGGTCTGGTCGAGACGTTTGCGGGCCACGTGGCGAAGGCTGCGTGCGGAATGGCCGCGTATTGTCGCAGAAGCCGCCCACGCGTCGGCCTGCAACGCAAAGGGCCGCCCGCAGGCGGCCCTTCCATATAGTCGCGGTGCTTGGTTACTTCTGGGTCCAGTTTCCGCCCTGCTGGTACCACCACCCCGCACGTGCACTCTGGATCCACTGGCGCGCGAAGACGTCACGGATCTGCGCTTCCCACTCCGGGTGTCCATTGGCGACGGCGATCTCGCGATACACCGCCTGGCGGTCGCGATTGTCGTCGGCGACTGCGGCGTTCACCGCCACGCGATCCTTGATCGGCAGCTGCGAGGCATCGCGCACGACGATGGTGCCGTTGCCGCCGAAGCCCAGCGCGCCGGAATCGAAATGCGGTCGCAGCGTGCCGTTGAAACGCTGTTCCATGCGCGCCTGGATCGCCTGGATCGCCGGCGTGCGGATGCTGATGTCGGGCGTCTGCGCCTGGGCGCTGCCGATGCCCAGCAGCATCCAGGGATCGAAGCGCGGCGTCGTACCCGCCATGCCACCGCCCGGCACGGTCGCAGGCGGCACGTCGCTGGCGGGCGCCTGGTCGCCGATGACGTTCTCGACGAACTCGCGCGCGGCCTCTTTCGCTTCGGCCGCGGGAAAATAGACATTGATCGTCACGCAGGCGGTCAACGCCAGTGCGGCGACGGCCGGCAAACCCATCCAACGCGCCATCGGTGCTCTCCTGTGAATGTTCCGGTGCCGGTCACTCGATGACCGGTGCGACATCGCCGCCGGCGGCGGCCGCGAGACGTTCGACGAGGACCGGCCAATCGACATCGCGATTGAAGCCGACGACATCGAGCCGCGGCAGTCCCGCGCCGTCGACGATAGTAAAGGCGTTGCCCTCTGAACGCAGGCCGCCCATCCGGCAGACCTCGTTGCGCAGACGGCAGGAAATGCCGATGCCGCGATAACCGAAATCGTCGAACAGTGCGATCGCCCGGCCCTGCAGCGTCGTCACGAACGAGGCGTCGCCGACGCTGGAAATGTCCTGCACGGCGCGCTGGCTGATGCGCTGGCGCACGCCCGGCGCAGGCTCGGTATGCAGTTCGGCCTCGAAGGCGGTCGCATTCCAGTCGACCAGACGCAGGCCGTTGATGCGCCCGTGCAGACGACCTTCGATGCTGCCGAAGCCGAACACGCCGGTGAGCGCCTGCAGGTCCAGCGACGCCAGGGCCAGATCACTGGTGACCGTCGGCAGGACGCCGAACGGACGTTCGATCGCGAGCGACGACACGTCGATGCGTCCGTCGAACAGATCCATCGACAGGCCGCCATCGAAGTCGATGCGGTTGTCGGCATAGCGCACCGTCGGAATGCGTCCGGCCAGCATGCCTTCGAAGGCCGGCCAGTCCAGCGTCTTCGCCAGCACGCCGATGTCCAGCGCATCGAGCCGCAGCGCGGTCTGCATGCGTAATCCGGCATCGGCGGCTGGCGGTTCGATCTGCAGCGACTCGAAGCCGATTTCGCCGCCCAGGAACGAGAACGCCACGGGCTCGCGCAAGCGCAGCAGACCGTCGCCGCTCTCCAGACTCCAGGCCGCGGCATCGAAGGGCATGCCGTACAGCGCGCCGCCACGCCAGGCAAACGCACTGCGCACGGGACGGGTGGCCGAGTAGCGCACCGCGCCGTCGAGGCGGTCGAAGCGGAAGCGGCCTGCGGCATCGCCGATGTCGAGCCTGGCGAAGGCGAGATCGGCAGCGCGCAGCATGTCGTCCCCGACATCGATGTTGGCGTCGAAACCGCCGGCCATCGACAGTCCGGACAGGCCCGCCAGTCCCAGCCAACCCGACAGGTAACGCGCGGGCAATGCCGCGGTGTCGCGGCTGAAGAGGTGCAGGGACAGCTGCCGGATTCCCAGCTCGGGCGTGAGTCGGGCCGCGCCATCGATCTGCAGGGCGTCGCCGTCGCGCCATTGCAGGCGCGGCAACCGCCACTCGGCGGCTCCGGAGCGGGCGACATCGATGCCCAGCCCGATCGGCGCCTGGGGCAGCGCGACATACGCGTTGCCGAACAACAGTTCGCCGCCGCGCAGGCGCCCGTCGACACGCGCGGCCAGCGCGTCGTCGGGCAGCGCCGTGCGGATCGCCAGATCCGCGTCGAGATCCCCGGCCGCCACGCTGCTGTCCGCAGTCTCGAGCGCCAGCCCGTCGATGGACAGATCGGCATCGACCTGCAACGGACGCGATGCCGGCGTTTCGATCCGCACCGCGCCGTCCAGCGATCCGGCGGTCAGCCGCGCGTCCGACCAGCCCGCGCGGACCAGCGCCTCCACCCACGCGGCGGGCACCCGGCGCAGATCGATCCGGGTCGAATCGGGCGCGGCGGCGTTGCGAGCGAGCGCAACGCGGGCCGGACCCGAGGACAGCGCGACCGACGTGGTGGCCGCGTCCAGCACCAGCGCCAGCTGCATCGGCGGGCTGCCCCGCCCCTGCAGCGGTCCCTCGCAACGCCAGCGGGTGTCCTCGCCCGTGGACTCGCGTCGCAGCGGGCAGCGCCAGTCGACGGTCTCGAAGCGCCAGCCCAGCGCACCGGCATCGATCGTGCCGGCGCGCAGCCGCAGACGGCCTTCAGGCGCGTCCGCAGGCCAGTCGAGTGAAAGCCGGACGTCGCGAAGCGTGATGCCGGCCGCCTGCACCGTGTCGATCCGTGCCTGGATCGACTGCGCCGACGCTCCGATCGGCACAAGGGCCAGAAACAGGGGTAGGATCGTCCGGACGGGAAGCGGCATCGCCGCAGGATACCCGCCACATCGAGGACGCGATGAACCGATTGCTGCTGGTCGAGGACGACCCCACAAGCCGCAGTTTCCTGCAAGCCGCCAGTGCCGCCCTGCCCGCCGAAGTCGATATCGCCGACTCCGTCGAAGCGGCCTACGCGCTGGCCACCACCAACGCCTACGACGCCTGGCTGATCGACGCCAATCTGCCCGACGGCACCGGCAGCGGCCTGCTCGCCCGTCTGCGCGCGGACGGGCGCGACACGCCCGCGATCGCACACACCGCGGCGCGCGAACGGCGCGAACTCGACGCGCTGCGCGCCGAAGGGTTCGCCATCGCGGTCAGCAAGCCGGTCGCCACCGACGCCTGGCTGGGCGCGATCCGCCGCGTGCTGGTGCGGCGCGCCGCGCAGCGGGCACGTGCGCCCAGTGCGCCGGTGCCCGATGCACGCCGCAGTGGCGACGCGCCGCTGTGGAACCGGGAAACCGCGCTGGCCGCGGTCGGCGGCGACATGCGCAACGTTGAGGGGCTACGCGACCTGTTCGTCGGCGAGCTGGACGGCACGCGTCAGCGCATCGCCAAGGCCGCTGCGTCCGGTGACGACGTCGCGATGCAGGCCGACCTGCATCGCCTGCGCGCAGGCTGCGGCTTCGTCGGGGCCGAGCGGCTCGGGCTCAGCGCCCGTGTGCTGCATGCCGATCCCGCCTCGCCGGCGGCATTGCAGGAATTCCTGGCCACGCTCGACGCGACGCGCGCCAGCGCCCACGCGATCGCCAACGCCTGAGGTCTAGCGCCGCGACAGGCTCGCGGCCAGCTCCCAGGATTTCAGTCCGCGCGGACCGAGATGATGCGCGAGTACGCTGCGCAAGGCGCGACGCAGGCTCGCCATGTCCGCAGGGTCCGGCGCGATGTCGGCCGCCAGCGCCAACAGCGCCTGTCCGGTCGCGGCGGTGCTGCGCTCGCTGGACTCGCCATCGCGATGCAGCCGTCGGGGACCGTGCTCGGGGTCGAGCCGGTAGCGGGCCATGGGGTCGATGTCCGCGCCGTCGCCGTCGCTGGTGTACTCGAATCCCAGGCCGATCGCCTCGAGCAGATCGCGTTCGAACCGGCGCAGCGTCCACGCCAGTCCATCGAGCGGCAGGCGCCGGCGGACTTCGGCGAATGCGGCGTAGAGCTCCGGTGCCGGGTCCTGCCGCGGTGCGAGCCGCAGCACCAGTTCGCTGACGTAGAAGCCGGCCAGCATTGCATCGCCGCTCAGGCGCGGCGCCACGTCCAGTGCCTCGGCCGTGCGCAGTTGCGCCAGCTCACCGCGCAGCAGCGCACTCAATCGCACGTGCTGCAGGGGCTGCAGGGCCGCGCGCAGCACCTGCTTCTTCGGCCCCTGCACGCCGCGGGCGACGAGCCCGAGGCGACCATGCTCCAGCGTCAGGACCTCGACCAGCAGGCTGGTTTCCCGCCACGGCCGCGCATGCAGCACGAACGCGGGCTGGTCCTCGATGCGCACGGATGCGGCGCCGGCAGACTCAGCCGCCGCCGATGCGGGCGAAGAATTCCTCGCCGGTCAGGTGTTCCTCGGGATCGGCCAGCGTGTACCACCCGGGCTTGGCGTCGACGAAGATCTCCGACTCGAAGCGCGCGCCGGGGATTTCATCGAAGAGACCCGCCGCGACGAAATGGCCGCCGTCCCCGATGGTACGGAAGAACAGGCTGCTGCCGCAGGTCGCGCAGAAGGCGCGCTCTGCCCATTCCGACGACGCGAACCGGTGCACCAGCGACTCGCCCGATTCGATGCGCACGTCGGTGCCGGCCAGCAGCACCATGGCCGGGCCACCGTGGAAGCGACGGCAGGCGCCGCAATGGCAGGCATGCACGTCGTGCGTGCCGGCCGCCACGCTGAGCGTGACGCCGCCACACAGGCAGTGACCGTGCAGTCGCTCCGCACCGGCGGTCCCGCTCATGCCCGCATCTGCCTCACTCGCCATAGCCGAGCGCCTTCAACGCGGCCTCGTCGTCGGACCAGCCCTCGCGCACGCGCACCCAGGTTTCCAGGAACACCTTGGCATCGAAGAGCCGCTCCATCTGCAGGCGCGCCTTGGTGCTGATTTCCTTGAGCCGCGTGCCGGCCTTGCCGATGACGATGGCCTTCTGGCCCTCACGCTCGACCCAGATCACCGCGCCGATGCGCAGCATGGTGCCGTCGACAGTGAAGCTCTCGATCTCGACCGTGGTCGCGTACGGCAATTCATTGCCGAGCTGACGCATCAGCTGCTCGCGGACCAGTTCGCCGGCGAGGAAGCGCTGGCTCTTGTCGGTGATCTCGTCCTCGCCGTACAGCGCGTCCTGCTGGGGCAGCAAAGGCATGACGGTCGAGGTCAGCTGCTCGAGCCCCTTGCGCTTGAGCGCCGACAGCGGCACGACGCCGGCGAAATCGCGGCCTTCGCTGACCGTCTGCAAATAGGGCAGCAGCGCGGTCTTGTCCTTGATCCGGTCGACCTGGTTGACGACCAGCACCACCGGCACGCCGGCCTCGTGCAGCGCATCGAAGGCCAAGCTGTCCTCGTCGTCCCAGCGCCCGGCCACGACGACCAGCAATGCGGCGTCGACGCCTTCGAGCGCGCCACGGGCGGCCCGGTTCATGATGCGGTTCATCGCGCGCTTCTGCTCGCGGTGGATGCCCGGCGTGTCGACCAGCAGCAGCTGGCCCTGCGGGAACGTCGCAATGCCCAGCAGGCGGTGGCGCGTGGTCTGCGGCCGGTTGGAGACGATGCTGACCTTGGCGCCGACGAGGGCGTTGACCAGGGTGGACTTGCCGACGTTGGGTCGGCCGATGACGGCGACGAAGCCGGCGTGGTGGGGCGTAGGGGAATCGGTCATGAGCGGCATTCTAAGGCCTGCCGTCGCCAAGGCCCGCGACGGCCGGCGAAAGCGAGGCTCAGCGCGCCGTTTCGAGCTGGCCGATGACCGCTTCGGCGGCCTGCTGCTCGGCGGCGCGGCGCGAACTGCCCTGCCCCTCGGCGGCGATGCCCGCTTCGACCAGTGCGCAGCGCACGTGGAAGGTCTTGGCGTGTTCCTCGCCGCTTTCCGACAACAGTTCGTAGACCGGCAGCGCCTTCTGCCGCCCCTGCAGCCATTCCTGCAGGCGGGTCTTGGCGTCCTTGGCCACGCGCCCCCCGGCGAGCGCGACGAAGGTCTTCTCGAACAGCGGCAGCACCACGTCGCGACAGGCATCGAGTCCGGCATCGAGATAGACCGCCGCGATCACCGCTTCCAGCGCATCGGAGAGGATCGAATCGCGCCGATGGCCGCCGGATTTCAGTTCGCCCGCGCCCAGTACCAGCCGCGGGCCGAGCTCGAGTTCGCGGGCGACGGCGGCCAGCGAGGACTCGCGCACCAGTTCGGCGCGGGCACGGGTCAGCGTGCCTTCGTCGGCGGACGGCCATCGGGCGAACAGCGCCTCGGCGATCAGCGCACCGAGGATCGCGTCGCCGAGGAATTCCAGACGTTCGTTGTGCGGGGCGCCGGCGCTGCGATGCGTCAGCGCCTGGGTCAGCAGGCCCGGATCACGGAAGACGTATCCGGCGAACCGACCCTGCTGGCGATCAAACTCCGTCGCCACCGCGGGTCAGCATCTGGGTCGCGTGGAACTTGCCCACGACGTCGAGGTTGAACACCAGCGGGCGGCGCACTTCGTACTGCACGTCCATCTGGTAGCCGTTGTCGGCGCGCCGGATCTTCACGTGCTCGGGCTTCACGTTGTCCGAGTAGCTGATGTACAGCCGGCGGAAAAACAGATCCTGGATCTTGGCCGGGTCCGCCGAGGCGGTGCCCGGGTCGGTCGCCAGCCCCTTGAGTGCGGCTTTGACGCTGTAATACTCCGAATACATCGGGAACAGCTTCATGCCCACGTAGGCGAAGAAGCCGACGACCGCCAGGACGATGATGAATCCCAGCAGGGTGATGCCGCGTTGCGTGCGTTTCATGGACGTCCCCTCGAGCCGATGCTGTTGGTCACTTGATGCTCTGACCGATCCTTCCCCAATCGACCCAGCCCGGTGCGGCGGAATCGACATTCATCCACACCAGGAACGCCTTGCCGCGCAGCTGGGTCTCGGGAAGCGTACCCCAGAAGCGGCCGTCGTCGCTGCGGTCGCGGTTGTCGCCCATGACGAAGTAATGGCCCTGCGGCACGTGGAAGCTGCCCTCGCCCAGATGGAACGGCGCGGCCTGGTCGATGTGCAGGATCTGATGGCTGCGGCCGGGCATCTGCTCGGTGTAGACCGAAGCGCCGGTCATCTCCGCGCCGCGACCCACGCCCTCGTAGGTGCCGGTGCGCTGGTACGCGAACGGCGTGCCGTTGACGAAGACCTGGTTGTCGCGGAACTCGACCGTGTCGCCCGGCAGGCCGACGACGCGCTTGATCCAGTCCTGGTCGGGGTGCTGGGGTGGGCGGAACACCACCACGTCACCGCGCTCGGGCTCGCCGATGTCGATGATCTTCTTGTTGGTGATCGGCAGACGGATGCCGTAGCTGAACTTGTTGACCAGGATGAAGTCGCCGATCAGCAGCGTCGGCATCATCGAACTGGACGGAATGCGGAAGGGCTCGGCGACGAAGCTGCGCAGGATCAGCACCACGAACAGCACCGGGAAGAACGCCTTCGCATAGTCGACGACGATCGGCTCCTTCTCCTCGAGCAGGCCGGCGCGACGCGCGCGCGCCTTGGCCAGCACCAGCTTGTCCAGCAGCCAGATCACGCCCGTCAGGACGGTCAGCACGACCAGCGCGGTTTCGAACCACTTCATGCAGCATCCTCAGCTGAGCGGGGCCGGACGGCCGCCGCTATGAAAACACGGATCAGGACTCGCGCGACGTGCTCAGCACCGCCAGGAACGCTTCCTGCGGAATCTCCACGCGACCGACCTGCTTCATGCGCTTCTTGCCTTCCTTCTGCTTCTCCAGCAGCTTCTTCTTGCGCGAGATGTCGCCGCCGTAGCACTTGGCCAGCACGTTCTTGCGCAGCGCCTTGACCGTGGTGCGGGCGATGATCTGCGCGCCGATCGCGGCCTGGATGGCCACGTCGAACTGCTGGCGGGGAATCAGGTCCTTCATCTTCTCGGTCAGCTCGCGGCCGCGACGCTCGGCATGCGTGCGATGCACGATCAGCGAGAGCGCATCGACCTTGTCGCCATTGATCAGCGTGTCCACGCGCACGAAGGGGCCGGCCTGGAAGCGCAGGAAGTGGTAGTCCAGCGACGCGTAGCCACGGCTGACGGACTTGAGCTTGTCGAAGAAGTCCAGCACCACTTCGGCCATGGGCAGCTCGTAGCTGATCTGCACCTGGCTGGCCATGTAGGTGATGCCGATCTGCACGCCGCGCTTGTCCTCGCACAGCTTGATGATCGCGCCGATGTAGGCCTCGGGCGTGAGGATGTTGGCGCGGATGATCGGCTCGCGCACTTCCTCGATCAGGTTCGACTGCGGCAGCTTGGCCGGGTTGTCGAGCGGCATGACCTCGCCGTCGGTCTTGAGCACTTCGTAGATCACCGTCGGCGCAGTGCTGATCAGATCGAGGTCGTACTCGCGCTCCAGGCGCTCCTGCACGATCTCCATGTGCAGCATGCCGAGGAACCCGCAACGGAAGCCGAAGCCCATCGCCTCGGAGCTTTCGGGTTCGAAGCGCAGCGCGGCGTCGTTGAGGCGCAGCTTGTCCAGCGCCTCACGCAGGTCCGGGTAGTCCTCGGCGTTGACCGGGAACAGGCCGGCGAACACGCGCGGCTGCATCTCCTGGAAGCCCGGCAGCGGCTTTTCGGCCGGCTTGCCGGCAAGGGTGAGCGTGTCGCCGACCGGCGCGCCGTGCACGTCCTTGATTGATGCGGTGATCCAGCCCACCTCGCCCGCCTTGAGCGCCTGCAATTCCTTGCGCTTGGGCGTGAACACACCGACCTTGTCGACGTCATGCGTACGACCGGTCGACATGACCTGGATCTTGCTCTTGGGCGTGATCTCGCCCTGCATCACGCGCACCAGCGACACGACGCCGAGGTAATTGTCGAACCAGGAGTCGATGATCAGCGCCTGCAGACGATCGGTATCGCGCGGCTTCGGCGGCGGAATGCGGTGCACGATCGCCTCGAGCACTTCCTCCACGTTGAGACCGGTCTTGGCGCTCACGGCCACGGCATCTTCGGCGTCGATGCCGATCACTGCCTCGATCTCGGCCTTGGCTTTTTCGATGTCGGCCGTGGGCAGGTCGATCTTGTTGAGCACCGGCACCACTTCCAGGCCCTGCTCGACCGCGGTGTAGCAGTTGGCGACCGACTGCGCTTCCACGCCCTGCGCCGCGTCGACGACCAGCAGCGCGCCTTCGCACGCGGCCAGCGAACGGCTGACCTCGTAGCTGAAGTCGACATGGCCGGGCGTGTCGATGAAGTTCAGGTGGTAGATCTGCCCGTCGCGCGCCTTGTACGGCAGCGAGACCGACTGGGCCTTGATCGTGATGCCGCGCTCGCGCTCGATCGGGTTCGAATCGAGCACCTGCGCTTCCATCTCGCGCGCCTGCAGGCCACCGCAGAGCTGGATGATGCGATCGGCGAGCGTCGACTTGCCGTGGTCGACGTGGGCGATGATGGAGAAGTTGCGGATGTTCCGCATCGGATCGTGGGTCATGGGCGGCGGCCGGGCCGTCGTCGAAAAGATAACGGGCGATTATCGCACAGGGGCCACGCACCAGACGGCCCGGCGGATTCCGCGACTGGCGCCGGATACGCAACGGCCCGCACGCGGCGGGCCGTTGTCTGCATGCGCAGCGTGGCGGACTCAGCGTTCGGCGGTTTCCGATAGCGTGACCGCGCGGTACTGGGTGGCGCCGTTGCGGCCCCGGACGAGCAGCATCACCGTGTCGCCCGGCTGCAGGTCGCGCAGCGCCCGGTCGAGCGCGGCCGCGCTGGCGACCGGCGTGCGACCGACGCGCAGGATCACGTCGCCCGGCGCGATGCCGGCGCTGGCCGCGGCGCCACGTCCGGCATTCGCCACCAGCACGCCTTCGTCGTTGCCCAGCCCATACTGGCGACGCTGCGCGGCGTCCAGATCACGCCCCGTCAGGCCCAGCGCGTTGCCCGACGACTGCGACGGCGACGCAGCGGACGGCGCCTGGGTGCCGGCACGACCGGCCACCGACTCGTCCAGCTGGCTCAAGGTCACGTCGATGTCGCGGGTGCGGCCTTCGCGGAACACCGACAGCTTCACCTTCGTGCCCGGCGCCTTGTTGCCGATCAGCGGCGGCAGATCGCTGGAGGTGTTGATGCGGGTGCCGTCGACCGAAAGGATCACGTCCAGCGGTTCGATGCCCGCCTTCTCGGCCGGGCTGCCCGGCTGCACGTTGTTGACCAGTGCGCCGCGCGTATCCGACAGACCGACCGCCGACGCTTTCTCGGCGGTCAGCAGTTCCACGATCACGCCGACCTGCCCGCGCTGCACCGAACCGGTCTGCTTGATCTGCTCGGCGACGTTCGCGGCGATGTCGATCGGAATCGCGAAGCTCACGCCCATGTAGCCGCCGGAATTGCTGAAGATCTGCGAGTTGATGCCGATGACCTCGCCGGCAACGTTCAGCAGCGGACCGCCGGAGTTGCCCTGGTTGATCGGCACGTCGGTCTGGATGAAGGGCACGTAGCGCTGGTCGGCGTACTGGTTGGAACGCGCGACCGCGCTGACGATGCCGGCGGTCACCGACTGCTCGAAGCCGAAGGGCGAGCCGATCGCGACCGCCCACTGTCCGGGCTTGACGCTCGCGCCGTTGCCGAAGCGCAGCGTCGGCAGGCCGCTGGCCTGGATCTTGAGCACGGCGACGTCGGACTCGGCATCGCTGCCGACGACCTTGGCGTCGAATTCCCGACGGTCCGACAGGCGCACCTTGACCGTGTCGGCGCCGTCGACCACATGGTGATTGGTCAGCAGATAGCCGTCGGCGGAAATGATGAAGCCGGTGCCCATCGCGCGGCCGCGCGGCGCACCGTCGCCACCGCCGGGGCCGCGCGGGCCGCCCGGCATCTCGAAGCCGGGGCCGAAGAAGCGGCGGAAGATCTCGGGAATCTGCGCATCGTCGGGCATCTGCTGCCCTCGCGTCTGGCGTGCGCCGATCGTCGTCTCGATGCTGACCACCGCCGGCGCGACGCGCTCGACGAGGCGGGTGAAATCGGGCAGACCGGTGACCAGCGGCGCTTCGGGTGTCGCGGACACGCTGGCGGCCGTATCGGCGGGCGTCTGCGCACCGGACTGCGCGGTCGCGTTCGGCAACAGGAAGGCCGTGGTGCCGGCCGACAGGACGGCGACCAGCGACACCGCAAGCAGGGACTTCTTCATCGAGGACATGGCGGACTCTGGGGGAGCGGATCGGGGCGATGAACGGCCGCGGCGCACGCACCGCCGCGGGTCAGCTCAGGCAATGCGCTGCGCGCTCAGTTCACGACGCGCAGTTGCGGGCGATACGTCGGCGCGGCATCGGCCGGATCGACGGGGAAACTCGGCAGCACGTTGCTGGCCTGCACCGGGGGCGCATCCCACGACGGCGCAGCGAACCCGTCGCCGTAGCGCACCGAGAAACTGCTGTTGGCCGACAGGGCCGACGCCTTGGGCCACGGACGCGACACTGCGGGCGCCTGCGGCAGACCACCGGCATCCGCAGCCGCCGCGAATGCGCGTGCGGAAGACTCCGACAGCGGCGCAACCGGCTGGCGCGACGGCGCGGCGGTTGCGACACGGCGCCCGGACTCCTGGCGCGCCTGGACGTTGCGCACCGCGGCGCGCTGCGACTGGCCACGCGATGCGCGATCGCCGGCACTCCGGCGCGGCGCCTCCGCCACGGCCAGCGCGACCGACGCCGCCGTCGCGGCGGTGGCGATGTCGGGAGACGCCGTCAGTGCGGATGCATCCGCCGTTGCGTCGATCGCAGGCACCGCAGCCGGCACGACCGGCGCGGCATCCGCGACCAGCGGCGCCGCATCGTCGGCGTCCTCGAAGGACGCACCCGGCCGCCCGACGAACAGCGCAACCAGCGCGACCGAGGCAGCCAGGGCGGCACCGCCGCCCCAACGCAGCAGGCGTGGCCGCCTGGCGACGGCGACCGGCGCGACGACAGCCCCGTCGCCTGCCGCGATGCCGCGGGCGATGCGCTCGGCGAAATCGGGCGGCAGCAGGGAGACCTGACGGCCGCGCAGCACGTCGCCGCAGACCTGCCAGCGCTCGAAGCAGCCGGACAGTTCCGCATCGTGTTCGAGCCGGCGGCGCAGGAAACGCGCCTCGTCCTGGCCCAGTTCGCCATCGAGCAATGCCGACAGCTGCAGGCGGTTGAGCCGCTCCAGCCGGTCGGGATCGGGATGCAGGGCATCGAATTCGTCGGCAGTGTTCATCGGGTCACGCGCTCCACTTGTCTCTCGTTGTCCATCAGGGGCCGCAGTTCGCGATCGATCGCGTCGCGTGCCCGGAAGATCCGCGAACGCACCGTGCCGATCGGGCAGCCCATGCGTTCGGCGATCTCGTCGTAGCTCAGGCCATCGACCTCGCGCAGGTTGATCGCCACCCGCAATTCCTCGGGCAAGGCTTCGACCGCGCGCATCACCGTTTGTTCCAGCTGTTGGCGCATGAGTTCGCGCTCGGGCGTGTCGCTGTCGCGCAGGCGGATGCCGCTGTCGAAATGCTCGGCGTCCTCGACGTCGATGTCGTCGGTGGGCGGCCGGCGGTTGTGCGCCACCAGATGGTTCTTGGCGGTATTGACCGCGATGCGGTGCAGCCAGGTGTAGAACTGCGCGTCGCCGCGGAAGTTCGCCATCGCGCGGTAGGCGCGGATGAACGTTTCCTGCGCGACGTCCTGCACTTCGCTCCAGTCCGACACGTAGCGCCCGATCAGCGCCGCGATCCGGTGCTGGTACTTGCGCACCAGCAGGTCGAACGCGGCGGTGTCACCGCCCTGCACCCGCTTGACCAGTTCCTCGTCCAGTTGAATCCGCTCCTGGCTGTCGTCTCGGTCGACCATCGGGCCGGATCTCCTTGCGGGCCCGGCTGGTCCGGGCGTTATGACAGGGCGCTGCGCGAAAAGTTCCGTCACAGACGGTGTGGCATCGTCGCCGCTCCGCGATGCATTCCTTGGGGCGACGCGTCCGTGGCGCAAGTCGCCTGCCGCCACGCGATGGTCAAACGCCGCTTTCAAGCGCTGATTTGACGCCGCCGAAGCATCCTCGGGATCATAGGCGGATTCCCCATACCGACAAGAATGGTGCCGTATGTTCGCAGGCCTCGATGGTCTCCGCTTCAGCCACTGGCAGGTCGAATCGCGCGACGACGGCGTGCTGGTGCTGGCCTTCGACCGCGCCGGCGAATCGGTCAACACCTTCGCCCAGGACGTGCTGATCGAGCTGGACACGCTGCTCGAACGCGTGGCGCTCGATCCGCCGAAGGCACTGGTGATCCGTTCGGCCAAGGCCAAGGGCTTCATTGCCGGCGCCGACATCCGCGAATTCGCCGAGTTCGATGCCAAGGGCGTCATCGGCGATTCGATCCGTCGCGGCCAGACCACGTTCCAGCGTCTGGCCGAACTGCCGTGCCCCACGGTCGCGGCGATCCACGGCTTCTGCATGGGCGGCGGCACCGAGATCTCGCTGGCCTGCGACTACCGCGTCGCCAGCAACGATCCGTCGACGAAGATCGGCCTGCCCGAAGTCAAGCTCGGCATCTATCCCGGCTGGGGCGGCAGCGTCCGCCTGCCGCGCCTGGTCGGTGCGCCGGCCGCATTCGACATGATGCTGACCGGTCGCGCGCTGTCGGCGAAGGCCGCGCAGGCGATCGGCCTGGTCGACAAGGTCGTCGAGCCGGCGCTGGTGGTCGATGCGGCGATCGCGCTGGCACTCAGGGGCACGACGCGTCCGTTCAAGCAGCGCTTCATGGGCTGGGCCACGAATCTCTGGCCGGTGCGCCAGCTGCTGGCGCCGGTGCTGGTCAAGCAGGTTGCGCGCAAGGCCAAAAAGCAGCACTACCCCGCGCCCTACGCGATGATCGAAACCTGGCGGCGCGCTTCGGGTGACACGCGTGCCCTGCTCGGCGCCGAGCGCAAGTCCGTGGTCAAGCTGGCCGGCACGCCCACCGCGCGCAACCTGACCCGCGTGTTCTTCCTGATGGAGCGCCTGAAGGGCCTCGGCGGCAAGGCCGCGGGCGGCCAGGCGCCGATCCGGCGCGTCCACGTCGTCGGCGCAGGCGTCATGGGTGGCGACATCGCTGCGTGGTCGGCCTACAAGGGTTTCGACGTGACGCTGCAGGATCGTGAGCAGCCCTTCATCGACAAGGCCCAGGCGCGCGCCGCCACGCTGTTCGAGAAGAAGGTCAAGGACCCGGCCAAGCGTCCCGAAGTCGCGGCGCGCCTGCGCTCCGATCTCGCCGGCGCCGGCATCGCCGATGCCGATCTGGTCATCGAGGCGATCGTCGAAAACGCCGACGCCAAGCGCGGGCTCTACGCCGACATCGAGCCGCGCCTGCCCGCCGATGCGCTGCTGACGACCAACACCTCGTCGATTCCGCTCGACGAACTGCGCACGGGCGTACAGCGTCCGGGCCAGTTCGCCGGCCTGCACTACTTCAATCCGGTCGCGTCGATGCCGCTGGTCGAGATCGTGCATCACGATGCCGTCGACGAAGCCACTGCGCAGCGTCTGGCCGCGTTCTGCAAGGCGATCGACAAGCTGCCCGTGCCGGTGGCCGGCACGCCCGGTTTCCTGGTCAATCGCCTGCTGTTTCCGTACATGCTCGAAGCCGCCAGCGCCTACGCCGAAGGCATTCCGGGCAAGGCGATCGACAAGGCGGCCGTCGATTTCGGCATGCCGATGGGGCCGATCGAGTTGATCGACACCGTGGGCCTGGACGTCGCCTCCGGCGTCGGCCAGGAACTGGCGCCGTTCCTCGGCCTGCGCATTCCCGCGTCGCTGGCGACGCCGCCGGCCGAGGGCCAGCGCGGCAAGAAGGATGGCCAGGGGCTGTACACCTGGGTCGACGGCCGCGCGCAGAAGCCGGAGCTGCCGAAGGACTACAAGGCGCCCGAGGACCTGCAGGACCGTCTGGTACTGCCGCTGCTCAACGAGGCCGTCGCCGCGCTGCACGACGGCGTGGTGGCCGATGCCGATCTGCTCGACGCGGGCGTGATCTTCGGGACCGGCTTCGCGCCGTTCCGCGGCGGCCCGATCCAGTACATCCGCGACACCGGCGCCGACGTCATCGTCGAACGCCTGCGCGCCCTGCAGGCCCGCCACGGCGACCGTTTCGCGCCGCGCCCGGGCTGGGACAATCCGGCGCTGCAGCCGGTGCCGCGTACCGCCTGATGCGCGGTTGACCTCGCGGACGCGTGCGAGCGCTACCGCAGGTCCTACGCGGTATGACGCGCCGCGAGGTCCGCGGCGCGCGCCTGCAACGCATCGATCACGGCCTGCCGCTCCGACGCGCTCAGATCGAGCATCTCGAAGGCATCGCCGAAGAACAGTCCGTCGAAGGCCAGCGTCACCAGCAGCGCGTCGACGAAGTCAGGTCCAAGTTTGCGCAGGCGTTCGACGTGCGTCTGCGCGTAGCGGCGCGGGGACTCCATCAGTTCCGGCGTGTTGACCGCCGCGGCGATGAAGGACTGCGTCGCCTGCGGACCATGCAGCTTGGCTTCCATGCCCTGGCGCTGTGCGTGCACGAAGGCCTGCAGATAACCGCCGGGATGCGGGGGAAACATCGCCTCGGCGATCTCCAGATCGCTGCGATGCTGGTCCATGTGGTGCTCGACCACGCCCTTGAGCAGCAGGTCCTTGCTCGCAAAGTGGTACAGCAGCCCGCCCTTGCTCACGCCGGCTTCGCTCGCGACCGCATCCAACGTCAGGTGCGCGGCGCCGACGCGATCGGCGACCGCCAGGGCGGCGTCGAGGATGCGTTCGCGGGCATCACTGCGGGATTTACGGACCATTGGATTGGGGTTCTTGACCGGGGAGCGCGGATTCTAGACTATACCGTCCAGCCGGTTTAGTAGCCTGAAGGATCCACGAATGCTGCCCGCCTCATCCATGGACTCCAGTATTCACGCAGTCGTGCCCGACGCCTACGCGGCGATGGGCTGGATCGAAGAATTCTCCGAACTCGCGCGACTGGCGATCGACGAGGAAGACGACGAGGTTTTGCGCGCGCGCTACGAGAACGAGCTCCTCAAGCGCGCGGTCTATCTGCGCGCGGCAGGTCTGTTCGACGTGGTGGAAATCCGGCACCCGGCGCTGCGGGCGATGCTCGACGACGCGCGCTGAGCGCACATCTTCGGCCGGCGACGCCCGCACGACGCGGGCGTGGACTCACATGGTGTGGGTGGACTTCTCGGACTGCAGCGTGCCGGCGAGCAGCGTCTCGATCCGGTTCTTGACCGCCTCGCCTTCCGGCGTTTCGGCGAACTGCACGCCCACGCCCGCGGTGCGGTTGCCCTGCGCGCCGGCGGGCGTGACCCAGACCACCTTGCCGGCGGTCGGCAGGCGGTCGCTGGATTCGGGCAGCGTCAGCAGCAGGAACACCTCGTCGCCGAGGAAATAGCGCTTGGGCGTCGGCACGAAGATGCCGCCCTGCTTGAGGTAGGACATGTAGGCGTTGTACAGCGCGGCCTTGTCCTTGACGGCCAACGACAGGATGCCCTGGCGTGCGCCGGCAGCAGTTGCGCTCATGGTTCGGTTCCCAGCGGACGAGTCAGGTGCGGGCGACGGTGCCGCGCCACGCGAGCAGCAGCTCGGTGATGGCGAGATCGGCGCGCACCGTTGTCCTCAGGAGGTCGCGGGTGCGGTTGGCGGCGTCGAACCACGCGGCCAGCTTCCCGATTCCCGCGACATCGGTCAAGCCGGATGCGCGCGCAAGCGCAAGGTCGGCCGCGTGCGCGATGCGTTCGGCCGCATCGTCGCCACCGGCCCAGCGCTGCGCGGTGGCGACGACGGGCAGCTCGCCCTTCGCCAGCCCCGCCAGATCCTTCGCCACTTCGCGGCGCAGCGCCATGCCATCGCCCGCCAGCCATTCGGCGGCCAGGCCCGGATGTCCGCGCGCCGCGTCGAGCGCCTCGACCGCATCGCTTTCGCGATGACCGCGCGCGACCAGCCAGGCCAGCGCTTCGTCGCGCGGCGGCAGACGGAACTCGATGCGCTGGCAGCGGCTGCGGATCGTCGCGGGCAGGCGCGCCGGATTGGATGCGATCAGCCACAGGTGACGACCGGGCTGCGGTTCCTCCAACGTCTTGAGCAACGCGTTGCATGCCGGCACGTTGACCGCATCGGCCGGGTCCACGATCGCAACCTGGGCACTGCCGTACTGCGGCGTCAGCGAGAGCTTGGACGACAGCTCGCGGATCTGCTCGATGACGATCTCGGTGCGCAGCTTCGTGCCGTCCTTGGTCGGCACGAAGGATACGTGGTGGAAATCCGGATGCGTGCCCGCGGCCAGCAACTGCGCGACGCGCGCATCGCGCCCGGCGCCGAGCACGTGCGCGGCCAGCGCATCGGCGACGGCGCGCTTGCCCAGACGCCCCGGGCCGCAGAACAACAGCGCGTGCCCGAGGCGTCCGCCGTCGAGTGCGCCGCGCACCTGTTCGTGGATGCGCGTCTGCCACGGGGCGAATGCGGCGCCGGCGCTCACGCGGCCTCCCGCGCCGCCAGCAGCACGCGCACCGCATCGCCCGCAACGACGTCGGCGCTGCGGGTGGCGTCGATCACGCGGATGCGCTGCGGCTCGGCCTGCGCGCGGGCGAGGAACGCGCTGCGCACGCGCTCGAAGAAGGCGTCCTGTTCGGCTTCGATGCGGTCCGGAAACGCGTCGCGCCCGCGGGCGCGCTCGCGCCCCTGCTGCACCCCGAGATCGAGCAGCAGGGTCACCGCAGGCGCGATGCCGACGTGCGCCGCCTCGAGCGCAGCGATGCGCGCAGGATCGATCCCGCGGCCGCCACCCTGGTAGGCATAGCTGGAATCGGTGAAGCGGTCGCTGATGACCCATGCGCCACGTTCGAGCGCCGGCACGATGGTCTCCTGCACGTGCTGCGCGCGCGCGGCGAACATCAGCAGCAGTTCGGTGTCCGGACGTGCAGGCTCGTGGCCCGGGTCGAGCAGCAGGCCGCGGATCAGTTCGGCCAGCGGCGTGCCGCCCGGCTCGCGCGTGCAGACGACCTCGTCTCCATCGGCGGCCAACGCATCGCGCAGGGCACGCAGGACGGTGGTCTTGCCGGCACCCTCGCCGCCTTCGATCGTGACGAAACGCGGATACGTGCGCAGCGCGCGCTGCATGCCGGTCATTCCGCGTCTCCGGTCTCGCCGGTCGCCGCTTCCACCTCGACCTCGTTCGGCGGCGCGGCATCGCCGCCCGCGGCCGATTCGGCCGACTGGCCACTGCTGGCGTTGCCGCTGCCGAACTTCGAGCGGTAGCGGCGCACGTACTCGCGCACCGCGACGTTGTGCGCGGCATAGGTCGGCGAGAACACGTGGCGACCGCTGCCGTCACCGACCGCGACGAAATACAGCGCGTCGCCATCGGCCGGATGCGTGGCGGCCTCGATCGCCGCGGCACCGGCCATCGCGATCGGCGTCGGCGGCAAGCCGTCGCGGGTGTAGGTGTTGTACGGCGTGTCGGTCTGCAGGTCGCGGCGGCGGATGTTGCCGTCGTAGGCGGTGCCCATGCCGTAGATCACGGTGGGATCGGTCTGCAGGCGCATGCCGACCTTCAGGCGGCGGTTGAACACGCCGGAGATCGCCGGGCGCTCTTCGGCAATGCCGGTCTCCTTCTCGATGATCGACGCCAGCACCAGCGCCTGCTCGCGATCCTCGAGTTCCAGCCCGTCGGCGCGGGATTCCCAGGCGCGGTCGAGTGCGGTTTCCAGTGCGCCGTTCGCACGCCGCAACAGATCCACGTCGCTGTCGCCGGTCGTGTAGAGATAAGTCTCGGGCAGGAAGCGGCCTTCGGGGTGCACACCGGCCTTGCCCAGCGCCTCCATCAGCGCGGCGTCGTCGAGTTCCTGCAGCGTCTGCACCAGCGGCGTCGCACGGCCGAGCGCGGCGCGCAGCTCGCGGATGTTCCAGCCCTCGACGATGGTGAAACGGTGATGCACGACCTTGCCGTCGCGCATGCGCACCAGCAGCTCGCGCGGCGTGGTCGTCGGGCCCAGCGGGTACTCGCCGACCTGGATACGCGCATCGGCGCCGAGCTCGCGCGCCAGCAGTCGCCACTCCAGCGCGTGTCCTTCGACCGCGCCTGCGTCGCGCAGACGCCCGAGCACACGCGCGAAGGAATCGCCGCGCGCGACGACCAGCGTGCCGCCGTCGGCGAGCCCGGACAGCGGCGCATCCGCAAAGCGCGCGTAGCGGGCATGCAACACGAAGGCGGCAACCGCCGCGACCAGCGCGACAAGCACCAGCCCGGCCAGCAGGATCTTGAGAAAGCGCCGGCGGGGACGCGGTGTTGCGGTCTCGGTCATGGGCGACAGCGGCCGTCGATGCAAAGGCGGGCGTGCAGGATACCGTGGCCCGTGCAAGGCGATGCAGTGACGCGGTCCCGCGACGCGAAGATCAGCCGGCCAGGCCCAGCGCCCGCAGCGTGCCGCGCGCCTTGGCCCGGGTTTCGTCGAGTTCGCGATCGGGATCGGAGTCGGCGACGATGCCGGCGCCGGTGCGGAAGCGCGCGCTGTCGCCTTCGACCTCCGCGCTGCGGATCAGGATGTTGAGATCGAGGTCGCCATCGCGGTTGAGCCAGCCCATCGCACCGGTGTAGGCGCCCCGGCCCTGCCCTTCGAGTTCGGCGATGATCTGCATGCAGCGCACCTTGGGACAGCCGGTGATCGTGCCGCCGGGGAATACCGCGGCGATCGTGCGGCCGGGCGTCGCGTCCTCGCGCAGGCGGCCGCGCACGTTGCTGACGATGTGGTGCACATGCGCGTAACTTTCCACGCACATCAACTCGTCGACCTCGACGCTGCCCGGCACGCAGACGCGGCCGAGATCGTTGCGTTCCAGATCCACCAGCATCACGTGCTCGGCACGTTCCTTCGGATGACCGACCAGTTCCTGCACGCGGGCGACGTCGTCATCGCCGTCGAAACGCGCGCGCGTCCCGGCGATCGGACGGGTTTCGACCAGATCGCCGCGCACCGACACCAGCCGCTCGGGCGAGGCGCTGGCGACCGCCCAGCCCGCGCCCTGCAGCAGGCCGGCGAACGGTGCGGGATTGTGTTCGCGCAATCGCGCGTACAGCGCCGCCGGTTCGAGCGCGCCTTCGAAGCGCGCGGTCCAGCCGCGCGACAGATTGGCCTGGAACACGTCGCCGGCGCCGAGGTAATCGAGGACGCGACGTACGCCGTCGGTGAAGCGCGCTGGCACGTCCTCGTCCAGCGACACCGGACCGGTCCAGCGTGCGGGCGATGCCGCAGACACCTGCGCGGCGTCGACGAGCTCAGCCAGAAGTGCTTCCGCGCCGGCCTCGGCCACCGCGATGCATTCGCCCGTCGCGTGGTCGCGCAGTACTGCCGCCGGGCAGCGCCAGGCGACCGCGACCGGCAGGCCGCCGATCGCACGCGGCAGGTCCAGCACCGGTTCGACCTGGCCGGCGAGCTCGTAGCCCAGATACAGCGCCCAGCCGCCGCGGAATGGCCAGCGCGGTTCCTCGCGCGGCATGCGCAACGCCGACCACGCGGCGTCGAGCGCATCGAGGAACGGCGCGTCGACGTCGCTGCCGGCCTCGCTGCGGGTGACACCGTCCACGCCGAGCTCCAGCCGCATGCCGTCGGTCGCCAGCAGCAGGTCCCAGCGCGCATGCGCGGTGCCGTGCGCGACCGACTGCAACAGCAGCGGATGCCGCGCGGGCGCTGCGCGTTGCAGCGCCAGCAGGTCGGTCTCGACGGGAAGCGGCTGGGTGATCAGCACGGCGGTGCGTCCGGAAAAGGTGAAACGGCTCAGGCGTCGAGTTCGGTCCAGCGCAGGTAGGCCGCGTCCAGCGCGTCCTGCGCCTGCTGTAGCGCCTGGCCGTGCGCAGCGATCGCGGACGGTTCCCGCTGGTAGAAACCGGCGTCGGCCATTTCGCCGGTCATCGTGGCGATCTCGGTTTCCAGCGCGTCGATGCGCGCGGGCAACTGCTCGAGTTCGCGCTGGTCCTTGTAGCTGAGCTTGCGCTTCGCCACGACCGGTGCCTCCGCGGCGGCGGGTGTCGAGGCGGCCTGCACCGCGCTCGCCGCCGACTTCGGTGCCAGCGTGGTCGCCGGCAGCGCCTCGCCGGGCTGCGGGCGCTGGCGCAGCCAGTCCTCGTAGCCGCCGATGTACTCGCCGACGTGGCCCTCGCCTTCCATCACCAGCGTGGACGTCACCACGTTGTCGAGGAAATCGCGATCGTGGCTCACCAGCAGCAGCGTGCCGGGATAGTCGGCCAGCAACTCTTCGAGCAGCTCCAGCGTCTCCACGTCGAGATCGTTGGTCGGTTCGTCCATCACCAGCAGATTCGACGGCTGCGCGAACAGCTTGGCGAGCAGGAGACGGTTGCGCTCGCCGCCCGACAGGCGGGTGATCGGCGCGCGCGCGCGTTCGGGCGTGAAAAGAAAATCCTGCAGGTAGCCGATCGCGTGCTTGCGGGTGCCGTTGATCTCGACGAAATCCTGGCCTTCGGCGACGTTCTCCAGCGCGTTCCAGTCCTCGCGCAGGGTCGCGCGGTACTGGTCGAAGTAGGCGATCTGCAGCTGTGTCCCCGAGCGCACCTCGCCGGTCTGCGGCTGCAGTTCGCCCAGCAGCAGCTTGAGCAACGTGGTCTTGCCGGTGCCGTTGGCGCCGATCAGGCCCACGCGGTCGCCGCGGAAGATCGTCGTGGAGAAATCACGGATCAGGGCGCAATCGCCGAATCCGAAGCTGATGTCCTTGAGCTCGACGACCTTCTTGCCCGAATTGCCGGCCGACGCGGCGGCCATGCGCACATTGCCGGTGAGGTCACGGCGCTGGGCGCGCTCGACACGCATCGCCTTGAGACGGCGCACGCGGCCTTCGTCGCGGGTGCGACGGGCCTTGATGCCCTGGCGGATCCACGCCTCTTCCTGCGCCAGCAGCTTGTCGAAGCGCGCCTGCTCCTGCGCCTCGGCGTTGAGGCGTTCCTCGCGACGGCGCACGTAGTTGTCCCAGTCGCCCGGCCAGCTGGTCAGCTTGCCGCGGTCGATCTCGATGATGCGCGTCGCCAGCGAACGCAGGAAGCGGCGGTCGTGGGTGACGAACACGATCGCGCCGGGCCACTGCTTGAGGAAGCCCTCGAGCCAGTCGATCGCGGCGATGTCGAGGTGGTTGGTCGGCTCGTCGAGCAGCAGGATGTCCGGCGCAGACACGACCGCGCGCGCCAGCAGCACGCGGCGCTTCATGCCGCCCGAAAGTCTTGTGAACGCGGCATCGCCGTCGAGCTGCAGGCGTTCGAGCACCTCGGTCACGCGCTGGTCGATGCGCCAGCCGTCGAGCGCCTCGATGCGCGACTGCACCTCGGCGAGCGCGTCGTAGTCCTCGGCGTGCAGCAGGCGGTGGTACTCGGCCAGCGCCGCGCCCGCCTCGCCCAAACCGCCGGCCACGACATCGAAGATGCTGCCGTCGGCGCCGGCCGGCACCTCCTGCTCCAGACGCGTGACGCGCACGCCCTGCTCGCGACGGATCTCACCATCGTCGGGCTTCAGTTCTCCGTCGATCAGGCGCATCAGGGTGGACTTGCCGGCACCGTTGCGGCCGATCAGCGCGATGCGCTCGCCACGTTCGATCGACAGTTCGACACCGTCCAGCAGCAGGGGGCCGCCGACGCTGTAGTCGACGGCATTCAAGGTCATCAAAGGCATCCGGCAATTCTACCGGGTCGCGGTGTGGACGATTGAGCGAACGGTGCAACTGCTCGTGGAATTCACGTGCTCGCGTACGCTCTGAAGCCCTCCCCTGCCTGCGGCCCGATCAGTGTCGTGTTTCAGGGTGCGACCAGTTACAGCCCTCCCCCGCCTTGCGGGGGAGGGTTGGGTGGGGGCGAGGCGTCGGGGCGCAGTCATGCCAGTCGCGTGCAAAAGCGGTTGAAGCGATGCGCCCGGTGGGATTGCATCCTCCCGTCCGGTTTGCCCCCATCCCAGCCTTCCCCCGCGCGCGGGGGAAGGGGCGGATTGCGATGCCCCGAAGCGGAACTGAGATGCGATACGCATCAGGTGCTCGCGGGAGGGCACAGCATCTCAGGAACTGCAGGACAGCATCGAACAACCTGCCTTCGTCCGCGCCCAGTCCGGGCGCCTCTCCGCAAAGGCCTCGCGGCCCGGCTGTTCGTCGTAGGGCCGGCGCATGACGTCGAGCAGTTCCGTAATCTCCGACGGATCGCCGGCTTCCGCCCGGTCGATCGCCTGCTGCGCCAGATAGTTGCGCAGCACGAACTTCGGGTTGGCACGGTGCATCCGCGTGCGACGCACCGTGTCCGGTTCGCCGGTGTCGACCAGGCGCGCGGCATATGCCTGCAGCCACGCGTCGAATTCGCCCTGCAGACGCACGCGCTTGTCTGCGTCATAGAACGCTTCGGCGACGACCGCCAGCGACGGCGCCGAGACGTCGAGATCCGCCAGCCCGCGGAAGAACAGCGTCATGTCGACTTCGCCGGCCTGCAGCAGCCCATACAGACGCTGCATCCGCTCGACGTCGCTGTCCCGGCAATCCGGCAGGCCGAGCTTGGCCGCGATGGTCTCGCGATCCAGCGCGGCGTAAGTCTCCGCATAGGCGTCCAGCCCGGCCTGCAGCGGCGCGATGTCGTCGAACAACGGCGAGATCGCCTGCGCCAGCCGCGACAGGTTCCAGTGCGCGATCCGCGGTTGCCAGCCGAAGCGGTAGCGACGGCCCTGGGCGTCGGTGGTATTGGGCGTCCAGTCGGGGTCGTAGTCGTCGACCCAGCCGTAGGGGCCGTAGTCGATCGTCAGTCCGAGCACCGACATGTTGTCGGTGTTCATCACGCCGTGCACGAAGCCGACCCGCATCCAGCCGGCGATCATCGCCGCGGTGCGCGTACAGACCTCGGCGAACCAGGCGGCGTACAGCGCTTCGCCCTCGCCGCCCAGATGCGGGAAATCGCGGGCGATCGTGAAGTCGACCAGTTGCCGCAGCAGGTCGACATCGCCGCGCGTGTACGGCAGCTCGAAATGTCCGAAGCGCAGGAACGACGGCGCGACCCGGCACACGATCGCGCCGGGCTCGGGCGCAGCGTTGCCGTCGTAGAACATGTCGCGCACGACCGCATCGCCGGTCGCCACCAGCGACAGTGCCCTCGTGGTCGGCACGCCGAGATGATGCATGGCCTCGCTGCACAGGAACTCGCGGATCGACGAGCGCAGCACCGCGCGACCGTCGGCGCGGCGCGAGTACGGCGTGGGGCCGGCGCCCTTGAGCTGCAGTTCCCAGCGACGCCCGTCCGCGGCGACGCCCTCGCCCAGCGTGATCGCGCGGCCGTCGCCGAGCTGCCCGGCCCAGTGCCCGAACTGGTGCCCGCCGTAATTGGACGCATACGGCGCCATCCCGGGCGCGAGCGCGTTGCCGCCGAACACGTCGGCGAACCCCTGCGTGTCCAGTGTCGCGGCATCGATGCCGAGCGCGTCGGCCATCTCGGCCGAATGGGCGAGCAGCCGTGGCGCGGCGACCGGCGTCGGCAGCACCGGCGACCAGACCGCGCCCTCCACCTGCCGGAGCCGGGACCCGGCCTCGGGATCGCCCGGCAGCATCCGGATGAGGCGGTTGTCGAAGTGCAGCCCGATGTCGAGCGGCACCACGTCCGGCACGTCGCTCATCGACCGAGCTCGAAGGGACCGCCCGCCTCCAGCGCCCGCTGGTACGCCGGCCGCGCGTGGATACGTTCGACGAAGCGGCGGATGTTCGGGCCGACGCGATCGCCGGCGCGCGCGACCGCGGCTTCGAGCGGAAAGCTCATCTGGATGTCGGCCGCGGTGAAGCGGTCGCTGGCGAACCACTGGTAGGCGCCCAGCTCGTGCTCGATGTAGGACAGATGCGTTTCCAGCTGCGGGCCGATGAAGGTCTGCATGGCCTTGTCGGCGATGCCGCGGGCGATCGGGCGGGCGAAGAACGGCATCGGCGCGCTGCGCAGGCGGTTGAACACCAGCGACAGCAGCAGCGGCGGCATTACCGAGCCCTCCGCGTAATGCAGCCACTGGCGATAGCGCAGCCGCTCGTCCTCGTCGTCCGGCGCGGGCGACAGCACGTGCTCGGCGTCGAAGCGCTCGACCAGCGCCTCGATGATCGCGCCGGACTCGATCAGCCGGCGTCCATCGATCTCCAGCACCGGCGATTTGCCCAGCGGATGCACGTCGCGCAGCGCCCTGGGCGCGAGCATCGTGTCCGCGTCGCGCGCGTAGCGGACCAACTCGTAGGGCTGGCCCAGTTCTTCCAGCAGCCAGAGCACGCGCTGGGAGCGCGAGTTGTTCAGGTGGTGCACGCGGATCATGGTCGTTCCCGGGGCGTTTCGTCGGGCCGATATGGGGACGCTTGCGCCGGACGGAAGCGCGTCGATCCACGGCATACATGGACGTGAACGGAAGCCATCGGCCTCACCGGCCCGCCCGGGCTCGCCAGGGCCCGTCGCTGCGGCGCGGTTTACACTATGCGGTTCCCCGACCGGCACTGCGCCGGCGCTACGAGAGACCGCATCATGAGCGCCGAGTCGCCCATCACGCCTGCCCCATCCCCCAAGTTCACCGATCTCGCCCTGCCCGAACCGCTGCTGCGCGCGCTTGCCGCGGTGGGCTACGAATCGCCCTCGCCGATCCAGGCCGCCACCATTCCGCCGCTGCTCGACGGCCGCGACGTGCTCGGCCAGGCCCAGACCGGCACCGGCAAGACCGCCGCGTTCGCGCTGCCGGTGCTGGCCCGCATCGACCCCGCTGCGCGCAAGCCGCAGGCGCTGGTGCTGGCGCCGACCCGCGAGCTGGCGATCCAGGTCGCCGAGGCCTTCCACAAGTACGCCGCGCACATGCCCGGCTTCCAGGTCCTGCCGATCTACGGCGGCCAGGGCTATGCCCAGCAGCTCTCCGCGCTCAAGCGCGGCGTGCAGGTCATCGTCGGCACGCCCGGGCGCGTGATCGACCATCTGGAGCGCGGCTCGCTGGATCTGTCCGAGCTGCGTGCGCTGGTGCTCGACGAGGCCGACGAGATGCTGCGCATGGGCTTCATCGACGACGTCGAGGCGGTGCTGAAGAAGACGCCGGAGACGCGCCAGGTCGCGCTGTTCTCGGCGACGATGCCGAGCCAGATCAAGCGCATCGCCCAGACCTATCTCAAGGAGCCGGTCGAGATCGCGATCAAGGCGACCACGACGACGGCGGCCAACATCCGCCAGCGCTACTGGATGGTCAGCGGCGTCAACAAGCTCGACGCGCTGACGCGCATCCTCGAGGCCGAGCCCTTCGACGCGATGATCATCTTCGCGCGCACCAAGCTGGCGACCGAGGAGCTGGCGCAGAAGCTGTCGGCGCGTGGCCTGTCGGCCGCGGCGATCAACGGCGATCTGGACCAGAAGCAGCGCGAGCGCGCGATCCAGAACCTCAAGGACGGCCGCCTCGACGTGCTGGTGGCCACCGACGTCGCCGCGCGCGGTCTGGACGTCGAGCGCATCAGCCACGTACTGAACTACGACATCCCCTACGATACCGAGAGCTACGTGCACCGCATCGGCCGCACCGGCCGCGCGGGTCGCAGCGGCGAGGCGATCCTGTTCGTCGCCCCGCGCGAGCGTGGCATGCTCGGCGCGATCGAGCGCGCGACGCGCCAGAAGATCGAGCAGATGCAGCTGCCGAGCGTCGAGACGGTCAACGAAGCGCGCGTGGGCAAGTTCCTCGACAAGATCACCGCCGCGCTGTCGGGCAGCGATCTGGGGATCTTCCGCGACCTCGTCGAGCGCTACGAGCGTGAGCACAACGTGCCGGCGGCCGAGATCGCCGCGGCGCTGGCCAAGGTCGTGCAGGGCGACACGCCGCTGCTGCTGGAGCCACCGCGCAAGCCCGAGAAGCCGATGTTCGAGCGCGAATACACCGAGCGTCCCGGTGGCCGCGAGGCATCGCGTGCTGCACGCGAGCCGCGTGAACCCCGCGAGCCCCGCGCCCCGCGTGCCGACACCGGCCCGCGCGAGCCGGACGTGGGCATGGAAACCTTCCGCATCGAGGTCGGCTACCAGCACGGCGTGCAGCCGGGCAACATCGTCGGCGCGATCGCCAACGAGGCGGATCTGGAAAGCAAGTTCATCGGCCGCATCGACATCCGCGACGACTACAGCCTCGTCGACCTGCCCGAAGGCATGCCGCGCGAGCTGCTCGAGCACCTGAAGAAAGTGCGCGTCGCCGGCCAGGCGATCCGCATGCGCCGCGCAGAAGACGCCGACATGGTCGCCGCTCCGCCGCGCCCGAAGCGCCCGTTCGGCGCGAAGCCGCCGGGGGCTCGCCCGGGTGGGTTCAAGCCGGGTGGCCCGCGGAAGGGCCCGCCGCGTCGGGATCCGCGCTGAGTTGTTCTGAAAGTCAGGCGTGAGACGTCAGACGCTAGAAGTCAGGAATCGTCGCACCAGCGAAAGCTGGGGCCCATTTTGATTTTCGCGTTGTGTCCGAAGATCCGAATGGATGACCAGCCATTCGGCTGTTGAAAAGCGCCTCCAGCTTCCGTTGGGATGACGGTTGAGGTCGACGCCCTTCGCAGCGCCACTGCCTCGCTGTTTAGAATCAGACGATGCCCCGCATCCTCGTCTTCCAGCACGTCGCCGCCGAGCCGCTCGGCACGCTGGATCCGCTGATCCGGCGGCGCGGGCACCGCATCCGTTTCGTCAATTTCGAACGCGAGCCCGACGCGCAGCCGGGCGTCGATCGCTATCGGGGTCTGGTCGTGCTCGGCGGGCCGATGAATGTCGAAGAGCGTGCGAAGCGCCCGCATCTGATGACCGAGCTGCGCGCAATCGAGCGCATGCTCGAACTCGGCCGGCCTGTGCTCGGTATCTGCCTGGGCGCGCAGTTGCTGGCGCATGTGCTGGGCGCGCCGGTACGCCGTATCGATCGACCCGAGATCGGCTGGTATCCGCTGACGACAACCGACTCCGGTCGCCTCGATCCCGTGCTCGCGCCGCTCGGCGCGACCGCGCCGGTGTTCCAGTGGCACGGGCGGCATTTCGAGGTACCCGCGACTGCCGTGCATCTTGCGCGCACCGACAGCTGCGAGCAGCAGGCCTTCCGTTACGGCGACAACGCCTACGGGTTCCAGTTCCATCTGGAAATGGACCAGCCGCTGATCGAACGCTGGCTGGCGACGCCCGCCTATCGCGCCGAACTCGCCGCCTCCGGTCTGCCGCACGACGATGCCGCCATCCGGGCACTGACGCAGACGCATATCGCGCCGATGCAGGCGCAGGCAGAAGCCGTGTTCAACAACTTCCTCGATCTGGTCGGGCGTCCCGACCGGCGCTTCGTGCTGCCGTCGCGCGAATTCGGCTGAGCGTCAGGGCAGCTCGAGTTTCGGCAGCGACACCTCGGGCACGCGCACGTCCGGGCCCAGTACGTAGACCACTTCGCCCAGCGTCGGCCAGCCGAACACCGGCGCGAGCCACCAGTAGGCGGCGATCACGATCAGCACGGTGACGATCAGCCGCAGCACCACGCCGGCGACCTTGAACGCCAGCCAGATGCCGAGGATGACGAGCACGAAGCCCAGCCAGCTCATGCGGGCGCGCCGTCGTGCAATGGGCGCAGCTGCGGGTCGAGTGCGACGCGCGCGTCGAACACGAAGCAGCGGCCGTCGTAGCCGAAGCCACCGACACGTTCGAAGTAGCCGAGGATGCCGCCGTCGAGTTGCAGCACGTTGTCCATGCCGTCGGCCTGCATCCACAGCGCGGCCTTCTCGCAGCGAATGCCACCAGTGCAGAAGCTCACGACAGTCGCATCGCGCAGCGCGTCGCGATGCGGCGCGAGCGCATCCGGCAGTTCGGTGAAGTTGTCGATCGGCAGCGTCAGCGCGTCGCTGAAGGTGCCGAAGCCGAACTCCTCGCGGTTGCGCGTGTCCAGCAGCACCAGCCGCTTGCCGGCGTCGTCATGGCCCTGCGCGATCCAGCGCGCCAATGTCTCCGGCGCCACGTCGGGCGCACGCGCGGGCGCGTCGAGCGGCATGGCTTCGGGCTTGCGGAAACTGATGATCTCCGGCTTCACCTTGACCTTGAGCCGGGCGAACGGCACGGACGCGCTGCGGCTGCGCTTGACCTGCAAGGTCGAGAAACGCGCGTCGCCGCGCACCGCGTCGATCAATGCATCGATGGCCTCGACCGTGCCCGCGAGGAACAGGTTGAGGCCCTCCGGCGCCACCAGCACGGTGCCGCGCAGGTCGCCGGCCTCGGCCAGATCACGGAGCCAGATGGCGACCGCGTCGGGATCGTCGATGGCGGCGAAGTGGTAGGCGGCGAGGTTCTCGATCATCGGGCAATTGTAGCGGGCCGGCTGCCTGCCCCTTGCCTTCAAGCCCTCCCCCGCACGCGGGGGAGGGTTGGGTGGGGGCAAACCATCAGGTCACGGCGCGAAGACAACACTCACGGCGGTCGCACGCAACGAAAACCCGACGACCGGATCGGTCGCCCCCATCCCGACCTTCCCCCGCACGCGGGGGAAGGCGACGTGCACCGCGCGACGCAAAACCGCGCGAACCCTTTACTGCTCGTAGTTCTCCCGCACGAACCGGTCGAACAGGCGCACGCCATAGGCCGATGCGCCCGCCGGCGTCGTCGACAGTTCGTTGCCGTCGCGCCAGGCCATGCCGGCGATGTCGAGATGCGCCCACGGTCGCCCGGCGTCGATCCATTCGCCGATGAAGTGCGCCGCGGTGCCCGAGCCCGGCCGACCGCCGCCGTTGCGCATGTCGGCGATCGGCGATTCCAGCATCTTCCCGTAGCCCGCATGCATTGGCATGCGCCACACGGGTTCGCCGGACGTCTCGCCCGCCCGTTCGAGCTGCGCGGCGAGCGCGTCGTCCCGGGTGAACAGGCCCGCATAGTCGTTGCCGAGCGCGGTGACGATGGCGCCGGTCAGCGTGGCGATGTCGACGATCACGCGCGGGTTATCCTGGCGCTGCACGTACCAGAGCGCGTCGACCAGCACCATGCGCCCTTCCGCATCGGTGCTGATGACCTCGTAGGTCTTGCCCGAGGCGGTGCGGATCACGTCGCCCGGACGCGTCGCCGAGCCCGACGGCATGTTCTCCGCCAGCGCCGCCACGGCGACGGCGTTGACCGGCGCATTGCGGCCGGCGAGCGCGAGCACCGCGCCGGTCGCGCTGGCGGCGCCGGTCATGTCGTACTTCATGCGCCACATGTTTTCGCTGCCCTTGATCGAGATGCCGCCCGAATCGAAGGTGATGCCCTTGCCGACGAAGGCCACGGGCGCCTCGCCGCGCGTGCCGCCGCTGTAGCGTACGACCATCAGTCGCGGCGGACGCACGCTGCCCTGCCCGACCGCCAGCAGGCTGCCCATGCCGAGCCGCTCCATCGCCGGCACGTCCAGCACCTCGATACTGACGTTGCGCTTGCCTGCAAAGGCTTCGCGCGTCCGGGCGACGAACTCGTCCGGCCCCAGTGCATTGGCCGGTTCGGTGACCAGATCGCGGGCGAACTTCACGCCCTCGGCGACCGCCTTCCAGTCGCCATCCCAGGCGCGCGCCGCGTCAGCGCCTGCCGGGCTGCGCACAACCAGTGCGCCGGTGCCGGCCGTGTCGTCTTCGCCGCGCGTGGTGCGGTACTTGTCGAAGCGGTACTGGCCGAGCGATGCGCCGAATGCCAGTTGCGCAGCGGCCCCGGATTCGGCGCCTTCCCACAACACATCGACCTGCGGCGCCTTGCTGCGTGCGGCGAAGCGACCCACGTGGCCGCCGATGTCCTCGATGCGTCGCGCGTCCGCCGCGCCGCTGCCCGTGCCGACCAGCAGCACGCGATCGAATCCGGCGATGCCCGGCAGATCGAGCTGGCTGTCGACCTTGCCGCGGAAGCCGGCTGCGGTCGTCGCACGCGACAGTGCGCCCTGGCTGGCCGCATCGATCTGCGCGAATGCGCCGGTGCGTGCCGCGCCTTCGGCGACTTCCGGGACCGCCAGCACCAGCGTGCCACTCGTGGGTGCCTGCGCGGCCTCGAAGCGGATGTCGCGCTGCGCGGCGACAGGCAATGCCGTCAAGGCGGCGAGCAAGGCGATCGGGGCGGCGAGCAGCAGCGGCTGCGGATGACGGCGTTGGCGCATGGAATCTCCGGACGATGGCTGGGACTGCCGCGCGTCGCCGCGAGGCAACCATCGACCATAACAACCCGCAACTCCCACCCCGCCGTGCCGATGGTCATGCGTTCGCGATTCATCCGCGACAGGTCGCGCACGGCAACGTCAGCGCACCGCCCATCCCAGGCTTCAGGCTTTCGGCGAACCGTCCTTCGCGAGGTGGCGGCTGGCCCACATGTTGTCGACGAGGTTGGGATAGCGACGACCGGCCTCGTCGGCGCGCTGTTGCGCGGCGTCCCTCTGCGCGGTCGACAGATGGCCGCGCGCGGACTGCGGCTTCGGATTGGGCCGCGTCCAGGGTCTGGTCTTCGGCTTGGGATGCGCGCGGCTGGGCGTGGTCGGCATGCGGAACACCATCGGCAGGTCTGGTTGCCCGCCCCCGCCCGGCGATGTGGAACCGGCCCGGGCGGTAACGGACAGGCGTCGATCATGCAGGCCGGCGCATCGCGCCGACGTGACGCGGGCGCACAGCCGCGTTCAGCGCGACAGCATATAGCCCGGCACCGCCATGAATCCGATCAGGCACACGATCGCGATGATGATGAGCACCACGCGCTTGGGATCGGCGCGGACGATGTCGGCGAAGGTCTCGGCGGTGCCGTCGCGTTCGGCCTGCGCCTGCGCGGCGCGTGCGTTCGCCTGGCGCTCGCGCTGGTAGTCGGCCATCAGCGCCTTGGCGCGCGGCAGGTCGTCGTTGTTGCGCAGCCAGATGCCGCCATGCGAGATGCCGAAGGGGCTGGGCCGGGTCTGGTACCAGTCGATGCGCGCCTCGTCGAGAAAGGCACGCACGTCGGCGGCCTCGTCTTCGGGCACGTAGCGCATGTTGAGCAGGAGCTTCGCCATGGTGCGGATGATACCGCCGCGCGCCCGACGGCGCGGCCTCAGCGCTTGGTGGTGACTGCGCGCCGCAGATTGTGCCGGGCCTGCGCATCCAGGCGCGCATGGAAGCCGTCGTCGAGATAGATGCGCGGGCGCGCCAGCAGACTCTTGAGGAAACGCCGTCGGTTGACCGCATACAGCCAGCGCGGCACGTGCCGGTATTCGGTGGCGATGCCGCGATCGTAGGCGTCGAACGCGGCTGCATCCGCGGCGAGGATCGCCATGTCGCAATCGAGGAACCGGCGTGCGTCGTCGGGATGCGGATCGTCGACGAAATCCGCCGGTGACAGCCGGCCGTGGCGCGCGGTGAGCAGGATCAGATCGGCCACGCGCTGCGCATCGACACCCGCGTCGGGCAGCCAGCGTGCGATCGATTCGACCGCAAGCCCGGCCGAGCGCGCTTCGTTGTCGCCGGCGCGCGCGTCGTAGATCGCGTCGTGGTACAGGATCGCCAGTTGCACCTCGCGCGGCTGCGACCAGCCTTCACGCGCGGCGACTTCATTGAAATGCCGCAGCAGCGTCTCGACGTGACCGAAGTTGTGATACGCCCGGGGCGGCGTTGCATAGGCGCACTGCAGCGCCTCGCGCATCGGCGCGGGCAGTGTCGCGAGCATGTTCATGCCGATTGCCATGGACGCACCACCAGCAGCGCACCGATCGCGACGAGCGCCGCGCCGGCCAGCCGCATCGCGTCGACCGGACGCGGCTGCGACAGCACGCCGAAGTGATCGAGCAGCAGGGACCCGGCCAGCTGTCCGGCGACCACCAGGCAGATCATGCCCGCCGCGCCCAGGCGCGGCACCAGCAGCGTGCCGCAGAACACGAACAGCGCACCGATCAGGCCACCCAGCCACAACCATGGCGGCAGCGCACCGAACGTGCGCAGTGACGGCAGGGGCGTGCGCGTGACCACCAGCACCAGTGCCAAGGCCAGCGTGCCGACCGCGAACGACAAGAACGAGGCGAACAGCGCGCCGTGCGTCAGTGCACCGACGCGCGCGTTGAGCAATGCCTGCAGCGGCAGCAGCATGCCCACCAGCACGGCGACGGCGGCACTCAACAGCAGCCAGTGATGCATGCGCGACTCCGAGGTCCGGGCGCGGCAGTCTAGCCCGTGGCGGAGGCGCCATCGCGCGGCAGGCGCCACAGCGCGATGAAACTCAGCATCGCGGCTGCGGCGAGGTACCAGCCCACCGACGCCAGCCCGTGCCGGTCGCCGAGCCAGGTCGCAATATAGGGCGCCAGCGAAGCGCCGAAGATGCCGGCGAGATTGAAGGCCAGCGAGGCGCCGGTGTAGCGCACCGCGGTCGGAAATTGCTCGGCCAGCAGCGTGCCCACCGGGCCGTAGGTGAGGCCCATCAGGCCGAGACCGATCATCAGGAACGCCAGCGTGCCGAGATGGCTGCCGGCGACGAACAACGGCGAAAAGCACAGGCCGAACACGGCGATGCCGGCGCTGGCGATCAGCATGGCGCGGCGGCGGCCGAAGCGGTCCGCATACAAGGCCGACACCGGGATGGTCGCCGCGAAACAGACCACGCCGGCCAGCTGCAGCAGCAGGAAGTGTTCGCGCGTGTAGCCCAGGCGCGAAGTGCCCCAGCTCAGCGCGAATACCGTCATCAGGTAGAACAGCACGAAGGTCGCCAGCGCCAGCAGGGTGCCGGCGACGAGGCCGCGCCACTGGTTGACCAGCACCTCGCGCATCGGCAGACGCACGCGCGCGCCCTTGTCGAGCACCTTCTGGAAATCCGGCGTCTCGGTGATGCGCAAACGCACCCACAGACCGACCAGCACCAGCACCGCGCTGGCGAGGAACGGAATGCGCCAGCCCCAGGCGAAGAACGCCGCGTCGTCCATCACTTCGGTCAGCAGCAGGAAGATCGCCGTCGACAGGAAGAGCCCCAGCGGTGCGCCGAGCTGCGGGAACATGCCGTACCACGCGCGCTTGCCGGGCGGTGCGTTCTCGGTGGCCAGCAGCACCGCCCCACCCCACTCGCCGCCCAGGCCCAGGCCCTGCCCGAACCGGCACAGCGCCAGCAGCAGCGGCGCCGCCACGCCGATCTGCGCGTAGGTCGGCAGCAGGCCGATGACCACCGTCGAGACGCCCATCGTCAGCAGCGCCGCCACCAGCGTGGCCTTGCGCCCGACGCGATCGCCGTAGTGGCCGAACACCGCCGAGCCGATGGGACGCGCGAAGAATGCCAGTGCGAACGTCGCCAGCGATTGCAGCGTGGCGGATGCGGGATCGGCGGGCGGGAAGAAAAGTTTCGGAAACACCAGCACCGCGGCGGTGGCGTAGATGTAGAAGTCGAAGAACTCGATCGTCGTGCCGATCAGGCTGGCGAACAGGACCCGGCCCTTGGCGGGCGCGGTCGGAGCGGTGGCGGTCATCGTGCTGCGCAGGACGGGGAGCCGGCGATTCTGCCAGTCGCGCCTGCACGCTTCGACGGTTGCGTGCGCAACCGCCCGTCAGCGGGACGCAGGATTGATGGGGTGCAAACAACCGTCATTGGCGTCGACAAGCGTGCGGCGGCCCGTCTCGAGGAAGATCCGCCAGCATCGCCGATCCGGCGGAGCCCGTAACGCAGTGCGCGACGGTTTACCGCGCTCGAACCGCTCTGTGGAGGCGTTCCAGCCATCACCACGAAAAAAGGGCCGATCAATGATCGGCCCTTCTTCTGGAAGCGCGGCGCAAGCATCACTTGCATCTCACGCTCCACTGCGACTTCTAACGCTCCGCTTACTTCGCGTTCTTCATCGCCAGCTTGCGGGTGCGCATCACGTCGTGACAGGCGCGGACTTCCGGCAGCAGGCGGACCACGACGTCGCGGGCGGCCGGCGGCGTGTCGGCATCGCGCGAAGCCTCGTCGAAGGCTTCCAGCAGACGGTCCTCGGACTCCTCGAGCTCGGCCACGTAGCCGTACTCGGTGTCGCCCAGCGTCGCACGGACCTTGCCGTACATCTGCTGCATGCTGCCGACGAACGTGCCCGAATCCTCCGGCTTGCCGCCGGCGGCCTGCACTGCGGCGCTGAGTTCGTTGACGAGCTGGGACTTGGTCGTGGCGATGCGTGCGAACAGGGTGCGCAGCTCGGCGTCGTCGACCTTCTGCGCGGCCTCTTCGTAGAACTCCTTACCGTCGCGGGCGATGGCGATGAGATCGTTGAGGGTGTGCGCGGTCTTGTTGGACATGGGGCTCTCCAGGCGGATGTGATCGGTGTGAGCGAAGGCCTGATGCCGTCGCATCGTTCCGGCGCGGTGCATGCGTTGCAGACGCTGCACGTCGCGGATCGATGCGCAAGACGATAGGGACGCGGCGGGCAACGACACGTGATGCGCAGGCGATGACCGCGTGAAGTGGGCGCGTTCGGCTTCGCTTAGTGGCGTGCCACGCGCGCGCTGCGCCGGAGATCCGCAGCCTCGCGACTACGCAGTTCGCCCGTGGCGCGCGGACATGAAAAAGCCGCGCCGGATCGCCGGCGCGGCTCGGATCCCACAGACCGTCCGATCAGCTCTTTGCCGGCGTTGCGGGCAGCGCGTAGTCGATCTCGTACGCCGGCGGCTCGCCGCCCGGCCCGGTCAGATAATGGGTCATCCACTGCATCAGCCGCAGCGAATAGTCGTAGCGCGACGCGCCCCGGCTGTTGCCGTGGCCTTCGCCCGGATACAGCACCAGCCGCACGGGCGCCTGACCGGCCAGCTGCAGATAGCGGTACATCATGTAGGACTGCATCACCGGAACGCGCGGATCGGCTTCGCCATGGAGGATCAGCGTCGGCGTGCGCGACTTCTCCGCATGCGTGATCGGGCTCTGCTGGCGGTACATCTCCGGGCTTTCCCAGGGCCAGGTCTGCATGTGCACGTTGTACTGCTCGTACGGGATGTCGCCGGTCGTGACCAGGCTGGCCTGGTCGGAGATGCCGACGAACATCACCGACGCGGCAAAACGCTCGCTGTAGTACGTGGCGCCCCAGGCACTGGCGTAGCCGCCGTAGGACCCGCCGGTGATGCCGACCTTGTCGCGGTTCACCAGACCTGTTTCGACGAGGTGATCGACCCCGTCGACCACGTCGTCGAACTCCTCCATGCCGGGGCGACCATGGCCGAGCTTGGAGAACGCGACGCCGCGGCCGGTGCTGGAGCGGTAGTTCGGGAAGAACGAGGCAAAGCCCTGTGCGGCCGCGACCTGCGCCGGCTGCGAATAGCCGTTCAACCAGGCGTTGGAAAAGTGCGATTCCGGACCGCCATGCACCACCAGAATCAGCGGCACGCGTGCATTGCCGCGACGCTCCAGCGGATGGACCAGCAGACCTTCGAGTTCCAGGCCGTCACGCGCGGTGTAGCGCACGACTTCCTGGCGGGCCAGACGCACATCGGCGAGCCACGGGTTGCTGTCGGTCAGGCGACGCGGCTCGGCGCTGCCCGAGGCCAGCAGGAACACTTCGGAGGGATGCGTCGGATCGCTGCCGACCAGCGCGATGTCGCCGCGTGGCGAAACGCTCAGTCCCATGTGCACCGGACCGCCGGCGTCGAGCAGCGTGCGCTGATCGCTGCCATCGGCCTGGATCTGCGCCAGACGGCTCTGCACGCCTTCGTGGCTGACGAACACCAGCGTCGATGCGTCCCGCCAGCCGACCGCGCGCACGTGCCCTTCCAGACCCGGCAGCAGATCGCGCTGGGGGCCGCCATCACGGCCGACGACGGTCAGGCGACCGTCGCTGGGATCGTTCCTGTCGGCGGCGGAAATGATCGCCAGATGGGCGCCGTCCGCGCTCCAGGCCATGTCGCCGAGCTTGCCCGGGTTGTCGACGCGGCCCAGCTCGCGACCTTCGACCGAGTAGATGCGCACGCGCGCTTCGACCATGGTGTCGTCGGTCAACTGACGCGGCGCGACGACCACCGCGAGACGATCACCCGCCGGGCTCCAGCGCACGCCCTGCACGCTGCCGTCGATCTCGATGCGACGCGGTGCGGCTTCGCTGCCGAGCTCGGCGATCCACAGTTCGACCGGGCGCCAGTCCTCTTCGTAGACCTTCTGCGAGAAGCCCTTCTCGCGCAGCGCCTTGCGCGCATCACTCTCGCGCTGCGACGACATCAGCGCCGCGCGACGGCCATCGGGCGAGAGATCGTAACTGGCGATGTCACCGGCGAGCCTGGCCACGCGGGTCGATTCGCCACCGCGCAGCGGAATCGTGTACAGGCCACGGGTCTCGTCGCCTTCGCGCTTGGACAGATAGGCCACGCGCTGGCCGTCGGGCAGCCAGCGCGGCGAGGCCACGTCGACCTTGCCGGTGATGAAGCCGCGGCTGGTGCCGTTGCGGTCGACGACATGCAGTTCGCTGCGCGCCGGACCGTCGGGGTCGACGCCGAGCGTACGCGGCACCGAGAGGATGTAGGCGACCTCGCTCCCGTCCGGGCTGACCTGCGCCTGCGTGACCGCGCGCGTCTGCGCGACCTGTTCGAGCGTCATTCCGCCCTGTGTGGCCGCCAGCGCGAGCGGCGCGCCCGTCGCGAGCGCCAGCGCGCAGGCGAGCTTGAAAATCCAGCGTTGCATTCGATGTCCCCCATGGACGTGTGCAGTCGACCGGCGACTGTGCAGGGGAATGGGCGGGGGTGCAATGTCGCGGCGTCATCCCGGCGTACGCCGGGATCCAGCGACTTGGCACACCGTTCCACGATCGCTGACACGGGAACCCGCGAGTACTGACTGCATGCAAGGCACTGGATCCCGGCTTTCGCCGGGATGACGGCATGGAAATGAGCTAGCGCCCCGTAACCGTCCGATGCCGCACCACCCGCACCGCGATGCGCGGGAACACGTCCGGCAGCAAGGCACGCACCTGCAACGGCACGCGTCCGGTCAGCGCCTCGGCGTCGAGCATCGGCAATGCGCCGCGCCATGCGAACGCGACCCGGTTGCTCATCCTGGGTTCGTCGACGACCAGCACCTGATCGGCGCCGAAGGCGTCCTTGAGCTTGTCCACGTGCGTCTGCGGATCGCGCACGTACAGATTGCAGGCCAGCACACCCTGCGCGCTCAAGGCGTCGCGGCAGGCGTCGTAGAAAATCTGCGTCGACAGCTCGGCCGGAATGCCGTGTTCGTCGTAGCCGTCGACCAGCAACACGTCGAAGTGTGCGGGTCGCGCCTGCACGAAGCGCACGCCGTCGTCGACAGTGACCGACAGCCGCGCATCGTCATCGGGAATGCCGAAATCACCGCGCAGCGCGACCACGTGCGGGTTGTTCTCGACCACCTCGATGCGCGTCTCGGGGAGATTGCGGTACGCGAACTTGGCCTGCGAACCACCGCCGAGCCCCACCATGCCCAGCACTGCCGGCGCGGGATGCCACAGCAGGGCCGCGAACATCGTGCGCGTGTAGTCGATCAGCAGGCGATCGGGATCGTCGCCGACCATGCGGCTCTGGGTCTGGCTGCGGATGAATTGCAGCGAGACCAGTCCGTCATGGCGACGCACGTAGGGCTTGCGCTGTCCGGTGTCGCGGCCGAGCAGCCGGTCGAGCCAGCGTGCCATCGCTCAGCGGTTCGACCAGCCGTGCGGCACGTGCCCGGCAGCGACGTGCGGGCGGGCCGAGTCGATGTTGTGCTGCGAATCGTCGAAGAAGATGTCGGCGCCGAAGGCATCGAGGAACGGTCCCTTCGGGCGACCGCCGAGGAACAGCGCTTCGTCCAGACGCACGCCCCAGGCGCGCAGCGTGCGGATCACGCGCTCGTGCGCGGGGGCCGAACGCGCGGTGACCAGCGCAGTGCGGATCGGCGCGTCCTTGCCCGACGGATAGGCGGCCTGCAGGTCGTGCAGCGCGGCGAGGAAACCGCGGAACGGGCCGCCGGTCATTTCCTCGCGCGCACGCTCGCGCTCGTGCTTGTGGAACGCGTCCAGACCGCCTTCCTGCGACAGGCGCTCGCCCTCGTCGCCGAAGATCACCGCATCGCCGTCGAAGGCGATGCGCAGCTGGTCGTTGCGGTGCGCGGGCGCGCGCGCCGGGATGATCGTCGCCGCGGCAATGCCGTTCTCGAGTGCGCGACGCACCGAATCCGGATTCGCCGACAGGAACAGCTGCGTGCCGAATGGCTTGATGTAGGGCCAGGTCGGCTCGCCCGAGGTGAACGTCGCGCGGGTGATGCCCAGATCGTAGTGCTGGATCGAGTTGAAGATCCGCAAGCCGGTGTCGGCGGAGTTGCGCGACAGCAGGATCACTTCGACGTGCGGCGCGTCTGCCGGCGCATCGACGTTCAGCGCCAGCAGCTTGCGCACCAGCGGAAACGCGATGCCGGGCTCGAGGATGTCGTCCTCGTGGGCGCGCTGGTGCTCGGCATAGGCGTCGATGCCCTCGCGCTCGAACAGCGTATGGCTGTCCTCCAGATCGAACAGGGCGCGCGTGGTGATCGCGATGGTCAGCGTGGGGACGGACAGGTCGGGCATACGGAGATTATGCGGCATCGCGCCTCGCCGCCCGCACTTGTCAGGCGCGAGAACCGAAGGTTCCGATGCCGCGCGACGCCCGGCCCTCTGCCTCCGCGGAATCCGTCAGCCGCACGCCACCGCAAACGCGGCGGAATCGCCGTTCTCGATCGAGAGCAACGAGACGCTGCACTCACGTCCGTCGGCTCCGCGATAGTCGATCCCCTGTCCGCTGCGCAGATACTTGCGATCCGAAGGTGCGCTCGGCCCGCTGATATTGGCGATCACCTGCGTGCCCGAAATGTTGCTCACGCCGAGCACATTCATGCTGTCGAGGCGCACACCCGAATTCTCGGTCAGAAGGAAGTCATAACCACCATGGATACCACTGCGTGCTTCCGCCAGCTGCGCAATCCGTGCGTTCTCGCGCTTCGACAACGCCAGCATCCGCAGCAGATCTCTGTTCTGACTCTCGATGCCCGCCACCGCGCCTTTGATACTGCCGAGTTCCCGCCGACCTTCAGACGAATCCAGACTGTTGCTGAGATCCCGCAGGCTCTGGTTGAGTGTTGCGAACTCTGCTTCCTGCGTTCTGGCCATCTGTACAAGATAAGCATCCGGATCACGCAGCTTCTCCTTCGCGTACCCATACGCTTCACTGGCGCCGAAGCCGATGGCGGCGATCACGATGAACAGCACCGTGCCCGCGACCGGATCTTTCTTGATCGCGTCGCGCCTGCGGTAGAACCCTTCCAACTTGCGGCGCAGCCAGCCCGGCGGCGCAACGGCGACATCCTTTTCAGAATCCATCTGTCTTCCCCTGAGTGGTCGTCCCCACGACCCGGCGATATCTAACCCGACGCATCGCCCACAGCGCAAGCACCACGTGATTGTGCTCAGACCACAAACTGCTCGCTGAGGATGCGTTCTTCGAGATTGTGTTCGGGGTCGAACAGCAGGGTGACGTGGCGTTCGCGCGATTCGCGGATCCGCACTTCGACGACGTCGCGCACTTCGTGCGAATCGCCGGTCGCGCTGACCGGACGCTTGTAGGGATCGAGCACGCGAAAACACACTTCCGTCTCGGCGCGCAAGATGGCCCCGCGCCAGCGGCGGGGGCGGAACGGCGCGATCGGCGTCAGCGCGACGACGCCCGCGCCCAGCGGCAAAATCGGGCCGTGCGCGGAGAAGTTGTAGGCGGTGCTGCCGGCCGCGGTCGACAGGATCACGCCGTCGGCGACGAGTTCCTCGAGGCGGGTCACGCCGTTGAGTTCGATCTTCAGATGCGCCGCCTGGCGGGTCTGCCGCAGCAGCGAGACCTCGTTGTAGGCGAGCTGCTTCACCGTCGCGCCCGATTCGGTGTCGACGGTCATTTCCAGCGGATGCAGCACCGTGGGTTCCGCGCGTTCGATGCGCGCCAGCAGGCCGTCCTCGCGATGGTGGTTCATCAGGAACCCGACCGTGCCGAGTTTCATGCCGAACACCGGTTTGCCCAGCTGTCCGTGCCGGTGCAGGGTCTGCAGCATGAAGCCGTCGCCACCCAGCGGCACCAGCACGTCGGCCGATTCCGGATCGCACTGACCGTGCAGGCCGGTCAGCGCCGACAGGGCGCGCTGCGCCTCGTCGGTCTGGCTGGCGACGAAGGCGATGCGGGGATTGGCGGTCATCGAAAGGCCGGTGCGTGAACGTCGACGCAGCTTAGCGCAGGCGTATGTCTGCAGACGCGTGGTCAGTTTCGGAGCAGAAGCGTACCGGCGCCCTCCCCCGCCTGCGGGGGAGGGTTGGGTGGGGGCAAAGCATCAGGCCGTCTTGCCGCCCGTCTCATGCGGTCTGCTCATCGCGCGGATCGATGTGTGCGCAACCGGACTGTCCGCCCCCATCCCGTCCTTCCCCCGCACGCGGGGGAAGGTGTGGTTCCGAGAGTGCGACCTCAGATGCGCTGTATCAGCTGCGAGACACGCTGCACCGCGACCGAGGCGGTCGGGTAGTCCAGCGACTTCTGCGCGGCCAGCTCCGACAGCATCGACAGCGTGAAGCGCAGTGCGGCGTCGTCGCGTTCCAGCCACGCCTGCACCTTGGCCTCGGGCGTGGCACCCGGCATCGCCAGCACCTGGCCGACGAGCGCGCGGTGCTGCTGGCCGAGTTCCTCGCGCAGCACGCCTCGCGCGACCGCGTGCCAGCGACCGTCGACTTCCAGTGCGTCGATCTGCGCGGTGAGCCACGGCAGGTTGAGTGCTTCGCCGAGACGGAAGTGAAGGCGCGCGACGTCGACCGGCTTCTGCTTGCGCTCGCTGGCCACCTCGATGATGTCCCACGCCGCTTCCAGGTACGGCAGGGCCGCGAGCTGCACGGCCAGCGCCTTCGGCACGCCCTTCTCGATCCAGGCCTGCAGGCTGGCGTCGTGTTCGGCGCGCTGGCCGTCGGCGATGATCTGGCGGCCATCGCGGATCGCATGGAAGCCGTCGTGGTAGCGATCAACCGCCGTGGTGATGTCGGGCAACGCGCCCGGACGCGCCAGCAGCCAGCGGGTGAACGCACGCTGCAGGTTCCAGATCACCTGCAGGGCGTCGACCTGCACCGACTCGGGTACCTGGCCGTCGAGCGCATCGATCTCGCCCCACAGCGCACGCGCTTCGATCGTCTCACGGGTGATCGTGAACGCCTTGGCCACCTCGCCCGGCGAACGGCCGCTGTCTTCCTGCATGCGCAGCAGGAAGGTCGCGCCCATGCGGTTGATCATGGTGTTGGTGACGGCGGTCGCGATGATCTCGCGCTTGAGGCGGTGGCCTTCCATCAGCTCGGCATACTTCTTCTGCAGCGGCTGCGGGAAGTAGCGCTGCAGTTCGCGCGACAGGTACGGATCTTCCGGGATGTCGGAGGCCAGCATCTGGTCGAACGCGACCAGCTTGGAGTACGACAGCAGCACCGCCAGCTCCGGACGGGTCAGGCCCTGGCCCTTGGCCTTGCGCTCGGAAATCTCGGCGTCCGAGGGCAGGAACTCGATCTGCCGATCGAGCAGGCCCTGCGCCTCGAGCGTACGGATGAAGTGGCGCTTGGACCCCAGGCGCGACACGCTCATGCGCTCCATCAGACTCAGCGCCTGGTTCTGGCGATAGTTGTCCCACAACACCAGGCCGGCGACCTCGTCGGTCATCGAGGCCAGCAGCTTGTTGCGCGCCGGCAGCTTCATGCGGCCGTCCTGCACCAGCGCATTGAGCAGGATCTTGATGTTGACCTCGTGGTCGGACGTGTCCACGCCGGCCGAGTTGTCGATGAAGTCCGTGTTGAGCAGCACGCCGTGCTGCGCCGCTTCGATGCGGCCAAGCTGGGTCAGACCCAGATTGCCGCCCTCGCCCACCACCTTGCAGCGCAGGTCGCGGCCGTCGACGCGCAAGGCGTTGTTGGCGCGGTCGCCGACATCGGCGTGGGTTTCGCTGGAGGACTTGACGTAGGTACCGATGCCGCCGTTCCACAGCAGGTCGACCGGCGCGCGCAGGATCGCCGACATCAGCTCGTTCGGGCTGATCGACGTCGCATCGCCTTCGATGCCCAGCGCCTGCCGCGCTTCGGCCGACAGCGGAATCGACTTGGCGCTGCGCGGCCACACGCCACCGCCCTTGGCGATCAGCGACCTGTCGTAGTCCTCCCAGCTCGAACGCGGAATGGCGAACATGCGCTGGCGTTCGACGAAGGAGCGCGCGGCATCCGGATTCGGATCGATGAAGATGTGGCGGTGATCGAACGCGGCGACCAGACGGATGTGCTCGCTGAGCAGCATGCCGTTGCCGAACACGTCGCCGGACATGTCGCCGACGCCGACCGTGGTGAAGTCTTCGGTCTGCGAGTTGCGGCCCATCGCACGGAAGTGCCGCTTGACCGACTCCCAGGCGCCGCGCGCGGTGATGCCCATGCCCTTGTGGTCGTAGCCGACCGAGCCGCCGGACGCGAACGCATCGTCGAGCCAGAAGCCGTGCTCACGAGCGATGCCGTTGGCGATGTCGGAGAAGGTCGCGGTGCCCTTGTCGGCGGCGACGACCAGGTACGGATCGTTGTCGTCGTGGCGCACGACGTCGGCCGGCGGCACGATCGCGCCGTCGACGATGTTGTCGGTGATCTGCAGCAGGCCGTTGATGAAGAGGGTGTAGCAGGCGACGCCTTCGGCGAACTGCGCATCGCGGTCACCGCCGGCCGGCGGACGCTTGACGATGAAGCCGCCCTTCGAGCCCACGGGCACGATGACGGTGTTCTTGACCATCTGCGCCTTGACCAGGCCCAGCACCTCGGTGCGGAAGTCCTCGCGGCGGTCCGACCAGCGCAGGCCACCACGCGCGACGGGACCGAAGCGCAGGTGGATGCCTTCCACGCGCGGACCGTAGACGAAGATCTCGCGATACGGACGCGGCTTGGGCAGCTCGGGCACGCGCGCGGAATCGAACTTGAAGCTGATCGTGTCGAGCAGGCCGCCATCGCGGGCGGTCTGGTAGTAGCTGGTGCGCAGCGTGGCGTCGATGACACCCAGATAGCTGCGCAGGATGCGGTCCTCGTCGAGGCTGGACACGCGATCGAGCAGGCCCTTGAGGCCCTCGCGCGCCGCGTCGTACTGCGCATCACGGTTGCCGTTGCGTGCGGCGAGCACCGGCTGCAGGACGGTCAGCGTGGCCTCGTCGCCACCCGACAGCGCCCGAAGCTGGGCACCGAGCAACTGGGCACCGGCTTCGATCTGCACCTTGGTCTCGCGGCCCGTCGCCGGGTCGAAGCGCGCTTCGAAGACTTCGACCAGCAGACGCGCGAGCAGCGGATAGCGATTGAGTGTGTCCTCGACGTAGGCCTGCGAGAACGGCACGCCGACCTGCAGCAGGTACTTGCAGTAGCCGCGCAGCATCGCGACCTGGCGCCAGTCGAGGTCGGCGCCGAGGATCAGACGGTTGAAGCCGTCGTTCTCGGCATCGCCGTGCCAGATGCGGGCGAAGGCTTCGGTAAAGGCCTGCGCGCGCGCTTCGACGTCGATCGCACCGGCGGTGGCCTCGACGTAGAAGTCCTGCAGGAACAGCGTGCTGCCGTCGGCCTCGATGCGGTTGGGATGCTCGGCGATCACGCGCAGGCCGAGGTTCTCCATCACCGGCAGCACGTCCGACAGCGGGATGTGCGCGTCGCGGCGGTAGAGCTTGAAATGCAGCACAGACTCGCCGGTGGTCGGCAGCGGCTGGGTATAGAACCCCAGCTGCAGCGTGTCGTCGGTCGACACCGCGGCGAGCTTCTCCACGTCGGTCGCGGCGGCGGCCGGCGACGCGAACTCGATGTAGCCCGGCGACAGCGCACGGCCGAAGCGCGACGACAGGCGCAGGCCGTCGGCCTCGCCGTGGCGGCGGACCAGTTCGTCGCGCAGATCGTCCTGCCAGTTGCGCACGATCGCCTGCAGCGACTGTTCCAGCGCCGCCTGATCGATGTCGGCGGCGACGCCGGCGCGCGGACGCACGATCAGATGCAGCTGGGCCAGCGGCGATTCGCCCAGCATCACGCTGGCATCGACGTGGTCGGCCTGCATGACGTCGCGCAGCAGCTGTTCGATGCGGCGACGCACGTCGGTATTGAAGCGGTCACGCGGGATGTAGACCAGCACCGAATAGAAGCGGCCGTAGCGGTCCTTGCGCAGGAACAGGCGGCTGCGCACGCGCTCCTGCAGGCCGAGGATGCCGGTGCCGAGACGGAACAGCTCGTCGGGCGTCGACTGGAACAGCTCGTCGCGCGGCAGCGTTTCGAGCAGGTGCTTGAGCGCCTTGCCGCTGTGGCCGGTGGGCTTGAGACCCGACTCGCGCATCACGTGCGCGAAGCGCTCGCGCACCAGCGGGATGTCCCACGGGCGACGGGTGTAGGCGCTGGAGGTGTAGAGGCCGAGAAAGCGCAGCTCGCCGGTGACGTTGCCGTCGGCGTCGTAGCTCAGGATGCCGATGTAATCCATGTAGCCCGGACGATGGACCGTCGAGCGGGCGCTGGTCTTGGTGAGGATCAGCGGGTCGATCAGGCCCTCGCGACGCAGCGCGTCGGCGCCGAGCTCGCTGATCGGGCGCGACTTCACGGTGCCCGGCGTGCGCAGCAGGCCCAGCCCGCTGTCGGCGACCGCTTCCAGGCGCGCATCGTCGCCCTTGCGGCGCACCTTGTACTCGCGCACGCCGAAGAAGGTGAAGTGATCGTCGGCGGCCCAGCGCAGGAACTCCTGCGCTTCGGCGCGGCTCGCGTCCGACACCGGGATGTTGCGCGAGGCCAGCGTGTCGGCCATGTCCAGCATGCGCTCGCGCATGCGCGGCCAGTCGGCCACGATGATGCGCACGTCCTCGAGCACGCCGCGCACCAGCGCTTCGATGCGCGCGTTGTCTTCCGGCGTCTGGCGGTCGATCTCCAGATGCATCACCGATTCGGTCTCGCCCTCGCCCACGCCGGTCAGACGGCCCGCGCGATCGCGCGCGATCGACAGCACCGGGTGACCGAGCACGTGCACGCCGATGCCCTGCTCGGCCAGCGCCATCGTCACCGAGTCGACCAGGAACGGCATGTCGTCGTTGACGATCTGCAGCACGGTGTGCGGCGATTCCCAGCCGTGGGTCTTCATCGAAGGGTTGAACAGGCGCACGTTCGCGGTGCCCGGCTTGCGCCTGGCGGCGAACTCGAACAGGTCCGCGGCCAGCGCGGCCCAGCCGTCGGCGCTGTGCAGCGGCAGTTCGTCCTCGGTCATGCGGCGGTAGAACGCCTGGGCGAACGCACTCGCATCGGCGTGCGCGGCCTTGCCGGCGCGGCGGCGCACGGCGTCGAAGATCGGCGCCAGCAAGCCTGCGCCGGCGCGCGGCGGCGGTGCGGGCTGCACGCGCGCGGCCTGCTTTGCGGACTTCGCGGCCTTGGCAGGCGGTTTCGTGGCGGAGGCGCTGGCGGCCTTCGAAGCGCCGGTGGGCGCGGCTTTACCGGTTTTGCGGGATGAGGTCATGACGACGGACGTTCCGATGCAATGAGGCCCGCGTTCTCACGCGGGCCGACGGGAAGGAAGAATCAGGACCACACGGCCGCACGCGCGACCGGGTCGGGTACCACCGACGCCGCGACGCCACGGGGGCGACGCAGGCGACGGACACACGCGATGCTGGCGTGGAGAAGCGGCATGCGGCTCAGCGCAGACCGGTCTCGTTGCGGGCGATCACCAGACGCTGGATCTCGCTGGTGCCTTCGTAGATCTCGGTGATCTTGGCGTCGCGGAAATACCGTTCGATCGGCATCTCCTTCGAATAGCCCATGCCACCGTGGATCTGCAGTGCCTGGTGGGTGATCCACATCGCGGCTTCCGATGCGGTCAGCTTGGCGATCGCGGCCTCGTTGCTGAAGCGCTTGCCCTCGCCCTTGAGCCAGGCGGCGCGCAGCGTCAGCAGCAGGGCCGCGTCGAGCTTGCACTTCATGTCGGCGATCTTCGCCTGGGTCATCTGGAACGCGCCGATCGGCTGGCCGAAGGCCTTGCGCTCCTTGACGTATGCGATGGTCGCCTCGTACGCCGCGCGGGCGATCCCGATGGCCTGCGACGCGATGCCGATGCGGCCGGCGTCGAGCACACCCATCGCGATCTTGAAGCCCTGGCCTTCCTCGCCGAGCACGTCGGATGCCTGGGCCACGTAGTCCTGGAATTCGATCTCACAGGTCGCCGAGGCACGGATGCCGAGCTTGGGCTCGGTCTTGCCGCGGTGGAAGCCGTCGCGGCTGCCGTCGACGAGGAACGCGGTGATGCCGCGGGCGCCCTTGTCGGGATCGGTCATCGCGAACAGCACGAAGTACTTCGCCACCGGGCCGGACGTGATCCAGCTCTTCTTGCCGTTGATGACGTAGCTGCCGTCGGCCTGCTTCACCGCGCGGCACTTCATCGCGGTGGCATCGGAACCCGACTGCGGCTCGGTCAGCGCGAACGCGCCGATCTCGCGGCCTTCGGCGATCGCGCGCACGTATGCCTGCTTCTGGTCCTCGGTGCCGTGGGTCAGGATGCCGTTGCAGAACAGCGAGTTGTTGACCGACATGATCGTCGAGTGCGCGGCGTCGGCTGCGGCCACTTCGACCATCGCCAGCACGTAGGACACCGGGTCCATGCCCGCGCCGCCGTACTCGTCGGGCACTTCGATGCCCATCAGGCCGTTTTCGCCGAGCACCTTCATGTTCTCGACGGGGAAGTCACCGGTGCGGTCGTGGTGCTCGGCGCTGGGCGCGATGCGTTCCTGTGCGATCCGTCGCGCGATGTCCTGGATCATCAACTGCTCTTCGCTGAAACCGAACTCCACGGCATGCAACTCCTGCGACCAAAATGATCCGGAGATTGTAACGTCGCGCCCCTGCAAAAGGCCCGAAAAACACGTTCCGCAGTGCAGCATGAATCGTGGCGAAACAGGCTTGCGCGACGTCGTGAAAACGCGGTCGGGCGTGTGACCGTCCGGTGACGATGCTCGGCTGCAATCCTTGACCACGCAGACGGCTGCGCCGACAATTATCTCTATATCGCGATATGGAGATATTGATGGATCTGGAAGCCTGGTCCGCGCGCCTGAAAGTGCTCGCCGATCCCACCCGCGTCCGTCTGCTGGCCCTGCTGGAAGTCGAGGAACTGACAGTCGCCGAACTGTCGTCGATCACCCGGCTTGCGCAGCCGCGCGTGTCCACCCATCTGGCGCGTCTGAAGGAAGCCAATCTGGTGCGCGACCGCCGCGCCGGCGTCTCCGCCTACTACCGCTTCGACGATGCCGCGCTCGATCACGCCCAGCGCGCCCTGTGGCAGGCGCTGAGCACCGGCAGCGACGATCCGCTGCTGCGTCAGGATGCCGAGCGCACGCCGGCGGTGCTGGCGATGCGCGCCGCCGACCAGAGCTGGGCCGATACCGTCGCCGGCGACATGGAGCGCCACTACTCGCCGGGCCGCACCTGGGAGGCACTGGCACGCTCGGCGCTGCCGCTGCTGGAAACCGGCGACGTGCTCGACATCGCGTCGGGCGACGGCGTGCTCGCCGAACTGCTGGCGCCGCACGCGCACCGCTACGTGTGTCTCGATGCCAGCCGTCGCGTCGTCGCCGCCTCGGCCGAACGCCTCAAGCGCTTCACCAACGTCGAAGTGCGCGAGGGCGACATGCATGCCCTGCCCTTCGACGACGCCAGTTTCGACCTCGTCGTACTGATGCACGCGCTGACCTATGCCACCAGGCCCGCGCAGGCGGTCAACGAGGCGGCGCGCGTGCTGCGCCCCGGCGGTCGATTGCTGCTGTCGAGTCTCGACAGGCACGGCCATGAAACCGCGGTCCAGGCCTATGGCCACGCCAACCTCGGGTTCCCGGACAAGGAACTGCGCCGCTTCGTGACGAAAGCCGGCCTGGAGATCCACAGCGCCGAAACCGTGACCCGCGAGAAGCGACCACCGCACTTCGAGGTCATCTCGATCATCGCGAGGAAGCCCTGATGGCGTGGCTGCACCCGGCGCGGGTCGAGGCGCTGGAACAGGCGCTTGCGCAGCGCATCCTCGTGCTCGACGGCGCGATGGGCACAATGATCCAGCGCTTCGAACTGACCGAAGCCGACTACCGCGGTGAACGCTTCGCGCAGGGCTACGATGCGCTGCATACCATCGAGGGTCATGCGCACGGCGCCGGCTGCGGCTGCGAGAGCCACGACCAGCGCGGCAACAACGATCTGCTCACGCTGACCCGTCCGGACATCATCCAGGGCATCCACGCCGATTACCTCGCCGCCGGCGCGGACATCGTCGAGACCAACACCTTCAACTCGACCGCAGTGTCGCTGGCCGACTACCGGCTGCAGCACCTGGTGCACGAACTCAATCGCGAAGGCGCCGCGCTCGCGCGCGCGGCCTGCGACGCCGCCGAAGCGCGCACGCCGGACCGTCCGCGCTTCGTCGCCGGCATTCTCGGCCCGACCAGCCGCACCGCCTCGATCAGTCCCGACGTCAACGATCCCGGCTACCGCGCGGTGACCTTCGACGAGCTGGTGTCGATCTACCGCGATGCGAGCTTCGGCCTGATCGACGGCGGCGCCGACATCCTGATGGTCGAGACGGTGTTCGACACGCTGAATGCCAAGGCCGCGCTCTATGCGATCGAGACCGTGTTCGACGAACGTGGCGGCCGCCTGCCGGTGATGATCTCCGGCACGATCACCGACGCCTCGGGCCGTACGCTGTCGGGCCAGACCGCCGAAGCCTTCTGGTACTCGCTGCAGCATGCACGCCCGCATGCGGTGGGCCTGAACTGCGCGCTCGGTGCCAAGGACCTGCGTCCGCACGTCGAGACACTCTCGCAGGTCGCGCAGACCTGCGTGTCCTGCCACCCGAATGCCGGCCTGCCGAACGCCTTCGGCGGCTACGACGAGACGCCCGAGGACATGGCCGAGGTGCTGCGCGAATTCGCGACTGCCGGCCTGCTCAACATCGTCGGCGGTTGCTGCGGCACCTCGCCCGACCACATCCGCGCGATCGCCGCGGCGGTGGCCGATGTCGCGCCGCGCGTCCCGTCGTCGCAGGCCGTGGAGCAGGCCGCATGAGCGTCGCGCGTCATACGCGCCTGTCCGGCCTCGAGCCGCTGGTCGTCACGCCCGAGCTGCTCTTCATCAACGTCGGCGAGCGCACCAACGTCACCGGCTCGGCGGCGTTCCGCAAGCTGATCAAGGAAAACCGCTACCCGGAAGCCGTCGAGGTCGCGCGCCAGCAGGTCGAAGGCGGCGCGCAGATCCTCGACGTCAACATGGACGAAGGCATGCTCGATTCCGAGCAGGCCATGACGACCTTCCTCAACCTGATCGCTGCCGAGCCCGACATCGCGCGCATTCCGGTGATGGTCGACTCCTCGAAGTGGAGCGTCATCGAGGCTGGCCTCAAATGCCTGCAGGGCAAGGGCGTGGTCAACTCGATCTCGCTCAAGGAAGGTGAAGCCGCGTTCCTCGAGCAGGCGCGGAAAGTGCTGCGCTACGGCGCGGCGGTCGTGGTCATGGCCTTCGACGAGGTCGGCCAGGCGGACACGAAGGACCGCAAGGTCGAGATCTGCACACGCGCCTACCGGATCCTGACCGAGGTCGTCGGCTTTCCGCCCGAAGACATCATCTTCGACCCCAACATCTTCGCCATCGCGACCGGCATCGCCGAGCACGACAACTACGCGGTCGACTTCATCGAAGCGACGCGCGAGATCAAGGCGACGCTGCCGCATTGCCATGTCTCGGGCGGCGTCTCCAACGTGTCGTTCTCGTTCCGCGGCAACGAGGTCGTGCGCCAAGCGATCCACGCGGTGTTCCTGTTCCACGCGATCAAGGCCGGCATGGACTTCGGCATCGTCAACGCCGGCGCGATGCCGGTCATCGACGATCTCGATCCCGAACTGCGCGATTGCGTCGAAGACGTGGTACTCAATCGCCGCAGCGACGCCACCGAGCGCCTGCTGGACCTGGCCGAGCGCTACAAGGGCAAGAAGGGCGCGGCCAAGGTCGAGAACCTCGCCTGGCGCGAGACGCCGGTGCAGCAGCGCCTCACGCACGCGCTGGTCAACGGCATCGACCAGTACGTTGAGGCCGACACCGAGGAAGCGCGCCAGGCCGCCCAACGCCCGCTCGACGTCATCGAAGGCCCGCTGATGGCCGGCATGAACGTCGTCGGCGACCTGTTCGGCGCCGGCAAGATGTTCCTGCCGCAGGTGGTCAAGTCCGCGCGCGTGATGAAGAAGGCGGTCGCTTACCTGCTGCCCTACATCGAGGCCGAGAAGGCGCGCACCGGCGATACCGGCAAGAACAACGGCCGCGTGCTGATGGCGACGGTCAAGGGCGACGTCCACGACATCGGCAAGAACATCGTCGGTGTGGTGCTGGCCTGCAACAACTTCGAGGTCGTCGACCTCGGCGTGATGGTTCCGACCCAGACGATTCTCGACAAGGCCCGCGAAGTGCAGGCCGACGTGATCGGCCTGTCCGGCCTGATCACGCCTTCACTGGAAGAGATGAGCCACGTGGCGCGCGAGATGAAGCGCCAGGGCTTCGAGACGCCGCTGCTGATCGGCGGCGCGACGACGTCACGCGCGCACACGGCGCTGAAGATCGCGCCGCATTACGCCTCGCCGACAGTCTGGGTCAAGGACGCCTCGCGCGCGGTGGGCGTCGTGCAGTCGCTGATCAGTGCCGACCTGCGCGGCGACTTCGTCGCGGCCAACGACGCCGACTACGCCGAAATCCGCGCGCGCCACGCCAACCGCGGCGATGCCAAGCGGCTGGTATCGCTGGCCAAGGCCCGCGGACAGAAGTTCGACGGCGGCTGGGGCGACTACACGCCGCCCACGCCCAACAGACCCGGTCTGCACGTCTTCGACGACTACCCGCTCGAGGATCTGCTCGAGGTCATCGACTGGACGCCGTTCTTCAACGCGTGGGAGCTGTTCGGCAAGTACCCGGCGATCCTCACCGACGAGGTCGTCGGCACCCAGGCCAGCGAGCTGTTCCGCGATGCGCAGGCGATGCTGAAGCAGATCGTCGAGGAGAAGTGGCTGACCGCGAAGGCGGTGTTCGGCATCTGGCCGGCACAGAGCATCGGCGACGACGTGGTGCTGCAACACGACGATGGCGAAGTGACCCTGCACTTCCTGCGCCAGCAGGTCGACAAGCCGGTCGAACGTCCCGACTTCTGCCTCGCGGATTTCATTGCGCCGAAGGACAGCGGCGAGCAGGACTGGATCGGCGCGTTCGCGGTGACCGCAGGCATCGGCATCGAACCCCACGTCGCCCGCTTCGAAGCCGCGCACGACGACTACAACGCGATCCTGCTCAAGGCACTGGCCGACCGTCTGGCCGAGGCCCTGGCCGAGCGCCTGCACCAGCGGGTGCGTATGGATTACTGGGGTTACGACACGGACGAGACGCTCGACAACGATGCACTGATTGCCGAGAAATACCGCGGCATCCGCCCCGCCCCCGGCTACCCGGCCTGCCCGGAACACAGCGAGAAGGGCCGGCTGTTCGAACTGCTGGATGCCGGCAACAACGCGGATATGACACTGACCGAAAGCTTCGCGATGCTGCCGACCGCGGCGGTCTCCGGCTACTACTTCAGTCATCCCAAGAGCCAGTATTTCGTGGTCGGTCGCGTATCGAAGGAACAGGCGCAGGATTACGCCAGGCGCAAGAACGTGTCGCTGTCGCAGGTCGAGCGCTGGCTCGCGTCGAACCTGGATTACGACCCGGAGTGACGCATTGCGGACACATGGCCGCCACCTTGTGGCGGCTATGCTGGCCCGTCCTTCAATCCTTCGAGGACTCCGCATGCGATCACGCCTGGGCACCGCTGCCGCGCTCGCCGCTTCCGTCTGTCTGGTTGCCTGCGGCGGCGCGCAGCAGCACGACACCGCCACGCCCGACACCGCGACGGCTCCGGCCGGGCATGGCGTGACGATCATCGAGAACGCCCGCGTGTTCGATGGCACCCGCGATCTCGGTGAAGTCTCGCTGGTGATCCGCGACGGCCTGATCGAACGCATCGCCGAAGCGGGCGCGACCGATCTGCCCGACGGCGCCAAACGCGTCGACCATGCGGGACGTTTCATCATTCCGGGCCTCGTCAACGACCATGCGCACGTCGGCAACACGAAGGGCACCGAGCACGGCGATCGCTTCTACACGCAGGCGCAGGTCTCGGCCGATCTGCGCCAGTTCCAGGCGTACGGCATCACCACCGTCGCCTCGCTGGGCATGAACGGCAGTGCATTCGGCGAGATCCGCAATGCGATCAATGCCGATCCGATGCTCGGCGCGCAGCTCTATGGCGCCGGCGGTGGCGTCGGTACGCCGGACGGGGCACCGCCCGCGGCGAACATGGGCCTGACCGATGATCCGGTCGCACGGCCGACGGATGCCGATGGCGCACGCGCCGCGGTGCGCGCGCAGGCCGAAGCGGGCGTCGACATGATCAAGCTCTGGGTCGACGATCTCGGTGGCAAGGCGCCGCAGATGCAGCCGGAAATCTACAAGGCCGCGATCGAGGAAGCGCATCGCCACAACCTGCTGGTCGCCGCGCACATCCACGATCTGGCGCCGGCGGCCGACCTCGTCGCCAGTGGTGTCGACATCATCGCCCACGGCATCCGCGACCGCGCCATCGAGGCGCCGCTGGTCGAGGCCATGAAAGCCGCCGGCACCGGCTACATCGCCACGCTGCAGATCGACGAGGCCAACTACATCTACGCCGAACAGCCGGCGTGGCTGGACACGCCGTTCCTGCGCAACGCCCTGCCCGCGTCGGTACGCGCGCAATGGTCGGACGCGGGCTGGCGCGAGACCAGGCTGGCCGACCCGGCCACGCAGAAGCATCGCGATGCGCTGGCGGTGAATCTCGCCAACCTGTCGACGCTGCACGCGGCCGGCGTGCGGATCGGGTTCGGCACCGACGCCGGTGCCCTGCCGCATCGCGTGCCGGGCTTCGCCGAGCATCGCGAACTGGAACTGATGGTCGATCAGGCCGGTTTCAGCGCCGCTCAGGCGCTGGTCACGGCGACGAGCGCGGCGGCGCAGCTGCTGCGTTTCGACGACCGCGGCGTGCTGCAGCCGGGCAAGCGCGCAGACTTCGTCGTGCTGTCTGCGAATCCGCTCGACGACATCCGCAACACGCGCAGCATCGAGGCGGTCTGGCAGGCGGGTCGCCAGGTGGCAGGCCCGGTCGTGGACTACAGCGCGCAGGCACGCGACTGACCGACGATTCCATCGCGCCCCCGCGCCTGGACGCGGGGCGCGCACCACGCAGCACTCAGGGCAGTACGAACGACACGCCGAAGCCGCCGGTCCAGTCGTCCTCGTCGGCGGCGAAACCGCGCAGCACCGACAGATCCAGCTGCACCGCAGGCGCGACGCGCCAGGTGATGCCGGTGCCCAGCGCGCGCGAACGCTGCGCGCCGGTGCCCAGGCCCGCTTCGACGTAGGCCGCCACGATATCGGTCGACAGATACGTCCAGCTCGGCGAGAGCGTCCACCCGGTGCCGTTCTCGTCACGCGTGCCGTTGACGTAGAACGCGAGATCGCCGGTGGCCAGGCTCACGCCGAGATCCTGCTGGGCGCGTCCGGCGCGGATGTCCGCGGCGCCGGTCAGCACGCCCTGGCGCGCGAGCAGCGCCCATTGCAGGTCGTCGTCGGAACCGGGCAGCACCCACTTCAGCGCGACGCTGCTGTCGCCGCCGCCCTGCACGCGGTCGCGTGCATCGGCGCTGCGCGTGAGTTCCCACACGCGGCTGTCGCTGCCGAGCTGCAGTTCGAGATCCGCGCCCAGCCCCACGCGCAGCAGACTCGCGGCGGTGGTGCGCGTGGTACGCACACCGTCGCTGTCGTCGTAGGCGACATCCGGCAGGCCCTGCTCGAAGGCGACCTGTCCGGGCGCCAGCACCGACGGCGAAAATCCGATGCCGGGCCGGTCGAATTCGACATCGGCCGCGTCCTGCGCATGCGCGAGCGCGCCCACGCACGCGAGCGTGGTCAGCGCGGCCGCCCGCAGCACCACACGCGCGGACATGGCACTGGTCACCAGACGAGGTCGTCCGGGACCTGGTATTGCGGGTCGTTGTAGGGATCGTCCGCCGCTGGCGCGGAGGGATCGATGCGCAGTGCGACCGACGGCGCGAAGATCGTCTCGGCCTCGCTCATCACCTCGGACGTCACCAGCAGATAGCGACCGTTGAGCTGCACCACGCCCAGCTCGCCGGCGTTGAGCGCCTTGAGCTGGTCGGCGTCGACGTGGATGCGTTTGATCTTGCCGCCGTATTCGAAATGACGGGCGATCTCGGCCTCGGGTTTGTTGAGCGACTTGCCGGCGAGAAAGCTCTCCAGCTTCGCGCGCGCTTCGCGGCGCAGACGCGCCTCTTCCTGCTTGACGCGTTCGGCTTCGATGCGCTCGTCCTTCTCGCGCTGGGCGCGGATGGCGAAGGCCTTGGCCAGATCGATGTCGCCCTGCGGCGGACGCTTGCCCTGCGGCGCGCCACGGCGATCGTTGGGACGCGGCTTGCCGTCGTTGCGCGCCACGCCGCCGTGACGGCCCTGCGGACGCTGCGCGTTGTCGCCACGCGGCGCGCCGCCCTTGGCGTCGGCATTGCGGGGACCGCGGCGGTCGTCGGCGCGCGGGCCACGACGCTCGTCACGACGCGGCTTGGGCGCAGCGGGCGCCGGCGCCTTGAATCCGAGGCCGAGCAGCTGGTCGCGGAGGGAATCGGTCATCGCAGCGGATCTCAGTAATGCGGGGGTGGCGGCTCTTCCGACGCGTCGGGGAACTGCACGGTGCGCGCCTGGCGCAGATCGTCCATCACCCGGCGCAGCAGACCGGTCTGGGCGCTCAGTTCCAGCCGCGCCTGGGTGAGCGCGTCGTTGAGTTCGCCGATGGTCTGTTCCTGGAAAGACAGGCGCATTTCCAGTTCGGTGACGCGCGATTCGAGCGCGTCGTGTCCGGTGTCGTTCATTGCACGTCCGTTCGACCGGCGCGCCACCCGCGGGCAGCGCGCCGATGCGTTCTTACTTGACGATGTCCTGCAGCTCGACCTCGAACACCAGCATCTGGTTCGGTCCGATCGGGCCCGAGCCCATCTCGCCGTAGCCCAGCGCGGCCGGGATCCACAGCTCGTACTTGCTGCCGACGTTCATCAGCTGCAGGCCTTCCTGCCAGCCCGGCACCACCTGGTTGAGCGCGAACTGCGCCGGCTCGCCGCGATCGATCGAGCTGTCGAAGGTCTCGCCGTTGAGCAGCGTGCCCTTGTAGTGCACACGCACGGTGTCGTTCGGGCCGGGCTTGGGACCGGTGCCCTCGGTGATCACGCGGTACTGCAGACCCGACGCGGTCGTGGTCACGCCTTCGCGCTTGCCGTTCTCAGCGAGGAACTTCTCGGCCTCGGCGGCGTTGGTCTTGGCCTTCTCCTGCATCTCGGCCATCTGCTTGGCCTGCATGCGCTCGCCGAACTTCTGCATCACCGCCATGGCCTGCTCGTCGGTGATCTCGACGGCCTTGTCGTTGAGGGTCTCGTCGATGGCGCGCTGCAGGGTCTTGACGTCGATCTCGTCCTTGATCTGCTTGAGCTGCTCGCCCATCTGGTTGCCGATGATGTAGGCGACCTGCTCGCGCTCGCCCTTGAGGCCGGCGATCTCGCCGCCCTCGCCTGCAGCGGCGGTGTCGGCGGCGGCGCCTTCGGCGGGCTTGCCGGTCTCCTTGTCGATCGGCTTGCAGGCAATCATCGCCAGCGGCAGAACGGCGACGAGGCCGACGATGGCGAGGCGCTTGGTGTTCTTCATGCGGAAAACTCCGGAATCGAAATGAGTGGTCGGAACAGGGGGTCAGGGGTCCGGCCGCGCGGTGCGCGGGCGGTGTGAGCGGACAACGGTCAGAGGATGTCGATCAGTTCGACATCGAACACGAGCGTGGAGTTCGGCGGAATGTTCGGCGGGCTGCCACGCACGCCGTAGGCCAGTTCTCCGGGAATCCAGAACCGGTACTTGCCGCCGATGGGCATCAGCTGGATGCCTTCGGTCCAGCCGGCGATGACCTGGCCCAGGCCGAAGACCGCGGGTTCGCCGCGGCTGTAGGAACTGTCGAACTCGGTGCCGTCGAGCAGCGTGCCCCTGTAGTGCACGCGCACGCGGTCGGTCGCGCGCGGACGCGGGCCCTGACCCTGCTTGTCCACGCGGTACTGGATGCCGGACGCGGTCGCGAACACGCCCGGCTTGCCGCGGTTGGCGGTCATGAAGGCGACCCCGGCCTGGCGGTTGTCGTCGGCCGCACGCGCGCTGCGTGCCTGGCCCTGGGCGATCATCGCCTGACGCGCCCTGGCGATCTCGTCGGCCGACAGCGACGGCGCCTTGCCGTCGAGCGTGTCCCGGATACCGCGCATCAGCGCCGGCATTGCGAGATCGCCGCGCAGCGCCGACAGCGAACGGCCCACGTCGGCGCCGAGCATCTGGCCGACCTGCACGCGGTCGACCGCCGGCGGCTCGCTGCCGGGCGGCAGTCCGGGCACCGGGCGACCGCTGCGCGAGGCGACCCGCTGGGCCAGCGCCTGCCCCAGGCGCTGCGTCTGCGCCTGCTCCAGCGCCGGCGGCTTGCCTTCGAACGCGTCGGCAATCGCGCGCTCGAACGCGGCCAGATCCATGTCCGGCGCGACCTGCTTGAGTTGCGCGGCCACGTCCAGACCCACCACGTAGCTGCTCGTGTCCTTGTCGGCGCCGTCGGCGGCGAACGCGACCGGTGCAAGCGGTGCCAGCAACAGGGCCAGCGCCACTGCACGCATCTGGATCAACATCGAAGCGATTCTCCTGCCCGTCCGCGGGCGATCAGCCGGCTATTGTCGCGGCGCCGTGGCGGCGGGGCAATCGCGCCGCCGGACGCCTTCAGCGGGTGGCCGGCCTGGGCGCGGCGAGCGCACGCTCGATCGCGGCGACGATCTGCGGATCGTCCGGCTTGACCCGGCTGCCCCACTGCCCCAGCACCCGGCCGTCGCGCCCCACCAGATACTTGTGGAAATTCCATTGCGGCGCCTGCCCGGTGGCCTCTGCCAGCTGGCGGTACATCGGCGTTGCCTCCGGCCCGACCACGTGCACCTTCTGGAACATCGGGAACTTCACCCCGTAGGTCAGCGTGCAGAACTCCTGGATCGCCGCCTCGTCGTCGAACTCCTGTTCCTTGAAATCGCCCGAGGGAAAGCCCAGCACCGCGAAACCCCGCGGACGCAGACGCGCGTGCAGCGCCTCGAGCGCTTCGTACTGCGGCGTGAAACCACACTTGCTGGCGGTATTGACGATCAGCACCACGTCGCCGCCGTAGGCACGGCGCAGATCGACGGTCTCGGGCACCGCCAGCTGACGGAACGAATGGTCCAGCACGCCGGACTGCGCGGCCGGGCCCTGCGCAGCCACCGCGCCGACCAGCATCGACAGCCCCAGCGCCAGCAGCGCGCGACGGTGCATCCGGGACAACAGGCCTGTGTCACGCATTGCGCTCTCCTCGTGGGTCCGCCGGACCCCTGCCATCAGTTGGGTGGAAATTTTTCGATCGACGCGTTGACACCTGCTGAGGTGGTGTTATAGTCACCTACAACACCTACCCACTAGAGCAGGACGGTCCTCATGAACCGCAGGCTCCAAACCCCGATCATCGCATGCACCGCCGCGGCACTGGCCCTCTCGGCCGGCCTGCTGTTCGCCGGTCCCAACGGCCAGGCCGGGGCGTCTGTCGACGCCGCGCTGGCAGTGCCCGCCGCGGCCGCAAAGGCACCGGCGCAGGTCCAGCGCGCGGCGACCACGTCCGATCTCGACACCACAGAGGCACCGCGCCCCCGCGCCCGGCGTGCCCGCAGCGGCTTCGCCCTGCCGTACTTCTCGTTCGCGCGGGGCGCTGGTGGAAGGAGCTGAGGCCATGGCCAACATCGAATGGAGCGACGGCGCTCCCATCTACCGCCAGCTGAAGGAACGCGTCATCGCGATGATGCTCGACGGCGTCCTCAAGCCCGGCGACGCGCTGCCCTCGGTGCGCCAGGTGGCGGCCGACTACCAGCTCAACCCGATCACCGTGTCCCGCGCCTACCAGGAACTCGCCGACGAGGCGCTGGTGGAGAAGCGCCGCGGCCTGGGCATGTTCGTCACCGAGGAAGCGTCCAAGAAGCTGCGCAGCAGCGAACGCGAGCGTTTCCTGAGCGACGAGTGGCCACAGGTGGTCGAACGGATCGAACGCCTGGGGCTGTCGGCCCGGGATCTGCTGCAGTCCATCGGCAATGGAGCCAACGAATGAACGCCGTCCCAGACGCACCGGTGATCACCGCGCGCAATCTCTCCAAGATCTACAAGGGCGCGCGCGCGCTCGACGGCACCAGCTTCCAGATCCCCGCCGGCCGCATCGTCGGCCTGATCGGCCCCAACGGCGCCGGCAAGACCACCGCGCTCAAGGCGCTGCTGGGCCTGATCCGCTTCGACGGCGAGATGTCGGTGCTGGGCCGCGACCCGCGCACCGAGCGCGACGCGCTGATGAACGATGTCTGCTTCATCGCCGACGTGGCGGTGCTGCCGCGCTGGATGCGCGTGCGTGACGCGATCGATTTCGTCGAAGGCGTGCACCCCCGCTTCGACCGCGCCCGCTGCGAGCGCTTCCTGGCCAACACCAAGCTCGGCCCCAAGCAGCGCGTGCGCGAGATGTCCAAGGGCATGATCGTGCAGCTGCACCTGGCCCTGGTGATGGCGATCGACGCGAAGCTGCTGGTGCTCGACGAGCCCACGCTGGGCCTGGACATCCTCTACCGCAAGCAGTTCTACCAGCGCCTGCTGGAGGACTACTTCGACGAGCAGAAGACCATCATCGTCACCACGCACCAGGTCGAGGAGATCGAGCACATCCTGACCGACGTGCTGTTCATCCAGAACGGCAAGATCGTGCTGGACGCGCCGATGGACGATGTCGGCGAGCGGTTCGTCGAAGTGCTGGTCAACGCCGACCAGCTCGAGGCCGCCCGCGCCCACCGTCCGATCGACGAACGCGCCCTGCCCTTCGGCAAGACCGTCATGCTGTTCGACAACGTCCCCGTCACCACCCTGTCGGCGTTCGGCGAAACCCGCACGCCGGGCCTGGCCGACCTGTTCGTGGCCACGATGAAAGGAGCCTACGCATGAATGCCTCCGTCGAATCCGTGAGCACTCCGGTGGCCGCACGCACGGCGCCGCATGCCACGCACCGCTTCCGCCTGCTGCTGCGGCGCGAGTACTGGGAGCATCGCGGCGGCATGTTCTGGGCGCCGCTCATCGCTGGCGCGGTGTCGTCGCTGCTGTCGATCGGCCTGCTGATCGTCGGCATCTGGACCGCACACAAGGCGGTTGCCGACGGCCATCTGATCCAGGCCAACGGCGTCACGATCAACGGCATGGATCTGGGCGCGCTGGTGCAGCAGCTGAGCGGCGACGATCTGCACCAGCTGTCCGAAGGGCTCACGATCACTCTCGCGCTGTCGTCGCTCTGGCCGTTCTTCGTGATGATCTTCGTCGCGTTCTTCTACTGCCTGGGCGCGCTGTACGACGACCGCAGGGACCGCAGCGTGCTGTTCTGGAAGTCGCTGCCGGTGTCCGACACGGCGACGGTGCTGTCGAAGGTCGTCACCGTGATGCTGGTGATTCCGCTGATCGCGACCCTGATGGCCATCGTCACGATGCTGGTCTTCCTGGTGGCCCTGAGCATCGCGGTCGCGGCCCATGGTGCCAACCCGTTCCCGCTGTTGTGGAGCAACGGCGCGGTGTTCCTGCTGGCCGCGCAGTTCCTCGCCGCGATCCCGGTCTACGCCGCGTGGATGATGCCGACCCTCGGCTGGCTGCTGCTGTGCTCGGCCTGGGCCAAGAGCAAGCCGTTCCTGTGGGCTCTCCTGATTCCGCTGGCACTGGGCATCGCGACATCGATGACCGGTCTGCTGCAGGTGTTCGGGCTGGAGCGTCACTGGCTGTGGGGCAACGTCGTGGCGCGGATGCTGCTGGGCACCGTACCGGTGACGCCGCGCGACATCGACTACATCCAGGCCGGTGGTGGCACGGCCAGCGAGATGTTTTCAATCCAGGGCACGTGGAGCAACTTCGCCGAGCCCGCGATGTGGATCGGCATCGTCGCCGGCATCGTGATGATCGTCATCGCCATCCGCCTGCGCCGCTGGCGCGAAGAAGGCTGAGTCCAAGCGCACCCCGAACAGGAGAAGTCAGGATGAAATTCGCACCCGCTGTGCTCGCCACCCTGCTGTGCCTGCCCGGCTTCGCCTGGTCGGCCGCGTCCGACGACGCCGGCGTCCGCGCCGAGATCCGCCGCGACATGGAAGAGGCCCGCCAGGAGATCCGCGACGATCTCGCCAAGGCCCGCGCCGAACTCGACACCGGGAACCTCGACGTCGGCAACAGCCTGCAGTTCAACGGCGACGGCCGACGCAAGTCCGGCGCCGACCGCAACCTGCCCAAGGCGGAAATCACCCCGCGCGGGGATTTCCTGATCGATGGCAAGGCGGTCGCGATCAACGCCGAACAGCGCCGGCAGCTGCTGGCCTACCGCGGCCAGGTCATCGCGGTGGCGCAGGCCGGCATCGACATCGGCGAGGTCGCGGCACTGGCGGCGGTGGACTCGGTGGATCGCGGCATGTTCTCGCTGCTGGTCGGCTCGCTGACGGGCAGCATGCAGCGCCAGATCAAGCGGACCGTGCGTGACAGCGTCGGTCCGGGCGTGGCGAAGATCTGCGAGGCCATGCCGGCCTTGCACGTCTCGCAGCAGCAGCTCGCCGCCGACCTCCCCGAGTTCCGTCCCTACGCGCGGCTGGAAGCCCAGGACGGCGCGCGCTGCATCCGCGAGGTCAACCGGGAATTCGCCCGGCTCTGAGGCATCCCATCCGGCCCTTGCGCATCGCGCGCAGGACCGGATGATCCAAGCGGTTCCGTTCGACAGTCCGCCACGTGACGGGGCCTGCCCGTCACGCCGCCCAAGGAGATTCCGAGATGCCGTCTGCCGCGTTCCGTGTCCCGCTCGTCGTCGTACTCGCCGCCCTCACCGCCCTGCCGCTCGCAGCCGCTGCGCAGGACGGCCCGCAATGTCGCCACAGCCAGCCGCGTGAGCTCGCGCTGCAGCTCGAGGGCATCCGCACGGTCCGCTTCGACATCGGCAACAGCAAGCTCCGCGTCGACGGGGCCGCGCAGCCCGACGCGACCCTGCGCGGTCGCGCCTGCGCGTCGAACGAATCGGCACTGGCCGCGCTGGTGCTCGACCAAAAGCGCGAGGGCGACACCCTGCACGTCACGATGCGCCGCGAACGCAACGTGACCGGGTGGATGGGCAACCAGTACGCGTACCTCGACCTGACCGGCCAGGTGCCGGCGAACGTGCTGGTGCAGGCGGTCGTCGGGTCCGGCGATGCCTGGGTGACCGGCGTCGCCGCGGCCAGCGCGGATGTCGGCTCTGGTGATGCCGACGTGCGGCGCATTGCCGGGCGCGTGACGGCCAAGGTCGGCTCGGGCGACGTCAACATCGACGAAGCCGGCGAGCTGAAGGTGCTGTCGATCGGCTCGGGCGACGTCGAAGCGCGCGGTGTCCGCGGCCCCGTCGAAGTCGGCAGCATCGGCTCGGGCGACTTCAAGCTCGAACGCGGCGGCGGCGATGTCCGTATCGGCAGCGTCGGCTCGGGCGACGTGGAACTGCGCGATGTCACCGGCAGCGTGCAGGTCGACTCGATCGGTTCGGGCGACATCGACGTGCGCGGCGTCGGCGGCGACCTGACCGTGTCCTCCAAGGGCAGCGGCGACATCTCCCACCGCGACGTGCGCGGCACCGTGAACCTGCCGCGCCGGCGCTGAATCCCACTCCCAACCGGATTGCGACCATGAAGATTCTTTCGTCCCACGTGCTGCTGCTGGCCCTGCTGCTGGCCTGCACGGGTGTGCTGACCGGCTGCGGCCGCGACGCCGCGCCTGCGGCAGGCGATACCGATGCGGCGGTCGATGCGCCCGAAGACGAAGGCTTCGTGGCGCGCACCACCCGGCGCGCACTCGACACCGCGCAACGCGACCTGGCGCAGAAAAACATCAGCGTCGGCGGCACCCGCAGCGGCGGTTTGGACATCAATGGTTTTCGCTTCGGCGGCGACGACAGCCGAACCGCGGGTCTGCCCAAGGCCGAGATCAGCCCCACCGGCGACTTCCTCGTCGGCGGCACCGCGGTGGAGATCGATGCGACCCAGCGGCAGCTGCTGCTGGCCCATCGCACCAACATCATCGCGATCGCGCAGGCCGGCATCCGGATCGGCATCCAAGGCGCGCAGCTCGGCGCCCAGGCCGCCAAGGGCGCCATCGCCAGCGCGCTGAGCGGCAAGACCGACGAGTTCGAACAGCGCATGCAGGCCGAGGCCGCGAAGATCGAGGCCGATGCCGACCAGCTGTGCGACCACCTGCCGCCGCTACTCGCCTCGCAGAATGCGCTGGCGGCCGCGCTGCCCGCCTTCCAGCCCTACGCGACGATGGACGCCGGCGACGTCACCGACTGCCGCAAGGACACCGTCGTCCATCGGGAAGACGCTGCCGGCGAAGCCGATGCCGCCGCGGACGCGGATCCCGCGCCGCCGACAGCAGACTGAGGCCCCTGCGTGCCGGAGACCAGCCGGCACGCCTGGCGGGCGTCGCGTTGACGCCGCACTCGTGGACCGGACGGCGGGCGCGTCGCGATGCCCGCCCTGCAGGTCAAGGTCTCAACCGCCGCCGCCCGCGCCTTCATGGATACCGCCGCGCGTCAGTTCGGCCGGGTCGAGCAGCGTCTCCAGTTCCGCCTGCGATAGCCCGCTGTCCTCCAGCGCGACATCCAGCACCGGCCGCTGCTCCTTGTAGGCCCGCTTGGCGATCGCGGCCGCCTTCTCGTATCCGATGATCGGGTTGAGTGCGGTGACCAGGATCGGGTTGCGCGACAGCGCGGCATCGATGTTGTCGCGACGCACCTTCAATCCGGCGATGGCGTCGTCGGCCAGCAGGCGGCTGACGTTCGACAGCAGCTGGATCGATTCGAGCAGGTTCGCCGCGATCAGCGGCAGCGCGACGTTGAGCTGGAAGTTGCCGGTCTGCCCAGCGACGGTAATCGCCGCGTGGTGGCCGATGACCTGCGCGGCGACCATGACCGTCGCCTCTGGAATCACCGGATTGACCTTGCCCGGCATGATCGAGCTGCCCGGCTGCAGCGCCGGCAGTTCGATCTCGCCCAGGCCGCCGAGCGGTCCGGAGTTCATCCAGCGCAGATCGTTGGCGATCTTGATCAGCGCGACGGCCAGCGCGTTGAGCTGACCCGACAGTTCGACCGCGTCGTCCTGGGTGGCGATGCCCTCGAACTTGTCTTCGGCCGAATCGAAGCTGGTGCGCGTCAGTGTCGACAGCGCACGCGCGACCTTCTTGCCGAACTGCGGATGCGCGTTGATGCCCGTGCCGATGGCGGTGCCGCCGATCGGCAGACGCCGCAGGCGCTTGAGCGTGTCGGTCAGGCGGGCTTCGGCCGATGCGAGCTGCGAGGACCACGCGCCGAACTCCTGGGCGAAGGTCAGCGGCATCGCATCCATCAGATGCGTGCGGCCGGTCTTGACCACCTTACCGAGCGAACGCCCGCGCTTGTCGATCGTGCGGCGCAGATGCTTGAGGGCGGGCAGCAGATCCTCGACCACGGCCAGCTGCGCGGACACGCGGATCGCGGTCGGCACGACGTCGTTGGAACTCTGGCCGAGATTGACGTGATCGTTGGGATGGATCTTCTGGCGCGCGTTCGAGGCCAGCGTCGCGATGACCTCGTTGGCGTTCATGTTCGACGAGGTGCCCGAACCGGTCTGGTAGATGTCGACCGGGAACTGCGCATCGTGCGTGCCTTCTGCCACTTCGAGCGCGGCGGTGCGGATCGCCTTGCCGGCCTTCTCCGGCAGCAGGCCCAGGCCCGCATTGACCTCCGCGGCGGCAGCCTTGACCAGGCCCAGCGCCCGGATGAAGCCGCGCGGCATGGCACGGCCGGAAATCGGGAAGTTCTGCACGGCGCGCTGGGTCTGGGCGCCCCACAGGGCGTCGGCGGGCACCTGCAGTTCGCCCATGCTGTCGTGTTCGGTACGGAACGCCGCGGCGTTCGGAAGCTTGCTCATGTGACCGGCTCCGGAAAATCGGGGAAGACGCGGCCCGCGGACGCGGGGCGTCGATGACGTGATCTTCCGGCTCGGGCCGTGTGCGTGGCGCGTTGGAACGACGGCGGGACGGGGGAAGATCCGGCTGGCGACAGGCGCTGGCGTCGTGCGGAGCAGGATACGCGAGGCGGGCGCAGGCTAAAATGGCCGCTTCGCCCGCCGCACCGCAGATCCCCATGTCCGAGACCCAGAAGACCGAAGCCGCCCTGCTCGCCCTGTCGCCGCTCGACGGCCGCTACGCCAACAAGGTCGATGCGCTGCGCCCGATCTTCTCCGAGTACGGCCTGATCCGCGCCCGTGTGCGCGTGGAGATCGAATGGCTGATCGCGCTGGGCGACGAGCCGGGCATCGCCGAGCTGCCGGCCTTCGATGACACGCAGCGTACACGTCTGAAGGCGCTGGCCGAGGACTTCTCGGTCGCCGATGCCGCGCGCGTCAAGCAGATCGAGCGCACCACCAATCACGACGTCAAGGCGGTCGAGTACTTCATCAAGGAACAGTTGAAGGATGACGCGTCGCTGGCAGCTTCGCTGGAGTTCGTGCACTTCGCCTGCACCAGCGAGGACATCAACAACCTGTCCTACGCGCTGATGCTGTCGGAGGCGCGCCAGAATGTGCTGCTGCCGGCGCTGGACACGCTGATCGGCACGCTCCGCACGATGGCGCATGCGCACGCCGCGCTGCCGCTGCTGTCGCGCACGCACGGGCAGACCGCGTCGCCGTCGACGGTCGGCAAGGAACTGGCGAACGTGGTCGCGCGCCTGCAGCGCCAGGCCGAACTGCTGTGGGATGTCGCCCTGACCGGCAAGATCAACGGCGCGGTCGGCAACTACAACGCGCACGTCGTGTCCTATCCCGATGTCGACTGGCCGGCGTTCTCGCAGCGCTTCGTCGAATCGCTGGGCATCGTGTTCAACCCCTACACCACCCAGATCGAGCCGCACGACTGCGTGGCCGAGTTCAGCGACGTGCAGAAGCGCGTCAACACGATCGGCATCGACCTGTGCCGCGACATCTGGGGCTACATCTCGCTGGGCTATTTCAAGCAGGCGCTCAAAGAAGGCGAAGTCGGCAGCTCGACGATGCCGCACAAGGTCAACCCGATCGACTTCGAGAACGCCGAAGGCAATTTCGGCATCGCCAACGCGCTGTTCGAGCACTTCGCCGCCAAGCTGCCGGTCAGCCGCTGGCAGCGCGACCTGACCGATTCCACCGTGCTGCGTGCGCTGGGCACCGCGTTCGGCCACACGATGATCTCGCTCGACGCGCTGCAGCGCGGCCTCGCCAAGCTCAGCGTCAATCCCGAGCGCCTGGCCGCCGATCTCGACGCGTCGTGGGAAGTGCTGGCCGAGGCCGTGCAGACGGTGATGCGCCGGCACGGCCTGCCGAACCCCTACGAGCAGCTCAAGGCGCTGACCCGCGGCCAGGGCATCACCGCCGACTCGATGCGCAGCTTCGTCGACGGTCTCGACCTGCCGGCCGCCGACAAGGCGCGCCTGCGCGAGCTGGTGCCGGGCAGCTACACCGGCCTGGCCGAGCAGCTCGCCCGCGCCGTCTGAGGCACGCGCCAGGGCGCGACACGGCCTGAACGATCGCGCCCCCAGGATGGCGGCGTTCCCACGCCACGAGGCCGCCATGCGTTCCGTTCTGCCAGTACTGTGCATCGCCCTCCTGTGCGCGTCCGGCTGCAGCCGGGACGAGTCCGCCACGCCGGCGCCGTCCGCGCCAGTTGTCCCCGACGCCGCTGCGCCAGTCCCCGCGACCTCCGGCACGCTGATCGATCCGGCCAGCGGTGCGCGCTGCGATGGGCAGGACGTGGCCATCACCCGCGACGGATTCGAGCTGGTGCTCGAGGGCACGTGCGGTGCCATCGTCATCACCGCGTCCAACGGCGCCGTCAATGTGGACCGCGCGACCTCGGTGCGCGTCGAGGGCAGCCAGGTCACGGTGCTCAACAGCCGGGTGGAGAGCGTCGACGTGCGCGGCACCGACAACACGCTCAACCTCACCGACGTCGGCACGCTCGACGTATCCGGTGACCGCAACCTGGTGCTCGCGCGTGGCATCGAACGCGTGACGCTCCGCGGCGCGTCGAACACGGTCAATCCCGACAACGCGCCTGCGGTCGAGGATTCGGGCACCGGCAACCGGGTCCTGTGAGCGGACAGGCCGTGCGCATCCTGCTCAACATCGACGTCGACGATCCCGATCGCGCGGCGGCCTTTTATGCCGCCGCCTTCGGCCTGACGCCGGCGAGGCGCTTCGGCGACGCCGCCATCGAACTGCTGGGCGCCTCTGCGCCGCTGTACGTGCTGCGCAAGGCGACCGGCACCATCGGCGCGGGCAGCGCGCCTCGCGACTACACGCGACACTGGATGCCGCTGCATCTGGACGTGGTGGTGGACGATGTGGACGCGGCACTCGCCACGGCCCTGCATGCGGGCGCGGTGCAGGAGGGCGCGATCCGCGACGAGACCTACGGGCGGATCGTGCATCTGGCCGACCCCTTCGGCCACGGCTGGTGTCTGCTCGAGTTCAGTGCACGTGGGTATGACGCGATTGCGACGGGGCAACAGGGCTGACGATATCTGCTCGTCGTCCCAGCGGCTTTCAACGGACGCATGTCCGGTCAAGCTGGAAGCGCTTTTCAGCACCCGAACGACTGGTCACCCATTTTCGCGACGGACTTGCGCGCGTTACAAGCCAGATCAAAATGGGCCCCAGCGTCCGCTGGGGCGACGGCAATGGTTCCGTCATCCCGGCGAACGCCGGGATCCAGTGGCTTCCATGCAGCCACGCCTATCCCAGCGAAAGACGCTGGATCCCGGCCTGACCGGACGTGCGTCCACTGAAGGCCGCCGAGATGACGGACTCTGATGCAGGCCGGCCGGACAGCACATTTTCCGCTACCCTCCCGCCCCATGAGCAAAGCCCCCCTTCCCTTCGAAATCGACGCCCGCAAGGCCGGCGGTCCGCTCGGCATGCCGGCCGCGCAATTCCTGCGCGATTACTGGCAGAAGCGCCCGCTGCTGATCCGCAATGCGTTTGCGGACTTCGAGAGTCCGCTGCAGCCCGAGGACCTCGCGGGCCTGGCCTGCGAGGAGATCGCGCTGTCGCGACTGATCCGCCACGACCGCAGCCGTGACGGCTGGCAGGTCGAGACCGGCCCCTTCGACGAGGACCTGTTCCCGGGCCTCGGCGACCGCGACTGGACGCTGCTGGTGCAGGACGTCGACAAGTGGGATGCCGACGTCGCCGCGCTGCTGCCGCATTTTGACTTCCTGCCGCGCTGGCGCATCGACGACGTCATGGTCAGTTTCGCCGCGACCGGCGGCTCGGTCGGTGCGCACGTCGACCAGTACGACGTGTTCCTGCTGCAGGGCCAGGGGCATCGCCGCTGGCAGATCGACGCGTCCGATGCGATGGGCCTTGGCGTGCCGTCGCAGGACTTCCGCGACGATGTCGAGCTCAAGCTCCTGCGCACGTTCGACCCGACCCACGAGTGGGTGCTCGGCCCCGGCGACATGCTCTATCTGCCGCCGATGGTCCCGCATCACGGCGTGGCCGAAGATCCCTGCCTGACGTTCTCGGTCGGCATGCGCGCGCCGTCGGTGGCCGAGCTGATGGGCGACTACATCGATACGCTGGCCGCCGAGGCCGACGAGTCGATCCGCTACCACGACGGCAATCTCGCGCCGCAGGACGATCCCAACGAGATCGATGCCGACGCGATGGCGCGCGTGGTCGAGGCGCTCAACGTGATGCGCATGAACGATCCCGACCGGCTCGGCGACTGGTTCGGCAGCTTCATCACCGGCTACCGCAATGCGCAGCAGGTCGTCGCCGGCGGCGAGCCGCCGCCACGCATCGAGCTGGAATGGCTGCTGTCGCAGGACCAGGCCGTGCTGCAGCGCAATCCCTTCACCCGCATGGCCTGGCGCCGCGCGCAGAACGGCGCGCGCCTGTTCGCGTCGGGGACCGCGTGGCCGCTGCCGCTGCGTGATGCCCGCACCCTGGCTGCCGAGCCGCGCCTCGACGGCCTTGCTTACGCGGCGCTGTCGGGCAGCGGACGCGACGCCGTCCTTGAACTGCTGGCGCAGGGCCACTACACGGTGCTCGACGCCGACGCGGACGCATGAGCGCCGGCGCGCCGTTCGTGGTCCGCATGGTCGTCGACGGCGCGGCCCGCGATGCCGCGCACGCGGTGCGCACGGCGGTGTTCGTCGACGAACAGGGCGTGTCGCCCGACATCGAACGCGATGCGCTCGACGTGCTGAGCCGCCACGTCCTCGCCACCGGACCCGACGGCACGCCGATCGGCGCCGGCCGGATCGCGCCCGATGGCCGGATCGGACGCATGGCCGTGCTGGCCGACTGGCGCGGCCGCGGTGTCGGCGAGGCGATGCTGCAGACCCTGCTCGACGACGCGCGCGAACGCGGCCTGCGCAGCACCTGGTTGCACGCGCAGTTGCCGGCGATGGGGCTCTACGCCCGCGCGGGCTTCGTGGCCGAGGGGCCGCAGTTCGACGAGGCCGGCATTGCGCATCGCACGATGCGCCGCCACGCCGGCGCCGCCTTCGCGGTCGAGGATGCCGACACCGCGGTCGATGCCACCGTGACCATCATCGCCTCGGCACGTCGCACGATCGCCCTTCGCAGCCGCGACCTCGATCCGGGCCTGTACGACCATCCCGACGTGCTGGCCGCACTGCGCCGCTTCGTCACCGGCACCCGCGGCGCCAGCGTGCAGATGCTGCTGCACGACCCGGCCACGGTGCAGCGCCGCGGATCGCCGCTGCTGGCGCTCGCGCAGCGTCTGCCCAGCGCACTCGCGTTCCGCGCCGTCGAAGACCCGGTGGATCGCGAGTTCGCCGGCGCGTTCCTGGTCAACGATGCGGGTGGGTTCCACGTGCGCACACTCGGCACGCGGATGGACGGCGACGCCGCCACCGACCTGCCCGGACGCGCGCGTCAGCTGCAGCAGCAGTTCGCGCCGGTATGGGAACGTTCACGTGTCTGCAGCGAGTTCCGCGCACTCGGCATCTGAGGCGCGCGACCGCGTCCGACTCACGCCCTGCACGCATCGCGGGATGCACCATTCCCGCGCATCGCCCTTGGTCATGGTGCATCGCGGCGAACGAGGCGCGTATACTGCCCGACGTCGTTTTCGCGCCCGATCCGGCCCGTTTTTCGTGACGAGCTCCGGGTCCGGCCCAGCCCCTTCCCCAAAGAGTCCGAATCACCCGACGTGGACAGTCTCCTGAAGCAGTTTGCGCAGTCCTCCCAGTTCGGCGCCAATGCCGCCTTTATCGAAGACCTGTACGAGCAGTATCTCGTCGATCCCGACAGCGTCGGGACGGACTGGAAACGGTGGTTCGATACCTTCAAGGGCCGCGAGGCCGGTGACGTGCCGCACTCTGCGGTGCTGTCGGCCGTGGCCGAAGCCGGACGCCAGGCTGCACGCGGCGTGGTCCAGGCCGGTGGTACTGGCGCTGCAGGCGACGAGCGCGAGCGCCACGTCGGCCGCCTGATCACCGCCTACCGCTCGCGTGGCCATCTCGGGGCGAAGCTCGATCCGCTGGATCTGTCGCCGCCGATGAACCCGCCGGATCTGGGCCTGCCCTTCCACCAGCTCACCGATGCCGACCTCGACGACGAGTTCAGCACCGGCGGCGTCGGCGGCCAGCCGCGCATGAAGCTGCGTGACCTGCTCGCGCTGCTCAAGACAACCTACTCCAGCCAGATCGGCGCGGAGTTCATGCACATCCCGGACTTCGAACAGCGCAGCTGGCTCTACCAGCGCCTGGAGAATGCCGGCGGCCGGTTCGCGCGCAGCGAGTCGGAGAAGAAGCGCATCCTCGAGCGGCTGACCGCGGCCGAAGGTCTCGAGCGCTACCTGCACACCAAGTACGTCGGCCAGAAGCGCTTCTCGCTCGAAGGCGGCGATGCCCTGATTCCGCTGCTCGACAGCGTGATCCAGCGCGCCGGCAAGGAAGGCGTCAAGGACATCGTGATCGGCATGGCCCACCGCGGCCGCCTCAACGTGCTCGTCAACACGCTCGGCAAGAATCCGCGCAAGCTCTTCGACGAGTTCGAAGGCAAGTTCGACCACCACGACGACGATCGCGCCCACACCGGCGACGTGAAGTACCACATGGGCTTCTCGGCCGATCTCGCGACCCCGGGCGGCTCGGTGCATCTGGCGCTGGCGTTCAACCCGTCGCACCTGGAAATCGTCAACCCGGTGGTCGCCGGCAGCGTGCGTTCGCGCCAGCACCGCCGTCGCGACGCCGAGCGCAAGCTGGTGCTGCCGGTGCTGCTGCACGGCGACGCGGCCTTCGCCGGTCAGGGCGTCAACATGGAGCTGTTCCAGATGTCGCAGGCCCGCGGTTTCGCGGTCGGCGGCACGGTGCACGTGGTCATCAACAACCAGGTCGGCTTCACCACCAGCAACCTGGAAGACTCGCGCTCCACGCTCTACTGCACCGACGTGGCCAAGATGGTCGGCGCGCCGATCCTGCACGTGAACGCCGACGACCCGGAAGCGGTCGTGTTCTGCGCGGAGCTCGCCTACGACTTCCGCCAGCAGTTCGGCAAGGACGTCGTCATCGACCTGGTCTGCTACCGCCGCCACGGCCACAACGAGGCCGACGAACCGGCGGCGACGCAGCCGCTGATGTACCAGGTGATTCGCAAGCACAAGACCCCGCGCGAGCTGTACACCGCGCAGCTGGTGTCGGAAGGCGTGCTCACCGAGGACGCCGCCAAGGCCATCGTCGACGGCTACCGCGACAAGCTCGACGCGGGCGAGGTCACGGTAGAACTGGCCGACGCCAAGCCGGCCGACTACGAACTGACGATCGACTGGGACCCGTATCTCAAGGGCCGCCTGAGCGACACGCTCGACACCACGGTGTCGGTCGACAAGCTGAAAGCGCTGGCCACGCAGATCACCACCCTGCCCGAGTCGCTGGCACTGCAGGCCCGCGTGGCCAAGATCTACGACGACCGTCGCAAGATGGCCACCGGCGAGCAGCCGGGCGACTGGGGCTTCGCCGAGAACCTCGCCTACGCCACGCTGCTCGACGCGGGCAACCGCCTGCGCCTGGTCGGCCAGGATTCGGGCCGCGGCACCTTCTTCCACCGCCACGCGGTGCTGCACGACCAGAAGAGCGGCGGCACCTACATGCCGCTGCGCGAGCTGGTGCAGAACCCGGAAGACGCGACGATCATCGACTCGCTGCTCAGCGAAGAAGCGGTCATGGCGTTCGAGTACGGCTACGCGTCGTCGGAGCCGGGCACGCTGTGCATCTGGGAAGGCCAGTTCGGCGACTTCGCCAACGGCGCCCAGGTGGTCATCGACCAGTTCCTGTCGTCGGGCGAAGCCAAGTGGGAGCGCCTCTGCGGTCTGGCGCTGTTCCTGCCGCACGGCTACGAAGGCCAGGGTCCCGAGCACAGCTCGGCGCGTCTGGAGCGCTTCCTGCAGCTGTGCGCGCTCGACAACATGATGGTCTGCGTGCCCACGACCCCGGCGCAGGCCTTCCACATGATCCGCCGCCAGCTGTGCATGACCACGCGCAAGCCGCTGGTCGTCATGACACCGAAGTCGCTGCTGCGCCACAAGCTGGCCGTCTCGACGCTCGAGGAACTGGCCAACGGCGAGTTCCAGCATCTGATTCCGGACCACGACGCCGATCCGAAGAAGGTCACGCGCGTCGTCGCCTGTTCGGGCAAGGTCTACTACGACCTGCTGGAAGAGGCGCGCAAGCAGGGTCTCGACAACGTCGCGCTGGTCCGCGTGGAACAGCTCTATCCGTTCCCGCGCGAACTGCTGACCGCCGAGCTCAAGCGCTTCCCCAAGGCCACCGAAGTCGTGTGGTGCCAGGAAGAGCCGCAGAACCAGGGCGCGTGGTACCAGATCAAGCATCACCTCGAATACTGCTCGGGTGCGAAGCAGTCGGTGCACTACGCCGGCCGTTCGCGCTCGCCCTCGCCCGCCGTCGGTCATTTCAACGACCACGTCGCCGAGCAGACGCAGCTGATCGCCGATGCCCTGGTCAACGATCTTGCCGGCAAGGTGATCGCCGAGTAATCCGGCGCGCATCCCGCTCACCCATTCCCCACATTCAACGCTTTTCCAGGAAGCCACATGGCCACTGAAATCAAAGTCCCGGTCCTGCCCGAATCCGTCTCCGACGCGACCATCGCCACCTGGCACAAGAAGGCCGGCGATGCGGTCAAGCGCGACGAGAACATCGTCGACCTGGAGACCGACAAGGTCGTCCTCGAAGTGCCGTCGACCGTCGACGGCGTGATCAAGGAGATCAAGTTCGAGGAAGGCGCAACCGTCAACAGCCAGCAGGTCATCGCGATCATCGAGGAAGGCGCGGCCGCCGAAGCGCCGGCCGCCGAATCGGGCGCCAAGGGCAAGGAAGCACCGGCCGCCGGTGCCGAGGAAGTGCAGCCGAAGGCCGAGGCCAAGCAGGCCGACGACAAGGCGCCGGCCTCGACCAAGCCGCAGTCCTCGGGCAAGAACGACGGCCTGCCGCCGGGCGCGCGCTTCACCGCTGAGACCAAGGGCATCGACGCCTCGCAGGTCGAAGGCACCGGCCGCCGCGGCGCGGTGACCAAGGAAGACCTGATCAACTACGCCTCGGGCAAGACCCAGGGCGTGTCGGGCGGTGCACGTCCGGAAGAACGCGTGCCGATGACCCGCATCCGCAAGACCATTGCGGCGCGTTTGATGCAGTCGAAGGAATCGATCGCGATGCTGACCTCGTTCAATGAGGTCAACCTGGGCAAGGTGATGGCGCTGCGCAAGGAACTGGGCGAACAGTTCCAGAAGGACCACGGCATCAAGCTCGGCTTCATGAGCTTCTTCGCCAAGGCCGCCGCCAACGCGCTGGCCAAGTACCCGGTGATCAATGCCTCGGTCGACGGCACCGACATCATCTACCACGGCTACGCCGACATCTCGGTCGCCATCTCGACCGATCGCGGTCTGGTGACGCCGGTGCTGCGCAACGTCGAGCGCCAGTCCTTCGCCGAGATCGAGCAGGGCATCGCCGACTACGCCAAGAAGGCGCGCGACGGCAAGCTGGGCCTGGACGATCTGCAGGGCGGCACGTTCACGATCACCAACGGCGGCACCTTCGGCTCGCTGATGTCGACGCCGATCGTCAACCCGCCGCAGTCGGCGATCCTGGGCATGCACGCCATCAAGGAACGCGCGATCGTCGAGAACGGCCAGGTGATCGCCGCGCCGATGATGTACCTGGCGCTGTCCTACGACCACCGCATCATCGACGGCAAGGAAGCGGTGCTGTTCCTGGTCGACATCAAGAACCAGCTCGAAAACCCGCACCGCATGCTGCTGGGCATGTGATGCGTCGCGACCCCCTCCACGGAGGGGGTCTGCGCATGTGGCGCCGCGTGCGCCACGCTCCCCCATTCGCCGCAACGGCACCTGCTCCCGCGGGCAGGCATTGAAGAAGGAATTCCCCATGGCTGAACAATTCGACGTCGTCGTCATCGGTGCCGGCCCGGCCGGCTACCACGCCGCCATCCGCGCCGCGCAGCTCGGCAAGACCGTCGCCTGCATCGACGCCGCGCTGGGCAAGGACGGCAAGCCGGCCCTCGGTGGCACCTGCCTGCGCGTGGGCTGCATTCCGTCGAAGGCGCTGCTCGATTCCTCGCGCCAGTTCTGGAACATGGGCCACATCTTCGGCGACCACGGCATCAGCTTCAAAGACGCGAAGATCGACGTCGAAGCGATGGTCGGCCGAAAGGACAAGATCGTGAAGCAGTTCACCGGCGGCATCGCGATGCTGTTCAAGGCGAACAAGGTCGCGGCCTACTACGGCTTCGCCACGCTGCACGCCGACCGCCTCGTCAAGGTCAAGCAGCACGACGGCTCGGAGGTCGAGCTGACCGGCACCAACGTCATCATCGCTGCCGGTTCGGATTCGATCGAACTGCCGTTCGCGAAGTTCGACGGCGACACCATCGTCGACAACGTCGGCGCACTGGACTTCACCGAAGTGCCCAAGCGCCTGGCGGTCATCGGCGCGGGCGTGATCGGCCTTGAACTGGGCAGCGTGTGGAAGCGTCTCGGCAGCGAGGTCACGATCCTCGAGGCGCTGCCGGACTTCCTGGCCGCCGCCGACGCCGAAGCCGCCAAGGCCGCGCTCAAGGAATTCAAGAAGCAGGGCCTCGACATCAAGCTGGGCGCCAAGGTCTCCAAGACCGAAGTGACCGGCAAGGGCAAGAAGAAGGAAGTCGTCGTCAGCTACACCGACGGCAGCGGCGAGCAGACGCTCACCGTCGACAAGCTGCTGGTCGCCGTGGGTCGCAAGGCCGCGAGCAAGGGCCTGCTGGCCGACGATTCGGGCGTCAAGCTGACCGACCGCGGCCAGATCGAAGTCGACGCGCACTGCCACACCGGCGTCGATGGCGTCTGGGCGATCGGCGACTGCGTGCGCGGCCCGATGCTTGCGCACAAGGGCTTCGAGGAAGGCGTGGCCGTGGCCGAGCTGATCGCCGGCCTGCCGGGCCACGTCAACTTCGACACGATTCCGTGGGTCATCTACACAGAGCCGGAACTCGCTTGGGTCGGCAAGACCGAGCAGCAGCTCAAGGCCGAGGGCATTCCGTACAAGGCCGGCAGCTTCCCGTTCGCGGCAAACGGCCGTGCGGTGGCGATGAGCGAGCCGGCCGGCTTCGTCAAGGTGCTCGCGCATGCCGAGACCGACCGCGTGCTGGGCATGCATCTGGTCGGCGCCAACGTGTCGGAGCTGGTGCACGAGGGCGTGCTGACGATGGAGTTCAGCGGCTCGGCCGACGACCTCGCCCGCATCTGCCACGCGCATCCGTCGCTGTCGGAAGTGGTGCACGATGCGGCAATGGCGGTCGACAAGCGCGCGATCCACAAGGCGAACTGACGTTGGCTGTGATTGGTGATTTGTGATGGGTGATTCGTAAGAGCGCCGTCCTGCACCTCTCGCACACATCGGACGCCGGGCCATGCCCGGCGTCTGCTTTTTCGAACCACCAATCACCAATCACTAATCACGGCTTCTCATGAAAAGCATCTGCGTCTACTGCGGCTCCAATGCCGGCAGCAAGCCCGTCTACGCCGATCGCGCGACCGCGCTGGGCGACCGTCTCGCGAAGGACGGCCTGCGTCTGGTCTACGGCGGCGGCAACGTCGGCCTGATGGGCACCGTCGCCAATGCCGTGCTCGATGCCGGCGGCCAAGTCACCGGCGTGATCCCGCAGCAGCTCGCCGACTGGGAAGTCGCGCACCGCGGCCTGACCGAACTGGAGATCGTCGATTCGATGCACGCGCGCAAGATGCGCATGTTCGAACTGTCCGACGGCTTCGTCGCCCTGCCCGGCGGCTTCGGCACGATGGAGGAGATCTTCGAGATGCTGACCTGGCGCCAGCTCGGCATCGGCAACAAGCCCTGCGCGTTTCTCGACATCGACGGGTTCTACGCCCCGCTGATCGGCATGATCGACCGCATGGTCGAAGAGCGCTTCCTGCACCCCGACCAGCGCGCCGACCTGTGGTACGGCAGTGATATCGACGAGATGCTGGCGTGGATGCGGGCGTACGAGCCGGCGCAAGCGAGTAAGTGGATCGATGAGAAGCGGCGGAGTGTGATGAAGTGAGGTAATGGTGGTGGTGGCGTGAAGCTCGTACGTTTGTGAAGTGGCTTGCGCTCTTCCCGCGTTGCTACGTCGCTTGGATCGGATTCCTTGCGAAAATGGATCCCAGCTTTCGCTGGGATGACGGTGCCAGGTGTCGAGGCTTTCCTCCGCCCCGTCACCCCAGCGAAAGCTGGGGCCCATTTTGATCTTCGCGTGACCTTCTGCGGCGAAGTTCGCTGACAGCGCCCCTGCTCCGCCACCGGCACGATTGCCGCGTCGGAACACCGGGCGCCGAAATGCGCGACCGCCTCCCCTGCACCTACATTCTCGCCAGCGCCCCGCGCGGCACGCTCTACATCGGGGTGACCTCCGATCTCGTGCAGCGAATATGGCAGCACCGCAACCATCTCGCACCCGGCTTTACATCGCAGCACCGCATCCACCACCTCGTCTGGTTCGAAACCCACGATACGATGGAGGCCGCGATCACCCGCGAGAAGCGTCTGAAGGCCTGGCAGCGCCTTTGGAAGATCCAGCTCGTGGAATCCACCAACCCCCACTGGCACGACCTGTATCCTGACCTCGTCTGATACCACCGAGGTTCCACGGATGTCCCTGCCCGCACAGTTCGACGCCTTCCGCATCCACAACGACGACGCCAGCTATCGCAGCGGCATCGAACAGATCGTGATCAACGACCTCGCCGATGGCGAAGTCGACATCCGGGTCGCGCATTCGTCGGTGAACTTCAAGGACGCGCTCGCGGGGACCGGCAAGGGGAAGATCCTGCGGCGCTTCCCGCTGGTCGGCGGCATCGACGTCGCCGGCCACGTCGTCGCATCGCGCGATGCGAAGTTCAAGGAGGGTGATGCGGTTCTGGTCACCGGCAGCGGCCTGTCGGAAACACGCGATGGCGGTTATTCGCAGTACGCGCGCATCGAATCGCGGTGGGCGATTCCGCTGCCGCAGGGCCTCACGCTGCGCGAGAGCATGATTCTCGGCACCGCCGGCTTTACTGCCGCGCTGGCGCTGTTGCGCATGCACGAGAACCGGCAGGTCCCCGAACTCGGGCCGCTCGCGGTCACCGGTGCGACCGGCGGCGTGGGCTCGCTCGCGGTCGACATCTTCAGCAGCGCCGGTTTCGAGGTGCACGCGATCAGCGGCAAGGCCGAGCATGCGGACTACCTCAAGTCGATCGGCGCCAGTGAAGTGCTGGGCCGCGATGCGCTGGCCACCACCCGCCCGATGGAATCGGCGCGCTTCGGCGGCGGCCTCGATAACGTCGGCGGGCCGATGCTGGTCAGCCTGCTCGCGCAGACCACGCCCTACGGCAACGTCGCCAGCGCCGGTCTCGCGGCGAGTGCCGATCTCGGTGCCACGGTCATGCCTTTCATCATCCGCGGCGTCTCGCTGCTGGGCGTGGCGTCGGCCGGCACCGCGCGCGACATCCGCGAGCAGGTCTGGCAGCACCTCGCCAGCGACTGGAAGCCGCGTCATCTCGATGCGATCTGCAAGCGCGAGGTGGCGCTGTCGGAATTGCCCGCCACGTTCGACACGATGCTGACGGGCGGCTCGCTTGGACGGACGCTCGTCACGCTTTGATGTCGGGCGTGCTTGCGACGCCTGAATGCGCCGCTAGAATCGCGAAGTCATATCGAGGGGGAATCGATGGCACGCATCCTGATCGTGGACGACTCGCCGTCCCAGCTGATGGGCATCCGGCGCATCGTCGAAAAGCTCGGCCATGAGGCACTGACCGCCGAAGACGGCCAGGCCGGTGTCGAGGCGGCCAAGCGCGAGCTGCCGGACCTGATCCTGATGGATGTGGTGATGCCCAACCTCAACGGCTTCCAGGCCACGCGCTCGATCACGCGCGAGCCGACCACCGCGCACATTCCGGTGATCCTGGTGACTACCAAGGACCAGGACACGGACCGCGTCTGGGGCATGCGCCAGGGCGCGAAGGCCTATCTCACCAAGCCCTTCAGCGAAGTGGAACTGTCGGACGCGATCCTCAAGACGATCGGTGGCGAGCCTACACCTGCGGCGTGAGCGCTGCAGGGGTCGGACCTCCCGCTCGTCGCCCCAACGGCTTTCAACAGACGGATGTCTGGTCAGACTGTGGCCCATTCTGACTTCGCCGTTACACGCCAATCGCAAGATCAAAATGGATCCCAGCTTTCGCTGGGATGACGGTTCCGGCCTGACTGAGCGCCGTTACTTTTTCTCCACCACGAACGCATCCCGCAACGCCTCGTAGGCCGCGACCTGCTTCATGTCGTGGGCGACCGGCGCCTGGATCTCCAGCTCGACGATCTGGTCGCCGTCCGGCGCACCGCCGGTGCCCGGCAGACCCCGTCCGCGCAGCCGCAGCTTGCGACCGGCTTCGGAACTGGCGGGAATCTTGAGTTCCACCGGGCCACCCAGCGTCGCCACGCTCAGCGTGGCACCGAGGGCCGCATCCCAGGGCGCGATCGGAAGTGTGTGGATGATGTTGCGGCCGTCGACTTCGAAGTCCGGATGCGCGGCATATTCGATCTCGAGCAACAGATCGCCGCCGTGCTGGCCCTGTCGCGGCAGGCGCACGACCTGCCCAGGCTTGATGCCGCGCGGAATCTTGACCTCGAACGTCTTGCCCATCACCGGCACGCGCACGCTGTCGCCGCGATAAATCGTCTCCAGGTTCACCGCCAGCCGCGCGCGCGTGTCGCCACGCGGTTGCGGGCCGCCACGGCCAGGCTGCGCGCCACCATAGCCGCCACCGGCGCGCCGGCCGAACATCTGCTCGAAGAAGTCGCTGAAGCCGCCACCGGCGCCGCCGCCGGCGAATATCTCGTCGAAGTCGACGCCGCCCGGGCCGCCGCCGTAGCCCCCCGCCTGCGGCTGCACGTCGTCACCGGGACGATAACCGCGCGCGCGCAGGCTGTCGTAGGCCTTGCGCTTCTCCGGGTCGCGCAACGCCTCGTAGGCCTCGTTGACCGACTTGAAGGCGTCTTCGGCACCCGGCTCCTTGCTCACGTCCGGGTGGTACTTGCGCGCCAGGCGGCGGTACGCGGTCTTGATCTCCGCATCGCCGGCGTTCGGCTCGACACCGAGAATTCCGTAGTAGTCCTTGAACTGCATCTGCATCTGTCCGGTAAGGGCGCGCGGCCGGAAAGGAACTCTGGAAAACGACACGCGCGGCGACGGCCCGCAGGATACCCGCAGGCCGCCGTCGCGTCGTGAGAAACCGCGGGCGCGGCGTGCGCCCGCGGTGCGGGACTTACTGGCGCGTACCGGCCGCCGGCGTCGCGCCGACCTGGATGCGTCGCGGCGTGGTTTCGGCGCGCTTGGGGATGCTGATCTCGAGCACGCCGTGGTGTCCGCTGGCGGTGATCGCATCGGCGTCCGCACTGTCGGGCAGCGTGAAGCGGCGATGGAAGCGACCGGTGCTGCGCTCGACGCGCGAGAAGCGCACCTCGGCGCCCTCGCCGTCCGCATCGGCACCGGCGGCCGCGCGCTCGCCCTTGAGGCTCAGCACACCCTTGTCCATCCACACCTCGACATCTGCCGGGTCGATGCCGGGCAGGTCGGCGAGGATGACGAAACGCGTGCGCTCTTCGCGGATGTCGACGCGCGGCGTCCACTCGCTGGTGACGACCGAAGACGCGTCGGTATCGGTCTGCACGAACTGCTGCAGGAACTGGCGCATCTCGTCGTGGAGCGCGTGACGGGTGCCGCGGCCGGGCTGGCGCGCGACGGCGCGGAAGGTGTCGTGTCGCATGGTGGAACTCCGATTCGGGGGCGGCGCGTGCGGCCGCGATGTCCCCGATCTGGGTGTCGGCGCAGGGCTTTCAAGCATCGCCGCGACGTCACGCCACGAGCGGCTAGACTGCCGTTCACCCTCCCCGGACTGCCCCCATGACCATCCAGATCGGCGACGCCATCCCCGAAGTCACGCTCAAGCACATCCACGATGGCGTGCGCGTCATCGACACGCCGACGCTCTTCAGCGGCAAGAAGGTGGTGCTGTTCGCGGTGCCCGGCGCGTTCACGCCGACCTGTTCGGAGCGGCACCTGCCCGGCTTCGTCGAGGCCTTCGAAACCTTCCGCAAGCAGGGCATCGACGTGGTCTGCATCGCCGTCAACGACCCCTTCGTGATGCAGGCCTGGGGTGAAAGCGTCGGCGTGCCGGACGGTCTGCAGATGATTTCCGACGGCAACGGCGATTTCGTCAAGGCCATGGGACTGGAGATGGACGCCAGCGCCTACGGCATGGGCCTGCGCGCGAAGCGCTTCGCGCTGTATGCCGAGGATGGCGTGGTCAAGCAGCTGTTCGTCGAGGCGCCGGGCGAATACAAGGTGTCGTCGGCGGAGAATGTGTTGGCGAATCTGGGTTGATCGACGGCAACCCCGTAACAAGGAATCGTCGCCCCAGCGGAGGCTGGGGCCCATATTGAATTTGCTCTGAAAGTCTGAGATCAAGATCGAAATGGATCCCAGCTTGAACAGACATGCGTCCGTTGAAAGTCGCTGGGATGACGGTCTGTAAGCGCCGGAGCTTTCGCGTCCGAAGCCTCACTCCCCCACCCGGAACTCCACACGCCGCCACGCGCCGTCATCCGCCAGTGCGGTCAGTGCATGGGCACCCGGCGTGTCGAACTCGTGCCGCAACCATTGCGTGCCGCGCGTGTCACCGATCCAGCGGCCGTCGAGCAGCCACTGCACCCGGCCGTCGCTGCCCAGTGCACGCAGCTGCAGGCGCACGCCGTGCGGGCTGTTGGGTGGACGGGCGAGCAGCGTGCCCGGCGCCAGTCCTTCAATGTGCAGCGCGTCGGCGGTGTCGCGTCCGTCCGGCGCGCAATCCGGCGACAGGGCCGGCAGCCGCGATGCCTGGCGCGCCGCGGCCGGCAACCACGGCGACGCGAGCGCGGGCCAGCGTGCGATCTCGCGCGACTGGCGGACGTGAGGTGCCGTGCAGTCGGCCGACAACCGCAACCCGCTGGTCACATCCACATCGAAGCGCACCCGCCCGCTGCCCCAGCGCCCCGCGTCGCGTTCGGCGAAGGTCGGCGGCACGTTGCCGTCCAGCGTCCAGGCGGTGCGGCGGCGTTGGCACAGCGACGCGGCCTGGTCGTCTACCCCGGTGCCCAGCGGCCAGCAGATGGCGACTTCGCGCACGTTGCGCGGCGGCGGTGATCGCACCGCGTCGCCGCGCTCGCGCGGCAAGCTGTCGACGGTTTCGAACAGCAGCGGCAGCGCGGTGACCGCGCCGTACTGGCCGGGCAGCGGCGTGCCATCGGGCCGCCCCACCCAGACGCCGACCGTAAAGCGCCGTGTGCCGCCGATCGCCCACGCATCGCGATACCCGTAACTGGTCCCGGTCTTCCACGCCACGCGCGGGCGCGTGCCGGTGTCGAAGGTGTCGGCGCGTTCGCCGGGGCGCGGATTGGACTCGAGGATCTCGCGCACGATCCAGGCCGCGCCGGGTGACATCAACCGCCGCTCGACCAGTGGCGCATCCGGCGTCAGGCGCACGCGCCCGGCGACGCCCTCGCGATGCAGGGCCGCGTGCGCGCCGACGAGCTGCTCGAGCGTCGCGCCGGTGCCGCCGAGGATCAACGAGAGGTTCGGCACGGCGCCACGCGGAAACCGCAAGGTGACGCCGGCGTTGTCGAGCCGCGCCGCGAAGCGCGCAGGTCCGACACGATCGAGCAGATCGACGGCCGGCACATTGAGCGAGAGTCGCAGCGCGTCGTCCGCGCCGACCGGTCCGTTGAAGGCCGCGTCGAAGTTGCCGGGCCGATAGCCGTCGAAGGACTGCGGCGCGTCGACCAGCAGGCTGCCCGAGTGGATCAGGCCGTCGTCGAGCGCGATTCCGTAGAGAAACGGCTTGAGCGTGGAACCGGGCGAGCGCCACGCACGGACCATGTCGACATGGCCGAGCCGCGCGCGATCGCCGAACGCGACCGAACCGACGTAGGCGCGCGCTTCCAGCGTGGCGTTGTCGACGACCAGCAGCGCGGCCGAGGTGCGCTCGGGCAGTTGCGAGAAGTAGCTGGCGACGCGGTGTTCGAGCACGCGTTGCAGATCGATGTCGATCGTCGACGTGATGCGCGAGGCCTGCGGCGCCTGCTCGCGCAGGCGCTGCGCGAGCAGCGCCGCGTGCAGCGGTGCGCGCAGGCTGCGCGCGACCACCGCCTCGACTTTGGCGTCGTCGACGTCGGCACGCGACCAGACTCCGAGCGTGGCCATCCGGTCGAGCACCTTGTCGCGTGCCGCGCGCGCGGCCTCCGGTTCCCGATCGGGCCGCAGCCGGCTCGGCGCCTGCGGCAGCACCGCGAGCAATGCGCCTTCCGCATGCGACAGCTGCGCGGCCGGCTTGCCGAGATAGGCCCAGCTCGCCGCCTCGACACCCTCAATGGTGCCGCCGAACGGCGCACGTTCCAGGTACAGCGTCAGGATCTCGTCCTTCGACAGATGCACTTCGAGCTGCAGCGCCCGCAGCATCTGCACGAGCTTGCCATGCAGCGTGCGGCCACGTGGCTGCGGATCGAGGATACGCGCGACCTGCATCGTCAGCGTCGACCCGCCAGACACGATGCGGCCACCGCGCAGCCACTGCCATGCGGCCCGCGCCATCGCCGGCGGGTTGATCCCCGGATGGCGCCGGAACCAGCGATCCTCGTAGCCCAGCAGCGCCTGCAGGTACAGCGGCGACACGCTCTGTGGCGTCGCCGGATGCCGCCACACGCCATCGGCATCGGCGAACGCGCGCAGCGGTGTGCCGTCGCGCGCGACGACCACCGCGCTGGTGTCGGCGCGCGCCGGAAGCTGCGGTGGAAATGCGAGGTCGAGCGCGAGCAGGGTCAGTAGCACGGCGACCGTGCTCCAGCGCAGCCAGGGCGCAAGTCGCTTCCAGGTCTGCCGCAATCGCGAAGCGGACGTTGCACGATCGTCCTGCCTTCCCAGGTGTTCGAACACGCGGGGAGACCGGCTACGCGGACATGACGATGGAGACCGGTCGCCGCCCCGTCATGTCCGCATCGATGCCGATCCGGCGCATGCCCTTCAGGGCTGCACCACGGTGATCCGCGCCGGCACCGAGGTGCCCACGCCACGCAGCTGCGGGCGATACATGTCCTCGACCAGCGGCGGCGGTGCGGTGTAGCTGCCCGGGCTGACCGCGCGCACGAGGTAGAACACCCGCGCGGCGCGGCCGCTGTCGAGCTTGAGCGCGGCGACGTAGCGGTCGTCGCGGTACTCCTCGTGCTGCACCGTCGCCGCGCTGCCGCGCTCGGTGATCTGGATGCCGTCGACGACGACGTCCGCCCACTGCTTGGCATCGGACAGATTGAAGTTTTCGACCTCCAGACCGGCCGGCAGCAGGTCGGTCAGCAGCGCGTCGGGCATGTCGCGATCGGCGACGACGGAGACCGAGACGATCAGCGCCTCGCCCTCCTTCAGCGGCCCCGGCGTCCACGGCTTGCCGTCGGTGGCGTAGAGCCTGCGCTCGACCTTGAGCACGCTGGCGTCCGCGGCCGGCGCGGTGCGCGGCACGCCGGCGACATCGATGCTGGCGTACATCGGCGGTTCGCCCTTCGGGGTGAAGCGCACGCCGCGGCGCAGGCCGGCCTCGTCATAAGCGCGGCCGACGAGCGTGGCGGCCGGCACCGCCTCGTCGACCCCGCCTTCGCGCAGCGTGCCACCGACGCGCTTGCGCTGGTCGGACGACAGCGCACGCCCCAGACGCGCGAGTGCGATCTGCTCCTGCGTGCTCAGGTACATCCAGCCGCGATTGCGGCGCACGTCGACCTCGCGGCCGATGTCGACCGCGCGGGCATCGAACGCCGGCTTGGCGATGCCGCGTTCGTGGGTCAGCGCGATCATCAGCGAGGCATCGCGCAGCGGCGTGCCGTAGTCCCACAGATAGCCCGGGCGATCGCCGCGGAAATCGAAGCCGGCCTGCACCGCGCGCTCGCCGCGGGTCTTGTCACCCTGCAGCGACAGGGCAAGACCCAGGTGCACCAGCGGCAGTCCGGTGCGGGACGTGCCACGCTCGTTGTCCCACATCGCCCGCAGGGTGCCGAGCGGCGCGCGGTTCACGCGCGCGAGCACGTAGCCGGCGTAGGCGCGGTAGGCGAAGCGCAGGTGGTCGCGCTCGTTCTGACCGTAGAACTCGTTGCCGCCCGACAGCAGGTCCTCGCCCAGGCGCTCGAGCGATTTCTGCAGCACCGCGTCGGGCACGGCGAAGCCCGCGTCGCGCGCATCGAGCAGGAACTCGACGATGTACGGGGTCAGCATCGGGTTGACGTAGCCGTCGCTGCCCCACATCGAGAAGTGCCCGGTGCCGACCTGCATCGAGGCCAGGCGGCCGAATGCGGCTTCGACGAACTGCCGCCGCTTCGCTGCATCCACGCCCCGGATGCCCAGCATCGACACCGTGGCATCGTCGAGCTGCAGGGCCGCGTAGCCGCGGCTGGTGGTCTGCTCGGCACACCCGTAGGGATACGACAGCGCCCCGTCGATCGCGGACGCGAACGGGATCGGCGGCAGCGCGCTGACGGTGAAGCGCGCGTTGACCGAACCCGCCATCAGGCCGTCCATCAGGCCGGTGTCGAGCGTCACCGGCGTCGCGCCATCGAGCACACGCGTGCTCGACCGCAACACGGCCGGCCACGCCGCGCGCACCGGCAGGTCGTAGCTGCGGTCGACCTTGACCCCGGCGCCGTCCACGCGCACGCGCACCTTGGCGACCGAGTAGCCTTCCTGCGCGACCAGCGGGAAGCTCAGCGTGGTCTTGCCGTCGACGGACAGCTGCACCTTGCGTGCACCGTCCTCGACCGACAGCGGGCCGATGCCCTCGACGCGCACGTCGAAGGCGCCGGCACGCCCGCTGAAGTTGCTCAGGTCCAGCGTCACCGTGCTGCGGTCGCCCGGCGCCATGACGCGCGGCATGCTGGCCTCGGCGACCAGCGGTGCACGCACCACGGTCTCGACATCGTGGCTGCCGTAGCGGTCGGCCGACCAGACCAGTGCCGACACGCGCAGGGTGCCGTTGAAATCAGGCAGCTGCAGCGGGACGCGCGCGGTGCCACGCGCGTCGAGCTTCACCGGACCGGCGAACAGGTCGACGGTCTGCACGCGCGCAGTCGGTCGCCGCGCCTGCGGCAGCGCGGCCAGCGGCGCATCGCCACCGAAGCGCAGGCGCGCGGTGCCGCCTTCGAAACTCTCGATCACGCGGCCGTAGAGATCGTAGGCGTCCACGCCGAAACGACGCTGCGCGAAGAAGTGCTTCCACGCATCGGGCACCGGGAACCGGGTGATGTTGAGGATGCCCACATCGACCGCCGACACGGTGACCCAGGCCTCCTGGCCCGCGAGGTCGGGCGCGGCCACGGTGACCCGCATGGGGCCTTCCGGACGGACCAGTTCGGGTGCCTTGATGCCGACCGCGACGCGACGCTCGCGTCGCTCCATCGGCACATGCGCCACGCCGACCGCGCGCGCCGGCGTGACCGTGCTGGTCGTGCTGCCGCCGCGGAATACCAGCGCGGTCACGTAGACGTCGTGACGCTCCCAGTCTTCGGTGACCGGGATGTCGAAGGTGCTGCCCGGCTTGGCGTCGATCTCGTGCAGGTAGAGCATGCGGTCGCTTTCGACCATCAGCAGGCCCTTGCCCGGGTGCGGCGGCGTGACCGTGACACGCATCGTGTCGCCGGCGCGGTAGCCCGCCTTGTCGAGCGCGACCTTGACCTTGTCAGGGCGTGCATCGAGCCCGCGGTTGCCGTCGTCCCAGCTCCAGCCGGCGCGGAAGGGATAACGAGAGATCAGCTTCGTCGCCGGGTCCTCGACGTCGATGCGGTACTCGCCCCATTCCACCGGGAAATCGAAGCGCGTGGCATCGCTGCCGGCATCGAGCGTGCGCGTCTCGACGGTCTCGAAGCGGCGGGTGAACTCGTAGCGCCAGCCGGCGTCGTCGTTGCGCCAGTGGTAATCGCGATGCTCGCGGATCAGCGAGACCTTGAGGCCGGCCTGCGGACGCGGCTTGCCGTCGGCGCCGACGCGCACCAGCTCGAAGCGGGCGTTGCTGTTGGGATCCGCGCCGTCGTCCGGCTCGAACAGCGGGCGCACGCCGACCAGCGCATCGGCCGGCCACAGCACGCGCTTGAGCGTGCGGTTGACGTTGCGACCGCCGGTCTCGTACAGGCTGCCGGACACGATCGCGGCGATCGGCGTCGTCGGCTTCGCTTCCTCGGGCAACGGAATGTCGACGGAGAAACGGCCCTGCGCGTCGAAGCTGTCATCGGCGACGTCCCTGGCCTCGCGCGGCAGATCGACCGTCGCGTCGCCGAACACGAAGCCCGGCAGGCCCTCGACCGGCGAACGCTCGACCGCCAGCGCCAGTCGCGCGGTGAAGCGGTTGCCGCTGGCCGGCGCGCCGTAGAGGTAGGCGCCGGTGGCCTGCAGCTTCAGCGGCTCGCCCGGGCGCAGCACCGCCTGTGCGTCGAGGTCGAGCTTCATGCGTTCGGGCAGGAACTCCTCGATGCGCAGCGTCATGCCCTGCACGGCTTCGCGCGCGGCGGGATCGGTGCGGAACTCGACGCGCCAGCTGCCCGTCGGCGCATCGACCGGAATCTCGCGCTCGAAACGGAAGTAGCCGCCCTCGCCCGGCTCGACGCGCGTCTCGAAGAAGGTCTTGCCGTCGGGCTGGCGCAGACGCGCGAACAGGGCCTGCGACCGACCCTCTTTCTGTGCGACCGGGCGCCCGTCCTGGTCGCGCAGCAGCGCCGACACGCGCACGGTTTCGCCGGGGCGGTACAGATCGCGGCCCGACCAGGCGAACACGTCGAACCACGCCTGCTCGCGGCCGCTGACCGCGAACTCCGACAGGTCCAGCGCCGGCTGGTTGAAGGGCAGCAGCGAGATGTCGCTGGCACGACTGGCCACGAGCACGTGGCCGGCGTCCAGCGTGTAGTCCAGCATCGCGTTGCCCTTGGCGTCGGTGCTGGCGCGGTATACCGGCGCGCCCTTGGCATCGAGCACGCGCAGTTCCGCATTCCCGATCGGTGCGCCGGACTGCAGCGACGCGGTGTGCACGAACAGCTTCTCGCCGTATGCGCGCGCGTGCAGGCCGATGTCGCTGACGGTGAAGAACGCGGTTTCGTACTGGTCCGCGAATGCGCCAGCCTGCTTCATCACCGCGAAGTACAGACCCGGCTGCTGCAACTCGCGGATGTCCTGCAGCGGCAGGTAGGTCAGCACGCGCTCGTTGCGCGCGCCGTCGATCGCGAAGCGGTTGACGTAGACCGGCCTGGCGAGCTTCGACAGCGGCGTGTTCTCGCCCCAGCGGTTGTCGAGTTCCCAGCTGCCGCGGCGTCCGCCCCGCTGGTACTGGGTCAGGAAGGCCGGGAGCGATTCGTCGTCGACGCGCAGGAACTCGACGTCCACCTCGTCGACGTTGATCGACACGATCGGCAGACCGCGCGATTCCTTTGCCGGCAGCACGCTGCCCTGCGAGGCGAAGCCGACCACCGGGTCGAGCTCGCCGGTGAACACCTTGCGTTCGATGTCCGCGCCCAGCGTGTCGCCACCAGCCGAGGCAAGCTTGCCGGAAATCCGCACCGTGTAATCGCGGTTGGCCTCGACGTGCGGGAAGCGCAGGACCTTGCCGTCGTCGTCGAGCGTCCAACTGCCCTCACGCGCCGAACCGTCGGTGAAGGTCACCAGTGCGTCGAAATCCTGGGTACCCACCAGACTTTCGGAGAACTCCAGCGCCAGCGACAGCGCGCCGTCGCGCTGGTCGGGAAAGGCGCGGACCAGCCCGAAACCTTCGATCGTCTCGCGCTTGGTCCGGATGGCCTCACCGCTGACGCCCGGCGTCTGCCCAGCGCTGTCGCGCTCGCAGGCCGGCAGGCCCAGGACGAGCAGCAGCACCGCACACGCGGCGAGAAGACCGTGCAGACGCCACGCAGCGCGTCGGGTTCCGAAGGACATCCGCTGTACTCCGCTGCTGGGCGATGGCCGCGAGTATAGAGCGCGGCCACGTCCGGAATGCGGCGTCTGGACGGCGGAAGGGCCGGCAATGCCGGCCCTTCTGCGTGTCGCGATTTTCCCTGGATCAGGGTGAGGCGGTCGGTGCGTCCGTCGCCGGCGCATCGCCCGGCGGCAGCGCCTCCACCTCGTCGGCGTCGTCGATCGAACCGTCGACGCGCTCGATGCCCTGCAGACGCTCGTCCTTGGACACGCGCATCAGGGTGACGCCCTGGGTGTTGCGACCGACGCGGGCGATTTCCGACGCGCGCGTGCGCACCAAGGTGCCGCCGTTGGAGATCAGCAGCACCTCGTCGTGGTTGCGCAGCAGGACCGCACCGACCAGCGGGCCGTTGCGTTCGGTCGTCTGGATGCCGATGACGCCCTGCGTACCACGGCCCTTGCGCGGGTATTCCGACAGCGGCGTGCGCTTGCCGTAGCCGTTTTCGGTCGCGGTGAGGATGTAGGGAATGTCGTCGCCGGCACCGGTTTCGACCGCGACTTCGCCATTCGCCTCGACCACCAAGTCCTCGACGCTCTCTTCCGACTCGTCCTCGATGCCACCGGCGCTCTCGGCGACGATCAGGCTGACGACCTGCTCGCCCTTCGCCAGACGGATGCCGCGCACGCCACCGGCGGTGCGGCCCATCGAACGCACGCGATCCTCGCCGAAACGCACGGTCTTGCCATTGGACGCGAACAGCAGCACGTCGCGGTCGCCGTCGGTCAGCGCGACGCCGACCAGCGCATCGCCCTCGTCGAGGCGGATCGCGATCTTGCCGCGCGCCAGACGATAGGCGAACTCGGTCAGCGGGGTCTTCTTGACCGTGCCTGCGCGCGTGGCGAAGAACACGTACTGGCCGTCGATGTATTCGCGCACCGGCACCACGGCCTGCACCTTCTCGTCGGCTTCCAGCGGAATCCAGTTGATGATCGGACGGCCGCGCGCGGTGGGGCCGGCGTCGGGCAACTGGTGCACCGGCAGCCAGAACACGCGACCGGCGCTGGTGAAGGTCAGCAGCGTGTCGTGGGTGTTGACCAGCCACAGCTGCTCGATGAAATCCTCGTCCTTGGTCGCCGCCGCGTTGCGGCCCCGGCCACCGCGCTTCTGCGCGCGATAGGCGCTGACCGGCTGGCGCTTGACGTAGCCCGAGTGCGACAGCGTGACCACCACGTCCTCGGGCGCGATGAGATCGAGGATGTCCAGGTCTTCCTCGCTGGCGCGGATCTCGCTGCGGCGTTCGTCGCCAAACTCTTCCTTGACGTTGCGCAGCTCGGTGCGGATGACCTCCAGCAGCACTTCGGGATCCTCGAGGATCTCGATCAGGCCGCGGATCGTCTCCAGCAGCTGCTTGTACTCGTCGGTCAGGCGGTCCTGCTCCAGCCCGGTCAGGCGGTGCAGACGCATCTCGAGGATCTGCTGCGCCTGGGTATCGGTCAGCTGGTAGAAACCCTCGGACAGGCCCACGCCGTCGGGCAGGTCTTCCGGACGCGAGGCTTCCGCACCGCTGGCCGCGAGCAGCGCGCCCACCAGGCCGGCTTCCCAGCGCCTGCTGAGCATGCGCTCCTTGGCGACCTGCGGATTCTCCGAGGTCTTGATCAGCTCGATCATCTCGTCGATGTTGGCGAGCGCGACCGTCAGACCTTCGAGGATGTGGGCGCGGTTGCGCGCCTTGCGCAGCTCGAAGATCGTCCGGCGCGTGACCACTTCGCGGCGGTGACGGACGAAGGCCTCGAGGATCTGCTTGAGGTTCAGCAGCTGCGGGCGGCCTTCGACGATCGCCACCATGTTGATGCCGAACACCGACTCCATCTGCGTCTGCGAGTAGAGGTTGTTGAGCACCACCTCGGCCGAATCGCCACGCTTGATCTCGATGTAGATGCGCATGCCGTCCTTGTCGGACTCGTCGCGCAGCTCGCTGATGCCTTCGAGCTTCTTTTCCTTGACCAGCTCGGCGATCTTCTCGATCAGCCGCGCCTTGTTGACCTGGTAGGGAATCTCGGTGACCGCGATCGCCTCGCGGCCGTTGTCGGCGACTTCGACTTCCGCACGCGCACGCATGCGCACACGGCCACGGCCGGTGCGGTAGGCGATGTGGATGCCACCGACGCCGTTGATGATGCCGGCAGTGGGGAAATCCGGGCCCGGGATGAACTCCATCAGGCCGTCGATGTCGATCTCGGGATTGTCGATCAGCGCGATCAGCGCATCGACCACTTCACCGAGATTGTGCGGCGGGATGTTCGTCGCCATGCCGACCGCGATACCGGCCGAACCGTTGACCAGCAGGTTCGGGAAGCGCGTCGGCATGACCGACGGCTCGAGTTCCTTCTCGTCGTAGTTGGGCTGGAAATCGACGGTGTCCTTGTCGATATCGGCCATCAGTTCGTGCGTGAGGCGCGACATGCGCGCCTCGGTGTAACGCATCGCCGCGGCGGAGTCGCCGTCGACCGAACCGAAGTTGCCCTGGCCGTCCACCAGCAGGTAGCGCAGCGAGAACGGCTGGGCCATGCGCACCAGCGTGTCGTAGACCGACTGGTCGCCGTGCGGGTGGTACTTACCGATGACGTCGCCGACGATACGCGCCGACTTGAAGTAGGGCTTGTTGCTGTGCGCGCCCAGTTCATTCATCGCGAACAGCACGCGGCGATGCACCGGCTTGAGGCCATCGCGGACGTCGGGAAGTGCGCGCCCCACGATCACGCTCATGGCGTAATCGAGGTAGCTGCGGCGCATCTCGTCTTCGAGGTTGACGGGGATGATTTCTTTCGCGGAATCGACCATCTAGAGGGTTTGCATCCTGTCTGCGCGGTCCGGTTTTCCGGCGCCGGACACAGGGTACCGGCGCGGCGCGTACCGGCCGCCGGCAACGCGATCAAAACGACAGGAAATCATAGCACGAAAGCCGCCCTCGACGGGCGGCTTTCCAACGTCAAAACAAGGACTTGCGCGCATTCCGCGGCCCGATTTTCGCCCGATCCGCGCAATACCGGGCGCAAGCGTCCGTCGACAGCGCCGCGTGCGCGCGGTTCAGGCGTTGAACAGCGCCCGCATCGAGGCCGTGGTCGGGCGTTCGACGACGCCCTGCTGGGTCACGATCGCGTCGATGAGCTCGCCCGGCGTCACGTCGAATACCGGATTCCAGGCCTGGATGCCTTCGGCCACGGTGCGGCTGCCGCCGACGCCGAACAGTTCGCCCGGATCTCGCTGCTCGATCTCGATCAGATCGCCCGACGGCGTGTCCATGTCGACGGTCGACGACGGCGCGACGACCATGAACTTCACCCCGTGGTGGCGCGCGGCGATCGCGAGCTGGTAGGTGCCGATCTTGTTGGCGGTGTCGCCGTTGGCGCAGATGCGGTCGGCGCCGACGACGATCCACTGCACCGCGCCGGTCTTCATCAGATGCGCGGCCGCGGCGTCGGCGATCAGCGTCGCGTCGATGCCATCCTGCTGCAGCTCCCACACCGTCAGCCGCGCGCCCTGCAGCCAGGGACGCGTTTCGCCGGCGAAGACCTTGCCGATGCGGCCCTGCGCCATGCCTGCGCGGATCACGCCCAGTGCGGTGCCGAAGCCGGCCGTGGCCAGCGAGCCGGTATTACAATGGGTCATGACGCCGCTGCCCGGCGCGATCAGGTCCGCACCCAGCGCACCCATGTGCCGGTTCGCGGCCAGGTCTTCTTCCGCGATCGCCTGCGCCTCGCGCGCCAGCACCTCGCGCCAGTCCGCGCCCGAGGTCGCCAGCACCCGGCGCATGCGCGCCAGCGCCCAGGCGAGGTTCACCGCGGTCGGCCGCGCCGCGTTGAGCCGCTGCAACGCGGGCTCGAGCTTCATCAGCGCCGCTTCACCATTCTCCGCTTCGATCTCGCGCGCGCCGAGCACCGCGCCCCACGCCGCCGCGATACCGATCGCCGGCGCGCCGCGCACGGTCAGCGCATGGATCGCTTCGGCGACTTCGTCGCTGGTCGTGCAGGTGACGTGCTCGACCACGAACGGCAACTTGCGCTGGTCCAGCAGTTCGAGCGTGTCGCCGGTCCAGAGGATCGGGCGGATGTGGTCGTAGCGGTCGAAATCGAGGGGGGATGCGTTCATGGGGACATTGTAAATCGAGGCGGTTGGATTGCTGTCGGCAGGACTGGTTCGTTGTGGATCTGGACCAGCAGGGAGCGTTTCCAACGCACCGGGTCGCCGTCCTTCGCGCGAAAGCGGGAATTCTTGGATGCAGGGTTTGTCTTGCGGCTCTGGCTCTGGCTCTGGCTCTGGCTTGGCTTGGCTTGGCTTGGCTTCGGCTTGGCTTCGGCTTCGGCTTCGGCTTCGGCCTTTGACTTTGACCTGCGAGCCGTAAAGCGGGCCGAGCACTGGAGTCTGGCGCGGCCGTAGAGCAGCCCATGTCTGAGCGCAGCGAGTTTGGGCTGCGTGCCGCGGCAGGCGAAGCGCGCAGGAGACCGCCGCGGCTTCATGCGGCGGATCGCGTCCGGCGAAGGGACCTTTTGGTTTCTTTTGGGTCCCGCCAAAAGAAACTCGCACGCGCAGCGGGCGAAAGCCGTGCACTTGCGTTGGCATTTGCTCTTCGCTTTGAAAGCTTTGAAAAAGCAGGATCAAGATCAAACCCAAGGCTTCCGCACGCTTCGCGCGCGGCTTCCTTTTGTCTTGTCAAAAGGAAGCACGACAGCGCGTATGCGCTGGCGAACGGCGAAGCCGGCCCGAAGGGCGAACGCCGAAGGCGTGAGTCAAACCGCCTTCGCCGGACGCGATCCGATGCGATGAAGCCGCATCGGTCCCCTGCGCTTCTCGGCCGACGGGGCACGCAGCCCAAACTCGCTGCGCTCAGACATGGGCTGCTCTACGACCCCGTCGTCCTGCGATGCTCTGCTCGCTCTACGGCTCGATTGAAATCAAAGGCGTGAAGCCGAGCCAAGCCAAGCCAGAGCTAGAGTCAAGCCAAAGCCAGGCCTGAAGCCGGATCGAAATGGGTGCCCGCGTTAACAGACATGCCTCTGTTGAGAGCCGCAGGCATGACGACGATGCGTTTTGATGAGCTGCCGGAACCGCGCGAGCGACTACGCCCGCCCGAAATCGAACGCGACCACATCCGCGATCCGCCCCGTCCCCAGCATCGCCATCATCAACCGGTCCACGCCCAGCGCGACGCCGGCGCAGTCCGGAAATCCCATATCCAGCGCATCGAGCAAGGCTTCGTCGATCACCGGCAGATCAGCGCCACGCGAACGTCGGACCGCATGGTCGCGCTCGAAGCGGGCGCGCTGCTCCGCGCCGTCGGCGAGCTCGTGGTAGCCGTTGGCCAGTTCCAGCGCACCGAGATACAGCTCGTAGCGCTCGGCCACCGGCACGCCGTCGCGCTCGACCACACGCGCGAGCATGCATTGCGAAGCCGGATAGTCCTGGACCACGAGGATGCGGTCGTCGGGGTTCGCCGGCTGGATGCGATGGGTCATCAGCAGGTCCAGCCAGTCGTCGCGGCCGAGCCCTTCCGGATCGATCCGGACATCGCCGAGCGCGGCCTGCAGTTCGGCATCGGTGGCGGTCACCGGATCGAGACCGAGCGTGTCGAGATAGAGCGCGCGATAGCTCATCTGCACGACATCGGCGCGGCGTTCCACCAGCGCCAGTGCGCCCTGCACCAGCGCAACGGTCTCGTCGGCGAGCTGGAACTGGTCCCAGCCCACGCGATACCACTCCAGCATCGTGAATTCGGGGTTGTGTCGGCCGCCGGCCTCGCCGTCGCGGAACACGCGGCCGAGTTCGTAGCAGTCGCCGAAACCCGCGGCGAGCAGGCGCTTGAGCGGGAACTCGGGCGAGGTGCGCAACCAGCGCGTGCGCGACCCCGCCGAGACGTGGCCGCTGAACTGCGTGCTGAAGCTGGCGACATTGGGATCGGTATTGCCGGCCTGCGACAGCATCGGCGTTTCGACTTCGACGACGCCGCGCTCGGCGAAGAAGGCGCGCACGGTCGCGTTGAGTCGCGCCCGCAGCCGCAGCGTGTCGAAGGTCGCGGACGGTGCGTGTGCGGTCACGCGTGCTTCGCCAGAAACGCCAGCAGCTGCGCTTCGTCCCAGACCTCGACGCCGAGTTCCTGCGCCTTGGCGAGCTTGGAGCCGGCCGCCTCACCGGCGACAACCAGCGACGTTTTCTTCGACACGCTGCCGGCGATCTTCGCGCCCAGCGCCTCGAGTTGTTCGCCGGCCTCGTCGCGCGTCATCGCCTCCAGGCTGCCGGTCAGCACGACGGTCTTGCCATCGAGCGGCCCGCTGGCCTTGGCGACCGTCGCGGGCGCGGCGTCGAGCAAGCGGCGCATTGCCGCGTCCGTATCGCGCAGTTGCTGCAGTGCTTCGCGGTCCGCCAGATAGGCGGAGAGATTGTCGGCACCGGCCGTCGAGAGCCCGGCGCCGGTCCAGCCGCTGGCGTTCGCACGAAGCAGCGCATCGAGCGTGCCGTAGGTCTCGGCCAGGCGCTCGGCGCTCTTGCCGCCGAGCTTGTCGACCGGCAGCGCGACCAGCAGATGCGCCAGGCCCAGCCGCTCGCGCAGCGCGGCCGACGGCGGCGCCTCGTCTGTGAACGTGATACCGGCCGCGAGCAAGGCGTCGACGACCTCGACGTTGCCCGGCTGCTCGAAGAAGGTCGCGATCGAACGCGCGACTTCGCCGCCAATGTCGGGCAGCGCCTGCAGCAGGACCGCCGGCGTGGTGCGGACGAAGTCGAGCGTGCCCAGCCACTGCGCCAGGGATTTCGCAGTCGTCTCGCCCAGATGCGGAATGCCCAGCGCGAACAGAAAGCGCGGCAAGGTGGTGGTGCGGCTGGCATCGATGCCGGCCACGAGGTTCTCGGCCCATTTGGTCGCCAGCTTGCCGCTCGTATCGACGGCCAGATGCGCGCGCAGGAATGCGGCGTCCTTCCACGCGGGCATTTCTTGCGCGAGCACGGTCTCACCCTTGGCGTCGAGCGTCAGCGCACCCTTGCTGTCGGCAACCGCCTGCGCGAAGTCGGCCGCGGTCGCGGCATCGAGCGCGGTCTTCATGCGCACGAGGTCTTCGACCGTCAGCGCGAAGAGATCGGCCGGCGAATGCACGAAGCCGAACTCGACCAGCGCCTCGGCCTGCTTGTCGCCCAGGCCCTCGATGTCCATCGCGCGACGCGACGCGAAGTGGCGCACGGCCTCCTTGCGTTGCGCCGGACAGGTCAGCCCACCGGTGCAGCGCCAGGCCGACGCACCCTCCTCGCGCACCAGTCCGGACCCGCAGACCGGGCACGTCGCCGGCATGGTCCATTCGACGGTGCCGGCGGGACGCTCCGCTTCGATCACGCGCACGATTTCGGGAATCACGTCGCCGGCGCGGCGCACGATCACCGTGTCGCCCTCACGCGCATCGAGCCGTCGGATCTGGTCCTCGTTGTGCAACGTGGCATTGGTGACCGTGACGCCCGCGACCTGTACCGGCTCGAGTCGCGCAACCGGGGTGATCGCGCCGGTGCGGCCCACCTGCACTTCGATCGCGCGCAGCACGGTGGACTGTTCCTGCGCCGGAAACTTGTGCGCAAGCGCCCAGCGCGGCGCACGGGACACGAAGCCCATCGTTGCCTGCTGGTCGTAGTCGTCGAGCTTGTAGACCACGCCGTCGATGTCGTAAGGCAGCGCGTCGCGGGCCTTGCCGATGCGCCGGAAATACGCGATCAGGCCGTCGAAGCCGGTCGCGGTGTCGACTTCGGGCGCGATGGGAAACCCGAAGTCGCGCAGCATCGCCAGCGTCTGCGAATGTGTTTCCGGCAGCTCCAGCCCGCGCACCTCGCCGATCGAGTATGCGAAGAAGGCCAGCGGACGACGGCGCGTGACCGCGGGATCGAGCTGGCGCAACGAACCAGCCGCCCCGTTGCGCGGATTGGCCAGCAGCTTTTCGTTGTTGTCGAGCGCCTTCGCGTTCCAGGCCTCGAAGGCCTTGCGCGGCATGTAGATCTCGCCGCGCACTTCCAGCACCGCCGGCGGCGGCGTGCCGGTGTCGCGCAGCTTCAGCGGCACCGCGCGCACCTGGCGCAGGTTCGCGGTGACGTTCTCGCCCGTGGCGCCGTCGCCGCGGGTCGCGCCCTGCACGAACACGCCGTCCTCGTAGCGCAGGCTGATCGCCAGACCGTCGAGCTTCGGTTCGACCGAAAACACCGGCGCAGCGATGTCGAGCTTCTGTTCGATACGGCGTTCGAAATCGGCGACCTCGGCGTAGCGTGCGCGGTCGTCGGCGTCCTCGGCCACATCCGCGGTCTCGAAGGCGTTGGCCAGCGACAGCATCGGAATGACGTGGCGGACCTCGGGAAAGCCGCCGTCCGGTCGCGCGCCCACGGTCCGCGTCGGCGAGTCGTCGCTGGCGAGGTCGGGATGCGCGGCTTCCAGCGCTTCGAGCTCGCGCATCAGCGCGTCGTAGTCGGCGTCCGGGATCGATGGATCGTCGAGCACGTAGTAGCGGTGGTTGGCGTCTTCGATCCGCGCACGCAGCTCGGCGACGCGGTTGGCGGGAGATGGCTTGGACATGCGTCGAATTGTAGGGCGGCGGGGTCGTCGCGCGGCTCACGCGCGCGCCGCTCGTCGACCTGGCCTTCCCCGGCTTGCACGGGAGGATTGGGCGGGGACACGCCATCACACGCGTCGGAAACCGATACGCCGCGATGTCGCCAGAGATTTCGCCCGAGATGTCGCCGTGCCGCGGCCGGACCGTTCGCCCCCATCCCATCCTTCCCCCGTGGACGGGGGAAGGCGCAGGTCCGTGACGTCGTTGAATCGATCGTGCGTACGCGAGACTCAGCCGGTTCGCTCTCGGGCCGCGTAACAGAGCTCCAGCCGCGCTTCGAGCGCGCCGCTGTCAGTGCGGCTCACACGCCGTCCGCCACAAAGACCTTCCAGGGCGACAGCGAGTGCACGTCCGCACCGCTGTCGTAGACCTCGCGCGCGCCCAGACCTTCGACCAGCAGCCGGGCGCTGCGGTCGAGGTCGTGGACGACGAAGGTCAGATGGCTGATGCCGATGATCGACATCGCGCCGGTGTCACCAGCGCGGGCTGCGCGTCACCGGCGGGACTTCATGCTCGCGGTCCCAGCTGCGCAGTTCGTCGCGCAGGCCGGCGATGCGCTGGCGGCCCAGCGCGTTGCGCTGTTCGTCCAGCAGCACGCCGTCGAGCAGTTCAGCCATGCGTTCGGCGGTGGGCAACATCGCGTCCCAGGCATCGAGAGCGCGGACCGGCGCCGGCAGGGTCAGGAAGAACGCGATCGCCGGCGTTTCGAGGGTCTGGATCTCGCCCATGTCGAAGCTGCCGGGACTGCGGATGTTGGCGACACTGAAGATCGGGCCGCGCTCGGGGTGCCCGTCGACGAGACGGTGGAAGACGTTCATGTGGCCGTAGGTCAGACCGGTCTTCTCGGCGGCGACGACGATATCCGGGCCGCGCAGCACGTTGCCGGCACGCGCGGCGATATACAGGGTGACGATCTTGTCGAAGTCGTCTGTGTTGCGCTTGCCCAGTTCGCTGTTCGGCGAGACGGCGCCGACGGTCTGGTCGAGCAGGTCCATCTCGGCCTGCACGGCATCGGTATCGCCTTCGGCGCGCGGAACGCCCGCTTCGCCGAGATCCTGTTCCAGCTGCGCGCCGAGCGTGGGCTCCAGACGCTGCTCGCGCTCGTCGTTGCTGACGACGCGACGTCCCTGGCCGTTGCGCGGCCGGGTGCCGAAATACCACATGGCGATCATCAGCAGACCGCCGGCCACGAAGATCCCGATCCGCAACATCCACTCGTCGGTCATTCGCGCAGCTCTCCTTCAGGGTCGTTCATTATGCGCACGCGATGTGCACGTGGGCATGAGGACCGCGCGGGGTTGCCCACGCGGTCGCGGCACATGATGACAGGGCTCAGGCGGCGCCGGCCAGTCGCGCGGCCTCGGCGAGGTCGACCGACACCAGACGGCTCACACCCGGCTCGCGCATGGTCACGCCGCTGAGCTGCGAGGCGGCTTCCATCGTCGCCTTGTTGTGGCTGACGAACAGGAACTGCACGGCCTCGCTCATCTCCTTGACCATGGCGGTGAAGCGGCCGACGTTGGCCTCGTCGAGCGGCGCGTCCACCTCGTCGAGCAGGCAGAACGGCGCCGGATTGAGCTGGAAGATCGAGAACACCAGCGCGACCGCGGTCATCGCCTTCTCGCCGCCGGACAGCAGCGAGATGTTGGACACGCGCTTGCCCGGCGGGCGCGCCATGATCGCCACGCCCGTGTCGAGCAGGTCGTCGCCGGTCAGCTCCAGATACGCGTGGCCGCCACCGAACAGGCGCGGGTACAGCGCCTGCACGCCGGCATTGACCTTGTCGAAGGTGTCCTTGAAGCGGCCGCGGGTCTCGCGGTCGATCTTGCGGATCGCCTCTTCCAGTGTCTCGAGCGCCGAGTTGAGGTCGGCGTCCTGCGCGTCGAGGTACTCCTTGCGCTGCGCAGCCTCGGCATGTTCGGCGATCGCCGCGAGGTTGACCGGCTCCAGGCGACGCAGCCGCGCGTCGAAATCGGTGACCGTCTTCTCCCAGTCCTTGGCGTTCGCCGCATCGTCGAGGCCGTTCAACACGTCCTCGACGACGAAACCGGCCTCGACCACCTGGGCAGCCAGCTGGTCGGCGGCGATCACCAGCGCCTGCTGGTCGAGCCGGCGCTGGCCGATGGCCTCGCGCTGGGTCAGCGCCTGCGCGTCGCGCTGCTGGCGGACCTGTTCGAAAGTGCGCAGTTCGTTGTCCACGCCTTCCAGCGCGGAGCGGGCCTCGGCCAGCGCGCGCTCGGTGCGGACGCGCTCTTCCAGCGTGACCTGGCGCTGCTGCTCCAGCGTGTCGACCGGCGAATCGCCGCTGGCGAGCTGGGCGGAGAGTTCGCCGAGGCGATTGTCGATCTGCCCGCGCTGGCCGCCCATGCGCGCCAGCGTCTGGGTCAGCGAGGTGATCTGGGCGCGCTGCGATTCCAGCGTCAGCGCCAGTGCATGCGCGGTATCGCGCGATTCACGTGCGGCGGCGCGCGCCTGTTCGCGGGCCTCGCCCAGATTGCGGCGCTCGGCTTCGAGCGCGGACCGCGCGGCTTCCAGTTCGGCCATACGATCGACGGCGTCTTCCAGCCGCACGCGCGCCTCGGAGGTCTGCTGTGCGGCGTCGTCGAGGGTCTCGTGCAACTGCGCGAGATCGGCATCGATGCGTTCGAGGCGGTTGCGCGCGGCTTCCACCCGGCCCTGCTGGCTCTGCACCTGGCCGGCGAGCTCGGACACGCTGCGATGGGCGACGTACAACGCGCGCTGCGCTTCCTCGCGCTGCTGCTCGACGCCGAGCAGCTGTTCGCGGCCCTGCGCGATGCGCGATTCAAGCGACTGCTCCTGTTCCTGCAGCGTCGCGATCTCCTCGCGCAGCGACTGGATTTCGCGCTCGCGCAGCAGCGCACCCTGCTTGGCCGCGCCCGAGCGCGACACGCGCACCCAGCCCGCGCCCAGTCGCTCGCCGCTGCGGGTGATCACCGAATCGCCGTCGCTCAGGCCCGCCTGCAGCGCGCGCGCTTCGGCGAGGGTTTCGGCCACGTGCAGGCGCGCAAGCAGGCGGCGGATCGCCAGCGGACCCTGCACCTTCGCCGCCAGCGAGGTCGACGGGAAGGTGTCGCTGCCGGTCTCGGCCGAGACCAGCGCCAAACGGCTCTCGCCGAGTTCGCCCAGCGCATCGACCAGGTCGGCCGGCACGCCGTCGCCCTCGACCAGCACGCCTTCAATCAGTTGGCCCAGCGCGCTTTCGACCGCGAATTCCCAGCCCGATTCCACGCGCAGCTTCTCGCCCACGCGTGCCGATGAATCCAGCCCGCGCTGGCGCAGCCACTCCACCGCGGCGCCCTGCTCCTGGCCGAGCGCAGCATTCTGCAGCGTCTCCAGCGAGGCCAGACGGCCGCGGGCTTCCTGCGCGCGCTTGCGCACGCCCGACAGCTCTTCCTGCGCGGCGCGCTGTGCGTCCTGCAGATCGACGGCGGCGGCCTTGCGCGTTTCGAGGTCGTCGCCAAGCGTGTCCAGCGCCGCTTTCTGCTCGTCGTGGCGGATCTGCAGGTCGGAGAAGGCCTCGCTCAATGCATCGAGATCGAGACCGGCGCGTTCGGACTGCAACTGCTCGCGGCGGCGATCGGCTTCGAGCGCCTGCTTGTCGAGGTAGTCGACGCGGGTGCGTTCGACGTCTCCGGCACGGGCCGCCTCGCCCTGCTCGCGGTTGTGCGCTTCCCAGCGCGACTGCCAGTCGCCGAGCGCGGTTTCGGCGTCGCGCAGCGCGTCCTGGCGCACCGCGTCGTCGTCCTGCAGTTGTTCCAGACGCGGCTCGGCGTCGGCGATGCTCTCGTGCAGCGTATCGAGGCGCAGCTGGTCCTGGTCGATGTGCTGGCCGATCTCGGCCAGCTGCGCCTGCGCCTCATCCCGGGCCTTGAGCAGGCGCGCGGACAGTTCACGCTGGTGCTGGATCTGCTGCTCGAGCCGCGCCAGCGCACCGCTGACCTCGTAGCTCTCGGCCTGCGCGCGATTGAGGCCTTCGCTGGCCTCGTGGCGACGCTCGCGGCCGGTCTCGATCTCGCGTTCGGCCTCGCGCTGCTCGGCGATGATCTGCTCGAGCTTGGTCTCTTCCTGCGCCAGACCCTCGCGCAGCGCGCGCAGGCGCGAATCGAGCGTGCGCCATTCCAGCGCCTTCCACTCGGCATCGCGGATACGGCGCTCGGCCTGGATCGCGGTGTACTGCTCGGCCTGTTTCGCCTGCCGCGCGAGATGCTGCAGCTGCTTGCCCACTTCCTCGCGCAGGTCGCTCAGGCGGTCGAGGTTCTCGCGGGTATGGCGGATACGGGTCTCGGTCTCCTTGCGGCGCTCCTTGTACTTGGAGATGCCGGCCGCTTCCTCGAGATAGACGCGCAGTTCCTCGGGCTTGGCGTCGATGACCTGCGAGATCATGCCTTGCTCGATGATCGAGTAGCTGCGCGGGCCCAGGCCTGTGCCCAGGAACAGATCGGTGATGTCGCGGCGGCGGCACTTGGTGCCGTTGAGGTAATAGCCGCTCTGCCCGTCGCGGCTGACGGTGCGCTTGACCGAGATCTCGTTGAACGCGGCGTACTCGCCCTGGATCGTGTGGTCGGAGTTGTCGAACACCAGCTCGACCATCGCCTGCGACACCGGCTTGCGCGCCGTGGAGCCGGCGAAGATCACGTCGGTCAGCGAGTCGCCGCGCAGGCGACTGGCCGAGGACTCGCCCATGACCCAGCGCACCGCATCGATGATGTTCGACTTGCCGCAGCCGTTGGGCCCCACCACGCCGGTCATGTTGGTCGGCAGGTGCAGCGTCGTCGGATCGACGAAGGATTTGAAACCGGCGAGCTTGATGGTGGACAGGCGCATGCGGGCGTCGGTGGCCTCTTGGCGCCTGTGCGGCGCGATGGATGACGAAGTGCGTATCACGCGTTACGCGAGGTCATCACCGCAAGGGATTGATTCCACAAGGATGAAACGCCGCTAGCGCGCGCAAGCGACCAGTATAGCGACGCACGGGCGCGCCAACAGGGTTCGGCAGCCGCACGCCTCCTGACGCCCGTCGCTCCGGCGGATTCCCACAGACGCACGTCTGGTCACGCGGGAATCCGGTGCCTTCTCGCAAATCTTGCGACTGGAAGCCGCTGGATGCCCGCGTCGCCCGGAGCGACGGTGAGATGGTGCGAGCGGCGCTCATCCGGGCGGGATGCAGCGGAGCCTCAGCAGGCCGATGACACCAGTCGCGCACCTGTCTCGACATCGAAGGCATGCACGCGCCCGGCAGGGATCGACAGCGGCAACGTCTCGCCCGGCACCGGCACGCGATCGGGCGGCAGGCGCGCGATCAGGGCGTGGCTGCCCAGGCGCAGGTTGACGAAGACTTCGCTGCCCACCGGTTCCACCACTTCGACCACCGGCGACAGCGACGCCTCGGCCTCGCTCGCGGGCAGCAGGTGTTCGGGGCGGATGCCCAGATCGACCGTGCGGCCGTCCCAGCCGGCCGGGAATCCGGCATCGCCGAGCGCGAGCGTGATGCCCTCGCCCGCATCGAAGCGCCAGCCGGCCGCGGTCTGCGCCAGCGTGCCGCGCAGCACGTTCATCGCCGGGCTGCCGAGGAAGGTCGCGACGAACAGGTTGGCCGGCTGCTCGTACAGCGCCATCGGCGTGTCGATCTGCTGGATCTGGCCGTCCTTGAGCACCACGATGCGCTGGCCCAGCGTCATCGCTTCGATCTGGTCGTGGGTGACGTAGATCATCGTCGTGCCGAGCTTGCGGTGCAGGCGTGCGATCTCGACGCGCATGCCGCTGCGCAGCTTGGCGTCGAGGTTGGACAGCGGCTCGTCGAGCAGGAACACCTGCGGCTGGCGCACCAGCGCCCGGCCCAGGGCGACGCGCTGGCGCTGGCCGCCCGACAGCTGGCCCGGCTTGCGGTCGAGCACCTTGTCCAGTTCGAGCACCTGCGCCGCCTCGGCAACGCGCGCGGCGATGTCGGCCTTGGCCTGGCCGCGCAGCTTCAGGCCGAAGGCCAGGTTCTCGGCCACGCTCATGTGCGGATACAGCGCGTAGCTCTGGAACACCATCGCGATGTCGCGGTCCTTGGGCGCCACGTCGTTGACCACGCGATCGCCGATGGTCAGCGTGCCGTCGCTGATCGCCTCCAGCCCCGCGACCATGCGCAACAGCGTCGACTTGCCGCAGCCCGACGGGCCCACCAGCACCAGCAGCTCGCCGTCGGCGACCTCGAAGCTTGCGCCTGCCACACCCACGTAACCGTTGGGGTAGACCTTCCGTACCGCGTCGAACCGCACCTGTGCCATGCACGCTCCCAGTGTGTTGCCTTGTCGCCCGTCGATCGCATCGTGCCGCGCTCGCAGTGAAGGTGCGACGGCATGCGATTGCGCTATTCTGGCATGTAATCGTTTTCAATCCAGTCGACGGCCGTGCGGGAGGCACACCGTGGTGCAAGCAGTGATCGGATCCATCCGCCTGGGCCGCGTTGCGCCCGCGTCAGATGACAGCGCTGGACACGCACCTCGCGGTTTCCGGTTACGGTGCACGTTGCGATCTGGACGTCTCCAGCGACACACTCCGTGATCACCCATCCTGAACCCGAGGCGGCCCCGGCGCCCATGCACGATTCCCTGCTGCTGTTCGGCGCCACTGGCGACCTCGCGCAACGCTATCTCTTCCCGTCCCTGCTGCACCTGCTGCGCGACCGGCTGCTGCCCGACAACTTCCGGGTGATCGCGATCGCCCGCAGCGAGCACGACGACACCAGCTTCCGCACTTGGCTGCGTGAACGCCTGGGCGACGACTACGAGGCCGCGCAGCTAGACGAGCTGCTGCGGCGCGTGCAGTACGTGCCGGTCGACCTGAGCGACGCCGACTCGATGGCCGCCGCGCTGTCGCGTTTCGCCGATCGCCCGACGGTCAGCTATCTGTCGACGCCGCCGAACCTGTTCGCTTCCGCCTGTCGCGGCCTGAAGGCCGCCGGCCTGCTGGAAACGCCGTCGCGTCTGGTCCTCGAGAAGCCGATCGGCCACGACCTGGCCAGCGCGCAGGAAATCGACGCGACGCTCAAGTCCGCACTCGACGAGTCGCGGATCTTCCGCATCGATCATTACCTCGGCAAAGCGCCGGTGCAGAACCTGCTCGCGCTGCGCCTGGGCAACACGCTGTTCGAGGCGACGTGGGAACGCCGCTGGATCGAGTCGGTCGACATCATCGTCGCCGAGACCGCCGGCGTGGACGGCCGCGAGGGTTACTACGCCGACTATGGCGCGCTGCGCGACATGGTCCAGAACCACATGCTGCAGCTGCTGGCGCTGATCGCGATGGAGCCGCCCGCGGCAATGGACACCGACAGCATCCGCGAAGAGAAGAAGAAGGTCCTGCGCGCGCTGCGACCGATGTCGGCTGCCGACGCGGACGCCGACAGCGTACGCGGCCGGTACACCGCCGGCGTCGTCGACGGCCAGGCGGCCAAGGGCTTCAACCATGGCGGACACGAGGACGTCGAGACCTTCGTCGGCCTGCGCGCGTGGATCGACAACTGGCGCTGGGCCGGCGTGCCGTTCCGCCTGGTCACCGGTAAGCGCATGCCCTCGCGCACGACCGAGGTCGTGGTGACCTTCAAGCCGGTCACGCACTGGCTGTTCGGGCCGGGCGAGCGCAAGCGCGCGCGTGCCAACCAGCTGCGCGTGCGCCTGCAACCGGAGGAGACGATCGAACTCGGCCTGATGGGCAGCCTCGCCGCGTCCGAATGGGCGGCCAACGAGCTGCAGCCGATGTCGCTGGACCTGGCGATGCTGCCGCCCAAGCGCCGCATCGCCTACGAGCGCCTGATGATCGACGCGCTCAAGGGCGACCAGACCCTGTTCGTCCGCGACGACGAAGTCGAGGCCGCCTGGCGCTGGATCGACAGCGTCAGCGCCGCGTGGCGCGAAGCCGGCACGCCGGTGCGCGACTATCCGGCGGGCAGCTGGGGTCCGGCCGAGGCGCAACCGTTCCTGCCGCGCACGCTGACCACGCACAACGGGCGCAAATCGTGACCGGTCCGCTTGCCCTGCTGGCCGACATCGGCGGCACGAATGCGCGCTTCGCGCTCGCCGACACGACCAGCCCGACGCCGTTGCAGCTCGAGACCGTGCAGATCTTCCCGGTCGCCGACTTTCCTTCGCTGGCCGACGCCGCCCTGCACTACCTCGACGGGATCGGCCACGACGGCCACGGCAAGCCCGATGCCGCGATCGCCCGGGCCGTACTCGCGGTCGCCGGCCGCGTCGACGGCGACGATGCGCGCATCACCAACCACCCCTGGGTGATCTCGCGCACGCGCACGCAACAACGGCTCGGCATCGACGACGTCGTGCTGACCAACGATTTCGCGGCGCAGGCCATGGCCATTCCGCTGCTGCAGCCCGGCGATTTCAGCGCCGTCGGCGGCGTGCCGTGGTCGGTGCCCAAGGACCCCGATGGCCCCTGCACCTACGCCGTCATCGGCCCGGGCACCGGGCTGGGCGTCGGCGGTCTGGTGATCCGCGACGGCCGGCATTACCCCCTCGAAACCGAAGGCGGCCACGTCAGCTTTCCGCCGGGTACGCCCGAGGAAACCGCAATCCTCGAACGCCTGTCGGCGCAGTTCGGTCGCGTCTCCAACGAGCGGCTGATCTGTGGCCCGGGCCTGGTCAACATCCATCGCGCACTGTGCGAGATCGCCGGCGTCGATCCGGGCCCGATGCAGCCTGCCGACATCACCGCGCGCGCCGCGGCCGGCGACGCGCTGTGCGGCCGCGCGGTCGACGTGTTCTGCGCGGTGTTCGGCGCGATCGCGGGCGATCTCGTGCTCACGCTCGGCGCCTGGGACGGCGTGTTCCTGACCGGCGGGCTGGTGCCGAAGATGCTCGATTCGATCCGCCATTCGGGTTTCCGCCAGCGCTTCGAACACAAGGGCCGGTTCTCGCCGAACATGGGCCGCGTGCCCAGCGTCGCGGTGCTGCACCCGCACGCGGGCCTGCTGGGCGCCGCGGCGATCGCCGCACGCAGGGCCGCGGCATGAGCCCGACCGGCGCCGCCGCCTTTGGCATCTCCGGCGGAATCGGCGACGATGGGCGCATGCAGCTGCACGCCTACGAATCGGCGACCCAGTGGACCTGGGGCGCCGCGATCGCCATCTCGTCCGCGCTCGCACGCGATCTGGAGCAGAACGCGCGTGCGCGGCTGCTGCTCTCGGGCGGCAAGACGCCCGGCCCGGTGTATGCGGCGCTGTCGAAGTCGCCGATCGCCTGGGACCGCGTCGACGTGGCGCTGGTCGACGAGCGCTGGCTGCTGCCCGACGACCCCGACAGCAACGCGCGCCTGCTGCGCGAATCGCTGATCCAGAACAAGGCGCAGAAGGCGCGGCTGGAGACGATCACCCGCGCCGGACGTCCCTTCGACGAGGCGATCGCCACCGCCAACCTGCACGCGCGTCAGCCGGCGGGCGTGGTGGTGCTGGGCATGGGCGACGACGGCCACACCGCATCGCTGTTTCCAGGCATGGTCGATCTCGAAGGCGCGCTGTCGGCGAGTTCACCCTATGTCGGCGTCGATGCCGGCGGCAGCCCCGGCGCCGGCAACTGGCAGCGCCGCATCAGCCTGACGCCTGCGGGCCTGGCGCCCGCGCACACGCGCATCCTGCTGATCCGCGGCGAAAAGAAGCGCGCCCTGCTCGACCGTCTGCTGCAGAGCGACGATGCCACCGAGTTCCCGGCCCGCATCGCCTTCACCACGCCGGGCGCAAAACTGCACGTCCACTGGTGCCCGTGAGTCGGGCAGCCGGTTTCCGCTGCGGCCCGCCCGCAGCATCGCGCGCCCGTCTCCGCGGCGCATCCGCCCTGCCCCCGGGCGCCCCTCCGTCTCATTGCCGCCGCCCATGAGCCTGCATCCCGCCATCCAGTCCGTCACCGACCGCATCGTCAAGCGCAGTGCCGCCTCGCGCCGCGCCTATCTCGAAGGCATCGCGCGCATGCGCGACGAAGGCCCGCTGCGCGGGCGCCTGAGCTGCGCCAACCTCGCGCACGGCTTCGCCGCCTGCGGGCCGGTCGACAAGCAGCGCCTGCGCGGCGCGCCGACCGCCAACCTCGGCATCGTCACCGCCTACAACGACATGCTGTCGGCGCATCAGCCCTACGAGGCCTATCCGGAATTCATCCGCGAGATCGCGCGCGGACTCGGCCACACCGCGCAGGTCGCCGGCGGCGTGCCGGCGATGTGCGACGGCGTGACCCAGGGCCGTGCCGGCATGGAGTTGTCGCTTTTCTCGCGCGACGTGATCGCGCAGGCCACGGCCATCGCGCTGTCGCACGACATGTTCGATTCGAGCGTGTACCTGGGCATCTGCGACAAGATCGTGCCCGGCCTGCTGATTGGCGCGCTGTCCTACGGGCATCTGCCGGCGATCTTCATTCCCGGCGGCCCGATGACGCCCGGCATTCCGAACAAGACCAAGGCCGAGGTCCGCGAGCGCTACGCCGCCGGCGAGGCCACGCGCGAGGAACTGCTGGAAGTCGAGGCGCAGTCCTATCACTCGGCCGGCACCTGCACGTTCTACGGCACCGCCAATTCCAACCAGACCATGCTCGAGGCGATGGGCGTGCAGTTGCCGAGCGCCGCCTTCATCAATCCGGGCACGCCGCTGCGTGAGGCTTTTACCCGCGAAGCGGTCGAGCGCGCACTGGCGATCACCGCGCTCGGCGACGACTACCGCCCGCTGGGCGAACTGATCGACGAACGCGCGATCGTCAACGCGGTGGCGATGCTGATGGCCACCGGCGGCTCGACCAACCACACCATCCACTGGATCGCGGTCGCCCGTGCCGCCGGCATCGTGCTGACCTGGGACGACATGGACCTGCTGTCGCAGACCGTGCCGCTGCTGGCGCGCGTGTATCCAAACGGCGAGGCCGACGTGAACCGCTACCACGCGGCCGGCGGCAACGCCTACGTGTTCCGCGAACTGCTCGACGCCGGCCTGATGCACGGCGACATCCTCACCGTGTCCGAAGGCGGCATGCAGCGCTATGGCGAGGAGCCCAGGCTCGACGGCGGCCGCGTGCACTACGTGCCCGGCCCGGCGGTCAGCGGCGACGACGGCGTGCTGCGTCCGGTCTCCGCGCCGTTCGAGGCCCAGGGCGGTCTGCGCCTGCTGCGCGGCAACCTCGGGCGTTCGCTGATCAAGCTCTCGGCGGTGAAGCCGCAGTACCGCTCGATCGAGGCGCCGGCCGTGGTGGTCGATGCGCCGCAGGCGCTCAACCGCCTGCATGCCGCCGGCGCGCTGCCGCAGGATTTCGTCGCCGTGGTGCGCTACCAGGGTCCCAAAGCCAACGGCATGCCGGAACTGCATTCGCTGGCGCCGTTGCTGGGCATGTTGCAGAACCAGGGCCGGCGCGTGGCACTGGTCACCGACGGCCGCCTGTCGGGCGCATCGGGCAAGATTCCCGCCGCCATCCACATGACGCCGGAAGCCGCGCGCGGCGGCCCGCTCGCCTATGTGCGCGAGGGCGACATCATCCGTCTCGACGGCGAGGCCGGCACGCTCGAAGCGCTGGTCGATGCCGAAGAATGGGCGCGCCGCACGGCCGCGCCGGACACCGCCCCGGCGCCGACCGACTACGGCCGAAACCTGTTCGGCTTCAACCGCGCCAACGTCACGCCCGCCGACCAGGGCGCACTGTCGATCTCCTGCGGCCCGGCCACCACCGATGGCGGTGCCTGGGATTACGACGCCGAATACGATCTCGGGGCCGATGCTGCGGCCGCCGATGCCCCGCATGCTGAAAAGGATAATTGAGCCGATGTCCCACGTGTCCCCGATGTCCGAGCGCCAGACCCGCGCCGCCGAACTCCTGCGCACCGCCGGCGTGCTGCCGGTGATCACCGTGCACAGCCTCGACGAAGCGCGCGCGATCGCCGATGCACTGCTCGAAGGCGGTCTCAACACGCTCGAACTCACGCTGCGCACGCCGGTCGCGATTGAAGCGCTGGCGATGCTCAAGCGCGAGCGTTCCGGCATCGTCATCGGCGCGGGCACGGTCCTGAGCGAGGAGAACATCCGCGCCTCGATCGACGCAGGCGCCGATTTCCTGGTCACGCCGGGCACCCCGGCGGCGCTGGCCGATGCGCTCGCCGCGGCGGACATTCCGGTGGTGCCGGGCGCCGCCACGCCGACCGAGTTCATGGCCCTGCGCGAGCGTGGCTTCCGCAACTGCAAGCTGTTCCCGGCGAGCGCGGTCGGCGGCCTGGCGATGCTCAAGGGCCTGGCCGGTCCGCTGCACGACATGCGCTTCTGCCCGACTGGCGGCATTTCCGAATCGAACGCGGCCGAGTTCCTGTCGCAGCCGAACGTGCTGTGCATCGGCGGCTCGTGGATGCTCGACAAGGCGTGGCTGGCCGCCGGCGACTACGCCCGCGTGCGCGAGACCACCGCGCGCGCGGCGCAGATCGTGCGGGACGTCCGGGCGAACTAAGCGGACGCGGCTTGCGGGCTGCCGGTCCGCGCCAAAAAAGCTCAGCGGCCGACTGCCGTCATCTGGCGACCGCCGGGATGACGGCACATGACCAGGGGACCTCGTGTCCTCCATCCGCCCTGCTCGCAACGCAGCGTGTAACCGGTTCCAACGGGTGATAGCGTCGGGGTCCCAGAGACCGTCGGTTCCCGCATGCCCATCCGATCCCGCTGCGCCGCGTCGCCTTGCCCGCAGCTGCCGCGCACATCCATCGCGCAGCCGCTGCTGGCCGCCCTGCTCGCCTGGTCCTCCGTCGTCTCTGCCGCCTTGCCGCCGCGCGGCGAATGGACGGCCTCCGCGTCGTCGACGCAGGTGGCGGCGCTCTCGCCGGTGCACGCGATCGACGGCGACCGTAGCTCGCGCTGGGGCGGCAGCTTCTTGCCCGGGCACTGGTTCCAGGTGGACCTGGGGCGCGCCGCCGACGTCGGCGGCGTCTCGATTCTCTGGGACAGCGGTTTTCCGGTGCGCTGGACGCTTCAGACTTCGCTCGACGGCACGCACTGGGACGTCGCCTACACCAGTGTGGATTCGCGCGGCGACACCGACCTGATCGTCTTTCCCGCGCGGCAGGCGCGCTACATCCGGATCGCGAGCCCCTCGAAGTCCTCCGACTGGGCAACCTCGATCTTCGAATTCGAGCCGATCGCCGCCGACGCCGCGCCACGTCTGGACGGTCTGGCCGCGGTCGTCGACGGGGCCCGCCTGTTCGCCGCGGACGCGCCGCCCGCGCGTGTCGAAGCGCGCGGCCCCGCGCCGCGCACGCGCCAGCTCTCGCTCGAGTTGCCGCGCGCTGACGCCATCGCCGGGCTCGAGGTCTGGTGGGACGGGCCGCGTAACGGCGCAACGCTCGAAGCCCGCGACGCGCAGGGACGCTGGACCGTCGTGGCCGAGGACCCGGGCCGCGACGGCACGCGCTCCTGGCTCGCCGGCGAGGCCGCGATTACGCCGACCGCCTTGCGCCTGGTGCTCGGCGACGTGGCCGATGGCGCGCCGTCGATCGCCCGCTTGCGGCTGCTCGGGCCCAGGCAGGTGCGCACCCCGACGCGCCGCTACGAGATCGCGGCTTCGCGCGCGCATGCCGGGCTGTTCCCGTCGTCGCTGCACCAGCAACAGGTCTACTGGACCGCGCTGGGCATTCCCGCCGGGCGCCAGAAATCGCTGCTCGACGAGTACGGCAATCTCGAGCCCTTCAAGGGCGGGCCGATGCTGCAGGCGGTCTGGCGCGGCGACGATGGCAAGGCCGCGGTGGCCGACAACGACCCCGACCGGCGTCATGCGCTGCGCGAGCGCTGGATGCCGATGCCCTCGGTCGAATGGCAGGCGCAGCCCGGTCTGACGATCCGCAACGAGGCCTTCGCACTCGAGCAGCACGGCCAGCCGGTGACGCTGGTGCGATACCGGCTGCACAACGCCGGTCGCGCGCCGGTGGCGGGCACGCTGTCGCTTTTGGTGCGCCCGCTGCAGGTCAATCCACCGTGGCAGCACGGCGGCTGCTCGCCGATCCGGCGGATCGCGATCGATGCCCTCGACGACCGCACGCGCGTGCGGGTCGACGGCCGCACCCTGCTCGCCTCGCTGACGCCGGTCGGCGCGGCCGGCGCGGCGCCCTTCGGTGCGCACGGCGAAAGCGAGATCACTGCGTACGCTGCCCGCGGAACGCCACCGCCCGCGCGCGAGGCACGCGATCCCGACGGTCTCGCGGCCGGCATGCTGGCCTATCCGGTGCGCCTGGCGCCCGGCGCGCGCTCGGACATCGTCGTCGCCTTCCCGCTGGGCACCGCCGCGCTCGATCCGGCCAAGGGCGATCTGCCCGAGCCGCCCGCGCTCGACCTCGCCACGCTCTCTGCCGGCGCCACCACGCCGTCCGCCGCGTTCGACGCGCAGGCCGCGCGTGTCGCGGCAGGCTGGACGGCCCGCTTCGACGGCTTCGACGTCCGCCTGCCCGACCGCGATCTGGTCGACATGCTGCGCGCGCAGGGCGCCTACATGCTGGTCAACCAGACCGGCCCGGCGATGCAGCCGGGGCCGCGCAACTACAACCGCTCGTTCCTGCGCGACGGCGCGGCGACGGCCGCGGTACTGCTGCGCATGGGCCAGCCGCAGATCGCGCGCGACTACCTGCGCTGGTACACCGACCATGCGCTCAATCCCGACGGCATGGTCTCGCCCATCCTCAACGAGGACGGCAGCATCAATCGCGGTTTCGGCTCCGACATCGAATATGACAGCCAGGGCCAGTACATCCAGCTGGTCGCCGACGTGGCACGGCTCGACGGCGGTCCGGACACCGTGCGCGAATACCTGCCGGCGGTGACGTCGGCGATGCGCTTCCTGCAGACGCTGCGCGAACGCACCCTGGTGCCGGATTACATGGGCACGCAGCCGTCGCCGGAACGCTTCCGCGGCATCCTCGCGCCGTCGATCAGCCACGAGGGCTATTCGACGCCCACGCACAGCTACTGGGACGACTTCTACGGCATCAAGGGCTGGCACGACGGCGCATGGCTCGCCGACGCACTCGGCGATGTGCAGACCGCGAGCTGGGCCCGCGAACAGGGCCGCCAGCTGTCGGATGCCGTCGCCGCATCGATCCGGGCGACCATCGCGTGGAAGGGCATCGACTTCCTTCCCTCGTCTGCGGACCTCGGCGACAGCGACCCGACCAGCGTGTCGATCGCGCTCGACCCCACCGGCGCGCGTCACGTGCTGCCCGGGCGCGAACTGCGCACGACCTTCGATCGCTACCTCGCCCGGCAGTTCGGCGACCGCCTCGCGCCCGACGCGCTGTGGGCCTACACGCCTTACGAGGTCCGCAACGTCCTGACCTTCGTGCACATGGACCGGCCCGCCGATGCGCTGACGGTCCTGCAGGGCCTGCTCGCCGACCGGCGCCCGCGCGCCTGGCAGATGTGGCCCGAGGTCGTGCATTCGCGGCCGCGCTATCCCGGCTATATCGGCGACATGCCGCATACCTGGATCGGCGCCGAGTACGTGCGCACGCTCGTCGGCATGCTGCTGCATGAGGGCGACGACGGCCTGCACCTGCTGCCGGGCACGCCGCCCGCCTGGCTCGCGGGCGATGGGCTGGCGGTGCGCACGCTGCCAACCGCCTTCGGCCCCCTGACGATGGCCGCGCGGCAGACCGGCGACCGGCTCGAGCTCACGCTGGATGCGCCGCTGCGCGACGCACCGTCGGTCGAGGTCGTGTGGCCCAGCCGCACGCGGCCGACATCGGTCCAGGTCGACGGCCGCGAGATCACCGACTACGACGCACGCGGCGTGCGGCTGGCAGCGCCCTTCCGGCGACTCGAAGCGCGCTGGTAGGCGCGCGCTTCGCGACGTTCAGTCGAGCTGGCGCGCCGGCAGGCGCAGCGCGGCGCGCGCGCCGATGTCGGCGGCGGACTGGCCGAGCACGATGTCGTAATCACCGGCCGCGATGCGCCAGCTGCGGTCCTCGGGGTGATAGTCGGCGAACAGGCGCGGCGCGAGTTCCACTTCGACCTCGCGCGACTCGCCCGGCTGCAGCTCGACACGCTGCCAGCCGACCAGACGCAGCGGCGTGGTGTGGCCTTCGGGCAGATGCACGTAGAGCTGCGGCACGGTGGCGCCGGCACGATCGCCGGTGTTGCGGACATTGAAGCGCGCGAGGATGCGCGCGCCTTCGCTGCGCACCGTGAGATCCGAAGTGGCGAAGGTTGTGTACGACAGACCGTGGCCGAAGGCGTAGCGCGGGGTCAGACCCTTGGCCGCGAACCAGCGATAGCCGACGTTGGCGCCCTCGATGTCGTAGTCGATCGTGTCCTCGGGCTTCTGCGGCGGGTTGAAGCCGAGCCCCGGGATCGACGGGCGTGGCAGCTGCGACACGTCGACGGGCCAGCTCACCGGCAGGTGGCCGGACGGATTCACCGCACCGGTGAGCAGCTGCGCGATCGCCTCGCCGCCGCGGATGCCCGGATACCACGCCTGCAGCACGGCCGGTACGCGCTCGACCCACGGCATCTCGATCGGGCCGTTGGTCTGCAGCACCACGATGTTGCGCGGATTGGCCGCGGCCACGGCGGCGATCAGCGCGTCCTGGCCATCGGGCAGGCGCATGTCCGGCAGGTCGACCGACTCGGCCGCCCATTGCGTGGCGAACACGATGGCGACGTCGGCCTCGCGCGCGAGGCGTGCCGCGGCGGCGCGATCGCGACCATCGGCGAAGTCGATGCGTGCATCCGGCAGCGTCGCGCGCAATGCGAGCAGCGGCGAAGACGGCTGGAACATCACGGGCCCCGGCCACGTGGTCGGCTTCAAACCGCTCACCGCGGTGGTGCCGCGCGAGGTCCAGCCCACCATCGACGAGCCGCCGCCGGCGATCACGCCCTTGTCCGCGTGCCCGCCGATGACCGCGATGCGACGCACGGTCTTCGCCAACGGCAGCGTGGCGTTCTCGTTACGCAGCAGCACCGCGCCGGCCTCGGCCGTGCGCTGCGCCACGTCGAAACCGATCGCATCGAGCGCATCGTCGACCGGCTGTCGCTGAGGCGGGTGTTCGAACGCGCCGACCGCGATGAAGCTGCGCAGGATGCGATGCACCATGTCGTCGAGCCGCGCCTGCGGCACGGTACCGGCGCCTACCGCCATGCGCAGCGGCCCATCGAAATACACGGCCTTGTCGAAGACCTCGCCGGCCGACTGCTGGTCCAGACCGGCGTTCGCGGCCTTCGATGCACTGTGCACGCCGCCCCAGTCCGACATCACGTAACCGGGGTACTGCCAGTCGCGCTTGAGCACGTTGTTGAGCAGTTCGTCGTGCTCGCAGCCGTAGGTGCCGTTGATGCGGTTGTAGCTGCACATCACCGAGCCGGGCTTGCCGATGTCGATGGCGATGCGGAAGGCTAGCAGATCGGATTCGTGCATCGCGCGGTCGCCGATCTCGGCGCTGTGGAAGTTGCGCGCGGTCTCCATGTCGTTGAGCGCGTAGTGCTTCATCGTCGAGAGCACGTGCTGCGACTGCACGCCGCGGATCGACTCGCCGACCAGCGTGCCGGCAAGCAAAGGGTCTTCGCCGGCGTACTCGAAGTTGCGCCCGTTGCGCGGATCGCGCTGCAGGTTGACGCTGCCGGCCAGCAGCACGTTGAAGCCTTGCCGCCAGGCTTCGCGGCCCATGGTCTCGCCGCCCTTGAAGGCGATCTCGCGGCTCCAGGTCGAGGCGGTCATCGGGCCGGACGGCATCGCGGTGGCGTGGTCGCCTTCGCGTGCACCGCCGGGATTGGTGACGCCGAGGCCGGCATCGACCAGCCCCTGCGACGGAATGCCCAGGCGCGGGATCGGTGCGACGTAGCCGGCCGCGACCAGCGCCTCGTCGGGCTTCTTCTCACCGATCGCGAAGCGGCTGCGGATCAGCGCGAATTTCTCGTCTTGGGTCATCTCCGCGACCAGCAAGGCGGCGCGTTCGTCGGGTGACTTCGCCACGTCCATCCACGGCTGCGAGGCCGGTGCGTCCTGCGCGAATGCGGGCATCGCCGCGAGCAACGCGCATGCCAGCATGCGCACCGGAAACCTGGTCTTCATCGAACGCCCCTCCCCTCGAAATGTGTGCTTTGCAGAAGCGGCCCACGGCCGCGATGGCTTCACCGGGAAGCCCATCGCGGCCATGGGCCGCACCTGCAGCGTTCGCGCCCGCCGACGAGTGCCGGCAGGCGTCGTGACTCAACCCGCGCCGGCGATCCGCACCTTCGCGCCGGCGCGCGTGATCCGCAGTTCGTTGCCCTGCCACTGCGCCGGCTGGCCGTCGATCGTGGTCGCGCCCGGCACGCTCGAATACGGCCACTGCAGCACCAGACCGCCTTCGGGCAGACCGCTGTTCGCGGCGACGTCGAGCAGCAGCGCGTCGCCGTCACGGCGCAGCGAATAGCCCACCGTGCCCTGCGGCGTCCGCATGCCGCGCAGTGCCACGCCCTCGTCCAGCCACGCGGCCGGCACGCCGGCCGCGAGCACCAGGCTGTCGTCGACCTCGCGCACGTAGGCGAACATGTCCAGCGCCGAGCGCACGAAGTCGGAACCCACCCAGGCATGCGGCAGATCGCCGAGGAAGAACGGCTCGCGCGGCGTCGGCGTCACCACCTCGCCCCACTGGTTCCAGGGCTGCGGCGCGCGGTGACCGAAGAACCACTCGCGCACTTCGTTGGCGCGCTCGCGCCAGCCCAGACGCACGAACGCGGCGACGTTGCGCCACTCGTAGGGCGTGTAGTTCTTCCATTCCAGCGTGCCGTCGCGGCGGCCCGAGAACTGCGTCCAGTAGCGCTCGAAGGTGTTGGTCAGCAGCGGCTCGGGCAGACGGCCCTGTTCGCCGCCCGGCGCCAGCGCGATCGTCGTCGAGGTCGCGTCGAAATCGCCGAGTTCGGCGGCGCCCGGCAGGAAGTCGATGCCGTGCTGCTCGGCGGCCTTGCGCAGGGACGCGTCGAGATCGACGCGGAACTCGTCGCGAGCCGCGGCCATGCGCTTGGCGTCGTCGGCCTTGCCGAGCGCCTCGGCGATCTCCACCGCGTCCTTGTAACCACGCAGCGCCCAGAAGTTGTCCCAGTACGAATGCATCGGCTTGGCCGAATAGCCTTCGTGGCTGATCGAGGCCGGCATCATCCCGTAGAAAGCCGCATTGCGTTGGCGGTTCTCCTCGGTGCGTTCGCTGGCGCGCAGCTCTTCCATGTAGGTGTAGGCGCCGAACACGTGCGGCCACATCTTCTGCAGGAAGGCGTCGTCGCCGGTGTAGCGCCAGTACTCGGCGATGTTGAAGATCAGCTCGCCATGGCTGTCGTTCTCCGGCACCGGGTCGCTGCCGCGGTCGTCGACGCAGCACGGCACCTTGCCGTTGTCGAACTGGTAGGGCGCGTAGAACTCGACGTATTCCTTGACCACTTCCGGGCGGCCCATGCGCAGCAGGCCTTCGGAAATCATCGCGCCGTCGCGGATCCAGCTGCGCGCGTACGAACGCGTGCCCGGTTGCAGGCGCGGGCCGATACGCGAGATCAGCATGTGCGCCAGCGACGTGCGCAGCGTGTCGGCCAGATCCTTGCCGGCGGCCGGCACGTCGAAGCCCACTTCATCGAGCTTGCCGTGCCACTCGCGCGCCATCGCGTCCTGCATCGACTGCGCATTCCAGTTCGCCGGCGCGCTCGACATCTCGCCGGTCATCGGAATCAGCAGATCGAACTCGCGTGACTCGCCCGGCGCCAGCCGCACGTCGTAGACCATCGCGCCGGACGCCAGCGCCTGCGGGTCGTCGACTTCGGTCGTCGACGGCCAGGTGCCGGTCGCCAGATGCTCGACGTCCATGCCCGCATCGAACGTGGTCGCGAACGCGGCCTGCGCCGGCTGGCGTGCGAACACGCGCGGCGTGCCGTCGACGCGCACGCCGTCGGTGCTCACGCCGAGCTGGCGCAGCGGGCTGACGCCGCCGGTGATGTTGAGGAACTGGGTCGGCGGGTTGACCTGCATCGGCCGCACCGCGAGCGCGAGCTGGTAATCGCGCGCCTCGTTGCCGGGATTGGTCAGGCGGTAGCGCGCGACCAGCTGCGAATCCTTGGGCGTCCCGCGGGCGAATCCGGTGACGCGCAGGTTCAGCGCGTCATGGGTCCAGTCGACACTCGGGATCGGCAGATAGTCGTCCTGCAGGGTCTGCGCGATCTTGGCGTCGGCCCAGGTCACCAGTGCATCGCCGACGCGTACGAAGGGCTCGATGGAGAACCCGCCGGCCGCGACCTCGATCGCGCCGTCCTCGCCGATCAGGCCCTGCTCGTAACCGCCATCGAGACCGAGGATGGTCCAGTAGGCCTGCTCGCCGCTGAAACCACGCGGGAACTGGCCCTTGGGCCGGTCCCTGGCGACCGCTTCGAGCACGTCGTTGGGGTGCTCGGACATCGCCAGCGGCTGCACCGCAACTTCGCTCAATGCGAAGCCCTCACCGGGACCGCCCTGCAGATCGAGACCGATGTAGCGCGCCTCGGCCTCCGGCAGCGACAGCCAGTCGATGCCGCCGTTGCCCGCGGTGACCTCGCGGACCTGCGTCCAGGTCTCGCCGTCGCTCGACAGCGAGACCGTATAGGCCGATGCATGACGCCCCGGCTGCCACTGCAGGCGCAGACCGCCGAATTCCCGGGTCTTGCCCAGATCGAGCACGAGGTTCTGCGGCGCGGCCGGCGTGACCCATGCGCTTTCGGCGTTGCCGTCGACGACATTGCCGACATCGGCAGGCGTGGTCGTGGAGGCCGCGCTCGCGGTCAGCGGCGAGGTGTCGTCGGCCGGCAGCGCTTCGAACGTCAGCTGGTCGAAGCAGACCGTGCCCTTGCCGCCGGCGTTGTTGTAAATCGTGAACTCGATCTTCTCGCTGGCCCGCAGCGTCTTGTCTTCGTCCGGTCCCCAGGCCTTGTCGATGTGGCGCTTGCGATAGCGCACGTCGGTCCAGTCGTCCGGGAAATCGTATTTGGGCCGATTGACCCACCACACGTTGTCGCCGCTGGCGTCGATGAGCTTGAACTGCAGGTCGTTGGCCGGCGACTCGCCGCGCATGCGGAAGGCGAAGCGGTAGTTTTCCGGATACTCGAGCTTGAGCGCACGCTGGATGCCGACGTGGCCGGATACGCCGTTGTAGTCGTAATCCAGGCACACGGCCTTGCCGCCGTCGACGTCGACCTGGCGCAGCGTGCCGGTGACCTGGTTGGAGGTCACGAGGGTCCACGTCGAGGGATCGTCGAAGTCGTCGAGGATGCGGATGCCGTCGCCGCCTGTGGCAGCTGCCGTCGTCGCGCCGTCGGGCGCGGGCGAGACGTTGCAGGCCCCAAGCGCGGTGGCCAGCGCGGCGATACCGAGTGCGCGTACCGCGTTTCGAAATTGGAGTGCGCCAGCAGGCGTCATGTCGGTGTCGGCAGGCGCGCAGGTCGCGCGGGTGTCGAGGGTCTTCATGCGGTGCGTTGGCTCCGTGGTTCGGACGGGTGTTGCGATTCGATCTGGAGATGCGTCGCTGTCGAGTCGCGTTTCAGGCGGGAAAAGCGCGCACTCGACACGATGTCGTTGCCATCCATGGAGTCACACTTCTGGCGCAGGAACGCCCTGCCCGGCCATCCGTGGCCGGGCGTTCGCCGACGCGCGAACCTTCGGTTCGCAAACGCGTCGGCTCACCCCTTCACGCTGCCGAGCAGCAGGCCCTGGATGTAGTAGCGCTGCAGCGCGAGGAACAGCAGCAACACCGGAATCACGGTGACGACGGCGCCGGCCATCATCATCTCGACGTCCTGGATGTGCTCGCGCGACAGTGCCGCCAGTGCGACGGGCAGCGTGTAGTTGGTCTGGTCGGTCAATACGATCAGCGGCCACATGAAGTCGTTCCACGCGGCCATGAAGGTGAAGATGGTCAGCGTGACCAGCACCGGCTTGAGCATCGGCAGCACGATCTGGAAAAAGATCCGCAGCTCGCCGGCGCCGTCGATGCGCGCGGCCTCCAGCAGTTCGTCGGGAATCGACCGCGCGTACTGGCGCACCAGGAAGATGCCGAACACCGTCGCCAGACCCGGGATGATCACCGCGCCGAAGCTGTTGACCAGGCCCATGCCCTTCATCATCAGGAACAGCGGCAACATCGCCACCTGCGCGGGAATCACCAGCGCGGCCAGCAGGATCTGGAACAGCCGCTCTCGGCCCTTGAACTGCAGCTTGGCGAAGGCATAGCCGGCCATGGTGTTGACCAGCAGCGCACCGAAGGTGATCGCGGCCGAGATCATCAGACTGTTGGCGAAGTAGCGGCCCATGCCGGCACGCGCGAACAGCTGCTGGTAGTTGTCGAACGTCAGTGCGGACGGCAGCAGCGGCGGCGGAAAGCCGCTGGCCTCGCCGGTCGGCATGAACGACACCGACAGCATCCACGCCAGCGGCGCCAGCGCCACGACGGCCAGTGCGACCAGCCCACCGTTGACCAGCCACGCCGACCAGCGCGAGGCGCCGACTTCGCGATACCTGCCCACCGCGCTCATACCAGCTCCCTCCGGCGCCCGAAGCGCAGCAGCAGCGTGGTCACGCCGAGGATGATCAGGAACAGCAGGAAGGCCACCGCCGACGCACGGCCGAGGTTCCACCACATGAAGCCTTCCTCGTACATGAAGTACAGCACGCTGACCGTGCTCTGCAGCGGATCGCCGCGGGTCATCACGTAGGGCTCGGCGAACAGCTGGAAATAGCCCGACACGGTGATCACCGCGACCACCAGCAGCACCGGCCCGAGCATCGGCAGCGTCACGTGCAGGAACTGCTGCCAGCGCGAGGCGCCGTCGATGCGCGCGGCCTCGTAGAGGTCTTCGGGAATCGCGGCCAGACCCGCGATGAAGATCACCATGTTGTAGCCGAAGTTCTTCCACACCGCGAACAGGATGATCGTCGGCATCGCCCAGGTCGGATCGCCCAGCCAGTCGATCGGCGCGATGCCGACGTGGCCCAGCGCCCAGTTCACCAGGCCGTAGCTGGTGTGGAACAGATAGCGCCAGATCACCGCCACCGCGACCAGCGTGGTCACCACGGGCGCGAACAGCGCGGTGCGGAACAGACCCTTGAAGCGCGCGACTTTGGCGTTGAGCAGCAGCGCCGCGCCCAGCGACACGCCGATCGACAGCGGTACGCCGATGACCACGAAGTAGGCTGTGTTGCCCAGCGACTTCCAGAACAGCGGCGTCTGCAGCAGATCGAAATAGTTGCCCAGCGCGACGAAGCGCAGGTTCGACAGATCGGCCAGCGCGTAGAGATCGAAATCGGTCAGGCTCAGCAGCAGCGCCGAGGCGACCGGAATGCCGAAGAAGATGCCCAGAACGATCAGCGCCGGGCCGGCGAAGATCCAGCCGGCGGTACTAGCGCGCATGGGTCGCTCCCGTGTGCAGCGCGGTCGCAGGTGCGGCGCCCGCTTCCGCTTCGCGCTCGCGCACCCAACGGCGCTTTTCAAGCAGTGTGTCGACGCGCGCATCCAGATCGCGCAACGCCTGTTCCTGGGCCATGCCGCCGCGCACGACACGTTCGCTCATCAGGCGCATTTCCTGCACGATCCGCTCCCACTCCAGCACCTTGGGCGTCGGTTCGACGCGCTCGAGCTGGTCGCGGAATGCCTGCGCATACGGGTCCTCGCGCAGCTGCGGGAACTCCCAGGTGCTGCGGCGTGGCGGCAGGTTGCCGATCATCGCGTGGAAGCGCTGCTGGATGTCCGGACGCGACAGGAATTCCATCAGCTGCCAGCTCGCTTCCTTGTTGGGCGAATCGCGGAACATCACCAGCGAGGTGCCGCCGGCAATGCCTGCGCCCGGCCCGTCGGGACCGGGCAGCGGCGCGGTGCCCCACTGGTCCTGCAGCTCGGCAGGCAACCGCGTGCGGAACTCGCGGATGTTCCAGGGACCGGACACGTAGAACGAGAAGAAGCCGCGGCCGAACTCGTCCCAGACGTTGGAGATCTGCGTCTCCGACATCTTCGGCGCCCAGCCCTTGTCGAACATGCCGGCATAGAAGCCGAGCGCGCGCTGGAAGCCGGGGCTGGAGAAATTGCCGCGGCTGTCGTCGTCGCGCAGCAGCGGATCGTCCTGCTGCAGGCCGAAGGACAGCAGCTGCTCGAACTCGTTGAGCGGCAGCATCACCGCGTAGCGGTCCGGACCGACGTGCGCCTTGACCGCCGCCATCGCGGTTTCCCATTCCTGCCACGTGCGGGGCAGCATGGTCACGCCGGCGGCGGCGAGGATGTCCTTGCGATAGAAGATCAGGCGCGTGTCGACGTACCAGGGCACGCCGAGCAGCGTGTCGTCGACGACGTTGGTGTGCCAGATGCCGGGGAAGTAATCCGCTTCGTCGATGACCGTCGAGCGGTCGACGCGCGACTGCAGCGGTTCCAGCGCGCCGAGCACCGCGAACTCCGGCACCCAGGTATTGCCGAGCTGGCAGATGTCCGGCAACGCGTCGGCCGCGAACGCGGTGAGCAGCTTCTCGTGCGCCGAGGTCCACGGAATCTGCTGGATCTCGACACGGATGCCGGGATGTTGGGCCTCGAACTCCCGGACCAGTTCCGACACCACCTCGGCCTCGCGGCCCATCGCCCAGAAACGGACGACCGTCTGCTCGTCCCGCTTCGCGCAGGCGGCGAGCAGCGCGACGGCCAGCAGCAGGCAGATGACGCGCGCCGCCGCGGTGAAGCGGCGGGCGCGTGGCACGTGTCGGAATGCGTGCAAGCGCTTACTCCGCCGGCACCGGATCGGACGCGCGGGCCGGCGCCGGGGCCGGTGCGCGCTCGTCGCGGTCGGCGTCCTGGTTGGCCGCGCGCGATTCGGCGATGCCCATCGAACGCGCCATCGCCGCGTCGGCGTCCGGCGGACCCGAATCCTTGGGCTCGTCCTCGCCGGCCAGCCAGCCACCGGTGAAGCCGGCGCGCTCCAGACCCGCGCGGATGTACGGGTTCTTCTTCATCACGTTCCAGACGAAGTCGTTCCGGTAGTTCGAGATCATCGCCAGGATCGGGCCCTGGTCGATCGCGATGTAGTCGCTGGCCACCCAGCCCTTGCCCGGCACGATGCGGCCGGTCTTCAGCGGCACGTCCTCGTAGGTGAAGCTCGGGTTGAACGAGTCGAGGAAGCCGTAGCTCGAATAGAGGTAGTCACCGTAGCGGCGGTGCATCTCCTCGGTCGCGGGAATCACGATTTCCGGCGCGAACGCGATCGAGGCGACCGCCGCGGTCGGTGCGAGCGTGCCGTCGTCGAACGCGACGTCCAGACCCGCACCGCGGGCGCTGTAGTGGCGGAACTCGCGCTGCTCGCCGTTGAAATCCTGGTCGGTGCGCTGCGGACCATCGCTGGCGGTCAGACCCCAGACGTTCTCGCCGTAGTCCTTCCAGCCCATCGGGTTGTCGATGGCGTACTGGCGCTGCGCATAGGTCGCACGGCGGCTGTTCTCGAAGTAGTCGATGCCGCGGCGACGCATGTAATCGTCGCGGATGCCGCGGAAGTCGACCCACACATGCGTGTACTGGTGACCGAAATGCGGCGCGAAGCTCAGGTACTCCTGCCCGCGGAACACGCCCCAGGACTTGTCGTAGGTGCGCGTCCACACTTCCCAGGCTTCCGGCTCGACCGCATGCGTCGGCGAACCCAGCGCGAGGATGTAGACCAGCATCGCTTCGTCGTAGCCGGTCCAGTCGTGCTGGATGAAGCCGCTTTCAGGGTACCAGCCCATCGAGATCAGCGGCTTGCGCTGCTGCAGGAACGGCCAGCGCACGTTGCGATAGAGCTTGTCGGCCAGTTCGCGGATCTCGACCTCGCGCGGGTCGTCACGGTCGTAGTACGACTGCGCGAACAGCACGCCCATCATCATCAGGCCGGTGTCGACACTCGACAGCTCAACCCACGGCTCGAAGCGGTGGCCGGTCTGCATGTCGATGAAGTGATAGAAGAAGCCCTGATGACCGGCGGTGCCGGTCGCCTGCGGGCCCATCTTGACGTTGCTGAAGAACTTCAGCGTTGTCAGGGTGCGATCCACCGCCTGCGTGCGGCTGACCCAGCCGCGCTCGATGCCGATCGGATACGCGGTCAGCGCATAACCCACCGCGGCCACGCTCGAGAAGGGGCGCGAGGGAAAGCGGTCCGGTGTCAGCCCGTTGACCTCGTTGGTCGTGTCCCAGAAATACTGGAACGTGCGGCGCTCGATGTCGGCGAACAGCGGCGGCAGCTCCGGCGGTCCCTTTGCCTCTTCCTCGACGGGCGCAGCCACCTCGGGCACCTGCTCGATGGGGCCGGGCTTGGGCGGCGGCACCGCCGGTTCGGCGGGCTCCTGCTTGCCGCAGCCGGCCAGGAACAACGCGGCGAGCGCGACGAGAATCAGGAGTTGGAACGCACGGAGACGGGATTGCATCGTGAAGAAAACCTCGCGGTGAAATCGTTTACAGCGGTGAGTATAAAACTGCCGATGCCCCGAGAGGCACCGGCAGCGGGGTGTATTACCAGTTGATACCGAAGGACAGCTTGAAGGTACGGGTCGGCAGACGGATCGCGTTGCTGTGCTGGCCGAAGTTCGCGCTGGTCCAGTCGTCGTTGTAACCATCCCAGTTGTAGCGGTTGGTCACGTTCAGCACGTCGGCGCGGACACGGAAACTGATGTCCTCGCTGGCCTGCCAGACCTTCTGCGCGGCCAGATCGAGCTGCAGATGACCGAAGGTGCCGTCAGGCTTGTACCAGTCGAAGAACGGCGCATCGCCGCTCCGGTTCACGCCGACACGCTGGCGCTGGCTTTCCAGCGTGAGCTTGCCCGAGTAGGTGACGCCCCAGGGACCGTCCCAGATGCCGGTCGTGACGAAGCGATGCTCCGGCACCTGCGACACGGGCAGATACCCGTAATAGCCCGCGTACGGCCAGTCGAAGATGCCCGCACCGTCCTCGTTCGAGTTCCGCTCGGCATCGGTGTAGGTGTAGGCCATCGTGACACCCCATCCCGACGCATTCGTATACGGCTTGTCGAACTTCGCCAGCAACGTGTTGGTGCGCGTCTCCAGCCCGTTGTCGAGCAGCACCAAGCGGCCGAACGGCGCGTCGTAATTCCACGGCGGCCCGAAGTTGGTACCCGGCTCGAAGAAGCTGCCATCCGGCCGGCGATTGCCCAGCCGGACCGACAGACCGTCACGGCTGCGGATGTGCGCGACCGCGACTTCGCTGGTCCATGTGGTCTCACCGAAATCCCAGGCGTTGCGGATGCCCAGGCTGAACTGGTCGGAGTACGGCACCTTCAGATCGTTGTTGATCAGGTAGAACTCGCGCGACACCTGGCCGGAGGCGACCAGCGCATCGAGACCCGCATCGGTGAAGTACGCCGGATCCCAGTCGACGCAGCCGCCGAGGTTGCGGCACTCGCCGTCGATGTCGGTGAACCACACGCGGTACGGCGAGGCGTACGACGTGGTCTGCTCTTCCTTCTGCAGGTTGGTGAACAGGTTGCGGTCGTAGGACCGGCCTGCACCACCGAACAGTACGTGGCGCTGGTCGCCGCCGAAGTCGTAGGAGAAGCCCAGACGCGGCTGCCAGGCGCCCTTGTAGGCGCTGCGGTTGCTGCCGTTGCTGATGTAGTTCTCGACGTCGATGTCGGAGTTCTGCAGGTTCGGCCAGGCGCGCAGATTGGCCGCGAGATCGGCCGGCGTGACGTAATCCTCGTAGGCCGGCGTGCTCTCGTAGTCGTAGCGCACACCCAGGTTGAGGGTCAGGTGCTCGTTGAGCTCCCAGTCGTCCTGCACGTAGATGCCGATCTGCTTGTTGTCCGAACTGGTCACGCCACCGACTGTCCCGGCGATCGGACGACCGAACTCGACGCGGTAAGGCTGGTCGATGCTCTGGTTGATGTCGTAATAGAACTGCGGATTGGTGAAGTTGCGCTCGGTCGACAACAGATCGACCTGCTTGAACTTCACGCCCATCTTCAGCGTGTGGCCTTCCCAGCCGTTGAAGGTCAGGTCGTTCTGGAAGGACCAGCCCTTCTGCCCCTTGTCCTGGTTGCCCGAACCCGGACCGGAGCTGACGACGTTGGCGATGTTCTCGCGGAAACCGGTGGTGTCGCCGAAGTCGGATACGGTCAGGATGTAGCCGTTGCCGCCGACAAGTGGCGCCTGCACCCACGCAGAATCCTCGTAGGTCACGTGCATGTCGTTGAGCCAGCGCTCGCCGCTGTACTGCCAGCGCAGGTCGTAGCGGCTGACGTCGTTGTCGATGAAGCTCGCGCGATCGACGGTGAAGGCGCCATCGTTGCGGATGGTTTCCTCCTCGCGACGCAGCTGCGTCGACAGTTCGACCAGATTGAAGTCGTCGACCTGCCAGCTCAGCTTGCCGAAATACATGTCCTGCTTGAACGGCGAGTTGCTGGGGCCAATCCCTGCGATCAGATCGGCAGGCACGTCACCCACGTCGTAGCGGCTGTCGGCGAGCAGCTCGAGGGTCTTGGGCGTCATGTACTCCTTCGCCTCGTAGGCGACGAAGAAGTGCAGCTTGTCCTCGATGATCGGGCCACCGAAGCTGGCACCGTACTGCTCCTCCTTCGAATCGACCTTGTTGCCGCTGGCGAGCTCGGCCGGCGTGCGCGCGCGCCATTCGCTGGCCGTGCGATCCCAGAAGAAGCTGCCTTCGAATTCGTTGGTGCCGCTGCGGGTCGCAGCGACGATGGCAGCCGAACTGATCTGGTCGAACTCGGCCTTGTAGTTCGAGGTGATGACCTTGTACTCGCCGATCGCCGACTGTGGGAACGGGTTGCCGCGGCTCGAATCCTGGCCCGGCACGCCGCCCGGCAGCGTGTAGCTCTTCTGGCCAACGCCGTCGATGAAGACGTTGATGTTGTTGGCCGACTGGCCACCCGAACGCAGCTTGCTGTTTCCGTTCGAATCCTGCTGGAAAACCATGCCCGGCACGGTGTCGGCAAAGGCGAGGAAGTTGCGCGTGCCCTGCGGCAGCGATTCGATCTGCTTCTGCGACACGTAGGTCGCAACTTCGGACGTGCGGCTCTCGACCAGCGCCGCGGCGGTGACAGTCACGGTATCGAGATCCTGCGCCTCACCCGCGGGCGCGGCTTCGGCAACACCACCCACGCCGAGATTGAGCGTTGCGGTCTGACCGACTGCGATCGTCACGGTCTGCGACGAACTCTGCCCGTTCGCGTCGACCTGCAGGCGATACGTTCCCGGCGGAAGGCCGGCGAGGTTGTAATTGCCGTTGCCCGTGACCTGCACCGCGCGCGTGAGCCCCGTTGCGGTATTGACCGCGGTCACGCGAGCGTCGGTTGCAGGCGCGGAATCGACCATGACCTGGCCACGGATCGTGCCGGCGGTGGACTGTGCGAGCAGCGTCGGCGCAGCCATCGCCAGGCAGCTTCCCAGCGCAATGCTGAGCAATGAGCGCGAAAATGCGCGCGGACGGGGGGAAAAAGGTGTCATGTCGTCGGTCTCTATCTTCAGGGGATGTTTGTACGGACGGCATTCCCGCCATCCTGTGCACCACTGCAGCTGCAGCAACGCGGTTGCGTCATCTCGAACGTCCGTCGGAGGGGCGCATCCATCGAGCCGACACGCGACGACGCCCGCGCCCCCCTGCGCGCACAAGCGTCTTCGGTATCGGACTTGATGTCATGCAACCCCTCCCAAGGTGCCGACGGCGACCCGGTCATGGCCGGGTCGACGGCTCTCCACTGGACGTCAGCGATGCGGCAGAGCCGCTCGAATCACGGATCACGAGCGCGGGTTCGAGCAGGACGGACTGTGTGGTGGGGTCCGTGCGCCCGGATGCTTCGATCTCCAGCAACGCCTTCAACGCGCGTGCGCCCAGTTCAGCGATGTCGACGCGCATCGTCGTTAGCGATGGGTGAACGTAGCGTGCAAGTGGAATGTCGTCGAAACCCACCACTGCAACATCTGCAGGCGTGCGCACACCGCCACGCCCCAATGCATACAGACATCCGATCGCCATCATGTCGTTGGCCGCGAACACCGCATCGGGTCGCATCTCCAGTGCGAGCAATGCCTGCCCTGCACGATGGCCCGAATCCTCGTCGAACTGGCCGGGCAACTCCCACGGCGTGTAGTCGGCACCGGCTTCGGCCAGCGCGTCGCGATACCCGCGACGTCGCTCGCGCGCATCGTCGTTGTCTTCGGGGCCGCCGATGAAGGCGATGCGGCGATGCCCCTCCGCGACGAGGTGCGCGACCATCGTGCGCGCACCGCCATAGTTGTCGATGCCGATGGCCGCGTGCGGACGGCCCTGCGCGGCGTTCATCAGCACCATCGGCAGGCTGGCATCGACATTGCGGGCGAGGAAGTCGGTGTCGTGCACGTACGGCGACATCAGCAGCAGGCCGTCGACGCGGCCGCGCATCGCACGCAAGGCGGCGCCCTGCTCTTCGGGATTGCCGTGGTAGCTCGACACCAGCAGGTGCTGGCCGCGAGTCCGCGCCACCTGGTCGATGCCGCGCATCAGCTCGGAGAAGAACTCGCCATGCAGGTCGGGCAGCACCACGCCGACGGTCTGGGTGCGGCGGCTGCTGAGGCTGCGGGCCGCGTGATGGGGGCTGTAACGGAGCTCGGCGGACACGGCCAGCACACGCTCACGGACTGCCTCGGCGACGTTCTGGTGGCCGTTGAGCGCCCGTGACACCGTGGCCACCGACACGCCGGCCGCCTTGGCCACATCCTTGATCGTGACGCTCAAGCCCCACCTCCGCGCACTCGCGATGGCGGGACTGTAAGCGTTTCCACAATGTCATGTAAACCGCATGTAACGGCGAAACCGATGCTGCACTGCACGATAACTGCGACGATCTGCGCGCTATTGCGCCGATCGTGCGGGGCATGCAATCAGGGCAGGACCTTGCGGAACGGGCGCACCTCGACCCGCGCGTAGACGCCCGCGGCCACATAGGGATCGACATCCGCCCAGGCGCGCGCCGCCGCCAGCGACTCGAACTCGGCGATGACGATGCTGCCGGTGAACCCCGCCGGACCCGGATCCTCGGCATCGATCGCCGGACACGGCCCGGCCAGCAGCAGTCGCCCTGCATCCCGCAGCTCGGTCAGCCGGGCGAGGTGCGCCGGTCGCGCCTCACCGCGCCTGGCCAGCACATCCTGTCCGTCGTAGCCTTCGATCGCGTACCACATGTCGCGCACCCCGCAGCGGAAAGCGCCGCAGTGTAGCGGCGCGTCCGCTGGACATGCGCGCTGGCGAACGCGTACCCTGTGCGCCAGCCATCGGCCGGCTTACCGCCCGGCACCTGCACTCAGGTCTGCCACGCGGTCTTTCCACCGGCCCGGTCCAACGCCCTCTCGATCTCCGCGCCTGCCCTGCCTGCAGACGCGCGTCGCGCTTGGCGCCGACCGACGCACCTGTTCCGCAGCACCGTTTTCCCGCGCAGGCCGGAGCCGCGCACCGGCTGGACCCGCATCGCGGCCTGCCGTTCCGTCGCCCCGTCCTGCCAGCGATCCACCGACCGTGATCCGAATTTCGCGCGTGAGCGCACCGCCGCTGTCGCATATCGAATGACACAGCCCGCCCCAGACGCCCCGGCGTCCGACAATCCCGCCAGGCCGCAGCAGCAGGAATTCCCGCTGGCGCTTGCGCTGGTGCACGGCCAGCCGGTGCTGCAGATCCCGCAGGATCTGTACATCCCGCCGGACGCGCTGGAAGTCATCCTCGAAGCCTTCGAAGGTCCTCTGGACCTGCTGCTGTACCTGATCCGCCGCCAGAACCTCGACATCCTCGACATCCCGGTCGCCGACATCACCCGGCAGTACGTCGACTACATCAACGTGATGCAGGAGCTGCGCTTCGAACTGGCCGCCGAATATCTGGTGATGGCCGCGATCCTGGCCGAGATCAAGTCGCGGATGCTGCTGCCGCGGCCGCCGGTCGAGGAAGGCGAGGAAGGCGACCCGCGCGCCGAGCTGGTGCGCCGGCTGCAGGAGTACGAACGCTTCAAGCAGGCGGCCGAGGACATCGACCGCCTGCCGCGGCAGGACCGCGACACCACGCCGGCGCAGGCCGCGCTGCCCGAGCAGCCGGTCAACCGCGACCCGCCGCCGGTGGATCTGCGCGAGATGCTGCTGGCCCTGCACGACGTGCTCAAGCGCGCCGAGCTGTTCACCGGCCACGCGATCCGCCGCGATGCGCTGAGCGTGCGCCAGCGGATGGGCGAAGTGCTGACGCGGCTGGCAGGCGGCCACTTCCACCGCTTCGAGTCGCTGTTCGAGCCGGAAGAAGGACGACTGGGCGTCGTGGTGACGTTCCTGTCGATTCTCGAACTCACCAAGGAACGCCTGCTCGACATCGTGCAGGAGGCGCCGCTGGCGCCGATCTACATCAAGTCGCTTGCCGACGCCGACGGCAGCGCGCCGCCGACCGCGTTCTCCAGCGAGTTCGACGACGACGTTCCCGAACAGCCCTGACCACCGAACACGATCCAAGAGATCCGATGGACCAGACCTTCATCAATCGCATCGTCGAGGCCGCCCTGCTCGCCTCCTCGCAGCCGCTGACCGTGGCGCAGCTCGAGCTGCTGTTCACGCTTGACGAGCCCGCGCCCGATGGCGCGATCAAGCAGGCGCTCGTCGACCTCCAGGCCGCCTGCGCCGAGCGCGGCGTCGAACTGGTGGAACTGGCCTCGGGCTGGCGCTACCAGGTGCGCGGCGATGTGCACGGCTGGGTCGCCCGCCTGTGGACCGAGCGCCAGACGAAGTACACACGCGCCACGCTGGAAACCCTGGCGCTGATCGCCTACCGCCAGCCGATCACCCGCGGCGAGATCGAACAGGTCCGCGGCGTGGCCACCAACAGCAACATCATCAAGGCGCTGGAAGAGCGCGAGTGGATCCGCGTGGTCGGCCACCGCGACATGCCCGGCCGCCCGGAACTGCTGGGCACCACCAAGGGCTTCCTCGACTACTTCGGCCTGCGTCGGCTCGACGACCTGCCGCCGCTGTCGGAACTCAAGGATTTCGCCGAACTCGATCCGCAGCTGCGTTTCGCCGGCAGCGACACGCCCGAGGACCGCACGGTTGGCGGCGTGGCCGCACCCGGCGACGACGACCTCGCCGCGAACGACGGCACGCACGACGCGTCCGGTGACGACGCGGCACCCGAACACCGCGACGACGCGTCCGACGACAGCGCCGCCGCATCCGAACCCGTGGTCGACGCCGGCGATGTCGCCGATGCCGACGACGACGCCCTGTCGCCCGACGATGCGTCCGGCGACGACACCGAAACACCCGAACCAGACAACGCCCTCGCCGCAGACGGCGACAGCGACCGGAGCCATTCATGACGCAACAACGCAACACCGACAAACCCGCCCGTTCCCCGCTCTCGCTCAAGCGTGGCGACGCCGCGGCCGTCGACGCCGCCCCCAAGCTCGAAGAGCGCCTGCACAAGGTGCTCGCGCAGGCCGGCCTGGGCTCGCGCCGCGCGCTGGAACAGCGCATCGCCGACGGCCTTGTCAAGGTCAACGGCGAGACCGCGCAGACCGGCATGTCGATCAAGGGCGGTGACCGCATCGAACTCGACGGCAAGACCTTCGTCGCCAGTGCGCTGACCGAGCCGGCCCGCGTGCTGATCTACAACAAGCCCGAAGGCGAAGTGACCACGCGCGAAGATCCCGAGGGTCGCCCGACCATCTTCGACGCCCTGCCCGCGCTCAAGGGCGCGCGCTGGATCGCGATCGGCCGCCTCGACATCAACACCACCGGCCTGCTGCTGCTGACCACCGACGGCGAGCTCGCGAACGCGATGATGCATCCGTCGTACGAGGTCGAGCGCGAGTACGTGTGCCGCGTGCGCGCGCCGGAAGGCGAGGACGTGGTGTCGGAGAAGATCGTCGACCGCCTCAAGCGCGGCGTCGCGCTGGACGACGGCCCGGCCAAGTTCGACGACATCGAGCGCATCGGCGGCACCGAGTCGCACGACTGGTTCCAGGTCCTGCTCAAGGAAGGCCGCAATCGCGAAGTGCGCCGCCTGTGGGAATCGCAGGGCTGCCAGGTCAGCCGCCTCAAGCGCGTGCGCTACGGCAAGGTCGCACTGCCGCAGCCGCTGCTGCGCGGCCAGTCGCAGGAGCTGCCCGATGCGCAGGTCGAAGCGCTGCGCAAGGAACTCAAGCTCGAGGAAGGTCCGCCGCCGGCACTGACGCTGCAGCCGGTGATCGGCCAGCGCAAGGCCGCCAAGTCGACCGTGCATCTGGGCAAGGGTGGCGCGGGCAAGGCCTACGTCAACGGCCAGAACAGCGGCGCCGACGAAGGCCGTGAACTGCGCCGCTTCGACCATGTGCGCGAGGATCGCGGCCGTGGCCGGGGTGGCCCGCGCGGCGCGTTCGGCAAGAGCGGGCACGGCGGCCTGACGGTCAGCGGCGACGCCGCGGCCAAGCAGTCGCAGAAGCCGTTCAAGCAGCGCGCCGACAAGGGCGCGCGTGCGTTGCCCGAAGGCAACCCTGCCGCGTTCCGCACCTGGTACGTGCCCGACGGCGTGGACACCGGCCCGACCGGCCACCGCAACGCCGACGGCCGCGGCCCGAAGAAGCCCTGGGGCGGCGCAGGCGCCGGCGCAGGCCCGAAGAAGCGTGGTCCCGGTGGTCCGGGCGGCGCAGGCCAGGGTGCGCGCGGTCCGGGCGGCGGCGGTCCGCGTGGCGCGGGCGGCGGCGGACAGGGTCCATGGTCCTCGCGTCCGGCCGGTGCTGGCGGTGGTCCGGGGCGGCCGCGTGCGCCGTACGGCCATCCCGACAGCGCGCCGAGCTTCCCGTCCGACCATGCCAATCCGGGTGGCTTCAATCCCAACGCCGGCCCGCGTGGTCCACGTCCGGGCGGCCACCGCGGCCCGAAGGGTCCGGGCGGTCTCGGCGGTCGTGGTCCCGGTGGTCCGGGCGGCGGTCGCGGTCCGGGCGGACGTCCGCCGGGCGGCGGCAACCGCGGCCCGCGCGGCGGCGGCGGTGGCGGTCGCTGATCGCGACGCGTCGCGATGATCCGACACACGGGGCCTTCGGGCCCCGTGTGCGTTTCGGGATTCGCTTCCTGTAGGAGCGGCCTATGGCCGCGATCAGGCTTTCCCGATAACGCCCCATCGCGGCCATGGGCCGCTCCTACAATGGGTGTCCACATCGGGAACGCGCATGACCATCACCGGCGACGCCATCAACGATCTGATCCGCGCCAACGTGCCCGCTGCCATGCACGGCATGATCCCGCCGCCCTGCCTGCTCGACATGCAGGGCGAGTTCCTCGAGTACGAAGACGGCCTGCGCATGTCGCTGCGCTTCCCCGTGCTGCCGCGCTACCGCAACCCGATGGGCAACATGCAGGGCGGCTTCATCGTCGCTGCACTCGACAACACGCTGGGGCCGTTCTCGTATCTGATCGCCCCGCCCAGCGTGACCGCGACGCTCAATACGCAGTACCTGCGACCAGTGTCACCGGATGCCACGCACATCGTCTGCGAAGCCCGTCTGGTCGCACGCACACGCAACGTGCTGCACCTCGCCGCCGAAGCGCGCAGCGAGGACGGCAAGGTCTTCGTACTGTGCCAGGCCACGCAGCAGATTCTGCCGCCGCGCGAGGCCTGACACTTCGCATCCGCTTCACCGTTTCGCCATCGCCGCACCATCCGGGTTGTCGACACTGCCGTCCGCATCGCGGATGGAGAGAAACGGCTTGGACCGGTACGCGGCATTCGAATGGGATCTGGTCGTGGTCGGCGCGAGTTTCGTCGGCGCGGCCTGCGCGCTCGCCGCGCGCGAGGCGGGGCTGCGGGTCTGCGTGCTCGAACGCAAGCACGATCCGGGCATCCGTCTGCACACGACCGGCATCATCGCCGCCGAAGCCTTCGCGCGGACGCGTCTGGGGCGGATGCCGGCGTCGCTGTACCGGGATGTGCCGCAGGTGCGCCTGTACGCGCCGCGCCTCGGCAGCGTGCGCCTGCAGGCCGACGACTACGCGTTCCTGACCACCGACACGCCGAACGTGATGCGCTGGCTGGCCGACGAATTGCGCGACGCGGGCGTGTCCTTGCGCTTGATGCAGTCCTTCAGCGACGCACAACGCATCGACGAGGGCTGGCAGGTCGCCGGTCCCGGCAGCACGCGCTGGCTGGTGGGTGCCGATGGTGCGAAATCGCGCATTGCGCAGCGTGCGGGCCTCGGGCTGGTGCGCGATTTCCTCTACGGCGTGGAGCACGAATTCCATGGCGCCGCGCTGGACGAGCCCGACGCCCTGCACTGCTTCATCAGCCGCCGCTTCGCACCGGGCTACATCGGCTGGGCGGCGCAGTCGCCGACCGGCGTGCAGCTGGGTCTCGCATTCCGGCATCGAGCCGACCGTCGCGGCGTGCCGGACATCGCGGGATTCCGCGCGGCGGTCGCGGATCGAATCGGACTGCCGGCATCACGGACACCCGACGCCACGCGCGCCGGCCTGATTCCCTGCGGTGGCCCGGTCGCGCGCCTGTCGGCGCCGGGCGTGATTCTCACGGGCGACGCGGCCGGCATCGTGTCGCCGCTGACCGCCGGTGGCATCCATGCGGCATGGGGCGCATGGCGAAGCGGTCGGACATGCGATCGCGCAGCACCGCAGCGGCGCCGATGTCCTACCCGAACGGATCGCCGAACGGATCGCGCCGCGATTTCGCGGCAAGCGGGTCCTGCGATGGGCCTTCGATCGCTTCCAGATGGACTGGCCGGTCGACCTGCTGCTGCATTCGCCACTTCTGCGCCGTGCGGCCGAGCAGGTCTACTTCCATCGTCGTGGACGCCGCCAGCGCGATTGAGCCGCAGATACGACGACGCGCCCACGAGGGGCGCGTCGTCTTGCCACGGATGTGAGTCTCAGGCGGTCTGCAGCTTGCGCGCGGGCGCCACTCGGCGCGGACGGCTCGGGAAGGCGTGGCGCAGGATGCGCCAGCTCACTTCGCCGAACTGGCGGGGCAGCGAACCGGTGTTGTACGGCTGCCCGTAGCGCTGGCAGATCTCGCGCACTTCGACCGCGATCGATGCGTAGCGGTGCGCCGGCACGTCCGGATAGAAGTGATGCTCGATCTGGTGGCTCAGGTTGCCGGTCAGCAGATCCATGACCTTGCCACCACCGATGTTCGACGAACCGCGCAGCTGACGCATGTACCAGTGGCCGCGCGACTCGTTGCGGATGCACTCCTTGGGGAAGGTCTCGGCATCGGCGGTGAAGTGGCCGCAGAAGATCACCACGTAGGTCCACACGTTGCGGATGCCGTTGGCGGCCAGGTTGCCCAGCAGCACCGGCAGGAAGAACGGACCGGCCAGCAACGGGAAGACCAGATAGTCCTTGAGGAACTGCTTGCCCATCTTGCGGCCGACCGGCGCGAAGTCGCGTGCGAGCTTGCCCTTGGGCATCTTGCCGGCGAAGAAACGGCCCAGCTTGAGTTCCTGGATCGCAACGCCCCACTGGAAATACAGCGCGAACACGACCGCGATCACCGGCTGCATCAGATAGAACGGGCGCCAGCGCTGTTCGGGGAAGATGCGCAGCAGGCCGTAACCGATGTCGTCGTCCATGCCGCGGACGTTGGTGTAGGTGTGGTGGCGGAAGTTGTGCGAATGGCGCCAGTTGTCACCGGTGGCGACGATGTCCCACTCGTACTTGTTGCTGTCGAGCTCGGGGTCGTGCATCCAGTCGTACTGGCCGTGCATGACGTTGTGGCCGACTTCCATGTTCTCGAGGATCTTGGCCAGCGCCAGGAACACCACACCGGCGATACACGCCGGCCACAGCAGCCACGGCACGAAGGCGCCGCCGATCGCGCCGACAAACAGCAGACCGCGGCCAAGCACGGCGCAGTAACGCACCCAGCGCACGACGCGGCGGATGTAGTCGGCGTCGACCTTGCCGACCTGGGCCATCGTGCGCGTGTGCAGCGCGTCGAGCTCGGCACCGAAGGCGTCGAGTTCCTGCGGGGAGAGACGGCGTGTTGCGGAGATCTTGGACATGGCGTTCCCGGGAATCACAGATCGAGCACGAGATCGGACACCGCGCTGCTGATGCACAGCTTCAGTGCCGACGTGGCTTCGGTATGGGCAGTGCCGGTGCGCAGGTCGCGCGTGGCACCGGCGGATTTGCCGCAGGCGCAGGTGTTGCAGATGCCCATGCGGCAGCCGGATTTCGGCTTCAGGCCTTCGGCTTCCAGCGCTTCGAGCAGCGGCACGCCGCGCGCCAGCTGCAGCGCGCGGCCGCTGCGCGCCAGGCGCACTTCGACCGTGCCGCTGTCGTCGGTCTGCGGACGCGGCGGCGGGGTGAAGGCCTCGCTGCGCAGCAACGGCACGCGGCCTTCGAGCAGCCCGGTGGCAGTCGCGACGAAGCCGCCCGGCCCGCAGGCATAGGTCTGGCGCGTGTCGAGGTCGGACACCAGCGTGTCGAGCAGCGACGCATCGATACGGCCGCTGGCTTCATCGGCCGCGGCCGCGGCCTCGCGGGTCAGCACGAAGCGCACGTCGAAGGACGGATGCTGCGCGGCGAGCGTGCGCAGCTCGTCGACGAAGCACAGCTCGGCGCGGGTGCGCGCCCAGTACACCAGCGTCACCGGCACCGGCATGCCCTGCCCGGCCAACTGGCGCACCAGCGCCATCAGCGGCGTCACGCCACTGCCGGCCGCGAGAAACAGCCAGGCGCCCTCGACGCGCTTCGGCAACACCAGATCGCCGAACGCGGGCCCGATGTCGAACACGTCGCCACGGCGCGCGGCGGCCAGCAGATGCCGGCTCATGCGGCCCTCGTCGACGCCCTTGACGGTCACGGTGATGCGGCCGTCGGCCGCGACCGGGGCGTCGAGGCTGTAGCTGCGCGTGATGCGCACGCCGTCGATGTCGGCGGTGAGGTTGACGTGCTGGCCAGGTGTCGCGCCGCGCCAGTGGCGGTTGGGCTTGAGCGTCAGCGTGACCGCATTGTCCGCGGCGGGTGCCTGCGCGACCACGCGGGCGAGCGGACGCTCCCAGCTCCAGGTCGGATGTACGCGCTGCGCCCAGAAGTCGAACACCGGCGGCGCGACGAAGGGACTGGCGAGCCGGCGCAGGCGACTGCGGCGCGCGGGCTTGAAGGGCTGGACGGTCGACATGGGGTGAAAGGTACACCCATCCGCACAGCCGTGTATACACTTGTACATTAATGGCGGCTGGTATGCTGACCGTCCCAGCCTTCGGCGCCCGCCCGTGACCGTCCGCACTCTCGCATCTGCCAGCGGCGACACCGGCCCCGCCGCCGGAGACAGCCAGGCCGGCCGCAAACCGACCATCGTCCGCGAGGACCTGATCGCGGCCGCCCTGCGGCTCACGGGCGCCCACCGCAGCGTCTCGACCTTGAGTCTGCGCGAGGTCGCCCGCGAGGCCGGCATCGCGCCGAACAGCTTCTACCGCCAGTTCCACGACATGGACGAACTGGCGGTCGCGCTGATCGACCTGGCCGGCGAGTCGCTGCGGCGCATCGTGGGCGATGCGCGCCGCCGCGCCGTCGCAGGCCGCAGCATCGTCCGTGGCTCGCTGGAAGCGTTCATGGAACGCCTGCGCGCGGACGACAAGTTGCTGCACGTGCTGCTGCGCGAAGGCACCGTGGGCTCGGACGCGTTCAAGCGCGCGGTCGACCGGCAACTGCGTTTCTTCGAAGACGAACTGCGCGCGGACCTGATCCGCATCGCCGCCGCGCAGGGCATCGTCTTCCACGAGCCGGGCCTCGTGGCCCGCGCGATCACGCGCCTGGTGTTCGCCGCGGGCGGCACGGCGCTGGATTCGCCGCCGGAAGACGACGAGCGGCTGGTCGACGAGCTGTCGCACATGATCCGCATGCTGCTGCGCGGTGCGCATGCCATGGGACAGGCGAAGCGGGCGCGTTGAGATTCGGGTGGTGATCTTTCGGCGTTCTCGAGTACATCAACTACGCCTCACGCACCGTCATCCCAGCGAAAGCTGGGATCCATTTTGATCTTTGCACTGAGCACGAGGCGCTGCCGCTCCGCGGAAGCACCATCGTCTGACGCGCGCCGTAGCTCTGTGTCTTTGCCGCCTGAAGCGGACGATCGAACTGACCGGCGAACGCTTACGTCAAAATGGATCCCAGCTTTCGCTGGGATGACGAATCTGGGGCAGCGCCGGATCTGATCGGAAGTCGCTGGACCCCGGCTTCCGCCGGGGCGACGGGTCAGAGCGATTCCGATCTATCGGACTCGCCTGCCCTCACCGGATCTCGAACCGGTCCGCATCCAGCATCGCCGGAAAATGTTCGCGATGCGCCTGCAGTTGTCCGGCCGACAGCGTCGTCGTCGACACCACCTCCAGATCGGTCGATTCGCTCAGGGGCTGGCCCAGGAAATCCAGCACCGCACTGTCGCCCGAATACGACAGACCGTTGCCGTCCGTGCCGACGCGGTTGACGCCGACCACGTAGGCGAGGTTCTCGATCGCTCGCGCGCGCAGCAGCGTCTTCCACGCGTAGGCGCGCGCCGCGGGCCAGTTGGCGACGAAGATCTGCAGGTCGAAGTCCAGTCCGCCCGGGCGCTCCACGTCGAAACGGTTGCGACAGAACACCGGGAAGCGCAGGTCGTAGCAGACCTGCGGATTGATCCGCCAGCCCTTCCATTCTACGGTCAGGCGATCGCGGCCGGCGGCGTAACGCTTGTGCTCGTTGGCGTACCGGAACAGGTGCCGCTTGTCGTAGTACCGCAATTCCCCCTCGGGCATGGCCCACAGCATGCGGTTGTAGACGCCGTCGCCCTCACGCAGCTGCACGCTGCCGGTCACCACGGCATCGAGCGCCGCCGCCTGCGCGCGGATCCATTCGACAGTAGGCCCGTCCATGTCCTCGGCGCGATCGATGGCGTCGTTGCTGAAACCACTGGTGAAGGTTTCGGGCAACACGACGAGATCGCTCAGACCACGCAAGGGCGCGATCAGATCGCCGTAGTAGGCGCGGTTGGCCGCCGGGTCGTGCCACACGGTGGCGCCCTGGACGGTGGAGACACGAAGGTTCTGCATACGACGATCCGCAAACGCGATGTTCGATCCGGGCGTCGATTCTCGGACCTGCGGCGGCACGGCTCAAGCGCAGCGCAACGAGCGTGCACGCGCCGTCTACCCGCGCGCCCCTACCGTGCCGGCAGCCAGCCCGCCGCGGAGCCCGCCATGCCCGAGACCATCTACGACGCCCTGCGGGAAAGCCACGAGCGCCAGCGCTCGCTGTGCCGCAAGCTGCTGCGTTCGCCGCCGCACAGCGAACGTCGCATCGAACTGTTCACCGAGCTGCGCATTGAGCTCGCCGCGCATGCGGCCGCAGAGGAACGCTTCCTCTACGCGCCGATCCTGATGCACGACGCCGGGCTGGATGCCTCGCGCCATGCCTTGCACGAGCATCACCAGATGGACGAGCTGGTCGAGGATCTCCAGGTCCGCGACCACACCGGCGCGGCGTGGATGGCCAAGGCGAAGCAGCTGTCGGAGAAGGTGCATCACCACCTGCGCGAGGAGGAGCGCAAGTTCTTCCAGGTGTCGGGCAAGCTGCTGACCGACACCCAGAAGATCCGCGCGGCGCAGCGCTACCGCCGCGACCACGCCCGCATGGAACGGAAACTCCGCGCCGAGTGACTCGCGTCAGCGTGTCGGCGCGCTCGCCTTCTGCGCGGCGATGAAGCGCCGCACTTCCTCCTCCAGCACCGGCAGGGGCACCGATCCGAGATTGAGGATGGTGTCGTGGAACGGGCGCTGGTCGAAGCGGTCGCCGAGCTCGCGTTCGGCCTCGGCGCGCAGGTCGAGGATGGTCCGGTAGCCGATGTAGTACGACAGCGCCTGGCCGGGCCAGGAGATGTAGCGGTCGACCTCGGTCACGACATCGTGCTTGGCCAGCGCGGTGTGGCTGGCGAGATAGTCGATCGCCTGGTCGCGGGTCCAGCCGTATTCGTGCAGGCCGGTATCGATGACCAGACGCGCGGCGCGCCACATCTCGAAGGTCAGGCGACCGAACTCTTCGTAGGGCGTCTCGTAGATGCCCATGCGCGTGCCCAGCCACTCGGTGTACAGACCCCAGCCTTCGCCGTAGCCGGAGAAATAGGTCTGCTGACGGAAGTCCGGACGCGCCGGCGCCTCCAGCGCAAGCGCGGCCTGGAAGCTGTGGCCGGGCGCGCATTCGTGCAGCACCAGCGCCGGCAGGTTGTACAGCGGACGCGACGGCAGGTCGTAGGTATTGAAGAAGCACGCGTCCAGGCCGCCGCGGCCGGAGGTGTAGATCGGCGCGATGTCGTCGGCGACCGGCAGGATCGTGAAGCGGTAGCGCGGGAGCGTGCCGACGACGTACTGCAGCTGGCCGTCGATCTTCTTGGCAATCAGCGACGCCTCGCCCAGCAGTTCGCGGGGTGTCTTGGCGTAGAACTTCGGATCGGTGCGCAGGTAGTCGATGAAGGCCGGCAGATCGCCCTCGAAACCGGCCCTCCGCTTGACCTGTTCCATCTCGGCGGTGATGCGCGCGACCTCAGCCAAGCCGAAATCGTGGATCTCGCGCGCGCTCATGTCGCGGGTCACGTACTCCAGGATCTGCGTCCTGTAGAACGCGCGGCCGTCCGGCAGGTCGCTGGCTGCGATCGTCGTGCGCGTGCGCGGCAGGTACTCGCCGCGGATGAAGGTCAGCAGCCTGGCGTACGCGGGGATCGTCTGCGCCTGCACGACGCGTCGGCCTTCCTCGCGCAGCCGGGTACGCACGTTCTCGGGAATCGAGGCGGGAATGCGGTCGAAGGTCGCCAGCAGCGGGTTTGCATCGCCGGTCTGCACGTAGGGTTCGAGCGTCTTGTCGCGGCCGTCGAGCGTCGCGCGCGGCACGCTCCAGCCGCGCGCCAGACCCGCTTCCATGTTCGCGATCTGTTCGTCGAAGTAGCGCGGCACATCGCCCAGGCGGCTGATGAAGCGTCGCCAGTCGGCCTCGGTCTGGTACGGCTGGCGCGGATTGATGCCGCCCCAGAAGAAACTGTCGCTGTTGAACGGCGCCTCGTAGGTGCGCCAGCGGGCGCCCGCCTCGTCGGCTTCCAGCGAGGTCCGGAACACCGCCGCGTTGATGCGCTCCTCGCGGCCCAGCTGGTCCAGCGGAATCGCATCCAGCGCGGCCAGCGTCCGCTTCCAGTAGTCCGCGCGGCGGGCCCAGGCTTCGGGTGTCACCGACGGCATGCGCCCGCTGCTCTGCCAACGCCCGTCGACCTTCTCGCGCACGAATTCGGCCTGGCGCCACTCCCACTCGCGGGTGTACAGATCGCGCAAGGCGGTTTCGGCGGCATTCGCCGGCGCGGCGAGCGTGGGCCGCGCCGCCTCCTGCGAGAGCACGGGCGACGCGATGCCGAGGGTGAGCGACAGGGACAGCACGAGGCGGGACAGCGTCGGACGGCGACGCGGGGCAAGGGACATCAAGGACTCCTCGAAAGCATGGGCGCGCACACCGGAGCAGTGCGACGAAGCGCCCAGCATGCCGGGAACGCGCGCTGCGTGCATCGCGTCCGCACGTGCGCGGGCGTGGAGACTTGCCGTATGCACCTGCAGTCGTGCGCGCCACCGGTCCACGCAAACCTCACGCCCCACCCGCCACCCTCCCCCAATTCCGACGGACGTCCCATGGCCCGCTGTCTGCCAGCCGCACCCGCGCATCCCTGTCACGGCCGCGCCCGATGAGCGTCGACTGCCCGGCGCGCGCCGAGCCGCAGGCGTCTGCGGATGTTGCGACGGGTCGCTTCTGCGAAGGCAATCCCGGCGCCGTGCTGCACTTGGCGCTCGAGGCACTTGCTGCAGGCGGCGCCCCCGTGCTCGCGCTCGTCGTCGAGACGGAAGGCTCGACCTACGCCTCCGCCGGCGCGCTGGCGCTGTTCGGCGACGGCCCGCACGCGGGCTGGATCAGCGGCGGCTGCCTGGAGCCCGAGATCGCGCGTGTCGCGGTCGAGGCCGCGGCGGCAGGTCGTCTCGAATGGCTGGATATCGACACCACCGACGACGCGGCCCTGTTCGCGGGGTCGGCGGTCGGCTGCCGTGGCCGCCAGCTGCTGGCGCTGGTGCCGCTGGCTGCGCGGGCGGACATCGCCGACGCCATGCGCACATGGCTGGGCGGCGGGCATGCCCTGGAAGTGACGCTCGATGCGGGCGGACACATCGCCTGTCGCATCGGTGGCCATGCCAGTTCGTGGGATCTGCCGGTCGGTGGGACGCCGCACACTAGGGCTGCGCGGTGGACGCTGTGTCTGCACCGCGCGCCCGAGGCGCTGGTGCTCGGCGCGGGTCCGGAGACGCCGATCCTGATTCCGATGCTCGAATCGCTCGGCTGGCGCGTCACGGTGGCCGAGCGGCGCGCGCGCTGGCGCGAGGCAGCGGCCGCGCAGTGCGGCCTGATCGATTCGCCACCCGAAGACGCGGTGGCCGCGCACCCGCACGCCGACGTTGCGCTCGTCATGCACCACGGCTTCGAGGCCGATCGCGAGGCGCTGCTGGCACTCGCGGCTTCGCGCATCCCCTTCATCGGCCTGCTGGGTCCCGACCGGCGCCGGCAGGATCTGTTCAAGCTGCTGCCGACGCACGCACGCGATGCGCTGGCCGGCCGTCTGCACGCGCCGGTGGGCGTGCCGCATTGCGGACGCGGACCCGAGGCGATCGTCTTGAGCATCGCCACGCAGCTGCAGCAATGGCGCGGTGCGCAGCGCACATGATCGCCACGAACCCGCATTCATTGACCGTACGGCAACACCCGCGCCCGCAAGCTGCACCGGTGCACGCCTGACGCGCGCCCGCCTTCCGCCAGCCATCGAGCCAGCCAAGAGGAATGTCCATGTCGCCCCTCACCCGCAGGGAACTGCTCAAAGCCGGTGCCGCGTCGGCCGGCGCGGTCGCGATGCCTGCCGTCGCGCAGGTCGCGAATTCCGCCACGACGCCCAACGCGCCGCGCCCGCCGGTCATGCAGACCGTGTCGCTGGAGGTCAACGGTCGCAGCGTCGAACGCGAGGTCGACACGCGTACCACGTTGCTGGACCTGCTGCGCGAACACCTGCAGCTCACCGGCACCAAGAAGGGCTGCGACCACGGCCAGTGCGGCGCCTGCACGACCATCGTCGACGGGCGCCGCATCAACAGCTGCCTCTCGCTGGCGGTGATGCACGAAGGGGCCAAGGTCACGACCATCGAGGGCCTGGGCACGCCGGGCGACCTGCACCCGATGCAAGCCGCCTTCGTGAAGCACGACGGCTACCAGTGCGGCTACTGCACGCCGGGCCAGATCTGCTCGGCGGTCGCGGTGCTCGACGAAATCCGCGACGGCATTCCGAGCCACGTCACCGCCGATCTCGGCGGCAAGCCCGCGCTCGATGCCAGCGAGATCCGCGAACGCATGAGCGGCAATCTCTGCCGCTGTGGCGCCTACGCCAACATCCTCGACGCCATTGAAGATGTCGCCGGCGTGCGCAAGGGAGCGACCGCATGAAGGCCTTCGCCTACACCCGCGCCGACACGCCTGCCGCCGCTGCAGCGGCCGCTGCGCGCGAGCCCGGGACGAAGTTCATCGCCGGCGGCACCAACCTGCTCGACCTGATGAAGCTGGAGATCGAGACGCCGGCGCAGCTGGTCGACGTCAACGGCCTGAAGCTCGACACCATCGAGGCGACCGACGACGGCGGCCTGCGCATCGGCGCGCTGGTGCGCAACACCGATCTGGCCGCCGATCTCCGGGTGCGCAAGGACTGGCCGCTGCTGTCGCGGGCCCTGCTCGCGGGCGCGTCGGGCCAGCTGCGCAACCGCGCGACGACCGCCGGCAACCTGCTGCAGCGCACGCGCTGCCCCTACTTCTACGACACCGACCAGGCCTGCAACAAGCGCCTGCCCGGCAGCGGCTGCGGCGCGATCGACGGCTACAGCCGGCAGCTGGCGGTGATCGGCCACAGTTCCAGCTGCATCGCCACGCATCCCAGCGACATGGCCGTGGCGATGCGCGCACTCGACGCGGTCATCGAGACGGTCAAGCCGGACGGCAGCGAGCGCCGCATCGCGCTCGACGACTTCTATCTCGCGCCCGGCACCACGCCGCAGCGCGAAACCGTGCTCGAGCCGGGCGAGCTGATCACCGCGGTCGTGCTGCCACCGCCAGTGGGTGGCCGGCAGGTCTACCGCAAGGTCCGCGACCGGGCTTCGTACGCGTTCGCGCTGGTGTCGGTGGCGGCGATCGTGCAGCGCGACGGCAGCGGCTCGGTCACGGTCGGCGGCGTCGCACACAAGCCCTGGCGCAGGACCGAAGCCGATGCCGAGTTGCCGCGCGGCGCGAAGGCGGTCGCCGCGCGCCTGTTCGAGGGCGCCGCGCCGACCGACGACAACCGGTTCAAGCTCGCCCTCGCCGAACGCACCATCGCCGCGGCTCTGGCCGAGGCCCAGGAGGCCGCGTCATGAAGTTCGACACGCCCGCAGGACAGAACCCCGTCGACCGCATGCGCGTGGTCGGCCAACCGCTGGACCGCATCGACGGCCCGCACAAGGTCACCGGCACCGCGACCTACGCCTACGAGTGGCACGACGCCACTGCACGCGCTGCGTATGGTCAAGTGATCGGCGCGGGAATCGGCAAGGGCCGCATCGCCTCCATCGACACCAGCGCCGCAGAACGTGCGCCCGGCGTGCTGGCCGTGGTCACCGCGCAGAACGCCGGCAAGCTCGGCAAGGGCCGCATGAACACCGCGACGCTGCTGGGCGGGCCCGAGGTGCAGCACTACCACCAGGCGATCGCGCTCGTCGTGGCCGAGACCTTCGAGCAGGCGCGCGCCGCCGCGGGCCTGGTTCGCGTGGCCTACACGCGCAGCCGCGGCCGCTTCTCGTTGGAGCGCGAACAGGCCAATGCGGTCAAGCCGGAGGGCAAGGACAACGACGACACAGCCGTCGGCGATTTCGACGCGGCGTTCGCCGCCGCGCCGGTCACGCTCGATGCGCGCTACACCACGCCCGACCAGTCCCACGCGATGATGGAACCGATGGCCTCGCTGGCCGAATGGGACGGCGACAAAGTCACCATCTGGACCTCGAACCAGATGATCGCCTGGGGCAAGGGCGATGTCGCGCGCACGCTCGGCATCGCGCCGGAAAAGGTGCGTCTGGTCTCGCCCTACATCGGCGGCGGCTTTGGCGGCAAACTCTTCGTGCGCGCGGATGCCGTACTGGCCGCGCTCGGCGCGAAAGCGGCCAAGCGCCCGGTCAAGGTCGCCCTGCACCGGCCGCTGATCGCCAACAACGCGACGCACCGCCCCGCCACCCTGCAGCGCATCCGCATCGGTGCGACGCCCGAAGGCCGCATCACCGCGATCGGCCACGAAAGCTGGTCCGGCGATCTGGAAGGCGGCGGTCCCGAAGTCGCCGTGCAGCAGACGCGATTCCTTTACGCCGGCGAACACCGCATCACCCGCATGCGCCTGGCCACGCTGGACCTGCCCGAGGGCAATGCGATGCGCGCGCCCGGCGAGACGCCCGGCATGATGGCGCTGGAAATCGCCATGGACGAGATGGCCGACAAGCTCGGCATCGATCCAGTCGAATTCCGCATCCGCAACGACACCCAGGTGGATCCCGAACATCCCGAGCGCCCGTTCTCCCAGCGCCAGTTCGTCGAATGCCTGCGCCAGGGCGCCGAAAAGTTTGGTTGGGATGCGCGCAAGGCCCACGGCAGCGTGCGCGACGGGCGCTGGCTGGTGGGCATGGGCATGGCCGCGGGCTTCCGCAATGCGCCGGTGATGAAGTCCGGCGCGCGGGCGCGGCTCGATGGCGATGGCCGCATCACCATCGAAACCGACATGACCGACATCGGCACCGGCAGCTACACGATCATCGCGCAGACCGCAGCCGAGGTGATGGGCGTGGATGTCGACCGGGTCGAGGTGAAGCTCGGTGATTCCCAATTCCCGGTGTCTGCGGGCTCCGGCGGCCAGTGGGGCGCGAACAGCGCGACCGCGGGTGTGTACGCCGCCTGCATGAAGCTGCGTGAGGTCGTCGCCACGCGCGCCGAACTCGACCCGGCCACGGCCGAATTCGCCGATGGCAAGGTCAGCGGCGGTGGCAAGTCGGTGGATCTGGCGGACGTCGCCGGCGACGGGCAGATCGTCGTCGAAGACGCGATCGAGTTCGGCGATCTCGACAAGCGCAAACAGCTCAGCACCTTCGCCGCGCACTTCGCCGAAGTCGGCGTCGACGTGCATACCGGCGAGACGCGCGTGCGTCGCATGCTGTCGGTCTGCGCGGCGGGCCGGATCCTCAACCCGAAGCAGGCGCGCAGCCAGATCATCGGCGCGATGACGATGGGCATCGGCGCCGCGCTGAGCGAGGAGCTGGCCGTCGACGAGACGATCGGCTTCTTCGTCAATCACGACCTCGCCGGCTACGAAGTGCCGGTGCACGCCGACGTGCCGCGTCAGGAGGTGGTGTTCCTCGACGAGACGGACGCCGACAGTTCGCCGATGAAGGCCAAGGGCGTCGGCGAGCTGGGCCTGTGCGGCGTGCCGGCCGCGATCGCCAACGCGATCCACAATGCTACCGGCGTGCGTGTGCGCGAGTATCCGATCACGCTGGAGAAGCTGATCGAGGGGCTGCCGGACGTCGCCTGACGTCCGTGCGATTCACGACACCGGGCGCTTCTGGCGCGCGGTAGCCGGTGATCCGGGCGCAGCGCGAACCTGCGCTCAGGGCATCAGTCCGGGCACCTCGGCACTGATCTCGCGGGCCAGGAATCCGACCAGCCCCATGCGGCGCGAGAGCCGCGCGCCCGCCTTCGCATGCAGATGCACGCCCCAGACGGCCGCCTGCTCCGGACTTGCGCCGCGCGCGACCAGTCCGGCAATCAGGCCCGCGAGGACATCGCCCGAGCCCGAGGTGCCGAGTGCGACGCTGCCGGCCGTGTTGATCCACATCCGGCCGTCCGGCGCCGCGATGTGGGTCACCGCACCCTTCAGCGCCACTACGACCTTCCAGGACTGCGCGCAATTGCGTGCGATGCCTGCGGGGTCCGCGCGCACGGCCGCCTCGTCGGTGTCGAGCAGGGCCGCCATCTCGCCCGCATGCGGCGTCAGCACCAGTGAAGCGTCGCCACGCCTCCCCCGCGCGGCGCGTAGCGCACGGAGGTCGAGTGCCCCGGCATCGAGCACCACCGTGCACTGCGCCGCCGTGACCGCGGCGGTGACGACGCGTCGTGTCTCGATGCCCGGGTCCATGCCTGGGCCGAGGAGCACGGCGCGCGCATGCGCGGCCGCGTGCGCGCCTGCGCGTCCGAGCAGACGGATCTCACCGTCGCGGTCGGCCGGCAGACCCATGACCTTGGCCTCCGGCAAGGCGATCGCCAGCGACAGGGCGGCCGGCGCGGCGGTCGCCACCTGCAGCTTGCCGGCGCCGGCACGCAGCGCCGCGATGCCGGCGAGCATAGCGGCGCCCGGGACCTGCACGCTGCCGCCGATCACCAGGACGCGGCCGCGCTCTTCCTTGCTGCCGCAGCCGCGCGGATCGGGCAGCGGCCAGCGTTCGAGCAATGCGGCGTCGATCGTGCGCGCACGTCCCGTGGCGCGGCGCGCGCTCGTGCGCGCGGTACTCATCGCGGACCAGCCGGCCTGTCTGCCGCCGCGGTCACCGGCGCACCGGCTTCCTCCAGAGGCAATGCCAGATTGGCGACGCGCAGCTGGAAGAGCGCGTCCGGGTCCGCCCGGTCGAGCGCGTACTCGGTGATCGAACAGTTCGGCACATCCGCGGCGCGATCGATGTCGAGGATCTGCGCCTCGTCCATGCACTCGAGCAGATAGCGGAAGCAGTTCACGATGACCTGGTGGCCGACGATCAGCACACGGTCGCCGACGTGATCGCGCCGCAGCACTTCGGTCACGCTGCGCAGCCGCAGGATCACATCGCACCAGCTCTCCCCGCCCGGCGGCCGGAAATAGAACTTGCCGACCGCGGCGCGCTGGGCCGCGAGTTCGGGGAACGTCACCTTGATGCCCGCGACGGTGTAACGGTCGAGCACGCCAAACTCCTTCTCGCGCAGGCGCTCGTCGACGCCGATGTCGTCGCGGTCGATGCCCAGCGCATCGGCAACGGCATGGATGGTCTGCTGCGCGCGGACGAAGGTCGACGTCAGCAGCACATTGGGGCGCTCGGCGTCCGGCAACGCGGCGAACCACTGCGCGAGCGCGGCGGATTGCCGATGCCCGAGATCGGACAGCGGGGTGTCCGCATCGCGCGTGTCGAGATCGATCAGATGCGTCTGTGCCAGCTCGGCAGCATCGCGCGCCACGTTGCCCGCGCTCTGGCCGTGTCGCACGATCCACAGCCGGTCCGGCCAGTCACTGTGTCGAAGCCGGGCCATCAGGGCGTCCCGATCCCGGGCGTAGCGCCGCACTGGGCGATGGTCGCGTCGCGAAACAGGGCTGTGGTCATCCATCTCCTCCGATGCATGCACCGGAGGGTCGCCAGCCGATCGTCAAGGGCACGCGAATCCTCGTGTGCCCGTACCGCGACGGGATCAACCGCCGGCGAGTCCGCCGCCCGCGTGACCGGGCAACGCGTCGTCGTCTGCATCGTCCGCTTCGGCGTCCGCATCGACATCGTCGATGTCACCGACTTCGCTGTCGATGCCGGTTTTCGGATCGGGCTTGCGATCGGGCTGCGGATCGGTACTGGTGATGTCGTCCAGGCCGGCGTCGTAGGTCTTCTGTGTCATCGCGGTGTCCTCGTGAGGGGCAGCTGCGACGCTACGCCTGCTGCCGTGAAACGGATGGCGTGCAGACGCACGCAGCCTCACGCGGTCGCGGTGTCGCGGGCGCGCGCCCGGTCGTCAGCTGCGGCCAGATATTGGTGGATCTGCGCGACCACCGCCGCGCCCTCGCCGACCGCTGCCGCCACGCGCTTCACCGAGCCCGCCCGGACGTCGCCGATCGCGTAGACGCCGGCACGGTCGGTCTGCAACGACGTCGTGCGTCCGGGCCGTGCATCGTCGAGTCCGGTCGTCACGAAGCCGGCCGCGTCGAGCGCCACGCAGTCGCCGAGCCACGCGGTATTGGGATCCGCGCCGACGAACAGGAAAACATGACGCAGATCGCAGCGATGCGTGTCGCCCGTGTCGCGCTCGCGATAGACGGCGCCGACGAGGCCGCGCTCGGCATCGCCTTCCAGCGCCACCAGTTCGGTGCGCGTGTGCAGCACGACGTTGGGCAGTGCGGCGATGCGATCGACGAGATAGCGCGACATCGATGCGTCCAGCCCCGCGCCGCGGATCACCAGATGCAGGGTCTTCACACGCGGCGCCAGAAACACCACCGCCTGGCCCGCCGAGTTGCCGCCGCCGATCAGCGCGATTTCCTCGCCTTCGCACAGGCGCGCTTCGACCGGCGAGGCCCAGTACGACACGCCGGCCCCTTCGAACAGTTCGAGATTGCCGATGTCGGGGCGCCGGTAACGCGCGCCCGAGGCGATGACCACCGTGCGGGCACGTATGCGCTCGCCCGAGCGCAGCTGCAGGCCGTGCACCGGCGCGCCCTCGCCCGCGTCGTCGGCGCAGAGAAGCCGCTCGACTTCCAGCGGAATCGCCAGTTCGGCGCCGAACTTGAGCGCCTGGTTGTAGGCGCGGCCCGCCAGCGCCTGACCGGAGATGCCGGTGGGAAAGCCCAGGTAATTCTCGATGCGCGCCGACGCACCCGCTTGCCCGCCGATCGCGCGCTGGTCGAGCACCAGCACCGACAGGCCTTCGGAGGCCGCATAGACCGCGGCGGCCAGACCCGCCGGGCCGGCCCCGACGATCGCCACGTCGTGCACGGCCTCGGGGTCGAGTTCGGGCGTCATGCCCAGACACGTCGCCGCCTCGGCGTTGCCCGGACGTTTGAGCACCTCGCCGTTGGAACAGATCATCAGCGGCAGATCGCCCGGCTGGATGCCGAGGCGCTCCACGATCTCGCGGCCTTCCTCGCTGTCGGCATCGATCAGCGTGTTCGGATAGCCGTTGCGCGTGAGAAAGCCCTGCAGGCCGGTCAGATGCGCGTCGCCCGGCAGGCCGACCAGCACCGAGCCCAACGCGTCGCCCTCGATCAGGCCCACGCGGCGCAGGATCAGCGCGCGCATGACCACCTCGCCCAGTTCCGCCGCGCCGACCACCAGCGCGCGCAGATGCGCCGCGTCGATGGGGATTGCGGTGCAGCCGCTTTCGCCCGCGTGCCCGGCCGCCAGCGACGCGCGTCCGGCCAGCTGGCTGATCTCACCGGTGAACTGGCCCGCGCCCTGGGTGGTGATGGGTTTCTCGTGTCCCAGGCCGTCGCGGCGCACCACGTCCACGGCGCCCTCGAGGATCAGCCACACCGGCGCGTCGCAATCGCCCACGTCGAACAGGATTTCGCCGGCATCGCAGCGACGCGGCGGCCCGCTGGCGAAGCGCCGCGCGGTGGCCACCTGCGCGGCATCGAGGACCGGAAACATCTGGTGGTGACGCGAATCGGCGAGAGGCATGCCGGCGCTCCGTGGCGGGAACCGCATCATGCACCGGCGTGGCGCTGTCGCGCGTCGGGAGGTCCGGTCAGCGCCGGACCGGCGCGTGCGCCTCGATCAGGGCGACGACCCAGTCGATGAACACCCGCAATTTGGTGCTGACATGGCGGTTGGGCGGAAACGCGACGTGCATCGGCATCGGGTCCATCGTCCAGTCTTCGAACAGCGAGACCAGCTCGCCGGCCGCGACGTGCGGCCTGGCCATGTAGGCCGGCAGCCACAAAACGCCCAGTCCAGCCAGTCCCGCAGCGAGATAGGCGTTGCCTTCGTCCAGCGCCACCACGTAGCGGCCATGCGCGCGCAGGTGCTCGTCGCCCCGGCGCATCGCGTACGGCAGCGGCTTGCCGGTGCGCGCCCACAGGAACCCGACGATCCGGTGATGCGTGTCCTCGAGTTCGCGGGGATGCGCGGGCGTGCCCATGCGCGTCAGATACGCGGGCGATGCATGCACGCCCAGCTGCAGGTCGCCGACGTGGCGCGCGACGAGCGACTGGTCGGTGATGGTGCCGCCGCGCACCACGCAGTCGACGTTCTCGCCGATGAGGTCCACGCGCCGGTCGCTGACGCCCAGATCCAGCTGGATTTCCGGATAGCGCGCATGGAACTCCGGCAAGGCCGGCACCAGGATCATCCGTGCGAACGGGCTGGGCACATCGACGCGCAGGCGCCCGCGCGGTGTGGTCGACGCATCCGAGAGGCTGGTCTCGGCGTCGTCCATGTCGGCCAGCAGCCGCACCACGCGCTCGTAGTAGGCCGCGCCGTCCGCGGTCACGTTGACCTGCCGGGTCGTGCGGTTGAGCAATCGCACCCGCAGCCGCGCCTCGAGCTGCTGGACCAGCTGGGTCACCGTCGAGCGGCTCATGTGCAGCGTTTCGGCGGCCTTGGTGAAGCTGCCCGTCTCCACCACGCGCGCGAAGGCCTGCATCGCATCGAAACGGTCCATCACACATCCGGCAGTCGGGATTGTCCGGATTCTACGAACAGTGCTGGCGGAGACGGCGTGTTTATCGGCGCAGATCGCGTCCACAGACTGTGGGGGCCGGCCGCTCCCGGCCCGTCCAACCCCCTCAGGAGAACTTCCATGGCAACACGTGACGTCGTCTTTCCCGCCGGCCGCCATGCGCTGTACGAGAAACACCGCTATTCGCCGGCCGTGCGCTCCGATGGCTTCCTGTTCGTGTCCGGCCAGGTCGGCAGCCGCGAAGACGGCTCGCCCGAACCGGAGTTCGAGCAGCAGGTCCGCCGCGCGTTCGAGAACCTCGATGCGGTCCTCGCAGCGGCCGGCGCCAGCTTCGACGACGTGGTCGACGTGACCTTCTTCATCGTCGATCCCGCAAGCCGGTTCGAACGCGCCTGGCAGATCGTGCCGGAGTACTGGGGCGAGGCGCCCTTCCCGACCGCGACCGTGGTCGGCGTGACCTGGCTGGCCGGCTTCGATTTCGAGATCAAGGTGGTGGCGAAGCTCCCGGCGCGCGACGCCGACTGAGCGGTCGACCGCGGAAGTCCTGGAACTTCCTGTAGCCGGATACGACGAAGGGCCCGTCAGGGCCCTTCGTCATGCACGCATCGGCGTGGATCAACCTGCCGGCGGCGTAGTTGCGGCCGGCGCGGGCGCCGGCTCGGCTGCTGGCGCAGCTGGCGTGGCAGGTGCGCCCTGCGCGCCGCCGGTGGGCGTGACGCGCCAGATGGTGTTGGCCAGATCGTCGGCGATCAGCAGTGCGCCGCGCGGGTCGACGGTCACACCGACCGGTCGCCCGCGGGCCTTGCCGTCCTGGCCCAGGAAGCCGGTGGCGAAGTCGATCATTTCGCCAGACGGCTTGCCGTTGCTGAAGGGCACGAAGGACACCTTGTAGCCGACCGGCGGATTGCGGTTCCAGCTGCCGTGCTGGCCCACGAACACGCCATTCGCGAACTGGGCACCCATCGACGGTGTCGAGAACGCCACGCCGAGTGCGGCCACGTGCGAACCCAGTGCGAAGTCCGGCGCGATCGCGCGGGCAACCAGTTCAGGCTTTTGCGGGCGCACGCGCTCGTCGACGTTCTGGCCCCAGTAGCTGTAGGGCCAGCCGTAGAAGCCACCGGGCCGCACGCTGGTCAGATAATCGGGCACCAGTTCGTCGCCGATCTCGTCACGCTCGTTCACGACCGCCCACAACTGGTCCATGCCCGGCTGCATCGCCAGCGCGGTCGGATTGCGCAGGCCGGTCGCGAACACGCGATGGAAGCCGGTCTGTGCATCGATCTGCCAGACCATCGCGCGGTTCTCTTCGACGGCGAGGCCACGCTCGGTGATGTTGCTGTCCGAACCGATGCCGACGAACAGATAGCGGCCGTCGGCACTGATCGTCAGCGCCTTGGTCCAGTGATGGTTCACCGCGCCGGGCAGCTTGGTGATCTCTTCCGGCGCGCCGGCCGCGTTGACCGCGCCTTCGGTATAGGGAAAGCGCAGCAATGCATCCTGCGTCGCCACATAGATCGAACCGTTGCCGGAGGCCAGGCCGTAGGGCGCATCGAGATTGTCGGCGAACACCGAACGGCCCTCGTAGGTGCCGTCACCATCCGCATCGCGCAACAGGGTCAGGCGGTTGCCGCTCTCGACCTGGGTATTGCCGCGCGCCTTGATGACGCCGGCGATGATGTCCTTGGGCGTGAGCTTGGGTGCGCGCCCGCCGCGGCCTTCGGCCACGAGGATGTCGCCATTGGGCAGGACCAGCATCTGGCGCGGGATCAGCAGGTTGTCTGCGATCGGCGCGATCTCGTACCCCTCCGGCACGGCCGGCAGCTCGTCGCCCCATTCGGTCGGCAGCGAAATCTTCAGGGTCGGAAACAGGCCGCGCTGCGGCTTGGGCAGATCGGGCGAGGTGCCGGTGTAGGTCTCGTCCGGCGTGCCACTGCACGCGGCCAGCGCGATCGCCAGCGCGGGCACCAGGGCGCGCGTCAGCAGCGCGGTCTTCGAACGCTTGATCCGGACAGTCATGGCAGCACCTCCCGGCGACGCAGCGTACCGCCGAGCGCGAACCACAGCGTCGCGCCGATCGACAGCACGCACAGCGCCGACCACACCAGCGCCTGCGGCATCTTCTGCCACGCGTCCATGGCATGGATCAGCGAGTTGAGGAACCCGAGCACGCAGGTCAGCGCCAGCAGGCCCACGTAGACGAAACGGGTGCCGGTGCGCGCGCTCGGCACGAACAGCGACACCAGTGCCCAGATCAGCGCCGGCACCGCGAACACCATCGCGCCGGCGACCAGCCAGGACGCGAAATTCGTCCACTGGATCTCGTACGTGCGCGAATACGCGATGTCGGCGAGCAGGCCGCCGAGGAACAGCGGGAACGCACTGCTGACCAGCAGCAGATGCAGCGGATGGAGCGGCCGGTACGGCTGCGCCACGAGGACGGGGGGTGTCTGCATGAGTAGTCTCGGCTTCGGCGGGGCAAGGCCACGCGGCGGTCCGCGGGGCGTGCAGAGCAGACGGTCGTACATCGGAGCGCAAGAGACGGTGAACGTGCGCGGCGCCTCGCACCTTTGCCGACGTTCGCACGGTACCAACGGATGGATCGGACCTTGGAACTCCACCCACTAACGTCACCCGTGCCCGCGTATAGGTGGGCGCTCGCCCGAATGGATGCGCTTTCATGGCCGACGCCTCTCCCGCCCTCGCCTCGCCTGCGGAGATTGCCCGCGCGCTGTCCGACACCTGTGTCGAGAAAGCCACGCTGTCGTCGGGGAAGATGATCGCGCTGGGCGTGCTGGCCGGTGCCTACATCGGTTTCGGCAGCCTCGTTGCCGTGCTGATCGCCGCGGGCGCCGACGACCTGCCCCATGGTCTTGCACAGGCTGCGGCCGGTCTGGGCTTTGCAGTCGGCCTGATTCTCGTCGTTCTCGCCGGCGCCGAGCTGTTCACCGGCAACACGCTGATGACGCTGCCGCTGGCGCAACAACGCATTGGTGCGGCGCAGGTGCTGCGGGCGTGGTCGCTGGTCTGGCTGGCCAACTGCGTCGGCGCGCTGCTGCTGGTGCTGCTGGCGCTCGGCGCCGGCGTGCATCTCGCCGGGGACGGAGCGGTTGCGACTTCCGCCATCGATCTCGCCGCCGACAAGAGTGGCAAGCAGCCCGCCGCGATCGTGGCCAGCGGTGTACTCGCCAACGTGCTGGTGTGCCTGGCGGTCTGGATGGCGGCAGGCGCCAAGTCGGCCGTCGACAAGGCCGCCGTCATCGTGCCGCCGATCGCCGCGTTCGTCGCACTCGGTCTGGAACATTCGATCGCGAACATGTCGCTGCTGCCGCTGGGCCTGGTGGCCCAAGCGACAACCGGCGCCGAACTGCCGCACGGACTGTCATGGGGCGCCGCGGGCGCCAATCTGGCGTGGTCGACGCTCGGCAACCTCATCGGCGGCGGCGGTCTGGGACTCGTGTACTGGATCACCTACGGGCGCGAACGCTGACGATCTCCGCGCCTCGGCTCGCTGCCTTCCGACGCACGTCGACGCATCACGCGTCTAAGCCGCTACCCGGCTCAGCGCGGCAGCGCCTCGTGCACCGCGGCCTCGTGCTCGGACGGCGACCAGTCCGCATCCATGAACCGCTTGGCCACGCCGACCGGTTCGCCGTCGGGACCCGGCTGCAGCTTCTCCCGGGCGCGTGCCACGTAGCCGGCGAGATCCTGCGTGGCCCAGCCTGCATCGCCCGGACGGATATCGGGATGGTCGTGCGAGAACTCCGCAGCCGCCGCGCGGCGGGCGATCGCTTCGCTGTCGTCTCCGCCCGTCGAATTCCGCGTCTGGTGCGCGCCGTCGTGTGCCATGCCTGTGCCTTCCGAAGTGATCGTCGCGGAAGTCTGCGACAACCCGGCATCCGCAGGGCGTGACGTGCGGGCCGGGATTCCATCCAGGGCTCGCGCGCGCTTCACGTGCCTGTCGCGATCGGCCTCCCAATGTGAGCGTCTCCGCGCGATGCCTGCGGTCGCCCCCACCCCGATCCACGCATCCGCAGCCTGCCCCGCGGTTCTCGCCGGGCGCTTTCGTGGAACTGTCGATGCCACTTCCAACCGAATCGAACATCGCGACCATCCTCGCCGATTGGCGCGCGCGGCGCCCGGATCGCCCGATGCCGCAGGGCGAGACAACCGGCGCGCTGTCCGACCGCGATGCCGAAGCGCTGCTGCGCTTCGTCATGGCGCACGCCAACGCGCATGGCGCGCCAACCCAGCCCGCGCTGACGCAGGCGGCCATCGACGCGCCACTGGAGGCGGTGCTCGACGATCTCGCGCGGCTGCGTGCGAGCACGCTGGACGTTCTGCAAGGTCCGGGGCCGCGAGAGGACGCGGCGCCCCACGGGCTGATGCAGGCCTTCGACAGCGCCGCCGCCTGCGCGCGCGCGCACGAGGCCGCGCTCGCGCAGCGGATCCGCCGGCTCGAAACACGCCTGCGCGAAAGTGACGAGCGGTATCGCAGCATCGTCACGACCGCACTGGACTACGGCATCTTCTCGACCGATGCCGAGGGCATCATCCGCAGCTGGCCGTCCGGCGCGCACGCCGTGTTCGGCTGGACCGCCGAGGAGGCGATCGGCCAGCACGCCTCGATGACCTTCACCCCCGAGGACTGCGCGGCCGGCGTGCCCGAGCAGGAAATGCGCATGGCGCACGAACAGGGCAGCGCGCCCGACGTGCGCTGGCATGCACGCAAGGACGGCGACCGGGTCTTCATCGAGGGCGTGATGCGTCCGATCCTGGGCGCCGCTGGCGAGACGGCCGGCTTTCTGAAGGTCGGCCGCGACGCGACCGAACGCCGCCAGTGGGACGCGCGTCAGCAGGTGCTGCTCAAGGAACTGCAGCACCGTACGCGCAACATCATGGCGGTCGTGTCGGCGGTGTTCGAGAAAACCCGCCTCGGCAGCACCGATATCGATGACCTGTCGACGACGTATCGCAGCCGCCTCGGTGCGCTCGTGCGCGTGCAGGAACAACTCTCCCGTCTGCAGGAAAGCGACCGCGTGGATTTCGACGCCCTGCTGCGCAACGAACTCGCATCGATGGGCGCCGTGGATGCCGACGGCCACGGAGAACGCGTGGAGCTGCGCGGTCCGGCCGGCGTGCGCCTGCGCTCGGGCTCGCTGCAGACCTTCGCGCTCGCGCTGCACGAGCTGGCGACCAACGCTTCCAAGTACGGCGCGCTGGTCCAGCCGCAGGGACGGCTTGCCGTGCACTGGCGCCTCGTCGACGAAGAAGGCGTGCCCTGGCTGCACATCGACTGGCGCGAGAGCGGCATCGACATGGCGCGCGCCACCGACGCGCCGACCGGTGGTGGTTACGGTCGCGAACTGATCGAGCATGCCCTGCCCTACCAGCTCGGCGCACGCACGACGTATGCGCTGGAAGACGACGGCGTACATTGCACGATCGAGGTGCCGATTTCGGGCGCGCGGGCCGGGTGAAAGGGGACGCGCGCCAGCCGGTACGGCGGCGTCGCCTTGACGCACGCGACAGCGCGTGACTCGACATCCGTCGCTCGCCCGGAAAGAAGAAAACCCCGCTTTCGCGGGGTTTTTTCCATGCAGCCGTCGACCGGGGGTCGATCAGGCGAACGGATCCTGCAGCACCATCGTGTGCGCACGGTCGGGACCGGTGCTGACGATGCTGATCGGGCAGCCGGCCAGTTCTTCCAGCGCACGCAGGTAGGCGCGGGCCGCCGGGGGGAGCTTGTCCCACTCCGTGATGCCGTGGGTGTTCTCGCTCCAGCCCGGGAACTCGAGGTAGACGGGCGTGCAGTCGTCCCAGCCGGCGGCGTCGAGCGGTGCGTATTCGGTGCGTTTGCCGTTGTATTCGTAAGCGATGCAGATCTTCAGCTTCTCCATGCCGTCGAGCACGTCGAGCTTGGTGATGCACAGGCCGGAGATACCGTTGATGGCGACGGCGCGCTTGAGCGCGACGATGTCCATCCAGCCGCAGCGGCGCGGACGGCCGGTGGAAGCGCCGTACTCCTGGCCGCGGTCGCGAATGCCCTGGCCGATCTCGTCGTCGAGTTCGGTCGGGAACGGCCCGCCGCCGACGCGCGTGGCATAGGCCTTGGCGATGCCCAGCACGTAGTCGATCGCGTCCGCGCCGACACCGGTGCCGGCCAGCGCGCCGCCGACGGTCGTGTTGGAGCTGGTGACGTAGGGATAGGTGCCGTGGTCGATGTCGAGCAACGCGCCCTGCGCGCCCTCGAACAGCACGCGGCTGCCCTGCTTGCGCAGGTCGTGCAGGATGCCCGCGACGTCGGACTTCATCGGCTCGACGTATTCGCCGAAGGCCAGCGCTTCGTCATAGGTCTTCTGGAAGTCGACAGCTTCGACGCCGAGGTACTTGGTCAGCACAAAGTTGTGATAGTCGAGCGCCGTGCGCAGGAGTTCTTCGAGCTGTTTGGGGTAATGCAGGTCCGCGACGCGGATGCCGCGACGGGCGACCTTGTCCTCGTAGGCCGGGCCGATACCGCGGCCGGTGGTGCCGATGGCCTTGCCGCCGGCGGCCTTTTCGCGGGCCTGATCGAGGGCGATGTGGTACGGCATGATCAGCGGCGTGGCCGGGCTGATCTTCAGGCGCGAACGCACTTCGACGCCGGCGGCCTCGAGCTCGCCAATCTCCTTGATCAACGCGGCCGGGCTCAGCACCACGCCGTTGCCGATCAGGCACAGCGCGTCGTCGCGCAGGATGCCGGACGGAATGAGGTGGAGAACGGTTTTCTTGCCGTTGATGACCAGCGTATGGCCGGCGTTGTGGCCGCCCTGGAAGCGCACCACGGCGCCGATGTCCTGCGTGAGCAGGTCGACGATCTTGCCCTTGCCTTCATCGCCCCACTGGGCGCCGATTACGACGACTGACTGACCCATCTCGTGACTCCTGTATCGCATTGCGGCCATCGGGGCCGCAGGAAGGGACCGGCCTGCCCTGTTCGATGGTTGGCCGCTCCATCGGGGAGACGACCGTCGCACGGGGCCGGACACGGAAAAAGCCGGCGATCCGCTCTGGTCAGAGTCGGCCCGTCCGGCTTTTCGGCATTATCCGGATATAGGGTGACGGGGGCCACCTCTTTGTGGGGATGGTTCAGGGGGCGCAGGAACACCTGCTCTCTTACTCGTCATCCCGGCGAAAGCCGGGATCCAGTGACTTCAGATGGGCGGAGTCTGACTCCTGCAGGCGTCAGAGCCCCAGAGGCAAAAGACGCTGGATCCCGGCCTTCGCCGGGATGACGGGACCCGGGCCGTCGCCCCTCACCCACCCCGCACGAAATACAACGCCACCAGCCCCGCCACCAGCACCCCGGCGCCGATCCGGCGCAGGGTGGGCGTGGACATCGACAGCATCTGCTCGGCGTTGCGCTTCCAGAAAGCCGGTGCGGCGAAGAGGATCAGGCCCTCGATCACGCACACCAGACTCAGGGCCGCCCACAGATCGGACATCGGGCGGCGCCGCTCAGCGGTCGCTGCGCATGTACTGCAGGAAGGGGTCGTTGCGCTCGAGCACGATCACGCTGTCGCCCTTGTCGAACGCGGCGCGATACGCCTCAAGGCTGCGCTGGAAGGCGTAGAACGCCGGATCGCGGTTCGCCGCATCGCCGTAGATGCGCGCCGCTTCCGCGTCGCCTTCACCGCGTAGGGTCTGCGCATCGCGCTCGGCCTCGGCGAGGATCACCACCTGCTCGCGGTCGGCCTGGCCGCGGATCGCGCGGGCGCGTTCCTCACCCTCGGCACGCAGGCGCGTGGCCACTTCCTGGCGCTCGGCACGCATGCGGTTGTAGACCTGCTGGATCACCTGGCTGTCGGTCGGCAGATCGATCTGCTTGAGACGGATGTCGATGATGCGCATGCCCAGCGACTTGGCCGCCTCGTTGATGCCCGGCAGCTGGCGCTCGACGAACTCGGCGCGGTTGCCCGAGACCAGTTCGGTCAGCGTGCTGGCGTTGATCTCGTTGCGCAGCGAGTTCTTGATGATCGGCTCGAGACGCAGGTTGGCATCGCTCTCGTTGCCCGACGTGGCGCGGTAGAACGCGGCGACGTCGCTGATGGCGACGATGGCCACGAAGTCCACGCTGACGTCCTTGCGCTCGGAGGTCAGCGAGCGCTCGGGCGAGAACGCGCTGGCGTTGAAGCGGCGGTCGAAGATGCGCGCCGACTCGATCAGCGGAATCTTGAAATGCAGGCCCGGACCGATGTCGGTACGCGCCACGCGGCCGAGGTTGAGCACCATGCCCACCTGGCCCTCGCGGACCACGTACACCGAGCCCATCAGGCCCAGCAGGACAACGATCAACAGCGGAATGACGAAATTGAGTCTCATCGGGTCGCTCCCTCACGCGGCGGCCGCGGCAGGTTGCGCGCGGCCGGGGCCGGCGCGGCATTGCTGGTGGTGCCGCGCGTGGCCTCGACGGCCGGCGACAGCACTTCGGGCGGAATCACCGACGGCGCGGACTGCGCACCGCCTTGCCCCGCCATCGGCACGTAGATCAGCTGGCGGCCATCGCCACCGACGACGACGCGGTTCTCGGCCAGCACGCTCTGCACGGTTTCGAGCCACAGACGCTTGCGGGTCACGTCCTGCGCGCCGGCGTAGGCGTCGACCAGCAGCGAGAAGCGGGTCGCGTCACCGGTGGCGCGGGCGATTTCGGCGGTCTTGTAACCTTCGGCCTGCGAGCGGATGCGCTCCGACTCGCCGCGTGCTTCGGGCACGATCTTCGCCGCGTAGGCGCCGGCCTCCTTGACCAGCTGCTCGTTCATCTGCTGCGCGCTGTTGACCTCGTCGAACGCGGCCTTGACCTCTTCGGGCGGGCGCGCGTCCTGCAGGTTCAGTTCGTTGACGAACAGGCCGGTGCGGTAGCTGTCGAGCGAAGCCTGCAGCGAGGTCTGCGCGGCGGTCGAGATCGGACCACGCGCATTGAGCGCGGCGTCCAGATTCACCCGGCCGATCTGCTCGCGCACGGCGCTGAGCGCGGTCTGCTCGAGCATCTCGCGGGCGTTGCGGGTGCCGAACAGATACTGCGTGGCATCGCCGACGCGGTACTGGACGTTGAACGAGACGACGACGATGTTTTCGTCGCGGGTCAGCACCGGCACGGTGTTGCTGTACGACTGCACGGTGGTCGCGTCGACCTTGGTCACACGCTCGATCGGCCACGGCAGCTTGAGGTTCGGGCCGGGCTGCATCACGCGGGCGACCTGGCCGAAGCGCAGCACCACGCCGCGCTGGGTTTCACCCACCAGCACGAAGCAGTTAAGCAGCAGGACGACGATCAGGACCGGGACGATCCAGCGCAGCGGATTGCCGCCGCCGAACCCACCACCGAACAGACCGCGGAACTGGTCGAGAATGCGGTCGAAGCCGCCACCGCCGTTGCCGCGTCCCCCACGTCCACCACCACCGCCGGTGCGGCGCGGCGGCCATGGATTGCGTTCGCCCTGATCCCCGCCGCTCTTGCGGTCCGGTGAATCGTTGTCCTTGTTGTTGCCGGGAATGTTCCAGGCCATGCCTGCTCCAGTTCTGGGCGCGCAGCCTGCGTCGGCGGCGGCGCGGGGGTCGCATAGTCTAACCGGCTGGCGCCCTCCACAGGCCACGCACGCCGAAGGTCATGCCGGGGTTTTCGCTGGTGCGCGCGGCCCGGCGCCACATCGACCGGTGCCGCCAGCGCGTGGTGCGACGTTCGGTCGCACCTGCACGCATCACCAGATGGTGTCGTCCTCGTCCGTAGGCAAGAGCGGACGCAACGGTCCGCCATCGGGCTGCGACGCCAGACGCGCGGCGTCGGCATGGGCGAGGTCGACCTGCAGCAGCCAGCCGGCCTCGTCGATGGTTTCCTCGCGCACCCCTTCGAGCGCATGCAGGCGCGCATGCAGACGGCCGGACTCGGGCGGCAGGCGCACTTCGCCGGTCACCCGACGAATGCCAAGCCGGCGTGCCAGCGCCTGCGACAGCAGATCCAGACCAAGGCCGTCGCGCGCCGAGATCCACACGCTCTCGCGCACGGCGTCGTCGGCGAGCGCGTTCGGGTCCTGGTCGTAGCGCGGCGTGGCGCCTTCGATCCGATCGATCTTGTTGAACACCAGCAACTGCGGCAGATCGCCCGCGCCGATCTCCGACAGCACCGCGTCGACTTGGGCGATGCGCTCGTTCCGCAGCGGATCGGCGGCATCGATGATGTGCAGCAGCAGGTCGGCCTCGCGCGCTTCGGACAAAGTCGAGCGGAACGCGGCGACGAGTTCGTGCGGCAGGTCGCGCACGAAACCGACGGTGTCGGCCAACACGATGCTGCCGCCCGACAGGTCGACACGGCGCACGGTGGGATCGAGCGTGGCGAACAGCTGGTCGGCCGCGTAGGCATCGGCGCCGGTCAGCGTGTTGAACAGTGTCGACTTGCCGGCGTTGGTGTAGCCGACCAGCGCCACGCGCGGCAGCTCGCTGCGCACGCGCGCGCGGCGCATCTGCGTGCGCTGCACTTCCACCTTGTCGAGGCGCGCCTGCAGCTGCTCAAGCCGCTTCTGCAACAGGCGACGGTCGGTTTCGAGCTGGGTCTCACCCGGGCCACGCAGGCCGATCGAGCCGCCACGCTGGCGCTCCAGGTGGGTCCAGCCGCGCACCAGGCGCGTGGCCATGTGGCGCAACTGCGCGAGTTCCACCTGCAGCTTGCCTTCGTGGCTGCGGGCGCGCTGGGCGAAGATGTCGAGGATCAGGCCGGTGCGGTCGACGACGCGGCGCTCAAGGAACTTCTCGAGATTGCGTTCCTGACCCGGCGTGAGCCGGTGGTTGACCAGCACCAGATCGGCGCCGGTGGCATCGGCCGCGGTCTTGATCTCGTCGAGCTTGCCGCTGCCGAACAGCGTGGCGGCATTGGGCTTGTCGATGCGCGCCGGGACGACCGCCGCGACGCGCGCACCGGCCGAGCGGGCGAGTTCCGAAAATTCCTCCAGCGCGCCTTCGTCGGCCGGGCCGTGCGCATGCGGCTGGATCAGCAGCGCGTTTTCACCCTTGCGGGAGCGTTCGAACAAAGCGGGTCACACCTCGGGTCAGTCGTTCGTTTCGGCGGCCTCGTCGCCTTCCTCGCCTTCGGACGACTGGACGAATCCGCCGCCCGGCGCGACGCGGACATTGCGGGCCGGCACCACGGTCGAGATCGCGTGCTTGTAGACCATCTGGCTCACGGTGTTGCGCAGCAACACCACGAACTGGTCGAACGATTCGATCGTGCCCTGCAGTTTGATGCCGTTGACGAGGTAAATCGAGACGGGCACGCGCTCGCGGCGCAGTGCGTTCAGGAAAGGATCCTGCAAGGATTGCCCCTTGGACATGGTGTTTCCCCAGCGTGGTTGTTGTTCTGATGACCTGTTGGCCGGGCCGTCGCCCGCTCCCCGGACGACGACCGGCCGATGTTACACGGCCGGGACGCCAACGGTGCGGCATCGGCACGCCGGATCGCTGTGCCGGATCGGTGATTCGTGATGGCCGTGGCGGGATGCCTTCGGGCGGCCGGACGACGGGCGCGAGTCAGGCGCGGGGATCGCCTGCGCCAAGAAATCCGGCCACCGTCGTGTCCAGTGCATCGCGCTGCGTCGCCGGATCGAACCACGTCGCCCCGCTGCGCCCGCGGAGCCACGTGAATTGGCGCTTGGCCAGTTGCCGGGTCGCGGCGATCGCGCGCTCGCGAAACGCCGTTTCGGTGCCCTGCCCGTCGAGGAATTCCCAGGCCTGGCGATATCCGACCGCGCGGATCGCCGGCAGGTCCAGCGGCGCCGGATGCGCCTGCAGCTGCGGCAATGCGCGCAGGTCCTGCACCTCGTCGAGAAAACCCGCGGCCAGCATCGCGTCGAAACGCGCGGCAATCCGTGCGTGCAGCGTCGCGCGTTCCGGGGGCGCGATCGCCAGCGACAGCACCTGCGCGGGAAACGGGGGCGACGTGCTCGGTCGCTTCTGCCATTCGCTGATCGGCGTGCCGGTCAGCCGGTGGACTTCGAGCGCACGCTGGATGCGCTGCGGATCGCCGGGTTGGATGCGAGCCGCAGCCTCGGGATCGATCTGCGCGAGTTGGGCGTGCAGCGCAGGCCAGCCGCGTTCGGCGGCTTCGGCGGTGATCGCCGCACGGGTGTCGGCGTCGGCCTCGGGCATCGGCGACAGCCCGTCGAGCAGCGCCGCGAAATACATGCCGGTGCCGCCTGCAAGGATCGGCACGCGGCCGCGCGACAGGATGTCGTCGACGGCGGCACGGGCATCGTGGGCGAACTCGGCCGCCGAATAGGTCTGCCACGGATCGCGCAGGTCGAGCATGTGATGCGGCGCGCGCGCGCGTTCCGCGGCGTCGGGCTTGGCCGCGCCGATGTCGAGGCCGCGATAGACCAGCGCCGAATCGACGCTGATGATTTCGCCGCCAAAGCGCTCGGCCCAATCGAGCGCGAGCGCGGTTTTGCCCGAGGCCGTGGGGCCCATGAGGGCGATGGCGCGAGAGCGTTCCGCCTCAATCATGCCCGCGCTCGCGGAGCGTCCCGACGCCCGTCATCCCGGCGCACGCCGGGATCCGGTGTCTTTGCCGGAGATCGTGAACAGCGGAAAGTCGCTGGATCCCGAGGTACCCCGGGATGACGACAAGGACATCGCCGGCAGGGCTGCCCATCCTCAGTACCCGCTCTCCTTCAACGCCAGCCGCACCTGCTGGTGGGTTGCCTGTACCGCCTGCGACGGCGCGCGGCCCATCAGACTCACGACGACGATCGCGACCGTCGCGACGATCACGCCCGGCACCATTTCGTACAGCGCGTTGCCGGTGAACTTCCACAGCACCACGGTCACCGCGCCGGCGGCGATGCCGGCGATCGCACCGTTGCGGTTCATGCGCTGCCAGAACAGCGACAGCACAACGACCGGGCCGAAGGCCGCGCCGAAGCCGGCCCAGGCGTAGGAGACCAGGCCGAGCACGCGGCTGTCGGGATCGCGCGCGATCCAGATCGCCAGCAGCGCGATCGACAGCACCATCAGGCGGCCGATCCACACGAGCTCACGGTGGCCCGCCTTCGGGCGCAGGAAGCCGCGGTAGAAGTCTTCGGTCAGCGCGCTCGAGCACACCAGCAGCTGGCACGACAGCGTGCTCATCACCGCAGCGAGAATCGCCGACAGCAGGATGCCCGCGATCCACGGATTGAACAGCAGCTCGGACAGCACGATGAAGACGCGCTCGGGGTTGGCGTCCACCGGGCCGGCCTGGCCTGGATTGGCCGAGAAGTACGCCACGCCGAAGAAACCGGTCGCCAGCGCACCGCCCAGGCACAGGATCATCCAGGTCATGCCGATGCGGCGCGCGTGCGGAATCGTGCGCACGCTGTCGGCGGCCATGAAACGCGCGAGGATGTGCGGTTGACCGAAGTAGCCGAAGCCCCAGGCGAGCGCCGAAATCACCGCGACGATGCCGCCGGCGCCGATCCAGTCCAGATGACCGGGATCGACCTGCTCGATCAGCGCCAGGCTCGGACCGACGCCGCCGTTGCTGACCACCACGATGATCGGCACCAGCAGCAGCGCGAAGATCATCAGTGTGGCCTGCACCATGTCCGTCCAGCTCACCGCCAGGAACCCGCCGAACAGCGTGTAGAGGATGGTCGCGGCCGCGCCGTACCACAGCGCCTGCGCATACGGGATGCCGAACACGCTCTCGAACAGGCGCGCACCGGCGACGATGCCCGACGCGCAATACACGGCGAAGAACACCAGGATCACCAGCGCCGAAATCACCCGCAGCAGCTTCTGGCGATCCTCGAAGCGGTGGGTGAAATAGTCGGGCAGCGTCAGCGCGTTGTGCGTGCGCTCGGTGTACAGGCGCAGCGGACCGGCGACGAAGCGCCAATTGAGATACGCGCCCATCACCAGTCCGATCGCGATCCACGCCTCGGACGCGCCGGTGAGGTACAGCGCGCCCGGCAGCCCCATCAGCAGCCAGCCACTCATGTCCGACGCGCCCGCCGACAATGCGGTGACGTAACTGCCCAGCGAACGCCCGCCGAGGATGTAGTCGTCGAAGGTCTTGGTGCGATACCAGGCCCAGAAGCCGATGGCGACCATCAGCAACAGGTATCCGGCGAAGGTGACGAAAAGCGGCGTACTGACGTTCATGCAGACTCCCCGGCCGCGGCACGCGGCGGCAGGGGTCGAAGCTTACAAGGGATGGGCGGCGATGGCGGGGAACGGATGGCTCCGCACGAAGAGCTTCGCGCTGGAGAGCCCTCCCCCGCTTGCGGGGGAGGGTTGGGTGGGGGCAAACGATCCGATCAGGAGGTCAACGCGTCGCGCGGAACACAGGACTGAAACATGCCCGCCGCAACTACGGACTGACGTCTGCCTGTTTGCCCCCATCCCAGCCTTCCCTCGCGTGGCGGGGGAAGGGGCAGATTCAAGCGCAGGACCAAAGTGCTCGCTTGTCAGCCTCAGACGTCATCGGGCCACTGGATCGTCGGCTTCGCCGTCGCCACGCGCGGTTTCGGCACCGCGTCCACCGCCGCCCATACCTTCAGCGCGTCGACGGTCGCCGCCACGTCATGCACGCGCAGGATCCGCGCGCCGTACTGCGCGGCGATCAGATGCGCGGCCACCGAGCCCGCAACGCGATCGGCCGGCACCTCGCGTCCGGTGAGTTCACCGATGCTGCGCTTGCGCGACAGCCCGGCCAGCACCGGCACGCCCAGTTCCCCGAAACGCTGCAATTGCGCCAGCAAGGCCATGTTGTGGGCGGTGGTCTTGCCGAAGCCGAAGCCGGGATCGACAACGATGTGCCGGCGCGCGATACCCGCCATTTCGGCCGAGAAGATCCGCTCGGCGAGAAAGCGGTGCACGTCGCCGACGACGTCGTCGTAATTCGGCGCGTCCTGCATGCCGCGCGGCTCGCCGAGCATGTGCATCAGCACGACCGGCACGCCCAGTGATGCCGCGGCTTCCAGCGCACCCTCGCGGCGCAGGCCGTAGACGTCGTTGATCATGCCGGCGCCGGCCGCGACCGCCGCGCGCATCACCTCGGGCTTGGACGTGTCGATGCTGATCGGCAATGCGGTCTGCGCGGCCAGCCCTTCGATCACCGGCACCACGCGGCGCAGCTCCTCCTCGACGGACACGTCTTCGGCGCCCGGGCGCGTCGACTCGCCGCCGATGTCGAGAATGTCCGCGCCCTCGCCTGCGAGTCGCACGCCGTGGGCGATCGCCGCTTCGGTCGTGTCGTGTGCGCCGCCGTCGGAGAACGAATCCGGCGTGACGTTGACGATGCCCATCACGCGCGGACGGTCGAGCCGCAGCACGCGGCCGTTGCAGTCGAGCTGGGGTGCGGTGTCGAACATCAGCGCGTCGCCTTGTCGTTCGGGGCCTCGATCGTGACGACACGCCGGCTTAGACCGAAGGCCACGCCCAATGCGACACCGATCGCGACGCCCAGCGACACGCTGCCCAGGGCCGATCCGATCGCCACGCCGATCGCCACGCCTGCGCTGATGCCGATCGGCAGCAAGGGGTAACGGGTCCTGGACTGTGATTCCGACATGGCGTGCTCCGGCGGCGTTGCGTGAAGCCGGACTCTGGCCGTTCGATGCAGCGTTCGCAAGCCGCACAGCGCTTCAGCCGCCTTGCGCGCTATGAAACGCGACCGGTGCATTCGCATGCCCGTCGCCGATGCCGTGCTCGGCCTCGAGGAACGCGACCTGCGCCATGGGCTTGCGATCCGCGACGCCGTCGGGCAGCGCAAACCAGTGCGCGACCGGCTTGCCGCACGTCGTCTCGATCGACGGGAAACAGGACGCGGGCCCCGTCACCTTGTCGTCTGTCGCCACGACCTGCTCCTGTTGCCCAAGCCGGAAACGCGGAAGGCCGGGATCAGTCCCGGCCTTCCGTTCGACACATGTGCAGCGGTCAGGCCTGCTCGGCCGGGCCACCGATCGGCGGCTGCAGCGGACGGTTGCCGTCCTTGTCGCCACCATCGCTGCCCTTGCCGTTGTTGGACTTGCCCCAGCCCATCGGCGGCGGCGGGTCGCGGCCTTCCATGATGGCGTCGATCTGCGGTACGTCGATGGTCTCGTACTCCAGCAGGAGATTCGACATCGCGTGCAGCTTGTCGATGTTCGCGGTCAGGATCTCGGTGGTGCGCTCGTAGGCACGGTCGAGGATCGTGCGCACGACTTCGTCGATGCGACGCGCGGTGTCGTCGGACACCGACTTGTGCTGCGTGACCGAGCGGCCCAGGAACACTTCGTCGTCTTCCTCGCCGTAGGCGATCGGGCCGAGTTCGTCCGACAGACCCCACTTGGTGACCATGTTGCGGGCCATCTTGGTCGCACGCTCGATGTCGTTCGACGCGCCGGTGGTGACCTTGTCCTCGCCGAAGATCAGCGCCTCGGCGACGCGGCCGCCGTACAGCGAGCACAGCTGCGACTCGATCGCCACGCGGTTCATCGAATAGCGGTCGCCTTCCGGCAGATACATCGTGACGCCGAGTGCGCGGCCACGCGGAATGATCGTGACCTTGTAGACCGGGTCGTGTTCGGGCACCAGACGGCCGACGATCGCGTGGCCGGCTTCGTGGTAGGCGGTGAGCTTCTTCTCGTCCTCGCTCATCGCCATCGAACGGCGCTCGGCGCCCATCAGGATCTTGTCGCGGGCGCGGTCGAAGTGGTCCATGCGGACTTCCTTCGCGCTCTCGCGCGCGGCAAACAGCGCCGCCTCGTTCACGAGGTTGGCGAGGTCCGCACCCGAGAAACCGGGCGTGCCACGGGCGACGACGAGCGGCTGCACGTCCTCGTCCAGCGGCACTTTGCGCATATGAACTTTGAGGATCTGCTCGCGGCCCTTGACGTCCGGCAGGCCGACCACGACCTGGCGGTCGAAACGGCCCGGACGCAGCAGCGCCGGATCGAGCACGTCGGGACGGTTGGTCGCGGCGACCACGATCACGCCCTCGCCGCCCTCGAAGCCGTCCATCTCCACCAGCAGCTGGTTGAGGGTCTGCTCGCGCTCGTCGTGACCGCCGCCCAAGCCCGCGCCGCGATGGCGGCCGACCGCGTCGATCTCGTCGATGAAGATGATGCACGGCGCCGACTTCTTGGCCTGCTCGAACATGTCGCGCACGCGGCTGGCACCGACGCCGACGAACATCTCGACGAAGTCCGAGCCGGAGATCGAGAAGAACGGCACCTTGGCCTCGCCGGCGATCGCCTTCGCGAGCAGCGTCTTGCCGGTACCCGGCGGGCCGACCATCAGCACGCCGCGCGGGATCTTGCCGCCAAGCTTCTGGAACTTCGTCGGGTCGCGCAGGAACTCGACGAGTTCCGACACCTCCTCCTTGGCCTCGTCGCAACCGGCGACGTCGGCGAAGGTGACCTTGGTCTGGTCCTCGTTGAGCAGCTTGGCGCGCGATTTGCCGAAGGACATGGCGCCCTTGCCGCCGCCCTGCTGCATCTGCCGCATCATGAAGAACCAGAAGCCGATGATCAGCGCGACCGGCAGCAGCTGGATCAGGATGTAGCCCAGCGAAATGCCGCTCGACGGCGGCGCCTGGTCGATGGCCACGTTGTGGTTCATCAGATCGTCGATCATGCGATCGTCACGACGCGGGGCGATCACGGTGCCGGTCTGTCCGCCCTTGCTCTGGAACGTGATCGTGCGTTCGTCCTCGGCGATCTTGACCGAGGCGATCTGGTCGCGCCGCACGTTCTCCATGAACTGCGAGTACTGGACGTCCTGCCCACCGGCGCCGGTCCGGGGGCTGAAGCTCTGGAAGATCACCATCAGCACGACGGCGACGACCACCCAGAGCAGCAGATTCTTGACCAGATCGTTCATGTTTCGGGGTTCTCGTGGAGAGTTCGGTGGCGCATTCGAGTCGGGGTCATGCTACTTCATCACCGCCAGCTTGCCCTGCGCCAGGGCATAGACTTCCGGCGAACGTTGCCGCGATGCAGCGGGCTTGCGGATCGACAGCTTGGTATATCGCTTGCGCAGGTTGCGCACGTAGTCGTCGAACTCGGTGCCCTGGAACAGCTTGATCAGGAACGTGCCACCGGTCCGCAGGTGGTGGTCGGCGAAGTCCATCGCCAGCTCGGCCAGATGCATGGCCCGCGGCTGGTCGACGGCGTCGATGCCACTCTTGTTGGGGGCCATGTCGGACAACACAAGGTCCACCTGTTGCCCGCCCAGCGTGGATTCGAGCGCCGAGAGGACCGCATCCTCGCGGAAATCCCCGTGAAGGAACTCCACGCCAGCCAGCGATGGCATCTCGAGGATGTCGAGCGCGATCACGCGCCCGGTGTCGCCCAGCGACTGCCGCACCCACTGCGACCAGCCACCGGGGGCCGCGCCCAGATCGACGACGACCATGCCCGGCTTGAGCAGGCGGTCGCGTTCGACCAGCTCCTCGAGCTTGTAGGCGGCGCGCGAACGCAGGCCGTCCTTCTGGGCCTTCTTGACGAAGGGATCGGAGAAATGTTCTTTCAGCCAGCGCTGGCTGCTTTTGCTGCGGGAGGCCATGGACGGCTCGGAAAGCGGAACGGGTGCGTCCGGTGGCCATGATATCCTGCCGGTCGCTTTCATTCCCCCGATCGGTTCATCCATGAGTAATGCCCTGACCGCTGCCCAGACCCGTTTTCTGCGCGGCCAGGCCCATGGCATCAAGGCCATGCTGCAAGTGGGTGCCAAGGGCATCACCGATGCATTCGTCGCCGAGATCGACGGTGCGCTCGAGCACCACGAACTGATCAAGGTCAAGGTCGGTGCGTCCGACCGCCACGAGCGCGACGCGATGATCGCCGACCTCGCGCAGCGCACCGGCGCGGCCCTCGTCCAGCGCATCGGCCACGTCGCCGTGCTGTACCGCCAGAGCACCGACCGCCGGCAGATCGTGCTGCCGCGCGCCTGAGGCTGCATGCAGCTCAACCTCGAATCGCCCGATTTCGATTACGTTCTGCGCGGCGCCGACGGCCGCCAGGCGCTGGTCAACGACCGTCGCCTCGACCGCAGCTTCATCGTCTCCGCGCGCAGCCTGGTCGAGGACTGGCCGGTCACCGACGTGCGCAAGCTCGATGTCGATGCCCTCGCCGCCGTGCTCGCGCTCGAGCCTGAAGTCGTGCTGCTGGGTACCGGCGATACACAGGCGTTTCCGCCTCCCGCGACGATGGCCGCCTGCCTGTCGCGCGGCATCGGCCTCGAAGCGATGACCAACGCCGCCGCGGCACGCACGTTCAACGTGCTGGCCGGCGAAGGCCGCAAGGTCGTGGCGGCCTTCGTGCTGCAGGGCAGCGTCTCGGACGACTGACCGGCGCTAGTCGCGCTCGTCGGAGAACGTGACCAGTGTGATGCGTCCTTCGAGCGGCGCCCGGGTCAGATCGTCGGGTCCGAGCCAGACGTACTCTTCGTCATACACGCGTCGGGGCACGCGCATTACACCGTCGTCGTCGACACTGACTTCGCCGGCGAGCCAAGGCGTCAGCATGCCGCCCGGGTCTGCGTCCGCCCGCACCCGCAGACCCTGCACCTGTGCCGGCACGCAGCCTCGATCCACTGCACTCGCCTCCGGCGCCAGCGTGGCGAAACACAGTTGCGCGCCGTCGAACGCGATCCGCAGATGACCCCATCCATAGGGGTTGGACCCGAACCATGCGTGCGCGGGATCGCGCACGATCACACGCGCCAGCTCCCAGGTGCCCAGCAATGCGCCGACCGGTGGGCGACGCGCTTCGAGGTTTTGCGCGATGCCCGGGGCGTCGAACGCCACGCTGCGGTAGAAGGCGACCGAACGGGGCTGGAGCCTCCGGTCCGCGACGGCGACATCACCGAGTCTGCAGACCAGCAGCCCGTCCCTGTCGTCGCGGGTCAACACCCGCTCATCGCGATTGCGCTGCCGGAGCACACCCAGCTCCCTGTCGCGGACCAGCAGGCGAACGCCATCCTCCACCGGTTCGAATCGGCCGAACTCGGAACGCGCCGGCCCGGTCGCATCTGCAGGCCGCAGCTCCACCGTGGCATCCGGTCGGAACACCAGTTTGAAGTTTTCGACGCCGCGCGGATTGGTATCGCGCGCGTCGATCCGCGCATTGCCGCAGGCCTGCCAGGTGCCCAGCAAATCACTCGCCGTCGCGGAGGCAGCGCCCGACATCGGCTCGGCAGCCTGCAGACCGATTGAAGGCGCCATCACCGCAGCCAGCCACAAGACGGATCCCTTCATCACCTACCTCATCTCTGTGCGCTCGCCACAGACGATGCGCGCAGGCGCGCACCTGCGCCATCCGGAGAATGACCCGGCAGGTGTGGGAATCGGCAGCGGATACAGCGCGAGGAAACTGCCTGCGCCTGCTGACGAACGGATCACGTTCCGTTGTCAGGATCGAGGCAGTGCAACGCACGACCTGTTGAAGCGTGTCATCGCAAACGCCCAGCGCGCTGCCCTGGGATCCTCCCGCGATCGAATCTCGGGGCCGGATTCAGATCACGCACATGGATCCCATCGTTCGCCGGGATGACGGTTCTGAGTGCGAAGCTTTCCCAAACATCCCGTCGCCGCAGCGAACGCTGGGGCCCATTTTGAGCTTCGCGCGATGCGGGTCGCGACTCGTGATCCGACAATCCGGGCGTGGCGACGCTCAGCGCGCCGGCAGGTAGATCATCGGAGCGACCGGCTTGCCGTTGTAGCGGGTGAGACGATGCCGTGCGCGGTCCACTGGACCGCGGCATCGTCGAACGCACGGCGCGCTGCGCCGGGTTGGGGATCCGCCCGTGAGGAGACGGGTCGTCTCAGCGCGCCGGCAGGTAGATCATCGGATCGACCGGTTTGCCGTTGTAGCGGATCTCGAAGTGCAGCATGTCGCGCGCCGCACCGGTGCGGCCGAGTTCGGCGATCTGCTGGCCGGCCCGCACGCGCTCGCCTTCGTTGACCTTGCGCACGCGATTGTGGCCGTACGCGGTCAGCCACTGCTCGTCGTGCTTGATGATGATCAGCTCGCCGTAGCCGACGAGGCCGGCGCCGGAATACACCACCACGCCATCGGCCGAGGCGTTGACCGCCTGGCCAGCGGTGCCCGCGATGTCGAGGCCCTGCTTGGTCGGGTCGTTGGCGACGTAGCGCCCGACGATCTGACCGGCCGTCGGCCACTGCCAGCGGAAGGGACTGTTGACCGGCGGCGCGGCGGCCGGCTGCGGTGCCGACTGGGTCGGTCGCACGGTGGGACGCTGCGCAGTCGTGCTGCCCGAACTCGCCGGGCGCGCGGGCGCCGCACCGCCGCCGCCGGGATACAGACGCAGGCGCTGACCGGGGTAGATCGTGTACGGCGCGCGGATGTTGTTCCAGGTCGCCAGATCCAGCGCGCTGATGCCGTTGTTCGTCGCGAGGCGGTAGAGGGTGTCGCCGCGTTGCACGGTCACCGACTGACCGGGCTTGGGCGTGGATGCCGGGCGCGTCGCACTGCTCCCGCCTTCGCGGATCACCGTGCTGGTGCCGCAGGCCGTCATCAGGCCCACCGCGAGCAACACCCAGAACTTCCTCATCCACGCATCTCCCACCAGATCAGAGCAACGGCCACCAGGCCCACCATCAGCCAGCCCAGCCACTCGATGTAGCGCTTGAGCACCGGCTCGAGTTTCGGCCCGCCCCAGGCCATGAGGCCGGCGACGAGAAAAAAGCGCGCGCCACGGCCGAGCAGCGACCCGACGATGAACGGTAGCAGCCCGACTCCGAGCGAACCCGACGCGATCGTGAACACCTTGTACGGAATCGGGGTGAACGCTGCGATGAAAACGAACAGCAACCCGTGTTCGAGGAACAGCGCCTGGATCTGTTCGAACGCGGGCTGCCAGCCCATGCGCACGATCCAGGGCCACGCCAGATCCAGCGCGAAGTGGCCGATGACGTAGCCCAGCAGACCGCCGACCACCGAACCCAGCGTGCACAGCAGTGCGAACTTCCACCACGCCTGCGGCTTGGCCAGCGACATCGGCGCGAGCATGACGTCGGGCGGAATCGGGAAGATCACCGATTCGGCGGCGCTCATCAGCGTGAGGTAACGCGGTGCGTGGCGGTGGCGGGCCCACCCGAGGGTGGTGTCGTACATCCTTGCAAACAACTGCATCAGTCCACGTATCCCGACAACAACGGTACGAATGCGACGGCGGCGACATCCTGCTGCTCGATGCTGCCGTCCTCGCGCTTGCGCAGGATCAGCAGGCGCTGCGAGCCCGGCGTACCGACGGGCGCCACGAGGGTGCCCCCAGGCGCGAGCTGCTCGGTCAGCGCCTCGACCAGCGCCGGTCCCGCCGCGGTGACGATGATCCCGTCGAAGGGGCCGTTCTCCGGCCAGCCGATGCGGCCATCGTCGTGCTTGCTGCGCACGTTGAGGCCCAGCGAACGGAACCGCTTGCGCGCGATGCGCAGCAGCTCGCCGATGCGCTCGACGGTGTGCACTTCGATGCCGAGCGCGGCGAGGATCGTCGCCTGGTAACCGGAGCCGGTGCCGACTTCGAGCACCTTCTGCGGCAGACCGTCGACGAGCAGCGCTTCGGTCATACGCGCGACCACCCACGGCTGCGAGATCGTCTGGCCGTGGCCGATCGGCAGCGCGGTGTCCTCGTAGGCGCGCGTCGCCAGCGCTTCGTCGACGAACAGATGGCGCGGCACGGTGCGGATCGCATTGAGTACGCGCTCGTCGGTGATGCCGCCACCGGGATGCGCGCCGTCGCGCAGACGTTCGATCAGGCGGTCGCGCACGCGCTGCGAGGTCATCCCGACGCCGATCGCCTCGGGCTGCAGGCGCAGACGCGCCATCACGATTGCGTGGCCTTCAGATCGGCTTCGAGACCGCCGACCCAGCTCGCGACGTGTTCGAGCGCCTGGTAGCGCGTGAGGTCAACGTGGATCGGCGTGATCGCGATGTGCTTCGTGCGCACGGCGTGGAAATCGGTACCGGGGCCGGCGTCCTGCTCGGGACCGGCGGCGCCGATCCACCACCAGGTGCGGCCGCGGGGATCGTCCAGCGAGGTGCACGGCTCGGCGCGATGGCGATTGCCCAGACGCGTGACTTCGAAACCGGCGAGTTCGTCCCACGGCACGTCGGGCACGTTGACGTTGAGGATGGTGTCGGCCGGCAGCGGATCGGCCTTCAGGCGCGCGACGATCTCGACCGCGGCGCGCGCGGCGGTTTCGTAATGCTGACCGTCGTGGTCGCGCGTGACCAGCGACATCGCGACCGCGGGCAGGCCGAGGAACCGGCCTTCCATCGCGGCGGCGACCGTGCCCGAATAGATCACGTCGTCGCCGAGGTTGGCGGTGTTGTTGATGCCCGAGACCACGATGTCCGGTTCGACGTCGAGCAGACCGGTGATCGCCACGTGCACGCAATCGGTCGGCGTGCCGTGCACGCGCCAGGTGCCGGCGTCCACCTGCACGGTGCGCAGCGGCATGTCGAGGGTCAGCGAATTGCTGGCGCCGGAGCGGTCGCGATCCGGTGCGACGATCAGCACCTCGTGGCCGGCATCACGCAGCCCCTGCGCGAGAATCCGGATGCCGGGGGCGTCGACGCCGTCATCGTTGCTGACCAGTACGCGCATGGATCGATCTACGGGCCTCGAGCCTTCGTTCAAGGCGTCCATGATAACGGATGCTTCCGCCCCACCCCACCTCGCCACGCGCATCCACGCTGCACGCCTGCACGAAACACCGCTAGGCTTGTCGCATGCAACGTGGACCCAAGCGCCCCGCGCCGCCACCGGCCGCGCCCGACGACGACGACGCGGCCCTGTTCCGCGCGGCGATCGGACCGGTGCGTGAGCTCCCGGCCGCGGCACCGCCACCGCAGGCGCCGAAGCCGCGCCCGAGCACACGCATGGCCGAGCGCGACGATGCGCAAGCGCGCAGCGAGTTCAGGCAACTGCTCGACGGCCCGCTGCTGCAGGGTGGCGACACGATGCAGTACCGGCGCGACGAGGTGTCGCCGCGCGTGTTGCGACGCCTCGGCCGCGGCGAGTACGCCGCGCAGGAGGAACTCGACCTGCACCACAGCGATGCGCAGCAGGCCGGTACCTTGCTGCGTCTGTTCCTGCGCGACGCGGTCGACGTCGGCCTGGGCTGCGTGCGCATCATCCACGGCAAGGGCCTGAACTCCTCGCCCGATGCGCCCATCCTCAAGAATCTCGTCGACCGCATGCTGCGCCAGCGCGCCGACGTGCTGGCCTTCCACAGCGCGCCCGCCGCACAGGGCGGCAGTGGGGCGGTGCTGGTGTTGCTGCGGCCGAAGCGCTAGGCGATCGCAAAAAACGAGCGCGTGCTGAAAAAGCCGAAGGGCCGCAATCGCGGCCCTTAGGTTCACCACAGTTTGAGTCGGTCAGTGCTTGATCCGCGCCCGCTTGGTGCCTTCGGCACGCGGCACGACCTTGCGGGCCGCCTTGCGCCTGTCGGCCTTCTGACCGGGCGGCGGCGGCAGCGGCCGCTCCAGCGCCAGATCCAGCACCTCGTCGATGTACTTCACCGGCACGATCTGCATGCCGTCGGTGACGTTCTTCGGGATGTCGGCCAGATCCTTGCGGTTTTCCTCAGGGATGATCACGGTCTTGATGCCACCGCGCAGCGCGGCCAGCAGCTTTTCCTTCAGCCCGCCGATCGCCGTCACGCGGCCGCGCAGGGTGATTTCGCCGGTCATCGCCACGTCCGCACGCACCGGAATCTTCGTCAGCAGCGACACCAGCGTCGTCGCCATCGCGATGCCCGCACTCGGGCCATCCTTCGGCGTCGCGCCATCGGGCACGTGCACGTGGATGTCGTGCTTCTGCAACGTCTCCAGCTCGACGCCCAGACGCTCGGCGCGCGAACGCACCACCGACATCGCGGCCGAGGCGGATTCCTTCATCACGTCGCCAAGCTGGCCGGTCAGCGTGAGCTGGCCCTTGCCCGGCACCTGTGTCGCTTCGATCTGCAGCAGGTCGCCGCCGACTTCCGTCCACGCCAGACCCGTGACCAGGCCGATCTCGTTGTCCTGCTCCGCGCGGCCGAAGTCGTAGCGCTGCACGCCCAGATACTTGTCGAGGTTCTTGCCGGTGACCTTGATTGCCTTGACGCCCTTGGCCTTGCCCTTGCCGGCGACCGGACCGGCCAGCGCGATTTCCTTGACCACCTTGCGGCAGACCTTGGCGATCTCGCGCTCGAGATTGCGCACGCCCGACTCGCGCGTGTAGTAGCGCACGATGTCGCGGATCGCATCCTCGCTAACGGTCAGCTCGGCGGCCTTCAGACCATTGGCATTGAGCTGCTTGGGCAGCAGGTAGCGCGTGGCGATGTTGAGCTTCTCGTCCTCGGTGTAACCCGGAATGCGGATCACCTCCATGCGGTCGAGCAGCGGGCCGGGAATGTTGAGCGAGTTGGAGGTCGCGACGAACATCACTTCCGAAAGGTCCAGATCGACCTCGAGGTAGTGATCGTTGAAGGTGTGGTTCTGCTCGGGGTCGAGCACTTCCAGCAGCGCCGATGCCGGGTCGCCACGGAAGTCCATCGACATCTTGTCGATCTCGTCGAGCAGGAACAGCGGGTTCTTGGTCCCGACCTTGTTCATGCTCTGCACGATGCGGCCCGGCATCGAGCCGACGTAGGTGCGGCGATGCCCGCGGATCTCGGCCTCGTCGCGCACGCCGCCCAACGCCATGCGGGTGAACTTGCGATTGGTCGCCTTGGCGATCGACTGGCCCAGCGAGGTCTTGCCCACGCCCGGCGGACCGACGAGGCACAGGATCGCGCCCTTCATCTGCTTCACGCGGGTCTGCACCGCGAGGTATTCGAGGATGCGGTCCTTGACCTTCTCCAGGCCGTAATGGTCGGCGTCGAGCACGTCCTGCGCGGACTTCAGGTCCTTGCGCACCTTGCTGCGCTTCTTCCACGGCACGCCCAGCAGCCAGTCGAGATAGTTGCGCACGACAGACGCCTCGGCCGACATCGGCGGCATCTGCTTGAGCTTGTTGAACTCGGCCTTGGCCTTGGTCTCGACCGCCTTGGGCATGCCGGCCTCGGCGATCTTGCGCGCGAGCTCGTCGATGTCGTTGGGCGCATCGTCGATCTCGCCGAGCTCCTTCTGGATCGCCTTCATCTGCTCGTTGAGGTAGTACTCGCGCTGTGACTTCTCCATCTGCGACTTCACGCGGCCGCGGATGCGCTTCTCCATCTGCTGCACGTCGATCTCGCCGTCGACGAAGCCGACCAGCAGTTCCAGACGGTCGGCGGTGTCGGTCGATTCGAGCAGGCGCTGCTTGTCGGCCAGACGCACGCCCAGATGCGCGGCGATGGTGTCGGCCAGACGACTCGGCTCGTCGATGCCCGCCAGCGTCTGCAGCAGTTCCGGCGGCAGCTTGCGGTTGGTCTTGACGTACTGCTCGAACAGGCTCATCAACGAACGCGCGATGGCCTCGACCTCGCGCGGCTCGCGGCCTTCGACCGGCGCGATCGCCACGCCGCTGCCGGCCAGCGCGCCGTCGTTCTCCCGGATGTCGCGCAGCTTGACGCGCTCGGTGCCTTCGACCAGCACCTTGATCGTGCCGTCGGGCAGCTTGAGCAGCTGCAGCACCGTCGCCAGCGTGCCGATCTGGTAGAGGTCGTCGGCGGTCGGGTCGTCGGTTTCGGCCGACTTCTGTGCGACCAGCAGGATGCGCTTGTCGGACTCCATCGCCAGATCCAGCGCCTTGATCGACTTGTCGCGGCCGACGAACAGCGGAATCACCATGTGCGGGAACACGACCACGTCGCGCAACGGCAGGACCGGCAGTTCGTGGGTTTCGGGAGTGGCGCGTGGGGGCATGGTCGTTCCTCGTCTGGCGCCGTCCGAAGGGACGGCATCGGTGGCCGCGCGGCCACCCTGGCTCCGTTTATGGGGCGCACCCGGCCGGGATGCAAGCGCACGTGCATCGACACATACGAAAGCGCCGCAGGCCCGGGGGCATGCGGCGCGCAATTGGCGGCGTTCGCGTCCACTGGACGCTGAATGATGCGATGCCGGAACGTTTCGTTCCGGCGCCGGACTCAGTCGCCGGACGCGACCTTCTGCTCGGTGGCCGGGGTCTCGTAGATCAGGTACGGCTCGGACTTGTGCTCGATCACGGACTCGTCCACGACCACCTTGCTGACGTTCTCCAGCGACGGCAGGTCGTACATGGTGTCCAGCAGCACCGACTCGACGATCGTGCGCAGACCGCGTGCACCGGTCTTGCGCTTGATCGCCTTCTTGGCGATCGCCGACAGCGCGTCCTGGCGGAACTCCAGCTCCACGCCTTCCATCTCGAACAGCTTCTTGAACTGCTTGCTGATGGCGTTCTTGGGCTCGGTGAGGATCTGCACCAGCGCGGCCTCGTCGAGTTCCTCGAGCGTCGCCACGACCGGCAGGCGGCCGACGAACTCGGGAATCAGGCCGAACTTGATCAGGTCCTCCGGCTCGACGTCGGCCAGCACCTTGCCGGTGTCGGTCTTGCGCTCGGCACTCTTGAGCTTGGCGCCAAAGCCAATCCCGCTGGCGTCGGTGCTGCGCGCCTGGATCACCTTGTCGAGGCCGGCGAATGCGCCACCGACGATGAACAGGATGTTCTTGGTGTCGACCTGCAGGAATTCCTGCTGCGGATGCTTGCGACCACCCTGCGGCGGCACCGATGCGACCGTGCCTTCGATCAGCTTGAGCAGTGCCTGTTGTACGCCCTCGCCCGAGACGTCACGGGTGATCGACGGGTTCTCGCTCTTGCGCGAGATCTTGTCGATCTCGTCGATGTAGACGATGCCCTGCTGCGCCTTCTCGGCGTCGTAGTCGCACTTCTGCAGCAGCTTCTGGATGATGTTCTCGACGTCCTCGCCGACGTAACCGGCTTCGGTCAGCGTCGTGGCGTCGGCCATCGTGAACGGCACGTTGAGCAGGCGCGCCAGCGTCTCGGCCAGCAGCGTCTTGCCCGAACCGGTCGGACCGATCAGCAGGATGTTGGACTTGGCGAGTTCGACCTCGTCGTTCTTGCTGCGGCTCTCGATGCGCTTGTAGTGGTTGTAGACCGCCACCGCCAGCGTCTTCTTGGCCCGCTTCTGGCCGATGACGTACTGGTCGAGCACCTCGAGGATCTCGCGCGGCTTGGGCAGCGAGCTGCGCGCCGACTGCGCCTTCTCCTCGAGTTCCTCGCGGATGATGTCGTTGCAGAGCTCGACGCACTCATCGCAGATGAACACGCTGGGACCCGCAATCAGCTTGCGCACCTCGTGCTGGCTCTTTCCGCAGAAAGAACAGTAGAGGATCTTGTTGCTGTCGCCGGAACGACCCTGACGGTCTTCGCTCATGCCTTGGCCAAATCTGTATTGCGGTTACGTTTCGAGAATAGCACAGCGTCCGGCGCCTCCAAGCGGAGCGCGCCGTGTCGCAGATGCCTGATGAATCAAGCGTTTAGCAGCGGTCAGGCCGGCGTGATGGTTTCGTCGGGACGACGCTCGAGCACCTGGTCGACTAGGCCGTACTCGCGAGCCGCCTGCGCGCTCTTGAAGTTGTCGCGCTCGGTGTCGCGGGCGATCGTCTCGAACGGCTGGCCGGTGTGGTGGGCCATGATCTCGTTGAGGCGCTGCTTCATCGACAGGATTTCCTTGGCGTGGATGTCGATGTCCGTCGCCTGGCCCTGGAAGCCGCCCAACGGCTGGTGGATCATCACGCGCGAGTTCGGCAGCGCGTAGCGCTTGCCCGCCGCGCCCGCCGACAGCAGCAGCGCGCCCATGCTGGCCGCCTGGCCGATGCAGATCGTGCTGACGTCGGGCTTGATGAACTGCATGGTGTCGTAGATCGCCATGCCCGCGGTGACGATGCCACCGGGCGAGTTGATGTAGATGTTGATGTCCTTCTCGGGGTTTTCCGCCTCGAGGAACAGCAACTGGGCGACGATCACATTCGCCATGTGGTCGTCGATGCCGCCGACGAGGAAGATCACGCGCTCCTTCAACAGGCGCGAGTAGATGTCGTACGCGCGCTCGCCGCGGCTGGTCTGCTCGACCACCATCGGCACCAGGTTGAGGGCTTTCGTTTCGATGCTCATCAATCAATCCCCGTCGGTGGAGCGTCCGGCCCCGATGGGCCGGACGGGTGGCGCGTTGCTCAGCCCTGCGGGCCGATCGCGTCCTGGAAGCTCAGCGACTGCTCGGTGTGCTTGGCGCGCTCGGCGATCCAGTCGATCACCTGCTCTTCCATCACACGGTTCTGCAGACCCGACATCAGCTGGGGGTCGTTGCGGTACATCTCAATGACCTGCTGCGGCTCTTCATAGGTCGACGCGATCAGACGCATGGTCTCGTTCACGCGCTTGGGATCGAGCTTGAGCTGGTTGCGGCGGGCGACTTCGCCGACCAGCAGGCCGACGAGCACGCGCTTGCGCGCCGGCTCGAGGAAATCGTTGTGCGCGTCCTCGGCGACGTTCGGGTTCTGGCCGTTGCGACGGGCCTGCTCGACGGTCTGGCGCAGCAGCGACTTCGCCTCGGTCTCGACCAGCTTGGGCGGCAGCTCGACGTGCGCGAATGCGGCGACCAGCTGCTCGCCGACTTCGCGGCGCAGACGGTTCATCAGCGCGCCCTTGAGCTCGCGCTCCAGATTGCTGCGGATCTCGGTGCGGAACTGCGCCATCTCGCCGCTCTTGACGCCGAAGCTGCGGATGAAGGCACCGTCGACCTCCGGCAGCTGCTGCTCGGAGACCTGCTCGATCTTGACGTGCACGGTGGCCTGCTTGCCGGCCAGCTGCGGCACGCGCCAGTCGGCCGGGAAGGTCACGTCGAGCGCCTTCTCCTCGCCCTTGGCCAGGCCGACCAGTGCGTCCTCGATCTCGGGATACATGGCGCCCGAACCGAGGACGGTCACGCCCCGCTCGGCGCCTTCGGCCGGCAGACGCTCGTCGCCGATCTGCGACCAGGTCTCCACGTCGACCGCATCGCCCTTCGCCGCGCCGCGGGTGACCGCGCTCCAGCTGCGGCGCTGCAGGCGCAGGTTCTCGATCATGCGGTCGATGTCGTCCTCGGCCACTTCGGCCGTGTGACGCACGACTTCCAGCTTTTCCAGATCGATGTCGCCGAAGTCCGGCACGATCTCGAAGGTCGCAGTGAAGGCCAGCTCGCCCTCGCCCGCTTCGCCTTCCGGCGCGATGCGCGGCGCGCCTGCGATCTGCAGCGAATTCTCGCGCACGGCCTGGTCGAAGCCCTCGCGCAGCAGGCGGTCTAGTTCCTCGGCACGCACCTGTTCGCCGAAGCGCTGCTCGACGACCTTGGCCGGCACCTTGCCCGGACGGAAGCCCTTGAGGCGGGTGGTCCGCGCGATCTCGCGCAGACGGCCACCGACCTGGGTCTCCAGGCGTTCGGATGGCACGCGGAACGTTATCTTGCGTTCCAGGCTGCCCAGCGATTCGACCGAAACTTGCATATCCACTCCTGCGCATGCGGCCGTGCCGCAGACTTCTGACTTGTTGGGAATTGGTTCTGGTATCTGCCGACCGCCCGCCACTTCCCGCGGCAGACGACGGAACGGACTAGTTTCGCCGATTCGGGCCCGGCCCGCCACCGCCGCCGATGGGCGCCCGTGCGGGATTGCGCCCTGCATGGCCGGGCATGCGCGATGCGCGCGAGGGATACCGGGGACCGGAAAAGAGAAATCGGCCGACGCGCCTTCGAGGGGCGCGATCGACGGCCGGGTGGTGCGAAAGGGGGGACTCGAACCCCCACGCCTTGCGGCACTGGTACCTAAAACCAGGGCGTCTACCAATTCCGCCACTTTCGCATCGTGCGCGGCTGCAGCCGGCGGCGGCATTCTAGTCCAAGGTCGACCGCAGCTGTCGCGCCTGCAGCCTAAAACCTGTCGGCGCACGTGGCGAAACCAGAGGCCTCGTCGAGCTGGAGCCGTGCGAACGCCATGCGCGTTGCGCGTGGCCGAACCTGTGCAGCAGGCGAACCGCAGGTTCGAATCCCGCGTCGAACGCCGGAAACGAAAATGCCCGGCCGAAGCCGGATATTTCGTGGAACTGCTGGGCCGTCAAGGGTGAGCACGGGCAGCTGCGAACCACCGGTTCGCGTCCGTGCGAACGCCATGCGCGCTGCGCATGGCCGGACCTGCGCAGCAGGCGAACCGCAGGTTCGAATCCCGCGTCGAATGCCGGAAACGAAAATGCCCGGCCGAGGCCGGGCATTTCGTGGAACTGGTGGGCCGTCAAGGGTGAGCACGGGCAGCTGCGAACCACCGGTTCGCGCCCGTGCGAACGCCATGCGCGCTGCGCATGGCCGGACCTGCGCAGCAGGCGAACCGCAGGTTCGAATCCCGCGTCGAATGCCGGAAACGAAAATGCCCGGCCGAGGCCGGGCATTTCGTGGAACTGGTGGGCCGTCAAGGATTCGAACCTTGGACCTATTGATTAAGAGTCAACTGCTCTACCAACTGAGCTAACGGCCCGATGAAGCGGGCGCGCATTGTAATGCAACTCTGCGCGCTTGGGCAACACCTTTCGAGTGTTACCCGGTGAAGCAATGGGGTGGAAGACGGGATTTGAACCCGCGACCCCCGGAATCACAATCCGGTGCTCTAACCAACTGAGCTACATCCACCACAGAAACTGAAACTCTTTCGTACCGCCGGAAGTGGCGCGCCCGACAGGAATCGAACCTGTAACCCCCGACTTAGAAGGTCGGTGCTCTATCCGGTTGAGCTACGGGCGCCAGTGCGTCGAATGATAAACGCGGCTGGTACCCGTTTGGTCGGGGTAGAGGGATTCGAACCCCCGACATCCTGCTCCCAAAGCAGGCGCGCTACCAGACTGCGCTATACCCCGCCGGAACAAGCGGTCGAACCTGACCCCGACACGGCCAGGGCCGTACGAAGGGCGCAATTGTACGGCCGCCGGAGGCGGTGTCAATGCACTGCAGCATCGACATGGTTGTGTATCCTCCCAACCGATCCGAATCCATGGACAGACAGGGGAACCACACCATGCGCAGCGGCAATCCCGCACTGAAGGAATCCACCTTCCTCGATCTCGCCAGCGGCAGCGTCGTCTCCCGCGACGGCGCGACGATGACGCTCAACGGCACCGTCAACAAGACCGCGTTCCTGCTGCTGCTGACGGTACTGACCGCCGCGTTCGCATGGTCGCAGGTCGAGTTCGGCACCGACGGTCGCCCGCAGCCCGGCTTCGGCATGTACATGTGGGGCGGCGCGATCGGTGGCTTCGTCCTGGCGATGGTCACCATCTTCAAGAAGGAGTGGTCGCCGGTCACCGCGCCGCTGTACGCGCTGGTCGAAGGCTTCTTCCTCGGCGCGATCTCGGCGATGTACAACTTCATGTACGACGGGATCGTGCTGCAGGCGGTGATGCTCACCTTCGGCACCCTGTTCGCCCTGCTGTTCGCCTACCGCAGCGGCCTGATCAAGGCGACCGAGAACTTCAAGCTCGGCGTGGTCGCGGCCACCGGCGGCATCGCGCTGGTGTATCTGGCGACGATCGTGCTCGGCTTCTTCGGCGTCTCGATTCCGCTGATCCACGAGTCGGGCATCGTCGGCATCGGCTTCAGCCTGTTCGTGATCGTCATCGCCGCGCTCAATCTGGTACTGGACTTCGACTTCATCGAAACCGGCGTCGAACAGGGCGCGCCGAAGTACATGGAGTGGTACGGCGCCTTCGGCCTGATGGTCACGCTGGTGTGGCTGTACATCGAGTTCCTGCGCCTGCTGTCGAAGCTGCAGCAGCGCTGAGTCGCTGCGGTCGCTCATGACACTGAAAAGGCGCCCCACGGGGCGCCTTTTTCATTACCTGCGCGCGCAGTCGGCTGCGCCTTGCGGTGCTTCAATCGCGCGTCGCAGACTGCGCATGCCGCGACGGCAGCAGCATCACGCCGATCGTCACCAGCCCGAGCAGCCAGCAGTAGTACACGCTGCCCGCCAGCGCCAGCGGCGACACCGACGCCAGCGAGGCCGCCAGCAGGATCTGCGCGCCATAGGGCAGCAGGCCCTGCGTCACGCACGCGAAGATGTCGAGCACGCTGGCCGCACGACGCGGACTGATGCCGTGCTTCTCGGCGATGTCGCGCGCCACGCTGCCGCTGACGAGGATCGCGACCGTGTTGTTGGCCGTGAACACGTCCGCCGCGGTCGACAGCGCCGCGATGCTGAACTCCCCCGAGCGCCGGCCGCGATGTCCGCGCGCGAGCCTGGCGATCAGCTGCGCCAGCCAGTCGAGACCGCCGCTGGCCTTGGTGAGCGCGCTCAGCCCGCCGATCAGCAGCGAGAGCAGCAGAATCTCGACCATGCCTTCGAAGCCGGTCCAGATGTCACCGACGAACGGCACCACGCCGTAATCGTCGGCGAACACGAACCCGAACCCGCCGGCCAGCACGATGCCCAGTCCGAGCACCACCAGCACGTCGACGCCCATCAGGGCCAGCACCAGCACGACGCCATAAGGCAGCATCAGCCACGGCGAGGCCGTGCCCTGCGATTCGATCGGTGAGGCGCTGCCGAGCACACCCAGCAGCACGACCGTGGCGATCGCCGCAGGCAGCGCGATCCTGAAGTTCTCGCGGAACTTGTCGCGCATCTGCGCGCCCTGGGTGCGGGTCGCGGCGATGGTGGTGTCGGAGATCACCGAGAGGTTGTCGCCGAACATCGCGCCGCCGATCACCGCGCCCACGACGAGCGCGCGGTCCAGCCCCGACGCCTCGGCCACGCCGAGCGCGATCGGCACCACGGCGGCGATCGTGCCCATCGACGTGCCGATCGCCAGCGAGATCAGCGCCGAGAGCACGAACAGCCCCGGCAACACCAGCGCAGGCGGCACCGCCGACAGGCCGATCGACACCACCGCATCGACTGCGCCGATCGCGCTCGACACATAGGCGAATGCGCCGGCCAGCAGGAAGATCAGACACATCAGCACGATGTTGGGATCGCCCATGCCGCGCAGCAGGATCTCGCCCGCGTCCAGACCGCGGCGACGTGCGATCCAGGCCGCCAGTGCGAGCGCGGGCAGAATCGCGACCGGCGCACGCAACTGGTAGAAGCCCATGTCCTCGCCCTGCGCGGTGAAGTACAGGCCCGCGCCGAAGAACAGCGCGAGGAACAGCAGCAGCGGCGTCAGCGCGAGCGCGCTGGGACGGGCGGTCATGGCGGGTCCGGACGAGCGTGGGAAGCGCGCATTGTGCGCAGCCAGGGACGCGCCGTCAGCGCGACCGGCGGAATGGCCGCCAACAAAAACGGGACGCCGAAGCGTCCCGTTCCGGAACCGCGCACCGGTCGCCCGGCCGCGGTGCGACACGCGCCTTACAGGCGCGCTGCGATGGCCTTGGCGAAGGCCATGGTGTTGCCGGTGCCACCCAGATCCGGGGTCACCCCGTCCTTGGCGTCGAGGGTGGCAACGATCGCACCGCGCAGGCGCTGGGCCTGCTCGGGCATCGCCAGATGGTCGAGCATCTGCGCGGCCGCGAGCAGCAGCGCGCAGGGGTTGGCGACACCCTTGCCGGCGATGTCCGGCGCCGAGCCGTGCACGGCTTCGAAGATCGCCGCGTCGGTGCCGATGTTGGCGCCCGGCGCCAGCCCCAGACCGCCGACGAGGCCGGCGCACAGGTCGGAAATGATGTCGCCGAAGAGGTTGGTCGTCACGATGATGTCGAACTGCTCGGGACGCATCACCAGCTGCATGCAGGTGTTGTCGACGATCATCTCGTTGGCTTCGATGTCCGGATACTCGGCCGCGACCTCGCGGGCGATCTTCAGGAACAGGCCCGAGGTGCTCTTGAGGATGTTGGCCTTGTGGACGATCGTGACCTTCTTGCGGCCGGTCTTGCGGGCCAGATCGAAGGCGTAGCGCACGATGCGGTCCGAGCCCTTGCGGGTGATGCGGGTGATCGACACCGCGGTCTCGCCGTCCGGCGACACTTCCTGGCCTTCGCTGATGTACGAGCCTTCAGTGTTCTCGCGGATCGTGATCAGGTTGACGCCGTCGGCGAAGCGCGAGCGCGTGTTCGGGAACGACGTTGCCGGGCGCACGTTGGCGTAGAGATCGAACTGGCGACGCAGCTCCACGTTGATCGAGCTGAAGCCACCACCGACCGGCGTGGTCAGCGGGCTCTTGAGCGCGATCTTGTTGCGGCGGATCGACTCCAGCGTTGCCGCCGGCAGCAGCTCACCGTGCTTCTCGAGCGCCATCAGACCCGCATCGGCGTCTTCGTACTGCAGGCCCAGCTGCATCGCGTCGAGCACGTGCAGCGTGGCGTCCATGATTTCGGGGCCGATACCGTCGCCGCGAATCACCGTAATCGTGTGCGTCATGTGGGGTGGGGTTCCGTACGCAGGGACAGCGCGCCGCGCGCGCCGTCAGTTGAAAGGGAAACCAATGCATTATGCCCGAGGGCGCCTGGGCACCCAAATCGACCAAGGTCGAAACGGCTCAGTCGTGGGCGTGTTCCGCCGGCGCGCCGGCCTCGCCCTGCTCCAGCCGGTCGAGGAAATCGACCGCGCGGCGCATGTGCGGAATGACGATGCTGCCTCCGACGACCAGCCCCACCGAGAAGGTCTCGAACAGCTCCTCGCGCGTGGCGCCGACTTCCTTGCACTGGGCCACGTGGTAGCTGATGCAGTCGTCGCAACGCAGCACCAGCGACGCGACCAGCCCCAGCAGCTCCTTGGTCTTCACGTCGAGTGCGCCGGCCTGGTAGGTCTGCGTGTCGAGCGCGAAGAAGCGCCGCACGACCTGGTTGGGCTCGGCCAGGATGCGCTCGTTCATGCGCTTGCGGAATGCGGTGAACTCGGCGACGCGATCGCCCTCGCCTTCAGCGCTCACGAAGCGGCGCCCTGGACCAGGGGCAGGAAACCGCCTTGGCGGTGCAGCGCCATCATGTCGTCGTAGCCGCCGACATGGGTCTGTCCGACGAAGATCTGCGGCACGCTGGTGCGGCGCGCGCGCGCCACCATGTGCTCCCGTTCGGCCGGATCGAGGTCGACGCGCACCTCGCGCCAGTCGAGCCCCTGGCTCTTGAGGAAGGTCTTGGCGGCGACGCAGAAACCGCAGATCGCGCTGGTGTACATGACGATCTCCGGCGCGGTGCCGGCCTGCTCTGGACTCTGGGAAACGGTGCTCACGTCGATCTCCGGAAACTTGTGCGGCGATTGTCGGTCACAACTGGGGATGCGCGGCGTGTTTTTCCAGCGCCAGCACACGTACCCGCCGGCTTAACATGGCATTCATGCCGCTGCCGCGTGCCACCGGCATGCTGCAGTGCCGCCGCCCGACCCCAGGATCCGATGCGCCGACTTCCGCCCGTGCCCCGCCCCGCCCGCTTCCGGCTGCTGCCGCCGGTGGCGGCCCTGGTGCTGGCGACGGCCGCGGTATGCGCGCCGGCCCAGGACACGCGCCTGCCGGACATCGGTTCGTCCGCAGGCACCGTGCTGAGCCCGGCCAAGCAGTCCGAGTACGGCCAGATGCTGCTGGCGCAGCTGCGCCACTACAACTACGTGCTCGAGGATCCGCTGGTCGACGGCTGGCTGCGCACCACCGGCAATCGCCTGGCCGCGTCGAGCGACCAGCCGCAGCAGGCCTTCACCTTCTTCATGATGCGCGACCGCAGCATCAACGCCTTCGCCACCTTGGGCGGATACGTGGGCATGAACGCCGGCCTGGTGCTGGCGGCCGAAACCGAGGACGAGGTGGCCGCCGTGCTGGCGCACGAAGTCGCGCACGTCACCCAGTCGCACGTGCTGCGCGGCGTCGAGCGCGCACAGCGCGACCAGGTGCCGATGCTGCTGGCAATGCTCGGCGCGATCGCGGCCGCGTCGCAGAGCAGCAGCAGTTCGTCCGATGACGCGGCGATGGCGATCATCGCCGGTGCCCAGGGCCTCGCCCTGCAGCGGCAGATCGACTACACGCGCTCCAACGAATCCGAAGCCGATCGCCTCGGCATCCGCACGCTGTCGCGCGCCGGTTACGACCCCGAGGGCATGGCCTCGATGTTCGAGCGCATGCAGTCGGTGTCGCGCACCAACCAGGGCGGCGACCGCGAACGCCTGCCCGACTACCTGCGCACCCACCCGGTCACGACCACGCGCATCAGCGAGGCGCGCGACCGTGCCGAGCGCATGAACCGCGAGACGGTGACCAGTACGGTGCGCACGCCGACCGGCTCGCGCACCGAACGCGCGCCGATCGAGGGTGGCTACGAGGCGCCGCTGCGGGCAATGGACAACCCCCTGCTGCCGGCGTCATTCCGGCTCGACCCCGCGGCCGCCCGCGCGATCGACGGCAGCCAGTTCGGCTGGGCCCGCGAGCGCCTGCGCGTGCTGAGCGCCAACACACCGGCTGCGGCCATCCGCGAGTACGAGGCGATGCGCCGCAGCGGCGCGCTCAGCGATGCCGAGCGCTACGGACTGGCGATCGCACGGCTGCGCTCCAATGATCTCGACGGCGCGGGCAAGGCGCTCAACGAACTGCTGGCCGAGCATCCCGGCGACATGTGGCTGACGCTCGGCGTCGCCGAGACCGACGCGCGTGCCGGTCGCACGGCCGCGGCCGACCGGCGTTTCGACGATCTGCTCGAGCGGATGCCGCGGCATCCGGCCGTGGTGCTGACCTACGCCGCGATGCTGGCCGAGCGCAACACACCAGAGGCGGGCACGCGCGCGCAGGCGATCCTGCGTCCGCTGCTCAACGCGTCCGGCGGCGATCCCGCCTTCCAGCGCGCCTTCGCCCGCGCCAGCGAGATGGCGGGCGACCCGGTGCGCGCTGGCGAGGCCTGGGCGGAGGCCGCCTACCTCGGCGGGCGTCCGGAACAGGCGCTGATCCAGCTCAACACGCTGAAGAAGCGCGAGGATCTGGACTACTACGCGCGCACCCGCATCGACGCGCGCATCGCGGCGATCACCCCGCAGGTGCTGGAACTGCGCCGTCAGGGCATCCGCGACGAAGACCTGCGGCGCCGCTGAGCGCCTCCCGCCACCCGGCCGTCATCTGCCGGACTTCTGCAACGGTTCCTGCGGGCCCGGCGCCGCCTGCGAAGCGGGCTGCCGCATGTCGCCAAACCGTCATAAAACTGTCGTGTAATGGCGCCACCCACCGGGCCACGGACCGTTCCATGCAGAAACGCATTCTCATCGTCGACGACGAACCGGCGATCCGCGACATGGTCGCCTTCGCCCTGCGCAAGGGCGAGTTCGAGCCGATGCACGCCGGCGACGCGCGCGAGGCCCAGTCGGCGATCGTCGACCGCGTGCCCGACCTGATCCTGCTCGACTGGATGCTGCCCGGCACCAGCGGTCTTGAACTGGCGCGCCGCTGGCGCAAGGACGCGCTGACCCGCGACATCCCGATCATCATGCTCACCGCCCGCGGCGAGGAGAACGACCGCGTCGGCGGACTGGAAGCCGGCGTCGACGACTACGTGGTCAAGCCGTTCTCGGCCCGCGAACTGCTGGCACGCATCCGCGCGGTCATGCGCCGCGCCCGCGACGACGACGAGGACGGCAGCGTCAGCGTCGGCGCCCTGCGCATCGACGGCGCCGCGCACCGCGTGTTCGCCGGCGACGCGCCGGTGACCATCGGCCCGACCGAATACCGCCTGCTGCACTTCTTCATGACCCACCCCGAACGCGTCTACAGCCGCTCGCAGCTGCTCGACCACGTCTGGGGCGGCAGCGTCTACGTCGAGGAACGCACCGTCGACGTGCACATCCGCCGGCTGCGCAAGACGCTGGAGCCGAGTGGGCTGGACGGGATGGTGCAGACGGTGCGTGGGTCGGGTTACCGGTTTTCGGCGTCGGTCTGACCACATCGAAGCATCAGTCGCCGCTCTGCCCGCCTGTGACATTCCCGGCGGCAGGCCACGGATCGCACATCCGGGCAGGGCGCCGCACGTGGATGTGCGGCGCCCTCCGAGGCTGCGGACCGCAATGACGGCTTCGCGCTTCATGGAACGGCGTCGCGGCCATCACAACGGCGATAGCCAAGGCCGAAGCGCGATCCGCTGAGCACCCGGTGCGCCGCGACATCAGCAAGCGCAACACCCTGTGCACCCTGCTTCAATACGTCAATCTGTCACCTGACCTTGCCTAGACTCGATCGCATGCCGCCCCGCATCCATGCCGCCTGGACCCGAACACTGCTGCAGCTGATCGCCGTGCTCGCGGTGGCGGCGATCGTGGGGGCACTGGTGGACCACATCTGGATGGCGCTGGCGGTGGCCGCGTTGGGCGTCGTCGCCTGGCACTACTGGAAGCTGTACGACCTGCTCGCGCGACTGACCTCGCGCAGCCGCGTACCACCGCCGCAAGGGGACGGCGTGTGGCAGGAGACCGATCGCATGCTGCACCGGGGACAACAGGACATGCGCGCGCGCAAGCGGCGCCTGATCGGCATGCTGCGCGCCTATCGCGCAGTGGCGGCGGCGCTGCCGGATGCGGTGGTCGTCGTCGATCGCAACAGCCAGCGCGTGCAGTGGTTCAACCGCGCGGCAACCACGCTGCTGGGGCTGCAGATGCCGCGCGATCTGGGCAAGCCGGTCGGCGACACGCTGCAGCCGCTGCCGGTGGCGCACTGGCTGGCGCAGGGGCGTCGCGCCGAGCCGATGCTCGACGTGCCCTCTCCGCACTCCTCGGGCACGCGCCTGGAACTGCGCCTGATTCCCTACTCCGACGACCTGTGGCTGCTGCTGGCCCGCGACGTCACCCGCATCATGAAGCTCGAGCAGATGCGTCGCGATTTCGTCGCCAACGTCTCGCACGAACTGCGCACGCCGCTGACCGTGGTCCACGGCTATCTGGAAATGCTCGACCCCGCCGATCAGCCCGAGTGGGCCCCGATGCTGGCCGAGATGCAGAACCAGTCGCAGCGCATGACCCAGCTGGTCGAGGACCTGCTGACCCTTTCGCGCCTCGAGGCGCAGGAGAGCATCGGCGACGAGACGGTCTCGATGGCATCGATGCTCGCCACGCTGCGCCGCGAACTGGAAGTCCTGAGCCAGGGCCGGCACACGATCGCGGTCGAAGACAGCTCGCCGACCGATCTCGTCGGCTCGACACGCGAACTGCACAGCGCGTTCTCCAACTTGGTCAGCAACGCGGTGCGCTACACGCCCGCGGGCGGCCGCATCACCATCCGCTACGCGCCGTTGACCGGTGGCGGTGTGGCGCTGTCGGTCGAAGACACCGGCTACGGCATTCCGGCCGCGCACCTGCCGCGCATCACCGAGCGGTTCTATCGCGTGTCGACCAGCCGCTCGCGCGAATCGGGCGGCACGGGCCTGGGCCTGGCGATCGTCAAGCACGTGCTGCACCTGCACCAGGCGCGGTTGGAGATCGACAGCGAAGTCGGTCGCGGCAGCCGCTTCGCCTGTCACTTCACCGCCGACCGCGTGCGTGCACGCGATCCCCAGTACTACGGAGCCACCGCATGAGTGCCGCCCGCCCGCGCGTCCGCAAGGCCGCGAAATCCGGCCACGTCCAGGACGCGAACGTCGATACGGCAGTGGAGACGGTCGACCCGCTGCGCGATCCGGCGTTGTATCTCAATCGCGAGATCTCGCAGCTGGACTTCAACTTCCGCGTGCTGGCGCAGGCCCAGGACGAGTCGGTACCGCTGCTCGAGCGCCTGAAGTACCTGTGCATCTCCTGCACCAACCTCGACGAATTCTTCGAGATCCGCGCCGCGACCATGCGCCATGCGCAGGATTTCGGCGTACCGCTGCCGCCCGACGGGCTCACGCCGGCCACCGTGCTCAGGCGCATCCACGAGCGCACCGCGCAGCTGGTCGAGGCGCAGTACGACTGCTGGAACCAGGTGCTGCGCCCCGCGATGTCCGAGGCCGGCGTGCGCGTGCTGGGCCCGCAGCAATGGTCCGCGCGCCAGATCCGCTGGCTGCGCGCCTACTTCCGCGACGAGGTCATGCCGGTGCTCTCGCCGCTGGGTCTGGACCCCTCGCACCCGTTCCCGAAGATCCTCAACAAGTCGCTCAACATCGTCGTCGCGCTCAAGGGCAAGGACGCGTTCGGCCGCGTGGGCAACCTCGCCATCGTGCGTGCGCCGCGCTCGCTGCCGCGCATCATCCAGCTACCCGAAAGCATTTCCGGCGGCGAGTACGACTTCGTGTTCCTGTCGTCGGTGCTGTCGGAATTCGTGCACGAGCTGTTCCCCGGCATGGACGTCAAGGGCGCCTACCAGTTCCGCGTGACCCGCAATTCGGAACTGATCGTCGACGAGGAGGAGATCGACAATCTCGCGCTCGCGCTGCGCGATGAACTCGCCGGACGCGGCTACCTGCGCGCGATGCGGCTGGAGATCTCGGCCAAGTGCCCCAAGCCGATCGTGCGCACGCTGATGCAGAATTTCGACCTGCCCGAGAACGCGGTCTACCGCATCGACGGGCCGGTCAACCTCAACCGCATCAGCCAGATCTTCGATCTGGTACAGCGCCCCGACCTGAAGTTCCCCACCTTCCAGCAGCGTCAGCTCAAGGGCACCGACGCGATGTTCGAACTGGTGGCCGACGGCGACATCCTGCTGCACCACCCCTTCGATTCGTTCGCGCCGGTGCTCGAGCTGATCAAGCAGGCGGCCGAAGACCCGAACGTGCTGGCGATCAAGCAGACGCTCTACCGCACCGGCAAGGACTCGGCGATCGTCGAGCATCTGGTGCAGGCGGCGCGCAACGGCAAGGACGTGACCGTCGTCGTCGAACTGCGTGCGCGCTTCGACGAGGAGGCCAACCTCGGCCTCGCCGACCGCCTGCAGGAGGCCGGCGTGCAGGTCGTCTACGGCGTGGTCGGTTACAAAACTCACGCCAAGATGCTGCTGATCGTGCGCCGCGAGGGCCGCAAGCTGCGTCGCTACATCCATCTGGGCACCGGCAACTACCATGCCGGCACCGCGCGCGTGTACACCGACTTCGGCCTGCTGACCGCCGACCCGGACATCGGCAACGACGTGCACCTGCTGTTCCAGCAGATGTCGGGCCTGGCGCCGGCGATCGGACTCAAGCGCCTGCTGCAGTCGCCCTTCACGCTGCACGCGGGGGTGATCGCACGCATCGAACGCGAAACCGCGCATGCCGGCGCCGGACGCCCGGCACGCATCGTCGCCAAGATGAACGCGCTCAACGAGCCGCAGGTCATGCGCGCGCTCTACGTCGCCTCGCAGGCCGGCGTGCAGATCGACCTGATCGTGCGCGGCGCCTGCGCGTTGCGTCCCGGCGTGCCGGGCGTGTCGGACAACATCCGCGTGCGGTCGATCGTCGGCCGCTTCCTCGAACACCACCGCGTGTACTGGTTCGGCAACGACGGCCAGCCGGACCTGTTCTGCGCCAGCGCGGACTGGCTGGAACGCAATCTGCTGCGCCGCGTGGAAACCGGCTTCCCGATCCTCGACCCGGAGATTGCCGAACGGGTGAAGACCGAGTCGCTGGACAACTACCTGGCCGACAACCTCAACGCCTGGGAACTGCGCGACGACGGCAGCTACGTGAAGCTCAAGCCCGAGGACGATGCGATGCCGCATTCGGCGCAGGGCTGGCTGCTCGCGAACCTGTGCGGCTGAGCGACCCGGACACGTGTGCGGCCATTACTTACGCCGGCCACGGCCCCGGACTGCACGTCCGCCGCACTCCGCAACGCCGCCGGGAGTGCCGCGCGGCATGCTTTAACATGCCCGCTCCCCCAACGCCGCAGGCGCACCATGCGCCGCGCCACGCAGGAACCCCATGACCGGTCATGAAACGCTCGCGCTCGCCGAGGCGATGACGGCACCGCTCGAGGACGGCGAGATGCTCGCCGCGATCGATCTGGGATCCAACAGTTTCCACATGGTCGTGGCCCGCTACACGCTGGGCCAGCTGCGCGTGGTCGACCGTCTGCGCGAGACCGTGCGCATGGCCGAAGGTCTCGACAGCCGTGGCGGCCTGAGCGCGGAGGTGCGCCAGCGTGCGCTGCAATGCCTGTCGCGTTTCGGCCAGCGCATCCGCGACATCCCGCCGCAGCGCGTGCGTGCGCTGGCGACCAACACCGTGCGCCGGCTCGCCGCGCCGCAGGCCTTCTTGGTGCCGGCCGAAACCGCGCTGGGCCATGCGATCGAAGTGATCTCCGGCCGCGAGGAAGCACGCCTGATCTATCTGGGCGTCTCCCACGCGCAGCCACCCAAGCCCGGGCAGCGGCGGCTGGTCATCGACATCGGCGGCGGTTCCACCGAATGCATCATCGGTAGCGGCTTCGATGCGCTGGAGCGCGAAAGCCTGCAGATCGGCTGCGTTGCCAGCACGCGGCGGTTCTTCCCCGGCGGCAAGCTGTCGAGGAAGCGCTGGCGCGAGGCCTCGGCCGAGGTCGCCGCGGAATTCCAGCAGTTCGCCAGCACCTATCGCGCGCTCGGCTGGCAGGAAGTGGTCGGCGCCTCGGGCACCAACAAGGCGATCGGCGAAATCTGCGCGGCGATGAAGCTGACCAAGGGCGCGGTGACCGCGCAGGCGCTGCCGGTCGTGCGCGACACGCTGCTGCAGGCCGGCCACATCGATGCGATCGCGCTGCCGGGTCTGTCCGACGACCGCCGGCCGATCATCGCCGGCGGCGTGCTGGTGCTCGAAGCGGCGTTCCAGGTGCTGGGCATCGAGCGCATGCAGGTCAGCAAGGCGGCGATGCGCGAAGGCGTGCTGCACGACATGCTCGGCCGTGGCGGCGGCGACGATCCGCGCGAGGCGTCGATCGAGGCGCTGGTGCAGCGTTACGGCATCGACCAGGCGCAGGCCGCGCGCGTCGAGGCGACCGCGCTGCGCCTGTTCGACCAGGTCGCGCGCAGCTGGAGCCTCGACGGCGACGATCTGCGCATGCTGGCCTGGGCGTGCCGCGTGCACGAGCTGGGTCTGGCCATCGCGCACAGCCAGTACCACGTGCACGGCGCCTACGTGCTGGAGCATTCCGACATCGCCGGCTTCTCGCGCCAGGAGCAGCAGTTCCTCGCGACGTTGGTGCGCTGCCAGCGCCGCAAGATCGGCAAGTCCGCGTTCGAGGCGCTGCCCGATCGCCTGCTGCTGCAGGCACGCCGCACCGCCGCGCTGCTGCGGCTGGCCGTGCTGCTGCACCGCAGCCACGAGGCCGACGAGATTCCGCGCCTGGAAGCGACCGCCGATGGCCCGCTGCTGCGTCTGCGGCTGCCGCGACAGTGGCTGGAAGCGCGTCCGCTGCTGCGGACCGATCTGGAAGGCGAACCCGACGATCTCGCACCGCTCGGCGTGACGCTCGCCCTGACGGCGGAGTGAGCCGGCGCGCGTCCGCCCGTTCCAGGCGTTCGCTGTCACCGAAGCGTCAAGCCGCGGTCATCGGACCGGCATCGAGGTGTCCCAAGCTGCATCCAGCCAGCGACCGGACCGAACGATGCGCTACGCGATCGTCACCGATACCTACACCCCCGACATCAACGGGGTGGCACTGACGCTGCAATCCTATGTCCGCGGCCTGCGCGCACGCGGGCACACGGTCGAAGTCGTCCGCCCCGCGCGCATCGGAGAGCCGCCGGGCAGTGACGCCACGACGCTGCGCATCCGCGGTCTGCGCGTGCCCCGCTATCCCGGCCTGCGCCTCGCGCTCCCGGCCGGTCAGCGGCTGCGCAGCCGCTGGCGCAGCGCACGACCCGATGCGATCTATGTCGCCACCGAAGGCCCGCTGGGCTGGTCGGCCCTCGACGCCGCGCAGGCGCTGCGCATTCCCGTCGTCACCGCGTTGCATACGCGCTTCGATCTTTACATGGCCGCTTACGGCGCGCCATGGCTGCAGCCGGCCGCGCTGTCGTGGATGCGACGCTTCCATGCGCGCGCCGACGCGACCCTGGTCGCGACCCGCGCGCTTGCCGCCGAACTGCGCGAGGCCGGCATCGGTCATCCGGTGGTGCTGTCGCGCGCGGTCGACTGCCAGCAGTTCGATCCGGCGCGACGCGATGTTGCACTTCGCGCCGCATGGGGCGTAACCAAGGGCGGTCTCGTCGCGATCCACGTCGGCCGCGTTGCCGCCGAGAAGAACCTCGGCCTCGCGGTACGCGCTTTTCGTGCGCTGCAGGCCCAACGTTCCGACGCCCGCATGGTGTTCGTCGGCGACGGCCCCGAACGCGCCGCGTTGCAGGCTGCCCATCCCGATTTCATCTTTGCCGGATCCCAACGGGGCGACGATCTCGGCCGGCACTTCGCCAGCGCCGACCTGTTCCTGTTTCCCAGCCGCAGCGAGACCTTCGGCAACGTGGTGCTCGAGTCGATGGCCTGCGGCGTGCCGCAGGTCGCCTTCGACCATGGCGCCGCCACCGAACACCTCTGCGACGGTCACCATGGCGCGCGCATCGCCGGCGATGACGAGGACGCCTTCATCGCGGCCGCGGTCGCGCTGTCCGGCGATGCAGACACGCGCCGGGCAATGGGCCTGGCTGCGCGCGAAGCCATGCGCCGGCTGACGCCCGCGCACGTCGCCGACGATCTCGATGCGCTGCTGGTCGGCCTGCGTGGCCGTGCCGCAGGTCCGCGCGCCCCGCTTCCCGCCCCGAGCGATGCCGAGGATGCCGATGCACGCCACGCCGCGTAGCCGACTGCTCCATCACGACACCGGCTGGTGCCTGCGCGCCAACCGCGCGTGCACTTCCCGCTGGATCCGCCGCTACTTCGCGACCGTCAGTCGCCTCGGCGACGGCGTGTTCTGGTATCTGCTGATGGCCGCGCTGGTACTGCTCGACGGCGTCCAGGGCGTGATGGCCGCCGCGCACATGGCGCTGACCGGCGGCATCGCGCTGCTGCTCTACAAGTCGCTCAAGCGCTGGACCAAGCGCCCGCGACCCTTCGCCGCCGACGGTCGCATCCGCGCCTGGGTCGCACCGCTCGACGAGTTCAGTTTCCCGTCCGGCCACACGCTGCACGCGGTGTCGTTCTCGATCGTCGCGGTGGCCTGGTATCCGACACTGGCCGGCGTGCTGGTGCCGTTCGCAGCGAGTGTCGCGGCCTCGCGTGTGGTGCTGGGGCTGCACTATCCCAGCGATGTACTGGCGGCCACAGCAATCGGCAGCGGGCTCGGTGCCACGTCGCTGTGGGTGGTGGGGATCATCTGATCCTGCGCGACGCCCGATACCGAGGGACGATATTTCGGTCTGTTTGCCCCGGAACTCGGCTTCGGAGACGGCGTTGCGCCGTCCGGGGGTTACTCCTCGGCTCGGTCAGGCATCCATGCCTGACTCGCCGCCGCGGGCCATCCATGGTCCGCTCTACGCAACCCCCTGCCGGCACAATGCGCTGCGGCTTCAAGTTCGCGACTCTTTCAAGCAGGCGATGCGCTTGTTCCGGATGAAGGCACGATCTGAAAGTGGGAGGCAGCGGACTGGCGGCCGGTGGCCGCGCCGAGCGCGCCAGGGATGGCGCGCGCCCGAGTCAAGGCAGGATGCCTTGACCGAGGGATAAGCGGCTTCCGGCCGGCAGGCCGATGCCCTTCCGGAGTCGGCTCTGCCTGCGGACCGTCAGTCCAAAGGCGACAACACCGCCCGCACCAGTGCCGGCCGCGTCTGCGCCGCCCAATCGCGATCGTTTTCGACCTGCGCGCCCGCACGCGCGGACTCCAGTGCCTGGACATCGATATCGGCGATCGCCCACACATCGGTGTCGCCGCTGTCGACCAGCACACCGTCGGCCGGGAATCCCACGTCCATCGGTGCGAACAGACCGGCGGTGCCGGTGTTGACGTCGAGGATCGGCGTCCACGGTGCCTCGCCCGCGGTCACCGACTGCGCGACGAAACAGCGGTTCTCCAGCGCGCGCGCCAGACATCCCGTGCGCACACGCGTTGCCCCCGCCGCGGTGTCGGTGCAGCTGGGCACCAGCAACAGGCGCGCACCGGCCTCCCATTGCGTGCGGACCGGCAGCGGGAACTCGATGTCGTAGCAGATCGCGATGCCGGCACGCACGCCGCCGAGGTCGAACACCTTCAGCGCGTCGCCCGGCTCGATCACCCCGGTCTTCTTCTCGAAACCGGTCAGCTGCAGCTTGTCCTGCCAGCCGTGGCCACCATCGGGCGAGAACAGATCGCTGCGGTTGCGATACCGCCCGCCACCGACGTCGACGAGAAACGATCCGGCAACGATGTGCAGTCCGGTGTCGCGGGCGATGCCGGCGAACAGCGCCAGCCATGCCTCGCGGTAGGTCTGCACGGCCGCGAGCGAGGCGAGCGTGTCGCCGCGCACGCCATCGTCGAAGGTCGCGGCGAGTTCCAGCGCGAGGTACTCCGGCAGCACCGCGACCCGCGCGCCCTGCCCGGCGGCGTCGCCGAGCAGGCGCCGCTGGTGGGCAGCGAAGGCGTCGAAGTCCGGCGGCATGCCGATCGCGTAGCGCGCCGCGGCGACCCTCATGCCGCAGCCTCCAGCGGGCGCGTCCAGAACGTCAGCGGGTGCAGTACCTCGCCGGCGTCGACTTCGTGCCAGCGCAACAGCATCGTCATGCCCGGCTGCCGCACGTAACCGCGCTTGTGCCAGAAGACATCGTTGTCGCGATGATCCTGTGGGCGACGCGGATCATCCCGCGCACGATCGACCGCCGCGAACGCGGTCAGATCGAAGTCGCCCAGTGCGCGCGCATGCGCCTCGCGCAGATCGAAGAAGCGATGACCGAGGCCGTGGCCGCGCCAGTGCGGCAGCAGCACCGACTCGCCGAAATAGAACACGCGGTCGACGGCGACGTCCTGATCGACGAACGGTGCCTGGAATGCGGCGTCCTCGTCGGCCAGCGGCAGGCCGGTCGAGGCGCCGACGACGGTGTCGTCGTCGAAGGCCAGCACGAACACGCTGCGCGGCGAGCGCGCATAGGTCTGCAGATAATCGCGTTCGTAAGCGGCGTCGCCGGCGTAGAGGTAGGGCCAGTCGCGGAACACCGTCATGCGCAGCTGCGCGACGGATTCGAGCCAGGGCTGGATCGCGGCGCCGGCCAGCGCGCGCACGGTGGGGGTCTGCACGGTCATGCATCCAGTCTTGCATGCGTGTCGTGGCGCTCGCGTCGCGGAAGCGGAACGCAGCGTGGCCGCGGCACGCGGAAACGCCCTGCCTTTTTGCTCGCGTGCGGGACGGGTGGGATAGCGCCGACTCGCCCTGGAAACCGGCAGCAAGGGACCGGCCAGTATCCGGACCCGGCCATCGTCCTGCGCTGACGGTCCGCCCCCACCCAACCCTCCCCCGCTTGCGGGGAGGGCTTGAAGCGGAGCCGCGCATCAAGTGCCCGCGACAACGTCCGTCAGTGCTTCGGCAACGGCGGCGGCACGGCGGCCGGTGTGGCGCCCACCTGGTACCAGTCGACGTGACGCGTGACCAGCATGATCGCGGCCAGACAGACGAAGAGCAGGCCGGCGCCCAGCACCAGCGCGTTGTCCTCCGACACCAGCAGCCCGTACAGCGCGGCGTACAGCAACCCCAGGCCGGCGGCGAAGCCGAGTCCGCGCAGCCGGCTGCGCAGTACCGCACTCAGGTACACGCCGATCAGACCGATGCAGGCGATGCTGCCGGCGAGATAGGCGTACGCGAACGCGATGTGCTCCGACAGGCCCAGCAGCAGCAGGAAGAAAATCGCCAACGCCAGCCCTACCAGACCGTACTGGATCGGGTGGATGCGCAGACCGCGCAGCATCTCGAACATGAAGAACGCGGTGAAGGTCAGCAGCACGAAGACGATGCCGTACTTGCTGGCGCGGTCGGCGCGCGTGTAGGCGTCGACCGGGTCGACCAGCGAAATCCCCAGCACGTCGATGCCGATGTCGCCCTGCTCGCGCAGCAGGGCGGCGGTCCGGCTGTCGGCGCGCGTGCCGTTGCGGTACTGCAGCTGGGCATCGCTGGCCAGCGACGAGATCGCCCACTCGGCATCGAAGCCGTCCTGGCGGACGTCGCGCGTGCGCGGCAGGAAGCGGCCGTTGAACTGCGGGTGCGGCCAGGCCGAGCGCAGCGTCACCCGGTTCTCGTCGGCCAGCGGCACCACTGCCAGGGTTTCGGCACCGGTGAGCTCGAAATCCACGACCGTGCGCAGACGCAGCGGTGCGCCGGCGATCAACGGCCGGTCCAGCGTGGCGTGCAGACCGCTGCCGCCTTCGCCGCCCGCGCCCTGCGCCAGCGCGACCGTTGCCCCGTCGATGCGCAGCCGTGGCGTGCCCCGCAGACCCCGCACGTCGGCAATGGCGTAGCTGATCCACGGCGTACCGATGCGACGCGGGGAGTCGCCCTCGCCGTCGGCGGGAATGCGCACGTCGAAGTCGGCAGACAACTGTCCGCCCAGCGCGTACATGCGCACGTCGTGCAAGCCGAGCTGGCGCAGGTAGGGCGTCAGCGTGCCGGTCATGTCCATGACCTTCGGGAAGAACGTCCAGTGGCCGCTGCGATCGCGCCAGACGCGACCGGTGACCCGGCCTTCGGCATCGGTCTGCTCGACTTCCACGCGCTCGGTGTACGGCACGATCAGCACCGGCGCGCCCAGCGACTGCGCACCGGCCTCACTCGACGCGATCCGCGCGACGGCGGCCTCGCGGTGCTGTTCGCGGTCCTGGATGACCGCGCGGATCAGGACCAGGGGAATCAGGATCGCCAGGCTCAACCCGGCGACGATCAGGATCTTCAGCATCAGTCGCATCGCGACACTCCTTGCATTGGGTGCGCGCAGGCTGCGCCCGGTCGATGGCGACAGGCGGTGGGCTGTGTGAAGCGGGGAAGAAGTCTCAGCCGGCAGGCGCCAGCGGCAGCTCGAGCGTGGCGAGCGTCCCGCCACCGTCGCGGTTCTCGAGCCGCACGTCGCCACCGTGCAGCGTCGCGACCTCCGCGGCGAAGGCAAGACCGAGACCGCTGCTGCGACTGCGCCCACCGGGCCGTGGCAGCGAGTAGAAACGCTCGAACACCCGCGGCAGGGCGTAGTCCGGAATCCCCGGGCCGCGGTCGGCGACGGCGATGCGCAGCCGATCGGCGGTCACGCTGACGGACACGTCGACCGTGCCACCCGGCGGCGAGAAGTCGCAGGCGTTGTCGACCAGATTCGACAGCAACTGGCGCAGCAGGAAGACATCGCCGCGCGTACGGGGCACCGGGATGTCCGACGCCTGCCGGACGCGTACCGCCACGTCGCGATCCGCAAAGGGCGCGACCGCCGCGTCGACCAGCGTCGCCACGTCGATGTCGGCCGGGTCCTCGATCCGCTGGCGATGTTCGACCGCGGCCAGCGCCAGCAGCTTGTCGATCATCTGCGCCATGCGCTCGCTCTGCTCGCGCACGCTGGCCGCGAAACGCGCGCGGTCGGCCTCGGGCAATGGCGCCTCCAGCAGTTCGGACGCGCTGCGCACGGCCGCCAGCGGCGCCTTGAGTTCGTGGGTCAGCGCGTGCACGTACCGCTCGACGTACTGCTTGCCTTCGAGGCGCTCGCGCATCGTTTCCAGCGCGCGGCCCAGATCGCCGAACTCGCCGGCCGCGCGCGGCAGCGTCGCGCGTTCGCCGGCCGTGACCTTGTCGGCATAGCGGCGCAGACCGCCGAGCTGCCGCGACAGCCACCACGCGGCCAGCAGTCCGACCGCCAGCGCCGTGCCCAGCAGCACGAACCCCCAGCGCAGGATCGTGCGCTCGCTGCGCGCGATGAACGGCGCGATCGCGCTGTTGGGCTTGGCGACGGTCAGTACGCCGACGATGCGGTTGCCGTCGCGGATCGGTGCGGCGACGTGCATCACCGACGTGCCGTCGTCGGCCGGGTCGCTGCGCGTGGAGCGCGCGCCGTAACGGCCGCGCAAGGTGAGGTAGACATCGTTCCAGCGCGAGAAGTCGCGGCCGCGATCGCGTCCCGACGAGTCGAACACCACCGTCCCGGCGGCGTCAGTCACGTAGACCCGGTAGTCGGCCTGCGCCTTGCGAAAGCCCCAGATGCTGGCGTCGATGGTGCGCTCGCGCAGGGCCCGCACGCGCGTGGCGAAGCGACCGTCGTCGATGCGGCCGGCGAGAAAGTCGTCGGTCGCCAGTTCCGCAAGCACGTTGGCGGTGTCGGCCAGCGTGTCTTCCATCGCCTGGCGCACGCCCGGCTTGATCTCCTGGGTGAAGACGCGCATCAGCAGGAATGCCGCCAGTGCGACGATCAGGAAGTAGCCCAGCAGGATGCGCAGGCCGATGCGCACGTCAGTCGAGATCCAGCGAATAGCCGATGCCACGATGCGTGCGCAGGGGATCGCGATCCGGCGCGACCGCGCGCAGCTTGCCGCGCACGGTCTTGACGTGGGTGTCGACGGTGCGGTCGCCACTGTCGAGCGCATCGCCCCAGACGCGGTCCATCAGCTGCGCCCGCGTCAGCACGGCGCCGGGCCGGGCCAGCAGCGCCGCCAGCAGACCGTATTCGTAACGGGTGAGATCGAGCATCTGGCCGTGATAGCGGATGCGCCGGCCCTCGATGTCGTGCTCGAACGCACCGCCGCCCGGCGCCGGGTCGGCGGCGACCGGCGTCCCCCGGCGCAACGCCACGCGCACCCGGGCCAGCAGTTCGCGCAGCGAGAAGGGCTTGGCGATGTAGTCGTCGGCGCCGAGGTCGAAGCCGAGCACGCGTTCGGCTTCCGATGCCTGCGCGGTGAGAAACACCACCGGCAACGGCGCGCGCCGGCGCAGCTCACCGCACAACGCGAAGCCGCTGATGTCCGGCAGGCCGACATCGAGAATCGCCAGATCGAAGCGCTGCGACCCGACGGCCTGCAGCGCGCTGCCGCCGTCGAGGCAATGCAGCACTGCATGCCCTTCGGCGCGCAGCGCATAGGCCACGGTGTCGGCGATCGCGGTCTCGTCCTCGACCAGCAGGATGTGGCTCATGTGCGCGCGCAATGGGGGTCGCCGGAATGCTAACCCGCGGGACGCGCTTCGCCTTGCACCCGCCGTGTGCCGCGGTCTCGCGCTCTCTCCGGTGCCCGCGTCCCGTCGCGCAGTGCGCGCTAGAAAACCACTGTGCCGCCGCTGGCGGCCGGGTGACGACCGGCAAATTCGCTTTGTGCCTTAGGCACTTGGGACGGTGACGACGTGGCATACGCGAATGCGCCCCGCGCCCGGCGCGCCGTCCCGCTACGCTGTGCACGATGAACTACCAGCACGCCTTCCATGCCGGCAACCACGCCGACGTTCTCAAGCACGTGGTGCTGCTCGCGATCTGCGACGCGCTGACCGCCAAGCCCGCCGCCTGTTTCGCGCTCGACACCCATGCCGGTGCCGGCCTGTACCGGCTGCAGGACGCCCGCGCGCGGCGCACCGCCGAGGCCGACGACGGCATCAGCCTGCTGCTGGCCAGCGCGCCGCGCCAGCCGCTGGTCGCGCGCTATCTCGATGCGGTCAAGGCCTGCCGCGCCCTCCACGGCGCCGACGCCTATCCGGGCTCGCCGTGGTTGCTGGCGCATGCGCTGCGCGAACAGGACCGTATCGCCTGCTGCGAAACCGAATCTGCCGTGGCCGGCGCCCTGCGCCACGCGATGGGCGGCGATGCCCGCGTCGCCGTACACGCCACCGACGGCTACGCGGCGATGAAGGCGCTGCTGCCACCCAGGCACGGTGGGCAGCGGCTCAATCGTGGGCTGGTCCTGATCGACCCGCCCTACGAGGCGCAGATCGCCGAGTTCGACACCGCCTTCTACGCGATGCGCGACGCGCTGGCGCGCTGGCCGCAGGGCATCCAGATGCTGTGGTATCCGGTCAAGCAGCGCCGCACGCTCACACCTTTTATGCGGCAAGCGGCGAAGCTGCAGACCAAGGCCACGCTGGTCGTCGAACTGCTGGTCCGGGCCGACGATTCGCCGCTGCGCATGAACGGCAGCGGCCTGCTGATCCTCGACCCGCCATGGCAACTGGCGACTGCGTTGGCGCCGGCGCTCGAAGCCCTCCGCGGTGCCCTGGGCGAGACTGGCGCCGACACCCGGCTGCACTGGATCCGCGAGCCCGCCTGAACCGCGCGCTGCGAACAGGGGGATGAATACGGAAATCGTCCGAATCTGGCGGCGATCCTTCACGGTTCGTGAATAGACGCTCCGGGTAAGGTCGTTGCACTCCGTACGAAACGCGAATCTCGATGACTGCACGCAACCGACTTCCCCCGTGGCACGAGGAAATCCGCCTCGCCAATGGTCGACAGGTGCTGATCCGTCCCATTCGTCCCGCCGATGCCGAGCCGCTGCGGGCGGCCTTCGCGCTGCTCGAACCCGACGAGGTCCGCCAGCGCTTCCTGTATGCGAAGACCGAACTCTCCCCGGAGACGGCCAACCGCCTGACCCAGCCCAACCCGAAGTCCGAGTTCGTGCTGGTCGCTGCCGAGCCCTATACACCCGGTGACGCGCTGGTTGGCGCCGTGGCCCGCGCGGCGGTGCTGCCCGGCACGCGCCAGGCCGAGTTCCACATCCTCGTCAGCCACTATGTGGCCGGCATGGGCCTGGGGCGGCACATGCTGCGCAGGCTGGTGCGCTGGGCCAAGGGCAAGCGCCTGGAGCGGATCTTCGGTGACGTGCTGGAAGAGAACGAGCCCATGCTCGCGCTCGCCAAGTCATTGAGTTTCCAGCAGCAGGCCGTGGAAGCGCCGGGCATGGTGCGGGTCTCGCTGGAACTCAAAAAGCAGATCGTCGACACCACGCCGAACGTCCGCCTCGGCTGATCCCGCATCGACACCGGGTGTCGCGCGTCTGCGCGCCACCTGCAGCCGCCGTCGCAGGCCCTGCGACGCGGTCGTCTAAACTTCACAGCCTGATCCGCGCCGGCCGCTTGGCTTTCGGCGCTTTCGTCGTTTTGTGCTCCGCTTTCCACGGAAATCCGCATGCCCCACGCCGTCCCCGCTCCGCCCCTGCCCTCCACCGGTCATGCACGCGCCTGGTGGCGCGCGCCGGCCAGTCGCAGCGCCCTGGCGTGGGCGGTGCTGCAGGCGGCGCGAGCGCACGCGGGTCCGCTGCTGCTGGTCGCGCGCGACAACCACGGCGCTCACCAGCTCGAACACGACCTGCGCACGCTCGGCGGCGATGATTCCGATCTGCCCGTCGTGCCGTTCCCCGACTGGGAAACCCTGCCCTACGACCGCTTCAGTCCCCATCCGGACATCGTCTCGCAGCGACTGGCCGCGCTGCATCGCCTGCCGTCTCTGAAGCGCGGCATCGTCGTGGTGCCGGTGCAGACCCTGATGCAGCGCCTCGCGCCGGTGAAGCACATCGCCGGCAGCAGTTTCGACCTCAAGGTCGGGCAGACGCTCGATCTCGATGCCGAGAAGCGGCGCCTGGAAGCGGCGGGCTACGCGCACGTGCCGCAGGTCCACGACCCCGGCGATTTCGCCGTGCGCGGCGGCCTGCTCGACGTCTACCCGATGGGCGCCGACCAGCCCTACCGGATCGAACTGTTCGACGACGCGATCGAAACCATCCGCGCCTTCGATCCCGAGTCCCAGCGCTCGCTCGACAAGATCGAGGCCTTGCGCCTGCTGCCCGGGCGCGAGGTGCCGCTCGACGACGCGTCGACCACGCGCGCGATGGATGCGCTGCGCGAGCGTTTCGACATCGACACCCGCCGCAGCGGTCTGTACCAGGACCTCAAGGCCGGCGCGACGCCGGCCGGCATCGAGTACTACCTGCCACTGTTCTTCGAAACGCCGCGCCGTGCGCTGGCCGAGCGCGATGCCGCGGCGACCGCCACCGCGACGCTGTTCGACTACCTGCCGGCCAATGCCCTGCCGGTGATCGATGCCGGCACGACGGCCTGCAGCGACCAGTTCTGGGACCAGATCGCCCACCGTTACGACCAGCTGCGCCACGACATCGAACGCCCGCTGTTGTCGCCGGCCGAGCTCTGGCTGCCGCCGGACACGCTGCGCGAACGCTTGAACCAGGGCGTGCGCATCGAGGTCTGCGATGCGACGCATCCGCGCTTCGAGCAGGCCGGCAAGCTCGGCGAACAACCCGCGCCCGACCTCCCCGTCGCCGCGCGCGAGCAGTCCGCCGGCGCGGCTCTGTCGTCGTTCCTCGGCAGCTATCCGGGCCGCGTGCTCGTCGCCGCCGACACCGCCGGCCGCCGTGAAGCCTTGCTGGAGGTGCTGCACGCCGCTGACCTGCGGCCGACCGTGCTGCAGGATTTCACCGGCTTCGTCACCGGCGACACGCGCTTCGCGATCGCGGTGGCGCCGCTGGAGGACGGTTTCGCGCTGGACGTGCCGCAGGTCACGGTGCTCACCGAGCGCCAGCTGTTCCCCGACCGCGCCGCGCAGCCGCGGCGCCGCAGCAAGCGCGCGGGCCGCGATCCGGACACGATCATCCGCGACCTCGGCGAGCTCAGCGAGGGGTCTCCGATCGTCCACGAAGACCACGGTGTCGGCCGCTATCGCGGGCTGATCGTGCTCGAGGCAGGCGGCCAGCCCGGCGAATACCTCGACATCGAATATGCCAAGGGCGATCGCCTGTACGTGCCGGTCGCGCAACTGCATCTCGTCAACCGCTACTCGGGCGCGTCGCCGGAAACCGCGCCGTTGCATTCGCTCGGCGGCGAGGCCTGGACCAAGGCCAAGAAGAAGGCTGCCGACAAGGTCCGCGATGTCGCCGCCGAACTGCTGGAGATCCAGGCCAAGCGCCAGGCGCGCGCCGGCCTGGCGCTGGAAGTCGACCGCGCGATGTACGAGCCGTTCGCGGCGGCGTTCCCGTTCGAGGAAACGCCCGACCAGCACGCCGCGATCGAGGCGGTGATCCGCGACCTGGCCAGCAGCCAGCCGATGGACCGGGTGGTCTGCGGCGACGTCGGCTTCGGCAAGACCGAGGTCGCGGTGCGCGCGGCCTTCGTCGCCGCGGCTGCCGGCAAGCAGGTCGCCGTGCTGGTGCCGACGACGCTGCTGGCCGAGCAGCACTTCCGCAACTTCAGCGACCGCTTCGCCGACTGGCCGCTGCGCGTGGAAGTGCTCTCGCGCTTCAAGAGCACGAAGGAGATTTCGGCGGCACTCGACAAGGTCGCCGAGGGGCAGATCGACGTCATCGTCGGCACCCACCGCCTGCTGCAGAAGGACGTGCGCTTCAAGGAACTGGGCCTGGTCATCGTCGACGAGGAGCAGCGTTTCGGCGTGCGCCAGAAGGAGGCGCTGAAGGCGCTGCGCGCGAACGTGCATCTGCTGACCCTGACCGCGACGCCGATCCCGCGCACGCTCAACATGGCCATGGCCGGCCTGCGCGACCTGTCGATCATCGCGACGCCGCCGGCGCATCGCCTCGCGGTGCAGACCTTCGTCGTGCCCTGGGACGACGCGCAGCTGCGCGAGGCCTTCCAGCGCGAACTCAGCCGCGGCGGCCAGGTCTACTTCCTGCACAACGACGTCGAGAGCATCGGCCGCATGCAGCGGCAGTTGCAGGAACTGGTGCCCGATGCGCGCATCGGCATCGCCCACGGGCAGATGCCCGAGCGCGAGCTGGAGCGCGTGATGCTCGACTTCCACAAGCAGCGCTTCAACGTGCTGCTGTGCTCGACGATCATCGAGTCGGGCATCGATATTCCGAACGCCAACACCATCATCATCAACCGCGCCGACAAGTTCGGCCTCGCGCAGTTGCACCAGCTGCGCGGCCGCGTCGGTCGCTCGCATCACCGCGCCTACGCCTATCTGGTCACGCCCGACCAGCGCAGCATCACCAGCGATGCGAAGAAGCGGCTGGAAGCCATCGCATCGATGGACGAGCTGGGCGCCGGCTTCACCCTGTCGACCCACGACCTGGAGATCCGCGGCGCCGGCGAACTGCTCGGCGAAGGCCAGAGCGGCCAGATGGCCGAGGTCGGCTTCAGCCTCTACACCGAACTGCTGGAACGCGCGGTGCGCAGCATCCGCCAGGGCAAGCTGCCGGACGTCGACGAAGTGGAGGCGCGTGGCGCCGATGTCGAATTGCACGTGCCTGCGCTGATTCCCGAGGACTACCTGCCCGACGTGCACACGCGCCTGATGCTCTACAAGCGCGTCAGCGGTGCCCGGGATGCCGACAAGCTGCGCGAACTGCAGGTGGAGATGATCGACCGCTTCGGGCTGCTGCCCGACCCGGCGAAGCACCTGTTCCAGATCGCCGATCTCAAGCTGCAGGCCACCGCGCTGGGCCTGCGCAAGCTCGACCTCGGCGAAGCCGGCGGCCGCGTGCAGTTCGTCGAGAAGCCGAAGGTCGACCCGATGGCGGTCATCCGCCTCGTGCAGGGACAGCCGCAGCGCTACCGCATGGACGGGCCGGACAAGTTGCGCATCACCCTGGACCTGCCCGATGCGGAGACCCGCATGCAGGCGGCGCGCGGCCTGCTGATCGCGCTGGCGCCCGCACGCGCCGCGTGACCGCGCGGCCCGCGTACGGCCGACGCGTCAGCGCGCAGCCCCGGCCACCTCGCCGGTGCTGCGCAGGATCAGATCGGCCAGCGCGGCGTAGTCGCCGCCGAAGTGGTGGCCACCGGGCAGCGTGCGCACGGTAACGTGGCCCGGCGGCAGCCTGGCGCAGGTCGCGTCACTGTCGCCCTCGCCTTCGATGCACAAGGTGTGGTCGGCCGACAGGCGCAGGACTTCCGGCGCGATCTCCAGCGCGTCGTCGTCCCCGGCCGAGATCCAGTTGCCGACGTGGAACTCGAAGGATGCGCGCTTGCCCAGCCCCATCAGCACCGTGTGCGCGACGGTCGCGCGGGTCGCCGCCGGCAGCCGGTTGACCGCGAACGGCAGCACATCGGCGCCCTGCGAGTACCCGATCAGCAGCACGCGCGGACGCTGCCAACGCGCGGCGTAGGTGCGCACCACGCGGTCCAGATCGCCGGCGAGGCCGTCGGGCGTCCGCGCCGACCAGAAGTAGCGCAGCGAGTCGAAGCCGACGACCGGGATGCCGCGCGCGGCCAGCGCACCGGCGACCTCGGCATCCAGTCCCGCCCAGCCGCCGTCGCCACTGAGCAGCACGGCGAACACGGGTTGCGCGGCGCCGGTCGCCGGGACTTCGACCAGCGGCAGATCGCGAACGTCGGCCGGCGGCGGCGCGGGCTGCGTGCGCGCCGAGGCGGTGGCGAGTGCACGCACCGCGGCGACCAGCGGGGCGATCGCATCGCCATGCCCGCGCACCGCCGCGCCCGATGTCCCACCCGCGAAGGCCTGCAACGCGGGCAGCGCCCGCGCATCGCCCAATGCCAGCCACGGCGTCTGGAGCGCCGGCACCGCCTGCAGCGTCACGACCTTCGGCAACGGCGTCTGCGCGGCGAACAGCGTGCCCGCGCCCTTGCACGGTGGTTTTCCGAGCGCCAGCGTCGACAGCGGCCCAAGCGTGATCACGCCGGCGAAGACGCCGCGATCGGCCTGGGCCGCCATCGCGTAGACGATCGCCGCGCCGCCCCCCTGCCCCACCAGCACCGGCGGACGGTAATCGGGCAGTCGCGCATAGCCCTGCAGCCAGTGCGAGAGGTTCTCGAGGTCGCCGTCGGGGAATGCGCAAGGGCCGGTGTCCTTCGCGAACGCGGCCTGCAGACGCGCCACGTCGATCGCCGCGACCAGTGCGCCGTCCCGCGCCAGCGCCTGCGCCTGAGCAACCGCAGGCTTGTCGCCTGCGCCGAGCAGCAGCACGGTATGCGTCGCCGCCTTCGCCGGGCGCGTCACCGCGATGTCCTGGAAAAACCCGTGGCTGACGCGCTCCTGCGCGGCCACCGGCATCGCGATCAGCAGCGCGCACACGCAGGTCCAGAGTCGTCTCATTTCGTCAGTACTCCCCGATAGCCACCCGCGACCAGCGCCGCCGCATCGGCCAGCACCAGCAGTGGCGCGACGCCGCCCGGCGATGCCAGATAACGCGCCTGCCAGTGCGGATCGAACTTGTCCTTGAACGCGCGCAGGCCGCGGAAGTTGTAGAACTGCTCACCGCGCGCGAACAGCAGCCGTCCCATGCGATGCCAGTTCGGTGCCAGCGCATGCGCGGCCATGCCCGACAGCGGCGCCATGCCGAGGCCGAACTGCACGTAGCCGGCCGCGGCAAGATGCTGCAACAGCCGTGCGAACAGGAAATCCATCGCGCCGGAGGGCGCGTCGGGCACGTGCCGCATCAGATCGATGCTGGCCTCGGCATCGCCACGCGCGGGATCGCCGGCCACCAGCAGGCTCGCGAACGCAACGATGCGATCGCCATCTCGCACCACCGCAACGGGGTTGCGCGCGATGTAGTCGGCATCGAACGCACCGATCGAGAAACGCTTCTCCGCTGCGCGATGCTCGCCGAGCCAGGCATCGGACACGGCGCGCAAGGCCGGTACCAGGGCGGGCACGTCGGCGATATCGACGATCGCGAAGGTCAGGCCTTCGCGCTCGGCCCGGTTCACCGCGGTACGCAGATTGCCGCGCCGCTTGCCCTGCAGCGAGAACCCGGCCAGCGGCACGCTCGCGTACTCGCCGAGCTTGAACAGCCGCAGACCCGCGTCGAGATACAGCGGCAGCGCATCCTGGCCGACCTGGTAGAAACAGCCGCGCGCGCCGGCGTCGCGGGCGAGTTCAAGGAAGCGCCAGACCAGCTCCGGCCAGGAGTCGCGCGGGCCGACGGGGTCGAACAGCGCGATCCACGAGCGGCCCTGGCGGCCGTACATCAGGAACGCATCGCCCGTCTCGGAGAACAGCAGATGCTTGTCGCCTGTGAGCACCAGGCCCGCATCGGCCTGCGACTGCGTGCGCAGGATCGCCTGCGCCTGCGCGAGCTGTGCGGCGTCGGGCAAGGGCGGCGCGGGCATGCCCGGACGCACGAGCTGGCGCAATGCCAGCACCAGCGCGACGACCGCCACGGCGACCATCGCGCGCAGCGAGCGCGGCGCCTCGCCCGACACCGCGAACTGCCACCACAGCTGGTGCGCGTAGGCGACGTCGCGATACGCGAAGAACAGCAGCCCGGTCACCGCGATGCAGATCACCGCCATCGCCAGCAGCCAGCCGCCGGTGAACGGCACCGCCAGCAGCGACGCGCGGCGCTTGAACGACCGGCGCGAGGCCAGCAGGGCGACCAGCAGCGCCGACAGCACCACCGCTTCGGTCAGCGCCAGGCCCTTGGGCAGGGCGAACAGCAGCGCCAGTGCCACCAGCACCACCGCCGCCCACCAGGCCGCGTCGAGCCGCCGCAGCAACGCCCGCGCGACGAACAGCAGCAGCACGCCGATGATCGAACTGAGGAAGTGCGCCGCCTCCACCAGCGGCAGTGGCAGCACCTGCAGCGTCTGCAGGGCGCGCCCGGTGGCCGGGATCGCACCGGAGACCAGCAGCATCACCGCGGCGACCAGCGTCGCCCCGGCCAGCACGCGCGGCGCCATGCCCGACAGGAAGCGTCGCGCCGGCGTGGCCAGCTGCCCGCTCTCGTGGGCGATCAACACCCCCAGCGCGATCAGCAACGGCAGCACGTAATAGACCAGCCGGTACAGCACCAGGGCGCCGGCCAGCTCGCCCGCCGGCACGCTGCTGCCGAGCGCGACCAGCATCACCGCTTCGAACACGCCCAGGCCGCCGGGCACGTGACTGATCACACCGATGACGACCGCTGCCGCATAGAAGCCGAGGAAGGTCGCGAAGCCCACGGCGCCTTCGGGCAACAGCAGCCACAGGACCGCGGCAGCGGCGGTGATGTCGAGCACCGACAGCGCCAGTTGCGTCCATGCCAGTCGCGGCGACGGCAGGCGCAGGCGGCCCATGCGGCCACGCACCTGGCACAGCACCAGCACCAGCAGCACCGCACCCATCGCGACCGCGCCGCACGCGGCGACCGCCCAGGCCGGCAGGCGCAACAACGGCGCGAGCGCGGTCGCGTCCCACCACAGGCCCGCACCGCCGACCGCGCAGGCGCCCAGGCCGAAGACCAGCGCGTTGAAGACGATCGCGCGCGAAACGACCGCAGGCTCCACGCCGGCCGCGCCGTAGAGCCGCATCCGCACCGCGCCACCGGTGAACACGCCCAGCCCGATCGTATTGCTCAGTGCGTAGGCCACGCAGGCGGTCTTGGCGATGGTGCGCGCGGGCACGCGCGCGCCGACGTAGCGCAGCGAACTGGCGTCGTATCCGACCAGCGCGGCGAAGCTGACGGCCGTCGCCAGCGCCGCCAGCGCGATGCGCGACGCAGGCGTGGCCTCGATCGCGGCGACGATGTCCTGGTAGCGCAGCTCGTGCCAGAAGCCACGCAGCGCGACGACCAGCAGAGTGCCGATGGCGAGGACACCGAGGCCGATCACGATCGGGCGCAGCGTGTCTGCATGCGCGAGCACGCGCGCGGTCAGAGCCTGCAGCGAACGCCGGAACGACACCGCCATGCGAACCCCTCGCCTGCGTCCGCCCGATTGCGGACGCGATGGCGGCGGAGCATACACCTGCGGCGCCCGGGCGGTGTCGCTGTCAGCCCGGCTCGCGGCCCACTAGACTTCTGCGATGCACACGAGCTCCAGGGACCTGACGATTCGCGAATGCGGTGCTACCGAGACCGCAGCGCGCGATGCCCTGATCACCCGCGCGTTTCGCGATGCGCCGCACGCAGATGGGACGGAGGCGGCGATTGCCGCAGCGCTGGAGGCACGCGGCAAGGCGTCGGTCTCGCTGCTGGCCTTGCATGCCGGAGTGGTGGTCGGCTGTGTGCTGACCTCACCGGTGACCCTGTCCGATGGCACGCCCGGCTGGCACGGACTCGGACCGATCGCGGTCGAGCCGGCCCTGCAGCAACAGGGCATCGGCATCGCGCTGATGGAGGCGGCTTTGGCGCGCCTGCGGGCGATCGGCGCGGCCGGCTGCGTGCTGCTCGGCGATCCGGCGTACTACGCGCGCTTCGGTTTCATCACCGACCCGCGACTGCAGCTGCCCGGCGTGCCGCCCGGATACTTCCAGTGCCTGTCCTTCGGCGCTGCGATACCGACGGCCGAGGTGCGTTACGACGCGGCCTTCGACGCCGGCTGAGTGCCCTGCTGCCCGCTCAAAGCCGCGAGAACGACCAGGACTGCATGCGCCCGTCGCGATACGGCATCACGCCGTGGAATGCGCGCGCATCGTCATCGAACACCAGTGGCAGGAACTGGCGGTCGCCTTCCCACAGCGGCAGTTCGAGGATGCGGTCGACGTCGACCCACTCCAGCGTGCCTTCCGGATTGGAGGTCATCGGCGTGCCGCTCCAGCCGTCGATCACGAACAGGAAGCCCAGCCAGTCCTCGCCGTGCTTGCCGAAGCCCGGCCAGCTGATCGTGCCACGCAGGGTCATCGCCTCGCAGGTGATGCCGGCCTCTTCCATGATCTCGCGGCGCATGCCGGCGACGACATCCTCGTCCGGCTCGACCTTGCCGCCGAGGCCGTTGTACTTGCCCAGGTGATGGTCGCCGGGCCGCGCGTTGCGATGGATCATCAGCACCTGGCGACGATCGGGCGAGAGCACGTAGCCCAACGTGGCGACGATCGGGGTATAGGGCATGCGCAGGTCCGGCGACGTGGAAGCCGGCCATTGTAGCGAGCCGCCGTGTGCGGCCCGGGGCCGCTACCCGCGCATCGCGCGCATGCGGTCGAGCACCGATTTCAGCGCCAGCGGCCGCACCGGCTTGGGCAGCAGCGACAGACCGGTCTCCAGCGCGTCGCCCCGGACGACGCCGGTATCGTCGGCGCTGACGATCAGCGTGGGCCGCGCGCCGAAGCGCGCGCCGAGTCGCGCATGCAGCGCGATGCCGGTATCGCCGTCGTCGAGGTGGTAGTCGAACACCCACAGGTCCGCCTGCATGGCCGACATCGCCGCTTCGGCGGCTGCGCCGTCGGTGACCGCATCGACCGCACAACCCCAGCCGCGCAGCAGTGTCGCCATCGCGGCGAGCGCGGCCGGATCGTTGTCGACGACCAACACACGCGCACCGCCCAGGCCTGCGCGTGTCGCGGGCACATCGGCGCGGCCCGCCATCGTGCGCGGCACCGCGATCGAGAACGCGGTGCCGCGCGCCATGCGGCTGCGCACCGCGATGGGCGCCTGCAACAGGCGCGCGATGCGATCGGCGATCGCCAGACCGAGGCCCAGCCCCTGCCCCGCCGCGCCGTCACCGCGGCGGAACTCCTCGAAGATCAGCGACTGCTGCGCCTCGGGAATGCCGGGACCGGTGTCGTGGACCTCGATGCGCACCTGCGTGCCGTGTCGACGCACGCCGATCAGCACTGTGCCGGTGCGCGCATAACGCACCGCGTTGCCGAGGAAGTTCTGCAGCACGCGACGCAGCAACTGCGGGTCGCTGTCGACCCACACGCGCGTGCGGACGCAGCGGAATGCCAGACCCCGTTCGGCGGCCAGCGCGGCGAATTCGGAGGCCAAGGGTTCGAGCACCTCGGACAGGGGAAACGCGCGCCGCTGCGGGACCAGACCACCGGCCTCCAGCCGCGACATGTCGAACAGCCCGGTCAACAGATCGCTGGTCGAATCCAACGCGCCGCGCAGCTGACGCAGGCGCGGTTCGACATCATCCGGCACCTGCTGCGACAGCGCGTCGGTGAACAGCTGCGCCGCATGCAGCGGCTGCATCAGATCGTGTCCCACCGCGGTCAGGAAGCGGGTCTTGGCGAGATTAGCGCGCTCGGCCTCGCGTCGCGCCTGGTCCAGACTGTCGGTGCGTTCGGCGACGCGCTGCTCGAGCGTCTCGTTCGACAGACGCAATGCGTGTTCGGTCTGCCGGAACGCGGTGACGTCGGTGAAGGTCGCGACGAAGCCGCCACCGGGCATCGGGTTGCCGCGGATCTCGATCACATGCCCGCCGGGCACGACGCGCTCGGCGACGTAGGGCGTGCCGGCGCGCATGTGGCGCAGGCGCTTGTCGACCTCGCGTTCCACATCGACGCGTCCGATCAGGCCGCTGGCGACGTTGTGGCGCACCAGCGTCGCGACCTCGACGCCGACGCGCAGCAGCGACGGCGGATACCCGAACAGCTCGGCATAGCGCGTGTTCCAGGCGACCAGCCGCAACTGCTCGTCGACCACACTGATGCCCTGGGTCATGTTCTCCAGCGCCGCTTCGAGCACACGCTGGTTGAAGCGCAGGTCCTGCGAGGCCTCGCCGACGATCGCGGCGACGGTGTCGAAATCCGGGCCGGCATCGCGCCGGGCCGCATCGAGCAGCAGCCGCGCCGACGCCGCGCCGAGCACCGCCGACAGTTCGCGTTCCAGCCGCGCCTGCATGCGCCGCGGCACCGGCCCCTGCGCCGGCGCGCCCTGCAGCAACTCGTCGACGCGCGTGGCGGACAGGAACCTTCGCCCCGCATTCGCCAGCGTCTGCCGGTTCGCCCCCGGCCGGCGACGCCGCGCAGCGGCATCATCGACCGGCGTGCGCCAGGACAGCAGCAGCGTCACCAGGGTGCCGACGAACAGGCTGGTGCCGACCGCGCGACCCAGGCGGCTCCAGCCGGTCAGCCCGAACAGGCCTTCGGGCGATAGCCACGCCAGCGCCGACGGCCAGCCGTGCCAGTCGCCCGGCCCGAGCATCGGCACCAGCATCACCCACGCCCAGGCGAGGAACGCGGCGAGCACGCCGACCAGCGCGGCGAATGGTGGCGTCTGTGGACGCAGCACCGCGAACCCGAGCGCCGGCACCAGCGTCGCCAGCGCCGAGAACGAGACCGCACCGACATCGGCTAGCGCATCGTTGCCGCTGACCAGCCGGCTGTAGCTCCAGCCCAGCAGCATGATCGCGACGATCACCGCGCGCCGCAGCAGCAACAGCGCGCCGCGGTGGTCGTCGACGTCGCCGCGCGACCACGCGCTGCGCAGCAGACCCGGCGCGAACCAGTGGTTGCCGATCATCAGGCTCAACGTCAGCGTGCTGACGATCACCATGCCGGTCGCCGCGCTCAGGCCGCCGAGGAACACCACCAGCGCCAGGTCCTCCTGCCCCATCGCGAGCGGCAGCGCGAGCGCGTACATGTCCGACGACACCGTGTCGCCAAGCAGCGCTGTGCCGGCACGCGCCAGCGGCAGCATCGGCAGCGCGATCAGCAGCAGGTACAGCGGGAAGCGCCAGCGCGCCGCGCGCACGTGCGCTTCGTCGCGGCACTCGACCACGCCCACGTGGAACTGGTGCGGCATGATGAACATCGCCGCCGCGCCCAGCAGCACCAGCGGTACGAAACCACCCGCGCCGCCGACCGGCGAGACCGGCGCCAGCGACGCGGCCGCAGGCAGGCCGCGCAGCCCGAACCAGACGAACAGGCCCAGCGCGAGCATCGCGGCCAGCTTGAACAGCGACTCGAACGCCATCGCCAGCACCAGCCCGCGGTTGTGCCCGGCCGCACTCGCCCGCCGGGTGCCGAACAGCATCGTGAACAAGGCCATCGCGAGCGCGACGTACAGCGCGCTGTCCTGCCACGGCGCCACGGTGCCCGTCTGCGCCTGCTGCCGGCCGAGCAGCGTGGCGTAACTCATCGCCACGGCCTTGAGCTGCAGTGCGATGTAGGGCACCAGCCCCAGCGTCACGACCAAGGTGACCGTCGCCGCCAGCCACGCGTCGCGCCCGAGACGCGAGGCGATCAGGTCCGCAAGCGAGGTCGCATTGCTGTCGCGCGCCAGCCGCACCAGCCGCAGCAGCACCGGCCAGGCGAGCAGATGAAACAGGATCGCGCCGAGGAACGTCGGCGGCAGCGGCCAGCCGTACCGCGCGGCCTGCGTGACCGTGCCGTAGAACGTCCACGAGGTGCAGTGCACCGCCAGCGACAGCACGTAGATGTGGCGCCAGCGCGTGCCCAGCGCATCGGGATGCCGTTCGCCGTACACCGCGGCGGCGAACATCGCGGCCAGCCACAGACCGACCGCGGCAACGACGACGCCGACGCTCAACATGCCGTTCGCCACCCGCGTGTTGTCGATGCCGTTCTCAAGACACAGCGCCCCCTTCGATCCGCCGGCGAGCATAGCGCGGCACGCACGCATCGCCCGACGCACGAAGGCCGCCCGCAGGCGGCCTTCGCATCGTCATCGTGTCGGGCCCGGTCAGAAGTTGTAGCGCACCGACACGTACCAGTTGCGCGGCCAGCCGTAGTACGCGGTCTGGATGTTGCCGACGCTGGCGAACTCCTGGCCTTCGACCTTGTAGGTCCTGTCGGTCAGGTTGCGCACGCCGGCGCGCACTTGCCAGGTGTACTGCGGCGAATCCCACACGCCATAGGCGCCGACCAGGGTGTAGGCGTCCTGGCTGAGGTTGGCGCGGTTGTCGACCGACAGCCAGGTCTCGCTGCGGTAGGACACGTCGCCGCCCACGCTCACCATGCCGCCGTTGGCGAGCGGGAAGCCCTGCTGCAGCGCCACGCGCGCGGTCCACTCGGGCGAGAACGGCACGTGGTCGTGGTTGACGTTGGGGTCGAAGCCCGGATACGACGGGTCGAGACGGAAATCCTCGAACGACTTGTACTGCGCATCCAGATAGCCGATCTGCGCGCTCAGCGTCGTGTGGTCGGCCAGGCGTGCGCTGCCTTCGAACTCGATGCCCTTGATCTCCAGCTCCGCGGCGTTGAGCACCGGGAACGTGCCCACGTCCTGCGACACGCGCGCCTGGAAATCCTTGTACTCGCTCCAGAACGCCGCGACGCTGCCGCGCAGGCGGTTGTCCGACGAGCTGCCCTTCATGCCGACCTCGTAGGTCCACACGAATTCGGGATCGAAGTCCGGTGCGGCGGCATCGGCCCGCGAATTGGCGCGACCGTTGAAGCCACCCGACTTGAAGCCGCGATTCGCCGAGACGTAGCCCATCAGATTGTCGGAAAACGCCTTCTGCAGGCTCACCGACGGCGTCCACGCGGTCCAGCTCTTCTTCGCGCTGAAAGCGACGGTCTCGTTGAGCGCGCTCAGCGGCGCCCCCCAGAACGTGCTGGTGCTGCGGTCGTAGTCCTTGGTATCGCGCGTCCAGCGCAGGCCGGCGGCGAGCGTCCAGGTCGGCACGAACTCCCAGTTGGCGTGTGCGAAGGCGGCGACGCTTTCGGTCTCGAGATCGTCGGCGATCGTGCGCAGGAACGGCACGCGCGTGCCGGCAAATGCGAACAGGTCGTCGGTGTAGGCCTCCTGGTAGGACGGCACCTTCTCCTTCATGTAGTAGGCGCCGAACGTGGTCTGCAGGTTGCTGCCGTTGTCGTACTGCAGCTGGAATTCCTGGCTGAACTGGTTCTGGTCCAGCGCCACCAGCACATCGCCGAGTTCGAACTCCGACGCGTCGATGTCGATGTAGGAGTGTGTTTCCAGCTCGCGGTAGGACGTGATGCTCTTGAACCGCAACGCGTCGTCGAGATCCCATTCGGCCGACAGCGAGATGCCCGAATGCTTCAGTTCCTGTCCCTGGTCGGGTGCGAACGAGGTCCGCGCGGTGAAGTCGAACTCGCCCGTCGGCGCCGGCAGCAGCGTCACCGTGCCGAGCGCCAGATCGGTGCGGCGCAGCGGCGCGGTCGGGCGGCCGAGCGACAGCGCGGCGTCCTGCTTCGTGTGGTCGATCGACAGCGTGGCGCGGAAGTCGTCGGTCGGCTGGAACGCGATCTTGCCGCGGACCGCGCGGGTGTCGTCGTCGTTGTAGTGCTTGCCGCTGACGCGGTCGCGGATGAAGCCGTCGTTGGTCAGCCAGGCGCCGGCGAAGCTGGCGGCGACGGTGTCGCTGAGCTGGCCGGAGACATAGAAGCGCCCTTCCGCGCGGCCGTGATCGCCGCCGGTCAGTTCGACCGCGCCGCCGGTGTCGTCGAAGGGATTCTTGGTGGTGACCTTGATCGCGCCGCCGGTGGAATTCTTGCCGTACAGCGTGCCCTGCGGGCCGCGCAGCACTTCGACCTGCTGCACGTCGAACAGCGAGAACAGCGCACCGTTGATGCGCGAGTAGTAGACGTCGTCGACGTACAGACCCACGCCCGGGTCGAAGGTCTGCAGCGCGTCGGGCTGGCCGATGCCGCGGATGAAGGCGTTGACGCTGTTGGCCGAGCCGCGGCCCTGCACGATGTTGAGGTTGGGCACCGCGCCCTGCAGGCCGTCGATGTTGTTGGCCTGCAGGTCCTTGAGCTGTTCCTCGCCGAAGGCGCTGACCGCGACCGGCACGTCCTGGATCGACTCGCTGCGGCGGCGCGCGGTGACGGTGATCGAGTCGAGCGTGGTCGCCTCGCTCGCCGGTGTCGCGGCGCCGGTCGACGGCGTCTGCTGTGCGTGGACCGCCGGCACTGCCAGCCCCAGGCCGACGGCCAGGCTCAGTGCCGTGTGCCGGATCGTGTTGCGCTTCATGTGTCCCCTCCCACGGGTCGCAAGGTCGTGCGGCACGGTGCCGCCCGATCGCAAGACTAGGGAGTGCCGCGGCGCGGCGGCATCGTACCTTCGGACAATGGCCGCGCCCGGACGCGCTGCCGACACTGCGGACCGTCCGGCCATGCGGCCGCCGCACTCGTGGAACCCGATGGACTTTCTGATCGTACTGGGCGCGCTGGTCTTCCTGATGGTGGTCGCCTACCGCGGCTACAGCGTGATCCTGTTCGCACCGATCGCCGCGATGGGCGCGGTGCTGTTGGTCGATCCGACGCTGGTCGCGCCGATGTTCACCGGACTGTTCATGGACAAGATGGTGGGCTTCCTCAAGCTCTATTTCCCGGTGTTCGTGCTGGGCGCGGTGTTCGGCAAGCTGATCGAACTGTCGGGCTTCTCCAAATCGATCGTCGCCGCGACCATCCGGCTGTTCGGCCCGAAGCAGGCGATGCTGTCGATCGTCGTGGTCTGCGCGCTGCTGACCTACGGCGGCGTGTCGCTGTTCGTGGTGGTGTTCGCGGTGTACCCGTTCGCCTCGGAACTGTTCCGCCAGAGCGACATTCCCAAGCGCCTGATTCCCGGCACCATCGCGCTCGGTGCCTTCACCTTCACCATGGACGCGCTGCCGGGCACGCCGCAGATCCAGAACATCATCCCGACCGCCTTCTTCGGCACCGACGCCTGGGCCGCGCCCGTACTCGGCACGCTGGGCGGCGTCTTCATCCTCGTCGTCGGCATGACCTATCTGGAATGGCGCCGGCGCGTGGCGCAGCGCGCCGGCGAAGGCTACGGCGACCCGGCCACGCTGCTCAACGAACCCGCGCCGTTCGCAGGCGGCGCGCTGGCGAATCCGCTGATCGCACTGCTGCCACTGGTGCTGGTGGGCGTGAGCAACATCGTCTTCACCCGCTGGATTCCGACGCTGTACGGCGACACGCACAGCTTCATTCCCGCGGTGATCGGCAACCCGCCGCCGGTGACCCAGGAAGTGGGCAAGATCGCCGCGATCTGGGCCGTGCAGGGCGCGTTGCTGGTCGGCATCGTCGCGGTGCTGCTGTTCGCATGGAAGCCGGTGTTCACGCGCTTCGCCGAAGGCACGAAGGCCGCGATCGGCGGCGCCCTGCTGGCATCGATGAACACCGCGTCCGAGTACGGCTTCGGCGCGGTCATCGCCGCCCTCCCCGGTTTCCTGCTGGTGACAAAAGGCCTGGGCTCGATCTCCGACCCGTTGGTCAACGAAGCGGTCACGGTGACCGCGCTGGCCGGCATCACCGGTTCCGCGTCCGGTGGCATGGGCATCGCGCTGGCGGCCATGTCGGAGACCTTCATCGCCAATGCGAATGCGGTGGGCATCCCGATGGAAGTCCTGCACCGCGTCGCGTCGATGGCGTCGGGGGGCATGGACACGCTGCCGCACAACGGCGCGGTGATCACCCTGCTGGCCGTGACCGGCCTGACCCACCGGCAGGCCTACAAGGACATCTTCGCGATCACCCTGATCAAGACCGCGGCGGTGTTCGCGATCATCGGGCTGTACTACGCGACCGGCTGGGTCTGACGCGGGACCCGTTCAATCTCCTGCTGCGCTTGCCGGCTGGCGCGTGTGCGGTGCCCGGAATGCGCACGTACGACACGTACGCTGCGCTTCCTGCGCTCCACCACGCGTCATCCGGCTGCGCTCGCGACGAATCTTGAACGGGTCCTCAAAGCACTTGACGCGCGAACTGCACGATCGCCTGCAGCGGCAATGCACCAGACTGGCGCGCGATCTCGCGGCCGCCGGCGAACAGCACCAGTGTCGGAATGCTGCGGATGTGGAAGCGGCCGGCGAGCACCGGTTCCGCTTCGGTGTCGACCTTGGCCAGCACCACATGCGGCACCAGCTGCGCAGCCGCCTGCTCGAACGCCGGTGCCATCTGGCGGCACGGGCCGCACCAAGGCGCCCAGAAATCCACCAGCAGCGGCAGGTCCGACTGCAGCGCATGCGTTTCGAACGTGCCCTGCGTCAGCGCGAACGGATGCGCCGGCAGCAAGCCCTCGCGGCATCGGCCGCAGGTCGGCGCATCGCCGAGACGTGCACGGGGCACGCGGTTGCGGGTGTGGCAGTGCGGACAGGCGACGACGGCGGAGTCGGTCATGGTGAGCGGTCACGTGGAGAACGTCTGCCGAGCATGCACGCGGCGGTGTCACGATCGGGGCAGGACATCGTCATGTCGGGGCTTAAGGTCACCGAGGACGCGCCCTTCTCGTCATTCCGGCGAACGCCGGAATCCAGCAACTTCCACCGGGTCGGTCAAGGTTCCACCGGGAAGGAAAGTGCCCCTAGGCCACTGCATTCCGGCGTCCGCCGGAATGACGAGAGACCTGGAATGCACACTCAGGCCGGTGGCAGCAGGCGCTCGATCAGCGCCTGATAGAGACCCGGCAGCGCTTCGAGATCGGCGACGCGGATCTGTTCGTCGATCTGGTGGATGCTCGCGTTGACCGGCCCGATCTCGATGCACTGCGCACCCAGCGGCGCGATGAAACGCGCATCCGATGTGCCGCCGCCGGTGCTTTCCTCCGGCGCGCGCCCCAGATGCGCGGCCAGCACCTCGCGCGCCGCGGCCCGCAGCGGGCCTTCGGGCGTGTAGAACGGTTCGCCGCTGCGGTGCCAGTCGATCGCGTAATCGAGTCCATGGCGGTCCAGCAGCGCGGCGCTCTCCGCTTCGAGCTTCGGCGCATCCCACAGCGGCGTGTAGCGCAGATTGAAGTGCACGGTCGCGGTGCCGGGAATGACGTTGGTCGCGCCGGTGCCGGCGGCGATGTTGCTGATCTGCAGGCTGGTCGGCGGGAAGGATTCGTAACCGTCGTCCCAGCGTCGTGCGACGAGTTCGGCTAGCGCAGGCGCCGCGTCGTGGATCGGGTTGCGCGCCTTGTCCGGATAGGCGACATGCCCCTGCACGCCACGCACCGTGAGTTTGCCCGACAGACTGCCACGCCGGCCGACGCGCAGCAGATCGCCGAGCGTCTCCGTCGAAGACGGTTCCCCGGTGATGCACCAGTCGATGCGCGTGCCGCGTGCGGAGAAGGTCTTCGCGACGCGGCGCACGCCGTCGATCGCATCGCCTTCCTCGTCGGAGGTCAGCAAGAGCGCCAACGTGCCGACATGATCGGGATGCGCGGCGACGAAGCGTTCGGCCGCGACGACGAAGGCCGCGACGCCGCTCTTCATGTCGGCCGCGCCGCGTCCGTAGAGCACGCCGTCGCGAATCTCCGGCGCGAACGGATCCGATGTCCAAGCCTCGACCGGCCCGCTCGGCACCACGTCGGTATGTCCCAGCAGCACCAGCACCGGCGCGCCCTGCCCGTGCGTCGCCCAGAGATTGTCGACCGCGCCGAAGCGCAGCGACTCGATCGCGAAGCCTGCGGCTTCGAGACGCGCGGCGATCAGCGCCTGGCAGCCCGCGTCATCGGGCGTGACCGAATTGCGGGCGATCAGATCGCAGGTGAGATCCAGGACGTTGGACATGCAGACCTCAGTCGATCCCGAAACGCTTCTTGAAGCCGTTGTCGCTGAAGCCCTGGCTGATCCCGCCATCGGCGGTGACGACCAGCGGACGGCGGATCAGTTGCGGATACTCGCGCAGCAACAGCTTCCACTCCGCATCACTGGCCGCGGCCTTGCGGTTCTCCGGCAACTGGCGCCACGTGGTCGAGGATTTGTTGATCATCGCCTCGAAGCCACCAAGCTTGCCGGCCCATTCCACCAGCGTCTCCGGCGTCGGCTTGTGGTCGCGATAGTCGACGAAGCTGTAGGCAACGCCGAAGCGGTCGAGCCACTTCGTCGCCTTTTTGCAGGTGTCGCAGTTCTTCAGGCCGTAGACGGTCGCGCTCATGGCGTTCAGTCCGCCAGACCGCGCAGCAGGTCGTTGACGCTGGTCTTGCTGCGGGTCTTCTCGTCGACCTGCTTGACGATCACCGCGCAGTACAGGGAATGCGAGCCGTCCTTCGCCGGCAACTGGCCCGACACGACCACGCTGCCCGGCGGCACGTAGCCGTAGCTGATCTTGCCGGTGGCGCGGTTGTAGATGCGCGTGGACTGCCCGATGAAAACGCCCATGCCGATCACGCTGTGATGGCCGACGACGACGCCTTCGACCACTTCCGAACGCGCGCCGATGAAGCAGTGGTCCTCGATGATCGTCGGGCTGGCCTGCAGCGGTTCGAGCACGCCGCCGATGCCGGCACCGCCCGACAGATGCACGTGCCTGCCGATCTGCGCGCAGGACCCGACCGTCGCCCAGGTGTCGACCATCGTGCCTTCGCCGACGTAGGCGCCGATGTTGACGAAGCTCGGCATCAGCACGACATCACGGCCGAAGTAGGTGCCACGGCGCACGGCCGCGCCCGGCACCACGCGCACGCCGGCGGCCTTGAACTTCGCTTCGTCGTAACCGGCAAAGCGCGCCTCGACCTTGTCCCAGAACGGCGCCGGATGTGCGTCGATCACCGCCATGTCGTTGCTGCGGAAATACAGCAGCACGGCTTTCTTCAGCCATTCGTTGACCTGCCAGCCGCCGTTGCCGTCCGGCTGGGCGACACGCAGCTCTCCCGATTCCAGGCCCGTCATCGCCTGCTCGACCGCCGGTTTGACGACATCGCCGATCTCGGCGGCGGTCAGTTCGGCACGACGCGCGAAGGCGTCCTCGATGGTGGTCTGCAGGCTCTGGGTCATGTGGGGAACTTCGTGGGGAAAAACGGGGCGTTATCGTGCCATGTCGCCGTCGATCGACGCGAGCAGCGCGGCGCGCAGCGTGTCCTGCGTGTCCTCGTCCAGCAGACGGCCGGCGCTGTCGCTGAGCCGGAACACGTCCTCGACGCGTTCGCCGAACGTGGCCACGCGCGCGTCGTGCACGCGCACGCCATGCTGGCGCAGCACATGGGCGACATCGGCCAACAGGCCCGGGCGGTCGGTGCAGACCAGGCTGAAGACCGTGTGCCGGCCATCGGCGCTGGCGTTGAACTCGATACGCGGCGGCACGCGGAAGTGCCGCAGGTGCCGCGGCTGCGCGCGCCGTGCGGGGCGCAAATCGAGCGAACCCGACAGCACGGGGGTGAGCTTGCGTTCGATCGCGCCGAGTTCCAGCGACTGGCGCGTGTCGGCCGGCAGCACCTGGAAGACGTCGAAAATCGTGCCGCCGGGGCCGTCCAGCGCGCGCGCCTGCTGGATCACCAGCCCCAGCCGGTCGAGCGTGATGACGATGGCCGAGAACAGGCCGTCGCGGTCGGGCGAATGCACGAAGACTTCCAGCGCCTGCGCGCCCGCCTGCAGCCGCCGCACACGCACCACGACGTCGCCGTCGACGGTGTCGCGCAGGCCCAGCGCCTGCCAGACGACCTGGTCGGCGCGGCCGCGCAGGAAGCTCTCCTGCGGAATGCGCGTGAACAGTGCATCGGCTTCGGTGTCGCCCACGCCATGCGCCGACAGCAGCCCGCGCGCGCGGTCGCGCGCCTCGGCGATGCGCTCGATCGCGGCGACCGGATTCTCGAGGCCGCGCCGCAACGCCAGCCGCGTCGCGCTGCGCAGATCGGTCAGCAACCGGTCCTTCCACGCATTCCACAGCTTGGGCGAGGTGCCGGCGATGTCGGCGCAGGTCAGCAGGTACAGATAGTCGAGACGCTCGCGGTCGGCGACCTCGGTCGCGAACTTGTGGATCACCGCCGGATCGGAGATGTCGAGCTTCTGCGCGCTGGTCGACATCAGCAGGTGGCGCTTGACCAGCCATTCGACGAGCGCGGTGTCGGTCTCGCCGAGTCCGTGGCCTTCGCAGAATTCGCGCGCATCGACGGCGCCGAGTTCGGAATGGTCGCCGCCACGGCCCTTGGCGATGTCGTGGAACAGGCCGGCGATCAGCAGCAGCTCGGGCTTGCGCAGTTGCGGCCAGACTTCGTGCGCACTGGAAAAACGCTCGTCCGGCGCCTCCGACGCGAAGCTGGCGATATTGCGCAGCACCGCCAGCGTGTGCTGGTCGACCGTGTAGACGTGGAACAGGTCGAACTGCATGCGTCCGGTGACGTTCGCGAATTCGGGAATCCAGACACCCAGCACGCCCAGGCGCGCCATGCGTTCGAGCGTGCGGACGGGGATCGGCCCGCGCAGTAGACCCAGGAACTGCTCGCGCAGTTCGGGCGACGCGGTGCGCCACGACGGCAGCGCGTGCAGCGATTCGGCCAGTGCGCGCGCGGTCTGCGAATGCAGGCCGCGCAGTTCCTGGTGATCGGCCCACATCGCGAACAGATCGAACACGCGGCTGATGTCGCCACCCGGCCAGACATCGTCGCGTGCTACGAGATAGCCGCGCTGGCTGCCGAACTCGGCATCGAGCGGCTGCAGCATGCCCTCGCCTTCAATCTGTTCCTCAAAGCGCTGCAGCATGCGCTCGCTGATGCGCTGGACCACCGCGGCGCTGCGGTAGAACTCCTGCATCATCTTCTCGACCAGCGGGTTGTCCGCCTCCTCGACGTGATGCAGGCGCGCGGCGAGGATCTTCTGGTAGTCGAAGCGCAGCCGCTCCTCGGCCTTGCCGGCGACGAGGTGCAGCCCGAAGCGCAGGCGCGACAGCGTGCGCCGCTCGCGTTCCAGCGTCGCGTGTTCGTCGACGCCCAGCTGCCCGAGCGCGATCAGCTCCTCGGTGCCGTAGACGCCCAGCACGCGCCGCGCCATCCAGCGCAGGTTCTGCACGTCGCGCAGGCCACCGGGCCCGTCCTTGATATTGGGTTCGAGGTTGTCGGCCGTATCGCCGAAACGCGCGTGGCGCATCTCGAGTTCGCGGCGTTTGGCATGGAAGAAATCGTCGGCCGGCCAGACCTTCGTGTCGGCGATCGCGTCCATCAACGCGCGGACCTCGCCGATGTTGGCCAGCAGCGGGCGCGCTTCCAGCAGCGCGGTCAGCACCGTGACGTCCTCGGCGGCGCGCGTGCATTCCTCGAAACTGCGCACGGCATGCCCGACCGGCAGGCCGAAGTCCCACAGCAGTGCGAGCATGCGGCCCAACGCTTCGGCGTGTTCGGCCTGCGCCTCGGACGAGGCGATCACCAGCAGGTCGATGTCCGAATGCGGAAACAGTTCGCCGCGGCCGTAGCCGCCGACCGCGAACAGCGCCAGCGGCGCGTCGCCGGGAATGCTGCGCGCCCAGGCCTTGCGTACCCAGCCGTCGACGGCATTCGCACGTGCGGCCAGCAGCCGGTCGATGTGCTGGCCGGCGTCGAAGCCCTGCGCCAGCCGCGCGTCATGGGCCGCAAGCGCGGCGCGCGCCTCCGCCACCCATGCCGTGTCGCCGCAGTCGGCGCCGGGGACCTGGGTGGCGGTGCGCTCGCCCACGTCAGAGGAACGCGTCGTTGTCGTCGCCCGGAATGCGGGTCAGCACGTCGACGCCAGTGGCGGTGACCGCGACCGTATGCTCCCACTGCGCGGAGAGCTTGCGGTCCTTGGTGACGACGGTCCAGCCGTCGGGCAGCACCTTGGTGAAGCGCGTGCCCTCGTTGATCATGGGCTCGATCGTGAAGGTCATGCCTTCCTTGAGCACGACGCCGGCACCGGGCGTGCCGTAGTGCAGCACCTGCGGCTCGTCGTGATAGACCTTGCCGATGCCGTGGCCGCAGTACTCGCGCACCACGCTGAAGCGCTCGCTCTCGGCGTACTTCTGGATCGCGTGGCCCACATCGCCCAGCGTCGCGCCGGGCTTGACCTCGCGGATGCCGCGCCACATCGCCTCGCGCGTGACCTCGACCAGGCGCCGCGCCATCACCGACGGCGTGCCGACGAAATACATGCGGCTGGTGTCGCCGTGCCAGCCGTCCTTGATGACGGTGACGTCAATGTTGATGATGTCGCCGTCCTTGAGCACCTTCGACTCGCTCGGGATGCCGTGACAGATGACGTTGTTGGCCGAGATGCACGTCGTCTTGGGGTAGCCCTTGTAGCCGACGTTGGCCGGAATGGCGCCCTGCACACGGATGATGTGGTCGTGGCAGATCCGGTCCAGCTCGTCGGTGGTCACGCCGGGCTTCACGTGCGGCGCAACGATCTGCAGCACCTCGGCGGCCAGCCGGCCGGCGATGCGCATCTTCTCGATGTCTTCGGGCGTCTTGGTATGGATGCTCATTGCGTCATTATCGCTGAATTCGCCGCTCGCATCGTGGATGGGGGGCCTTTACCGGCACGTTCGTCCGGAGAGTGGGACCGGCAGGCTCTGCCTCGATCCGCCGGCTACTGATGAGAATCTTCTGATATTTGCCTGTTCATTGGCCAGCTTCACGGACTTGAGCGCGACTTTCTTTCCAAACTTGGCAGCGCGCGCGCGCAGCAGCTCCTCACTGGCGTTCTGTCGCGCCCGCTTGTTCCCTGGATGGAGCCACCCCATGTCCGTTTCCCGCATTTGCACCTGCGCCATGCTTCTCGTCGCCGGCGTTTTCGCAACGTCTGCCGTTGCACAGTCGACCAGCACGACATTCCAGGTCCGCATGTCGGTCGAAAGCGTTTGCGCCTTCACTGCTCCGGGTGCCACCGATGTCGATTTCGGTGATCAGCCGTCGACCGCCCTTGGTATCGATGCCGAAGGTGCGCTCAGCGTCACCTGTACCCTGGGTACGCCCTACAACGTCACGCTCAATGCCGGACAGAACTCCGGGGCAGGCGGAGTTGCCGATCGCAACATGACCAACGGGACCGCCCTGCTGCCGTACCAGCTGTACCGGGATCCGGGCCGTTCGGAGGTCTGGGGGAACACGGTTCCGACCGATACCGTCACCGGTACCGGCACCGGCGCCGTGCAGACCATCCCGGTCTATGGTCGCGTGCCGAGCGCGAACTTCCCGGCCGGCAGCTATCTCGACGTCGTGACCGCCACGGTCGTCTACTGACAGTGGCAGCACTTGTGCGGCCGCCCACCGCATCATCCAAAGGGTCGCTCCGGGCTGCGCGGGCTGTTGTCCTGTCGATCGCGCTGGCCTTCGTGCATACCGCGTCCGCCGCCAGTCTGCAGGTTGCACCCACCCGCATCACGATCCAGCCCGGCGAGGTGGCCCAAGGCCTGACCTTGAGCAACAGCGGTGCGGAGAGCGTGCATGTGCAGGTCCGCGTCTTCCGTTGGTGGCAGGAAAACGGCAAGGACATGCTCGAGCCGACCGATGCATTGACCGTCAGCCCGCCGATGCTGCAGCTCTCAGCCGGTTCGGAGCAGCTGATCCGCGTTGTGCATACCGGCACCGCGCCGGTCGATGGCAGCGAGGCTTCTTATCGGGTGATTGTGGATGAACTCCCGCTGGACACGGGAAAGCCGCAGGGCCCCGGCCTGCGCTTCGCATTGCGGTACTCGATTCCTGTGTTCGTGCGGGGTTCCACTGGAACATCGCCGGCGTCAGCGTTGCTGGCACGCCTCGTCGACACCGTTGATGGACCGGTTGTGGAGATCCGTAATCCCGGGCATGGCAGTGCGCAGCTCGCCGATCTGGCGTTGGTGGATGCACAGGACCAGCGGCACGTCATCGCTCCGGGCCTGTCGGGTTATGTGATGCCCGGACAGACGCGCCGCTGGCCACTGCCGCCGGGGAGTCCCGCGACGGGGCGTATCGAAGCGAAACTCGACGGCGAGCCGCAGGCGCGTGCGCTGGTCCCGGATCGTTGACGCGGTCCTGCTGGGTGTGATGTCAACGCCGGCCTGGGCAGTCGATGGGGTCGCAGCTCTCCCCGCGTCAGCGCTAGACCGTCCCGCACCCTTCGATCCGTCCTCCGGCGTGCCGTTGTTGCTCGCAGTCACGTTGAACCACAGCCCGCGCGCCGGATTGCTCCCATTCGTGCATCGCGACGGCCGGCTGCACGCCGGCCCCGCCACGCTGCGCGCCCTTGGCTTCGCCAAGGCGGCCGACGCGATGTCCAGCGGTCTCCTTGCCCTCGACGCAGTCCCGGGGGTTCAAGTGCGCTACGACAGTGCATCGCAGACCGTCGCGATCGACGCACCCCTTACCGAGCTGGCGCTGGAGACAACCCGCATCGGCCAGGCCATCGATGATGCCGCGCCGGTGACTACCGACAGCAGCCCGGGCTTCCTGCTCAATTATGACCTCTATGCCAGCGAGGCACCCGATGGCAAGCAGGTCAGCGCCGGCACCGAGCTGCGCGTGTTCGGGATCGGGTCCGGCGTACTGAGCAGCACGGCGCTCCTGCGTTCCTGGCAGGCAGAAGCCGGGGCGGACGACATGCGGACTGGACGCTGGCAGCGCGAGTCGGTGCGACTCGACACGCGCTGGGATGTTTCGCTGCCCGCATCAGCCCTCTCGTTGAGCGTGGGCGACACGCTGACAGGTTTTCTCGAATGGAGCCGACCCGTGCGCATCGGAGGTCTCCAGTTCGGCCGCAACTTCGGGCTGCAGCCCTATCGCGTCATCTCGCCGACTCCGGCTTTCCTGGGCGAGGTGGCGGTACCGTCGGCCGTGGAGCTGTACGTCAACGGCCTGCGCCAGTACCAGGGCCAGTTGCCGACCGGTCCGTTCGAGATGACCACCCTGCCCGGCATCTCGGGCGCCGGCAGTGCACAAGTGGTGATCACAGACGTCTTCGGGCGCACGCGCACGCTCGACTTCCCCTTCTACGCCACCCAACGCCTGCTCGCAGCGGGTCTTTCGGACTGGTCGGTCTCGGCAGGGCGCGTGCGCAAGGATTACGGCCTGCGATCGTTTGCCTACCACCGCGATACGGTCGCCAGCGCCAATCTCCGCTACGGCATCAACGACCGCTTCACCGTCGAGACGCACTTCGAGGGCGGAGGCGGCTTGCGCAACGCCGGCGTCGGCGGTGCTTGGCTGCTCGGCATGGCCGGTGTACTCAGCGCATCGCACGTGCGCAGCAGGCTCGACACTCTGGACGGCGGACAAACGTCGATCACCTACAGCTGGCAACCCGGACAGTTCAATCTCTCACTGGACAGTCGGCGTACACACGGCGCCTATCGCGACATTGCATCGCTGTACGGTCCGCTCCCCCCCACCCGGTCCGAGCGCGCGCTTCTGGGTTACCGGACGGACGGCGGCGGCAGCCTCAACTTCAGCTATCTGCGCCTGAAACAGGCGGACCCAGAAGATGTTCCCGCGCGCTACGCAGGCATGTTCTGGAGCCGGACCTTCGAGCGCGGATGGTCGGTCAATATGAGTGTCAACCAGAACCTGGACGATGCCGAAGATCGGAGCCTGTATGCAGGCGTGCTGGTGCCTCTCGGGCGGAATCGGCAGATGAGCCTGGCCGGACAACGCCAGTCCGCGGGCCAGAGCGTACTGGTCGATGTCGCAAAGCCGATTCCGGGCGACGGCGGAATCGGCTGGCGTGCGCAGGGACGGACCGGCGATGCGAGCGGTGGCGCCGGCGAGGTGGGCTGGCTGCACGATCGTGGCCGCCTCCTGCTCGGCGCCGCACGCTTCGGCGACCGCCGTCAGGTCTATGCCCAGGCGGACGGCGCCGTGGTCTGGATGGGAGGCGGACTTTTTTCCGCACGACGCATCGACGACGCCTTTGCCGTGGTTACGACAGATGGCTTGGCCGGCGTCCCCGTGCGGCTGGAAAACCGTACGATCGGCATGACCGACGCCCGGGGCCGCCTGCTGGTCACACCGTTGCGGGCCTGGCAGCGTAACCAGTTGGGGGTCGACACGATGGCTCTGCCCGCCGACATCCGAATCGACAAGGTTGCCCTGACTACCACGCCGAGCGACAGGGCGGGCACAACAGTAGATTTCCGGCTGCGCCACGTGCGCGCCGCGCTGCTCGTGCTACACGATGCCCAGGGAGCGCCGATCCCAATGGGCGCCGCAGTCTCCGGACACAGCGACGCAGATGGTGTCGAGGCGATCGTCGGCTATGACGGCGAGACCTACGTCGAGGGTTTGGCGCACCGCAATACGCTGCACGTGCGCACAGAATCCGGCAGATGCAGCGTGCGCTTTACCTTGCCCGCCGCCCCGAACGCGGGCATCCCGCGGATCGGACCGCTGCACTGCCTGCAGGAGCCCCCGCAATGATGCGCGGAGTCCTGATGTGCCTGTTGTCCGCCGCAGCGTTCGTCTGGTCGCCGCGCGCCCAAGCCACGACGGTATGCACTGCGACAACGACACCCCTCGTGTTTCCGGCTGCAGGCATCGCACCGTCCGAGAGCACGGCGACCGTCACGATCACTTGCAACACGTTTGCGCTGTCTGTCGTGGCCTACGCGCGCGTTCGGATGTGCCTGAGCCTGGATGGCGGGAGCCTCACGCCGGCGCAGATCACGCCACGTCGGATGCAGAACGGCTTCGGAGATCCACTGGACTTCCAGATCTTCCGCGACCCGGCCCGCAGCCAGGTCTGGGGTGGGCCGCTGGCGTCCGGCAACACTGGCCCGGTGCAGATCGACCTGACGTACCCGGTGCCCGTGCTCGGTGGTTCCGCGACAGCCACTGCAACCCTGTACGGACGGGTTCCCGCGCAGCCCGGCGCAGCGTCGGGGACCTTCACCAATACGTTCTCGGCGAGCAATGCCACGCTGTCCTATCGCTACGTCGAGCCTTTGCTGCTCACGTCGCCCTATCCCGCGAGTTGCACGACGGGCGGCGTGGGAGGAGGCACGACGGGCTTCGGCTTCACGGCAAGTGCGTCGGTGCCCAGCCGCTGTACGCTCTCGACTGCTACCAACCTCGAATTCGGCAGCGTACCCGGCACGATCCTGAGCAATCGCGACGAAACGTCTGCTGTGACCTTTACCTGTACCAATCGAACCGCTTGGAACGTCGGGTTGGACAACGGCCTGCATGCAGCAGGCGCAATACGGCGTATGCGGCGGGGCTCGACCTCGGACTATGTGCGCTACGAACTGTACCGCGACGAGCCCCGCAATCTGCGCTGGGGCACGACGACCGGCAGCGACACCGCGGCGGGCACGGGCACAGGCGCTTCGCAGTCGGTAACCGTCTATGGTCGCGTGCCCTCTGGACAGACGGTGCCCGCGGGCAGCTACACCGACACAGTCACGGTCACCGTGACCTACTGACCCGGCCCGGTGCACGCCGGGCGCCGGCCTGCTACACTTCCGCTGCTGTGCGGGGTCACCCGCCGCCGATGCCGGGCGTCACCGGCAAATCCACACCTGCCGCAACAGCCCGTGCCGGGGTGCCTCGCAAGAGGTTCGGTCACGGAGGCGACAGGGAGGCCCAACCCCGGAACCACTGCCCCGCCTGCGTGCGGCGCACCCGCCCACACCTCCAGCGGCGGCCGGTTCCACTGTCAGGAGTTCCGCAATGCCCCAGATCACCATGCGCCAGATGCTCGAAGCCGGCGTCCACTTCGGTCACCAGACCCGCTACTGGAACCCGAAGATGGGTCCGTACATCTTCGGTGCCCGCGGCAAGATCCACATCATCAATCTCGAGAAGACCGTTCCGCTGTTCAACGACGCGATGAACTTCATCTCGGGTATCGCGCAGAAGCGCGGCATGATCCTGTTCATCGGCACCAAGCGCAGCGCCCGCGACGCGATCAAGGAAGAAGCCGAGCGTTGCGGCATGCCGTACATGACCCAGCGCTGGCTGGGCGGCACGCTGACCAACTTCGCCACGGTGAAGAAGTCGGTGTCGCGCCTGAAGGAGCTGGAGTCGGCCGAGACCGACGGCACGTTCGAGAAGCTGGTCAAGCACGAAGTGCTGGGCCTGCGCCGTGAGCGCGACAAGCTGGAAGCCTCGCTCGGCGGCATCAAGGACATGAACCGCCTGCCCGACGCGCTGTTCGTCATCGACATCGGCCACGAAGACATCGCCATCAAGGAAGCCAAGAAGCTCGGCATCCCGGTGATCGCGGTCGTCGACACCAACTACGACCCGGCGCTGGTCGATTACGCAATCCCGGGCAACGACGACGCCATCCGCGCCGTGCAGCTGTACGCGAACGCCGCCGCCGACGCCGTGCTCGAGGGCAAGGCCGCTGCGCCGAGCGCCGCAACCGTGCGCGAGGAAGAGTTCGCCGAAGGTGGCGACAAGCCGGCCCGCGCCCCGCGCGGCAAGAAGGCCGAAGAAGCACCGGCGGCCGAGTAACGGCCGCGACATGCTCACCGCCCATGCTGGGCGGTGCGCGCATCACGCCGCGGGCGCCCCGCGTTGCCGGCGTCGATTCATCTGCGCGGGCCGCTGCGCCCGCCGACATCTCCCGAATTTCAGAGGTCTCCAATGGAAATCACCGCATCCCTGGTCAAGGAACTGCGCGAGCGCACCGGCGCCGGCATGATGGAGTGCAAGAAGGCGCTCAGCGAAACCGGCGGCAACATCGACGCCGCCGCCGAGGCGCTGCGCAAGTCGGGCCTGGCCAAGGCCGACAAGAAGGCCGACCGCGTGACCGCCGAGGGCCGCATCGCCGCCACGCAGAACGGCAACACCGCCGTGCTCGTCGAGATCAATTCCGAGACCGACTTCGTCGCCAAGGATGACAACTTCCTGCGTTTCGCCGACACCGTGGCCAAGGCCGCCCTGTCGTCGGGCGCTGCCGACGTCGAAGCCCTCAAGGCCGTCAAGGTCGAGTCGGGCGACACGGTCGAAGAAACCCGCGCCGCGGTCATCGCCAAGGTCGGCGAGAACCTGCAGGTCCGTCGTCTGGTCCGCATCGAGAGCGACAACAACGTGGCGGCCTACGTCCACGGCGGCCGTATCGGCGTGCTGGTCGAGCTCAAGGGCGGCGATGCCGACCTCGCGCGTGGTCTGGCGATGCACGTCGCGGCGATGAACCCGCCCTACAACAAGGCGAGCGACGTCCCGACCGAATTCGTCGAGAAGGAAAAGGAAATCGAACTGGCCAAGATGTCCGAAAAGGACAAGTCCAAGCCGGCCGACATCCTCGAGAAGATCATCAGCGGCAAGATCAACAAGATCGTCAGCGAGGTCACGCTGTACGGCCAGCCCTACGTGCTCGACACCGACAAGACCGTCGAGGCCGTGCTGAAGGCTGCTGGCGCCGAAGTCGTCGGCTTCCAGCGTCTGGCGGTGGGCGAAGGCATCGAGAAGGTGGTCGAGGATTACGCCGCCGAAGTGATGAAGCAGGCCGGCCTGGCCTGATCGCCCTGCCCGTCGGCGCTGTGGCGTCGACAGGCGGACACGAGAAAACGCGCCTTCGGGCGCGTTTTTTTTTGGTCGATCGCATGAAGGACGACGACCCGACGTGGGGGATATTGGCGCGGATACGGAAACGCTCCGGGAGTGCCGGAGCGTTCGTGTCGAGAAACGGATCCGCCCGCCTCAGGCCAGTTCGCGCACGCCCAGTTCGCGCAAGGCGTTCTGCATCAGCTCCGCAGCCGGCTCGCTGAGCTTCTCGTTGTCGAGCGCGTAGCGGATCGTCGCCTCGATCAGGCCCAGATGCGTGCCGCAGTCGAAGCGGACGCCCTGGAAACGATAGGCGTGCACCGCCTGCTCGGCCAGCAGGGCCGCGATCGCATCTGTCAGCTGGATCTCGCCGCCGGCGCCCGGCCTGGTGGTTTCGAGCAGCTCGAAGATCCGGCCGTCGAGCACGTAGCGACCGACGACGGCCAGCGTGCTCGGCGCATCGGCCGGCTTGGGCTTCTCGACCATCGCGGTGATGCGGCCGTGGCGACCTTCGAAATCATCCGTCGCGACGATGCCGTAGCTGGCCGTCTGCTCGCGCTCGACATCCTGAACGGCAATCATGCTCGCACCGGTCGCCGCGTGGGCGTCCGCCATCTGGCGGAGCGCGCCCGCACCGTTGCGGTTCCAAAGCAGGTCATCGGGCAGCATCACCGCAAAGGGCTCGTTGCCGATCACCGACTTCGCGCACAACACCGCGTCACCCAGACCACGGGCCTCGGGTTGGGTCACGAAAATCGCGCGCACGCCATCGGGCAGCGGACGCCTCACCTTCTCGAGCAATTCGTGCTTGCCGGCGGCCTCGAGTCGATCCTCGAGCTCGTAGGCCTTGTCGAAGTAATCGCCGATGGCGTGCTTGTAGCGGTTGGTCACGAAGACCAGCGTGTCGCAGCCCGCCTCGATCGCTTCGTCCACCGCATACTGGATCAGCGGCCGATCGACGATCGGCAGCATTTCCTTCGGTACCGTCTTGGTGGCAGGCAGAAACCGTGTCCCGAGGCCTGCGACGGGAAACACCGCCTTGCGAATCCTTTGCGTCATTGCTGTCTCGCGTGTCGTGGGGGGAACGCGACGATCGTCGCTCCACTGTTGTGTGCAACACGCGATTGCAGCGGGGCGAATTCCGGCACCGCTTCGCGCAGGGAGACCGCAAGCAACTCGAGGTCGTAACGCGCGACGCCATCGGAGAGCTTCGCCAGCGCAGCGGACAAGCGTTCCGCATGCACCGTACGCGCCTCGGCGAGCAGGATCTTCGGATGCGTCGTCGGGCGATACCGCTCGTCGGCGTGGAACAGTGTCTCGTGGAGTTTCTCGCCGGGTCGCAAGCCGGAGTACACGATCGCCACGTCGTGCTCGGGATGCTTGCCTGCCAGGCGGATCATCTGTTCGGCGAGCAGCCGGATCGACACCGGCTCGCCCATGTCGAGTGTGTAGACGGCCTGCGGTGAGCCGATCGCGACGGACTGCATGATCAGCTGGCAGGCCTCGGGAATCGTCATGAAATAACGCGTGACCTCGGGATCGGTCACGGTCACCGGGCCGCCGCGCCGGATCTGCTCGCGGAACAGTGGCACGACGCTGCCGGCCGAATCGAGCACGTTGCCGAAGCGGACGGTGATGAAATCGGTTGCGGCCGAGTTGGCCAGATCCTGGCAGACCATTTCCGCCAACCGCTTGGTCGCACCGAGGACATTGACCGGGTCGACCGCCTTGTCGGTGGAGATCAACACGAATGTCCCGACATCGTGGGCCACCGCCGTCTCCGCGACGGCGCGCGTGGCCAGCACGTTGTTGCGCACACCTTCGCGCAGTTGGGTCTCGAGCACCGGCACCTGCTTGTAGGCCGCGGCGTGGAAGACCGCATCGGGCGCCGCCAGGCGCATCGCATGCCCGATCACCGCGCGATCGCCGCAATCGCCGAGCACCGGGATCAGTTCGATACGCGGAAAGTCACGGCGCAGCTCGCTCTCGATGCGGGTCAGCGCCAGCTCGTCCATTTCCACCAGCGCGATCTGCGCGGTGCCGTTGCGGGCGCACTGGCGACACAGTTCCGAGCCGATCGAACCGCCGGCGCCCGTGACCAGGACGCTGCGCCCGCGCAGCCATGCGCGGATCGCCTTCCAGTCCGGCATGACGGGCTTGCGCCCTAGCAGGTCCTCGATCGCGACTTCCTTCAGCTCGCCAGGCAAGGAGCGGCCTTCGAGCAGGTCGTCGAGCTTGGGTACGGTCCGGAACGGAAGCCCGGTCTTTTCGCAGGCTGCAACGACTTTCCGCATCTCGACCGCGCTGGCCGATGGGATCGCGATGACGAGCAGCTTGGCAGCGGTTTCCGATGCAAGTTTCTCGACATCCTCGATCTTGCCGAGCACCGGCACGCCCTGCAGCTGGCTGCCGCGCAGTTTCGGTGCGTCGTCGAGGAAGCCGACCGGATCGTAGGCACCGGTCCTGCGAAGATCACGCACCAGCGTCTCGCCCGCCTGCCCTGCACCCAGAATCAGCACACGGACGGCGGACTGGCTGGTGCGCGCTGACCCGTGATCCTTCCACGCCCGGTACAGCAGGCGCGGCATGCCGAGCAGCGCGGCAAGCAGCAGCGGATACGTGACCAGCACCGTGCGCGGCACGAGATTGAGGCGGTTGTAGACGAACAGCACCAGCATGATCGTCAGCAGACCGAGGATCGCCGCCTTCACGATGTTGAGCAGATCGGGCACGCTGGCGAAGCGCCAGACACCTCGATACAGGCCGACGCGCCAGAAGATCAATCCCTGCGCGAGCAGAATGAGGGCGATCTCTGCCGACCACAACGACAAGGTCGGCGAACTTTCCATGACGGAATGACGGAACTGGTGCAGGCCGATCCAGCACAGCCACACCATCACCAGATCGTGCAGCACGACGGCCACACGCGGTCCCAGGATGCCGATCCTGGCCTTGAAGTCAGTCATCCAGTCGCGTCCCTACGACAGACGCGCGCGGTTGTGCCGCGCGCGAAAAGTGAGCCAGATCGTGACACCGAGGAGATACCACGTGGCGAAGGCTCCGATGATAACGGGTTGCGAGGCACCTGCCAGCCATGCGGCGACAAGAATGGACAGCAGCGTCCAGGCTGCGTAAGCACATGTCACGACGGCATGGGCGTGCCCCGCCTGCACCCACCGCTGGTACATGTGCTGTACGTGCGGCGTCCACCATCGTTCGCCGCGAATGATGCGGGACAGCAATGTCAAAGCGGCGTCAATCAGAAATGCCGACAGTGGCAGGAGCAACAGCAGCGAGATGACCAGATCGGGCTGCGGGACGAGCGCGAACAGGCACGCAACGGCGTATCCCAAGGCGCCACTTCCGACGTCGCCCATGAAGATCCGTGCCTTGGGGAAGTTCAGCGGCAGGAATCCGAGACAAGCGGCGACGAACATGCATGCGAGCGCGACGCCCCCGCCCATCAGGCCCAGCAGCGCCAAGGCGCCTGCCACGAGCGCGGCCTGGCTTGCGGCGATGCCATCGATGCCGTCCATGAAGTTCCAGACATTGACGAGGCCGAGTGCCAGCAAAAAGACCACAGCCGCCCACCAGGCCGGCTGTTCCGCCCAGAGGACACCCGCGGCCAGCAGCGTGGCCGACAGGAGGTGCACCAGGAGACGACTCCAGGGCGACAGGGGGCGATGGTCGTCGACCCAGCCGATGCCGGCCACCAGCAGGAGCCCGAGCGCGCCCAGCAGGAACACCGGCTGCATCACACCATCGGTCCCCAGCCAGACCATCGCCGGCAGCACGACGGCGACGATCGCAATGCCCCCGCCGCGTGGCGTGGCGACCACGTGGCTGCGCCGCTCGCCGGGTGCATCGACGAGTTGCCGCCAGAGCGCGTATCGCCTGGCCAGCGCCGTCAGGGCGAGTGCGACGAAGAACGCCCCGAGGCACAGCGCCGCGAGGATGGACATCGAAAGCTGCACTCAGACCACGGCGTAGTTGAGTAGCGGCTTGATCGTGCCCCACTCCTTGCAGCTGGGGCACTGCCAGTGATGGCTGCGCGCACCGAAACCGCACTGCTTGCAACGGTAGCTCGGATTGCGCACCAGCAGCTGCTCGGTGATCAGGCGCAACTCCTGCAGCGTGCCGACATGATCCACGCCGTCGGCCAAGGTCAGCTCGATCAGCGCCGCCTCACCGCGCACTGACGGGCGGTCCTTGAGCTGGCGCGTCAGATAGGTTCTCGCCGCGTGTACGCCCTCGTCCTGCTCGACCAGACGCGTCAGTGCCAGCACAGGCGCCACGCCCTTGTAATGCTCGGTCATCTGCGAGAGGAAGTTGCGCGCGCCCGGCACGTCGCCGACGCGCTCGTAGGCGGCCAGCAGCGGCGGCAACACCTCGGGCAGGAAATCCGCGTCGTGGCGCGCGGCACGCTCGAAAGCGCGGATCGCCGCCGTATCGTTGCCGGCGTCGATCTCGATGCGTCCTTCGAGAATGCCGGCACGCACCGACCCCGAATCCGCCGCGTAAGCGCGCTGCACCGCCGCGCGCGCTGCGTCGTGATCGCCTGCGGACCGGAAACGATCGGCGAGCTCGCACTCGAACTGCGCGATCAGCTTGCCCATCGGCTCGCCGGTCGCGGCCTCGTAGCGGGTCGCGTTCTCGATCGCCTTCTGCCAGTCGCGCTCGGCCTGGTAGATGCCGATCAGATGACGCAGCGCCTGGGGCGCACGCTGGTCGATCCTGGCCAGGTCGGTGAACACGGTTTCGGCGCGATCGAGCAGGCCGGACTTCATGTAGTCCTCGCCGAGTGCGAGCAGCGCCTGTACCTTCTGCTGGTCGTTGAGATCCGGACGCTGCACCAGCCCCTGATGCAGACGGATCGCTCGATCGACCTCGCCGCGGCGGCGGAACAGATGGCCCAGCGCGACCTGCGTTTCGAAGGTGTCCTTGTCGAGTTCGGCGATGTGCAGGAACAGCTCGATCGCCTTGTCGGGCTGCTCGTTGAGCAGATAGTTCAGACCACGGAAATAGGTCGTCGACAACCGGCTGACCTGGGTGTCGCTGTGGCGCTCACCACCACGCCGGCCGATCACCCAACCGCTGAGCGCCGCGATCGGCAGCAGCAGGAAGAACCAGAACCACTCGGTGACAAACGCCATGGATCACGCTCCATCGATGGATCGGCCGCGAACGCGCATCGCGCAGCGCCGACGGTGCGTCGACGATCCTACCCGCTGACCGATCATGCACGCCAACGTCGCGGCAGGCCGCGAGGGCGTGGAAAGAAAATGCGACCGCCCGGAGCGGTCAGTCTTCGGCCGGCATCGGTTGCACGTCGCTGACGCGATCACGCAGTTCCTTGCCCGGCTTGAAATGCGGCACATGCTTGCCCGGAAGCGCGACGGCGTCGCCGGTCTTCGGGTTGCGTCCGGTGCGCGGCGGACGGAAATGCAGCGAGAAGCTGCCGAAACCGCGGACCTCGATGCGGTCGCCGGCCGCGAGCGCCCCGCCCATCATCTCGAGCATGGCCTTGACCGACAGGTCGACGTCCTCGCCCTTGAGGTGCGCCTGGCGCTGGGTCAGCAGTTCGATGAGTTCCGACTTCGTCATGTCTCGTTCTTGCAGATGCGAAAGCGCCGGCCCGGGCGGACCCGGGCCGGCGCCGATCGGGCTTACTCGCCCTTGTTGCCCAGCTGCTCGCGCAGCAGCGCGCCCAGCTTGGTGGTGCCGCTCGAGGCTTCCGATGCCTGCTTGTTGTACTCGGCCAGGGTCTCGGCGGTTTCCGCCTCGTCCTTCGCCTTGATCGACAGCTGCAGCACGCGGGTCTTGCGATCAACGCCGAAGTACTTGGCTTCGATCTCCTGACCGACCTTCAGGTGCTGGCTGGCGTCGTCGATGCGCTGGTCGCTGATGTCGCGCGCCTGCACATAGCCTTCCACGCCGTCACCCAGATCGATCACCGCACCCTTGGCATCGACTTCCTTCACGGTGCCCGAGACCTTCGAGCCGCGCGGGTTGTTGCCCATGAACTGGCCCATCGGGTCCTGCTCAAGCTGCTTGACGCCCAGCGAGATGCGCTCGCGCTCCGGATCGACCGCCAGCACCACGGCTTCGACCGTGTCGCCCTTCTTGAAGTTGCGGGCAACGTCTTCGCCGGTGGAGTTCCACGCGATGTCCGACAGGTGGATCAGGCCGTCGATGCCGCCGTCCAGGCCGATGAAAATGCCGAAGTCGGTGATCGACTTGATCTGGCCGTCGACCTTGTCGCCCTTCTTGTGGATGGCCGCGAAGGTTTCCCACGGGTTCGAGGTGACCTGCTTGATGCCCAGCGAGATGCGGCGACGCTCTTCGTCCACGTCGAGCACCATGACCTCGAGCTCGTCACCGACCTGCACCACCTTGGACGGGTTGACGTTCTTGTTGGTCCAATCCATCTCGGACACGTGCACCAGGCCTTCGACGCCCGGCTCGATCTCGACGAACGCGCCGTAATCGGTGACGTTGGAGACCTTGCCGAACACGCGGGTGTTGGACGGGTAGCGGCGGGCGATGTTGTCCCACGGATCCTCGCCCAGCTGCTTGAGGCCGAGCGACACGCGGTTGCGCTCGCGGTCGTACTTGAGCACGCGGACTTCGAGCTCCTGGCCCACTTCCACCACTTCGGACGGATGGCGCACGCGCTTCCAGGCCATGTCGGTGATGTGCAGCAGACCGTCGATGCCGCCGAGGTCGACGAACGCGCCGTAGTCGGTGAGGTTCTTGACGACGCCCTTGAGCACGGCGCCTTCGACCAGCTTCTCCATCAGCTGCTCGCGCTCTTCCGAGTGCTCGCTCTCGACGACCGCGCGACGCGAAACGACGACGTTGTTGCGCTTGCGGTCCAGCTTGATCAGCTTGAACTCGAGTTCCTTGCCCTCGAGGTAGACCGGGTCACGGACCGGACGCACGTCGACCAGCGAGCCCGGCAGGAATGCGCGGACGTCCTTGATGTCGACGGTGAAGCCGCCCTTGACCTTGCCGCTGATGCGGCCGGTGATGGTCTCGTTCTTCTCGAGCGCTTCTTCCAGCTCGTCCCACACCATCGCGCGCTTGGCCTTCTCGCGCGACAGCACGGTCTCGCCGAAGCCGTTCTCGAGGGCGTCCAGCGCCACCTTGACGGTGTCGCCTTCGGCAACGTCGATCTCGCCGGCGTCGTTACGGAACTGCTCGATCGGCACGATGCCTTCCGACTTCAGGCCGGCGTTGATCACGACGACGTCGGTGCGGACCTGCACCACGACGCCGGTGACGATGGCGCCCGGCTTGAGCTTGGCCAGATTGGTCTGGCTGGCTTCGAACAGTTCTGCGAATGATTCGGTCATTGGTAAATACCTGGTTGACTCAGACTGCGGGGCGGCGCGTGTGCGCTGGTGCCGGCAGTCCACCCGTTGGTCGGCCGTCGCGGGATTGCAGGGCCGTGAGTGTTGAGGTGGATGGAACCGGTGGCCGGAGGATTCCGGATGCCGGCATGGGTACAGCGGTGGAGCGGTCTTGCGTGCAACAGGAACAACGTCGAAGCGACCCGGACCGGTCACCCACCAGCGGTGGAATGGTCGGTGCGGATCAGCCGCGTGCGGGCAGCAGCGCCAGCACCCGCTCGACGACGGCGTCGATGCCAAGACCGGTGGTGTCGATGCGGACGGCGTCTTCGGCCGGCCGCAGCGGCGCCACCGAACGGTTGGCGTCACGGGCGTCGCGGGCGAGGATCTCGCGCAGCAGACCGTCCATTGTCACCGAAACCCCCTTGTGCTTCAACTGCTTATAGCGGCGTTCGGCGCGCTCCTCGGCACTCGCGGTCAGGAACACCTTCCAGCCGGCGTCCGGGAAGATCACCGTGCCCATGTCGCGGCCGTCGGCGACCAGGCCGGGCTCGACCCTGAACGCGCGCTGCCGGTCCTTGAGCGCGGCGCGGACCTCGGGAATCGCGGCAATCGCGGAGGCCGCGGCGCCGGCGGTTTCGGTCCGCAATTCGTCCGTGGCGTCGTGGCCGTTGACCAGCACGCGCAGCTCGTCGCCGCTTTCGTCGAAGCCGATGGTGGTGTCGAAGGTGCAGCGCACCAGCGCGCCGGCATCGTCCAGATCGAGGTCCGCCCAGCCGGCTGCGACACCGACCGCGCGATACAGGGCGCCCGAATCGAGATAATGCCAACCCAGCCGCTGCGCGACCGCGCGACTGATGGTGCCCTTACCTGAACCCGAAGGGCCGTCGATCGTGAGAACGGGCACCGTGGCCGTCATTTGCGTCTCCTGCGCAGGGCCCGGCATCGCGAAGACGCCAAGCGCTTGAATCGTGGGGGAAAGAGCCGCTAGAATAGCGGGCTTGCTGTTCGTATCCCATCCCAGAGGTTCACCATGAAGGTCCTGTCGTCCCTGAAGTCGGCGAAGACCCGCCACCGCGATTGCAAGGTTGTGCGTCGCCGCGGCAAGGTCTTCGTGATCTGCAAGTCCAATCCGCGTTTCAAGGCGCGCCAGCGCTGAGACGCGTTGCCGTCGCATACGCGACAGGCACGCGAGAAAGGCCGCAGCGATGCGGCCTTTCTTCGTTTCAGACGCGCACATCCCGCCTCGGCATCGCCGTCGCGCGAATTCTGATACACAGGGCGCTGCGCCGGCGCGGCGCGTCCATACACCGCTGTTCTGCACGGGAGTCTCCGCCATGTCGCGTTTCTTCGCTTCGATCCTCGCAGGCAGCGTGCTGACCTGCACCCTGCTCGCCGCCACGCCGGCCTCGGCCGACACCCTGCTGGTCGATCGCACCAAGCAGCCTGCCGGCATGGCCGTGCCGACGCGCGGCATGTCGATGGCCGATGTCGAAGCCCGCTTCGGTGTGCCGACCGAGCGCATGGATCCGCGCGGCGGCCAGAAGCGCCAGTGGCCGACGATCAACCGCTGGGTCTACCCCACCTTCACCGTCTATTTCGAGCGGAACCGGGTCATCGACACCGTCGCCAACCGGGCCACGGCGTCGGAGATCGGCCCCAAGCCCGCCATCCGTTGAGTCCATGACCGAACACGCATTGCGCTTCCCCGCGGAGTGGGAACCCCAGTCCGCGATCCTGATTGCCTGGCCGACCGAAGACACCGACTGGGCCGCGCGCCTGGGCGACGTCGAGGACACCTACATCGCGCTGGTCGCGGCGATCACCCGCTTCCAGCCGGTCGTGATCTGCGTGCCGGACGAGGACATCCAGAGCTACGCCTACGTGCGGATCGCGTCGAACCGCGTCGACATGACGCGCGTGCGCTTCGTCGAGGCGGCCTATGACGACACCTGGCTGCGCGACTCGGGTCCGATCTCGCTGCGCCGTGATGGCGGCGGTTTTCGGCTCAACGATTTCCGCTTCACTGGCTGGGGCGGCAAGTTCGACGCAAGCCGGGATGATCTGCTGGTCGGGCATCTGCATGGCGCCGGCGTGTTCGCCGAGGGCGCAGAGCGTCGCGAAATCGACTTCGCCCTCGAAGGCGGCGCGATCGAAACCGACGGTGCCGGCACGCTGCTGACGACCTGGCGCTGCCTGCACGAGCGTCATCCCGATGCCTCGCGCGAGGAACTGACCGCGAAGCTGTCGGACTGGCTGGCGCAGGACCGCGTGCTGTGGCTCGACCACGGTTATCTGGAAGGCGACGACACCGACGCGCACATCGACACCCTCGCCCGCTTCGCGCCGGACGATGCGATCGTGTTCCAGGCCTGCGACGACACCAGCGACCCGCATCACGCCGAACTGCAGGCGATGGCCGGTGAAATCGCGGCACTGCGCACGCGCGATGGACGACCGTATCGCCTGTTCCCATTGCCGTGGGCGCAACCGATCCTCGACGACGGTCGCCGACTCGCTGCGAGCTATGCGAACTATCTGATCCTCGACGGCGCTGTGCTGATGCCGGCCTATGGTGACGTTGCCGACGACGCGGCCGCCGCCGTGCTCGCGCAGGCGTATCCGGGACGGGAGATCGTGCAGGTCTCCTGCCGCCCGCTGATCTGGCAGAACGGCAGCCTGCACTGCATCACGATGCAGTTGCCCGAAGGCCTGCTGGCCGACTGATACCGCGGCGACGCCAGTCGCCGCGATCGGCATCGGACACGCGACGCGTGACCTCTGACACGGGCGATTGACTACACATGTAGTCAATCTGTCCCGCCGCCTGCAGGTCCTGCCGATGCGCCGAATGCTCGCTCCCCTCGTTGTCGCACTCGTGCTCGTCGTTTCCGGCGCGGGGGCGACGGCCTCGCCCGTGAAGCCGAGCGCCGATGCAGCGCTCGACGCCATTCGCAGCGCGTCGGCGGCAGCGGAATCCGATGCGCTGCTGGTGATCCACGACGGCCGTGTGCTGGTGGACACGGCGAGCGACACCGGACAGCGTCCCATCGAACTGATGTCGGCGACCAAATCCGTGGTCGCCCTCGGTGTCGGGCTGCTGCTCATGGACGGCGCGCTCGAATCGCTCGACACGCCCGTGCACACCTTCTTCCCCGAGTGGGCACAGGGGCGCAAGCGCGACATCACCGTGCGCATGCTGCTCGACCACACCTCGGGCCTGCAGAACTCGCCCAATGCCGGCGAAGAGATCTACCCTGCGCCCGATGCGGTGCAACTGGCACTGGCGGCCGAGCTGTCGAGCACGCCCGGCGAAGTGTTCGCGTACAACAACAAGGCCACCAACCTGCTTGCCGGCGTCATCGGCAAGGCGGCCGGGCAGCCGATGGATGTCTACCTCAACGCGCGACTGTTCCAGCCGCTGGGGATCGTGCCGGGTCCCTGGTATCGCGATGCTTCCGGACAACCGCACGGCATGGCCGGATTGCCGTTGAGCGCGCACGACGCGGCGAAACTGGGGCAGCTGCTGCTCGATGACGGTATCGCGCCGGACGGCAAACGCCTGCTGCCGGAAGGCTACGTCCAGGCGCTGTATGCCGCCGGCCCGCGCTCGCCGCGTGTCGGACTGCTGTGGTGGCGCATTCCCGCTTGGCAGTTCCTGACCGTGCGCGAGGACGCCATCGCGGCGGCGCGGGCACAGGACGCGGACCCGCGCTGGATCGCGACGCTCGAGTCGTTGCGCGGCCAGCGCCTCGACGGCATTGCCGGGCTGCGCACGGCGATGGCCGATGCGCTCGGCGCGGACTGGCCGGCGCTGTACGCGGCGCAGACGAGCGCGTTGGGCCTCGGCCGCTCGGACGTGTTCGACGAGGACACCGGCCCGGTGGTGGCCTACTCGGCAGAAGGTTTCCTGGGCCAGTACATCGTCGTGGTACCGGACAAGCGACTGGTGGCCGTGCGTCAGATCCGCCGGCGCGACACGCCGCACACGCCGGCGATGGACCACGCCGCGTTCCCCTCCCAGATCGTCGCCCTCGCAAGCGCGCTTTGATGCGCTCTGAATGGCCGCGTGCGGCGGCGCGGTCCGCGACGGCATCCGCGTTAGCATGTGCGGTCCCTCCGCACGCTGCAGCCCCCACGCCATGACCCGCAAGACCACGTTGCCCGTCGCGCTGATCCAGGAGCGCGCCATCATCGACCGCGGCGCCGACAACGCCGACGCCAACCTGTCGATCATCGAGACGCGCGTCGCCGAGGCCGCCAGGCAGGGCGCCAAGCTGGTGCTGCTGCAGGAGCTGCACAACGGCGCCTATTTCTGCCAGGAAGAGAACGTCGATGCGTTCGATCTGGCCGAGCCGATTCCCGGCCCGAGCACCGAGCGCCTCGCCGCGCTGGCCAAGCAGCACAAGATCGTGGTGGTGAGCTCGCTGTTCGAGCGCCGCGCTGCGGGTCTGTACCACAACACCGGCGTGGTCTTCGATGCAGACGGCAGCCTCGCGGGCAAGTACCGCAAGATGCACATCCCCGACGACCCGGGCTTCTACGAGAAGTTCTACTTCACGCCGGGCGACATCGGCTTCAAGCCGATCGACACCTCGGTGGGCCGTCTGGGCCTGCTGGTGTGCTGGGACCAGTGGTATCCCGAGGCCGCGCGCCTGATGGCGCTGGCCGGCGCGGATCTGCTGCTGTACCCGACCGCGATCGGCTGGGACCCGACCGACGTGCAGGACGAGAAGACCCGCCAGCGCGATGCCTGGATCCTCAGTCACCGCGGCCATGCGGTCGCCAACGGTCTGCCGGTGCTCTCGTGCAACCGCGTCGGCCACGAGCCGTCGCCGCTCGGCGCGGCCGGCATCGACTTCTGGGGCAACAGCCACGTGCTCGGCCCGCAGGGCGAGTTCCTTGCGCAGGCCGGGACCGACCCGACCCTGCTGACCTGCGAGGTCGATCTGGGCCGCAGCGAGCACGTGCGCCGCATCTGGCCGTTCCTGCGCGACCGCCGCATCGACGCCTACGGCGATCTGCTCAAGCGCTACATCGACTGACCCGATGCCGCTCGAACTTTGCGACGCCGTCGACGCCGATTTCGACGCCATCACCGCGCTGTACGCGCGCGAGGTGGCGGGCGGCGTGGCAACCTACGAATACGACGCACCCGACGTCGACGAGATGCGCCGGCGCTGGTCGGGCATCCGCGATGCCGGCTACCCGTACATCGTGGCGACCCGCGACGGCGCCTTCGCTGGCTACGCCTACGCGGGCGGTTTCCGCACGCGCATCGGCTACCGCTACACCGTCGAAAGCTCGGTCTACGTCGCGCACGACCAGCACGGCCACGGCATCGGTCGTGCGCTGATGGAACGGCTGATCGCGCTGTGCACGCAGCGCGGCTTCCGCCAGATGATGGCGGTGATCGGCCCGCCGCTCGACGGTCCGTCCGTGCGCTTCCACCAGCGGCTCGGCTTCGAGACCGTCGGCGTGCTGCCCGGTTCGGGCCGCAAGCACGGCCGCTGGCTCGACACCATCCTGATGCAGCGCGCCCTCGGCGACGGGCACACCACTCCACCGAACGACGATTGACCCGATGACCGAACCGATGACCGCCGCCACGTCCTGGCAGAGCCAACCGCACGCGATCGTCGAACGCGACGGCGTGCGCTACACCCTGCTCGGCACGGCCCACGTCTCGCGGGTCAGCGTGGAAGCGGTCGAGGATGCGATCGGCAGCGGCGCCTTCGATGCGGTGGCGGTCGAACTCGACGCGCAACGCCTGCAGGCGATCAGCGATCCGGATGCGCTCGCCAGGCTCAATCTGGTCGACGTGATCCGCAAGGGGCGCGTCGCCCTGTTTGCGGCCAATCTCGCGTTGGCGGCCTACCAGCGCCGGCTCGCCGAGCAGCTGGGCATCGAGCCCGGCGCGGAACTCAAGCGTGCGGTGATGATGGCGAACGAACGCGACCTGCCAGTCGCGCTGATCGACCGCGACGTGGGCCTGACGTTCAAGCGCGCGTCGAAGAAGCTCGGTTTCTTCGGTCGCATGAAACTCGTCGGCAGCCTGCTTGGTGGCCTGATGGCGTCGGACGAACTCGGCGAGGACGAGATCGAGAAGCTCAAGGAAGGCGACATGCTCGAATCGAGCTTCGGCGAGTTCGCCAAGAGCAGCCCCGAGCTCTACGACACGATCATCGCCGAGCGCGACCGCTACATGGCCGCGAAGCTGCGCGAGGATGCGGGCAACGCGCGCGAGGTGCTGGCGGTCGTCGGCGCCGGCCACCTGGCCGGCCTGGCGCGCCATCTCGCCGACGACGCGCAGCCGCCCGCGCAGACGCGCACCGAACTCGAACACGCGCCCCCCGGCCGCAGCCTCAAGTGGGTGATGTCGCTGATCACGGTGATGATCCTGGCGATGATCGCCTGGGGCTATTACCAGGGCGGCGCCGAACTGGGCCGGCAACTGGTCAAGGAGTGGGTGGTCATCACCGCCGGCTTCGCCGCACTCGGCGCGGCGGCCGCGCTGTCGCATCCGCTCGGCATCCTGGCCGCGGCCATCGCCGCACCGCTCAAGCCGATCCGCCCGCCGGGCATTTCACCCGGCCTGTTCAGTGGTCTGGTCGAAGCCTGGATCCGCAAACCGGCCTACAACGACTTCCTATCCCTGCGCGACGACGCCGGCACGGTGCGCGGCTGGTACCGCAATCGCGTGTCGCGAACCTTGCTGAGCTTCCTGCTCGCCAACATCGGCTCGAGCATCGGCGTGTGGGTGGCGGGGCTGCGGATTGCAGGCAAGGTGCTGACCTGACACACCTGTTTCGCACATGGCAACGTTTCGCGTCGCCGTTGCATCGACAGTCCTGCCTCGACCCTGCGTCGGCTTCGGCTTCGGCTTCGGCTTCGGCTTCGGCTTCGGCTTCGGCTTCGGCTTCGGCTTCGGCTTCGGCTTCGGCTTCGGCTTTCAGCCTTTGACCTTGACCTGCGAGCCGTAAAGCGAGCCGAGCACTGGAGCCTGGCGCGGCCGAAGAGCAGCCCATGTCTGAGCGCAGCGATTTTGGGCTGCGTGCCGCGTCAGGCGAAGCGCGCAGGGGACCGCCGCGGCTCCATGCGGCGGATCGCGTCCGGCGAAGGGACCTTTTGGTTTCTTTTGGGTTTCGCCAAAAGAAACTCGCACGCTTGCGTGCGAAAGCTCTGCACTTGACTGGGCTTCCGCCTTTCGCGTCTCTCGAAGCTCGAAAACAGCCGGATCAAGATCAAACCCAAGGCTTCCGCACGCTCCGCGCGCGGCTTCCTTTTGTCTTGTCAAAAGGAAGCACGACAGCGCATAGGCGCTGGCGAACGGCGAAGCCGGCCCGAAGGGCGAACGCCGGAGGCGTGAGTCAAACCGCCTTCGCCGAACGCGATCCGATGCGATGAGGCCGCATCGGTTCCCTGCGCTTCTCGGACGACGGGCACGCAGCCCAAACTCGCTGCGCTCAGACATGGGCTGCTCTTCGACCCCGTCGTCCTGCGATGCTCGGCGCGCTCTACGGCTCGAACGTCAAAATCTGAAAGCCGAAGCCGAGCAAGCACGAGAGCAAGGGCCGAGCCAGGTAACGGCAGCATCTGGCGTCTTCAGGGCGCCAGATGCTAGATCCCGAGCTCAGCCCGCGGCCACCGCGGGTGGAGCCGCATGGTCCCCACGCGCACGCCGGATCAGCCGCGCAGTGCCATTCCGCAGATCATCGAGAATCGCGTAGATCGTCGGCAGGAACAGCAGGCTGACCACCGTCGAGAACGCCAGACCACCGGCCACCGCGCGGGCCATCGGCGAATAGGCCAGACCTCCGAGCACGACCGTGTCGCTGAGCGAAATCGGGATCATCGCCAGGATCGCCGTGCCCATCGTCATCATGATCGGACGCAGGCGCTCGCGACTGCCCTCGACCAGCGCGTCCAGCCGCGACATGCCGCGTCGGCGCAGATTGTTGATGTGCTCGACCATGATGATGCCGTTGTTCACCACCACGCCCATCAGCACCAGGATGCCGATGAAGGCCATGACGGTGAACGAGGTGCCGGTCAGCCAGAACAGCCAGAACACACCGAACACCGAGAACACCACGCAGCTCATGATCGCCGCCGGGAACAGCAGCGATTCGAACACCGCCGCCATCACCACGTAGATCATGACCAGCGCGATCAGCAGGTTGAACATCATCTGCTTGCTCGCGGCGGCGTCGTCCTCGAAGCCGCTGCCCGAGAAGCTGTAGCCATAGCCGGCCGGGAACTCCACCGATTCGAGCGTCTGCTCCAGCGCCTTGCGCGCGTCCGGCATCGTGGTCTCGCCGGCAAGATTGGCCTGCAGGGTCAGCGACGTCTGACGGTCGTTGCGGCTGATGCGGCTGGCCGACGGCTCCACGCGCATCTCCACCAAGCTCGTCAGCGGCACGCTGCGGCCATCCGGCGCGCGGACCATGAAGCTGGCGATGTCGGCCTCGCTGTAGCTCTGGGCGCCCGCGAAACGCACCCACACCGGCACCTCGTCCTCGCCCCGGCGGAACTCGCGCAGCTGCGTGCCACGCAGCGCCAGACCGATGAAGCTCGACACCTGCTCGGCACTGAAGCCAAATGCCGCCGCACGATCGCGATCGACGCGGATGTTGAGCTCCTGGTTGAGATCGCCTGCGTCGACGCGGACATCGCGCAAGGCGGGATTGGCCGCCAGCATCGGGATCACGCCGTCGGCGATCTCGCGCAGGACCTGGGTCGAATCGCCGACGAGCTGGACCTGCACGCCCTGCCCGCCCTGACCGCCGCCGCCCCCGCCGCCGCCCTGCCCGCCACCACCACTGACGCCGACCTCGGCGCGCGCGGACTTCGGCAGTGCCTGGCTGATCGCCTCCGACAGCACCTTGGTGTCGCCGACATCGTCGTTGAAGGTCACGACCGTGCCCGAGTCGCCGCCTTCGCCGAACCAGGAATAGATCTGGCGGATGCGGTATTCGTCGCGGTGTTCGTCGAGGAAGGTCTCGTAGCGGCGCACCTCATCGGAGCGCTGCTCGAGGTTGTAGCTGCCCTTCCACTGGTAGTAGATCTGGATTTCCTTGCCGCCGCCGCTGTCGCCGAACATGTCGAACTTGGTCTTGGTCATCGGCACCAGACTCACGGCGACCACCAGCACGATGCCGGCCACGCTCCAGCCGCGGTGTTCGAGCGACCAGCGCAGCAGACGCGCGTAACGCCGCTGCAACCGCGGAATCAGACCGTCGGGCTTCGCCACCGCCGGCGGCGTCTTCATGCGCGCCGACATCATCGGAATCAGGCTCACGGCCACCAGCCACGAGGCCAGCAGCGACACCGAGATGGTGATCGCCAGCTGGTTCATGAAGATGCTGATGTTGTTGGTCTCGCCCAGCAGGTTGGGCACGAACACGATGCAGTGGCACAGCGTGCCCGCCGACAGCGCGATCGCCACGTGGCGTGTGCCCAGCACCGACGCAAGCCAAGGCTGGTCGGGAATGCGTTCGCGCTCTTGGTAGATGCTCTCCACCACCACCACGGCGTTGTCGACCAGCATGCCGACCGCGAGCAGCAGGCCCATCAACGACAGCACGTTGAGCGTGACGTCGAAGAAGTGCATGAAGCCGAGGGTGATGATGAAACAGATCGGAATCGCCAGCGTGACCATCAGCGTCGACGGCCAGTGACGCAGGAAGAAGTACAGCACGATGATCGACAGCACCAGGCCAATCGCACCGGCCTCCACCAGTTCCATCAACGACGAAGTGACCTCGTCGCCCATGTTCTGGATGACCTTGACGTCGACGCCTTCCAGCCCCGGCTCGCTGCGCGCCGCCTCGACCTCGGCCAACACGGTGCGCGAGACCTCCACCAGGTTGGCGTCGCGCTCCTTGTAGATTTCCAGCCCCACCGCCGCGCGGCCGTCCAGGCGGCGCCCGTAGTCCATGCGCTGCGGTTTGAACTGGACCTCGGCGATGTCCGACAGGCGCAGGCCCTGCGGATTGATCACCAGATCGCGCAGTTGCTGCAGATCGTCGATCTCGCCGACCGGCTGCACGCGCAGTCGCTGGCCGCCGTCGAGGATCTGGCCGGCCGACACCGAGAAATTGAGCGCGCGCAGCCGCGTCGACAGTTCGTTGAGTTCGATGCCATGCGCGGTGAGCCGATCCGGCTCGACCGCAATCTCGACCTCGTTGGGCGCCGCGCCGTTGATCTCCACACGCGCCACGCCGGGCACGCGCTCCAGTCGACGCTTGAGCTGCCGGTCGATCAGCTCGTAACTGCCACTCAGATCGACGTTCGCCGCCAGGCGCAGACGCAGCACCGGCTGGTCGCTGGTGGAGAACTTCATGACCATGTAGCGGCGGAAGTCGTCGGGCAGGTCGCTGCGGATCGCGTCGATGCGCTCGCGCGCCTCGGACGCGCTGATCGCGATGTCGCGGTCCCAGTCGCTGAATTCCAGGAACACGAATGCGCCGTCGGCCGAGGCCTGGCCGCGCATGCGCTTGATGCCGCTCATCGTCGCCAGCGTTTCTTCCGCCGGGCGCAGCAGGTTCTGCTCCGCTTCCGACGGCGTGGAGCCGCTGTAGGGCAGCTGCACAACGAGGAACGGCGCCGAGATGTCCGGCAACGCTTCGAGCGGCAGGCGCACCGATGCGATCAGGCCGATCACCACCATCGAGATGAAACACATGATGGTGGTGACCGGGCGCCGCAGGCTCAGCTCGGCGATGCTCATGGGGCAGCGGCCTCCGTTGCCTCGCCCGCCGCGAAACGCGCGCGGCGCCCGCGCTCGGCGTAGTGCGCATCCGACTTGCGGTCGAGCAGGTCGTAGACGACCGGAATCACGACCAGCGTCAGCACCGTCGACACCGCCAGACCGCCCATGACCACGATCGCCATCGGCGAACGCACTTCGGCACCGTCACCGAACGCCAGTGCCAGCGGCAGGAAGCCGAACAGCGTCGACAGCGTGGTCATGATGATCGGACGCAGGCGCGAACGAGCGCCCTCGATCAGCGCATCGCGCTTGGCCACGCCGGCCTCGCGCAACTGGTTGACCTTGTCGATCAGGATGATCGCGTTCTTCACCACCAGGCCCACCATCAGGATCAGACCGATGAAGGCCACCACCGAGATCGTGTTGCCGGTCAGCAGCAGCGCGCCGATCGCACCGACCATCGCCAGCGGGATGGTGAACAGGATTACGAACGGGTGCAGCAGCGATTCGAACTGCGAGGCCATCACCAGATAGACCAGGAAGATCGCCAGCGCGAACGCCATCAGCAGCGAGCGCATCGATTCGGCGAGCTCCTCGCCCTGGCCGCCGATGTGCATGCCGACCTCGGGTCCGAGGGGATTCTCGGCCACCATCGTGCGCACCTCGGCCATCGCCGCGCCCAGATCGATGCCGCGCAGGTTCGCTGACACCACCGCCACGCGCACCTGGTCGGCGCGGTGGATTTCGCTGGGGCCCACGGTCGCGACGACGTCGGCCACCGAATCGAGCCGCACCGGCGTCGCGCTGCCGGGATTGACGATCAGGTTGCGGATGCGGTCGACCGAATCGCGCTCGTTCTCCTGCGCACGCACCAGCACATCGATCTTGCGGTCGCGGAAGTTGTAGCGCGTGGCGACTTCGCCGCGCACCGCGCGCACCACCGCGTCGGCGATCTGCCGCGTCGTCAGGCCGAACGCACCGGCGCGTTCCTGGTCGAACACGATCTGGATCTCGGGGAAGCCCTGCTCCACCGTCGTCTTGACGTCAGCGTAGTGCGGATTGGCGCGCAGCAGTTCGGCCATGCGCTGTCCGGCCTTCGCTAGGCCGTCGAGATCCTGGCCCCGCAGTTCGATTTCCAGCGGCGTGGAGAAACTGAAGATCTGCGGCCGCGCGAAGTCCACGGCGACGCCCGGGTACCGGCGCATCGTCTCGCGCAGGCGCTCGGTCTCCTGGGCCTCGAACTCGCGGCTGCCACCGCCGCTCATGACGATGTCGAGCTTGCCGATGTTCTCGCCGCTCTCGGTCGGGTTCGCATCCAGACGCGTACCGCTGCCGCTGACACCGAACAGCAGGGCGACGCCGTCATCGCCGGCGTGCGCCTGCTGCACCTCGCGCATGATGCGGTCAGTCTCGCGCAAGGGCGTGCCCGGCGGCAGCTTGGCCGTCATCTGGAAGCGGTCCTGCGCCAGCTGCGGAATCAGATCGGTACCCAGCAGCGGCACGGCCAGCACGCTGACCACGAAGACCGCGGTCGCGGTGCCCAGCACCAGCCAGGGATGCGACAGCGCACGCGGCAACACCCGCAGATAGCCGCGCTCGGCGCGGTTGTAGGGCGCCATCGCCGCATCGCTGGCCCGGCCCATGATGCCACCGACCACGCGCGAGAGGCCGCGCCAGATCCGCACCACCAGCCACGCCAGTCCGAACAGCGCGCCGCGGATGCCCGCGCCGACGCCGCGCCCGGTCGCCGCGAACGGCTTCTGCCAGCGGCGCTCCGGGCGCCACTGCGGATGCGCGTCCTCTTCGGGGAACGCCATCGGCGGACGGCCCTTCAGCGAGGCCAGCATCGGGATCAGCGTCATCGCCACCAGCAGCGACACGCTCACCGCGATGGCAATCGTCAAGGCCTGGTCGCGGAACAGCTGGCCGGCGATGCCCTCGACGAACACCAGCGGCAGGAACACCGCGACGATCGTCAGCGTCGAGGCGACGACGGCCATGCCGACCTCGCGCGTGCCCGAGATCGCAGCCTCGAGGATGCCCAGGCCGCGTTCGCGCGCCTTCTCGATGCTCTCGAGGACGACGATGGAGTCGTCGACGACGAGACCCGTCGCGAGCGCCAGACCGCCCAGCGACATCACGTTGAGGCTCAGCCCCAGCTGGTCCATGAAGAAGAACGTGGTGATGATCGAGACCGGCAGCGACAGGCTCACCACCAGCGTGCTCCAGCCGTTGCGCAGGAACAGGAAGATGATCAGCACCGCCAGCGTGCCGCCGATCAACGCATCGGTCCGCACGTCGTTGATGGCCGCGCGCACGAACTTCGACTGGTCGTCGACCACGGTCAGCGTCATGTCAGGCGGCAGGTCCTTGCGGATCACGTCCAACCGCGCCTGCACCGCGTCGGCGGTGGACACGGTATTCGCATCGCCTTCCTTGTAGATCGCGAGCTCCACCGCCTCGGCGCCGCCGAGCCGGATGATGCTCTCGCGCTCCTTGAAACCCTGGCGCACGGTGGCGATGTCGCGCAGACGGATCGCGCGGCCGCCTGCGATCGTCGAGCTGCCCGCGCCCGACGCGCTCTGCACCGAGGCTGCCGCCGCGAGCACGGCCTGCGAGCCGCTGGCCGCGGCGATCGCCGCCATCTGCTGCGCCGCGCTGGCGGCGCTGTTGTCGCCACCCGACTGCGTGGCGACGAGCATCTCGCCGATCTGTTCGACGCTGGCGAACTGGTTGACCGTGCGCACCAGATAGCGCTGGGTGCCCTGATCGAGCCGGCCGCCCGACAGATTGATGTTCTCCTGCTGCAGACGCTGGATGACGTTCTCGATCGGCAGGCCGATGCGCGCCATCTGCTGCAGGTCCAGCTCGACCTGCACCTCGTCCTCGAAACCGCCGCCGACCTTGACCGCGGCCACGCCGACGACCGGTTCGATCTTTTTCTTCAGATCGTCGTCCGCATAGCGGCGCATGCGGGTGAGTTCGTCGACCGCGTCGCCCTTGTCGCCGGCGGTCAGCGCAAGGCGCAGGATCGGTTCGGTCGACGGGTTGAAGCGCAGCAGCACCGGCGGTTTGACTTCCAGCGGCAGCTGCAGCGTTTCGAGCTTGTCGCGCACCTCCAGGCTCGCCTGGTCCATGTCGGTGCCCCAGGCGAATTCCAGCACCACGTCGCTCTGGCCGGTGCGCGAGATCGAGCGCAGCTTGCGCACGCCCTTGACCACGCCCAGCGCTTCCTCGACCGGTTCGCTGACCAGCGTCTCGATCTCCGACGGCGCCGCGCCCGTGTACTCGGTGCGCACCGTCAGCGTGGGATAGCTCAGATCGGGCAGCAGGTTGACCTTGAGATTGGTCAGCGCGATCAGGCCGAACAGCATCAGGCTGATCGCGACCATCCACACCGTGACACGGCGGCGCGTGGAGAACTCGACCAGATCGAACCGGCCCGGCGGCGCGGCGTGCGGGTCCGCGGCCGGGCCGTCGCCGGCGGGGCCGTGGTGCGAAGGGCCGGCCATTACTGCGCGTCGCTCTTGGCGTCCGCGTCGGCCGCCGGCTTCGCGGCCGCGACCGGCGCCTCACCGATGACCTGCACCGTGCTGCCTTCGCGCAGCGCAACCTTGCCGGCGGTGACCACCGGCATGCCGAGGTCGAGGCCCTTGCGCACTTCGATCAGATTGCCGTCCACGTAGCCCAGTTCGACCGGCACCCGTACCGCCTTGCCGTCCTTGACCGTATAGACCGCCGACTCGTCGCCGTCGTCGAGCAGCGCGGCCCGTGGGATGACCAGGGCGTCCGCACGCTGGTCGTAGTCGATGTGGATGCGACCGAACATGCCGGCGCGCAGGGCCTCGTCACCCGCGAACGCGGTGACCACGCGGAAGGTGCCGCTGCGCGATTCGACGACAGGCGCGACCCGCTCGACGACGCCCGTGAACGATTCGCCCGGCAGCGCATCCACCTGCAGGCGCACCGGCTGGCCGCGCTTGAGCACGCGCAGTTCGCGCTCGGGGACGTTGAGCGTGGCCTCGATGCGGGCGTTGTCGACGATGCTGAAGATCGGGGTGTTGATCTGCACGAAGTTGCCGGTGCGGATCATGCGCTGCGAAATCACGCCGGAGATCGGCGCGGTCACCGTGGTGTAGGACAGTTCCAGCTGGGCCATCTGGTACTGCGCACGCGCGGTGTCGAGATCGAACTTGATCTGGTCCAGATCGTTGGCGCTGATCATCTGCTGGCCGACGAGCTGCTGCGCACGGCGGTAGCTGTTCTCCAGCTTGCCCATCGTGGCCCGGCTCTGCTGCACGGCCAGTCGGGCGCGGTCGGGATCGAGCCGGACCAGCGGCTGGCCGGCACGGACGGTGTCGCCCTCCTCGACCAGGACCTCCAGCGCGATGCCCGAGGTCTTGGCGACGACGTCCGCGCCGCGCGGCACCTCCAGCGAGGCTGTGCCCACATAGCTGGCCGCCACGCTGCGGCGCGCGACCGCCTCGGTCTCCACGGGGACGGGCGCCGGCGCCGACTCGCCCGGCTTGGCCTGGGCGTCGCCGCCCCCCTTGCACGCGGAGAGGCCGAGCACGGCGGACACGAGAATGATGCCGGTCAGAACGCGTCCTGCGGACGGATGAGCATGCAGTGTGGACATGTGGATTCGATGAGACCCCTACGGTGTAGTAGGAAGGTATATCACCCACATGTGGCATTCATCCGCCATTGGTCATGGTGACGTCCGGATGCCGATTCCGCACATGTTGCAGTGCATTGGGCAGCCGCGGTGACCGTGGCTATACTGGCCCGGTTGTGCGCCGGTTCATACAGGGTCGCCGTATGACGGCATCACGCTTCCCAGACAGCACCCTAGCCATTCAGGATTGCGGATACCCTTGAACATGACGCGACTGCTGACGCTTGCCTGTTTTCTGCTTGCTTCTCCGGTCCTGGGCGCCGCCGCGCAGGACACCGCCGCACCGGCCACGCCGGCACCCGCTGCCGAGGCCGCCCAGCCGACCAATGCACCGCTGACCGGCAATGCCGAGACTGGTCGCCAGCTCACCTACACCTGCCAGGGCTGCCACGGTGTCGAGGGCTACCGCAATGTCTATCCGCACTACCACGTGCCGAAGATCGGCGGCCAGTCGCGCGAGTACCTCGTCAACGCTCTTCACGAGTACAAGCGCGGCACGCGCCGGCACCCGACGATGCAGGCCCAGGCTCAGAGTTTCACCGACCAGGACATCGCCGACATCGCCGCCTTCCTTTCGGAGCTGACCCAGTGAGCGGCGCCATGACCCGATCGTTCCGCGCCCTGCCCGCCCTCGCGCTCGCCGGCCTGCTGGCCGCCTGCGGTGGCCAGGAACACGACGCCGAGGCACAACCCGCCCGCACCACCTCGTCGGCCGGCCTGCCCAACGGCACCGTCGAGGCCGGCGAGCAGGCCGCCCACGTCAAGAGCGCGGCCACCGGCCAGACCTGCATCGACTGCCACGGCGCCGCCGGCAACGTCCCGATCGATCCCACCTATCCGAAGATCGGCGGCCAGTTCCGCGACTACCTCGCCCACTCGCTGCAGGCCTACCGCGACGGCGACCGCGAGCACGCATTGATGTCGCAGCAGGCCGCCGACCTGAGCGACCAGCAGATCGCCGACCTCGCCGCGTACTTCGCCGCGCAGCCGAGCCAGCTGCGCGATCTGCACGGCGCGCACGACCGCTGAGAGTTCCTTCGGGGGCGTGTCTTCCCGCAGTTGATGTCGCGTGCCCGTTCGGCGGGCATGCGTCAGTCGCGCCCTGACGGAGCGTTCCTTGATTTGATCTGACCAGGTTTCGGCCTGGTCACGACGCGTGCTTGTTTCTTCGTGTTCTGGCTCAGCTTTGGCTTTGGCTTTGGCTTTCAGCCTTTGACTTGAATCGAGCCGTAAAGCGAGCCGAGCACCGGAGCCTGGCGCGGCCGTAGAGCAGCCCATGTCTGAGCGCAGCGAGTTTGGGCTGCGCGCCGCGTCAGGCGAGGAGCGCAGGGGACCGATGCGGCTGCATCGCATCGGCTCGCGTCCGGCGAAGGGACCTTTTGGTTCCTTTTGGGTCCGTCCAAAGGAACTCACACGCGCAGCGGGCGAAAGCCGTGCACTTGCTGTCGGCTCAAGCCTCTAGCGTTGCCTTTCTTGGGTCGTTGAATTCCGCGTCGTCAGACAACTTCGCGGAAAGAGCAGAGATCAAGACAGGGCTTCCGCACGCTCCGCGCGCGGCTTCCTTTTGTCTTGTCAAAAGGAAGCAAAACCGCCTTCGCCGGACGCGATCCGCCGCGGTAGAGCTGCGGCGGTCCCCTGCGCTTCTCGGACGACGGGGCACGCAGCCCAAACTCGCTGCGCTCAAACATGGGCTGCTCTACGACCCCGCCGCCCTGCGATGCTCGGCTCGCTCTACGGCTCGATTGAAATCAAAAGCTGAAAGCCGAAGCAAAAGCCGCAGCTGAAGCGAGAGCGAAGCAACGCCCATAGACTCCCGCCCGCGCGGGAGTGACGACATCAGAACGACAGGGGAAAGCGAGGGCATACAGCCGCTGGGCGCAAACCAGTCAGCCACCCAGGCTGTTCTGGTCCTCCTGCAACTCCGGCTTCCACGGCACATCTGGCGGCGGCCGCCCGTCGGTCTCCACGTCCTGCATGTTCGGATCGGTGATGCCGCAGGCGCCGCCGAACATCAGCAGCGCGACGCTGCACTTCACCGTCTTGCTGGTGCCGGGAATCGGAATCAGCACTTCCTTGATGCTCCGGCGCACCCATTCCTGCAGCAGCGTCTCGCTGGGCACCCAGAATCGGTCGAGGCTGGTCGGCTCGTAATCGGTCGGCGGACGCTTGAGCCAGGTGCCCTCGCGATCGATGCGGGCGAAATCCTCGGTCACCGTGCCCGGCGGCAGGCCGCCACCGACGCGGCCACCATCGGCGAGACGCGCGCGACCATCGGCGCCGAACAGACCCGAGCCGCTGCCGGGCCGGCCACCGCTGCGGGCGGTCGCGCTGTCGCCCCAGTCGTCGGCAGCGCGCGTGGAAGGCGCAGCGCCCGGCGGGTTGCCCGTGCGCTGGCCGGCACCCGGCGCAGGAGTCGGCGCACGCGCACCGCTGCCGGTCGCCGCCGCGGCGTCGCCGGGCCGCCGCGGCGAAGGCGTCGACGCCACGGGCGCAGCGGATGCGGCAGGTGCCGGGGCGGCAGCAGGTGTCGGCGGCGCGGGCGCATCGCGCAGCGGCACCGCGCGTTCGCGCGCCACGATGTCGGCGATGCTGCGCGACGGCACTTCGGGCGCGTCGACGACGACCTGCGGCGCGTCGCGCGTCGGCAGGCGCAAGGATTCGGTGGGCTGCGCCACGCTGCGCTCGCGGACCTCGACGTCGACCTGGCGCTGCTGACGCGGCGCCTCGGCCAACGGTGCCGGCGTGCGCAGTGCGGGCACTTCGACAGCCTGCAGCTGCGCATCCGGCACCTGCCGTTCGCGCACGGCGATTTCCGGGGCGACGCCCGGCCGCGGCGGCGGCAGCGTGAACGCGATATCCGGCGTCGGCGTCTGCGTGACCTCCAGCACCTGCGGCGGCGGTTCGACCGGTTCGGCGGCCGCGACCGCCTCCTGCGCGACCGAGGCGTCTTCCGGATCGTCCGGCGCTGCGGTCGGCGCGGGCGGTACCGCCGGAGACGGCGTGACCGGGACGACCTGCGCCACGGGCGCGGGCGCGCCATCGCCTGCGCCGCCGCCGGCGTCTTCGGGCGTGCCGTCACCGATGAAGACGGCTTCGACCACCTGCGCCTCCCCTGCTGCTGCCGGCGCGGGCACCGCGAAATACGGATGGGTCAGCAACAGCAGCGCGCTCACCCAGACGATCTGCACCAGCAGCGCCGTCGCGACCGAGAACCGGCGTGCGCCGCGATGATCACGGGCCGACGGCTCCCATGAGGGATGCAGCAGCAGACCGGTCCAGACCGCCAGCGGGCCGGACGGCACGACGCCCTTGCGCCGCGGTGGAACCGGTCGCGCGGCCAGCAACGCGACGATGGCGGCAGCGCTCGCCCCGGTCACGGCACCGACGCGCACGCGCATCGAGTCGAACCAGCGGGTCCAGCCTTCGGGAAATCCTTCGGAGGGCTGGTCCGGCCGGATCGAACGCCGCCGACGCCGACGCAGCACGTCGATCATCTCGGAGGCGGTGAACATCCGGTGGCGGCCGCCCGTGTGCCGGAGGTCAGGCCGCGTCGCGCGGCATGTACGGCGCGTCGCCGGTGTCGTGGTCGGTCGCGTCGCGAACCGCGGTCACGCCCGGTGCCTTCTCCATCAGCGTCTTCTCGATGCCCTGCTTGAGGGTCACGTCGACCAGGCCGCAGCCGTGGCAACCACCACCGAAGCGCAGCACCACGACGCCGTCGGCCGTCACTTCCTGCACGGTCACGTGGCCGCGGTGCTGGGCGAGCTGCGGGTTGACCTCGTGCTCGACGACCCAGCGCACGCGCTCGACCAGCGACGCGGCTTCCGGCGGCGCTTCGCCCTTGATTTTGGGCGCGCGGATCTGCAACTGCCCGCCGGTGGCACGCACTTCGTAGTCGATCTCGGCGCCGTCGAGGTAGGGCACGCTCGACGCATCGAGCCACAGCGTGAAACCTTCGCAGTCGATCGCCCATTCGTCGCCCTGCAGGTCACCGCTGTCGGCGAACTCCAGGCGCACATCGGCGCGTGAGGTGCCGGCATGCACGGCCGACAGCCGCACACCCAGCCCCGGCAGCGATTCGCGCTCGATCAGCTTGCGGAAATGCGTCTGCGCGGATTCGGAGATGTTGATCATGCCGCGTATTCTAGCGGCCCCGCGCCGGCGCACGCGCCGGTCGTTGTCTGCCGCATGAACGGCCCTCGACAGGAGATTCCACGATGTCCGACCTGATTCCGCTCAGCGACGCGCACTGCGTGCCGCGCCGTGGCGACGCGCACCGCCTGCCCGAGGCGCGCGTGCGCGAACTGCTGCCGCAGGTCCCCGACTGGTCGCTTGCCGAGGACGGCCAGGCGCTCGTCCGTACGTTCCGCTTCGACGACTACCACCGCACGATGGCGTTCGTGAACGCACTGGCCTTCATCGCCCATCGCGAAGACCACCACCCCGACCTCGGCGTGCACTACGACCGCGTCGAGGCACGCTTCTCCACCCACGATGTCGGCGGGCTGAGCGAGAACGACTTCATCTGCGCAGCCAAGGCCGACCGGCTGTTGGACTGAGTGTCCGGAAAGGCCATGTCGGGCCGCTCCGGACCGGGCGGCGCCGGCCCGCCTCCTACTTCAGCCGGTCGAGCACATCGCGCAGATCGTCGGCCAACGGCGCGTTGAGCACGTAGGCCTCGCCGTCGTCGAGGGTGAATTCCAGCGACGCGGCATGCAGGAACAGACGCTTGAGGCCGATCTGCTCGCGCAGACGCTTGTTGACGTCCGGATCGCCGTACTTGTCGTCGCCGGCGACCGGATGGCCGATGTGCTGTGCGTGCACGCGGATCTGGTGGGTGCGGCCGGTCTCGATCCGGACTTCGCAGTAGGACTGCCCGCCTCGCCGCTCCAGCACCTTGAAGTGGCTCAGCGACGCTTTGCCCTGCGGATTGACCTGCACGTGGCGCTCGCCGCCCTGGCGCAGGCCGACATGCAGCGGCGCGTCGACGCTCATCGTGCCCTCGGGCATGCGCCCGGCCAGCAGCGCCAGGTAGCGTTTGCGGATGCCGGCGCCGTGGTCTTCGCGCAGCAGCGCCTGCAGCTGGGTCAGCGCCGAACGCTTCTTGGCCAGCACCATCAGGCCCGAGGTGTCGCGATCGAGGCGGTGGATCAGCTCCAGCGACTGGTTCGGCCGCAGCGCCCGCAGAGTCTCGATCACGCCGAAGCTGATGCCGCTGCCACCGTGACTGGCGATGCCGCTGGGCTTGCTGATCGCCAGCAGCCGGGCGTCCTCGAACACGATGCTGGCCTCCATCGCCGCCAGCAGGCCCTTCGAAGGCGTGCCGGCCTCGCCCGGCGCCTCCAGCCGGACCGGCGGGATGCGCACCTCGTCGCCGGCCTCGAGCTTGCGCTCGGCCTTGGCCCGCCCCCCATTCACCCGCACCTGCCCGCTGCGCACGATCTTGTAGATGATCGACCGCGGCGCGCCCTTGAGCTGGCCGAGCAGGAAGTTGTCGAGGCGCTGGCCGTCGCGGTCGTCCGGAACCCGGACCAGCCGCACGCCACCGCCGGCGGTGCCGGATCCGTTGTCAGTCATCGTCGCTTATTTATCTGTTACACTCGGGCCGCGATCCAAGGTACTGATTTCTTTGAAAGAATCCGGGCCAAAAGCCCGCCTCTCAAAGGCTTCCGGACAGTGCGCGGCCACCGCCCCAGGGGCGGCCATGTTAGCGGCTGTACGGCAGTACCGGCCATCGCCCGGTGCTTGGCATCGGCGTTGAACACGTCCCGCGGGACGTTTGCGAACGCGCATTGCGCGTTCGCGCGCTGTCCGCGGCCTGCAATACCCAGACAAGTAAAGAGCGCTCCCGCGGCCCGCCGTGGTGTCGTAGCGCTGGACAATCCGGTGTGTCGCTGCGCATGCGCGGCGGCACCAGGCTTCATCCAGGCGAAACGCCCCGGCGTTCCGCGCGTGAGAGCGCGCGAGGAAACGCAACCATGAAGCGCATGCTGATCAACGCGACGCAGGCAGAAGAACTGCGCGTCGCCATCGTTGATGGCCAGACCCTGTACGACATCGACATCGAACAGCCGTCCAGGGAACAGAAGAAGTCCAACATCTACAAGGGCCGCATCACCCGCATCGAGCCCTCGCTCGAAGCCGCATTCGTCGAGTACGGCTCGGCCCGCCACGGCTTCCTGCCGCTGAAGGAAGTCTCCCGCGACTACTTCCAGGCCGGCGTCGACCCGAACAAGGGCTCGATCAAGGAACTCCTGCGCGAAGGCCAGGAAGTCGTCGTACAGGTCGACAAAGAAGAGCGCGGCAACAAGGGCGCCGCCCTGACCACGTTCATCTCGCTGGCCGGCCGCTACATGGTGCTGATGCCCAACTCGCCGACCGCCGGCGGCGTGTCGCGGCGGATCGAGGGCGAGGACCGCGCCGAGCTGAAGAAGGCGATGGATTCGCTGAACATCCCCGACGAGATGGGCGTGATCATCCGCACCGCCGGCGTCGGCCGCGATGCCGAGGAGCTGCAGTGGGATCTCGACTACCTGCTGAGCATCTGGCGCGCGATCGCCGAAGCCGCGCTGAGCAAGCCCTCGCCGTTCCTGATCTACCAGGAATCGCGCCTGATCACCCGGGCGCTGCGCGACTACATGCGCGCCGACATCGCCGAGATCCTCGTCGATACGCCGGAGATGTACGCCGAAGCGCGCGACTTCGTCGAGCAGGTGATGCCGCACAACCTGCGCAAGCTCAAGCACTACACCGACGATGTGCCGCTGTTCAACCGCTACCAGATCGAGTCGCAGATCGAGAGCGCCTACGAGCGCACCGTCCGTCTGCCGTCCGGCGGCGCCCTGGTCATCGACCAGACCGAGGCGCTGACCGCGATCGACGTGAACTCGGCCCGCGCCACCAAGGGCGGCGACATCGAAGAGACCGCGTTCAACACCAACCTGGAAGCGGCCGAGGAGGTGGCCCGCCAGCTGCGCCTGCGTGACCTGGGCGGCCTGGTGGTCATCGACTTCATCGACATGTCGTCGAACAAGCACCAGCGCGACGTCGAAAACCGCCTGCAGAACGCGCTCAAGTACGACCGCGCCCGCGTGCAGCAGAACAAGATTTCCAAGTTCGGCCTGCTGGAGATGAGCCGCCAGCGCCTGCGCGCCAGCCTGGGCGAGTCCAGCCAGATCGTCTGCCCGCGCTGCGAAGGCCACGGCCGCATGCGCAGCATCGAGTCGCTGTCGCTGTCGATCATCCGCGTCGCCGAGGAGCACGCGATGAAGGACAACACCGGACAGGTGCTGGTGCAGGCCCCGGTCGAGATCGCCAACTACCTGCTCAACGAGAAGCGCAGCGCGCTGGCCGAGATCGAGAAGCGCCACGATGCGCCGATCATCATCGTCGCCGACGAACAGTTGCACTCGCCGCACTACGAGGTCTCGCGCATCCGCGAGAACGAGCTGGGCGAAGAAACCAGCCGTCCGAGCTACCAGCGTGGCACGCCGCGCCGCGTGGCGACGATCGCGCTGAACAAGAACAACCTCAACGTGCCGCCGCCGGCCGTGACCGCCGTGCGCCCGACCCAGCCCGCACCGGTCCGCGAACCGAAGCCGGAGGTCCCTGCGCCGGCGCCTGCCCCGGTGCCGCAGTCCGCGCCGGTCGCGGCGCCCGTCGCCACCGGTGGCGTGATGGGCTGGCTGCGCGGCCTGTTCGCCCCGCCCGCACCGGCACCCGCGCCCGCAGCGCCGGCGCGCGACGCACGTCAGCCGCGTGGCGATGGCCAGCGCAACGACGGTCGTGGTGACCGCGGCAACCGCAACAACAACCAGCGTCGCGACCGTCGCGGCAATCGTCAGGGTCAGAACGGCGGCAACGCACCGGGCGCCGATGCCGGCAAGTCCGTATCGCCGCAGCCCGCCCGCGAAGACGCACAGCGCGAGCCGCGTCGCGAGCAGACCCAGGCGCAGCCGCAGACGCCGGCACAGGCACCGGCCGATGCCAGCGCCCGCAAGGAGCGCCAACAGGAACGTCGCCAGCGTCAGAAGCAGCGCCAGCGCGAGCGGGCCGAACGCGAGACCGCCGAAGCGCAGACCGTGACCGCGACCGCCGCCGTGGCCTCGACCCCGGTCGCGGCCGCCGTCGAAGCGCCGCGCGCGGCACCGGCGGATGTCGAGCCGCACGTGCCGGTGGCGATCGCCGAGACGACGGCCGACGCGTCGGGCGTCGCCGCGCCCACGCAGCAGGATCCGGCACCGGTCGCGACCGGCACCGCGGACGACGTCGAAGCACGCGAAGGCGACGACATCGGTGACGCCGCCGGCGATGACGAGAACGGCAACGGTCGCCGTCGTCGTGGCCGTCGCGGTGGCCGCCGTCGTCGTCGCGGGAAGGGCGGCGAAGGCGCAGCCGGCGACGAGAACACGCTGGACGCCGACGACACTGGCGAAGACGATGGCGTCGTTTCGACCGGTCACGGCCAGCCGGAGTTCGATTTCGACGACCTGCCCGCACCGACGCCGGCGCCTGCCGCGCCTGCGCCGCGCGATCCGCGTCCGGCAGTGGTCGCAGCCGCAGCGGCCGCCACTGCGGTGGCCGCGTCGGCAACGCGCGAGGCGGAGCCTGCATCGACGCGCGCAGACGATGCGGCCGCTGTACCGGCCTCGACCGACGAAGTGATCGCGTCCGCCGCGGCACCCGTCGCCAGCGAGTCGCCGTTCGTTGCCACGCAGCCCGCCGAGTCCGCCGCGACGCCGGTGCAGGCCGAGTCGAGCGGGCAGTCCGCCGCGGTCGAGCCGTCGCACGAGGCGTACGCGGCGCGCGAGGCATCGCAGGACGACGTGGTCGCATCCGACACGGCGTTCGCGGACGCCGCCGTCGAGGCGATCGACGCGACGGTCGAAGACGTGCGGACCAGCGATCCGGTCGTCGAGACGCCGATCGTCCGCGAGTCCGTTCCGCAGATCGACCCGACACCCGCGACGCCGGCCGCGCCGGTGAACCACGGCCTGTTCGACACGCCGGTCGCCGAGGCGCCGCAGACGGAGGCGTCGTCGATCGAGCCCGATGCCACCGGCGATGCCGGGATCGCGGACGACACGACCGACGCGCATGTCGCCTCGTCGGACGTTGCATCGACAAACGACGACACCGCGGACGCGCATACGCGCGACCGCGACGTCTGATCGACTGCAGTCGTGTCACGCAGAAAGCCCCGGCAATGCCGGGGCTATCTGTTTGTGACACCGCATCCGCGAAATCCGCCACCGCCAGGTCGCCGGCAGGCGAGCGACACCTGCCTGTGAAAGACGGGCTCGGACGACAGGCGCCGTTCCGCGCCCCGGGCCTCAGAGCACCGCGAACTCCGGCGGTGCGACACCGTACTGGCTTGCGAGCCGCGCGAGCGCGATCGTGTCCTGGATCTGCAGCTTCTCGAACAGTCGCGACTTGTGCGTGTTGACGGTCTTGGCGCTGAGACTCAGGCGGCGCGCGATGTCTTCCTGGCGCAGGCCCTGCAGCAGCAGCATCGCGACTTCCAGTTCGCGCGGCGACAGCGCATCGAACGGCGTGTCGTTGCCGCCGATGCCCGACAACGCGAGGTTCTGCGCGATGTTGCTGGCCAGGTAGCGACGGCCACGTGCGACATCCCGCACCGCGCGCACGAGCTCGGCGGCGTCACCGCCCTTGCCGACGTAACCGGATGCGCCCGCTTCGATCATGCGTCGCGGCATCGGACCGTCCTCGAGGATCGAGACCACGATGACGCGTGTTTCCGGCTGTCCGCGCACGACGCGCTCGGTGACTTCGAGGCCACTGACGCCCGGCAGATGCAGATCGCACAGCACGATGTCGGGTTTGAGCCGCCGGATCTGCGGCAATGCCGCCTCGCCGGTCTCCGCTTCGCCGACGACCTCGATGTCGGACTCGTTGGCGAGGATCATCCGCATCCCCGTGCGGACCAGTGCATGGTCGTCGACCATGAACACGCGAATCGTCATCCTTTTCTCCCGCTTTTCCCCCGTCCCCGGACAGCGAGGCTACGACGCGCGCAAGAACAATCGCAAGTCGGGGAATGCTGACTGGGCGGTCAGCCCGCGGCCTGCACCGGCGTCATCGCGCGTCGGATGTCGTCGACCATCGTGGGCACCGGCTGGTCGTACTGGAAGGCGAGTCGCAGATGGCCGTCGGGTCCGATCAGATAGTTCACCATCGTGTGATCCATCGCATACGACGAACTCGTCGGGACCTCGCGATAGGTCACGCGGAACGACTGCGCGGCCAGGCGCGTCTGCATGTCGTCGCCGCGCAAGGCGACGATATCGCCGCCGAATGCGCCGACGTACTGCGCAAGGATCTCGCCGGTGTCACGCTTCGGATCGACGGTCACGAACACGATCTGCAGGCGCTCGCCGTCCTCGCCCAGCGCGCGCTTGATCTGCGCGGCCTTCAGCAGGCTGGTCGGACAGACTTCCGGGCAATGCGTGTAGCCGAACGACAGCAGCACGTAGCGCCCGCGAAAGTCGCCGAGCGAGCGCGGCTGTCCCGACGTGTCCTCCAGGTCGAGGCTGCGGCCGTAGGACACGCCGCGCAGATCGGTGCCGGTGTACGGGCTGTCCGGCGGCGCGCTGCACGCAGCGAGCAGCGCGAGGGACGCAGCGAGAATGGCAAGGCGGGCGGGCACGGTGGGGCGTCGGAACCAGCGGCGGAAGCAGGCCGACAGTCTAGCGAGACCTCGCTGAAGCGCCGCCGCGACCGAAGGTCGCAGCCGGGCGTCAGAGCCGTTGCAGGCGTTCGATGGCGGCGGCCAGCGTCGCGTCGTTCTTGGCGAAACACAGGCGTGCCAGGCGCTGGCCGGATGGCGGCTGCGCGTAGAACGGCGACAGCGGAATCGCCGCCACGCCCTTCTCGATCGTCAGCCAGCGGCAGAACGCGGCGTCATCGAGATCGCTGACCGCCGAATAGTCGACCAGCTGGAAGTAGCCGCCCGGCACCGGCAGGCAGCGCAGCCGCGTGGTCGCGAGCTGGGCGGCGAAGGCGTCGCGCTTGGCCTGGTAGAACGCGCCGAGCTGTTCGTAGTGTTCGGGTGCCTCGCGCAGCATCTCGGCGAACGCGTGCTGGGCGGGCGCGAAGGTGCAGAACACGTTGTACTGGTGCACCTTGCGGAACTCGGCGCTCAGCGCCGGCGGCGCGATGCAATAGCCGAGCTTCCAGCCGGTGCAGTGGTAGGTCTTGCCGAAGCTCGACACCACGAAGGCGCGCTCGCGCAGTTCCGGATACCGCAATGCGGACTCGTGACGCGCGCCGTCGAACACGATGTGTTCGTAGACCTCGTCCGACAGGAGGAAGATGCCGGTGTCGCGCAGGATGTCGGCGATCGCCTGCATGTCCCCGGCGCCCAGCATCGCGCCGGACGGGTTGTGCGGGCTGTTGACGATCAGCATGCGCGTCTGCGGCGTGATCGCATCGCGCACGCGCTGCCAGTCGGGCGCGAACGTCACCGGATCCAATGGCACGTGCACGGGCACCGCGCCGGCCAGTTCGATCGCCGGTTCGTAGCAGTCGTAGGCCGGGTCGAGCACCACGACTTCCTCACCCGCACGCACGACCGCATGGATCGCATTGAAGATCGCCTCGGTGGCGCCGCTGGTGACGGTGATCTCCGCGTCGGCGTCGGGCCGATGTCCGTAGACGCGTTCGGTCTTCTCCGCGATCGCCTGGCGCAGCGCCGGAATGCCCGTCATCGGCGCATACTGGTTGTGGCCGGCACGCATCGCTTGGGTGAGCGCGTCGACCAGTCGCGGCGGCACGTCGAAATCGGGGAATCCCTGACCCAGATTGACCGCGCCGTGCTCGGCGGCAAGCTGCGACATCACGGTGAAGATCGTGGTGCCGACCTTCGGCAGCTTGGTCCGGATCATCGCCTGCGTTCCGTTGGGATCTGAGGGGCCACGAGTGTACGGACGTGGACCCGGGGGATAAACCGCCGCCATGAACAGCCAGCATCCCATCGACGACACGCGTCTGATCGCGCTGTTGCACGCCTATCTGGATGCGCGCTACCGCTGGCAGCACCGCGACGACTGGCACGACATCGTCATCGGCCTGCCGACGCCCGGGCTGGACCTGCGCTATCCCGAGGTCGCCAGCTTCGGGGCGATCTCGGCCTGGAACCCGATGTCCGAGCTGCGCCCGGCCACCGAGAACCGCCGCGCCGACAAGGCCCTGGAGGGGGAACTGCGCGCGTCGGGCATCGCGCACATGCCGGCCTTCGCCAGCGCTGCCGACCGCAGCTGGCGCGAGCCGAGCTGGATCGTGTTCGGCATGCCCGCGGCGGACTTCGATGCGCTGGCGCGCCGATACGGCCAGCTCGGCACGCTGTGGTGGCCGCGCGAACTGCCGGTGCGGCTGCGCATCGACGCCCGACGTCCGGTCGGTCTCGAAGGCGACGTGCACGTCGACTGGTTGCGCTGAACGCGAGGTCGCGAAGCCGCTAGGATGGCCGCGCGGCCGCCCGGGTCGCGCGCACGGGCCCGACGCCGCCGCATGTCCGAGACCGCACCACCACTGCTCGCCGCTCGCGGGCTGTCCTTCACCCGCGACGAGCGCCCGGTGTTCGGTCCGCTCGACTTCGATGTCGCTGCCGGCGAAGCGCTGCTGGTGCGCGGCGGCAACGGCGCGGGCAAGACCACGCTGCTGCGCGTGCTGGCCGGACTGCTGGAGGCCGACGGCGGCACGGTGTCGGTCGGCGGCGCCCCGGTCGCGCGCGCGATGCGCGCCGGCACGATGGCGTATCTGGGCCACCTGCCCGGCCTGAAGGCCGATCTGGACGCGGCCCGGAACCTCGACTTCCTCGCCCGCCTGCAGGGGGCGCGCGCCTCCCAGAACGCGGAACGCGCGCTCGCGCTGGTCGGGCTGTCGACGCACGCGCACCTGCCGGTGCGGCAGATGTCGGCCGGACAGAAGAAGCGGTTGTCGCTCGCGCGCCTGTGGATGTCGCCGGCGCCGCTGTGGCTGCTCGACGAGCCCTACGCCAATCTCGACCTGCAGGGCATCGAGCTGGTCAACCGCATGGTCCGGGCCCAGCTCGACGACGGCGGCGCGGCGCTGGTGACCACGCACGGCGCCTACGCCGCGCCCCCGGTGCGCACGCGTGAACTGCTGCTGGAGCGCGGCGCATGAGTGCCACACCGACGGTGTGGGGCGCCGCTGCCGCGCTCGTCGCCCGCGACCTGCGCCTGCTGTGGCGACGCCGCGGCGATGCGCTGCAGCCGGCGCTGTTCGCGGTCCTGGTCGTGGTGCTGTTCGCGCTGGCGCTGGGCAACGAGCCAGCGATGCTGCGTGCGGTCGCGCCGGGCGTGCTGTGGGTGGCGGCGGTGCTGTCGGGCCTGCTGGCGCTCGACACGCTGTTCCGCGGGGATGCCGAGGACGGCTCGCTGGAACAATGGATGCTCAGCCCCGTGCCACTGGCCTGGCTGGTACTCGTGCGCACCGCCGTGCACTGGGCGACGACGACCGTGCCGCTGCTGGTCGCGACGCCGTTGCTGGCCGAACTGCTGGGCCTGCCGCGCGGCCAGTTGCCGGTGCTGCTGGCCGGGCTCGCGCTCGGCACGCCCTTGCTGAGCCTGCTGGGCGCGGTGGTCGCCGCGCTGACCATCGGCATGCGCCGTTCCGGTATCCTGCTGGCACTGCTTGCCCTGCCCCTGTACGTTCCGGTGCTGGTGTTCGGTGCCGGCAGCGTCGCGATTGCGGCGCAGGGACACGATCCATCCGGCGGGCTGTTGCTGCTGGCCGCGGGTCTGGTCTTCGCGCTGGTGCTGGCCCCCGTCGCCGCGGCGACGGCCATCCGCATCGCACTCAATTGACCGGCCCGCGACGGGTCTGGAGGGTCCCGTCGCCGACGTGCATCGCCATGCAACGCCGCGCCGCGCATGTCCGCCATGCGTGGCTTCGAGACCGCAAAGCCGCAAGAACGTCCGCACGCCGAATGAATCCTGTCCTGCGCTGGTTCCACCAACTCGGTTCACCCCCTGTCTTCGACCGCTTCGCGCGCCGCTGGGCGCCGTGGGGCTTCGGTCTGGGCCTGCTGACGATGGCGGTCGGCCTGTACGGCGCGTTGTTCGTCGTGCCCGCCGACTACCAGCAGGGCGACAGCTTCCGCATCCTCTACATCCACGTGCCGAGCGCATGGATGAGCCTGGCCGTGTTCGGGGCCATGGCGATCTACGCCGCGATCGCGCTGGTCTGGCGCATCAAGCTGTGCGAGATCCTGGCGATGGCCTGCGCGCCGATCGGCGCTGCGTTCACCGTGATCACACTGGCCACCGGTTCGATCTGGGGCCGCCCGATGTGGGGCACCTGGTGGGACTGGGACCCGCGCCTGACCACCGAGCTGATCCTGCTGTTCCTGTACCTGGGCGTGATCGGCCTCTACGGCGCGATCGAGGACAAGCGCACCGCCGCGCGCGCCGCCGGCCTGCTGGCGATCGTCGGCGTGGTGCTGCTGCCGGTGATCCGCTATTCCGTCGTGTGGTGGGATTCGCTGCACCAGGGCCAGACGATCCGCGTGTTCGGCGAATCGAGCATCGACGGCAGCATGTTGTGGCCGCTGCTGTGGATGGTGGTCGGCACCAAGTTCTGGTTCGTCGGTTCGCTGCTGGCGCGTGCGCGTGCCGACAACCTGCGCCGCGAAGCCGGCAAGGACTGGGTGCGGGCGCTGGTCGCGCCGTCGGGAGCGCGCGCATGAGCTACATCGAATACGTCGTGGCCGCCTATGCGGTGTTCGCCGCCGTGCTGGCCTGGGATTTCGTCGCGCCGCGCATCCGCATCGCGCAACTGCTGCGCGCGGTGCGTCTGGTCGCCTCGCGCCGCGCTGCCGCGGCGACAGTCGTCGACGACACCGCGGAGCTGACCCGATGAATCCCGTCCGTCGCCGCCGCCTGTGGTTCGTCGTCGCGATCGTCGCGGCGAGCGCGCTGTCGATGACCCTGATCGCGTTCGCCCTGCAGCGCAACGTGTCCTATCTCTACACGCCGCACGAAGTGCTGGGCGGCGCGGCCGGTGAGGCCGTCGCATCGGGCGAGGCGCGGTTCCGGCTCGGCGGCATGGTCGCCGGCGGTTCCTTCTCGCGTGCCGCGGGCTCGATGGAAGCGCGCTTCCGCGTGACCGACGGCGATGCCGAACTGCCGGTGCGCTATACCGGCCTGCTGCCGGACCTGTTCCGCGAACACCAGGCCGTCGTCGCGACCGGCCGCATGGAGGGCGACACCTTCGTCGCCGAACAGGTGCTCGCGCGCCACGACGAGACCTACGTGCCCAAGGAAGTCGCCGACAAGATGGGCCTGGCGCACGACCGGCACGGTGTCCAGACGCCGGCCGATACGGGCACCGCGCAGTGACGCCAGCGGTGCGGGGCGTGCACACCGGAGCTGCCGATGCTGCCTGAGCTCGGCCAGATCGCCCTGCTGCTGGCGCTGGTCGCCGCGGTGCTGCAGACGGTGCTGCCGCTGCTCGGCGCGCAGCGCGGCCTCGCGCCGTGGATGGCGACCGCGCGGCCGGCGGCGTATGCGCAGTGGGCATTGACCTGCATCGCCTGGGCGATCCTGACCGCCGCCTTCGTGCATCAGGATTTCTCGGTGCGCTACGTCGCCGAGAACTCCAATTCGCTGCTGCCGATGGTCTACCGCTTCACCGCGGTCTGGGGCGGCCACGAAGGCTCGCTGCTGCTGTGGGTGTTCGTGCTGGCGTGCTGGAACGCGGCCGTTGCGTGGTTCTCGCGGTCGCTGCCGGACGTGGTGCTGGCGCGCGTGCTCAGCGTTATGGGCGCAGTGTGCCTGGGTTTTCTCGCGTTCCTGATCTTCACCAGTAATCCCTTCGAGCGCATCCTGCCGATGCCGCTCGAAGGCCGCGATCTGAATCCGCTGCTGCAGGACCCGGGGATGATCGTGCATCCGCCGATGCTCTACATCGGCTATTCGGGTTTCATGGTGCCGTTCGCGTTCGCGATCGCCGCGCTGCAGGGCGGCAAGGTCGACGCGCACTGGCTGCGCTGGACGCGGCCGTGGACGAACGTGTCGTGGGCGTTCCTGACCATCGGCATCGCGCTCGGCTCCTGGTGGGCGTATTACGAGCTCGGCTGGGGCGGCTGGTGGTTCTGGGATCCGGTCGAAAACGCGAGCTTCATGCCGTGGCTCGCCGGCGCGGCGTTGATCCATTCGCAGGCGGTCACCGAGAAACGCGGCAGCTTCCACGGCTGGACCCTGCTGCTGGCGATCGCGACGTTCTCGCTGTCGCTGCTGGGCGCCTTCCTCGTGCGCTCCGGCGTGCTGACCAGCGTGCACAGCTTCGCTGCCGATCCGACGCGCGGGCTTTTCATCCTCGTGTTCCTCGGCATCGTCGTCGGCGGTTCTCTGCTGCTCTATGCGCTGCGCGCGCCCGACGGCCGCGACGGCAAGCCATTCGCCGCGACCTCGCGCGAAACCCTGCTGCTCGCCAACAACCTGCTGCTGGTCGTGGCCTGCGCGATGGTGCTGCTGGGCACGCTGTATCCGCTGCTGGCCGATGCGCTGGATCTGGGCAAGATCTCGGTCGGCCCGCCCTATTTCGGCCTGCTGTTCCTGCTGCTGATGGCGCCGCTGGTGCTGCTGCTGCCGTTCGGTCCGCTGACGCGCTGGCAGAACGAGGACGTCTCTCGACCGTTGCGCATGCTGCTGCCGTGGGCGGCATTCGCGCTGATCGCAGCGACGCTCGCGTTCTTCACCGCGCCACAGGGCCCGTGGAAGGTCGCGATGGGCGTCGCTGGTGCGGTCTGGGTCGGCGCCGGCACGTTGCGTTTCGTGTGGACGCGCCTGCGTGCGCCGGGTGGTCGCATGGGCGCGGAGATGACCGGCATGGTGCTCGGGCATCTGGGCATATCGGTGTTCCTGGTCGGTGCGCTGCTGGTGGAAGGTCTCAACATCCAGCGTGAGGTCGCGCTGCTGCCGGGCCAGTCGCTCGAGATCGGGCGCGATGCCTTCGTGCTCGACAGCGTGGCGCATCACGTCGGCCCGAACTACGAGTCCGACCGCGGCACGGTGCGCATGCTGCGTGACGACCGGCTGATCACCACGCTGCATCCCGAGAAGCGCACCTACGCCAGCGGCGGCCAGGTGATGACCGAAACCGCGATCCGCCCGGGTGTCGTGCGCGACGTCTACGTCGCGCTCGGTGAGCCGCTGGGCGGCGACGCCTGGGCGGTGCGCGTGCACATCAAGCCCTTCGTGCGCTGGGTCTGGGCCGGCGCGTTCCTGATGGCGCTGGGCGGTTTCGTGACCGCGGCGGATCGACGCTTCCGTCGTCCGCGCCGCGAGAAGACCGCATGACCGCGCCACGCTCGCGTGCCCGCTGGTTGCCGCTGGCCGCGTTCGGCATCGTGCTGATGCTGCTCGCGGCCGGCGTGTGGCTGAGCCGCGATCCCGATCGCGATGCCCTGCCCTCGCCGCTGATCGGCAAGCCGGCGCCGGCCTTCGATCTGCCCGTGCTCGGCGACCCCGCGCGCCGAGTCACGCAGGCCGATCTGCGCGGCGCGCCCTATCTGCTCAATGTCTGGGGCAGCTGGTGTCCAGGCTGCCGCGAAGAGCATGCGGTGGTCGCCGCATTCGCGAAAACGCAGCGCGTGCGCGTGATCGGGTTCAACTGGAAGGACGAACCCGAGGACGCGACGCGCTGGCTCGCGCAGTTCGGCGATCCTTACGCGCTGATCCTCGCCGACTACGACGGCCGCGCCGCGATCGAATGGGGCATCTACGGTGCGCCGGAAACATTCCTCGTCGATGCCGCCGGCACCGTGGTCTGGAAGCACGTCGGACCGATGACCGACGCCACGATCCGCGCGCAGCTGCTGCCGCAGGTCGAACGTCTGGAGGCGCGATGATCCGCGCCGTCTTCCTCGCCCTGCTGGTGTGCCTCGCGTGGCCGCAGACCGCGCGTGCGCAGGTCTCGGTCGATGCCGCGCCGCTGCGCTTCGTCGACGATGCCGAGGAGCGCCGTTTCCACAAGCTCGTCGCCGAACTGCGGTGCGTGATGTGCCAGAACCAGTCGCTGGCCGATTCGAACGCACAGATCGCTCACGACCTGCGTCGCGAGGTGCTGGATCTGATGCGCGCCGGCCGTGACGATGCGGCGATCAAGGCGCATCTGGTCGCGCGCTACGGCGAGTTCGTGCTGTATCGCCCGCAGGTGGGTCCGTCGACCTGGCTGCTGTGGTTCGGCCCGCTGTTGCTGATCGTGGCCGGCGGCGTGGTGATCGCGCGCATCGTGATGGCACGACGCGCGTCGACGCCGCTGCCGCCCGACGACACGGAGACCTGGTGATGGCGTTGTTCGCCCTGATCGCCGTGCTGATGACGCTGGCCACCGTGGTCGTGCTGACGATCGGGCTGCGTCGTGGCGCGTCGCGCGTCGCACTGGCGGTCATGCTGCTGGTGCCGGTCCTCGTGGCCGGCATGTACGCACTGGTCGGCACGCCGCGCGCGCTCGATCCGGTCGAACGCGCCACGCCCGATTCGCTCGACGAGGCCATCGCCCGTCTCGAAGGCGATCTCGAACGCGACCCGCGCCAGCCCGAGGGCTGGTTGCTGCTCGGCCGCGCCTACGCGGAACTGCAGCGCTACACCGATGCGCGCGATGCGCTCGCACGTGCGGCGAAGCTGATGCCCGAGGACGATGCGATCCAGGTCGAGGCCGCCCAGGCCAGCGCACGCGCCGCGCCGGACCGGCGCTTCGATGCCGCCGCGGTGCAGGCGCTGCGCGACGTGCTCGCGCGCAATCCCGAACACCAGCATGCGCGCTGGTATCTGGGTATCGCCCAGCGCCAGGCCGGCGACGATGCCGGCGCGGTGGAGACCTGGACCCCTCTGCTGCCCCTGCTCGACGGCGCCGCGGCCACGGCGCTCCGCGAGCAGATCGGCATCGCGCGCGAGGCGGCCGGCCTGCCTGCGCTGGACACGGCATCCGTTGCCGATGCAGGCGCGCCTGCGCTGCAGGTGCGCGTCCGCCTCGATGGCGCCGCCACGGTGCCGGACGATGCCACCGTCTTCGTCATCGCGCGCCAGCCCGGCGGTCCGCCGATGCCGGTCGCGGTGCAGCGACATCCGGTGTCGGCCCTGCCGCTGGACATCGTGCTCGACGACGGCGACAGCCCGATGCCGACGCAGCCCCTGTCGGCGCTACCGGAAGTCGAGCTGATCGCTCGTATCTCGCGCACCGGCGATGCCTCGCGCGCCGACGGTGATCTGGAATCGAAGCCGGTACGCGTGACGCTGCCGGCGCTCGTACCGGTCGAACTCGTGGTGTCTGCACCTGCGCAGCGCTGACCGGCGCCCGGCGTCGACTCGCTACACTGGCGCGATGACCGAATTCATCCCGCCCGGCAGCCGCTTCATCGACCTGCCCTCGCCGTTTGCGATGAAGCGCGGCGGCGTCCTGCACGGCGCACGCATGGCCTACGAGACCTGGGGCGCGCTCGACGCCGACGGCGGCAACGCGATCCTAATCGTCACCGGCCTGTCGCCCGATGCGCACGCCGCAAGCAATGCCGACGACGCCACGCCCGGCTGGTGGGAGCCAATGCTCGGCCCCGGCAAGCCCATCGATACCGACCGCTGGTTCGTGGTCTGCGTGAATTCGCTGGGCAGTTGCAAGGGTTCGACCGGGCCCGCATCGATCGATCCCGGGACCGGCGAGGCCTATCGCCTTGCCTTCCCGGAACTCTCGATCGAAGACGGCGCCGATGCCGCCGCGCACGTCGTCGCCGCGCTGGGCATCGAGCGCCTGGCCTGCGTGATCGGCAATTCGATGGGCGGCATGACCGCACTGGCCTTGATCGCGCGCCATCCGGGCCTTGCACGCACGCACATCAACATCTGCGGCGCCGCGCGGGCGCTGCCGTTCTCGATCGCGATCCGCTCGCTGCAGCGCGAGGCGATCCGTCTCGACCCGATGTGGCACAACGGCGCCTATACCGACGACGCATACCCCGAAAGCGGCATGCGCATGGCGCGCAAGCTCGGCGTGATCACCTACCGCTCGGCGCTGGAATGGGACGGGCGTTTCGGCCGCGTGCGGCTGGACTCCGACCGCCGCGACGACGAGGACCCGTTCGGCCTCGAATTCGAGGTGGAAAGCTATCTCGAAGGCCATGCGCGCCGGTTCGTGCGCCGGTTCGACCCCAACTGCTATCTCTACCTCAGCCGCTCGATGGACTGGTTCGATATCGGCGAGAGCTGCGGCGGCGGCACCGAGGCCGGTCTGGCGAAGCTGCAGCTCGAGCGCGCACTCGCGATCGGCGTACAGACCGACATCCTGTTCCCGCTGCAGCAGCAACAGCAGATCGCAGACGGCCTGCGCGCCGGCGGCATCGACGCGGCGTTCCTGCCGCTGGAATCGCCGCAGGGTCACGATGCGTTTCTCGTCGACATCGCGCGTTTCGGCCCGGCGGTGGCGGACTTTCTTGCTGCACTGCCACCTGCGCCGACCGGCCGCGCCGGCTAGACTCGTCGCATGTGTCCCGAGTCCAAGACCACCGCGTTGCCCGATGTGCCCTTCAAGGGTCGCGACCGGATGCTGGCGGCCATCGATGCGGCGATTGCCGCCGGTGACGACCATGCGGTGACATCCGCGCTGCGTGGCGCGATGTGCGCGCTGATCCGCGATCCCGAAGTCGAACTGCCGGCCTGCGTGCATACGCCGGTCGAGGGGCATTACGCGCGGCGCGAGCTGTATCGCAGCGCAGAACACGGCTACAGCATCGTCGCGATGACCTGGGGTCCGGGTCAGGGCACGCCGATCCACGATCACGACGGCTTGTGGTGCGTCGAAGGCATCTGGCGCGGCACGCTGGAGATCGCGCAGTACGAACTGCTCGAATCGGATGACACGCGCTTCCGCTTCCGCGCGGCCTCGGGCATGCAGGCCGGTGTCGGCAGCGCCGGCAGCCTCATTCCGCCGCACGAGTACCACACGATCCGCAACGCGAGCGCCGACACCATCGCCGTCTCGCTGCACGTCTACCAGGCACCCATCGTGCATTGCGCGCGCTTCCGCCTCGAGCGCGATGGCTGGTATCTGCGCCAGGAAGACGCGCTCGCGGTCGACACCGTCGATTGAGACGCGTCACATAGGGTGAACACGAGGGCGCATCCGGCGCCCGCAGCCGCTACAGTGGGTGCCGCTTTCCGCCGTCCCCCCGCGAGGCCGATGACCCGACCGCTGCTCGCCACCGCGCTGGTGGCCCTGCTCGCCGCATGCGGCCAGCCCGCTTCCGTGCCCGATGCCGACGGTCATGCTGTCGACGCACTGGTCGACGCCCAGTTCGACGCCTTCTTCGCCAACGATCCCGAGGCGATGACCGTGCTCGGCATCGACAATCCGGACGCGCGCAGTTCCGCCGGTCGCCTGACCGACGCCTCGCTGCTGCGCCGCGCCGAACTGCGCGACACGCTGGCGGCCAATCTCGCCGCGCTCGACGACATCGACGATGCGGCGTTCGCGCCGCAGCAGCAGCGCACGCTGGAGATGGCGCGCTGGTTCTACCGCAGCCAGGCCGATCTGCTCGCCTTCGACTGGGCGCCGGCGTGGATGCCGCTGTCGACCAATCTGTACGCCGTCGACCAGCTGGCGGGCATCGCGAACACGCTGCCGGGCTTTTTCGAATCGGCGCAGCCGCTGGCCGATGCCGCCGATGCCCGCAACTACGTCGCGCGCCTGCACGCGGTGGCGACCAAGCTCGACCAGGTGCGCGACAACCTCGATCTGCAGGCGCAGAAGGGCGTCGTGCCGCCCCGGGTCGCGCTCGAAGGCGCGGCGCTGCAGTTGCGCGATCACGTCCGCGCGGGCGCCGATGCCAGTCCCTTCCTGCAGTCGTTCGCGCGCAGGCTCGACGGCACGCGGGGCGTGGATGCGGCGTTGCGCGAGGAACTGCTGCGCGAGGCCCGCGACGCGGTCGAAACCGCCACGTTGCCGGCCTACGCACGGCTGCTGGCGCGTGTCGAAGCCGCCATCGCGACCCAGGATGCGGATCAGGGTGTATGGGCGCTGCCCGACGGCGAGGCCTACTACGCGGCCGCACTGCGCTGGAACACCGGTGTCGGCATCGACGCCACGCAGCTGCATGCGCTTGGCCATTCGGAGGTCTCGCGCATCCGCGCGGAGATGGCCGCCATCGTGCGCGACCGGCTGCCGCTGTCCGAGGTCGGTGGCGACGCGACCGTGGCCACTGGCGACGCCGTACCGCAGGCACCGGTAGCGGACGCCGCCGCCGACGAGGCGCTGCGCGCCGCGGTGCAGGCGCGCCTGGACACGATCGGCGAGCGGCTGCCCGGCTATTTCGCCAGGCTGCCCTCGCAGGCCCTGGAAGTACGCCTGGCCCCTGCGGATGCCGGCGGCACAGCCGCCGTCTACTACGTGCCGCCCGGTGGCGACGTGCGGCCCGGTGCGCTGGTGATCGACGCGGCGCAGGTCCGCGCCCTGCCCGAAGGTGGTCTGCCGACGCTGGTCTATCACAACGGTCTGCCCGGCCATCACGTGCAGGTGGGCCTGGCCCAGGCGCACGTCTCGCTGCCGCGGCTGCGTCGCAGTCTGGCGCCGACGGCGTTCACCGAGGGCTGGGCGATGTACGCCGAGCGACTGGCGGTGGAGATGGGCGTCTACGACGACGATCCACAGGGCGACCTCGGTCGCCTGCGTGCGGAACTGGTCCACGCCGCACGGCTGGTGGTCGACACCGGTCTGCACGCCGAGCGCTGGACGCTCGCGCAGGCGCAGGATTACCTGCGCGAGGTCGCCGGCATGAGCGAGGCCGAAGCGCGCACCGAGGCGCAACGGCAGCTGGTGCGTCCGGGCCGTGCCTGCGCGCACACCGTCGGCCTGCACACCCTGCTGTCGCTGCGCGGGCATGCGCGCCAGTCGCTGGGCCGAAAGTTCGACGTACGTGCCTTCCACGGCGTGCTGCTGGAGAACGGCGCGCTGCCGCTGGATGTGGTGTCGGGCGCGGTCGATGCGTGGATCAATGCATCGAAGACCACCGACGAGAGCGGCGCCGGCTGACGCCGCCGCGCGCGGTTACTCGTCGAGCAGCCGCGCCACCTCGACCCGCAGCGTGCGTCCACCCTCGATCAGCCAGGCCCGTCCCTCGACGACGATGCCGTCACCGACGTGCGCCTTCTCGACCAGTCCCGGCGGTACCGCGCCGCCGGATGCCGCGTCGAAACGCACCTGCTCGGGCATCCGCGCGACCGGCTGCGGCACGCCCGGCCGCAAGGCCGGCGGCTGGCCTTCGATGTCGGACACCATGTAGCCGTTCGGGCACGGTGCCCGCACGCAGCGGATGTTGCTCAGGTGGACGCGGAACACGCCTTGCGCCAGCGCGACCTGGCCATTGGGTTGCGCGGGAATGTTCGGATTGCTGCCCGGACGCACAGGCAGTTCGCGCTCGGCCACCGGCTCGGCGTCCACCGGGCGCTGGCCCGGCTGGCTGGCGCAGGCGCCCACGGCGATCGGCAGCAGCAGCGCGCACAGGATCCGCAGGCGCCGCGCACGCGCCGCACTGGCCCGATGGCGCGCGAGCAGACGCGCTGCCAGCGACCGCGCAGTGAAGTCTTCGGTCATGTCCCCTCTCCCGGTCTCCCGGCGGTGCGCCGACCAGCGCATGATGCCCGCCCGCATGTTCGAAGAACGCAAAGACGCCGGCGCTCAGGCCGGCGCGTGCTTCCGCTATACTCCCGCTCCGCGCCGGAGTGGCGGAATGGTAGACGCAGCGGACTCAAAATCCGCCGCCCTTAAAAGCGTGCGGGTTCGAGTCCCGCCTCCGGTACCAGTCGACGGCCCGCGCATGCGGGCCGTTTGCGTCTGCGGACACGACAGCTCGATTAGCATGCCGGCATGTGTCTGATCGCCATCGCCTGGAAAACCCGGCCCGAGCTGCCGCTGGCGTTGATCGCCAATCGCGACGAATTCCATGCACGCCCCACCGCGCCCGCGGGCTTCGATCCCGACGCGTCCGACGTGTACGGCGGCCGCGATCTCGTGCAGGGCGGAAGTTGGCTGCAGGCCTCGACCCGGCGTCGGCTCGCGGCGGTCACTAACGTGCGCGACGGCGCCGCGCCGGAAGCGGCCGCCCGCTCGCGCGGCTGGCTGGTCCGGGATTTCGTGCGCGGCGACCTGTCCGCCGAGCGTTTCGCGCGCGGACTGCGGGACACCGCGCACACCTACGGCCGTTTCAACCTGCTGGTCTGGGATGGCGACGCCCTGTGGTTCGCGGGCAATCATCCCGCGTTCGCCGCCGCGCCCGTCGCGCCGGGCGTGCACGCGATGTCCAACGGCGCCTTCGACGCGCCCTGGCCCAAGAGCACCGGGGCGACACGCACGCTGCAGAGCTGGCTCGACGCGACGGCGACGCATTCGACCGCTGCCATCACCGACGCCGCGACCCTCGCGCCGTTGTTCGCCGGCCTGCGCGACACGCGTGTCGCGCCCGATGACACATTGCCCGACACCGGCGTCGGTCTCGCGCTCGAACGGCGTCTGTCACCGGCCTTCATCGAAGATCCGCGCTACGGCACCCGCTGCAGCAGCGTGGTGCTCGCGGGTATGAAAGACGTGTGGTTCAACGAGCGTCGCTTCGATGCGGAAGGCCGGCCGACCGGTACCTCGCGGCAGCAGCTGATCGCGGCTCAAGGCTGAAACCTGCGAACGCTCTTCGCTCGCAGCCTCACTCTGCTCAAGCGCGAGCCCGATGGCCGCGACGCATCGACGTCGCGGCTCGACTGGTACGCGTATCGGAGACGACAGATCGAAAAGACACGCGCGCAGGTCCGGGCGTGCAGGATTGCATCAGCGTGGCGGGCGGAGCATCGACCCGGCGCAATGCGGGCCGCGCAGCACTGGCCCGTCCGGCGAAGCGATGTCAGTTCGACGAGGCCTCGCAGCGCACCGGCGCATCGTTTTCCAGCGCCTGCTCCCAGCCGTTGGGGCTGCGCGTGGCGACGGTTTTGTTGATGCAACTCTCGCTCTCGCCGGCCTGGCGCGCGGTGATCGGACCCGACAGGCGCCGCACACCCGGGTCGGCCCCCGGCATCGCGGCCAAGGGTGCGCCGGCGCTGTCGGGCTCGGCGACGCTGGCCGCGTCGAGCTGCGGCGCGGCGACGGGTGGCGCGACCGGTTCGGGCACCACGGCGGCCGGCGCCGGAACCGGCAGCGGTTCGACCGGTACGGCGACTTCGGTGGAGACGGCCGGCGAAGTGACCTGTTCGACCACGGGGATGGTCGTGTCCTCGAAGCGGTCGCGCAGCGCGTGGCCGATCGCATCGGACACCAGATTGCCCACCATGACTGCAAGCGCGATTGGCAGGAAGAACGCCCACGGGGACACGGAATCGCGGTCGTAGCGCATCGAAGGCTCCTCGGCACTGCACGGGCGCACCGGCGACATCGCGTCGCCGGACATGCGAAAGGCCCAGTCTGCCGGATTTCTCCGGCCGGCCGGGCCTTCCAGTGTCGAAGCGATTCCGGCGGCATTGCGCCATCCGGTTGTTCTTCGACGTGTGCAACCTAACGCGGCAGCCGTTATCGACCCGTCAAACCGGCCGACCGTTCGTCGGCACGTGCCCACGGCCACCAGCCACGTCCGCTCAGAGCGTAACGATCGGCGGCGCGCTCGAAACGGTTGCGCACACTGATGCCGCCGCACAGCAGATACAGCGGCAGGAACAGCGGCCCCAGCACCATGTATTGATAGACATGCGCGCGCTCGTGGTCGCCTAGGCGGATCGGCGCGTCCTCGCATAGCCCGGCGCGATGCGCGTAGGTCGTGCAGGCCACATCCAACGACTCACCGGTGTGCAGGATCACGTTGCCGAAAGTGATTGCCCCGCCCGGTCCCCAGGGCCAGCGGTCGAACACCAGCGCCAGGTCGCGCGCGCGCCACCCGCACTGCGCGCCCCACGCCATGCCGGCGAGTCCGCCGACCAGCCCGATCAGGGTATTGGGAAGCGTCCACGCCGCGCCGAGCGCCAGTGCGCACGCACGCGCGGCGCGATTCATCCCTCGCCTTCGGGCATCAGCAGCCACAGCAGCAGGTAGACGAAGATGCCGGGGAACGCCGCCGAGACCACCGACACGACGACGAACAGGGCGCGCACCACGGTCGGATTCCAGTCGAAGCGTCGCGCGATGCCACCGACGACGCCGGCGAGCACGCGGTCTTCGCGGGTCCTGCTGAGCGTCGGCGTCGTCATGTCAGGTCCGCTGCGCCAGCCAGTCGTGGATCGCCGAGGGCACCTGCGTCTGCGCACGCCCGGACACGTAGATGCCGATGTGGCCGCCGCGGAACGACAGTTCCGAATAGTCCTGCGTGCCGACCAGATCGCGCAGTGCGCGCGAAGCATCCGGCGGCACCAGATGGTCCTGCTCGGCGAAGATGTTGAGGACCGGCATCTCGACCAGGCCCAGATGCACCTCGCAATCGCCAATGGTGATGCCGCCGTTGACGAAGCCGTTGCCCTGGTAGAACTGCTTGATGTACTGGCGGAAGGCTTCGCCGGCCTGGTCGGGTGAATCGAAGATCCACTTCTCCATGCGCAGGAAATCCTCCAGCGCCCTGGTGTCGTCGAGGATGTCGACGACGCCCACATACTTCTGCGCCAGCAACCGCCACGGTTTCAGCGTGAGGTAGCAGGCGTTCATCATGTCGGCCGGCACGTTGCCGAGCGTGTCGACGAACAGGTCCACGTCGAGATCGCGCGTCCAGTGCGCGAGCATGTTGTCGGCGGTGTGGAAATCCACCGGCGTGACCATCGTGATCAGGTTCCGCACCCGCTCGGGGTGCAGCGCCGCATAGCTCAGCGCGAAGGTGCCGCCCTGGCAGATGCCGAGCAGGTTGATCGCATCGAGCCCGGCGCTGCGCCGCAGGTGATCGACAGCGCCCCCGAGGAAACGCTCGATGTAGTCCTCGAGCATCAGGAACCGGTCGGAGCGGTCCGGGTAGCCCCAGTCGAGGATGTAGACGTCTTCGCCGCGCTCGAGCAGCCCTTTGACGATCGACCGGTCGTGCTGCAGGTCGACCATGTAGGGCCGGTTGACCAGCGCATAGGCGATCAGCAACGGCACGCGCGCGGTCGGGGCCTTGTCGCCGATGAAGCGGTACAGCACGACCTTGCCGTCGCGCCAGACTTCCTGCTTGGTCGTCGCGCCGTAATCGAAGTCGCCGACGTCGCGTAGCGTGCGCGGCGCGGCACCGAGTTTCTGCTGGAGCCGCGCGGCTTCTTCGGCCAGACGCTCGGGCGTGATGTGCAGCGGTCCGTTCATGATCAGCGCTTCCCTTTAACGCGTTTGCCGGTCTTGCCCTTCAAGGGTTCGGGCGCGAGCGGCAGCGGCGAGATGAAACCCAGGTTCGGCAGACTGCCGACGCGGCTCGACGGACGCGCCGCCTTGCGCGATGCGCGCGCAGGCGTGGTGGCGGCAGGGGTGCGTTGCGCGCCCGGACGACGTGGGGCGTTCGCACTGCGCGCAGACGACTTCGCGGTCGCCTTGGCGCCGCGACGACGTGCGCCGGCTGCGGTGCGGGCGGTCGCAGCCGCATCACCGTCTGCACGCCTGCTCGACGCCTTCTTCGCGGCCGGCTTCGACGATGTTTTCGCCGCAGCTTTCGACACCTTTTTCGCAGGCTTCTTTGCAGCCAAAGGGCGCGCAGCAAACTTCTTCGCCGCGGACTTCGTCGGCGCTGCGGGCACCACGTCGACAGCAGGTGTGTCGACACGGACGGGGCCGGCGGGACGACGCGGCGGTGCCTTCGCAGCAACCGGGGCAGCCACCTCCAGGCCTTCGATGGCATCGAGGCGATCGCGCATGCGACGCAGCGCGCGTTCGAGATCGGCGATCTTGCGATGCGCGCCATCGAGTTCGGTGCGCGTCGGCAGATCGAGCACACGACAGGCCTGCTCGACCTCGCGCTGCACCGCCTGGCGCAGCCGCATCTGGCCTGCGACCATCTCGGCATACGCCTTGCGGAATGCAGGCGACAGCGCGACGTCGGCATAGGCCTCTTCGGCGGCGTCGATCCACAGGTCGAACAGCGCCCGCGGCGTTTCGATTGGCGTCGCCGGATCGCGCTCGCCGAGCTTGCGTTCGAAGATGCCGAAGGCCGCGGTCGATGCCTGCATCAGCAGCGTCTGGTAGTCCTGCTGGCTGGCCTGGTATCGGGCGAACGCATGACCGAGCTGCTGCCAGCGCTCCTGGTGCTCGCGCATCAGACCGAACGTTGGCAGCGAGAACGCATCGCGCGCGCCGCCGCTCTGCGCGCTCGCGGCGTCGAGCCACGGCTGCAGGCGCTGCACCCACGTGTCCCAGCCCTCGATGCCCTCGCCCTGCAGACTGCCGAACATCTGCCCAAGCGGGTTGGTGCCCATCGCCTCGCGCCATGCGCCGACGATCGCCTCAGGCGTCGCGTCGCGCCCTGCAAAGCCGGCCGCGACACGCTGGATCTGCTCCAGCCACGGCGCGGCCATCGTCTGGAAGCGCTGCAATGCGTCTGCGCCGGGGGCCTGCGCGGCCTGCGCCCACCACTGCGATGGATCCGCCCAGGGCATCGCACCGGCCGACGCGCCGAACGGCGAGGACGATGCCGTCTGGCGCCAGTCCGCGCCCGGCATCGTGCGCTGCAGCGCCTCACGCCATGTATCCCAGAAGCGACGCGCGAGTCCTTCCAGATCCGCGGCCTGCGCGCCGGGCGCCTGTCCCATGTTGAACATCGTCGACTCCTGCGAACCGCGTTCGATCATAGCAACGCGGGACGACCGGACGGCGACAGGTCAGAGCTTGGGAATGCGCAGCGTCTTGCTGACCATCATCGCGCCCGACGCGGCGAACAGCAGCACCAGCGGGTGCAGCAGCCATGGACCGAGCTGCACCTGGCCCAGCCACAGCGCATCGCCGATGCGGCCCTGCCACGCAGCGATCGCCAGCACGATCACGAGCAGCAGGCTCGATGGAATCGGCGTGCCCTCGAAGTACTTCACCTTGTCGCTGCCCTGCGACAGCGTTTCGGCGGTCACGTTGTAGCGCGCAAGGCGACTGACGCCACAGCAGACGAAGCCGCTCAGCACGATCCAGTCCCAGCCGCCCTGCATGCCGCAGGCGTAGGCCAGCGCCGCGGGCGCCACGCCGAACGAGATGACATCGGCCAGCGAATCGAGCTCGCGCCCCAGCGTGGACGCGACCTTGCGCCAGCGCGCGATGCGACCGTCGAGCGCGTCGAAGACGAAGGCCAGCGGGATCAGGGCCATGCCGGCCAGCAGAAAGCGTACGTCCTCGTCCTGCAGATACCGCAGGGCGGCGAACACCGCGCCGGTGCCGCAGAACGCGTTGCCCAGGGTGAACCAGTCGGCGAGCTGGAAGTCGCGCAGCATCGAAAAGTGGCGGGGTCGTGACATCGGATCTCCAGGCGTCGAGGGCGCGGTCCAGTGGCCGATGGTGCCCAAGCGGACAGTGCCCCCGGCGTGAGCGTTGACAGATAGATATCAATTCGATATCAATCGATCAAACCAAGGAGATGCCGCGATGAAAGAGAACCCGATCCGCTCCCTGCCGGGCATCCCGGTCCTGCTGGTCCAGATCGCGGTCATGGGCGCCTGCGCCTGGGGCCTGGCCGCGGGCGGTGGGGCGGCGCCCCTGCTGGCGATCGTCATCGCGCTGCTGACCCTGTTCTCGCTGATCGGCCACTACATGGTCGAGCCCAACCAGGCCGCGGTGCTCAGCCTGTTCGGCAAGTACGTCGGCACGGTCAAGGAAGCGGGCCTGCGCTGGAACAACCCCTTCCTGACCAAGAAGAAGGTGTCCTTGCGCGTGCGCAACTTCGAGAGCGGCCGGCTCAAGGTCAATGAACTCGAAGGCAGCCCGATCGAGATCGCCGCGGTCATCGTCTGGCGCGTCGTCGATTCGGCCGAAGCCGTCTTTAACGTCGACGATTACGCGAGCTTCGTGCACATCCAGTCCGAGGCCGCGCTGCGCGCGATGGCGACCAGCTATCCCTATGACCAGCACGAGGACGGCCAGATCTCGCTGCGCAGCCATCCGGTCGAGATTTCCGAGCGGCTCAAGGAGCAGCTCGACGAGCGTCTGACCGCGGCCGGCGTCGACGTGGTCGACGCGCGCATCAGCCACCTCGCCTACGCGCCCGAGATCGCCCACGCGATGCTGCAGCGCCAGCAGGCGAACGCGGTCATCGCCGCGCGCACGCGCATCGTGTCCGGCGCGGTCGGCATGGTCGAGATGGCGCTGGCCGAGCTGCAGAAGAGCGGCGTGGTCACGCTGGACGAAGAACGCAAGGCGGCGATGGTCAGCAACCTGCTGGTCGTGCTGTGCGGCGATCGCGGCACGCAGCCGATCGTCAACACCGGCTCGCTGTACTGATGGCCGCGCATCACATCGCCGCCCTCGTGTTCGCACTGATGGCGATCCCGGCCTTCCTGTCGGCGCGCTGGCTGGTGCAGGGGCGACTGCCGCTGTCGGCCGGCAGCGGGCGCATGACGGTGCGCGACAAGGCCGTGCTCGACGACAGGCTGGCGCGCCTGCTGCGCATGATCGGGCTGGCGATGCTCGCCACCGCCATCGGGCTTGCGCTGTGGGGCGACGACGAACGCCGCCTGCTGGTGCTGATCGTGGTGATGTTCCTCGCCGTCAACGGCTTGGCCGCGGCCTGCATCTTCACCGTCGCCAGCGCCAAGCGCCGCGCCCGCGGAGGCGGCGGGTGAGCGAGAAGAAGGCCTATCCGCTGCGCATCCACGCCGACATCCTCGCGGCGGTGCAGCGCTGGGCCGACGACGATCTGCGCAGCGCCAACGCGCAGATCGAATACCTGCTGCGCGATGCGTTGCGCCGTGCCGGCCGCATTCCCGCGCCGAACCTCCCCGCGACAACAGATGAAGGATCCAACAATGAGTGAGCGCTGGCAGTACAAGGTGGAAGAGGTCCGCCTCGGCATGCTCGGCAGTATCAAGCCGGCGGCGATCGAAGAGCGATTGCAGGCGCTGGGGCTGCAAGGCTGGGAGCTCGTCAACGCGGTGCACGCCTCGCCAGTTGGCCCAACCCTGCTGTTTCTGAAGCGCCGCGCATGAGCACGCATGTGGGCACACGTCCGCGCCTGCGCCAGGACCTGCGCATCGCGGTTCTGCTTGCGGGTTTCAGCGCGCTGGCGACCGTGGCGGTGATTCCCTACCTGCTGCAGATCGATCCCACGCGCATGCCGGCCTCGTCGCCCTCGCTGACGGCGCTGGTCGCGATCCAGGCGATGACGATGTTCATCGTGTGCGCCCTGCTCGCCTGGGCCGGCCTGCGCATGGGACACCGCGTGGGCCTGGGCGCGCCGTTGCTGCAGCGCTGGGTCAACCGGCATGGCGATGCGGGCCTGCGCGATCGCGCGCCGTGGCAGGCGATCGCACTCGGCATCGCCGCGGGCATCGCGCTGCTGGTGCTGTCGCGCGTGCTCGATCCGCTGCTGCTGCCGCAGACGCAGGTCGAGATGACCGACATCGCCGGTGCGCGCAGCGCGCTGTACGGCCTGCTCGCGTCGTTCTACGGCGGCATCGTCGAAGAAGTGCAGCTGCGCCTGTTCCTGATGACGCTGGTGGCGTGGGCCGCGACCTGGCTGACGCGTCGGCGCGCGGGCTTCGACGGCACGCTGTCGCCGCGCATCGCGTGGCTGGCGATCCTGGTCGCGGCGCTGCTGTTCGGCGTCGGCCATCTGCCGGCGGCCGTCATGGTCTGGGGCCTCGACGCGGGCGTGGTGTTCCGCACGCTGCTGCTCAACGGCATCGGCGGCGTGGTCTTCGGCTGGCTGTTCTGGAAGCGCGGCTTCGAGATGGCGGTGCTCGCACATTTCGCCGCGGATCTCGTGCTGCATGCGCTGGTCCCGTTGCTGCTGCCGCACGCGGCCCTGTGACTCGGGCACACTGGTCGCGACATCCACGGAACCGGAGTTCACCCATGCGAGTCCATCCCCTGCTGCTGGCTGCCCTGCTCTGTGCCGCGACCGGCACCGTCTGCGCACAGGGCGCGCCCGACGCCGAAGCAACGTCGGCGCGCGTGCTCGACCAGCTCGACGCCGGCGATTTCGCGGCTGTGACCGCGGGCTTCGACGCGCAGATGTCGGCTGCGCTCGATGCCGACAAGCTGCGCGCGGTGCAGACGCAGATCGAGGCCGCCGGGCCCGTGACCTCGCGCGACGCGCCGCGTGTCACGCAGCAGGCGGGCATGACGGTCGTGGTGACGCGGATCCATCGCGCGCAGGCCAGTCTCGATGCGACCGTCGCGATCGACGCCGCGGGACGCGTGGCCGGGCTGCATTTCGCTCCTGCCACGCCCTGACCGCACCGCCTCGCATGCACATCGCCGCCTCGCGTCGCATCCTGCTCAACACGCCGGACGTCGAACTCTGGCCCGCCCGCCTGCTGCGGGCGCGCGGCAACCGCGATGCACGCGTGCTGTCGCGCGCCAGCACGGTATTGCGGCGCAAAAGCGACGGTCGTTATCTGGCCGCGGTGCTGCCCGAAGGCATCGTCGGACTGATGCCGCGCTGGCAAGCCGAGGCCGGGATCGACGACGCGCTGGATCTGCTCGACGCCGGCGTGATGCCGGCCACGCAGATGCCCGCACACCTCCTGCCGCTTGACCAGGTCGAAGCACGCCTCGACGCGCTGGGCCTCGATGCCGAGGCCTACGCCGCGCGCACCGGGCTGGCGCTGGTCGCCGAACCTGCATGGCTGGTGCTCGCCGGTTTCGACCGCTACCGCCGCCCGCTGTGGCTCGAGGGTGCGACCGCGCGCGCGTGGCAGGGGCTGCGCGATGCCGCTGCGCGCGACGACGTGGTGCTCGAGGCGGTCTCGGGCTATCGCAGCCATGACTACCAGCTCGGCATCTTCGAACGCAAATGCGCGCGCGGCCTGTCGCTCGATGAAATCCTCGCCGTCAACGCCGCCCCCGGCTACAGCGAACACCATGCGGGCAGCGCACTCGACATCAGCGCGCCGGGCGAACCGGCCGCGGAGCCTTCGTTCGAGCGCACCCGTGCGTTCGACTGGCTGCAACGCCACGCGGGCACACACGGCTTCACCATGAGCTACCCGCGCGACAATCCGCACGGCATCGTCTACGAGCCCTGGCACTGGCGCTACGACCCGCCCGCGGACTGAACACCGCGGCGCCGCTCAACGTCTGAGCGCGCCCACCGCCTGCAGCACCCAGCCGAGCATCGTCAGCATGCCGCCCCATGGCGCGAAGAACGACGGGCCACCGAAGAGGTGCCGCGAGACCAGCGCGCCAGAGAACAGCAGCGTGCCGAGCAGCAGCGCCACCAGCGAGGCGAGTTCAAGACCGCCGCGCACCGCACGCCCCAGCACCACCAGCACGATGCCGTGGCCGAAGGCGAACACCGCCGCGGTCTGCAGGGCGGCGCGGGCGTCGCCAACGACGGCATGCGCGGCGTAGGCCGAGAGCCCGACCGACAGACCCGCCAGCAGCGCGCCAGCTGCGATCAGCCCACCGATGTGGCTCGCATTGCGTGTGGATCGAAATCCCAAGACCGCCTCCGATGCGCTGTCATGCCGCGGCGTCCGCACGAACGCCGGAGAAACCCGAAGCCTGAAACGACACACGCCGCATCCCGGGGGACGCGGCGTGTGTCGTGGAGCGTGTGCGGCTGGGCTTACTGGGCCGGCGCTGCCGCGGGCGCCTCGGCGGCCGCTTCGCCTTCGGCCGGCGCCGGGGCTTCGGCGGCCGGTGCCGGTGCGGCAGCCGGTGCTGCAGCGGCCGGCGCGGCGTTCGGATCGCGCAGCGTCCAGAACACTTCGAACTCGCCGTTCTCGGTGAACGCGTTGTCGATGCCGTTGCGGTAGTTCTCGTACGGCCGGTCGGTGACTTCGTAGCCCTGCGTCAGCGCCCAGGCGCGAACGGCATTGCGCACGTTGTCCAGCTCGGCCATGAAGCCCTTGTAGTTGGCCTTGGCGACGCGGGCGCGCGGCACGAACACCGACTTCACCGGGCCCAGCAGTTCCAGACCGGTCATCTCGACGGCATCAGTGGTCGACGCGGCGACCGGCGCCGGTGCGGCGGCAGCCTCCTCCCCCTCGCCTTCGGCAGCAGCCGGGGCGGCCGGCGCGGCCGGACCGGTGCCCTTCTTGCGGACCGGCATGGCCAGATCGAAGGTGTAGGTCTCGCGGCCCAGCTCGGTGGTGATGATGCGCAGCGGGCCGGCGGCTTCGAGGTTGTTGGCGGCGATGGTGCGGTTGATCCACTCCAGGTTCGCCTTCATCGAGTCCTGGATGACCTGGTTGCTGCGCTCGACCGCGCCGGCGCTGACGACCAGCAGGTTCTCGGCCGGACGATCGGCGGCGGTCAGGTCGGCCAGCGTGCTGCCTTCGGCGCGGTAGTCGACGTTCGGCACGGCGGCCAGCATGTTCGACAGACGGCCCAGGCCGAGCTTCATGCCGTCACCGACGTTGCGGCTGACGTAGAGGCCGGCGAAGCGACCCAGCAGGTCCCAGCCGTAGTCGACGTTGTAGGTCTGGGTGATTTCGATGTTGCGGTTGTTGCGACCGGTCGGCTTGAGCGCGAAGGTCATCGTCTTGTTGTCGCCGCGGGTCGGATCGGTCACGGCGTAGGCGACGCGGGTGCCCGGCTCGGATTCGGTGATTTCCCAGCTGCCTTCGCCCACGCGCTTGATGCTGGAGTTGTAGGCGATCTTGGCGCCGACGCCAGCGTCCGGGCCGGACGTGGTGAGCTGGGCGTTCGGGTCGTAGGCGGTGACCGGCGACCAGTCCTTGAAGCGGCGCACCGCATTGAGCGTGTCGAACACGATCGTCTGGCGACGGTTGGTTTCCACCGACTCGGTCAGCGTGCGGCTGGAGGGAAGCAGGACGGCCACCACCAGGAACAGCACGGCGACGATGACGCAAGAGATCAGCAGTTCGAGCAGACGGGTCATTCAGAGTTCTCCAGGACCTAGATCCGGCCTGAGGCGGCACAGACCGGCAATCGTACCAAGTTGCGTGTGACCGGGCGAGTCCATCGCAGCATCGATGAATGAGGGATGCCCGGGCGTCGCGCCGGGCTTCCCCCACACCTTCCGTGACGGATGCACGAGCGCCTTGTCGGCGCATGGACGGGGCATGCGGAAACCGCGCGGGCGGCGGGTCAGACCAGCTGCAGCTCGAAGGCCTTGAGCACGGCGCGGGTGCGATCGCGCACGCCCAGCTTGCTGAGGATGTTCGACACGTGGTTCTTGATCGTGCCCTCGGCCACACCCAGCGAATTGGCGATCTCCTTGTTGGAGAAGCCGCCGGCCATCAGGCGCAGGATCTCGGTCTCGCGATCGGTCAGCGGGTCCGGCCGGTCGAGGCTGACGAACTCGTTGCGCATCTGCTCCAGACCCGTGAGCAGACGCTGGGTCACCGCGGGCTGCACCAGCGAACCGCCGTCGGCGACGGTGCGGATCGCGCCGACCAGCTGTTCCAGCGAGACGTCCTTGAGCAGGTAGCCCTTGGCGCCGGCCTTCAGGCCCGCCAGCACCAGCTGGTCGTCGTCGAACGTGGTCAGGATGATGGTCGGCGGCAGGCGTCCGTCGCGCGACAGCGACTGGATGGCCTCGAGGCCCGACATCGCCGGCATGCGCATGTCCATCAGCACGACGTCGGGCTTGACCTCGGGAATCAGCGTGACGGCCTGCTGGCCGTCGGAGGCCTCGGCGACCACTTCGATGCCCCCGTCCAGCGCGAGCAGCGAACGGATGCCCTGGCGGACCAGGGTCTGGTCGTCGACCAGGCAGACTCGGATCATGGTGCTTCCCCTCGTGGATGGATGCCGTCGGGCGTGCGTCCCCGGCGCGCAGCATCGCGCAGCCCGGTCGTGTCCGCCAGCGGCAGTTCCAGGCGCAGCACGAAACCGCGATCGGGCGCGGTCTCGACCTGCAGCGTGCCGCCGTAGGCGGCAAGACGCTCGCGCATGCCGGTCAGACCGTTGCCCGCGCGCGCCGCTTCCGCGCCGCGGCCGTCGTCGCGTGCGTCGAGGCGGATCGCATCGCGATCCTGCGCATAGCGCAGCCGCAGCAGGCTCGCGCCCGAATGCCGCACGGCATTGGTGATGATTTCCTGCGTGCAGCGCAGCAGCACGTGGGCGCGCTCGGGATCGTCGACGACGAACTGCACCGGCAACTGCATGTCGACCTGCAGGCTGGGCACGTGTTCGGCCAGCGGCAGCAGCGTGGCGCGCATGTCGATGGCGTCGTCGTCGCGCAGCTGGCTCACCGCCTCGCGGACGTCGCTGAGCAGCAGCTTGGCCAGCGTCTGCGCCTGCCCCACGTGGTCCTGCGCCTGGCCGCTGGCGAGATGGCTGGCGATTTCGAGGTTCAGGCTCAGCGCCGTGAGGTGGTGGCCCAGCAGATCGTGCAGCTCGCGCGAGATGCGGGTACGCTCGTTGACGCGCACGCTCTCGGCCAGCAGCGCACGCGTGGCCCGCAATTCGGCGTTGAGCCGGCGCTGGTCCTCGCGGGCCTGCGCCTGCTGGCGCGCGACGAGGCCGGTGACGAAGGCGAAGCCGGTGAAGCCCACGTACAGCGCCGCCTGCAGCACCGCTTCTGCCCAGGTGAAGTCGAAACCGCGCACGTAGACCGGCACGATGACGAATTCGCAGGCCACCAGCAGCGCCACGCCCACCCAGAGCGGCAGCAGCCACGGCAGTGCACAGGCCACCACCATCAGCAGGATGCTGCCCAGGCCGCTCTGGCTGTAGTAGCTGATCGCGATCGCGCTGCCGGCGAGCACCAGCACCAGCAGATGGTCGAGGCTGCGGATGCGGCGTTCGCCAAGCCCGCGGGTCAGCCATGCGTAGCTGAGGCCGAAGATCGCCCACGCCGTCCAGGCATGACGCATGTCCGCGCCGCCGCCGAGCGCCTGCTCCACCGGCGCCATCGACAGCATCACCAGCGGCACGCCAATGACCGCCCAGGTGAACAGGCCGGCGATGCGCAGGAGTCGGTTGTGGTTCAGATGGGCGAGCATGGCGGCATGTTAGGCACACGCACGCCACGGCGGGACGGGCCTGAAGTCATGCCGACGGGTCGCCCCTACCGGGCCGGCATGCAATAATCCGGCCCTGTGCGACGCGCAGCGGCAGGAGCGCCGCGACCGGCCGCAGCGCGCGTCCAACAGTCGTCTTACGGAGTCTGGAATGTCGATCGTCGTCCGCGACGTGCATGCGCACGAGCTGGATTCCATCCTCGAACTCAACAACGCCGCCGGTCCCTCGATCCTGCCGCTGGACGCCGCCCGCCTCCGCCACCTGCACGACACCGCGGAATATTTCCGTGTCGCCGAGCGCGACGGCGCGATGGTCGGGTTCCTGATCGGCTTCGGCGCCGGCAGCGGTCACGACAGCAGCAACTTCCGCTGGTTCGAGTCGCACCACCCGGATTTCTTCTACATCGACCGCATCGTCGTCGCCAGCCGCCGTCGCGGCGGTGGCGTCGGCCGCGCGTTTTATGCCGACGTGCAGAGCTACGCCGAGGTCCGCTTCCCGCTGCTGACCTGCGAAGTGTTCCTCGAACACGACAACGATCCGGTGCGCCTGTTCCATGGCAGCTTCGGCTTCCGCGAGGTCGGCCAGCACGTGATGCCGGGCACCGACATCCGCGCCTCGATGCTGGTCAAGGACCTGTGCAGCTACGCCTGGGTCCGCGAGACCTACGGCGGCACGCTGCCCGACGAACCCTGGCTGGGCCGCCCCCGCGTGCCCGCCCGCAACACCGAGGAGACCCAGGCCTGATGGCGTCACGCCCCGCCCCCGCCGCCGATTTCGAACCGGCCGGCGAACTCAAGATCGGCCAGGTCGGCATTGCCAACCTGCGCGTGCGCACGCTCGACGTCGCGCGTCTGGCCGAGGAGATGCGCAGCCGCGTGGCGCGCGCGCCCAAGCTGTTCGACCGCGCCGCGGTGATCCTCGATTTCGGCGGCCTGGCCGAACTGCCCGACACGACCACCGCGCAGGCGCTGATCGACGCGCTGCGCGACGCCGGCGCCCTGCCGGTCGCGCTGGCCTGGGGCAGTACCGCCAACGCCGAGCTGGCTGAAGCGCTGGATCTGCCGGTGCTGTCGAAGTTCCGCGCCCAGTACGAGAACGCTGATGCGGTGGCCGTGCCGGCGCCTGCGCGCGCCGCGCCCGCCCCGGAACCGGCCGCAGCGCCGCCGGCCGCGAAGTCCGCGCCCGCGCCAGCGAATGCCGAGCCGGGTCTGATCCAGGCCGTGCCGGTGCGTTCGGGCCAGCAGCTCTACGCCCAGAACCGCGACCTGACCGTGCTGTCGTCGGTCGGTGCCGGCGCCGAGGTCATCGCCGACGGCTCGATCCACATCTACGGTCCGCTGCGCGGTCGCGCGCTGGCCGGCGCCCAGGGCAGCGCGACTGCGCGTATCTTCTGCCGCAGCTTCCATGCCGAGCTGGTCGCCGTGGCGGGCCACTACAAGGTGCTGGAAGATATCCCCCGCGAACTCCATGGCAAGGCCGTCCAGGTCTGGCTGGAGCATGACGAATTGAAGATCGCCGCACTCGAGTGACGGCGACATACCAGGAGATGTGTTTTGGCTGAAATCATCGTGGTCACCTCGGGCAAGGGCGGCGTCGGCAAGACCACCAGCAGCGCGAGCATCGCCATCGGCTTCGCCCGACAGGGCAAGCGCACGGCGGTCGTCGACTTCGACGTGGGCCTGCGCAACCTCGACCTGATCATGGGATGCGAGCGCCGCGTCGTGTACGACCTGGTCAACGTCGTGCAGGGCGAAGCGACGCTCAAGCAGGCGCTGATCAAGGACAAGCGTTTCGACAATCTCTACGTGCTGGCCGCGTCGCAAACGCGCGACAAGGACGCGCTGACCAAGGAAGGCGTGGAGAAGGTGCTCAAGGAGCTGTCCGACGACGGCTTCGACTACGTGGTCTGCGATTCGCCGGCCGGTATCGAGAAGGGCGCGTTTCTGGCGATGTACTTCGCCGACCGCGCCATCGTGGTGGTGAACCCGGAAGTGTCGTCTGTGCGCGACTCCGACCGCGTCATCGGCCTGCTGCAGTCCAAGACCAAGCGCGCCGAGAACGGCGAGCGCGTGCAGGAGCACCTGCTGCTGACCCGCTACAGCCCTGCGCGCGTGGAAACCGGCGAGATGCTGTCGATCGCCGACGTGGAGGAAGTGTTGGGTCTGAAGACCATCGGCGTGATTCCCGAGTCGGGCGACGTGCTCAACGCGTCCAACAAGGGCGAGCCGGTGATCCTGTCGGCCGAATCCCTGGCCGGCCAGGCCTACGACGACGCTGTCGCGCGTCTGCTCGGTCAGGAGCGCCCGATGCGCTTCACCACGCACGAGAAGAAGGGCTTCTTCAGCAAGCTGTTCGGAGGCTGATCCATGGGCATGTTCGATTTTCTCAAGCCGAAGAAGAACACCGCCTCGATCGCCAAGGACCGCCTGCGCATCATTGTCGCGCAGGAGCGGACCAACCGCGGCGCGCCGGATTACCTGCCGCTGCTGCAGCGCGAGCTGCTGGAAGTGATCCGCAAGTACGTCAGCATCGACGTGGAGGCGGTCAAGGTGGATCTGGTCAAGGACGGCGACCACGACGTGCTCGACATCTCGGTCGCGCTGCCCGAGGAGCGTCAGGCGACCGCCTGAGGCATCGACGTGGACCCTCTTCGCAAGGCCGATGCGGACCACGCCTGCGCAGCCGTGCTGTGCCTGTCCGACATCGGCTTCGAAGCGCCGGCCGCCCTGCTGGCCGGCTACGGGCTGACCCTGCACCGCGTGCCCGACGGCGCCGGGATTCCCGGCAGCTACTGGGGCGCGCCCGAGGCCGGCATCATCGGCTGCGATGTCTATGCGCGCGGCGACACGCCGGTGCACTCGCTGCTGCACGAATCCGGGCACCTGATCGTGCTGCCGCCCGAGCGCCGCGCCGCGGTGCACACCGATGCGACTGACTCCGTCGAAGAAGAAGACGCGACCTGCTACCTGCAGATCGTGCTGGCCGATGCACTGCCGGGCGTCGGCAGTGCGCGCCTGATGGCCGACATGGACACCTGGGGCTACACCTATCGCCTGGGCTCGACGCGGGCGTGGTTCGAGCAGGACGCCGAAGATGCGCGCGCGTGGCTGGTTGCGCGGGATCTGCTGCCCGCGTAAAGGCGCGCTTGCAAAGCGCGGCGCCTCACTTGCGGGCGCGCACCCGCCGCACTAGCCTCCCGGTTCCCAAGCTGACCGGAAGCTGTCCGTGAAGAAATCCCACACCACCCTGCTCGCCCTGGCGGTCGCCGCGAGCCTGGCGCTCGCCGGTTGCAACCGTTCCGAATCGCCCGACACCAGCGCGCCCGCAGCCGGCACCGCGGCGCCGGCCGGCGAGACCGCTGACCAGTTCATCGCCCGCGTCAACGACGAGGCCCGTGCGCTGATGCCGGAGCTGACCGCATCGCAGTGGTTGTCGGCGACCTACATCAACGACGACAGCCAGCTGCTCGCCGCGAAGTACAACGAGCGCTACCTCGCCCAGCTCAACAGCTGGATCGAGCAGTCGCGCAAGTTCGAAGGCCAGGAGATGTCGGCCGAGACCGCGCGCGCGATCAACCTGCTCAAGCTCGGCGCGTCGATGCCGCCGCCGCGCAATCCCGAGCACCTGGCCGAACTGACGAAAATCGCGTCGAAGATGGAAGGCACCTACGGCGCCGGCCAGTACTGCACCGGCGAAGGCGAAGCGCGCAGCTGTCGCCAGCTGGGCCAGCTCGAGGACGTGCTGCGCAGCAGCCGCGACTACGACGCGCAACTCGACGCCTGGCAGGGCTGGCACACGATCGCCCAGCCGATGCGCGGCGATTACACGCGCTTCGTCGAACTGGTCAACGAGGGTGCGCGCGACCTCGGCTTCGCCGATGCGGGCGAGGCGTGGCGTTCGGGCTACGACATGCCGCCGGCCGAACTCGCGGCGGAAACCGATCGCCTGTGGAACCAGGTCAAGCCGCTGTACGAGCAGTTGCATTGCTACACGCGCACGCGTCTGGAAGCGCGTTATCCCGGCCGCGGCACCGTCGAGGGCGGCCTGCTGCCGGCGCACCTGATGGGCAACATGTGGCAGCAGGACTGGGGCAACCTCTGGGACGTGCTGCAGCCGTATCCGAACGCGGGCGATCTCGACATCACCGGCACGCTGGAGAAGGACTACCAGGCCCTGCTCAACGAACGCATGGTCAAGGAAAACGCGCTGATCGATTCGGACCGCCGCGCCGACATCGCCCAGGCCGCGCTCACCGAGAACGCCAAGCGCATGAACCGCCGTGCCGAGGAGTTCTACACCTCGCTGGGCATGCCCAAGCTGCCCGAGAGCTTCTGGACCAAGACGCAGTTCGTGAAGCCGCGCGACCGCGACGTGGTGTGCCACGCCAGCGCCTGGGACATGGGCGTGCGCATCGACGGCCAGCCAGACGTGCGCACCAAGATGTGCACCAAGCCGAACGAGGAGGATTTCACGACGATCTACCACGAACTGGGCCACGTCTATTACTACCTCGCCTACAAGGACCGCCCGCCGCTGTTCCAGACCGGCGCGCACGACGGCTTCCACGAGGCGATCGGCGACACCATCGTGCTGTCGATGACGCCGCAGTACCTGCAGTCGATCGGCCTGGTCGGCGAGCAGCAGCAGTCGCAGGAATCGCTGGTCAATTCGCAGATGCGCATGGCGCTGGCCAAGGTGTCGTTCCTGCCGTTCGGCCTGATGATCGACCGCTGGCGTTGGGGCGTGTTCGACGGCTCGATCACGCCGGAGAACTACAACAGCGCGTGGTGGTCGCTGAAGGCGCAGTACCAGGGCGTCGCCCCGGCGACCGCACGTGGCGAGGAGTTCTTCGACGCGGGTGCCAAGTACCACGTGCCGGGCAATACGCCCTACACGCGCTACTTCCTCTCGCACGTGCTGCAGTTCCAGTTCTACAAGGCGCTGTGCGACGCGTCGGGCTATACCGGTCCGCTGAACCAGTGCAGCTTCTACGGCAACAAGGCGGCCGGCGAGAAGTTCTGGGCGATGCTCGAGAAGGGCAACAGCCAGCCGTGGCAGCAGACGCTCAAGGAACTCACCGGCGGCGAGCAGATGGACGCCGCCCCCGTGCTCGAGTACTTCGCGCCTCTGCAGGAATGGCTGACCCAGCAGAACGAAGGCAAGACCTGTGGCTGGACCGCGCCGGCGGCCGCGCAGTCGCCTGCGCCGGCACCTGCAGCTGCTCCGGCTGCACCGCCGGCGGCGGAGAAGCCTGCGCAGGGTTGATGTGTCTTTGTGTTTGAGAAGCAGAAGGGCCGGCATTGCTGGCCCTTCTCTTTTTTCGTCGCCCGGGTTTTGCGGGTAGAGCCTCTCTACTCCGGATACAGAGCGGCCTGCCGGGCAGTAGCCGCTTTTCCCTCGGTCAGGGCTTCCTGCCCTGACTCGGGCGCACGCCATCCATGGCGTGCTCGGCGCGGCCACTGCCCGCCAGTCCGCTTTTCTGATTTGTGGAATCGGGTCTTCTGCAAAGAGTCGCGTGACCACTTTCGTGCGTAGATCAAAATGGATTCCGGATTCACCAGACATGCGTCTGCTGGAAGCCGCCGGAATGACGAGCAGCGACACTGGGGAATGTCGCTGGACGCGACAGAAGTGCCCCCGCCGAAGACAGGGGAAATCAGAACGCGCGCGGGACTTGAGCCGGGTGCTGCGGAGAGCGGGCCATGGATGGCCCGCGGCGGCGAGTCAGTCATGGGTAAGCAGCGACTGCTCGCGCGGCACTGCCGCGCAGTCGTTGCGAACGCCCGGCGCGCTGCGCCGGGCCGGGGGAGCGCCGCATCGCGGCGCGTGCTGACCGAGCCGAGGAGCGGTACCCGGATGGAGGCCCGCTGCATCCGAAGTAGGAGGCTTCACCGCGGACCTCGCAGAGTGCCATTGCTAAAGATCCGTCGGCTCCATCGCCGCCGCGTTCTTCGGACATGCGGGCGGGCGCGGCGAGCGCGCGAGCTCCCAACGCCAGAACACCAAGCCGACGAGCATGAAACCGGCCGAAGTCGCGGCGAGCAGCAGCGGCTGATGGCTGACCAGCGGCGACAGCAGGCCTGCAACGGCAGCGTTGAGCACCAGACCGGTGAACGCCTGCAGCGAGGAGGCAGAGCCGCGCTGGCGCGGATACATGTCGAGGATCGCGAGTGTCAGGATGGGGAACGTCAGCGCGATGCCGAACGAATTGAGCATCGCCGGCATCACCGCCCACGGGATCGCCGGCTGGTCGACCAGCAGGTTGTAGGCGAGATTGAGCGCCATCGCCGCGCCGCTGCAGGCGAAACCGATGTTCGCCAGCCGCGTGCCGCTGATGCGCCCCGCCGCACGCCCCGAGACCCAAGAGCCGAGCATCATGCCGCTGATCATCGGCACGAAGAACCAGCCGAACTGGCGCTCGTTGAGACGCAGCACGTCGACGACGAAGACCGGGGTCGAGGCGATGTACAGGAACAGCGCCGAGAAGTTGAACGCACCCGCGGCCGCGATGCGCTGGAAACGGCGGTTGGCGACGATCGCCACGTAATCGCGCAGCAGGCGGCGTGGCGCGAGCGAGATGCGGTGTTCGCGCGGATGCGTTTCCGGCAGCCAGATCCAGGTCACGACCAGCAGCACCAGCGAGAACGCGACCAGGAACCAGAAGATCAGCGGCCAGCGTCCGAACCCGAGCAGCCAGCCACCGATGATCGGCGCGATCGCCGGCGCGATGCTGAAGATCATCATGACCTGGCTCATCAGCCGTTGCGCATCGTCGCCCTGCAGCACATCGCGGATCACTGCGCGGCCGACGATCAGGCCCACGCCGGCCGACAGGCCCTGCAACGCGCGGAACGCGAGCAGCGTCGGCAGGTCGGTCGACAGCGCGCAGCCCACCGACGCCACCACGAAGACCGCCAGCCCGCCGAGGATCACCGCGCGACGCCCGACCGCGTCGGACAGGGGGCCGTGGACGATGCTCATCAGCGCGTAGGCCATCAGATACACCGCGATGGTCTGCTGCATCGCCGCCGGGTCGGCGCCGAGGTCGCCGCCCATCGCCGGGAAGGCCGGGAAGATGGTGTCGATCGAGAACGGGCCGAACATCGACAGGCCCGCCAGCAGCAGGGCCAGCGTGCGCAGCGACGGCATGCGCGGCTGCCGCGTCACGTCGCGGCCTGCCAACGGGTCGAGGGGCGGTTCGGTTGCATCGAAGACATCCTGCGGCAACGCATTCACGAGAACCCGGCACACGACGGCGCGCCGGAAGGGCCGCCATCATAGGCGCCGCGGCGCGTGCACTCCGGCAACGGCGCGTTCCGGAACCGGGCATCGGCCGCATACGGCGCGCCCGGCCGGCGGATATACTGCGCGGCGTATGCAGTGGGAGAAGTCGGGTCCGTTCCGGATGCCGGCTGCCGTAGGCGCAACCGCCCGGAATCGCTCAGGCCCCGTACCGCTGCAACGGCAACACTCTGGAGAGACCGGACCGCCTGTGGCGCACCCGGCGCCGAAGGGGCACGAAGCGTCCGCGCTTCCAAACTCTCAGGCAAAAGGACAGAGGGGCATGCGGAAGACCGGCGGTCTTCGGCCAGCGTCGTCTCCAATGGATCGACGCGGGCCCGCGCCGGCATTCCTCGAGCCCTCTTGCCCGGATGCCCGCCATGACCGCTTCGACCCTGCGCGACCTCGAACACCACTCGGCTTTCGTCGAGCGCCATATCGGCCCGAACGACGCCGAGATCGCCCACATGCTGGGCGTGGTCGGCCACGACTCGCTCGACGCGATGACCGACGCGATCGTGCCGGGCAAGATCGCCTCGCGCAGCCCGCTGGCCTTGCCCGACGCAATGATTGAGGTCGACGCGCTGGCGAAGATCCGCGCCGTCGCCAAGCAGAACACCGTCCTGCGCAGCGTCATCGGCCAGGGCTACTACGGCACGCACACGCCGAACGTCATCCTGCGCAACATCCTCGAGAACCCGGCCTGGTACACGGCCTACACGCCCTATCAGGCGGAAATCTCGCAGGGCCGCATGGAAGCGCTGATCAACTTCCAGACCATGGTCACCGACCTGACCGGCATGGACATCGCCAACGCCTCGCTGCTCGACGAGGCGACGGCCGCGGCCGAGGCGATGACGCTGGCCAAGCGTTCGGCGAAGTCGAAGTCCAACGTGTTCTTCGTCGCCGACGACGTGCACCCGCAGACGCTCGACGTGTTGCGCACGCGTGCCGACGGTCTCGGCATCGAGCTGCAGGTCGGCCCGGTCGAAGACGCCACCGCCGCCGACACCTACGGCGTGCTGTTGCAGTACCCCAACACCTTCGGCCGCATCGGCGATCACGCGGCCGTGGCCGAGGCCGTGCACGCGCGCGGCGGCATCGTCGCGGTCGCGACCGACCTGCTGGCGCTGACCCTGATCCAGGCGCCGGGCGTCTGGGGCGCCGACATTGTCGTCGGCAACTCGCAGCGCTTCGGCGTGCCGTTCGGCTTCGGTGGTCCGCACGCCGGCTTCATGGCCTGCCGCGATGCCTACAAGCGCTCGATGCCGGGCCGCCTGATCGGCGTGTCGGTCGACGCGGCCGGCAACCAGGCCTACCGCCTGACGCTGCAGACCCGCGAACAGCACATCCGCCGCGAAAAGGCGACCTCCAACATTTGCACCGCGCAGGTGCTGCTGGCGGTGATGGCCTCGATGTACGCCGTCTACCACGGCCCGGACGGCCTGACCCGCATCGCGCGCCGCACGCACCGCTTCGCCTCGATCCTCGCCGCGGCACTCGGCAAGGCGGGCGTCACCGTCGGCGATGCGTTCTTCGACACCCTCCACATCACCGGCGTCGATGCCGACGCGCTGCACGCAAAGGCGCGCGAGGCCGGCTTCAACCTGCGTGCGATCGATGGCACGTCGGTCGGCATCAGCCTCGACGAGACGACGACCCGCGACGAGGTCGTCGCGCTGGCCCAGCTGTTCGGCGCCGATGCCGATATCGACGCGCTGGATGGCGCGACCGCCGACGCACTGCCGACGTCGCTCGCGCGCGACACCAAGTTCCTGACCCACCCGGTGTTCAACACGCACCACAGCGAACACGAGCTGCTGCGCTACATGCGCATGCTGGCCGATCGCGATCTGGCGATGGATCGCACGATGATCCCGCTGGGCTCGTGCACGATGAAGCTCAACGCCACGGCCGAGATGATTCCGGTCACCTGGCCCGAGTTCGGTAACATCCACCCGCTGGCGCCGGCCGACCAGACTGTTGGCTACACCGAACTGATCGACGGGCTGGAGAAGATGCTCGTCGAGATCACCGGCTACGACGCGGTGAGCTTCCAACCGAACTCCGGCGCGCAGGGCGAGTTCGCCGGCCTGCTCGCCATCCGCGCCTACCAGCAGGCGCAGGGCCAGGGCCATCGCGACATCTGCCTGATTCCCGAATCCGCGCACGGCACCAATCCGGCGTCCGCGCAGATGGTCGGCATGACCGTCGTCGTGACCCGCTGCGACAAGGACGGCAACGTCGACGTCGACGACATCCGCGCCAAGGCCGAGAAGTATTCGGACCGCCTGGCCGCGATCATGATCACCTACCCGTCCACGCACGGCGTGTTCGAGGAAGACGTGGTCGCGATCTGCGACATCGTCCACCAGCACGGCGGCCAGGTGTACACCGACGGCGCCAACATGAACGCCCTCGTCGGCGTGGCCAAGCCCGGCAAGTGGGGCTCGGACGTCAGCCATCTGAACCTGCACAAGACCTTCTGTATTCCGCACGGAGGCGGCGGCCCGGGCGTGGGCCCGTGCGCGGTCAAGTCGCATCTCGCGCCCTACCTGCCGCGCGCGCTGGGCGGCGACGGTGCGGTGGGCATGGTGTCGGCGGCAACGCACGGTTCCGCGTCGATCCTGCCGATCAGCTGGATGTACATCGCGATGATGGGCGCCGACGGCCTGCGCCGCGCCACCCAGGTCGCGCTGCTCAATGCCAACTACGTGGCCAAGCGTCTCGCGCCGCATTACCCGACGCTCTACACCGGCCGCAACGACCTGGTCGCGCACGAGTGCATCCTCGATCTGCGCCCGATCAAGGACGCGACCGGCATCAGCGCCGAGGACGTGGCCAAGCGCCTGATCGACTTCGGCTTCCACGCGCCGACGCTGAGCTTCCCGGTCAGCGGCACGCTGATGGTCGAGCCGACCGAAAGCGAGTCGCTGCACGAGCTCGACCGCTTCATCGACGCGATGATCCAGATCCGCGACGAGATCCGCGCGGTGGAAGACGGCCGCCTGGACCGCGAGGACAACCCGCTCAAGCACGCGCCGCACACCGCGATGCAGGTGACCGCCAGCGAGTGGACCCACGCCTACCCGCGCGAGCTGGCCGCGTTCCCGCTGGCGACGCTGCGCCACACCAAGTACTGGCCGCCGGTCGCGCGCGTCGACAACGTGCACGGCGACAAGAACGTGTTCTGCAGCTGCATTCCGGTCGGGTCGGCCGAAGACGAGCCGGAAGCCTTCAGCGAGCCCGACGTCGCCTGATCCGGGCAATGCGGCGCCCGGACGCCCGGCTTCGGCCGGGCGTTCGCGTTTGCGGGTCCGACGCTCGCGCGCAGCAGGGTCTGCAGATCACGTCACAAGCTGCCCCGCCCATACGCCGCGGCATGGACGCGGCGCCTCGCATTCAGGTCCCATCGCGGTTTCGCGCGCCTTCGACATTGTGAATTCTGGCACGCGGGTTGCTAGGCAACGCTCCAGTTTCCCTGCTCCGGTCTACTGGCCATGCTCGTCGGCACCTACAACCCGCTGCTCGTCGTCGTTTCCTATGTCGTCGCGGCTTTCGCGTCCTATGTGGCGCTGGACATGGCGGGCCGCATCGCCGCCAGCGACGGCTGGGTGTCGCGCAGCTGGCTGATCGGCGGCGCGGTCGCGATGGGCTTCGGCATCTGGTCGATGCACTTCCTCGGCATGCTCGCGTTCCAGCTGCCGATTCCGCAGGGCTATGACCTCGCGGTGACGCTGTACTCGCTGCTGATCGCGATATGCAGCTCGGCCTATGCGCTGTACGTGATCTCGGGCCGCGACCTGCCGCTGCGCAAGCTGGGCGTCGCGGCGGTCATCCTGGGCGCCGGGATCGCGGCCATGCACTACGTCGGCATGGAAGCGATGCACATGCAGCCCGGCATCGACTACCACCCCGGCTGGTTCGCGCTGTCGATCCTGATTGCGATCGTCGCCGCCGGCGCCGCGCTGTGGATCGCGTTCTCGCTGCGCCGCGAAGGTGCCGGCGTGCTGCGCGCACGCGGGCTGGCTGCACTGGTGATGGGCGTGGCCGTGGTCGGCATGCACTACACCGGCATGGCGGCGGCCCGGTTCCCGGAGGGCAGCATCTGCGGCGCGGCGATCGCCGGCGGCATCTCGCCGCAGTGGCTGGCGAGCCTGGTCGGGGCGACCACGTTCGCGATTCTCGGCATGGCGCTGACGACCTCGATCCTCGACCGTCGCCTGCAGGAGCGCACCGCCCTGCTCAGTCATTCGCTGCACAAGGCGAACCAGGAGCTCACCTATCTCGCCCTGCACGACAACCTGACCAAGCTGCCCAACCGCCTGCTGCTCGAAGACCGCCTGGAACATGCGATCCGCCGGGCCGTCCGCAATGGTCAGCGCTTCGCGCTGCTGTTCATCGACCTCGACGGCTTCAAGGCCGTCAACGACGCCTATGGCCATCCGGTCGGCGACCGCCTGCTGGTGCAGGTCGCGCGCCACCTGACCGCCGAGATCCGTGCCGAGGACACTTTGGCGCGTCTGGGCGGCGACGAATTCGTGGTACTGGCTGACATCCGCGAGCCCGGCGATGCGGCGACGCTCGCCGACAAGCTGCTGCACGCGGTGTCGATGCCGGTGCTGCTCGAACGCGGCGAACTCAATGTCACCGGCAGCATCGGCTTGGCGATCTTCGGGGCCGACGGCACCAGCGCGCGCGAGCTGATGGCCAATGCCGACGCGGCGATGTATTCGGCCAAGGAACAGGGCCGCAACGTCTACTGCTTCTTCGAGCCGTCGATGAACCGCGGGGCGCACGAGCAGCTGGCCCTGGTCCAGGACCTGCGCCGGGCGCTGTCGCTCGAGCAGTTCGAACTGCATTACCAGCCCAAGTTGCGTGCACCCGACGGCCCGCTGGTCGGTGTGGAAGCGCTGCTGCGCTGGCACCATCACGAGCGCGGACTGGTGATGCCCGACACCTTCATTCCGCTGGCCGAGAAGACCGGCCTGATCCTGGAGATCGGGCGTTGGGTGATCAACGAGGCCTGCCGCCAACTGATGGAATGGCGCGCGCAGGGCAGCGAAGTGCCGTCGGTGTCGGTGAATCTGTCGGCCACCCAGTTTCGATCGCCCGGCCTGCTGGGCAAGATCAAGGAAGCCCTCGCCCGCCACGGCATGCCCCCGTCGTCGCTGATCCTGGAGATCACCGAATCGACCGCGATGCACGACCCGGAAGCGAGTCTGGTGATCCTGCAGCGTCTGTCGGCCTTGGGTGTGCAGATCTCGATCGACGATTTCGGCACCGGCTATTCCAGCCTGCTCTACCTCAAGCGCCTGCCGGCGAGCGAGCTGAAGATCGACCGCGCCTTCGTCAAGGATCTGGTGCCCGGCAGCGAGGACGCGGCGATCGTCTCGGCGATCATCGCGCTGGGCCGCACGCTCAACCTGTCGGTCATTGCCGAGGGCGTCGAGACCGAGGCCCAGCAGAAGCTGCTGACCGAGCTGGGCTGCACCTCGCTGCAGGGCTACCACTTCGGCCGGCCCGACGCCGCCGCGTCGATCGGCGCGCGCCTGTAAACCGGAGGCCCGGGGTCAGTCGGGCGCCTGCGCGCGCGAGCGTATCGCGGCCGCGGATGCGTTCGCCTCGCGCACCAGTGCCGGCAGGTCGACATCGACCAGCACGCCGTCGCGCTTGCGCACGATGCCGTCGACGATGACGGTCGCAACGTCCGACGGGCGCGCCGACCAGACCAGCAGCGATGCCGGATCCTCACCGGCATGGCCGGCCAGATGCAGGGCATCGAGCCTGACCAGTTGCACGTCGGCGCGCAGGCCCGGCGCCAGCGATCCGATCGCGTCTTCCATCCGCAGCGCCCGTGCGCCGCCCACCGTCGCGAGTTCCAGCAGCCGCCGCGGCTGCACCGCGGTCTCTTCGCGCGCATCGCCGGTCCAGGTCAGCGCGGCCAGCCGCATCGTCGCGAACATGTCGGCACTGCCGGCCAGGGCGTTGCCGTCGATGCCGAGCCCCTGCCGGTCGACGCCGGAGAACGCCGCGAGCCGCGTCAATCCGTAGCCCACGCGGTGCTCGCTGATCGGCGTCAGCGACAGGCTGGCGCCCGCGGCATCCAGCGCCGCGAGTTGCCTCGGCGTGGCATCCGTCGCATGCACCACCTCGACGCCCGGCGCGAGGTAGTCGCGCTCGATCAGTGCATCGAACATCGGCCCGGGCTCGCCACTGACGTGCACCTGCACCGGCAGGCCGAGCCGGCGGGCGGCGTCGTATTCGCGCTGACGCACGGCCCAGTTCGCGGGATCGTCCCGATCGCGCGGCAGGCGCCAGGCCAGCCCCAGCCCGACACGACTTCCGGGCGCGCGCGCCTCCGCAAGACGTCCCAGGTGGTCGAGGTCGATCGGGTAACGCGTGCTGCGGTCGCGCCCGCCGTAATGGAGACGCCCTCGGATGCCACTGGCATCGAGGGCGGTCAGCCCCGCCTCCGCATGCGCAGGCGTCAGCACGTTGTCGAAGAAGTCCGCGGTCGTGGTGATGCCGCCGTCGATCAGTTCCAGCGCACCCAGACGCATCGCGATGCCGATGTCCCCGGCCGTCATCACCGCACCCAGTGCGGTGCTGACCGGAAAGAACCGCGTGCCGTCGGTACCGCCGAACCGGCCACGCATCGTCGTGGTCCACAGATGCGAATGCGTGTCGACGAAGCCGGGCAGCACGACGTGACCGCGGGCGTCGATGCGCTCGACCCGGGACACGCCGTGAGTAGCAGGATCGAGATCGCGACCGATCGCGACGATATGTCCATCGCGCAACAGCACATCCGTATCGGCAAGATCGCCTTCGGACGTCATCGTCATCACGTGGGCGGACTCGATCAGCAGGGCCGGTCGGTCGACTTCACCGGCGCAGGCGAGCGTGGCGGATGTGGCGAGACTGACGCCGACGAGCAAGCGGAGAGGCGCACGAGGCATCGGACATCACCGGGCGGCGTTGCAGCATGCCGCATGCCGGATGAAAGCGATGCGCGCGTCTGCCGTCAGTCGAGCGGCACGGGACCGCCGGCGAGTCTGGCGAGCAAGGCGTCGATCGGCATCGGACGCCCCAGGTGGTAGCCCTGCGCCTGGTCGCAGCCATGCGCACGCAGCCATTCGAGCTGTGCGGCCTCCTCGACACCCTCGGCGATGATCGCCAGGCCCAGACCGTGGCCCAGCGCGATCAGTGCGCGGCAGATGGCCGCGCTGCGCGCATCGCCGGTCACGTCGCGCACGAAGGCGCGATCGATCTTCAGATGGTCGAGCGGCAGTTCGCGCAGGTAGGCCATGCTGGAAAAGCCGGTGCCGAAGTCGTCGATCGACAGGCACAGGCCTTCGTCGCGCAGCGTGCGCATCAGCACGCGCGCATCGTCGGGATGCCGCAGCAGTACGCTTTCGGTCAGTTCCAGATGCAGCGCGTGGGGCGGCAGCGCGTGGCGCTCGAACAGGCGCCGGATCGCGCCGGGATTCATGTCCGCCTCGAACTGCACCGCCGACACGTTGACCGCGATGGCGACGTCGCCGCAGCCGATCTCGACGAGCCGTGCATGCACCCGCGCCGCCTCCTCGAGCACCCAGGCGCCGATCGGCACGATCAGGCCCGACTCCTCGCACAGCGGGATGAACTGGGCCGGCGAGATGTAACTGCCGTCGGCCTGGCGCCAGCGCAGCAGCGCCTCGACCGCGGCGACGCTGCCGTCGTGCAGGCGATGGATCGGCTGGAAATGCAGCTCGAACTCGCCACGCTCGTGCGCCTGTCGCAGCTGTCGCACCATCGCCAGCCGGCTCGATGCCTGCTCGGCCATCGCCGCGCTGTACTGCACGACCGGCAGGTTTTCGCGCCGCGCGTGCAGCGCGGCCAGTGCGGCGTGGCCGATGACCTTTTCCGCCCCGCCGTCCTCGCACGGCCCGCTGGCCAGCCCGATCCAGGCTTCGAGCGCGAACTTGCCGCCTTCCGACTCGACCGGCAGGCCGATGGCCTCGACCAGCGCCGCCACCATCGCTTCGAGGTCCTGCGGCACGAGCGCGACGATGACGAAGGTTTCCGACGGCATGTAACCGGCGGCGCCGTAGCGTTCGGCGACGCGACTGAAACGCGCCGCCGCCTCGCACAGGATGTTCTCGCCCGCGCGCCGTCCGAGCGTGGGCGCGATCAGCTCGAGATCGCGCAACTGCACGTAGGCGACCGAGAACCCGTGGCCGCCGTCGGCCGCACAGTGGGAATCCAGCTGCTCGGCCAACGCGGCCAGCGTGAGCATGCCGGTGGTCGGGTCGTGGCTGGCGCGCCAGGCCAGGTCACGCTCGTAGCTCATTCGCGCGCCGATGTCCTCGGCCAGCACCAGCCGCGCAGGCCGACCGTCGACGTCGATCGTGCGCGCATGCACGTGCACTTCCACGTGGCGTGCGTCGCGGGTCATCAGCATCCAGGGGCGGTCCTGCGCGCCCTGCCCGCCGCCGGGCGACAGCGCCTCGCGCCCGGCCTCCAGATCCTCGGGCGCCAGCAGATCGGTCACGCGCATGTCCAGCAGATCCTCGCGGCTGTAACCGTAGGTTTCCACCGCCGCCTCGTTGACCGCCAGCACGCGCAGGGTCTGCAGGTCGTAGACCCAGGTCGGCAGCGGATTGCGCTCGAACAGATGGCGGAACTGCTGTTCGGCACGCTCGATGCGCTGCTGGGCGTCGCGCCGATCGGTGACGTCGGTGACCGTGCCGGTCATCAGCATTCCGGTCGAGCCGTCCTCGATCGTCGCACCGCGCGCCTTGAGCCAGCGCACCGTGCCGTCCGGCAGGCAGACACGGTACTCCTGCACGAAGGGTTGACGATCGACCTGCGAGGCGGCGAGTTCGGCGGCAATGCGCGCTCGGTCGTCCTCGTGGATCCGTTCGAAGAAGGCCTCGACCGGAATGCGGCCGTCCCGGGCCTGAAGTCCGTAAAGCGCGGCCATTTCGTCGGTCGCACGCACATAGCCCGCCTGCGGATAGAGCCGCCACACGCCCGTGCCCGATGCCAGTTGCGCCTGCTGCAGCCAGTCCGCCTGTTCGGCGACTTCGGCCGCCAGTCCGAAGCGCGCGCGCTCGTCGCGACGCGCGCGGCGCACCACCATGCCGAAGACGATCCAGTAGACCAGGCCGAGCACGAGTGCGGCGGCCGCGTAGATCCGCCACGGCGTCAGCGCTTCATGCACGCCGATGCCCGCACTCACCAGGAACGGATAGTCGCTGGTATTGCTGAAGGTCACCGCGCGCTCGACGCCATCGAGCTGGCTGACCATGTGCTCGCGATAGCGGGCGCCTTCGGTCGACACCTCCGCCGGAATGTCGACCCGTCGCCCGACATGCGTACCGCTGCGTCCGAAGCGCGCCACCACCACACCTGCCTGGGTGTAGATCGTCGCGCTGCCCTCGTCGCCGATGTCGAGCGCATCGACCATGTTCTGCAGCTCGTGCGTGCGGAACAGCGCGACCGTCCAGCCACCGCTCTGCATCGGCACCGCAAGCGGCAGCAGGGCGCCCTTGGGCAGCGGCAGCAACGGGCCGGCGTGCATCGGATCGGCGCCGTGGCGCAACGCCGCCACCCATTCGACCACCCGCTGGTCGGCGCTGCGGTGCGGCCGGCGCTGCAGGTCGAACAGCAGGATGTCGTCGAGCTCGTGATGCCGCGCCACCACGCTGCGCACCCAGCGGTCCACGTGTGCGCTCGCCTGCTCGGCCGGCAGGTCGTCGTGCAACAGGCGCTCGGCCTCGATGGCATGCATGGCGCGCTGGATGTTGCGCAGTTCGTAGTGCAACAGGCGGTCCACGCCGGTCGCCAGCGCCATGCTCTGTCGCGAGGCCGCCTCCAGCCGGGCCTCGCGGTCCAGCAGCACCAGGACGAGCAGCCCGACGCTCAGCACGACCCCCAGCCACAGACCCGCGTTGCGCATGGCCCGGACCGAGCGGAGCCGTCGCGACTGGGGGCTGGCGTGGTCGGGTGCGTCCGGGGTCTGGGCTGCTCCGTGCAAGGAAGCCGCTCTTGCTGCCGTAGAGACCGCCAAGCATGCCGCGAAAAATCCTGAACACGTTGCTCAGAAAAGTCTGAAAACCCGCGCCCGGCCCGGCGCTTGTTGCACGCCCGGAACCGGGTTTCACGTCCGCGCTCCGCATGGCGCGCAAGCCTGACCCGACCCCCCTCGAGACCTCCGACATGACCCAGAAGACGCCACCCGAAAAATCGCCGGCGACGACATCGCGCGGCAACCGTGCCACGGGCGACCGCATGGCCTCGAACGGCGACGAGTACGCGGACGACAACAACACCTCGGGCGAAGGCAACGACGCATCGTTGACCGCCGGTCCCGGATTCGTCCGCAAGGTCGATACGGACAAGGCCGCAGGTCGAGCCGGCGAGCGCGACAGCGGCGCAGGCAATCGCGCCCCCGAGGCAGACGCGAACGACGATGGAGACGGCGCCTCGACGCAGCGCGACTGAGCGTTCCATCGCGTTCCGGGCGCGCATCGCGGGGACCGATCCCCTAGAATCCGCAGCGTCCTCGCCCCCGGAGTCCTGCGCATGTCGTCTTCCCCCCTCGCCTATCGCCGCGTCCTGCTGAAACTCTCCGGCGAGGCCCTGATGGGCGACGAGGATTACGGCATCGACCCCAAGGTCATCGGCCGTCTTGCCGACGAGGTGATCGAGGCCCAGAAGGCCGGCGCCGAAGTCGGCCTGGTCATCGGCGGCGGCAACATCTTCCGCGGCGCGGGCCTCGCGGCCGGCGGCATGGACCGGGTGACGGGCGACCAGATGGGCATGCTCGCCACGGTCATCAACGCACTCGCCATGCAGGACGCGCTGGAGAAGCGCGGCGCGCGCGCGCGCGTGATGAGCGCGATCAAGATCAACGACGTCTGCGAGGACTACATCCGCCGCCGTGCGATCCGGCACATGGAGAAGGGCCGCATCGCGATCTTCGCCGCCGGCGTCGGCAGCCCGTTCTTCACCACCGACTCGGGCGCTGCGCTGCGCGGCATCGAGATCGGCGCCGACCTGCTGCTCAAGGCGACCAAGGTCGACGGCGTCTACGACGCCGATCCGAAGAAGGTGCCGGGCGCCAAGCGCTACGACCGCCTGACCTACGACGAGGTCATCAGCCAGGGTCTGGAAGTCATGGACACCGCGGCCTTCGCACTGGCACGCGACTCCGATCTGCCGCTGCGCATCTTCGACATGAGCCAGCCCGGCGTGCTGCTGCGCATCCTGCGTGGCGAGGCGATCGGCACCCTGGTGCAGGGCCGCAACTGAGCCCGCCAGGCGCGGCTGCGTGCCGCGCCGCCGCATACGCCACGGCCCCGTCGCCGGTCGCGGACGCTTATAATCGTCCGATTCCGCACACGGACCGGGGCCGCGCATGCTCAACGACATCAAAAAAGACACCCAGACCCGCATGGCCAAGAGCGTCGAAGCGCTCAAGCACACGCTGGTCAAGGTGCGCACCGGCCGCGCCTCGACCGCCCTGGTCGACAGCATCAAGGTCAACTACCACGGCTCGGACATGCCGCTGAGCCAGGTCGCCAGCGTGCAGGTGTCGGATGCGCGCTCGCTGGTCATCACGCCGTGGGAGAAGCAGATCGTCGGTGCGATCGAGAAGGCGATTCTCGGCTCCGACCTCGGTCTGACCCCGAACACCGCCGGCACCACGATCCGCCTCAACCTGCCCGCCCTGACCGAGGAGCGCCGCAAGGAGCTGACCAAGGTCGTGCACGGCGAAGGCGAGGACACGAAGGTCGCGATCCGCAACATCCGCCGCGACGCAAACCAGCAGATCAAGGAACTCCTCAAGGAGAAGCTGATCTCCGAGGACGACGTGCGCCGCGGGGAAGACGACATCCAGAAGGTCACCGACGCGGCGATCAAGGACGTCGACGAGGTCGTCAAGGGCAAGGAACAGGAACTGATGACGGTCTGACGGCCCGCCTGCGGTCCGCATGAACATTCCGTCCCAGACCGGTCCCGTTCCCCGCCACATCGCCGTCATCATGGACGGCAACGGGCGCTGGGCCGCGCGCCGCAAGCGCCCGCGCGCGATCGGCCACCGCGCCGGCGCGCGCACGGTCAACGTCTGCATCGATTTTTGCCTGGAACGCGGCGTCGAGGCGCTGACCCTGTTCGCGTTCTCGAGCGAGAACTGGGGGCGCCCGGACGAGGAAGTCGGCGCGCTGATGAAGCTGTTTCTCGGCGCGCTGGACCGCGAGGTCGGCGAACTGCACCGCCGTGGCGTGCGCCTGCGTTTCATCGGCGAGCGGAGCCGCTTCAGCGAGGCGATCCGCCAGCGCATGGCCGCGGCCGAAGCGCAGACCGCCGGCAATGCGCGGCTGTCGCTCAACGTGGCGGCCAGCTACGGCGGTCGGCAGGACATCGCGATGGCGGCACGCGCGCTGGCGGAGGACGTCGCGGCCGGACGACTGAAGGCCGACGACATCGACGAAACCACGCTGGGAGCGCGCGTCGCCCTGGCGGACCTGCCGGCGCCCGATCTGTTCATCCGCACCGGCGGAGATCTGCGCGTCAGCAACTTCCTGCTGTGGCAGCTGGCCTACACCGAACTGTGGTTCACCGAGACCCTGTGGCCGGAGTTCGGCGTCGAGGAACTCGAGCAGGCCCTGCACGTCTACGCCTCGCGCGAACGACGCTTCGGGCTGACCGGCGAGCAGATCGCCGCCACCCAGGCCGCATCGCCCATGGAGGGCCGCCACCCATGACCCGCACCCGTGTCATCGCCGCGCTGCTGATGGCCCCGACCGCCATCGCCGCCGTGCTGCTGCTCAACACGCCGTGGATGGCGGCCGTCTCGGCGATCATCTTCCTCGCCGCGCTGTGGGAATGGCTGCGCCTGACCGACATCGAGGACACCCTCGCCCGCACCGCGCTGCTGGCCTTGAACCTGCTGCTGATGGTGGCCATCGTCTGGGCCTCGGCCACCGGCGGCGGCTCGCTGGTGCTGTTGAAGATCCTGGCGATGGTCGGCGTGGCCTGGTGGCTGTTGGCGACGCTGTGGCTGCGCCATTACGACTTCGCGTCCGATCACGACACGAAAGCCCGCGTGTTCAAGCTCGCCGCCGGCACGCTGGCGGTGATTCCGGCCTGGGCGGCGCTGTGCGTGATCCATGCCGGGGAGAACGGCGAACACGGCAACCGCTGGCTGCTGCTGGCGCTGGCCATCGTCTGGGCGACCGACACCGGCGCGTATTTCGCCGGTCGCAAGTTCGGCAAGCGCAAGCTCGCACCGCGCATCAGCCCCAACAAGACCGTCGAAGGCCTGGCGGGCGGTGTCGCGGCCGGCGTACTGGTGGCGGTGGCGTTCGCGCCGCTGGCCGGTGCCACGGCGGCGCAGTTGCCGCTGGTCGCGCTGGTCGCCATGGCGACCGTCCTGGCGTCGGTGGTCGGCGACCTGTTCGAGAGCCTCCTCAAGCGCCATGTCGGTGCCAAGGATTCGGGCACGCTGATTCCCGGCCACGGCGGCGTCCTCGACCGTCTGGACAGCGTGCTCGCCGCGCTGCCGGTGTTCGCCTTCGGCCAGATCTGGCTCGGCTTCTGACCATGGCCACGGTTCCAGACGGGCTGCGCCGCGTCGCGGTGTTTGGCGCGACCGGTTCGATCGGCACGTCCGCGCTGGACGTCATCGCCCGGCATCCCGGGCGGCTGCGCGCCAGCGTGCTGGCGGCCGGTCGCAATGTGGAGGCGCTGGTCGCCCTGTGCGTCACCCATCGCCCCGACCATGCGGTCATCGCCGATCCGGATCTGCTCGATGCGCTCGCGAACGCGCTCCGCGCGGCGGGCCTCGCCACCGTGCCGCACGCCGGCATGGCCGCGCTCGACACCCTGGCGCGCGATGCCGATGCCTGCGACACCGTGGTCGCGGCGATCGTGGGCGCCGCCGGTCTCGATTCCACGCTGGCCGCGCTGCGCGCCGGCAAGCGGGTGCTGCTGGCCAACAAGGAGTCGCTGGTGCTGGCCGGCGAGCTGATGCTGCAGGCCGCGCGCGAGGCCGGCGCGACCATCGTGCCGATCGACAGCGAGCACAACGCCATCCACCAGTGCCTGCCCGCCGACGGCGACTGCAGCGGCGTCGCGCGCATCGTGCTGACGGCCTCGGGCGGTCCGTTCCGCGGTCGCAGTCGTGCGCAGCTGGCCGACGTCACGCCGGCGCAGGCGGTCGCGCATCCGAAATGGTCGATGGGTCCGAAGATCTCCGTCGATTCGGCCACGCTGATGAACAAGGGACTGGAGCTCATCGAAGCCCACCACCTGTTCGGCATGCCGGCCGACCGCCTCGACGTGCTGGTGCATCCGCAGAGCCTGGTGCACTCCTTCGTCGAGTTCATCGACGGTTCCACGCTCGCGCAGCTCGGACTGCCCGACATGCGCACCGCGCTCGCGGTCGGACTGGGCTATCCGGACCGTATCGCCTCGGGCGTGGCCGGCCTGGATCTCCTGCGCCACGGGCGACTGGATTTCGAATCGCCCGACACCGACGCGTTCCCCTGCCTGGCGCTCGCCCGCGCCGCGCTGGTCGCCGGCGGCACCGCGCCCGCCCTGCTCAACGCGGCCAACGAAGTGGCCGTTTCAGCCTTTCTTCAGGGGCAATTGCGTTTTCTGGCGATCCCTGCGCTGGTCGAGCATGTGCTCGCCACGCTCCCCGCCGCCGATGCGGCGTCGCTCGACGTGCTGCGCGATGCCGACGCGCGTGCGCGCGACGTCGCCACGCAGGCGCTCACCACCGGCACCCTCCACTGAGCATGCGTGATGTCTGAATTCCTCGGCTCGGTGTGGTGGCTGATCGTCAGCCTGGGCGTGCTGGTCACCTTCCACGAGTTCGGCCACTACTGGGTGGCGCGCCGCTGCGGCGTGCGCGTGCTGCGGTTCTCGATCGGCTTCGGGCGCGCGTTGTGGTCGCGCACCGGCAAAGACGGCACCGTCTACCAGGTGGCGATGATTCCGCTGGGCGGCTACGTCAAGATGCTCGACGAGCGCGAGGCGCCGGTGCCGGAGGCGGAGGCGCACGAGGCTTTCAATCGCGCGTCGGTGTGGAAGCGCATCGCCATCGTCGCCGCCGGTCCCGTGGCGAACCTGATTCTCTGCGTCGCGCTGTTGTGGGCGATGTTCGTGATCGGCCGCCCGGACTATGCGCCGGTCGTCGGCCAGGTCAGCGGGATCGCCGAAACTTCGGGGCTGCGCGCAGGCGACCGCATCGATGCGGTGGGCGATCGCGAGACCCCGACCTGGATGGAGGTGCAGCTGGCCCTGCTGCCGGCCGCGCTCGATCACCGCGACGTCGCATTGCAGGTCACCGACGAGCGTGACCGTGCGGTGGTACGCGAACTCGCGCTGTCCTCGCTGCCGTCCGACTTCGACCAGCGCCGCATCGCCGCATCCATCGGTCTGTGGCCGCGGCATCTGCTGCTGCCGGCGGTGGTCGGCCGCGTCGAGGAAGGCTCGGCGGCTTGGGGCATCCTCGCCGAGGGCGATCGCCTGACCGCGATCGACGGCAGCCCGGTCCGCGTGTTCGAGGACATCGGCCCGCTGGTGCAACGCCTGGGCGACCAGGGCGGCACGGCGATGGTCGAGGTCGAGCGCGACGGCGAACGGCTCGCGCTGGAAATGGCGCCCCGGCGCGCGGAACTGCCGGACGGCCGCGGCGAATACTGGGCCTTCGGCATTGCGCCGGAGGCCTTCGTGCCGCCCGCCAAGGACGCGATCCAACGCTACGGCGTACTCGCATCGGTGCCAGCCGCATTCCACGAAGTGGGCCACCTGACCGGCCAGCTGGTGGGCATGATCGGACGCGCGTTCACCGGGCGGGTGGCGATCGAGAACACGGTCGCCGGCCCGATCACCATTGCCCGGGCTGCCAACACCTACGCGAACCAGGGCGTCGCCTGGTACCTGACCATCCTCGCCCTGCTGTCGCTGAGCCTGGCGATCCTGAACCTCCTCCCCATCCCGCTGCTGGATGGGGGACACCTGTTGTATTACCTTATCGAGTTGGTCAAAGGCAGCCCCGTGAGTGAGCGCGCGATGGTGGCCGGGCAGTACGTCGGCATGGCCCTGTTGGCCAGTCTGATGGGCCTGGCGTTCTACAACGACATCCTCCAACTCGTGCGCTGATGCCTGCCACCGACCCGGTTTCCGCCGTGCCACACACGCCGGAACCCCTCCCCTACCCGGATCCAAAGATGACGCGAATGCCCGACCGCCGCCTGCTTGCCCTCGCCCTCGCCGCGGTGATCGCCGCTCCGGCCTGGGCCCAGACGTCGGCCACCGCGCCCGCCGCCCTGCCGCCGTTGGCACCACCGGGCGCCAGCGAGTTCACCGTCAGCGACATCCGCGTCGACGGCCTGCAGCGCATCGGCGCCGGCACGGTCTTCACCTATCTGCCGGTCGAGCGCGGCGATGCCATCAACAGCACGCGCATCTCCGAGTCGGTGCGCGCGCTGTACCGCACCGGCTTCTTCGAGGACGTGCAGGTCGCGCGCCAGGGCGACATCCTGGTGTTCACGGTCACCGAGCGCCCGGCCATCAACCGCCTGACGCTGACCGGCAACAAGGACATCAAGACCGAGGACCTGCTCAAGGGCCTGACCGACATCGGCCTGTCGGAGGGCGAGACCTTCGACCGCCTGGCGCTCGACCGCGTCACCCAGGAGCTGGTGCGCCAGTACAACAACCGCGGCAAGTACAACGTCAAGATCACCCCGACGGTGTCGCGCCTGGACCGCAACCGCGTCGACGTCACCATCAACGTCGAGGAAGGCAAGGCGGCCAAGATCCGCCACATCAACATCGTCGGCAACGAGGTCTACGACCTCGACACGCTGACCGACAACTGGGAATCGGGCGAGTCGAACTGGCTCAGTTGGTACCGCCGCGACGACCAGTACTCCCGCGAGAAGCTCGAGGGCGACCGCGAGAAGCTGCACAACTTCTATCTCGACCGCGGCTACATCGACTTCAGCGAAGACAGCATCCAGGTCTCGATCAGCCCCGACAAGGCGGACATGTTCATCACCGCCGGCATCACCGAGGGCGAGATCTACAAGGTGTCGGACGTGCAGGTCACCGGCAACACGGTGCTGCCCAAGGAAGACATCGAGAGCCGCGTCTTCGTGCAGAAGGACCAGGTGTTCTCGCGCGCGCTGCTGGAACTGAGCTCGGACGCGATCATCGCCGCGCTGGGCAACATCGGTTACGCCTTCGCCCAGGTCAATCCGATTCCGGAAGTCGACCGCGAGAACCGCACCGTCGCGATCAACATGCAGGTCGTGCCGGGCCCGCGCGTCAACGTGCGCCGCATCCAGTTCAAGGGCAACACCCGCACCGCCGACGAGGTGATGCGACGCGAGATGCGCCAGTTCGAAGGCAGCTGGTATTCGCAGGCCGCGGTCGACCGCTCCAAGGTCCGCCTGCAGCGCCTGGGCTATTTCGAGTCGGGCAGCGTCAACGTCGAGACCCAGCCGGTACCGGGCAGCAACGACCAGGTCGACGTGATCTTCAGCGTCACCGAAACCACCTCGGGCAGCTTCGTGTTCGGCCTCGGCTACTCGCAGCTCGCCGGCGTGACCACCTCCGTGCAGCTGTCGCAGAACAACTTCCTCGGCAGCGGCAACCGCGTGTCGGTCGAAGCGCAGCGCAACGTCTACCTGCAGCGCTACTCGTTCTCCTTCATGAACCCGTACTTCACCGACGGTGGCATGTCGCTGGGCTACAACCTGTGGTGGCGCGAGTTCGACAACTCCGAGTTCAACACCGCGCAGTATTCGTCGACCAGCGCCGCCGGCCAGGCGATCCTCGGCATTCCGCTGACCGAGAACGACTCGATCTCGCTGCTGCTCGGCGTGGACCGCAACCAGATCTTCGCCTTCCGCCGCTCGTCGCCCGAATCGATCGTCGACTACATCGACGCCTTCGGCTCGCGCACCTTCCACGCCTGGCGCAGTGAACTGGCCTGGGCGCGCGACACCCGCAACGACTATCTGCAGCCGACCCGCGGCATGATGCAGCGCGTCTCGCTGGAAACCACGCTGCCCGGTTCCAGCGCCGAGTACTACAAGCTCAACTACGAGATCTCGAAGTACTGGCCCATCAACCGTCATCTCGTGCTCAACACGCGCGCCGAGATCGGCTACGGCGACAGCTACGGCAGCGATGTGGTGCGCAATGTCTGCTTCACCCCGCCGACCTTCACCGACAGCAACGGCGACGGTGTCCCCGATACCGAGGTGCCCGGTCCGCCGCCGAGCGACCCGTGCGACCCGACGTCTTCGGATTACCTGCGCACGCTGACTGCGACCGGCCTGCCGTTCTACGAGAACTTCTACGCCGGTGGTGCGCGCTCGGTCCGCGGCTTCCGCGACAACACGCTCGGTCCGCGCGAGGCAGCGCTGGGCAGCTCCTTCCTGCAGCCGATCGGCGGCGCGGTCAAGACGGTCGGCTCGGCCGAAATGTTCTTCCCGCAGCTGATCAAGTCGCCGGCGGCGCGCATCTCGGCCTTCGTCGACTTCGGCAACGTCTACAAGGACGTCGACAGCTGGGATGCCAAGGAACTGCGCGCGTCGGCAGGTGTGGCGCTGATGTGGCGTGCGCCGGTCGGCCCGATCTCGATCAGCTACGCCTACCCGCTGCGCCAGCAGAAGGAAGTGCGCGGCGGCGCCGGCGACCTGATCAAGCAGGGCGACGAGGTCGAGCGCCTGCAGTTCACCTTCGGCGGCGCGTTCTGATCGCGCGTTGTCGATGACGGAATCCAGCACACGCCACACCGCCGAAGCGCTCGCGCAGCGCTTCGGTCTCGCCATCCACGGCGATCCTGGCACTGCGGTGTCGGGAGTCGCGACGCTGGCGGCGGCGAACGCGGATCAGCTCGCGTTCCTGTCCAACCCGCGCTACCGCCCGCAGCTGGCCGAAACGCGCGCCGGCATCGTGGTGCTGCGCGAGGCGGATGCCGTCGGACATGCCGGGACCGCACTGATCGCGAAGGATCCCTACGTCGCCTACGCGAAGATCGCCGCGCTGTTCGAGCCGGCCACCGATGCGCCGGTCGGCGTCCATGACACGGCTGTCGTCGATCCGAGCGCCGTCGTCGACGCTGCGGCCTCGATCGGCCCGCATGTCGTCATCGGCGCGCGCAGCGTGGTCGAGGCCGGCGCGACGATCGGGCCTGGTTGCGTGATCGGCGAGGACTGCGTCGTCGGTGCGGGCAGCCGCCTGATCGCGCGCGTCACCCTGGTCAAGCGCGTCCGCCTGGGCGCGCGCGTCACCATCCACCCGGGCGCCGTACTCGGCGCCGACGGCTTCGGTCTGGCGATGGAAGCCGGCCACTGGGTCAACGTGCCGCAGCTCGGCGGCGTGGTCGTCGGCGACGACAGCGACATCGGCGCGAACACCACGATCGATCGCGGCGCGCTCGACGACACGGTGATCGGCGAGGACGTGCGCCTCGACAATCTGATCCAGATCGGACACAACGTGCGCATCGGCGCGCACACCGCGATCGCGGGCTGCGTCGGCATCGCCGGCAGCACGAAGATCGGCAGCTATTGCCTGCTCGCGGGCAAGGTCGGCGTCGCCGGCCATCTCGACATCTGCGACAAGGTCGTCGTCCATGCGATGACGATGGTGTCGGCATCCATCACCGAGCCCGGCGAGTATTCGGCCGGCATTCCCGCCCAGCCCACGCGCGAGTGGCGGAAGAATGCCGTGCGGATCCGCCAGCTCGATTCGCTCGCGCGTCGCGTCACGGCGCTCGGGAAGGGGGAATCATGACGACCGACATTTCGCTGCCGATCCTGATCGACGGCGTCCACAAGCTGTTGCCGCACCGCTATCCGTTCCTGTTGATCGACCGCGTCGTCGAGTTCGAGCACGGCAAGCGCGTGGTGTGCTGGAAGAACGTCTCGGCCAACGAGGAGTTCTTCCAGGGGCATTTTCCCGGCCAGCCGGTGATGCCAGGCGTCCTGGTGATCGAGGCGCTGGCGCAGGCCGGCGGCATCCTCACGCACCTGACCAAGGGCAAGGATTGCGAAGGCAATCTCTCGTATCTGGTCAAGGTGGACGCGGCCAAGTTCTCGCGCATGGTGGTGCCGGGCGATCGACTCGAGCTCGAAGTCACGATCAAGCGCGAGATCCGCAACATGACCATGTACAGCGGCATCGCCCGCGTCGACGGCCAGCAGGCCGCGTGCGCGGAGATCCTCTGCGCCGAGGTCCCGCGCTGACATGGGCGCCGCGCAGGTCCATCCCAGCGCGGTCGTCGATCCCCGCGCGACGCTGGGCGAGGACGTGCGCATCGGTGCCTTCACCATCATCGGTCCCGATGTGGACATCGGTGCCGGCACGATCGTCGGCCCGCATTGCAGCATCCACGGGCCGACGCGCATCGGCAGCGGCAACCACTTCCACGGCCACGCCGCGATCGGCGGCGAGCCGCAGGACAAGAAGTTCGCCGGCGAGCGCGCCGAGCTGGTGATCGGCGATCGCAACACGGTCCGCGAATTCGTGACGATCAACCGCGGCACCGGCGACGGCGGTGGCATCACACGCGTCGGCGACGACAACTGGTTCCTCGCCTACACGCACGTCGCCCATGACTGCGTCGTCGGCAATCGCTGCGTGTTCTCCAACAACGCCACCCTGGCGGGCCACGTCGAGGTCGGCGACCACGTGATCCTCAGCGGCTTCGTGGGCATCCACCAGTTCTGCCGGATCGGCGCGCATGCGTTCATCGGCATGGGCGCCTTCGTCAACGGCGACGTGCCGCCGTTCGTGATGGTGGCGCAGGACGGCTATGGCCGGCCGCGCGGCATCAATGCCGAGGGTCTCAAGCGTCGCGGCTTCGACGCGACGCGGACGTCCGCGATCAAGCGCGCCTACCGGGCGCTGTACGTTTCCGGCGATTCGCTGGCCGACGCGCGCGCGCGCCTGGCCGAGATGGCGCAGGACAGTGACGATGTCCGCGCCTTTCTCGACTTCATCGATGCAGGCGATCGCCCGCTGCTGCGTTGATACGCTTGCGGCACGACGCGCTGTCGATGCCGCACAATGACGCCGTGTCCAGTCCCGCGCCCGCTTCACTGATTCCCGACCACGCGTCCGCCGCGCCCTTGCGCATCGCACTCGTCGCCGGCGAAGCCTCCGGCGATCTGCTGGGTGCCGGCCTGATCGACCAGTTGCGCATGCGCCATCCGGGCGCGGTGTTCGCGGGCGTCGGCGGCGATGCGATGCGCACCGCGGGGATGGAAACCTGGCACGACGCTGGCGAACTCGCGGTCATGGGCCTGTCGGAAGTGCTGCGACACCTGCCGCGCCTGCTGAAGCTGCGCAGGACACTGCGCAAGCGGCTGCTCGACTGGCGGCCGGACGTCTTCATCGGCATCGATGCGCCGGACTTCAATCTGGGTCTCGAGCGCACGCTCAAGGACCAAGGCATCCGCACCGTGCACTACGTCAGCCCGTCGATCTGGGCCTGGCGACAGGGGCGCGCGGCGAAGATCGGCCGCAGCGCAGACCTGGTGCTGTGCCTGTTCCCGATGGAACCGACGATTTACGCGCAGCATGGCGTCGATGCGCGTTTCGTCGGCCACCCGCTGGCAGAGATGCTGGCGCTCGAGCCCGATCGCAGCGCCGCGCGCGCGACGCTCGGCCTGCCGCACGACGCGCCGGTGCTCGCCATGCTGCCCGGCTCGCGCCTCGGCGAGATCGCGCGCTTGGGCGAGGTGTTTCTCGATGCCGCCGCGCGCGTCGCCGCTGCGATGCCCGGGCTGCGCATCGTGCTGCCGGCGGCGAACGCCGGCTGTCGTGCCGCGATCGACACCCTGCTCGCGCACCCGGAGTTCGCCGCGCTCGACGTGCAGGTACTCGACGGCCAGGCCCGCACCGCGATGGTCGCCAGCGACGTCGTGCTGCTGGCGTCCGGCACCGCGACGCTCGAAGCGCTGCTGGCCAAGCGCCCGATGGTCGTCGGCTACCGCATCGCGCCGAGCACCGCTTTCATCGTGCGCCTGTTCAAGCTGATGCGCGTCGACCGGTTCTCGCTGCCGAACGTGCTCGCCGGCAGGACGATCGCGCCGGAGTTCATGCAGGAAGACTGCACGCCGGAAAACCTCGCCGACGCCGTGCTGCACTGGTTCCGGGATCCGCAGGCGGCCGATGCGCTGCAGCCGGTCTATCGTGATCTGCACCTGCAGTTGCGCCAAGGCGCCTCGGCGACCGCTGCCGATGCGGTGGCGCGTCTGGCCCTGCCTGCCCTGCCGGCGCCCGCGCCATGACCCGCCGTCTGCGCATCGCTGGCGTCGATGAAGCCGGCCGCGGACCGCTGGCCGGACCGGTCGTGGTCGCGGCGGTCATCCTGCATCCCAGGCGTCCGATCGACGGCCTCGACGATTCCAAGAAGCTGACCGAAAAGCGCCGCGAGGCCCTGTATCCGCGCATCGTCGAACACGCCCTCGCGTGGCGCATCGAGTTCGTCGAGGTCGACGAGATCGATCGCGTCAACATCTTCCAGGCCACGATGCTGGGCATGGCCCGCGCGGTGCAGGCACTGGCGCCTGCCGCCGAGCGTGTGCTGATCGACGGCAATCACGTGCCGCGCGCGATGCCGTGCCCCGCGCGTGCGATCGTCGGAGGCGACGCGACCGAGCAGGCGATCATGGCCGCCTCGATCCTCGCCAAGGTCGCGCGCGACCGCGCGATGGTGGCGCTGCACGCACAGTTCCCGGATTACGGTTTCGACAGCCACAAGGGCTACGGCGCGCCGACGCATCTCGCCGCGCTGCTCGCGCATGGCCCCTGCGTGCACCACCGCCGGAGCTTCGCCCCGGTGTCCCGCCTGCTGCCCGCAGCCGTGTCGGATGCCGTCGCAGAACCTGCCACCGCGGACCTCTTCGCCGAGCCTTTGCCGGCCTGATTTCCCCGCGTCGGATACCCACGACTGAACCGCTCCCGATGGGCCGGCACGCGCCTTCCGCGCCAGAGCGCGACCTGTCCCCTGTCAAGCCTTGTCCGCCCCCGCCCCCGGCCCTAACCTGACACTCCGGCCGCCACGCCCCCGCAATGTCCGCGCGCTTCGCCCATCTCCACGTCCACAGCGAATATTCGCTCTCCGATTCGACAATCCGGATCAAGGAGCTGGTCAAACGCTGCGCGAAGCTCGGCCAGCCCTCGCTGGCACTGACCGACCGCAACAACCTGTTCGCGCTGGTGAAGTTCTATCGCGCGGCCGAGGGCGCGGGCATCAAGCCGGTGATGGGCGCCGACATCTCGCTGGCCGAGGGCGATGAACCGGCGTCCACGCTGACCCTGCTCTGCCGCGACCACGACGGTTACCTTTCGCTGTCGCGCCTGCTGACGCGCGCCTGGATGGAAGGCCATCGCACCGACGGCGTCGTCGTGCGCCCCGAGTGGCTGCGCGAAGCGAACACCGGCCTGTTCGCGATCGCCGGGCGTCACGGCCCGGCCGCGAAACTGCTCGCGGGCGGCCGCGACGACCAGGCGCGGCAGTGGTATGCGCAGTGGCGCGAAGTCTTCGACGATCGCCTGTTCCTGCAGCTCACCCGCTGCGGCTTCGACGACGAGGCCGTATACAACGCGCTGGCGCTGCAGGTCTCGTCCGATCTGTCGCTGCCGGTGATCGCCGGCAACGACGTGCGCTTCCTCGATGCCGACGGCTTCGACGCGCACGAGGCACGCGTGTGCATCTCGACCGGCCGCGTGCTCGACGATCCGCGCCGGCCCAAGCTCTACACGCGCGAGCAGTACTTCAAATCGGCCGACGAGATGGCCGCGCTGTTCACCGACGTCCCCGACGCGATCGACAACACGCTGGCGCTCGCGCAGCGCTGCAATCTCGAACTGCGGTTGGGTACCTATTACCTGCCGGCCTACCCGGTGCCCAGCGAGCACACGCTCGACACGTGGATCCGCGCGCAGTCGCACGAGGGCCTGGTCGAGCGCCTGGCAAAGTACCCGCTCGCGCCGGGGCATACCCGCGAGAGCTACATCGAACGTCTCGATGTCGAACTCGACGTCATCTGCAAGATGGGGTTCCCGGGTTACTTCCTGATCGTCTCGGACTTCATCAAGTGGGCCAAGGAACACGACATCCCGGTCGGCCCGGGGCGCGGTTCGGGTGCCGGCTCGCTGGTGGCGTGGGCGCTGAAGATCACCGACATCGATCCGCTGCCCTACGACCTGCTGTTCGAGCGCTTCCTCAATCCCGAACGCGTGTCGATGCCCGACTTCGACATCGACTTCTGCATGGACCGCCGCGACGAGGTCATCGACTACGTCGCCGCGAAGTACGGCCGCGACCGCGTCAGCCAGATCATCACCTACGGCACCATGGCCGCGAAGGCGGTCGTGCGCGATACCGGCCGCGTGCTCGGGTATCCCTACGGCATGGTCGACGGCATCTCCAAGCTGGTGCCGCCGACACTGGGCATCGGCCTGGAGGACGCACTGGGGCGCACCGAAAAGTCGCGCAGCGACGATGCCTGGCGTTCGGACGAGATCATCGCGCGCTACAACGACGAGGACGACGTCCACGACCTGCTGGACCTCGCCCTGCAGCTCGAGGACCTGACCCGCAACGCCGGCAAGCACGCCGGCGGCGTGGTCATCGCGCCTTCGCCGCTCAGCGATTTCTGTCCGCTGTACGCCGAACACGACGAAGGCGGCCGCGGCCGCAATCCGGTCACCCAGCTCGACAAGGACGACGTCGAATCGATCGGCCTTGTGAAGTTCGACTTCCTGGGCCTGCGCACGCTCACGATCATCGACTGGGCGGTCAAGGCGATCAACGCGCGTCGCAGCGCGGCCGGCGAGGACCTGCTCGACATCGCCGCCCTGCCGCTCGACGACCGCGCCAGCTACGAGCTGTTCGCGCGCGGCGACACGGTGGCGGTGTTCCAGTTCGAATCGCGCGGCATGCGCGAGCTGCTCAAGCGCGCGCAGCCCGACACCTTCGAGGACATCATCGCGCTCGCGGCGCTGTTCCGTCCCGGCCCGCTGGGTTCGGGGATGGACAAGGAATGGGTGGACCGCAAGCACGGCCGCACGGACGTGACCTATCCGCATCCGTCCCTGGAGCCGGTGCTCTCGCCGACCTACGGCGTCATCGTTTACCAGGAACAGGTGATGCAGATCGCCCAGGTCCTGGCCGGCTACACGCTGGGCGGGGCGGACATGCTGCGCCGCGCGATGGGCAAAAAGAAGCCAGAGGAAATGGCCAAGGAGCGGGCCAAGTTCGAGACCGGCGCGGCCGCGAACGGCGTCGACCCGGTGCAGGCGACGCAGATCTTCGACCTGATGGAGAAGTTCGCCGAGTACGGCTTCAACAAGTCGCACTCGGCCGCCTATGCGCTGGTCGCCTACCAGACCGCGTGGCTGAAGGTGCACTACCCGGCCGAATTCATGGCCGCGGTGCTGTCGTCGGACATGGACAACACCGACAAGGTCACCGGCTTCCTCGCCGAAGCGCGCACGATGGGCCTCGACGTGCTGCCGCCGGACGTCAACGCCTCGGCCTTCATGTTCGAGGCGATCGATCCGAAGACCATCCGCTACGGCCTGGGCGCGGTGAAGGGCGTCGGTCGCGGCGCCTGCGAGAACGTCGTCGAGGCGCGCGTGCATGCGGGCGTCTACACCGACCTGCTGGATTTCACCCGCCGCGTCGATTCGCAGCGCCTCAACAAGCGCACGCTCGAAGCGCTGATCCAGGCCGGTGCGCTGGACGCGCTGGGCAAGAACCGCGCCTCGCTGATGCTGCAGCTGCCCGAAGCGCTCAAGGCCACCGACCAGCTCACCCGCAACCGCAACGCCGGCATCGTCGACATGTTCGGCAGCAGCGCCGGCGACGGCGAGGCGCTGCACATCGACCTGCCCGAATGCGAGGAATGGCCGCTCAAGCAGAAGCTCGACGGCGAACGCGACACGCTGGGCCATTACCTCAGCGGCCATCCGCTCGATCCCTATCGCGACGAACTGCAGGCGCTGGTGGGCACCGATCTGGGCCAGCTCGACAGCCTGTGGGCCGCACGTGACCAGAAGGCCGGCGGCAACAGCTGGCGCCCCGAGACCACGGTCATCATCGCCGGCCAGGTCGGCGCGATGCGCAAGCGCGGCGATTCGCAGGCCTTCGTGCAGCTCGACGACGGCCGGGGCCGGCTGGAGTGCGGCTTCTTCGCCGACGCCAGCGCCGAGTACGCCCACCTGCTGACGCGCGACCGCATCCTCATCGTCGAGGGCGGCCTGCGCGAGGACGAGTTCAGCGGCGGCTTCGCCCTGCGGGTGAAGCGCTGCTGGGATTTCCACAGCGTCTGCCCCGAACACGCGCGGCGGCTGTCGCTGCGCCTCGACCTGCGCGTCCCCGGCACGCTGGCGCGGGTGGAACAGGTCCTGGCCCAGCATCGCCCGGGCAAGACGCCGCTGCGCTTCGACCTGCTGCTCGAATCGGGCAGCGCCGGCACGCTGGACGTCAACGGCGCCAACTCGGTACGCGTGGACGCCGAACTGCCCGGCACGCTGCGCGCGCAGCCGGGCGTGCGCATCGCCCGGCTGGACATTGCCAAGCCCTGGGCCAACTGACGGCCGACGGCCAAGTTCCGGCAACGTGCAAGGATCCGTCTTCCGGACGCCCTCGTACGGCCTGCCCGGGCGCGGTCGGCTAGACTGTCGCCCTTTCCGGCCCCGGCCGGCCCCGCGTGGCGCGTCGCGCCCGGGTCCGCACCGCGGCCGCTCCCGAACGGACGGCTCTCCCGAATGAATCCGAACTACCTCGACTTCGAACAGCCCATCGCCGATCTCGAAGCGAAGATCCAGGAACTGCGCCAGGCCAGCGACGGCCCGGCGGTCAACATCGACGCCGAACTGGCGACCCTGCGCGACAAGCTGCGCAAGCGCACCGCGCACATCTTCCGCGACCTCACCCCGTGGCAGGTCTCGCAGCTCGCGCGTCACCCGCAGCGTCCCTACACCAACGACTACATCCGCCATTTCTGCGACGAGTTCGAGGAACTGGCCGGCGACCGCGCCTATGCGGACGACGCCGCGATCGTTGGTGGCCTGGGCCGCATCGACGGCCGCAGCGTCGTGATCATCGGCCACCAGAAGGGCCGCGACACAAAGACCAAGGTGCGTCGCAACTTCGGCATGCCGCGCCCCGAGGGCTACCGCAAGGCGCTGCGCCTGATGAAGATGGCCGAGCGCTTCAAGCTGCCGCTGCTGACCTTCATCGACACGCCGGGCGCCTACCCCGGCATCGGCGCCGAGGAGCGCGGCCAGTCCGAAGCCATCGCCCGCAACCTGCTGGAAATGGCCGAACTCAAGACGCCGATCATCTGCACCGTGATCGGCGAGGGCGGCTCGGGCGGCGCGCTGGCGATCGGCGTCGGCGACCGCACGCTGATGCTCGAATACAGCACCTATTCGGTGATCTCGCCTGAAGGCTGCGCGTCGATCCTGTGGAAGGACGCGGCCAAGGCGCGCGATGCCGCCGAGCAGCTGGGCCTGACCGCCAAGCGCCTCAAATCGCTGGGCATCATCGACAAGGTGATCCGCGAGCCGATCGGCGGCGCCCACCGCAATCCGCGCCAGACCGCGACGCGCCTGAAGGCGGTCCTGCTCAACGAGCTCGACCAGCTGGAACAGCTGCCGATGGACACGCTGCTGCAGCGCCGGTACGAGCGCCTGCGCAGCTACGGGGCCTACGAAGCGGCCTGAGCACCGCCTTCGTACCGGCGTCGCCCGGCCTTCAACGGTTCTTCGCGGACGCATGACAGACTCGTCGCTCACTCGACGAAGGGATGCTTCGATGAAGATGCGCGCCGCTGTCTACAGCGTTCCCTTGCTGGCGCTGTCGTGTGCCTTGACCACCGTCGCGGCCACGCCGGCCCGTGCGGCCGACGATCACACGCGCGAGGTCGCGGCCCGTGCACCCGCGCTGGCGGGCGCCGCGCAGGCGGCCTGCGCAGCGGTCACGCGCCCCGACGCCCCGACGCCGCTCGAAATCGAAAGTGCGATCCGGGATGCGCGCGCCGCCGTCGGCGCAGCGGTGACATCTGACGAGACGGTGCCCGCGGCTGCGCCGATCCTCGCGGCACTCGCGAGCCGCATCGGTGAACTCGACCGGGTGCCGTCAGTGCAGTTGCAGATGTTGCGCAATGCGCTCGCCAACCGTGCTGGCGACCGCGAGCGACTGATCGAAGGCCGCGCGTTCGCACATGCCTTGTTGCAGCACATCGAAAGCAGCGGTGACGGCGCGACACCCCGGACCGCTTGGCATCCGTGTCTGGTCAGCAACGAGTACGCGTTCGTGCAGCAGGTCCTGCGGGCGCAGAAGGTCACCCAGCAGGCGCTGGTGCACGAGAACGGACGGCATTACGACAAGCTGACCCTGACGATGGCCGACAGAAGCACGCGCGAGGTGTTCTTCGACATCACCGATCTCTTCAGGCGCAATACCGAAGCGCTCACCCGCTGAAGGCGCTCACCACGCCCGCAGATACTGCGCGGGCGCTGCGATCTCCACGCCGAGTTCGCGCGCCGCCCGGCGTGGGAAGTACGGGTCGCGCAGCAGCTCACGCGCGAGCAGCACCACGTCGGCATCACCCGCCGCGACGATGCGCTCGGCCTGCGCAGGGGTGGTGATCAGCCCGACCGCGCCGGTGGCGATGCCGGCCTGCGCGCGGATCTCGCGCGCGAACGGCACCTGGTAGTCGGGCACCGCCTCGATCGCCTGCAACGGCGACAGTCCGCCGCTGGACGTGTCGATCAGATCGACGCCGCGCGACGTCAGCCGGCGCGCCAGCTCGATGCTCTGCGGAAGATCCCAGCCGCCGTCGACCCAGTCGGTCGCCGACAGCCGCACCCACAAGGGCAGGCGGTCCGGCCAGACCGTGCGCACGGCGTCGACGACGTCGAGCAGCAGGCGCACGCGATGGTCGAAACGGCCACCCCAGGCGTCGTCGCGCGTGTTCGACAACGGCGACAGGAACTGGTGTAGCAGATAGCCGTGCGCGGCGTGGAGTTCGATCACCTCGAACCCGGCGTCGAGTGCGCGCAACGCGCCTGCGCGGAAGTCGGCGACGATCCGCGCGATACCGGCCGCGTCCAGCGCGTGCGGTGCGGGATACCGGTCGCTGTAAACCTGCGCCGACGGCGCCACGACCGGCCAGCCACCGGCATCTTCCGGCACGGCGCCATGGCCGCGCCACGGGGCGAAGGTGCTGGCCTTGCGGCCCGCGTGCCCCAGCTGGATCGCCGGCACCGCGCCCTGCGCCCGGATGAATCCGGCGATCGGTGCCCAGGCGTGCGCCTGCGCGTCGTTCCAGATGCCGGCGTCCTCCGGCGAGATGCGGGCCTCGGGCGACACAGCGCAGGCCTCGGTCATCACCAGCCCCGCGCCACCGACCGCGCGACTGCCCAGATGGACGCGATGCCAGTCGTCCGGCACGCCTTCGACCGCGCTGTACTGGCACATCGGCGAGACCGCGATGCGGTTGCGCAACGTCAGGCCGCGCTGGCGGAACGGCGCGAACAGTGCGGACATGGCGGAACTCCTCGTGACGGCCCCCGACTCTAGGCCCGCACACAAGGCGGCGCGAGCGCATCTGCGGATCGCAGCGTCGCAATCGAAGGCGCGGCTACCATGTCGGCATGCAGATCGCGTTGCCACGTCCCGAAGCATTCGCCGAAGCGGACGGCCGGATCGTCGTCGGCTACAGCGGCGGACTGGACTCGACGGTGCTGCTGCACGTGCTGGCGCACACACCGGACCTGCGCGCACGCGGCTTGGAGGCACTGCATGTCCACCATGGCCTGCAGGCCGCGGCCGACGACTGGGCGGCGCATTGTCGGCGCGTGTGCGACACGCTTGATCTGCCCTGCAAGGTCGCGCGCGTGGACGTCGCGCGCGATGCCGGCCACGGCCTCGAAGCGGCCGCACGCGCGGCGCGGCGCGCTGCGTTCGCGCAGTCGATGGCGCCGGGCGATCTGCTCGCCCTCGCCCATCACCGTGACGACCAGGCGGAAACCGTGCTGCTGCGTGCGCTGCGTGCGTCCGGGCCGGACGGCCTCGCCGCGATGCGGGCATGGCGCAGGTTCGGCACCGGCTGGCTGTGGCGGCCGCTGCTGGCCCTGCCACGCGCGCAGCTCCTCGCCTATGCGCAGGCCCATGGCCTGCACTGGATCGAGGACCCCAGCAACGCCGTCGACGATGCCGATCGCAACTTCCTGCGCAACCGGGTATTGCCGCTGCTGCGCAGCCGCTGGCCGCAGGCCGATGCGGCGCTGGCGGGCGTGGCGGCGCTGCAGGCCGACGCGACGGCACTGCTGTCACCGGACGATGTCGCCGCGCTTGCAGGTGCACGCACGTCCGACCCCGCCGTGCTCGACACGACCCGCCTCCAGGCCCTGCCCTCGGCCCGACGCGCGCGCGTGTTACGGCAGTGGATCGACGCCCTCGGCCTGCCGCCTTTGCCCGCGCGCGCCGTCGCCTGGTGCGAGGCCGATCTGGCGACAGGACGTGCGGATCGCGTTCCGGTCTTCGACTGGTCCGCCCATCGCTTGCAGCGCTGGCGCACGCAGCTGCATGCTGGCCCGATCCGCTCACCGCTGGCCGGGGACTTCGCCAGCACGTGGTCGGGCAAGGTGCCACTCCAGTTGCCGGATGGCGGCCGCCTGTGGCTCGAAGGCGCACCGGCGGACATGCGGTGGACGGTACGCGCGCGGCACGGCGGCGAGCGCGTCCGGCTGACCGGCCGCGCGCATTCGCACAGCCTCAAGCACGTGCTGCAGGCGCGGGACATCCCACCCTGGCAGCGCGCGCACCTGCCGCTCCTGCTGGATGCCGACGGCCTGGTCCAGGCCGCCGGTGATCTCGTGTTCGATGCCGGCTTCGAGGCCTGGCTGCGGGCGGGCGGTCGTCGCCTGCGCTGGGCTGCGCCAGGGGCGCTGCATACCGCCGACGACGCGCCGATGGCTTAAAATCCGCAGATGCCGAAGAAGACCGCCGCCGACCCCAGCCCCGTCGCCGATTTCGAGAATGCGCTGACCCAGCTCGAAGCGCTGGTCGAACGCATGGAAGGCGGCGAATTGAGCCTCGAAGATTCGCTGGGCGCCTACGAACGCGGCGTCGGCCTGTACCGCCGCTGCCAGCAGGCGCTCGAAGAGGCCGAACTGCGCGTGAAACTGCTCAGCGATCCCGCGGCGCCCGAACGCGCCCAGCCGTTCGGCGATGCGGCGCTGGACGATCCCGATGCCTGACGCGGCCAGCGGGACTGCCGCGCTGATCGACAGCTGGCGCAGCCGCACCGACGACACCCTGCAGCGCGCACTCGACACCGCCGCCGACGGGGAGCCGCGACTGTACGCGGCGATGCGCCACGCGGTGCTGCTCGGCGGCAAGCGCATGCGCCCGCTATTGGTCCACGCCACCGCGCATGCCTTCGGCGCGCCCGAGGCAGCGGCCGACGCCGCGTCCGCCGCGGTGGAACTGGTGCATGCCTACTCGCTGGTCCACGACGACCTGCCGGCGATGGACGACGACGCCCTGCGTCGCGGCCAGCCGACCGTGCACGTCGCCTTCGACGAGGCCACCGCGATTCTCGCCGGCGACGCGCTGCAGACGCTGGCGTTCGCGCTGCTGGCCGAGGCGCCGCTCGATGCGGACGTCCGGCTGGCGATGGTCGCCGCGCTTGCGCGTGCAGCGGGCGCCAACGGCATGGTCGGCGGCCAGGCCCTGGACATCGCGGCGACCGGCGGCGCGCAGAGCGTCGACATCGCAGCGCTCGAACGCCTGCATGCGATGAAGACCGGCGCGCTGATCCGCGCAGCCGTCGCGCTGGGTGCGTTGGCCGCCGGCGTCGATGCGCCGACGCGCTCGCGCCTGGACGATTTCGCCGATGCTCTGGGGCTCGCCTTCCAGATCCGCGACGACCTGCTCGACATCGAAGGCGACAGTGCGACGCTCGGCAAGACCGCCGGCAAGGACGTCGCACAGGACAAGGCGACGTTCCCGGCGCTGATCGGCATCGAAGGCTCGCGCGCGCGGCTCGACGCGTTGGCGATGCGCATGCGCGATGCGCTCGCACCGTTCGGGGATGCCGCCGCGCCGCTGGCCGCACTCGGCCGCCGCGCGATCGAGCGGAGTTACTGAGCCGCGCTTAGCCGCCGAAGAACCGCAGCGTCAGCGGATGACGATAGTGCTCGCCGTTCCAGGCATGCACGGCGGCCACGCAACTGCTGACCAGCCACAGCACCGCGAGGCCGAGCGCCGCAGTCGCCAGCACCAGACCGGCCGGCAGGGTCACGATCGCGCCGATGCCCAGCGTCAGCACGGTCGCCCCGACCAGGGCAATGGCGGCGACAACGATCGCGCAGGCGTAGACGAACATGCTCAGGTGGAAGTTCAGCGCTTCGCGTGCGTGCTCGGCCACGAAGGCATCCGCGTCGCGCTTGAGCAGATAGACGACGCCGGCCACCAACGCGCCGGCCAGTCCGGACATCCAGCTGGTCATCACGGCAAGCAGCAAGGCACCGATGTGCAGGCCGGCCGCCCACTGGCGGCTGTCGTGTGCGGGCGTGGTCTGTGCGATGGATGCGGTGTGCATGGCGGAATCTCCAGGGTGAACCGTGTGTCCACACTGCGCGCGGAAAGTGCCGGCGTCGCGCCCTGGAGGTCACCGGGACTTCCGGCACCCCGCAGGACGCCGCGCACGAAAAAGCCCCGGCGCGGACGCCGGGGCCTGTTGCGCGACGCGCCGGCTTACTTGACCAGCCGGATCGCGAAGGGATAGCGGTAGGCCACGCCGTTGTTGGCCTTGATCGCCGCCATGATCGTCAGCACCAGCCAGGCCAGGCCGATGATGATGCCCAGGGGCGCCGTCAGGATGACGCCGATGCCGAAGGTCACCAGGGTGATCAGGAACATCACCACGCCGATCAGCAGCAGGGTGATGTTGAAGTTGAGGGCCTCGCGCGCCTGGTCGGCGGCGAACGGCATCGTGTCCTTCTTGATCAGCCAGATGATCAGCGGGCCGACGATGTTGCCGACGCCGCCGGTGAACAGCCCCGTCAGCGCGGCCAGGTGGCCGAACATGCCCCATTGCCGCTCTTCGGCAGGCGCTGCGCCCGTGGGCGCCGCCGGCGCGGCGGTGTACTTCTCGAACTCGCTCATGGAAATCCCCGTTGAAAAACGATGTGGACGTAATCGCTGGGTCGCGCCCCGATCAACCGCCGGACCGGGTGCGACTGGCCGGCAGAGAATAGATCATTCAGCTCCGGCCACCGTCATGCGGCCGACCAGGATCGAGCCGGTGCGCACGTGCGAACGCGGGTCGATGTCGGTGCCGACGGCCTCGATATTGGCGAACATCTGTTTCAGGTTGCCCGCGATGGTGATGCCGTCGACCGCATGGCGGATTTCGCCGCCCTCGACCCAGAAGCCCGAGGCGCCGCGCGAGTAGTCGCCGGTGACCGCGTTGACGCCCTGCCCCATCAGCCCGGTGACCAGCAGGCCGCTGCCCATGCCGCGCAGCAGATCGTCCAGACCGCCGGCATTGGCCGGAATCTCCAGGTTGTGCACACCGCCGGCATTGCCGGTGCTCTGCAGGCCGAGCTTGCGCGCCGAATAACTGCCCAGCACGTAACGCTGCAGCACGCCGCCGTCGACCAGCGCCGATTCGCGTGTCGCCACGCCTTCGGCGTCGAAGGCCGAGGACTGGAAACCGCGTTCGAGGAAAGGCCGCTCGTGGATGCCGAACCAGTCCGGGAACAACTGCGTGCCCACGCTGTCGAGCAGGAAGCTCGCGCGCCGGTACAGCGCGCCGCCGGAGACCGCGCCGAGCAGATGCCCGATCAGCGACCGCGCGACCTCGGCCTGGAACAGCACCGGATAACTGCCCGTCGCCAGCGGCCGGGGATCGAGCCGCGCCAGCGTGCGCTCGGCCGCGCGACGGCCGATGGCGTCGGGCGATTCGAGATCGCCACTGGCCAGCGCCACCGAATACCAGCCCTCGCGCTGCATGCGCTCGCCCTCGCCGGCGATCAGCGCGCAGCCGATGCTGTGGTGGCTGCCGCGCTCGGCGCCGACGAAGCCGTGGCTGTTGGCGTAGACGCTCAGGCCCCGCGAGGTGCTGACCGAAGCGCCGTCGGAATTGCCGATGCGCGCATCGCGGTCGCGGCCGGCGGCCTCGCAGGCCAGGGCCAGATCGACCGCGGTGTCGGCGTCCAGCGCCCAAGGGTGCCAGGCGTCGAACTCGGGAAACCGGCCGTCGGTGCCGGGACGCGCCATCAGCTCGGCATCGGCGAGGCCGGAGGCCGCGTCGTCCTCGGTGAAGCGGGCGATCGCGCAAGCCTGGTCGACGGTTGCGGCGAGGCTGTCCTCGCGCAGGTCGGCGGTGCTGGCGCTGCCCTTGCGCTTGCCGAAGTAGACCGTCACGCCGATGCCGCGGTCGCGGGTGGACTCCACGGTCTCCACCTCACCCATGCGCACGTTGACGCTCAGGCCCGCGTCTTCGGAGCACGAGACATCGGCCTGGGTGGCGCCGGCGGCGCGGCAGCGGTCGAGCAGGCGCTGCGACAGCGCGGCCAGTGCGTCGAGGCGGACGGCCGAATCATCGGCCGATTGCGGTGCGATCAGGGCGTGGGACATGGGGGATGACTTATCCTGTAGCAATGAGAGGCATAGACGAAGATTCCGGCGAGTACCTGTCGCCGAGCCGCAAGCAGAACCGGCGCGAGGCACTCGAAGTGCTGGCGCTGGCCGAAGCCCTGGTCGCGCTGTCGGAGAACCAGCTGGGCAAGCTGCCGGTCCCCGAGACCTTGCTGCCGCACATCGCCGACGCGCGGCGCATCACCTCGCACATCGCGCGCAAGCGGCAGCTGGCATTCCTGGCCAAGCAGATGCGCCGCGAGAGCGACGAGACGCTGGAAGAGATCCGCGACGCGATGGATGCCGGCGGCACCGCCGCGCGCATCGAGACCGCACTGCTGCACCGCGCCGAGACCTGGCGTACGCGTCTGCTCGACGAAGGCGACGCGGCACTGGCCGAACTGCTCGACGCGTATCCCGACGCAGACCGCCAGCGGCTGCGCCAGCTGGTGCGCAATGCGCTGGCCGAGCGCGCGAAGAAGAAGCCGCCGGCGGCGTTCCGCGAACTGTTCCGCGAGCTGCGGGGCGTGTTCGCGGCCGCATCCGGTGCCAGCGAGCAGGACGTCGCGCATGACGATGCGCCGTCGAGCGAAGACGACGACGCGGCGCGCTGAGACCTCGAAACCGTCATTCCCGCGTCCGCGGGAATGATGGCGCGTCGCGCACGCACGCCATCCGCCTGTCCCACGCCCGCATTCAAGCCTGCGTACCGCCGACGGTCAGCTGGTCGATCAGCAGATGCGGCTGGCCCACACCGACCGGCACGCTCTGGCCGTCCTTGCCGCAGACGCCGACGCCTTCGTCCAGCGCCATGTCGTGGCCGATCATGCGCACGCGTTGCATAGTCTCCGGACCGTTGCCGATCAGCGTCGCCCCCTTGACCGGCGCGGTGATCTTCCCGTCCTCGATCAGATAGGCCTCGGTGGCCGAGAACACGTACTTGCCGTTGGTGATGTCGACCTGGCCGCCGCCGAAGTTCACCGCGTACAGGCCCTTCCTGACCGAACGGATCATGTCCTGCGGGTCGTCCTGCCCGGCCAGCATGTAGGTGTTGGTCATGCGCGGCATCACCAGATGCGCGAAGGACTCGCGGCGGCCGTTGCCGGTCGGCGCGACGCCCATCAAACGCGCGTTGAGCGTGTCCTGCATGTAGCCGGTCAGCACGCCGTCCTCGATCAGCGTGGTGCAGGTCGTCGGCGTGCCCTCGTCGTCGATGTTGAGCGAGCCGCGACGACCGGCCAGCGTGCCGTCGTCGACGATGGTCACGCCCTTCGATGCGACGCGCTGGCCCACGCGCCCGGCATAGGTGCTGGTGCCCTTGCGCGCGAAATCGCCTTCCAGGCCATGGCCCACCGCCTCGTGCAGCAGCACGCCCGGCCAGCCGGCGCCGAGCACGACGGGCATGGTGCCGGCGGGTGCGTCGATCGCTTCGAGATTCACCAGCGCCTGGCGCAGGGCCTCGCGCGCGAAATGCTCCGGCTTGCCGTCGCCCAGCAGTTCCGCGTACGAGTAGCGACCGCCGTAGCCGGCGTAGCCGGATTCGCGGCGGCCGTCGTGTTCGACCAGCACCTGGATGTTGAGCCGCACCAGCGGTCGCACGTCGCCGGCCAGCACGCCGTCGCTGCGCGCAACCAGCACCGTGTCGACGCCGCCCGACAGGCTCACCATCACCTGCTGCACGCGCGGATCGGCGGCGCGCAGCAGCTTGTCGATGCGTCGCAGTGCGTCGACCTTCTCCGCGCTGCCGAGCGCGTCGATCGGGTCCTGCGCGGGATACAGGTCGTGCGCGCGCGTGCGCGCCAGCGCATGCGGCGCATGGGCGCGGCCATCGCGCGCGATCGCACGTGCCGACGTCGCAGCCGTCAGCAACGCGGTCGCGTCGATGTCGTCGGAATACGCGAAGCCGGTCTTCTCGCCGCTGATCGCACGCACGCCGACGCCCTGCTCGATCGCATGCGACCCGCTCTTGACGATGCCGTCCTCGACCGACCAGCTCTCGCGGCGCGAATGCTGGAAGTACAGGTCACCGAAGTCGATGCCCGGGCCGAGCAGCGCGGAGAACGTGCGGTCGAGACCGGTGGTGTCGAGACCTGCGGGCAGCAGCAGGCGGGATTCGGCCAGCGCGAGCGCGCTGCCGCTGGAAACAGGAGATTCGGACATCCATCCAGTGTGGGGGCAAAGCGGGCGATGGCAACCCGGGCCCACCCTGCCCGGGCTTTCAGTTCGCGGACTGCGGCCGGCTTGCCGGCGCCGGCGCCTGCTGCGCGGCCTCGCGACGCTCGACCACTTCGACCTTGGGGTCCTGCCACGGTCCACTGACGTGGTAGTTGCGCGCGCCCATCTCCGCCAGCGGCTTGCGCAGCACGGCATTGGCGACCGCACCGACCGCCGCACCGACCGGCCCTGCGGTCAACGCGCCCACGGCCGGCAGCAGATTGCCGGTCTTGGGCAGCACCTCGATGTTCTGGTCGTGCGTCTTCGCCGCCAGATCGGCGCTGCCGCGGATGCGGATCTCGGCCGCCGGCCCGTCGATGACGAGGTTCTCGCCGCGCGCCACGCCATTGCCGAAGCGGATGTCGCCGGCGATGCGGTTGAACCCGAAGCCCTTGCTGAAGAAGTCGCGGAAATCGAGCATCAGCCGGCGCGGCAGCTCGGCCACGCTCAGCAGGCCGAGCACGCGGCCCGCGCCCGGTTCCACTTCGACAAGTTGGCCGTCGCGCAGTGCGATGCGCATTGACCCTTCCAGCTGCGCGACCTGGAACGCGTTCGGCGCACCCGGCCAGCCCGCGTCGAAATCCACCCGACCCTGCCCGCCGACGATGCTGCCGGCGAAGCCGAGCCCGGACGCGAGACGTCCGAAATCCTCGCTCTCGACGTCGGCCTCGAACGCGGTGCGCGCACGCGCGCCGCGTCCGGTCCAGCGGCCGGTCACGTCGATGCGGTGTTCCTTCGCGCGCAGTTGCAGCTGTTCGACCGCCAGCCCGCCCGGCACGCGCCGCGAGCGCGCATCGACACGGCCGAGCTGCAGATCGCCGTAACGCAGGTCGTCGATGGCCAGCTGGATCGGCGGCACCGCGGCGGGATCGAACGCGTCATCGCGCGGCGTCGCGGCCGGTATGCCGGCAATGGCCGGCGCCGCTGGCGCGGTCTGCGCCGTCGCGGCCGGCCTGGGCACAGGCGCGGGCCAGTGCAGGCGCTGCAGGGTGATCGCGACCGGCGCGCCGTTCGCATCCGGAATGCGCACATCGCCGGCCAGGGACGCGCCGTCGAGCCGCAGTTCGGTTGCCGCATCGCCGCGCCGCGCGACGATGCGCGTCTGGCCGAGCCGTCCGCCTGCCAGACGCAGGTCGGCCGTGGTCACGTCGACCTGCTGCAGCATCGGCCCGTCGCCGTCGCCACCGTCCATCAGACCGACCCAGTCGATGACGTCGACGACCGGCGTGCGACCGCCGACGACGATGCCCGACGCCGGTGCCGCCTCGTCGACGCGCGCCTGGCCCATGCCGACCCGGATGCCCGCGCGCGGCCCGCTGGTGCGCGCGCGCACGGCGAGGCGATCGCCGAACCCCACCAGCACATCGCCGGTGCCGAACGGCAGCGGCGCTTCGATGGTCGTCCGCAACGGTGCAGCGGCGCGCTTGGCCAGCGGTGCCGGCAGCCGCAGCGTGGTGCCGACCAGATCCGACCGCAGCAGCAGATGCGCCGCGGGCATACCTTCGCGCTGGGCCGCCGGCACGGCGACTTCCACACGCCACGGCGCACGGCCGCCGACATGCGGCCGCAGCCACGCCAGATCGGGCGCACGCGCCAGCAGCGCCTCGGCTTCGAAGGGCATGTCGAGGTCGCCCTCGAAGGCATTGGCCGCGTGGCGCACGTGGCCGGGACCGGCCCGCAGTGCAAGCGTGCCGGGCTGCCCGTCCAACTGCGCGGCCAGCGCGCCGGCGTTGAACCCGGACTGGTTGAACGCCACGCGTCCACGCACCGCGTCGAAAGCGAGATCGAAGCGCGATTCGCGCATCGCCACGCCCTCCAGCGCCACACTGCCGTCGAGGTGCATCGGCGCGCCATGCGGCACGGCCAGCGACAGCGCGACCTGCGCCGGGCCGCTGACATCGAGTGCGTCCAGCGTCTCCTTCTGGTCGGCCTGGAACGGGCTCTGCCGCATCATGGCCAGCAACTGCTTCGCGTCGGCATTGGCGGCGGCCTGCACGACCACCGGACTGTGCGCGTAATCCGCCATGCCCGCCGTCACATCGCGCACCGGCACGCCCACCAGATCGCCGGTCGAGGGGTCGAGCTGGAACCCGGCATTGACGAACCGCACGTGGCCGTTGAGCTGCGTCAACGCAGGCCACTCTTCGTTGAAGCGGATCGTCGCGTCCTCGATGTCGCCCTCGGCGAAGAACACGCCGCGGCGGTCCTTGCCGTCCTTCGGACCGAACGGCCAGTCGTCGAGATCGCCGGCGACGATGCCGCGGCCGTTGCGCACGGTGCCCGCGGCCAGCGCCATGTCCAGCCATTCGCGCGCGACCGCCGGCATCTGGTGGCGCACCCAGAACTTCTTCGCGACCGGAATCTGCGCCGCGTCGACGTCGGCGGCAAGGTCGAGACGCGGCCGCGAGCCGTCACCCTCGAAGGACAGGCCGCCGCGCGCGTCGGTCGCATAGCCCTCGCCCTCGACGCGCAGCGCCGGTGTCTCGATGCGCCAGCCCGCGCCCTCGCGCCAGCCGGCGATCTCGCCCTCGAGGCGCAACGGATGCGGCACGCCGAAGCCGGCCGGCCAGTCGAACACGGCCCGCGCGGTGGGATCGGGCCGGAACACGACGCCGGCGCCATCGCCCAGCAGGGTGCCGCCGAACCCGTGCAGGCCGGGCGTCTCGCCGACGGGGTCGAAGCCCAGGTCCTCGATGCGCGCCGACACACGCAGCGGGCCGCCGGGGCGCGCAGCGAACGCGACATCCGACAGCACCGCGTGTGGCGCCGCGGCCTGCAGCCAGGCACGTGTCGACGGACCGATACCGTCGCCCAGCGCGGCCAGGGCGATCAGCGGCCCGACTTCGACACGGTCCGCGTGCATCGCCCACTGGCGGCCGCCGGCGACGACGAGACCATCGAGCACCTGCTCGCGCCCCTGCTGGACGATACGCAGCGTCGGCGCGTCGAGACGCCAGTCTCCGTCCACGTGTTCCCAGCGCGCCCGCGCGCGTACGCCGTCGAAGACGACGGTGGGCACATCGGCCGCGCCGCGCGCGACGTCGGCGGCGCGGCGCAGCGACAGCGCATCAACGGTGAGGTCGGCGGTCACCGCTTCGACGCGACGCGCTTTGAGATCGATCCACGCCGCGACGCGGCCGTGACCCTCGCCGATCGCGACGCCACTCGGCGCCAGCAGGGGCGACCAGACCTGCAGATCGTTGCGCGGCATCGCGACGTAGGCGCGGCCGTCGCCGTGCGCGCGCAGCAGGTCGAGCCGCAGATCCAGCGGCGTGCCGCCGGTTTCGATCCAGGCCCGCGCCGCCGCACGCACGCGGCGCCGGTCGACCTGCATGCGCACGTCCACGCGCGGCAACGTGTGCGCGATCGACAGCGACGGCGCGTCGATCGTCAGCTTCGCATCGACCACCTGCAGCTCGCCCAGGCCCTGCAGCGCATCCAGCGGATCGCCCTCGTCCTGGCGGGCGCCCGGCAGGCCGCGCACCTGCCAGCGGCCGTCGTCGCTGCGCTGCAGCGTCAGTTCGATGCCGCGCAGCCGCAGCTCGGTCAGCGAACGTCCTGGCAGCAGGCCCGAATACTGCGCGACCTGGATTTCGGCCTCGCCGATCGGCACCGCGGTCGCCGGGTCGCCGATGCGCAGACCGGTCACGCGCAGCAACGGGCCGCGGCGGGTCCAGTCGGCATCGAGCGTGTCGAACGCGACCGGTCGGCCGGCACGCTCGCTCAGCCACGTCGCGACGGTCTGCGGATTGCGCTCCAGCCACGGCAGCGCGAATTGCGCCACGACGACGGCGACCAGCGCCATCGTCACCAGCACCGCCAGCGCGAGATACCAGACGCCCGCGTGCGCGCGCCGCAGACGCGCGGCCCAGGCCGCGGTCACGGGCGTCGCCGCGCGGCGCATGGCAGATGGGCCTCAGAGCAGGACAACGTCAAACTGCTCCTGCAGATACTGCTCGTCGGACTGGAAGCGGATCGACTTGCCCAGGAATTCCTCGAGTTCGACGACCGCCGCCGATTCCTCGTCGGTGATCGTCGAGACCACCTTCGGCGAAGCGATCACCAGCAGCCGCTCGGCCTCGAACTGGCGCACCGCGCGCACGATCTCGCGGAAGATCTCGTAGGTCACGGTCTCGACGGTCTTGACGATGCCGCGGCCGCCGCAGGCGCCGCAGGCTTCGCCGAGCTGGCGCTCGAGACTTTCCACCGTGCGCTTGCGGGTCATCTCGACCAGGCCCAGCGGCGAGAAGTCATAGACCGTGGTCTTGGCGTGGTCCTTGGACAGCGACTTCTCCAGCGTGCGCAGCACTTGGCGCTTGTGCTCGGCGTCCACCATGTCGATGAAGTCGATGATGATGATGCCGCCCAGATTGCGCAGCCGCAGCTGCCGCGCGACCGCCTGCGCGGCTTCGAGATTGGTGCGGAACACCGTCTCCTCGAGATTGCGCTGGCCCAGGAACGAACCGGTGTTGACGTCGACCGTGGTCATCGCCTCGGTCTGGTCGATGACCAGATAGCCGCCGGACTTCAGCGGCACCTCCTTGTTGAGCGCGCGGGCGATCTCGTCCTCGACGCCGTACAGATCGAAGATCGGCCGCGTGCCCGTGTAGCACTCGATGCGGTCGACCAGACGCGCCTGCTCCGCCGGACCGGGCGCGGGCAGATACTGCGCGGCGAAGATGCAGAGCTTCTCGTAGGTGTCGCGTGAGTCGACCTTGACCTTGTCGACGTCGCGGCGCATCAGGTCGCGGACCGCGCGCATCGGCAGCGTCAGGTCCTCGTAGACGCGCACGCCCACGCGCGCATCGGTGGTGGTGTGTTCGATCAGCGCCCAGGCGCGCTGCAGATACGCGATGTCCTCGGCGAGCGCCTCGGCACTCTGGCCTTCGGCATTGGTGCGCACGATGTAGCCGTGACCACCGGTCGCGGCGGACAGTTCGGAGACCAGCGTCTTCAGACGCGTGCGTTCGACGTCGTCCTCGATGCGCGCCGATACGCCGACCACGCGCGACTGCGGCAGCAGCACGAGGTAACGCGAGGGAATGCTGATCTGCGTAGTCAGGCGCGCGCCCTTGCTGCCGATCGGGTCCTTGACCACCTGCACCACGATCTCCTGACCGTCGCGCAGTAGTTCGGTGACCGGCAACGTCGGTGCGGCCTGGCCGAGCGGATGCTCACCGTTCGCATCGCCTTCGGGTTGGGGTGCGCGCATGACGTCGTTGGCGTGCAGAAACGCCGCGCGCTCCAGGCCGATGTCCACGAACGCGGCCTGCATGCCCGGCATGACCCGCTGCACTTTGCCCTTGTAGATGTTGCCGACCACGCCACGGCGCCAGCCGCGCTCGATGTGCAACTCCTGCAGCATGCCGTTCTCGACCACCGCCACGCGCGTCTCGCGCGGGGTCACGTTGATGAGAATCTCTTCGGACATGCGGGGGTCAGGCTCCAGCGTCGAGGGCGGCGAAGGGCCGCGGGTCCAGTCCGAACGATCGCAGCAGCGCGGCCGTCTGTTGCAGGGGCAGGCCGACCACGGCCGAATGACTGCCGGCCATGCGGGTGACGAACAACTCTGCGCCGCCCTGGATCGCATAGGCGCCGGCCTTGCCATGCGGTTCGCCGCTGGCGACGTAGGCCGCGATCGTGGCCTCGTCGAGCGTGTCGAACGTGACGTCGGTAACGACGACGTCATGCACCTGACGACCGGCGCCAACGAGCACCACGGCCGAGATCACCTGGTGCGTACGCTCCGACAGTCGCTGCAGCATCGCGGCCGCATCGGCCGCGTCGCGTGGCTTGCCGAAGACCTCGCCGTCGAGCACCACTTCGGTATCCGCGCCGAGTACCACGGCGTCATCGCGACCCAGCGCGTCGAAGCCCGCGCGCGCCTTGTCGCCGGCCACGCGCAGGACGTAATCGGCGGCCGGTTCGTCCACGCCGCGGACCTCGGGCACGTCGACATCGACCCGCCCGAAGGGCAGTCCGAGACGGGCCAGAAGATCGCGACGGCGGGGGGATTGCGAAGCCAGATGCAGCATGGGCCAAGGATACCGCGCGGGCCCTGTCCGACCGCCCGCTGAATCGCATCGACCCCGGTCCGGCTCACGGCCCGTTCACCGGATCGTCCCGACCCTTGGTCGCCTACCCCGGAGCTCTTCATGCGCCTGATCCCCCGCCCCCTGCTGCTCGCCTGCGGCCTTGCCCTCGGAACCCTGACGATGACCGCCAGCGCGCAGGACACCACCCACCAGACCGCCCCCAGCGACGGCACCCTGCTGTCGATCTCGGCCCAGGCGGAGGCCAGCCGTGCGCCCGACATCGCCACCATGTCGACCGGCGTGGTGACCCAGGCGGCGGATGCGAATGCGGCCATGCGCGCCAATGCCGAGCAGATGGCCAAGCTGATGCAGGCGATCAAGGCCGCCGGCATCGCCGAGCGCGACGTGCAGACCTCGGGCGTCAACCTCAGCCCGCAATACCGCTACGCCGAGAACCAGCCGCCGGCGATCACCGGCTACCAGGCCAGCAACACGGTCAACCTCAAGGTGCGCGACATCGGCAAGCTGGGGCAGGTGCTCGACGCCCTGGTCGCCAGCGGCGCCAACCAGATCAACGGCCCGACCTTCGAGATCGACGACGCCGATGCGGTGCAGGACCAAGCGCGCGCCGCGGCGCTGAAGAAGGCGCAGGCGCGGGCGGAGGTCTACGCGAACTCGCTGGGCATGCGCGTACGCCGCATCGTCAGCATCAGCGAAGGTGGCGGCTTCCAGGCACCGCCGCGCCCGATGATGGCGATGCGCGCGATGGCCGAGAGCGCCGACACGTCCATCTCGCCTGGTGAGTCCACGCTCACCGCCAACCTCGACGTCGTTTTCGAACTGGGACGCTGACATGAGCCAGAACAGGACCACCCCCGAACCGCCGGTCAAGCCGGGCCAGAACCCCGGCTATTCGGAGAAGAACCCGACCGACAAGGGCGATGCCCACCAGCCGGCCGATACCCAGGACACCGAGAATCCGGACGACGGCGGTCTGGACCGCGACGCGGAAAACATGCCGGAGCGTTGATCTCACAGCGCCGCTTGCATCGACAGGGCCCGCCATGCGCGGGCCCTGTCGTATGCGCACATCGGCATCGCGCGCAACCGCATGCGCGCGAACGTCGGGCCCGTACGCGCGCCGCCAGTCCCGCACAGACTTCCGTTCGTCGGCATGGGCTTGTCCCGATGGACCGACCGGCGCAGCTTCGAAGCGAACGATGCGCCGGCGCGACAGGTCGACCCCATCGCCCCCGCTGCCGCGTTGACGCTTCCACGGGCCGTCCGGTCCGACGATGAGGAGGTGGTGCATGGTGCTGCAGCCCGCTGGTCCCCGCATGCGCGGATCGATTCCCACGACGACGCGCCACGCGCCGCCCCGTCCCGATGCCGTGCGCATCGTCGGCCTGAGTGGCACCCTCGCCCTCAATGCGATGCTGTTCATGGTGCTGCTGGTGCCGGCGACGCAGGACGTGATCGACCGCGCCCTGCCCGAGCGCAAGCAGGAGTTCCAGTGGATCACCCCGCCCCCGCCGCAGCCGCCGCGTCCGCCCGAGCGGGTCGAGATCGTGCAGCCGCCTTCGGTGCCGACACCTGCGGTGCCGCGGCCGGCGACGCCACCCACGGCGCCTGTCGATGCTGCGGTCGTCGTCGACGGCGGCACCCTGCCCGCGCTGCCCGCGTTCGAGGGCCCGCCGGTCGAGGTGGCGATGCCGACCATCGACACCACGCCGATGTCGGGCGTTGCCCTGCAATACGCGAATGCCCCTGCGCCGGACTATCCGCGCGCGGCATTGACCGCAGGCGCCGAGGGCGTGGTCCTGCTGGAAGTCCACGTGGGCACCGATGGCCGTCCGATGGATGTGCGCATCCACCGCAGCAGCGGCAACCGCGACCTCGATCGCGCCGCCTTGCGCCATGTGCAGCGGATGTGGACCTTCCAGCCCGCCATGCGCAACGGGATAGCCGTGGAGGCGATCGGACTGGTGCCGATCGCGTTCAATCTGTCGAAGGGCTGAGGGGCGTCGCGCACCCGTCATCCCGATGTCCGGGATGGCGGGTTGCGTGTACGAAGATGCCTGTGGGAGCGCGCTTGCGCGCGATCCCAAGGGTGCGTCGGCAGCTGGACGACCGGAATCGCGCGCGAACGCGCTCCCACAGGCGGCCGATAGATGTCGTCAGTTACGCCCGGTGATACGGGTGATTCGCCAGCATCGCCGCGGCGCGGTAGAGCTGTTCGGCGAGCACCAGCCGCACCAGCATGTGCGGCAACGTCAGCGGGCCGAGCGACCAGCGCTCGTCGGCGCGCGCCAGCACGTCGGGCGCATGCCCTTCCGGACCGCCGATCAGGAACGCCAGATCTCGCCCCTGCATGCGCCAGTGCTCGAGGCGCTGGGCGAGATCTTCCGAGGAATGCAGCCGGCCACGGCCGTCGAGCGCGACGACCAGCGCGTCGCGCGGCACCGCGCCGAGCACGCGCGCGCCTTCGTCTGACATCGCACGCACGGTGTCGCGGCCCTTGCCGCGCAGGCCGGGTTCGACTTCGATCAGATCCAGCGGCAGCCAGTGCGACAGCCGCTTGCGGTACTCGGCGAATCCGTCCGCGACCCAGGCGGGTGCGCGTTCGCCGACAGCAACGAGTTTCGCCTTCATGCCGTCACGCCGATGCGCGGCGGCGCGCCGCGATCAGGCACCGCGCGGACCGCGGTCCTCGCCCGGCGGCTGGTCGCCGACGGTCCACAGGCGCTCGAGCGCATAGAACTCGCGCACGCGCGGCAGCATGACGTGGACGATGACGTCGCCCAGATCGACCAGCACCCACTCCGCTTCGCGCTCGCCCTCGACGCCCAGCGGCTGGCAGCCGAGCTGCTTGGCATGCTTGACGACTTCGTCGGCGATCGACTTCACATGACGGCTCGACGTCCCCGAGGCGATGACCATGAAGTCGCAGACGCTGCTGCGGCCACGCACGTCGATGTCGATGACGTCGACGGCCTTGATCTCGGCGACGGCGGTGCGGGCGATCTGGAGCAGCGCGTCCGCGGACGGCGGCGGCTCGGGAAGACGGGTCTTGATGACGTGTGCGGGATTGGACAAGGGTGCGGGACTCGGAAAGTTCGGCGGAAATTATAGCGGAGCCGTCGGCGCCGGCCGGTAGAGCCCCTTCTCCTCGATGAATGCGGCCACGTCCGCCGGCAGAAGATCGAGGGCGGGATCGCTTGCGGCGAGCCGCGCGCGGACACCGGTCGCCGAGGCCGGATGCAAGGGCTGGTGCAGCCGCAGCAGGTGCCCGGCAGGCGCGGCGTGCAGCCGGCCGGCATCGTCGGTCCAGCGGCCTTCGAGCATGCGCGCGAGCGGTTCGGGCAACGCAGACGCGTCGATGGGGCTGCCGGGACGGTCCGCCACGACCAGATGGGCAAGCGTCAGCAGCGCCTGCGCGCGGTGCCAGCCCGGCAGGCCGAGCAGGCTGTCGGCGCCCACCAGCCAGGCCAGCGGCTGCGACGGCCCCAGTTCCGCGCGGAGTTCGGCCAGCGTGTCGACGGTGTAGCTGCGGCCGTTGCGTTCGAGTTCGCGTCGATCCAGCAGAAAGCCCGGTTCGTGTGCGATCGCCAGCGCGACCATCGCCGCGCGATCCTCGCCGCCCGCGCCAGGCGGCGCCCGATGCGGGGGATCACCGGCCGGCATGAACCGGACCGTGCAGTCGAGACGGGCGCGGGCTGCCCGCGCGATGGCGAGATGCCCGAGGTGGATCGGATCGAAGGTGCCGCCGTAGACGAGATGCAGCGGCATCGCCGGCTCAGGCCGCGAGCAGTGCGCCCGCGCGCGCGTCGGCCACCGCGACCAGCAGCCGCTCCAGCGCGAGCCAGCCGTCGACCGGATCGGTGCCCCAGCGGCCGCGTCCCTTGGCGATGCGGTCCACGCGCCCGGCTTCGGCGACGAAGCGGACCCAGCGCGTCTCGGGATGGCGCTGCAGTGCGCGGCGATAGCCGGCCTGGCGCGCATCCCAGATGCGCTGCGCCTTGAATTCGTTGGCCATGTTGCCGCCGCGCGCTTGCACCTGCGCCAGCTGCGCGGCGCGCGAGAGTTCCATGACCACCATGCCCATCAGCGCCGGAATCGCCGCGCCCTCGGCGCGCAGTCCGGCGAGCATGCGCACGACCTGCGCCGGCTGGCCGTTGAGCGTGGCATCGAGCAGGCGGAACACGTCGAAGCGCGCGGCATCGGCGACCAGCGCCTGCATGCGTTCGCCATCGAGCGTGCTGCCGTCGGCCAGCAGGGCCAGCTTGTCGACCTCCTGCGCCGCGGCCAGCAGATTGCCGTCGACACGCTCGGCGAGCTGCTGCACCGCGCTGCGGTCGGCGAGCAGGTTGCGGCTGCGCAGGCGCGCGTCGATCCAGCCTTCGAGTTCGTGCGGCTTGACCTGCCAGGCGACGACTAGATGGCCGATGCCGGTGATCGCCTCGCTCCACTTGCCGCCGTGCTGGCGGCTCCATTCGCCGCCGGTGACCAGCAGGGTGATGTCGGGCGGCGGATCGGCGCAGAAACCGCTGATGACCGCAGCGCCGTCCTTGCCGGGCTTGGTCGTCGGCAGGCGGATCTCGACCAGGCGCTTCGACGCGAACAGGCTCGGTGCGCGGAACGTGGCCTCGACCGCGTTCCAGTCGATGTCGCGGCCTTCGGGCTCGAAGACTTCGCGCTCCGACACGCCCTGCGCGCGCGCGGCAGTGCGCACCGCGTCGGCGGCCTCGAGCACGCGCAGCGTTTCGGGACCGGCGATCAGGTAGGCCGGACGCAGCGGCTCGCGCGCGAGTTGCGCGGGCAGGCGTTCGGGGGTCAGTTCCATGCAGGGCGCGCGTGCATCGCCGGGATCACTGGCGCGCGCGTTCCTGCGGATTGCGGAACACCGCGTCGATGCGACGGATGATCGACGCGGTCATCTCGCGCTCGAGTTCGCGCGACAGCAGTTCGCGCTCCGAATCGGCACCGATCGAATCGGTCGGCGGCGAGAGGTAATCGCGGGCCAGCTCGATCGCCTGCTGCGGCACGATGTCCCGGCCGTCGGCATCGCGCATCGAGAACACCACCGCATAGCGCAGCGTGTATTCCTGCGCGCGGCCCTGCGCGTCGAGGCTGGCCGGCAGCGCGGCCCAGCGCTCGGACTGGATGTTGAGGACGGCGACGTCGGTCGCGTCCGGATCGGCCAGCTCGGCGCCCGCGGCCGCCAACGCGCGTTCGACCGAACGGGCCAGACGGCTGTAGGGATCGCTGGAGGCGACGTCGACCGGACCGAGATCGGGCGGCAGCGACAGCGCATTGCGCAGGTGGAATCCGCAGGCCGACAGCGCCAGCACGAGGACGACGATGGCGAAGGTCTGGACCGGTCGGAGGATGCGCATGGGCGGAGTCTGGACGAGGCGGATGGGGGCGGCAAGCGTCGCGCCGTCGGCGCGACGACAACGTGTTCAGGCGGCGACGATGTTGACGATCTTGCCCGGCACGACGATGACCTTGCGCACCGTCAGGTCGGCGAGGAACTTGGCGACGTTGGGTTCGGCCAGAGCCATTGCCTCGATCTGGTCCTTGGGCAGATCCACGCCGACCTCGATCGTGCCACGCAGCTTGCCGTTGACCTGGACCGCGAGGGTCAGCGCGTCACGCACCAGCGCGGCGGCATCGGCCTGCGGGAACGGCACGTCCTCGAGCAGCGTCTCGGCATGCCCCAGCAGCTGCCACAAGGTGTGGCTGATATGCGGCGTGATCGGGTTGAGCAGCAGCGTGATGGTCTCGAAGGCTTCCTGCCGCAGCGCGCGCGCGTTGGCATCGGCCTCGTCGAACTTGCCGACGTGGTTGAGCAGTTCCATCACCGCGGCGATCGCGGTGTTGAAGCTGTGGCGACGGCCATAGTCGTCGCCGACCTTCTGGATCGCCTCGTGCAGCTGGCGACGCAGGGTCTTCTGCGCGGGCGTGGCGGCGGCGATGTCGAACGGTCCCACCGCCCCACCCTGCACGTGCTTCTGGACCTGGGTCCACAGCCGGCGCAGGAAGCGCGACATGCCCTCGACGCCGGCCTCGTTCCATTCCAGCGACTGCTCCGGCGGGGCTGCGAACATCGAGAACAGGCGCACGGTGTCGGCGCCGTACTTGGCGATCATCGACTGCGGATCGACGCCGTTGTTCTTGGACTTGGACATCTTCTCGGTGCCGCCGATCTGCACCGGCTGGCCGTCGAGCTTCGACGTCGCGCCGGTGATCCGGCCCTTGTCGTCGCGGACGATCTCGACATCGGCCGGGTTGATCCAGTCCTTGCCACCGTTGTCCAGCTCCCGGTAGAAGGTCTCAGCGATGACCATGCCCTGGGTCAGCAGGTTGATCACCGGCTCGTCGCTGCGCACCAGGCCTTCGTCGCGCATCAGGCGGTGGTAGAAGCGGAAATACAGCAGGTGCAGGATCGCGTGCTCGATGCCACCGATGTACTGGTCGACCGGCGTCCAGTAATCGGCGCGTGCATCGACCATGTCGGCCGCACCCGGCGAGGTGTAGCGCGCGGTGTACCAGCTCGACTCCATGAAGGTGTCGAAGGTGTCGGTCTCGCGCTCGGCCGCGCCGCCGCAGGTCGGACACGTGGTCTTGCGCCACTCGGGGTCCGACTTGATCGGCGACTGCACGACGCCCGGATTGGCAAAGGCGTCCTCGACGTCCTCGGGCAGCAGCACGGGCAGTTGGTCCTCGGGCACCGGCACCGCGCCGCAGGCCTGGCAGTAGATCACCGGGATCGGGCAGCCCCAGTAGCGCTGCCGGCTGACGCCCCAGTCGCGCAGGCGGAAATTGACCTTGCGCGTGCCGCGGCCTTCGCCTTCGAACCGTGCGGCCAGCGCGTCGAGCGCCTGCTGGAAATCGAGACCGTCGAACGCGCCGGAGTTCACCAACCAGCCTCGCTCGGTGTACGCACCCTCTTCGGCGATGCGGCGCTCGAAGGATTCGACCACCTGCACTGCGGCCGCGGTGTCGTAGACGTCCAGCGACGCACCGCCGCCCAGGGCGGACTGCATCGGGTCGGCATGCGTCGCGCGGTCGCGGCCGATTTCCTCGAGCGCGTCGCGCACGTCGGTCGGCACGACGACCATCCGGATCGGCAAGCCGTAGGCCCTGGCGAATTCCCAGTCGCGCTGGTCGTGGCCGGGCACGGCCATCACCGCGCCGGTGCCGTAGCCCATCAGCACGAAGTTGGCGACCCAGACCGGAATCTCGTCGCCCGTGACCGGATGGATCGCGCGCAGCCCGGTGTCCATGCCGCGCTTGACCTGGGTTTCCAGCTCGGCCTCGGACACGCCGCCCTGGCGCAGGTCGGCGATGAAATCCGTAAGCTCGGGATTGCCCTCGGCGGCGCGCATCGCCAGCGGGTGCTCGGCGGCGACGGAGACGAAGGTCACGCCCATCAGCGTGTCGGGGCGCGTGGTGTAGACGGCCAGCGTCTCGTCGCTGCCGGCCACGTCGAACGCGAACTCCAGACCTTCGCTGCGGCCGATCCAGTTGCGCTGCATGGTCTTGACCGAGTCGGGCCAGCCATCGAGCGTGTCCAGGCCGTCGAGCAGTTCCTGCGCGTAGGCGGTGATCTTGAGGAACCACTGCGGAATCTCGCGCTTTTCCACCAGCGCGCCCGAGCGCCAGCCGCGCCCGTCGATGACCTGCTCGTTGGCGAGCACGGTCTGGTCGACCGGATCCCAGTTGACGACCGCATTGCGGCGATACGCCAGGCCCTTCTTCATCAGGCGCACGAACATGCGCTGCTCGTGGACGTAGTAGTCCGGTGCGCAGGTCGCGAATTCGCGGCTCCAGTCGATCGCGTAGCCCAGCGACTGCAGCTGGCCGCGCATGTGCGCGATGTTGGCGTAGGTCCACTTGGCCGGCGCGGTGGCGTTCTTGATCGCCGCGTTCTCGGCCGGCAGGCCGAACGCGTCCCAGCCCATCGGCTGCAGCACGTTCTTGCCGATCATGCGCTGATAGCGGCTGATGACGTCGCTGAGCGTGTAGTTGCGCACGTGGCCCATGTGCAGCGCACCCGACGGATACGGCAGCATCGACAGGCAGTAGTACTTGGGCTTGTCGGCGCGCTCGGTGACCTCGAAGGCGCGCGTGTCGGTCCAGAACCGCTGGGCGTCGGACTCCACCGGAGTGGGCTGATAGGCGTTGGGATCGACGACGACGGGTTCGCTGGACACGGAAGGCTGCTGGCGGCGGAACGGCCGGGAAGCCTACCGCAGCGCCGTTCCGGCCGCCATTCGGGACGTTCCTGCCGCCGCTGCACGCACGTCTTTCGCAAGCCCGGCGCTAGAATCGGCCGCTGCGCCTCCAGGTCCGCTCCCTTGCCCGCATCCCGGTCCCGCCTGTCGACCTATCGGATCCCCGCCTTCGCCATCGCCGTGGCGATGCTGCTCGGCGTCGGCGTGGCCAGCGTCTACGGCGTGACCACGCTGCGCCAGAGCAATGCCTGGATCGAACACACCTACGAGGTCATCAACCGGATCGAGGTCGTCGAGCGTGCGATCCGTGGGGCCGAGGCCAGCGCCCGCGCCTACCGGCTGACCTCGCATCCGGAGTTCCGCAGCCAGTACCTCGCCGCGGTCCCGGAGGTCGAACGTGCGACCGGCGAGCTGATGATGGCGATCCGCGACAATCCAGGCCAGGACGCGCGCGCCCGACGTCTGCGTGAGGTCGCTCGCGCGCACCTGGCCGAATTGCAGCGTCTGTACGACCTCCAGGAGACGCAGGGCGATGCAGCCGCGCGCCTGGGAACCGACGCCGCGCTGACGTTGAGGCAGTGGGGCGAGATCGACGCCACCGGCAGCGAGATGCGCCGCGAGGAACAGCGCCTGCTGGAAGCGCGCAAGGCCCGCAGCGCGACCTATGCCGACCGCCTGGTCGCCATCGTCGTGCTCGGCATGTTGCTGTCAGTCACCCTGCTGATCTCGCTGATGGTCAGCGTGAGTCGCGAGAACCGCCGCGCGCGCGCGCTCGAGCAGGACGCTCGCGGCGCCGCGCAGGAAATGGCGCTGAGCATGGCCAAGGTCGATCGGCTCTCGCACCAGCGCCACGTGCTGAGCCGGTATTCGGGCCTGCTGCAGAGCTGCCAGACGCTCGAGGAGATCGTGCAGCTGTCGATCGAGACCATCCAGCGTCTCGTCCCCGGCGCCAGCGGCCGCTTCTACCTGATGCGCGCCTCGCAGGATTTCCAGGAAAGCGTCGCGGTGTTCGGCGACGCGCTGATCAGCAGCCCCGACTTCCTGTCGGCCAATGACTGCTGGGCGCTGCGCCGCGGCCAACCGCACGAGATCCACGGCGAGGACGGCTCGCTGATGGCCTGCGCCCACATCGATGCGGGCAAGCCCGTACCCGGCACCACCGCACTGTGCCTGCCCCTGAGCGCGCAGGGCGCGCAGATCGGCCTGCTCCACGTCAGCGCGGCGACCGATGCGCTCGACCACGGCGAGGCCGTCGACGAACTGCTGGGCCAGCTGGCCGAACAGCTGGGCCTGGCGATCGCGAACCTGCAGTTGCGCGAAACCCTGCGCACGCAGTCCTTGCGCGACCCGCTGACCGGCCTGTTCAACCGCCGCTATCTCGAGGAGAACCTCGCGCGCGAACTGACCCGTTGCGAGCGTCGCGGCCTCCCGCTGTCGGTGCTGATGCTCGACGTCGACCATTTCAAGCGCTTCAACGACACCCATGGCCACGCGGCCGGCGACGCGCTGCTCTCGCAGGTCGGTCGACTGCTGGAAGTCGGCGTGCGATCGGAGGACATTCCCTGCCGCTACGGCGGCGAGGAGTTCACCATCGTGATGCCCGAGCTCGACGCCGCGGGCGCCTGCGCGCGCGCCGAGCAGATCCGTCGCGAGGTCGAGCGCACCACGGTGCAGCACCTGGGCCAGACGCTCGGCCCGGTGACGATGTCGATCGGCATTGCCACCTATCCGGCCGATGGCGACACCCCGGCGGTGTTGTTGCAGATGGCCGACGCCACGCTGTATCGCGCCAAGGCCGAGGGTCGCAACCGGGTGCTGCACGCCTCCCACGCCTGAGCCGTCCGGCCCTGCGCCGGGCGTGCTTCAATGCGGCTCCGCACCCTGGAGCCTTCCGCATGCGCCGTGTCCGCCCGTCCGCCCTCCTCGTCTGCACCGCCGCGCTGTTCGCGCCGCTGACCGTGCTGGCGCAGACCACCGCCGTGCATTGCGAGCGCCTGTTCGACGCGCGCAGCGGCCAGGTCCGCGGCGAGCACACGATCCTGGTGGAGAACGGCCTGATCCGCGAGGTGATTCCCGGCCGCGCCAAGCTGCAGGACGGCGTCGAATCGATCGTGCTCGGGGACCGCACCTGTTCGCCCGGCTGGACCGATCTGCACGTGCATCTGGGCTCGCAATCGAGCCCGGCCAGCTACTCGGAAGGCTTCCGCCTCGACGCGGTGGACTACGCCTTCCGCGCGGTCGGCTATGCGGACAAGACGCTGTCGGCCGGCTTCACCACCGTGCGCGATCTCGGCGGCGAGGTCAGTCCGCACCTGCGCGATGCGATCAACCAGGGGCTGGTCGACGGCCCGCGCATCTTCGCGGCCGGCAAGTCCATCGCCACCACCGGCGGCCATGCCGACCCAAGCAACGGCTACAACTCGATGCTCTCGCACCTGATGGGCCCGCCGGGACCGACCGAGGGCGTCATCAATTCGATCGACGATGCCCGCCAGGCCGTGCGCCAGCGTTACAAGGAAGGCAGCGACGTCATCAAGATCACCGCGACCGGCGGCGTGCTGAGCTATGCGCGCAGCGGGGATGCGCCGCAATTCACCGTCGACGAGGTGCAGGCGATCGTCGACACCGCCAAGGACTACGGCTATCGCGTGGCCGCGCATGCGCACGGCACCGAAGGCATGAAGCGTGCGGTGCTCGCCGGCGTGACCAGCATCGAGCACGGCACGCACATGGACGACGAGGTCATGCGGCTGATGAAGCAACGCGGCACCTGGTACGTGCCGACGATCTACGCCGGCCGCTTCGTCGCCGACAAGGCGAAGGAGCCGGGCTACTTCCCCGAGGTCGTGCGCCCGAAGGCGGCGACGATCGGCGCGCAGATCCAGGACACCGCCGCGCGTGCCTACCGCGCCGGCGTGCCGATCGCCTTCGGCACCGACCAGGGCGTCGGCCCGCACGGCGACAACGCGCGCGAGTTCGTCTACATGGTCGAGGCCGGCATCCCGGCGGCGTATGCGTTGCAGTCGGCGACGCTGCATGCGGCCACCGTGCTCGGCGTCGACGACCAGGGCGTGATCGAAGCCGGCAAGCGTGCCGACATCATCGCGATGCCCGGCGATCCGGTCGCCGACATCAACGCGGTGATGGGCGTGGACTTCGTGATGAAGGGCGGTCGCGTGCATCGCGCGCCGGCCGAGGCTGCAGCGCTCGATTGAGGCCGCGGTCCCGGGACCGCTTCCGCGGGCGGAAACAGGCAGTCTTTGGGAGCGCCCTTTCGCGATTCGCGTAAGCGCGCAACTGATGCCTCGTCGAATCGCGCGCGAGCGCGCTCCCACACGGAATCTCTGTCTTCGCTCAGCCTTGCGAGCGGGTCTTTTCGATCCCCGGCACGCGCACCGCCAGCAGCAGCGTCCACGCCCACCACGCCACCAGCACCACGCGCGGCCCGACGATCGGCCCGTGCAGCAGCGGCGACAGCAGGCACGCCGCGCAGATCAGCAGCGCCGGCCATCGCACCGCAGGCAGTGCGACACCGGACAGCAGCGCACCGGCCGCGAACGCGATCGACCAGACCATCCACGCAGTCGCATGCAGGCGACTGACGCCGGCATCAAGTGCCCCGGGATCCAGCGGCCATACCCCTTGCGCCGCAAACGCCAGCGCGGCCAGCAGAAACAGACGCAGGGCGATGCCCGCGACCAATCCGATCGTCGGCGCGGTCGCGCGCAGGCGCAGCGCGGCGAAAGCGAGCAACACGCCCGGTACGATCCATGCCAGCAGATTGAATACCCACGCCCGCTGCATGCCGGCGGCGCCCGACCATGCCAGTGGCGCCGCCATCGGCAAGGTGTTCGCGACGGTGAAGGCGAGCAATGCCACCAGCGTGCAGGCGTGCGCGACCGCAACGATGGGCCATAAGCGCACGCGGCTCATGCTGCCCACCGGAACACGTCTTCGACCCCGACCCCGAACGTCCGCGCGATCCGGAACGCCAGTTCCAGCGACGGCGCATAGCGCCCCGCCTCCAGCGCGATGATCGTCTGCCGGGTCACGCTGCAGGCATCGGCCAGCGCCTGCTGGGTCATCTCGCCGTGGTCGAAGCGCAGGCGCCGGATCTCGTTGGCGATGGGCGTGCCGGTCATCGGCGCGCCCGGGCATAGGCGAACGCCGTTGCTGTATGGCCCGCGAAGTTCGCCACGATCAGGCCGAGCACCAGGGTGCCCGGAAGCCTCAGATGTTCGGCCAAGAGCGGTTCGCGTGCGACGGGTACGACAAGCGCCGCCGCCAGGGCGAGTGCCCAGACACTCGCCGTCGAGCGGAATAAGCGATCGCCGTACGCGAGGAATGCCGCGTCTCGCTCGTCCTCCAGCACACCCCGGCGACGCTGCGCGTCGCTCAGGGCCCGGCGCCGGAACCAGTGCGAGAGGAACAGCACGCCTGCAACGCTCATCAGCGGAAACGGGCTCGGCGCGATCACCGCCACCACGAGCGTCCACATCGCCAGGCACGCGGCACCGATTGCGGCACTGCGCGCATATCGCTCACCGAACGCCGGCGTCTCGATGCAGGTGTTCTCGACCGCCATGAACGTCTCCTTTGCCGGACATCAGGTCAACGATTGTTTACATCCCGATCAGTCGATGTCAAACATTTTTGACATGGTTGTATCCTGCCGGCGCCGTCGCCATCTGCTTGGATCGCGCACGGCGCTTCTCCATCCAAGGACTCCCCATGCTTCTCGACGGCTCCGCCCCCGCCACCGATGCTCCCCGCCACATCTTCGATGTGACCACCGCGACCTTCGAGGCCGAGGTGCTGCAGGCGTCGCTCGAGCGCCCGGTGCTGGTCGATTTCTGGGCCGAATGGTGCGGGCCGTGCAAGTCGCTGGGGCCGGTGCTGGAGAAGCTGGCCGCCGAGTACAACGGCGCCTTCGTGCTGGCCAAGGTCGATGTCGACAAGGAACAGCAGATCGCGGCCGCGTTCCAGATCCGCTCGGTGCCGACGGTGTTCCTGCTGATCGGTGGTCAGCCGGTCGACGGTTTCCCGGGCGCGTTGCCGGAAGGCGAGGTACGCGAGTTCCTCAAGCGTCACGGCATCGAACCGGCCGAGGGCGGCGCCATCGAGGATGGCGAGCCGGCGCCACTGGATCCGACCGCCGAAGTCGCGCGTCTGCGCGATGCGGTCGCCGCCGAGCCCGACAAGGGCGAGCTGCGTCTCGATCTCGCACTCGCCCTGCTGCAGACCGGCGCCGCGAAGGAGGCCGAGGGCCTGCTCGACGGCCTGCCCGCCAACCTCGCGACCGACGATCGCGCGATCAAGGCGCGCGCCCGCCTCGACTTCGCCACCCTGCTGGCCGATGCGCCGCCGGCCGACGCGCTGCAGGCCGCGATCGCCGCCGATCCGGCGAATCTCACCGCGCGCCATCAGCTCGGCGTGCGCCACATCGTCGGCGGCGACGCCGAGGCCGGCCTCGAGCAGTTCATCGAGATGCTCGCGCGCGACCGCGATTTCCAGGACGGCCTGCCACGCAAGGCACTGATCGATGCGTTCCGCGTCGTCGACGACGCCGCGCTGGTCGGCCGCTACCGCCGGAAGATGGCCTCGCTGCTGTTCTGATCGCGGGCGCCGCGCGGCGTCTTCCGTACAGCGGCGTATGGCAAGATCGGCGTCCCTCGCCGATCGCGCCGCCATGACTCCACGCCGCTTCCGCCTGCTGATGAACCTGTGGCCGCCGTTCCTGTGCGCGGGCATCCGCGTGACCGCGATCGACGCCGGCTTCCGGCACGCGCGCGTCGAGCTGCGGCAGCGCTGGTACAACCGCAACTACGTCGGCACGCACTTCGGCGGCAGCCTGTTCGCGATGACCGATCCGTTCTGGATGATCATGACCCTGCGCGCGCTCGGCAGCGAACACGTGGTCTGGGACAAGGCCGCCGAGATCGAGTTCATCCGCCCCGGCCGCGGCACGGTGCATGCGGTCTTCGATCTCGACGATGCGACAGTCGAGGCGATCCGCGCCGCGACCGCCGACGGCAGCAAGTACCTGCACTGGTTCGTCACCGACGTGCTCGATGCCGCGGGCGAACCGATCGCCCGCATCCGCAAGCAGGTCTACGTGCGGCGCAAGCGCCGCGCTCAGTCCGCGGCGGCGGGCGATTCGACCAGATAGGGCGGCAACGGCAGCGACCAGGTCGCACCGCGACTGGTGTCGTACTGCGCGATTTCGATCGACTGCCCGTCCCCTGTGACGGTGATGTCGCGTGCAGGACTGCGCAGGTCTTGGGGAAGACGCGCCAGACGCTCTTCGAGCGTGCCATCGTCAGGCTGTCCGCGAAGCCAGACCAAGGCGGCGAGAAGCTGAAGCCGGGCGCGATGATCGAGCGCGCGATTGCTGTATCCGAGATACACGGAGTGGTCACCGATCAGAAGACAGCTGTCGATGTTTGCCACGCATTCCAAGCGTTGCCAGATCGGCAGGACCTCGCCCGAAGCAACGAAAGGCATGTCCCGTTGCAACGTGCCGGCATCCTTCGCACACGCTGCAGCCATCTGCTCTGCCAGTAGTGCCCGGAACTGCTCGGGCTCGAAGAACAACCAGTTCCAGGCCGCTTGCATATAGGCCTCGTGAGACGAAGAGGTCAGGCCCGTGGCCCATGCGAGTTCGCCTTTCATGGGAGGGCAGACGGATGCCTCCTGCGCCGCAGGCGCGGCGAGTGCAAGCTCGCAGCTTGGCGGGAGCACTGCATCGCGCGGCAGCTCCGCGAACATGCTCGCCAGCAACGCGCCGTAACCGTTTGTCGTCAGTGACCGCGCGAGGTTATGAACGATCAAGGTATCGCTACTGGCTCCGATGCGGCGCATCGCGGCGAGGTTGCGACACGTGGCGTCGACAGCAGACAGTCGATCGCCCCGCACGAACTCGACCGCGCGCGAGGTGACCGGCCAGGACAGCAGCGTCAGTGGCGGGAGCGGCGCGCGCTGGTCGTAGGGCAGGCGCCATGCGTGGTGATCATAGGCCGCGAGCGCGTCCACACGCTCGATCAACCGGGCGTTCGCCTCGACCAGCGCGGCGTAATCATCGTACGCGGCCGACACCTTGGACAGGCAGTCCGCCCCGCCGGAACTGCAGTGCCGCACAGCACCCGTGCGCTGCAGGTCGGGGTAACGTGCAGCGGCACTGGTGAACGAAGGGATGCCTGCCGAGGCGCCGAGCGCCTGACGCATCGCCTGCATGTCCGTGTCAGCGACGGCCGAAATTTCCGTTTCAGGTACGTCGTAGCGGAGCACCCAGATCGCATCGAACGCGTTGCGCCCCTCGAACGCGTTCGGCGCTTCCAACTGCGCCAACGCGGCACGCTGCGCGGGCGTCGGGCCGCGCAGACGCGAGACCGTCCACAGCAACGCCACCACAACGGCCAGCACCAGACAACCGAGACCCAAGCGTTTCAACCAGCGCATACCTGCTTCCCCTGATCCGCGTCCTGCGGTGCGGCAGTCTGCTGTCTCGAACGCCCCTGCCGCAACCGGGTCGACGCACGCGCCGGCCTCGTGCCCGCGGGACGACGGGTATCCTTGTGGTCCCGAACTGCCGCTCCGCGCAGGACGACGCCTGCGTCCGCACGCGTCCTTCGCCCGAGGGCGGCCACGTCCGTTTCCAGCGCCCGACCCGATGCTCCGACTGACCGATCTCAAACTGCCGCTCGACCACGACGACGCCGCGCTGCCGGCCGCGATCGTCGCGCGCCTGGGCATCCATGCCGACGAACTCGCCGGCTTCACCGTCGTCAAGCGCAGCTACGACGCGCGCCGGCGCGGGGCGATCGTGCTGATCTATTCGGTCGACGTGGAAACACCGCGCGAGGCCGACATCCTGCAGCGGCTGGAGGTCGACCCCGAGGCCGCCGCGGGCGATCCGGCGGACGGGGCGATCGCGAGCGGCAGCGGCAAGGTGGGGCCTGCGCCCGACACGACGTACCGCTTTGTCGCCCGCGCGAACGGAGCGCTGCCGACGCGTCCGCTGGTCATCGGCATGGGGCCCTGCGGCCTGTTCGCCGCGCTCGTGCTGGCGCAGATGGGGTTTCGCCCCATCGTGCTCGAACGCGGCAAGGCCGTGCGCGAGCGCACGGTCGACACTTTCGGACTGTGGCGCAAGAAGGTGCTCAATCCCGAATCGAACGTGCAGTTCGGCGAGGGCGGCGCGGGCACGTTCTCCGACGGCAAGCTCTACAGCCAGATCTCCGACAAGCGCCATCACGGGCGCAAGGTGCTGACCGAGTTCGTCGCCGCCGGCGCGCCGGAGGAAATCCTCTACGTCAGCAAGCCGCACATCGGCACCTTCCGGCTGGTGTCGATGGTCGAGCACATGCGCGCGACCATCGAATCGCTGGGCGGTGAGATCCGTTTCTCCAGACGCGTCGACGACCTGCTGATCGACACCGATGCCGACGGCGTCCGCCACATCCGCGGCGTGACCCTCGCCGATGGCGGCGAAATCCGCAGCGACCACGTGGTCATGGCGCTGGGCCACAGCGCGCGCGACACCTTCGCGATGCTGCACGGGCGCGGCGTGTTCCTCGAAGCCAAACCGTTTTCGATCGGCTTCCGCATCGAGCATCCGCAGTCGCTGGTCGACGCCGCGCGCTTCGGGCCGCAGGCCGGCCACCCGCTGCTCGGCGCGGCCGACTACAAACTGGTGCACCACGCGCGCAACGGCCGCTCGGTGTACAGCTTCTGCATGTGCCCCGGCGGCACCGTGGTCGCCGCGACCAGCGAGCCGGGCCGTGTGGTCACCAACGGCATGAGCCAGTACTCGCGCAACGAGCGCAATGCGAACGCGGCGATCGTCGTCGGTATCACCCCCGAGGATTACCGCCCCTACGCACCCGAAGGCGGACCGTTGGCCGGCATCGCCCTGCAGCGCCACTGGGAGTCGAACGCCTTCGTGCTCGGCGGCGGCGAATACGAGGCGCCGGGCCAGCTGGTCGGCGATCTGCTGGCCGGTCGCGCATCGACCGCATTCGGCAGCGTGCAGCCGTCGTACACACCGGGCGTGCGCCTGGGTGATCTGTCGACCGCACTGCCCGACTATGCGATCACCGCGATCCGCGAAGCCCTGCCCGCCTTCGACCGTCAGCTGCGTGGCTTCGCTTTGCACGACGCGGTGCTGACCGGTGTCGAGACGCGCACGTCCTCGCCGCTGCGCATCACCCGCCACGCCGACGGTCAGAGCTTGAACACGCGCGGCCTGTTCCCCGCAGGCGAAGGCGCGGGCTATGCCGGCGGCATCCTGTCGGCCGGCGTGGACGGCATCAAGGCCGCCGAGTCGGTGGCGCTGGCGATGGTCGCCGCCGGACTCGCCCGCGCTGCCTGAAACGGCCGCCCATCGGACCGGACAGAACCGGGCGCGCATCACACCGTTTTCGTGTAGTCGATGGGTATGCTGTCCGCCGCACAGGGGGATGCATGTCGGAACCGTTCATCGCGCAGGACGATCAGGCACCGTTGCCGGAGATCGCGGGCTACCGCATCTCGCGGGTGGTGGGCCATGGCGGGATGGCGACGGTCTATCTGGGCACGCAGCTTTCGCTGGGCCGCGACGTGGCCATCAAGGTCATGCGCCCCGAGGCACTGGCCGACGAGGTCAGCCGCCGACGCTTCGAGAACGAGGCCCGTACGATCGCCCGGCTCGAACACCCGCACATCGTCGGCATCCACGAGGTCGGTCGCACCGATGACGGGCTGCCCTGGTACTCGATGCCCTACCTGCCGCACGGGCATCTGGGCCGGCGCGATCTGACCCAGGACCACGCGCGCGTGCGCGAAGTGCTGCGCGCCCTGCTCTCCGCATTGGCCTACGCGCACGTGCGCGGCGTGATCCATCGCGACGTCAAGGCCGAGAACGTGCTGTTCGACGAAGCCGACCGTCCCCTGCTGGCGGACTTCGGCATCGCCCTGCGACGCGGCTACGGCACGCGCGTGACGATGGTCGGCCTTGCGGTCGGCAGCACCGCCTACATGGCGCCCGAGCAGGCGCGCGGTCAGCAGGTCGATTTCCGCGCCGATCTCTACAGCGTCGGCGTGCTCGCTTGGGAAATGCTCAACGGCAGCCTCCCGTACCAGGGCGAAGACGCGCTCTCCATGGCGATCGCGCACACGCAGAACCCGATTCCACGCTTGCCGCCGGCCTTGCGGCACTGGCAGCGTTTCATCGACCGCGCGCTGGCCAAGTCGCCCGGCCGCCGATTCTCCGACGCCAACCAGATGCTCGAAGCACTGGCGCAGGTGCCGCACCGAGACGGCCGCCGCGAGCCCTTCATCACCGGCACCTTCCGGCGGATCGGCGCCGGTGCGAAACGCGTATCGCCGATGCTGTGGATACCCGCGGTGCTCGTCGTCGCCGCCGGCATCGGGTTCGTGTTGCGGCCCGGCGACGACGGTGGCGTGGACGCGGCGCAGGCGACCGCCGCCGGCGATTCCACAGTGCCGGCGCTGGTCAGCGATGCCGAAGGCCTGGCGCGCGACCCGGGCGCCGGCGAAACGGCCGTCACGACGCCGGCGGTCGACCCGACAGCCGCGCGCATCGCGCCGGTGTCGCCGACCGACCGTCACCTGGCCGATGCCGAGCAGCAGCTGCGCGCCGGACATCTGGCCGCGCCGGCCGGCGCGAATGCATTCGAATCGTTGACCCGCGCCTGGCAGGCCGACCACGAACACCTGAAGTTCGCGCCGCTCGCAACGCGCACCTTCGATGCCGCGGGTGCGCGCGCGGTCGCGCTGATCGAGAAGGGCGATCTGGCCGCAGCCACGAGCCTGCTGACCGCGGCGCGCCAGCATGCGGTCGCGACCGGCCAGGCCGACGGCGAGGCGCTGCGCCGCCTGCGCACCCGGGTCGGCGATGCGGTCGAGGTGCGCATCGTCGACGCAATCGGCGACGTGGATCGCACGGCCGCGGTCGCCAGCCTGTCGCCTGCCGAGGCGATCGGACTCGACGCCGCGACGACCGCACGCCTGCGCCGCCAGGCGATGACGATTCCCGACGTCGCCGCGCTGGCCGCGAGCGTCGGTGGCGGCGCGCGCGTGGTCCGCGGCAACGACGGCATCTATGCCATCGCCAACGCGCCGGTCAGCCGCGCCGACTACGCCGCGTTCGTGGCGGCGACGGGCCACAAATCCGCCTCCTGCCGTGCACGCGGATCGGTGTTGCGCGCGCTGGCACCGCGCGACTGGGAGAACCCGGGCTTCGAACAGGCGGCGTCCGACCCCGTGGTCTGCGTGTCCTGGCACGACGCGGTGGACTACGCGCGCTGGCGCAGCGAACGCGAAGGCCGCAGCATCGTCGTGGCCTCCACGGCGCAGGGTGCGAACGGCGCGCCGCGCGCGAACGGTCCGGCCGAATGGCGCAGCGATTGCGCGGCCGCCTGCAAGGACCGTGTCGCCGCCGGACGCAGCAGCCGCGACGATCTCGCCAGCCGACCACTCGATCCCAAGCGCGGCTACGACGACGTCGGCTTCCGGCTCGCTCATCTGCCCTGATCGCGGCCCGGCGCGTGCCGCGCTTCCGCCCCCGAGGCGGCGGGCGCATCATGGTGCGTTCCCCACCCCACCCGCGGATTCCAATGAGTGCCCCCACTTTGGGCGGACGCCTGCAGCGTCTGTTCCTCACCGGCCTGCTGACCCTGCTGCCGATCTGGCTGACCTGGATCGTGGTCAAGTTCGTCTTCGTGCTGCTGTCGGACATCAGCACACCCTGGGTCGCGCCGCTGGCGCACCGCATCGCCGCCGGCTTCCCGAACTCGATGGGCTGGATCAATGCCACGTCGGTGCAGGCGACGATCGCGATGCTCGCGACCATCGCCCTGATCCTCGGCGTCGGCTGGCTGGCGCGGCGTGTGATCGGCCAGCGCATGCTCTCGTGGGTGGACCTGCTGGTGCGGCGCATCCCGCTGGCGAACGTGATCTATTCCAGCGCGCGCAAGCTGCTCGACATCCTGCAAACCAAGCCCGACGGCACCCAGCGCGTGGTGCTGATCGACTTCCCGCATGCGGAGATGAAGTCGGTCGGTTTCGTGACCCGGGTGATCCGCGAAGCCGGCACGGGCCGCGAACTCGCCGCGGTCTACGTGCCGACCACGCCGAACCCCACGTCCGGCTACCTCGAGATCGTGCCGCTGGAGAAGATCACGCCGACCGACTGGACCGTCGACCAGGCGATGAGCTTCATCATCTCCGGCGGCGCCGTCGCACCGGACACGATTCCCTTCGACCCGCCCCCGGCATCGCCCGCGCCGCCGCAGGGCACGCCCGCCGCCTGAGCGGGTGACCTCCGGCCCTTGCCGCCCCGCATCCACGTTCGACAGCATCGACCCGACCGATTCCCGGAGCCCGACATGCAGCAGCCGCTCGTCCTCGCCATCGCTCTCGCCCTCGCCGCGGGCGGACTCGCCGGCTGCAAGCGCGATGCCCCCGCGCAGGACCCCGCCGCCGCGGTCGCCGACGTGCCGGTCGAGGATGCAGCCGCGCGCGCGACGCGCCTGACCACGCTGTATGCCGAGTACTGGGAAGCGCTGCTGAAGCTCAACCCGGTGCAGGCCACCTTCCAGGGCGACGCACGCTACAACGACCAGTTGCCCGACTTCGGCAGCGCCGAGTACCGCGAGCAGGTGCGCGCCTTCAACGAGCGCTGGCTGAAAGCCGTCGAGGCGGTCGGAAAGGACGGTCTGCAGGGACAGGACCTGCTGAGCTACGAGATCTTCGTGTCCGAGCGCCGAAATGCGCTCGACGCCGAGCGTTTCCCGGGCTGGATGATGCCGGTCAACCAGATGGGCAGCATCGTCAGCTACGCGGTGCTGCTGGGCTCGGGCACCAACGCGCAGCCCTTCGCCACCGTTGCCGACTACGACGCGTGGCTGACCCGCGCGGCGCGCATTCCGGTGCTGCTCGATACCGAGATCGCCAACATGCGCGCCGGCATCGAGGCCAACGTCGTGCAGCCGCGCGTGGTGATGGAAAAGGTGCTGCCGCAGTTCGACGCGATCCTGGTCGACGACGTGGAGCAGAGCCCGTTCTGGGCACCGGTGGCGAACTTCCCGGAGGGAATCGCCGAGGCCGACCGGGAGCGCCTGACCATCGCGTTCCGCACGCTGATCGCCGACCAGCTCAATCCCGCCATCAAGCGCCAGCGCGACTTCATCGCCAACGACTACTTGCCGCACACGCGCGACAGCGTGGGCTTGGACGCACTGCCCGACGGTATGGCCTGGTATGCGTTTTCGGCGAAGCAGCAGACCACGTCCGACCTGACGCCCGAGGCGATCCACCAGATCGGTCTCGACGAAGTCGCGCGCATCCACGCGGAGATCCGCCAGGTGATGGCGGAAACGAAGTTCGAGGGCTCGCTGCAGGACTTCTTCCGCTTCATGCAGACCGACCGGCGCTTCGTCTTCCGCTCCGAGGATGCGCTGCTGACGCACTACCGCGGCATCGAGCAGAAGATCGAGGCCAGGGTGCCCGAGCTTTTCTCGCTGACGCCCAAGGCGGGCTTCGAGATCCGCCCGGTGGAAGCCTTCCGCGCCGAGTCCGCGGCCGGCGGCTCGTACATGTCGCCCAGCGAAGACGGCACGCGCCCGGGCATCTTCTACGTCAATACCTTCGACCTGCCGACGCGCAAGCGCTGGGAGGCCGAGGACCTGTTCCTGCACGAGGCGATTCCGGGCCACCACTTCCAGCTGGCGCTGCAGCAGGAACTGACCGACCTGCCCGCCTTCCGTCGCTTTGGCGGCGAGACCGCCTACATCGAAGGCTGGGGCCTGTATGCCGAAAGCCTGGGCAAGGCGCTGGGCCTCTACACCGATCCCTACGACTACTTCGGTCGTCTCCAGGGCGAGCTGTGGCGCGCGGTGCGCCTGGTCGTCGACACCGGCCTGCACAGCAAGGGCTGGAGCCGCCAGCAGGTGCTCGATTACATGTACGCGAACTCCTCGGTCAGCGAGCCCGACGCGATCGCCGAGGCCGAGCGCTACATCGCGTGGCCCGGCCAGGCGCTGGCCTACAAGATCGGCGAACTCAAGATCCAGGAACTGCGCAAGCGCAGCGAGACCGAGCTGGGCGCCGCCTTCGACATCCGCGAGTTCCATGCCGAAGTGCTGAAGGACGGCGCGCTGCCGCTGCCGCTGCTGGACGCGAAGATCAATGCATGGATCGAGGGGCGGAAGGGGCGCGTGGACGACCAGCCGATCACCACCGCGCCAGCAGGGGTGGAGTCGTAATTACTGGCCTCCGGATGCCGTCGCCCCAACGAACGCTGGGGCCCATTTTCGCGGTGATGCCTCAGATCAAGATGGGCACCAGTCTTCGCGGGGGCGACGGCATTCAAGTTTTACGCTCTCTTCGACCGATCCCGAAAAGTCACTGGATCCCGGCTTTCGCCGGGATGACGAAGGTCGTGTCCCGTCATCCCAGCGGCTTTCGACAGACGCACGTCCGTTCAAGCCGGGATCCATCCTCGCGGTAAAGCCGCAGATCAAAATGGGCCCCAGCGTTCGCTGGGGCGACGGTTTTCAATTCATACGGGTTCTTTTCTCCCGCGCCGCCCCTTGCCCTCCCCCATCCGCCGCGCGATGCTGCACCCCGGTTCGCGTCGGGGAGGCGCCATGATCCGCACGATGTTCTCGGTGATGCTCGGCATGGTCGTCGCACTGATGATGATGCTCGGGCTCGAATTCGTCGGGACCTGGATGTTCCCGATGCCGGCCGGCCAGCTGAACAACGAGGCCGACCTCGCCGCGATCGTCGCCAGTGCGCCGACCGGCAAGCTGGTCTGGGTGCTCGCCGGCTGGCTGGTCGCCGCCTTCTGCGGCGGCTGGGTGGCCGCGCGACTGTCGCGCGTGCACCGGATGGGCGCGGCGATTGCGGTCGGCGTGCTGATCGTGCTCGGCGTCATCGCCAACGCGTGGATGCTCCCGCATCCGATGTGGATGACCCTGCTCGGCGTGATCGGCCCGGTACCGCTCGCGTGGTGCGGCGGGCGCCTCGTGCTGCGCCGCGCTGCCGCCATGCGCTGACGACCCGCATCATCACCGGAGGAGGTCCGCCATGCAGGCATCGCTGTTGACCACGCTGCTGCTGCCGCTCGCGCTGGGCGTGATCATGTTCGGGCTGGGACTCGGACTGACGGTCGAGGATTTCCGCCGCGTCGCGCGCTACCCCAAGGCCGTGCTGACCGGGCTCGTGCTGCAGATCGGCGTGCTGCCCTGGGCCGCGCTGGCGCTGGCGCTGCTGCTGCGGCTGCCGCCCGAGCTTGCGGTGGGCCTGATGCTGCTCGCGGCCTCGCCCGGTGGCGCGACGGCGAACATCTACAGCCACATCGCCCGCGGCGACGTCGCGCTCAACATCACCCTGACCGCCGTCAACAGCGTGCTCTGCCTGGTCACCTTGCCGATCATCCTCAACCTGTCGCTGGAATTCTTCCTCGGCGCCGGCCAGTACGTGCCGCCGCCGACGCGCAAGATCGTCGAGGTCGCGCTGATCATCATTCTGCCGGTCAGCATCGGCATGCTGGTGCGCGCCTTCGCCAGCGGCTTCGCCGCGCGCATGGAAAAGCCGATCCGGCTGTTGTCGGTGGTCGTGCTGGCGCTGCTGATCGTCGCCGCGGTCGCCAGCACCTGGGACACGCTGCTGGCCTACTTCGCCGCCGTCGGAATCGCCTGCCTGCTGTTCAACCTGATCAGCATGGGGACCGGTTATGCCGCGCCGCTGGCACTTAGACTGCCGCGCCGTCAGGCGATCGCGATCGCGATGGAGATCGGGATCCACAACGGCACGCTGGCGATCTTCATCGCGCTCGGCGTATTGGGCAATTCCACGATGTCGGCGCCGGCCGCGGTCTACAGCCTGCTGATGTTCTTCACCGCCGCCGCATTCGCCGCGTGGCTCAACCGGCGCGGCGCCGACACCGCCGCGTAGGCCGTTGCAGCCGCGCGGAGACGCGTCAGACTGTGCGTCCCCGTCGCCCCGGAACGCCCATGCGCACCGCCCTGTCCGCCGCTTTCCTCGTGCCCTGCCTGCTGTCCGCGAGCGCCGCCGCCGAACCGCCGTTGCCGCAGCTCGAGGCCTACACCGTGCGCGAGTCGTGGCGGCAGCCCATGGCGCCGCTGCGCATCGCCGATCACACCTGGCAGATCGGGACCGAAGGGCTGACCGCCTTGCTGGTGATCACCGACGCGGGCGCGGTGCTGATCGACGGCGGCATGCCGCAGGCAGCCGATGCGCTGCTGGCGAACATGCAGCGCCTCGACGTCGCGCCTGCCGACCTGCGCCTGCTGCTGTCGAGCCACGCCCACGCCGACCACGCCGGCCCGTTCGCCGCGCTCAAGCGCCGCACCGGCGCGCGGCTCGTCGCCAATGCCGAATCCTCGGTGCTGTTCGCACGCGGCGGCAGCGACGATCTGCACTTCGGCGACGAGATCACCTATCCGCCGGTCGACACCGATCGCATCGTCATGGACCGCGAAGTCGTGTCGCTGGGCGGTACCGATTTCACCGTGCACTTCATGCCCGGCCACACGCCGGGCAGCGTCGCCTGGACCTGGACCGACACCCGCGACGGCCGACCGGTGCGGATCGCCTATGCCGACAGCCTCAGCGCGCCCGGCTACACGCTGCACGACAACCCGCGCTACCCGCGCCTCGTCGAGGATTACCGGCGGACCTTCGACGTGGTCCGCGCGCTGCCCTGCGATCTGCTGCTGACGCCGCACCCGGAGGGCAGCGGCTGGGACTATGCGGCCGGCGACTCCGCAGGCGCGAAGGCGATGACGTGCGCGGCGTATGCGCAAGGCGCGAAAGCGCGCTTCGACGCGCAGCTGGCCGAAGAACAGGCCGGGTCGCGCTGAGCAGTGCTCTGACGGGGGCGCGACCATCGTCCACCCGATGACGATCCCTTCGATGGCGTCTGCTGCGCGTTCGTCACCCTGCGGGATCACCTGAAACGAGAAGGCCCCGCATGCGCGGGGCCATCCTGCATCCACAACCGCCCGGGATCATTCGGCGCTCTTGAACGTCCCATACGACTGCAGCTGCTCGCCGACCGCCGCGTCACCCACGACGACGATGCTCTGCTGCTTCGGGTCGAAGAACTCGCGTGCGACCGACTGCACCTGCGCTGCGGTCACGTTGTTGACCTTGTCGACGTAGGTGCTCAGGTAATCCGCCGGCCGGCCCAGCAGCCAGTTGCCGGCGAGCGCCGAAGCGACCGCGTACTGCAGCTGGTTCTGGAACAGGTAGGTGCCGGCGGTGAAGCGCTTGGCGCGCTGCAGTTCGTCGGCAGGCACCGCCTGGGCGCGCATCGCTTCGAACTCCTTGAGGAACTCGCCGATCGCCGCCCCGGTGACTTCGTTGCGCACGTCGGCCTGGGCCTGGAACGCACCGCCCTCCGCACGCAGGCCGAAGCTGCTGCCGGCGCCGTAGGTATAGCCCTTGTCTTCGCGCAGGTTGCGCATCAGACGACTGTCGAAACCGCCACCGAGAATGGTGTTGGCCAGTGCCGCCGGAATCGCGCGGTCGTCATCGGCGTCGAAGGCCGGACGCCCGATGCGCACCGCCGACTGCACGCTGCCGCTGCGCGGCACCAGCACGAATTGCGGACCCTTCGGATAGTCCGGCGCCGCGACCTCGGCAATCGGAGCACCGCTGCCCTGCCAGTCGCCGAACATCGATTCGGCCAGCGCTTTGGCCGCATCCGCCTGCACGGGACCGGCGATCACCAGCAGCGCGTGGTCGGGACGGAAACGCGCGGCGTGCGCCGCTTTCAGACCGGCGATGTCGGTGCCGTTGATCGCGGCCTCGGTCGGCAGCGTATTGCCGTAGGGATGCGTCCCGAACAGCACGCGGCCCATCGCACGGTTGGCCTGGTAGCTCGGCTGCGCTTGCATCGCCTTAAGGCCCTGCAGCGCGTTGGTCTTGGCCAGCTGCACTTCGTTCTCGGGAAACGCCGGATTGCGCACCACATCGGCGAACAGCGCGGCCAGCGGCTCGGCCGATGCCGACAGACCCGACGCGCTGACGAACAGGCCGTCGTTGCTCGCCTGCGCGCCCATCTCGGCGCCCAGGGTCTGCAGCTGCTCGGCGATCTGCACCGAGCTGCGCGTGCTGGTGCCCTCGCGCATCAGGCCGGCGAGCAGGTTCGACATGCCCGGCAGTTGCGCCGGATCGCTGGCCAGACCGCCGCGCACGGCGAGCACGTAGTCGACACGCGGCAGCCCGCCCGCGCGCGGCAGCACCCAGACGGTCAGGCCGTTGGCGAGCCTGTGTTCGACGAGGCCCAGTTCCGGCAGCGGCTTGTCCTCGCCGTAGGCCGGCAGACCTGCCGGCAGCTCGGTCGGCGGCGCGGTCGTGGGCGCAGCGCCGGCGCCTGCGGGCTGCTGCGCGTATGCGCCACCGGCGAACAGGCACAGCCCCAGTGCGAGGGCCAGCGGACGGGCGGCACGGTTCGGAATGTTGCGGATGTCCATGTCGCTCTCCTCAGTCCTGGGCCGCTGCGGCAGCGGGGGCCGGCGCGGCCGGCGGGGCGATGCCACGCGCAGGCGCCATCGCGGCCGGCACGCGGTCGATGATGGTGCGGTTGGCATCGGTCAGATAGGTCTTCGCCACGCGCTGCACGTCGGCGGCGGTCACCGCCTGCACCCAGCCGGGCACCGCGTTGAGCGTGTTCGCATCGCCCCACAGCAGTTGGGCCTTGGCGAGTTCGTCGGCGCGCGAGATGAAGGGCTCCAGGCCGTTGACGTAATCGGCCAGCAGCTTGATCTTGGCGGCGGCCAGCGTCTCGGCCGGCACACCTTCGGACACGATGCGTGCGATTTCCTCGTTGACCGCACCCAGCACCGCATCGGGTTCCACATTCGGCTTGTACAGCGCGAACAGCGTCATGAGCGTCGGACCGTCGTAGTCCCAGGCGTGTCCCAGCGGCCAGCCCATGCCGCCGTCGATATTGAGCAGCTGCTCGCGGCCCTTGACCAGGCCCTGGTACAGACGCGAGGCGTCACCGCCGGCCAGCACCTGCGCCAGCACCGCCATCGGCGCATGGTCGGGCGTGCCGCGTGCGGGCATCTTCCAGCCCACCGCCAGCGCCGGCACCTGCGCCAGCGCGTCGCTCTGCGCCTCGCGCTTGCCTTCGGTGTTGAGCGGCTCGGAGACGTCGGGACGCGCCGGTGTGGCACGCGACGGAATGTCGCCGAAGTACTCCTCGACCATCGCGAAGGCTTCGTCCGGCGAGATGTCGCCGGCGATGCCGATGACCGCGTTGTTCGGGCCGTAGTAGTCGCGATGGAAGGCTTCCACGTCGGCGAGCGTCGCGCCTTCGAGGTCCTTGAAGCTGCCGTAGCCGTCGTGCGCGTTCGCCCACTTCGAGAACGCCAGGCGGTTGATGTCGAACACGAAGAACAGGCCGTAGGGCTGGTTCTGCACGTTGACGCGGATCTCTTCCTTGACCACGTCCTGCTGGTTCTTGAGGTTCTGGGCCGAGAAATCGAGCGTCTTCATGCGGTCCGCTTCCAGCCACAGGATCGGACGCAGCGCCGAGACCGGCGCGGTCTCGATGTAGTTGGTGTAGTCGGGACGCGTGGAGCCGTTGAGGCGGCCGCCGCCGCCCTGGATCACGCGATCGAAGGTGCCCTTGGGCGCGACCGGCGTGCCCTGGAACATCAGGTGCTCGAACAGGTGCGCAAAGCCGGTGCGGTTCTCGGGCTCGAGGCGCATGCCCACGTGGTAGACCACGCTGACGCCGACGGTCGGCGAGCTGCGGTCCTCGGACACGACGACGGTCAGGCCGTTGTCGAGCTTCTTCGTTTCGATCGGCAGACGCCAGTCGGCCTGTTGCGCGGCCGCGGGCGCGGCCAGCATCGCGAGCAGCACGCAAGTGCCACCCAATCCAGCGAGTCGTTTCATGGTCGGTTCCCTGTCCGCCCCGCTCCCCGGGGCACGAACGCCGACTATAAGCCGGCGACGTGTGCACGCGCGTGCCGGTGGTCACCGGACAGCCCGCACACTGCATACGCCCGCGACGGAACTGCACGCACGCCCGGCATTCCGCGAGGTGACGGCGAGGCTGCTGCGAACGCTTGCACTGTGGTCAGCCGCCGACGCGGCGCGCCGGCACCGCGGCTACTTCGGATCCTGCACGCCGGGATCGTCGAGGCCGACATTGCTGCTCGCCGATTCGTAGACCGTGCGGTCCAGCAGGCCGGTCTCGCGTGCGACCAGCACCGGCACCAGCATCTGGCCGGTGACGTTGGTCATCGTGCGCATCATGTCGAGGATGCGGTCGATCGCCAGCAGCAGGCCGAGGCCTTCGAGCGGCAGGCCGGCCGCCGACAGCACCACCGTCGCCATGACCACGGCCGTGCCTGGCACGCCGGCGGTGCCGAAGCTGCCGAGCACCGAGGCCAGCAGGATGGCCGCGTACTGCGCGAAGCTCAGTTCGATGCCGAAGTACTGCGCAATGAACACCGAGGCCAGCGTCGGATAGATCGCACCGCAGCCGTCCATCTTGATCGTCGCGCCCAGCGGCACCGCGAAGGCGGCGTAGTCGCGGTTGACCCCGAGGTTGTGGGTGACCGCACGCATCGCGACCGGCATCGACGCCAGGCTCGACGAGCTGACGAAGGCCACCTGCATGCCCGGCGCGGCGCCGCGGAAGAACTTCAGCGGATTGAGCCCGTGCGCCAGCAGCAGACCGCTGTAGACGACGAGGATGTGCGCCGCGCAGGCGACGTAGAGCGCGATCACGAAACTGCCCAGCGGCAGCAGCTTCTCGAAGCCGTAGGTGCCGACCAGCGCGGCGATCAGACCGAATGTGCCGATCGGCGTGATCTCGAGCACGAAGCGCGTGACCTGGATCATCGCGTCCGACGCCTGCCCGACCAGCGTACGGAGCGCCGCCACGCGCTCGCCCAGCTTGACCATCGCGAAACCCAGCAGGCCGGCGAAGAAGATCACCTGCAGGATCCTGCCTTCCGACAACGCCGCGAAGGGGTTGGTCGGCACCACGCTCAGCAGCACCTCGACCGGCGTCGGCACTTCGCGCGGCGCGTAGTCGGCGGCGATGCTCAGCGAGCCCGCCTCGATGCTGAGCCCGGGATTGAAGGTGTAGGCCACCGCGAAGCCCACGCCCACCGCGAGCACCGCGGTTGCTGCGAACCAGCCGAAGGTGCGACCGCCGAGCGCGGCGATCGACTGCTGGCCATGCAGCGCCGCCACCGCGTTGATGACCGCGAAGAACACCAGCGGCACCGCGATCATGCGGATCAGATTGACGTACAGCGTGCCCAGCGGCTGCAGCCACGTCCCTGCCGCCGGTCCCATCAGCCAGCCGACCAGCGCACCGAGCACGAATGCGCCCAGCACGCGCTGCCAGAACGGGATGCGGAACCACCAGGCCAGAGCATTCATCGGGGAACTGCCTTCGACACAATCGGCGACGATACGTGACGCCATCCGTGTTTGCGATGCCGGCATCGGGACGCCAGCGTCCCACATCCGGAACGCTGGCGGATGTCCCGATCCCGCGTCCGCCGGCAGGCGGCGGACGCCGATGGACGCGCTTACTGTCGCGCGACGAGGGTCAAGCCGGTGTAGGTGCCGCTCAACTGCAGGTAGTAGGTGCCCGCCTTGGGTGCGGTGACGCGGATCGTTTCGATGTTGCCGGCGCGCCCCGAACGGAACTCGTAGGCGGCCGCGGTCGGCACCTCGCCGTAGCGGGCATGCAGGGTCACGTCGCCCGTGCCGCCCAGGGTCATGAAGGTCAGCACGCGACCGGCCTGCGCTTCGAACCGGTACAGCGCGCCCTCACCGTTCGACGCGAGATTGAGCACGTTGGCGCCGTTGAAGAGCTCGGTGCCGACCGCGCAGGTCCCGGTCGCGGGATCACACGGCACCTCGAGTGCCTTGGCCAGCGCACGTGTCGCGTCGACGATGCCCACGCCGATCGGCGTATTGGCCGCCGGCGCCACGTTGAACGGACGGGCGGAGCTCTTGAGCAACGTTTCCATCTCTGCCGGCGTCAGCGGCGCGCGATCCTGTCCCGCGAGTGCGCTCTGCACCAGGGCCGCGATGCCGGACACGTGCGGCGCCGCCATCGAGGTGCCGCTGAGGCCGGTATAGAGGTACTGACCCGACGTCGGCGTGGTCGCACCGTCGTAACCGGCCTGCAGCACGTACCCGTTCCAGCCACCATTGCCGGGGTCGAATTCGCCGCCGCCCCCCGGTCCGGAGACATCCACACGCGCGCCGAAGTTGGAGTAGAACGCGCGCCCCCCGTTGATGCGGTTGGCGCCGACCACCACCACGTTGTCGCAGTTGGCCGGCGAATAGTTCTGTGCGTTGTCGTTGTAATTGCCCGCCGCCACGACGACCGTGCTGCCGCGCGACACCGCGCCGTCGATCGCGGCCTGGGTCTGCGCGTCGCAGGCCCCGGGGCCGCCCAGGCTGAGGTTGATGACTTCGGCTGGATGCGCATTGGCCGGCACGCCGTCCACCTCGCCACCCGACGCCCAGACGATCGCGTCGGCGATGTCCGACGGGTAACCACCGCACCGGCCGAGCACGCGGACCGGCAGCACCTGCGCGTTGTAGGCCACACCGGCGCCGCCGATGCCGTTGTGGGTGGCTTCGGCGACCGTGCCGGCGACGTGCGTGCCGTGCCACGAACTGTCGAGTGCCGGCGAGTTCGTGTAGCACTCGCCGACGACCGGGTTCCAGTCGCCCATGTCCAGCGCGCCGGGCACGCGGTCGTTGCTGTCGCGACGCGACACGAAACTGTCGGTGATGAAGTCGTAGCCGGGTAGCAGGTTGTCGGCGAAGTCCGGATGCTCGGGCAGGATGCCGGTGTCGAGAACGGCGACGACGACGCCTTCGCCGGTCGAACGGTCCCACGCCTCGCCGACGTTGATCGCACCGGCCGAGCCGGCGAGATGCCACTGGTGGCTCGCGAAGAACTCGTCGTTGGGCGTGAACTGCGGCGACACCGGTGCCTTGGCGACGCCGCTCGCCTGCATGCGGCGCTCGACGTGCACCGACGCGACCGCGGGATCGGCGGCCAGCTCGGTCACCAGTGCATCGAGGTCGCGCGCCGACAGACTGCGCGACAGGCGCAACACGTCGAAGCCGACCGCCGTCGTGCGCAGATGCGTCACCTGCAGAGCCGGCAGCGCCTTGACTGCGCGACCGGTCGCAACGGGGCGTTCGACGCCGGCGCGACGGATCGCGGCGGTCGCGACCTGCAGCTTGCCGGCCGCATCGCTCGAACGCATGCGCACCTCTGCGTAGCGGATCACGATCCGGTCCGACGCGGTGTCGGCCGGTGCGGGCGCGCCGATACGCTGGACGATCTGGGTGCGCGTGGACGCGGCGTCGGCAAGCTGCAGGCCGAGTGTGCCTGCAAGCGCGGCGGTCAGGGCGAGGCTGATGCTGGTCTTGTTCATGATGAAGTCCTCGATGCAGTCAGGAAGCGGCCCGCGCGGAGGCGCAGGCCGTTGGAAGAAGCCCGGCAGGCCGGGTGTACCGGCGCCAGGGCGCCGGTACCGGATCACAGGTCGATGCCGAAGCCGATGCCTGCGGACGATTCGTCGCCGCTGAAAGCACCGCCCAGGCTGATCGAGGCACGCTCGCCGACCTTGCGTGCGTAGCCCACCGACAGCGCGCGCTCGCCGCTCTGGAAGCCCGCGCCCACTGCCACGCGACCACGCGGGCTCTGCGTGCCGGCGGCGTTGGTGGCCATGTTGAGCATCGCGGCGCTCATCGCGCCCTGCTTGTCCATGCGCCGGTCGACATCACTGAAGCGCCGCTCGACATCGCCGCGATACGCGGTGAAGTCGTCGTTCCAGGCCGCGAAGCGCTGGTCGGTATAGGCATTGGCTGACGACAGCGTCTTCGTTGCGGTGGTGTCGGTGTAGGCGCGGGACTCGGCGACGCCAGCCTGCACCTGGGCGACGTTGGCGGCGTCGGTCGGCGCAGTGCCGGCGGCCACGTTGGTGATCTGGCGCGCATTGCCCGCGCTTCCCACCGATACGCTGTTGGCGCGGTCCGCCACCGATCCCTGACCCAGTGCGACCGCGTTGTCCGCCGTGACCGAGGCGCCCTGCCCGATCGCCGTTCCCGAGGCGGCCGACACCGACGCCCCTTCGCCCACCGCGACCGCATTGGTCGCGTCCGCCGAGATCGAGGTGTTGGCGCCCAATGCGGTACTGCCATCGGCGTGCACCTGTGCGTTGCCGCCGATCGCGGTGTCGTTGGGACCGTGCGCATAGGCACCACCGCCGATCGCCACGCCGTTTTCGCCGTTTGCGGTCGCACCGCTGCCGATCGCGACGCCGTTGGAGCTGTCCGTACCGACGGTGGCTGCACCGTCTCCGCCCACCGCGACGCCACGATCACCGCCACCGCCGCCCGGCGCACCCTCGACCGCACCGATGCGCGCGTCGAGTGCGCCAAGCCTGGCGTCGAGCGCACCGAACGCCGCGCCGATCGAGGTGTATTGCGTGCCCTGCAGCACGTAGGCAGGCGCCGAAACCGTACCGAACGCGGTGACGGTCGCACCGCCACCGAGCACGTCGGCCACACTCTGCAGCGCCGCATGGACCTGACCACCGTTGACCGCATCGCGGCTGTCGCCGGCGACCGCGCCCGCCGCGACATTGCCCAGTCGGGTGCCGGCACTGCCGCCGAACGACACGCTGTCGCGTGCGGACGAATCGTAGGTGACCGCGTTCGCGGCGATCTCGCCGACATCGCCAATGCGCGTCTCGATGTCGTCCACACGCAGGTTGGTCGCATGCAGCTGGCCGCCGTTCACCGCGTCGGTGCTGTCGGCCGACAGTTCCCCTGCCGCGACGTTGGACAGCACGGTGCCCCCGGCACCGCCGAAGCGCACGCGGCCCTTGTCCGCATCTTCGTACCGCACGACGCCTTCGGCCAGCTCGCCGATTTCACCCGAGACCGCCTTGAGCTGGCCGAGATTCACCGCGTCGGTGTCCTCGGTGCCGGCGGCGACGTTGATGATCTGCCTGTCGAACGGCAGATTGACGGTGCCGTCGTTGGTGTTCATCCACTGCTGCGACGCGCCGACCGACACCGCGTTGCCGCGATCGGCCAGCGAGCCCGCGCCCAGCGCGACGGAGTTCTCGTGCAACGTCATCGACTGGTAGCCCAGCGCGAGCGCATTGCGGCCCAGCGCAGTGCTGAAGCCGCCGAGTGCGACCGCATACGGCGCGGACTCGCGACCACCCGGTCCGCCGCCGAGTTCCCACGGCCGGAAGCCGCCGGCATTGGCCCAGGTGCCCAGCGCCAGCGAACCGTCGCCTTCGGCGATCGCCTGGATGCCGGCGGCGATCGAATGGTCGCTGTTCGCGTAGGCACCGTTGCCCAGGCTCAGGGAACCGAAGCCGGTCGCGAAGCTGAAGTTGCCGACCGCCGTGGAATAGCCGCCACGTGCGATCGCGCCGGCGCCCAGTGCGGTGGCGCCTTCGTCGTCGGCGCGGGCGCTGCCGCCGACGGCTGTCGCGTTGTAGCCGGTTGCGTGCGCGCCGGTGCCCAGCGCGTGGGCCATCTCGCCACTGGCGCTGGCGTTGTAGCCGAACACCGTCGCCCAGATGCCCTCGGCGCTGCTGTGGGCGCCGACGGCCATGCTCGCCGGGCCGTCGGTGTAGGCCTCCAGACCGATCGCGATGCTCTGGTCGCCCAGCGCGGCGGCGCCTGACCCGAGCGCGATGGTGTCGAGGTTGCCGGCCTGCGCGCCGACGCCGATCGCGATCGCGTCGTCGTACAGCGCCAGCGCGTTCTGGCCTACCGCCAGGGCGCCGTTCGCATACGCGGTGGCGCCGGCGCCGAAGGCCGATGCACCGAAGCCGATCGCGCTTGCGGTTTCGCCTGCGGCGGTCGCCTCCTCGCCGAGTGCGAGTGCGCCTGCGTCTTCCGCGGCGTCCGCGCGTCCCACCGCAGCGAAATACCTGTTCGACGCAGTGGCGTCCTTGAGCTGGCCCAGATTCACCGCATCGGTGTCTTCGGTGCCGGCGGCGACGTTGATGATCTGACGGTCGAACGCGGCCGTCTCGGTGCCGTCGTTCTGGTTGACCCACGCCTGCGATGCACCGACCGACACCGCGTTGCCGCGATCGGCCAGCGAGCCGGCACCCAGTGCGACCGCGCCGTCGTCCAGCGTCATCGTGTAGTGGCCCAGCGCGACCGCGCCGCGGCCCAGCGCCGTGGTGTAGGCGCCGAGCGCGACCGCGAACGGCGCCGACTCGCGCGAGCCGTCGCCGCCGAGCTCCCAGGGCCGGAATCCACCCGCATTGGCCATGTAGCCCAGCGCGATGCTCGATTCGCCCTCGGCGATGGACAGGAATCCCGATGCGATCGCGCCGTCGCTGTTGGCATACGCACCGTTGCCGAGTGCCACCGACTGGATGCCGCGCGCGAAGCTGTTGTTGCCGACCGCGGTGGCGTACATGACGTCCGCACGCGCATTGGCGCCGAGCGCGGTGGCTCCCATGTCGCCCGCGAACGCGGTGCCACCCACCGCGGTGCTGTCGTAACCGTTCGCCGAAGCACCCACACCGAGCGCATGCGCCATTTCACCGGTGGCGCTGGCGTTGTAGCCGAACGCCGTCGCCCAGAGACCCTGGGCCTCGGCGAAGCTGCCGACCGCCGTACTCGCCGGGCCGTCGGTGTACGCGCCCAGTCCGATCGCGATGCTCTGGTCGCCCAGCGCGAGGGCCTCGGTACCGAGCGCGATCGTGTTGAGGTTGCCCGCCTGCGCGCCGCTGCCTAGGGCGATCGCGTTGTCGTACAGCGCCAGCGCGTTGTGACCGAGCGCCAGCGCGCCGTTCGCGTAAGCAGTGGCGCCCGCGCCGAAGGCCGATGCACCGAAGCCGATCGCACTCGCCGTCTCGCCCGCGGCGGTCGTTTCCTCGCCCAGCGCCAGCGCGCCCGCGTCCTCCTGCGGGTCGGCACGGCCCACGGCCGCGAAGTACGGGTTCGACGTCGCGGCGTCCTGTGCGCCGGCATCCGCTGCGGCAGCCACGTGTGCCGGTGCGCCCTGTTCGCACGCGAGCCCGTCGTCCGGTATGCAGACGTCGTCCGCGGCGAGCGTCGCGCCGGACACCGCCACCAGCGCGGTAGCCAGCGTGGTCGCCACGAGCAGACGCGACGAGATGCCGGCGCGCAACGCCCTGCCGCTGCGCGCGAGTTCGGACGCGACCACCAGACAGCCGGCCGCGCGATTCCACACCAGCCTGTAGATCCTGTTCATTGCCAACCCCCGGAGTGAGACCAAGTCATGGGGCAAGGCGCGGGCCGCGATGCAGCGCCACGCCATGCCGGCGATACGCGTCGAATCCCGTCGACGTGCCCCGCTGGACGGCAGGGGGCGAAGGGCCGTTGCGGCCTTGCATCGAACTTAAGTTTCAGTCGCGTGACTTGTCACACTCAGAATCTGGCCGGATCATCACCACTTCTCACATTCCGGCCCGCGAACGCGTCCGCGCATGGCGACTTTCCCGTTTTCCCGCCCTCGCGGTCGGCTCGTGGATGCCTTCGAACGGATTTCGGGCTGGCTGCAGCACGTCCCGCTGGCCGAGCCGATGGACCGGCGCAACGCGGCGACCTTGCAGGTGCTGTTCGTGTTTCTGGGCACGACCGTGCCGTTCAACTGGTGGCGTCATCTGCAGGCCGACATGATCGCGCCGCACCTGCGGCCCTTCATCGCCGCGGACGTGACCGCGGCATTGCTGTGCTTCGTGTGTTTCTGGCTGATCCGACGCGGTGCGCTGCGCGGTGCGATCGCACTGTTCGTGACCGGCCAGCTCGGCTCGGCGAGCGTGGGCTACGCGACGACCGGCGTGATGCTCGACCAGACCGTGCAGATGCTGGCACTGGCGATCGCCGGCCTGATCCTCGGGCGGCGTGCGCTCTGGGTCGTGTTCCTGATGCTGCTGGGCGTGGTGCTGATCGGCATCGGCTCGGCGCTGGGCTCGGACGCTCGCACCGCACGCGCGATCGACCGCGCATCGGTCCTGCTGCCCTCGTTCTTCATGAGCTACCTCGTCATCACGCTGGTGCTCGACCGCAGTATCGCGGCCCTGCGCGAGGCTCTGGCCGAATCGAAGGCACGCGGCACCCGCCTGGAGAACGAGATGCGCGAACGCGAGCGCGCGCAGGCGCAGCTGATCGAGGCGCAGAAGCTGGAGGCCACCGGTCGGCTCGCGAGCGGCGTGGCGCACGATTTCGACAACATTCTGGCGTTGATGTCGGCGTTCTCGGCCGAGCGACACCGCGTCGATCCGTCGGCCGATGCGCGCACGCGGGAACAGGCGCTCGTCGATGCGCTCGAAGGCGTTGAGGCCGCCTCGCGTCGCGGCATGACCCTGACCCGCCAGCTGCTGACCTTCGCGCGTCCGCAACCGGCACAGATCGAGACCGTCGACGTCGGCGCTGCCCTCGATGCCCTGACGCCGATGCTGCGTCAGACCTTCGGACCCGACGTGCGCCTGCAGGTGACGCATGCACCGGGCCCGTTGCCGATCCGCATCGACCGCCACCAGTTCGACCTGATGCTGCTCAACATCGCGTCCAACGCCCGCGACGCGTTGCCGGACGGCGGACGGTTCGAGGTCTCCGCATCCGCGGTGGACGGCGAGATCGAATTGCGTCTGCGAGACGACGGCACCGGCATGCCGGAAGCGGTCCGGCGGCGGATCTTCGAGCCGTTCTTCTCGACCAAACCGGCGGGCAGCGGCACCGGCCTGGGGTTGGCGGTCGCACACAGTCTGGTGGCGAGCGCAGGGGGTTCGATCGAAGTCGACAGCGTTCCGGGCACAGGCACCACGTTCCGCATCCGCCTGCCGCGCGCGGATGTCATCGCTCAGCCGAGCGAGGTCAGCACGTAGCCTTCGCCGTGCACGGCGGCGAGCGGCAACGGTTCGCCGCAGGCGTCTGCCACCTTGCGCCGCAGCCGATAGACCATGGTGTCCAGACGGTGCGGGTCGAAGTCGTGGACGTTGTCGGCGATCGAGGCGATCAGCGCGTCGCGCGAAACCGGCTCGCCCTCCGCATCGACGAAACACTGCATCAGGCGCCGCTCGGCCTTGGTCAGGGCCGCCGTGGCGCCGTTGGGACCGACCAGACTCCAGCCGTTGTCGGCCACCCGCCATCCCGCGACGACGGCCGGCGCTTTTCGTTCACCGTGCAGCCGACGCGCGAGACTGTGCAGGGTGGCCGCGAGCAGTTCGATCTCGACCGGCTTGGCGAGGTACGCATCGGCGCCTTCGTTGAGGCCACGCACGCGATCGGGCGTCTCGCGACGCGCGGTCAGCATCACGATACCCATGCGAGGATGCCGCGCCCGCAGCCCACGCGCGACGTCGTAGCCACTCGCGTCGGGCAGTCCCACGTCGAGCACCACGATGTCCGGCACGGTTCGCGCCAGCATCGCTTCGAGTTCCGCAGCGCTCGCCATGCCGGTGATCGAGAAGCCGAAATCCACCAGCCGTGGCAGCAACACGCGCTCGCGCAACATGTCGTCATCTTCCAGCAGCGCGATCGTCAGGGTCATGTTCGGCCTTGCGCGGGACCGGCCGGAGCGCCCGACGCGGAGCGGCCGATACTACCGCGCGCACGTCGTCACGTCGGTGTCCGCAATGAAGCTGCCATCGACGGCGGGCATAATGCGTGCGGTTTTCGCTTCTTCGGACCTGCCGCAACATGCGTTTTCTCAACGCAGGCCTCGCCTGCTCGCTGACCCTGCTCTGCGCCGCGTGCGCCTCTTCCGGCGCGAACACTGCCGGTCATGTCCGTCCGATCGATGTGCCGCCGGCGGCCAGCCGCGCCGACGAGACCGCCCAGTGGTGGTACCGCAGCGGCGCCGCGCGTGCGGCGTCCAATGGCGCGATGGGCGGCCAGGCGAAGAACGTCATCGTGTTTCTCGGCGACGGCATGAGCCTGACCACCGTGGCCGCGGCGCGCATTCTCGAAGGCCAGCGCCTCGGCGGCAGCGGCGAGGAACACGCGCTGAGCTGGGAGCAGTTCCCCAATACCGGCCTGTCGAAGACCTACAACACCGATTCGCAGACGCCCGATTCGGCCGGCACCATGACCGCGGTCGCGACCGGCGTGAAGTCGCACATGGGCGCGATCGGCGTGTCGGCCGGCAAGCGTCTGGACTGCGCCGACAGCCAAGGCCGTCACGTGCAGTCGTGGCTGCGACTGGCCAGCGACGCGGGTCTCGACACCGGCATCGTCACCACGGCGCGCCTGACCCACGCGACGCCGGCCGCGACCTATGCGCACGTGCCGGACCGCAACTGGGAGAACGACGCCGACCTGCCCGAAGCCGCCGTGGCGGCGGGCTGTCGCGACATCGCCCAGCAGATCCTCGATTTCGCGCCGGGTCGCGGCCCGAAGGTGCTCATGGGCGGTGGGCGCGGCAACTTCCTGCCGGCCGGCGTGCGCGATCCCGAATACGACGACAAGGTCGGCCAGCGTCTCGACGGCCGCGACCTCACCGCCGAGTGGCGCGCGGCGCATCCGGGCGGCGCCGTCGTATGGAACACCGCCCAGCTGCGCGCGGCCAAAGACGCGGATGCCGTATTCGGCCTGTTCGAACCCGACCACATGCAGTACGAGCACGACCGCAATACGGGCGACGACGGCGAGCCGGACCTGGCCGAGATGACGCGTTTCGCGATCGAGCGTCTGGCGAAGGGCGGCAAGGGCTACGTGCTGCTGGTCGAGGGCGGCCGCATCGACCACGCCAACCACGAGGGCAACGCCTTCCGTGCGCTCGACGAAACCGTGGCGATGTCGCGCGCGGTGCAGGCGGCTGCCGAAGCGACCTCGGCCGAGGACACGCTGATCCTCGTGACCGCGGACCATTCGCACACCTTGAACTTCGTCGGGTACCCGACGCGCGGCAATCCGATCCTGGGCAAGGTCCGCGGCCGGGTCAGCGAGGATGACGACCCGAACGCCTACGCGCTCGATGCGACCGGCCTGCCCTACACCACGCTGGTCTACGCCAACGGCCCCGGTTACGCCGGCGCGAGCAACCAGCAGCCGGCCGGGCCGAAGACGCATCTGCACAAGCCCAGCAGTTTCGAGCCTGCCGAAGGCCGGCCGGACCTGCGCGAGGTGGACACCGAACATCCGGACTTCATGCAGGAGGCGCTGGTGCCGATGCGCAGCGAATCGCACGGCGGCGACGACGTCGGCATCTGGGCGCGCGGCCCGGGCAGCGATGCGGTGCGCGGCACGATGGAGCAGAACACGATCTATCACATCCTCGTGCAGGCCACGCCCGCGCTGCGCGCGCAGCTGTGCGCGACCGGTCACTGCAACGCCGATGGCGTGCCGGTGAAACTGCCGACGATGACGCCGGTCGCTGCGCCGCCGCGCGCCGACTGAACGCACCGCGCTGCATCGTGCGGAAGCGCGCGCGGGTTCTCCAGCCAACGCCGCGTCGCGTCCAAGTGCGCTCCCACATGCACACCGGATGATCCCGTCCTCGCGCCGAAGGCGCGTCGGCACGCCGTCTCGTCCGAAGGTACGAGGCGGCGTGACACGTCCAGCCGCTAAGCTGGGCGCCCCCATCCGAAGCGGAGCGGCAGCATGAATCGACTCGACGGCAAGGTCTGCGTGGTCACCGGCGCGGCCAGTGGCATCGGCCGGCGCATCGCCGAGGTCTATGCGCAGGCCGGCGGCAAGGTCGTCATCGCCGATCTCAAGTTCGACGCCGCCGACAGCGCGGCTGCGGCGATCCGCGACGCCGGTGGCGATGCGCTGGCGGTCGCGATGGACGTCACCGACGAGACCCAGGTCGCCGACGGGATCGCCAGGGCCGTCGCGCACTACGGCCGGGTCGACGTGCTGGTGTCGAACGCCGGCATCCAGATCGTCAACAAGGTCACCGACTTCAGCTTCGCCGACTGGAAGAAGATGCTCGCCATCCATCTCGACGGCGCGTTTCTCACCACGCGCGAGTGCCTGCGCGACATGGAGCGGCGCAAGACCGGCGGCGCGATCATCTACATGGGGTCGGTGCATTCGCACACCGCCTCCAAGCTCAAGGCGCCCTACGTCACCGCCAAACACGGCCTGCTGGGCCTGGCCCGCACCGTCGCCAAGGAAGCCGCCGGCTACGGCGTGCGTGCCAACGTGATCTGTCCGGGCTTCGTGCGCACGCCGCTGGTGGACAAACAGATTCCCGAGCAAGCCAAGGAACTGGGCATCAGCGAGGACGAGGTGATCCGCAACGTCATGCTCAAGGACACCGTCGATGGCGAATTCACCACCGTCGACGACGTCGCCAACGTCGCGCTGATGCTCGCCGCATTCGAGACCAACGCGCTGACCGGACAGAGCCTCGTGGTGAGCCACGGCTGGTACATGCAGTAACCGGCGCGCGCAACGCGCCACGCGGCACCTCGCCGCGCGAAAGTGGGTTCATGGCCTTTTCCAGCGCGCTCCGCAACCGATCATGATGTCCGCCCCTTCCCCCGCTTGCGGGGGAAGGCCGGGATGGGGCAAACGCCCGGGTCACGGACGCGATCGGTTCGCAGATGCCTCTGTCCGGCCGGACGTGCACGTGCAACTGACCGCTCGCCTTCACCCAACCCTCCCCCGTCTTGCGGAACAGGGCTCCGGTCATGCGCGTCGGGCGCAGCCCTCAAAACGGCTTGGCCAGCACCAGCCACACCACGCCGACCAGCAGCAGCACGGGAATCTCGTTGAACCAGCGCAGCGCCTGCGTCGACGGCAGCGCGCGGCCGGCGTCGACACCCTTCAGCCAGCGCCCACCGATGACGAAGTGCACGACCAGCAGCACGACCAGTGCCAGCTTGGCGTGCAGCCAGCCGGCACCCCCGCCCATCGGCGCCATCGTCGGGAAGTCGGTGATGAAGGTGTAGCCCATCCACAGCACCATGCCCAGGGCGAGTGCAAGACCCAGCATCACGTGGCCGAAGCGGTACAGCCGTCGCCCCATCAGCACCAGGCGCGCGCGCACTGTGGTGTCGCTGCCGGCCTCGACGAGATTGATCAGGATGCGCGGCAGGTAGAACGCCGACGCGATCCACGCCATCACGAACACCAGGTGGAAGGTCTTGACCCACAGATAGGCTTGCATCGCGTGCTGGCTCCGTTCCGACAGGCGTACAGGATCGCACGGCACGTCCCGCGCCGACCGCGCGCGCAGGCACTGCGACGATCGGTCGCGACGACGCGACGCACTAGACTGCGCGTCCCGTCCCCCTCCGGCCTCCCGATGTCCAAGCAGTACGACCGCGCCTATTTCGACCGCTGGTATCGCGCCGGCGACATCGGCGGCCCTGCGCGCCTGGCGCGCAAGGTCGCGCTGGCCGTCGCGACCGCCGAGCACCATCTCGAGCGCCCGCTGCGCACGGTGCTCGACATCGGCGCCGGCGAAGGTGCATGGCGCGCGCCGTTGCTCAAGCTGCGGCCGAAGCTGCAGTACCTCGGCTTCGATCCGAGCGCGTACGCGGTCGCGCGTTTCGGTCGCGCCCGCAATCTGCACCACGCGCGTTTCGCCGACTTCGAGATGCTGCGCCCGTGTCCGCCGGTCGACCTGCTGGTGTGCAGCGACGTGCTGCACTACCTGGACACGCGCGAACTCGACCGCGGCCTGCCCGGCCTGGCCGAACTGTGCGGCGGCGTGGCGTTCCTGGAAACCTTCACCCACGAGGATGGCCCGGACGGCGACAACGTCGATTTCAAGCGCCGCCCCGCCCGCTTCTACCGCGAGCGCTTCGCCGCCGCCGGTTTCCGCCAGCTCGGCTCGCATTGCTGGCTGTCGCCGGCGCTGGCGGAGGCCGCGACCTCGCTCGAAATCCCGGCCTGAGGCGCTCATATCCCGTGTCGCGATGCATGGCTTCGACCTGAACGCCCGTCGGGCGGGCAGGTCGGGTTCAAGCCGACTACACTATGTTGCGTCGCAACAACCCGCCGGACCGTCGCCCATGCTGTTCTACCAACTCCACGAACTCGGCCGCGCCTGGATGAAGCCGTGGACGCTCCTGGCCGACGCCAACGCGCGCGCCTTCGGTCACGACGGCACCTGGCTCGCCCAGTTGCCGGGCGCCGACCAGGTCGCTGCGGCGAACGAGCTGATGTACCGCATCGGCAAGGACTACGAGAAACCGGCCTTCGGCATCCACGAGGTCGCCAACGCCGACAACGACCGCACGTACCCGGTCGTGCAGCTCGACGTGCTCGACAAGCCCTTCTGCAAGCTGCTGCGCTTCAAGCGCTACACCGATGACCCGGCGCATCTGGACGTGATCAAGGCGCAGCCGACCGTGCTGGTGGTCGCGCCGCTGTCGGGCCACCACGCCACCCTGCTGCGCGACACCGTGCGCACGCTGCTGCGCGACCACAAGGTCTACGTGACCGACTGGGTCGACGCGCGCATGGTGCCGGCCGAGGCCGGTGCGTTCTCGCTCGACGACTACGTCGCCTACATCGAGGAGTTCATCCGCCACATCGGTGCCGAAGACCTGCACGTCATCAGCGTCTGCCAGCCGACCGTCCCGGTGCTCGCCGCGGTGTCGCTGATGGCCGCGCGCGGCGAGACCACGCCGCGCTCGCTGGTGATGATGGGCGGGCCGATCGACACCCGCCAGTCGCCGACCGCGGTCAACAACCTGGCCACCGAGAAGCCCTACGACTGGTTCGAGCAGACCGTCATCAATCCGGTGCCGATGAATTTCCCCGGCCGCGGGCGTCTGGTGTATCCGGGCTTCCTGCAGCACATGGGCTTCATGGCGATGAATCCGGAGCGCCACCTCGAATCGCACTGGGATTTCTATCAGAACCTGCTTAAGGGCGACGACGAGGACGCGCAGTCGCATCGCCGCTTCTACGACGAGTACAACGCCGTGCTCGACATGCCGGCCGAGTACTACCTCGACACGATCCGCGTCGTGTTCCAGCAGCATCTGCTGCCGCGCGGCAAGTGGGTGGTGTCGGGCGAAAAGGTGGAGCCGTCGAAGATCACCGGCACCGCGCTGCTGACCATCGAGGGCGAGCTCGACGACATCTCGGGCGAAGGTCAGACCCGCGCCGCGCACACGCTGTGCACCGGCGTCGCCGAGGCCGACCGTGCGCATCTGACCGTCACCGGCGCCGGCCACTACGGCATCTTCAGCGGTCGCAAATGGCGCAACCAGGTGTACCCGCAGGTGCGTGCGTTCATCGCCTCGCATGCGCAGGGCACGCGTGAGACGTCGCCGGCGGCGAAGGCACCGCGCAAGCGCGCGACCAAACGCGCCAGGCCGGCGGGCTGAGTCCACGCGGCAGGTGAAATGCGAAAAGGGCGCGTCTTCCGACGCGCCCTTTTCGTTTCCGCGGTCCGACGACTCAGCTGTACTGCGCGGTCTTCACCAGCAGGTGCTTGGCGATGCTGCCGTGCATGCGGCCGATCGCGCGGAACAGGTGCAGGCTGGCGAACAGCGTGAGCACGCCGGCGAAGAGCAGGAACGGGGTCGCCAGCAGCGGGACCGATGTCGACAGGCCCGTGCCGTGCGTCCAGCCGAGCACCATCCAGCCGTCGTCGGTGACGCCGGTCGCCGCGATACCCGTCCACGCCAGCAGCGGTGCAGCCACCATGCTCAGCGACAGCGACAGCAGGGTCACGTTGATCGTGAAGTAGACGATGCCCAGCGGCAGCATCAGCAGCAGATAGAACAGCGTGCTCCAGGTGCGCGCGTCGGTGAACATGTCGCCGATGCGCTGCAGCCAGGTGCGTCCGCGCGCCGCGTAAAGCGGCCGGCGCGGCATGCGCTCGCCCAGCATCACTTCGACCAGGCGCCCCTCGACCAGCGACAGCAGCCGCACCGAACCGAAGAACAGGATCAGCAGCGGAATGCCGATCAGTACGACCACCAGACTCAGCGACACCGACAGGCCGGTGACGACCCAGGTGAAATAGAAGATGCCGGTCGCCAGCGACAGCACCATGTAGAACAGCGAGGCGTAGGTGCGCGGATCCGCTGCAACGCCGAAGAAGCGCCCGATCGGCGAGCTGCGCGGCGCGGGCCTGGGCGGCTGCAGCGCGGTCTGCACCTTGACCTCGGTGTCGCGGTAGATGTCGGCGACTTCCTCCGGCGCGCCGTAGCTCGACGCCACCGACGCGATGACCTCGGCCTCGGATTTGCCGGGCTGTTCGGCCAGTTCGGAACGCAGGTATTCCTCGGCGTCGTAGAGCGCGTCCTGTACGAGTGCGGGGTCGGCGCCGGCGAGCGACTGGCGCAGCTGCTCCAGATACTCGGGGATGCTCTGCGGCGGTCGGTTGGAATGTGTGTGGATGCTGTTCATTGGCGCTCCCCCTCCAGGACGGCGTCGACGGAATCCCGTGTGGCCCGCCACGCGGCGGTCCACTGCTGCAGGGTCAGCCGCCCTGCCTCGGTGATGCGGTAGTAGCGGCGCGGCGGTCCGGCGACCGACGGTTCGACGTGGCTGTCGAGCAGGCCGGCGGCACTGAGATTGCGCAGCACCGGATACAGCGCGCTCTGCTTGCCACTGAGCACGCCATCCAGCGATTCCAGACGCTTGGCGATCTGGTAGCCGTACATCGGCTCGCCGGCGCTGCCCAGTACCGCCAGCAGCGCGAGCGACACCGTGCCCGCGCTCAGTTCCTTCTGGAACTTGCGCAGCTGCAGTTCGCTGTCGTCGCCGGCGTCGGGCATCGGCCACCTCCACTAGGTTGACCGGAATACTAGTGCGGAGTTCGCTATAGCGGATGTGCCGGTAGTCACGCAGCCGCGCCACTCGGCCACAATCGCCGCTTCATCTCTTGGGGAATGCTCCATGCGCCAGCCGATGCGCCACGCCTTGTCCGCCACCCTCGCCGCCTGCGTGCTCGCGCTGTCCGGCTGCGCCACCTCCGGCGCGCCCGCGACCGCCGTCGAGACCCGCTCGACCCAGGAATTGCTGGACGCGTCTACGCCTGCGGACTGGCGCACCCCTGATCCGGCGAACCTGCTGTACATGGATCTCGCCGGCGGCCGCGTCGTCATCGAACTGGCGCCGGCCTTCGCGCCCGAGCACGTCGCCAACATCCGCACCCTCGCCCGCGGCGGCTTCTGGAACGGGCTCACCCTGTACCGCTCGCAGGACAACTTCGTCGTGCAGTTCGGCGACATCACCGAAGAAGGCGTGCCCGGCAAGCCGATCGGCAGCGCACGCGCGAAGCTCCCGGCCGAGTTCGACCGTGCCTCGGCTGGGCTCGCCTTCCACGCTCTGCCCGATGCCGACGGCTGGTCGGCGCAGGCCGGTTTCGTCGACGGCTTTCCGGCCGCGCGCGACGATCGCAAGGGCGCGGGCCGCACGTGGCTCGCGCACTGTTACGGCACGCTGGGCGCGGGCCGCGACATGGCGCCCGATTCCAGCAACGGCACCGAGCTCTACATCGTGACCGGCCAGTCGCCGCGCCAGCTCGACCGCAACATCACGACCGTCGGACGCGTGCTGCAGGGCATGGACCTGCTGAGCGTGCTGCCACGCGGCACCGGCCCGCTGGGTTTCTACGAGGATCCGAAACAGCGCACGCCGATCCGCCGCATCCGCCTCGCGTCCGAGGTGCCGGCGAACGAGCGCACGCCACTGCAGGTGCTGCGCACCGACACGCCGCTGTTCGATGCGGTGGTGGAATCGCGCCGCAACCGCCGCGACGACTGGTACGTCAGGCCGGCCGGCCACATCGACCTGTGCAACATCAGCGTGCCGGTGCGCACGCCGCCGGCAGGCTGAGTGGCGTGATCATCGAGACGCCGCGCCTGCGGCTGCGCCCGCACGCGCTCGAGGATTTCGACGCGATGCGGGCGATGCTGCGCGACCCCGACGTCATGCACCACATCGCACCGGTGCTGCCGAGCGAGGAAGACGTCTGGAACCGGCTGCTCCGCTACATCGGCCATTGGCGCGCGTTCGACTTCGGCATCTTCGCGGTGATCGAACGCGAGACGGACCGCTACATCGGCGGTGCAGGTTTCGCCGATTTCCGCCGCGGGCTGGGCGACACCTTCCAGACGTCGCCCGAAGGCGCCTGGGTCTTCGCGAAGGAAGCCCACGGCCGCGGCATCGCAGCGGAAGCCACGCTGGCGATGCACGACTGGCTCGACGCCCAGCCTTTCGGCGGTCGCAGCGTGTGCATCATCGGTCCGGGCAACACGCGCTCGCGCCGACTGGCCGCAAAACTCGGCTACGTCGAGACGGGAGCCGCACAGTATCGCGGCGAGACCACTCTGACCTTCGAGCGCCTGCGCGGCGACTGAACTCAGGCGTCGCGACGGCTGTCGTCGCTGCCCAGCGCCTGGTGCTGGAACAGGCACATCCGGATCGCACTGCGATAGCGGCCGTCGCTGAAGAACTCGTCGACGAGCACACCTTCGCGCTGGAAGCCCAGCGATTCGTAGACATGGATTGCCGCGGCATTGTCGACGTCCACCAGCAGGAACAGCTTGTAGAGGTTCAGCACGCGGAATGCGTAGCTGATCGCCAGCGCGGTCGCCGGGCGCGCATAGCCCCGGCCCTGGTGCGCGGGCGAGATCATGATCGCGAACTCGGCGCGCCGGTGCAGGTGGTCGATCTCGACCAGTTCCACCATGCCCACGCGCGTATGGCTCCCGTCCTCGACGATGAAGCGGCGCTCGCTCCAGGACCTGCTCACCCGATCGGGACGTGTCCCGCCGCGACTGAGCGCGTTCGGCGCAAGGAAGAGCGAGGGCGCTTATGCCGATAAGCAACCGAGTGATGACGCAGTGCCGGACGCGCTCAGTCGCGGCCCTTCGGGTTGCCGCATCCGGCGCCCAGATGCCCGCGCACCACTCGAACAGGCAGCCGGCCTGTCGCTTCGCGGCGCGCGAACCTCTAGACGCCGGATGCGCCAACGGGACACGTCCTGACCGGGTGAGCAGGTCCTTCGTGGATGTGCTTGCGGAACAGTTCCTCGAGTTCCACGAACGACTCGTAGGGCTCCTCGAACCAGTAGCTCATCACCGTGCGGTTGTTGTTGAGCTCGTGGACGAAGTGCAGATCGCCGCGTTCGAGCGGGCGCAGCTGTACTGTCGTGGTCTCCGGCGTGGGCGCCGTGGCGGCGTCGGTTGTGTTCATGCGCACAGCCTACGCCGGCATGTTGACGACGGGCGTGGTGTCGTCACGTCGGCTTTCCGCAGCGCTGCCTAGCCTGCGTCGACATCCCCCACCGAGGAACCGACATGCCCATGCTCCGCATCCGCCTGACCGGCAGCGACGACACCGCCCGCGCGGTGATCAATCTCCTGTCCAGCGTGGAAGGCATCGAACACGTCGAGGAAATCGACGACCTGATGTCGCACATGGACGATGCCGATTCCAGCTCCGCCGGCCTGAGCGACGTCGCCGGACCGAAGATGCACGAGATCGAGGTCGAGGTCGGCAACGCCGCGACCGAGCGCAAGGTCCGCGAGGCGATCGAGGCACTCGCTTTCGATCTCGATGCGGTGGTCGAATTCGAGACCGAAGAAGAAGGCTGAGTGTCGCGCCCTCCCCATCTCGAGGGAGGGCCCGGACGCTGACGCTGGCGCTGCCGCGTGTATGCGCAGCAGCGCGTCGGATCACGCCGCCGGCGGCAACCCGTCGATGAATGCCACCATGCGCCTGCGCTGGTCCGCGTCCGGCAGCCGCCCGCGGCCTGCGCCGAGGTTGTCGATCAGGTTCGACACGCGGCTGGTGGCCGGCGTCACGCAGGTCACCGCGGGATGCGACAGCACGAACTTCAGGAAGAACTGGCCCCAGCTGGTCGCGTCGAAGTCCGCGGCCCAGTCCGGCAGATCCCGTCCCTCGACACGGTTCCACAGCCGCGTGCGTCCGAACGGGGCATAGACCAGCACACCGATCCTGCGCTCCGCGGCCAGCGGCAGGATCGTCTCCTCGACATCGCGGTTGTCGATCGCGTAATCGACGCCGATGAAGTCCAGCGGTTCGTTGCGCATGGTCTCGATCAGTCGCGGATACGCCGGCTTGCTGGTCGAGGTCACCCCGATGTAGCGCACGCGCTTCTCGGCCTTGAGCGCCTTGAGGATGCCGAGCTGCGTCGGCACGTCGCCCAGGTTGTGGACCTGGATCAGGTCGATGGTCTCGCGCCCGAGCCGCTCGAACGAGGCCTCGATCTGCGCGCGGGCGGCGGCCGGGTCGGCCTTGGCGTCCGCCTCGCGCCCCGCCACGTTGACCTTGGTCGCCCAGAACACGCGATCGGAAATGCCCAGACGCTGCACCGCCTTGCCGGCGACTTCTTCGGATGCACCGTAGCTGGGCGCGGTGTCGAACACGGCGCCGCCCTGCTCGACCAGCGCGCGCAGCACGTCGTCGAGCGCCGAGGCGTTGTCGCGCGCCGTGGAGGAAAACGTGGCCGAACTGCCGAGACCGACGACCGGAATGCGCTGGCCGCTGGAGGGAATCGCACGCGTCAGCAGCGGTGCGGGCATGGCGGCGAGCAGGCTGCCGGGCAGCGCCAGCGACAGGCCGGCACCGAGGGAAAGTTTCAGGGCGTCGCGACGGGTGACCATGGCGTTCTCCTTGCATGGATGACGCAGGTCCGGGCCTGCATCGTGGGCCGGCGCGACGGTGCGCGGATGCGCGGCGCGTCCGGAGTGCCGGCAATCGAGCGGCCTGGCCGAGTCTGCAGCAGGCCACCACGCCGGGCAACCGGCGCAGGGGCGTCCCGATCAGCCGCGACGACGGCGCCGCCACAGCGCGCGCAGCGCGGCGAACAGGATGAATCCGACCAGCGCGAGCGGCAGCAGGAACGCGGTCGCACGGATCGTCCACGCGGTGCCGGTCGCCAGCGTGGCGCCGAACTCGCGGAACGCGGCGCCGATCTCGCTGCGGCCCTGTTCGCCGTCGCGCCCGCGCAACTGCACGGTCAGCAGCTGCGTGTCGATGCGCTGGCGGTAGCGCGCGCCCTCTCGCGCGGCCGCTTCGAGCTGGGCCTCGGCGGCGGCGATGCGTTCCGACAGCGCGATCATGTCGGCCACCGACAGGTCGCCGCGGGCCTCGAACGCCTGCAGACGCGCCATCTCCTTCGTGAGGCGATCCTGTTCGGTGGTGTTGTCGCGCACCACCACGGCCAGATCCTCGGCCCGCGTGCTGCGTTCGCCGGTGTCGCCGCCTTCGGCCGCGAGCGCGATCATCGGTTCGATCGCATCCGGCGCCATGCGCATCACCGCACGCGCCTGCGGCCAGTCGCCGGCCGACTGCTGCGCTTCGATCAAGGTGCAGGTACCGAAACGCGCGTCGCTGCAGGCGCTGCGGATGGCCTGCAGGCGCGGCGCGATCGCCGCACGGTCGAGTTGCACGCCGACCGTGTGTTCGTAGGCGAGCAGCGCGCCGTTGGCGTCACCCACCGCGGCGGCGGCGCCTTCGGCGTAGGCGAGCCCGCCCGCGTCGGACGCCTTCTCCTTGTAGGAACACGCGGCCACGAGCAGCACGGCGCACAGCGCGATTCCGGACCGGACATGCGTCCGGGACATCCGCGGGCCGCGCATCAGAAACGCGCGCCGTCGACCTGCACGATCTTCAGCGTCGCGAGATCCAGACCGTCGATGCAGCGCACGTTGACGCAGGCCATCTCCGCACCGTCCGGGCCCGTGCCGCGACTGTAGGGCGCGATACCGCAGGTCGTGCAGAAATGATGCGCGATCTTGTGGGTGTCGAAGCGGTAGGTGCCCGGCGTGCCGCTGCCGGTTTCGCGCAGCGCGGCCGCGGGCGCGAAGGTCAGCAGACCGCCGCGACGTCGGCACATCGAACAATTGCAGTCGTAGACCTCGGCGATCTCGCCGTCCAGCTCGAACGCCAGACTGCCGCAGTGGCAGCGCCCCGTGTGCGTCATCGTCGTCTCTCCGGTGATGCGGCGAGGTTATGCGATCCGCGGGTCCCCGACAGCGTCGGTCGGCCCATCCGCGCACGCCCCAGCGCCCACAGCGCGGCCGTCACGCACAGCCAGGCCAGTGCCCAGGGCCACGGACTGCCCGGTCGCGTGGCGGCGCTCGAGGTAGCGGCGGTGTCGACGTCGCGTACCAGCGCGCGGGTCGCGGTCTGCAAGCCGGCGGCCTGCAGGCCCGGGGCCTCGTCCCGTGCACGGACCAGAACCGGCCAGGTGCCCGAGGCCTGTTCGATGCGATGCCAACCGGCGACGGTCGGCCAGACGCCCGCGCAGCCGTCGGCGCCGGGGTCTGCGACCGGCGTGATCACGCGGCGGTCGGGCGCGTGGATCCGCGCATCGGCGTCTAGGCCGCAGACCGCCAGACGCGTCCCGACGCGTGCATCACCATCGAATCGCGGTGCGCGCGCGGCCCCCGCGCGTGCGAGCGTGCCCGCCCAGCCGCTCCACAGCGCCGCGTGCAGATCCGCGCGTCCGGCCAGCGGCAGCTGCCAGCTGTCGGCCAGGGTGACCACGCCGATGCGCCCGCGTCCCAGCGCCTGCCAGCGCATCATGTCGCCCGGTGCCGCGTCTTCGCCGGCGACGCCGCCCGTCAACGGCAGGTAGGGCAGCACGGGCGGCGCTTCGCCGGCCAGCAGCGGGTCCAACGGCGCATCGTCGCTGCCCAGTCCGAGCCACGCACGCAGCTGCGCGACGTCGGCCGGGCCAGCGTCGGGCTGCCAGTCGCGCGCACGACCGGTGTCCACCGAAAGATCGGCGCTGCGCAGCCAGGCACGCAGCGTCGCCGAAGGCGGCTGCGGCGCATGCACCAGCACGCCAAGACCGTCCCGGACCGCCGCCGACAGCGCCGCGCGCGCGGCGGGACCGAGCGCATCGAATGCGCGCGCATCGAGCAGCAGCAGGTCCTGTCCGGCCAGCGATCCGGCATCGAGCGCGGGCGCATCGCCGGCACCGGCCCCCGCGCCGAAGCTCGCGCGCCAACGCAGCGGCAGGCCGGCATCCTCGGCCCAGCGTCGCAGGGCGCGCAGATCCGGATTCGGGCTGCCGGCAAGCAGCAGCACGCGTGGTGCGGCGGCGGCGCCGACGACGACCGGCACCTGCGCGCGATCGATCACCGCGTCGTCCGCATCCCGCACCACCACCTCGAACACGGTCGCGCCGGCGCCGCGCGCGGTGGCATCCAGCGCGAAGTGCCCGGTGTCGTCGGCCTGCGTCACCGCGACCACGCGGCCGGCCGGATCGGTCAGCGTGATACGCGGCGACTCGACGCCCGCGACACGTCCGCGTACCTCGAACTGCGCGCCCGGCCCAAGCGGGTCAGGCGCCACGAGTTCGACGATGCCGCGCGGCAACGCCGGCTGCAGGACCGACAGTGCGCGTCCGTCGACCGCGTCGCGATCGCGCGCCACCAGGCCGTGGCCGACGATCACCAGCGCGCGTGCATCGGGATGTCGGCGCAGCGCGGTCGCGAGATCGGGCATGCGCATCGCGCCGTCCGGGACCGCGTCTGCTTCCGGCAGGGCGATGACGTGCGCGGCGTCCGGCCGCGCGAGCCCTTGGGCCCCCGCGGTCAGCACCAGCAGTGTGCCGGGTGCGACCGGCACCGGCGGCGGCGCGAGCGTGCGATGGAGCAGGAATGTCGAGAGCGCAGTCAGTGCGAGCAACGCCACGGTGCGCCATGCGGCGGGGCGCGCTTGGGCAGGCGCGCGCAGGTGGGCCACGATCAGGCGCAACATCGCGAGCACGCTGCCGGCGACGAGCACGATGCCGAGCCAGTGCGTGGGCGTCATGGCGTGTCCCCGTACAGGGCATCTAGATACCGCGTCCCCATCGCGTCGATGGCGTCGCGCCGCAGTGGTGTCGGCAACGGACGTTGCACCACGCGCCACAGCTGCCCGCGCAGCGCCTGCCGGCACGTGACGCAGGCGGCATCGCGCCGCAGCGCATCGACCGCGGCCAGCAGCGCCAACGGGTCGTCGACCTGGCGCGGATGCGCCTGCGCCCAGGCGACCAGCGCGGCAAGGTCCGGCGTGTCGTCCCAGGCGAGCGCACGCCAGGCCGCGGCCGGCGCATCGTCGCGCTGCAACGCCGGTGCCGGCACCGTGCGCGGTGCGATGCCGTCGCGATCGCCGCCGAGCCGTCGGGTCGGATCGACCGGCGGCAGGGACGTGCCGACTCTCGCCAGATAGATGCGATCGGCCTGCTGCACCTGCTTGATCAGTTCCAGTGCTCGGTTCGCGGGCCCCAGCGCGTCGCGCGGCGCGGCCTGGCGCAGATGCAGTTCCGACTGCCACATCTCGCGCAGCGCGGCGCGCAGGATCTCGCGGGTCTTCGGATCGAGCAGCGTCGCCGCCTCGGGCAGATCGTGGGTGTGTCCGAAGGTCGCGAGCACATCGTCGGCGCGCCCGAAGGTCGTCGCGTCCTGCGGCGCGTGGTCGTGGTCGTCGTGCGCGTCGTCGTGCCCCTGCGCGGACGGCGGCGAACCGGCGTCGTGCGCGTGCCCGTCGGCCTCGGGCGCGGACGGTGCGTCCTGCTGCCCGAAATCGTCGATCGGCAGCGCCGGTCCGGCGGGCGCGGCATCCGCGGTCGGCGGCGGACGGCCGCCGCCTTCCGATTCCTCGCCGAGGAATTGTCCATAGCGAAGCCGCAGGATGCGCTGGTCGACGCCGAGCGCGTCGGAGCGCGTCTCGAAAACGTCGCGGGCGATGCGCGGCTGCGCGGCGATCAGGGCCTCGGCGTCGATGATGATCTGGCGCTGGCTGCGGAAGTACGCCGGCAGCACGTCGCGCGCGAGGCCTTCGAGACCATCGGCATCGATCGGCGGAGGCGGCGGCCAGCGCAGGATCAGGCTGGCACTGCGCGCCGCTTGCGGTGCGGGCACGCGGTTGTCGCGGACTTCGAGCTGCGCGACCAGATCGCCGCCCTCTTCCAGCCCGAGCGCGACCGGGTCGAGCGTGGTTTCGAACGTCATCGCGCGTCGCTCGCCGCGGCCGCGCAGCGTGCGCGTGGTGTCTTCGAAGGTGATCGCCTCGCCGCTGCCGCGGGTGACGGTGATCCGCAACTGCGCGGTGGGCGCCAGTCCGTGATCGTCGCTGGCCTCGAAGGCGAGCGCCCAGGCGCGCTGGCCGCGCGTGTAGCTCGACAACGTGGCCTCGGGCGTGCGCACGCGCACCTCGGGCGCGCGGTCGGGGACGGCATCGAGCCGCCAGGGCTGCGCACGCGCGATCACGTGATCGGTGTCGCCATCGACGGCGATGCGGTACAGCCAGGACTGGTCGAGCCGCAGGTTTGCCGTCCAGTCCTCGCCTTCGCGCACGAAGGCGATCTCGCGTTCGTCGTGCAGCCGCAGCGCGACGCGCTGCGGCTGCGGGTCGAAGCGCAGCGTCCAGCGCAGCGTCGCGCCCGCCGGCGCCTGCGCGTCGAGTTCGGTCTGCGTGCGGGGCGACTGACCGGTATAGGCCGGCGCTTCGATCCGCAGCGACTGCGCCCGCAGCACGGGCGACATGGCCGGACGCATCTCCGCAGCGCCCGGGGGCAACGCGCCCGGCAGCGACGACGCCACTGGCCACGCAAGCGCGGCCGCCACGACGAGCCCGCCCACGATCCACGCGGGCAGCAGACGTCGCCACGGCAGCGGTGCGGTCGGTGGTGTCCAAGGCGTTCGGGCGAGGCGCTGTTCGAGACGTTCGCGCTGCAGGCGCTGCAGGGGCCGCAGGTGCGACGGGTCCGCGAACAGCAGTGCCGCGCTGTCGTCCATGTCCGGACGGGTGCCGTCGAGCGTACGCACGAGCCATGCCGTGTCGTGCGCACGCGCGCGACGTGCGCACAGCGCTGCGATGAGCAACAAACCGGCCGCCGCGACGATCGCCGTCCAACCCGTTCCCAGGAAACGCCAGGCGATCGCACACGTTGCCGCCAGCAAGGGAGCAGCGAACAGCACCACGGTCGCCGTTCCGCGGCGTTGCGCGCGGCGGCGACACGCGTGCAGGTGCGCGACGCCACTCATGCGACGCGATTCCGGCGCGCCGAGGCCGCCATCCAGCGCTCCAGCGCGAAGACCAGGGCGACCAGCAGCGCCCACCAGGGCCGCAGGTCGCGCGGTGTCGCCGGCCACGCGTCCACGCCGGTATCGGGCGTGAGATCCGCGGCGTGGATGCGCGTTGGCGCGGGCGCATCGCGCAGCAGCACACGCAGGCGATCCGCGAATGCCGGGTCCAGCACCGCGGCTTCGGTCGAGGCATCCAGCGCACGCGTCGCGCGGATGCAGCGCGTGCCGCCACAGGCGCCGCGCTCGAACAGCGCATCCACCGGCTGCGGCGCCCAGTCCGCGCCCATGTCGGCAGCGGGGCCGAGCAGCACGACGCGCCATGCCGCCGCGTCTCGCAGCTGCGCCGGCAACGCGCCGTCACCCCACCACGCGATGACGGCATCGGCGCGCGGTGCGTCGCCCGGCGATGCACGCCGCAACGCATCCGCATCATCGGGCCGCCATGCGCGGGCAACCGCCTTCAGCACGCGCAGCGCGGGATCGCCCGTAGCGATGCCGAACACATCGATCCGCGGCGGCAATGCTGCCGTGGACGCCTCGACGGGCGCTGCCGGCACGATGCGCCAATCCACCAGACGCGACAGCGCCACGCGTCCACCATCCACCGGTGCGACCGTCTCGGGCACGACGACCGTCAGCGCGGTTGCGGCCGGCAGGCTCATGTCCAGCTCGCGGAGCAAGCTGGAGACGCTGGCGACGTCCGCGGTGTCTGGCGCGTCGGCGGTCGCTTCCGGAAAGCCGGGCGCGAGCCAGCGCACGTTCGCATCGTCGTCCGCGACATCGGGTATCGCGTCTGCGGTCACGCCCGGTACCACGACGGTCCAGTGCGACGGCGGCGATGCATCGTGCTGCACCGGCCAGGCCAGCCACAGTGCGAGCAATCCAAGCAGCAACAGCCGCACCAGCAGCAACGGCCAGTCGTCGAAGCGCAGGCGCCGCCGCGGCCTGGGGCGCTCGCGCAACCAGCGCAGCGCGGCGAACGGCGTGGGCCGCGTCGCATCGCGCCGCGCCAGGTGCAGCAGCAGCGGCAGCAGCAGCGCGACCAGGGCCGCGAGCGCGGCGGGTGCCAGCAGACCGAAGCCCATCACGCGCGTTCGCCGAACAGATTGCGCAGCACGGCATCCGGCGGCGCGTCGGTCCACTGTGTAGCGAGGCGGATACCGGCTGCCGCCAGTCGCGCGGCGAGTGCGCGCGAGGCGGCCTCGAAACGTGCGAGGTAGTCGGCGCGCAAGACGGGCCCGTCCCCAAGCAGCGATTCGCCGGATTCGGGTTCGACGAACCGGCGTCCGTCCGCGAACGGAAAGTCGCGCTCGTCGGCGGTCAGCACCCGGATCGCGATGACCTCGCGACCGGCACGCGCCAGCTGCACGAGTTGCTCGACCGCGGCGTCGTCGAACCAGTCGCCGATCGCGACGACCAGATCCCCGCGTGCGATGCGCCCCCACGCCGGCGCGAGCGCGGTTGCATGCGGCCATTCTCCCCGCGGGTCGACCCGATCCAGCGCGTGCCGCAGGCGATCGCGCTGCCGCGGCCCGATGCCCGGCGTCTCCAGCGCCACGCCCGCACCGCCGCACAGCACCAGACCGCAGGCATCACCTTGGCGCTGTGCGATCTCGTACACGCAGGTCGCCAGCAGCCGCCCCACGTCGAAGCGCCTGCGCGTCGGCGCGGCCTCGTCGGCCTGCGCCATCGATGCGGTGGTGTCGAGCAGCACCCAGGCGCGGACGGGGCTATCGCGCTCGGCCTCGCGGACGAAGAAGCGGTCGCTGCGGGCGTAGAGCTTCCAGTCGATCTGCCGCGGTTCGTCGCCGGACTCGTAGGCGCGGTACTGCGCGAACTCCAGCCCGCTGCCGCGATTGCGGCTGGCATGGTGGCCGATGCCCTGCCGCCCCGGCGCGTGTCGCGGTCGCAGGCGCAGCGTCGCGAGCAGCGACCGCAACGCGGGCGACAGCGGATCGCCTGCCGCGGCAGGCATCGGCGCACTGGATGACGCGTGTGCCATTGCCGGCGTCAGCGCCCCGGTGCGGGCAGCGCGCGCAGCAGCCCGGCGATCACCGCGTCGGCATCGACCTGCGCCGCTTCGGCGGCGAAGGACAGCACCAGACGATGGCGCAGCACCGGCGCCAGCAATGCGGCGACATCGTCGCGCGTCGCGCCCAGCCGGCCCTGCAGCAGCGCACGCGCCTTCGCGGCGAGGACCAGGGACTGGCCGGCGCGCGGGCCGGCGCCCCAGCGCACGTAGTCGCGCACGATCTCGGGCGCACCCTCGCCCGGGCGCGTCGCGCGCACCAGCGCGGTGATCCACGCCAGCAGGTCGTCGCCCACATGGATCTCGCGCACCAGGGCCTGCAGCGCGAGTACGGCCCCGGCATCCATCACGCGCGGCACCTCGGCGTCAGCCGAACCCGTCGTGCGCGCGAGGATCGCCTGCTCCTCGTCGGCGTCGGGATATCCGAGCGAGACGTGCAGCAGGAAGCGGTCGAGCTGCGCCTCGGGCAGCGGATAGGTGCCGGCCTGCTCGATCGGATTCTGGGTCGCCAGCACGAAGAACGGCCGCGGCAATACGCGCGTCACACCAGCGTGGCTCACGGTGCGCTCGGCCATCGCTTCCAGCAGCGCGGCCTGGGTCTTGGGTGGCGTGCGGTTGAGTTCGTCGGCCAGCAGCAGCTGCGTGAACACCGGGCCTTCCTGGAAGCGGAAGTGCCGCTTGCCGGTGCCGTGGTCTTCCTCGAGCAGTTCGGTGCCGAGCAGATCGCTGGGCATCAGGTCGGGCGTGAACTGCACGCGCCGGAAGCCGAGATCCAGCGCCTGCCCCAGTGTGCGCACCAGCAGCGTCTTGCCCAGGCCGGGCACGCCTTCTAGCAAGACGTGTCCGCCTGCGAGCAGCGCGACCAGCAGCTGTTCGACCACATCGGCCTGACCGACGACCGCGCGTCCGATCGCCTGGCGCAAGGCGTCGAGTTGCGCGAGTCGCGCCTGCAGGTCGGCTTCGGTGGGAGCGGTGACGGTCATGCGTAGATTCCTGTGGGAACGCGCTCGCGCGCGGTCAGGCGGTCCCGGTGGAGCGCGATCGCGCACAAGCGCGCGCCCACGGGAGACACAGTCGGGGTCATGCGCTCAGGGCGTACATGACGATGTTGACCGCGAACTTCGTGTTGTCCTCGGCCAGGAAGCGCTTGTTGCGCCAGTCGTAGTCCCACTCGCAGCCGTAGTCCTTGTTGCTGTAGAGCACGGCCAGGCGCCCGTCGATCGTGATGCCCTTGAGATAGTCGTGCACCAGATCGTCGCCCCAGCCGTTGAGCTCGAAGCTCGTCGCCGGCGGGCCGTCGGGGAACTGGAAGAAGCTGCGATAGATCGCGTGGTCGTTCGGCAGCTTGCGCAGCGCCGACGCCCCGAAGATCGCCGCCATCTGCGCCTCGAAGGACTTCGCGAACAGACCGTCGATGTCGTGGTTGCAGTCGTCGGCGAACACGAAGCCGCCGCCGCGCACGTAGCGCTCGAAGTTGCGCCGCTCGGCCGGGCTGAACTCGACCAGCTTGTGCCCGGCCATGTAGCAGAACGGCGAGGCCAGCATCTTCGGGTCCGACAGCGAGACGACACGCTCTTCGGGATCGACGCGCAGATTCGTGTAGTCGATCAGCGAGGTGATGACGTTGGACGGCATGCGCTGGTCGACATCCCAGTTGCCGGACTCGTAGCGCAGGCGCGTGAACCAGAAGTCATAGCGCGCTGATTGCGCCACAAGCGGAGGCAACGCGAGCGCGGCGGCGCTGCCGAGCAGCAGTTGCAGCGAAGTCCTGCGCTTCATGACAGGTCAAGGCGCGTTGCGCGGCATCGATGACCACCACCGCGCGTCGGGAGGACCACCACCGCATGCCCCGCGCGCTCGACCACGCTGCGACTGCCCGCTTTTGCCCTGGACATCACGCGGTGCGCAGGCCCGATCGGGGCTGCGCACCGCGGATAGGCCCCTACGGCTGCGCGCTGCAGTGTTCATGGCTTCACGCAGCGTCGCGGCGCACCGGAATCGTCAGACCGCATCCGACAAGGACGTGAAGGTGAAGTCCCGCAAGCGCATCGGCGGCAGCATCATCACCATCGACGACTCGTCGCCGCCCACGCGCACCGGTCGGCCCAGCTCGTCGATGTTGTTGAGCATGATCACCGGCGACTCGTTGAAGCGGAAATTCTTCACCGGGTGCTTGATCTGTCCGTTCTCGATGTAGAACGTGCCGTCGCGGGTGAGGCCGGTCAGCAGCACGGTCTGCGGATCGACCATGCGGATGTACCAGGTGCGCGTGACCAGGATGCCGCGGTCGGTGTCGCGGATCAGGTCGGCCGTGGTGCCCTCGCCGCCCGACATCAGCAGGTTGCCCGGACGGCCGACCGCGCGCTTGCCCTGCTGCTGCGCCCAGAAGCGCGAGTAGTCGAGGTTGGCGATCTTGCCGTTCTCGATGATCGCCATCTTCTCGCGCGGCAGGCCTTCGCCGTCCCACGGCATGACCGCCGCTTCGGGGTGCCACGGATCGGCGATGATGTTGACGCGCGGGTCGTAGACCTGCTCGCCGAGCTTGTTGCCGCCACCGCGCTTGGACAGGAAGCTGCGGCCCTCGTCGGCGGTGCGCGCATCGAAGAAGCGCATCATGAAGCTGATCAGGCCCGCGGCCGCGGCCGGCTCCAGGATCACCGTGTACTTGCCGGGTTCGAGCGCCTTGGCTTCGGCCGAATCGCTGGCCTTGCGCATCGCCACGCGGATGTCGCGGCCGGCGTCGAAGGCGCTGGCGTCCTTGAGATTGCGGCCCACCCAGCCCGAACCGCGGCCGTCTTCGGTGCGCACGGTGCAGGTGTAGTTGAAGTTGGTCGCCTGCTGGTAGCCGAAGTTGCCGTTGCTGTTGGCGAAGGCGACGAAGCTCCTGCCGTCGTCGAGGAAGCCGGCGGCGATCAGCTGCTCGGCCCGGCACGGGGTGATCGAACCGGCGGCGACCTGCGCGCGGAATTCCGGCGTGATCGCCGCGGTGGATTCGCTGAAGGTCGGGCTGGGGCGGTATTCCTGCTTGCCGATGGCCGGCAGGAATTCCGGGTTCTCGGGTGCGAGTCGCGCGAGGTCTTCGGCGCGCTTGACCACGCTGCGCAGCGAGGCCTCGTCGAAGGCGTTGATGCTGGCGGTGCCGACGCGCTTGCCGAACGCGACCTGCACCGCGAGTTCGGCGTTGCTGACGAGCCCGCTGGTGGACACGTTGTTGAGCGCGAACCGGATGTTGCCGTCGATCGAGCCGGCCAGCGTGGCCGTGCATTCGTCGGCGGTGGACAGCGCGACGGTCTTCTCGAGGATCTCGCGCGCCTGGGCTTCGGTGAAGATGGTCATGGAAGAGGCTCCTTAGCCGAGCGAACGCGCGGTGTTGATGACGTTGATGCCGTTGAAGCGCGCGGTCGAGGACCCGTGCGACACCGCCGACACCTGGCTGGGCTGGCCCTTGCCGTCGAAGAACGAACCGCCGAGACGGTAGTCGCTCTCGTCGCAGATCGCGACGCAGGCGTTCCAGAATTCCGGCGTGCGGATCTGGTAGGCCACGTCCTCGATCATGCCGGTGATCGCACCGTTCTTGATCTCGTAGAACAGCTGGCCGCCGAACTGCGCGTTGTAGCGCTGCTGGTCGATCGAGAACGAACCGTCGCCGACGATGTAGATGCCGTCCTCGACGTCCTTGATCATGTCCGCCACGCTCAGCTTCGCCTTGCCAGGCGCCAGCGAGACGTTGGGCATGCGCTGGAACTGCACGCTCGACCACGAGTCGGCATAGCAGCAGCCGTCCGACTCGGTCTTGCCGAGGATGTGGGCCTGATCGCGGATCGCCTGGTAATCGACCAGCTTGCCGTCGGTGATCATGTTCCAGCGCTTGGTCTTGACGCCTTCGTCGTCGTAACCCACGGCGCCGAGGCTGCCTTCCTGGGTCTTGTCGGCGAACACGGTGACCAGATCACTGCCGTACTGGAAGCGCTGCTCGCGCTTGTCGAGCGTGGCGAAGCTGGTGCCGGCGTAGTTGGCCTCGTAGCCGAGCACGCGGTCGAGTTCGAGCGGATGGCCGATGGCTTCGTGGATCGTCAGCCAGGTGTGCGAGGGGTCGAGCACGAGGTCGTAACGGCCCGGCTTGACGGTCGGCGCCTTGAGCTTCTCCTGCGCCTGCTTGGCGGCGGCGATCGCGTCCTCGCGCATGTCGTAGGACTTGCCGTAATTGACGACGCCGTTCGGCGAAACGACCTTGCCCGACGCGGCGCCGTCCAGATATTCGTAGCCCATGCCCATCGGTGAGGACAGGCCGCTGCGGGTGCGGAACTTGCCGCTGGCCTTGTCGATCGCGGTGACCGTCATCGGCGCCCAGATGCGGTGCACGTCCTGGTCGATGTAGGAACCGTCCGTGCTGGCGAAGTACTTCTGTTCGTTGACCAGGAACAGCGTCGAATTCACGAAACTCGCGCCCGCGCCCATCGCCGCGGCGTTGACGCCCAGCAGCAGCTCCACCTTTTCGGCCACCGGCACTTCCATGCCGTTCTTGGTCAGCGGCGTGCGCCACGACACCTCGCCGACGCCCGGCGCCGGCGCCAGCTGCACCGGCGCGGTCTGCACCTTGGCGTTGGCCATCGCGATGGCGGCCGCCTGGCGCGCGGCCTCGGCGACGCCCTGCTCGGTCAGCGTATTGGTCGCCGCGAAGCCCCAGGCACCGCCGGCGATCACGCGCACGCCGACACCGATCGATTCGGTGCTGACCACGTTCTGCACCTTGTCCTCGCGCGTCATCACGAACTGGCGCAGGTAGCGGCCCACGCGCACGTCGCAGTAGGTCGCACCGGCGGACGTGGCGGCGTTGAGGCCGGCGTCGGCCAGTCGCTTCTTGAAGCCGACATCGAGCGTGGACATCAGCTGCTCGGCGGCGATGACCCGACCGAAGACGGCAGGCAGCATCAGGCCGCCCGCGCCGACACCAGCGAGGGCGAGGAAGTCGCGTCTATGCAAGGGAGCTCTCCCGGATAACGGGTCCACGGCGATCGCGGACGGGGTTGGCGAAGGCGGCAACGCGTCCTGCGGGGCCGTCCCGATTCTTGCCGCGGCGGACGCACAGCGTCCAGTGACTTATGGCATACGCGGACGTGATGCGGGTCGCGGCCGCGCGCATGACAGCGGCCTGGCTGCGACCCGTCAGAGGTTGCGCGCGGTGTTGATGATGTTGATCCCGTCGAAGCGCGTCGTCGCCGACCCGTGCGACACCGCCGAGACCTGGCTCGGCTGACCCTTGCCGTCGAAGAACGAGCCGCCGAGGCGGAAGTCGCGTGCGTCGCAGATCGCCGAGCACGCGTTCCAGAACTCGGGCGTGCGGATCTGGTACGCGGCGTCCTCGACCATGCCGGCGATCTCGCCATCCTTGATCTCGTAGTACAGCTGCCCGCCGAACTGCGCGTTGTAGCGCTGCTGGTCGATGGAGTACGAGCCGCGCCCGTGGATGTAGAGGCCGCGCTCGACGCCGGCGATCATCTCGCGCACGGTCAGCGGCGTCTGTCCCGGCGCCAGCGAGACGTTGGGCATGCGCTGGAACTGCACGCTCGACCAGGCATCGGCATAGCTGCAGCCGTCGGATTCGGTCTTGCCGAGGATGTGCGCCTGGTCGCGCGTGGTCTGGTAATCGACGAGGATGCCGTCCTTGACCAGATCCCAGCGCTTGCACTGCACGCCTTCGTCGTCGTAACCCACTGCGCCGAGACTGCCGGGCTGGGTCTTGTCGGCGAAGAAGTTGACGATGTCGCTGCCCCAGCGATAGCCGTCCTCGCGCTTGTCGAGCGTGGCGAAACTGGTGCCGGCGTAGTTGGCTTCGTAGCCGAGCACACGGTCGAGTTCGAGCGGATGGCCGACGTTCTCGTGGATGGTCAAAAACAGGTTCGACGGATCGAGCACCAGGTCGTAGCGGCCCGGCTTGACCGACGGCGCGGAGAGTTTCTCGCGCGCCTGCCGCGCGGCGTCGACCGCATCGGCGCGCATGTCGTAGGCCTGCGCGTAGGCGATCACGCCGCCGGGCAGCTCGAAGCGCTGCGCAGGATCGGGCGTGAGGTATTCGTAGCCCAGCCCCATCGGGCCGGCGAGCCCGTCGCGCGTGCGGAACTTGCCACTGGCCTTGTCGACGGCGGTGACGGTGAACGGTGCCCAGATCCGGTGCACGTCCTGGTCGATGTAGGAGCCGTCGGTGCTGGCGAAATACTTCTGCTCGTTGACCAGGAACAGCCGCGAACTGACGAAATCGGCACCAGCCACCGTCGCGGCCGCATTGACGTCCATCAGCAGCGCGACCTTCTCTTCCAGCGGCACGGTCATGCCGTTGCGGCGCACCGGCGTCGCCCACGACACCTCGCCCACGCCGCGCACCGGCGCCAGTTGCACCGGCGTGGTCTGGATGCGCGCATTGGCCTTGGCGATCGCCAGCGCCTGCCGCGTGGCGGCGGCGACACCGTCGGGATCGAGCGTGTTGGTCGCCGCGAAGCCCCAGGCGCCGTTGGCGATCACGCGGATGCCGACGCCGGTCGACTCCTCGTTGACCACGTTCTCGACCGTCGCCTCGCGGGTCATCACGTACTGGCGCAGATAGCGCCCGATGCGCGCGTCGCAATAGCTGCCGCCGCCATCGCGCGACGCCTGCAGGGCCACATCGGCGAGCCGCTTCTTGAGCGCCGGATCGAGCGTGGCGGCCAACTCTTCGGCTGCGATCGCGCGGCCGATGCCGCCGGGCAGCAGCAGGCTGCCGAGACCGATACCGCCGAAGGCCATGAAGTCGCGACGCCGCATTGCAGTCTCCCCGCGGCGGGCGCCGCATAGCGTCCGATTCTTCTTCGCGCGCGACGCGGACGTCAAATCGGCAGCTGCCGGACGTGGGAGCGAGCTTGCTCGCGATTCCGGGCATTTGACCGCCCAGGCACTATCGGGATCGCGAGCAAGCTCGCTCCCACCAGAAAGCCCTCGCCACCATCGGCACATGCAGGGCGCGCGCCCCGCCTCTATGCTTGCCCGCTGTCCCGACCGCCGGAAATCCTTCGCATGCGCCACTCCCTGCTCGCCGTCGCCGTGCTGACCGCCGCCCTCGCCGGCTGCAACCGCGAGGCACCGACCACGCCCGCCACCGCGCAGGACGCGCCTGCCGCCACCGCACCGTCGCAGGCCGACGCCGCGTTCGCCGCACTGTCGAAGCGTTACCTCGACGAAGCGATGAAGCTCTCGCCGATCTCGGCTACCCAGATCGGCGACCACCGCTTCGATGCCGAGGTCGATGATCTGTCCGCGGCCGGTCGCCAGGCGGGTCTCGATTTCAACCGGCGTTATCTGGCCGAGCTCGACGCAATCGACTTCGCGCAGCTCTCGCGCGACAACCATGTCGATGCGCTGATTCTCAAGAACACGCTCGAGTACGGCATCTGGGATACCGAGACGCTGCAGAGCTGGGCCTGGGATCCGCAGATGTACAGCGGCCTGGCCGGGGGCGCGATCTACAACCTGATGGCGCGCGAGTTCGCGCCGATGCCCGAGCGCCTGCAGTCGGCGGTCGCGCGCATGGAGAAGATTCCGACGATCCTCGCCCAGGCACGCGAGAACCTCGACCCGGCACGCGTGCCCGCCACCCATGCCCGTACCGTCGCCGCGCAGAACAAGGGCGTGCTGTCGCTGATCGAGACCTTCATCACACCCAATGCCGAGCAGCTGCAGGGCGAGGACAGCGCGCGTCTCGATGCGGCGGTCGAAGGCCTGCGCAAGGCGGTCGACGAGCACCAGGCCTGGCTCGACGGCACCCTGGTGCCGAACGCCAAGGGCGAGTTCCGCATCGGCGCCGAGATGTACGACCAGAAGCTCAAGTTCGCGCTGAACTCCTCGCTGAGTCGCCAGGACATCCGCCAGCGCGCCGAGGCCGAACTGACCCGCATCCGCGACGAGATGTACGTCGTCGCGCAGGCCGTGCTCAAGGATCGCGCGGGCGCACCGGAGACGCCGGCGCAGCCGACCGAAGACCAGCGTCAGGCGGCGATCGAAGCCGCGATGGAAGTCGCCTATGCCGACAAGCCGGGCCGCGACGAGGTCGTCGATTTCGCCAAGCACACGCTGGACGTCGCCACCGAGTTCACCCGCAAGCACGATCTGGTCACCGTGCCGGACGACCCGGTCAAGATCATCCTGATGCCGGAGTTCCAGCGCGGCGTCGCGGTCGCGTACTGCGATTCGCCCGGCCCGCTCGACAAGGGCCTGGACACCTACTACGCCATCTCGCCGATTCCCGACGACTGGAACGACAGCCAGGTCGATCCGTTCCTGCGCGAATACAACAAGCACATGATCCACGTGCTGACGATCCACGAGGCGATGCCGGGGCATTACCTCGAAGGCGCGCATTCGGTGAACCACCCGTCGACGCTGCGCGCGGTGTTCCGCTCGGGCCCGTTCGCCGAAGGCTGGGCGGTCTACACCGAGCGGATGATGGCCGACGCCGGCTATGCCGACAACGACCCGCTGTTCCGCCTGATGCAGCTGAAGTTCTACGCGCGCGCGGTGGCCAACGCGATCCTCGACCAGGGCATCCACGTCGACAACTGGAGCAAGGAACAGGCGATGGACCTGATGGTCCGCCAGACCTTCCAGCAAACCAGCGAAGCGGAGGGCAAGTGGATCCGCGCCCAGTTGTCGTCGACCCAGCTCGCGACCTACTTCGTCGGCGCGCAGGAACACTTCGACGCGCGCAAGGCGGCCGAAGCCAAGGCCGGCGAGGCGTTCAATCTCAAGCAGTACCACGACGCGATGCTCGCCCAGGGCGCCCCGCCGGTGCGCTTCGCGCGTCAGCTGATGCTGGACGAGACGATCGAGTAAGCGTTGCGAACCTGCAACCGACCGCCCGACGTTCCGGCGAACCCCACTACCGTCGCCCCAGCGAAAGCTGGGGCCCACTTTGATCTTCGCGCAATGCCTCGGAATCAAAATGGATCCCAGCTTTCGCTGGGATGACGGGTGGACAATATTGCTGATTGCCGAAAAGAAGTAAGCCCACCTCGTCAGGTCGCGCAGATGTGCCAACAGGGCGATCAGCCGCCCCGCGCTACCATCGCCCCATGCCCACCCGCGCTTCTCTCCGCCGCGCTGCCGCACGTTTGCTCGACCCCCTGTGCAGCATGGGTGTGTGGCTCGGCACGATCTGTTTCGCGGCCTCGCTGACACCCAGCCTCATTCCACGCGACGCCCTGCTGCAGGGCGTGCTGTCGGGTCTCGCATTCGCGGCGGGCTACGGCATCGGCGTGTTCCTGCGCTGGGTGTGGATCTTTCTCGGCCTGCCACGACTGCGCGATCTGGCGGTCGGGCGCATCGCCACCGCGCTGGCGGTCGTGGTCTGCACGCTGATGGTGGTCGGATTCCTCGCCCAGGCCTCGGGCTGGCAGAACGACATCCGTGCGCGCATGGGCATGGAGGCGGTCGCCAGTGCGCGGCCGGTGTTCGTCGGGCTGGTCGCAAGCGGCGTGGCTTTCGTGCTGCTGATGCTGGGACGGGTCTTCGGCAGCGTGGTCTACGTGCTGTCGCAACGCCTCGGCCGGCATCTGCCCCGTCGCGTGTCGCTGATCCTCGGCACCGCGATCGCCGGCGTGCTGTTCTGGTCGATCGGCGACGGCATCGTGTTCCAGGCTGGGTTGCGCGCGCTCGACTCCTCGTACCGCCAGCTCGATGCGGTGGTCGATACCGAGCTCGCGCCGCCGCTCGATCCGGCGAAGACCGGCAGCGCGGCATCGTTGATCGGATGGTCGGGACTCGGTCGCATGGGCCGCGCCGCGGTCGCGGCAGGTCCGACGCAGGCCGACATCGAAGCGCTGACAGGTGCGCCGGCACAGGAACCGCTGCGCATCTACGTCGGCCTCAATTCCGCGCCCGACATCCGCAGCCGCGCCGAGCTCGCGTTGGCCGAGATGATCCGCGTCGGCGCGTTCGAACGTTCCGCGCTGGTCATCAACACGCCGACCGGCACCGGTTGGCTCGACCCGGCGAGCCAGATGGCGCTGGAGTATCTGCAGCGCGGCGATGTCGCGACGGTGTCGATGCAGTATTCGTATCTGGCGAGCTGGCTGGCGTTGATGGTCGATCCGGGCTATGGCGCGGATTCCTCACGCGCCCTGTTCGCCGCCGTGCACGGCTACTGGCGGAGCCTGCCGCCGGAGACGCGGCCGAAGCTGTATCTGCACGGCCTGAGCCTGGGCGCGATGAACTCCGACCTGTCGGTCGACCTGTTCGATCTGCTCGGCGATCCCTTCGACGGCGCGCTCTGGGCCGGCCCACCTTTCCAGAGCCGCACCTGGCGGCACGCGACCCAGGGCCGCGATCCGGCGACGCCGGCCTGGCGACCCTGTTACGGCGACGGTTCGATCGTGCGTTTCATGACCCAGGACGGCGCGCCCGCCGGCAATGCCGCCTGGAACGACACGCGCATCGTCTACCTGCAGTACCCGAGCGACCCGATCACGTTCTTCGAAGCCGGCAGCGCCTGGCGACGACCCGCGTGGATGACCGGCCCGCGTGCGCGTGACGTGTCCGATTCGCTGCAGTGGTTTCCGATGGTGACCTTCCTGCAACTGGGCATGGACATGGCGGTCGCGACCTCGACACCAACCGGCTACGGGCACGTGTTCGCGGCGGACGACTATGTGGATGCGTGGATCGCGACGACGGCGCCGGTGGGTTGGGATGCGGACGCCGTGGCGGCGCTGAAGGCGAAGTTGGCGGCCGAGGGGTTGTAGGGTCGCGACGCGACCGGCCGACCAAGCGTTTCTTGTAATCGCTGCACCCACGCCGTCGCCCCGGCGCAGGCCGGGGTCCAGTGACTTTGCTCGGTTCTGCAAGACGGCGATTTCGGGAGCCACAGCCAAGGCGCTGGATCCCGGCCTGACCAGACATGCGTCTGTTGAGAGCCGGCGGGATGACAAGTCGATTTTGATCGTCGCCCCAGCGAAAGCTGGGGCCCATTCTGACGTTCGCGATGACAGCGAAGATCAAAATGGATTCCAGCTTTCGCTGGAATGACGACAAAGAGTTTCTTGCGCGAGAAAGAGAGACAGAGCGGAAAGTTGTCCCCTACCCCCGCGCCGACTCGAACGCCTCCGGCAAGGTCTGCACCTTGCCGCAATAGCTCGGGTCGTACCCCGGCAACAGGCCCAGGTCGCGACGGAACCCGTCGCTGCGCAGCAGGGCCAGCAGGTCCGCCAGCCGCCCCGATTCCAGCACGTCGTTGTGGCACAGGAAGAAATAGTGCTCGGTGATCAGCGGGAAGAAATCCAGTCCGTACTTGCGGGCAGGCGGTTCCAGCGCGAAGCCCACGTCGGCGAGACCGCTGGCGACGTACGCGGAGACCGCCGCGTGCGTCAGCTCCTCCACGTCGCAGGCGCGGATGCGGTCGAAGGCGATGCCGTGACGCTGCAGCATCGCTTCGAGCAGCAGGCGCGTGCCCGAACCCGGCTGGCGGTGGATCATGCGGATGTCGGGGCGTTCGAGATCCTGCAGCGTCTCGATGCCACGCGGATTGCCAGGCGCCAGCACCAGGCCCTGACGCCGCATCGCCAGGTGGATCACCCGGTCGGCATCGAGGTCGAGACGGTCGCGGTAGTGCGCGAACAGCGTGCCTTCGAGTTCGCCGATCGGCAGGTGCAGGCCGGCGATGTCGGCGGCATTGCTGCGCAGTGCCAGGAGCGCGTCGTCGGGACTGCGGTACTTGAGGTCCAGCGGCAGTTCCGCTTCGGCCATACAGCGCCGCAGTGTTTCGACGCCGAAGCCGTGCGAGGCGTGGATGCGCAGCGGCGTGGCATGCGCGCTGACGGTGCGTTCGAGTTCGGCCTCGAGTTCCGTCGCCAGGCTGTCGAGCATCGGCGACAGGCGCGCGGCGATGCGGTTGTCGGCCCAGACCAGACGCTCGCCGATTGGCGTCAGCCGGGCGCCGCGGCCGCGGGTCATGCGCAGCAGCGGCTGGCCGAAGACCTCGCGCGCGTCCTGCAGCTGGCCCCAGGCATAGCGGTAGGACAGCCCGACCTTGCGCGCGGCGGCGGCCAGCGAGCCGGTGCCGCGCACCGCGATCAGCAGATCGACCAGATGCGAAGGCAGCCTGTGACCGGCGGCGCTCTCGAGTTCCCACCGCGGCTGGATGCGGACTTTGTACACGGTGCTTTCCCCGCGCATCTGCTGCAACGCAGTGCGCGTCGGCCGCAGATTCAATATGTTGTCGAAAGCCGGATATTCGACCATCGGAACTGGCGGCACAAGGGCTGCGGGCGTACCGTTGCGGCGATTTGTCGCACCCAATATGTATCCAAGAACATAAGTGGGCGACGAAGGTCCGATATCGGCACATCGACCCGGGGAGGTTTCCATGGCCAACAGTTCCGCTTCCACGCTTCCAGCCAGCAGTGCGCCCGAAGGCGGCCTGCTCTCGAAGGAGCGCATCATCGCCAAGCCAGGCTTCAACCGCTGGCTGGTCCCGCCCGCCGCGCTGGCGATCCATCTGTGCATCGGCATGGCCTACGGCTTCAGCGTGTTCTGGCTGCCGCTGTCGAAGGCGATCGGCATCGACGCCGCGATCGCCTGCGGCGCCGACATGTCGTTCTTCGCGCGCATCACCTCGGCCAGCTGCGACTGGCAGATCAGCGAACTGCAGTGGATGTACACGCTGTTCTTCGTGCTGCTGGGCTGCTCGGCGGCGATCTGGGGCGGCTGGCTGGAACGTGTGGGCCCGCGCAAGGCCGGCTTCGTCGCCGCGCTGTGCTGGTGCGGCGGCCTGCTGATCTCCGCGCTCGGCGTGCACCTGCACCAGATCTGGATGCTGTGGCTGGGTTCGGGCGTGATCGGCGGCATCGGTCTGGGCCTTGGCTACATCTCGCCCGTCTCGACGCTGATCAAGTGGTTCCCCGACCGTCGCGGCATGGCGACCGGCATGGCGATCATGGGCTTCGGCGGCGGCGCACTGATCGGCAGCCCGCTGGCCGACATGCTGATGCGCCACTTCGCCACCCCGACCTCGGTCGGCGTGAAGGAAACCTTCCTGGTGATGGCCGCGGCCTACTTCGTCTTCATGATGGCCGGCGCGTTCGGCTATCGCGTGCCGCCGACCGGCTGGAAGCCCAAGGGCTGGACGCCGCCGCCGGCCAAGAACAACGCGATGATCACCCAGGGCCACGTGCACTTGAAGCGCGTCTGGGGCATCCCGCAGTTCTGGCTGGTCTGGGGCGTGCTGTGCCTCAACGTCTCGGCCGGTATCGGCGTGCTGGGTCTGGCCTCGCCGATGCTGCAGGAAATGTTCGGTGGCCGCCTGATCGGCGTGGACGCGGGTTTCGGTGACCTGAGCACCGAACAGCTCGCCGCGACCGCCGCGATCGCCGCCGGCTTCGTCGGCATGCTGAGCCTGGCCAACATCATCGGCCGCTTCTTCTGGGCCTCGATGTCGGACAAGTTCGGCCGCAAGCTCACCTACTCGATCTTCTTCGTGCTCGGCATCGCGCTGTACGCCTCGGCGCCGACGCTCGGCAACGCCGGGTCGATCGCGCTGTTCGTCGCGGCCTTCTGCGTGATCCTGTCGATGTACGGCGGCGGCTTCGCCACGGTGCCGGCGTATCTCGCCGATCTGTTCGGTACCCAGCACGTCGGCGCGATCCACGGCCGCCTGCTGACCGCCTGGGCGACCGCCGGCATCCTCGGCCCGCTGGTGATCGGCTACATGCGCGAGCATCAGCTGAGCCTCGGCATGCCGCCGTCGCAGGTCTACAACACCACGATGTACATCCTCGCCGGCATGCTGGTGCTGGGCCTGATCTGCAACCTGCTGGTGCGCCCGGTCAACCCGAAGTACTTCATGTCGCCGGAAGAACTGTCGCACGAGAAGCAGCTGGCGCACGAAAAGGTCGACGCGTCGGGCAAGTCGCTGATCTCGCAGGACGAGATGGACCGCATCGGCTCGGGCGGCAACCCAGCACTGGTCGCGTTCTGCTGGGCCGCGGTCGGCATTCCGCTGGCCTTCGGCATCTGGAAGACACTGGAAAAAGCCCTGGTGCTGTTCTCCTGAGCCCGAGCGGACCGGCGGCCGCTCACGCGGTCGCCGGTACCTTGCACACATGAAAGCGCATTCGAACCAGGCCGATTCCACGCACGACACGGTCACGCCCGCAGGCGCGGTGCGGCGTCCGGTCGAACGCTGGCGCGACGGTGCCGTGCGGCATGTCGACGATCACGTCGCCGAGGAAGTGCCGGTCGCCTTCGTCTACAACGACGTGCCCTTCGCGGTGATGATGGCGACGCCGGCCGATCTCGCGGATTTCGCGCGCGGCTTCGCGCTCAGCGAAGGCATCGTCGACTCGTCTGCCGATGTGGTGGTCGAAGGCATCGCGCACTTCATCGAAGGCAGCGAGATCCGCCTGCGGATTCCCGAGGCACGAGCCGAGGCGCTGGCGTTGCGCCGCCGCAGCATGAGCGGACGCAGCGGCTGCGGCGTCTGCGGCAGCGAACTGCTGGAAGCGGCGCTGCGCTATCCCACGCCGGTCGCGACCGATGTCCGCGTGTCACCCGAATCACTGTCCAGTGCATTGCGCGCCTTGCGCGATGCGCAATCCATCGCGGCGCTCACCGGCGCCACGCATGCGGCCGGTTGGGCCTCGCTCGACGGCACACTGCAACTCGCCCGCGAGGACGTCGGTCGCCACAACGCGCTCGACAAGCTGATCGGCGCGCTGCATGCGCAGGACTTCGACCCGGCGACCGGCTTCCTCGTCGTCACCAGCCGCGCCAGCTACGAAATGGCCATGAAAGCCGCCAGTGTCGGCATCGCGCTGATGGCGGCGATCTCCGCGCCGACGGCGCTGGCGATTTCGTTGGCCGAGCACGCCCGGCTCACCCTGATCGGCTTCGCCCGCGACGACGGGCACGCCGTGTACACCCACGCGCAGCGGCTGCAGCCCCCGCCAGCGACATCGCCGACCACCGCGCGCCCAGGCAGGAGCCTTGCCCCATGAGCCACGATACGATCCGCAAATACGACGGCCCCGCCGGTGGCTGGGGCGCGCTCAAGAGCGTTGCCAAGCACCTCGGCGAGCAGAAGATCGCCATCAGCGGTGCGAAGACCCTGCTCAAGGCCAACCAGCCCGACGGCTTCGACTGCCCCGGCTGCGCCTGGCCCGACCGCGACCACACCTCGACCTTCGAGTTCTGCGAAAACGGCGCCAAGGCCGTTGCCGCCGAGGCGACCAAGTTCCGCGCCGGCCCGGACCTGTTCGCGCAGTACACGGTCACCCAGCTGGCCGAGTACAGCGATTACTGGCTCGAGCAGCAGGGCCGCCTGACCACGCCGATGCGCTTCGATGCCGCGACCGACCACTATGTGCCGGTCAGCTGGGACGAGGCCTTCGCGCTGGTCGCGCAGCATCTCAACGCCCTGCCCTCGCCCGACAACGCGATCTTCTACACCTCGGGCCGCACCTCGAACGAGGCGGCGTTCCTGTATCAGCTGTTCGTGCGCGAGTACGGCACCAACAACTTCCCCGACTGCTCGAACATGTGTCACGAGTCGTCGGGCACCGCGTTGAAGAAGCAGATCGGCGTCGGCAAGGGCACCGTCTCGCTGCACGATTTCGAATGCGCCGACGGCATCTTCATCTTCGGCCAGAACCCGGGCACCAACCACCCGCGCATGCTCGGCGAACTGCGCGAGGCGGCCAAGCGTGGGGCCAAGATCGTCTCGTTCAATCCGCTGCGCGAGCGCGGCCTGGAACGCTTCGCCGATCCGCAGGACAAGCTGGAGATGGCAACCTACGGTTCGACGAAGATCTCGTCGGACTACTTCCAGCTCAAGATCGGCGGCGACCTCGCGGCCGTGAAGGGCATGATCAAGCACGTGCTCGAGCGCGACATCGAGGTCACCGGCAATGGCGGCGCGACGCTGCTCGACCGCGACTTCATCGCCGAGCACACCACCGGCTTCGATGCGTTCATGGCCGACGTGCTGGCCGAGTCCTGGGACGTGATCATCGAGGAATCCGGCCTCGACGAGGCGCAGATCCGCCGCGCCGGCGAGCTGTATCTGTCGTGCGAGCGCGTCATCGCCTGCTGGGGCATGGGCATCACCCAGCACAAGCATTCGGTGGCGACGATCAACATGGTCGTCAATCTGCTGTTGCTGCGCGGCAACCTGGGCCGCGAAGGCGCCGGCGCGTGTCCGGTGCGCGGCCACAGCAACGTGCAGGGCGACCGCACGATGATGATCTACGAGAAACCGCCGGCGGCCTTCCTCGACCGCCTCCGCGACGTCTTCGGTTTCGAGCCGCCGCGCGAGGACGGCTTCGACACCGTTGGCGCGATCGAGGCGATGCTCGACGGCCGCGGGCGGGTGTTCTTCGGCATGGGCGGCAACTTCGCCATCGCCACACCGGACTCCGATGCGACCGCGCGCGGCCTGCGCAGCTGCGCGCTCACCGTGCACGTGACGACCAAGCTCAACCGCAGCCATCTGGTGCACGGACAGGATGCGTTGATCCTGCCGTGTCTGGGCCGCACCGAAATCGACATCCAGGCAGCGGGCCCGCAGGGCGTGACCGTCGAGGATTCGATGAGCATGGTGCACCTGTCGTCGGGCATCAATCCGCCGGCATCGCACGATCTGCTGTCCGAGCCGGCGATCGTCGCGCGCCTGGCGCATGCCACGCTCGGCGCGCGCTCGAAGATCGACTGGCTGGGCATGGTCGAGGACTACGACCGCATACGCGATGCCATCGCCGCGACCTTCGACGACTTCCACGACTTCAATACCCGCGTGCGCGTGCCGGGCGGGTTCCGGCTGTCGAACACGGCGCGTGACCGCAAGTGGGCCAACCCCGCCGGCAAGGCGGTGTTCTTCGCCTGTCCGGTGCCGACCGACAATCCGATCCACCGTGCGCGGCGCATGCACGGCACGCAGCCGGTGTTCACGCTCGCGACCACACGCTCGCACGACCAGTACAACACCACGATCTACGGCCTCGACGACCGCTACCGCGGCGTGTTCGGCGAACGCCGCGTGCTGTTCGCAAACGCGGACGACATCGCCGCGCTGGGCATGAAGGCTGGCGACTGGGTGGATCTGGAGAGCATCTGCGACGACGGCGTGCGCCGTCAGGCACCGCGCTTCCTGCTGGTCGAGTACAACATCCCGCGCGGCTGCCTCGCCGCGTACTACCCGGAAACCAATCCACTGGTGCCGCTGTCGAGCTTCGCCGACGAATCGCGCACGCCCACCTCCAAGTCCGTGCCGGTCATCGTGACCCCGCACGCGGCCGACGTCGGCGCCCACATGCCGCGCCAGCGCGACATTCCCGCCGCCGTTGTCCGCTGACGCCGACGAGGCTCTGCTGCGGGCGCTGCTGGCCGAACTGGCCGCGGCGCCCGGCGGTGTGTCGCTGCCCCGGCTGTGCAAGCGGCTCGACGTGCGCATGAGCGTGCTGCTGCGTACCCTCGCCTGGCTTGGCGAGGAACGCATCGGCGATGCGCAGGGACCGGGCTGGGTGCGGACCGTCGAGGACGGCGGGCGCACGCTGGCGCAGCTGACCGACAGCGGTCGGCAGTTCGCCGCGTCACTTGCGGACGCGCCGCCCGACGCTTGACCGTTCGCCCGCCGCGCGATAGCCGCTGCGTTGTCCACATCCGGTGTGGATGCCGCGATGACAAAGATGTGGATAAGCGGGCCCGGCCCGCTCCGGAAGCGGCCCGGAAATCGCTGGTCAAATCTTCACCACCTGCGCGCAGCGTCCATCAACTGCTACTTGATCCGCGCATCACGCTGTGCAGCGCCTTGCGTAGGACGGGTAGAGCGCAGCGAAACCCATCATCGCCACGCCCGCACTCGCGACGAAGGCATTTCGACATTACATCGGTCGCGACACTGAAACCGGATTGATCGAGGCGCCTGCCGCGCACCACGCCCAGTCGCGGTCCGATATCCGCTTGGTGGTCGTGGCACCCGTCAGGCGCTGGACACGGATGCGAGACCGCATCAAAGGGCGAGCCTCTTCGCGACTTCGCTGCAGAAGATTACGATGCGTCTGCCGCAGCTTGACGACATGCGCGCGACCACTTCCGCGCGCGTTGTCCACATCCGGTGTGGATCGTCCGCTGACAAACATGTGGATAAGCATCGCGGGCCCGCTCCGGTAGCGGCCCGGATCCGGGTGATCAAAAAATCACCACGCGCATCGAGTCCGCCTCACGCGCTGCTTGATCTGCGCAACGCCATGTGCAACGCGTTTCGGCGAAGCCTCAACCGACCGGATCACTCCAGACCGCGAACTCGTTGCCGCTCGGTTCGGTGAAATGGAAACGGCGTCCGCCCGGAAACTCGAACACAGGCTTGAGGATCGTGCCGCCAGCGGCTTCGACCTGCGCCAGCGTCTCCTCGATGCGTGCGCTGTAGAACACCAGCAGCGCGCCGCCTGCCTCGCTGCGCGATTGCAGGTCTGCGCGGTAGAAGCCTCCATCCAGCCCTTCGCCACCGAACGCGATGTAATCCGGCCCGTAGTCCTCGAAGGTCCAGTCGAAGGCCTGTGCGAAGAAGCGCCGGGTGGCGTCCAGATCGTGCGCGGGGAATTCGACGTAGTCGAGCTTGCCGTGGGTGGGCATGAGGCATCTCCGGATGGAAGCGCAGATCATGCCGCATCGGACGAGCCGCCTGCGACGATCCGGATCAGCCGCCCATCACCCGTGCGTGCGTGAACCACAGCGCGGCGCCGAGCACCGCCAATCCGGTCCCGCAGACGACGATGGCCTCCAGCACGCCTGCGTCTTCATAGTCGCGGATGCCGACGTGCGGAAAGCGCCCGAGCGTCAGTGCCCGCCACACCGGCCAGCCGAGGCCCCATGCGATCGACCAGACCAGAAAATCCCAGGCGAGCCAGAGCAGGAAACGCAGCACCAGGTAGAGCGGTCGCCAGGCGAAGTCGATGATGTCCATGTTTGCAGCTCCGGGTGCCTCGCGCACCGGCGTCCAGTCTATGCCCGGACCCCGCGCCTGCAGCGCGGGCCAGCCGGGACGCACCAGGCCATCAGGCCCGCAGCGTCGCCCCGCCATCGACGTAGAGATCGCTCATCGCGATGTGGCCGGCCTGGTCAGACAACAGGAACATCACCGCGCTCGCAATGTCCTCGGGTTCGGCGAGCTTGCCGAGCGGAATGCCGCTCTTGAACGTCTCCAGCGTGCCGGCGATGGTGCGGGCCTCGCCGCCGGCGTCGGTCCACATGCCGGTCTGCATCGGTGTACGGGTGGATCCGGGCGCGACGATGTTGCAGCGGATGCCGAGCGGCGCCAGCTCAAGACCCAGGCAGCGCACGAACATCGTCGTCGCGGCCTTCGACGCCGCGTAGGCCGCCATGTTCTGGCGCGGGATGCCGGCGGCGTTGGAACTCACGGTCACCATCGCGCCACGGCGGCGCGGTGTCATCACGCGGGCGACGGCCTGGGAGACATGGAAGACGCCGTCGGTGTTGACGGCGAAAGTGCGGCGCCATTCGTCGGCGGAGAGGTCGAGCACGGCAGAGGTCGACAGAACGCCGGCGACGTTGACGAGAAGATCGATCGGGCCGACGCCGGATTCGATCCGGGCGACGAGCGCGTCGACGGCGTTCGCATCCGTGACGTCGAGCGCGTGGGCGCGGATGCCTTCGACGTCATCGATCGCAGGCGCATCGCGGTCGGTCGCGACCACGATGGCCCCGCTCTGCCGCAGCAGGCGGACCAGCGCGGCGCCGATGCCGCCGGCTGCACCGGTGACGAGGGCGATCTTTCCGTCGAAGCCTGTGAGTTGCATGTGTGTGTCGTCTGAAAGTGGAAAGAACGATGGGCGCGAGATCAATCGGCGTCGAAGGCCGTAAGCCGCTCGGCGATCAGCGGGGCGATCCGCGCGGTCGCATCCCGGCCCGTCAGTTCCGCGTGCAGGAACGGCAGTTCGATCGCGTCGACCTGCGCGGCGTGCGGCGCCCACAGCGATGCCTGCAGATTCGGGCGCCCGGCATGATCGTTGCCGGCGCGCACGTGCAGCAGCGTGCCATCGAAGCGCCGGTGGTGATGCAGGCGCACGAGGCGGTTGGTGTCGGTGACCGCGCGCACGACGCCGTCGAGCACCTCGCCGGGCAGATTGCCGAGCGCGCTGTCGCCACGCCGCAGGAAGTCGACGATCGCCTCGCGCGTGCGCAGTTCCGGATAGGCCTCCGGATCGTAGCCGGCGATCGCCAGCAGCGCGCGCAGTGCGGCGATCGCATCGGGCTCGGGTTCTGCGCGCCAGACTTCGGACGGATACGCGTCCAGCAGTACGAGCACACCGATCTCGCGACCGAGGCGGCCCAGATGCACGGCCATCGCCTGGGCGAGGATGCCGCCGACCGACCAGCCGAGCAGGTGCACCGGGCCTGTCGGCTGCAGCGCGACCACGCGCGCGGCGTAGTCGGCCGCGAGCGCATCGATGCTGCCCGGCAGCGGCTGTGCGAGATCGAGTGCCGGCGACTGCAGGCCGTGCACGCTGCGCGTGGGCGCGAGGGAGCGCGCGAGATCGCGATAGCACCAGGCGATGCCGCCGGCCGGATGCACGACGAACAGCGGCGCGCGGCTCGTGTCGCCCTGCGCCAGCGTGATCAATGGCGACAGGCCGTGATCCGGCGCGGCGCCCGCGCCCGCATCGAGCGCGGCCGCGAGGCCTTCGACGGTCGGCGCTGCGAACAGCGCGCCCAGGCCCGGATCGCGACCGAAGCGCTGGGCTATCGCCAGCAGCAGGTGCACGGCCAGCAGCGAGTCGCCGCCCAGCGCGAAGAAGTCGGCGTCGGCACCGACGCGCTCGACGCCCAGCGCGTCGGCGAACAGGTCGGCGAGCGTGGCTTCCGTTGCCGTGCACGGCGCGATGAAGGCACCGGCCTCGAATGCCGGTGCTGGCAAGGCATCGCGGTCGAGCTTGCCGTTGGCGGTGACCGGCCACTGGTCGAGCGCGACGAACGCGGCCGGCACCATGTAGTCCGGCACCTGCGCGGCGACGAACGCGCGCAGTCCCACCGCATCGAAGCGCGAGGTTGGCTGTAGATAACCGACCAGCCGGCGGTCGCCCGCGCGATCCTCGCGGACGATCACCGCGGTCTGCGCGGCCATGCCGCTAACGAGGATCGCAGCCTCGATCTCGCCGAGTTCGATCCGCAGGCCGCGCAACTTGACCTGGTGATCGCTGCGGCCGAGGAACTCGACCGCGCCGTCCTCACGCCAGCGCGCGAGGTCGCCGGTGCGATAGATGCGTTCGCCGGACCGGTGCGGATCGGCGAGGAAGCGGTCGGCGGTCAGATCGTCGCGGCCGAGATAGCCGCGCGCGAGCTGCACGCCGCCCAGATACAGATCACCGACGACGCCCGGCGGCAGCGGGCGCATGCGCGCGTCGAGCACGTACAGCCACGTGTTCCAGACCGGGAATCCGATCGGCACCGGGCGCGAAGTGTCGGTGCGCGACGCAGGCCAGTAGCTGACATCGACCGCGGCCTCGGTCGGGCCGTAGAGGTTGTGCAGCTCGGCGTGCAGGGTCGCGTGGAAGCGATCGCGCAGGTCGGCATCCAGTGCTTCGCCACTGACGAAGACGCGCGCGACGCGCAGGTCGCGCGCCTCGGACGCGGCGATGAAAGCGGCCAGCATCGACGGCACGAAGTGCAGCGTGGTGATGCGCGCGTCGCGGATCAGGCGCGCGATCGCGACCGGGTCGCGATGCGCATCGGGCGGCGCGACGACCAGCGTGGCGCCGGCGAGCATCGGCAGGAAGAATTCCCAGACCGACACATCGAAGGTCGCTGGCGTTTTCTGCAGGATGCGGTCGACGGCGGTGATGCCGTAATGCGTGCGCATCCAGGCGAGGCGATTGACGATCGCACGGTGTTCGACGACGACGCCCTTGGGTTCGCCGGTCGAACCGGAGGTGTAGATCACGTAAGCCGCGTGCTGCGGCGTGACGGTCGGCAGTGCGCTGGAATCGGGCGCGATCGGCCAAGTGTCCGGCGTGCACCTCACGACGTCGTCCGGCCAGTCGATGCCGTCGTCGAGTGCCAGCAGCGCGACCGGCTGCGCCGAACGCAGGATCCGCGCGCGGCGCTCGAGCGGATGCGCAAGGTCCATCGGCAGATAGGCAGCGCCCGCGCGCAGCGTCGCGACCAGGGCGATGACGAGTTCGAGCGAGCGCGGCAACGCGATGGCAACCACGCTGTCGGCGCCAGCGCCACGTGCGACCAGCGCCTGCGCGAGTGCGCGGCTGCGGGTGTCGAGTTCGCGATAGCAAAGCGACACACCTTCGAATTCCAGCGCGATCGCCTCCGGCGTCGCCGCCATCGTCGTCTCGATCAACGCGACCAGCGTGGTGTCCGGCACCGGATGCGCGGTCGCGTTGAAGTCGAACAGCGTACGCGTCGCTTCGTCCGGCGTCGCCAGCGGCACGTCGTCGAGGCGGGCCTCCGGCTGCTGCGCGAGGGCGAACGCGGATGCCAGGAAGGTCCGCAGGCGCACCGCATGCGCGGCGACGTCGGCGGCGCTGTAGAGATCGGGATTGGCTTCGATCTCGAGATCCAGCCGCTGTGCGCCGTCACCGCGGAAGCCAAGCGTCACGTCATCGACCGGGCCGGTGCACAGGATTTCCAGCGTCACCTGTGTGCCAGCCAGTGCGGTCGGCCGGTAGAAGGGCTGCACGTTGATCAGCGGGCCGTGCAGACGACGCTGAACGCCGATCAGTCCGAGGTCGCGGCGCAACTGTTCGCCGCGATAGCGGCCGTGGCGACGACCGCGCACCAGCGCGCGGACCACCGTCTGCATGAAATCGGCGATCGTCGCATCGGGCAGCGCCGGCACGCGCAACGGCAGCACGTTCATTACCATCGCCGGCACGCGCGCCGAGGCGCTGCCGAGCCGGCCCATGAAGGGCACGCCGACCACGGCCTCGCCCTGCCCGCCGAAGCGCTGGCAGTAAGCCGCGGTCAACGCGGTGAGCACATCCGGCCACGGTTGTCCGATGGCCGCCGCGGCGCGCACGAGGCCGTCGCGGAAACCGCTGTCGAGGGCTTCGACATGGCGCACGCAGTCGTGCGCGGCGTGGGCGAAGCCGGCGCCCAGTCCGGTGGCGGCCGGCATGCCGGCCAGCGCGTCGCGCCAGTACGTGGCATCTGCGCTGCGCTTGTCGGACGCGCGATACGTCGCGTCCTCGGCCAGCACGCCGTCGAAGCTTGCGAAGGCCGTGCCAGCCGTGGCGTCCGCGTACAGCGCGCAGGCGCGCTCGGTCAGCAGTGCGATGCCGTAGCCGTCGGTCGCCAGGTGGTGCACACGCAGATACCAGACCGCGCGATCACCGCCCAGCAGATACAGGCACTGCAACGCCAGCCGGTCCCGCGATGGATCCACCGGCGCGTGCCGGTCGCGCGTCATCGCCGCACGCGCGTCAGCTTCCGGATCGGCCTCGGCGGACAGATCGACGATCGCGAGCCGCGGCAGATGCGCCGGGTCGATCCACTGCCGCGGACCGTCCGCCGTCTCGCGCATGCGCAAGGCGAGTGCCGGCGCCTCGCGCATGGTCTGATCGGCCGCGCGTGCGAAGGCGTCCAGATCCAATGCACCGTCGATCCACAACGCGTGCGCGGTGTTGAACGACGGGTTGTCCGGCGCCAGCCGCTGCGCGTACCACAGCCCGGCCTGCGCCTCGGTCAGCGGCGTGCCGGCATCGGCAGCCCGCATCTCGACATCGGACAAGACGGCGCTCATCCGGCTTTTTGCAGCCCCTGCACCACCTGCCACCAGCCGGCCAGCGTGGTGTGTTCGGCCAGCTGCGAGAACTCCAGCGCGATGCCGTGCTCGCCCCAGGCCATGACCAGGCCCAGCACGCGCATCGAGTCGAGGCCGAGATCCATCAGGTTGTCGTCGTCGCCCACGTCCTCGGGTGCTTCGCCGAGCAGCTTCGCGATGTCGGCGCGCATGCGCTCGAGGGTCAGCGGGCCGGTGCGGTCGGTGGTCATGGCAGCAGTTCCAGAAGTCGGTCGGTGGTCAGCGGCACGCCGCAGGTGCGCGCGATCCAGAGCAGCGCGAGGTCATGGTCGGCGCGCGAAAAATCGGCGACCGCGTCGGCGACGACGAAGGTCTCGATGTCGCGCTGGAAGGCCTCGGTCGCCGTCGACAGCACGCCGATGTGCGCGTAGACGCCGGTGATCAGCAGCTGGTCGCGGCCGCGCGCACGCATCAGCGTGTCGAGGTTGCTGCGCTGGAACGCGCTGTAGCGATGCTTGACCAGCACGTGATCGCCGGTCGCGGGCGCCAGCGCGTCGATGATCGCTTCGTGCGCGTCGATCGCCTGCATGCCCGGGCCCCAGAGGTCGGCCTGCAGGCCGCGATCGCGACGGTCCTGGTTGCCGCGCTGCGCGGTGTAGAAGACCGGGATGCCGCAGCTGCGGCAATGCGCGAGCAGGCGCGCGAGGTTGACGACGGCAGGCGCCAGCGGCGCATCGTCCTGCGCGAAAGCGGCGAGGAAGTAGCGCTGCATGTCGTGCACCAGCAACGCCGCGCGCTGCGTTTCCGGCAGCCACCGGCCGCGCGCGGCCGGCAGTTCCGCGGCGGACGGCAGCGGATAGGGGGCGATCTTCGGCAGGCCCATCAGCCGGCGTCCTTCTGGTCTTCGAGGAAGCGCGCGCGCAACTGCGCACGCAGTTCACGGCGGCTGATCTTGCCCACCGCGGTGGTGCCGAAGGCGTCGACGAACACGACTTGGTCCGGCACCTTGAACGCGGCCAGACCACGACCCCGCACCCAGGCCTTGAGCTCGGCCGGCCGCGGCTTCGCGTCGCCCGGAATCACGAATGCGCAACTGCGCTCGCCGAGGAAGTCGTCGGGAATCGACACCACCGCAGCGTCGAAGACCTGCGGGTGCGCGAGCAAGTGGTCTTCGATCTCCTCGGCCGAGATCTTCTCGCCGGCGCGGTTGATGTGGTCGGTCGCCCTGCCCTGCACGATCAGATGCCCGCTGGGCAGTCGCTGCACCATGTCGCCGGTGCGGTAGAAGCCGTCGTCGGTGAAGGACCGCGCATTCGCCGCGGCATCGTTGTGATAACCGCGGATCGTGTACGGACCACGCGTCAGCAGATGACCGACCTCGCCGTCGGCGACCGGCACGCCGTGGTCGTCGACGATCAGCACTTCGTCGTCCTCGCTGATCGGCCGACCCTGTGTGGTCAGCACGAGCGCGTCCGGATCGTCGAGGCGCGTGTAGTTCACCAGCCCCTCGGCCATGCCGAAGACCTGCTGCAGACGGCAGCCGAGACCTGCAACGACGCGACGTGCGGCCTCGGGCACCAGCTTGGCGCCACCGACCTGCAGCACCTGCAGGCTCGACAGATCGTGCGCGGTCTTGCCCGCGGCATCGGCCCACAGCAGCGCCAGCGGCGGCACGAGTCCGACGCAGGTCACGCGCTCGGCCGCGATCAGCGGAAACGCCGCATCGGGTCCCGGGCCCGGACTCAGCACCACGCGCGCGCCGGCGTACAGCGCGCCGAAGAATCCGGGGGAACTCATCGGGAAGTTGTGCGCGGCCGGCAGCGCGACCATGTAGACACTGTCCGCGTCGATACGGCACAGCGCGTTGCTGGCGCGGAAGCTGTAGATGTAGTCGTCGTGCGTGCGCGGGATCAGCTTCGACAGCCCGGTGCTGCCGCCGGAGATCTGCAGGAAGGCGACCGACTGCGGATCGGGGTCGCCGGGCAGCGACTCGCGCGGGCCGTCGAGCGTGGCGATGGACACGAATTCCGCCGCATCGCCCACCACGAACACGTGGCGCACCGCCGGCACCTCGGCCTGCAGTTCGGGCGCCAGCGTGCGGTAGTCGAAGGCCTCGTAACGCTCGGCGCAGACATAGGCCGCGGCCTGCGCCTTGCGTGCGAAATGCGCGACCTCGGTCAGCCTGTGCGCAGGCAGCGCGTACACCGGCACCAGCTGCGCGCGGAACAGCGCGCAGACCACGGCGATGAACTCCGGGATGTTGCCCAGCTGCACGACGACGCGATCGCCGGGCACCAGGCCCTGCGCGAGCAGGCCGGCAGCGATGCGTTCGGCCTCGGCCCACAGCTGCGCGTAGGTCCAGCGTGTGTCGCCACCGACGACCGCGACGGCATCGGCGAAGCGCGTCGCGCGCTCGCGCAGGAATCCGGGAAAGGTCTCGCCACGCCAGTGGCCGGCGGCGCGATACCGGGCGACGAAGTCGTCCGGCCACGTCTGGCGCAGCGGCAGCGTTGGATCGGGGGAATCGGTCATGCGGGGTTCGGAAGTCCTGTTGCGTCAGACAGCGCGCACGTCGTCGATGCCGATCGCGTTGCGCAGGGCCATGAATTTCGCCGCGGTCTCGTCGACCTCGAGCGCCGGTTGCGAGTCGGCCACGATACCGGCGCCGGCGAACAGATGCATGGCGTTGCCCTGCACGCGCGCGCAGCGGATCGCCACGTACCAGTCGCCATCGCCCGAGGCGTCGGTCCAGCCGACCGCACCGGCGTAGAAGCCGCGATCGAAGGGTTCGAGATCGCGGATGGCCTGCAGCGCCGGCAGGCGCGGCGTGCCGCAGACCGCGGGCGTGGGATGCAGAACACCCGCCAGCGTCGCCGACGAGACATCGGGGTCCTTGAGCGTGCCGATGATGCGGGTCGCCAGATGCAGCATCGTCGCCGTCGCCTGCAGCGAAGGCCGCGGCGGTGCCTGCAGCCGGCTGCACAGCGGCGCCAGTCCGTCGAGGATGGCCTCCACGACGAGGCGGTGTTCATGCAGATCCTTGCCCGAGGCCAGCAGCGCATCGGTGCGACGCCGGTCCTCGGCGGCGTCGCCGGTGCGACGTGCGGAGCCGGCCAGCGGATGCGAGACCACGGTGCGGCCCCGCCGCGAGACCAGCAGTTCCGGCGTCGCGCCGACCAGCCACGCCGGCGCCTCGTCCGCCTTGACCGGCAAGGGCACGACATAGGTGGTCACGCTGGCATCGCTGCCCAGCTTCACCGCGAGCACGTGCGGATCGATCGGTGCACTGCCTTCGATCCGCAGGCCACGCGCGAGCACGACCTTGCGCAGCGCGTCGGCGCCATTGGGCGCGGCCTGCAGTGCCGCGACGCAGCGCGCGACCGCGTCCGCGTACGCGCCTGCCGACGGCAGTTCGGCGGCCGCGACCAGCGTACCCAGCGACGCGGGCAGCGTGCCGGTGCCGGGCGCGGACACGCGCGCGGGCTGGTACAGCGCATCGTCGGCGTGCGGATCGAAGGGCAAGGCGCCGACCAGCAGATCGGGACCGCTGCGCGGCGTGGAAAAGAACGTCGCCACGCGCTGGCCGAGCGTCGCGGCGGGTCCCGCCGGCAGACGCGCGTGGATGCCGTCCGTCGCGAGGCGCCGGTCCGGCGCATGCAGACGGAACAGGCTGGCGACATCGCCGGTGCGGTCGCGCGGCTCGAGCAATGGCGCGGCGCTCATGCGCGGCGCCTCGTGTGCAGCGCCGCGACGATCGACAGCATCACCAGCAGTGCGCCGACGCACAGATACGGCAGCGATGGCGACCAGCGATACAGCAGCGTGCCCAGCAGCGGACCGGCCACCATGCCCATGCCCTGCACGGCCGCGACGGTACCGGCGGCCGCGCCCTGCTCGTGGGACTCCACCGAGTCCGCGGCCAGCGCCTGGAACGAGGGGAAGACGAAGCCCATGCCGAACGCGGCGACGCCGTAGGCCAGCAGCAGCTGCCACTGCACCGCGATCAGCGCCGACGATGCGAAGCCGAGGCCCGAGACCAGCGCGCCGACGGTGATCCAGCGCGCCGGCGGCACCGCCTTGAAGCGCATGACCAGCGCCTGCGCGCAGATCAGGCCGATGCCGACCGCGGTCAACGCCAGACCGGCGACGCCGGCGCCGTCGGCCGGCGACAGCCGCAATCGGTCGATCGCGAAGAAGCCGACGACGACCTGCGCGATCGTCACCGAGACCATCGCCGCGAACACCGTGAACACCGGCAGCCGCAGACGGGGATCGGACAGCGCCATCGTGGCCTTCGGCCTGCCGCGGGCGGCATCGGCTGCCGGCGCATCGGGCAGGCGCCACCACAGCACCGCCAGCGACAGCAGCGGCAGCACCGCGGCGACGTACAGCGCCAGCGCGATGCCGTGCAGGGCGATCCAGCCCGCGGCGGCCGGCCCGATCACCATGCCCAGTGCATTCGCCGTGCCGAGCTTGGCCATGGCCGCGCCGCGCCGGCCCGGCGGCACCTCGTCGGCGACCAGCGCCGCAGCGGTCGGCGGAATGGCCGCGTAGAACAGGCCGATCAGCGCACGCGTCGCGACCAGCATCGCGACCGACAGCGCCACCGCCGGCGGCGCGCGCAGGGCGGCGTCCACGAAGACCGCCATCACGATGTAGACCGCCGCGTAGCCGGCCAGCCCGATCAGCAGCACGCGACGCCGGCCGATCCGGTCGCTCAACCGGCCCCAGCGACGTGCCGAGAGCATCCACAGCACGCCGGCCGCGGTCACCGACAGGCCGGCATGCCATTCGGCCAGGCCCAGCAGACGCACCACCGGCCCGACCACCGCGACGAAGGCCATCATCGCCATCGTGCCCACCAGCGCGGTGAACACGAGCGCCGGCAGGGCGGACGCGGGCGTGGCGGAAGTGGTAACGGTCTGCATGGGGTCTCGGACGGCGCGATGTGGCGCTGACGGCGCCGTGACTCGTGATCGGGGAAGCGATGCCGCGACCGTCGGGCGACCGCTCGCAGCAAATGATATCAGTTCGCATTTACAACGACGCGGGTACACGGTCGAAACGCTCTGATGCAGCCGCACCCATCCGTCTCCCGAAACCGGGTTGTTGAGAATGCTTCACATTAACTTTATGATTCCGCACCTGAACACGGTCGAGTCCGTGTGTCCCCCTGTCCGTGCCGGAGCCCCCGATGTCCCGTCCCTCCCCGCGTCTCCCCGCTGCGAGCGCCCTGTCCGCCTCCATCGCACTGCTGCTGTCGACCCCGGCGCTAGCGCAGTCCGTGTCCGATGACGCGCGCGACGCGACCGAGCTCGATACCGTCCGCGTCACCGCCGAGGCGATCGCCCGCCAGGCGCTGGGCACGTCGGTGATCACGGTCGAGGACATCGAGCGCCGCCCGCCGGCGAACGACCTGTCGGAACTGATCCGGACCATGCCGGGCGTCAACCTCACCGGCAACAGTTCCTCGGGCCAGTACGGCAACCACCGCCAGATCGACCTGCGCGGCATGGGTCCGGAGAACACGCTGATCCTCGTCGACGGCAAGCCGGTGGGTTCGCGCGACTCGATCCGCATGGGCCGCAGTGGCGAACGCAACACGCGCGGCGACACCAACTGGGTGCCGGCCGAGGCCGTCGAGCGCATCGAAGTGCTGCGCGGCCCGGCGGCCGCGCGTTACGGCTCGGGCGCCTCGGGCGGCGTGGTCAACATCATCACCAAGCGACCGACCGGGGATCTCAGCGGCTCGCTGAGCCTCTACGGCCAGGTGCCGCAGCACGGCGCCGAAGGCGGCAGCCAGCGCGCCGGCGTCACCCTGAGCGGTCCGCTGACCGATGCGCTGTCGTTCCGTCTCTACGGCAACGTCAACAAGACCGAGGCCGACTCGCTCGACCTAAACGCCGATTACCTGACCGGCACCGGCGTCACCCCGCCGGCCGGCCGCGAGGGCGTGCGCAACCGCGACGTCAACGCCCTGCTGCGCTGGGACATCGATGCGGCGCACGTGGTCGAGCTCGAGGCCGGCACCAGCCGCCAGGGCAACATCTACGCCGGCGACCGTGCGGTCAGCCTGGACGGCACGCCGCTGACGACCGAACTGGCGAACGCGGGCGCCGAGACCAACCGCATGTACCGCAACACCGGTGCGATCACCCATCGCGGCACCTGGGGCGATGCGTCCTCGCGCCTGACCGTCGCCGTCGAAGGCACCAACAACACGCGTCTCAACGAAGGCCTGGCCGGCGGGCCCGAAGGCACCATCGGCAACGCCACCGCGTGGTCGACCTCGCGCCTGCGCAACGCCAGCATCGACGGCGAGGTGAACCTGCCCACGCGCCTGGGCGCGACCGAGCACGTGTGGACGTTCGGCTTCGAACACCGCGACAGCGAACTCGAAGATCCCTATTCGATGTCGCAGTCGGGCAACAACGGCGGCGGCATTCCCGGCCTGGACCCAACCCGCGGCGGCGGCAAGGCCGACGCGCAGACCTCGGCGGTGTTCGTCGAAGACAACATCTATGCAGGCGAGCGCTGGATCATCACCCCGGGCCTGCGCTTCGACCACCACAGCCAGTTCGGCAACAACGCCAGCCCCAGCCTCAACGTGCAGTTCGCGCTGACCGACGACCTCAAGCTCAAGGGCGGCGTGGCGCGCGCGTTCAAGGCGCCCAACCTCTACCAGTCCAACCCGAACTATCTCTACTACACGATGGGCTTCGGCTGCCCGGACAACTTCCCCAGCCTCGGCGCCGGCTGCTACGTGCAGGGCAACGCCGACCTCGATCCCGAGACCAGCCTCAACAAGGAGATCGGCATCGAGTGGGCGCCGCAGTCGGGTTACCACGCGTCGCTGACCTGGTTCCACAACGACTACGAGGACAAGATCGTCGCCGGCTTCGTGCCGGTCGGACAGACGCCCGGCGCGCCGGGCGTGACACCGGCCCGCATCTTCCAGTGGGAGAACGCGCCCGAGGCGGTCGTGCAGGGCCTGGAGGGCAACTTCAACGTGCCGCTGCTCGGCGACCGCGGCGACGTGCTGAAGTGGAACAACAACGTCACGTACATGATCGAGAACGAGAACACGGTGACCGGGCAGCCGCTGTCGGTGATTCCCGAGTACACCGTCAACACCTCGCTCGACTGGCAGGCCACCGAGGCGCTGTCGCTGCTGCTGACCGGCACCTTCTACGGCCGCCAGGCACCGGCGACGCGCGACATCAACAACGACGACCGCTGCGACGAGGCCGGCGCGGACTGCGCCTCGCTGCGCCAGGTCCGCGGCCCTTACAACGTCTGGGGCATCGGCGCGCGCTACCGCATCACGCCGACGGTCAGCCTCGGCGGCGGCGTCAACAATCTGTTCGACAAGCGGCTGTTCCGCGAATCCAACAGCCAGTACGCCGGTGCGGCGACCTACAACGAGCCCGGCCGCGCCTACTACGTGAGCATGCACATCGGGTTCTGAGCCCAACATCTCGCCCCGGATGCGAACTGGACGCATCCGGTCCGCACCCCGAAGATCGAAGCCCCGCCTGACGATGTCCCGCATGAACGTCCGCAGATCCAACCCCCATCGCCGCGTGCGGCTGGGTTCGCTCGCCGCCGCTGCCGGCCTGCTGCTCGCGCTGCAGGCGGTGCCCTCGACGGCGGCCGCGCAGCAGCGCAACCCCACGCAGGCGATCACCGACACGGTCGCCGACCACGCCTCGCGGCACTACGCCTTCGAACGCTTCGACGTGCACAGCGCCGACGGCCAGCGCACATGGCGGGTACACGTGGCCGCGCCCAGGGGCACCGCGCCGGCGGAGGGCTGGCCGGCGTTCTGGATGCTCGACGGCAATGCCGCGCTGGTGGAATTCGACGACGCGCTGCTGGCCGAACTGGCCGCGCAGCCGGTGCCGCACGCGCTGGTCTTCGTCGGCTATCCGAACGATCTGCGCATCGACTCCGAAGCACGCACGCGCGACTACACGCCGTTCGCCGGCGAACGGCCGGTGCGCTCGGGCGGCACGATCACCGGCGGTGGCGGCGCGGATGCGCTGCTGGAGGTGATCGAGCGGCAGATCCGCCCCGAAATCGCGCGCCGTGTCGCCACCGATCCCAATCGCCAGACGCTGTGGGGGCATTCGCTGGCCGGCCTGTTCGCGCTGCATACGCTGTACACGCGCAGCGGCGCGTTCGACACCTACGCCGCCGGCAGTCCGTCGCTGTGGTGGGGCGACGGCGCCCTGCTCGGTGCGCCGGAGCAACGCTTCATCACCCACAACGCCGGCCACCCGGCGCGCGTGCTGATCGGTCTGGGCGAAGGCGAACGCACGCGCGACGTCGGCCATCGCGATCTGAACGATCCGCGGGTGCAGGTGCATCTGCGCCGCATCGAAGCCGCGCCGCCGGATTCGGCCGAGAAGCTCGCGCAGCGTCTGGCCGCAGTCGACGGCCTGCAGGTCGAATACCGCGAATTCCCGGCGCTGACCCACGGCCCGATGTTCCGCGCCTCGCTGATGTGGGCGCTGCATGCCATCACCGGCGTCGCCGACCACAGCGACACGCCGAGCCATGCCGACGGCGTGGATCCGAACCGGTGAACGCGCGCGCGATGGACATCGACGGTGACGCGGCCGATGCCGTGTATCCGATGCATTTCCATCGCGAGCAGATGCCGACGTGGCTGCACGCCACCGCGACCGCGCTCGGCGTCCGCGCGCCTGCGCTCGTGCAGGGCTATCGCTGGTGCGAGCTGGGCTGCGGCGCGGGCCTGACCGCACTGGTCGCGGCGGCCTGCAATCCCGCCGGGCGTTTCACCGCCGTCGATGTCGACGCGGCGCAGATCGCCCGGGCGCGCGGCCTCGCCGAGCGCGCGGGCCTGGCCAACCTGGAATTCGTGCACGCCGATCTGCGCGACTTCGCCGATGCTGCGCACGGCGCGTTCGATTTCATTGTCTGCCACGGGGTCTGGGCCTGGGTGTCCGACGCGGTACGCGCGGCGATCGTCTCGACGGTCGCGCGGCATCTTGCGCCCGGCGGCATCGCCGCGATCGGCTACATGAGCCATCCGGGTGCCTCCCAGCTGCAGGCCGCGCAGCGCCTGCTGCACGAGGCCACGCGCCATCTCGACGGTGACGCCACCACGCGCATGACGACCGCGCTGGCACTGCTGCGCGATCTCGCCGATAGCGGCGCCGGCCTGTTCGCCGAGCATCCCGGCGCGTTGCGCCAGCTCGAAGCGATGGAACGCGAGACGCCCGGCTATCTGGTGCACGAGTTCGGAGGTGCACACTGGCAGCCGCAGCACGCCGCGGAGGTGATCCGCGCGTTCGCCGGCGCCGGCTGCGGCTTCATCGGCAGCGCCACGCCGATCGAGAACATCGACGCGCTGTCGGTACCCGCCGCCCTGCAGGCACGCCTGCGCAGCCTGCCGCCGGGGCCGCTGGCCGAGACCGCGCGCGACATCGCGCGCAACCAGAGTTTGCGCCGCGACCTGTTCCAGAAGGACACGCGCCGGCTCGACGACGCCACCCATCTCGCGGCGCTCGATGCACTGGTGTTCGCCGCCCTGCCCGGCGCACCCGACACGCTCGACGACGACCTGCATTTCGACACACGCATCGGGCCGGTCCACGGACCGCGCGAATTGTGCGCGCCCGTGCTCGCCCGCCTCGCGCAGGCGCCCGCGCAGTTCGCGCAGCTGCGCACGCTGGCACCCTTCGACGCCGCGCCCGGCCTGCTCAACCAGACCTTGCAGGCGCTGACCTGGGCCGGGCTGGTCCACGCCTGCGTGCCGACGCCGGGTGGCAACGCCCCGGCCGATGCCTTGTCGCGCCAGCTCGCCGCCCTGCCCGGCGTGCCTGCGCTGGCACTCGTGCCGGCGATCGGTTCCGCCACGTACCGGCGGATGCCGACGTGACGCCCGCCATCGTCTTTCCCGTTTCCGATGCTGTTTCCTGCCGGCGATACGGAACGCCGGTTCAACCCAAGCTCCAGGAGTTCGTCATGCACATGCTGTCCCCGCGTCGACTGCGGCTCGCCGCGCTTTCCCTCGCCCTGTGCGCCGCCGTCGGCGCCGTCGGTGCACAGGGCTTCGGCCAGCCGGCCATCGACTTCAAGGGCGCCGTGCGCGCCGCCAGTCCGGTGATCAAGGCCGGTGACACGGTGGAACTCAACGGCAGCGGCTTCCAGCCGGGCCAGTCGGTCACGCTGCTGCGTGGCGAAACCGTGCTCAATGCCCAGCCTTACACGGCCGATGCCGAAGGCCGCTTCAAGGGCACCGTACAGATCCCCGCCGACGCGGTGACCGGTCGTCACCCCGTCGTCGTTCGCGCCGCCAACCCGGATGCCGCCGTCGTGTTCGATCTGAAGATCTCCAAGGACATTCCGCTGTCGGGCGAAGCCCGCTACGACGTGGCGACCAACAAGCTCGTCCAGGGCCTGTACCAGGTGGCCCACAGCGAGAAGTCGAATGCGTTGTTCGTGACCGCCGCCGTCGGTCGCCCGCCGGTCAGCCAGTCGGAGCTGCTCAAGCTCGATCCCGACACGCTGGAAATCACCGCGCGCGCCACGCCGGCACAGGTCGAAGGCCAGAGCGACGGCCGCGTGTACGCGGTCTACGGCGTGGCGGTCGACGACGTGAACGGCAACGTCTGGGTCACCAACACGCGCGACGACACGGTGGCGGTGTACCGCCAGTCCGACCTGTCGCTGGTCAAGCAGTTCGAGAAGGGCGTACTGCCGCACGGCCGCGACCTGGTCGTCGACACCAAGGACAACCGCGTCTGGGCCAGCGGCTTCGGCGGCGGCAAGTTCGTGGCCTTCGATGCGAAGACGCTCGAGCAGGTGCAGGACCTGACCGTGCCGTCGGGTGTGCGCGGCGAAGAGTTCGGCCCGATGGCGCTCACGCTGGACCGCGCTGCGGGCAAGCTCTACTCGGTGGGTCTGTCCACGGGCGAAGTCGTCGTGCTCGACGGTGCGACCGGCAAGGTCGACAGGATGTTCCGCTTCCCGTCCATCAACGGCGGCATCGGCGTCGCGATCGATCCCGAAGGCCGTCGCCTCTACGTCGCCGCGCAGGGCAGCGACAACCTGGTGATCGCCAACGCCGACACCGGCGAAGTGCTGCACGACGTCTACGTCGGCGCGGGCGCGGTCTACGTGGCGTTCGATCCGCACAGCAAGCTGGCTTACGTCGCGAGCCGTGGCGCGGGCACGATCACGGCCGTGGATGCGAACGGCAACATCGTCGCCAATCTCGATGGCGGCACTTTCCCCAACCACGTCCTGCCGACCGGCGACGGCACCATCTACGCCGTCAACAAGTCGCGCGGTGCCGAAGACATGGACGGCGACCAGATCCGTCGGATCACGCCCAAGGCCGACTGACGAACCGCTGTAAAATAGGCCTTCTGCAGCGGCCGGACTTCGGTCCGGCCGCTGTCTTGTCCGCCCATGGAACCGAAGATGTCCGACCGTCGCGTCCGCGCCCTGCTGCCCCTCGCCTTCGCCTGCGCGCTCGCCGCGTGCGCGCCTTCGACGCCGGCGCCCGCCGACGATGCCCGCGCCGACACCGCGCCCGCGCAAACGTCCGATGCCGCATTGCCCGACGGCTGGCAGCACGTCGCCGGCACCGACATTCCGCGCGTCGACCGTTCGCAGCAGGATCTGCCGGTCACGGTGCGATCCGACGACGGCGTCGAGGTGACGGTCACCGACACCGCACGCACCATCGTCGGCAACGACGACATCGTGATGGTCATGGATGCGCTGGGCCTGTCGGACCAGGTCTTCGCCGCGCCGACCAACGCGGTGACGCAGACCGGGCGCGATGCGCAGCACCACTTCCTGTTCAACCGCACCACCGGCGTCGAAGGCATCCTCAGCCTCGACGGCACCCTGTTCGTCGGCAACAGCCTGCGCCGCCACGGCAAGCTCGCGCAGCCCCTGCGCGATGCCGGCCTGGCACTGGTGATCGTCGACGAGCTGCAGCCGATTCCCGAGAAGGTGCGCAAGCTCGCGACCGTGTTCGGGCATGCAGACGAGGGCGAGCAGCTTGCCACCCTGGTGCAGCAGCAGCTCGACGAGGCCGCGCGCATCGCCGGCAGCCATGCGCGCAAGCCGCGCGTGATCCACATCTCGGCCACCGGTGGCGGCGGCTCGCCGACCGTCGGCGGCGCCGATACCGCGGCCGCAGGCGTCATCCGCCTGGCGGGCGGCATCAACGTCGGCGACGAAGCCAAGGTCGCCAACTATTCGCAGCTCAGCAACGAGGGCATCGTCGCGGTCGAGCCGGAGGTGATCCTCGTCAGCGAAGACGACCTGCGCGTGTTCGGCGGCGCCGACGGCCTGTGGAAGGCCTATCCCTCGCTCAGGCAGACGCCGGCCGGCCTCGCCGACCGCGTCTGGGTGATGCCCGACACGCAGCTCAAGGTCAGCAGCATCGGCGGCGGCACCGGCGCGATCGCGCTGGCCCAGGCGCTGGCGACTCTGGCCGCAGAACTCGACGCCGCGCCGGGCGCATGACCGCAGGTTCCACCGCGCCGCGACGCAGCGGTCTGGTCCGACGTCCGCCGGGTGGTCTGCTGTGCGTCGGCATGCTGGCCCTGTTGGTCGTGGTGATCGTGCTGTCGTTCGGCATCGGTCCGCTGCGCATTCCGCCGGGCGACGTGGTCCACGTGATCGCGCACAAGCTCGGCCTGGTCGATGCCGGCACGCTCACGCAGCGCGACATTTCGGTGGTCTGGAACCTGCGCGTGCCGCGCGCCTTGCTGGCGGTGATCGTCGGCGCGTCGCTGGCGATGGCCGGCGCGGGCCTGCAGGGCCTGTTCGGCAATCCGCTGGCCGATCCCGGCATCGTCGGCGTGACCCATGGCGCGGCGCTCGGCGCGGTGTCGGCGATCGTGCTCGGCGCGACCGCGCTGGGCGCGTGGACCATCCCGGTCGCGGCCTTCCTCGGTGGCGCGGCGACGACGACGCTGATCTATCTGCTGGCCCGGCCTGACCGCGGCAGCGGCACCGCGACGCTGCTGCTGGTCGGCATCGCGATCGCCGCCGCGTGCTCGGCGGCGATCGGCTTCTTCACCTACATCGCCAACGCCGACGAACTGCAGTCGCTGGTGTTCTGGCAGATGGGCTCGCTGGCGATGGCGAACTGGAACTCGATGCTGGCCGCCCTGCCCGCCTTCGTGCTCGGCGCGGTGGCCTTGCGTGCGCTGGCCACGCCGCTCGACATGCTCGCGCTCGGCGAGCGTCAGGCCCAGCACATCGGCCTGGACGTCAAACGCGCGCGGCTGATGCTGATCGCGGTCTGCGCGCTGCTGGTCGGCTCGGCGGTCGCATTCGCCGGCGTGGTCGGTTTCGTCGGCCTGGTCGTCCCGCATTTCGTGCGCCTGCTCGCCGGCCCCGGTCACCGCTGGCTGGTGCCGCTGTCGGCGGTCTGCGGCGGCCTGCTGATCGTCATCGCCGATACCGCGGCGCGCAGTCTCGACCCGCCGTCGGAGATCCCGCTGGGCCTGTTCTCGGCGGCGCTCGGCGCACCGTTCTTCCTGTGGCTGGTGCTGCGCCGCAAGGGCGCCGCATGAGCATGGGCACGCACGACGCTGCGCACGATGTGCTCGCGCTCGACGGCGTGACCGTGCGCATCGACGGCCGCGCGATTCTCGATGCGATCGACCTGCGCTTCGCGCGCGGCACGCTCACCGCACTGGTCGGCCCGAACGGCGCCGGAAAGTCGACGCTGCTCGCGGTCGCCAGCGGCGATCTCGCCCCGGCCGCCGGCCGCGTGCGCCTGTCTGGCGCCGAACTGCGCGACTGGAAAGCGCGTCCGCTGGCGCGCGAGCGCAGCGTGCTGCCGCAGGACCACGCGGTGCGTTTCGGTTTCAGCGTGCGCGAGGTCGTGGCGATGGGCCGGCTGCCGCATCCGCCCGCGCCGGTCGAGGACGCCCGCATCGTCGATGCCTCGCTGGCCGCGGCCGACGTGACCCATCTCGACCCGCGCGACGTGCAGACCCTGTCGGGCGGCGAAGCCTCGCGCACGGCGTTTGCGCGCGTGCTGGCGCAGACCACGCCGGTCGTGTTCCTCGACGAACCCACCGCCGCACTCGACCTGCAACACCAGGAAGCCGTGCTGCGCATCGCCCGCGGCCTCGCCGACGACGGAGCCTGCGTGATCGTCGTGCTGCACGATCTCAACCTCGCCGCCGGCCATGCCGACCGCATCGTCATGCTGCACGGGGGGCGCATCGCCGCCGACGGCAGTCCCCGGGAAGTGCTCACGCAGGCGACGATCGAACAGGTTTACGCCCAGCCGGTCCTGGTCCTCGAACACCCGACCCGCGGCGTGCCGCTGGTCGTCAGCGACGATCCACGCGTCTGACCCTGCAGGAGCAGCGCACGCGTTGCCTCGCAAGACCGGCGTAGGATGGATGGAGCGCAGCGAAACCCATCGCCAGCGCCCTTTCGAGGATTCCCAACGATGTCCGCATCTTCCGGCTCCACGATCATCCCCTGCCTGCGTTACGACGACGCCCCGCGCATGATCGACTGGCTGTGCGCAGCCTTCGGTTTCGAGGCGCAGGCCGTCCATCGCGACAGCGACACCGTCCACCACGCGCAACTCGTCTTCGGCACCGGCATGCTGATGCTCGGTTCGACGCAACGCGACAGCGAATGGGGCGACCTGATCGCCCAGCCACGCGACCTCGGAGGCCGCACCACCCAGAGCCCCTGTGTGGTCGTCGCCGACGTCGACGCGCATTACGCGAAGGCGAAGGCCAAGGGCGCGGTCATCGTGCAGGACATCGCCGACCAGCCCTACGGCGGCCGCGGTTACTCCTGCCGAGACCCGGAAGGCCACCTGTGGTGGTTCGGCAGCTACGACCCCTGGTCGGATTGAAGTCTTCGACCCCCTGTGGGAGCGCGCTTGCGCGCGAAGACGCTTCCAGGCGAGAGCCGCATCGCGCGCAAGCGCGCTCCCACAGGCGCGATCAGGCTTCGCGCAACCGCGCCACGACCGGCGCGACCTGCGCCTGACGCCCGAGCGCTTCGCCGACATCCGCCAGTCGCTGCGCCAGCGCCTCGGCCTCGTCGGCGCGCAGCGTGGCGTGCCCGACCTTGCGACCCGCGCGCGGCTGCTTGCCGTAGTCGTGCCAGTGACCACCGGCCGTCGACAGCATCGCTGTCGGATCGGGCATCTCGCCGATCCAGTTGAGCATGCAGGCCACGCCGCGCACGGCCGTGTCGCCGAGCGGCAGGCCCAGCACCGCGCGCAGATGGTTCTGGAACTGCGAGGTCTCGCTGCCTTCGATCGTCCAGTGCCCGGAGTTGTGCACGCGCGGCGCGAGTTCGTTGGCCAGCAATTCGCCGTCGCGGCAGAACAGTTCCAGTGCGAACACGCCGACGTAGCCGAGACGCTCGGCGATTGCACGCGCATGCGACATCGCCGTCGCATGCAACGACGCGTCGACACGTGCTGGCGCGAGACTCGCCGACAGCACGCCGTCGACATGCCAGTTCTCGGTCAGCGGCCAGGCGCGGAACTCGCCGTCGCGGCCACGCACGGCGACCACGCTGAGCTCGCGCTGGAACGCGACGAAGCCTTCGAGAATCAGTCCGACGCTCGAGGCCTGTGCGCCCAGCGCGTCCCAGGCGGCGTCGACATCGGCCGGCGACTTGATGCGGAACTGGCCCTTGCCGTCGTAACCCAGCCGCCGCGTCTTGAGGATGCAAGGCGTGCCAATACGTGCAACGGCCTCGTCCAGCGCCGTGCGCGTCGGCACGTCGGCGAAATCCGGCACCGGAATGTCGAGTTCGCGGAACAGCGTCTTCTCCGCCAGCCGGTCCTGGGTCAGCGCCAGTGCCCCCGGATTCGGAAACACCGGCACGCGCTCGGCCAGCCACTGCGCACTCTCGGCCGGCACGTTCTCGAAATCGAAGGTCGCCACATCGACCTTGTCGGCAAATTCGGCCAGTGCGGCCTCGTCGCGATAGTCGCCCACCAGCAGCGGCGCGAACTGGCCGGCGCAGGCGTCGCCCGACGTATCCATGACCAGAAACCGCAGACCGAGCGGCGCGCCCGACAGCGCAAGCATGCGGGCGAGCTGACCGCCGCCCAGAATGCCGACCGTCGTAGCGCTCATCGCCGCGGATCGTCGTTGCTGGCGACGTCGTCGGTCTGGCGCTTGCGGAAATCGGCCAGCGCCGCCGCGACCACGGCATCGTCGGACGCCAGCATCGCCGCGGCGAACAACGCGGCATTGGCCGCGCCCGCATTGCCGATGGCGAAGGTCGCGACCGGAATGCCGGCCGGCATCTGCACGATCGACAGCAGCGAGTCCATGCCGTTGAGCGCCTTGGACTGCACCGGCACGCCGAGCACGGGCACCGCGGTCTTCGAGGCGAGCATGCCGGGCAGATGCGCCGCGCCGCCGGCCCCGGCGATGATCGCGCGCAGGCCGCGCGACTGTGCGCTGGATGCGTATTCGAAAAGCACGTCGGGCGTGCGGTGCGCGGAAACGACACGGACCTCGTGCGGAACGCCGAGCTGCTCGAGCTTCTGCGCGGCGTGCTGCATCGTGTCCCAGTCGGATCGCGATCCCATCACGATGCCGACCTTCGGCGGAACGGAACTGGCGGACATTGGGGGTTCCCGGCCACAAAGACGCATTTTATCCGGGCTGGCGCCTGCGTGCGCGCACGCCGTTCACGCGACGCCGGGTGCTACCCTTTTCGCCCGCCTCCACGCTTCCACAAGATCGCCCATGGACCGCAAGCTGCTCGACATTCTCGTCTGCCCCGCCAGCCGCCAGCCGCTCGCGCTGCTCGACGCGGCCGGACTCGATGCGCTCAACGCGGCCATCGCCTCGGGCAACGCGCGGCGCGAGGACGGGAGTGCACAGGCCGGTCCGGTGCGCGAGGCGCTGGTGACGCACGACCGCAAGCGCGTCTACCGCGTCGACGACGGCATTCCGGTGCTGCTGGTCGAGGAAGGCATCGCGACGGCGCAGATTCCGGATTTCCCCAAGGCATGAGCCGCGACGACCGCTTCGGCATTCCGCACGCGGCGGTCGAGGCCAACGTCTCGGCCGCGTTGGCCGAGGACATCGGCAGCGGCGACGTCACGGCCGCACTGCTGCCCGACGCCGCGGATGTCGCCTATCTGCTGTGCAAGGAAGACGCCGTCGTCTGCGGACGGCCATGGTTCGATGCCTGCCACCGCGCGCTCGATCCCGACGTCCGCATCGACTGGCGCGTCGATGAAGGCGATCGCGTCGTCGCCGGCACGGTGCTGGCCACGCTCGCCGGACGCGCGAGGGCGCTGGTCAGTGCCGAACGCACCTCGCTCAATTTCATGCAGACGCTCAGCGCCACCGCGACCGTGACCGCGCGTCACGCCGACGCCGTTGCAGGCACCGCGACGCGCATTCTCGATACGCGCAAGACGCTCCCCGGCCTGCGGCTGGCGCAGAAATACGCCGTGCGGGTTGGCGGTGGCGGCAACCACCGCATCGGTCTCTACGACACGGTGATGCTCAAGGAGAACCATGTCCGCGCGGCCGGCGGCATTGCCGCGGCGGTCGAGCGTGCACGCGCCCAGTCGCCCGACCTGCCGCTGGTGATCGAGGTCGAGACGCTGGACGAACTGCGCGCCGCACTCGATGCCGGCTGCACGCGCGTGCTGATCGACGACTTCGACCGCGACACGCGCCGCGAGGCCGTGCGCATCGCACGCGACGCGCCGTACGCCGGGCGCGTGCCGCTGGAAGTGTCGGGCAGCGTCGACTTCGACGCCCTGCGCGCGATCGCCGAGGACGGCGTCGATTACGTGTCGATCGGCGGCCTGACCAAGCACGTCCGCGCGATCGACCTGTCGCTCAAGCTCGGGCCGCCGCCCGCCTGAGTAGTCGCTTTCGTGGGAGCGCGCTTGCGCGCGATTCCGATACGCCTGCAGCTCCGGAGCTTTCCGGAATCGCGCGCAAGCGCGCTCCCACAGCCGCCGGGCTTGTATCGCGACCACCTCGCCGCCACAGTTCGCCCATGCCCGACTTTCCGATGATGATCTTCGCGATGCTGGCCGCGTTCGCCGCATTCCTGTGGTGGAGCAGCGCGCGTGCCGCCGCCGAGCGCGCCGGACAGCTCGGCCGCGAGGCCTGCGAACGCGCCGGCGTGCAGTGGCTCGACCAGGCCGTGCACGCGTATTCGATGCGGCTGCGCCGCGACGACTCCGGTCACCTGCGCGTCGAGCGCAACTTCCGTTTCGAGTATTCGGAGGACGGCGTGCAACGGCACATCGGCCAGCTGGTCCTGCGTGGCGATCAGCTCGTTGCCTTCAGCGGTCCTACCCGGCCGCAGCCGGTGTCGATCCACTGGACGAACTGAAGTCGGCGAAACGTCGTGAACCTGGAACTGCTGCGCCTGCCTGTCGCCGTCGGCCGCGTTCGCGGCGTTACTTGACGACGCGCAGATGCCCGCGACGCGGTTCGCTGGGACCGTCGCCGCCCGGCGGGTCGTCGGGCCCTTCACCGTCATCGCCGTCGTCGACCGCATGCAGCGCCGGCGCACTGTCTTCGGCCTCGGCATGCGGCTCGGCGGAACCGCCGATCTCTTCCGGCAATGCCATGCCCTGCCCGGTCTCGCGCGCGTAGATCGCCAGCACCGCGCCCACCGGGACGAGCACCGACTGGCTGACGCCGCCGAAGCGCGCGGAGAACCGCACGCTGTCGTTGTCCATTTCCAGACGCCCGACCGCGCGGTCGGCGATGTTGAGCACGATGCGCCCGTCCTTGACCGCGTGCGCCGGCACGCGCACGCCCGGCTGGCGCGCATCGACGAGGATGTGCGGCGTCATGCCGTTGTCGGCGATCCATTCGTACAGCGCCCGCAACAGATACGGGCGATGGCTGGTCATCGGAGTCGGGGCGTCGCTCATGCGCGACAGTCTAGCCGCAAGCCCGGTGGTTCAGGCGTGTAAATCTGAACGCCCGCGACGCGGCCGGATCACTCCGGCAGCGCGCGCAACTGCCGCTCCTGCGGCGTCAGACTGCGTACGAAGCCCGGGCTGCGGAAGATGCGGTTGCCGTAGTCCTCGATGGCCTTGGCGCCGTCCTTGGGCAGCGGAATCTCGAGCGCCTGCAGGCGCCAGACGATCGGTGCCATCGCGCAATCGGCCAGGCTCATTTCCGGATTGAGGAAGAACTTGCTGGCCTTGAACAGCGGCACCGCCGCGGTCACCAGTTCCTTGAGCCGCTTGCGTCCGGTCTCGGCTTGGGCCTTGTTGCCCATCTGGATGGCCTGCACCTGCGGCACCCAGTCGTGTTCGATGCGCAGCATCGCCAGCCGCAGGCGCGCACGCGACAGCGGATCGACCGGCATCAGCGGCGGATGCGGATAGCGCTCGTCGAGGTACTCGCTGACCACGCTCGCCGCGTAGAGCACCAGCTCGCGCTCGACCAGGGTCGGCACCGAGTGGTAGGGATTGAGATCGATCAGGTCCTCGGGCGGGTTCTGCGCATCGACCGGGACCATGTCGTAGGTCACGCCCTTGGCAGCCAGCACCAGACGCGCGCGGTGGCACAGCACGTCGTCGACGGAAGAAAACAGCGTCAGCACGTTTCGCATGGATGCACTCACGGCCGTCGCCCGGCCTGTCCGGCAGGCTGGATTCCGCCAGCCCGGTGGACGCCCGCTGCCCCTCGCAGACGGTCGTCGCGGTTTCCCGAGTCTCGCATTTCCCTGAGCCGGACGGCAATGGTGCCTTCGGCATGGTGGCGTCGCTCCCCGACGCCACCCGGGAACGCCCGGATCAGTGGACGTCGCGCCAGTATTCCTGCTTCAGCAGCCAGGCCAGGAACGTCAGCAGGGTCAGGAACAGCAGCACCCAGACGCCGAGGGCCTGGCGCTTGAGCGCGGCAGGCTCGCCGACGTATTCCAGGAACGTGGTGATGTCGCGGACGGTCTGGTCGAACTGGCGCGCATCCTGGCTGCCGGGCGTGCCCATCTCCAGATGCGCGACCACCGGCTCGCCGGTCTCGTCGGTCTCGCCGTGGACCGGGCGCTGCAGGCCCTGCATCTCCCACAGGGGGTTGGGCATCGACGCGTTCGGGAACAGGGTGTTGTTCCAGCCCAGCGGACGGGACTCATCGAGATAGAACGACTTGAGATAGGTATAGACCCAGTCGCTGCCGCGCACGCGGGTGATCAGGCTCAGGTCCGGCGGGGCCTGGCCGAACCACTTGGCGCCCTGCTCGGCCGGCATCGAGGAGACGATGTGCTCGCCGTAGGCCGCGCCGGTGAGGTTGAGGTTGTTCATCACCTCGTCCTCGGTCAGCCCGAGGTCCTCGCCCATGCGCGAGTAGCGCATGAACTTCAGCGAATGGCAGCCCGCGCAGTAGTTCATGTACAGCTGCGCGCCCCGCTGCAGCGACGCGCGGTCGCCGATGTCGGTGCCGGCCTGTTCGACCGGCCCGCCAGCCGCAGCCAGCGCACCGAACGACAGCAGCAGACCGGCGACGGCGGTCGCCGCGCGGGCGGCGCACATGCGGAAAAAGGAACGGTCAGTCATGGGTCGTCACCCGTTCCGGCACAGGCTTGGTTCTGTCGAGCACGGTCCAGATCGGCATCGTGAAGAAGAACAGGAAGTAGAAGATCGTCAGACCACGGCCGATCCAGGTCTCGACCGGATCGGTGCCGGGGCCGGCGCCGATCTTGCCCAGCCACACGAAGCACACCACCAGCACGGCGAGCATGATCTTGGTGATCGGGCCGCGGTAGCGATGCGACTTGACCTTGCAGCGGTCCAGCCACGGCACCAGGAACAGAATCGCGATCGCGCCGAACATCACCAGCACGCCGCTGAGCTTGTGCGGCACCACGCGCAACATCGCGTAGTACGGCGTGTAGTACCAGACCGGCTTGATGTGCTCAGGCGTCACCAGCTTGTTGGCCTCGGTGAAGTTGTCGTGCTCGAGAAACCAGCCACCGAACGCCGGGGCGAAGAAGATGATGAAGGCCGCGATGATCAGGAAGAAGCAGACGTAGAAGCCGTCCTTCACCGTGTAGTACGGATGGAACGGGATGCCGTCGGCCGGTGCGGTCGGCGACCAGCGGTTGCCCTTGGGCCCGTACTTGATCTCCACGCCGTCGGGGTTGTTCGAGCCCACTTCGTGCAGCGCGCCCAGATGCAGCACCACCAGCAGCAGCAGCACCAGCGGCAGCGCGATCACGTGCAGCGCGAAGAAGCGGTTGAGCGTGGCATCGCTGGGCAGGTAGTCGCCCATGATCCACTCGGTCAGGCCGTTGCCGATGACCGGAATCGCGCCGAACAGCGAGATGATCACCTTCGCGCCCCAGAACGACATCTGGCCCCAGGGCAGCACGTAGCCGAGGAAGGCCTCGGCCATCAGCACCAGGTAGATCAGCATGCCGAGGATCCACACCAGCTCGCGCGGCCTCTTGTAACTGCCGTACATCAGGCCGCGGAACATGTGGATGTAGACGACGATGAAGAACAGCGAGGCGCCGGTGCTGTGCATGTAGCGGATCAGCCAGCCCCACTCCACGTCGCGCATGATGTATTCGACCGAGGCGAAGGCTTCCGCCGCGCTCGGCTTGTAGTGCATCGTCAGGAAGATGCCGGTCAGGATCTGGTTGACCAGCACGACCAGCGACAGCACGCCGAAGATGTACCAGATGTTGAAGTTCTTCGGCGCGTAGTACTCGGTCATGTGCTTGCGGTACATCGGCATCAAGGCCGGTGCCCGCTCGGTGACCCATTCGAAGACGCCATTCGCGCCGCGGACGAATACGTTGGCCATCAGGCTGCGCCCTCCGGATCGACGCCGATCACGATCGTGTTGTCGTCCGCGTAGTAATGCGGCGGCACGAGCAGATTGTTCGGCGCCGGCACGCCGCTGTAGACGCGGCCGGCCATGTCGAACTTCGACTTGTGGCAGGGGCAGAAGTAACCGCCCTTCCAGTTCGCGTCGAACGGTGCCGGACGGATCTCGGCGACCATTTCAGGCGAGCAGCCCAGATGCGTGCACAGCCCCACCAGCACCGAGATGTCGGGCTTGATCGAGCGCAGCTCGCGATTGGATTCCAGCACGTAGGCCGGCTGCTGGTCGGCGTTCTCCGACTCCGGATCCCCCAGCTGGTCATCGAGCGTCGGCAGCGCCTCGAGGATTGCCTTGGAGCGCTTGACGATCCAGATCGGCTGGCCGCGCCACTCGGCGATCAGCCGCTGGCCTTCCTGCAGCGCACTGATGTCGACGGTCACCGGAGCGCCCGCCAGCTTGGCCCGCGCACTCGGATTCCACGACTTGATGAACGGGATCGCGGTGATGCCCGCGCCGACCGCTCCCACCACGAGCGTGCTGGCCGTCAGGAATCGACGCCGCCCCTCGTTGACTGGACCCTCCCCAGGGCCAGACCCGCCCAACGCTTCGTCGACCATCCGGTACGCGCCCTCTTGATTCGGTAGCTGTTGTGTACTGGCTGCCGCGGACCGGTTCGCCCCATGGGACGGATGGCCGCTCTTTCAGAGATGGCCCGAGTGTAGCGGAAGCCTGAATCGACCGACAATCGCCAGGCGTGCGCGGCTTGCGCCGGCCGGGCCTCACCTGCTGGCGAGTTGGCCGCGGTAGCGGTCGGCCAGCGTGCCCACGCGGACCACGTAACGCTGGGTCTCCGCGTACGGCGGCACGCCACCGTGGCGTTGCACCGCGCCTTCGCCGGCGTTGTAGCCGGCCGCGGCAAGGGTCAGGTCGCCGTTGAAGCGCTTGAGCAACCAGGCCAGATACTCCACGCCGCCGCGGATGTTCTGCTCCGGGTCGAACGCATTGATGACACCGAACCGCGCGGCGGTGGCCGGCATCAGCTGCATCAGGCCCTGGGCGCCGGCGCGCGAGAGCGCGTTCGGGTTGAACGCCGATTCGGCGTGCATGATCGCGCGGACGATCGCCTCCTCGACACCGAATTCGCGCGAGGCGCGGGCGATCTCGGCGCTGTAGGCATTCGGGTTGAGGCGCACATTGCCGAAGTTGACGCCCGGCGCCGCGCCGCAGGCGTAACAGGTCTCGAAGAAGCTGTACTGGATGGTGCGCACGGCGGCGACCTGCCCGGCTCCACGCGGCCGGGTGCTGCTGTAATGACGCACGCCGTCCTTGATGTACGAGTAGACCTGGCCCTGCTGCAGGCGGCGCTGGCCGTTGCCAGACTGCGCGCGCGGCGCGGCCGGCGCGGGCGTCGGCGTCGATGCCGCGGGCGTCGTTGCGGCGGGCGCCGATGTCGCGGCAATACCCATGAAGGTCGCCGGTGCGCCGCTGTCGACGTTGGCCGGCGCCGGCGAGGACGTCGTCGCTGCCGGCGCGCGGACGGTGGGCGCGGCGCTCGCGCGCCGCGGCGCCGGCGGTGCGCTGCTGACGATGCGGCAGCTCGCGCCGGAGACGCGCTTGCTCACGTACTGCGGGATGCCGTCGCCGGTATCGCAGCGATACAGCGTACTGCCGGCAACCGGAAAGGCCGCCAGCAGACCGAGCGTCGCGATGAGTCCCCATCCCCGTTTCACGACGCGGAGTTTCCATCCTTCCGCGGCGGTTGCCAAGTGCTTGATTGTGAACGAGGCGCGCGGCATTCCGGTGTGCGACGGGGATCGCAGTCGGGGCCGTTCCCGCTACACTGCCGCCCCACTCGCAGCCATCCGGCCCGGACTCAACGCCGCGCCCCCGGACACGCCATGACCCAGACCGCTTTCGCGGCGCCAAGCGCGCCCGCTTCCGACCCGTCTTCTGCCCCGTCGATCCCACTGCCGTTGCCCGGCGGACAGGCCTCGACACCGGCCACCACGCCGGCGCGCGGCAAGCTCTACATCCAGACCCACGGGTGCCAGATGAACGAGTACGACTCGGCCAAGATGGCCGACGTGCTCGCCGCCAGCGACGGCCTGGAGCTGACCGACAACGTCGAGGAGGCCGACGTCGTGCTGGTCAATACCTGCTCGATCCGCGAGAAGGCGCAGGAGAAGGTCTTCAGCCAGCTCGGTCGCTGGAAGGCGCTGAAGAAGGACGGCAAGCCGGTGCTGATCGGCGTCGGCGGCTGCGTGGCGTCGCAGGAAGGCGAGGCCATCGTCAAGCGCGCGCCGTTCGTGGATCTGGTGTTCGGCCCGCAGACTCTGCACCGCCTGCCGGAGCTGATCCGCGCCCGTCGCGAGCAGAACACCCCGCAGGTCGACATCAGCTTCCCCGAGATCGAGAAGTTCGACCGCCTGCCCGAGCCGCGCGCCGAAGGCCCGACCGCGTTCGTGTCCATCATGGAAGGCTGCTCGAAGTACTGCTCGTTCTGCGTGGTGCCCTACACCCGCGGCACCGAGATCAGCCGGCCGTTCGAGGACGTGCTGGTGGAAGTGGTGCAGTTGGCCGGCAAGGGCGTGCGCGAGATCAACCTGCTGGGCCAGAACGTCAACGCTTACCGCGGCGACATGGGCGACGGCACGATCGCCGATCTCGGCCTGCTGATCCGCACCATCGCCGAGATCGACGGCGTCGACCGCATCCGCTTCACCACCTCGCATCCGCTGGAGTTCTCCGACTCGCTGGTCGAGGCCTACCGCGACGTGCCGCAGCTGGCGAACTACCTGCATCTGCCGGTGCAGGCAGGCAGCGACCGGATCCTCTCGGCGATGAAGCGCGGCTACACGGCGCTGGAGTTCAAGCAGAAGATCCGCAAGCTGCGCGCAGTGCGCCCGGACATTTCGATCTCCTCGGACTTCATCGTCGGCTTCCCCGGCGAAACCGACGCCGATTTCGAGAAGACGATGAAGCTGATCGAGGACGTGGGCTTCGACCAGTCGTTCTCCTTCATCTATTCGCGCCGCCCGGGCACGCCGGCCTCGGACCTCGAGGACACGGTGACCGCCGAGGAGAAGCACGCGCGCCTGTCGCGCCTGCAGGCGCACATCAATGCGCACGCCGCGGGCATCTCGCAGGCGATGGTCGGCAGCGTGCAGACCGTGCTGGTCGAAGGCCCGTCGCGCAAGGATCCCAACGAGCTGACCGGCAAGACCGAGAACATGCGCTCGGTGAACTTCCCGGCGCCGGCGCGTCTGATCGGGCAGTTCGTGGATGTGGAGATCACTGCCGCGCTCACCAATTCGCTGCGCGGGCGGATCGTTGTGCGCGAGGGCGACGAGGCCTGATCCGCTCCTTCCCCCGCCTGCGGGGGGATGAGAGCGATCCGCTTGCGCGGTGTTACCGCGCGGGTCGATTGAATGCCCGGCGTGCTTCGGTGGGCCGGACAGGCTGGGATAGGGGCGAAGGGTCAGGTCGCGAGACTGCTGCCCCGAAGGAAGGCTGTTCGCGCGAATCTGCTCTTTCGGGATCGGACTGTTTGCCCCCACCCAACCCTCCCCCGCGACGCGGGGGAGGGCTCTGAAGTCGCCGACCTCCACGTCGACGTACGGCCCTCACCGCTAGAATCCGCGCCATGACCAACGCCCTGCCCGAACGCACTTTCCTGCTCGAACCGTCGGATTCCGAGCGCCTGTCCAACCTCGCCGGCCCCTTCGACGGGCACCTGCGCCAGATCGAACTGCGGCTGGGCGTCGAAATCGCCAATCGCGGCAACATCTTCCGCGTGACCGGGCGCGACGAGGCCATGCTCGACCGGACCGAGAAGCTGCTCAAGGCGCTCTATGCCGAGAGCGAGGACACGGTCTTCGACAGCCACGCGATCAACCTGCGCCTGAGCCCGGCCAACGTGGAGCGAGAAGACGACGCCTACGTACCGCAAGAGGTCGCCGTGCGCGTGAAGCGCGGCACGATCCGCGGCCGCGGTCCGAACCAGGCCAAGTACCTGCACCGGATCACGACCCACGACATCAACTTCGGCATCGGCCCGGCCGGTACTGGCAAGACCTTCCTCGCGGTGGCGATGGCGGTCGAGGCGCTCAACGAATCCAAGGTGCAGCGCCTGATCCTGGTGCGCCCGGCGGTCGAGGCCGGCGAGAAGCTCGGCTTTCTGCCGGGTGATCTCACCCAGAAGGTCGACCCGTACCTGCGCCCGCTCTACGACGCGCTCTACGAGATGCTGGGCGTTGAAAAGGTCGCCAAGCTGCTGGAGCGCAACGTCATCGAGATCGCGCCGCTGGCCTATATGCGCGGCCGCACGCTCAACGACGCGTTCGTGATCCTCGACGAGGCGCAGAACACCACCATCGAGCAGATGAAGATGTTCCTGACCCGTCTCGGCTTCGGCTCGACGGCGGTCGTGACCGGCGATCTGACCCAGATCGATCTGCCCAAGCACGTGAAGTCGGGTCTGCGCGACGCGATCGACGTGCTGCACGAGGTCGACGGCGTCAGCTTCACGTTCTTCGAGGCGCGCGACGTCGTGCGCCACCCCTTGGTCGCGCGCATCGTCAGCGCCTACGAGCGCCGCGACGCCAGCGATGCGGCCACCGGCCCGGCGAGCCCGCGATGACGAAAGGCCCCACCCGCCTGGATGTCGCGATCGGCTATGCGATTCCGCGCAAGGGCCTGCCAAGCGCGGCAAGTTTCCGCAAATGGGCCGCGGCCGCCCTCGCCGGCCGCATCCGAGAGGCGGACCTCGCGATCCGTCTCGTCGACATCGACGAAGGCCAGTCGCTCAACCGCCATTACCGCGACAAGGACTACGCGACCAACGTACTGAGCTTTCCGGCCGAACTGCCCGAAGGTCTGCCCGAGGGTGTGCGTCTGCCGCTGCTGGGCGATCTGGTGATCTGCGCGCCGGTCGTCGCGCGCGAGGCCGCCGAACAAGGCAAGCCGCTGAACGCGCATTACGCCCACCTGACCGTCCACGGCGTGCTGCATCTGCTGGGCTGGGACCACGAGGACGACCAGGAAGCCGAGGCGATGGAGCAGCTGGAACGCGAGATCCTCGCCGGCCTCGGCATCGACGATCCCTACGCCGGCGAGACGCGCTGACGGGCGCGCCATGCCGGCCTGATAGACTGCCCGCACGGCCCGATCCGGGCGTTTCGAAGACCCACACCGCACCATGTCCGAGGACGACAGTCGACCTTCCCCCGCTTCCGAACCGCAGGAGCGTCGCCGCGGCTGGCTCGAACGCCTGAGTTCGGCGATCTCCGGCGAGCCGAGCAACCGCGAGGATCTCGTGGAACTGCTCCGCGACACCCATGCCGACGGCCTGATCGACGCCGATACGCTGCGCATGTTCGAAGGTGCGCTGGGCATCTCCAGCAAGACGGTCGGTGACGTGATGGTGCCGCGCGCGCAGATGGTCGCGCTGCCGGCGGACGCGAAGTTCCTGGACCTGATGAAGCTGGTGGTGGAATCCGGCCATTCGCGCTTCCCGGTGCACGGCGACGACAAGGACGAGATCCTCGGCATCCTGCTGGCCAAGGATTTGCTGCGCGGCGTGGTCGCCGACAACGGTCCCGGTTCGATCCACGAACTGTTGCGTCCGGCGGTGCTGATCCCCGAATCGAAGAAGCTCAACGTGTTGCTGCGCGAGTTCCGCCTGTCGCGCAACCACATGGCCATCGTCATCGACGAATACGGCGGCGTCGGCGGTCTGGTGACGATCGAGGACGTGCTGGAGGAGATCGTCGGCGAGATCGACGACGAACACGACGATGCCGAAGACCCGAACGCCTTGATCGCGGCCCAGGCCGACGGCCAGTTCGCGGTCAGCGCGCTGACTCCGATCTCCGATTTCAACGAGCGTTTCGGTTCGGATTTCGACGATGCCGAGTACGACACCATCGGCGGCGTGATCATCGGCGCGATCGGACACCTGCCCGAGGTCGGCGAGGAACTCACGCTGGGTCGCTTCGCGTTCCGCGTGACCGATGCCGACTCGCGTCGCCTGCATGCGCTGCACGTCAGCGTGCATGCCGAAGCCTGACCGGATGACGCCCGCACGCGTGTTCGCGCGTGTGCTGCTGCTTCTGCTGCTGTGCCTGGCGTGGCCGCTCACGGCGGCCGCCCAGGCCGGTGACGTACCACGCATCGGCGTGGCGACGATGCAGCCGGGCGACGTGTTCTTCGAGCGCTTCGGCCACAACGCGCTGGTCGTCGACGACCCCGACGCGCCCTATCCGATGTCGTACAACTTCGGCGCGTTCGATCCGAACGAAGCCGACTTCGTGCCGCGCTTCATCCGCGGCGACATGCGCTACCAGCTGATGGCCCTGCCGCTGGCCGACGACCTCGCCTACTACCGCGATGTCGGTCGCGGCGTGTCGATCCAGTGGCTGGATCTCACGCCCACGCAGGCGCGCAGTCTGGCAGCGGCGCTGGTCGAGAACGCCAAACCCGAGAACGCGCACTACCGCTACGATTACTTCACCGACAACTGCTCTACCCGCGTGCGCGATGCGATCGACACCGCGCTCGGTGGCGCGCTGCGCAACCAGCTGCAGGGCCGCTCGCGCGGCAACACCTATCGCGGCGACGCGGTCCGCCTGGCCTCGCCCGCGCCGTGGATGTGGCTCGGCTTCGACATCGGTCTGGGCCCGGCTTCGGACCGGCCGAATGCGCTGTGGGACGACGCCTTCGTGCCGATGCGCCTGGCCGATGCCCTGCGCAGCGCGCGCAATGTCGATGGGCGTCCGCTGGTGTCGGGCGAACAGACGATCCTGCCGCACACGCAGGCGCCCGAACCTGCCGAGCGCGCGCGACTGCTGTGGCCATGGCTGGTGGCGGGTCTCGTGATCGGTGTGGCGATCCTCGTCGCCGGCCGCATCGCGCCGCGCAAGCTGGCCGCGATCGCGCTGCCGTTCTGGACTGTCAGTGCCCTGCTCGGCGGCGTGATGCTGTTCCTGTGGCTGGGCACCGAGCACGGTTTCGCCTGGCGCAACCACAACCTGCTGCTGTTCAATCCGCTGTGTCTGCTGTTGCTGCCCGGCGGCTGGTGCATCGCGCGCGGGCGGGCGCCGGGCGCGCTGTTCGGGTGGACGCTGCTGGCCGTCGTCATCTGCGGCGTGGCCGCGGTGTTCCTGCACTGGTTGCCCGTACTGCCGCAGCGCAATGCGGCGTGGTTGTCGTTGCTGATGCCGGTGCATGTGGCGCTGTTCTGGGTATTGCGTCTTCCGGCTGGCGTCAAAGCGCGCCGTTCCTGATCGTCTCCCCGGCGCACGTCGGAATCACAAGCAAGTCATCGACGCGCTGTGCATACGTATGCAGCCGGCCCACCCCGGAACCGCGTGCAAGAATCGGATCGACTCCGCGAGCGAACGCGTCTGGGAGGGCGCCGCACGATGTCGAACCGTCTCGTCCGCTGGCTGGCCGTCTCGATGGTCACGTTGTTTCCGCTCGCCGCAGCGGCCGCCGAACCGCGCGCCAGCGCGCGCATCGCCTCGCCCGATACCCGCATCGCGGTCGAAGTCACCACCGACAACGAGGGCCGCGCCAGTTACGCCGTCAGTCGCGACGGTCGCCCGGTCGTCGCGCCGTCGCGCCTGGGGATGATGTTCACCGACACGCGCAAGTTCGAACGCAATCTCGCGATCGTCGACCAGCGCACGCGCCGCCATGACGAACGCTGGGAGCTGCCCTGGGGCGAGCGCCGGCACATGCGCGACCACCACAACGAATTGCGGGTCACGCTAGCCGAAACCAGCGGACCGGAGCGTCGCTTCGACGTGGTGTTCCGCGTGTTCGACGATGGCGTCGGCTTCCGCTACGACATTCCCAGGCAACCCGGCCTGGAACACCTGTCGATCGCCGAGGAACTGACCGAGTTCGATCTCGCCGACCCGGCCACCGCGTGGTGGATTCCCGCGTTCGAATGGAACCGCGAGGAATACATCTACCACCGCACCCCGGTCGAGGAAGTCGGCCAGGCGCAGACGCCGATCACGCTGCGCACCGCCGACGGCCTGCATGTGTCGATCCACGAGGCCGCACTCGTCGACTACTCGGGCATGAATCTCGCGCGCGTCGACGGCCGTCGGTTCAAGGCCGCGTTGACGCCGGGCATCGGCATCGCCAAGGTCGAAGTGGCGACGCCGTTCGCGACACCGTGGCGCACGATCCAGATCGGCGAGCGCGCGGGCGATCTGGTCGAATCGCAGCTGATCCTCAACCTCAACGCGCCCAACGCGCTGGGCGACGTGTCGTGGATCAGGCCGATGAAATACGTCGGCATCTGGTGGGAGATGCATCTCGACCGCAAGACCTGGGCCTCGGGGCCGAAGCACGGCGCGACCACCGCACACACGTTGCGTTACATCGACTTCGCCGCCGCCAACGGCTTCGGTGGCGTGCTGGTCGAAGGCTGGAACATCGGCTGGGACGGCGACTGGTTCGGCAACGGCGAGACCTTCAGCTTCACGCAGGCCTATCCCGATTTCGACATCGAAGCGGTGACACGTCATGCGCGCGAGAAGGGCGTGACCCTGATCGGCCATCACGAAACCTCGGGCCACGCGGCCCACTACGAAGCGCAACTCGAAGACGCGATGGATCTGTACGGCCGGCTCGGTGTGCAGGCGGTCAAGACCGGTTACGTCGCCGATGCCGGCCAGGCCAAGGTGCGGGGCGACGACGGCGCCCTGCATTACGCCTGGCACGAGGGCCAGGCGATGGTGCGCCACCACCAGAAGGTCGTCGAGACCGCGGCGAAGCACCGCATCACCGTCAATCCGCACGAGCCGGTCAAGGACACCGGCCTGCGTCGCACCTATCCGAACCTCGTCACGCGCGAGGGCGCGCGCGGCATGGAATACAACGCCTGGGGACAGCCCGGCAATCCGCCCGAACACGAGGCCACCCTGGTCTACACGCGCCTGCTCGCCGGGCCGATGGACTTCACGCCCGGCATCTTCGGCATGGACACCAAGTCCGGCACGCCGATGGCGACGACGATCGGCAAACAGCTAGCGCTGTACGTGGTGATCCACAGCCCGCTGCAGATGGCGGCCGACCTGCTCGAACACTACGAGTCGCGCCCCGACGCCTTCCAGTTCATTCGCGACGTGCCGGCCGACTGGGACGACACGCGTGCGCTCGCGGGCGAGATCGGCGAGTTCGCGGTGATCGCGCGGCGCGCACGTGGCGGCGACGACTGGTACCTCGGCGCGGTCACCGACGATGCCGCGCGCGACATCACCGTGCCGCTCGATTTCCTCGAGCCTGGCCGCCGCTACACCGCGCAGATCTACCGCGACGGCGAAGGCGCGGGCTGGCGTACCGATCCGCGCAGTCTGGTCATCGAGTCGCGCGAAGTCGGCGCCGGCGACACGCTGGTGCTGGCGATGGCGTCCGGCGGCGGCCAGGCGGTGCGCTTCGTCGCACGCTGAGCCGGGTCTTCACGGCGGGCCGCTTGTCGTGCCCGCCGGGCTGACGGACGATGTCGCGATGAATACCCTGCCCGCGCCATCGACCGCATCGCCGCCCAATCCCGCCTGCGTGGTGAATTGCGCGGTCTACGGGCCGCAGGGCAAGCGCGACATCGTCCTCGACGACATCAGCGACGTGCTGGCCGTCGACGACGACAGCTTCGTGTGGATCGGCCTCTACGAACCCGGCGAGAACGTGCTGGCCCAGCTGCAGGCCGAGTTCTGCCTGCACGACCTCGCGGTCGAAGACGCGCGCAACGCGCATCAACGTCCGAAGATCGAGGCCTACGGCGATTCGCTGTTCATCGTCGCCAACACCGCACAGGCGATCGACGAGCACATCGCCTACGGCGAGACCCACATCTTCCTGGGCGCGCGCTATCTGGTGACCGTGCGTCACGGCGCCTCGCTGTCCTACGCGCCGGCGCGGCAGCGCATCGAGCGCGAACCCGAACTGCTGGCGATGGGAGCACCGGCCGCGCTGTACACGGTGCTCGACGCGATCGTCGACAACTACCTGCCGATCGTCGACGACTTCAAGACCACGTTGAACACGCTGGAGAAGGACATCGTCAGCGAGCAGTTCCATCGCGGCATCGTGATCCGCCTGTACCAGCTCAAGCGCGAGCTGACCTACATGCGCGTCGCGGTGACACCGCTGCAGGACGTGCTCTCCCAGCTGGTACGCAGCAGCAGTCCGCTGATCTCGCCCGACGCCCGGCTCTACATCCGCGACGTGCTGGACCACTCGGTCCGCATCAACGAGACCATCGACGCGATCCGCGACATGCTCGGCACGGCTCTGAGCGTGAACCAGGCACTGGTGACGCTGACCCAGGGCGAGATCGTCAAGAAGCTCGGTGCCTGGGCCGCCCTGCTCGCCGCGCCCACGCTGATCACCAGCTGGTACGGCATGAACTTCCACGGCATGCCCGAACTCGACGAACGCTTCGCCTATCCGGTGCTGATCGGCGGGGTCGCGGTGGTGATGGTCGTGCTGTACCGGATGTTCAAGAAAGCGCGCTGGCTCTGACGCGCGACGCGGTCACGCGGGCCAGAAACGCACGAACAGTTCGCGGATCGCCAGGCCACCGCCGCCGATCAGGATCGCGAAATACACCATCGTCAGCACGTTGGCGACGTGGCCCAGCAGCACCATCAGCCCATCGCGCTGCAGCAGTCCGATCGCCAAGCACATCAGTGCCACGCCCGGAATCGTGTTGCTGAAAGGAATGAAGCCGAACGGCGCCATCAGCAGCACTGCGCCCAGCACCAGCGCGGCATCGTTGAAGAGGCAGATCGCGCGACCATCGGTGAGCCTGGACATCCTGCCGGGCCGGGTGATGCGCTCCAGACGGCGCACCCAGGTCAGACCGGTATCGAGCGCGCCACGCAGGCGGCCCGCCGGCACGTTGCGTCGACGCACCGCGTCGGGCAGCCACAACGCGCGGCCGGCCATGCGGGCGATGCCGATCAGCACGATCACCGCACCGAACACCGTGCTGACGCCGGGAATCGAGACCGGAATCAGGAACACCAGGGTCAGCAGAATCACCAGCAGCAGCATGCCCTGCGTGCCGAGCTCGTCGACAAGCGGACCGACCTGCACGTCGCCGTCGGGCAGACGCGCGATCAGCGACTGCAGTTGCTCGCGCAACGATGCGCTGTGCGGATCGACACTCATCGAACCACGTCCCTGACCGACGGCGCCGCAGCCGGTGTTGCATGCCCGCAGCGCAGGCCGTTCAAGGTGGCCTGCATGGGTCGCCCGGCACGTTCGAAGGAGGCCGCATGCTAGCAGAGCGCCATGCGGCTACGACGAAAGTCTTAAGACCCCGGCGCGGGATTCGACCCATTGCGCATTGACCCGGTGGACGCCCGGGGCGACTCTGTGCGCGTCTTCCCGGGGGTCTCAACAATGAAGGGTGTTTTCAACCACGCGATCTGGGGCGTTGTCGCGCTTCTGGGCGCGTTCTGTCTGGGCGTCATCGCCCTGCGACAAGGCGAGCAGATCAGCGCCTTGTGGATCGTCACCGCCGCGGTGTCGATCTATCTGGTCGCCTACCGTTACTACAGTCTCTACATCGCCAAACACGTGATGGAGTTGAACCCGCGCAGGGCGACGCCTGCGCACGTCAACAACGACGGTCTGGACTACGTGCCGACCAATAAGCACGTGCTGTTCGGCCACCACTTCGCTGCCATCGCCGGCGCCGGTCCGCTGGTCGGCCCGGTGCTCGCCGCACAGATGGGCTACCTGCCCGGCATGCTGTGGCTGATCGTCGGCGTGGTGCTGGCCGGTGCGGTGCAGGACTTCATGGTCCTGTTCGTGTCGAGCCGCCGCAACGGCCGTTCGCTCGGTGACCTGGTGCGCGAGGAGATGGGACCGGTCGCCGGCACCATCGCGCTGTTCGGCGCCTTCATGATCATGATCATCATCCTGGCGGTGCTGGCGATGATCGTCGTCAAGGCCCTGGCCGAAAGCCCTTGGGGCATGTTCACGGTGATCGCGACGATGCCCATCGCGATCTTCATGGGCATCTACATGCGCTACATCCGCCCGGGCAAGATCGGCGAGATCTCGATCTTCGGCATCATCGCCCTGCTCGCGGCGATCTGGTTCGGCGGCAAGGTCGGCGCGGATCCCTACTGGGGCCCGGCGTTCACCTTCACCGGCACCCAGATCACCTGGATGCTGATCGGCTACGGCTTCGTCGCCGCGACGCTGCCGGTGTGGCTGCTGCTCGCCCCGCGCGACTACCTGTCGACCTTCCTCAAGATCGGTGTGATCGTCGCGCTGGCCATCGGCATCGTCATCGCCAGCCCGGACGTCACCACGCTGAAGATGCCGGCGTTCACCGAGTTCGCCGCCACCGGCGACGGCCCGGTCTGGAAGGGCGGCCTGTTCCCGTTCCTCTTCATCACCATCGCCTGCGGCGCCGTGTCGGGCTTCCACGCGCTGATCAGCTCGGGCACCACCCCCAAGCTGCTGGCCAACGAGACCCACGCCCGCTACATCGGCTACGGCGGCATGCTGATGGAATCGTTCGTGGCGATCATGGCGCTGGTCGCGGCTTCGGTGCTCGATCCGGGCATCTACTTCGCGATGAACAGCCCCGCCGCGGTGCTCGGCACCGACGTGCAGAGCGCGGCCGCGGCGGTCAGCCAGATGGGCTTCGTCATCACGCCCGAGGCGCTGGAACTCAAGGCCCAGCAGATCGGCGAAGGCACGATCATCTCGCGCGCCGGTGGTGCTCCGACGCTGGCCGTCGGTATCGCGGTCATCCTGCATGACGCGATGCCCGGCACCGGCGACGGCGCGATGGCCTTCTGGTACCACTTCGCGATCCTGTTCGAAGCGCTCTTCATCCTGACCGCGGTCGACGCAGGCACGCGTGCCGGTCGCTTCATGCTGCAGGACCTGCTGGGCAACTTCGTGCCGGTGCTGCGCAAGACCGACAACTGGGGTGCGAACGCCCTCGGTACCGCCGGCTGCGTCGCGCTGTGGGGCTACTTCCTCTATCAGGGCGTGGTGGATCCGCTGGGTGGCATCAACACCCTGTGGCCGCTGTTCGGCATCGCCAACCAGATGCTCGCGGGCATCGCGCTGATGCTGTGCACCGTGGTCCTGTTCAAGATGAAGAAGGACCGCTTCGCGTGGGTGACGATCGTCCCGGCCGTGTGGCTGCTGATCTGCACCACCGCGGCCGGCCTGATCAAGCTGTTCGACCCCAAGCCGGCGATGGGCTTCCTCGCCCAGGCCCGCCACTACCAGGCGGCGCTGGCCAACGGCGAACTGCTGGGTGCGGCCAAGACCGCGGGCCAGATGAAGCAGGTCATCGTCAACGGCTACGTCAATGCCGGCCTGACGACGCTGTTCCTGTTCGTGGTCTTCAGCACGCTGTTCTTCGCGATCCGCGCGATCCTCAAGGCCCGCCGCGCTTCGGCGCCCACGGCCAAGGAAAGCCCGTACGTCGAACTGACGCCGGAACAGCAGCAGGCCTGGCTGTGACGGCGCGGCTCGCGAGCGGAGTGACACGCTGATGTCGGGCACGCTGGTTCCCGTCGAGTACTTCGCCACGCACAAGCGTGTGTGGCGGAGGGTCGTGCAGACGGCGCGGCTGTGCTGCGGCGTCCCCGACTACGACAACTACGTGCGCCACATCCTCGAAAAGCACCCCGACCGCGAGCCGATGGACTACAAGACGTTCTTCCGCGAACGGCAGGAAGCCCGCTTCGGCGGGCGCAACGGGTTCCGTTGCTGCTGAGCCACAAGAACGTGTGACACGACGACGGGCGGAACCGAAGGGTTCCGCCCGTTTTCGTTTGGGGTGCTGCCGCTGCGGCGATACCGATGCCTGGCGACGTCTGCTGGCGCCCTTCCCTAGTATCAGGCGTTTGAAGCGCCGGGCTCTGGATTCGCTTCGGCTTCGGCTTCCGCTTTGGCCTTGGCTTTGGCTTTGGCTTCGGCCTTTGACGTCTCGAGCCGTAAAGCGAGCCGAGCACCGGAGCCTGGCGTGGCCGTAGAGCAGCCCATGTCTGAGCAAAGCGAGTTTGGGCTGCGTGCCGCGCCAGGCGAGGCGCGGAGGGAACCGCCGCGGCTGTATCGCGGCGGATCGCGTCCGGCGAAGGGACCTTTTGGTTTCTTTTGGGTCCCGCCAAAAGAAACTCGCACGATTGCGTGCGAAAGCTCTGCACTTGACTGGCTTCCGCTTTTCGCGTCTCTCGAAGTTCGAAAACAGCCGGATCAGGATCAAACCCAGAGCTTTCACGCGCTCCGCGCGCGGCTTCCTTTTGTCTTGTCAAAAGGAAGCAAAACCGCTTTCGCCGGACGCGATCCGATGCGATACAGCCGCATCGGTCCCCTGCGCTTCTCGGCCAACGGGGCACGCAGCCCAAACTCGCTACGCTCAGACATGGGCTGCTCTTCGGCCCCGCCGTCCTGCGATGCTCGGCTCGCTTTACGGCTCGCAGATCAAGGTCAAAGACTGAAAGCCGAAGCCCAAGCCAACATCAACATCAACGTCAAAAATCAAAATGGATGACCGGACATGCGTCCGTTGAAAGCCCCGCCTTCGCGGGAATGACGGCAAGGGCAACTGCAACGGCAATGCCAAAGGCAAAAGCAGAATCAGCCGATCACTGCCCCGCCATCGCCCGCAATCCGATCCCCACCAGATACGCCAGCACCGTCCCGGTCGCGTAGCCCAGCGCGCCGAGCAGTGCGCCGACCGGCGCCAACGCGGGATGGAACACCGAGGCAACCACCGGTGCCGAAGCGGGGCCGCCGATGTTGCTCTGCGAGCCCATCGCGAAATAGAAGAACGGCACGCGCAGCAGCTTGCCCAGCGCCCACAGCAGCGCGATGTGGACCGCGATCCAGATCAGACCGAGCAGGAACAGCCACGGCCGATCGGCGAGCGCGAAGATGTCCATCTGCATGCCGATGCAGGCGATCAGGATGTAGAGCAACAGCGTGCCGATCTTCGAGGCGCCGGCGCCGTCGAGCGTGCGCACGCGGGTGAAGCTCAAGCCAAGACCGATCAGCGTCGACAGCACGACCACCCAGACGAAGGGCTCGTGGAGGCTGACCTGCCGCGCCCAGCTGACGTTCGCACCGAACCAGGCCGAGGCCGGGCCGGCGATCGCGTGCGACAGGCCGACGGCGCCGAAGGCGATGCCGACGATCAGCATCAGGTCGGTCAGCGAGGTTACGCGTTCGTGCTCGGCCTGGTAGCTGGCGAGTCGCGTCTTCAAATCCTCGATCGCGCGCGTGTCGGCGCCGCTGCGCGCATCGATCTTCGCCGCGCGCCCCGCGAGGAAGATCAGGACTGCCATCCAGACGTAGCCCACACCGACGTCGACGACGACGAACTGCCCGAACGTCGTCTCGTCGACGGCAAAGACTTCCTTCATCGCGACCATGTTCGCGCCACCACCGATCCAGCTGCCGGCCAGCGCCGCCATGCCGGCCCAAGTGTCCCCGGCGACGGTCTCGGGGTGGATCAGACCCATGATCCAGAACGCGGCGAAGGCCCCGATCATCACCGTCAACGACGCGCCGATGTACATCAGCAGCAGCTTGGGACCCAGCCGCAGCACGCCGCGCAGGTCGATGGTCAGCGTCAGCAGCACCAGTGCGGCCGGCAGCAGCACGCGGCTGGCGACCGGGTTGTAGAGCGCGCTGCTGCCGCCGTCGATCAGACCGACCGTGTTGTAGATGCCGGGAATGAAGTAGCAGAGCAGCAGCGCGGGCACGACGCCGTAGAAGCGCTTCCAGAACCCCGTGGGGCGCGACGCGGTCCAGAACACGGCTGCGAGTGTCGCGGCGATCAGGCCGAACAGCACGATGTCGTTGGTGATCAACGCCGTCGATGGCGTGGTAGGGTCTGCAGCCATGGACGGCGCCTCATGTGGCCCGCCCGCAGGACGCAGGCCGCGACGGCGGCGGCCGCGGCATGGGCGCCGTCAGTGACGGCGTGGCGGCATCGTGCCACAGCGCCCGGGCCGCGCAAGCGGCCGTGCGTGCGCCGCGGAGGCACCCCGCGACGCGTTTGACCTACTGCCCGGCCATCACCCGCAACACCTGCCCGATCAGGTACGAGAACACCGTCCCGGTCGCATAGCCCACGGTCCCGAGCAGCACGCCGACGGGTGCGAGATTCGGATGGAATGCCGCGGCGATGACCGGCGCCGAGGCGGCCGCGCCCACGTTGCCCATCGAGCCGACACCGACATAGAACATCGGCGCCCGCACCAGACGCGCAGCGCCCCAGATCACCAGCACGTGCACGATCATCCAGATCGCGCCGATCGCGATCAGCTCCAGCCGGTCGAACAGCGCGGTGAAGTCCATCTGCATGCCGATGCAGGCGATCAGGAAGTACAGGAACACAGTGCCGATCTTGGAGGCACCGGCACTCTCGAGATTGCGCACACGCGTGAAACTCAAGGCGACACCGGCCGCTGTCGACAGCAGTACCACCCAGACGAACGCGGAGTCGAGACTGAACTGCGCGGCGCTGGCGACGTTCGCCGCAAACCAGGCGGCCAGCGGATTGGCGATCGCGTGCGCCACCGCCACCAGTCCGAAAGCCAGACCGATGATCACCATCAGGTCGGTCAGCGTGGGAATGCGCGCGTTGGCCGCTTCGTACGCAGCCAGACGTGCCTTCATCTCATCGATCGCGCGCGTGTCCGCGCCCGACCGTGCGTCGAGCTGCGCCGAGCGGTTGGCGAGAAACAGCAGCGTCGCCATCAGCGCACTGGCCATCGCCACGTCGACCACGGCGAACTGGCCGAACAGCGTCGCGTCGACCTGGTAGACCTCGCGCATCGCGACCATGTTTGCGCCGCCGCCGATCCAGCTGCCGGCCAGCGCCGCCATCCCCTTCCACGTATCGCCTGCGACGGCGGGCGGATGCACCCATTCCATGATCTGGAACGACACCACGGCACCCAGCGCAATGCCGAGCGTGCCCGCACAGAACACGAACAGCAGCTTCGGGCCGAGCTGGAGGATGCCCTTGAGATCGATCGACAGCGTCAGCAGCACCAGCGCGGCGGGCAGCAGCACGCGGCTGGCGATCGGGTTGTAGAGGCTGTTGCTCTCGCCGTCGATCAGCCCGATGGTGTTGTAGAACGCCGGCACGAAATAGCACAGCAGCAGCGCCGGCACCCAGGCGAAGAATTTCTTCCAGAACGGCGTGGGTCCGCTGGCGAGCCAGAAGATCGCACCGAGCGTGGCGGCGATCAGGCCGAAGAGCACGATGTCGCTGGTGATCAGCGCGGTGGAGGGTTCGAGGGATTCGATCGCCATCGTGGCGGGGCTCCTGTTCCTGGACTTTCGGGACGCACGCAAACGGAACGGCCGGCTTGCGCCGGCCGTCCGGAACCACGCGGATTACTGGCCGATGTGCTGCTTGAGCCAGGCGTTGACGGTGTCGTGCCACAGCACGCTGTTGTGCGGCTGCAGGACCCAGTGGTTCTCGTCGGGGAAGTACAGCAGCTTCGACTCGATGCCCTTGCGCTGCAGTGCGGTGAACGTCGACAGGCCCTGGTCCACCGGCACGCGGTAGTCCTTCTCGCCCTGCACGACCAGCATCGGCACCTTCCAGTTGGCGACGTGGTTGACCGGGTTCCAGCGCTCGTAGTTCCTGGGCTGGTCGAACGGCGTGCCCTTGTTCTCCCACTCGGTGAACCAGAGCTCCTCGGTCACATAGCCCATCGAGCGCGTGTCGAACACGCCGTCGTGGTTGACCAGGCACTTCCACGGCGAGTTGCCGCGACGGTCGAACCAGTTGCCGGCGATCCAGTTGATCATGTAGCCGCCGTAACTCGCACCGAGCGCACAGGCCTTGTCGCCGTCGAGGAAGGCGTACTTCTCCTGCGCGGCGGCCCAGCCCTTCTGCAGGTCCTCGAGCGGCTTGCCGCCCCAGTCGCCGCTGATCGCGTCGGTGAAGGCCTGGCCGTAACCGGTCGAGCCGTGGAAATCGATCATGACAACCGCGTAGCCCTGCCCCGCATACGTCTGCGGGTTCCAGCGGTAGCTCCAGCCGTTGCCGAAGCTGCCCTGCGGACCGCCGTGGATCAGGAACGCGACCGGGTAGGTCTGGCCTTCCTGGTAGTTCCACGGCTTGACCACGTAGCCGTAGACGGTTTCGTTGCCCGCGCCCTTGAACGAGAACTGCTCGAAATCGCCGAAGGCGACGCCCGGCAGGCGCTCGGCCGCGGTCGGCGTGATCTGGCGCAGCTGCGCATCGGTGCCCAGCGACTGCAGCGAGCCGGTGTAGAGCGCGTCGCCGCTCTGGATCGAGTTGCGGGCCAGCGCGACGGTGTCGCCGGCGATCGCGAACGAGGAGATCGAACCGTCGGCGACGAGCCTCGTGACCTCGCCACTGGCGACATCAACGCGGAACAGCGGGTACTCGCCGGTGTCCTGCGCGGCGACGTAGAGCGTGCGGCCATCAGCCGAGGGCTGCACGCTGCTCGGCGAACGGTCCCACTGCGGTGCGATCTCGCGCGCCTGGCCGCTGGCGACATCCATCGCCATCAGCGCGTAGCGATCGGCTTCGAAACCGGGCCGCTTCATTGCGCGATAGAACAGCGTGGCGCCGTCTTCGCTGAAGACCGGACCGGTATCCCAGGCCGGGTTGGACGCGGTGAGGTTGACCGGTGCGGCATCGCCGGTCGCGTCGATGCGGTAGAGGTCGAAGTTCGTCGACCACGGCGCCTCGCGGCCGGCGACCTTGACGCTGGCCACGACCGAACGGCCGTCCGGCGCCCAGGTGTAGTCCTCGGCGCCGCCGAAGGGCTTGGACGGGATGTCGCCTTCGAGCGCGTGGCCCAGCGCGCGGACGGTCGTGACCGCGCGTGCGCGGGCCGCCGGCAGGTCGGCGACGAACAGGCGGCTCATGGTGCCGTCCTTCCACGTATCCCAGTGGCGCACGAACAGCTGGTCGTAGACCACGCCACTGGCCTTGGCGTCCTTGGTCTCGGCAAACTTGCGCTTGGTGCAGGCGAGATCGGCCGCGCACTCGCCGAAGGTGTCGGCGCTGAAGGCCACGCGCGTGCCGTCGGGCGAGATCTGGAACGTGCCGATGTCCACCGCGACGTCGGTCAGCTGGCGCGGCGCGCCGCCGGCGATCGGCATCGCAAACACCTGCGAGCTGCCGCTCTTGCTGCTGAGGAAGTAGACCGTCTGGCCGTCGGCCGACAGCGCCGGCGAATTGACGTTCCAGCCCTCGGGCGTGATGCGCTTCGGCGGTGCCATGTCGCGGGTCAGCAGATTGCGCGCGTACAGCGCGGTCGTGGCCTTGCCCGAATCGAAGTCCAGCGTGCGCTGCGCGAATACCAGCTGGCGACCGTCGGCGGTCAACAGCGGCGAGGACACCCGGTCGAGCTTGACCAGGTCGCGGACATCGAGGCCCCGTTCCTGGGCAACGGCCGGCAAGGCGGCGAGCAGGCACAACGGCAACAGCGCAAGGCGCAGGGACATGGCGGTGGCTCCGGACAAAGAGCCCGAATGGTAGGCCGGCGCCGCTGTGCTGGCAAAGCGGCGCCGGCGCGGCCTTACTGCGCAGCGCGCTGACCGCCGAGATGGGTGGCGAGGAAGTCCAGCAACTTCGTGTAGTAGGCGCGGCGGTTCTCGGGCGCATAGAACCCGTGGCCCTCGGTGGCCACGTACAGCGACTCGACCGGCACACCGGCCGTCTTCAGGGCACGCTCCATCCTCCGGGTGTGTTCGACGGGCGCGATCTCGTCGCGGCCGCCAGCCGCGAGGAAAACGGGGACCCGGATGCGGTCTGCCTGCAGATTGGGCGAAGTCTGTGCAAGCTGGGCGGTGTCGCTTCCCACCCACTCGTCCATCCACGTGCCGACCCAGCGTCCGGTGCGACGATCCTGCTGGCGCATCTGCTGCAGATCGTACACACCGACGTAGCCGACGGCGCACCGGTAAAGGGCGGGCTCGCGCACCGCGCCCATCAAGGCGGCATAGGCGCCGTAGCTGCCCCCATAGATGCAGATGCGGTCGGCATCGGCATGCCCCTGCTCGATCGCCCAGCGCGTGGCATCGGTCAGGTCGTCCTGCATCGCCAGTCCCCATTGGCGCGCGCCCGCCTGCTGGAATGCATGGCCGTGGTGCCCCGAACCGCGGAAGTTAACCTGCAGCACGGAATAGCCGGCCGCCGCCAGCAGTTGGACTTCGGGATCGAAGGTCCAGTCGTCATGGATGCCGAACGGCCCGCCGTGTGGCAGGACGACCAGTGGACCGGCCGTCGTCGCGCCTGCGGGACGGGTCAGAAAGCCGTGCAGCGTTAAACCATCGCGCGCTTGCAACGACACGGCCTGCATCGGTGCCATCTCGCGCGGATCGATCTTGTCGCGCAGGCCGAAGGTGAATCCCGCCTTCTTCGTGGCGGTGTCGAAGGTATAGAAGCTGCCCGGATCCACGTCACTGGACACAGCGACCATCTTCGTGGCTGCATCCCAGGTCGAAGAGGCAACCCGCAGCGTCTGCCCGGGAAATGCCTGCTCCAGCATCCGGAACGTGCGCGCGTCGTCGGATGCCTCGTCGAAGAACGCCATGCGCGGCCTGGCGCCCGTGAACAGCGCGCCGATGGGAACCGATGTGCCGGGACGGTACATGATCTCGGGATCGACGACTTCGTCGCGCAGCACCTCGCGGCGTTCACCGCTGGCAGTGTCGTAGGCGACGATCGCGTCGGGACCCTGCGGCCGCGTAGATTGCAGGAAGGCCGTGCGACCGTCCTCGGAAAAACCGATCGGGTACTCGGCGCGACCCGAGGTGCCCTGGTGGTTGATCAGCGTCCAGTCGCTGCCCCGCGCCGCCCGGTAATACAGCTGGAGCTGGTTGTCGGTACGGGCACCGACGGCCATGCGCACTTCGCCACTGGAATCGGCCACGAAGTTCGCGCGTGTCACCGGCACGGTCGCAATCGTGGTGCGACGACCGGTGTAGACATCCATGCGGTCGACGCGCGTCTGCGGGTCTCCGGTGAACGGCGAGATCGCGACGAGGATCGACCGCGGGTCGTCGCGCAGCAGGTCGACCACGCGCGCATGGACGAACTCCTCCTTGGCGCCGGACCGGATGTTGGTCCCGGTCTGTCCACTCCGCACCCGGTACCCCACCAGCAACTGCTGTCGACTGCCGTCGAGGTTCATGCCGTAGATCTCGCCGGTCGGCGTCGGTGTATCACGCGAGCCGAAGCGCTCGGCGAGCGAGAACACCAGCCGTTCGTCGTTGACCCACCAGAAATCTGCGATGTGGTTGTTGCGCGGCAGACGCATGCTGCCGACCACCGCCTGGTCGTCCCGGCGCATGACCGCGATCGCGGAGTATTCGCCACTCGGCAGCACGGCCGCGAAGTGCGTGCCGGTTGGCGAAATCTTGATGTCGCGGATCGAGTCGTCCTCGACGAACGGATCCAGCACGACTTGCGCCTGCGCGACGGCCAGCAGGCTGCACGCGACAAGCGCCCACAGGCACAGCATTCCCTTGCGGAACATGTCCTCTCCTCGTTGTCCCCTGTGACGCGACCGCGCGGTCGCGCGGCGCAGCGCATGTTATCCGTGGATTTCTGGCGTGACCACCTGAACGCACGGCCATTCGCCTCCCGGAACGCAGAAGGCCCGCCAGTGGCGGGCCTTCCTCATCGCCATCGCAGCGCGATGGATCAGAACGGGATGTCGTCGTCCGAGAAGTCGTCCATCGGCGCAGGGCGCTGCTGTTGCGGCGCCTGGCGCTGCGGCGCGGGGCCGCGCTGCTGCATGTCGCCGCCACTGGCGGCCGGACGCTGCGGACGGCTGCTGCGCTCGTAGTTGCCACCACCGCCCCCGCCACCACCGCCGTCACCGCGGCCGCCGAGCATCTGCATCTCGTTGGCGACTATGTCGGTCGTGTACTTCTCCACGCCGTCCTGGCCGGTGTACTTGTCGTAGCGGATCTCGCCTTCGACGTAGACCTGGCTGCCCTTGCGCAGGTACTCGCCGGCGATTTCGCCGAGCTTGCCGAAGAACACCACGCGGTGCCATTCGGTGCGCTCCTGCTTGTTGCCGTCGCGGTCGTTGCGCACGCTGGTCGTGGCCAGGCTGATGCGGGTCACGGCCATGCCGCCCTGGGTGTACTTGGTGTCGGGATCGTTGCCGAGATTGCCGACCAGGATGACTTTGTTGACGCCGCGGGCCATGGGAATTCCTTGATTTGCACCGGCTTGCGAACCGGCGTGATGGACCTCGACAGTATAGCGGCCAGCAGGCCGGCGTCCGACCTCGGCCTCGTCCGCGCGTCTCCGTCGGGCGACGCCTATAATCCCGGGCCTGCCTGTCCCGGATCCTGCATGAACAACGTCGCCTCCCCGGCCGCCCGGCTCGATCTGCCGGCGATCCAGTCGCTCGCCGCCGGCGACATGGCCGCGATCGATACGCTGATCCGGACCCGGCTGGCCTCCGACGTCGTGCTGATCAACCAGGTCGCCGAACACATCGTTTCGGCCGGTGGCAAGCGGCTGCGGCCGATGCTGGTGATGCTCGCGGGCCGCGCGACCGGCACCGTCGGCGCCGAGCACCACCAGCTGGCGGCGATCGTCGAGTTCATCCATACATCGACCCTGCTGCACGACGACGTGGTCGACGAATCCGACCTGCGCCGCGGCCGCAGTACCGCGAACGCGATCTGGGGCAACGCCGCCAGCGTGCTGGTGGGCGATTTCCTGTACTCGCGCAGCTTCCAGCTGATGGTCGAACTCGACCGCATGCCGGTCATGCGCATCCTCGCCGACACCACCAACCGCATCGCCGAGGGCGAAGTGCTGCAGCTGCTGCACGTGCGCAACCCGGACACCGACGAAGCTGCCTACCTAAACGTCATCGAGCGCAAGACCGCGGTGCTGTTCGCCGCCGGCACAAAGCTCGGCGCGCTAGCCTCCGGCGCGGACGAGGCCACGCAGCAGGCGCTCTATGACTACGGCATGCAGCTGGGCTACGCGTTCCAGATCGCCGACGACGTGCTCGACTATTCGGGCGATGCCGACGCGCTGGGCAAAAACCTCGGCGACGACCTCGCCGAGGGCAAGGCCACGCTGCCGCTGATCCATGCAATGGCGCAGGCCACGCCCGATGTCCGCGCGCGTCTTCGCAGCATCGTCGAGACCGGCGACACCGACGCGCTGCCCGAAGTGCTGGCCGCGATCGAAGCCGCCGGCAGCCTCGAGTACAGCCGCGCGCGGGCGCTCGCGTATGCGCAAGCCGCGGAACGTGCACTGGCTGGCCTCGACGACAACGAAGCCGTTGCGGCGTTGCGCGGTCTGGCCCGCTACGCGGTGGAACGCGGGCACTAGCGCTCGCCGCATACACATGTCGCGACTCGATGCTGCCTATACCGCGCTCGCAGCCGCTGACGGCGCTTTGTGGGCGCTGGACCCTCTCGACCGCGCATGTGTTCTCGCTGACACCGCGTTCGGCCTGATCCAGAACGGCGGGTTCGAACGATTCTTCGCATCGGACTTCCCCGGCCATCCGTCGTATGCCGACTTTGCCGAGGCATTCGACCGCATGGCACTCGTGGAGTTGGCGAGCCGTTTCAGGCAGGCAGTTGATGCGTTTCGATTCACAGACCCGCATCTCGATGCGATTCGGCGACGCGACACCCTTGCATCACCATCGGCGCTTGTGTCGCATATTTCAACGCTCAATGCCGAAGCGTGGGCAATCGACGACCTGGACGAAAGAATCGAGCGCGTACCGTTCGGAGCCTGATTCCCGCTCGCCGGGTGCCCATCAGGCAATGCCCAGACCCGGAATCGCGGTGATCGCATCCGGATCGAAGCCGCCCAGCGCGGCGAAATGGCGGCCGCGCGCGGTGTAGTCGCGATAGGCGCCGAAGCTGGGCGCGCCGGGCGACAGCAGCAGCACGCCTTCCCCGTCCAGCGACGCGCGGGCCTGCGTGATCGCGGATTCCAGATCTTCGGCCGCCAACAGCGGGAAGCCGGCTTCGCGCGCGACCGGTGCGAGCAGGTCGAAGATGCGCGGCCCGTTCTGGCCCATGGTCACGATCATCCGCGGTGCGCGGGTGCGCATCGCGTCGGCGAACGCCTGCCAGTCGAGCCCGCGGTCGTGACCGCCGACCAGCAAGGCCACGCGGCGATCGCGATACACGTCCAGCGCCGCAAGCGTCGCGTGCGGCGTGGTGCTGATCGAGTCGTTGACCCACAGCACGCCCTCGCGCGTGCCCAGCGGCTGCAGGCGATGCGGCAGCGGCACGAAGTCCGCTGCCGCGCGCGCCAGCGGCAACGCGTCGATGCCGAGCGCTTCGATCGCGGTGAGCACGGCGCAGAGATTGCCGCGGTTGTGCCGGCCCGGCAGCGGCAGGCCGGTCGTGTCCATGACCGCGACATTGCCGCGATGCAGGATGTCGCCGCGCAGGTGCCAGCCGTCGGAGGTACCGAACCAGCGGACCTCGCTGTCCGGCAATACCAGGTGCGCCAAGCGCGGATCGTCCGCATTGAGCACCCCGATACGCGGCCGTGCGCGCGTAACCAGGCTCAGCTTGTCTTCGATGTATTGCGCCTCGCTGCCGTGCCAGTCGAGATGCTCGGGAAAGATGTTGGTGACCACCGCGACGTCCGGGCGCACACCGCCGGCCGCGACGTCGCCGGTCTGGTAGCTCGACAGTTCGATCGCCCACGCATCGGCCTGCGCATCCAGCACCTCCAGCAGCGGCAGGCCGATGTTGCCGGCCAGTGCCGTGCGTAGACCGTGCGCACGCAGCAGGTGCGCGAGCAAGGCGGTGGTCGTGCTCTTGCCCTTGGTGCCGGTGACGCAGACGGTGCCCGTGGCGATCGCGTCGGGCGAGGCGCGCTCGGCGAACCACAGCGCCGTGCCGCCGATGAAGCGCGTACCTTGCGCGGCTGCGGCCATCGCGTCGCGGGTGTAGGGACTGATGCCCGGCGACTTCACGACGACGGCGCAGGCCGACAGACGCGCGGCATCGACGCCGGTCTCGCAGGCCAGCAGCGGATCGCCCAGCGTCGCTGCATCAGTGGCTTCGTCGGCGTTGCAGAACAGCGTCAGCGGCAGCGCAGGCGCGCGGCTGCGGATCGCGCGCCACGCGGCGCGGCCCTCTCGGCCCCACCCCCACAGCGCGATACGGCCGCCGCCGGCGGCGATCGCCTCAAGCTGCGAGATGCGCACGCAGGCGCTCCCATAGCGCATGGGGAATTCGGTGTGCGTCTTCCTCGACGGCCAGCAGCCCGGCCACGTCGAGCTCGGAGGCGTCGAGCTGCGGCGCGATCTCGCGGGCGAAGCGCGCGACGATCGCGTCCTCGCGCCACTCGGGGCGCTTGGCCAGCGCCGCCATTGCCACGCGCGATTCGCGACCTTCGCCGACGCACTCGAAGGGCTTGTGGTCCTGGTACTCCAGCAGCGCGTCGTAGCCCGGCACCTGCGCCGGATCGTCGAGCAGGTTGCGGCCGAAGATCGACACCAGTCGCGGCTTCGGCATGAATGGCGCGAGCGCCAGATACACGAAGTGGCACTTCGGACAGATGCCGCACCAGCGGTTCACCGGCCGCTCGCCGAGCAGATGGAAATTGCGGTTGCAGCTGGAGAAATGCGCGTCGTAGCGATCGGTCTTGGCGAACTGGCGCGCGACCGCGAGTTCCGACAGCGGGCGCAGCAGCGAGTAGTAATGCAGGTCCGCGGCCACGCGCGCCTGCACGTGATCGACGAAGGCCTTCTCGAACGCCCAGCCTTTCGACCACTGGTGGTTCACCTCGCCGGTGCCGGGGATCATGCTGCCGTAGCTGGCCGAGCGTTCGTTGGAGAACACCACCTGGTCCACGCCGTGCAGCACCGCGGCCAGCACGAGGATCGCCGAGTTGATCGCGGTGACCGGGATGTGCCCGTTCCACGCGCCCTGGCGGTTGTACTCGAACAGTTCCGGCGCGATCTGGCGGCCGATGTTGAGCGTCGGCAGACCGGTGCGCTCGGCACAGACGCGGATCAGCTGCGAGCCGCCGATCCAGCTGACGGTCTGTTCGATGCCCAACGCGCGCAGCGCTTCGATCGAGACCAGCGAATCCTTGCCGCCGCCGATCGCGACCAGCGCATGCGTGCGCAGATCGAGCGCGGGCGCTCCGGCAGTCGCAGTTGCGTCGTGCGGAAAGCGGATCTTCCCGTGCAGGTCCAGCCCGTTGCGATACGCGAACTCGCCGAGTCCATGCACGTACACGTCCTCGAGCAGCGCCGCGGTCTTCGCATCGATCGCATAGCCCTCGATGCGGATGTCGGTCGGCGCCGCGGCCTTGTAGTAGCTGACGCCGGCGATCAGGTGCAGCAGGCGCAGTGCCTGCGTCGCGGCTCCGAGGCGCGCGGCATCAAGTTCAAATGGCGCGCCCGGCACGGTGACGGTTTCGATCAGCTCGGGACCGTCGTCGAAGGCGTAGCGCAGGCGCGCGACGCCGGTCGCGGCATCGAGGTCGCAATCGATGAAGCGGAAACTGCGCACCGCATTGCGGTCGAAGACAACACTCATTCCAGAACATCCTGCTGCGGCAACTGCCGCAGGTTGTAGGTATTGGCCATGACGAAGCCGTAGGCGCCGGCATCGGCGATCAGCACCGTGTCGCCTTCGCGGATCGCTGCGGGCAGGCGGCGACGCGTCCCGAAGACATCGCTCGATTCGCAGATCGGACCGACGACTTCGACGGCCACGTCGTCCGCATCGTCGAGCCGCGTCAGATTGTGGATGCCATGCCAAGCGTCATACAGCGCCGGCCGCATCAGGCTGTGCATGCCGGCATCGACACCGACGCGGCGCGTGCCCAGCTTGTCGACGACCTGGGTGACGGTGGTCAGCAGCACGCCGGCTTCGGCGACGAGGTAGCGGCCGGGTTCGATCGCCAGGCGATAGCGCGGGTACTCGGCCTTGATCGCCGCCAGCCCCGCGGCCCAGGCCGAAATGTCGAAGGGCACGTCATCAGGGCGATACGGGATCGGCAGACCGCCACCGATGTCGATCGTGTCGACGGTGCCGACCGCATCGGCGAACCCGGCCAGTTCGGCGTAGACCTCGCGCCAGTGTGCGACGGTCTCGATGCCGCTGCCCAGGTGCGCGTGGATGCCGGTGATGCGCGCGTCGACTTCTTCGGCGGCGATCAGGAATTGATCGAACGCGCCCAGCGGCAGGCCGAACTTCGACGCCGCGCCGCCGGTGACCACCTTCGCGTGATGGCCATCGCCACGGCCCAGATCCAGACGCAGCCACAGGTCACGGCCGCGGAAGATCTCGGGCCAGTGGCGCAGGGCTTCGACGTTGTCGACGGTCACCGTGACGCCGCGCGCGTAGGCGGCTGCGTACTCGGCGCGCGGCGCGAAGCTCGGCGTGAACAGCACGCGCGCGGGATCCAGATCCGGCAGCACCTCGAACACGTGGTCGAGCTCGCCCTGCGACACGCATTCCAGACCGAAGCCGGCCTCGACCAGCGTGCGCAGGATCGCCGGATGCGGATTGGCCTTGATCGCGAAGAAGCGGCGGTCAATCGCCTCGGCCGTCGACAGCGCGGCAGCGCGTTCGCGCACGGTCGGCAGGTGATAGACGTAGTGCGGGCGGCCCGGCTCGGCCAACGCCAACAGCGCGTCGCGCGCGCCCTGCCACCACTGTGGCGCGCGTTCGCGGCGGCCGTGGGCAATCTCGCGCCAGCTCGGGCCGAACACGGTCTCGTCGAACACCGGCATCGCGCCGCTGTCGATCAGCTCGGCATGCAGCACCGGCAGCAGGCCGTCGGCATCGGCCTCGTCGATGACAAAGGTCAGGTTGAGGTCGTTCGAGGACTGCGAGATCAGGTGCACGCGTTCCTTGCCGAACGTCGCCCAGACATCCGACAGCTTGTGCAGCAGGGAGCGCATGCCGCGGCCGACCAGCGTGATCGCCGCGCAGGGCGCGATGACCTTGACCCGGCAGACTTCGGCCAGATCGTCGGAGAGCCGCGCCAGCACATCGGTGCTGACCAGGTTCTCACTGGGGTCCAGCGAGACGGTGACGTTGGTTTCCGACGAACCAATGAGATCGACCGACAGACCGTGGCGCTTGAAGCGCTCGAACACGTCGGCGAGGAAGCCGACCTGCTGCCACATGCCGATGCCTTCCATCGACACCAGCACGATGCCGTTGCGGCGGCTGATCGCCTTGACGCCCGGTACCGGCTCGGCGCTGGCGTCGATCGCGGTGCCCGGCAGGTCCGGGCGTTCGGTATCGAGGATCGCCATCGGCACCCCGCCGTCGCGGCAGGGCTTGATCGAACGCGGATGCAGCACCTTGGCGCCGGTGGTCGCGATTTCCTGCGCTTCGGCGTAATCCAGTCGCGCGAGCAGGCGCGCGTCGGGCACGTCTCGCGGGTTCGCGCTGAACATGCCGGGCACGTCGGTCCAGATCTCGACGCGGCGTGCGCCGAGCAGTGCGCCGAAATACGCGGCCGAGGTGTCCGACCCGCCGCGGCCGAGAATCGCGGTGCCGCCATCGCCGTGTCGGGCGATGAAGCCCTGGGTCAGCAGCATGCGCGGCGCCTGCGCGGCGAAGCGCGTGCGCCAGTCGCCGTCGGGCTCGCGCCGGCAGTTCACCGACAAGCGCAGCGCCCAGTCGCTCTGGTTCGGCAGCGCGACCGCGTCCAGCCAGTCGCGCGCGTCGCACCAGCCGAAATCCAGGCCCTGCGCCGCGAGATAGGCCGCACCGATCGTCGACGACAACAGTTCGCCCTGTCCGAGCACCTCGGCCTGCCAGTCCAGCGTGCGGGTCGTCGCGCGTGCATCGGTGGCCAGCGCCTGCAGCGCGGCGAGACGCGTGCCGAGCACGGCATCGACATTGAGTTCGAGTTCGGCGACGAATGCCCGGTGGCGCTCGACGAGCGCAGCCAAGCGCGCAGCCGAATCCGCGGCGCCGTCAGCGATCGCGGTCAATTCGTTGGTGACGCCCGACAGCGCCGACACCACGACCAGCACCCGCGCACCCTGTTCTTCCGCCCGGCGTTTCGCCAACCGGCCGATGGTGTCCCAGCGGTGGCGGCGCGACACGGAAGTGCCGCCGAACTTGAGCACGATCCAGCGATCGTCGGAAGGAGATGACATCGAGGTGGGGTCTCGGATGGGAGGAGGCGTCCGTGCGGAATCGCGATCTGCGGTGGCAACGCGCGCGGTGACCGGCGATTCTAGCAACCCGCCCCCGCCCGCGAGAGACCTCGATGCGCCGCCGTTACCTGCAACTGGACGTGTTCGCCGACCGGCCCGGCGCCGGCAATCCGCTCGGCGTCGTGATCGACGCGGACGGACTGGACGGCGCGGCGATGCAGGCGATCGCAAGCTGGACCAACCTGTCGGAAACCATCTTCCTGCTGCCGCCGGACGCGGGCGCCGATTACCGCGTGCGCATCTTCACCCCGCGCCAGGAGCTGCCGTTCGCCGGTCATCCCAGCGTCGGCGCGGCCTGGGCGGTGCTCGACCAAGGCCTTGCGATGCCGCGTGCGGGCGCGCTGGTGCAGCAATGCGCGGCCGGCCTGCTGCCGGTGCGGATCATCGGCGACGCCGCCGATTCGCGACCGTCGATCCGCGCACCGCGCGCGGTGCATCGCGCGACCCCGGACGGTGTCGAATCGCTGCTGGATGCCGTCCTGCGGTCGATGGGGGCCGGCGACGCCGCGCACGCCCTGCTCGACAACGGCCCGCGCTGGTGGTGCGTCGATCTGGTCGACGCCGTCGCCGTGCGGGCGCTGTCGCCGCCACTGCCCGAGATCTCGGCGCTATGCCTGGCCAGCGACGCGGTCGGCCTGGCAGTCTGCGGCCGCAGCGATGCCGACGATCACGCCCTCGCCGTGCGCGCGTTCTGCCCGCAGGACGGCATCGCCGAGGATCCGGTCACCGGCAGCGCCAATGCCGCGATCGCCGCGTGGCTGCACATGGATCGCGCCGAGACCGGCGAGGTCGTCCGCTACGTCGCCAGCCAGGGACGCGAGCTGGGGCGCGACGGCCGTGTCGAGGTGGAGATCGATGCCGCGAGCGAAGTCTGGATCGGCGGCGCGGTGCAGGCGGTGATCCGCGGGACGTTCGACTGGTAGAAACCTGCTCGATGTCCTGCTGCGCTTGCCAGCTGGCACGCGTGCGGTGCTCGGAGTGCTCACGTACTAGACGTACGCTGCGCTTCCTGCGCTCCACCACGCACCATCTGGCTGCGCTCGCGACGGACCTCGAACAGGTTTCAAGGCTGCCGCTACACTGTCGCGCCGCGTGACGCCCCCTGCCATGACATCTCGCCGCTTCGTCCAGGTGGACGTGTTCGCCGACCGGCCCGGCGCCGGCAATCCGCTGGCCGTGGTGCTCGATGCCGAAGGCCTCGACGACGCCAGCATGCAGGCCATCGCCCGCTGGACGCGTCTGCCCGAGACGACGTTCGTGCTGCCGGCCACGTCCGGCGATGCGAGCTATCGCATCCGCATGTTCTCGCCGCGCCGCGAGGTGCCGTTCGCCGGGCACCCGAGCGTGGGCACCGCGCACGTCGTGCTCGAAGCCGGGCTCGCCGTGCCCCGCGAGGGCCTGCTGGTCCAGGACGGCATTGCCGGCAAGCTGCCGCTGGAAGTCGTCGGCGACGGCCCTACGCGCACGATCGCCGTGCGCACGCCGCGCGCGTCGGTCGTCGAGACCGCATCGGCCGACGATCCCCGGCTGCGCGACGTGCTTGCCGCGATGCCGCTCGGCACGCTGCCGCCGGTGCTGATGGATGGCGGCCGCCGCTGGTGGCTGGCCGAACTCGCCAGCGAAGCGGACCTGCGTGCGGCGACGCCGGACTGGAACGCGATCGGCGCACTCGCCGACGCCACCGGCAGCATGGGCCTGTGCGCATTCGCGCGCTCAGACGATCCCGTGCACCACCTCGCGGTACGCGCCTTGGTCGGCTCGACCGGGCATTTCGAAGACGCGGCCTCGGGCGCCGCGAATGCGACGCTGGCCGCGTGGCTGGCCGATCGCGATGCCCTGCCCGGCCAGAACGGCCGCTACCGCATCAGCCAGGGGCGCGAGGTCGGACACGACGCGATCATCGAACTACACGTCGACGACAACGGTGATGTCTGGTCGGGCGGTCGCGTGCAGACCGTGGTGCGCGGGACGATCGACTGGCGCTGAAACGCCTGCTAGCCACGACGTAGGATGGGTAGAGCGCAGCGAAACCCATCGTTGCCCTGCGCCCGCGTGCGGCGGCGATGACCGGGAGCTGGCCTTTCGCTTCCGGCCCAGTCGTCGCTTCGCCTGCTGCTCTGGCGCGCGCCCAACAAAACGCTGATGGGTTTCGCCGCGCTCTACCCATCCTACGAAGCAAAAGCCGCTCCTACAGAAGACAGCAAAGCGCCGCGCCGATTTTCCGGCGCGGCGTGTTTTCAATCCATCAGCCCTCGAGTTCGGCGTCCAGCGTCAGCGGCACCGCCGACAGCGCCTTCGAGATCGGGCAATTCTGCTTGGCGTCGTCGGCGATCTCACGGAACTTCGCCGCCTCGATGCCCGGCACCTTGGCGCGCGTCTTCAGATGGATCGCGCTGAGCTGCGGGCCGCCGTCCATCGACAGGTCGACATCGGCGCGCGTGTCCAGCGACTCCGGCGGGAAACCCGCCTCGGTGAGCTTGGCCGACAGCGCCATCGTGAAGCAGCCTGCGTGCGCGGCGGCGATCAGTTCTTCGGGATTGGTGCCCTTCTCGTCGCCGAAGCGGGTGCCGAAGGCGTAGCGCGTGTCCGACAGCAGGCCGCTCTGCGGCGTGGACAGCGTGCCCTTGCCGGACTTCAGGTCGCCGGTCCAGCGGGCGGTGGCGTGGCGGGAAATACCCATGCGCAGTGCTCCTCGTACGTGATCGTGAGTGGGCCGCAGACGGTAACGCCGCCCGCGTTACGCGCGCGTCCGCGTGACGCGTCGCAACACGCGCGGCCTTGACGTCGGCCGCGCGATGATCCGGCCATGCCGCTGTCGCCTGCCCTTGCCGCCGTGCTCGCCGACATCGTGCTGACACTCCATGTCGGCATCGCGGTATTCGTCATCGGCATGACGCTCATAGTGCCGGTCGGCGGCTTTCGCGGCTGGCGCTGGGTGCGCGCATCCCGGCTGCGCTGGCTGCATGTCGGGCTGGTCGTCGTGATCGCCGTGCAGGCCTGGCTGGGGCGTCTGTGCCCGTTGACGATCTGGGAGCAGTGGCTGCGCATGCGCGCCGGACAACCCGCGTACGAGGGTTCGTTCGTCTCGTACTGGTTGTCGAAAGTGCTGTTTTTCGAGGCGCCGTGGTGGAGTTTCGTCGCCGCCTACAGTCTGCTGGTGCTGGTCGTCGCCGCGGCATGGTTCCGCTGGCCGCCGGAGCGTCGCCGCGCGCAGGCCGGGTGACGTTTCCAAAAGCCCTGTTTTTTTGCGGTTTCCTATTGGCGCGCGTGTCGCGATGCCCTACATTCCGCTTGCCGGGTCGCTCGGCCAGGACACATCAACCAAATTCGACGAGGGAACCACACACTCATGGCAACGAAGAAGGCCCCCACCAAGAAAGCCCCGGCCAAGAAGGCCGCTGCGCCGAAGAAGGCCGCCGCCGCGAAGCCGGCAGCACCGAAGCCGATCAAGGAAGCCCTGAGCAAGTCGGGCCTGGTCGCGCACATCGCAGAGTCCACCGGCGTTGCCGCCAAGGACGTGCGTTCGGTGTTCGCAGCGCTCGAAGGCGCCGTGCACGGTTCGATCAGCAAGAAGGGCGCGGGTTCGTTCACCCTGCCGGGTCTGCTGAAGATCACCTCGGTCAGCGTGCCGGCCAAGCCGAAGCGCAAGGGCATCAACCCCTTCACCAAGGAAGAGCAGTGGTTCGCCGCCAAGCCCGCCTCGGTCAAGGTCAAGGTGCGCCCGCTCAAGAAGCTCAAGGACGCTGCTGCCTGATTCCAGGCGACAAAGGTTCTTCGATCGGGACGGCCTTGGCCGTCCCGATTTCGTTTCGGGGAGGCTCGTCTCGGTACACCTCAGGGAACGCCGATCAAGCCCGTTCTGGCTGGTCATTCCCGCGCCAAGGTCGCGCTGCGCTTTCCGATCAGCCGACATGGAGATGTCCAGCGCCTGTCGGGTGCCACGACCACCAGGCGGATATCGGGCCGCGACCGGGCGTGGTACCCGACAGACGCCCGAGCGATGCATCCCTGGTCCGGCACTACACACGAGCACGTGTCCCCACTTGCGAACACGCACACAAGCCCCGATCCAGAGAAACGCCACCTGTCGCACACCGTGCACGCAGGTTGAATGCAGACCGCCGCAAGCTCGGCGCCGCTCTTTCCCTACCGGATGTCGACCGATGAGTTTCCAGGGTTTTCTCAATCACCTGCTCACCTCCCAGGCCGGCGGCAAGCCCGGCAGCAGCCTGCTCAACGCCGATTTCGGCAAGGGCGCGGCCACCGGCGGTGCGCTGGGCCTGCTGCTGGGCAAGAACCGCAAGACCCGCAAGCTGGCGACCTACGGCGGCCTCGCCGCGATCGGCGTGATGGCCTACAAGGCCTACGGCGATTACCAGAAGCAGCAGGCCGGGGTCGCCGCGCCAGCGCCGCAGACGGTCGACCGCCTGCCCGCCCCGCAGGTCGACATGCACAGCCAGGCCATCCTCAAGGCGCTGGTCGCCGCAGCCAAGGCCGACGGCCACGTCGATGCGCGCGAACGCGAACTGATCGAAGGCGAGTTCAAGCGCATCGATGAAGGCGCCGATGTGCAGCGCTGGATCCATGCCGAGCTGGAGCGTCCGCTGGATCCGGCCGAGGTCGCCAGTGCGGCGAGCACGCCGGAGATCGCATCGGAAATGTATCTGGCGAGCGTGCTGGTCGCCGACGAGACCAACTTCATGGAGCGCAGCTATCTCGACGAACTCGCGCGCCAGCTCAAGCTCGCCCCCGAGCTCAAGACGCGTCTCGAAGCGGAAGTGAAGGCGAGCACCGAAGCGCGCTGATCGTGCGGCGTGCGTCCGGAACGGCCTGCCACGTGCAGGCCGTTCCGCGTCCGGAGTCTGCACGCTGACCCCGGCTTCGCATCCCGCCTGCGAGGCTGGACGCATGTCAGAACGCACCCCCGACGCCGAGTCCGCCGCTGCAACACCGCCCGCACGCACGCCGCGCCGCGATTACACCCCGCAGCTGCGCGCGACACTCGGTTTCGTGTTCTGGGCGGCGCTGTTTGCGGCAGCCGGCTACTGGGCCTGGCACCAGCCCTTCATGGCGAAGCCGCGCGCGATCGCGACCCTGTCGTCCGCACCGGCGCCGACCTCGCTGCCGGTACCCGTGGATGGCGTCCGCGCGCAGCGCATCGCCGACACCTTCGGCGCGCCGCGCGGGCGCGATCGCAGGCACGAAGGCGTCGACATCTTCGCGCCCCGCGGCACGACCGTGCGCAGCGCGACCGAGGGTCTGGTGGTCGGCCTGCGCGAGGCCGGGCTGGGCGGCAAGCAGGTCTGGGTGATGGGACCGGGTCGCCAGCGCCACTACTACGCGCATCTCGACGGCTTCGCCGAATTGCTGGAGGTCGGCGATCTGGTGCGTCCGGGAGATGCGCTCGGCGTCGTCGGCGACACCGGCAATGCGCGCGGCACGCCGCCGCACCTGCACTACGGCGTCTACGGGCCGGGCGGCGCGCTCGACCCGCTGCCGTTGCTGCGCGCGCACGATACGGACGCGGACGACGACGCGCGCTAGCATCCGCCTGCGCCGCATCCGCGGCATCGGGGATCTCTTCGCATGTCGCATCGCGCCTGGTGGCTGGTCATTTCCGCGATCGTGCTGCTGTGCATCGCCGTCGCCGTGCAGGACGGCATGCGCCGCGCAGAGCAGAAGGCGCTGCGCGATGGTGTAACGACGGCGGATGACGCGCGTCCCGCGATGCCCGCAACGGACACGGCCGCATCCGCTCTCGACGCGGAGACGGTGCGCGCACGCAACGAAGCGATGACCGAAGCGGTCGCGGCGCTGCACGCCTACGTGGCCGCGCTGTTCAAGACCGACCGCAGCGAGGCCGACGCCGTGTGGACCGGCGGCCGCCCCGCGACGCACGGCGAAGCCGACCTGCGCGCACTCGAGGGCGTGACCGGCGTGCGCGTCGACAACGGCCGGCCCGCACCCCTGGACACCGCCCCGGTGCCGACGCAGCTGCGCATTCCGGTGCGCCTGCGGGTCGGCGTCCAAGGACCGCTGAAGCGTTACGAAGGCCATTACGACCTGCGTCGCGAGGCCGACGGCTGGCGCATCACCGGCGCGTCCGTCGATCCCCTGGCACCGGCGCGAAATCCGTAATGCCCGGCCGCATGACGCGTGGCGGGGTGCATGAGCCTGCGTTCGTGCAGGCAGATGCATGCCGCTTGCAAGGGCGGCCACCCCTCGCGCCAGCGACACACGCTGCCCGGCGCTGCGTTCCGGAGCACCTGCGCGCGCCGGCCGGGCGTCACCCCGCAAGCGCAGCCGGACGTTGAGCAGGTTCTCACCGCGACGGCGTTAAGCTGGGTGGGAAACTCGCCGGACATTGCACGATGGACAAACGGTTCTGGATCTGCGGCTTCACGATTGCCGCCACGGCGCTCGCGCTGGCCTTCATCGTGCACGGCGTGTTGCTGCGCGCCGACTATCTCGCCCTCGCCCACCTCTTCCGCCCGCAGGCGGACGCGAACACGCAGATCGGCTGGATCCTGCTGGCCTATGCCTCATTGGGGCTGGCGATGACCTGGCTGTACCGCTGGCTGCCGCCGCCCGATCGCAGCAAGCGCTGGCACGGCGCGCGCTTCGGGCTGGCGATCGCGCTGGTGTCCTTCGTGCCGTGGCATCTGCTGGCGCACGCGGGCCAGCCGTTTCCGCTGTCGCTCGCGCTCAAGCAGATCGGCTTCGACGTGATCGCGATGCTGCTGCTCGGCCTGCTGCTCGCCTGGCTGCAGCCGCATCGCAGAGTGCTGGCGCCGGCGCCGGACTGACGGCGCTTCCGCTTGCGCTAATCCCGCATTCACGGCACCTGCGTAGGGTGCGTCCATCGCCTTCTTGGAGCGCAGCATGCGTCGCCCCTTGTACCTCTTTCCCGCGCTCTGTCTGCTGCTGGTCGCGACCGCGTGTACGTCGCTCGGTGTGGTCTCGGCCTGGCTCAACGACCAGGTCGCCTTCAGCGCGCCGCAGCTGCAGCGGCAGCTGGACACGCGGTTCCCGCGCACGTTCGACAAGCTCGGCGGGCTGGTCTCGGTCACGCTCGACGAACCGCGCCTGACGATTCCCCAGGGCGACCGCCGCCTGCGCCTGGATTTCGACATCGGTGTGGATGGCGTGGGTGCCGACAGCCGCCCCGGCCATCTGGCGCTGGTGAGCGGCCTGCGCTACGACCCCTCGACGCGCGGCCTGCATCTGGAGAATCCGGAGCTGCTGCAGTTCGGCCTGCCGGGCTCGAACGCGCTGCTGCAGGGCGGCGCGCGCGGCATCGTCAACAGCCTGCTGGCCGAGTACGCGCGCAGCGAACCGGTCTATCGCCTCGACGACGATCTGCTGTCGAAGCTGCCGTCGGGCAAGAGCATCGGCAACGTCGACGTGACCGACGGTCGCGTGGTGGTGCACCTTGCGCGCTGAGCGTGCCGCGCGCCGGGTGGCCATCGCGCTGGCGCTGGCGTGCGCGCTCGGTGCATGCGGCGGTCGCGACGCTGAAGACGAGACTGCCGCCCTGCCCGGGCAGACGGCGGACACCGCTTTGCCGCAACCGCAGGCGTCCGCCGGCGGCGTCACCGGACTGACCGGCCAGCCCGGCCCGGGCAATGTGCCGCTCGGCGGCGAACTGCCGCAGCCGGAGGTGCCGGAGGGCGATGCGCTGCTGCCGCTCGAGGACAATCCGGAAACCGGCCTCGCCGGCGTGCCGGGCGAGCCCGCCGCGATGGCCCCCGAGCCGACTCCGGAAGAAGCATCGGCGGTCATCCGCACCTATTACGCCGCGATCAACGCGCTCGACTATCCGCGCGCCTACGCACTGTGGTCGGACGGCGGTCGCGCCAGCGGCCAGTCTCCCGAGCAGTTCGCGGCCGGCTTCGGCGAGACCTCAGTGGTCATGGTCGACATCGGGACGCCGGGCGCAGTGGAAGGCGCGGCGGGCTCGCGCTTCATCGAGATTCCCGTGACCTTGCGCGCGCAGCAGAGCGACGGCAGCAGCCGGCGCTTCGAAGGGCGTTACGTGCTGCGTCGCGCGGTCGTCGACGGCGCCAGCGACGCGCAGCGCAGCTGGCGGATCGCGTCGGCGGATCTGCGGGAAGTCGCTTCGCCCTGATTCGGCGGGTTCGCGACGTCGGGACTCACTGACGTCCTGACTGGCATCGCGGGGAATCGAAGCCCTCTCCCGCAACGCGGGCGAGGCGCGGGTGACCGCAGCTTCAATCCAGCTCGAGTCAGTCGCGTTGCGGACCGTCAGGCACCGACGCCCCTGCGCCGTTCCCGCGCAGGAGAACGCTTACTTCTTCGGCTGCAGCATCGTCCCGGTGCAGTCCTTGGAGCCACAGCGACATCCCCAGAGCTTCTTCAGCGCCGGCGTGTGCCGCTCGGCCAGGGTGATGCCGTAGTTGTAGGCCAGCTCCTCACCGGCGGCGATGTCGCGCGTGGCTTTGATGAACACCTTGTCTTTGTGCCGGCGGTCCTTGGGATCCTCCTGCACCACCGCCTCGCAGTTCGGCGCGCAGCTGTGGTTGATCCAGCGCGCGATGTTGCCGTCGTGGTTGGCGTCGATGACGTAGTCGTCGTTGAGCGTGAACAGAAAGGTGTGGCCGTTCTCGTCGATGTCGCCGTACTGCGTGTCGACCTCGTCGTGCGTGCGCAGCAGGCCCTTGTAACGGACGATGCGCTCGCCCTTGGCGATCGCGTCGGTGGCGAACACGCCGTTGCCGTGGATGTTCGACAGACGCGCTTCGATCTTCTTGGGCGTCTTGGCCTTCTTCGGCTTCGGCATTGCGGTGTCCGCGTCTGGATGAGCGTCGCATTGTGTCCAACATCCCCACGCGCCGCCAGCGTGGCCGCGACCGGTGCGCTGAACACCACGCCCGCAAGCGTTTGAGCTTGCCGGCGCAAAAGCGTACAATTCCGGTCCGATTTCATCCGACTCCCCCCGGTCGCCCCACGCCGTGCTTCGCGTCACCAAGCTCACCGATTACGCCACCGTCGTCCTGACCGTGCTCGCCGCACGGCCGCAGGACGTCATGAGTGCGGCTGAACTGGCCGAGCAGTCCGGCCTGGAGGCCCCGACGGTCAGCAAGCTGCTCAAGCCGCTGGCGCAGGCGGGCCTAGTCGAAGGGTTCCGCGGTGCCAACGGCGGGTATCGCCTGGCGCGCGACGCCGCCGCGATCAGCCTGGTGGAGATCGTCGAGGCCATGGAAGGTCCGCTAGCGATGACCGAGTGCAGCCTGCACGACAGCCAGTGCTCCATTTCCCGGCAGTGCGGCGTCCGTGGCAACTGGCGCCGGATCAACGACGTGGTGGCCGACGCTCTGCGTGCGGTCAGCCTTGCGCAGATGCTCGGTGACGGGCCGCAACCGCATTCCATTTCCACCGCCGGTGGGGCGAAGCGCATCGACGCCCGCCTCGCCCGCGCATAGACAGTAGGCAGCCCCCATGGCCACCGACATCATCGACATCCCGGACACCAACCGGGAGATCCACGAGCAGCTCGGCCGTCGCTACGACGCCGGCTTCGTCACCGACATCGAGTCCGACAGCTTCCCGCCGGGCCTCGACGAGGACGTCGTCCGTGCGCTGTCGGCGAAGAAGGAAGAGCCCGAGTGGATGACCGAATGGCGCGTCGCCGCCTATCGCCACTGGCTGACCATGCCGGTGCCGCACTGGGCCAAGCTGTCGATCGCGCCGATCGATTTCCAGGCCGTGAGCTACTACTCCGCGCCGAAGGCCAAGTACGCCTCGCTCGACGACGTGCCCAAGGAACTGCTCGACACCTACGACAAGCTCGGCGTGCCGCTGCACGAACGCGCCAAGCTCGCCGGCGTGGCCGTCGACGCGGTGTTCGATTCGGTGTCCGTCGGCACGACCTTCAAGAAGGAACTTGCCGAGAAGGGCATCATCTTCTGCTCGATGTCCGAGGCCATCGCCGATCACCCCGAGCTGGTCAAGCAGTACCTCGGCAGCGTGGTGCCGGTGGGCGACAACTACTTCGCCGCGCTGAACTCGGCCGTGTTCTCGGACGGCAGCTTCGTCTTCATTCCCAAGGGCGTGCGTTGCCCGATGGAGCTGAGCACCTATTTCCGCATCAATGCCGGCCACACCGGGCAGTTCGAGCGCACGCTGATCATTTGCGAGGACAAGGCCTACGTGTCGTATCTCGAAGGCTGCACCGCGCCGATGCGCGACGAGAACCAGCTGCATGCGGCGGTCGTCGAACTGGTCGCGCTGGAAGACGCCGAGATCAAGTATTCGACGGTGCAGAACTGGTACCCCGGCGACGAGAACGGCAAGGGCGGCATCTACAACTTCGTGACCAAGCGTGCCGAATGTCGCGGCGATCGCAGCAAGGTCGTCTGGGCACAGGTCGAGACCGGCTCGGCGATCACCTGGAAGTACCCGTCCTGCGTGCTGCTGGGCGACGATTCCTCCGGTGAGTTCCACTCCGTCGCGCTGACCCATCATCGCCAGCAGGCCGATACCGGCACCAAGATGATCCACGTCGGCAAGCGCACCAAGTCGAAGATCGTCAGCAAGGGCATCAGCGCCGGCCGCGGCCAGAACACCTATCGTGGCCTGGTCAAGGTGGGTGCGGGCGCCGAGGGTGCGCGCAACTACACCCAGTGCGATTCGCTGCTGATCGGCAAGGACTGCGGAGCGCACACCTTCCCGTACATCGAGGTCAAGCACCCCGGTGCGACGGTCGAACACGAGGCGACGACATCGAAGATCAGCGACGACCAGCTGTTCTACTGCCGCTCGCGCGGCATCAGCGAGGAAGACGCGGTCAGCCTGATCGTCGACGGCTTCTGCAAGCAGGTCTTCCGCGAACTGCCGATGGAGTTCGCCGTGGAAGCCAAGAAGCTGCTCGACGTGTCGCTCGAAGGTTCGGTCGGCTGAGTCGCCTATCGGCGATGTGATTCGTGATGGGTGATTGGTGATTCGAAAGAGCACCGCCCCCGCGAATCCACGACCGCCCTGCCTTCTCGAATCACCCATTACGAATCACCTATCACGGCCTTTCCATGCTCAAGATCGACAACCTCCACGCCTCCATCAACGAGCGCGCAATCCTCAAGGGCCTCTCGCTGGACGTGAAGCCGGGGGAAGTGCACGCGATCATGGGCCCGAACGGCGCCGGCAAGTCGACGCTGGGCAACCTGCTGTCGGGCCGCGACGGCTACGAGGTCACCGACGGCACCGTGACGTTCGACGGCCAGGACCTGCTGGCACTCGAACCCGAAGAGCGCGCCGCCGCCGGCGTGTTCCTCGCGTTCCAGTACCCGGTCGAGATCGCCGGCGTGAACAATACCTACTTCCTGCGCAGCGCGCTCAACGCGCAGCGCAAGGCGCGCGGCGAGGCGGAACTCGATTCGATGCAGTTCCTCAAGCTGGTGCGCGAGAAGCTGTCGGTGCTGCACCTCGACGACCGCCTGCTGCATCGCGGCGTCAACGAAGGCTTTTCGGGTGGTGAGAAGAAGCGCAACGAGATCTTCCAGCTCGCGGTGCTCGAACCGAAGCTGGCGATCCTCGACGAGACCGACTCGGGCCTCGATATCGACGCGCTCAAGCACGTCGCCGACGGCGTCAACGCGCTGCGCTCGCCGGATCGCGCCTTCATCGTGATCACCCACTACCAGCGCCTGCTCGACTACATCAAGCCGGACGTGGTGCACGTGCTGGCCGACGGCCGCATCGTGCAGAGCGGCGGCCCGGAGCTGGCGCTGCAGCTCGAAGAGAAGGGCTACGAGTGGGTCAAGGACCGCGTGGCGCCCGAGGGTGAAGAAACGCGTTTGCGGACCACTGGTCCGCGCGCTGATGAACGCACGGCGGCTACGCCGACGGGCCGGGACGCTGCCTGATGAGCGCCCTGCTCGACTCCCTCACCGCCGGCTTCGACGGCGACGCCGCGCGCCGTGCGGCGCTCGACACGACCCTCGCCACCGGCCTGCCCGGCCCGCGCAGCGAATCGTGGAAGTACACCTCGCTGCGCGCGCTCGAGCGTCGCAGCTTCGTCGCGCCGTCGCCAGATGTGGCCGACGTCGATACAGGCCTCGTCGCGTCGATCCCGGCGCCGCGCATCGTCTTCGTCAACGGACGCCTGTCTGCGGCGCTGTCTGACCTCGGCGCCGCCGTGCCGGGCCTGTCGATCGGCACGCTGTCCGATGTGGACGCGCTGCCGGCGATCGAGGACCGCGCCGATGCGGTGTTCGCACGTCTCAACGGCGCATTGGCCGAGGCCGGCGTGTCCATCACGGTGGAGGCCGATGCGCGGATCGCGCCTGCCGTGCATCTGGTCTGCATCGGTGCACCGGCCGAGGGCGATCTCGCCTGGCATCTGCGGCATCACGTGGAGCTGGGCGAGCGCGCCACGCTGACCGTCGTCGAACATCATCTCGATGCGGGCGTGCACCGCCACCTCGACAACTCGATCGTGTCGCTGCGTGTCGCGGAACGTGCCGAACTGCACCACGTGCGGCTACAGCACCGTGGCGCGGGCGCAACGAGCTTCCTGCGCACCGATGCCGAACTGCAGGCCGCGTCGGTCTACACCCGCGTCGACGTCGAGGCCGGTGGCGCGCTGTCGCGTCACGAACTCGACGTGCGTCTGCTCGGCGACGATGCGCGCCTGACCGCCAACGGCGTGCTGCTGGCCGGCGGTCGCGCCCACGTCGACACGCGCCTGGGCATCCGCCACGTCGCGAAGAACACCGCCTGCGAACTCAAGTGGCGCGGCATCGGCGATGCGCGCGGCCGCGTCGTGTTCCACGGCGGCATCACCATCGATGCCGGCGCCGACGGCACCGACGCGCGCCTGTCGAACAAGAATCTGCTGCTGTCGAGCACCGCCGAGATCGACACCCAGCCGGTACTGGTGATCCATGCCGACGAAGTGCAGGCCGCGCACGGCGCGACCGTCGGACAGCTTGACCCGAATGCCCTCTTCTACCTGCGTTCGCGTGGCCTGCCGCAGGCGGACGCCCAGCGTGTGCTGACCGCGGCCTTCGTGCGCGAGCCGCTGTCGACCATCGCCGACACCGCGCTGCGCGCGCAGGCCGAAGCCGCGCTCGACGGCGCCGTTGCCGGACTGGTCACGGCATGAGTACCGCGCTGCCGCCCGTGACACCGCCCTTCGACGCGCCCAGCGCGCCGGCCGGACGCGACGGCAGTGTCGACTGGGACGCGGTCCGCGCGGATTTCCCGCTGCTGCTGCGCGAAGTCCACGGCAAGCCGCTGATCTATTTCGACAATGCCAACACCGGGCAGAAGCCCGCGCCGGTGATCGAAGCGGTCGACGGGTTCTACCGCCGCCAGAACGCCAACGTCAGCCGTGCCGTGCACCAGCTCGGCACCGAGGCGACCGACGCCTACGAGGGCACCCGCGGCAAGCTGGCCCGCTTCCTCAACGTCCGCAGCGACGAACTGGTGCTGTGCAGTGGCACGACGTTCGCGCTCAATCTGGTCGCGTATTCGTGGGCGCTGCCGCGGCTGAAGGCCGGCGACACGATCCTCGTCTCGCGCATGGAGCACCACGCCAACATCGTGCCGTGGCAGCTGATCGCCGAGCGCACCGGCGCGACCGTGCGCGTGGCCGAGATCCTGGAGGACGGCACGCTCGATCTCGACGCGCTGCGCCGCGCGATGACGTCCGACGTGAAACTGCTGGCGCTGACCCACGTCTCCAACGTGCTCGGCACGGTGAATCCGGTGCGGGAGATCTGCCGCGAGGCGCGCAAGCGCGGCATCGTCACCGTCATCGACGGCTCGCAGGCCGTGCCGCACCGCCGCGTCGACATCGCCGCGATCGGCTGCGACTTCTATGCCTTCACCGGCCACAAGATGTGCGGGCCGACCGGCACCGGTGCGCTGTGGGCGCGCCGCGAGCATCTGCAGGCGATGCCGCCGTTCCTGGGCGGCGGCGAGATGATCAAGGAAGTCAGTTTCGAGAAGACGGTCTACAACGATCCGCCGCACCGCTTCGAGGCCGGCACGCCGAACATCGCCGGCTTCGTCGGGCTTGGCGCGGCGGTCGACTATCTCGACCGGCTGGGCCTGGACCACGTCGAGCGCCGCGAAGCCGAACTGCTGGCCCACCTGACCGAGGCGCTGCAGCAGATCGACGGCCTGCGCATCTTCGGCACTGCGCCGGACAAGGCCGCGGTGGTCTCGTTCCTGATCGAAGGCGCGCATGCGCACGATCTGGCCACGCTGCTCGATCTGGAGGGCGTCGCGATCCGTTCCGGCCAGCACTGCGCGCATCCGCTGCTGCAGTTCTACGGTGTCGCCGCGACATGCCGCGCCTCGCCTGCGTTCTACAACACGCACGCCGAGATCGACGCCTTCGTCGCCGCGCTGCGCAGGGTGCGCACGCTGCTCGGTTGAGCGATGCGCGAGATGGCGGCATCGATCCGCAGGCCTGCAGACGTCGCCCGCGCCAGCACGGGTCCACAGGCCGACCGCGTGGCGGGATAATGCGGTGATTCCGTTTCCGCACGCCGCCATGCCCGCCCATCCCTTCCGCGTCGCCACCATCGCCGACATCCCCGCGCTCGTGGCGCTGGTGACGTCCGCCTACCGCGGCGAGTCCAGCCGCAGCGGCTGGACCACCGAGGCCGATCTGCTCGACGGCGCCCGTATCGATCCCGACGTGCTGCGCGCCGACATCGAGCGCGCCGACAGTCGCGTGGTCGTCATCGATGGCGCATCCGGACCCTCGGCCTGCGCACACGTCGCGATCGACGACGGGTACGGCTACTTCGGCATGTTCGCGGTCGACCCGACCCTGCAGGGTCGCGGCACCGGCGACGCCCTGCTGGCCGAATGCGAACGCATCGCCCGCGAGGACTGGCAGCTGCCGGGCCTGCGCATGACCGTGATCGACGTGCGCGACGCCCTGATCGCCTGGTACGTGCGCCGCGGCTATCGCCGCACCGGCGTCCTCAAGCCTTTCCCCTACGGCGATACCCGCTTCGGCATTCCGCGACGCGACGACCTGCGCTTCGAAGTGCTGGAGAAGACCTTCGGAGACACGCCATGAGCGAGACCTGGACCTTCGTCTGCCCGACCGGCGAGTTGCTGCCCGGCGAGATGCGCACGACCTTCGACGAAGTGACCGGCACGCCGATCATCGTCCTCAACCTCGACGGCGACCTCTACGCCCTCGAGGACCAGTGCAGCCACGAGGATTTCGGCCTGTCCGGTGGCGGCGAGTTCGACACCGGCGCGGGCACGATCGAATGTGTGCTGCACGGCGCAAAGTTCGATGTACGCGATGGACGTGCGCTGTGCGCGCCGGCTTACGAGCCGGTCGCCAAGTTTCCGACCAAGGTGGAGCATGGCGGTGTCTGGACGCGGGACGATCGCGACTGATCCGCGCCGCACGCCGGCAGCGAAAGGCAATCGTTTTCCTTTGATGTCGAGAATCATTCTCGGTTAAGATTCCACCGGGGCATCGCGCCCCGGGGAATCCGCGTGACGCATGGCGACCACACACCGATAGAGCCGCAGCTGCGCGATCGCGCGCTTGCGGTTCTGCGCGTGGTCGCCGCTGCATTGCTGTTCCTGATGCTGTGGGCGGCGACCCTGGGACCCACTGCGCTGGCCGCCACGGCCTCGAGCGGCCTGTTGCCGGACGCGGCGCAGTTCGATCATGGCGGCGAATTGCCCACGCCCACCGAACCGGCTTCGCTCGCCGAGGCACCCCGCGCACCGCGCGGGCATCTGCCGCAATGCACGATCATCGCCGTCGCCGCCCTGGCGGCGGCACCGCCGGTCCTGCGCCCCAGCCGTCGCAGCAGACGCCGGCACCCTTCGGCCCGACCGCGCCGACAAGGGCCACTCCGCCGCCAGCACCGCGGCCGCGCACCACCCCGCTGACGCCCGATCCGCCGGTCCGCCGGCGCACCGCACGCCGCACGTCCGGTCCGGACGCAGCGACGTGCGGCCTGTCGCATGCCCGCATGCGCATTCCATTCCGGCCAGCAGCCGCCACGCCGCGCGCACCTTCCGTTCAACGAGACCTCCATGACCCGTTCTCCGATCCGTCGTCCGCTCGCCGCCGCGCTGTGCGCCCTGCTGTCCGCGCCCGTCTTCGCGGACACCGCGCCGACCACCTCTCCCACCGATTTCGACCCCGTCGTCGTCACCGCGGCAGGCTTCGAACAGAAACTCACCGATGCGCCGGCGAGCATCTCGATCGTGACGCGCGAGGAACTCGAGAAGCGCCCGTACATAACGCTGATCGACGCCGTGCGTGACCTCGAGGGCGTCGATGTCGGCGAGACGTCCGACAAGACCGGCCAGCGCACCATCAGCCTGCGCGGCATGGGCTCGGACTACACGCTGATCCTCATCGACGGCAAGCGCCAGAACAACCACGGCGACATCTATCCCAACAGCTTCGGCGGCAACCAGTTCAACCACATTCCGCCGCTGGACATGATCGAGCGCATTGAAGTCATCCGCGGACCGGCCTCGACGCTGTACGGCGCGGACGCGCTCGGTGGTGTCATCAACATCATCACGCGCAAGGTCTCCGACCGCTGGACCGGCTCGGCGACGATCGGCCACAGCCTCCAGGAAAACAGCGACTTCGGCAGCGACAGCACCTTCGACTTCGCGCTCAGCGGCCCGCTGGTGCCGGGCGTGCTCGGCCTGGGCGTGCGCGGCTCGTGGTACGAGCGCGACGCCTCGACGCCGGAGTACGAGGTCATCACCGCGCCCGACGGCACCCAGTTCGAGCGCAGTCTCGGCTTCGGGGGTGGCGGCAAGACCGTCGACAACAGCAACAAGAGCGCCGGCGTCACGCTGAGCTGGAACGCCACCGAGCACCAGAGCGTGGTCTTCGACTACGACACCTCCCGGCAGGTCTACGACAACACGCCCTTCATCAACAATCTCGGCACCGAGTCCTATCCGCTCGGCACGGTGGACGGACTGACGAGCATCTGGCGCGCCGCGCCGCAGGTCGGCTACGTGGCCGAACAGAAGTTCACCCGCGACCAGTGGTCGGTGACGCATCAGGGCCAGTGGGCGTTCGGCAACAGCTTCGTGTCGCTCGCCCATATCGACACCGGCAATCACGGCCGCACCTTGCCCTTCACCGTCGAGGAGCGCCTGCTGCACCAGCAGATCTTCCGGGGCACCGGCCCCTACGCCGGCCTGAGCGTGGGCCAGCGCCAGGCGATCGCGGTGGACACCTTCCTGCCCCGCCCCAAGCGCACGATGGAAAGCAGCCAGTACACGCTGGACGCCAAGCTGGACTTCGCCGTGGGCGAACAGCACCACGTCATCGTCGGCGGCCAGGTGATCGACGGCGAACTGGAAGACGGCGTCTTCGGCATGGAAGGCGGCGGCGAAGGCGCCGGCACCGTGCAGGACCACAAGATGTGGTCCGTGTTCGTCGAGGACAACTGGAGCCCGGTCGAGGCCCTGACCCTGACGCTGGGCGTGCGCCAAGACGACCACAACGTCTTCGGCAGCCACGTGAGTCCGCGTGCGTACGCGGTCTACGATCTGGCACAGGGCTGGACCCTCAAGGGTGGCGTCAGCACCGGCTACAAGACGCCCAAGACCACCGATCTCTACGACGGCATCATCGGTTTCGGTTCACAGGGCACGCTGCCCTTCGTCGGCAATCCGGACCTGCAGCCCGAGACCAGCGTCAACAGCGAGCTCGCGCTGTACTGGACCTCGTCCGACAGCCTGCACAACTTCAACGTCACGATCTTCCGCAATGATTTCGAGGACAAGATCGCGCGCGGCGAAACCAACCTCAGTTGCGAGCAGACCGGTGGCGTGCGCCCCTGCGCGAACCTCGGCGACTACGCGCTGCTCGGCTACACGACCTACGCGCAGAACATCAACATCGACGAGGTGCGCGTGCAGGGCGCGGAAGTCGCCGGCCGCTGGGGCATCAACGATGCCATGTCCCTGCGTGCGAACTACACCTACACCGACAGCGAACAGCTGAGCGGCGCACAGATCGGCCTGCCGCTGACCAACACCGCGCGGCACATGGCCAACACCAGCTTCAACTGGCAGGCGACCGATGCCTTCAGCCTGCAGCTGATCGCCGAAGCGCGCTCCAAGCGATACCGCGATTTCGTCGACGGCATGCGCCGGGAGTACGCGTCCTACACCGTCCTGCATCTGGGCGCGCAGTACGCGTTCAACGACAACGTCCGGCTCAACGCCCGCATCAACAACCTGCTCGACGAAGATTTCACCTCGTTCCAGACGGTCTTCACGCAGGACCCAACGACGGGTGCCTACACGCCGACGTACCTCGACGACTACAACAACAAGGACAAGTCGCGGAACCTCTGGCTGAGCCTCAACGTGTCGTTCTGAGCACGGCCCCCCGGGCAAGGGTGGTCGCCGTGTGGCGACCGCTCCCGGCACGGGGCAGGTCAGTCCGCCGCAACTCGCCGCGCGCTGGAGATGCCCGGCTCCCGACGTGCCGTGCGTCGCGACGGCCCGATCGCTCGGCAGCAACCGCTGATCGTTCTGCCCGTCAGATGCCGCCGGGCAGATCGCCTGCGGGAGCCCTGTCTTGCCGCGGTGAGAATCGGGCCAGCACCAGCGCGCCGCCGCCATCGAGCACGTATCGCGTGCGCGCCTGATGCGCGTACAGGAGCAGCGTGTCGCCCTGCTCCGCATGCGCCGGCACCGAGTCGCCGATCAGGCGCGCGTGTCCGCCCAGCACGTGCACGACCCAGCAGTCGCCCGGATCGACGAAGACGACCATCGTGCCCACCAGCGGCCTGTGCCAAGTCTCGGCCACGATCTGCGGCGCGCGCCACATCAGATTGAGCGCGCTCACGCCCGGCCCCGCGGGTTCACCCGACACCGCGCGTCCGCCATCGAAGCGGAGTCGCGCATGCGGTGGCTGCAGATCGGCGTGCTGTCCATCCTCGAACCGCAGGACCAGCCCGTCGCCGGACAGCAGCATCAACTCGCGCTCGACGCCCTCGAACCGGGAAAAGGCGGCGGGTTGCTCGATATCGGCGATCGACAACCGCCAGGACCAGTTATCGTCGCCCACCGCATGCTCGGCATAGATTTCGCGCGTCCAGCCCAGTCCGTTGCGCCAGCGCACACGTTGCGCGTCCTGCGCACGGAGATGACGAACTGCCGGTGATACCTTCATGCCGCCAGTCTAGAGCGTCGTGCACCCGCGAACGCGTCGGGCACTGCAACCGTCTCGAGGCGGCCATCTGACCGGGGTTTCCGTGCGTCGGGCCATCCGCCAATCCGCCAATCCGCCGGGCAGTCCGGCGGACGCACGCCCCGACTTCTTCTCGAGACCAATCGTCCAGACATGCTCGAGCGCGTTCCAGCCTGCTCGTCCTGATGCCGACCGCATGCCAGCTGTGACGCCGTCCTGATAACTGGCCCTGGGGTGGACCACGCATGTCAGCCCTAGGCCCACGTGTGGCCCGTGGAAAAAATACGATGCCCCAGAAAGGGTCGCCCGCCGTGCATCCGATGCGCGGCGGGCGACGATTACGTCCATGTAGCGGCATCCTGCCGGTCCCCCGGAGCGTCCTGCTCCTCGTCTCCCGACGACACTCCCTGTGTCGTCGGCAGCGATGGGTCAAAGTCAGCGCAGTTGCGCCGCCCCCTTGCTCCCGGCTGCAGCAGGCGGGCTCGGTGCCCGCGATGCTGCCGCCTGCGACCCGGCAGTGCCCAGCTCGATCCGGTCGGCATTCCGCTCGACCGTCTTCAAGCCGATTCCGCCCACCTGCGCCAGCTGCTCGGCGCTGCGGAACGGTCCGTTCTCATCCCTGTAGGCAACGATCGCTTCGGCCTTGGCCTGCCCCACGTTGTGCAGCACACGTGCCAGCGTGGCTGCGTCCGCGGTATTGATGTTGACCTTTTCCCCGCCCTCGTTGGCGAATGCAGTGCCTGCAAGCAGAAGCGAGAGGCAGAGCGACGCAAGTACGGCTCGGATCGACTTCATGTCGTGTTGCTCCTTGGTGTTGGGTGGATTCCATTCCCGACTGGCGATGCACTCGTCCTTGCCGGTCGTGCCAGTCTTCCCAACGCCACGTGAACAGAATATCCGCCGGCCTGCGTGCCCGAAGCCGGCCGAACGCTCGACCTCGTGTAGGAAAATTCCTACAACTGGTGGCCGCGTAGAATGGGTGGTTTCCGAACACTGGAATCGCCGCATGGATACCCGCCAGACCGATACCTTCGTCGCCGCCAAGTGGGACGACGAGATCGTCCCCCAGCTCGTCGAGTACATCCGGATCCCCAACAAGTCGCCGATGTTCGATGCCGACTGGGTCGCCAACGGCTACATGGAGCAGGCGGTGACCCTGATGTCCGACTGGGCGAAGGCGCAGTCGATCCCCGGCATGACGCTCGACGTCGTGCGCCTGGAAGGCCGCACCCCGCTGATCTTCATCGAGATTCCGGCGGCGAATGGCGGCAGCAACGACGACTGCGTGCTGCTGTACGGCCATCTGGACAAGCAGCCCGAGATGACGGGCTGGGACGAAGATCTCGGGCCGTGGAAGCCGGTCCTGCGCGACGGCAAGCTCTACGGCCGCGGTGGCGCCGACGACGGCTATGCGATCTATGGTTCGCTGACCGCCATCCTCGCGCTGCACGACCAGGGCCTGCCGCATGCGCGTTGCGTGGTGCTGATCGAAGCGTGCGAAGAATCGGGCAGCTATGACCTGCCTGCCTATGTCGACCATCTCGCCGATCGCATCGGCAAGCCGTCGCTGGTCGTGTGCCTCGACTCGGGCTGCGGCAACTACGACCAGCTGTGGTGCACGACCTCGCTGCGCGGTCTCGCCGGCGGCAACCTGACCGTCAAGGTGCTCGACGAAGGCGTGCACTCGGGTGACGCCTCGGGCGTGGTGCCGTCGAGCTTCCGCCTGCTGCGCCAGCTGCTGTCGCGCATCGAGGACGAGAACACCGGTCGCATCCTCGTCGATGGCCTGCATGCCGAGATTCCGGCCGAGCGTCTGGAGCAGGCGCGTCGCGCCGCGGAAGTGCTCGATACCGCGATCTACGACAAGTTCCCGCTGACCGGCGCGCTGCGCCCGATGTTCCCGAAGGATGCGCAGGGCCAGGCGTCGGAGGACCTGTCGGAACTGGTGCTCAACCGCACTTGGCGCCCGGCGCTTTCGGTCACCGGTATCGATGGCATTCCGTCACTGCAGTCGGCCGGCAACGTGCTGCGCCCGCATACCGCGGTCAAGCTGTCGCTGCGCCTGCCGCCGACCGTCGACGGCAAGCGCGCGGGCCAGCTGCTGCAGGACGTGCTGCTGGCCGACGCGCCGAACGGCGCGACGGTGACGTTGGATCTCGAGAAGGCTGCCACCGGCTGGAACGCGCCGGCGATGTCGCCTTGGCTCACGCAGGCGATCGACGATGCCAGCCAGGCCTTCTTCGACAAGCCGGCGATGTACATGGGCGAAGGCGGCTCGATCCCGTTCATGGGCATGCTCGGCGAGAAGTTCCCTGGCGCGCAGTTCATGATCACCGGCGTGCTCGGCCCGCATTCGAACGCGCATGGTCCCAACGAGTTCCTGCACATCGAGATGGGCAAGCGCGTCACCGCCTGTGTCGCGCGCGTGATCGCCGAGCACCATCACGCCAGCCAGCGTGGCGAAACCACCGGCGCGGCAGTCGTCGCCGACAGCGGCACGCGCCACGGCGATCACGGCTGCTGCTGAAGCCTCCACCCGGGACCGGCCTCAGCGCCGGTCCCGCATGGGCTCAGTCCGTTGCGGCCAGATAGGCGACGACCTGGCCGGCGAGCGTCGAGGGGTCCTGGCGCAGCGCATCCAGCACGATCTCGGGTGACTCGGGTGCTTCGTACGGTGCGTCGATGCCGGTGAAGTTCGGCAGCTCGCCACGGCGTGCCTTCGCATAAAGCCCCTTGGGATCGCGCCGCTCCACTTCGGCGAGCGGCGCATCGACGAAGACCTCGACGAAATCGCCCGCGTCGAACATCGCGCGCGCGGCGGCGCGCTCCGCGCGATACGGCGAGATGAAACTGACGAGCACCACGAGCCCCGCGTCCGCCATCAACCGGGCCACCTCGGATACGCGACGCAGATTCTCGACGCGATCGGCTTCAGTAAAACCCAGATCGCGATTGAGCCCGTGGCGCACGTTGTCGCCATCGAGCAGATACGTGTGGATGCCTCTGGCATGCAGCGTGCGCTCGACGCGATTGGCGATCGTCGACTTGCCGGCGCCCGACAGCCCGGTGAACCAGATGCAGCGCGCACGCTGCCCCTTCATCGCCGCGCGCGCGTCACGATCGATATCGAGCGCCTGCCAGTGCAGATTGTCGGCGCGGCGCAAGCCGTGCCGGATCATGCCGGCGCCCAGCGTGGCATGGCTGACCGGATCGACGATCACGAACGCGCCCAGCGCGCGCGAGGTCGAGTAAGGCGCGAAGGTGATCGGCGCATCCAGCGCGATGGTGGCGCGGCCGATGTCGTTCGCGACCAGTTGCCGCTCCGCGAGCGGCTGCAGCGAGACCGGGTCGAGCCGGTGCTTGAGCTCCCCGATGCGCATGCCGGTGGTCCGGCCCGGTGTCCGGCACATGTAGCGCCTGCCGGGCAGCATCGGCGTGTCGTCGAACCAGAGCAGGTCGGCGAGGCACTGGTCGCTGTGCTCGCAATCGTCCATGTCACGCAACAGCACGTCGCCACGGCCCGCGTCGACCTCGTCGGCCAGACGCAAGGTGATGGCGTCGCCATCCTGCGCCTCCACGGCAGACGTACCCGCGACGTACAGTGCGTCGACCGCGACGGCACGGCCCGACGGCGCGACGCGCAACAGCGCGCTGCATGTCAGCGGCCTGCCCTGCCAGGTCCCTGCATACCAGCGTGCGCCGTCGGCCGTGCGCAGGAGGCCCTGCACCGGCATGCAGTCGACCTGCTGCAGGTGTCCGGTCGCAGGCAGCGCCTCGATCGCCGCCAGCACGCTCGGGCCTTCCAACCATCCGAGCCGCGGGGACGGGTGGGACACGTTGTCGCCATCGGCGGCAGCCACGGGCACGGCGGTCACGCGCAGGATGCCGAGCGCTTCGCAGTGGGACCGGTATGCGGCGCGGATCGCCTCGAACGGCGCCTGCTGGAAACCGACGCGATCCATCTTGTTCACCGCCAGCACCACGTCGCGCACGCCCAGCAAGGCGGCGATCGCCGTATGCCGCAGCGTCTGCGGGCTCAGGCCTTTCGAGGCATCGACGAGCAACAGCATCGCATCGGCAGTCGACGCGCCGGTCGCCATGTTGCGGGTGTACTCGACATGGCCCGGACAGTCGGCGATCAGAACCGTCGGCGCGGTGTAAGCAAATGGCGCCAGGCGACATCGATCGTGATGCCCTGTTCGCGCTCGGCGGCCAGGCCGTCCAGCAGCAACGCATAGTCGGGCTGGGCACCGCGCGTTCCGTGCAGCGAGCTGGCGCTGGCCAGTGCTGCGAGTTCGTCGTCGGGGACATTGCCCGTCGCATGCAGCAGGCGGCCGATCAGCGTGCTCTTGCCGTCGTCGACGCTGCCGCAGGCGACCAGCCGCAGGATCCGGTCGTCCATCAGAAGTAGCCCTCGCGCTTCTTGGCTTCCATGCCCGCGCCTTGCGCATAATCGATCGCGCGGCCGGCACGCTCGGACTGCCGGCCATCCGCCATCTCGGCCAGGATCGCGTCCACGTCTGCGGCTGCAGATTCCACGGCACCGGTCAGCGGGTAACAGCCCAGCGTGCGGAACCGCACGCGGCGGTGCTCGATCCGTTCGCCGGTGCGCAGCGTGAACCGGTCGTCGTCGACCACGATCAGCAGACCGTCGCGCTCGACGACGGGCCGCTCGGCAGCGAAGTACAACGGCACCACCGGAATGTCCTCCTGGCGGATGTAGCGCCACACGTCGCGCTCGGTCCAGTTCGACAGCGGGAACACGCGGACGCTTTCGCCTTCGCGGACTTTCGGGTTGTACAGGTTCCACAGCTCGGGACGCTGCCGACGCGGCTCCCAGCGGTGCGCGACGTCGCGGAACGAGAACACGCGTTCCTTGGCACGGGATTTCTCCTCGTCACGCCGGGCGCCGCCGATGGCGGCATCGTAGGCACCCGCTGCGAGCGCCTGCTTCAAGGCCAGCGTTTTCATGACATCGGTGTGCACCGCGGCCCCGTGACTCAGCGGACCGATCCCATCGCGAATGCCGTCGGGATTCACATGGACGTGCAGATCCAGCCCGGTTTCGGCCGCGCGCCGATCGCGGAAGGCGATCATCTCCCGGAACTTCCAGCGTGTGTCCACGTGCAACAGTGGAATCGACGGCCGTGCAGGCGCGAACGCCTTCAGCAGCAGATGCAGCAGCACCGAGCTGTCCTTGCCAATCGAATACAGCATCACCGGCCGTCGGCATTCGGCCGCCACCTCCCGGAGAATGTGGATGCTCTCCGCCTCCAGGCCGGCGAGATCGCTGTCCGCTGTTTGCATGTGCCGCCCTGACGCACGAAGACCTTGCGATTGTGGCGAGCCGTCACGCACGCGGCAACGCCGTGTTGCAGCGGTGGCACACCCGGACCGGTCGCGCCGGATGCGCGGGCGTCGCATCGCCGGTAGTGTCGTGACACCCCCCCGCCCCGGAGCGCATCCATGTGCCGTGCGCTGACCTGCCTGCTGATGCTCTTCGCCGTCGTGTCCGCGGCGAATGCCGAAGACCTCGTGCTCCGCAATGCGTCCTACGACCCGACGCGGGAGTTCTACGCCGACTACAACCGCATGTTCGCTACGCAGTGGCGGCAGCGTGGGGGCGATGCGGTGGAGGTGGCGCAGACACATGGCGGCTCCGCGGCGCAGGCAGACGCGGTCATCGCGGGCGAGCCGGCCGATGTGGTCACGCTCGCGCTCGCCGCCGACGTGGACCGGATCGCCGCGGCCGGCCTGCTGAATGCCGACTGGCGTCACCGCATGCCGCACGCGGGCGTGCCGTATACGTCGACGGTCGTGTTCCTCGTGCGCAAGGGCAACCGAAGCACATCACCGACTGGGACGATCTGGCCGGTGATGTTGCCGTCGTCACCGCCGACCCGAAGACCTCGGGCGTGGCGCGCTGGAGTTATCTCGCGGCGTGGACCTGGGCTTCGCGTGCGTACCGCGATGGCGCACGCGTGCTCGGCTACATGCGCAGCCTCTATGCGAATGCGCCGGTGATGGAGGACGGTGCGCGTGGCGCGCGCGACCGCTTCGTCGGACAGGGCACGGGCGACGTGCTCCTCGCCTGGGAGAACGACGCGCTGCGCGTGCTCGCCGATCCGGCGACCAGCCCCGCCTTCAAGATCGTGTATCCCTCGATCAGCATCCGTGCCGAACCAGCCGTCGCCGTGGTCGAACGCAACGCCGATGCGCATGGCGTGCGGCCGCTGGCCGAGGCCTACGTCGCGACGCTGTACACGCCGGACGCGCAGCGTCTGGTCGCGCAGCACCATTTCCGGCCGATGCTGCGCGACGGCGTGCCGGCCTCGCAGCTGGCGCGTTTCCGCACCCTGCCGCTGGTCACCGTGGAGGCCGCCTTCGGTGGCTGGGACAAGGCCCAGGCCACGCATTTCGCCGAGGGCGGCCTGTACGACCAGGTACGCCGCGCGGCGACGCCCTGAGCCTCAGCCCGTCCCGGGACTCGTCGCGACTGCGGCATCCACGCCGCGACGCCGCATGATCCAGTTGAACAGCGGCGTCGCCATCAGCGTGGTGACGATGGCCATCAGCACCAGGATCGAGAACAGGCCTTCCTTGATCACGCCGGCCTGCAGGCCGATGTTGATCAGGATCAGTTCCATCAGGCCGCGGGCGTTCATCAGCGCACCGATGGCCTGTGCATCGCGCGGACTCTCGCCGGCCATGCGCGCCGCCGCCCAGCACGCGAGGCCCTTGCCGGCGAACGAGGCCACGAGGATCGCGATCGCCGCCAGCATCAGCTGCGGCTCGAACACCATGCCCAGATGCGTCTTCAGACCGGAGAAGGTGAAGAACATCGGCAGGAAGAACACCACGACGAAGGGCTGCAGCATCTCGCGGAACTTCTCGACCAGCGCACCTTTGGGCATGCAGGCGCCCAGCAGGAAGCCGCCGAACACCGCGTGGACGCCGATCGCATCCATCAGCCATGCGCTCAGGCAGAACAGAATCAGCACGACGGCGAGCATGGTCGCGCTCAGCGGGGCATCCGGGCGCACCGCGTCCGCCAAGCGCCGCAGCAGACGACGGCCGATCGTCAGCATGAAGACCGCATAGGCGATGCCGCCGCCGATCGCAAGCCACGCGCTGTCCCAGCTGCCGCCGAAACTCGCCAGCACAACGGCCAGGATGCACCAGGCTGCGGCGTCGTCGACGGCACCTGCCGTCAGCGCCAGCGTGCCGAGCGGGCTGCCGGTGAGACCGCGCTCGTGGATGATCCGCGCGAGCATCGGAAACGCGGTAATCGCGATCGCCGCGCCGAGGAACAGCGACGCATCGGAAATCCTGACGTTGTCCGAGAACAGGTTCGGCACGCCGACGAGCCAGGGTGTGATCAGGAACGCCAGGGCGAATGGCACCACGATGCCGGCGATGGACACCGAGAACGCACCCCGGATGCGTGAGCGGAAGTGATCGCCACGGAACTCGGTGCCGACCAGGAACATGTAAAGACCCACGCCGACCTGCGCGAACACGTACAGCGTGTCGAGCGTCTGCGCCGGGAACAGCGCGGCCTGCAGGCCCGGAAACATCCAGCCCAGCAGCGACGGCCCCAGCGTCACGCCGGCGATCATCTCGCCGACCACCTGCGGCTGGCCCATGCGCTGGGCGAGCTTTCCGACCAGGCGGCAGACCAGCAGGATCACAGCGGCCTGCAGGAAGAAGTAGACGGACAACTGGGCAGTCGGCATGACGGATCTCCGGCGCCCCCATGGCGCGTCGGGATCATGCGCCGCCAGCGGCCCCGGGGTAAACCGGGGCGAACCCTCAAAACGCGAAAGGCCCGCACATGGCGGGCCTTCGACGTTTCCGCAATGGTGGCCGGGGAGGGAATCGAACCCCCGACACGGGGATTTTCAATCCCCTGCTCTACCAACTGAGCTACCCGGCCACTGCGGGAGGCGCATGATACGGGGCGCGTCGAAGAACGGCAACCGTTTTTCGAAATCGGTCCGGCACCGGGAAGTTCCGCAGGGCGGTCGTCGACCGCCGACGCGTTAACATCGGCCTCCACCTGCAATCCGGAGTGCAGCGCATGAAGCCGTGGAAACTGCTGACGATCCTTCTGATGGCCGGCGCACTCGTCGCCTGCGTGAGTGGGCCGCGTCGCGTGTCCGAACCCACCGCGAGCATCCAGCAGTTGAGTGTCGGCGCCGATGGCACCTGGTCGGTGGACCTGCGCCTGCAGAACTACAGCAGCATCCCAATGCGCTTCGAATCGGTGCGCTTCGCGGTCTCGGTCGGCGGCGAATCGGCCGGCACGCTGGAGACCACGACGCCGCTGACCATCGGACCGGAATCGGCCGACATCCTGACTCTGACGCTGGCACCGTCCGCCGAGGGCCGCCTGCATGCCGCCGATGCGCTGGCGTCCGGCCGCTCGCTGGCCTATCGGATCGACGGCAGCATCCGCGCCGCGCCCGAGGACCGCGGCAGCGCCCGTGACTACAGCGTGCGCCGCGATGGCGCCGTGGGTCCGGTGCCGGGCCTGCCGGGCGTGATGCGCTGACCCGAGCCGATCCGCCAATCGACCTTCCACGCCCGACGCACACACGTCGGCGCAATACGAGCCAACACATGAGCACCTACCACGCCCCGCTGACCGACATCCGCTTCGCGCTGCACGACGTGCTGCAGGTCGAGACCCTGTTCGCCTCGCTCGGCTTCGAGGACGCCAACCGCGAGACCCTGGACGCCGTGCTCGACGAATGCGCACGCCTGTGCGAAACCGTGCTCGCGCCGCTCAACCGCGTCGGTGACGAACAGGGCGTGCGTTTCGACAAGGCCACCGGCGCGGTCACCACGCCCGACGGCTTCAAGGACGCCTACGACCAGTTCGTCGAAGGGGGCTGGACCGGCATGAGCGCGCCGGCCGAGTACGGCGGCATGAACATGCCGCACGGCGTGGGCATCTGCCTGGAGGAGATGATCGATGCAGCCAACCTCGCGTGGAGCAACTTCCCGCTGCTGTCGCACGGCGCGGTCAACGCGCTGCGTCATCACGGCGCCGACTGGCAGAAGGAGGTCTTCCTCAAGCCGCTGATCGCCGGCACCTGGACCGGCACCATGTGCCTGACCGAGCCGCAGTGCGGCACCGATCTGGGCCTGCTGAAGACCCGCGCCGAACCGGCCGGCGACGACAGCTATTCGATCACCGGCACCAAGATCTTCATCACCGCCGGCGAGCACGACCTCACCGACAACATCATCCATCTGGTGCTCGCACGCCTGCCCGACGCGCCCGAAGGCAGTCGCGGCATCTCGCTGTTCATCGTGCCCAAGGTGCAGGTGGCGCGCGACGGCAGCATCGGCGAGCGCAATGCGGTCCGCTGCGGCGCGGTCGAACACAAGATGGGCATCCACGGCTCGGCCACCTGCGTCATCAACTTCGACGGCGCGCAGGGCTATCTCATCGGCCAGCCGCACAAGGGCCTGATGGCGATGTTTACGATGATGAACACCGCGCGCCTCGGCGTCGGTGTGCAGGGGCTGGGCCTGGCCACGCGCGCGTACGAGAACGCGCTGCGCTACGCACGCGAACGTCTGCAGTCGCGTGCGTTGTCGGGTCCGAAGCTGCCGTCCAAGGCGGCCGATCCGATCCTCGTGCAGCCCGACGTGCGTCGCATGCTGCTGACCTGCAAGGCGCTGACCGAAGGCGGTCGTCTGCTGGCCTATCACGCCGGTTCGCTGGTCGACAGCGCCGAACTCGCCGCCGATGCCGACGCACGCAAGCAGGCCGACGACCTGCTCGGATTCCTCACCCCGATCGTCAAGGGCTGCCTGACCGAATGGGGCAACGAGTGCACCTATCACGCGCTGCAGTGCTTCGGTGGCCATGGCTACATCGCCGAACACGGCATGGAACAACTGGCGCGCGATGCGCGCATCACCACGCTCTACGAGGGCACGACCGGCATCCAGGCGCTGGACCTGATGGGCCGCAAGACCCTGCAGCTGCAGGGCGCAGGCCTGCGCGTGTTCCTCGGCATGGTCGAGGCGTTCTGCGTGGAGCACGCGGGCAATGCGGCGCTGGCCGAGTTCGTCGAACCGCTGCAGGCGAAGGCCGGCGAGTGGCAGGCGCTGACGCGGTCGATCGCCGAACGCGCTGCAGCCGATCCGGAAGAGATCGGCGCGGCCGCCTACGACTATCTGTTCTTCTCGGGCTACGTCGCGCTGGCCTACTGGTGGGCGCGCAGCGTCGCGGTCGCCGATGCGTCCGCGCGCCCGGAGACGTTCAAGGCGGGCAAGCGCGAGACCGCGCGCTTCTACTTCAGCCGCATCCTGCCGCGCACGAAGACCCACGCCGCCGCGATCGCAAGCGGCCCGGCGTCGCTGCTGGGCATTGCCGACGAGGCGCTGGACAGCTGAGGTTCCGCGCCGATGTCGCGCGCCCCTCGGGTGCCGCAACATCGGCGTCATCGATTGCACAAAGTGTCATCGATCGGGTATATGCTCGGTCTCCAATGGAGGCATACAGCGCGATCACACGCCTGATCCCCACCGGCTCTGCAGCAGCGCCGGACTCCGGAGTCTCCCCCGAATTTCCTCCACTCGCACCGCGACGCGACGCGGTGCGCCTGCTCGCGCTCGATGCGCAAGGGCGCGCGCTCAACTGGATCAGCTGGCAGGACGCCGCCTGCCTGTACGCGCGTGGCGCGGTCGCGTGGACGCTGGGCGATCCGTGCATGACCGTGCATGGCGGTCTATGCCGCGCGACCGGCACGCAGAGCCGCATGGACCTGCATCCGATCATCGCCGGCCGCAGCCACGTGCGCGCGAGCGCGACCGATCCCACGCCCGCACTGACCAACACCGCGCTGTTCGCCCGCGACCACCAGCTGTGCCTGTACTGCGGACGCCGCGCGGGGCGCCAGGTGCTCACGCGCGATCACGTCGAACCGCTGTCGCGTGGCGGCCTCGACATCTGGGAAAACGTCGTCAGCGCGTGTTTCCAGTGCAATTCGCGCAAGGGCGCGCGCACGCCGCAGGAAGCGTCGATGCCGCTCCTCGCAGTGCCGTTCCGGCCGAGCTGGATCGAGCATCTGATCCTGAGCAACCGCAACATCTTGGCTGACCAGATGGCCTTTCTCAGCACTCATCTCCCGCGTCGCGATCGGGGGTGAATTCCGCACGGACTGTCGGTTTCGCGCTGCACAGCAAGCGGCGCACTGGCTACACTCGTCCGATGGCGCCACTCGCGCCGCGTCGCCCGGTAACGCCTGCATGCCCCTGACCATCGCCCTGAGCGGAATGGACAACGCCACCGAAACCGCGTTGCGCGCGGCGTTCTCCGGCGCCAATGCGCAGCTCGGCGATGCCTTTGCGCTGATCGCCGAAGCCGAGGCCGAACACGTCATCGTTGACATGGACAGCATGTACGGCCCGATGAGCTGGCTGCGCCTGCACGCGGCGGGCAAGCAGATCATCGGCCTGACGTCTGCGCCGCGAGTGCAGACGCATTTCCGCCTGGGACGTCCGTTCGACGACAACGCGATGGCTGCCCTGCTGCGGGAGATCGCGGCGACGCAGGATGTCGAGCTGGCGCCAGCACTACCGGTGACGCAGCCGGCTTCCGTCGAGTCGACACGCGTGGAGACACTGGACGCACCGGTCCCAGCTGCAGCGGCCGAGGCCGCATTCCCCGTCGTGGATACGGTCCCGCCGGCGCCTGCACCTGCTGCGGTCGAGGCGTCGGACGCCCCGGCGCCGGACGTCACGGACCGTGCGGAAGCCGCAGACCCCGCACCGGTGCCGGAGTTCGAACCCGAGCCGGAGCCCGAACGCGCCCTGCCCTTCGCTACCTGGCTGCAGACCGGCGTGCTGCGCGGTCGTCGCCGCTATCGCCGTGAAACCGGTCCGACGCTTTGGCTGGATTTCGGCGCGCAGCAGTACCACGGCCCCTCGACGCTGAAGCCGCTGACGCAGTACTTCGCCGGGCCGATCGAACGCGACGCCTTCGAGTCGATCGACGATGCGACATGGGCACGCGAGGCCGGCGCCGCCGGTACTCCGCAGCCCCTGCTGCGTCTGGTCTGGCTGGGTGGTCTGCTCGCCGGCGACGGCGCGTTGGCGCCCGAACACGACCCGGATGCGCGCTACCAGCTGAACAAGTGGCCGCAGACCGAGCGCGAATACCCGCGCCATTTCCGCATCGCGACCGCGATGATGAAGGGCCCGGCGACGCTGGACGAGATCATCCAGGCCAGCGGCCTGCCGGCAGAGGAAGTGGTGCGCTTCGTGAACGCGAACCTCGCCACCGGGTATGCCGAACCGCTGGTCGAAACGCCGGTCGTAGCCGAACCGCCGGAGCGCGCGAGCGGCTTTTTCTCCCGCCTGCGCCGCCGCTGAAGCCGCGCCATCGATGACAGGCCGGTGACGCCAGCGGCAGGGTCGCGGCGTACAATTGGCGGATGATCGATTCAACGCGCTACCCGCGCCTTTCGCGCATCGACGCGCCGTCCGACCTGCGCCAGTTCGACGAGTCCGAACTGCCTGCGATCGCCGACGAACTGCGTGCCTATCTCATCGAATCCGTCGGCAAGAGCGGTGGCCACTTCGGCGCCGGCCTCGGCGTGATCGAGCTGACCACGGTCCTGCACTACCTCTACGACACGCCGCACGACCGCGTGGTGTGGGACGTCGGTCACCAGACCTATCCGCACAAGATCCTGACCGGCCGCCGCGACCGCATCCACACGGTCAAGCAGAAGGACGGCGTGGCGCCGTTCCCCAAGCGCGAGGAATCCGAGTACGACACCTTCGGCGTCGGCCATTCGTCGACCTCGATCTCGGCCGCGCTGGGCATGGCGGTGGCGAATGCGCAGGCCGGCAACGACCGCCGCGTGGTCGCGGTGATCGGCGACGGCGCGATGACCGCCGGTATGGCCTACGAGGCACTCAACCACGCCGGCGGCATGGAGCCCGAGCCGGACGTGCTGGTGATCCTCAACGACAACCGCATGTCGATCAGCGAGGCGGTCGGTGGCCTGACCAAGATGCTCGGTCGCGCGACCGGCAGCCGCACGCTCAACGCACTGCGCGAAGGTGGCAAGAAGCTGCTCGGCGACAAGAACAACCCGACCGCGAAGTTCGTGCGTCGCTGGGAAGAACACTGGAAGGGCATGTTCGTGCCGTCCACGCTGTTCGAGGAAATGGGCTTCCATTACACCGGTCCGATCGACGGTCACGACGTCAAGGCGCTGGTCGAGACCCTGAAGACGCTCAAGGGCCTGAAGGGCCCGCAGCTGCTGCACGTCATCACGACCAAGGGCAAGGGCTACGAGCTCGCCGAGGGCGACCAGATCGGCTACCACGCCGTGTCGCCGTTCGATCCCGACAAGGGCCTGGTCGCCAAGGGCGGCGCCAAGAAGCCGACCTATACCGATGTCTTCGGTGACTGGCTGTGCGACATGGCCGCCGCCGATCCGCTGCTGCTGGGCATCACCCCGGCGATGCGCGAGGGCTCGGGCCTGGTGCGTTTCAGCAAGGAATATCCCGCGCGCTACTTCGACACCGCCATCGCCGAACAGCACGCGGTGACGCTCGCCGCGGGCATGGCCTGCGAGGGCGCCAAGCCGGTCGTCGCGATCTATTCGACCTTCCTGCAGCGTGCCTACGACCAGCTGGTCCATGACGTGGCCGTGCAGAAGCTCGATGTGCTGTTCGCGATCGACCGCGGCGGCGTGGTCGGACCGGACGGCGCCACGCACGCCGGCAATCTCGACCTGAGCTTCCTGCGCTGCGTGCCGAACTTGGTGCTGATGGCGCCGGCCGACGAGAACGAGTGCCGGCAGATGCTGACGACCGGCTTCCGGTTCGAAGGTCCGGCCGCGGTGCGCTATCCGCGCGGGTCCGGCCCGGGCGTCGCCGTCGACACCACGCTCGACGTCCTGCCGATCGGCAAGGCCGAACTGCGCAAGCGTGGCGCGCGTGTCGCGCTGCTGGCATTCGGCGCGATCGTGCCGGCCGCCGAACAGGTCGCCGCCGAACTCGGCCTGACCCTGGTCAACATGCGCTTCGTGCGTCCGCTCGACCGCGCGCTGCTGCTGGAGCTGTCGCAGACCCACGAGGGCTTCGTGACGCTGGAAGACAACGTCGTCGCCGGCGGCGCCGGTTCGGGTGTCGCCGAGTTGCTCAATGCCGAAGGCGTGACCCTGCCCATGCTGCATCTCGGCCTGCCCGATGCGTTCCAGCATCACGCCAGCCGCGAGGACCTGCTGACCGAGGCCGGACTCGACGCGGCCGGCATCCGCGAGGCGGTGCTCCGCCGCTGGCCGCATGTGCGTGGCGGCAGCGCGAATCTGCAGGCCGCCGCCGCGGGCTGATTGCGACGCCGCGGGCCCATGGCCCGCGGCACTCCCGGGTCACGGCGTGCCGTCGTCCTGCGGGTCGGTGCCGTCTTCGACCATGTCCGCTTCGTCGGGCGCGAGCACGGTGTAGCCGCGCCGGCGCAGACTGTCCAGATGTCCGTCCGGCTTGAGCAGTGCATCGACGGACACCGAGGCGAACACGGTGTCGTGCTCGGCCATGGCCTTGTCCACGGCCGCGAGCCAGGTCTCGCCCACTCTCACCTGGATATCGCGCAGACCCAGTTCGCGCGCGGTCGTACTCGCCGTCCACGCAGACAGGCAGGCCATCACCTGTGCCTGCGCGTCGTCCATCGCGCGTAGCGCGGCGATGTCGCCCACGGCCCAGGCGTTAGCGCGCGCCGCCACGCGCGGCAGATCGCGTTCGATGATGTCGAGCGTGCCGCGCACGCAGTCCAGGTCTTCGGGCTTCAGGGTTTCCTGCCGGAACGTGCGCAGCGCGCCGCGCGGGTCATCGACCTTGATCGACACTACCGTCGGCGTGACCTCCATCCCGCGCGCCTTGAGCGCGTCTTGAATCACCGGGCCGACGATGCCGCCTTCGGCCAGCCCGTTCTTCTCCAGGGCCGCGCGATAGAGCTGGTAGACCGCGATGAAGGGACGCTTGCGCTCCATGCCGCGATCGCGACCGACGTAGCGCTGCTTGAGCGAGGCCCAGCGCTGGTAGAGATCCGGCGGCAGCAGTTCGTCGAGCGTCGCGCCATCCGGATTGCGCATCGCACGGAATGCGGAAGGCGCCAGCGTGAGCCTGCCGAACAACCCGATGTCCGCCCCCATCTGCACGCCCGGCGGTCCGAGCACGGCGCCGGCACGCGCCAGCACTTCGCGCACCTCATCCGCCTTCCAGGTCATGCCGGCCGGCAGCGGCGACTGCGTGCCGAGGATGTAGAGCGTGTGGCCGTCCGTGCGCCGCGCGCGCCACAGCCCGGGCCCGGGCTGTACGCCGGTCACGACCACCGTGTCGAGATCACGCACCTCCGAGGTAGCGGACGGCACTAAGTCCGCCGTCTGCGCGTATGCCAACGGGACCACCAGTGCGAAGGCCAGCACCACGCCGCACACGCCGAACCGCTTGTCCATCAGCGACATCCGTTCAAGGAGATGAAGGCCGAGCATACAAAGCGTGGCAGGCACGTGCGCATGCCGGTCGGCACGGCAGCAGCGTCGTGTTCAGCCACGCGCGACAGTCCGCCCACGCACCGGTCGATACGGTGACGGCCCCTCCCCGATACCGGAACCACCATGACGCTCACCGACGACCAGCGCCGGATCCTGCAGGACATCGACAGCACGACGCCGATCAGCGAGGCCGAGACCAAGTGGGCGGTCGATGCCGGCCTGGCCGTGCTTGCCGAAGACGGCGACATCGACCTCAGCGACGCGGGCCGCGAGGCGCTCGACACGCGCTGACACGTTCTGCAACGCACACACGAAACGGCCCGCGTTCGCACGCGGGCCGTTCGTTGAAGATGGTCGGGGTAGCCGGATTTGAACCGACGACCACTTGTCCCCCAGACAAGTGCGCTACCAGGCTGCGCTATACCCCGGAATCCGGAAATTATACCGGGAAGCGGGCGTTTCGCCCATGCCCGATCAACGCTTGAGCAGTTGCAGCACGTCCTCGAGTTCCATGCGCACCTGGCGCACGATCTGGTTGCTCAGTGCGGACTCCTGCTTGGCGCCCTCGCCTTCGAGCCGCAGGCGCGCGCCGCCGATCGTGTAACCCTGCTCGTACAGCAGGCCGCGGATCTGGCGGACCATCAGCACGTCGTGGCGCTGGTAGTAGCGACGGTTGCCGCGGCGCTTGACCGGCTCGAGACTCGGAAACTCGGTCTCCCAGTAACGCAGGACGTGCGGCTTGACGTCGCACAGCTCGCTGACTTCACCGATCGTGAAGTAGCGCTTCGCCGGAATCGGCGGCAGTTCGCGGTTGCTGCCCGGGTCAAGCATGGAGCGCGCCCACCGAGCCGGTGTACGCCTCGACGCGTTCCTTGAGCTTCTGCCCCGGACGGAAGGTCACGACCGTGCGCGCGGAGATCGGAATCTCCTCGCCGGTCTTGGGATTGCGGCCCGGGCGCTCGTTCTTGCGGCGCAGGTCGAAATTGCCGAAGCCCGACAGCTTGACCTGGCGGCCCTGCTGCAGCGCATCGCGCAGCACGTCGAAGAAGGCGTCGACGAATTCCTTCGCCTCGCGCTTGTTCAAGCCCACTTCCTCGTAGAGCTTCTCGGCCATGTCCGCCTTCGTCAGTGCCACGCCACCACCCCCCTGTGAGGCTCAGCCCCGGATCTTCGCGTCGTGCTGGCGCGCCAGCGCGGCCACCACATCCGCGACGACGGCATCGACATCGCGGTCGGTCAGAGTGCGTGAACTTTCCTGCAGAATCAAGCCCATGGCGAGACTCCTGAACCCCGTTTCGACCCCCTGCCCGGCGTAACGGTCGAACAGGCGGACGTCGGCCAGCAGCGGTCCCGCGGATGCACGAACCGTCGCCTCGAGCGCGGCCCAGTCGACCGATTCGGGCGCAACGATGGCGAGATCGCGACGCACCGACGGGAACTTCGACAGGCCGGTCACGCGCGGCAGCGGACGTGCCTGCAATGCCGCGGCTTCGAGTTCGAAGGCGACGACGGGCACGTCGATGTCCAAGGCGCGTAGCAGGCGCGGATGCAGTTCGCCGATCCAGCCGACACGACGCCCGTCGCGCAGCACGTCGGCCGAGCGGCCCGGATGGCCATGCGGCGCAGTCGAGCGCGCAAACGAGAGCTGCGCACCCGCGACGGCGGCAAGCGCCTCGAGATCGCCCTTCAGATCGAAGTAGTCCACCGGGCGCGACGCATCGCCCCACTGCTCGGCACCGGCATCGCCGGCAACCGCGGCCGCGACCTGCAGCGTCTCGACCGGCGCCGCGCCTGCGGCCTCGGCCTGCGCGAACACCTTACCCAGTTCGAACAGGCGCACGCGATCCTGCTGACGCGCGAGGTTGCGCGCGAGCGAAGAGACCAGACCCGGCAGCAGCGCGGTGCGCATCACGCCGAGTTCGGCGCTCAGGGGATTGGCCAGCGGCACGCTGCCGGCCGCCATCTGCCACGCGGCGAGCAGCGACGCATCCACGAAGGCGAAGTTGACGGTTTCCAAGCAATCGCGCGCGACCATCTGGCGGCGCAGCTCGGCCTCGGCGACGCGGGTCTCGCTGGGCGCGGCGATGCGCGTGGCGCCGCCCGGCAGCGTGGTCGGCACGCGGTCGTAACCGTGGATGCGCACGACCTCTTCGATCAGGTCCTCCTCGATCGCCAGATCGAAGCGGCGCGTCGGCGCGGTGACCTGCCAGCCGGCGTCGTCGGCCACGACGTCCAGACCCAGCGCACGCAGGATGCGTTCGACTTCGGCATCTTCGACGGTCAGGCCCAGCACGCGTGCCAGGCGCGCGCGGCGCAGGGCGATGGTGCGCGGGGTGGCGATGTGCGCGTCGAGTTCGGCCGCGGTCACCGGACCAGCAGTGCCGCCGGCGACATCGAGGATGAGGCGCGTCGCGTACTCGATCGCGGTGCGCGGCAGTTCGGGATCCACACCGCGCTCGAACCGGTGCGCGGCATCGGTATGCAGGCCCAGCTTGCGGCTGCGGCCGATGATCGCATCCGGCGCGAAGTGCGCCGATTCGAGAAACACGTTGCGGGTGCCGTCGGTCACGCGCGTGTCGAAGCCGCCCATGACGCCGGCCAGCGCGACGACGCGGTCCGCGTCTGTGATCGCGAGGAACTGTTCGTCCAGCGTCGCGTCGCGACCGTCGAGCAGCTTGAGCGCCTCGCCCTTGCGCGCGCGGCGCACGCCGACCGGGCCCGTCAACAGGTCGCGATCGAAGGCATGCATCGGCTGGCCGAGTTCGAGCATCACGTACTGGGTGACGTCGACGAGGAAGCTGACCGGACGGATGCCGCTGCGGCGCAGACGCTCGGCCATCCAGACGGGCGTCGGACGCGTCGCGTCGACACCTTCGATCACGCGACCGAGATAACGCGGCGCGTCCGCACCTGCGTCGAGCACGACCTGCAGGGATGCGTCCGAGGTGGGCGACACGGCCGGCGCATCGAGCGGTGCGACTTCGCTGCCGCAGGCCGCGGCCACGTCGAAGGCGATGCCGCGGATGCCGAAGCAATCGGCGCGGTTGGGCGTGAGCTTCAGTTCGATGGTCGCGTCCGGCAGGCCGAGATAGTCGGCCAACGGCGTGCCGACCGGCGCGTCGTCCGGCAGTTCCAGCAGACCGGACGCATCGGCATCGATGCCGAGTTCCCTTGCCGAGCAGAGCATGCCGTTCGACTCGACGCTACGCAGCTTCGCGGCCTTGATCGTCAGGTCACCGACCTGCGTGCCGATCGTCGCCAGTGGCGCGACCAGGCCCGGCCGCACATTCGGCGCGCCGCACACGATCTGCAGCGTCGTGCCGCCAGCGTCGACCTGACAGACCTGCAGGCGATCGGCTTCGGGATGCTTCTCGGCCGAGACGATGCGCGCGACGACGACGCCTTCCAGCGAAGTGCCCAGCGGCGTGATCTCCTCGACCTCGAGGCCGATCGCGGTCAGCGTCGCGGCCAGTTCTTCGCGGCTCGCATCGGTCTTGACGTGCTGGCGCAGCCAGTTTTCGCTGAATTTCATTGTGAAATTCCGTAATTCGTGATGGGTGATTCGTGATTCGACAAAGCAGCGTTTCCGCAACCGGTGACCATGCGCGTGACCCGCTTTTCCGAATCACCAATCACGAATCACCAATCACGGTGCCTCAGGCGAACTGCCTTAGGAAGCGCACATCGTTGTCGAAGAACGCGCGCAGATCGTCCACGCCGTAGCGCAGCATCGCGAAGCGCTCGACACCGAGGCCGAACGCGAAACCGGTGTAGCGCTCGGGGTCGATGCCGACCGCCTTGAGCACGTTCGGGTGGACCATGCCGCAGCCCAGCACTTCCAGCCAGCGCGTGCTGCCGTCGGCCTGCTGCCAGGCGATGTCGACCTCGGCGCCCGGCTCGACGAACGGGAAGTAGCTCGGACGGAAGCGCATTTCGAAATCGCGCTCGAAGAACGCGCGGACGAATTCGCTCAGCGTGCCCTTGAGATCGGCGAAGGTCGCGTGTTCGTCGACCAGCAGACCTTCGACCTGGTGGAACATCGGCGAATGCGTCTGGTCGCTGTCGGAGCGGTAGACCTTGCCGGCCGCGATCATGCGCAGCGGTGGTGCGTGTTCGCCCATGTAGCGCACCTGCACGCCGGAGGTGTGCGTGCGCAGCAGGCGGCCGTCGCCGAAGTAGAACGTGTCGTGCATCGCGCGCGCGGGATGGTGCGGCGGAAAGTTCAGCGCCTCGAAGTTGTGCCAGTCGTCCTCGATCTCGGGACCGTCGGCGAGCTCGTAACCCAGGCGTCCGAAGATGTCGGCGATACGCTCTAGCGTGCGGCTGATCGGATGCACGCCACCGCGCGCGCCGTCGCGGCCCGGCAGGGTCACGTCGATGGTCTGCGAGGCCAGCTTCGCGTCGAGCGCGGCATCTTCGAGCGCGACCTTGCGCGTCGACAGCGCGCTGCCGATCGCATCGCGTGCACGGTTGATCGCCTCGCCCGCGGCCTTGCGCTGGTCGCCCGGCAGCGCACCGAGCGCCTTGAGCTGCGCGGTGATGCTGCCGCTCTTGCCGAGCAGTGCGACGCGCAGCGTCTCCAGCGCCTCGGGCGTGGTGGCCGCATCGATATCGGCAAGCGCCTGGTTCGAAAGGGAGTCGATTTCGCTCATCGCACTGCTGGCCCGTCGGTGATGGGGGAATGCGGCGCGGGAAATTCCCGGCGCCAGAAACAACGATGGGGAAGGACTTGCGCCCTTCCCCACGTGACCGCCGGACGGATCCGGCGGCAGTACCGCTTTACGGTGGAGACGACGGCCTCAGGCCGCCAGCGCGCCCTTCGCCTTCTCGGCGAGCGCGGTAAAGCCGGTGGCATCGTTGACCGCGATATCGGCCAGGACCTTGCGGTCCAGCGTGATGCCGGCCTTGAGCAGACCGTTCATGAAACGGCTGTAGCTGATGCCGTTCATGCGTGCGGCCGCGTTGATACGCGTGATCCACAGCGAACGGTAATCGCGCTTCTTCTGCTTGCGACCGATGTACGCGTACTGCTGGGCCTTGATGACGGCCTGCTTGGCAACGCGGAAGACCTTGCGACGGGCGTTGTAATAGCCCTTCGCGCGGCCGAGAACCTTCTTGTGACGGCGACGTGCTTGGACGCCACGCTTGACTCGTGCCATGGGTCAGTCCTCCTCAGAGATACGGCAGCATGCGGTCGAGACGACCGGAGTCGCACGCCGGGATGTGGTTCGTCTGACGAAGGTTGCGCTTCCGCTTGGTGGCCTTCTTCGTGAGGATGTGGCTGCGGTTTGCGTGGCCGGCCTTGTACTTGCCGGACGCGGTCTTCCGGAACCGCTTGGCGGCGCCCCGGTGCGTCTTGATCTTGGGCATTGCGAGAGTCCTTGTAGGATGCGTTTTTACTGGCCGGGCGGTGGCTTTCGCCACGCTTTCCATTCCTGCCCATGCCAATGTTTGAGCCTGTGACCCCGAACGGGATCCAGGCCGGTCCTGGATTGGTGGTGCCACCCGGCGAACCGGGAGCCGCGCATTATGCCGCGCGGCGATTGCGCTTGCAAATCATCGGTTTGCCCTGCCGCGGCAGTGCGCGTATGCCAAGGCTGCCCGCAGGCCGCGCCCCGATCAGGCGGTCCGACATGGACACCGCGGCCCGGACATGAAAAAGGCGCGGCTTTCGCCACGCCTCTTTCGACCGACAGCGGCCCCGAAGGACGCCCGTCAGGTCTTCTTCTTCGGCGCGATCATCATCACCATCTGCCGGCCTTCCAGGCGCGGGCGCGACTCGATGACGATGTCTTCGCCCAGGTCGGCCTCGATGCGCGACGCCATCTCGCGGCCCAGCTCCTGATGGCTCATCTCGCGGCCACGGAAGCGGATGTTGACCTTGACCTTGTCGCCTTCCTCGAGGAACCGTCGCATGTTGCGCAGCTTGATCTGGTAGTCGCCCTCGTCGGTGACCGGCCGGAACTTGAGTTCCTTGATTTCCTGCTGCTTGGTCTTCTTCTTGGCCTCGTTGGCCTTCTTCTGGGCTTCGAACTTGAACTTGCCGAAGTCCATGATCTTGCAGACCGGCGGATCGGCGTTCGGCTGGATCTCGACGAGGTCCAGACCCTCGTCTTCGGCGGCGCGCAGGGCGTCGTCCCGCGACAGGACGCCGATCATCTCGCCGTCCGATCCGATGACACGGACCCGCGGCACGCGGATCTCACTGTTACGCCGGTTCTGCTTGTCCTGGGTGCTAATACTCGAAATCTCCGAAATGGAACATGCCGCCGGCGTCAGGGCCGGCGGGCCGTCCGGTGCGGGCCATCATGGCGCCGCGCCGGTGAAGGAATCATGCTGGAACGTGCTCGCTGCGCAGGCGGGCGGCGAAGTCCTCGACCGACATCGTGCCCAGGTCTTCCCCGGTCCGCGTGCGTACGGCGACCATGCCGTTCTCCTTCTCGCGGTCTCCCGCCACGAGCAGATACGGCACGCGCTGCAGCGTGTGCTCGCGGATCTTATAGCCGATCTTTTCGTTCCGCAAATCGGCCTCGACCCGGACACCTTGATTTGCAAGGGATTTCCGGACTTCATCGACGAAGTCGGCCTGGGCGTCGGTGATGTTCATCACCACGGCCTGCACCGGGGCCAGCCAGCTGGGGAACTGGCCGGCGTGATGCTCGATCAGGATGCCGATGAAGCGCTCCATCGAGCCGACGATCGCCCGGTGCAGCATCACCGGATGCTGCTTCTGGCTGTGCTCGTCGACGTACTCGGCGCCCAGGCGACCGGGCATCATGAAGTCGACCTGCATCGTGCCCAGCTGCCAGGTGCGACCGATCGCGTCCTTGAGGTGGTACTCGATCTTCGGGCCGTAGAATGCGCCCTCGCCCGGCAGCTCCTGCCACTCCACGCCAGCCGAACGCAGCGCGCTGCGCAGCGCATCCTCGGCGCGGTCCCAGGTGGCGTCGTCGCCGAGGCGCGATTCGGGGCGCAGCGCGATCTTGATCTGGATGTCGTCGAAACCGAAGTCGGCATAGACCTTCAGCGCCTGCGCGTGGAAATCGCGCACTTCGCCTTCCACCTGGTCGGGCGTGCAGAAGATGTGGCCGTCGTCCTGGGTGAAGCCGCGCACGCGCAGGATGCCGTGCAACGCGCCGGAGGGCTCGTTGCGGTGGCAGCTGCCGAACTCGCCGTAGCGGATCGGCAGATCGCGATAGCTGTGCAGGCCCTGGTTGAACACCTGCACGTGGCCCGGGCAGTTCATGGGCTTCACCGCATAGGTCCGCTTCTCGGACTCGGTGAAGAACATGTTCTCCTTGTAGTTGTCCCAGTGGCCGGACTGCTTCCACAGCGCGACGTCGAGGATCTGCGGACAGCGCACCTCGCCGTAGCCGCTGTTGACGTAGACGCGGCGCATGTACTGCTCGACCACCTGCCAGATCGCCCAGCCCTTGGGATGCCAGAACACCAGGCCCGGCCCCTCTTCCTGCAGGTGGAAGAGCTCCTGGGCCTTGCCGATGCGGCGGTGGTCGCGCTTCTCGGCTTCCTCGATGCGCTGGATGTAGGCCTTGAGCTGCTTGGCGTCCGCCCAGGCGGTGCCGTAGATGCGCTGCAGCTGCTCGTTCTTCGAATCGCCACGCCAGTACGCGCCGGAGATGCGCGTGAGCTTGAACGCCTTCAGGAACCGTGTGTTCGGCACGTGCGGGCCGCGGCACATGTCGACGTATTCCTGGTGGTGGTACAGACCCATCTGCGTGATGTCGTCAGGCATGTCCTCGATCAGGCGCAGCTTGTAGTCCTCGCCGCGGGCCTTGAACGTCTCGATGACCTCCGCGCGCGGCGTCATCTTCTTGATGACGTCGTACTCGGTGTCGATCAGCTCGGCCATGCGCTTTTCGATCGCGGCCATGTCGTCGGGCGTGAACGGGCGCTCGGAGTAGATGTCGTAGTAGAAGCCGTCGTCGATCACCGGCCCGATGACCATCTTGGCATCCGGGTACAGCTGCTTGACCGCGTGGCCGACGAGGTGCGCGCAGGAGTGGCGGATGATCTCCACGCCCTCGGCGTCCTTCGGGGTCAGGATCTGCAGGCGTGCGTCCTGGTCGATGAGGTCGGAGGCGTCGACCTGGCGGCCGTCGACCTTGCCGGCAACGGTAGCCTTGGCCAGGCCGGGGCCGATGGACTGGGCAACGTCCATCACCGAGACGGGATGGTCGAACTCGCGGCGGCTGCCGTCGGGAAGCGTGATCGTGATCATGGGGACCGGTATCTGGGATGTCGGGAGTTGGACCGGAATCCGGTCCACAGGCCGCGTGGCGGCCAAGAAAAAGGCGCCGCGAAGGCGCCTGGTGCAGGAGGCCTCGAGGCGTTCAGCGCTGGGCGGTGGTAGTGCTCATGTCGCACGCTCGGCCGGCGTTGCCGCGGGCCACCTGTCTGCAGGATGACGGACGGCGATGGTAACGCAGAACACGGGCGCGGCGGGACGGACGCGGGATTGCGAAGCGCCTGTAACAGGCACAGAATGACAATGATTCGCATTGCACTACCGCGAACGGTTCGCGCCTGTGCCGCGGACCGGTGATCGATCAGCGCAGCTCCGCAACCCGCCCCTTCGAGACTCCAGACCCGATGTCCGTCCAGTTCCGCGCAGCCCTCTGTCCAGTCAGCGTCGCGATCCGCGCCGCCCTCGCCCTGTCCGTGCTGTCTGCCGCGGGCGTCGCCGCCGCGCAGGACGCCACGACGCTCGATACGGTGCAGGTCACCGCGCCGATTCCGAAGAACACCGGCACCGCGACCAAAACGGACACGCCGCTGATCGAAGTGCCGCAGTCGATCTCGATCGTCACCGCGCGCGACCTGCAGGATCGCGGGCTGCACGCCGTCGACGAAGCCATGTGGTACGTGGCCGGCGCCCAGGGCGGCGTCTACGGCATGGACACGCGCAGCGAATGGTTGCTGGTGCGCGGCTTCCAGCCGGCGCGCTATCTCGACGGTCTGGCCCTGCCGACTGGCACCTGGACCGGCCAGACGCGCATCGAGCCCTATGGCATGGCGCGCATCGAAGTGCTCAAGGGCCCGGCCTCGGTCAACTACGGCGCGATGCCGCCGGGCGGTCTGGTCAATTACGTGACCAAGCGCCCGACCGAGGACATGGCCAACGAGGTCGAGGTGCAGGTCGGCACCGACCGCATGCGCCAGGCCGCGTTCGACATCGGCGGCGCGCTCGGCGACGGCGGCACCCTGCGCTATCGCCTGACCGGCCTGGCCCGCAACAGCGACAACTTCGTCGACACCATCCACGACGACCGCTACTACTTCGCGCCGTCGTTGACCTGGACGCTGGACGAGGCCAACACGCTGACCCTGCTGGCGCGCTGGCAGAAGGCCGACACCAAGAACGGCGCCGGCTTCCTGCCGGCGGTCGGCACGCTGCTGCCGAATCCGAACGGCCAGATCAGCCCGAGCCTCTACACGGGCGAACCGAACACCAACGACTACGTGAAGACCGTCGCCGCGATCGGCTACGACTTCAGCCATGACTTCGGCGACGGCACGCGGTTCCAGCAGAACGTGCGCTATGAGGATTCGAAGGTCGACCCGACGGTGATGGTGTTGCCGAACGGCTTCCAGGCCGGCAGCGACCGCACGCTGTACCGCTATACCTGGTCGATCCGCGAGAACGCGAAGACCTTCGGCATCGACAACAACCTTCAGTGGCGCTTCGGCGACCGCGTCGAGCACACGGTGCTCGCCGGCCTCGACTACCGCCGCCTGACCAGCGACTACCGTTACGGCTTCGGTGGCTTCACCGCCGACGACGCGGTACCGGGACTGGACGCGTTCAATCCGGTCTACGGTTCGCTGCCGAACGTCGTTCCGGTGTTCACCGGTGAGACGCTGCAGCGGACCGCGCAGACCGGCCTGTATCTGCAGGACCAGATCAAGGCCGGCAGGTGGCTGCTGACGCTGGGCGGACGCCAGGATTTCGTGGGCACCGACACCAACGGCGCGCACCAGAGCGACGACCGGTTTTCCGGTCGCGTCGGCCTGACCTACCTGTTCGACAACGGCCTGGCGCCGTATGCCAGCTGGGGCCAGTCGTTCGAAGTGGTCGGCGGCACCGAAGCCCCGGCGCGCGGCGGTCGTGCGTTCGAACCCACGACCGGCGAGCAGGTCGAGGTGGGCGTGAAATACCAGCCCGTCGACGGCGATCTGTTGCTGACCGCGGCGGCCTACGAGATCCGCCAGAACAACGTCTCGGTGATCGACCCGGAGAACACCGGCTTTTCGATCCAGCAGGGCCAGTACACCTCGCGCGGTCTCGAGCTGGAAGGCCGCTGGAATGTCGCGCGCAACGTCAGCCTCTACGGCGCCTACGCGTTGATCGACACCGAACTGACGAAGACCACCGATGCCGCGACGCTGGGCAACCGGATCCCGCTTCAACCGCGCCACAGCGCGTCGGTCGGCGGCGATTACACCTTCACCGATGGCGCGCTGCGCGGGCTCGGGTTCGGCGCGGGCGTGCGCTACGTCGGCGAACACTACGGCGACGTGGGCAATGCATGGGAAGCACCGTCGCACACCCTGTTCGACGCGTCCGCGCACTACGACGTCAGCAACTGGCGCTACCAGCTCAACGTGCAGAACCTGGGCGACAAGCAGTACGTGAGTACCTGCAATTCGGCCGCGTGGTGCTACTACGGCTACCCGCGCACCGTAACCGCCAGCGCGCGCTACACCTGGTAAGCATTGCGACGATGGGATCGGCCCGCATGCAGAACGCGATCGCGATGACCACCGATCGGCCCGTGACCGACACGTCGCGGGCCGGTATCGCGACGGTGCTGTTCCTCGGCCTGACCTGCGGCGTGCAGATGAGCGACCGCGGGCTGCAGTCGATCCTCTCGCCCGCGATCCGCGCGACCTTCGACGTCGGCGACGCGGTGATGGGCGCCCTGCACGGCATCGCCGGCATCCTCATCGCGAGCGCGCTGGCGATTCCGCTGGCACGACTGGCCGACCGGCACTCGCGCAAGCGCATCCTGCTGGCGCTGATCGCGGCGTGGACGCTGTTGACCCTGCTCGGGGCGCTGGCACCGAACTTCGCGTGGTTCTTCGCCGGCCGCGCCGCCGCCGGCATCACCGAGTTCGCGATGATTCCGATCGTGTATTCGCTGATCCCCGACCTCGTCGGCGAACGCATGCGCGTGGCCGCCAATCTGTCCTTCGCGGCGCTGATGGCGCTCGGCGCCAGCGCGGGCTTCTATCTCGGCGGCGATCTGCTGGCCCTGATGGGCGGTCTCGAAGGCGTCGGCTGGCTCGGCCATCTCGAACCCTGGCGACGCACGATGGCGTTGCTGGCGCTGGGCGGTCTGCCGCTGCTGGCGCTGGGCGCCCTGACGCTGGATCCGCCGCGCCAGACCTCCGTCAGCGCGGCGTCCGGGGCGGCGTCGCTGCCCGGGTTCGTGCGCGCACACCTGCGTCAGATGCTGCTATTCGTCGGCGCCGCGGGCGGCATCGCGATCGCGGTGCAGGCCCTGGTGCCGATGATCGCGATGGCGCTCGAACGCCGCTATGCGGCCGATCTGGGCGGCGTCGGCCATACGCTCGGCATTCTCACGTTCGCCGGCACGATGCTCAGTCTGCCGGTGGCGTGGATCGTCGATCGCACGCTGCGCGGGCGCCTGGGCCTGCGCGCGCGTCCGGCGCTGATGGGCGCGGCTACGGCGCTGGCGGTGCCGTGCGCGGCCCTGCTCGCATTCGCGCCGACGACGTCCGCGGCCCTGGCCATGACCGGTGCCTTCCTGCTGACGACCTGCATCGCCAACGCACTGATCCCGACCATGCTGCAGGATCTCGCCCCGGTGGCCCTGCGCGCGCGTGCTTTCGCCGCCTACAGCTTCCTGATCGCCGCGTTCTGCGCGGTGGGACCGTTGCTGGCAGGTGGCATTTCGCAGTTCCTGCTGGCCGACGACCTGCTGTCGGCGATCGCGCTGGCGGCCGTGCCGCCGATGGCGCTGACCCTGGTGTGCACGGCGCTGTGGTGTCTGCGCCCGGATGCGCCGACGCACGCCAGCTGAGCCGCGCGCTCGTCCCGCTGCGCGCGGCGATCAGCGCTCGCGCAAGGCTTCGCCGGCGCGATTCAGGGGTTTCATCAGATAGCTCATGATCGTCTTGCTGCCGGTATGGATGTCGGCCGTCGCCACCATGCCCGGGAAGATGTGGAACTGGCGGCCCGCGGCGTTGAGCAGGTGATCGCGCTCGGTGCGGATGAAGACGCGGTAGTAGTAGACCTCGGGCTTGACCTCGTCCTGGATGGTGTCCGGCGAGATCACCGCGACCTGGCCTTCGAGCCCGCCGTAGATGTGGTAGTCGTATGCGGTGATCTTCACCACCGCGCGCTGACCGGGATGCAGGAAGGCCACGTCGCGCGGCGACACGCGCGCCTCGATCAGGAGTTTGTCGTCGAGCGGCACGATTTCCAGCAGCTTGCCGTTGGGCGGCACGACGCCGCCGACCGTCGTGACCTCGACGTTCTTCACGATGCCCTTGACCGGCGAGACGATCGTCGAGCGCCGCAGCGCATCGCTACGCCCGCGCGTGACCGATTGGGCCTCGAGCATCTGCGCATTCGCGAGCGCGAGTTCCTCGCGCGCAGTGACCATGTATTGCGTCCGCAGGTCGGTCAGCTGGTTCTGCAGTTCGTTCGCCTGGCGACGCAGCCGCAAGAGTTCAACATTGCTCGCCGCGCCGCGGGCCACCAGCGGCGCAGTCAAGGCGATTTCCTGGTTGATCAGCGCCAGCGCGCGGCTCAGGCCCGCCGAGGTTTCCTGCAGGCTGTCGCGCCGGGACTGGAACAGCGCCGTCTCCGTGCGGACCAGGTCCGGGTCCTGCTGGACCTCGTCCGGGAATTCCAGGGCCCCACCCCCGACCTCGGCCTGCAGGCGCACCGATTTGGCGAGCGCCGCGCGCATGCGCGACGCGCTCTCCTCGACCGTCGCCTCCGCCAGCGTCGGGTCCAGATGCGCGAGGACCTGCCCAGCCTCGACCACGTCGCCTTCGCGCACGTGCAGGCGCGACAGGATGCCGCCCTCGAGCGATTGCACGATCTGCTCGCGGGAGGTCGGCACGACACGACCGGTGCCCGTCGTCACCTCGTCGAGTTCGAACACCGCCGCCCATGCCAGCAGCGCCAGCAGACAAGCGACGGTGGCCCAGACCACGCGCGAAGCCAGCGGCGCGCGCGCGCGCGCAAGGCCGGTGCTGTCGCCCAGTTCGCTCTTCATGCGGGCTGCCCCGCCCCGGCCTTCGCACGCGCCGGGCCCGACCGCGCCGGCCGCACGAGGACTTCCTCTTTCGGGCCGTCCCGGACGATGCGCCCCCCATCGACGACAACGATACGGTCCACCCACTGCAGCAGCGCCGGGCGATGGGTCGCGACCACGAGCGTGCGCGGCGCCAGCCAAGGCGTCATCGATTCGATGAAACGGCGCTCGCTGGCCTCGTCGAGCCAGGCCGTCGGTTCGTCGAGCAGCAGCACATTGGGCGACCGCATCAGGGTGCGTGCCAGAAGCAGTGTCTGGCGCTGGCCGCCGGACAGGCCGTGACCGCCTTCCTGGATCATGTAGTCGAGGCCTTCGGGCAGCGAGCGCACCACCGCGTCCGCGCCGCTGAGCGCCAAGGCGCGCAGCAGGTCGTCATCGGAGGCATGCGGCATGCCCATCGTGAGGTTCTCGCGCAGCGTGCCGTAGAACAGCGCCGCGTGCTGGTTGAGCAGCGCGACGTCGCGGCGCATGTCCATCGGATCGAGGACCGAGGTCTTGACGTCGTCGAGCAGCACCTGGCCGGACTGCGGAAACTGCATGCCGGCCAGCAACTGCAGCAGGGTCGACTTGCCGGCGCCGTTGCGCCCGAGCAGGGCGACCTTCTCGCCGGCCGCGATCTCCAGCCGCTTCACTTCCAACGCCGGGCGCGCGGCGCTCTCGTAGCCGAACCGTATCTCGTTGACCACGTAGGCACCACGCAGCACCGGACGATGCACGCGCAGGCTGCGCTCGGGCTGGTCGACCGGCTTCTTCATCAGTTCGTCGAGGCCTTCGCGCGCGACCTTGGCCTGCTGCCAGCGCACCATCACGCCGGTCATCTGGCCCAGCGGCGCCACCATGCGCGAGGCCAGCATCGAGCTGGCGACCAGCACGCCGACCGACAGCTCGCCCGCCATCACCGCATATGCACCCACCAGCACCACGCAGGCGTAGACCAGTTGCTGCACTTCCTGGGTCCAGGCATTGAGGATGCCGGTCAGGCGCCGCGTCTTCATGCCGATCGTCGCGGTGGTCTCGTTGAGGTGGTTCCACTGGTTCTGGAATCGCGGCTCGGCGCGCAGCAGCTTGATGTCGTCCATGTTCTGGACGCTCTCGACCAGCATCGCGCTGCGGATCGAGGACTCGCGCATGCCCGCCCGCGACAGCCGCGCCAGCGGGCGCTGCGCCAGCAGGCCCGGGATCAGCAGCACCGGCAAGGCTGCAAGCGGCACCAGCACCAGATGCCCGCCGATGAGCCAGATCACGCCGAGGAACAGCACGAAGAACGGCAGGTCGGCCAGCGCGCCGATCGTGGTCGAGGTGGTGAGCTCGCGGATCTGCTCGAGCTCGCGCAGCTGCGCGACGAAACTGCCGGTGGACCTGGGCCGCGCATCGTTGCGGATGCGCAGCGCGTGTCCGAACACGCGGTCGGAAATGCGCAGGTCCGCGCGCCGACCCACAAGATCGGTGATGTGGGTGCGCAGCACCCGCATCAGGAACGCGAAGGTCAGCGCGATCAGCAGACCGCCGAAGAGCACCCACAGCGTCGGCACCGACTGCGCGGGCACGACGCGGTCGTAGACCTGCATGGTGAACAGCATCGCAGCCAGGGTCAGCACGTTGGCGACCATGGAGGCGAGCATCACGTCCAGATAGCGCGGCCACTCGCGCAGGGCCTCCTTCCACAACCAGTCCGACTGCCACGGCTTGATGTAGGCATCGACGCGCGCGTCGGGGACCGAGGTCTGGGGCTTGGCGAGCAGGACGCGCCGGGCACGCGCGAGCAGCGCGTCGCGCTCGATCGTGGTCGTCAGGCCGCGCTCGCCGCTCATGCGCAGGGTGACCGTGCCATCGGCATCGATCTGTTCGAGCACGGCCACCTGGCCATCGCCGAGGTCGGCGATCATCGGCAGTCGCCACGGGTCGAGCATGCCCGGCACCAGCCGGTCGAACACGACCACCAGCCCGAGCTGCCGTGCCATGTGCTCGATCACGTCGTCGACGGTGTCGGCCCGGGCACGCCATTCGGCTTCCACGCGGACGCGCTCTTCCGAGCCGTCGAGGCGGTAGTGGCGCGACACCGTGATCAGCGCCTCCAGCCAGGGCAGATGCGGGGCGGGCGGTGCGGTCGTGCCCGTGCTCACAGGCCGGCTCCGGTGGCGTCGGCGCGGTCGTCAGGGCCGGCACTGTCGAGCCCGAACGCGGCACGCGCGCTGCCGCTGGCGAGCAGCAGGTCGAGCTGGGCGCGCCACAGGTCATGTCGCGCATTGACCAGATCCTCGGTGGACTGGCCGATTTCCTGCTCGGCATTGAGCAGATCGAGCACGTTGCGTGTACCCAGCGTCAGATACTGGTCCCAGTACAGCTCGCGCGTCTCGACGATGCTGCCCACGCGCTGCTCGAACAGGCTAATGCGCTCGAGCAGTCCGTCGCGCACGCGGCGCTGGCTGCGCAGGGTATCCAGCGCGAGCAGGCGTTCGGTGCGCAACAGTTCGTCGGCGACCTCGAGCGCGCTGGCGCTCGCACGCGCCTGCGCGGTCACGGCGCCGCCCTGGTAGAGATCGCTGCGCACGGCGACGAGCGCATTGTTGTAGGTGCGGCGTCCGTAGAGATCCTCGTAGCGATCGCCCGCGGTCCCCAGCCGGTGGTTGGCGTTGGCTTCGAGGCTGATCGTGGGATAGCGGCGCGCGCGTGCGTTGCGCAACAGCGCCTCCGCTTCCGCGCGGGTCGCACGTGCGGCCTGCAGTGTAGGAAGGTCGTCGACGTCGACCGATCCGGGTGCTCGCGACAGCACGTCGCCCGGACCGGCCGAAACCGGTCGGGCGGCGTCCTCGGCGCCCACGTAGGACTCGAGCCGGCTGCGCCACTGGTCGATCTGTGCGCGCGATGCCGCCCGCTTGGCCTCCACCGCCTCCATGCGAGCCCGTGCCTGCAGCGGATCGCTGCGTGTCGCGGCGCCCGCTTCCGCGCGCAGCCGGGTGATCTCCTCGACGCGTGCAAGTGCTGCCATCTGGTCACCCAGGGCATCGAGCAGGGAGTCGTAGCGATGGATCTCGATGAGCGCCTGGCAGGTCTGCTCGATGACGCCGTCGATCGCGACCAGCAACTCGGCCTGCTCGCGCCGCTCGGCGGCGCGCTCGCGGGCGACCGCGCTGCGCGTCTTGCCGAAGTCGTACAGCATCTGCGACAGGCCGATACTGGCGACCTGTCCCGTCCCGAATTCGCCCTGCTGCCCGCTGGTGACCTCGGCCTGGACGCGCGGCAGGTAGCCGGCACGCGCCGCGTCGACGAGGCTGGACTGCTGCGCGATCGACGCGCGGGCGCCGGCGATCGCCGGATACCGTGCAACGGCATTTCGGACCGTCGCCGCCCAGTCGAGCGCATGCGCGTCATCCGGCTGCACCGGCATGCCCGGTGGCGCTGCCGACGCTGAAGGGACCAAGACGACGCGCGTGTCCGGCGGCCGCGACTGCGCCAATGCCACCTGCGCGCAAACGCACGCGATCGCGCCGGCGGCGAGCACACCCGCTGCACGCCACGCGCGCGTGGAGCGACCCGCGGAGCGAACCCCGTGTCCGGCAGCCGGCCCGGTGGAAGCCACCGGGCCGGACGGGCGTCGCGTCATCCCGCTGTGCCGCAAGCCAGGCTCAGAGCGCACTGACCGACTGCTGCGACAACAGGGCGTCCGTGTCGTCCTCCTGGCGCAAGGGCACGCCGTAATCCACCTCCCAGGCGGCGGCGTTGGCGGCATGGTCACCGAATCGCGGCGCGTCCAGCGCGATGACCTGATCGCCTTCGCCGCGCACCATCAGCGGCGTCACGTGTCCCGACGCATCGAAGAACTGCTGGACGTCGAAGTCGAGGCCACCGTCTCCATGCGCCTCGGCACCCGCATCCTCGCCTGTGATCGCGTCGAGATCGAACGCCTCGGCAGTCGCCTGGATGCCGGCACCATCAGGCTGCACGGTAACCACCAGCGTACCCGTTCCCACCTGGCCGGTCGGATGCACCAGCTGGTAGGTGAAGGTCTCGGTGACCGGCTGGCCGAAGAACGCACTCGCGTCGTCCGGCGTATAGACGTAGTTGCCGCCGGCATCGATCCGCAGTTCGCCGTACTGGCCCTGGATCGTCCGCGGCACGTTGGCGTCGACGTCCAGGTACGCGCCACTCTCGAGATCGAGGATACGCAACTGGGTGAAGCCGGACCCGGTCACATCGTTGGCAAGCAGGTTGCCCACTGCGTCATCCGTGTCGACGACGCGGTACTCGTCGAGGAACGTGCCATTGACGTCGATGTTGACCCCGACCCCCACGCCACCCGCACCGCTGACGGTCGCACGGAAGCGATAGGTGCCCGGTGCAAGGTCCAGCGTCGACAGGTCGAGGGTCGCGACCGGGCCGACCAGCCCGAGCAGCAGGCTGTAGCTCACCGTACCGCCCGCGACGTTGACCCAGGCCCCCTGCGCGTTCTGCTGCTGCAGCGACAGCGAACCGCTCGACAGCAGCGACACGAGCGAATTGAGGCTCGCGGTGCCCGTGATGTCGACATTGGCACCGACGGTGAACGTGTTGCTGAACCAGTTCTGCGTGGACAGCAGCCCGACGAGCTGGATGCCATGGGTCGCGTCGAAGACATCGCGCGTGACGTTGGCGAACTCCACGCCGGCCGATGCGGTGTCGCCGTTGACCGCGAAGTCGAAGGTCGCCGGCGCGCCCGGATCCGCGTCGTCCCAGACCAGGGGCACGTCCGGGCTGCCGATCCGCACATACAGCGTCGCGGTCGACGTGGCACCGGTCACGGTATCGACGAGGGTGTACGTGAACTGGTCGACCTGGCCGATGTTCGCCGCGGACTCGGTAGGCGTGTAGGTGTAGTTGCCGTCGGAGTCGATTATCAGCACGCCGTACTGCCCGACGATCGTGGTGCCGCCTGCGGCGATCGCCTGGTTGTTGACGAGGGAGACCACGGTGTTGTCGGTCGACACGTCGGCGTCCATGACGTTGCCGGTCGCGGCCTGCCCTTCGATGTCGGCCAGCACCGTAAAGTCGGATTCGACGCCGCCGACCGAGAGTGCGCCCAGCAATCCGACGCCAACGCCGTTGAAGGTCATGAAGGCGCGGTACTGGCCGGGGCCGAGATTATCGAGCTGGGCACTCGCCGTGCCGGTCAGCAGGTTGAGTTCGAGCAGCGTGGCCGCACCCGGCCCGTTGATCGCGCTCCACTGGCTGCCGTCCCAGCGCTGCACCACGACACGGTAGTCGCCGAGGACACCCGCCGAGAGCACCGCACCGTAATCGAACACCGCGTCGAGCGACTTTCCTTCGCCGACCGTGAACCCGACGCTCGGCGTGCCCAGCACCGTGGCACGCAGGTTGAGCAGGCCGAGCCCGACGAGGGCGACGTAGTTCGCCGATCCGAGGCTGACATCGGTCGTCGTGGGAATCAGGTCTAGCGATGCCAGGGCCACATCGTCATAGGCGATCACGCTGTCGGCCAGGTTGGGCGCCGTGAGCGGCGTGCCGTCGGAGACATTGCCCGCCGCGTCGGTCGCGGTGACGATCAGGTTCTCGCCATTGGTCAGCGGCGGATCGAAGCCGATCGCATAGGTGCCTTCAGGCGTCGCCGTGGTGCGCCCCAGCTCGGCGCCGGTGTTGGCATTGCGGACGATGACCGTCGAGCCTGCTTCGGCCAGGCCGCTGACCTCGTCACCCGAAGGCGTGATGCTGGCCGTCGGCGGCTCGGGATTATCGACATCGCCCAAGTTGGGGGCGGTCAGGGCGGTGGCGGGCGATTCGTTGTTCGACGCATCGGTCGCCGTGACCGCGAGCTGCTCGCCGGACGTCAGCGGTGGATCGAATGTGATCGTATAGCTGCCGTCGGTGCCGGCGGTTGCCGTGCCGATGACATTGCGCGCCGCGTCGTAGATCCGCACCGTGGAACCGGCTTCGGCCACGCCGGTCACCGTGACACCGTCGGGACTGAAGGTCGCCGTGGGCGCATCCGGGGCAATGGCGTCGGGCGCGACGAGCGGTGTCGGATCGGACACGTTCCCGGCGGCGTCGGTCGCCGTGACCGACAGGGTCTCGCCGGCAATGCGCGGCGGGTCGAGCGTGATCGAGTAGCTGCCATCCGCATTGGCGACCGCCTGCCCGATCTGCTGTCCGTCAGGATCCAGGACACGGACCGTGGCACCGGCCTCGGCCGAGCCCGTGACCGTGGCGCCATCCACGCTGATCGTTGCAGTCGGAGGTGCGGGTGGTTCGTCGTCGACGATCACGGGCGCGTTGATGACCGTGGGCAACGACGTGTTGCCGGCGGCGTCGGTTGCGGTGACCGACAGCGCCTCGCCATTCGTCAGCGGCGGCGAGAGTGCGATGGTGTACAGCCCGTCGGTGCCGGCAACCGCGCTGCCCACGACGACCCCGCCGACGGTGATCCGCACCGTGGCGCCGACCTCGGCGGTGCCGCTGACGCCGTCGCCGGCATCGGTGATCTCGGCGGTCGGCGCTGGCGGCGCCACATCATCGGTCAGATCGGGCGCCGTCGCCGGCGTCGGCGGCGAAGTGTTGTTCGCCGCATCGGTCGCCGTGACCCAGAGCACCTCGCCGGCGGTCTGCGGCGGCGTCAGGCCAACGGTGTACCGGCCATCCGTGCCGGCCACCGCGCTGCCGAGGAGCGCGCCGTCGAGCGTACGTACGTCCACGCGGCTCCCCGCTTCGGCGATGCCGGTCACCGTGTCGCCGGCATCGTTGATCACCGCAGTCGGAGCTTCGGGCGGGATGTCATCCGTCAGGTCGGGCGCCAGCACCGTGGTGGGCAGGGACGCGTTGTTGGCCGCATCGATCGCGACGACGAACAGCGTTTCGCCTCCCGTGACCGCAGGGTCGAGCACGATCGCGTAGCGGCCCTCGGTACCGGCAACGCCGCTGCCGAGCACCGTGCCATTGTCTGCGCGCACTTCGACCCTCGCGCCAATTTCAGCCTGGCCACTGACCAGATCGCCAGCGCCATTGATGACCGCCGTGGGCGCGTCGGGGGCGGTGGTATCGGTCAGATCCGGTGCGGTCAGCAAGGTCGCTCCGGAATCGTTGCCGGCGGCATCCGTCGCGATGACGGTCAGTTGTTCACCCGCGGTCTGCGGTGGCGTCAGGTTGATGGCGTATCGGCCATCGGCGCCCGCGATGGCTTCGCCCAGCGGCGCGCCGAGAGGGCTGAGCACGCGCACGGTTGCGCCAGGTTCGGTCAATCCGCTGACGACGTCACCCGTATCGTTGATGACGGCGGTGGGCGGCGCGGGGGGCGTCACGTCGGAGAGATCGGGGGCGACCAGCGATGTGGGCCCGGACTCGTTGTTCGCAGCATCGAACGCCCGGACGAAGAGCTCCTGGCCAGCCGTCTGCGGCGGCGTGAGCGTGATCTCGAAGCGCCCGTCGGTTCCAGCAAACCCGCTTCCCAGGAGTGTGCCGTCAGCCGCGCGTACCTCGACGCGCGCACCGGCTTCAGTACTGCCGTTGACCGTGTCTCCCTCGGCGTTGATCACCGCCACCGGCGGGGCGGGCGGTTCGACATCGGTCAGATCCGGCGCGAACAGGGTGGTCGGGAACGACTCGCCGACCCCATTGGACGCGGTGACCGAAAGCCGTTCGCCTGCTGTCAAAGGCGGCGAAAGTGTGAAAGTGAAGCTGCCATCCACCGCCACGACCTCGTCGAGCAGTGCGCCCGACGCATCGTAGAGCCGCACGGTCGTACCGGCGTCTGCGGTGCCCGAGACGGTGTCGCCGGCGTCATTGATCGTCGCATCGGGCGCCGGTGGTACGTCGGCAACGGATAGGTCAGGCGCGACCAGTTGCGTCGGCACCGAGGGATTGTCCGCGGCATCGGTCGCGATGACGCTGAGCGTCTCGCCGCCGGTCTGCGGCGGCACGAGCGTGATCGTATAGCGCCCGTCAGTGCCAGCGACGCCCGTGCCGAGCAGCACGTTCTGCGGATCGAACACCTGCACGGTCGAGCCGACTTCGGCGATGCCGGTCACCGTGTCGCCAGCACCGTTGATGAAGGCCGTCGGCGAGTCGGGAGGCGTGTTGTCTGTGGCATCCGGCGCAGTGAGCGACGTCGGGTCCGACTCGTTGTTGGAAGCGTCCGTCGCCGTGACCGTCAGCAGCTCGCCGGAGGTGAGCGGCGTGTTCAGAACGATCGAGAACCGGCCGTCGGTGCCGGCCGGGCCCTCGCCGATGACAGTGCCGTTCGCGTCGTAGACCCGCACTGTCGAACCGGGCTCCGCGGTGCCGCTGACGGTGTCGCCGTCCGCATTGATGACGGCCAGGGGCGGTGCCGGCGGCGTCGTGTCGAGGACCGGCGCAGTCAGTGGGACATCCGGCGACGTGTTGCCGGCAGCATCGGTCGCATTGACGATCAGCGCTTCGCCTGCGGTACGCGGCGGTTCGAGGGAAATCGTGTAGCGGCCGTCGGTCCTCGCGACACCGCTGCCGATCAGGGCACCGGTGCTGTCGTAGACATTGACCGTGGCGCCCACTTCGGCCGTGCCGCTGACGGTGTCGCCGGCGCCATTGATGAAGGCGGTCGGCGCGTCCGGCGGGATGTTGTCGCTCAGATCCGGCGCATCGACCGGGGTGCGGGGCGACTCGTTGCCGGCTGCATCGGTCGCACTGACGGTGAAGGTCTCGCCGGCGATGCGGGGCGGGTCGAGTGCGAAGACATAGCGACCGTCGCTGCCCGCGACCGTAGTGCCGACGACCGCGTTGTTCGCGTCGTAGACCGTCACCGTCGCGCCACGTTCGGCGACGCCGCTCAACTCGGTGCCGGTGGCATTGATGAAGGCGGTCGGAGCGTCGGGCGGAATGTCGTCCGTCAGATCAGGGGCGATCAGTGTGACCGGATCGGAGGTATTCCCGGCGACATCGGTCGCCGTGACGGTCAGCGTCTCGCCGGCAATCAGAGCCGGAGACAACGTGATCGTGTAACGCCCATCGGTGCCGGCGACCGCGGTGCCGATGACGTTTCCGGCCGCATCGGTGATGTCGACGCGCGAACCCGCCTCTGCAGTCCCGGTGACTGTGTCACCAGCGGCGTTGATCACCGCCGTCGGTGCAGCGGGCGCGACGGTGTCGGGCGCAAACAGCGAAGCAGGCGGCGACTCGTTGCCCGCCGGATCGGTCGCGGTCACCGTCAGCGACTCGCCCGCGACCAGCGGCGGATCGAGCGTGATCGTGAAGGCGCCATCCGGTCCCGCGACGGTCTCGGCGATCGGGTTGCCGTCGGTGTCGTAGACCGTGACGGTCGCGCCCGGCTCAGCGTTGCCGCTGATCGTAACGCCGTCGGCGCTGATCGATGCGGTCGGCGCCTCGGGGGCGGTCAGGTCGGGCGCGATCACCGACGTCGGATTGGACACGTTGCCGGCCGCATCGGTGGCTGTCACACGCAGCGACTCGCCATCGGTCTGCGCCGGATTCAGCGTGATGGTGTAACGGCCATCGGCGGCCGCGACGCCGGAGCCGAGCAGCACGCCGCCCGGGCTGAAGACCCGGACCGTGGCGCCTGCTTCGGCGGTGCCGGTGACCGTGGTGCCGGTACCGTTGATCTGCCCGGTCGGCGGCTGCGGCGGCGTGGTGTCGGCAGGCGGCGGTGTCGGTGGCGTGGGTGCGCCGCCACTGGATCCGCCGCCACCGGCGGCGGCGGCACCGATCGCAAGTGCGCCTGCACCGATCGCAAGCGCGAGCGTCGACCCGCTCAGGCCCGCGCCCGTCGCGGCGGCGACGCCGAGTGCGCCTTCTTCGGAGGCGGCCACGGCGGACGCGACCGGGATCGTCGTGGCATCACCGGCGAGCATGAATCCACCGGTCTGCGGATCGGGGCGCAACCACCACAGCCCGCCGTCCTCATCTTCGAGCACGAGTTCGCTGAGCTCACCGGCGTGGTTGACGAAATAGTCCTTGATGACGATCCGGCTGCCGTCATCGAGCACCACTTCCAAGTCGTCCACGCCCGTCACGCCGCGCGTGATCGTCGCGACTGCGTCGGGATCCACCTTCAGCGTCACCCGGGACGCGCCATCGAGCACGACCGGCGTCGCTGTCGACACTTCGCTTGCTTGGCCGGTCGACTTGGCCACCACGGTTGCGATCTCTGCCATGTTCTCGCCCCTCTCTACTTGCCTGTTCGTCGGATTGCGGAGAGCGCAAACGTCATGAGCGCCATCACCGCGTGCTTGCGAACATTTAATCCGGACGTCGCACTCGAGGGTGTACGAGTTGTGCAGAAATCCCCTGAATTCACGCATTTTGAGATAATTCTCAAACCCGGCGCCCCTGCACAAACGACGCGCGGTCTGCCACCGCAGCGTGGAACCTGGGCGCATGGCATGATGCGAAACCGCGAGGCCCACCCATCCGATGACCATCAAAGGCAAGCCGACTTCGCTGGACATCGCGCATCTCGCCGGTGTGTCGCAGCCGACCGTCTCGCGCGCATTGCGCGGGCACCCGTCCGTGAATGCGGAAACCCGCGAACGCATCCTCGCGATCGCGCGCGACCTCAATTACAAGGTGGACAAGAACGCGTCCAACCTGCGCCGACAGCAGTCGGGCACGCTGGCGTTGCTGCTGTTCGAAGACCCGACCAGCGACCAGTCGCACATCAACCCGTTCTTCCTGCCGATGCTGGGTTCGATCACCCGCGCCTGTGCGCGGCACGGCCAGGATCTGCTGATCTCCTTCCAGCAGCTGTCCAACGACTGGCATGCCGATTACGGCGACAGCCACAAGGCCGACGGGCTGATCCTGCTGGGCTACGGCGACTACCTCGCCTACCAGGGCAAGCTGCGCACGCTGGTCGAACAGGGCACGCAGTTCGTGCGCTGGGGCGCGGTGCTGCCCGAGCAACCGGGCATTTCGATCGGCTGCGACAACGCGGGTGGCGGCGCGCTGGTCGGCGCGCACCTCGCGGACCTGGGCCACCGCCGCATCGCGTTCCTGGGCGACGCGTCGAGTCGCTATCCCGAGTTCCTCGACAGGTGGCTGGGCTGCGAATCGGCGCTGCAGCGGCGCGGCCTGCCGATGGAGCGTGCGTTGCAGGTGGACGCGGAAAGCGCCGAAGCGACGGGTTACGCGGCGGCGACGGAACTGCTGCGACGCGGACTGCCCTTCGACGCGGTGTTCGCGGCCAGCGATCTGATTGCGATCGGCGCAATGCGCGCGTTCGCCGAACACGGGCTGCGGATACCCGGCGACATCGCGATCGCCGGCTTCGACGACATTCCCGCCGCGCGCATGACGACGCCGGCATTGACAACCGTCGTGCAGGACACGCTGACCGCCGGCGAGCTGCTGGTCGATACGCTGATGAAGCTGGTCCTGGGCGAACCAGCGAAGAGTTTGCGGATGCCGACCTCGCTGGTGGTGCGGGAGTCGACCGGGCGGCGTTGAGCGCTTTCCAGAGTTCGTGCTTGGACCTGGTCCGCGACGGGATTCGATGCCTCGTCATTCCGGCGGACGCCGGCATCCAGCGACGTCTTCTGCAGGCTCGGAAGAACGGTTCTCGAAGTGCGCACAGCCAGCAGCCGGATCCCGGCTCTTCGCCGGGACGACGCGCGGACGCGTGCCATGACTGGCTACTCGCTGGCTGCGTCGGGTCCACCCAGGCGACCGGCCATCAGCGCCTGCAGTCGCGCGCGCAATGCCGCCGGCACTGCGACCTCGTCGCGCAGCAGGACGCGCACGCCGTGGGCGGGCACGGCGAGCGACACGTCGCCGTCGACGTCGACCGAACCACCCTGCAATGCATCGCGCCACTGCCCGGCCGCGATCTGTGTCGCATCCAGCGTCGCCTTCCAGGGCGCCCCGCCCTTGTTGAGCAATACCAGTGCGGTCTGGCGCGCGTCGCCATCACCGATCACCCGGTAGAACGCGGCGTGGTCCCCTTCGAGCGCCAACACGAGCTGCAGACCGCGCTGCAAGGCCGGCGTCTCGCGCCGCAGGTTGGCGATGCGGCTCAGCGCCGTGTGGATCGGCGTCCCGATGCCTGCATCGATGCGGTCCTGTCCGTAGTACGCGCGGTTGCCGGCATGCTCAGCGCGTCCGCGCATGAAGCCGGTTTCCGAACCGTAGTAGACGACCGGAATGCCGCGTGCGGTGAACAGCCAGTTGTGCGCGTCCATGAAGCCAGCGTCGGTCGCCGCCATGCGCGGCATGTCGTGGTTGTCGTAGAACGTCGCCAGATCGTAGGGATTGGCATAGGGCCCGCGTTCTAGATGCAGGGCCGGCAGGAGACGCTCGAAACCGGCGTCGCCGGCGAAGACTTCGTCCATTGCCTGTTTCATCGGAAAGTCGAGCACGCTGACGCCGCCATTGGACGTCCAGGTGTGCTCGGCGATCTTGTCGGCGTTGTAGTCGAAGGCTTCGCCGAACATGAAGAAGCCCGGATGCTGGCCGCGGATGCGGTCGGCGAAACGCTTCCAGAACGCGTGCGGCATCCAGGCGATGGTGTCGATGCGGAACGCGTCGGCACCCTGCCCGATCCACTGTTCGTAGGCGCCGGCCAGATACTCGAACACCGCCGGGTTGGCGGCGTCGAAATCCGACAGTTGCGCGAGGTTGCCGTCGAAGATCGAACCATCCTTGCCATCGACCACGCCGGTCGCGTTGTAGAACGCGTGCAGCGGGTTGCCCTTTGGATCGAGCTGCTGCGGCGGCAGGTTCTGGTGGTCGGCGATCAGCGTTCCGTCGGCGTCGAAGATCTGGCCGAAGCCGGGCTGCTGCTCCGGCATCGTCCACGAGGGCGAGCCGTGATTGCCGACGATGTCGAGCACGGTCTTGAGCCCAGCCGCGCGCATGCCGTCGGTGAAGCCGCGGAAATCGAGATCGGCGCTCGGCAGATGTTCGTCGAGACGATAGAAGTTCGTGCCCCAGTAGCCGTGGTAGCCGGTCTTGCCGCGATCGGTCAGCGAGCTGCCGCAGGCGACCGGGTCGCCGCCGGTGAAGGCCTCGTCCGGGTTGTCGACGATCGGCGTGATCCACACCGCGCCGAAGCCCATGTCGCGGATGTAGCCGGCGTTGTCGAGCACGCCGCGAAAGTCGCCACCGAGATAGCCGATGTTGCCGTCGATGCCGTCCGGGCAGCGCACGGGAATGTCGAAGGTGCGATGCGCGCCGCCCTGCTCGCGCTGGTCATTCGCCGTGTCGCCGTTGACGAAACGGTCGGTGACGACGAAGTAGACCGCGTGCGCGGCGAAGGGCTCGCGCGTGCCGTACAGCGCATCGCCTGTGGGGGCGTCGCTGGCGCGGACGTCGCCCGCATGGCTGCAGCCGGCGCCGATCAGCGCGGCGATGGCGACGGTCAACGCTCGGGTCATGCGGTCACTCCTCGAATCGAATGTCATCAGGCGGGCTGTTCGGAGAGCGGGCGCGACACGCGCAACGCGAACAGACCGGCGATCGCCAGACTCGCGCCGCCGAGCACCAACACGCGCATCGGCGCCCCACCGAACACGTGGCCGAGCAGGAAGCCCAGCGTGCTCACCGCGACCAGCTGCGGAATGACGATGAAGAAATTGAAGATGCCCATGTACACGCCCATCTTGTGCGCTGGCAGGCTGTCGGACAGCATCGCGTACGGCAGCGACAGGATCGAGGCCCAGGCGAAGCCGACACCGGCCATCGACAGCAGCAGCCACTGCGGATCGCGGATGAAGGCGATCGACACCAGGCCCGCGCCGCCCAGCCACAGGTTCACCAGATGGGTCATGCGCAGACCGAGCCGGCGCGCCATCCACGGGATCGCGACGGCCGCGATCGCGGCGAAGCCGTTATAGGCGGCGAACAGCACGCCCACCCAGTTCGCGCCCTCGTTGTAGGCGGCCGACTGTGGATCGGTGGTGCCGTAGTGGGTCTGTGCGACCGCGGCGGTGGTGTAGATCCACATCGCGAACAGACCGAACCAGGAGAAGAACTGCACGACCGCGAGCTGGCGCATCGTCGTCGGCATCGCATACAGGTCGCCGGCGATCGCGGCGATCATGCCGCCGCGCAGCGCCACGGCCAGCAACCGCAGCAGGCCATAGGCCAGCGGCAGCGCGGCCAGCACGTAGAGCATTCGGTCCCAGCCCATCGACCAGACCAGCGCGACACCGGCGATACCGGCCAGCAGCCACGGCAGTCCGCCGATCGCCGCGGGTACCGCGACGTCGCTGTTCGCGACGATGCCGGGCGGATGCGCGTCGTCGAATGCGGCCAGTGCCTCGGGCGGATACTCGCGCGTGCGCAGCACCGTCCACACCACCGCGCCCAGCAACACGATACCGCCGAAATAGAACGCGTAGCGCACGGTGTCGGGCACTTCGCCGGGACCCGCAGTGTTGGCCACGCCGAATTTCGCCAGCACGAACGGCAGCGCACTGGCAACCACGGAGCCGACGCCGATGAAGAAGCTCTGCATCGCGTAGCCGGTCGGCCGCTGCTTCGGCGCGAGCTGGTCGCCGACGAAGGCGCGGAACGGTTCCATCGACACGTTGAGCGAGGCATCGAGTACCCACAGCGTGCCCGCCGCGATCCACAACTCGGGCGAGTTCGGCATCACCAGCAGCGCGGCGGTCGAAAAGATCGCACCCCACAGGAAATACGGACGCCGGCGGCCGAGGCGCGTCCAGGTGCGGTCGGAAAAATAGCCGATCACCGGCTGCACCAGCAGGCCGGTCAGCGGAGCTGCGATCCACAGGCCCGGCACCTGCTCCATGTCTGCGCCGAGCGTCTGGAAGATGCGGCTGACATTGGCGTTCTGCAGGGCGAATCCGAACTGGATGCCCAGAAAGCCGAAACACATGTTCCAGATCTGCCAGAACGACAGCTGCGGTTTCGCGTTGCGCATGTGTTGCGACTCCCCTCCCAAGGACCGCTGCATCGCACCAACGCCGGTGCATGCATGGCTGCATGGTAACGAGCGTGTCGCGCAGCGCTGCGATCTGCATACGTATTCATGGCATGCGCGCACACGCCGCGCTTCCGCACGCAGGGCGCGATGCTCTAACGTCGCCCCGCATCGGATGGGGCAATGGCGAGGCGACGATGAGCGACAGCCCGTGGTGGCGCGGCGCGGTGATCTACCAGATCTACCCGCGCAGCTTCATGGACAGCGACGGCGACGGCGTGGGCGATCTGCCCGGCATCATCGCGCGCCTGGATCACGTCGCCTCGCTCGGCGTCGATGCGATCTGGGTGTCGCCGTTCTTCCGCTCGCCGATGGACGACTTCGGCTACGACATCGCCGACCAGTGCGACGTCGACCCGATGTTCGGCACGCTGGCCGACTTCGATGCGCTGCTGGCCAAAGCACATGCGCTGGGTTTGAAGATCATGATCGACCAGGTCTTCAGCCACACCTCGAACGCGCACGACTGGTTCCGCGAAAGCCGCGAATCGCGCGACAACCCCAAGGCCGACTGGTACGTCTGGGCCGATGCGAAGCCCGACGGCACGCCGCCCAACAACTGGCTGTCGATCTTCGGCGGCCCGGCGTGGAAATGGGAGCCGCGGCGTCGGCAGTACTACCTGCACAACTTCCTGTCGAGCCAGCCGGACCTCAACTTCCACAATCCGGACGTGCAGCAGGCGACGCTCGACTACGTGCGCTTCTGGCTGGACCGCGGCGTCGACGGCTTCCGGCTGGATTCGATCAACTTCTGCTTCCACGACGCGCAGCTGCGCGACAACCCGCCCAAGCCCGAGGCGCTGCGCATCGGCCGCGGCTTCTCGCCCGACAACCCGTATGCGTTCCAGTACCACTGGTACAACAACACGCAGCCGGAAAACATCGGCTTCATCGAACGCCTGCGCGTGCTGATGGACGGCTACACCGACGTCGCCGCGCTCGGCGAGATCTCGTCGGAGGACTCGCTGGCGACGACGGCCGAATACACCAGCCCCGGCCGCCTGCACATGGGCTACAGCTTCGAGCTGCTGGTCGATGATTTCAGCGCCGGCTACATCCGCGAGACGGTGCAGCGCCTCGAAGCCGCGATGGACGGCTGGCCGTGCTGGGCGATCTCCAACCACGACGTGGTGCGCGCGGTCACGCGCTGGGGCGGCGGCACGTCCGGCACCGCATTCGCGGTGCAGATGGTCGCGCTGGTCTGCGCCCTGCGCGGGTCGGTGTGTCTGTACCAGGGCGAAGAGCTGGGTCTGCCGGAAGCCGACGTGCCCTACGAGGCGCTGCGTGACCCTTACGGCATCACCTTCTGGCCGAACTTCAAGGGCCGCGACGGCTGTCGCACACCGATGCCGTGGACGGGCGACGCGGATGCGGGCTTTTCGACCGGCACGCCTTGGCTGCCGATCCCCGATGCGCACCGTGCGCTGAGCATCGATGCGCAGCGCGCGGATGCGGACTCGGTGCTGTCACATACGCGCCGCTTCCTGCAGTGGCGCCGCACGCAGCCGGCGCTGCGCACCGGCGACATCGCGTTTCTGGACACACCCGAACCGGTGCTGGCCTTCGTGCGCACGGCCGGCGACGCGCGCGTGCTGGTCGTGTTCAACCTCTCGCCATCACCGGTCACCTGGACGTTGCCGCCCGGCATGACGCCGACAGCGCTCGATGCGCACGGCGTCCCGATGGGCATGATCGACGGGACACTCCTGCGCCTGCCGGCGCATGGCCTCTATTTCGGTGCACTGACCGACGCGGACTGATCGTCGCGCGCATCGGCCGCAGGCCACGTGCGCAGGCTCCCGGGCGAGACGCCGACGCGTCGACACGCATGCGGGCCGGCGCCGTCGGGCAGTGCGATGCGGAACATCGGCGCGAGCGTCTCCAGGGCGCGGGCGCAGGCCGCATGACGCGCCCGCTGCAGTGGCGTGAACCCGAGCATTTCCGTCGCCCAGGGCGGCAGCAGGGCCGCGCCCGCCCCGAGAAACAGTCCACGGGTCACCGTCGCGCCCGGCACCGGCAGCCGGATGCGCGCGAGTACGTGGAGCACCTCGCGCGAGCGCGCGTCGTGGCGCAACACGGGCCGATGCGCAGTGAAATACGCGTCCAGTGCCGCGCGACTGTCCGGTACCTCGCGCGCGCCCAGCGCCCGCGCCACGCCGACGCCTTCGGCGTAGTAACGGTCCTCGGCCCACTCGGGCACGGGCAGGCCGCCATAACGACGGAAACCCTGCGCGAACGCATAGGCCTCGCTGGCGTGCACCCACGCGAGCAGGTCCGGATCGTCGGCCGCATACGGTTGGCCATCCGCGGTTTCACCGCGCACGCGACCGTGGATGGCGCGCACGCGTGCGACGAGTCGCTGCGCCTCCGCGGTGCCGGCGAACGACGTGCCGGCGACGAACGCGGTCGTGCGTCGCAGTCTGCCGACCAGATCGTCGCGGAAATCCGAGTGATCCCATACGCCCGCCAGCACGCGCGGATGCAGTGCCTGCAGCATCAGGGCGCACAGACCGCCGGCGAGCATGCCGGGGAAATCCGCATGGATCCGCCAGGTGATGGTGCCCGGCCCGAACAGCCCGGGATCGCCAGCCGGCGTGTCGTAGTCGATACCGCTCTGCCCGCGCGGAAATACGCCCAGCACCCGGCGCCGCAGGGCTGCGGCCAGCGGCGCGAGCAGCGGATTGGAGGCGCGTGCGGACATGCGCACATGCTAGCCGGGCGCGTGTCGCGAACCTGCGGATGCAGCCCTGCCACGCGCGTCGTGACCATCCGTCGTCGATGCGCAATGAATACGTATGCAGCGCGGCGCCGGCCGCGGAACTCGCGACTACCATGGCCGCGACCCGACCGAGCGCGCCATTGCGTGACCTCCGTCGCCGGCACAACTCGAAACTACTGCTGTCCGCTGGACACCCTTGGGAGGGGAGATGTCGAAGCTCGATCGCAACCTGCTCAGCGCCGCGCTGTCGTCGGCACTGCTGATGCTCGCCGGCGGCGCCTATGCGCAGACCGCCACCAACACGTCCACCACGACGCCGACCTCCGATGACGCGACCGAGCTCGACGCGGTCAAGGTCACCGGCATCCGCCGTGGCATCGAGAGCGCGATCTCGATCAAGCGCGATGCCACGCAGATCGTCGAAGCCGTCTCGGCCGAGGACATCGGCAAGTTGCCCGACATCAGCATCGCCGAATCGATCGCGCGCCTGCCCGGCGTGTCCGCGCAGCGCGTCGCCGGACGCGCGCAGGTGATCAGCGTGCGCGGCCTGTCGCCCGACTTCGCCACCACGCTGCTCAACGGCCGCGAGATGGTCAGCACCGGCGACAACCGCAGCGTCGAGTTCGACCAGTACCCTTCCGAGCTCGTCAGCGGCGTCACCGTGTACAAGACGCCCGACGCCGGCCTGTTCGGCCAGGGTCTGTCGGGCACGCTCGACATGCAGACGGTCCGCCCGCTGAACTTCAGCGAGGACGTGATCAACCTCAACGCCCGCTACCAGCGCAACTCGCTCGGCGAAGCGGCGAAGACCGATCCCTACGGCAACCGCATCAGCGCCAGCTGGATCACGCGCTCGGAGGACGGCCGATTCGGCTTCTCGATCGGCTATTCGCACAGCGACACGCCGATCCACGAACAGCAGGTCGGCCTCTACGAGCCGTGGAAGACCGACGCGCGCCCGGGTCTCGCCCCGGGCACCTGGGCGGCCGACGGCATGAAGGCACTGCGCCGGACCGGTTACACCAAGCGCGATGGCGCGATGGCGACGCTGCAGTTCCGCCCGTCGAACGCCTGGACCAGCACGCTGGACGTGTTCCATTCGCGCGCCGAGCAGGAAGACACTGCGAACCAGTGGGAACTCAACACGCAATACAACGGGTCCTCGCCCTGCAACCCCGCCTGCGTCTACAGCGACGTGCGCACCAGCGGCAACAACAGCTTCGCCGGCGGAACCATCAGCGGCGTGTATCCGCTGGTGCGCGGCATGTACAACCACCGCGACGACCGCATTTCCGCCGCCGGCTGGAGCAACGAGTTCAACTTCGAGCGCGCGCGTCTGTTCACCGACGTCAGCTGGTCGAAGGCCAAGCGCTCGGAGATCAGCTTGGAGAACAACACGCAGCTGCTGCCCAATCCGTCGCTCGACACGATCGACCTGGACATCCGCAGCAACGGCTTCACCCAGATGCGTCCGGGGCTCGACTACTCCGACGCGTCGCGCCTGTTCCTGACCAACACGATCTACGGCTCGGGCTACGGCAAGACGCCGCAGGTCGAGGACGAGCTGAAGTCCGCACGCGCGGTGCTGTCGCTGTCGGCGCCCGATTCGATCACCTGGCTGTCGGGCTTCGACGTCGGCATCAACTACGCCGATCGCGAGAAGCGCAAGCGCCAGCCCGAAGGCAACATCCTGCTCGGGCCGCAGGGCGACACCGCGATCGCGAGCGACCTGCAGTACGGCCTCGTCGATCTGGGCTTCGCGGGCGTCGGCTACATCCCGGCCTGGAACGTGCCGGCCGCGGTGGCCCGCTACATGGTGTTCGAGCCGACCGAGGATCTGAACTACCTGATTCCCAAGGCCTGGACGGTCAACGAGAAGATCGCGACCGGCTTCGCGCGCGCCAACCTGTCGACCGACTGGGGCAACACGGTGGTCAGCGGCAACGTCGGCGTGCAGATCCAGCGCGTGGACCAGTCCTCGCGCTCGAACTACTGGGACGCCACCCAGCCGGCGGGCAGCAACGTGCAGCCCTTCGAGGACGGCAAGACCTACACCGACGTGCTGCCGAGCATGAACCTCGCGTTCCAGATGCCGGGCGAACACACCATCCGCGTCGGCCTGGCCGAGCAGGTCGCGCGTCCGCGCGTCGACCAGCTGCGCTCGTCGCTGGAGTTCGGCGTCGACACCAGCACCGGCCGCCCGGGCGGCGCCGGCGGCAATCCGCTCCTCGACCCGTGGCGCGCCTACGCCTTCGACGTGTCGTGGGAGAAGTACTTCGGCAATCGCGCGTACATCGCCGCCGCGTTCTTCTACAAGGATCTGCGCACCTACATCTACACGCAGACGCGCGACGACTACGATTTCGCCGCCTTCATCGCCGACTACGTGCCGCCGCCGGGCACCCAGCCGGCGCAGCGCTACGGCAACTTCACCGCGCCGCAGAACGGCGAAGGCGGCACGCTCCGCGGCCTGGAGCTCACCGCGTCGCTGCCCTTCGACCTGTGGAGCGAGTCGCTGCGCGGCTTTGGCATCGTCGCCAGCGCCAGTTTCAACGACAGCAGCATCCAGATCCTCGACCCCGAGAGCGCCAACAGCGTCGGCAGCGGCCCGATCGACCTGCCCGGCCTGTCCAAGCGCGTCTACAACCTCACCGCCTACTACGAGCGCGACGGGTTCGAAGCCCGCGTGAGCCAGCGCCGGCGTTCGGACTTCATCGGCGAGATCGGCAACTTCGACGGCGCGCGTTCGCTGCGCTATGTGGTCGGCGAGAACATCACCGACGCGCAGATCAGCTACAGCTTCGGCGAGACCTCGTCGCTGGACGGGCTGACGCTGCTGCTGCAGGCGAACAACGTGACCAACGCCTCGTACCGCACCTATGCGGGCGTGCGCGACCGCCCGCTCGAGCATGTGGAATGGGGTCGCACGTTCCTGGTGGGTCTGAACTACCGGTTCTGATCCGCGCGGTGGCGGTACTCGACGGGGGCGGCAGCGATGCCGCCCCCGTCCTGTCTCAGGGGCGACGCAGGCCGTGGCGTTCGAGCATCGCGTCCAGGCGTGCGGTCACCTCGGCACGTTCGGCGCCGGGCTGCGCGGCGTCGAGAATCGGCGCGGCCAGCGCGTCGAACTGCGTCCATGCGAACGCCGGCGTGCGCAGATGCGCCGCCCACTCCGGCAGCATGGCCTCGAGATCGGCCAGCGCATCGTCGAGTCCTGCGCGCATCCTCAGGCCTGCGTCGGCGCTACATTGCGCGGCCATTCCAGCAGCACGTCGTGGATCGCATCGGCCTCGTCGAGGCGCAACGTCTGCGTGACCTGCCGTTCGCCGTCGAGCGACAGGACCGGCTCGGCCACATCGGTCTGTCGCACCTCGATGCGGTAGACCGCCGCGCCATGCCGCAGCTGGATGCGATAGCCCGGCCAGTCGCGCGGAATGCACGGCGACAGCCGCAACGTGTCGCCCTGCCGCACCAGACCCAGCAGCGATTCGCCGAGCAGCCGGTACATCCAGCCCGCCGAACCGGTGTACCAGGTCCAGCCGCCGCGGCCGATGTGGGGCGCGACGCCATACACGTCCGCCGCCATCACGTAGGGTTCGACCTTGTATGTGGCGACGCCCGCCGCGTCGCGCGCGTGGTGCACTGGACTGATCATGCGCGCGAGTTCCCAGGCGCGCTCGCGGTCGCCGAGTGCGGCGAAGGCCATCGCCGACCACACCGCCGCGTGCGTGTACTGGCCGCCGTTCTCGCGCACGCCGGGCACGTAGCCGCGGATGTAGCCCGGGTCGTGCGTGGTGTGGTCGAACGGCGGATCGAGCAGCTGGATCAGCCCCGCATCGCGCTTGACCAGATGCGTGTCGAGCGCGGCCATGGCCGTGCGCGCGCGGTCCGGGTCGGCGGCGCCCGACAGCACCGCCCAGCTCTGCGAGATCGAATCGATCCGGCACTCGTCGCTGGTATGCGAGCCGATGGGCGTGCCGTCGTCGAACCATGCGCGCCGGTACCAGCCGCCATCCCAGGCCTGCGCTTCGAGATTGGCCTGCAGGCGCGCGGCGGCGTCGCGGCACGTGGCGGCGAACGTCGCGTCGCCGCGCGACCCGGCCAGCGTGACGAAGCGCAGCAGTACGTCGTAGAGGAAAAAGCCCAGCCACACGCTCTCGCCGCGACCGCCCTCGCCCACCCGGTTCATGCCGTCGTTCCAGTCGCCCGTGCCGATCAGCGGCAGGCCGCGCTCGCCCAGCAGCGACATGCCCCGTTCCAGCGCCACCACGCAGTGCGCGTAGAGCGTGTCCGCACGACCCGATGGCACCGGCAGGTCGTAGTAGGACTCCTCGTCGGCGTTGACCAGCCGGCCTTCGATGAAGCCGACCGCCACGTCGAGCACCGCGGCATCGCCGGTCGCCTCGACATAGCGACATGCGGCGAGTGGCAACCACAGGTAATCGTCCGAGCAGCGCGTGCGCACGCCGCGATCGGCCGGTGGATGCCACCAGTGCAGCACGTCGCCCTGCGGGAACTGGTGGGCGGCGCTCGCCAGCAGATGCGCGCGGGCGAGTTCCGGTGCAGCGTGGACGGTCGCCATCGTGTCCTGCAGCTGATCGCGGAATCCGAACGCGCCACCGGACTGGTAGTAGCCGCTGCGCGCCAGATAGCGGCAGGCGAGCGTCTGGTAGACCAGCCAGCCGTTGACCAGCAGATCGATGCCCGGCTCGGGCGTTTCCACGCGCACCGCGCCCAGGGTCCTGAGCCAGTGCATGCGCACCGCGTCCAGCGCGTCGTGCGCCGGCTGGCTGCCGCGCAGCCGGGCGGCCAGCGCCAGCGCGCCGTGCATGTCGTGCGCGACGCCGAGGCGGAACACGACCTCGCGGCTGCCGTCGACCGCCAGCTCGACCGGCACCTGCAGCGCCAGACACGGATCGCGTCCGGCGCCGATGCGCCCCGACAGGCGTTCGCGACGCAAGGCATCCGGCGCGCGCATCGAACCGTTGCGTCCGAGGAATTCGGCACGGTCGCCGGTGAAGCTCCGGTCCGCGCCATCCACGTCGAAGAACGCGACCCGACCCGCGAACTCGGTGTTGTAGGGATTGCGCGCGGTCAGCAGGCCGGTCGCCGCGTCGTGTTCGCCCACGACGTGCATCTGGGTCTTGACCCGCAGATCGCCGAGCACCCATTCCACGTAGCCCGTCGCCGACACGCGCCGCGGCCGACCGGACAGGTTGCGTAGTTTGAGTACCGAGAACTTCACCGCGTCCTCGGCCGCGACATAGATCCACAGCTCGCTGGCGATGCCGTCCTCGACATGCTCGTAGACGCTGTAGCCGAAGCCGTGGCGCGTGCGATACGCCCCGCGCCCGCGGATCGGCAGCGGCATCGGCGACCACAGGTGGCCGGTCTCCTCGTCGCGCAGGTACAGCGCCTCGCCGTTCGCGTCGCTGACCGGGTCGTTGTGCCACGGCGTGAGCCGGAACTCGTGTGCGTTCTCGGCCCAGGTGTAGCCCGCGCCGCTCTCGCTGACGACGGTGCCGAACTGCGCATTGGCCATGACGTTCGACCAGGGCGCGGGCGTCGTCTCGCCGTCCTCGAGCACGATCACGTACTCGCGGCCATCGGCGGAGAACGCGCCGGTGCCGTTGTCGAACTGCAGCTGCGGGTGCACCGCCTCGAACGGCCACGGATCCTCGTCGGCCTGTGCACTCTCGATGATCTGCGGCAGGTCGTAGCGGCCCGGTGCCGCCGGACCGGACTCGGCGGGCGGCGCGAGCGCGAGCAGCGGCACGGCGCGCTCGGGCGTGACGTGGCGGGCGACCTGCGCGGCGAGCGTGCCGCGCTGGTCGCTGACGATCACGCGCGCGACCGACAGAAGCAGAATACGGTCCTCCTGCGAGATCTGCTGGGCGGGCCTGACGAAGATGCCCCCGGGGCGATCGAGCACGTGGCCCTCGGGACCGGCGGAGACCAGACCGAGAATGCGCTCTTGCAGCTGCTGCCGGTAACCGGCCTGGTCCTCGTTCCAGATCAGCAGGTCCACCTGCAGGCCCTTGAGGCGCCAGTAGGCGTGGGCCTGCACCATCTGCCGCACCAGCTCGATGTTCTCCGCATCCGCGATCTGCACAAGCACGATCGGCAGATCGCCGGAAATCGCATGGCCCCACAGACCCGACTGCCCGCGACGGTTCTGCACCAGCACGCCCGGATCGGCGCGCAGGAAAGGATGGGCGAAGGTGATGAGCCCGGCGATGCGCTCGTAGAGCTGGGCATCGGCATGGCTGGCGCCGATCTGCCGGCGCACGACCTGGCTGTGGGTCCAGGCGAGATCGAAGACACGGTCGGCCAGGCGCCGGTCGCGGTACTTGTCGATCAACCCGGCGCAGGCCTCGCGCGCGTCCGCGATGCCGGTGACCACGTCCAGCACCGCCGTCTGGTCCGGCGCCAGCGTGATCCGCACGCGGATCGCCACGACCGGATCGAGCACCGAGCCGGCGGTGTCCGACAGCGGCCCCGCAGACTGCAGCGCCAACGGCGCGCGCGGCGTGCGCCCGCGGCCGACGAAGCGTGCGCGGTCGGTTTCGTAGGAAATCTGCGACAGATCCACGCCGTGGGCGGCGAGCATGTGGAACATCCACGGCTGTGCCTCGTCGTGCGCACGCGGCCGGCGCGTGCACAGCAGCGACTGCGTCGCCCGCACGATCTCGGTCTGCACGAACAGGTTGCTGAAGGCCGGGTGCGCCTCGTCGGAGACCGCAGGCGCGATCACGACTTCGGCGTACGTGGTGATTTCGATCGTGCGCGGCCGACGCGAGCGGTTGGCCAGTCGCAGGCGACGCAGTTCGATGTCGTCCTCGGCGGAGATCGCGACTTCCAGATGCGAATCGATGCCGCGCCGGCGTCCGCGGAACTCGGCCTTGGCCGGCGAGAAGATCGCCTCGTACTGGTCGACCGTCGTGCAGGTGGGCTGGAACGCGGCCGACCAGGTGTCGCCATCGTCGACGTCCTGCAGATAGCAGAAGCTGCCCCAGTGGTCGCGCGTGCCGTCCTCGCGCCAACGCGTCAGGGCCAGGTCGTGACAGCGCAGTGCGCTGCCGCCGGCGTTCGTCAGCATCGCGTGCATCCGGCCGTTGGACAGCAGCTGCACCGCCGGGCGCGTGGTGTCGGCGCCGCGGAACAGACGCAGCTGGGCATCGTCCTCGGCCACCGACGGCCGCACGTCGCCCACGTCGACGGTGTGCGGACGGAACACGCCTGTGCGCGGCACGCGTTCCTGCAGCAACAGCAGGGTCGCCTGGAACTCGGGATCGGAGACGAAGCGCTTCTGCATCGGCTGCTCGCGCAGCAGATGGTCGAGCGCGAGGAAGCCCATGCCCTGGTGGTGCGCCATGAACGAGCGGATGACCGCGTGGTGCTGTCCGCGCGGCAGTCGCGAGGCGGTGTAGTCGATCGCCTCGAAGAAGCCGAAGCGGCCGGTGAAGCCGTCGGCCTCGAGGCGCTGCAGGTTCTGCGTGGCCGCCTCGGGCGCGACCATGAGCGCCATCATCGTCGCGTACGGCGCGATCACGAGGTCCTCGGCCAGCCCGCGCTTGAGGCCCAGATCGGGCACGCCGAACGCGCGGTACTGGTAGTTCATGCGCGCATCGACCGCGTTGTAGCCCGACTCCGAAATGCCCCAGGGCACGTCGTGCAGCCGGCCGTAGTCGATCTGCGCCTGCACCGCGTGATGCATGGTCTGGTCCAGCAGCGTGTCCGGATAGCCCGGCATCACCAGCTGCGGCATCAGGTACTCGAACATCGAGCCGCTCCACGACAGCAGCGTCGGGTCGCCGTCGACCTCGGTCAGCTGCCGGCCCAGCGCGAACCACGTGTCCTGTGGCAGACGTCCCTGCGCGATCGCGACGAAACTGCACAGCCGCGCCTCCGAAGCCAGCAGGTCGTAGTGGCCGGCATCGAGGCGCGCGGCATCGACGTCGAAGCCGATCGACAGCAGATGGCGTGCGCGGTCGTAGAGGAAGTCGTACTCCATCAGCGCGAACTGGCCCGCGCGATGGGCCAAGGCCTCGAGCGCCTCGATGCGCGCCTGTACCCCGGCGGCAGTGGCCGGATCGCCCGCCAGCATGCGCAAGGTCGGCACCGGCGCCTCGATGTCGAGGCGCGATGCAGGCAGCGCGTCCTGCGCCGCGTGCACCGCATCGGCCAGACGCATGACCCAGGTGGCGGCGTCGTCGTGCAATGCGGCGCGCGCTGGATCCGGCGGCGCGCTGCGCACCAGCGCGTCGGCCAGCGGCGCCAATGCGTCGAGCGCATGCACGGTGGCGGCTGTCGATTCGGGCGGCGCGCCGCAGACGGCATCGAGCCGCATCCCGAAGGCCTCAAGCGAGCGCGTCCAGTCGACGTCGCCGGCAGCGAAATCCGTGCGCAGCACGCCGAACGTGTCGGCCAGACCGGCGAAGGTCTGCGGCGCGACGACCGGCGCATCGATCAGCGCCAGCAATCCCTGGCGCAGCGTCAGCAGATGGCCGGCGAGATTGCCGCTGTCAACCGTCGAGATGTAGCGCGGAGGCAGCGGCGCGAGCGTCTCGGTGTCGTACCAGTTGTAGAAGTGGCCGCGATGGCGCGGCAGCAGATCCAGCGTGTCGAAGACGCGCGCCGTGCGCGCAGCGACGACGTCGGCCTGCACGTAGCCGAAATCCCAGGCGCCCAGGTTGGCCAGCAGCGACAGGCCGATGTTGGTAGGCGAAGTGCGGCGCGCGACGACCAGCGCCGGATGTTCCTGGATGTTGTCCGGTGGCAGCCAGTGGTCGTCCTCGCGGATGTTGACCTCGAAGAAGGCCCAGGTGCGACGCGACACCCGGCCCAGGAACGCCCGTTGCGGCGGCGACAGCTGCGCGCGGCGCTGCCTGGGCGGTGCGCCGAGCCAGGCCATCAGCAAGGGCGAGCCGGCCCACAGCGCCAGCACCGGCGCGGCGACCCAGAGTGCCGGCGCGTTGAGCACGCCTACGGCGACGGCGAGCAACGCCGCCAGCACCGGCACCCCGGCCATCTCGCGCAGTTCCGCCGCGCCGCGCTTCCCGAGCGTGCGCTCGACCTCGCTCGATGGATTCCACTGCAACAGGTGACGCCGCGTGAACAGGGTGCGCCACAAGGTGACGACGATAGCCGACAGGCTGTACATCGCCTCGTACGGCAGGCAGGCGAAGTTCACCACCGCGCGCCGCAGACCGCGCCACGTCGCCACGCCGACCTGCTGCAGATGCGCGTCGAGCGCGACATCGGGCGTCTTGGACAGCAGATCGCGCAGTGCGGGAATCAGGACCGGCGCGAGGAACACCGCGAGCAGCCACAGCGTCCACGCCAACGGCCGCGCGTGGATCATCCAGCCAATCGCCAGCAGCGCCAGCAGCGCCGCGGGCACGAGGCTGCGCCGCAGATTGTCGAGCAGCTTGCCGCGCGACAGCCATGTCAGCGGATTGCGCTCGCGCGTGCCGTCGGCCGCCGGCACCCGCGGCAGCAGCCACGGCAGCAGCTGCCAGTCGCCGCGGATCCAGCGATGGCGGCGCTTGACGTCGGCGGCGTAGCGCGCGGGATAGTCCTCGTAGAGGCTGACGTCACTGACCAGACCGGCGCGCGCGTAGCAGCCCTCGAGCAGGTCGTGGCTGAGGATGCGGTTGTCGGGCAGGCGTCCGTGCAGCGCCTGCTCGAACGCGTCGACGTCGTAGATGCCCTTGCCGACGAACGAGCCCTCGCCGAACAGGTCCTGGTAGACGTCCGAGACCGCACGCGTGTACGGATCGATGCCGGGCTCGCTGCCGTACATGCGCGCATAGTGGCTGATGCGACGGCCGCTGAGGCTGCTGCCGACACTGGGCTGGAGAATCCCGTAGCCGCGCGTGACGCGGCCGCGTGCGGGATCGAAACGCGCCTGGTTGAGCGGGTGCGCGAGCGTGCCGACGAAGGCGCGCGCCGCATCGCGCGGCAGCTGGGTGTCGCTGTCGAGGGTGATCACGTAGCGCACGTTCGCCAGCACCGCGACGTCGCCCACAACGCGCGCGAAGGCCCCGGTACCGGCGCCGCGCAGCAGTCCGTTGAGCGCCGCCAGCTTGCCGCGCTTGCGCTCGTGACCGATCCACTTGCCCTCGCCCGCATTCCAGACACGTGGACGGTGCAGGAGAAAGAAGCGGTCGCGGCTGCCGGCCTCGCCATCGTCGGCGTAGCGGGCGTTCAACGCCTCGATCGCCGAGGCGGCGTAGTCGATCAGCGCCGCATCCCCGGGCAGGGTCTGCGCATCGGCATCGAAGCCGTCGCTGAGCAGCGCGAAATGCAGGTGCGCGTCGCGGTTGGCGAGGAACCGGACTTCCAGGCCTTCCACCAGTGCGTCCACGCCGTCGGTGTTGCCGAACATGCACGGCACGGAGACCAGCGTGCGTGCCGTCGCCGGAATGCCGTAGGCGTAGTCCAGGCGCGGCAGCGGCTTGGGCGCGACCAGCACGGTCGCCATCCAGTTGGTCAGGGCGATTCCGAGTTCGCTGAAGACCAGCACGCCCAGCACCGCCAGCAGCCACGTCGGCACGGGACCGTTCGCGACCTGTCCCAGCAATCCGGTCGTCGCGAGCATCACGACGATCGCGATCATCGTCAGATACGCGCCCAGCGGGACCGTGCGTGGGGCCATGCGGATCGGCGGCCGACCGGTGCGTTCGGCGAGACACGCGATGGTGCGCGCCCGACCGTCGTCGACGAGGTAATAGCCGACATGCCCTTCGATGGCGTCTGCCGGATGCGCGGCGGCCAGTTCGACGGTCAATTGCGCGACGGCCAGCTCGTCCACGTCGGCACGGCGCGCGATCTTCTCGATCGCGTGACGGTAGTGGTCGCGCGTGCCGAAGTCCATCAGGCCGTAGGTGGCGGCCGGATCCTCGCGCAGCGCGGCGTCGACCAGGCTCATGGTCTCGACGTATTCCCGCCAGTCCATGTTGGCCAGGAACCGCAGGCTGCCGATGCTGTTGCCCACCGACACCTGGTCGGCGGCCTGCTGCTGGTTCTCGGCCAGCACCAGCGCGTCGACACGCAGCCCCGATTCCCCGAGCCACTGGTCCACCCACCCCAGCGGCATCGCCATCATCGCGCCGCGCCCCTGCAGCCCGCGCACCAGTTCGGCGACGAAGGCGCCGGTGGCCGGCGGCCGGCTGCGGGCCATGTCGGCGACGACGAGGACCACGTCCTTGGGCGAGTCGGCCGCGGTCGCGTTGAGGCGCTCGGCCCAGGCGCGTGCGCGGCGCTGGTCGTCACCGTCACGGATCACCCGCACGGCCATGCGGCGCAGGTTTTCCAGCACCGCGAGGCGCAGCATGATCGGCACCGCCCACAGCTCGCCCAGCGTCAGCGGCGTCACGGTCTGGTAGGCGGCGACGAAGCGGCTCAGCGTGACCGCATCCACCTGTCCGTCGCCATGCGCCACGGCGTCCATCGCCAGGTCGTAGACCCGCGGCAGCCCCGCCGACGGCCCCTCGGCCAGCACCGGCAGCTCGCGGCTGTAGCCCTTGGGCAGATGGCGCCGCGCCAGGCGCACCTGCTCTTCGACCAGGTGGTAGTTGTCCAGCAGCCACTCGCCGGCCGGCGTGATCGGCAATTCGTCGCGCACCATGACCGCGAGGAACACGCGCGCCTCTTCGAGCAGACGGGCGTTCTCGTCCAGGCGCGCCAGCAGGCGGTCCGGCGATCGTCCGGTGCGCACGCGATGGGCGTTCGCCAGATCGCGACCATGCCGCTCCATCTGTTCGGCACTGAACAACTGTGCGCGCAGTGGTGCCTGAACATCGAGATTTCCGGGCACGGCCGGGACGGCATTGCGGGGGACGCGGCGTCGCAGACGCAGCCAGCGGCGCGCGATCCTCGAAGCAAGGGGCATACGGGATCCTGTCGCCGGTGGTCGAAGTGGGCGCGATCATCGCGACCGGACCCGCGAGGCCATGTGATGGCAACGCGAGCCGACGCCAGCGAAATCGCAGCGGACGCGAACCGGTTCAGGAGACGTTGGGAGTGCGCAACTGGCGCGTTGGCGACGGAACGGGCGATTGCCCGACATGCCGCATCTTCGATCCACCGATCCGATGACGCCTGGATCAGGTGGTGGGCGGTACAGGGTTCGAACCTGTGACCCCTACCATGTCAAGGTAGTGCTCTACCGCTGAGCTAACCGCCCGAAGGGTGCGCATCATACACCGGATCCGCGCGATGTCGAACATTTCGCGCGAACTTTTTTACGAGGCCAGCGTCGCCGCCTTGATCTTCTGGATCCGGTCGCGGATCCGCCCCGCTTCCTCGAACTCCAGGTCGCGCGCGTGCTGGTACATCTGCTGCTCGAGCGCCTTGAGGGTGCCGGCCAGCTTTTCGGGCGACATGGCCGCGTAATCCTCGCTCGGCTCGGCGACCTTGCGGGTCTTGCCGCGCCCCTTCTTCTCCTGCTCGGGCTCGGCGCGCGCGCCTTCCATGATGTCGACGATCGCGCGCGCGACCGACTTGGGCGTGATGCCGTGCTCGGCGTTGTACTCGACCTGCTTCTGCCGGCGACGGTCGGTTTCGTCGAGCGCCATCTGCATCGAGTTGGTGATGCGATCGGCGTAGAGGATCGCCTTGCCGCGCAGGTTGCGGGCGGCGCGGCCGATGGTCTGGATCAGCGATCCGCCCGAACGCAGGAACCCTTCCTTGTCCGCATCGAGGATCGCCACCAGCGAGACCTCGGGCATGTCCAGGCCTTCGCGCAGCAGGTTGATGCCCACCAGCACGTCGAACTTGCCCAGTCGCAGGTCGCGGATGATCTCCACGCGCTCGACGGTGTCGATGTCCGAGTGCAGGTAGCGCACCTTGATGTCGTGCTCGCCGAGGTACTCGGTGAGGTTCTCGGCCATGCGTTTGGTCAACGTGGTGATCAGCACCCGATCGCCCATCGCCACGCGCTCGCGGATCTCGCCGAGCACGTCGTCGACCTGGCTCGCCACGGGTCGGATCTCGACCACCGGATCGATCAGGCCGGTCGGTCGCACGACCAGTTCGGTGACCTGCCCTTCCGACTTTTCGAGCTCGTAGGGACCCGGCGTGGCCGAGACGAAAATCGCGCGCGGCGCGCGGCCCTCCCACTCCTCGAACTTCAGCGGGCGGTTGTCCATCGCCGACGGCAGACGGAAGCCGAAATTGACCAGCGTTTCCTTGCGCGACCGGTCGCCCTTGTACATCGCGCCGATCTGCGGAACGGTCACGTGCGACTCGTCGACCACCAGAAGCGCGTCCGGCGGCAGATAGTCGAACAGGCACGGCGGCGCCTCGCCCGGCATGCGCCCGGTCAGATGCCGCGAGTAGTTCTCCACGCCGTTGCAGTAGCCGACCTCGGCCATCATTTCCAGATCGAACTGCGTGCGCTGCTGCAGCCGCTGCGCCTCGACCAGCTTGTTCTCGGCGTAGAACTGCTCCAGGCGCGGCGGCAGTTCGGTCTTGATCGCCTCGATCGCCTCGAGCGCGGTGCGGCGCGTGGTGACGTAGTGCGACTTGGGATAGATGGTGTAGCGCGGCAGCGTGCGCTTGGTCTCGCCGGTCAGCGGGTCGAACTGGGTGATGCGCTCGATCTCGCCGTCGAACAGTTCGATGCGCAGCGCTTCGGCATCCGATTCGGCCGGATGCACGTCGATGGTCTCGCCGCGCACGCGATACGTACCGCGCCGCAGCTCGGTGTCGTTGCGGCTGTATTGCATCTCGGTCAGGCGACGGATCAGCTCGCGCTGGTCGATGGTCTCGCCACGCACCATGTGCAGCACCATCCGGAAGTATTCGTTCGGATCACCAAGGCCGTAGATCGCAGAGACCGTGCAGACGATGATCGCGTCGCGCCGCTCCAGCAGCGCCTTGGTCGCCGACAGGCGCATCTGCTCGATGTGCTCGTTCACCGAGCTGTCCTTCTCGATGTACGTATCCGACGACGGCACGTAGGCCTCGGGCTGGTAGTAGTCGTAGTAACTGACGAAGTACTCGACCGCGTTGTGCGGAAAGAACGACTTGAACTCGCCGTAGAGCTGAGCGGCGAGGGTCTTGTTCGGCGCCATCACCAGCGTCGGTTTCTGCACCCGCTGGATGACGTTGGCGATGGTGTAGGTCTTGCCCGAGCCGGTGACGCCGAGCAGGGTCTGGTGCGCCAGACCGGCCTCGAAACCGTCGACCAGCTGCTCGATCGCACGCGGCTGGTCGCCCGCCGGCTGGTAGGGCGAAACGAGCTGGAAGGCGGCGGGATGGATGACGTCGTTCATGGCAGATCCGGTCCGGACAGGCGTGATCAATGGGGGCGCCAACGCGCCTGGTCAACATTCCAGCGTCATGCAGCCGTCCGCGCTTCACGACCCGGACAGCCCGACGGCGCAGCCGCCCACCACGGCGACGGGCGGAATCCGACCTCGTTGGCAGGCATCGACCGGCTGCGCCCGACGGGCCGCTGGCGGAGGCTGGACGTCCTGCAGGATCGCAGGGTGCCGGTGCAGGAGACGAGACGGAAGATCGCGAACGGCAACCGCAGGGCCATTCGCCACCGATCGCCACGCCTCCGGCCGCAACAGGACAAGGATGTCCGCATGTGTCCAGGCAGCAAGGCGCCCCGCCCGCTCCGGCGGGCGGGGCGCTTCTTCCACCTTTCCGGCTCGCTGGCGCGCATGACGACGCCTCCATCCCACGAACCGGCATGCCTCGAGCGCGGCAGCCCCGACAGGATCAGCACGCTCGACCACGTTCGCCATGCGGCGATGACTAATCGTGGGACGCCGCCACGCGGCGCCCTGCAATTGCAAAGCCCTGATCGGACACGCGGCGTCACGCTGGTCGAGCTGATGACCACGCTCGCCATCCTGACGATCGTCAGCACGTTCGGCATGACCGCCTTCGCCGACGCCATCGCGCGACACCGCGTCCAGACCGCCCTGCACCTGATCAGCGCCGATCTGGCAATGGCGCGCAACACCGCCATCACCCGCCGCAGCCACGTGATCGCCTGCCCCGGCGATCCGTTGATGGGATGCCGCCTGGACGCGAACTGGAGCCACGGCTGGATCGTGTTTTCCGATCCCGATGGCAATCGCCAACCCGACAGCGAGCGTGACCTCATCCGCGTCGGCAACGCGCCATCCGGCGCGCCGCAACACCTCCGCCTCGCCTCCACCCGCAATTTCGTGCGCTACCAACGCGACGGACGCAGCGCCGGGACGAATCTCACCATCAATGTCTGCGCCGGCACCCTGCTGCAGGGGCAAGTGGTCGTGAACAACCTGGGCCGTGTGCGCAGCGCTCGTCCTGCAAGCGAGCAGAGCTGCCCGCACTGATGAACCGCCCGCCGCGCGGCCTTCGCGCAGCAGAACCCACGCCTGCAAATCCTGCCGCCAACAACGAAAAAGGCCCGCATTTCTGCGGACCTTTCGCGTTTGGCGCCCGAAGTTGGACTCGAACCAACGACCCCCTGATTAACAGTCAAGTGCTCTAACCGGCTGAGCTATTCGGGCGGGGAGGCGTATTCTAATCGGTCAGCCGGACCCGTCAAGTAGGGGCAGTGCAGTCGACACGCGGCGACTGTCATTCACCAACAGTCCTGTGCAGTGCCCGTCGCACCTCCGGCGATGTCCTTCTTGCCGGCCTGATTGAGGGTCAGGGTCATGCAGCGCACATCCTTGCGTTGGGCGTCCTTCGGTACCGCCTGAAGCTGGAAAGCCGTGTCGGTGGGCGTCGACGTGAACGAGATGTCGTACCACGCCGTCCCGGTGCGCGGCGACTTTTCCATTCCGGACGGAATGGCGGTCGCGTATCTTCCCTGCACGGTCCGATAGCGCTCCATCACCTGCGCCAGATCCACGAGATCCGCCTTGGCCTGCCCGCGGCGGCCTTTGCGGATCGCATCTTGATAGGCAGGTAACGCGATCGACGCAAGAATCGCGATGACCGCGACCACGATCATCAGCTCGATCAGGGTGAACCCTTGCAGGCCACGCTGCGGGGTTTCTGGCCGGACGCGTCTCGCTTTAATCAGGGCTTCCATCATTTCAGCTGCCTCCAGGACTGGCGACCACAGGGACGCGGCAGCACGAAGGCGCCGGGATAGATCACCACTTGGCACTGCTCGAAGGTCGCGCAGCTTTCGACGGCCGGGTTGCAGACCGGATTGACCAGACGCTGCGGCGTGATATTGGCGATTGCCGTACCGACAACCGGCGGTTGCGCGGTGTTGTCGCCCGTCCCAAGCGCAACGCCGCCGCAGTTGGAACCGGTACAGGCGACCGTTCCACTGGGCAATACCTGCACATTGGCCAATGCACCAGCGCCGGACAACAGATCCAGCACGTATTGAAAGTTGGTGCCGCCCGGATCGCAGCTGTCGTTGCGCGGCGAATAGGTCGTGAAGAACACCCGCCCACTCTGGATACGCGGCGTGGCGATGAAGCGTTCGCCGTTTGCAGCAGCGTTCTGCACCTTCAGGTCCAAGTACCACCCTCGCTTGGAACCCGACCCGTAATATTGCACCGCCTGTTTGCTGATGGTACGCGTGGTGAAGGTGCTTCCTGCAGTTTCCGCAGTAATCGTCTGGGCCTGCAGATTGGAACGCGTCACGGTGCTGGTGCTGACGAAGTCGTCGAACACTGCATACAGCGACTGCACCTGCGGATTGGCAACGACATCGTTGTCGCGCTCGAACAAATAGCGACCGGTACCGAAGTAGATCATGACACCATCACCCGGACCTGCCGCGATCCTGATGCCGCCGGTAATCGGTTGACGCTGCCGCTTGGCAGGACGGTCTTCGTTGTTCGTTTCCAATGACGTGAAGAGCGGATTGTTCGAATTCGCTACTTTCCAATTGCGCACATCGGTGCTGCTCAAATCGAACTTCCACAGGTTGCCTTGAAGATCGCCGCCATAGACAAAGTCGATGCGGCCATCACCGTTCCGGTCGATGGCAGTGATCTGGCCGAGCCCGTTGACGGGATCCTGGTCCAAGGCCGAGCAATCGAAGAGAGGCAACGTGCTCAGGAAGCCGCATTCCGCACCCGTCGGAATGCCGGCGACAATCGTTCTGGCTGGATTTGCGTCCTTCCCAGTCAGCTTGGCGATCAGGTCTCCTGTAAACGCGTCCAGAATGTAGAGCGAGGGGTCGCTGCGCGTTCCGCCATATCCATTGCCGAACAACACGCCCCAACTGCCATTCTGCAACGGCACGATCAGCGGCTTTCCATAGATGTTGCCCAGGTCGCTGTCCAGCGCGCCATTCTTCTCCCACAGAACATCGCCAGACGCCAAGCTGTCGGGATTGCTGACGTTAAGCGCGAAAATCGTCTTCGCGCCGCCGCCGCCGGCAGCGACCAGCAGTGTCTTCCACCGGGAGTCGCCCGGATCCTTGGCATCGCTAACCGTGATCTGACCATCCACGAAATATTTGTGCTCGAAGGACCGGCTGTCGGGTATCGGCAGGCTTTTCAGGTTACGCAGTGCCGCATTCGGGATGAATCCGAACAGCTCCCGGCCCGCCGTTTCTGTAGTGCACGCCTGGCTTGCGTTTGGAGCAATACACGGCTGCGTGGTGGCGTCGAAGGCGTGCAGCATGCCGTCGTTGGCCCCCACGTATGCCACGGTCTTGCGGCTGGCTTTGGCCGTCAGATATGCCGCATAGCCCGACATCATCGCGTCGCTGGGAAAACTGGCGTAGCCGAAATCCGCGCGAGGCGAAGCAACCACGGGCTCTGAGTTGACAATGTCACCGAGTACTGCGCTGCGCGCGCGCAGCGTGCCGCCATTGCCCGCTCCCAGTTCCTGCGAGTGGTCGCCTCTGAGGTAATCGACCAGCTGCGTCGCGGTATAGGCCTTTCCGTAGTTCGTACTTACGGTGGTCGCGTTGAGGCCCAGGTGCGCGAGCGTAATGGTTTCTGTATTGCCGGAGTTCTTGAAGACCTGGATGTCCTTGGTGCTGCTGGTCGAACGATTCGTCAGGATCGTGCGGTCCCCGTGGGCGGGCATCTTGGCCTGCGCGCTCCACAGAGTGCTGGCGGCGTTTCCATTCGCGTCCAGGGAGATCGCCGTGAGATTGCCCGTCCAGTCCATGCCGTTGCGGCCGCGGCGGAAAGTCGGCTGCAGCGTGAAGCTGTTGTTGCCCACGCGCGCGCCACTGATCGTGGCGACGCCCACCGCCAGATCACGGGTTGCGATGTCGTCGAAGGCGCGAGACAGCTGGGCCTTCAACGTCAAAGGATTGGTCACCAAGAAATAGTTGTCCGGAACGCCATCACCATTCGAGTCCCACTGCGGATAGTTCGGCGCGCCGTACTTCGCCGCGTACCAGAGCGGATTGTTCAGCGATATCGCACCCGAGCCGGTCGTCGAAGGCGTGAACGTACGCGTTTGGGTCAGCGGCAACTGCTGCCCGCACAGGCCTGTTGTGATGTTGCGACACTGGCCGGGGCCTTGGGTTGCGGAGGGCGTATTGAGTTCGTACGGGCGGAAAGAACCCGCACCGGAGTCAGCATCGCGCACATCCAGGTACACGCCGTCCTGCGTGGTGCCGCTGATCACGTAACCCATGTTCTGGTCGGCGCTACCGGCGGCGTACTCCGACGTCAGCGTGACCGTCACCGTGCCGCTGGCCGTGGCCTGCACCTGGTAGCGGACGATTGCATCCATGTCGTAATCGTTGCCCTGCTCCGAATCCTCGTAATTGATACGGAACGTCGCGGAGGCACGCCCCTGGTTGACCGTCGAATCAACTGGCTGTCCGGGCAGGTTGACAATGTTCTCGACGTAGAAATGAACGATGCTGTTGGTGGGCTTGCGCGCCCCTTGCCCGAAGGTACCGCTGGCGGTTTTCGCGAACGGCACGATTGTGATATTGCGTCCACCTACGGGAAACTCGATGCGCGGCAGCGGCGAAGCGAGGGCGATTGAATACGTGCTGAGGTTCTGTAGGCCGCCGGCCGCATTGATGTCGTTGGTGCGACCGAACCGGGCCACGCTGGCCGCGAAATACGTGCCGTTCTTGGTCGGCTCCTCAGGCGCAAGCCCGCGGATGTTGCCGAACGAAGTCGCAGTCTTCACGGTAGGCGCACCATCGGTCACACCCGCCGATTCGCCAATGAACACCTGACGGGAGCCGCCAAACTCGGCGTCCCAGATGGCCTGACCTTCTGTCGCCGCGTTGAACCTGGCAATCGAGTCGGGGGTGACCCCACGATCGACCACCGCGCCCGCGAACGGGCTGCCCGGCAAGTCGCCGTCGTAACTGGGATTGATGTCGCTGATAACGGTCTGATAAGGCCGCGCACAAGATGGATAACCGCCGTTCTTGCGGTAAGGGTCCTGCCACGTTTCCGTGGTCAGGCCCATCGTGGTTTCTTCGGTGCCGCCTTGGCTGCTGCCACCGGTCGCGAAGCGGGGTGTCGCGGCGCCGGCGCCGGCGAAGTAGCGCATGCTCTCGTACATCATCTCCGCTATGGGATTGCCCCACATGCGGCACTGCCCGTTTCCGAGAGGCTGGCTTTCGTTCGGCGTGGGACAGTTGCCGTTGTTGTTACTCCAGCTCCAATTCGCGTCCGAGTCCAGGTTGTTGGTGACGCCGCCGTTGTAGCCGCCGCCGATCATCCGAAACCTGTCGATGTTGCGCACGATGCCGTCCACATTATTCCGGAACGTCCCGTTCTGCGCATTGACTTCGTCCGCAAAGTTCGAAACGTTGCGCCGGAGTACGCCGCCCTCGAGATTGTTGCGCTGACTTCCGGTAATGAGGCCGAAATACATTTTCTGGTTTTCACCATACTCGTGCAGAATTCCAGTCGGCTTGTAGAAGGGGTTGGGACCACTTCCGTATGCCTTGCAGGTGTCGTCCCGCAGCGCAGGAGTACCGGGACAGGCCAAAACGCGCACGAGATAGTCGGTACGGGCACGCGCGCTAGCCGGTGTGTAGTAGAACAGCCCCCAGTTGTCGTCGCCGGCGGCTTCCTGGTGACGAAATGTGATGTTGTACTTTCCGGGCTGCAGAGTTCTCGAAACACCCGCATGGCTCTCGAGCGAGCTGTCGCCACGGTTACTACCGTGGCCGCCGTACCAACCAAAGCGTTGGCCGTCTATCGACACATCGACCGCGTCGTCGCCGTCAATCGCAAACCTGTAAGTGCCGGCGGTCGTGATGACGATCTGCCCCGTGATCTGGGTCAGGTAATTGTCTTGGCCGCAACCGTTCGCACCCGCGAACGGATTGTTGTTACCCCCACTGGTGTCAATGTTGGCTATTGGTCCGCTGCCGCACCGATTGCCCAGCAACATGTTCCTCGTAAACAGCAGATCCATTTCAGTTTGATCCGCCGGACTACCGCTTCCAACGGTCCGCCTCCATGTCGTAATCGTAAGGTTCTCGAACATCGCGGGCGGCACGACGGACCAGTTCGCTGAGCCGGCGAGGCAGTTCACGCGACTATTGCTGGAATTAAAGCAGTTATTGCCGGCGACAGGCCCCTCGATCGACACCCAGTTCCAGATCCGGAAATCGCTATTGGACATCACCCGCAGCATGGGCGCGCTGTTGTCGGTGAGCGTCGTGACTGCGAACAGGTGGTACTTGCCGACAGGCGGCACGGTCAGTGGGGCGTATCTCGAGATGTCGAACCCATCACGAGCAACGCTCTGGTACTCCTTACCCCAGCTGTGCCCGTCTTGGGGGAAAAAGGCACCTTGGAGAATCGTCTCGTTAGGAGAATCCGTTGCACGCAGACCGCCATAGAGCACGCGTCGCAGGGCATCCATGCGAGACGTGGTCAAGTAATTCAGGAAATCGCCGCTCCACAGGCCCGAGCATTGCTTGCCGGTCTCGGCCGTCGGCCCGCCAGTGGCTCTCGACTGGGGCACGAACTTGCCGTCACCCCCCGGATTCCGGTTGCCGTCCCATTGATAGCAGACGTTGGAATTGAAATAGCCGTAGTAGTCGATCTTGTAAGGCGAGCTGCCGTCGTCGGGCACCGGGTTTTTCAGCTGCCACCCCTTGTACCCCACGTCCAGAGTGCCGTCCCCGTCGAGATCGGACGCATCGTTGTAGGCCGGCATGTAGTTCTTGTGATCGCGAGCCATCACCAGCATGTTCAGCGGCGGCTGCGAATCTTTCATATATAGCGGCGACTGCGCGACGATCGGCGGCGAAGAAAACAAATACGCGGGGTCCGACTTGACATCCGTGCTCCGCAACAGACCGATGGCAGCCACTACACCGACGACGAGTCCGACAGGAATCAGGATTCTGGATTTCATACGGGCAGTCTCAGTCGCGCAAATCAGGGGATGTAGACGGTGTCGACCACCGACTCAGAAGTTGCCAATGTGTCGCGGTCACGCGAGAACGCGGTGACCTGGAAAATCTGATCGGTGCGTTCCGATTCGTCTGCCGGAACGTCAATCGCGCCCCAGGCGAAACACAGATCCATCCTTCGCACGTGGGGCGTTGAACCGCTGTAAGCGTCCGGATCAAACGCCTGCGTGCAATTGCGTGGCGGAATGTCCGTGGCGACGGTTTCGCCAGCCAACGCGCTGACCTTGAGCCCCGCCTCGCGCGCACGCGCGCTGCCTTCAGCACGCTGGAAAGCGAGATTGGTCGCTTGATAATTGGCGGACATCCGCTCCTGCAGGCTGGCGACCTGCATCGCGACGATTCCGATCAAGGCCAAAAGAATCAGCATGATCAGGGCGACGTACAGCACGGCGCCGGACTGGCCGGCCGGATGCGAATGGAGGGACGAAACGGGTTTCATGGCTCAGTTTCCGAAGAGACGGTTGCGGAAGGCGACACTGTCTTCGTAGACGGCGCGGTATCGGCGATCATCCGGCGGCGTGATCTGCACGCCAAGCACCGACAGTTGCGTCACGGTCGCCACACGCTGCTGGGCTGCGGCGGAATCGGTGCTGCGCACCACGATGCCCAACTCCACGGCCGCCACCCGCCGCCATGCGGTGACCAGGTCGGTAGCAGGTTGCACAGCGTCAGCTGTCTGGTAGCTGCCCACGTTCCCGGTCGGCCGGGTGTCCGATGCGGTGCGGCTGTCCTGACCATAGCGGAAGTGCAAAGATTCAACGCCCTCGACGAGCTCTTCGTTCTGAGAGGTCAGTGCCGCGCCGGGCGCAGCGTTGAAACGCAGTCGATACAGCGAAGGGGTGCCGTTCCCGTTACGTCCCACGTAGTACACAACGCTTTCAGCCCGGTAGACGCGCGCCTGGCCGCGGACAAAGGATTCGTTGCCACTCAGGGTGACCTTGTTCTCGTTGCCGACTCCGACGCTGAGCACATTGCCGGCAAAGCTTGTCGCTTGGAATACCGCAGCGTTCATGCAATCGGAGATACCGAACAAACCTGGGCTGGCGACACCATCGGTGAGTCGATTCAGCTGTGTATTTGTGACACTGATCGTGACCGGAGACGCTGCCGGATTGAATGACTCCATCTGCGCGCCGGTCGGCGCGAAATAACGCAGCACGACGATGTCGCTTCCGACGACAGGATTGTTCAGCCTTCCGAACAGGTCCGTGTCGGGCGCAGGCGCCCAAGCATCCCGGCCCGGCGCGGTGGCCGGCGTTGCTGCAAGTGTGAAGCCGCCGGACGTCGGCACCTTGTACTCGTAGCCTTCGATGCCGATGTCGAACCGCAATGCTCGATTGGCTGTGCCGGCGCCAGGTGTCGTCTCGAATGTGGAGGCCAAGGCCAATCGCGTGCCCGATGTATTTTCGGGCAGGAACCGGGCCTGGTCGTTCACGCATCCCAGATGCCCCGCCATCCGCAGATCGCGCTGCAGAAAGTCCATGGCGAACCGCGCGTTCTCCTGGCTACGCGCCAGCCCCGTAGACAGCTGGTAGGACACTCTGGAAGCTGAGAAAACCTGGATGAGCCCGAGTAACAGGAGCGATCCGATCAACAGCGCCACCATGATCTCGATGAGCGACAGGCCCCGCTGCGATGCGGGCAATGGTGGTTTCACCGTCACAGAACCGTCTCCATGACCACTTTACCTGGGCCGTCCGTCGAAACGTCGTTGATGAGCGAATCGTCCCACGAGACCGTAACTTTCACGCGCGGCGCATTGGTCACATCTACCGCCGCGGTGGCCGATGCACCGAGAATTTCCTTCACCTCACACTTCCATCGAGCGAGGTTGGCAGCCGGTGTCGCCTGCGACACCCGCGTGCACCCGGCTAGCGGCACGGTGACGGAAGCAAAGTCTTCGGTAGCGACGCTGTAAGCCGAAAGTTCGGACCGGTTGAGCCGAATGGTGTCCAGCATTTGACCCGCCAATGTGACGGCCTGTGTCCTTTGCTGCGAACTCACCGTGTACCGGAGATTCATGGTTTGCAAAAGCGCCAGACCCAGCAGCCCCACCGCCAGGACTACCAGCGCTATCAATACTTCGATCAGCGAAAAACCTCCCGCTGCCGACCCGCGACGACCGACAGCGCGGCAACGACGACGACCGGTCATCAGCAGTTACTCCTCGACAAGACGATTTGGCCCGACGGATTCAGGGTGAACGTGCGCACCAAGTCCTGCCCGGAAGGACAGTCGTTCGGACGCATCACAATGGTGCGCCCGGCCACAGGCGCGGCGGTTGCGCGCCCCCGGCTGTCGAAGACGACACGATTGGCGAGTGCGCCGGTGGCCGAACTGGCAGAAGCAGTCAGCGATAGCCCAGGCTTGGCATCGATCACGCGGACCAGGGCGTCCGACGACGCGTCGTAATCGGGCGTCGCCACATCACCGTTGGTCCACACCAGCAGACCGTTGCTCCAGTCCAACCCGTTGACACACCCGGTCCCGGCTGCATTGGCGCCGCATACGCCTGCGCTGCGCGTGCTGCGGATGGCTTCCGCACGCGCCAGTGCGAGGGCGCCGGTGACCTCGTTCGACATGCCGGCCAGCCGGTTGGAGCGGATCACGCTGCGGAAGCTCGGAAACGCGATCGCAGCAAGGATGGCCACGATTGCGATCGTGACCATCAGCTCGACCAACGTGAAACCCCTTGTGCGCATGCGTCGCATGCCGTTCCCCAGGACACCGGCCACGATGGCCCACGGCGAGTCTAGAGCTGGCCGGCACCCGTGCAAGTGCCGACGGATGGGCGGTGGGGGCGGCGCGATGAGCGGTCGGGGCCTTGAGCGAGACTGGCAGGGATGCAGCCTATCAGCCGGTAGGCCCGATGGGTTTCGCTTCGCTCTCCCCCATCCTGCGGCGGCTTCGCCGTCAGGCCACCACCTCGTAACAGGGCTTGTAGTCTCCAGCAATCTTCATCCGCCGCTGCTCGACGAAGGCCCGCAGCAGGCCGTCGAGGGACTGCATGATGTCGCGGTCGCCGTTGATCCGGAACGGGCCGAATTCCTCGACGCGACGCAGGCCGTCCTCCTTCACGTTGCCGGCCACGATGCCGGAGAACGCGCGGCGCAGGTCGGCGGCCAGTTCGTGCGGCTTGCGACCATGGTGCAGATCCAACGCGGCCATGGCCTCGTGGGTCGGAACGAACGGCTGCTGCAGGTCAAGCGGGATCGAGAGCGACCAGTTGAAGTAGAACGAGTCCTTGTGCGCGACCCGGTACTCCTTGACCTTGCGGATGCCGGCCGACATGCGGCGGGCCACCTGCTCGGGGTCTGCGACGATGATCTCGTAGCGCGAGGCGGCCTCGTCGCCCAGGGTCAACCGGATGAACTGGTCGATCTGCTCGAAGTACGGCGCCGACGCGGTCGGGCCGGTGAGGATGAAGGGGAACGGGATGTCGCGGTTCTCTTCCTGCAGCAGCAGGCCCAGCAGGTAGAGGATCTCCTCGGCCGTGCCGACGCCGCCAGGGAACACGATGATGCCGTGCCCCAGGCGCACGAACGATTCAAGGCGCTTCTCGATGTCCGGCATGATCACCAGCTGGTTGACGATCGGATTCGGCGACTCGGCCGCGATGATGCCCGGCTCGGTGATGCCGATGTAGCGCGCAGGGTACTGGCGCTGCTTGGCATGGGCGACGTTGGCGCCCTTCATCGGGCCCTTCATCGCACCCGGCCCGCAGCCGGTGCAGATGTCCATGCCACGCAAGCCCAGCTCGTAGCCGACCAGCTTGGTGTAGTCGTACTCGACGCGGTTGATCGAGTGGCCGCCCCAGCAGACCACCATGTTCGGATCGCCCGGCTGCAGCAGGCGCGCGTTGCGCAGCAGGCCGAACACCGCGTTGGTGATGCCGGGTGACGTCTCGAGATCGGTCGCGTATTCGGGACCCAGTTCGATCGCGGTGTATGCGAGATCGCGCACGACCGCGAACAGCAGTTCCGCGACGCCGCGGATGATCTGGCCGTCGACGAAGGCCATGGCAGGCGCATTCGCCAGCTCGATGCGAATGCCGCGGTCCTGCTGCAGCACCTGGATGTCGAAATCGGGATACAGCTCCTGCGCGGCACGCGGATCGTCCGACGCACTGCCGCTGGTCAGCACCGCCAGCGCGCAGCGGCGCAGCAGGTCGTGCATGCCGCCGCTGGAGGCGTCCTTGAGGCGGGCGACTTCGTCGCGCGACAGCACATCCAGTCCGCCACGCGGGTACACATAGGCATTCACGGTGGGCAGCGCCGTCGCCGCCCCGGTTTCGTTGCTCATTCTGCTTCGCTTCTTCTACGGGTGCGGCACTGTAGCGCAGGAGCGCGCGCATAAGAAAACGGCCGGGTTTCCCCGGCCGTTTCCTACCTCATTACGACAGTGCGTCGATCAGAAGTCGTAACGCAGACCCACCTGCACCGACCACTGCGAGATGCCGTTGGTGTTGCTGTCGGAATCGGTCGGCACCGCCAGGTTGCCCGGCTGGCCGAACGAGGTGCCGCTGCGGTAACCGTACACATACTTGCCGGTCGCGCGGTCGATACCGACCAGCGTAGCGGCCGCCTGGTTACCGTTGAAGCCCCAGTCGAGGATGTGGCCCCAGTCGTTGTTGATCAGGTTGCCAACGTTCTGGACGTCGATCCAGACCTTCGACTTGTGACCCTTCATGAAGCCCGGCAGCTCCTGGCTGATGCGCACGTCGAACGTGTTGACCCAGCCGGCGCGGAAGGCGTTCTCAGGCGCGTAGGTGCCCTTGTACTTCGACAGGTCTTCCTGCGTGGCCAGCCACTCGAAGAAGGCTTTTTCCATGGCCGGGTTGGCAGTAAAAGTACCAGCGTTGTTGACGGTACCGAACAGCACGTCACCCGGGCCCGACGGCACGTAGAACAGATCATTGAAGGTGCGGCCGTCGCCGTTGGCGTCACCCGAGAAGATGTAGCTGTACGGACGACCGCTGCGGCCTTCGTAAAACAGACCGACCTGGGTCTTGTAGTCGCCGAAGAACGCGTGCTCCCAATTGATCGCGCCGGAGAACCGGTCGCGGATCTCGTAGCGCGCACGATGCAGGGCTTCGTCATTGGTGGTGAAGTTGTACTGGCTACCGAAACCCGAACTAGCGGTCGAACTGGTCAGCGAACCGACCTCCTTAGTGTCGGTGTAGGTGTAGCCGAGGCTCCAGGACCAGTCGCTGTCCGGCGTCCACGGCTTGGCCAGCGACAGGGTCATCTGGCGGCTGCGGCCCTTATCGGTGTTGCGCAGCAGATACACATCACCGAAGTAAGCATTGCGGCCGAAACGGTTGTTCGAGGCATTGCTGAAGTTATAGATGCTGGGGTTCCAGAACAAACGCCGTCCATCATAGCCCTCGAAACCGGGACCGATGTTCAAGCTATTGTAGAAGAGCGCGTTCTTGGTCTCGGTCACGAGCAACTCGGCCGATGCCACGATGCCCCACCACGGCGTTTCCTTGTCGAACGCCAGATTCGCCTTCCAGACCGACGGCAGCTCGAAATCTTTGTCGATCGCGTTTACCGACCGCTCCGCGGAGCCGGCGCCCGGGATGCTCGGATTGAAACCATCCGGGCTGAAGGGAACGCCCTGCCAGTCGGTGACATTGGTATACCGGGTGTAGTTCATCCCGGTGCTCTGGAACGCGTTGCTCACCCAGACGGTCGGAGAGTCACCCTGGAACAGACCAACGCCGCCGCGCAGCTGCGTCTGGCGCTCGGTATCGAAGGTGTAGTTGAAGCCGAAGCGCGGCTGGATGATGAAATCACCGGAGTAGGTGAAGGAATTGTCGATTCCGAAGCCACCCGTATGGCCCGCGCCGCACTGCGCGACATTGGCGGCGCCCGGCGCCGCGGCGAAGCAGGCGTTGTACGGCGGATCGATATCGGTGCTCGGGCGATCGCCGCGGACGCCGAAGGTCAGCGTCAGGTTCGGAGTGGCATACCAGGTGTCCTGGATGAAGAAGCCCAGGTTGCGGTTGCTGAAGACCGCAGGAATGGCATTGGGATCCAGCGGATTGGTGCTGAGGTCGTACCGGAAGTACTGGCCGCGCTCGAGATTGCCGAAGTCAGCCACACCGTTTGCGCCACGCGGCACGAAGAAGCTGTAGTTGCCCCAAGCGTCCTGCAGGAACTGGTTGTAGATCTCGTTGTCGGCGTATTCGAAACCGAACTTGACGTCATGATCGCCAAGCGTCCACGTGGCGGAACCAAAGTAGTTCCAGGTTTCGGTGAGCAGCTGGTTGCCCATCGAGCTGCGCTCGGTGCCGAAGCGGATGAAATCGCCCGCGGTGGGCTGGCTGCCCGGCACACCATTGTCGAAATAGACGGTGACCAGCGGCGCATTGGTCGGGGTCTGGCGGATGGCCGAGTAGTCGCGGTAGGAGACCTTGAACTCGGTCGAGAAGTTGTCCGACCAGTCGCTGAAGACCTGGCCCACGTAGCTCTCGACGGTCTTGGCGTGGTTGAACCACGACGAGCTCAGCACCAGCGCGGAGGCGCTGTTGCCGTCGGCGCGCAGGCGGTTCTGCTCGAGCTTGCTGTAGCGGATGTTCGCGCGGTGGTTGTCGTTGATGTTCCAGTCGATCTTGACCGCGTATTCCTCGAGGTCGGTGTTGCCGGTCGCGCCCTCGTACCAGCCCGGATCGAAACCGAGGCTGTTGCGTGCGATGTCGACGACGCGCTGCAGGTCGGCGGCATTGAAGTCGGCCGTCGAATTGAACAGCGGTGTGCTGCTCAGGTCCGGACCCGGCTTGGAACGCTCGAACTTCTCGTAGTTGGCGAAGAAGAACAGACGGTCCTTGATGATCGGACCACCGACGGTGAAGCCGTAGGTCTCTTCCTTGTCGTACTCGGTGAACGGAGCGCGGGTCAGCGGGTGCGAACCGAACCAGTCGCCGTCACGCATGTAGCCGTAGACCGAGCCGTGGACTTCGTTGGTACCCGACTTGGTGACGGCGTTGATGTTCGCACCGGCGGCGCCGGCGATGGTCACGTCGTAGCTCGACAGGTCGATGTCGAGCGCTTCGATCGCTTCCATCGAGACCGGCTGGCGCTGGGTCGGCATGTTGTTGCCTTCCAGGCCGAAGGTGTCGCTGGCCGACACGCCGTCGATGGTGATCTTGTTGAAGCGCGGGTTCTGGCCGCCGGCGCTGATGCTGCCCGAGGCGCGATCGGTGAAGGCCACGCGCGGGTCGAGGCGCATGTAGTCCTGGATGTTGCCGCCCATCGAAGGCAGCGATTCGATCGTGCGCTGGTTAACCGCCGTGCCCGAGCCCATCTTGGTGGTGCTGAAGACTTCCGAGCCGCCGACCGCGGTCGCGGTCACGGTGGCGAGCGTGGTCATGTCGCCGGTCAGGGCGGCATTGACGGTGCTGATCTGGTTGAGCGTCAGGTAGACGTTGTCTTCGGTCTTGGTGCCCTCGCCCGGCTTGGTCACCGTGATCGAGTACGGACCACCCACACGCAGGCCGCGGGCGTTGTAGCGGCCGCTCGCATCGGTCGTGGCGCGGCTGACGGTGCCGGACTCGGTGTGCACGATGGTCACTTCTGCGCCAGTCACGGGTGCGCCACCGGCGCCGGTGACTTGGCCGCCGACACCGGCGGAGGTGCTCTGCGCGAACGCGGGAGCGGCGGCAAGGGCGACGATCAGGCCGAGCGACAGCTTGGAGAGTCGGGCGCGATGCGTGTGGTTCATGGGTCTATAGCCTCGATGCGTGGATGTCGGCGCAAGCCGGGTGGCGAGCGACGGTCAGGTCTTCAAACAAGAATGGGGGCCCCGCCACAGCGGCGCGGGCAATGCGCTGTGGTTAACAACAGGTTAACACGGTAACCAACCAAAGTGACAGTGCCATGACACGCCGGATGAGCCGCAAGCCACTGACGGCGTTGACATTTATGACTGACGGCAACAATCTGCCGTAAGTCCTTGTCGCACTGTGGTCACGCCAGCCTCACGCGGCGGTCTGGGCATTCCCGAGGAAACCGACCAGGCCGTCGAGCAGCATCTGGACCGAGATCGCGACCAGTAGCATGCCCATGAGCCGCTCGATGGCGGTCAGGGCGCGGGCGCCGAGCAGCTTGTAGAGATAGGTCGCCGAGAACAGGATCGCGGCAGTGGCGCCCCAGGCGATCAGCAGCGCCAGGCTCCATTCGCCGAGCCGGTCGGGCTCGTTGCTGCCCATCAGCATCACCGCCGCCATGCCGGACGGGCCGGCGACCAGCGGGATCGCCATCGGCACAATGAAGGGCTCGCCGTCGGGGATCTCGCCCATCAGGCCTTCGGGTGGCGGGAAGATCATGCGGATGCCGATCAGGAACAGCACGATGCCGCCGGCGATCGCCACCGACTCCTGCCGCAGGTGCATGACCTCGAGCGCGTACTTGCCGGCCCACAGGAACAGCATCAGCACGAACAGTGCGATCAGCAGCTCGCGGGCCAGCACGATGCGCTGCCGCTGTGGCGTGAGCCGCCGCAGCATGCTCAGGAATACCGGGATGTTCCCGAGCGGATCGAGGATCAGGAACAGCAGCAGCGCGGCCGAGGCGATGGTCATGCGCGCGCCTCCGGTGCCCACAGCTGGCCACGACGCGATGCGCCGGCGGGCGACAGCAGGGTGACGCAGTGCGCGGCGACGTCGGCCGGCGCACGCGCGATCCGGTCCTCGGCCTCCACGTGGGCCTTCGCCCGCAGCGGCGTCCGCATCGGCGGCGGCAGCAGCCCGTGGACGCGTACGGGGGCGTCGCCGAGTTCGGCCTGCAGCATGCCGACCAAGGCGGACGTTCCGGCCTGCGCCAGACCGTAACCGCCCCAGTAGGCGCCGGCAGTGCGGGCGGGGTCGTCAATCGCGAACACGATCGCCCCGTCCTCGGCGCGACGCAGCAGCGGCAGGCAGGCCTGGGTGAGCCACCAGCGTGCGGTGAGGTTGATGTGCAGCGCGCGTGCGAACGCGGCCGGGTCGGTCAGTTCGAGCGGGGTCAGGCCGTCGAAGGCGGCTGCGACGTGCAGGATGCCGTCGAGACGTCCGAATCCGGTCTCGATCCGCGCCGCGAGATCGGCGTAGTCGTCGGGCGTCGCGCCCTCGAGATCCATCGGGTACAGCGCGGGCGCCGCAGCGTGGGCCGCGATGCGATCGTGCAGACGGTTGAGCCTGGGCACACGCCGCCCCAGCAGCACCAGCGATGCACCGGCCTGTGCGCAGGCGAGCGATGCCGCGTCACCGAGTCCGCCGGCGGCGCCGACGACCAGGATCACGCGCCCGGCGAGCGCGCCGGGGACCGCATCGGCAGGCGCAGCGCTCACGCCGCCAGCACCTCGGCGACCATGCGACCGAGCTCGCCGGATTCGTGCAGCTCCAGGGTGATGTCGCAGCCGCCGATCAGCTCGCCATGGATGAACAGTTGCGGGAACGTCGGCCAGTTCGAGAACCGCGGCAGATTCGCGCGGATCTCCGGCTCCTCGAGCACGTTGATCGTGCGGTACTCGGTCGCGCCCGCTTCGCGCAGCGCCTGTACGGTGCGGCTGGAGAAACCGCACATCGGAAACCGCGGCGTGCCTTTCATGAACAACACGATGGCATGGCCGTCGATTTCGGCCTGGATGTGTTCGAGGATCGACACGGTGACGCTCCTGCAGGACCACGGCGCCGACACGGGGTCGACGCGGATCGGGGTTTGGAATTCGTGCATTCTATCGCGTCGTCGCCATCGACCACCGGATTGCCGGCCATGCCCCTCGAACTCGCCGCCCTGCCCTACGACCGCACCGCACTGGAGCCGCACCTGTCGGGCGACACGCTCGACCAGCACCACGGCCACCTGCAGCGGGCGCACATCGAACGGCTCAACGCGTTGCTCGCAGGCACGGAGCTGGAAGATGCAGCGCTGGAGACGGTTGTGCGCAAGGCCCAGGGCGCGGCGTTCGATCACGCCGCCCAGGCCTGGAACAACGCCTTCTACTGGCACTCGCTCAAGCCCACCGCGGCGGGCGGCGGCGGCGAACCCAAGGGCCGGCTGGCGGAAGCGATCGCGCGCCAGTTCGGCGACGCCGCAGGCCTGCGCACGCGGTTCGATGCACTGGCGCTGTCGACCTTCGGCGCCGGCTGGGTCTGGCTGCTGCAGCGGCCGGACGGTCGACTGGCGCTGGCGACGACGGCCAACGCGGCGACCCCGATCACCGGGCAGGACACGCCGCTGCTGGCGCTGTCGCTGTGGGAGCACGCCTGGTATCTCGACTACCGCGACAACCGGCGCAAGTATCTCGATGCGTTCTGGCAGCTGGTGAACTGGGACGCGGTGGCCGCGCGCCTGCGCTGACGCCACGCAAATCGAACAACGGCTCGCGGGCGCGAGAACGTCCGCGCGCATGAGCGCAATCAGGAGGTGGTCGCAGCCGCCACCACATCGTCGGCATCGGCAGGTCGTCCGATGAGCCAGCCCTGGATGAAGTCGCAGCGCGCGTCCTGCAGCAGCGCCAACGTCGGCTCGTCCTCGATGCCTTCGGCGACGACGGTCAGTTCGAGATCGTGGGCCAGCTCGATCATCGTCGCGACGATGCGGCGGGCACGGAGGTCGTCGACCATGTCGCGGACGAAACTGCGATCGATCTTCAGGCCGTCGATCGGCAGCCGCCGCAGATAGGCCAGCGACGAATAGCCGGTGCCGAAATCGTCGATCGCGATCCGGATGCCGGCCTCGCGCAGTTGCGACAGCAGATGGGTGCAGCGCCCGATGTCACGCATCAACGCGCTCTCGGTGATCTCGAACACCAGTGCGTCGCCCGGCACGTCCCACAACCGCAGCAGGTCGAGCACCTGCTCGACGAAGCCCGGCACCTGCAGCGCGTCGACCGACAGGTTCACCGCGATCCGCGTTGCGCGACCGGCGCGGCGCAGGGTCGCCAGATGCCGCAGCGCGACGTTGACGTTCCAGCGGGTCAGATCGCCGATCAGACCGCCCCGCTCGGCCGCGGCGATGAACACGTCCGGCGGGATGTTGCCGAGCGTGGGATGTGTCCAGCGGGACAGCGCCTCGTAGCTGCGGATGTGGCGGTCGGGCAGTGCGGCGATCGGCTGCAGGAACACACTGAGCTGGTTGTCGGCGATCGCGACGCGCAGATCCTCGTGCAACGTCTCCAGGGGCACGGGCGGCGCTTTCCAGAAGGCCTGCCGATCGATGGCCTCGAGTGCATCGTCGCAGGCCCGGTCGGCGCGGCGGCACAGCTGCTCGGCGGCGTCGCCGTCGAACGGCGCCACCGCGATGCCGACCACGGGCGCCGGCTGCGCGCGCAGGCCGTTGCCCACCTCGAAACCCTGCTGCAGCACGCGCAAACACTTGGCTGCACCCAGACCCGCGTGCGCGCGTCCGCGCAGGCCGGGCAGCAGAACCAGGAAATCATGCTCGCCGATGCGGATCACCCGGTCGCCGGGCCGCATCGCATCGACCAGCGCCGTCTGCATCGCATCGGCCAATGACGCCGACGCTGCATAGCCCAGCGCCAGTTCGACCTCGCGGACGCGCTGCGCCCGCAGGACCAGCACGCCCAGCGGCGCCTCTTCGTGCGCGCCCTGCAGACAGGCCTCGACCTCGGCAAGTGCGGCAACGTGATTCAGCACGGGGCGTACCCGCGACGCATCACAGGAACAGATCCACCGGGTCAAGACCGTAGGCACCCGGCGGGAGCGCACTGGCGATCCGCACCGGGTCGTCGCTGTGCGCCCGCACCAGCAGGTCCAGCGAATGGAACTGGGACAGGACCTGCTTGTCCGGGTCGGTCAGTACCATCACCCGCGGCTGCAGACGACGCGCCGCGTTCTGCGCGGTGACGATCGCGACCTCGCCACTGCTCAGCTCGACCAGCGCGCCGATCGGGTAGACGCTCATGCACTGCATGAACTGCTCGACGATCTCGGCGGCGAACTGGCTGCCGCGCGCCTTGTAGAGCGCCTGCAACGCGACGTGCGGCGCGACCGCGCACTGGTGCGGGCGGTCGCTGGTCATCGCGTCGTAGGCATCGACCACCGCGGCCACGCGTCCGAGCAGCGGCACCGCGTCGCCCTCGAGCCGGCGCGGATAGCCGCCGCCGTCGACCCATTCGTGGTGCGTGCGGATCATCTCGCGCACGTGCTCGGGTACGGCGCCGCCGGCATCGACGATCGCCAGACTGTGTTCCACGTGCGCCTGCATGCGTCGACGCTCCTCGTCGCCGTAGGCGGTGCTGCTCGACACGAGCGCATCGTCGAGGCGGAGCTTGCCGACATCGAGCAGCAGCGCGCCGCTGGCCATGTCGACCAGCAGTTCCTGCGGTAGGCCGACGTGACGGCCGAACGCGACGGCCAGCGCGCTGCACGACAGGGCGTGGCGGTATTCGTAGGCGCCGCGTGCGCGCAATGCATCCAGCCACAGGAAGGCATCGGCGTTGCGGACCAAGCTGCGCACCATCGGCTCGACCGCGCCGCGGACGTCTTCGACCGCGATCGCGCGTCCTTCGCGGACATCGTCGAGCACGCGCTCGGCGAAAGCCGCCGCCTGCACGTGCGCGTCGCGGGCCTGCGAGAGCTCCTGTTCGAACTCGACCGTTTCGGGGTAGGTCGCCGTGCCCTGCAGCGCGGCGATTTCGTCGTCGCTGTAGGCGCGCCAGGCCGACTTGGGCGGTATCACGATACGCGGTGCGGCAGGTTCCAGGGACAGCAGCGACGCCTCGACGGGCACGACCCCGCGCTCGACGTCGACATAGACCTCCTTGCACAGACCGGCCAGCGTCTCGATGTCCGACTCGGACTCGATCAGCACCCCCTGCAACAGAAACGGCGTGCCTTCCCAGGGTCGGTCCAGGCGGCAGACATACATGCCTTCTTTCAGCTCGGCGACTGCCAGCTTGCGTTCACTCGACAACATCGATGCCCGGCCCCTCCCGGCCTGAAGACCGTCCTCCCCTGTGCATCCCATCGGACCCCGCCGGTCATGCGACCCGGCTGCTTCGATACGGCGCCCCGGCAAGGTGGACGTCCTCCGGCCGGGCACACAGCCTACAGGGTGCGGCTGTGGATGCCGCGTCTTCGGCGAATATCCGATCCGGATCCGCAGTCGCCAGCGCCTATGATCGGGTCATCGTCATCGCGGAGGTCGTCGGCCCATGCAACGCTTTCAGTGCAGTCGAGGCGACAGATCGATCCGCGTCGGCCGGCATCGGTGATGCGCGGGCGACTGTCCGACCTGCTCAACCTGCGGCGCGGCGAGGCGGCGCCGGTTTTCGTCGCCGGGCTGTTCTTCTTCTGCATCCTGACCGCGCTGATGATGCTGCGGCCGGCCCGCGATGCGCTGGGCATTGAGCGCGGACTCGACAGCGTGCGCTGGCTGTTCCTCGGCACCGCCGTGGTCACGCTGCTGGTCAACCCGGTCTTCGGCGGGCTGGTGGCGCGCCTGCAACGCCTGCACTTCATCGGCGCAACCTATGCATTCTTCGCGGCCAGCCTGGTCGCGTTCTGGGCCCTGCTGGTGTTCGCGCCGGGCGCGGTCGGCGCGCGCAGCGGGCAGGTGTTCTACGTCTGGTTCAGCGTCTTCAACCTGTTCGTGACCATGGTGTTCTGGGCCCTGCTGGCGGACCGCTTCAGCAGCGACCAGGGCAAGCGCCTGTTCGCCCTCATCGCGGTCGGCGGGACGCTCGGCGCGATCTTCGGCCCATGGCTGGCGGCGCGGCTCGCCGAACCGCTGGGCACCCCCACCCTGCTGCTGATTGCGGCGGCGTTCCTGCTCGCGTCGATCGGGCTGGCCGCGTGGCTGGTGCATCTGCGCGGCGACGGCCCGCGCACCGATCCTGCACGCCCGGAAACATCGGAGCGCATCGGCGGCAGTGCGCTGGCCGGCATCCGCGCGGTATTCGCCTCGCGCTATCTGATGGGAATCGCCGGCTACGTGGTGATCATGACCATCGTCGCGACCTTCCTGTACTTCACCCGCCTGCAGATGGTGGCCGCGGCCGAGAGCGACCTCGATGCGCGGACCGGTCTGCTCGGCAACATCGACATGTGGACCCAGGTCGCGGTGCTGGTGCTGCAGGTCACGCTGACCGGCCACCTCATCCGTCGCCTGGGTCTGGGCTTCGCGCTGGCGCTGCTGCCGCTGGCGATGGCGGTGGGCTTCATCGGCCTGGCGATCTACGGCTCGTTCCTGGTGCTGATACTGCTGGAGGCTGCCAATCGCGCCATCCAGCGCGGCATCACCCGGCCCGCGCGCGAAACGCTGTTCACCGTCGTCGGCCGCGAGGACAAGTACAAGGCCAAGGCCTTCATCGACACCTTCGTCTATCGCGTCGGCGATGTGGTCGGCGCGCAGACCGAAGGCGTGCTCGGCCGGCTCGGGCTCGCGCTCGGCGGACTGGTCAGCGTGGTCGTGCCCCTGGCACTGGTGTGGGCCGCGCTGGGCATCTGGTTGGGGCGCGCCCAGCAACAGCGCGCGGTCGCCGGGCCGGCGCTGCCGGCGATCCGGAACAGTCGAATGGACTGACGCGACCTGCCCGCGCGGGCGGCGCCGATGGATAATGCGCGCCCTTGCCGGCGCCCCGCGATGCAGTCCACGACCAAAGCCCACTGGCAGATCCACTTCTGCGTCCTGCTGTGGGGCTTCACCGCCATCCTCGGCAAGCTGATCACCCTGCCCGCGCTGCCGCTGGTGTGGTGGCGCATGCTCTTGGTCGCCGGCACGCTGATGCTGGTGCCGCGCGTCTGGCGCGGATTGCGCGCCCTGCCGCCCCGGCTGCTGCTGGCCTACGCCGGCGTCGGCGCCCTGGTCGCGCTGCACTGGCTGACCTTCTACGGCGCGGTGAAGCTCGCCAACGCCTCGGTCGCGGCGACCTGCATGGCATTGGCGACGGTGTTCATCGCACTGATCGAGCCGCTGGTCGCGCGCAGCCGGTTCTCGTGGCGCGAACTGGCGCTGGGCGTCGCGGTGCTGCCGGGCGTCGCGCTGGTCGTGGGCGGCATTCCCGACGGCATGCGGGTGGGCGTGGCGGTCGGCGCGCTGTCGGCGCTGTTCGTGGCCTGCTTCGGCTCGCTCAACAAGCGGCTGGTCGAACGTGCCGACCCGCTCACCGTCACTGCGCTCGAACTCGGCGCCGGCACGCTGACGCTGACCCTGCTCGCGCCCTTGATGCCGCTGCTGTTCCCGGCATTCGCCGGCAGTCTGCTGACCTTGCCCGGCCTGCATGACGCCGGCTACCTGCTGCTGCTCGCCTTCGCCTGCACGCTGCTGCCGTTCGCGCTGTCGCTGGTCGCGCTGCGGCACATGAGCGCGTTCGCCGCGCAGCTGGCGGTGAACCTCGAACCGGTCTACGCGATCGCTCTGGCGATCCTGCTGCTCGGCGAACAGCACGAACTGACCCCGCGCTTCTATGCCGGCGTCGCGATCATCCTCGCCGCGGTGCTGGTGTACCCGCTGCTGTCGCGGCCGCGGCGCATCGTGCATCCGGAGAACCTCGCGTCCGGCGAGGCCAAACAGATCGCCGACTGACGGCCGCAACCGGCGGCGCGGCGCCTCAGGGCAATGCGCACACCCGGTCGCGACCTTCCCGTTTGGCCTTGTACAGCGACTGGTCGGCGCGTGACAGCAGCGACGAGGCGTCCTCGCCCGCGTGCAGGGTGGCGACACCGATGCTGATCGTCACCGGCAGGCCGGTGGGCATCGCGGCCACGGCCTCGCGCAGATATTCCGATTCGCGCGCCGCCTGCTCCAGGCTGCGACCCGGCAGCAGGCGCACGAACTCCTCGCCACCGAACCGCGCCACGCGCCCGCGCGCTGCCTCGGTGGACAGCAGCATCGCGCCGAGGGACTGCAGCACGCGATCGCCCTCGGCATGGCCGTGCAGGTCGTTGATCGATTTGAAGTGGTCGATGTCGACGATCGCCACCGACAGCGGCGTGCCGAGCGCATGCGCCTGGACGATGGCCTGCTCGAGTGTGCGCGAGAACGCGCGGCGGTTCGCCAGGCCGGTCAGCGGGTCGGTCAGCGATTGTTCCTCCAGATCCGCGTTCTGGTTCTCGAGCTCCTGCTGGTAATGCAGCAGCTGCTGCTCGTACCAGCCTCGCTCCTCGATCTGCAGGTGCAGTTCCCTGCTGATCCGGTGCAGCTCCATCAGCCGCGTCGCCTGGCGCGACAGCGCCTCGAGCGCCGTGCGTTGCGCCGGCTCCAGCTCGCGCGGCTTGTCGTCGATCACACAGAACGTGCCCATCGGCTGTCCATTGGCCGCGCGCAGCGGCGCGCCCGCATAGAAGCGCACGTTGGGCGCGCCCGTCACCAGCGGGTTGTCGCTGAAGCGCGCATCCTTCCGCGCGTCCCGCACGACCATGGTCTCGCCGGGGTCGAGAATGGCATGCGCGCAGAACGCCACCTCGCGCGCGGTGCCGTCGCCATCCACGCCCTGCGCGGACTTGAACCACTGGCGGTCATGGTCGATCAGCGTGATCACCGCCATCGGCACGTCGCAGATCGCCGCGGCGATCGCGACGAGATCGTCGTAGGCCGCCTCGCGTGGGGTGTCGAGGATGCGATAGGCATCCAGCGTGGCCTGCCGCGCGGCCTCGTCGGCGGGCAGCGGCGGGCGGATCATGCGCAGCGTGCGCGTACGGGGCGCACTCGGAATGCGGACATCGCAGACTCCCTGAACAAACCGGTCGCACGGTAGCGTACCGAAGCTGACTGCGCGCTCTGCGTGATCGGTCAGGGTCGACGGATGTGACGTGTCGCACATCGAGCACCGTGGACCCGATGCCGGATAATGCGCGGCCGCCCTGCGAGACCTGCCGATGCCTACCCCGATCGAAATTCCGCTGGAAGGCGGCCGCGATCACGTCGAACTCAACCAGCTACTCAAGCTGGCCGGACTCTGCGACAGCGGGGGTGCGGGCAAGGCGATCGTGGCCAGCGGCGCGGTCTTCGTCGATGGCGCGGTGGAGCTGCGCAAGACCTGCAAGATCCGCGCGGGCCAGACCGTCGAGCTCGATGGCCATGTGGTGCAGGTCATCGCCGGCATCTGAGCCCGGATACGCGAACGGCGCCCGCAGGCGCCGTCCGGAACCGCGGAAATCGAGGCTCAGCGAAGGCTGTAGCCCGACACGCGCCAGGTGCGATCCTCGTCGAGACGGAACGACACCAGTTCGCGCACCGCCTGCGGCTGGCTGGCGAACGTGGTCGGCGAGGCGACGTTGATGTAGATGCCTTCCGGCACGGCTTCGCCGGCGCGGAACTGCGAACGGCTCACGACCGGCTGGTCGCGCTTGGTCGGCGCGCCGAGGCGGTTGCGGTCGATGTTGATCTGGCGGACGAATTCGTCGCGCGTCACTGCGCCCTTCATCGTCGCCGAAGCGCCGTCCCACACCTCACCGGCGCGGTTGCCGTCGATCATCTGCATGACCTGCAGCGCGGCGGCGCCCATTTCGGCGTCCTGGCGCGCGACCTGGGCCTGCTGTTCGGGCGTGAGCTGCTGCTGGGCGGCGGCGCCCGGCTGCGCGGCGGGCTGGGCCGCGGGTTGCTGCGCATTGGCGGCGGTGGCGATGGCCATCAGCAGAGCGGCCGACAACGACAGACGTAGGGTGTTCATTCGTGACGTTCCTCGCGGGACTGCAGTGAAGTGGAGCGAGTGTACGCGCTGGCCGCCTTGCGACAAGCACCGCTGCCACCCGGGGTAACCCCGGATGGACCCGTCGCGCGCAGGGGGTATGCTCGGGCGCTTCGCCCGGAATTCCGTATCGCCCCATGGCATGTGCGCCCGACATTGCAGGCCGTCGCCGGTGACCGCGGTGTACGCGATGGCTGGCGTGGGTGCGGTGCTGCGGGCCCGGGCGGTCGCCATGGAGCCGGCGCCCTGATCCGCTGCGCGCTCCTGCTGCTGATCTGTCTCGCCGCGCCTGCGTGGGCGCAGGAGCGGATCCTCCGTCACGACGTGGACGTGCGCGTGCTCGCGGACGGCCGGCTCGACATCACCGAGCGCATCGAACTGCGTGCCGAAGGCCGCGCCTTCCGCCACGGCATCGTCCGCGACCTGCCGGTCCGATACCGCGGTCTGGGCGACGAGGCGGTCGTCGCGGACATCCAGATTCTCGACGTGTTGCGCGACGGCCGAACCGAGCCCTGGCGCACCGAACGGATCGGCCGCGTGCTGCGCCTGCACAGTGGCGACGCCGGTCATCTGCAGGTGCCCTCCGAGCCGGTCTACACCCTGCGCTACCGCACCATGCGCCAGGTCCAGCCGGGCGTGGTCTCGCTCGAGGCGATCGGCAGCGACCAGGCCGTGCCGGTCGAACAGGGCACGGTCACGGTGACCCTGCCGCGGGCGGTTCCGGTCGGCGACCTACAGGCCGCCGGACTGACCGGCGCGTCCGGCCGCGACTTCCACGTGGCGCTGTCGGCGGCCGGCAGTGCGCGCTGGACACTCACGCAGGCACTGGCGCCGCACACGGGACTGCGCGTGCGCCTGACGTTCCCGCAGGACGTGGTCGCCGCGTCCGGCAGCCGCGACCACGTGCGCTGGTGGCTGCAGGACCATGCCGGCCTGTTGCTCGCACTGGCCGGCCTGCTGGCGCTGGCCGTCTACTGCGTGCTGCGCTGGCGTCACGTGCGCCAGCCGCAGGCGTTCGGTGCGGTGCCCGAACAGCGCGAGCCGCCGCCCGGTTTCTCGCCCGCCGGCCTGCGCTTCATGCGCCGCATGCGTCACGATCCGCGCGGGTTCGCCGCCGACCTGCTGGCCGCCGCCGTCGACGACCATCTGCGCATCCGCCGCCTGCCGACCGCGACGCGCACCGGATGGCGGCTCGAACGCACGCGTGAAGGCGCGCAGACCCTGCCGACGATGGAACAGCGTGCCCAGCTGACGGCCCTGCTGCCGGGGTCGGACGACACGGTCGACCTGCGCAGCCGCGAGCATGCCCGCATCGCCCGCGCCTGCCGGGCGCACGAGCTGGCCCTGCGCAAGCGGTTCGTGCCCGCCTTCTTCCGCGCGCACGCCGGCAGCATCCTCGGTGCGTTGCTGATCGCGATCGCCACCGCGGTGCCTGCGTTGTGGCTGTCCTGGCACGCGCCCGTCCTGCCGGCCACTGCGCTCGTGGTCGCGCTGATGCTGCCGATGCTGATCGCGTTCGCGGTGCTGGTGCGCGCGCCGACCGCGGAGGGCCGACGGTTGCTGGAGCAGACCGAAGGTCTGCGGCGCCATCTGCTGGGCGCCGCAAAATCCGGTCGACGCCAGCACGACGACGTCCTCCCGCTCGACGCCACGCGCTACGCCCGCCTGCTGCCCTACGCGGTCGCGCTGGACGTCGAGGACGCGTGGACCCGGGCCTTCGCTGCGTCGGTCGGCCCCCAGCCGGCCGTGGCGGCCGTCGCGGGGTTCGACTGGTATCGCGGACTCGAGGTCACCGACCTCTCGCGCTTCAGCCGTTCGATGGGTGACAGCCTCGCGGCACGGATCGCGGCGACGTCGCGGCCGAAGAAGAAGGCGCCGGCGCCACAGCCGCCCCGCGGCTGAGAGTCCATATCCCGGCTCGCATGCGATCCGCATGTAGGGCAGGCGATCCGACACGCGGAAAGCGCGCTTGCGCGCGATTCTCCAACGGCAACCGAGGCGACGTCGTGCGACGGTGCGCCTGCACCCAACCCTCGCCGGAAACGCAGTTCGATCTGGTCGGTTCCACTATCGCAATTGCGACCAGGGTCGCGACAACCGGGTCAGATCATCGTTCGAGATACTGCGCGCCCGGTCCACGCGCCCCGGCGACATCGTCCGGATTGCGCAACGGACAGGCCATCAGCGACAGGCAGCCGCAGCCGATGCAGCCGTCGAGCTGGTCGCGCAGTCGCGTGAGCTGGTCGATCCGCGCGTCGAGTTCCGCGCGCCAGCGTCGCGACAGCCGGGTCCAATCGGCCGTGGTCGGCGTGCGGCCGTCGGGCAGCGTGTCGAGCGCCTCGCGGATCGAGGCCAGCGGAATGCCCGCACGCTGCGCGACCTTGATGATCGCGACCCGCCGCAGCACCTCGCGCCCGTAGCGGCGCTGGTTGCCGGCGTTGCGGCCGCCCTGGATCAGGCCCTGCCGCTCGTAGAAATGCAACGCCGAAACCGACACGCCGCTGCGCGCCGCCAGTTCGCCAACCGAGAGCACTTCGTCCGGGCGGCGTAATCGCGTCGCCATCGCTTGACCTCAACATTGGTTGAGGTCCTAGCCTGCGCGCCATTCCTCTTGGTGTCCATGGCCGACCGATGACCTTCGACGATTCCACGCCGCAGCCCACGCCCGCAGCCGACGATGTCGCCCCGGGCGCTGTCGCCGACGAGACCATGCACGCCCTCGCCTTCCCGCGCTTCGGCGGTCCGGACGTGGTCTCGCTCGTCGAGCGGCCGATCCCGCTGCCCGGTCCCGGACAGGCGCTGGTGCGGGTGCTGTCGGCCGGCTTCGGTCCCTGGGACGTGCTGGAGCGTGAAGGCGCGCTCGCACCGTTTGCGGAAGGCGCGCCGGTATTTCCCTACGTGCCGGGCGCCGAGGGCGCCGGCACCGTGGTCGAGGTCGGCGTGGGCGTGCAGAAGTGGCGCGAGGGCGACCGCGTCTGCGGCCTGCTGCCGTTGCGCAGTCCCAAGGACGGTTTCCACGCGCAGTTCGTCGTCGTGGATGCCGACCGGCTGTGGCCGGTCCCGGCCAGGCTGACCCTGTCGCAGGCGGCCGCCCTGCCGGTCGACGGCGGTCTGGCGATGCACGCCGTCGCGGTCGCGCTGGCGGCCGGCCCCGGCGACGCGGTGCTGGTATTCGGCGCCAGCGGCGGCATCGGCCACATGGCGCTGCAATTCGCACGCCAGCGTGGCGCGCGGGTACTGGCGGTCGCCTCGGGCGCCGACGGCGTGGCCCTGGCCGAGCGTCTCGGCGCGGACATGGCGATCGACGGGCGTCGCCACGCCCTGGCCCCCGCGCTGCGGATCTTCGCGCCCGACGGTCTCGACGCCGCCCTGCTGACCGCGACGATCACCGATGCCGGCGCAATCGTCGCGGCGCTGCGCCCGGGCGGCCGCATCGCCTGGCCGCACGGGGTCACCCCGCCGCCGGCCCGCGACGACATCGCGGTCGCGGCCTTCGGCGCGAGCGCTGGCGCGCTGCAGGTGCATGCGGCCTGCCGGGCCGCGGCCCGCAGCCCCTTCCACCTGCACATCGACGCGCGGTTCCCGCTGGCCGACGCGGCGGCGGCCGCGCGGGCGATCGGCCGCCATCATCTCGGACGGATCGTGCTCGACGTCCCCTGACCGGTCCGCTGCGTCCTTTCCGTCGTCGCGACATCCCGCACCGCCATCGCCGACAATAGGCGGCTTCCCCGCGCGCCCCACGCGCCGCATCTGGATTGACCATGCTCCGCTGGTTCGAAAACCGCATCGATCCCTTCCCGCCGCAGATCCCCACGCAGCCGCCGCGCACGCTGTTCGCGTTCTGCATGCATTACGTGCGGGGCAGCGGCAAATGGCTGTTGCTGATGGCGGCCTTCACCGCGCTGATCGCGATCGCCGAGGTCACGCTGTACGCCTACGTCGGCTCGCTGGTCGACAAGCTGGCCGAGCACACGCCGGCGACCTTCCTGACCGCCGAGGGCGGCCGGCTGGCGGCGATGGCGCTGCTGGTGGTCATCGGCCTGCCGGTGCTGGTCTGGCTCAACGCGATGGTCATCCACCAGACCCTGCTCGGCAATTTTCCGATGCGGATCCGCTGGAACGTGCACCGCTATCTGCTGCGGCAGTCGATGAGCTACTTCCAGGAGGAGTTCGCCGGGCGCATCGCGACCAAGCTGATGCAGACCTCGCTGGCGGTGCGCGAGACGGTCATCAAGCTGCTCGATGTCGGCAACTACGTCATCGTGTACTTCACCGGCGCGATCATCGTCGCCGCTGCGGCCGACTGGCGGATGATGCTGCCCTTCCTCGGCTGGCTGCTGCTCTACAGCGCGCTGATGTGGCGCTTCGTGCCGCAGTTGAGCCGGATCTCGGAGAAGCAGTCCGACGCACGTTCGGTGATGACCGGGCGCATCGTCGACAGCTACACCAACATCGCGACGGTCAAACTGTTCTCGCATTCGCAGCGCGAGCAGGCCTATGCGCGCGAGGCGATGAACGGCTTCCTCGACACCGTGCACGGGCAGATGCGCCTGGTGACGATCGTCAACTCGTTCAACTACCTGCTCAACATGCTGCTGGTCGGCAGCGTCGCCGCGCTGGGGCTGTGGTTGTGGCATGCCGACGCGATCAGCACCGGCGCGATCGCGGTCGCGGTGGCGCTCGCGCTGCGCATGCTCGGCATGTCGCAGTGGATCATGTGGGAGATGTCGGCTCTGTTCGAGAACATCGGTACCGTGCGCGACGGCATCAACTCGATCTCGCTGGCACCGACCGTCGAGGACGCGCCCGACGCACCGAAGCTGCCGCCGATCGCCGGTGACATTCGCTTCGATCACGTCGATTTCCACTACGGCCAGAACGACCGCACTGTCATCGAAGGTCTCGACCTGCACGTGGCACCGGGCGAGAAGATCGGCCTGGTCGGTCGTTCGGGCGCGGGCAAGTCGACGCTGGTCAACCTGCTGCTGCGCTTCTACGACCGCGAGGCCGGTGCGATCCGCATCGACGGCGTCGACATCGCAACGATCGAACAGGATTCGCTGCGCGCGCAGATCGGCATGGTCACGCAGGACACTTCGCTGCTGCACCGCTCGGTGCGCGAGAACATCCTCTACGGCCGTCCGGACGCGAGCGAGGACGAGATGATCGAGGCCGCGCGCCGGGCCGAGGCGCACGACTTCATCCTGACGCTCAGTGACGCCAAGGGCCGCACCGGCTACGACGCCCATGTCGGCGAGCGCGGCGTGAAGCTCTCGGGCGGCCAGCGCCAGCGCATCGCCATCGCGCGCGTGCTGCTGAAGAACGCGCCGATCCTGGTGCTCGACGAAGCGACCTCGGCGCTGGACTCGGAGGCCGAGGCCGCGATCCAGGAAAACCTCTATCGCCTGATGCAGGGCAAGACGGTCATCGCCATCGCGCACCGCCTGTCGACGATCGCGGCGATGGACCGGCTGGTGGTCATGGATCGCGGCCGCATCGTCGAGCAGGGCACGCACGAAGCGCTGATCGCCGGCGACGGCGTCTACGCGCAGCTGTGGAAGCGGCAGTCGGGCGGGTTCCTGGCGGAGGCGTAATGCTTCGGCGTCTGAATCCTTCCCCCTCAGCCTGATGCGTGTCGTGACTCGACTTGCGACCCACTGACGTCCTCCCCCGCCCTGCGAGGGAGCTTAGGTAAGGGCGAACCGTCCGGGCGCAGCAATGCCCGCGTGCGGACTCGGTTGAGCGATCGCGCCCGGTGCATTGCAGCTCGCACGTCCGGTTTGCCCCCATCCCAGCCTTCCCCCGCACGCGGGGAAGGGGCAGATTGCGACGCTCGTGGCTTGGCTGGGACACGACGCTGATCAGGCCCCGCTCAGTGGGGCAGGTGTCCGGAAGGTGGATGAGGAGGCTTCTGGAGCATTGCCGGTAGCGCCCCGCCCTCACCCGACGCGCTTCGCGCGTCGACCCCGGATCAAGTCCGGGGCAGGCGCTCTTCCGGAGGGAGAGGTGTTCAACGCGCGCCAGTCGATACGGACGCGACCCGATGCTCAATCGCGGATCGGCGTCTCCGCCTCGCCCTCGCTGGTCGCGGCGTCGCCTGCGTCGGCCGGCTCGCTCGCCGTGGGCGATTCGGCCGTGCTGGCCGCGTCGGCGGGCGCCGGCCGTGCCGGTGCGGGCTTGGGCTGACGTGCGGCCGGCCGCGGTTCACCGATCGGCACGCCGAGGATGCGCAGGCGACTCGCATTGCCGGCGGCGGCGGCCAGTGCATCGACCAGGTCGAACTCCGACAGCGGGCTTTCGGTCGGGCACTGTTCGTCCGGGAAGCCGTACTTGGTGCGCAGTTCCAGCCCGCAGTTCGCCATCTGCTCGACGTCGCGATCGGGCGCGTTGCAGGTGCTGTCGAACGCGCGCACATAGGCATCGCGTCGGGCGACGAAATCCTGTCCGCACTTGCGCATCAGCCGCAGACGGTCGAGGTCGTCCTGCGCGGGGTTCACGCCGTCGAGGCCGTAGAGCTTGAGCTCGTCGGGTGTGAGGATGCGCAGGCTGCGGTTGGGCACGGCCATCATCAGATCGGCCACCGCCACCGCGGCGCCGTTGCGCTCGAGGTAGTCGCGCACGCGCCCGTAGACCGCGCGCAGTTCTCGGTTGAGCTCGGCGCGCGTGGTCGCGCTCGAACTCATGCGGATGATCCGGTGGATGCCGACGCGGCCACCGATCAGGCGCGTGTCGCCGCCGGCCAGGAGGAACACGCAGGAGCTGTGACAGACCGCGCCCTCGCGCACCCAGATGGTCCAGCGGGTGCCCGCGATCACGTCACCGGCGCGGATCGCTTCTTCGACCATGCCGCCGCTCGAGTCGATGTCGAGCACGCGCTTGCCGATCTTCAACTCGTCCGCCACCGACGCCAGCCGCTGCACCAGCCGGGTGAAGTCCTGCGTGACCCGGCCCTTGAAGCGCAGCCGGGCCACGCCGCGTTCGGCGCACGGTTCCAGCGCCGCGTGCAGCGCGTCGTGATCGAACGCCGACAGCACGTCACCGTCGCCGGCGTTGGCGTAATCCAGTTCGCAGCTGATCGACGCGGTCGCGCCGGCCAGCGTCATCGGCGCCCAGTCCACTGCCGTCGGGTCGGGATCGGTCACCGGCGCCGGTTCCGGCGCCGTGTCCACGTCGACCGGTGCGGTACTGACCGCACCGCCCTCCTCCGGGCTGGCGACCTCCACCGTTTCGACCGGCGGCGGTGGCTCGGCCGGCCGCTGGCACGCGGACAGCGCGACGCAGGCGGTCATCAGCAGGGGCAATGGCAGGCGCCGGATCGACATCGACAACGGAACTCCAGGCAGCGCATCCGCCACGGATACGCATCGCCGTTCAGTCTAGAGCTTGCGCCCGGTCACGGACGAATGCGGAATGAATGTGGACGCCGCTTTCACGACGCCGCCCTCGCTCAACGGGGCACCAATCGCTGCAGCAGCGCGGCATGGAATTCGTCGGGCGCCTCGACCTGCGGCGAGTGCCCCAGCGCCGGAAATTCGACCAGTTGCGCATCGGGGATGGCCTCCGCGGTCTTTCGACCGAGCACCGGGTAATTGCCCAGCGTCGCGGCCACGGCTTCGGGCGCCCGGTTGGCGCCGGGCGCGGTGCGGTCCTTGCCGCCGATCATCAGCAGCGTCGGCACGCGCAGCTTCGGAAACTCGTGCACCACCGGCTGGGTGAAGACCATCTCCGAGGTCTGCGCCTGGTTCCAGGCGACGATCTCGCGGTCCGGCCCGGCGTACATGCCGGCCAGCATGTCGACCCAGCGGTCGTAGCGCGGCGCCCACTGGCCGTCGTAATAGAACTTCAGCTGGTAGGCCTTGATGCTGTCGAACGTGGTCTTGCGCTCGTTCTCGGCCATCGCATCGATGGTCGTGTAGGGCACGCCGGCCGCCTGCCAGTCCTCCAGACCGATCGGATTGACCAGCACCAGCTGCTCGACCGCAGCCGGGTACTGCAGTGCATAGCGCGTCGCCAGCATGCCGCCCATGGAGTGGCCGATGAACACCGCGCGCTCGACGCCGAGCTCGTCGAGCAGGCCATGCGTGTTCGCCGCCAGCTGCGCGAACGAGAACTGGTAGCCGCGCGGCTTGGTCGAGCCGCAGAAACCGATCTGGTCCGGCGCGATCACCCGCCAGCCGGCATCGACGAGCACGGTGATGGTCTCGTCCCAGGTCGGCCCGCAGAAGTTCTTGCCGTGCAGCAGCACCGCGGTGCGTCCGTTGCCGGCGCCTGCGGGCCGTACGTCCATGTAGGCCATCGACAGCGATTGCCCTTGCGAGCTGAAGGCATGCGCCTGGCGCGGATGCGGGTATTCGAAGCCCTGCGACTCGCCGTCGTAGGACGATGCGAATGCGGGCGTGGCCGACAGCGCGGCGAGCGACAGGGCCAGGGATGCGATGCGATGCATGGAATGTGGGGATCTCTGCAGGGGGGCGACGATCATGCCAACGCGCCGCCGGCATACCACGGGCGGCGCGCGGAACTCCGGACTGCTGCGGCGTCTGCCTTAAGTGTGGCAACAGGCGCAGCAGGCGTTCTAGCGGTTCTCAGCGCTCGGGCACGGTCCACATGTAGATGCGGGTGCCGTCGACTTCCTGGGTCTGCTCCGGTTCCCACTGGTCGGCCATGTCGAAGGCGTGGCTGACGATGCGCGTGCCCGGCTTGAGCTCGGCCAGCAGCTTGGGCCGCAGCTTCACGTTGAGGCTCTGCAGCAGATACAGCGTGACCACGCTGGCCTCGCTGATGTCTTCCTGGAACAGGTCGGCCTCCTTGAACGTCACCAGATCGGTGACGCCGGCCTCCTGCGCGTTCGCATTGGCCTCGCGCACGCGCACCGGGTTGATGTCGATGCCCACGCCGCGCACGCCGAAGCGCTTGGCCGCGGCGATCGGGATGCGCCCGTCGCCCGAGCCCAGGTCGTAGAGCACGTCGCCTGCCTTGACGCCGGCGAGGTTGAGCATCGCGTCGACCACCGGTTCAGGGGTCGGCACGTAGATCACGTCGGGCTCGCGCGACGGACGCGGCGCGCCCTCGGTATGCGGCGAATCCGGACCGACCTCGGCCGTGACGGTGTGCGTGGTGTTCATGTCGTCGGCAGCGCCGGACGTGGCGTTCGCTGCCGGCCCATTGGCCGTGGCGGCCTGCTCGGAACAGGCGAACAGGAACGGTGCACAGATCGCGAGCGCGATCAGGGTCTTCTTCGACGGCTTCATGGCTCAGTCTCCTCGGACTGCGTGGACGGTTTGAAGAACAGCAGCAACAGCGCGCCGACCGCGAGCACGGCCACGCCGACGAGCGCGCCGCGTCCGGTGTAGGCCAGGCTGGAATACAGCAGGTAGGCGCTGGTCGCGCAGAACAGCAGCGGCAGCAGCGGATACAGCGGCACTTCGAAGGGGCGTGGCCGTTGCGGCTCGCGCCGGCGCAGCACGAACAGTGCGATGCCCACCAGCAGGAAGAACAGCCAGAACACCGGCGCGGTGTACTCCACCGCAACCTCGAAGCCGTCGCGTGCGAATGCGCCCAATGCCACCAGGCCCAGCGCCAACACGCCCTGGGTCACGATCGCGGCGCGCGGCGTGCCGGTGCGCGCATCCCAGCGACCGATGAAGCCCAGCGCGGGAAAATCGCGCCCGACCGCATAGACGCTGCGTGCGCCAGTGATCAGCGTGGCGTTCGCCGAGGTCAGCGCGGCGGCCACGACGATCGCGCTCATCAAGGTCGCGCCGACCGGGCCGAACACGCGCCCCATGACTTCGGCCGCGACCGCGTTGTGTTCGGCCATGCCGCCCAGCCCCAGCACCCGCAGATAGGCGAAGTTGACCAGCACGTACAGCGCGGCGACCGCGATCAGGCTCAGCACCAGCACGCGCGGCATCCACTTGCGCGCGTCGCGCACTTCCGAGCTGATGTAGACCGCCTCGTTCCAGCCGCCGTAGGTCAGCAGCACGAAGACCAGGATCAGGCCGATCTCGCTGCCCGCGCCGCTGCCCGGGATCGGTGCGATGTCGCCGGGCGCGAACAACAGGCCGGCCACCACGATCACCAGCACGCCGATGATCTCGGCGATGGTCAGCCAGGTCTGCACCGTGGCGCCCTGACGCGTACCGATCCAGTTGATGACGGTCAGCAGGACCACCGCGGCAGCCGCATACAACGCGGACGACCACGGCCCGAGATCGAACAACTGGCCCATGTAATCGCCGACGATGAAGCACAGCAGCGCGATCGAGCCGGTCTGGATCACCGACACGCGCGCCCAGGCGAACAGGAAGGCCGGGCGCGGGCCGTAGGCACGCCGCAGATAGGTGTAGTCGCCGCCGGCCTGCGGATAGGTCGTTGCCAGTTCGGCGTAGCAGAGCGCGCCGATCACCGACAGCAGACCACCGACGACCCACGCCGCCAGCATCACGAATTCGCTGCCCGAAACGCCCGCGATCAGCGAAGGGGTGCGGAAGATGCCGGCGCCGACGACGATGCCGATGGTGATCGCGAACGCATCGCGTGCACGGAGCGTGGCGCGCACTGGCGCAGGGTCGGCCGTCGATGGCCGGCGTTCGCGATTGTCCATGAAGCTCCAGAGTGGCGAGGACGACGGCCACCGGCGGATCGGTGGCCCGGGACTGCTGGGCCCACCGATTCAAGCATCGTGAAGATTCCGTTCGCGTGAACGGCTGACGATATTTCCGGTCAGCAGGACTCCGGAACGACGATCGTCTCCGGCACCGCTTCGTCGCGCATCGCTTCGAGCACGCCGAACAGGCTGCGCAGGTCCTGCGCATTGTGCAGGCCGACGCGCCGCAACTTGTCGGCGCTGCCGCCGCGCAGGTATTCGAGCCACGCCGCAGGCGCTTCGCTGCCCGGCAGATCGTCTTCGCGCAGCACGCCCAGCAGTTCGCGTTCGACCGTCGCCAGCTTGCAGTTCGCCCAGACGCCGCGGTAGCGCCGCCGCACCGGATGCAGCAGATCGACATGGCGCAGATCGATCAGCGGATCGCGCAGGCGCGCAAGGCGGTAGCGCGTGGTCAGCAGGGGCCGGTCGTAGCTGCGGCCGTTGTAGCTGACCAGCACCGTGGCCGGCTTGAGCCACTTCGAGAACGTCTTGAGCATTTCGCGCTCGGCGCCCAGCGTGGTGATGCACAGCTGGCGCATGCGGAGGCGCCCGTCAACGCAGTCCGCCGCGCCGATCATGAAAGCGCGCGTGCCCGTGCCCCCGGCCAGGCCGGTGGTCTCGGTGTCGAAGGCGAGCAGGTCCGCGCGGCGCGCCGTGTCGTGACGGATGTCGACCAGCGACAGCTCGGCATCGTCGTGCGGCCATGGCGCCCACTGCTCGACGTAGCGCAGGCCCGGCGCGATCTCCTCGCCGGGCAGCGTGCGGTCCGGGGGCGCGGTGGGCCGCACGGCCCTGGCCGGCGCGCGCAGCTTCATCAGTTTGCGCAGCTGCGCGACGACCTGTTCGGGCGAGCGCGCCGCATCGACGCGCGCCTGCGCGACGCGGGCGGGCAGCGGCGGCATCGGGGCCTGCGGCGTGACCGAAGGCAGTGCCGTGCCGGCCTGGCTGCGCAGCAGTCCGAGGCGTTTGGCCAGCGCGCTCATGCAGACAACTGCGGTGTGCGCGCCAGCAGATCGATGACGCGGGCGGCGAGCTGGCGCGGCGTCCGCTCGGCGTCCTCTTCGGACGCGAGGATCGGACCGACGCAGGCCGGACACCCGGCGCGACAACTGCAGCCGTCGATCAGCGCGGCGGCCTGGGCCAGCAACTCGTCGCGCCGTTCGAACAGCGGCGAGGACAGGCCGACGCCACCCGGGTAGTTGTCGTAGAGATACAACGTCGGCGTGAACCGGCCGATGCCCTCGAAATCCAGCGCCGCACCGTCGCCATCGCGCAACTGCCCACGGCCACGCTGATCGGCGGTCGCGAACCAGGTGCCGTCGCCGCTGCCCACGGCCTTCTGCAAGTCGCGGCTTTCGGCCATCACCGCGACCTGTGCGACCAGATGCAGCGCGTAGGACGCGCCGAGAAACCCGTCCAGCGCCTCGTGCCGCGCATCGAATGCGCGGTCCAGCGCCACTTGCGGCAGTTGCCACCACACCGAACTCGTGTGCAGTTCCTGGTCCGGCAGATTCACCGGGCCGTAGCCGATGTTCTCGTGCGTGTGGAAGCGGATCTTCTTGTAGCCGGACACGCGCCGCACCACGTGCACCTCGCCGATGTGCGCGCTGCCCTGCCCGGCATCGGCCTGTTCCTCGTTGTCGAGGACCTTGAGTTTGGTGTAGTCGATCGCGTCGGTGTAGTAGTCGACGGTCGTGCGCGTGACATAGGCCTTGCGGCCTTCCCAGTCCAGCCGCTCCACCTGGAAGGGCTCGGACTGGATCATGTGGATCGCGCCCTCGTACAGCGTGAGCGCGGCGGCCGAATGGTCGACCTCGGCGATGATCGTCTGCCGCCCGTCGGTGCGGTCGACGACGACGAAGTTGCCGTCGGCGACCGACCGCAGGTTCACCGCCTGCGCCGGATAACTGTCGGCGATCCATTCCCAGCGGTCGCCCTCGTGATGCAGCACCCCGGATTCGGCCAGCACCTCCAGCCACGGCAGCGGCGCGACGGGTCCGAACATGTCGCCATCGACGAACGGCAGCTCGAACGCGGCGCAGCGGATATGGTCGAGCAGGATCAGCGGCTGGTCGGGTTCGATGCGCGCGTGCTCGGGATTGGCTTCAGCGAAGAACTCCGGATGCCGCACCACGTACTGGTCCATCGGCTCGGAACTCGCGACCAGCACGCCGACCGACGGCTGCTGCCGGCGACCGGCGCGACCGAAGCGCTGCCACGTCGCGGAGATGCTGCCTGGATAGCCGTTGAGCACCACGACATCGAGACTGCCGATGTCGACGCCCAGCTCCAACGCCGACGTACTGACGATGCCGTCGATGCTGCCGGCGCGCATCTCGCGCTCGGTCGCGCGGCGCTCGGTCGGCAGGTAGCCACCGCGATAGGCGCGGATGCGCTTGGGCTTGCGCGGGTCGTGATCGAACACTTCCTTGAGGTACTTGGTCAGCACTTCGACCATCAGCCGCGTCTGGCAGAACACCAGTGTCTTAAGGCCCGCACGGATCGCCATGCGCGCGATGCGGTTGGACTGCGACCGCGCCGATGCGCGCAGGCCCAGATCGGGATTGATGACCGGTGGGTTCCACAGCAGCACGTGCTTGTCGCCGCGCGGTGCGCCCGATTCGAGGATCGATTCGAGCGCGGCATCGTCCACTTCGACCAGCGCGCGGCCGTGCTCGCGCGCATTGCCGATCGTCGCCGAGCACAGGATGAACTGCGGCGTCACGCCGTAGAACGCGCAGACGCGCTTGAGCCGGCGGATCACGTTTGCAACGTGCGAGCCGAACACCCCGCGATAGGTATGGATCTCGTCGATCACCACATAACGCAGGTTCTCGAAGAACTGCGCCCACTTGGTGTGATGAGGCAGGATGGCCTGGTGCAGCATGTCCGGGTTACTGACGACGATATCGCCGTTGATGCGGATCGCCTGGCGCGCATCGCCGGGCGTGTCGCCGTCGAAGGTCGCCGCGCGCAGGCCCAGGCTCCCGGCCGCGTTGAGTTCCAGCAGTTCGGCCACCTGGTCCTGCGCCAGCGCTTTGGTCGGGAACAGGTACAGCGCCTTGCTGCGCGCGGTGATCGCGGCCGACAGCACCGGCAGCGTGTAGCACAGCGATTTTCCCGACGCGGTCGGCGTCGCCACGACCAGATGCCGACCGGCCTGCGTGGCCGCCCAGGCCTGCGCCTGATGGCGATACAGCCGATCGATGCCGCGGCTGCGCAGCGCGCCCGCGAGGGCTTCCGGCACATCGTCCGGCATCGGCGCGTAATCACCGGCCTGCCCGGGCAGCAGCAGGGTGCCGGTGACGCGGCCGGGATACTTCGCCGAGAGCCTGGTCGCCAGCGCGCTGCCCGGTGCGGCGGCGTCGATCGTCGCGAGGGCCTGGACGGGTTTGAGGATCGCGTTCAGGGGAAACTCCGACGCTGCGAAAACGGGACGCAAGCGTCGCCGCCGGGCGTCTCACGGCGCGAGACTGCCGCATCACGACGGGCGAACGGCCGCTTCACGGCCGGGGCATCCGCGCTTGTCCAGCATCGACCGCTCTTTCCACGCCCCCGGAGTACTCCGATGCAGAATCTCGCAGGCAAGAAGATCGCCATCCTCGCCACCGACGGCTTCGAACAGTCCGAACTCGAGAAGCCGCAGGCCGCGCTGAAGGAGGCCGGCGCCCACGTCGATGTGATCGCGCCCGGCGATGCGTCCACGATCAAGGGCTGGGACCAGAAGGACTGGGGCCGCGAGGTCAAGGTCGACGTTGCGCTGTCCAAGGCCGACGCTGGCAGCTACGACGCGCTGGTGCTGCCGGGCGGCCAGATCAATCCCGACAAGCTGCGCATCGAGAAAGACGCCGTCGCCTTCGTGAAGACCTTCGGCGATGCCGGCAAGCCCGTCGCGGCGATCTGCCACGGTCCTTGGCTGCTGGTCGAGTCCGGTCTCGCCAAGGGCCGCAAGGTCACGTCCTGGCCGTCGGTCAAGACCGATCTGGTCAACGCGGGCGCGCACTGGGAAGATTCGGAAGTCGTCGTCGACGGCAACCTGATCACCAGCCGCAAGCCGGACGATATCCCGGCCTTCAACGACGCGATCGCCAAGGCGGTCGCAGGCTGACCCACCGCACATGGAGGACGGACCGATGGCGCTCGAACTGCAGATCCTCGGCTGGGCGATCGCCCTCGGTCTGGTCCACATCGGTGTCGCGGCCGCGTTCGCCACCTGGCAGCGCGGCCTGCGCTGGAACGCCGGCAATCGCGACGCAGAAGCGCCGCCGCTGACCGGTGCTGCCATCCGTACCGCGGCGGCGTCGCGCAACTTCATCGAGACGTTTTCGTTCTTCGCCGTCGCCGTGCTCGCGCTCGTATTCGCGGAGCGGACCGACGCCGCGACCGCCCTCGGCGCACAGGTGTATTTCTGGGCGCGCGTCGCCTATCTGCCCGTCTACGCGATCGGCATTCCTTACCTGCGCAGCGCGATCTGGGTCGTCTCCCTGTGGGGACTGCTGCAGGTGCTCAAGCCGCTGTTCTGAGTTGTTTCGCGATGCCGCGCATGCGTCGCTGAACCGAATCCGCAGCCTCGCGCGATGTCATCGAAATCGCGTCTGCGATTCACGGGAACGAGACGAAGCGGACCGTAGCCTGCGCGCTCCCAACCGGCAGTACCCTCGCATGAAGCACGACACGGACCGCACCCTGGTCATCTCGCTCGGCCGCAACGGCCGCGTGTCCTATCCCGAACGGTCCTGGGAAGAAATCGAGCCGGTCCTCCGCCGCATGTGGGAATTCGACGGCCGCATGTGCGCGTGGCACGACGTCCGCCGCGACGTGCAGGCGGCATGGCGCGCAAGCGACGCCCTCGCGTCGCAGCCGGCCGGTCGTCGTCGCGCGTTCGAGAATCGCGCGGCCTGACGCATCGCCTGCGCCAAGCGTCGTCCCCCGCTCATCCCAGGCGGTGGAAGATTTGACATAAACCGGGCATGGCATTGGCCCATGCCCGGGCCTTCCTGCTTGCGCTGATCAGCAACGAACGTCTCAACGTGCGTTTGGAACGCCTGTGCAATGAGGCGCTCGAGAGCACCTGCATCTTGCTGCTTTGCAGCATAAATACGCATCGCTCGCCTGAGCAGCTTGGGACTCGCCTACCCATGTCAGGCCGCTCCTAAGAATTTTTGAGGGCTCTCCATAGGGATTTGTTCCCTTACGGATCAGATATTTGCCGAATCTGGTCATTTTTTTTGCTTCTGTCTTCGATAAATTTTTCTCTAACCCCCGTTTCATTATTTTTTAACGACGGCTAGGATCGGAACGTCGACACACTCCGCGCCCGTCAAGCCGGCCTGTTATCGGCACCAAGGGGAACTTTGTACGCATTCATTTGTGGAGAGAGAGATGATGGCTTTGAAGACCAGCAAGCTGCGCGACGCGATCACGTTCGCGATCGTCGTGGGTGGCGCAGTGGGTGGTGCCGCACATGCGCAGGGTGTGCCTGCCAGCAGCAACACGACGGAAGGGGCGACGAACCTCGACCGTATCCAGGTGACCGGTTCGCGTATCCGTCAGGTCGACACCGAGACGGCACAGCCCGTGCTGTTGATCGATCGCGCTTCGATCGAAAAGCAGGGCTTCCAGTCCGTCGCTGACATCCTGCAGAACATTTCCGCTGCCGGCGCACCGCCGATCAGTCGCGCCTCCCCGCTCTCGGCCGGTGAGGCCGCCGGCGGCGTGTACATCAGCCTCCGCAATCTTGGCGCCGAACGCACTCTGGTGCTGGTCAACGGCCGTCGCATGCCGATCACCACCAGCGGTCTGGCCGACATCTCCGCAATTCCGGCGGTCGCGGTCGAACGCATCGAAGTCCTGAAGGACGGTGCTTCGTCGATCTATGGTTCAGACGCGATCGGCGGCGTGGTCAACATCATCACCCGCAGCAACTACGAAGGCGCTTCCGCGTCGGCTTACTACGGCCAGTACAGCGAGGGCGACGGCGCGATCACCAATGGCGATTTCGTCATGGGCTTCTCGGGCGACCGTGGCTCGGTCACGATCGCTGCCGAGTGGGGCAAGGAAGACGAGGTCAAGGCAAGCGACCGCCCCTACAGCGCATTCCCCCGCTCCGATCTCCACCCGACAGATGGCTGGACCACGGTCGGCCAGTTCGGTGGTTTCGTCACGACCGCTTCCACCATGGTGCCCGGCCTGCCTGCCGGCACGCGCGTCGTGCTGCGTGAGGGTGGCAACCCGCGCGTCATCACCGACTACATCCGTCAGGACATCAACACTGGTGGCTGCACCACGGCGGGTTGCACGCCGGGTTCGACGTTGCACAAGTCGAACACCAATCTGCAGACCGACCTGCGCACGCCCGTCGAGCGTCGTGGCCTGTTCGTCGATACCAACTACGACCTGACCGACAACCTCGCCCTGCGCAGCAATTTCCTGTACAGCTACCGCGATGCGCAGCGTACCGTCGCCGGTTATCCGATGCAGGCGGCGAGCTTCGCGACGCCGATGTCCGGCCAGAGCTACTTCAATCCGACCGGTGCAACGATCAGCAACTGGTGGCGCCGTGCTTGGGAAGTGCCGCGCGTCAGCCGCGCAGAGCAGACGACCTACCGGTTCTCGACGGCGCTCGAGGGCAGCTTCGAGGTAGGCGAGCGCTTCTTCGACTGGGACGTCGGCTACCAGTTCTCCAAGAGCAACTCGCTGCAGTCCTCGTACGGCAACCTCAACGTGCCTCGCGTGCGTCTGGCAGTCGGCCCGTCCTACGTGAATGCGCAGGGACAGCTGGTCTGTGGAACGCCCGCCACGGGCACGGCAGCGGCGACCGTCGTCACTGGATGCGTGCCTTGGAACCCGTATCTGCCGTTCGGAACCGTCGGCCCGGGCGGCCTGACCGACAACAAGGCGCTGCAGGACTACCTCTTCCAGGAAGAGCATGCGACGGGCGAGACCAAGACCGAGGTGTTCAATGCGAACATCGCCGGCTCGCTCTTTACTTTGCCCGCCGGCGATCTCGGGTTCGCGGTCGGCGTCGAGACCCGCAAGGAAAGCGGCACGTTCGTTCCCGACGCGCTTGCGGTTACCGGTGACTCCACCAACCTGGCTTCGGGCCCGACTGGCGGCAGCTACCGCGTGAACGAAGTCTTCGCGGAGCTCGAAGTGCCGGTGCTGGCCGACATGCCTTTCGCGCAGGAACTGACGCTGAGCCTCGCAAGCCGCTATTCGGACTACGACACGTTCGGCGATACCACCAACAACAAGCTCGGCATCAAGTGGAAGCCGTTTGACTCGCTGTTGCTGCGCGGCACCGTCGCCGATGGCTTCCGTGCGCCCACCATCCAGAATTTGTTCGGTGGCGGATCGCAGACGTTTGTTGCGTTTACCGATCCCTGCGACACCAACTTCGGCAGCTCGTCCTCCAACGCGACGACGCGCGCGAACTGCGTCGCGGCGATGGGCGCGCTTGCGAACTCTTATCGTCAGATCGGTCAGGGTTTCGTCCCGGTGAACGCTGGCAACCAGCAGACGCCGGTTGCGTTCACCCAAGGATCCAACCCGCTGCTGACGCCCGAGGTTTCGGTCTCCCAGACGATCGGCGCTGTGTGGAGCCCCACCTTCGTCGAGGGTCTGAACATCGCGCTCGATTGGTGGAAGATCCGCATCGCCGAGACGATCGTCCAGGACTCCCCGACCGCAATCCTCAACGACTGCTACATCAATGGCATCACCAGCCGTTGCTCGCCGCAGTTGTTCACCCGAGACCCCGCGCTCGGCTACATCAACTTCATGCAGTACGGCAACCGTAATGCGGGCTTCCGCAAGGCCGAAGGTTTCGATCTCGATGTGTCCTACCGGATGAGCACCGATTTCGGCAACTTCTCCTTCACGTCCAGCAGCACGTACACCGCCAAGGACTACTTCGTCAGCACGAACGACCCGCGCCTCCCGCTGTCGGGCGTCGGGTTCACCAGCCAGTTCCGGATCCGCTCCAACACCGGCGTGAGCTGGGACATGGGTGACTTCGGCGTGACCTGGGGCGCTCGCTACTACTCGTCGATGAAGGAAAACTGCACCTACTTCATCTCGGGCTCGACCGAGCCGAATCTGGAGTGCAACGAGATCACGTTCGCGCCGACCGGTAACCTCACGGGTACCACCAGTGCAATCAGCCGCCGCAAGCGCACCGGCTCGGTCACTTTCAACGACGTGCAGATCCGTTACAACGCGCCGTGGGATGCGACGATCTCGATCGGTGCCAACAACGTGTTCGACCGCGTCGGCCCGGTGATGTATACCCAACCGAGCTCCAACACGTCGTACTACGGCGGCTTCGACATCGGCCGCTTCCTGTACATGCGTTACACCCAGCGTTTCTGATCGACACGAGCACGACCGCGACAACAGCACGGCCCCGAAAGGGGCCGTGTTTTTTTTATGCGGGCATCACAGCGTATGAATGGCACGACGATGAGGGACGCGCGAACGGTCACGAGTATCGGACTCGAGTCGCTTCGGCAGACGCAATGTCCAGGCGCTGGTGAGTTGACCGGTGGCGCCGCGTGCCGCCCGGGCTGTCGAGCGCTTGGCAAGGCGTCGAACAGTGGACTTGCAGCGGACAAGCCAACAGGCGAGTCATTGCCTCCCGATCACGATTGTTTGTCGCGCGCGTGACATCCGCGCGCGCAGGGTGGACATCCCACGAGACGGAGCATGCAGATGAGCAAGTCCAACCCCACGCGACCGGCGGCGCCGGAAGACGAGAAGGCGCTGCGCGATCATGACGATCTGCCGGACACCGACGGGCCGGCATTGCGCGATCCGCGTTCGCAGTCCGCGCTCGACAATATCGGCGTCGACGATCAGGCTGATCTGCTGGACACGGAACTCGACGACCAGGTCGGCGACCGTGATGCCAGCGGGCATTCGTTCGCAGACGATGTCCGCAGCGATACGGGCGTCGAGAACGGCGAACCGAAATAAGAACGAGGGTGCGGGCCGGCAGCAGCGATGCCGGCCCGCATGGCGTCAGCGGCGATAGAGCGCCGCGTTGATGCAGGAAAAGATGCTGACGACGAACCAGCCGAACGGGAACAGCGAGACCGTCAGCAACCAGGTGATGACGAAGGCGACACAGGCGGCGGCGAACCACAGGATCGCCGAGAGAATGCGGCCCTGAACCAGCTGGCCAAGGCCGGGCACGAAGAAGCTGCAGATGGCGGCGATGACGTTGCCGGCCGAACCCTGTCCGCTCATGGGGAAACTCCGAAGATCGTGGATGGCGACGATCCTCGCGCAGCAATCTGAATGGGCGCGTGAAGAGTGCCAAAAGCGTCGCACACGGACCGCAACCCCGTTCCGCGGCACGGCGCGTTCATTCCCGCACTGCCCGAGGATGTCGCCATGTGCCGTCGCCTGCCCGGTTTCAACATTCGCACCCTACTCTGCCTGATTGCCCTGTTGCCCTTGGCGGCATCCGCCCAGCGTGTTCCAACAATCGTCGCACCGCCTCTCGTGATTGCCGACGCGGGCGACTCGCCCGTCCGCTTGGAAAGCGCGCAGCTTCATGTCGAAACCGGTGCCGGTGTCGCTCGCACCACCATCGACATGACCTTCCGCAATCCTGCGTCCCTCGTGCGCGAGGGCAATCTGCAGTTCCCGCTGGCACCGGGCCAACAGATCGTCGGCTTCGCGCTGGATATCGACGGCGCGCTGCGCGACGCGGTACCGGTGCCGAAGGATCGCGGCCGCGAGGTCTTCGAAACCATCGTGCGCGAGGGCGTCGATCCGGGACTGCTCGAGCACGCGGCCGGCGACACCTTCCGCCTGCGTGTCTATCCCTTCGCACCGGGCGGCACGCGTCGCGTCAGACTGGTGCTGCTGGCGCCGCTGCAGCGCGACGGACGCGCCGACACGGTTGCCTTGCCGCTGTCATTCGCACGCGGGCTCGACCAGGTCGAGCTGACCTTGGCCACGTCGGCGCGGCCGAGCCTGACCGGCTTGCCCGGCCAGCCGTCGATCACGCCGAGCGGCGACGGCTGGCGCGTGTCCCTGCGCAAGGCCGACCTGCCGCAGTCCGGCACCGCGACGCTGCGCGTGCCTTACACCCGTCGCCCCGCCGTGCAACTGGAGCAGCGCAATGGCGCGATCTGGTTCGTCGCCGATGTGCCGGTGGATGGCGGCACGTCCGCACGTGAACTGCCACGTCGCATCGGCCTGCTCTGGGACAGCTCGATGTCCGGTCGCGCACGTCCGCACGCACTGGAATTCACCCTGCTCGATGCCTACTTCCGCGCCGCGGGTGATGTCGAAGTCGAACTGGTCCGTCTGCGCGACGTCGCCGAAGCGCCGCGCCGGTTCGGGATCCGTCGTGGCGACTGGCGGGCGCTGCGTCGTGAACTCGAGACAACCGTCTATGACGGGGCCACTGCGGGCGGCGGCTGGACGTCATCAGCCGACATCGGCGAGTACCTGCTGTTCGGCGATGGGCTGTTCAATCACGGCGCCGATGCGTTCCCGGTGTTCGCGAACGACCAGCGATTGTTCGCGATACAGACGACGAGTGGCGATGCGACGCGACTCGCGGCACTGGCGCAGGCGCGCGGCGGCCATGCGATCGCCCTGCAGGATGCTGCCGCCCTGCCCGTCGCCATCCGGAGCCTGCTCGAGGACGCGCCGCGTCTGGTCTCGCTCGGCGGCACCGGCGCACGCGATCTCGTGGTCGAGTCGCACGTGCCCGCGAACGGCACGCTGCGCATCGCAGGCCGGCTGGACGGCGCACGCGCGGCGCTGCAACTCGACATCGACACCCACGGCCGCACGCAGCGGCTGCCGCTGACGATCGACGCGCACCGCAGCGCGCACGGCGCACTCGCGGTGCTGCAGTGGGCGCGTTTCCAGCTGGCGGCGCTGCAGGCCGAGCCCGAGCGCAATCGCATGCGCATCGCCGCACTTGGTCAGCGCTTCGGCATCGTCACGCCGGGCACTTCGCTGCTGGTGCTCGAACGGGTCGAGGACTACGTGCGATTCGACATCGACGCGCCGGCCGCGATCGCCGACGCCGTCGCGGTTGCACGCCAACACGCGCTGACATCGAAGCGTCGCGACCGGCAGACGCGATTGGACGCAGTGGCACGCGGCTGGGCCGAACGCATCGCGTGGTGGGAACACGAGTTCCCCAAGGACGCGCCACCGCTGGTGATCGCCGAAGAAGCGCGCGCCACGTCCGGCGCGGCGCAGTCGCCGGCCGCACCGCCCCCGCCGCCGCCAGCGCCGGCGATGGCGCCGATGCCGATGATGCGCGCCGACGCGGCGGAGATGTCGCTGGATGCCGTGCAAGTGAGTGGCAGTCGGCTGCGTGAAGACGCCGCGGGACCCGGCACCCCGGCGCCCGCGGCGACGATCCGCCTGCAGCCGTGGCAGTCGGACGATCCGCTCGCGCGCCGCCTGCGCGAGGCCCCCGCCGGCGAGGTCTACGCGCGCTATCTCGACATCCGCGATGCCGACACGCAGGGCACCGCGTTCTATCTCGACGCCGCCGACGTCCTGCAGCGGCGCGGCGAACACGCGCTGGCCCTGCGCGTGCTGTCGAACCTGGCCGAGCTGGACCTCGACAATCCACACGTGCTGCGCGTGCTGGCCTATCGCCTGCGCGAACTCGAACGCGACGACCTCGCGGTGCCCGTACTCGAGCGTGTGCTCGCGATGCGCCCCGAGGAACCGCAGAGCCTGCGCGACCTCGCGATCGCATTTGCGGCCGCCGGCGACCGGCAGCGCGCGATCGACTTGCTCAACGAGGTCGTCGAAGGCGAATGGCACGGCCGGTTTGCGGAGATCGAGCTGACCGCGCTGGTCGAACTCAATGCCATCGTGGCCACTGCACCGTCCCGGCTCGACACCTCGCACATCGATCCACGCCTGCTGCGCAATCTGCCGCTGGACCTGCGCGCGGTGCTGAGCTGGGACAGCGACGACAGCGACATGGACCTGTGGGTCACCGATCCTGATGGCGACAAGGCCTATTACGGCAACCGCCTGACGCGTCAGGGTGCGCGGATGTCGCCGGACTTCACCCGCGGCTATGGCCCGGAGGAGTTCGCCCTGCGCGACGCCAAGCCCGGCACCTATCGCGTGGAGGCCAACTTCTTCGGCCAGCGCCAGCAACTGGTCACCGGCGCGACCACGCTGACGCTGTGGCTCAGCACCGGCTTCGGCACCGCTGCGCAGCAGGACCAGCGCATCACGCTGCGTCTGTCCGACGCGCGCGAGACGGTGTTCGTCGGCGCGTTCGAGGTGAAGTGACGCGATGGACCTGCACGCGGCTCACATCGCCGCGTGCAGGCCCGGCCACAGCACGGGCGCGGCCAACATCCACAGCGCCATCGCGACCATCATCAGGTTCTCGGTCAGCGACACGAAGCCCAGCGGCACATTGCTGCCGCCACCGACGCAGGCGCACTTGAGCGTGCGCTTCTCGAGGTAGACCGCCTTGAAGACCGACACCGCTCCGATGCCACCGATCACGAGTGCGAGTGGCGCCGAGAACCAGGTCAGCGCGCCGGCGACCATGAGCACGCCGGCCACACCTTCGAGGAACGGGTACAGCGTGGCGTAGGGCACCCAGCGCTTCGCCAGCAGGTCGTAGTTGAGGAACATGCTGGAGAAGGTCTGCACGTCCTGCAGTTTCAGCAGCGCCAACACGCACATGCTCAGGGACACGAACCACTCGGCACCGCGGATGGTCAGCGGGCTGCCGGTCATGGCGTACGACAGTGCAAGCGCCATCAGCGCGGTCATCCCGAACAGCGCCGCGACCGGGCGATAGGTGGTCGCCTTCGGGTCGCGCACCTTCAGGCCGAGGAAGCGGCGCAGATCGTCATGGCCGCCGATGCGCACGCCGTCGATGAAGACCTGCGGTGTGGTCCGCACATCGTGTTCGGCCTTGAAGGCGTCGGTGGCCTCACGCGTTTCCAGCCAGTGGTCCTCGACCTCGTAGCCCCGGCTGCGCAGCAGATGCCGCGCCTTCAGACCGAACGGGCAGAGGTGCCCGGGCATCACCATGCGGTAGAGCACCGCGCGCGGGCGGGCAGCGGATGTCGTCATCGAAACACTCCTCTGGCGGCGCCTTGCCGGTGCCGGATGCCGCCCTGTATACCGTCCGTACCAGAGTACGGAGTCAAGTGTGGACACGATGACGATCTCGGCGCTGGCTGCGTCCGGCGGCGTCGGTGTCGAGACCGTGCGCTTCTACCAGCGCCGCGGCCTGCTCGACACGCCCAGCCGCGGTGGCGGCATCCGTCACTACGGTGACGCCGATCTGCGCCGGCTGCGTTTCATCCGCAGCGCCCAGGCCGCCGGCTTCACCCTCGACGGGATCGCCGAACTGCTGGCGCTGGACGCGACCCACGACCGCGCGCGCGTACGCGCCCTCGCCGATGCCCGCATCGCGGCATTGGACGCGAAGATCGCCGAACTCCAGCAGGCCCGCGATGCGCTGGCCACGCTGGCACAACGGTGCGGACATGGAAAGCGCGGTCCCTGTCCGATTCTCGAGGCCTTCGATACGGGGGCCGGGTCGCGTTGATGCCGCCTGCCGGAGTTTTCTCCTGAATGCGCAGATGCGACATGTCGAAAGACGCCGCCCTGATACGTCGTCCGGTATGAAGCTGTGCGGCACCCGCTGCATCGCCTCTCGCGCACCCGCGCCCCGACCAGGAGTCCGAAATGCCCTACATCGACGGTTTCGTGATCGCCGTGCCGACGGCCAACAAGCAGAAGTTCATCGACCACGCCAATCTCGGCGATTCGGTCTTCATCGAATACGGCGCGACCCGCGTGCTCGAGTGCTGGGGCGACGACGTGCCCGACGGCACGCGCACCGACTTCCGCAAGGCCGTGCAGGCCAGGGACGACGAGACGGTGGTCTTCTCGTGGATCGAATGGCCGGACAAGGCCACGCGCGATGCGGGCATGCAGAAGATGATGGATGGCACCGACCCGCGCATGGATCCTGAAAGGAACCCGATGCCCTTCGATGGCAAGCGGATGATCTACGGCGGCTTCTCGCCGGTGGTCACGCTGGACGGGAAGAACTGAGCACAGACGTGGTCCGGATCAAGGAAGACCAACTCGGCTGAACCGTCTCTTGCGTCACCCGTCGAGTGCCAGCATCAAGCCTGGCGGTCGACGGGAGGACGATGCGGCGGGTCAGGATGCTGTCCCGACTTGCGTCTGGTTTTGCTTCCCGGCCAAAAAATCCGGACGCGAACCTGGGCGATGGCGGAAGCCGCATCGACCCGTGAATCCGTCGGGCTCACCAGCGAGAAAAAGCGCGCCTTGCGACGCGCTCTTTCTTTCATTGATGACGCGCGGCGGTCAGCCCACGCGGAAACGGTCGGTATCGTCGCGCCCACTGTTGTCGCGGAGGTAGTTGCCGCCGGTGTACTGGTCGTGGGACACGTAGGCATCCTGCACCGCGGCCTTGGCGCGGTCCCAGTCCAGCGGCGAGTCGCCACGGCGGTTCGGCCAATCGCGCTCGAGTTCGCTGGCCAGCGAGTCGTCCCAGGCGCGATCGGCATGACGGCTGCGCGCATAGGCGCCGTAACGGTAGGCCGGCTGGTAGTGGCTGTAGTCGGCATCCGCGTCGCGGTAGCTCGCCTTCTCGAACGCGTCGGCGTGGTAAGCATCGCTGCGGGCATAGAGATCGTAGGTGCGATCGGTCCGGTCCCAAGCGTCACGGACGGCCGGGCGCGCATCGTCCCAGTCGAGCTTCGATGCACCGCGCGACTGGTCCCACTGGCGCTGCAGATCGGCTTCGGACTCGTCCCAGCCACGGGTGCGGTCGGCCTCGCGTGCCTGCAGTCCAAGCCCGTAGGCCGGCGCGTAGTCGCGGTCGTAATCGTGGCCGGACTTCACGTAGTCGCGGTTGGTGTGCGCATCACGCCAGTACTCGACTTCGCCGGTGGGATCGACGCGCTCGGCAACACCCTTGCCGACCGCGGCACCGGCGACGACGCCGATGGCCGCACCGATCAGCGTGCCCACGGGGCCGAACACCGTGCCGGCCGCTGCACCCGCCGCCACGCCGCCGGCCGCACCACCGACACCGACGCCGACCGGATGCGCGCCCGGCGCTTTGGTGATCGGGTCGCGATTCATGTCGCGGCCACCGTCCTGGATCTCGTCATGCTTGCTCATGGAACTCTCCGACGTGCGTTGGGTTGGAACGCGCAACGTGGCGGGCACGGCATGAAGTCGCCGTCGTCGAAAGCACAATGCGCGAGCCGACGGTTCAGCGCTGCGACGGCTGCGTCACGAGTCGGGCGACTTGCCTGCGCGCATGTCGCGATGGGGCAGATCCTCGCGATAGCGGAAGCGCGGCACGGCGCCCACGACCAGCATCGCGACGACCGTCGTGATCAGCGCCACCATTTCCTGGCCCATGCCGGCGGCCATGCCGATGGCGGCGGTCATCCAGACACCGGCCGCCGTCGTGAGGCCTTCGATGCGCTCCTCCTTGCCGAGCTTGAGGATCGCGCCTGCGCCGAGGAAGCCGATGCCCGACACCACGCCCTGCATCACCCGCGTGACGTCGGCGCCGTCGATCTCGGCCAACAGCGGCGCCAGCACGAACAGCGCCGAGCCGATCGAGACCAGGATGTGGGTCTTCAGGCCCGCAGCCCGACCCTTGCGCTCGCGCTCCCAGCCGACGATGCCGCCGAGGACCGCGGCCACCAGCACGCGGACCACGATCGTGGTCATGGTGTCGGCATCCGGCAGTTCGAGTTCGCGCGCGATGGCGCTGCCGATCTGGTCCAGAACACTCATCGCATCGAAACCTGCGGCGCACGCGTCGCCGGGTGCGTGGAATAACGCGGCATCGCGGTTCCCGAATCGGAAGGAGCCTCGAGCCTAGCCATGATCGGGTGGGACACGGGTGAGGGTTCGATGAAGCCGCAGCGCATCGCACGCGTCTGCACAACACTGCGTCCCGCGCTGCATGCGCGGGCGCCGCTTGAAATCGGCGTCGCGGCCAACAGGTCCGAAAGCCCCACGGCCGGAATGCTTCCCCATGCCCACCCTGTTCGATCCCCTGACCGCCGGCGCCCTGTCGCTGCCCAACCGCATCGTGATGGCGCCGCTGACGCGCAACCGCTCGCCCAAAGCCGTGCCGCTCGAACGCACCGCGCTCTATTACGCGCAGCGCGCGACCGCCGGCCTGCTGGTCACCGAAGCCACCGCGATCAGCCACCAGGGTCAGGGCTATGCCGACGTCCCCGGCCTGTACGCGCCCGAGCAGTTGGCCGGCTGGCGCCGTGTCACCGATGCCGTGCACGCGGCCGGCGGGCGCATCGTCGTGCAGTTGTGGCACGTGGGTCGCATCTCGCACACGTCGCTGCAACCCGATGGCGGCGCACCGGTCGCGCCCTCGGCGATCCGCGCCAGGAGCAAGACCTTCATCCACGATGCCGATGGCAACGGCGCCTTCGTCGACACCTCCGAGCCGCGCGCGCTGGAGCTCTCCGAATTGCCTGGCATTGTCGAGGACTACCGCCGCGCCGCGCGTGCGGCGATCGATGCCGGCTTCGACGGCGTCGAGGTGCATGCCGCCAACGGCTATCTGATCGACCAGTTCCTGCGCAGCGGCAGCAATGTGCGCACCGATGCATACGGCGGCAGCATCGAAAACCGCGCGCGCCTGCTCGGCGAGGTCATGCGTGCGGTGGTCGAGGAGATCGGCGGTGATCGCACCGGCATCCGCCTCTCGCCGGTGACCCCGGCCAATGATGCGCACGACCCGGATCCGCAACCGCTGTTCGCGCACGTGGTCGAACAGTTGGCCCCGCTCGGGCTTGCCTTCGTGCATGTCATCGAGGGGGCGACCGGTGGCAAGCGCGACTACACGCAGGGCGATGCGCCGTTCGACTACGCCGCATTGAAGGCGTCCTACAACGCCGCCGGCGGCCGCGGCGTCTGGATCGTCAACAACGACTACGGCAAGACCGACGCCGAAGCCGCGGTGGCCTCGGGTCACGCGGATGCCGTCGCATTCGGCCGCCCCTTCATCGCCAATCCGGATCTGGTGCGTCGCCTGCGCGAGGACGCGCCGCTGAACGTGCCCGACCAGGCCACGTTCTACGGCGGTGGCGATGCCGGCTACACGGACTACCCGACGCTGGACTGACGCCGGGCGTCCCGCTGCACACCCGCGCTCAGCGCGGGCGTGCGGGGTTGGGCGTCGTGCGGAATTCCTGACCGGTCACCGGGTCACGCGCGCGGTCGCCCGTCATCGGCTGTGCGCCGGGGACGATGCGGCCCTGCGCATCGCGCACCGGCGTCGGGGTCGTGGGCGCCGGCTGCATCGGCTGCACGGCGGGCGTCGCGGGACGCGCGGGTGTCGAGGGCCCCGTTTCCGGGATCGCGGCGGCAGGGCGTGCGCGCTGCGCGGGCGTAGCCGGCAACGTCGAAGGTGTCGTGGCGGGCGTGGTCTGCGTCGCGGGCTGCGGCGCCGGTGCGGGCCGCTGCAGCTGCTGGGCCCAGGCGGGCGCCGCTGCAGCGGCGATCAGCAGGGTCGCGGACAGAAGCGTCTGGGTACTTTGCATGGCGGTGTCTCAAGGCGGGGGCGTCCGATCCTGTCCCCGCTCCGATGCAGCGCCGATGAAACCTGCGCAGTCAGTCGACGCAGATAGTCGAGGCCACCCCCCCGCGCACGCGCTGCTGGCAGCCGAAGGGGTTGGTGTCCACGCTGCACTGTCCGCTGACCTGCGCGCCGTCGACCGAACCTTCGGACGCCATGCATTGGCCTTCGCACTGTGCGCTGTCGCTGCAGGCCTTGCCCGCGTCGGTGGTCTGGCGCAGGCACTGCTGGACCGGCGCGCGACCGAGCTGGGTCCACTGTCCACCCTCGCGCAGGCATTCGGCCTCGGTGATGACGGTGGCCTTGTCAGGGCCGCCGATCGGCGTGACGGCATCGCTGCGCTCGGCGGGTGCGCTGCACGCGGCCAGCAGGGCGACGAGGAGAACCGGAACGATGCGCTGGATCATGGAGACGTCCGCTTGGAAGGATGACGGCGAGTCTAGGTGCGCCCGTGTGAACCGGCGTGCATGGTGGCTGGCCGGGATATGACCCCATCCACGGCGTGGGCCGTTGCAGCGATGCGGAACCGCTGCGGCCGATGTCGAAATCCGGGATGCTCGACCGTCGTGATGATGTCACCGCCGGCCGGCGGCATCCCACCTCGAAACGGAGAACACCCATGCGCAAGCTCATCGTTGCCGCCTTCATCAGCCTCGACGGCGTCATGCAGGCCCCCGGCGGTCCGGAGGAAGACACCAGCGGCGGCTTCGCGTTCGGCGGCTGGACGGTTCCGCATGCCGATGCCGGATTCGGCGCGGCCATGCGCGAATTGTTCGCGCAGCCCTTCGAGCTGGTGCTCGGGCGCCGCACCTGGGACATCTTCGCCGGGCACTGGCCGCGGGTGCCCGAAGACGGCGACGACGCCGGTCTCGCGCGGTTGTTCAACGCCACGGCCAAGCATGTCGCCACGCACCGCGGCGAATCGCTCGACTGGCACAACAGCCATGCGCTCGGCGGCGACGTGATCGGCGCGGTGCGCGCGCTCAAGGCACAGGACGGCCCGGTGCTGCTGACCCAGGGCAGCAGCCTGCTGGTGCAGCAGCTGCTGGCCAGCGACCTCGTCGACGAGATCCGGCTGCTGACCTTTCCGGTGCTGCTCGGCGCCGGCAAGCGGCTGTTCGATGGACATGCCCTGCCCGCCTCGTTTGCGCTCGACCACGGCGTCGTGTCGCCGAACGGCATCGTGATCACGCGCTACGTCCGTCAGGGCGCTGTGGAGACGGGGTCGTTCGCGCTCGAGTGAAGGACGAGGTGAACGCGCGTTTCGGAGCTCGGAACGAACGGCGAAGCGTGACCGCGTCTCGGGTCGACGCGGTCGAACGAATCTGAACCGCTTCTCGCGGATCTGTCCGGCAGGGTGCCGTTCGACCTATTGACTACACATGTAGTCAGGCGCATGGTGACTACACGTGTAGTCACCAAGGATGCCGCCATGCCGAAGAAGACCGTCGGGGACCAGGAGCTGGCCCTGCTGCAGCACATCGACGAGGCCGGGCCCTCGACCGTCGGCGAGGTCGCCGCGGCATTCGGCGAGCCGCGCGGCCTCGCCCGCTCCACCGTGTTGACGATGATGGAACGGCTGCGCGCGAAGTCCTTCCTCAAGCGCAGCCAGCCCGGCGGCGGTGCCTACCGCTACGCGCCGACGACGCAGCAGGACGAAGTGGTGCGCAGCGCGATCGGCAGCTTCGTGGAGAAGACGCTGCAGGGCTCGGTGTCGCCATTCGTGGCCTGGATGTCGGAGCGCAAGCACGTCAGCGCCGACGAACTGGCCGAACTGGAGGCGCTGGTCGCCAATCTGCAGTCCAAGCACAAGGCGCGCTGACATGGCCCTCGCACACCTGATCGAACAGCTGTTGCCCCGCCTGCTGGCGGCCAGCGTGCAAAGTACGCTGCTGGTGGCCCTGGTCTGGGCCCTGTGCCGGCTGCTGCCGCGCATGTCGCCCGATACGCGCTGCTGGCTGTGGTGGCTGGTGGCACTGCAGCTCGTCGTCGGTCTGGCCTGGTCGTCGCCGATCGCGTTGCCGCTGCTGCCGGCCGTGGAACAGATGACGGTGATGCCGATGCAGGTCGCGCCGCTGGGCGAGGCGGGCATCGCGCCTGCGCAGATCGCCGACGACCCCGCGCAGATCGACGCCGCCGCGCCGGCCGTCTGGTCGTGGACCCTCGCATTGGCGCTGGTGTGGCTGGCGGGTGTCGTGGCGATGATCGCGCGCAGCCTGCACGGGCTGCGGGCGTCGCGCCGTCTCGTGGCGGCGGCTGCGCCCTGCGAAGACCGCACCTTGATGCAGGCGCTCGCACTGGCCGCGGACGCGCACGGCCTGCGCAAGGCCCCTGAGGTGCGCGTGTCCGATGCGATCGCATCGCCGCAGCTCATCGGCCCGTGGTCGCCGGTGCTGCTGTTGCCGGAAGGCTATGCACGCACGCTGCGCGCCGACGAGCTGGACATGGCGCTGACCCACGAGCTGGTGCACCTGCAGCGCCGCGACCTCTGGCTTGGGCTGCTGCCGACGCTCGCCCAGCATCTGTTCTGGTTCCACCCGCTCGCCCACTACGCAGCGCGCGAATACGGCCTCGCCCGCGAGGGCGCCTGCGATGCCGCGGTCCTCGCCGGTCACGAACACGGCGCGCACGCCTACGGCGCGCTGTTGCTGCGGCTGGGCATCGCGCCACGTCCCGACGCCGGGCTGGCGAGTGCCTCGCCCGACTACACCTTCCTCAAGCGGAGACTCACCATGCTGCAGACCACACGCCCGCTGTCGCGCGCGATCGCGTTGTCGACGACCCTGCTGGTCGCGGTCGTCGGCGTGATGCCCTATCGCATCACCAATGCCGCGACCCCGCCTGCGCCGCCCGCACCTGCCGCGCCGGAGGCACCGCCTGCGCCGCCCGCCCCTCCAGCCGCCGTGACCCCGAAAACCCCGGCCGCGCCGCCGGCACCGCCGATGCCCGTCACGCCCGCGATGCCGGCCGCGCCGCCGGCACCGCCCGCGCCCAGTGCTCCTGCTTCGAAATCGGTAAGCAGGCATGTCACGACGATCAGCTCTAACGCGATCACGCGCGGTCCCAGCGCTGCCGATGAGTCCTTCGTGCTTCTTGATGACGACCACACTATCGCGATGGGCTCCAACAGTGACTTCGCGGAGGCGGCAGCCTCGCGGGACGGCGAGGAATCGATGTTGTGGATACGCCGCGGCGACATTCGCTACGTCGTCCGCGACAGCGTGACCAGCGCCCGCATCCGTGCGGCCTTTGACGACATAGGCGAACTCGGCGTACAGCAGGGCGCGCTGGGCGAACGCCAGGGCGCGCTGGGCACAGAGCAGGGCCGACTGGGCAAACGTCAGGGCGAGATCGGCAGCCGGTTGGCCGAGCTGTCCTTGCGGGCTGCGCGTGACGGCGACGATGCCGCGCGCAATCGCGCGCTGGAAGAGCTGCAGTCAGAGACCCGCAGCCTCGGCACACAGATGGGCGCTCTCGCCCGCGAGCAGGCCGCGCTCGCCGGCGAGCAGGGCGAACTGGCCAAGCTGCAGACCCAGGCGCAGGCGCGTGCGAACCGCGAGGCGCGCGCGATCGTCGACGAGGTCATCGCCAGCGGACGCGCACAGCGGCTCTGAGCGGCGTCGTTGCACGTGTGACAGAAGCGGCCCGGTGACGGGCCGTTTCCGTATCTGCTCCTTGAGGAAGGGTTCAGCGCTCCGGCCAGTGCCACGGCGGCGCGTCGAGCAGGCCCTGCCCGTCGATCACGGTGCAGCTGTCGCGCTTGTCCAGACGCACCGTGTTGCACGCCGGAGTCTGCTCCAGCGCGGCGATCAGCCGGGTCGCGTGCGAGACCACCCAGACCTGCGTGCGCGTCGCGGCCTGCGCGATGAGCCGGCCCAGTGCCGGCAGCAGATCGGGATGCAGGCTGGTTTCGGGCTCGTTGAGCACCATCAGCGGCGGCGGGCGCGGCGTATGCAGCGCTGCGATCCACAGCAGGTAGCGCAGCGTGCCGTCCGACAGTTCCGCGGCCGACAGGGGCCGCAGCAGACCATGCTGATGGAACTGCAGCGAAAAGCGCGCGCCTTCGACCTGCACCGCGACGTGCGCGCCGGGGAACGCATCGGCCACGGCGGCGTCCAGCGCTTCCACATCGCCGATCTCGCGGATCGTTGCCCAGGCGGCAGCCAGATCGTGACCGTCATGGCTCAGCACCGGCGTGCGCGTGCCCAGCTGCGGCAGACGCGCCGGTGCATCGGCATCGGCGCGGAAGTGGTCGTAGAAGCGCCAGCCGCGGATGGTGTCGCGCAGTTGCAGCACCTCGGGTGCATGGCGCGGATCGGCGATCTGGCCGAACAGGCTTTCGAACGGATTGAGATGCTCGCCCGCCACACGCCACGCGCGTCCATCCCGCACGCGCGCGAGCGCGCCGCGTCGATCGACCAGCGTATTGCCCTGACGCAGGAACGGGCCGGCCCAGATCACTTCGCGCTTGATCTCGGGATCGCGCGCGAACAGCGACCGCGTCGGCACCGGCAGACCGAGATCGATCGCATACCCGAAGGTCTCGCCCGCGAAGCCGAGTTTCAGCGACACCGGCTGCTGCCGTGGCCCGCCCTGCACCGGCACCTCGCCGCGGCGCATCGGCGCACGCATCTCCGGCCCCGCCCACAGCGTCGACTGCAGACCGCCTTCGCGCGCCAGCGCAGACACCACGCCCCCCTGCGCGGTCTCGGCCAGCAGGCGCAGCGCGCGATAGAGACTGGACTTGCCGCTGCCGTTGGCGCCGATGACGAGGTTCAGCCGCCCCATCGGCACGACCAGTGCGTGCAGCGAACGGTAATGGGCGATGGCGAGCGTGGTGAGCATGGGCGCGTGCGGTGCGGAAGCGACGCGTCGTTCTATCGTCGCGTGATCGCAGGCCCTGCGATCTGCAACCGCACCCGCGCCAGCACGCTGTCGGACGCGAGATACAGTGTGCGCCCGTCATCGCCGAACGCGACGTTGGCGACCGCGCTGCCGGTCTCGATACGGCCCAAGCGCGTGCCGTCGGGCGCGAAGACCAGCACCCCACCGGGTCCGGTCGCGAACACCGTGCCATCGGCGGCGACGGTCATGCCGTCCGGCAGGCCCGGCGCGTCGTCGCCGACCAGTGCGGTCACGTCGGCGAACACCCGGCGCGACGTCACCGCGCCGTCGGCATCGAGGGCGTAGGCCATCCAGAGCGCGCGCTCGGGGTCGGAATTGGCGACGTAGAGCGTGCGCTGGTCGGGCGACAGCGCGATGCCGTTGGGGCGCGTCAGCGCATCGTCGAGCAGCTGCACGCGACCGTCGGCATCCAGCCGGTAGACGCCGTTGAACGGCAGCTCCTTGACTGGCGACGCGTCGAGATCCTTCAGCCCGTACGGCGGGTCGGTGAAGAAGATCGCGCCGTCGTCGCTGCGGACGACATCGTTGGGACTGTTGAAGCGACGGCCTTCGAACTCGCGCGCGAGCACCGTCTTGCGCTTCGTGCGCGGGTCCAGACGCGCCACGGTGCGGCTGCCTGAATCGGCCAGCAACACGGTGCCGCCCGGCTCGGTGTGCAGACCGTTGGCGCCCGCCTCCCGCAGCACGTCGAGCGGCGGACCGTCATAGCCCGACGGCTCCAGGAGCACCGAAACGCCCGCGGTCTCCGACCAGCGATGGATGCGGTTCTCCGGCACGTCGGTGAACAGCAGATAGCCGCGCCCGTCCTCGTCGACGACCCAGGTCGGACCCTCCGCCCACGTGAAGCCTTCGGCGAGCCGCTCGATGGGCGTGCCCGGTGCGACCACCGCGTCGAATGCCGGCGTCCACGCCGTCAGCGTGCCGATCGCGGGATGGGTGGCGGACGTGCTGGCGCAGCCACCGAGCAGCGCGGCGCACAGCACGCCGGAGAGCGGACGGAAGTGATGCATCGGCGGACCTCGCTGCGGACTCGGTCACACAGCCTGCCACGCATCGCCGCGACGCGGCGTCACTCAGATCCGCAACACCGCCTGTATCGCGCGCGCGATCCAACCGTTGAAGCGCATCGGCGCGTCGGACGCGGCCACCGAAATGCAGGCCGCGCCGATGCTCGTGACCGGCTGGTGTTCGATCTCCGCGTCGAGATCGGCGACATCGCCGGGCCCGAAATGGCCCAGCACGTCGTCGTAGGCGCCGCGCAGCACCAGCGTCAGCTCGTTGTTGCCGTGGCCGTGCATCGGCATGCGCTTGCCGGACGCGGTGCGCAGCATCAACAGCTGGCCGTCCGGACCGGCGTCGCCACCGCGCAGCATGTGGATGCCGGGCGCGATCGCGCGCCAGCGCAGGGTGGAATAGCGCTCGCCGAACCACGGCCGCAGGGGCGCGGGCAGCAGGTCGGGATCCGCGACGGCGGATGCCGCGGCGCGACGCGGCACGACGATGTCTTCGACCAGACGCGCCTGCAGCGCGTCGCGCGCGGTGGCCGACAGCGGCGCGCCGTCCTGCTGTTCGATCAGCCGCGCGCCGATGGCGTCGGCGGCGCGAAGCTCGGCGCGGCAGTGCGCGCACAGTTCGAGGTGGCTCGCGGCCACGGCTGCGAACGCGACCGGCAGCGCGCCGGACGAATAGCCGATCAGCGTCGCCGCGTCGAGATGGCGCGACGGGGCGATCATGCCTCGCCGCCCAGGCCGCGCCGCAGCTTGGCGAACGCGCGCCGCAGGGTGGATTTCACCGACCCGAGCGGCATACCCAGCTCGCTGGAAATCTCGGAGTGGCTCTTGGATTCGAGATACGACATGCGGATCAGGCGCGCCTGCCCCGCGGGCAGCGCGTCGATCGCGCGGCCGAGCCCCACGTGGTCGGTGAAGGCCTCGGGCGCGCTCGCGCCGATTTCGCCGTCGTCCTCGGGCTCGCCCAGCAGCTCGACATCCTCGTCCGGCCACGCGCTCGACGACGACGCCCTGCGCAGCCCGTCGATGTGCAGATTGCGGGCGATCCGGAACAACCACGTCCCGAGACTCGCGCGGTCGGCATCGAAGGAGCGCGCGCGCCGCCAGAGCCGCAGCATCGACTCCTGCACCAGATCCTCGGCCTGTGCGGCGCCGAGCCCCAGACCGAGCAGATAGCGGTTGAGGCGCGGAGCAAAATGGTCGTAGATGCGCATGAAGCAGTCGACGTCCGCGTGCGCGGCCACCCGGGACATCTGGCCGGACCAGTACAGCGCGTCCGGCGCCGGTTGGGCGAGAGCTTTCGACATGCGCGACGCCCCGTGCAGGGGCGTGACCTTGGAAGCGGCGGTGGGAGGCAGCTTGGGCATGGCGCCGTGTGCGGGACGTGCAGGTTGCGACCTGCACCTCTACGCGCGGACGCGGCGATCGGATGCGTGGGCGACCGAAGGCCGTTTGCGCGAAGACGGCGCCTCGTGCCCTCCGTTCGCACCGGCGGAACGATGCTTCGCGCCTGCAGGCATGGCCCGGTACCGCCCACGGCCGCAGATTGGACGGCAACTGCCGGTGGTTGCCCACTGGCGCCGGAGCCTGCCATGTCCCGCCTGCCTGCCCTCTACATCTCCCACGGTTCGCCGATGACCGCGCTCGAGCCCGGCCAGGTGGGCGCACGTCTGGCCGAACTCGCCCGCGACCTGCCCCGCCCGCGCGCGATCGTCATCGCATCCGCGCACTGGCTGGCGCACGCGCCGCATGTGGGCGCCGCGGCGCATCCGCAGACCATCCACGATTTCGGGGGCTTTCCGCAGGCGCTGTTCGACATCCGTTATCCCGCGCCGGGCGCGCCCACGCTTGCCGCCCGCGTCGCCGGACTGCTGTCCGATGCCGGTCTGTCGCCGACGCTCGACCCCACCCGTGGCCTCGACCACGGCGTCTGGGTGCCCCTGCGTCTGCTGTACCCGGACGCCGACATTCCGGTGGTGCCGGTGTCGATCCAGCCCCACCTGGGGCCAGCGCACCAGCTGGCCGTGGGTCGGGCGCTGGCGCCGTTGCGCGACGAGGGCGTGCTGGTGATCGGCTCGGGCAGCATCACCCACAACCTGCACGACTGGCGCAGTTACAACGACGCCAGGCAGGCGCCCTACGTGCAGCCCTTCATCGACTGGGTCGAGCAACGCATGGCGGCCGAGGACGTCGACGCCCTGCTCGATTACCGCCGCCAGGCGCCGCACGCCGAACGCGCGCATCCCACCGACGAGCACCTGCTGCCGCTGTACGTGGCGATGGGCGCCGGCGGCACGCCGATGCGTGCGCAGCGCATCGATGCCGGCATCGACATGGGCTTTCTGGCGATGGACATCTACCGCTTCGACGGCGCGCCCGCGTAGCCGACGTCGCGTCGGGTGGGTGGAGCGCAGCGAAACCCGCCATTGCGATGCGCACCCTTGCGACGGCAGATGCCGGGATCAACTGCAATCGCGATGCGAGCGACGCGCGTCATGGGTTTCGCCGCGCTCCACCCATCCTGCGTCAGCGGGTCGCTTCGACGCCCAAAGAAAAACCGCCCGCCCCGGATTCCGGAGCGGGCGGCTTCAGGCGTCGAACCGCGATCAGCGGCGCTTGGCGATGCGCGCGTGCATGTGCGCTTCGTCGTCGAGCCAGTTCTGATCCTTGTTCTTCAGGAAGAACACGTAGACCACCAGCGACACCGCGATGATCGAAGTGGCATAGATCACGAACATGTCGATCTGGTCGGCCTTCAACGCGGCCTGGTAGGCCAGCGGCGCGGTGCCGCCGAAGGCCGAGTTGGCCAGCGCATAGCCCAGGCCCACGCCCAGCGCGCGCACGTGGGTCGGGAACAGCTCGGCCTTCACCACCGCGTTGATCGAGGTGTAGCCGGTCAGGATCACGAAGCCGATGCCCAGGATCACGAACGCGGACAGCGCACTGGTCTGCTGCGGCAGCGCCGTCACCAGATACCAGGTGTAGAGCACGCCGCCGATGCCGAAGAACACCAGCAGGCTCTTGCGGCCGATGCTGTCCGACAGCCAGCCGCCGACCGGCTGCAGCAGCATCAGGAAGGTCAGCAGACCGAGGTTGATCCAGGTGCCGGTGATGACGTCGCCACCGGCGAACGCGGTCTGGATCATCTTCGGACCGTTGACCGAGTAGGCGTAGAACGCGAGCGTGCCGCCGGCGGTGATCAGGAAGCACAGCAGCAGCGGGCGCCACTGGTTCACGAACAGCTCGCGCATCGAGCCGCTGGCCTTCGCGCCGCCGGTCTTGGCCGCTTCGATCGACGAGGTTTCCAGCGATTCCTCCATCGTGCGACGCAGCCAGAACACCACGATCGCGGCGAGGCCGCCAATGCCGAAGGCGACGCGCCAGCCCCACTCGGTGATCTGCGAGACGTCGAGCATCAGCAGCATCGCCAGCAGCGTGGCCTGCGCCAGCACGTGGCCACCGACCAGCGTCACGTAGTGGAACGAGGACAGGAAGCCGCGACGGCCGGGAATCGCCGCCTCGGACATGTAGGTCGCACTGGCGCCGTACTCGCCGCCGGTCGCGAAGCCCTGCACCAGACGCGCGATCAGCAGCAGCACGGCCGCCCAGATGCCGATCTGCTGCGCGGTGGGCGCGATCGCGATCAGGAACGAACAGCCCGCCATCACCGACACCGACACCGTCAGCGCGAGACGGCGGCCGTAGCGGTCGGCGAAGCGGCCGAAGTACCAGGCGCCGATCGGGCGCATCAGGAAGGTCGCGGCGAAGATCGCCCAGACGTAGAGCGTGGAGTTCTTGTCGTCGGCCGAGAAGAACTGCGATTCGAAATAGACCGCGAAGACCGAGTAGACGTAGACGTCGTACCACTCGACGAGGTTGCCGGCCGAACCCTTGAGCGTGTTGGACACCGACCTGCGCAGGCTGGCGGGACGGGACGCGAGGGGGGCGGCAGCGGCGCTGGGAGCACTCATGCGGGGGCCTGCTCGGGGGAGAGAAGGCGGCGAGTATAGGCCCGGGTCCCGTGACGGACGGCGCATCTAATCCATTGGGACTAGATGGCGCCGCACCGCGCTCCGGCGGGCATCGCGCCCGGATGTGCGCCGCCGTGTGATATCCCTCGCCCCCGTGCGAACCACCCCATGAGAGTCGACCACCGGCCACGCATGGACACCACGATGCCCCTCGAAGACACCGGCGCGGAATTCGCCCGGCTGCTGCGCGATCACCACGGCATCGTCGCCACCGTGGCGGCGAGCTACTGCCGCGACCCGCACGACCGCGCCGACCTCGCGCAGGAGATCGCCGTGCAGTTGTGGCGCGCCTGGCCGAAATACGACCGCAGCCGCGCCTTCAGTACCTGGATGTACCGCATCGCGCTCAACGTGGCCATCAGCGCGGTCCGCAGCGCCACCTTGCGCCACCGCCATGCGGTGCCACTGGACGAGACGCTGCACGACCTGGCCGATCCCGCGCCGCACGACGCCCAGGCCGAGCAGCAGGTCCGCGCCCTGCACCGCTTCATCCACGCGCAGGCGCCGCTCGACCGCGCCCTGCTGCTGCTCTACCTCGACGAGCGCAGCCACCGCGACATCGCCGAGATCCTCGGCCTGTCCGAGACCAACGTCGCCACCAAGATCAGCCGGCTGCGCCAGCGCATCCGTCACGAACTGTAGAGGACACCGCCATGGAACACGACGACCTGAAATCCGCCTGGCAGTCGCTCGAAGCGCGCATGGCGCGCAGCGATGCGGTGCAGCTTGCGCTGCTGCGCGAAACCCGCATGAACCGGGCACGCGGACATCTGCGGATGCTCAAGCTCGGGCACTGGCTGCAGTGTGCGCTCGGCCTGGGGCTGATCGCGCTCGGCGTGGCTTGCTGGACACGCAACACCGACGTCCCGGGCCTGCTGGCGGCGGGTCTCGCGCTGCACGCCTTCGGCGTGCTCAATATCCTCGGCGGGACGCTGACGCTGGTCCTCGCCGCGCGCGTCGACTACAGCGCGCCGGTGCTGACGATCCAGCGCCAGCTCGCCGCCTTGCTGCGCGCCTACGCGTTGAACGCGACGGTATGCGGCCTGCCGTGGTGGATCATGTGGCTGCCGGTCGTGGTCGCGGTCGCCGGCCTCGGCGATGTGCCGCGCGGCGCCGGCACGCCGGGGTGGATCGTCTGGAGCCTGGCGATCAGCGCGATCGGACTCGTCGTCACCTGGCTCTACAGCCTGCGCCACCGCCGACGGCTCCTGCGCACGGACGCCGGAACGTCCACCAGTTGCGGCGACGGTGCCGACGGCATCCGCCGCAGCCAGCGCGTGCTCGCCGAGATCGCGGAGTTCGAGGCACGCTGAAGACTGCAGCGCGCTGCGCCGATCAATCGAGCTTCAGGCGGATCGGTCCGATGCGTGGTGCGAACACGTTGTAGAGCCAGGCGACCAGGGCACCGAGAAGGCTGCCGCCGAGCGCGCTCAATATCGGGTATCCGATGAACACGTAGGCCGGCGGCATCGAGTCGAACGACAAGGTGACTGGCCCTGCCAGCGTCACCTGGGTGACGGGCCCGCTGGCGAAATGCACGCCCGCCGCCGTGACGGCGCTGGCGAAGACACCGAGCACGAAATAGATCGCCGCCAGCATTCGGGCAACGCTCACGACCGATACGGCCATCAGCGGTGTGTGTGCAGGGGTATTCCGCATTGGAGAACCTTCCATGGAAAAACCCGAACGTCAGGCGCTGCCCGCCTCCGCACCGCCACGCTGCAATGGATCGGGCAACGGCTCGCCCTCGGCGACGAACGACAGCGCGACCGAGTTGAGGCAATGACGTTCGTGGCTCGGTGGCGGGCCGTCAGGGAACACGTGGCCCAGATGGCTGCCGCAGCGCGCGCAGACTTCCTCGACGCGGATCATGCCGTGGCTGGTGTCGCGGATCAGCGTGATGTGCGCCGCGTCGTAGGGCGCGAAGAAGCTCGGCCAGCCGGTGCCCGAATCGAACTTCGCGCTGGAGCGGAACAGCGGAAGCGCGCACAGCCGGCAGCAGTAGGTTCCTTCGCGCTTGTTGTCGAGGAACACGCCGCAGAACGGCGCTTCGGTCCCATGCTGCAGCAGCACGCGGCGCTCGTCCGCGGACAGCCCGGCCTCAAGTGCAGCGCGCTGTTCGGGGGTTGGCGGAGTCAGGTCGAATCGGGACATGGCGCTTCTCGTCGCGGGTCTGGACTCGACCAGATGGCGGCGGCGCGGCCCCGTCTCAAGAGCGCACCCTGCCCGTAGCGGGGTGGCGCGTCCGCTTCCACAACCGCCAGACCAGCGGATAGACGCCGCGATGCGCGAGCGCCGACACCGCGGCGACCACGCTACCGATCAGCAACGGCAGGAACGCGCCGAAGACGAAGGTCATCGCGACGACGAAGCCGAACACGCATTCGGCGCGGAAGGCCGGCAACAGCACGCCCAGCGCGACGGCGGCCAGCAGGACGGCGCCGGCCAGATCCTCGCGCCCTTGCACGAAAGCCGCCGACAGCAATGCGCCGGTCAGCAGTCCGGCGGCCGCGCCGATGGCGACGCGGGCACCCGCGCGCCTAGGATCACGGCTGGCCGCGATGCGACGCGACACGCGACCCGACGCGAACCAGGCCAGCGCCGGCAGCAGCACCAGCCCCCAGCCGTTCCAGATCGCCGGCAGGTCGGGGCGTGCGAGCAGGTGGTGGCTCACGATGCCGCCGTGCAGATGTTCCCAGACCAGGTGCGCGAGCTCGGCGACGCAGACCGCAGCGAGCAGCCACAGACGCCAGCGTCCGGTTGCGATGTCGATCGCGTTGTCGGCCCACATCCGCATGGTCGTCTCCCTGTATTGCCGGCACTCTACGGAGTGCGCAGCCGCGGCGCGCATGACCTTCGCCACCCCGACTTCCGGCCACCGGGCCTACCGCGACATGGACAGCGGGCGCCGACGGCGGCATGGTGTCCGACCTTCCACACCGAGGTGCCCCCCGTGATCAAGCGACTGACCGGCCTGACCGCCCTGACGCTCTGCGTAATGGCCTGCTCGCCCGCCGCGCCGGACGCGCCCGCGAGTGCCGACGCGTCGGCAGCGGCGCCGAGCACCGCGCCCGCCGCACCGGCCGCTGCACCCGCGGCCGCCGACGCCAGCCCGTCCACCCTGGCCTACCAGCGCGTCAACGACACGATGCACGCCGGCATGGGCGCCGGCTTCACCGGCGATGCCGATGTCGACTTCATGCGCGGCATGATTCCGCATCACCAGGGCGCGATCGACATGGCGCACGTGGTGCTCGAACACGGCAAGGACCCGGAAGTGCGCGCCCTGGCGCAGCAGGTTATCGATGCGCAGGAAGCCGAGATCGCGCAGATGCGCCAGTGGCTCGAAGCGCGCGGCCAGTCGACCGGCGCACCGGCCGACGCGCACGACGGCCACGACGCGCACGCGCACCACTGATGCAGGAGCGCCGCCGGACCGGGCGGCGCTGTTCCTTCAGAGCATCGGCAGCTTGAGACCCTGCGTCTTCGCGCAGTCTTTCGCGATGTCGTAGCCGGCATCGGCGTGGCGCATCACGCCGGTGCCGGGGTCGTTCCACAGCACGCGCGCGATGCGCGCATCGGCGGCCTCGCTGCCATCGCAGACGATCACCACGCCCGAGTGCTGCGAGTAGCCCATGCCGACGCCGCCGCCGTGGTGCAGCGAGACCCAGGTCGCGCCGCCGGCGACGTTGAGCATCGCGTTGAGCAGCGGCCAGTCGCTGACCGCGTCGCTGCCGTCGAACATGGCTTCGGTCTCGCGGTTCGGCGAGGCGACCGAACCGGAATCCAGATGATCGCGCCCGATCACGATCGGCGCCTTGAGTTCACCGTTGCGCACCATTTCGTTGAACGCGAGGCCCAGCTTGTCGCGCAGGCCCAGGCCGACCCAGCAGATGCGCGCCGGCAGGCCCTGGTAGGCGATGCGTTCGGCGGCCATGTCCAGCCAGCGATGCAGGTGCGTGTCGTCGGGAATGAGTTCCTTGACCTTGGCATCGGTCTTCGCGATGTCTTCCGGATCACCCGACAGCGCGACCCATCGGAACGGGCCGATGCCGCGGCAGAACAGCGGCCGCACGTAGGCCGGCACGAAGCCGGGGAAATCGAAGGCATTGGTGCAGCCTTCGTCCCGCGCCATCTGGCGGATGTTGTTGCCGTAGTCGACCGTGGGGATGCCCTGCGCGTGGAAGGCCAGCATCGCCTCGACGTGCACGCGCATCGAGGCCTTGGCCGCGTCGCGCACGGCCCCGGGATTCGCGGTCTGCTCGGCGATCCAGCGCTCGACGCTCCAGCCGATCGGCAGATAGCCGTGCACCGGGTCGTGCGCGCTGGTCTGGTCGGTCACGCAGTCCGGGCGCGCGCCACGCTTCACCAGCTCGGGCAACACGTCGGCGGCGTTGCCGAGTAGCGCGATCGACCTGGCCTCGCCGGCCTGCGTGTATTTCGTGATGCGCGCGAGCGCATCGTCGAGATCGTCGGCCTGCTCGTCGACGTAACGGGTCTTGAGCCGGAAATCGATGCGGCTCTGCTGGCACTCGATGGTGAGCGAACACGCGCCGGCCAGACTCGCGGCCAGCGGCTGCGCGCCGCCCATGCCGCCGAGGCCGGCGGTCAGGATCCACTTGCCGGTCAGATCGCCGCCGTAGTGCTGGCGGCCCATCTCGACGAAGGTCTCGTAGGTGCCCTGCACGATGCCCTGGCTGCCGATGTAGATCCACGAACCCGCGGTCATCTGGCCGTACATCGCCAGACCCTTGCGGTCGAGTTCGTGGAAGTGTTCCCACGTCGCCCAGTGCGGCACGAGGTTGGAATTGGCGATCAGCACGCGCGGCGCGTCGGCGTGCGTTCGGAACACGCCGACCGGCTTGCCCGACTGCACCAGCAGGGTCTCGTCGTCGCCGAGGGTCTTTAGCGATTCGAGGATCGCGTCGTAGCAGGCCCAGTCGCGCGCGGCGCGGCCGATGCCGCCGTAGACGACGAGGTCTTCGGGGCGCTCGGCGACCTCGGGATCGAGATTGTTCTGCAACATGCGGAACGGCGCTTCGGTGAGCCACGACCGGCAGGTCAGCTCGCTGCCGCGCGGGGCGCGAACGGTGCGGGACGGGTCGTGGCGCGAGGCGTCGGTCATTGCGGCAATCCATCGAAGACGATGCGGCGATTATCGCATCGGGACGCACTGCCAGCTGGTGCGCTGCGGCGTGAGGCGGACGTGTCGCACGGCCTATGCTCGCGCGCATGATCCGATGCCTACTCCTGACGTCCGCGTGCGTGGTCGCACTCGCGGGCTGCGTGTCCAGCCCTGCACTCGAGCCCGCGCAACAGGTCGCCGGCGGGGCGCCCGGCCGCGTTCTGGTGTTCTCGCGCACCGCGGGCTTCCGCCACGATTCGATTCCGGTGACGATCGACACCTTGCGCACGCTCGGCGCGCAGTCGGGCTTGACGGTGGATGCCACCGAGGACGCGACGCTGTTCGACGACGCGACGCTGGCGCGCTACGCCGCGGTCGTGTTCGCGCAGACGACCCGCGAAGTCCTCGCCCCCACGCAACAGGCCGCCTTCGAACGTTACGTGGCCAATGGCGGCGCCTTCATGGGCGTGCACGCGGCCGCAGACAGCGGCTACACCTGGCCATGGTATGGCGATCTGGTCGGTGCGTGGTTCGCGCGGCATCCGGACGGTCTGCAGACGGTGCGCGTGGTGTTCGAGAACGGGTCCGGGCCGGCGGGCGTCCAGGACTGGCGGGTCACCGACGAGATCTACGACTACCGCCGCAACCCGCGTCCGCAGGTCCGGGTGATCGCGTCGGTCGATCCGGCATCGCACCCGTCCGGCGGCATGGGCGACGACCATCCGATCGCCTGGTGCCACACCAATGCCGGCGGGCGCGCCTGGTACACCGGGCTCGGGCACGATGCCGCGCTGTTCGCCGATCCGGTGTTCCGCGCACATCTGCAACGCGGTCTGCTGTGGAGCACGGGGCGCGCGGAAGTTTGCTGAGCGGACCGGCGCTGCATGCCGCGCGGATACAAAAAACGCCCGGCACTGGCCGGGCGTTCGGGCGCGCACTGACGTGTCCGCTCAGAACACCGACGGATCCAGACGCCGCAGCGCATCCTTGATGTCGACGGTGCCGGTGCGTTCGATGTCCTCGCGGGTGTAGACCCGCCCACCGCCCGTCGTGCATTCCTGTTCGGCGCGCTTGGAACGGGCATTGCGCGCAGCCGTGACGCGCGAACCGGTTTCGCGGATGCAGAAGCGGTCCGACGGGCTGGCGCGCTGGCCGCGCTCGCGCATCGACTCCTCTTCCTCTTCCTGCTGCTGGGCGTGCGCCGCCTGGGTGACCGCGCCGAACGCGAGACCGGCGAAGATCGCCGCCGTCCACCATGCCTGTTTCATCGCGCACCTCCTGCGGTGCAGACCTGTGTGCCGACACGATACCCGCAGACGCGTGCCTGCGGGTCTGCGCGCGATGAATGTTCAGCGCGGGTGATGCCTGCGTTGCCGCCGCTTCATGCGACTGACTGCGGTCCGTCATGACACGCCGGTATCCTGTGCGGATGCCCCGAACCTTTTTCGCGCGCGCGATCGCGCTGCTTCCGCTGTTGCTGCTGGCCGCCTGCGCCAACCGGCCCACACCTCCCCAGGCACCTGCGTCCGCAGCGATGGTCGCCCCAGTGCCGACCTTGCTGCTGGTCTCCTTCGACGGTCTGCGTCCCGACTATCTGGGACGCGGCGACACCCCGCACTTCGACGCGCTGGCCGCTGCCGGCGTGCAGGCCTGGATGCGCCCGTCGTACCCGTCGCTGACCTTCCCCAACCACTACACGCTGGTGACGGGCCTGCGGCCGGACCGTCACGGCCTGATCCACAACTCGATGCACGATTCGACGCTGGGCGATTTCCGCCTGTCGGACCGCGACGCGGTCGGCAACGGCGCATGGTTCGAGGATGGCGAGCCGCTGTGGGTCACGGCCGAACAGGCCGGCCTGCCCACCGCCACGCTCGCGTGGCCGGGCAGCGAGGCGCCGGTGCACGGCGTGCGGCCGACGCGCTGGCTGCCGTACGACGAATCGCGCGCGATGGACGCGCGCGTCGACACGGTGCTCGACTGGCTGTCCGAGCCGGACGCGACCCGCCCCGCGCTGGCGACGCTGTACTTCGAGCACACCGATTCGGCCGGCCACACGTACGGGCCCGACTCGCCCGAGCTGCACGCGGCCTTGCGGCAGGTCGATGCCGCACTCGGGCGTCTGGTGACGGGCCTCCGCGCGCGCGGACTCGAGGACCGGGTCAATCTCGTCGTCGTCTCCGATCACGGCATGGCGGAAGTGGCGCCCGGCCGGACCATCGCGCTGGAAGACATGGTGTCGATGGAAGAGGCGCGCGTCGTCTCCTACGGACAGGTGATCGGCATCGCGCCGAATGCCGGTTTCGAGGCGCAGGTCGAGGCCAAGCTGCTGGGCGCGCATCCGCAGTACGACTGCTGGCGCAAGGGCGAGCTGCCGCCCCGCTGGCACTTCGGCACGCATCCGCGCATCCCGCCGATCGTCTGCCAGATGCACCTGGGCTGGGACGCGATTCCGCGCACGGCCATCGCGCGACGCGCCGGCAAGACGCGCGGCTCGCACGGCTACGACCCGGCCGCGCCGGAGATGCGCGCGGTGTTCATCGCGCACGGCCCGGCGTTCCGCAGCGGCGTGAGGCTCGACGGCTTCGACAACGTCGACCTCTACCCGATGCTGGCGCGGTTGCTGCGGGTGACGCCGGCGGAGAACGACGGGAATCCGCGGACGTTGCTGCCGGCGCTGCGCGACGGCGCGCGCTGAAGGCACGGGTCGCCTTCACCGCGCGCGTATGAAGGATGGAATAGCGCGATCCATCGGATCGCATGGCAACGCCTCGGGCGCGCGTCTTCGCTGCGAAGCTGCCCGAGCTCAGCCGTGATGCGATGGGCGCGTTTGCCCCCACCCAACCCTCCCCCGCGAGCGGGGGAGGGCTTCATTTCCGCCTGGGATGAAGCGGCGCGGCGCGCCAGCCGCGATCCGATCCCGCCCTCGACATCCATGTCCGAAAACGGCCAGTCCGGCGCCTGCCCCGGTGCTAGCCTGCTCGCATGCCTCCCCCGCCCGCCCTGTCCGACACCGCCGTCTGCGAGCAGGCGCGCCTGAGCCGCGATGCGCGCTTCGACGGGCTGTTCTTCACTGCGGTGCGCACGACCGGCATCTACTGCCGGCCGGTATGTCCGGCGCCGGCGCCGAAGCCCGGCAACGTCGTCTACTACCCCAACGCGGCCGCCGCGGAAGCGGCCGGCTTCCGGCCTTGCCTGCGCTGCCGGCCCGAACTGTCGCCGGTCGACGGCAGCTGGCACCGCGGCGACGACATCGTCGCGCGGGCGCTGGCACTGATCGATGCAGGCGCGCTCGACGACGCGCCGCTGTCCGCGCTGGCGGCGCGCCTGCACATCGGCGAGCGCCAGCTGCGCCGGCTGTTCGTCGAGCGTCTGGGCGCGGCGCCGATCGGCGTGCACGGCACCCGGCGCCTGCTGTTTGCGAAGCAACTGCTGACCGAGACCGCATTGCCGGTCACAGACGTCGCGATGGCGGCCGGCTTCAACAGCCTGCGGCGCTTCAACGCGGTGTTCCAGCAGGCGTATCGCATGCCGCCGCGCGAACTGCGCCGCACCCCGCGGGAATCGACCGGTGACGCGCTGGTGCTGCGCCTCGCCTACCGTCCACCCTACGACCTGCCGGCGATGCTGGACTTCCTGCGCGGCCGCGCCCTGCCCGGCATCGAGCACGTCGACGAGACGTCCTACACGCGCGTCATCGGCGAGGCCGCGGCGCCGGGCTGGCTGCGCGTCGGCGCGTGGCCCGCATCGCGCGGCGATTCGGCGCCCGACGCCTTGCGCCTCGAACTCCACGGCTGCGCCGCATCGCACCTGCAGGACGCAGTACGGCGGGTCCGCCGCATGTTCGACCTCGACGCCGACCCCGACGCGATCGCCGCCCATCTCGCGGCGGACGCCCGCCTCGCGCCGTTGCTGCGCCGGCGCCCGGGCCTGCGACTGCCGAGCGGCTGGGACGGCTTCGAGATCGCGGTGCGCGCGGTGATCGGACAGCAGGTCAGCGTGGCCGCGGCGCGCACGCTGACCGCGCGCCTGTCGCAGCGTTTCGGCGCGCGCCTGCCCGACGCGCTGGCGGCGCAGGGCTTCGCGCATCTGTTCCCGACGCCCGAGGCCCTCGTCGATGCCGACTTCGACGGCCTCGGCCTGATCGGCAGCCGCATCGCGACCATCCGCGGCATCGCACGTGCGCTGATCGAGGGCCGGGTGGACTTCGACCGGTCCCGCACGCTCGACGACTTCGTCGCGCGCTGGGTCGCGCTGCCCGGCATCGGGCCGTGGACCGCGCAGTACATCGCGCTGCGAGCGCTCGGCCATCCCGACGCGTTCCCGGCCGAGGACCTGGTCCTGCAGAAGACGCTGCCGGGTGACGGATCGCGTCTGGGCGCAAGGCAGCTTCTCGCGCACGCCGAGCATTGGCGCCCATGGCGCGGCTACGCGGTCTTCCATCTCTGGCGCGAGGCCAGCGCCTCCGCACCCGCACCCGCATCCTCTCCGACGCCGTCCCCGCGCGCGCGTCGCCCACGGAGTTCCCCGACATGAATCCGACGCCTGCCGTGTTCACCCGCACGATCGCCAGCCCGGTCGGGCCGCTGTTCCTTGCCGCGTCCGATGCCGGCCTGCATGCGGTCGAGTTCGCCGAGCACCGGCATCCGGTGCCGCGCGGCGACGACTGGCGCGCGGGCGCGCATCCCGTGCTCGACGCCGCTGCGACGCAGCTGGGCGAGTACTTCGCCGGCACGCGCCGCAGCTTCGCGCTGTCGCTCGCGGCGCGCGGCACGGCATTCCAGCAGCAGGTCTGGGATGGCCTGACCCGGATTCCCTATGGCAGGACGGCCAGCTACGTGGAACTGGCGCGCATGGTCGGCAAGCCCACGGCGAGCCGCGCGGTCGGCGCGGCGAACGGGCGCAATCCGCTGTCGATCGTCGTGCCCTGCCATCGCGTCATCGGGGCCGGTGGCGCGCTGACCGGCTTCGGCGGCGGGCTGCCGACCAAGGTCTTCCTGCTGACGCTGGAAGGTGCGTGGCCACGCGAGACGGCCCTGCTGTAGACGCGCGTCCGGCGCCTACATCCCGCGGAAACGGTGCACGAAGGCTGCGCTCACCGGCAACGACTCGCGGTGCCCGCGGAGCTGGATCCGCGTCTTGCCCAGTTCGTCGCGGCGCACGCGGTCGATCGTCGACACGCGCACCACCGTGCCGCGATGCACCTGCCAGAACGTGTCCGGATCCAGCCCGCCCAGCAGCTCCTTGAGCGGAGTGCGGATCAGGGCCTCGTCGTCGGCGGTGACCACGCGCACGTACTTGTCCTGGGCCTGAAAGAACAGCACCTCGTCGATGCCGATCATGCGCACGTGGTCGCCGATGCTCGCGCTGATCCAGCGTATCTGGCGCTCGCCCTGCGGGCGCAGGCGCGCTTCCAGATCGTCGACCAGCGCCTGCAGGTCGTCGCCCGACGGCTGCCGCAACCGCTCCTGCAACCGGTCCACCGCGAGGCGCAGCCGTGCCTCCGAGACGGGCTTGAGCAGGTAATCGACCGCGCCGGCCTCGAACGCGCGGATCGCATATTCGTCGTAGGCCGTCGTGAACACCACCAGGCCGCCACCGGCGACGACCGCACGCGCGACATCGAGCCCGCCGACGCCGGGCATGCGGATGTCGAGGAAGGCCACGCGCGGCCGGTGTTCGGCGGCGGCCTGCAGCGCGGTGATGCCGTCCTCGCAGGCGGCGATCACGTCGAGCCCGGGCCACAGGGTCTCAAGCATCTCCAGCAACGCGGCGCGCTGCGGCGCTTCGTCCTCGGCGACCAGAGCCGTGACGGTGTCGGTCATGCGTGTGCGTCCAATGGCGTGCGGATTTCGGCTTCGGCACCCCCGCCGGCGACGCCGGTCAGACGCAGCGACGCGCGGTTGCCGAAGCGGGCCGCCAACTGGTCGCGCACGTTGGCCAGGCCCATACCGCCGCCGACACCCGGCTGCAGGCCGGCGCCGTCGTCGACCACGCCGACGTGCAGCGTGCCGTCCGCGGTCCACGCGCGCACGCGGATGCAACCGGCGCCGGGCTTGGGCTCGACGCCGTGCTTGACCGCGTTCTCGACCAGGGTGATCAGCAACAGCGGCGGATACGGCAATGCGCGCAGCGCGGCATCGGCTTCGATGACGTAACGCAGGCGGTCGGCAGTGCGCAGGCGCATCAGTTCGAGATAGCGCGCGCACAGGTCGAGCTGCTCGCCGAGCGTCGACTGCAGGGTCGCCCCGCCGTCGCGCAGGCGGGGAATTGTCGCGCGCAGATAGTCCACCAGCGCATCCAGCGTCGCCTCGGCCCGGCCAGCGTCCTGGCGCACCAGCGCGCGCACCGAGGCGAGCGTGTTGAACAGGAAGTGCGGCTCGACCTGCGCCTGCAGCGCGCCGAGCCGCAACTCCGACTCGCGTGTCTGCGCCTGCAACGCCGCGACCTCGCTGCGGTGGCGACTGTCGGCCAGACGCCGCTGTTCGCCGAAATAGGCGCGCAGGGCCATGCCGCCGCCGAGCAGTCCGTAAATGAAGACCAGCGTGACCAGATGGACGGCCATCACGCCCATGCGCGCAGAGCCGGATTCGTAATGCGCGCGCATCGCCTCCAGGTCGTAGGCGGGCTGGCCCATCTGCGACTCCATGAACGCGTTGATGTAACCGCTGGCCCAACGATCGGCGAAATAGGCGATCACGATGCCGACGCACAGCGACAGCACGACCAGCACGCGTTCACGGCGCAGCGGCAGACGCAGATGCCGCACGAGCGTCGCGCAGGCCGGCCCCGCCGTCGTCATCAGCAGGAACGCGATGAAGGAGTAGGCACTCGCGGTCAGTGCGCCGGCCAGCGTGGCCGGGCTGATCGACATGGCAAGCAGCGTCAGCACCGAGAAGCCCAGGATCACGCTGCCGAACAGCAGCGTGCGCCCGGCCAGCCAGTGCGCGCTGAACACCGGATAGCGGCGGTAACGGGTCCACAGATAATCGCCGCCGACGACCACGTCGTCGGGCAGCGGCTGGCCCAGTACGTTGCGTGCGTTGGCCGTCGTCATCTCAACCCCGCGCGCCGCGCATCACGCGGCCGCCCTGGTGCAGTTCCAGCGCGTTCACCTGGCCGTCCGCCCCACGCTGGAAGCGCAGCTCGATGCCGAAGGCCGCGGCCTCGAAGCGGTCGGTGCCGGTGGCGTCCAGCGGGAAGGCGCCCTGGCCGGTCGCCTGCGCGCGCAGGCGTCCATCGGCGGCGTCCACTTTCAGCACGAATCCCGGCATCAGCGTGTAGTCGCCGGCGTAGGCCGCAAGCGTTGCATCGTCTAGCCGCGCCTGCCCGGCCTGCGCTCCGTCGTCCACGCGCGTGGCCGGCATCGCGCCGCCGCCTTGCAGCCAGACGAACGTCCAACGGCCGTCCGACGCCTGCTTGGGCGACAGCAGCGCATCGAACTGCAGCGGATAGAAATCGCCGAAGTCGTCATAGCCGAGTTCGAACACGGGCTGGCCCGCCGGATGGATCGTCAGCGTGTCGCCCTTGCGCGCCAGTTCCACCCGCATGCCGCCGGCCAGTTGCCAGCTGCCGACCAGGCCATCGAGGACCTCCGCCGGGGGCGTCGCGACCTTGCGCGGCTTGCCGACCGGCACCGAGGCATCGAGCAGGTGCGCGCCGAGACTGCCGAGTCCACCGAGCGCGGTCAGCGCGGTATCCGACAGCACGACGACGCCACGACCGTTCGCCGGGTCGAAACCGACCAGCGACGAGAAGCCCCCGGTGCCGCCTTCGTGCACCCACACGCGGCGCCCGGCCAACGGGGCGAGCATCCAGTTCATTGCCATCGGCGGCTGTTCGGACACCGGCTGCTGCGTGGCCTCGAGCGCCGCCCGCACCGCGGCGGGCACTTCGATCAGGCCGAGCTGCGCCTGGGTGTAGCGGACCATGTCGTCGAGCGTCGCGCGGACACCGCCGACGCCGGCAAGATCGCCCGGAATGGTCCAGGCGGCAGTCGGGTTGCCGTTGGGCAGATGGCCGGTGGTCGGGCGCACGCCGCCTGGCGGCTGCGCGATGTAGGCGTGCGTCATGCCGAGCGGCGCGAACAGCTGCTCGCGGAGCAAGGCTTCGAACGGCTGGCCGGCGCGCTGCGCGACCGCGTAGGAGAGCAGCATCGACGCAAAGTTGGAGTACTCGAACTGCGTGCCCGGTGCGCGTTGCAGCGTGACGTCGCCGAGCGAGGCCAGCAACGCCGCCGGCGTCACCGACGCGTACGGATCGGCCGGATTGCTGACCTGCATGCGCGCCGGCAGCGCCGGCAGACCCGAGGTGTGGGTGACGACATGCCGCAGCAGGATCGGCCGACCCTCGAACGCCGGCACCACCGTGCCTGCCGGCAACCAGTCGGCCAAGGGGTCGTCCAGCGACCCGTTCCCTTCGGCGATCAATTGCGCGAGCAGCGCGGCGGTCATCGTCTTGCTGACCGAACCGATCTCGAACGCGCTGTCGGCACCGATCCGCGGTGTCGCCGTGCCGTCGGCGCAGCGGTAGGTCCGCGCAACGCGCTCGCGCTCGATCACCGCGACCGCGAAGCAGGCACCGGTGCGATCGCCCGACAGCCGCGCGTCGACCGCACGGGCCAGCGCGACATCGTCCATCGCGGCGGCGTTGCCCGCGGCGAGTGCGAGCAAAGCGGTGAGCGTCATGACATTGGGCAACATCGCGGAATCTCCTTCCTCTGGGATGGTGCCATGCTGCGCACCCCGCGCCTTCCCTGCCGGGCCTTGCGACGGAACCCCGGATCCGGCCGATGGAACCGGCGCAGGCTCAGGCGAGCAGGCGCGCCATCGCGCGGGCATGGTCCCGCGCCGCGGCCTCGTGCATCGCGTGCCGGCCCTCCGCGACGACCCGGCGACCCGCCACCTGCACTTCGCGCACCAGCGGCCGGTTGCCGGCGAAGACCCAGCGGTCGAGCACATCGGCGGGCGTGGCGCCGACGAGCAGTGGCGCATCGGCATCGAGCACCACCGCATCGTCGCGCGCGTCGAATCCGGTGGACGCTGCTGCGCTGGCCTGCACGCCGGCGAACAGGGTCGCGCCGACGCTCGGCGTCGTGTCACCGACGGCGATGTTGCGACGGCGCGTGACCAGCCGCTGCCCGTACTCAAGCCAGCGCAGTTCCTCGACCGGCGAGACCGAGATGTGCGAGTCTGAACCGATGCCCCAGCGGCCGCCGGCATCGAGGTAGTCGCGCAGCGGAAACAGCCCGTCACCGAGATTGGCTTCGGTCGTCGGGCACAGCGCGACGGTCGCGCCGCTGCGGGCGATGCCCTGCACTTCGGCGGCATCGAGATGCGTCGCGTGCACCAGCGTCCAGCGCGCGTCGACCGGCGCGTGATCCAGCAGCCACGCCACCGGCCGTGCACCGCGCACGGCGATGCATTCCTCGACTTCGGCCACCTGCTCGGCGATGTGGATGTGGATGCGCGCGTCGTCCGGCAGGCCGGCGAGCACCGCGTCCATCGCCTGCGCCGGCACGGCGCGCAGGCTGTGCAGCGCGCAGCCCACGCGCAGGCCTTCGTGCTGGCGCGCGTGCAGATCGCCGAACAGGCGCAGGTACGCGTCGACGTCGTGTCCGAACCGCTGCTGCCGCTCGCCCAGTGCGCGCCCGTCGAAGCCGCCGGCCATGTACAGCACCGGCAGCAGCGTCAGGCGGATGCCCGTGCCGGCCGCGGCCTCGATCAGCGCATCGCTCATCGCACTCGCCGGTGCGTATGCGCGGCCGTCGGGCGCGTGGTGCACGTAATGGAATTCGCAGACCGTGGTGTAGCCGACTTCCAGCATCTCGACATAGAGCTGCGTCGCCACCGCGCGCAAGGTGTCGGGATCGAACCGCCCGGCCATCCGGTACATGGTCTCGCGCCAGGTCCAGAACGAATCGGCCGGATCGGTCTGTACTTCCGCCAGCCCCGCCATCGCCCGCTGGAAGGCGTGCGAATGCAGGTTCGCGATGCCGGGCAGGCGCCAGCCGGCCGGCGTGCGCGCGACGTGGATCGCGGGGTCTTCGTGCATCGGTCCGGCTCCTCGAAAACGTGTGCGGTAGGCTAGCCGGTCTTCATGCCTGGAACATCCGATGAGCCCAACTTCGATCGCGCTGCTGGGCGCACTGGTCGCCGTGATCGGCGGTCTGGTCGCGGTCTTCGCCGGCGTCGCCGCGACGCGCAAGCGACAGTCCGACGCGCGCGTGCAGGCGCGCCCCGGTGCGGACACCGGCGCGAACGGAGACGGCGGTGTCGACTGACGCTTGGGACGGCCTGCTGCTCGGCGCCACGCTGGCGACGCTGGACGGCGACAGCGGCTACGGCCTGATCGAAGACGGCGCGCTGGGCTGGCGCGACGGGCGGATCGTCCACGTGGGCCCGCACGACGCCTTGCCCGACGGCGCTGAGGCGCAGGCCGGACAGGTCATCGAAACGCGCGGTCTGGTCACGCCCGGCCTGATCGACTGCCACACGCATGCGGTGTTCGCCGGCAACCGCGCCGGCGAGTTCGAAATGCGCCTGCAAGGCGCCAGTTACGAAGAAATCGCGCGCGCCGGTGGCGGCATCGTGTCGAGCGTGCGCGCCGTGCGCGAGGCCGACGAGGACGCGCTGCTCGCGCAGTCGCTGCCGCGTGCGCAAGCGCTGGTTGCCGACGGCGCGACCACGCTGGAGATCAAGTCCGGCTACGGCCTGGACTTCGACAACGAACGCAAGATGCTGCGCGTCGCGCGCCGCATCGGCGACGTGCTCGGCATCACCGTGCGGACGACCTTCCTGGGCGCGCATGCGCTGCCGCCGGAGTTCGCCGGCCGTGGCGATGCCTACATCGATGCGGTCTGCGACTGGCTGCCGCGCCTGCATGCGGACGGTCTGGTCGACGCGGTCGACGCCTTCGCCGAACGCATCGCCTTCAGCGCCGCGCAGACGCGACGCGTGTTCGAGGTCGCGCGCACGCTGGGACTGCCGGTGAAACTGCATGCCGACCAGCTCAGCGACGGCGAAGGCGCGGCGCTGGTGGCCGAATTCGGCGGTCTGTCGGCCGACCACGTCGAGCACACCTCACCCGCGGGCGTCGCCGCGATGGCCCGGGCCGGAACGGTCGCGGTGCTGCTGCCGGGCGCCTTCCACGTGTTGCGCGAGACCACGCTGCCGCCGCTCGATGCCTTCCGCGCCGCAGGCGTGCCGATGGCGGTCGCGACCGACTGCAATCCCGGCACCTCGCCGCTGCTGTCGCTGCGCCAGGCCATGCAGCTGGCCTGCACCCATTTCCGGCTGACGCCGGAAGAAGCGCTGCGCGGCGCGACCGTGCATGCGGCGCGCGCACTCGGCCTGGCCGATCGCGGACGCCTGGCCGTCGGCCAGCGCGCGGACTTCGCCTGCTGGCAGGTCGCGCAGCCCGCCGAACTCGTCTACTGGCTCGGCGGGCCGTTGCTGGCGATGTCGTTCGCCGGCGGGCATCGGCTGGACTGAGCCCACGAAAAAGCCCCGCTTTCGCGGGGCTCTGTCTTGAAACGAAGCGCGTGTCGCGTCAGTCGGCCTTGACGGCCTTCTTCGCGACGGCCTTCTTCGCCGGCGCCTTGGCGACGGTCTTGGTGCCGGCGGCCTTCTTCACGACCGGTGCGGTCGCGGTGCCGGTGGCCTTGACGAGGCCCTTCGAGCGGCTGTTGCCGTAGCTCGCGTTGTAGCGCTTGCCCTTGAGGGTCCTGCGGTCGCCCTTGCCCATGAATGTGCTCCTGATGCTTTTGCGTGTTGAATGCGTGGACGCGAACGTGCGCCCAACTCGGGGCGCACGGGACCGCGGATTCTAGCACGCGGTCACGGCGCAGATGGGGCTCAGCGGCCGCGGTGGGCGTGGGTCAGGCGCAGGTTCAGCAGATGCGCGCCGGCCAGCAGCAGACCGCCGATGGTCATCACCACCGCGTGGGTGATGGTGTGGTCGTGCAGATGGGTGAACGCACCGGCCCAGACCAGCGCCAGACCCGGCAGCAGCAGCGCCCAGGCGCGGAACGCGCGATGCCTGCGCCAGCCGAGGGTCAGCGTGGTCGCGCCGAGCAGCGTGGCGAAGATCACGAAGGCCTGATCGATGTCGATCCAGCCGCCCACGTTCAGGCCGAAGGCCGGCAACAGCGCCAGCAGCACCGGCAGCAGCGCGCAATGGACCGCACACAGGAACGACGCGGCAAAGCCGACCCGGTCGGCGCGTTGCAGGGTGGAATCGTGTGCAGACATGTCTTTTGGGGGATGCGGGGATTTCCGTAACATTATAACATTCCCTCTTCGCCCACCAGTGTACTGCATCCGTAATGACCAAGACTTCCCGGTTTGCCCCCGTCCCGACCCGCCTCGCGATCGCCGTCGCCCTGCTGCTGCCGACGGCCGCGGCCTTCGCCCAGAGCGACGCGCAGGCACAGAACCAGACCCACGCGCATCCCACCACGCTCGACCGCGTGCAGGTGACGGCGACCCCGCTGGGAGGCGACGCCGAAGATCTCGCCCACCCGGTGGAGGTGCTGTATGGCGATGCGCTGGAGGATCGCAAGGCCGGCAATCTGGGCGACACCGTCTCGTCGCTGCCCGGCGTGCAGAGCGGATTCTTCGGCACCGGTGTGGGCCGGCCGATCATCCGCGGCCAGGAAGGCCCGCGCGTGCAGGTGCTCTCGGGCGGCATCGGCAGCATGGACGCCTCGACCGTCAGCGCCGACCACGCGGTCAGCATCGAGCCCTTCCTCGCCGACCAGATCGAAGTGCTCAAGGGGCCGGCCAACCTGCTCTACGGCAGCGGCGCGATCGGCGGCGCGGTCAACGTGGTCGACGGCCGCATCGCGCGCGAAGTGCCCGATCGTCCGCTCAGCGGCCGCGCCGAACTGCGCGCCGCCAGCGGCAACGACGAGCGCAGCGGCATGTTCCGCCTCGACGGCGTCAGCGGCGACAACCTGGTGCTGCATGTCGACGGCCTGATCCGCAACACCGGCGACTTCGACATTCCCGGCTTTGCGCAGGTGCCCGAAGACCACGATCACGACCATGATCACGACCACGAACACGCGGACGAAGAGAACGCCTTCGGCACGCTGCCCAACAGTTCGATCCGGACGCGCGCCGGTGCTGTCGGCGCCACGTATTTCGGCGAGCGCGGCCACCTCGGCATGGCCCTGAGCACCTACCGCACCAACTACGGCCTGCCCGACGGTGCACACGTGCACGCCGAGGACGGCGGTCATGACCATGACCACGATCACGACCATGACCACGACGAGCACGGCTCGGTACGCATCGACATGGTGCAGAACCGCATTGACCTGAAGGGTGGCCTGTACAACCCGCTGCCCTTCCTCAGCGCATTGAACGTGCGCGCGGCCTACAACGATTACGAGCATGTCGAGCTCGAAGGCGACACGCCGGCGACGCGCTTCACCAACAAGGGCACCGAGGCCCGCATCGAGGCCGTGCAGAACCCGATCGCCGGCTGGAACGGCGCCTTCGGCCTGCAGGTCGGTCATGTCGACTTCGGCGCGGTCGGCGAAGAAGCCTTCGTGCCGCCGAGCGTGACCGACACGCTGGGCCTGTTCGTCGTACAGGAGAAGGAGTTCGGGCCGGTGAAGCTGGAGTTCGGCGGCCGCCACGAGCGCGTCGAAATCGAGCCGCAGGCCGGCCAGTCGCGCAAGTTCGACGCCAGCAGCCTGTCGGGCGCGGCGATCTGGCACCTGTCGGACGTGTTCGACCTGCGCTTCGGCGCCGACATCTCCGAGCGCGCGCCGACCAACGAGGAACTGTTCGCCGCCGGCCCGCACATCGCCACCCGCTCGATCGAGATCGGCGACGACACGCTCGACACCGAACGCGGCCAGCGTCTGGAGGTGGGCGTCCACGCGCACACCGATTTCGTCGAGTTCAAGGCCGCGGTCTACCAGACGAAATTCGACCGCTTCACCTATCTCGCCGACACCGGCGTCGAAGAGCAGGGCTTCCCGGTGCGTCTGTGGACCCAGGGCGATGCGACCTTCCGCGGCGCCGAGGCCGAGGCCAAGTTCCATCTCCTGGAATCCGACGCGGGCGACTTCGACCTGCGCGTGTTCGGCGACATCGTGCGCGCCGAACTCGATGGCAGCGGCACCCGCGAAGTCGCGTTCGCGGTGCCGCATGGCGACCACGCGCACAACTACACGGTCGACATCGCCCAAGGCGGCAATCTGCCGCGCATCGCCCCGTCGCGATACGGCGCCGACCTCAACTGGACCCTGGGCGGCTGGCGCGCGAACGTCGGCGCGGTGCGCTACCAGAAGCAGGACCGCGTGGCCGCGCTCGAGGCGCCCAGCCCCGGCTACACCCTGGTCAATGCGGGCGTCGCCTGGCGCGTCGGCGAAGCCGACGGCACCCAGTGGGAGCTGTTCCTCGACGGCCGCAACCTGACCGATCGCGAAGCCCGTCCGCACACCTCGCTGCTGCGCGACTACGCCCCCCTGCCCGGTCGCACGGTGGCAGGCGGCATCCGCGTGTACTTCTGACGGTCGATCCGACCGGTTCCGGTCTCTCCAGTGACGCGTGCGTCACCCCCCCCACGCCGGGTTCCGGCGTGGGGCTTTTTTTGACCAGCCGCTGGACTACAGCCAAGTCTGCGAAGCAGATTCGGGAGCGACCCCGGTCGCGATTCCACCCGGTCGCGAAATCTGCCGGCTTACCGGGAACCGCGGCAGCGCGCTCCCACAAGCGCAACGGCGGAGACGCGCGCGGAGCGGTCACAGTCGACCGGCCCGTCATCAAGGTGTAATACATCGAAAATTCGATGCAGGTACACGCAATGCGCGTCCAGAACGAGACTCCCGGCGTTCCCGCCTCCGGTTGCAGTTGCCATCGCCTGCGCAAAATCGCGCGGCTGATGACGCAGCGCTACGACCGGGCGTTGGCGCCGGCGGGCATCAACGTCAACCAGTACGCCATCCTGCGGCACGCCCGGGGCCAGCCGCAGACTGTCGGTGCACTGGCGCGCAGCCTGGGCATGGAACGCAGCACGCTCAGCCGCGATCTCGGGCATCTGGTCGCTGCAGGCTGGGTGTGCCTGCAGCGTGATCCCGACGATGCCCGCCAGCGTCGCGTCGAAATGCGTCCCGCCGGCGATGCGGTGCTCCGGGTCGCCGAGCCGTTGTGGCGTGCCACGCAACTGCAGATCGAAGCGCTGATGGGCGTCGACGAGGTCGGGCGCCTGCACGCGGTGCTCGATCGCGCGACCCGGACACTCGCCGCATGAGCGCGCCCGTCATGAACCGCTGGTGGCCGCTGGTGCTCGCGGCGACCGCGATGATGATGATCACGATGGGCATCCGGCAGTCGCTGGGCCTGTTCGTGCAGCCGATCGCCGCCGATACGGGCCTGGGGATCGCGGCGATCAGTTTCGCGCTGGCGGTCGGCCAGTTCGTCTGGGGCGCGGTGCAGCCTGTGTTCGGCGCGATCGCCGACCAGCGCGGCAGCGGACGCGTGCTGGTGCTCGGCGGCGTGCTGCTGTTCGCCGGCATGGCGGCGGCGCCGTTCTTCGCTTCCGAGTGGGGCCTGCTGCTGACGCTGGGTCTGGTCAGCGCCGCGGGCGCCGGCGCAGGCAGCTTCTCGATCCTGATCGGCAGCACTGCGCGGGCGATTCCCGCCGAGAAGCGCTCGATGGCCTCGGGCGTGGTCAACGCGGGCGGCTCGTTCGGCCAGTTCCTCTATGCGCCGTTCGCGACCACGATGATCGGCGCCTTCGGCTGGGCCGCCGCCGCGTGGGCCATGGCCGCGACCGCGCTCGCCACCCTGCCGCTGGCGTGGCCGTTGCGGCGTCGCAAACTGCCGCCGGCACCCGCAGACGCCGCCGTGGCGGTGGTCGTCGAAGACGACATCGGCCTGCGCGCACAGTTGCGCGTCGCGCTGCGCGACCGCAGCTACTGGCTGCTGCATCTGGGCTTCTTCACCTGCGGCTTCCACATCGCCTTCCTGGTGACGCATCTGCCGACCGAGATTGCGATGTGCGGGCTGTCGGCCGGCGTGTCGGCGATGGCGCTCTCGCTGATCGGACTGTTCAACATCGTCGGCAGCATCGGCGCCGGCTGGCTGGGCCAGCGCTACCGCATGAAGTGGCTGCTGACCGCGATCTACGCCAGCCGCGCGCTGATGATCCTGGTCTACGTGCTGTCGCCACCGACGCCGACGACGTTCTTCCTGTTCGCCATCGGTCTGGGCATGAGCTGGCTGGCGACCGTGCCGCCGACGGCGGGCCTCGTCGGCAAGCTGTTCGGCCCGCGCTATCTGGCGACGCTGTTCGGTCTGACCCTGCTCTCGCACCAGACCGGCGCGTTCTTCGGCGCATGGATGGGTGGCATCGCAGTGGCGAAGACGGGCTCGTATCTGTGGGTCTGGTACGCCGACATGGCGCTGGCGCTGCTGGCCGCTGCGGCCAATCTGCCGATCCGCGAAGCGCAGCTGCCGAAGGCGGTCGCGGCCGCCTGACGTCGCTGCGTCAGTGCGGTTCGGCGTGCGCGCACTGCGCGCACAGGCCGTGGACTTCCAGCGTCTGCGCCTGCGGCACGAAGCCCAGCGCGCGTGCGCGCTCGTCGAGCGACGCCACGACGGCCTCGTCCTCCAGCTCCACGGCGCTGTGGCAACGGTCGCAGATCAGGAACGGCACCGAATGCTGCGCGGTGCTCGGGTGATGGCACGCGACGAAGGCGTTGACCGACTGCAGCTTGTGGATGAAGCCGTTGGCCAGCAGGAAATCCAGCGCGCGATACACCGTCGGCGGTGCCGCCGCGCCCGGACCGTCGCCCTCGCGCACCTGGTCGAGCAGGTCGTAGGCCTTGAGCGGCCGGCCGGCGTCGGCGATCAGGCCCAGCACGTGCGCGCGGATCGGCGTCAGCCGCAGGCCGCGCTCGCCGCAGGCGCGCTCCACCGCGCGGATGAAGCTCGCGGCGTCGTCGACGTGATGGTGCGGATCCGTGCAGGGGTGGGCGTGCTTGGCCATGCCTGCATGATGGAGACGGACCGGGGCCGACTCAAGCCGGCGGTGTCGGGACGCATCGGTCCATGCGCCGATGCAGGCGTCGCGTGTCCGGGAGACGCAAGGCGCGCCGCGCGATGGACGCGCGCCGGGGCGCCCGGATCGACACGCGGCCGGACACCGCGACACTTGCGCCTGCAACGGTCGACGCCCCGCGCCCCGCTGCTAGCATGCGGGCATGCAGTCCGCCCCCAATCTCGTGCTCGTCGGACCGATGGGCGCCGGCAAGTCCTCGATCGGCCGCCGCCTCGCGGCGCGGTTCGGCGCGGTCTTCGTCGACGTGGACCACGAGATCGAGGTGCGCACGGGTGCCTCGATTCCGATGATCTTCGAATGCGAAGGCGAAGCCGGCTTCCGCGCGCGCGAGCGAGCGGTGCTGGCGCAGATCCTGGCCGGCAGCGGACAGGTCATCGCCACCGGCGGCGGCGCGGTGCTCGACGCCGGCAACCGCGCCGCGATGCGCGCGCACGGCTTCGTCGTGCACATGCATGCCGATGTCGACACCCAGCTGGCGCGACTGGCGCGCGATCGCACGCGCCCGCTGCTCGCCGGCGACGACCGGAGCGACGTGCTGCGCCGGCTCGCCGTCGAACGCGCCCCGCTGTATGCCGACGCCGCGCATCTGCGCTTCGACACCGGTCCGCACGCCTGCAACGAGGCGGCCGCGCAGCTGGGACATCTGGTCGAAGTGCACTGGCAGCCGCCCGGCCCCCGCGCGCTCGCGCCCGACGCCGACCATGCGGATGCCGCCACATCCCACTCGCCTTGAACCGCGTCGCCCGTGCGACGCCGGTCGATTCCTCCTCCCGCTTACGACCCGCATGAACCTCACACCTCGCGAAGTCGCCGTCGCCGGCGACGTCCCCTACAGCATCCACGTCGGTCCCGGCCTGCTGGACGACGGCGCCCTGCTCGCCCGCAGCGTCCGCGGCCGCGACGCGATGCTGGTCAGCGACGCGCATGTCGCGCCGCTGTATGCCGACCGTGTCGCCGCCGCGCTGCAGGCCGCGCGCCCGGACCTGCGCATCCACCGGCACGTGCTGCCGCCGGGCGAGGCGTCCAAAACGCTCGCCAGTTTCGCCGACGTCACCGATGCGCTCGCCGATGCGCGCATGCGTCGCGACGCGACTTTGTTCGCGCTCGGGGGCGGCGTCATCGGCGATCTGGCCGGTTTCGCCGCGGCCTGCTGGATGCGCGGCATCGACTGCGTGCAGCTGCCGACCACGCTGCTGGCGATGGTGGATTCCTCGGTTGGCGGCAAGACCGCGGTCGACCTGCCGCAGGGCAAGAATCTGGTTGGCGCCTTCCATCCGCCGCGCGCGGTGATCGCCGATACCGCCGCGCTGCGCACGCTGCCCGCGCGTGAGTTGCGTGCGGGCCTGGCCGAAGTGGTGAAGTACGGCGCGCTCGGCGATGCGGCCTTCCTCGACTGGATCGATGCCAACGCGGACGCGCTGCTGGCAATGGACGACGCGGCGCTGGCCGAGGCCATCGCCCGCAGCTGCGCGCACAAGGCGGCGATCGTCGCGCGGGACCCGTTCGAGCACGGCGAACGCGCCCTGCTCAATCTCGGCCACACCTTCGGTCATGCGATCGAGACCGAGCAGGGCTACGGTGGCCTCAATCACGGCGAGGCGGTCGCGGTCGGCATGGTGCTGGCGGCGCGGTTGTCGGAAGCGCTGGGCCTGGCGCCGGCGGCGGACACGCGGCGGCTGCGCGACCTGCTTGTGCGCCTGCAATTGCCGGTCGACGTGCCGCCGGGTCTGGACCCCGAACGCCTGCTCGCGCACATGCGTCTCGACAAGAAAGCGACTGCCGGCGGCCTGCGCTTCATCGTCTGGCGCGGCGCCGGGCGGGCGGAGGTGGTCGGCGACGTCCCCGAATCGGCAGTGTTGTCGGTGCTGCGCGAGGCCTGAACCTCGCCCGCCGTACAATCGGCGGCATGCGCCTGTTCCTGCAGCAGCACCCCGACGGCCACGAGGCGCCCCGCTTCGTACAGCTGACCCTGCAGCCCGATCTGCTGGGCGGCTGGGTGCTGCTGCGCGAAACCGGCCAGGTCGGCGGCCGCAGTACGCTGCGGCGCGACCAGTTCCTCGATCAGCCCAGCGCACTCAAGGCGCTCGAGACCGCGCGCGATGCGCAGCTCAAGCGCGGCTTCCAGTTGATGTTCGCCCGCGGCAGCGACGCGCCGGCCTGACCGCGCGCGCGCCGCCTCCACAGGAAATTCCGTCCCGATGTCTGCCGTCCTGAAAAACGAACGCTTCCTCCGCGCCCTCCGCCGCGAACCCGTCGACCGCACGCCTGTCTGGCTGATGCGCCAGGCCGGCCGCTATCTGCCGGAGTACCGCGCGTCGCGCAAGGCCGCCGGCAGTTTCCTGGCGATGGCCAAGAACCCCGAGCTCGCCTGCGAGGTCACGCTGCAGCCGCTGGCGCGCTTCGATCTGGACGCGGCGATCCTGTTCTCCGACATCCTGACCATCCCGGACGCGATGGGTCTGGAGCTGTACTTCGTCGAAGGCGAAGGCCCGAAGTTCCGCCATCCGGTCCGCGACGCGGCCAGCATCGCGAAACTCGGCGTGCCGGACATGGAAACCGAACTGCGCTACGTCATGGACGCGGTGCGCACGATCCGTCGCGAGCTGGACGGCAGGGTCCCGCTGATCGGCTTCTCGGGCAGTCCGTGGACGTTGGCCTGCTACATGGTCGAAGGCGGCGGCAGCAAGGATTTCGCGCGCATCAAGGCGATGGCGCTCAACGACCCGCAGGCGCTGCACGCGCTGCTGTCGGTCAACACCGATGCGGTCATCGCGTATCTCGCCGCACAACGCGCCGCGGGCGCGCAGGCACTGCAGGTGTTCGATACGTGGGGCGGCGTGCTGTCGCCGGCGATGTACCGGGAGTTTTCGCTGCCGTACCTGACCCGCATCGCGCGCGAGCTGGAACGCGGCGACACGCCCCTCATCCTGTTCGGCAAGGGCAATGCCGCGTATCTCGATGAACTCTCGCAGTCGGGCGCCGAAGGTGTCGGCGTCGACTGGCTGATCGAACTGGGCGACGCCGCGCGCCGCACGCAGGGCCGCGTCGCGCTGCAGGGCAATCTGGATCCGACCACGCTGTACGGCTCACCCGATGCGATCCGCGCCAAGGTCCGCGACGCGCTCGACAGCTACCGCGACGGCAACGGCGGCTCGCGCGACGGCCACGTCTTCAACCTCGGCCACGGCATGTCGCCGGACATGAACCCCGACCACGTCGGCGTGCTGGTCGACGAGGTGCACGCGTACAGCGCGCGCTGAATCAGACGGACACGTCGACCACTGCGTCCGGGGCGCAGGCGAAAAGCCGCGTCTCCGACGTGCGGTCGACGCGCCAGCCGCCGGCGAAGGCGGTGAACGCCGGCAGCACGCCGGCGGTCTCGCCGAACAGGAACGCCGGCAGACGCGGCACGCCGGGCAGGCGCACGACCGGATGCAGGTGGCCGCCGAGGCGGTAACCATCGGCCTGCGCGCCATGCGCGGGGTCGTGGACGAACAGGAACGGCGCGAATGCGAGTGCGTGGCCGTGCAGATGGATGCCGAGCGACGCGGCAACGCCCGGGCGTCCGGTCAGCGCGCGGTCGTGGTTGCCGCCGACCAGTTCGACCGACAGCGCCTGGCGGCCGGCGCGCCATGCGATCCACGCATCTCGCCACTGCGCGTCGTGCACGGCGGCGTGCAGCAGATCGCCGAGCACCAGCAGTCGCGTCGCGCGGGTCTGCACCAGCAGACCGTCGAGCCGGTCGAGATCGTGCGCGGTGCCGCCGCGCGGCAAGGCGATGCCCGCACGGCGGAAGTGATCACCCTTGCCCAGGTGCAGGTCGGCGATGGCCAGCAGCGACATGCGCGGCCACCACAGTGCGCGGTCGGGCAGCAGCACCAGCGATTCGCCGGCCACCGTGATGCCGAGGCTGCCGGGCACGGCCAGCTCAACCACGGTTGCGCTTCTCCAGTTGCGCGGCGGCGCGTTGCACGCGGGTCTTCCAGTCTTCGGTGCTCAGCTGGCCGCGCAGCGACTCGGCCCACAGTGGGAACGACATCGGGGTGAAGGTCTTGAGTGCATGCAGCGACAGCGTACGGGCGCTGCAGTCCTCGAGCGTCTCGCGCAGGCGCACCACTTCGAGCTGCGCGGCGAAGACCTCGCGCTCGGCCAGGGCCAGCAGCATGTGATCGGGATCGTGCCGTCGCAGCACGTCGAACAGCAGGCCGCTCGATGCCTGCAGCTGGCGCATCGACCGTGGTGCGCGGCCGGGCAGCGACGGCGGCAGCAGGCCGGCGACGCGGGCGATGTCGCGGAACTGGCGACGCGCGAGCTCGGCGAGGTTGAGGCTTTCGCGCAGGTCCTCCAGCAGGGCATCCGGCGTCAGCAGCGCTTCGACGTCCGCAACCTCGAGCGGCACATCCTGCGCCGGCGACAGCACCAGACCGTAATCGTTGGCGGCGAAGGTGAAGCTATTGCGGTGCACGCGCCCCCAGCGCAGCGACCACAACGCGGCGAGTCCTTCGTGCACCAGCCGCCCCGCGAAGGGATACAGGAACAGGTGCCCGCCGCCGCGCACGTGGATCCATTCCACCAGCAGTCGCCCCGGTGCCGGCAACGCCGACAGACGCTGTTGAAGATCGAGCAGGCGCCCGATCGCACGCAACTCCGGCACATCGCGTGGCGCCTCGAACAGTCGCTCGACCACATGCGCCAACGTGCCCGACAGCGCCATGCGCCCGCCCGACCACTTCGGCACCGTGCCGCTCCCCGACTTCGCCAGGCGCACGTAGGCGGTCATGTCTTCCAGCCGCACCAGTTCCAGCGTGCGGCCGGCGAACTGGAAGCGGTCGCGCGGTCGCAGCCGGCCGATGAAGCTCTCTTCCACCGAGCCCAGCCCGCCGCCGCGCATCATCTTCACCCGCACCGCGCCGTCGCTGGCGATGGTGCCGATCGACAGCCGATGCCGCAGCGCGATGCGCCGGTCGTCGACGCGGTAGATGCCGTCCTCGTCGCGCACGACGCGGCGGAAGTCCGGGTAGTGCGCCAGCGCGGTGCCGCCCTGCACGATGAAGTCCAGCACCGCGCGCCAGGCGGTGGCATCCAGGGCGCGAAACGCATGCGTGTCGCGGACCTCGTCGAACAGCGCATCGGCATCGAAGCCACCGCCCAGCGCGAGCGTGACGCAGTGCTGGGCCAGCACGTCGAGGCTCAGCACTGGCGGCGGCCGCGATTCGATCGTGCCCTCGCCCACCGCCACGCGCGCGGCGGCGTATTCCACCAGCTCCAGCGCGTGCGTGGGCACGCAGACCACGTGACCCGCTTCTCCCGGTCGATGCCGGGCCCGGCCGGCGCGCTGCAGCAGGCGCGACACGCCCTTGGGGCTGCCGATCTGCAGCACCTGGTCGACGGCCGGAAAATCCACGCCGAGGTCGAGACTGGATGTCGCGACCGCGCAACGGATGCTGCCGTCGCGCAGACCGTCTTCGGCGGCGGCGCGCAGTTTGGGATCCAGCGAGCCGTGATGCAGCGCCAGCGTCTCTGGCGCCTCGGGCCAGACCGCGCTCAGCGCGCGATGCCAGAGCTCGGCCTGCGAACGGGTGTTCGCGAACAGCAGGCTGGTGCGCTCGGCCATCAGGCGTTCGAGCACACGCGGCAACTGCGCGAGGCCCAGATGGCCGCCCCACGGGAAGCGCTCGTCCTCGCCCGGCAGCAGCGTGTCGAGCGTGAAGCGCTTCGGCGCGACACCGGCGACGAGTGGCGCGTCGGGCAGATGGGGCAGCAGCGCATCACACGCTTCGTCGAGATTGCCGAGCGTCGCCGACACGCCCCAGATCCGCAGCGCCGGGTTGAGCCGGCGCAGCCGCGCCAGGGCGAGCTGCAGCAGCACCCCTCGCTTGTTGCCCAGCAGTTCGTGCCACTCGTCGACGATCACGCACTGCAGCTGCGACAGCTGTGGCGCGGTGTCGGCATAGGACAGCAGCAGCGACAGGGACTCGGGCGTGGTGACCAGCACGTCGGCCTGTCCGCTGCGCGCCAGGCGGCGATCGCGGGCGCTGGCATCGCCGGTCCGCATCGCCACCACCCAGTCCAGTCCCAGCGCTTCGATCGGCGCACGCAAAGCGCGTGCGGTGTCGACGGCCAATGCACGGAGCGGTGTGATCCACAGCACCTTGAGGCTGCCCGGTGGCCGGGGCGGCGGCCGCTTGCGCGTCCTGGTCGCCGGCGTCGGCTTGGGCTTGTTGGCGCAGGCCTCCAGCAGCGGTCCGCCGAATGCGGCCAGCGTCTTGCCGCTGCCGGTCGGTGTCTGCAGCAGCCCGGATTCGCCGGCCATGTAGCGCTTCCAGACTTCGCGCTGGAACGGCGCGGCGGTCCAACCCTGCGATTCGAACCAGGCACGCAGTGGTGCGTCGGGGCCGCGGAGGCGTTTGCCAGACGTGGTTTCCGCAGTCACCGTCGGATGGCTCCCGCAAGCCCAGACGCATGCAAGCCATCCCCCGCTAGCGGGGGAGGGTTGGGTGGGGGCAAGCGATCCGGTCGCGGAGAAGACTGCGCAACTGATGGAGCTGATTGCCTGCAACTTGCTCCTGCATCGACCTCACGGTTCGCCCCCTCCCAACCCTCCCCCGCCTTGCGGGGGAGGACTCGCAACACAGCGCGTCGACGGCCCCCCGCGATAACGCGCCTCGTTGCGGACTTGCGCTGGACCACGCTCACCGCGCCAACGCCTTCAGGGTGTCCAGCCGGTCGGCCTCGGTCATCGGCTTGTCCTGGCGCCAGCGCAGGATGCGCGGGAAGCGCACCGCGATGCCGGACTTGTGCCGCTTCGACACGTTGACCGCTTCGAAGCCGAGTTCGAACACGTGGTGCGCGCGGACCGAGCGCACGGGCCCGAAGCGCTCGAGCGTGTGCGCGCGGATCCACTTGTCGAGCGCGAGGATCTCGCTGTCGTCGAGACCCGAGTAGGCCTTGGCGACCGGCACCAGCGTGTCGCCGTCCCACAGGCCGAAGGTGTAATCGGTATAGAGCGTGCTGCGGCGCCCATGGCCTGCCTGCGCGTAGAGCAGCACGGCATCGATGGTCAGCGGATCGATCTTCCACTTCCACCAGTCGCCGCGTCGGCGTCCGGTCTGGTACGCCGCGTTCGCACGCTTGAGCATCAGGCCCTCGACGCCGCGGTCGCGCGCCTCGTCGCGCAGCCGGGCGGCGGCCGCCCAGCTGGCCGCTTCGACACGCGGCGACACCACGATGCGCGGGTCGCCATGCGCTGCGATCAAAACTTCCAATGCCGCTCGTCGCTCGTGCTGCGGACGCGCCCGCCAGTCTTCGCCGCCAAGTTCCAGCAGGTCGTAGACCTGCATGCGCACCGGCGTGTCGGCCAAGGTCTTCGGGCCGGGCTTGAGCCGCTGGATCCGCGTCTGCAAGGCGGTGAATGCCAGCGGCGCGTCTTCGCCCGCGCGCCAGGCCAACAGTTCGCCGTCGAGCACGGTGCCGTCCGGCAGCGCCATCGCCGCGGCTTCGATTTCCGGGAAGCGCCCGTCGAGCCGTTCCTCGCCGCGCGACCACAGCGCCACGTCGCCATCGCGCCGCAGCAACTGCAGGCGGATGCCGTCCCACTTCCATTCCAGCAGCCAGTCGTCGATCGGTCCGAGCGCACGCGCGACGGCATCGGGATCGTTGGCGAGCGCGACGATGTCGGGCGTCACCACATCTTCCGGATCCTCTTCGGCGCTTCCGGCCGGCTCCGCCTCGGCACGCAGCGCCGACTCCAGCGGCGAGGCGAGAAAGAACGGATACGGCTGTTGCCGGTCACCGGGCAACTCGTCGGGCGAGAGCAGATCGCGCAGGAACGCCGGCGTCGGCGACCAGCTGCCGAGCATGCGTTGCGCGAGCCGGGCGATGTCGATGCCGGTCAGTTCGGCCAGCGCCTGCTGGACGAGCCGTTGCGACACACCGACGCGCAGCGCGCCGGTCAGCAGTTTGTTGAACAGCAGGCGCTCGTCGTAGCGCAGCGTGCGCCACGCGCCGACGATCACCGCGCGACGCACCTCCACATCCTTGTTGGCGACCGGCAGCAGCCGCTGTTCGATCCAGTCGGCCAGCGCGATATCGGGCGCCGCCTCGGTGGGATCGTCCAGCAGCAGCGCCAGCGTTTCGCCCAGGTCGCCGACCTGGTCGTAGCTGTCGTCGACCAGCCAGTCCGGCAGTCCGGATTCCTGTCCGATCCACTCGCGCAGCTCGCGTGTGTTGGCGATCTTGCGGCGCGCGCCTGCGACCTTGCCGCCCGACAGCAGATACAGCGCCCAGGCGGCATCGCGCGGCGGCGCCTCGCTGAAATAGCGGATCAGCGCCGCACGCTTGTCGAGCGTGGCCGTACTCTGGTCGAGCTCGCGATAGAGCTGGGCGAAGCGCTTCACTCCTCACCCCCGAAATCGGTGCGGAAGGCTTCGGCGGCGATGCCGTCCTCGTTGAGCGCGCGGATGATCGCGTCGGTATTGCCGTGCGTGGCGATGATGCGCGAGGCGCCGGTCTCGCGCACGGTGCGCATCAGATCCGGCCAGTCGGCATGATCGGAGACCACGAACCCGCGGTCATAGTTGCGGCGCCGACGATTGCCGCGGATCTGCATCCAGCCGGACGCGAAGCCCTGCTGCGCACGGCGGAAGCGGCGGATCCAGGAACTGCCGGCCGCCGACGGCGGCGCCAGCACCAGCTTGCCGGCGTAGTCGGTGGTCTTCTCGGTTTCGGTGACGGGCACGGTGTCGACCATCGCGATGCCGGCGCGACGGTAGACCTCGACACCGGTCGCGACCGCGCCGTGCAGCAGCACGGCCTCGCCAGTGTGCGCGGCAAGTTCGGCGAGTACGCGTTGCGCCTTGCCGAGCGCGTAGCAGTAGAGGATCGCCGCTTCGCCGCGCTCGCCGCAGCGGTCGCGCCACGTGACGATGTCGCGCGCGACCTCGGACGTGTCCGGCCAACGGTAGACCGGCAACCCGAAGGTCGCCTCGGTGATGAAGGTGTCGCAGGGCACGACTTCGAACGGCGCGCAGGTCGGGTCGTGCTGGCGCTTGTAATCGCCCGAGGCGACCCAGACTTCGCCATCGACCTCGACGCGCACCTGCGCCGAACCCAGCACGTGGCCGGCCGGATGCAGCGACACCGTCGCGCGTCCCATCGTGAAGGGCGCGCCGTAGTCGTGGGCCATGTAGATCTGCTCGCCCAGCCGCCACTCGAGGATCGGCAGGCCCTCGCGCGTCGTGTGGTACGCGCCCATGCCGAGCCGGGCATGGTCACCGTGCCCGTGCGTGATCACCGCGCGCGGCACCGGGCGCCACGGGTCGATATGGAAATCGCCGGCCGGGCAGTACAGCCCTTCGGGTCGCAGCTGGATCAGGTCGTCGGAGGCGGAGGCCATCGGCGCAGTCTGTTGGCGCGCTTGTGCACGAAGCGGCAAGCCTGCCGGGCCCGCGTCTCGACATCTGAGACGCGGGCTTACAGCGCCGCGAGCGGTTCAGACCGGGCCAGGCCGGGCGACTAGAGCCCGCCCTGCGGCTCGTCGTCGTCCCGCGACGGGCGCCAGTTGGAGGCCAGCGTGTCGGACAGCATCTCGCCGGTCAGCGGCTTGCGCAGGAAGCCGTCGAAGCCGGCCGCGCGCGCGACCACTTCCGCATCGGCATCCGCGCGGGCCGTCACCGCGACCATGGGCTGCGCGAATCCGTGGCCGCGCATCATGCCGGCCAAGGTCAGGCCGTCGATGCCCGGCAGGTCGAGGTCGAGCATCGCGAGGTCGAAACTGCGGGTGGTGATCTCCGACAGCGCCGCCAGCCCGTGCACGGCATGCACCACGTCGTGCCCCTGCGATTCGAGCAGCCCCACGATGACGTCGGCGACGGTCTGGTCGTCCTCCACCAGCAGGATCTCGAGCCCCACCGCGGACGTGATCTGTCGATAGGCCTCGTCCTGCTGCACGCTCGGCGCCGCGTCGACGACCGGCAGCGGCAGGTGCACGGTGAAGCGCGTGCCCTCGCCCGGCGTGCTGTCGAGCTCGATGCGCCCGCCCATCGCCACCGTCAGTTCCTGGCTGATCGCAAGCCCCAGACCGCTGCCGCCATACCGCGATGCGGTCCGCACGCCCTCGGCCTGTTCGAATCGCCGGAACAGACGCTCGCGCTGCTCCGGGCTCAGGCCCGGGCCGGTATCGCTGACCACGAACACGAGCGCGCGATCGGCGCCGATCCCGGCCTGCAGTCCGACGCTGCCGCTTTCGGTGAACTTCACCGCGTTGCCGAGCAGGTTGAGCAGGATCTGCTGCACGCGCCCCGCGTCGCCCAGCACCCATCCGGGCAGGGCCTCGTGCAGCACGGTGTCGAAACCCAGCGCCTTCTGACGCGCCATGGGCGCGCAGAGCGCGGCCACGTCCTGCACCAGCCGCGCCGGTTCGAACGGCTGGGGATCGAGCTCGAGCCGGCCCGCCTCGATGCGCGCCAGATCGAGCGCGTCGTTGACCAGTCGCATCAGATGGTCGCCCGCACGCCGGATCGACTCGGCGAATCCGCGCTGGCGCGCGTCGAGTTCGGTATTGAGCAGCAGCTCGCTCATGCCAAGTACGCCGGTCATGGGCGTGCGCACCTCATGCCCCAGCGTGGCGAGGAAACGGCTCTTGGCCAGCGATGCCTGCTCGGCCAGTTCGCGCTTGTGCTCGGCCAGATGCCAGCTGGCCTTGCGGCGCAGGCGTTGGCGGTAGGTGGACGCAACCAGCGCGACCAGCAGCATCACGAACAACAGGGCTGCGACGGATGCCCAGACCGTCCGCCACCAAGGAGGCGCCTGATGGATCGACAGTGGTGCGAGCGCGGTCCAGTCGCCGTCCTCGGTGCGCGCCTCCACGTGCAGGGTGTAACGGCCGGATTCCAGTCTGGGGAACACCCGTTCTGCCGTCTCGTCGGCATCGACCCATTCCGTCTCGTATCCCTCCAGAAGGAAGCGGTAGTGGTGCGCATGGGCATCGGTAAAGGACAGCAGTCGCGCGACCACGCGCAGATCGCGGTCGCCGTCGCGCAGGCGGATCGGTTCGTCAGGCGACAATTCGATCTCGTCATCACCACGCCGTAGATCGAGCGTTTCGATCACCAGCGGCGGCGTCCGCGTCCGTCGATGGACCAGACCGGGATGGAACAGAAGCAGGCCTTCTGCGGTACCTACCGCGAAGTGGCCGTCTCTGGAGACTCCGATCTGCTGCTCGCTGAACTCCTGGCTGGGCAGGCCATCGAGCATGCTGTAGAGGCGCGCCCTGCGCAGCGTCGGTTCGAATCGCAGCAGCCCGCGGACCGTGGTCACCCAGACGATCCCGCGATCGTCGATCGCGATGCCGCCCGGCGTCACCAGCGGAATGCCGTCCGCCTGGTCGAAGTGCTGCAGCGGCACGAGTTTCGTGCCGTTCCAACGGAATGTACTCAGATAACCGGGGCCAGCGAACCAGAACACATCCGCCTGCCTGGAGATTGCATTCACGGCTTTGTCGGGACCGCCCGGCACGCGTTCGACCGTGTGCTCGCTTGCGTCGACGCGATACAGGCCGCCCGTCGTACCGAGCCAGATGCCTTCGTCGGGCGCTTCGGTGAAATGCAGAGGCCGGACGGACCGCGGCAGGCCCCAGCCCGTCTCCGGTTGCAATGTCGCGAGTACCTGGCCGTCCTGCCGGCGCGCCTGGATCTCCACTTCGCTGGCGAGCCACAGCGTCCCGTCCGACTGCTCGACGATGTGATCGGTCTCGCCCATCGGTGCGGCGTTCACGCTGTCGGCGACGAACCAGCGGACAACCTCGTCCGTACGCGGGTCGAAACGGACGAGCTGGCCCAGGCAGCCGATCCACAGATAGCCGTTCTTGGATTCGTAAACGCTCCGGTTCACGGTGTCGCCGCAGACCGACCGCAACCGGTGCCGGATGCGACCGGTGACAGGGTCGAGATGATCGAGCACGCCCCCGCTGCCCACCAGCCAGAACCCGCCATCGCGCGACGCGGCGACCCCTCGCACGAAGGCGTTCGCGGAGGAGTCGGGGTCAGTCAGGCGACGCTGCAGCACAGTGAAGTTGCGCCAGTTCGCGGGCAGGTGCCACAGGCCCGCATCCGTGCTCGCGAACCAGAGCCCGCCCTCGCGATCTTCGTACGCCATGGACCAAGAGGGTCGCAGCGCACTCCGACTGGCGAAGCTGAAAAGCGGAACGTCTTCCAGCTGGCCGTCTACTTCGCGTGCGAGGCCGCTGCGCGTATCGAACCAGCGCGTTCCACTCCGGTCCTGCATCAACATGTGCAACACGGGCAGGTCGAGCACCGGGTCGCGCTCGGTCATCTTCTCTACACGCCCGTCGCTGCGTCGGACGACACCCAGCCCCAACGCGGCGATCCACAGATCGCCGGACGCGTCGAACACCATACCGTTCACGCTGCCGGTCACGTCCTCCGGTAGCACCACGCGTTCGAACTCCGATCCGGTGAAACGGACGACACCGCCCTTGGTCCCCACCCACAATGTGCCGTCCTTGTGCACCGCGAGATGACCGACAGATCCCGAGGGGATCGCGCGCGGATCGTCGGGATTGGCATCGAATCTCTGCAGGTCACCGCCAGGCACCAGCCGGTACAGTCCGGCGTCTGCGGTGCCGAACCAGATCGCGCCATCCGGCGTAGAGGTCACATTCCAGACGTCGTCGCCGCGGATCTGCGGATGCGTTTCGTGGTTGTAATGCGTAAACGTCGCGCGCTCCGCATCCAGCATCGACAGCCCCCCGCGCCGGGTGCCGATCCAGATCCTGTCCTGGTCATCGAGATGCACCGCCCAGACGAAGTTGTCGCGCAGACCGTCTTCGACGCGCCACACGCGGAAGCCGATGCCATCGAAGCGTGCCAGACCGTCACGGGTACCGATCCACAGATAGCCCTGTCGATCTTCGACGATGTCGTTGACCCGATTCGAGGGCAGTCCATCGAGTACGCCGATCTGGCGCATCTGCGGGATGCTCGCGATCATCGCGGGTTCCTGTCCCCGGCCGAAACCGGACCACAGGCTGCAGAACATCCAGATCAGGGCAATCCCTGCCAACCGCGTCCTGTTAATCCCGACCCCCTCGCGCCAACCCCCGAACCTTCCCGGCATCCTCGCAACGCTGCGTTGTCACCGCAAGTTGCGCGGTCGGCACGGGCCGCGCCTAGAATCGGCCCGACTGCCTCACCGCTCCCTTTCCGGAACCGCCGATGCGACTGCCACGCCAGCTCTGCTCCTGCGTTCTGCTGCTCGCCGCGCTGCCCGCGTTCGCCGCGCCCGCGGAGTACGCGCTCGACCCGGTCCATACCCGTGTGCAGTTCGCGATCGACCACGCCGGCTTCTCCAAGGCCATCGGCACGGTGTCCGGCAGCGCCGGCACGCTGGTGTTCGACCCGGACGACTGGTCGACCGCGCGCGTCGAGGTGTCGATCCCGGTTTCGCGCATCGATCTGGGCGACGCGAAGTGGAACCAGGCGACGCTGGCCCGCGGCCTGCTCGACGGCGAACGGCATCCGGTCGCGACGTTCGTCTCGACGCGTGTCGAACCGATCGATGCGCAGCGCGCGGTCGTCCACGGCAATCTGACGCTGCGAGGCGAAACCCGCGAGGTCGCGCTGCAGGTCGTGCGCAATGCGCTCAAGCGGCACCCGCTGCCGCCGTTCCGCCGCACGGTTGGGTTCTCCGCCACGGGCATGCTGTCGCGCAGCGCCTTCGGCGCAGACGCCTGGAAGTCGATGATCGGCGATGCGGTCGAGCTGCGGCTCGAAGTCGAGGCGACCCGCAGCCGCGGTGGCACTCCTGATGACGCGGCCGACGCGCCCACGCCCGACGCGGCCGCACCGGATGCGCCGCCTGATGCGCCGCCGGTGGAGCCCGCGCCATGACGTTGAAGAACACGGCCATGCGCTGGGGCGGTGTCAGCCAGTTGCTGCACTGGCTGGTGGTGCTGCTGATCCTCACCACCGGCGTCATGGGCCTGGTCATGGGCGACATGCGCAACAGTCCGACCAAGATCGAGATCTATGCTCTGCACAAATCGCTGGGCCTGACGATCCTCGCGCTCGCGACCTTGCGTTTCGTGTGGCGCTTCTACGCGGGCGCGCCCGTGCCGCCACCCGGCACACCGCGCTGGCAGGACCGCATCGCATCGCTCACGCACTGGCTGCTGTACGGCCTGCTGTTCGCGATTCCGCTGAGCGGCTGGACGTTCAACTCCGCGGCCGGCTATCCGCTGCAGTGGTTCAAGCTGGTCAACCTGCCGCCGCTGACCGCACGTGACGCCGAGCTGCGCCAGCTTGCCGGCAACGTGCACGAATGGCTGTTCTGGCTGCTCGTGGCCGTCGCGCTGCTGCATGCGGCGGCGGCGCTGTATCACCACGTGTTCCTGCGCGACGACACGCTCGCGCGCATGCTGCCCCGCGGCTGGCTGCGTGCCGGCCGCTCCACCCGACCACAGGACTGATTCCATGCGCATGCGTTTCGTGCTCGCCGCCGGCCTCGCCGCCACCCTGTCGCTGCCCGCCTTCGCCGCTGATTACACGCAGGCGCCCGGTTCCTCGCTGGCCTTCGCCGGCAAATACCAGGGCGAGACGTTCTCCGGCACCTTTCCCGGCTTCCGCACCACCGTCAGCTTCGATCCCGCGAATCCTGCGGCCGGCAAGCTGTCGGTGACGATTCCGATCGCCACCGCGACCACGCAGAACGATGACTACGACACCGAGATGCGCGGCGCCGCGTTCTTCGATGCGACGAAATTCGCCCAGGCCACCTACACCGCCAGCGGCTTCCGCGATCTGGGCAATGGCCAGTACGCCGCGGACGGTACGCTCGAACTGCGCGGCGTGCGCAAGCCGGTCACGCTGACCTTCACCTGGACGCCGGGCACCCGCCCGCTGCTGTCGGGCCGCGCCACCGTGCGCCGCCTGGACTTCGGCGTCGGCGGCGGCGAATGGGCCGATACCGGCACCATCTCGAACGAGATCGCGGTCAGCACCCGGGTCTATCTGCAGCCGGCGAACTGAGCGGGAAGCGCGCACGCCCCGTTCTCGGATCAGACAATGCAGACGCATCCGGCGCCGGCCGGATGCCGTGACCACCAGGTGGATATCGGGCCGCGACCGGGCACGGTACCCGGCAGGCGCCCAGGCCGACCGCGTTTGCCCGATCGCCTGACACGAAACCCGAAAGCCTCAGCAGTGCAGAACCCCGCGCACTGCCTCCACATCGAACGGCCAGTCCAGCTCGCGCCCATCAAGGCCCCGCAATACCGGCACGCGACTGCCGTAGCGCGCCTCAAGCGCAATGTCGTCATCGATGAAGACGCTCTCGAAGTCGGGCGCACCGGCCGCCGCCAGCACCGCCAGCGCGAGATCGCACAGATGGCAGTCGTCGCGCTGGTACAGGATCGGATGGGGCGCTGTCATGCCGCGTCTCGTCAGGTCGGAGTGCGGGGTCGGGCCGTAGAATAGCCGCATGGCAGTCAGCACCTTCGACCTCTACAAGATCGGCATCGGGCCGAGTTCCTCGCATACCGTCGGGCCGATGCGCGCCGGTGCGCGCTTCGTGCGCCGCTGGCTGGAGGTGCCCGGCCGCCTGCAGGACGTCACGCGCATCCGCGCCGAGGTCTTCGGCTCGCTGGCGCTGACCGGCCGCGGCCACGGCACCGACAAGGCGGTGATGATGGGCCTGGAAGGCCACATGCCCAATGCCATCGACCCGGACATCATTCCCGCCGCGCTCGAACGCATCCGCGGCACCCGGCGCATCCGGCTGGGCGGGAGCCACGAGATCGACTTCGAGGAGAAGCGCGACCTGGTGATGAACAAGCGCCAGAAGCTGCCCTTCCACACCAACGGCATGCGCTTCACCGCCTACGCCGCCGATGATGCGGTCATCGCCACGCGCGACTACTACTCGGTCGGTGGCGGCTTCGTGGTCAACGAGGACGAGGCCGCGGAAGACCGCATCGTCGCCGACACGACCGATGTGCCCTATCCCTTCGCCAGCGGCGACGAGCTGATCGCCCGCGCGCAGGACAGTGGCCTGGGCGTCGCGCGCCTGATGCTCGAGAACGAGAAGGTCTGGCGCAGCGAGGACGAGATCCGCGCCGGCCTGCGCGAGATCTGGCAGGCGATGCAGGCCTGCGTGGCGCGCGGCATCCGCGAGACCGGCACCCTGCCCGGCGGCCTGCACGTGACCCGGCGCGCGCCGGCGCTGTACCGCGAGCTGTCGTCCAAGCCCGAGGCCGCGATGCGCGACCCGCTGACGACGCTCGACTGGGTGAACCTCTACGCGCTCGCGGTCAACGAGGAAAATGCGGCCGGCGGCCGGGTCGTGACTGCGCCGACCAACGGCGCGGCCGGCATCCTGCCCGCGGTGCTGCACTACTACGACCGCTTCATTCCGAACGCCACCGAACAGGGCGTGTTCGATTTCCTGCTGACCGCGGCGGCCGTGGGCATTCTCTACAAGGAGAACGCCTCGATCTCCGGCGCCGAGGTCGGCTGCCAGGGCGAGGTCGGCGTGGCCTGTTCGATGGCCGCTGCCGGTCTGACCGCCGCGCTGGGCGGCACGCCCAGCCAGATCGAGAACGCGGCCGAGATCGGCATGGAGCACAACCTCGGCCTGACCTGCGATCCGATCGGCGGCCTGGTGCAGATTCCGTGCATCGAGCGCAACGCGATGGGCGCGGTCAAGGCGATCAACGCCTCGCGCATGGCTTTCCGCGGCGATGGCAAGCACAAGGTCAGCCTCGACAAGGTCATCAAGACCATGCGCGACACCGGCCGCGACATGCGCGACAAGTACAAGGAAACCTCGCGCGGCGGCCTGGCCGTCAACGTCATCGAGTGCTGATGCGCGAACGGCGCGCCGCGGATGCGGCACGCCGTCGGCGACACGCGCAGCAGTGGATCAGGCGCTGATCGACAGCGTCAGGCTGAACTGCCACGGCACCGGCCGGGCCTCCGGCGCGGGATCGCGGTTCGGGTTGTCGCTGCCGAGCGCCAGGCCGCCGCTGAAGCCGATCGACATCAGGCCGGTGAAGAACGAGAAGATCTCGGCGAAGTGCGCGAGGAAGTCCGGGCCGCCGTTCTTCAGTTCGTCGGTGGCGAGAATGAAGGCCTGGTCGACGTTCTGGATGTTGCCGTTGCGGTCGACGGCGATGAAGCCGCTGCCGTTCTCGTTCTCCAGCAGCACGTTGCCGTCACGCACCGCGGCATCGAGCACGCGACCGCCACCGGCGAATTCCTGGAACGACAGGTCGCCGTGGGTGTTGCTGTCCACGCCGCTGATCTGCACGCCGTAGTCGCCGTCGGTGATGGTCACCACCGAGGCCACGGTCGCGCCGTCGCCGCCCTGCGCCCACGGCGTGGTCTCGATGGTGACCTTGGTGCCGTCGTCGAGCTGGAACGTGGTCTGGCCCCAGAAATCGAACGCGTGCTTGCCGTCGATTTCCACATGGGGGTCGCCCCAGATGCGGTAGTTCTCACCCGTGCCCTTGTTGAAGACGATGACCTCGTCGTTGTCGCCGGCGGTGATGCGGTAGTTGTCGTTCTCGAACTGCACGCGGCCGTCGCCGGTGCGCTGTGTGCTCGCCGAACTCTGCATGGCCGGCAACTGTCCTGAAATGTTGACGGAAACGGAAACGCTGAGGGTGTCGGTCACGGGTGGTCCCCTGGGCTGGATGGAAACTGAATGTCGCCATTCCAGCGCGGCGATCCACCGCGCGACATCGGGGCGCACCCCATCTGGGGCTACCCCTAGTGGGGAATCTCCGATCCGCCTTCAGCGGCTGCCGATCGACAGTACGTCGTCGAGCAGGGCGGCGGCCGTGACCTCGGCGCCGGCGCCCGGTCCCTGGATCACCAGCGGGTGATCCGCGTAACGGTCGCTGTGGATCGCCACGCGGTTGTCGGTGCCGCTGCCCGCGCACAGCGGATGATCGGCAGGCAGCGACCGCAGTCCGACCTGCGCGCGACCGCCCACCTCGAAGCGGCCGACGAAACACAGACGCTCGCCGGCCGCGCGCGCGGCGGCATGACGGGCGAACAGGCCGGCATCGAGCGCGTCGAGTGCAGCGTCGACCGCGTCCTCGCCGACGGCCGCGAGGGCCGCAGGCACCAGCGAGGCCACCTCGACCTCGTGCGCCGGCAGGGCGATGCCCGCCGCGCGCGCGAGGATCAGCAGCTTGCGGCGCACGTCCTCGCCCGACAGGTCCACGCGCGGATCGGGCTCGGTGTAGCCGGCATTCCGCGCCTCGCGCACCAGCGCCGAGAAGGGCCGGCTGCCGTCGTAACGGCCGAACAGCCAGGCCAGCGAGCCCGACAGCACGCCTTCGATCGCGTGGATGCGGTCGCCGCCGTCGATCAGCGCGCGCAGGCTGCGCAGCAGCGGCAGGCCGGCGCCGACGGTCGCGCTGTCGCCGTAGCGACCGCCGGTCGCACGCGCGTCGCCGATCGCCAGCGCGCGCCCCAGATCCCCCCCGGTGCCGAGCTTGTTCGCGGTGACCACGTGCACGCCACGCGTCAGCCATTCGGGATGCCAGTCGGCGACGGTTTCGCTTGCGGTCGCGTCGACGATGATGTCGCCCGGCCTCGGACTCTCGCCTTCCGCCCACGGCGGAAATCCGCCGCGCTTGCGGGCCGCGCCACGCGCCTGTTCGAGCGCGGCGTGCAGATCGTCGCCGCCGGAGACCTGGGTGCGCGAATTGCACAGCCAGGCGATCTCCGGCAGCGCGACACCCTGCGCGGCGAGCCGCGCGTAGCGCGCGACGAAGGCCGAGCCGACGGTGCCGGTGCCGAGCAACGCGAGGCGTGCTGGTGCCGGCTGCGCGCGCCGGTTGCTGCGCAGGGAGACCACCGCGCTCATGCCTCGACTCCGGCGCGTGCGGGACGCAGGGCGCCATCGAGCACCGCGGTCGCACGGTCCAGAGCGGCTTCGAGATCGGCCAGCAGATCGTCCAGCGCCTCGATGCCGACCGACAGGCGCAGCAGGCCGTCGGAGATGCCGGCCGCCGCGCGTGCCGCCGGCGTCATCGCCGCGTGGGTCATCGTCGCCGGATGCGCGATCAGGCTTTCCACGCCGCCCAGCGACTCGGCCAGCGTGAACTGCGCCAGTCCCTCGACGAAGGCGCGCACCACATCGTCCTGCGCCACGCCCGGCGCACCGGCGAGTTCGAAGGACAGCATCGCGCCGAAGCCCGACTGCTGACGCGCGGCGATCGCATGCCCGGGATGCGAGGTCAGCCCCGGATACAGCACGCGCGCCACGGCCGGATGCGCGTCCAGCAACGCGACCACGCCGGCGGTGTTCTCCTGATGCACGCGGAGGCGCGCATCGAGCGTGCGCAGGCCGCGCAGGGTCAGGAAGCTGTCGAAGGGCGCGCCGGTGATGCCCAGCGCGTTGGCCCACCACGCGAGTTTCGCGTGCACCTCGGCATCGCGCGCGATCACGGCGCCGCCGACCACGTCGCTGTGGCCGTTGATGTATTTGGTCGTCGAATGCAGCACCACGTCGGCATCGAATTCGATGGGGCGCTGCAGTGCCGGCGACAGGAAGGTGTTGTCGACGACCGTCAGTGCGCCGGCGCGATGCGCGGCCTCGATGACGAAGCGCAGGTCGGTGATGCGCAGCAGCGGGTTGGACGGCGTTTCGATCAGCACCAGCTTCGGCCGCATCGCCAGTGCATCGGTCAACGCGCGCGCATCGGTGAAGTCGATGGTGACCAGCTCGAAATGGCTTTTGCGTGCCAGCGCATCGAACAGGCGCCAGCTGCCGCCATAGGCGTCGTGCGGCACGACCAGACGATCGCCCGGCTCCAGCAGCGCGTTGAGCACCAGCGTGATCGCGGCCATGCCGGTCGAGGTGACCACACCGCCCGCGCCGCCTTCGAGTCCCGCCAGGGCTTCGCCCAGCAGGTCGCGCGTGGGATTGCCGCTCCGGGTGTAGTCGTACTGCCGCTTCTGGCCGAATCCCTCGAAGCTGAAGTTGCTCGACAGCACCAGCGGCGGCGTCACCGCGCCGAAGGCCGGATCGCGATCGATGCCGGCACGCACGGCGCGGGTAGCGGGCTGACAGGCGGCGGTGGGGGCGTAGGTGCTCATGCAGCTTCTCCGGAGATGGGGGCGCGCAGTGCGGTGGCCAGCACGGCGTCGATGCGGTCGGTTTCCTTGAGGAAGGCGTCGTGGCCGTAGGGCGAGCGCAACACGCGCAGCTGGCCGTGCGGACCCAGGCCTTCGAGCAGCGTCACCGCATCGGACAGCGGCACGATGCGGTCGCCCTCGACGGCGACGACAGTCGTCGGCACGCGGATCTCGCGCGGGTCGACGCGGTGCAGATCGATCGATTCGGACAGGCGCAGCCACGCGGTGACCGGCGTGCGCGCGACGTAACGAGCGCCGGCGGCATCCAGATAATCCTCGGCGGCGACGCGCACGCGGCCGTTGACCACTTCGGGTGCGGCGTCGAAGCGCTCGGCGAATTCTTCCGGGGTGCGGTAACTGAGCATCGCGAACTGCCGCGCCAGCGACAGGCCTTGAGCATCGGCGCACTGCAGCTGGCCCAGCGCGACGGCCTGACGCTGCAGCGCGCGCCACGCGGCGGCATACGGGTGCGCGCGATGCGCGCCGCTGACCGCGACCAGGCGCTGCACGCGCGTGGCGTGGCGGGCCGCGAACTGCAGGCCGACCAGCGCGCCGTAGGAGTACCCGACGAACGCGTGCAGGTAGTCGATGCCGAGCGCGTCGAGCAGCGCAGCGATTGCATGGGCCTGGTCGGCGGTGTCGATCGGCGCATCGAACGTGCCGTCGGCGCCGACGAAATCGAAGGAAAGCAGACGGACCCGGGCCGGATCGAGCGTGCGGCCTTCGGCCACCAGGTCGTCGAGCCAGCCGGCCGAAGTGTCCGCATCGTTTGCAGCGAGATGCAGATGCGCGGAGATGCCACCGGCGACGAAGACGACCGGCGCGCCGGGCGCACCCTGCAGTTCGTAGCGCAGCGTGACGCGGCGCGCGCCGGCGTGGCGGGTCTGCAGCACGATCGCGTGCTCGCCACGCACGCATGCAGGCGTTGTTCGCCGACCGGTGGGACCTGGGATTACCCAGCCCGGCTCGGGCGTGGCGTCGGAGCGGTGGACGGCGGTGTCGACGAGACTCATGGCGCGGGATTTCCGGATGGACGGTGCCATCGCGTCGCGCGGGGAGTGCCGGAAGCCGCCTCGGGGCGGAACACGCCATCGACGTGGGCCGATGCCGCATCACCATCTTCCGGTGGACTCGCAGGTCCCCGCAGGACTTGGCACCGCGATGGACGCCGCGGCAAGCGCGGGTCCCATCAGGTTGCCCCGGCATCAAAGGGCCTGTCCCTCCGCCGGATCTCGATGGATGTCGCGCAGGTTGCCAGCGGCTTTCGCGGATGTCAATCGCTTCATTCGCATGGAGAGATGGATTGATTTCCAGTGCAACCGGAAGCGGGCATCACGCACCGCGCTTGCATAATCCGACCCATGCGCATCGCCCTCCTGATCACAGCCGCCCTGCTCGCCGGCTGCGCCACCACCCCGCCGCCACCGCATGCAACACCGGTCGCCGCGCGCAACGTCGACGCGCCGGTCATCGCGGAGGCCTGGCATTCGCCCTCGCAACCGGATGACGGGCTCGACTCGCTTGCCACTTGGCCGGCACCCGATGGCGCCACCTGGCTGATCGCGACTGCCAAGCGCGCACACCAGTTGCGCGTGTTCGATGCCGACACCGGCGCCGCCCTGCGCAGCGTCGGTACACATGGGCGACTGCCGGGCCAGTTCGACCGGCCCAATGGCATCGCGGTGCATGGCGACCTCGTCTTCGTCGCTGAGCGCGACAGCCGACGCGTGCAGGTGCTGGAGCTGCCGACGTTCCGCTCGATCGCCGCATTCGGCATGCCGGAACTGCGCAGCCCCTATGGCCTGTGGGTACACGAGACCGCACCCGACACCTACGAAGTCCACGTCACCGACAGCTTCATGGACGGGCCCGACTTCCAGCAGATTCCGGACATCGCCACGCTCGACCAGCGCGTGCGCCGCTACCGCTTCGAGCATCACGCCGGCGGCACGTCCAAGGTCACCGCGCTGGGCACCTACGGTTCGACCGATCCGGAGACCGCGCTGCGCATCGTCGAGTCCATCGCTGGTGATCCCGCGCACGATCGCGTACTCGTCGCCGACGAGGATTTGCGCCATCGCGCCACGCTGCATGCTTACACGCTCGACGGCCGTTACACCGGGCGCGCCCTGCCTGCCGGCACGTTCAACGCGGAGCCCGAGGGCGTCGCGCTCTGGTCGTGCAGCATCGACGGCGGCTATTGGGTCGCTGCCGACCAGTTGCGCCCGCGCACCGTGTTCCGCCTGTTCGCGCGTGACGATCTCTCGCCGGCGGGCAGCTTCAGCGGCGCGCGGACCGCAGCCACAGACGGCGTCGCCCTGCACGCCTCGCCGACCGCGCGGTTTCCTGCAGGTGCCCTATTCGCCGTCGACGACGATGCCGCGGTGGTCGCATTCGATCTGCGCGACATCGCCACCGCGCTGCGGCTCGATCCCGATTGCACGCACTGAGCCGCCGCGTGCGTGTGTTCCGGTGGTGGTCGCTCGTCCCGATCGCCTGCATGGGCATCGCACAGGCGCAGACCCCCTCGTCCGGCGCCTGGCCCGGCGTGTCTCCCGTTGCGGACGCGGTTCGCGCCGACGCCGGCGATGCCGGGCGAATGCCCCACGTCTCGCTCGAACTGCGGACGCGCGGCGGCACGACCGAAGCAACCGCGGTGAATTCGCTGGCCGGCCCGGTCGAAGTCACCCTGCTCGCCGAAGGCCCGACGCCGCGCGCCGATCCGGCGTTGCCGGTCCGTACTACGGTGCCCGCCGGCGGACGCGTGCTGCTCGCGCGCCTGGGCACCGACGCACCCGGCGCACGGCTGCGCCTGCCGGCGGTGCCCGGTCTGCCGAATCCGCGGCCGCGCAACGTGGAGTATCTGTATCCGCTGCGCGACGCACCGGTGCGGATCACCCAGGGCTACGGCGGCGGTTTCAGCCACGACGATGCCGAGAACCGGCACGCGGTCGATTTCGCCGTGCCCGCCGGCACACCGGTGCTGGCAGCGCGCGACGGTCTGGCGATGCAGGTCGCCGCCGATGCCACGGCCCGTCTTGACCCCCGGCTCGCCTTCGATCCCGCCGACGATCGCGTTCGCGGCAACTTCATCCGCATTCTTCACGACGACGGCACGATGGCGCTCTACGCCCACCTGCAGAAGGGCGGCGTCGTCGTCGCCCCCGGCACGCGCGTGCTGCGCGGCACGATCATCGGCTTTTCGGGCAATACCGGCTTGAGCACCGCGCCGCATCTGCACTTCGTGGTGCAGGCCAACCGCGGCATGCGGCTCGAATCGCTGGCGTTCCGGATGTCGGGGCCGGACGGCCCACTGCGCTTCACGACGTTCCCGCAGGACGCTGCTCCAGCTGCGCCCTGAGCCGGCCGCACGGCGGCGTATAATCGCCGGTTCCCCGATTCCCGAGACCGCACGTCCCGCGTGCGCGCCCGCATGTCCGACGTCGCTTCCGAAAGCTCCCGCCGCCGCACGTTCGCGATCATTTCGCATCCCGACGCCGGCAAGACCACGCTGACCGAAAAGCTGCTGCTGTTCGGCGGCGCGATCCAGATGGCCGGCTCGGTCAAGGGCCGCAAGGCCGCGCGCCATGCGACGTCCGACTGGATGGCACTGGAGAAGGAGCGCGGCATCTCGGTGACCAGCTCGGTGATGCAGTTCCCCTACGAGGGCCGCATCGTCAACCTGCTCGACACGCCCGGCCACGCCGACTTCGGCGAGGACACCTATCGCGTGCTCACCGCCGTGGACAGCGCGCTGATGGTCATCGACGTCGCCAAGGGCGTCGAGGAACGCACGATCAAGCTGATGGAGGTCTGCCGGCTGCGCGACACGCCGATCATGACCTTCATCAACAAGCTCGACCGCGAGGGCAAGGACCCGATCGACCTGCTCGACGAAGTGGAGACCGTGCTCGGCATCCAGTGCGCGCCGGTGACCTGGCCGATCGGCATGGGCCAGCGCCTGAAGGGGGTGGTGCATCTGGTCAGCGGCGAAGTGCATCTCTACGAGCCGGGCCGCAACTTCACGCGCCAGGATTCGACGATCTTCCCGTCGATCGACGCACCGGGCCTGGCCGAGAAAATCGGCGAGCAGATGCTGGCCAACCTGCGCGACGAACTGGAACTGGTGCAGGGCGCCAGCCATCCCTTCGATCTCGAGGCCTACCGCGCCGGTACCCAGACGCCGGTGTTCTTCGGCTCGGGCGTCAACAACTTCGGCGTGCAGCCGCTGCTCGACTTCTTCGTCGAGCATGCACCGCCGCCGCAGCCGCGCGAGACGACCACGCGCCAAGTCGCGCCGCAGGAAGACAAGCTCACCGGCTTCGTGTTCAAGATCCAGGCGAACATGGACCCGATGCACCGCGACCGCGTGGCATTCATGCGCGTGTGTTCGGGTCGTTTCGAGGCGGGCATGAAGGCCTTCCACCCGCGGACCGGCAAGCCGCTCAAGCTCGCCAACGCGCTGACCTTCATGGCCAGCGATCGCGAGATCGCCGCCGAGGCCTATCCGGGCGATGTCATCGGCATCCACAACCACGGCACGATCTCAATCGGCGACACCTTCACCGAGGGCGAGAACATCGCCTTCACCGGCATCCCGAACTTCGCGCCGGAACTGTTCCGCCGCGCGCGCCTGCGCGATCCGCTCAAGCTCAAGCAGCTGCAGAAGGGCCTGGCACAGCTGTCGGAGGAAGGCGCGACGCAGTTCTTCAAGCCGCTGATGAGCAACGACCTGATCCTTGGCGCGGTCGGTGTGCTGCAGTTCGACGTGGTGGCCTATCGCCTGAAGGACGAGTACGGCGTGGATGCCTCGTTCGAACCAGTGCAGGTCAATACGGCGCGCTGGATCCGCTGCACCGATGCGAAGAAGCTCGAAGAGTTCCGCGACAAGAACGCCATGAACCTCGCCGTGGACGCTGCCGACCAGCTGGTCTATCTGGCGCCGACCCGCGTGAACCTGCAGCTGGCACAGGAACGCGCGCCGGGCGTGGAGTTCCTCGCCACGCGCGAGCATGCGCACGCGGTGTCGGCCGCTTGAGCATGACGGCCGGCGTCTGACAGGACGTCGGCATCCGGCCATAATCGACGGCGTCCCTTCCCCCACCGGACGCCGATGAACGCCCCTGCCCTCACGCTGCGCCAGAAGCGCGAAGAACTCGCCAGCGCCCTGACCCATGGCCTGGGCGCAACCGCGGCCCTGGCCGGCGGCGCGGTGCTGATCACGCTCGCGGCGCTGTACGGCAACGGCTGGCAGCTCGGCGCGTCGATCGTGTTCGGCGTCTCGCTGCTGCTGCTTTACCTGGCGTCCACGCTCTATCACGCGATAAACCACCCGGTCGCCAAGGGCCGGCTCAAGGTCTTCGACCACTGCGCGATCTACCTGCTGATCGCCGGCACCTATACGCCGTTCACGCTGATCGGCCTGCGCGGCACGCTGGGCTGGTGGCTGTTCGGCACCATCTGGACGCTGGCGCTGGCGGGCGTGGTGTTCAAGCTATTCTACACCGGGCGCTTCCGCGGCCTGTCGACCGCGATCTACGTGGCGATGGGCTGGCTGGTGGTCATCGCCATCGGCCCGGTCGCCGCCGCCCTCGATACCTGGACGCTGAGCTGGATCATCGCCGGCGGCCTGTTTTATACGCTGGGCACCTTCTTCTACATGCGCGATTCGATTCCGTACGCGCATGCGATCTGGCACCTGTTTTGCATCGGCGGCAGCGTCTGCCACTACGTGGCGGTGCTGGCGCAGGTCGTGCCAGCGCGTTGAGCGCGCGGGCGCATGATGTCCACCTTCGAAGCCACGCGGGGTTTTCGCATGCGACGCATATCCGTTTCCGTTCTCGTTGCCGGCACGCTCGCACTGTCGGCCTGTACACCCGACGCACCGCCTGCGCCGCCCGCGCCTGCTGCGCCCGCACCGCCCGCCGCACCCGCGCTTCCGCCTGCGCCGGAAACGGTGACCGCGCGCTACGACTGCCCTGGCGCGGCGGTGGTCGAGATCATCCGCGACGGTCGCTTCGCGCGCTTGCGGATGACCGACGGGCGCATCGTCAATCTGGGCGTGATCCGCGGCAGCAAGCCGCCGGTCTGGTCGGAAGTCGGATTGCGCTTCGTCACCAGCGACGACGGCGCGGAACTCTCGCAGGACAACGGCCGCACCGTGCGCTGCTCGGTCGCAGGGCTCGAAACCGACACGCCCGAGACCGTGGACTGAGCGCTTCGCGCAACGGAATGTTCACCCGTATTTGACCGGAGCGCGTCGATGGTGGCCTTGCACAAGGACCCGCCATGACGCCGACACCGACGACCGCCACGACCCCGAGACATCCGCGATTGCAAGGCCTCGCATCCTCGCGGCCGTTGCGCATCGGGGCACTCGTCCTGCTGGTCGCGATCGTGTTGTTGATCCTGTTGTGGGACTGGAACTGGTTCAAGGGACCGGTCGAACGCATCGTCGAAGCGCGCACCGGCCGCGCGCTCGTCATCGGTGGCGACCTCGACGTGGATCTGGGCCGCACGACCACCGTGCGCGCCGATGCGTTGCGGTTCGCCAATGCCGACTGGTCCGAGTCGCAGACGATGGCATCGGTCGAACGGCTGGAAATCCAGTTCGAAGTCTTCCCGCTGCTGTTCAAGCGCGAGGTCCGTCTGCCCGAAATCCGGCTGGTGAAGCCGATCCTGCGGCTGGAGACCGATCCCGACGGCGGCCCGGGCAACTGGGACATCGCGTTCGGCGACGGAGGCGACGGCCCGCCGCCGCAGATCCGCCGCCTGTGGGTCGAGGATGGGCGCCTGCGCTTTCTCGATGTTCCCGGCCAGACCGACATCGATGTGCGCCTGTCGAGTCGCGAATCACGCGGCGGCGAAGATGCCGCGCCTGCCATCGCCATCGAAGGCGGCGGCAGCTGGACGGGCAACCGTTTCACCCTCGAAGGCATGGCCGAATCGCCGTTGGCGCTGCAGGACACCGACAAGCCCTATCGCATCGACCTGCGCGCACGCGCGGGGGCAACCCGCGCGCACGTGCGCGGCGCGCTGGTCGCACCGTTCCAGCTGCGCGATTTCGATCTGCAGTTCGGGCTGTCCGGCCGCAACCTGGCGGATCTGTATCCGCTTGTCGGCGTTGCCCTGCCCGATACGCCGCCCTATGCGCTCGACGGCCGCCTGACCCGCGACGCGGCCACGAACACCTGGCACTACGACGGCTTCACCGGCAAGGTCGGTCAGAGCGATCTCAACGGCTCGGCCGCGGTGACGCTGGGACGCGACCGCCCGTTTCTCAAGGCCGATCTGGTCTCCAGGCGTCTCGACTTCGACGATCTCGCCGGCTTCGTCGGCGGCACGCCCGATGCCGACAACGGCGAAGCGCTCGATCCCGAGCTCGTGGAGCGCGAACGTGCGCTCGCGGCCAAAGGTCGCGTGCTCCCCGACACGCCCTATGACCTGACCAAGCTCCGGTCGATGGATGCCGATGTGCGTCTGCGCGCGCAGCGCATCAACGCGCCGAGCCTGCCGATCGACGACATGGACGCGCATCTGAAGCTCGATGCCGGCCTGCTGCGTCTCGAGCCGCTGAACTTCGGCGTCGCCGACGGCACGATCCGCTCGAACATCCAGCTCGACGCCCGTCAGGACACCATCGACACGCGCCTGCAGGCGTCCGTGCGCCGGATCAGTCTCGGCGGCCTCTTCCCGCCCGACACGCTGGCCGGTGACGCGGTCGGTCGCATCGGCGGCGACTTCAATCTGGGCGGTACGGGCAATTCGGTGGCCGCGATGCTCGGCACGGCGAACGGCGATGTTGCCGTCGGCATGGGCGCCGGGCGCGTGAGCAACCTGCTGGTCGAGCTGGCCGGCATCGACATCTACGAGGCGCTGAAATATCTGATCGGCAAGGACAAGCAGATTCCGGTGCGCTGCGCGTTCGCGGACTTCGGTGTGCAGCGCGGTGTCATGCAGACGCGCGCGTTCGCATTCGACACCACCGACACGATCATCATCGGCGAAGGCACGATCAACCTGCGCGAGGAACAGCTCGACCTGCTGCTCAAGCCGCGTCCGAAGGATCGCAGCTTCCTCGCCCTGCGCACGCCGCTGACGATCGGCGGCACCTTCGCCGATCCGAGCTTCCGGCCCGACCTCGCGCGGCTGGGCCTGCGCGGGGCGATCGCGATCGCGCTGGGCACGATCACCCCCCCGGCCGCCCTGCTCGCGACGCTGGAACTCGGCGGCGGCGAAGACAGCGGTTGCGGCGGCCCCTACGCGAAGTAGGGATCAGCGATCCGCCAAGACGCCCGGCCCGGGCGCCGGATGCCAAGCGCTGACCAGATACAGCGGACGCTGCTTGGACTCCTCGTACAACCGTCCGAGGTACTCGCCGATCACGCCCAGCGCGACCAGCTGCACCCCGCCGAGGAACAGGATGACCGCCATCATCGTCGGCCAGCCGGCAACGCGGTCGCCGTACATCATCGCCTTGGCGATCACGTACAACGCGAACGCGAACGCGCCGCAGGCCGTGAGCACGCCGACGTAGGTCGCCAGGCGCAAGGGCGCGGTCGAGAAGCTGGTCACGCCGTCGAGCGCGAAATTCCACAGCCGCCAGAAGCCGAACTTGGTGCGGCCGGCGATGCGTCGCTCGCGCGCATACGGCACGGCGATCCGGTTGAACCCGACCCAGCCGAACAGGCCCTTCATGAAGCGGTGTCGCTCGCGCAGCTGCCGCAGTCCGGCGAGTGCGCGCTCTGACAGCAGGCGGTAGTCGCCGGTATCGGCCGGCATCGGCGTCTTGGCCAGACGCTGCATCACGCGATAGAACAAATGGGCAGTCGACCGCTTGAGCCAGCTCTCGCCGTCCCGGCTCAAGCGCGTGCCGTGGACGTCGTCGAAACCCGCGCGCCAATGTGCGACGAACCGGGGAATCAGTTCCGGCGGGTCCTGCCCGTCGGCATCGAGAATCATCGCCGCGCCTTCGGTCACAAGATCCAGACCGGCGGTCAGCGCGATCTCCTTGCCGAAGTTGCGCGACAGCCGCAGCAGCGCCACACGCGCATCGCCTGCGGCCAGGCCCTGCATCACCTCCCAGGTCGCATCGCCACTGCCGTCGTCGACGTACAGCACACGCGCCTCGAGTCCGTCGGCCGCCAGCACGTCCATCACCGCGGCGATGCGCGGATGCAGCACCGGCAGCGCGCGCGCCTCGTCGAAGGCCGCGACCACGATGGTCAGGCGCTGCACGCTCATCGCAGCGACTCCAGATACGCCTCGCCGCCGATCTGGCGCGCGTTGCGCTGGATCCATTGCGCGCGACGCTGCACGTACGGCCCGGGCCGCGATGCGCTGTAGCGGCGTGGGCTGGGCAGCGTCGCGGCCAGGCGCGCACTTTCGTTTGCGCCCAGGCGCGCCGCGTCCTTGCCGAAGTGGCGCTTCGCCGCGGCCTGCGCGCCGTAGATGCCGTCACCGAATTCGGCGACGTTGACGTAGACCTCGAGGACCCGTGTCTTCGGCCATAGCGTCTCGATCAGCAGCGTGTAGTAGGCCTCCAGCCCTTTGCGGAACCAGCTGCGGCCGCTCCACAGGAACAGGTTCTTGGCGGTCTGCTGGCTGATCGTGCTGGCACCGCGCATGCGGCCGCCACGCGCGTTGTGCGCGCGGGCCTTTTCGATCGCATCGAGATCGAAGCCGCGGTGCCGGGCGAAGTTCTGGTCTTCGGCGGCGATCACCGACACCGGCAGCGATGGTGCGATCCGGTCGAGATCGCGCCACTGGTAATAGAGATGGAAGTCGCGCTCCCCGCCGGTCCAGGCCTCGATCTGGCGGATCGCCATGAAGCTCGAGAACGGAGGATCGACAAACCGCAGCACCAGCACCTGCAGGATCGGCAGCACGATGGCCAGCACCGCGAGCCAGCAAAGCCGCTTCAGCCAACGCCGGACGAACGACGGGCGCGCTTGCGGGGCGGCGTGGCCGCCCCCATGTGGGGAATCCGGATGCTCCATGGCGGCCACTCTATCGGGCGCCCCCGACATCGCCAATCGAAATCCCCTGCGAGCCGACATGACCGACATCGAACAGCCCGACAGCGACCGCCTCTCCCGCTTCCTGCTGCAGACCGCCGGCGTGCGGGGCGTGCGTGTGCACCTGCACGAGGCCTGGCAGGCCGTGCGCGCGAACGGCCCCTACCCCGCGGCTGTCGACGAAATGCTGGGCGAAGCCTGCGTCGCCTCGGCGCTGTTCACCGGACACGCCAAGGTCGACGGGCGGCTGTCGGTGCAATTGCGCGCGCCCGGTCCGCTGCGCACCCTGTTCGCGGAGTGCACCGCCGCCGGCACGATCCGCGGCATCGCCCGGTACGACGGCGACGGCAGCGACGTGTCACGCGATCTGCGCGCGCTCGGCGACGAGGCGATGCTCGCGATCACCATCGAGAATCCGTCGCCCAATCGTGAGCCCAACCGCTACCAGGGTCTCGTCGCGCTGACGTCGGGCTCCCTGTCGGAGGCTTTCGAGGACTACTTCCGCCAGTCCGAGCAGTTGCCCACGCGCGTGCTCCTGGCCGTCGACGGCGACCGCGCCGCCGGCTTGATGGTGCAGAAGCTGCCGGGCGACACCGGCGACGACGATGGCTGGAATCGCGTCGGCGCCCTGTTTGACACCCTGTCGACGGATGAACTGCTCCGATGGCCTACCGAAACGCTGCTTACGCGTCTGTTCCCGGAAGACGCCCCGCAGGTGCTCGGGGAGAAACCACTGGCGTTTGGCTGTTCCTGCTCTCGGGCCCGGGTCGAGGCGATGCTGGTCTCGTTGGGCGCCGAGGAGGCGCGTGCTGCGGTCGTCGACGGCGAAGCGCGCGTGGTCTGTGAGTTCTGCGGCACCGCGTACGCGTTCACTGGCGAAGAGGTCGAAACCTTGCTCGACACGCCGGTCCCCGATGTCGAAGCGGCAGACCGGCTGCAGTGAGTCGCGATTGGGTCGCCTGCAGGATTGTTAAATAAACATAAACGCTCTAGAGTCACGGATCGAACGATAGGGGAACTTCCCGGAACGGACCGGGTCACACGGCCATGCGACTGCCCGTCACGCGCCTGATGCTTGCTCTCGGCCTTGCCCTCGCGGCGGCCTCGGGCGCGTCTGCGCAGGAAAAGCGCAACCAGACCGTGCTGCCCGTGCTCGACACCTCCGGCAAGGTCGAAGCGTTCCTGGTCCTCGAGCCGGCGAGTGCGAACCCGGCCAGCCGTCGCTGGCGTTTCGGCGACAACCAGTTCGACGCCGCGTTCGGCCTGGAGGCCGGCAGTTCCCTCGCCCTGCTCTGCAGCCCGGGCAGCAGCTTCAACGGCGCGGTCAGCAGCCTTGCCCGCAATTGCCAGCTGGCCTCGGTCGGCGACGGCACATCGGGCAACCGCCGCGCCAGCGCGACGGCCAGCATGAGCCGCCCGGGCGGCGGGGTCGGTCTGAGCTTCGGCGAAGGCCGCGAGACCCTGCCCGCCTGGCTCAGTCCCTCGCGCGCCGCCTCGGCTGGCGAGGTCGACGTGCACGATCTCACCGTGTTCGCCAAGAAGGATGTGGGTGACGACGCCTATGTCTCGCTCGCCGGCACCCTGGCCAAGGCCACGCTGATCCCCAGTGCCGCGGCGCCGGCCAACCTCAGCGACCACTGGACGAGCCGCAGCCTCAGCGTCGGCGGCGGCATCGGCCGTTTCAGTGCCAACATCGTCGGCCAGGTCGTCGACACGCCAGGCCTCCCCAAGTGGGAAGGCGTCGGCCTCGGCGTCAGCTGGCGCACGCCCTGGAGCGGCCAGCTCACCGTGGGCGCCGACAACGTCATCACCCGCGGCAAGAACCCGTTCTCGAAGATGACCGAGAACGCGGACGACGAGGGCGCGGTGCCGTATATCCGGTATCAGCAGGATCTGTAGGCCGCTTCAGGTCGGAACCTTCCGCAAGTCCCTGGAAATCGCAGCGGCGCGCGGCCGCTGAGACCTGCCGACACATCGAAATCGACGTCCCGCAAGCGATTGCCGGGAGGCAATGCTGTGCATCGAGCACAGCGCGCGCTCGTAACAAGTCTTTAATTTCCAGTCAGGCGACGCTAGGATCGGTCCACCTTGCCGTTTTTGGCGCGTCGTTTGACGTCGCGAGCGCGGTGAGGGCGGGGGGAATCCTACGAATCTTCTGGAGAGAGAGATGAGCTTGAAGACCAACAAGCTGCGGGACGCGATTGCCATCGCGCTCATCGCAGGCGCAACCGGGATGGCCGGTACGAGCACTGCATTCGCGCAGGAGGCGCAAGGTTCCACAACCGCAACCGATCTCGACACGATCACCGTCACCGGTTCGCGCATCAAGAGTCAGACGTTCACCGCATCAAGTCCGATCACGGAAATCAGCGGCGAAGAGTTCACCACCTACGGCGCGACCACGGTCGAGGATCTTGTGAACCAGTCGCCGCAGATCGACCTCAGTTTCGACAATTTCGAGAACAACGGGTCGTTCGGTCACGCCACCATCTCCATGCGTGGCCTGGGTCCGCAGCGCACCTTGACGCTGGTCAACGGTCGCCGCCTGCCGGCAAGCCGGAACGAAGTCACCGATCCTTCGATCGTGCCCGCCGCGCTCATCCGCCGTGTCGACATTCTTTCAGGCGGCGCATCCGCTGTTTACGGCGCCGACGCCGTCGCCGGCGTCGTGAATTTCGTCCTGGACGACAAGTTCGAAGGCGCCAGCTTCAACCTCGGCTATTCGGCTTATCAGCACAACAACGACAACCGTGCGATCCAGGCCCTCAATGAAGAAAGTGGATTCGACTATCCCACCGGCAACTCCGGCTTCGACGGCATCAGCCGCAACGCGGAAGTCGTGCTCGGCGGCAGCTTCGCCGACAACAGGGGCCACGCGGTTGGCTGGCTGACCTGGCGCGAGAACGAAGCGCTTTTTCAAGGCCAGCGCGACTACTCCAGCTGTGCGGTGTATTTCGACGCACCCGTATGCGGCGGCTCTGGCACCGCAGATCCAGGCCGGTTCCTCGTCAATCAGTTCGCGAACGGCGCCGTCGTCCCGTGGCCGCAGGGAACCGACAACAACTTTGTCTACAACGGCAGTGGCTACGAGAATGGTTTCCCGCTCTACAACTACGCGCCGATCAATTTCTATCAGCGGCCCGACAAGCGCGTGACGGCGGGTTTCATGGGCAGCTTCGAAATCAACGAGCATTTCGAGCCCTACATCGAGGCGTTGTTCCTGGAACGCAGTTCGGACCAGCAGATCGCCGAGTCCGGCGCCTTCGGTGTACCGGTCAACGTGGCTTGTGACAATCCGCTGATCGGCACGCTCTGCGCGGACACCGGGGTCACCACGCCTCAAGCACGCGTCACGCTCTACAAGCGCAATGTCGAAGGCGGTCCACGCATCCATCTGAGCGACGACACCAGCCACCGCATCACCACCGGTGTACGCGGTGCGTTCTTCGACTCGTCTTGGACCTACGACGTGTCACTGCTGTCCGGCAAGACCAAGACCATCGATATCGGCAAGAACGATTTCCTCAACAGCCGCATCGCCGCGGCCGCGCTCGGCTGTACCGATCCGGTCTACGGCACCTTCGCCGGCTGCACGCTGTACGACATCTGGAACAACAACATCAGCCAGGAAGCGGCAGATGCGATGGCAGGTACCAGCTTCAGTATCTACAAGACGAGCTATCGCGCCTTCTCCGCGGAAGCCAATGGCTATCTCGGATTCGGTTTCCCGACTGCCGACGGAGAGGAGATCGGCTTGGCGTTCGGTATGGAGCGTCGCGACTACTCGTATGAAACCGAGTACGACGGCGATTCGGCAGCAGGCAATTTCGCCGGCGCCGGTGCAGCCAACCTGCCGGTGAATGCGTCGAATACCGTGAACGACTTCTTCCTGGAGGCTGCGCTCCCCATCTACGTCGGCACTGGCGCCTTCAACCGCTTGGATGCATCGCTCGGCTACCGGTATTCGGATGACGATACCTCGGGAAATTACGACACCTACAAGCTCGGCCTGAGCAGCTCGTTCCTCGACAACAAGCTCCTCGTACGGGCTGGCTACAATCGTGCCGTCCGTGCGCCCAGCCTCAACGACCTCTACTACCCGCAACGCATCGCACTCAACACGGGCGGCACCGATCTGTGCGCGGGCCCGAATCCCAGCTACACCGCCGAGCAATGCGCGCGCACGGGCGTTCCGCTTTCGGTATACGGCAATGTGCCGAGCAATCCGGCCAACCAGTACAACAACATCACCGGCGGCAATCCCAGCCTCGCGCCTGAAGTCGCAGACACCTACACAGTCGGCTTCGCCATCGAGCCCATCGAGGACCTCAACCTCTCGCTCGACTGGTACAGCGTGGAGATCGAAGGGGCGATCGCAGGTATCGGCTACAACACCATCCAGATTCTCTGCATGGAACAGGGCCTGTACTGCGATCGGATCAACCGCGACGCGCGCTCCGGCGATTACGATCTCTGGATCGGCCAGGCCTCGGATCCCGGGACGGGCAACATCAACAACCTGCAGGACAACATCGGCATCTTCAAGCGTTCGGGTCTGGATCTGGCCGCAAGCTATGCGATGACGGTGGGCCCGGGCCGGCTGACCACCACGCTGGGGGGCAATTACGTTCTCAAGGACTACACCCAGACGCTCGATTCCGAGCCCAGCACCGGCTTCGACTGCAAGGGACTGGTGAACGACACCTATGGCTGCCAGACGCCGAAGTGGCGTCACGTTGCTGCTGCCCGTTATTCGTGGGATCGCTATGCGCTCGGTCTACGCTGGCGCTATGTTGGCGAGATGGACTACAAGGACGTCGACGGCAGCACGATCCAGGACGGCGTTATCTGGATCGAGAACGGGGTGCCTTCGTACAGCTACCTCGATCTCAACGGCAGTGTGAATTTCGGACCTGCCGTGATTTCTCTCGGTGTCAACAACGTCCTCGACAAGGAGCCGCCGTTCGTGGGCGACAGCGGTCTGGCGGCGAATGCCAACGCGTTGGGCGGTTACGATCAGGCCGGCCGGTACTTCTTCGGCAGCGTCTCGCTGAAGTTCTGACTTGCATCGAACGTCGTCAAAAAGGGGCGGGCCACTGGCCTGCCCCTTTTTTCACACCGCAGCATCCAACTTGCAGCTTCCCGCCCAGTCCCCGCAGGCGCGCGCCCTGGCCAGCACGCTGACGCGTGGTATCTCTCCAGTCAAAGTTCGTGCGTGTAGCCTCGCACCGGCTTGTCGTCCAACTCACGCACCATAGCCTTCGACTGGCGTTCCCGCGCTTCCCAGCGCTCCGCCGTGTGACACACCCGCTTTCGCATCCGACTGCCGGTCACATCTTCATAGCGACAGATCTTCTCATTGCTTGCCGGTACGTCAGCAGGCAGTGCCTCTGTCGCCGCCGGGCTCTCAGGCGGCGGCGCCTGGCCGCTGACCTGCCCCGAGAACGCCAGACACGCCATCAGCGCCCCCGAAGCCACAACGGCGCGGCGCGACCGCTCCCCAACCGGAGCAAAGGGACCAGGCCGAAGAGACCGTGAACAACCGAAAGCTTCGATACGCATGCGAAAGACCTCGGGTGAAGGAGGATGGATGTCGACCGGTCATCACATACTGCGCTCAACGCGAGCGGTGCACCACCCTGACCGATGCCGCTCCGTCACGGGTTCCGGCGGCGCTCGACGATGGACGCACGCGAGATCACCCGTTGTCAGTCAGCTTTTTCGTTGGGCTGCATGTCGAAAGCGATTGTCAGCCGTGATTCGGGCGCATCGAAAGGTACCGTGCCGTGCCACATGTAGGACGGAAACAGCGCAAGGTATCCGGGCGCCGGCCGGATCATCCGGCGCGGCGAGAGATCGAGACCGAGTGACTCCAAAGGCGCCCCGAACTGGAGCCAGCCATCTCGCGCAGGCGAATTCGCATCACGGACGCCTGACGGTACCGATACATGGAATGCCGAACTTGCCCAGCCCTGCGGATGAATGTGGTTGGAGTGGCGACCCGAGGCCTTGAGTCTGACCGACCACGATCCTGCCCAACGCACGCTCGACATTCTGCGCCCGAGAAATGGATGATGCAGGTCCTTCGGCAATGCCGCGAGCCAGGTTTCGACCGCCGCACGCGTTGCACGCTCGGTCGCCTGGATCACTTCATTGTCACGGCCGAACAACTGCCCCGCAGTCTGCGTGCCGCCTCGGACACTCTGGCTGATCGGCGCCCGGCTGGCGCCATGCAGCCTGGCGAGCGCCTCCGTCAACGCATCGAGGAATATCGAAGCATCCGGGTAGCCGTCCGGAGGGGGAACCTCGACATACGCGACCAGCCTGTCGTAATCGCACAGCCAGTCCTCGCGCGCATCGCCGGCGAGACGCCATGCGGTTCCCCGATGCGCCCACGCTTCCTGATTGTGCGGCTCGACGCCGATCGCGCGTCCGGCCAAGGCCTCGGCGAGATCGAACGTGCCGGTGCGGAACGCGTGTCGCGCGTAGGCGTTGAGAAAAGCCGGCATCTTGCCCAGTCCGCTACGGTCGGCCGCTGCATAAAGACGTGCCGCCCGGTCGGGCATGTGGAGCATGTCGAGAGCGTCGGCGGTGAACCAGTCCAGCAGAGGGTCGGCCGCATCAAGCGCTCCCCTGAGTCGATCCAGCACGTGCAGGGCCTCATCGGCGCGCTCGGCAGACAAGAGCATGCGCGCGAGTCCCAACTGCAACTCATGGTTGTCGGGTTGAGCAGAGGCAGCGGCAAGAAACGATCCGAATGGATCCTCGTCCGGTGTTTGCTCGGCCCCGTGTTCTCGCAGCAGTCTGCTCAAAGTCTCGTGTGCAAACGTCATGCGGGGGTGACGGGCCACAAGCTGCTGCGCATGCACCAGCGCCTCGTCTGTTCGACCGGAATCGGCAAGCACGCCGGTGATGGCGTCGGTGACTGCAAGACTGCCTGCGCTGTCCGGATCCAGCAACGACTCGGCGCGCCGATACGCGGTCAACGCCTCGTCGATCCGCCCCGACATCCTCAGTGCGACGCCCAGATCCACCCACGTTGACGCCAGGTCCGGAGCGAGCGCAAGCGCCTTGCGCAACACCGGCACTGCGGATTCGTACAGAGTATCGGCGCGCAAGCCCTTCCCGAGGCGAGCGAAACTCGTGGCGTAGTTGCGAAGCACAGTCGCATTGCCGGGCGCCAGCGCGAGCGCCCGCTCGAATGCGCGCTCTGCCTCTCCAGGCATTCGTGTATCGGCAAGACACATCCCCAGAAGTTGCCAGGCATCGGCAGCGCGCGGCGCCTGCGCGATCAGATCTCTGGCGATTCGCAATGCCGATGCGGACTGTCCTGCCTGCAGGTATGCGATCGCACTGCGAAAGCGCGTTGCCTCGGACGGGCTCAACGAACTGGAAAGCAGCGTCACGCCTGCCGCTTCAACGGACTCTGCGAACGCGCACCATCACACCGCTGGGCGTTCTGAGCTGATAACTGCCGAGCGCGCCATTGCGAAGTTGCACCACGTCGCCCGATCGGACGTGACCGTTGCTGTTCGCGTCCGCCTGCATCCAGACCTGTCCATTGTCGAGTTCGAAGCGTCGCTGGCCGCCTCCCCCGTGCGCCACGCTCACCACGCGGGATTCGATGCGGTCCGGTGCCACCTGCGCGATACCGCCGCCTCCCCCCGTTACCTTCCGTCCGTGGCCACGCGTCAGGCCGAATCCCGCCTGCGCCTGTTGCGCATCCGCGGCGACGACCTCCCCTGGAAGTGGAAACGCCTTGTCGTAGCAGGCGAGACGTTCGGCCGGCGCAGACACGCGTGCGCAAGGATGCGGCGCTTCCTCGGTCGCCCCAGCTGCGAGTGGTGTCGCGAGTCCCCACACAATCAGCAACGACGCAACGCGCATCGGCGTCTCCATCGGGTGGACGCGAAGAGAATACCTCAGAGCACATCATCCCCACTGCGCCACTCGCGCATTGCGCCGGCGAGTGCCGAAGCCATCTCCCGCTCTTCCCGTCCGAGCAGAGGATTCCACACATCGAACATCAGAATCACCCGAGTCTGATCGCTGTCATTGCGTGCTTCGTGCTCGATCGTGTCATCGAATACCCAGCATTTTCCCTCGCGCCACTGACGCCAGTCGTAACCGACCCGGTAGCGGCATCCCTCGGGAACGACAAGCGGCAGATGTGCCACCAGACGCACGTTCGTCTCTCCGGTATGGGGCGGAATGTGCGCGCCCGGCGCAAGAGCCGAAAACATGGCGTTGGGACACAGACCGGGAATGTCGACCGTGTCGATCAGCGAGAGTGCCTCGGCAGTCTGCGGACACTGCACAAGGTGTTCCTGCACGGGTTGCCCATGCGCATAGAGATGAAAGCCGCTCCAGTTCCGCGAATGATTGAGCTTGTCCCACTGGTTGACGGGATCTCCAGGCCGGTACTGGATGTAGGGAACGAACTCGCCGCCACGTCTGGCCAGCATGTCCTGTAGTTCCGACTTGATCGCTTCGGTACGCGACTCGAGTTCATGCATCCAGGGAAACAGCGCGTCGTCGTAGAACGTGAGCGCAGGAAGACGCGGGGCGAAAAGCTGGTTGCATTCCGAGTGATACGGCCGCGTCCGGCCGGCAAGGATCGAGACGGCCTCGTCCCAGCGATTGGCCACGGCTGCATCCGCCGCGTTGCGACTGGCCGCGATCCGGTGCGCCAGGAATCCAGTGAGTTCGTCCGTCTCATCCTTGACCATCTTCCGCGCGTGTTCCAGCCTCCGACGCAACGCCGCGGGCCACTGCGACTCGTCCGCCGCAACCTTGAGGGCATCTCGGAACATCGCCGCAGCCACGCGGGGCCGGCGCTGTCGCTCGACGAACTCTGCCTTGCTCAGCAGCCCGGGCAGGAAGTAGGGGTCGATCTCCAGTGCAGCGATGATCGCGCTCCATTCCTGGTCGAGCTGGGAAAGCTCGCGGAACACGCGCGACAACGTCAGCACGATCATCGGATCGCGCGGCGCGCGCGCGCGCGCATCCTGCAGAAATTCCAGAGCTCCGAGCGAATCCCCGCGTTGGAACGTATGCACGCCAAGACTGAACAACGCTTGGACATTGCCTGGATCAAGCGCGCGAACTTGCGCCCACAAGCGCTCGGCATCCTGCCAGCGGCCCTCTGCCGCCGCGCGCCCTGCTGCCTGGGCCAGACCGGCCAGAGAATCGGTCACGCCTGCCTTCCCGAAACGTCCGTTAAGGACATCCACCCGATTCTAGCCACGATGCCGGTGTCCAATACAGCGTCGCCGGCTGGCAGCGCGATCAGGATTCGGGAACAGCGCGCAGTGCCGTCTCGAAATCCTGAGGAAGACGTGGGCGATAAGTCGCGAGCGAGCGCCCGGCCTCGGCGCGATCCGCGTCCCAGAGCTCGGGTTCGTAACCGAGAATTGATGCGCGCTCCGTTTCCAATTGAACGGATGCTGGCATCTGGATCGAGTCGATTACGGGTAGCAGACCGAGCGGAGATGTTTCGGCAGCCGCATGACCGGTCACCCGCCCTACGATCCACTCCAGCACCCGCAGGTTCTCGCCGAAGCCCGGCCACAGGAAATGGCCGTCGGCGTCCTTGCGGAACCAGTTGACGTGGAAGATCTTCGGCAGCTTCGCGCCGGGCACGTCGAACGAAAGCCAGTGCGCAAAATAGTCGCCGAAGTGATACCCGCAGAACGGCTTCATCGCCATCGGGTCGCGCCGTACGACGCCGACCTGGCCGGTCGCGGCGGCGGTGGTTTCCGAGGCCATCGTCGCGCCGACTAACACACCATGGGCCCAGTCGCGGGCTTCGAAGACCAGCGGCATCGTGGTCGCGCGACGGCCACCGAACACGATCGCGCTGATCGGGACACCCTGCGGGTCCTCCGCGCGCGGCGACCAGCTGGGGCATTGACGCGCAGAGACGGTGAAACGTGCATTGGGATGCGCCGCCGGTCCGTTCGCGGGATCGTAGGGACGTCCCTGCCAGTCAAACGCCGGCACGCGATCGTCGAGACCTTCCCACCACGGCTGGCCGTCTCCGGTGAGCGCCACATTGGTGTAGATCGTGTCGCGCTGGATCATCGCCAGCGCGTTGGGGTTCGACTTCGCCGACGTGCCCGGTGCCACGCCGAAGTAGCCGGCCTCGGGGTTGATCGCCCACAGGCGACCATCGGTCCCCGGCCGCATCCAGCAGATGTCGTCGCCGACCGTCCAGACCTTCCAGCCGGCTTCGAGATAGGTTGCCGGCGGCACCAGCATCGCGAGATTGGTCTTGCCGCAGGCGCTGGGAAATGCCGCTGCGATGTAGTGCGTCTCGCCTTGCGGATTCTCGATGCCGACGATCAACATGTGCTCGGCCAGCCAGCCCTCCTCACGCGCCTGCCACGACGCGATGCGCAGGGCGTGGCACTTCTTGCCGAGCAGCGCGTTACCGCCGTAGCCCGAGCCATAGGACTGGATCGACAGCTCCTCGGGGAAGTGCATGATGAAACGGCGGTCCGGATCGAGCTCACCCAGCGAGTGCAGCCCGCGGACGAAGCTGCCTTCGCGCTCGATGCGACGCAGCGCGGGCGCGCCCATGCGCGTCATCAGGCGCATGTTGGCGACCACATATGGCGAGTCGGTGATCTCGACGCCGCAACGCGCGAGTGGCGAATCGATCGGACCCATGCAATAGGGCACGACGTATAGCGTGCGGCCGCGCATGCAGCCCTCGAACAGCGCGTCCATCTTCCGGTGCGCCGCGTCGGGTGCCATCCAGTGGTTGTTCGGGCCGGCGTCTTCGGCATCCCGCGTGCACACGAAGGTCAGATGCTCGACGCGCGCGACGTCGTCGGGATCGGAGCGATGCAGCCAGCATCCCGGATGCGTGTCTGGATTGAGCGGGATCAGCGTGCCATCGGCCTGCAGCTGCGACAGCAGGGCGTCGTACTCGGCATCGCTGCCGTCGCACCAGTGGATCGCATCGGGTCGCGTCAACGCGGCCACCTCGGCGACCCAGTCCGCGAGTGCCTGCAGGCGGGTCCCGGCTTCGGGCGGCGAACAAGGCACTGCGTTCATGGCGACTCCTGCGAACGGGACGCCGCAGTCTAATCGTCACATCTGCAACCGGTCGCGCTGCGTCGCAACACTCCGCGACTCAACGCGCAGGCGCGCGCCTGTAGCGATCGAACAGCTGCAACATCCACGGCTTCTGTGCCAGCACCAGGCTGATGCCGGTGCGGGCCGCGACGTCCAGTCCCGCATCGCGCGCCAGCAGACTATCGAACTCGCGCGCGAGATCCTCGAGGCGCGCGCGCATCTGGGCGATGCCTTCGCGACCGAGACTGCCGCTCAACAGGAACAATGCATCGCAGTCACCGGTAAACGGCGCGGAGAAATAGTCACCCAGCAGCGTCGTGCGGAAATGCCGCTCCATCGGCCCGTCGCTGCGCCAGCGGAAGTTGCGCGCGGTCAGCGTGCGGGTGCGGTTCTCCGGCAGCAGTTCGATGATGCCCAGCCGATCCAGCCGCATCAGCAGATGCGTCCACTTCGGAATGTCGAAGTCGAAGAGCGCCAGCACATCGGCCTGCGACCAGCGGTTGATGCTCAGAAACATTGCCAGCATCAACGCCGGGTCGTCGACCAGCGCCTGTTCCTGCGTCTCGTCGAGGCGCGCCATCGGTTCGCGACCACGCCCTGCAGCGCCGCTGAGTTCCTCCAGGCCGATGCCGAGCACGTCGCAGATCGACTCCAGCCGCACCAGCGTCATCGCGCGCCGCGAAAACATGCGCTTGACCGCCGCCTCGCTCAGGCCAAGACGCTGCGCCAGCGTGCGGTACGTCATGCCCTGCGCGCGCAGGGCGCACTTGAGTGCATCGACGAGATCGACGGACAGGCTCATCGCGGCACGCGGAACGCTGCGGTCAGGCCGGCACCAGCGTCTGCGCAAGATGTTCGACGTAGGCGTCGAACTCGTCCTGCTGCATGCGCGCCTGGTGCAGCTGCAGGTTGAGCTGCAGGAATCCCACGTAGGCGGCATAGGTCAGCCGCGCGCGATGCTGCGCATCCTCGCGACCGAGGCCGGCCTGGCGGAACGAGGCGGTGAGGTAGTCGAGGCGGCGCTTGGAGACGCGCTCGATGACCGGCTGCACGGTGGCATGGTCCTGGGCCTTGAGCAGCGCGCTGTAGATGACGTGCGACTTGTACTCGCGCGCGACCATGTGGAACAGCGCGCGCAGGCGTTCGCGTGCGTCGGGCACTTTTTCCAGCGCGCCGAACAGTGCTTCCTGCTCGACGTTCTCCCAGCGCTCCAGTGCGGCCTGCAGCAGCGCGTCGCGCGAGGGGAAGTGCCAGTAGAAGCTGCCCTTGGTCACGCCCAGGCGGCGCGCCAGCGGTTCGACCGCGACGGCCTGCACGCCGGTTTCGGCGATCAGGTCGAGCGCGGCCTGAGCCCAGTCATCGGCGCTCAGTCGGCCGGGACGTTCGGGCGGCGGCGCGTCGTTCGACGCGGCCGCAGCCGCGGTTTTCGGGGCAGGTCTGGTCATCGCGACAGTCTATCCATACGCATCCATCCGCAACAGTATCGACACGCCCGACACGCCTCGGCTGGCACATTGACTTCGCCGGAACGCGTCACCATACTCGACCGTACGGACAGCATCGGGACCCGCCCGTGCAGCCGGCCATGCGCCGGCTCCGCCACCTGCCACGCCGATTGCCGGAGTTGATATGAGCGTCGCGATTCCCTTCCTCGCCTTCCTGCTGGTGGGCGCCTTCGCCGCCTACCATCGCCTGCGCCTCGCCTACTGGGCGGCGATCACCGTCACCGTGCTGCTGGCCTGCTGGCTGCTGGGCGCCAATGCGACCGCGACGATCGTCGCCGCCCTGCTGGTCGCCGCGATCTCGGTGCCGCTGCTGATCGCGCCCGTTCGCAAGGCGCTGGTCACCACGCCGCTGCTGTCGTTCTTCCGCAAGGTGCTGCCGCCGCTGTCGCAGACCGAGCGCATCGCGCTGGAAACCGGCTCGGTCGGGTTCGAGGGCGAACTGTTCACCGGCGATCCCGACTGGCAGAAGCTGCTCGACTATCCCAAGCCGCAGCTCACCGCCGAAGAGCAGGCCTTCCTCGACGGCCCCGTCGAAACGCTGTGCGGCATGATCAACGACTGGGAGATCACCCACGTCCACGCCGACCTGCCGCCGGAGCTGTGGGATTACATCAAGCAGAACAAGTTCTTCGGCATGATCATCCCGAAGGAATACGGCGGTCTGGGGTTCTCGGCGCTGGCGCACCACAAGGTGATCCAGAAGCTGGCATCGGTGTCGAGCGTCGTCAGCTCGACCGTCGGCGTGCCGAATTCGCTCGGCCCGGGTGAACTGCTCAACCACTACGGCACCAAGGAGCAGAAGGACCACTACCTGCCGCGCCTGGCGATCGGCCAGGAAGTGCCGTGCTTCGGTTTGACCGGGCCGTTCGCCGGCTCCGACGCGACGTCCATCCCCGACTACGGCATCGTCTGCAAGGGCGACTGGAACGGCGCGAACGTGCTCGGTGTGCGCCTGACCTTCGACAAGCGCTACATCACTTTGGCGCCGGTGGCGACGCTGATCGGTCTGGCCTTCCGCATGTACGACCCCGACGGCCTGATCGGAGACACGCAGGACATCGGCATCACGCTGGCGTTGCTGCCGCGCGAGACGCCGGGCGTGGACATCGGCCGTCGCCACTTCCCGCTCAACTCGCCGTTCCAGAACGGCCCGATCCACGGCAAGGACGTCTTCATTCCGCTGAGCCAGCTGATCGGCGGCGCCGAGATGGCCGGCAAGGGCTGGAACATGCTCAACGAGTGTCTGGCCGTGGGCCGTTCAATCACCCTCCCCTCCACTGCCTCGGGCGGTGCGAAGGCCGGTGCGGTGGTGACCGGCGCGTATGCACGCATCCGCAAGCAGTTCGGTCTGTCGGTCGGCCGCTTCGAGGGCGTCGAGGAAGCCCTCGCGCGCATTGGCGGCAAGGCCTATGCGATCAGCGCGCTGTCGCAGGCGACCGCGGCCGCGGTCGATCGCGGCGACGTGCCGTCGGTGCCCTCGGCGATCGCCAAGTACCACTGCACCTCGATGAGCCGCGAAGTCATCAGCGACGTCATGGACGTCGTCGGCGGCAAGGGCATCATCCTCGGCCCGAAGAACTTCGCCGGCCGCAGCTGGCAGGCAGCGCCGATCGCGATCACCGTCGAAGGCGCGAACATCATGACGCGCAGCCTGCTGATCTTCGGCCAGGGCGCGATCCTCTGCCATCCGTGGGTCATGAAGGAGATGAAGGCGGCGCAGGATCCGGATACCCAGCGTGGTCTCGAGGAATTCGACCGTAACCTTTTCGGCCACATCGGCTTCGCGATTTCCAATGCGGTGCGCTCGTTCTGGTTCGGCCTGACCGGCGCGAAGATCGGTGCCGCGCCCGGCGACGACTACACCCGCCGCTACTTCCGCAAGCTCGATCGCTATTCCGCGAATCTCGCATTGATGGCCGACGTGTCGATGCTGACGCTGGGCGGCAAGCTGAAGTTCAAGGAATCGCTGTCGGGTCGCCTCGGCGACGTGCTCAGCCATGTCTACATGACCAGCGCGATGCTCAAGCGCTACCACGACGAAGGCGCGCCTCAGGCCGACCAGCCGCTGCTGGCCTGGGCCTTCCACGACAGCGTGCACAAGATCGAGGTCGCCCTGTCGGCGGCGCTGCGCAACTTCCCGATCCGTCCGATCGGCTGGCTGATGTGGGCGCTGATCTTCCCGTGGGGCCGTCGCGCCGAAGCGCCGGGCGATCGTCTGTCGCGTCGCGTCGCCGCCCTGCTGATGGCGCCGAACGAGGCGCGCGCGCGTCTCGCCCAGGGCGTGTTCCTGACCCCGTGCGAGAACAACCCGGGTGGCCGTATCGACAGCTACCTCGCCAAGGCGATCGCAGCCGAGCCGGTGGAGCGCAAGTTCCTCAAGGCGCTCAAGGCCAAGGGCATCGAGGCGCTGGACTACGACGCGCAGCTCGACGAGGCCGTGCGCGAAGGCCACATCACGGCCGAAGAGCGCGCGTTGCTGGTGGAACTGCGCGAGCTCACCCTCGACACGATCACCGTCGACGACTTCGACACCGAGGAACTGCGTTCGGCCGGCTATCGCGCCCCGGCGCAGGCCGCCGACGACCGGTCGCGCGAAGCGGCCTGATCTTGGACCGCGGATGATCTCGACGACGGCGGGCCAGTCCCGCCGTCGTCGCATCCGGCTATTGCGCACGCATTCCGATCCGCGGAGATCGACATGACCGCACCATTGCTCAAGCTTCGCGACAAGCTCGTCCGCTGGCCCGGTGGTGCCTGGCTGTTCGGATTCCTCGTCTGCCGCAAGGCGCCCTACTTCGCCAGCATCGCGCCGCGCATCACCGTGCTGCGCGTCGGCCATGGCGAAGCGACGATGCGCCACCGCCGCGCGGTGACCAACCACATCGGCACGGTGCACGCGATCGCGCTGTGCAATCTGGCCGAACTGATCGGCGGACTGACCACCGAGGTCAGCATTCCCGCATCGATGCGCTGGATTCCGAAAGGCATGACGGTCGAATACCTCAGGAAGGCGACCGGGACGATGCATGCGACTGCGACGCCCGCCTTCGCACCGCACACCGCGGACGCCGGCTATGCATTGCCGATGCAGATCGTCGTCCGCGACACCGCCGGCGATACGGTGTTCCGCGCGGAGATCGCGATGTGGGTGTCGCCGCGCACACCGGCACGCGGCGGGTGACGCCGTGGGCACGGTCGACGGGCTGATCTTCGCCTGCGGCATCCACAGCGCCGGGTTCGCGCTGTTCCATCTCGGCTTCTGGCGCCTGTTCGACTGGCCACGCACACTGCGGAGCACGACGCGTCCGAACCGCGCGATCCTGCAGATCGCCAATGCACAACTGGTCTGGGTATTCAGCGGCATCGCACTGCTGTGCTTCGCGATGCCCGATGCACTCGCGGCTTCCGCTCGGACGTGCGGTGCTCGGCGGCATGGCCGCGTTCTGGTGGCTGCGGCTGGGACTGCAGTTCGTCTGGCTGCGGGTGCATCACCCGCTGGTGCATGGACTCAGTGTGGCATTCGCGGTGGGCGCGGTGATGTTCACCGTCGCGGCCCTGGGTCGTCCGTAAGCGCCGCGTGATCAGGAACTCCGCGCGTGCCAGGCCGCGAGCACGGCGGCTTCGCGCTCGGGCGATAGACCCGACTTCGGCGCGGCGCGTCTCTCGGCGGGCTGCGCGCGCCACCAGGTCAGCGTGTCGCGCACCGTGTCGTCGATCGGGCGATGCGTCAGCCCGGCCGCGACTGCCCGGTCGACACGCGTCCTGCCGAAGCCCGCGTACTCGCCGACCGGCGCGATCCACACCGGCATGTCCGACCACGCCTTGACGTCCTGCGTCTCGAGGAAATCCGCCGGCAGCCATGTGAGCCGTGCGTCGGGCGCGCCACCGGCCGCCTTCGCCTGCCGCACGCAGCTGTCGAGCAGGCCGCCCATCGTCAGCGTGCCCGGCGCGGCATCGGCATTGAATACGCCGGTCGTGTCCTGTTCGATCAGGTGCAGCAGGAAGGCGGCGAGGTCGCGCACGTCGATGCACTGCGTCGGGTCCTGCGGCGTGCCCGGCGCGGCGATCTCGCCGCCGCGATCCACGCGCGCCGGCCACCAGGTGAAGCGGTCGGTGGGATCGCCCGGACCGACGATCAGCCCCGGCCGCACCACCGAGGTCTTGCCGGGCAGCGCGTCCTGCGCGGCGCGCTCGCAGGCGGCCTTGAGCCCGCCGTAGGTTTCGCCGGTGATCGTGCGGGTTTCCGGATCGGTCAGCGTCGCCAGCGGGCTGTCCTCGTCATTGGCGATGTCGTTGCGGGCGTAGACCGAGATCGACGAGATGATCTGGTAGTGGCCGACGCGCCCGGCCAGCAGCCCGGCGCTACGCGCGACGTCGCCGGGAAAGTACGCCGAGGTGTCGAGCACGGCATCCCAGCGCCGGTCGCCTTCGAGGGCGGCCAGATCGTCCTTGCGATCGCCGCGCAACTGTTCGATGCCGGCGAGCGGCGTGCCGTCGAAACGCGTCGGATTGCTGCGGCCGCGGTTGAACAGGGTCAGCGTGTGACCACGCGCGTGCGCGCGTTCGACGAAGTGCGGGCCGAGGAAGCCTGTGCCGCCGAGCACCAGCAGCTTCAGCGGCCGCGCGGGGCGGTCGGCGGCGAACACAGATGCCGGCAATGCCGCGAGCGCCGCGGCGGTCAGGCTGTGGGAGAGGAACTCACGACGGCTTGCCATGGGCGTGCTCCGGGGACCGGCCCGTTGCCGGCTGTTCCGGAAGCCTGCGCTCGGCGCGGATCACCCGCCATGCGCCGAAGGTCATGCCCAGCGCGATGCCGATGCCGGCGACGAACACCACCTGCGAGCCCAGCGTCGCCAGCGCCTTGTGCACCCAGACGAAGGTCAAGTCGCCACCGCGGTAGACGGCCGTGTCGATGACCGCCTTGGCCTTGTAGCGCGACTCGCGGTCCACGCGGGTGTAGAGCGTCTCGCGCGCGGGCTTGGCCAGCGAGAACTCGCTCGAGCGCGTCATCACCTGCACCACCGCGATCAGCAGCGGATACGGCGATGCCGACAGCAGCGAGAAGCCGATCAGGATCGCCACCGCCGGCAACAGCAGCAGCGGCGCGACGCCGTAGCGCCGCAGCAGCCAGCGCGTCAGCAGCAGCTGCACGAGGATGGTCAGACCGGCGACCGCCCAGTCGATCATCGAGTAGTAGCGCGTCGCGGCTTCGGCGGTGGGATACAGCCGCCGCACGATCGCGGCCTGTTCGTTGTAGAGCAGCGTGCCGACGCCGACACCGAAGAACATCAGCATCGCCAGACCGCGCAGCAGCGGATCGGCGGCGATGAGCTTGAGCCCCGCCCAGATCGAACCACCGATTGCCTGCTCGCCGCGCTCACCGCGCACGGCCTCGTTGCGGCGCGCCCAACCGCGCAGCTTGAGGATGCACAGCAGGCACACGCCGAGAAACCCGATCGAGACCAGAGTCAGGTCGGCCACGCCGATCCGCTGCACGAGCGTCGTCGTGATCAGCGGCCCGACGAATGCACCGATCGTGCCGCCGGCGCCGATGTAGCCGTAGTAGCGCTTGGCGTGTGCGTTGTCGAACACATCGGCCATGAAGCTCCAGAACACCGTGACCGCGAACAGGTTGAACACCGCGATCCAGATGAAGAACAGCGCGCCGCGCCCCGACAGATCGCTGTCGAAAGCCCAGCGGAAACCGAGCAGGCAGACAATGAAGACCAGATACACCACCGGCAGGAACACGCGTCGGGGATAGCGCGACACCAGCGCGCCGTACAGCGGCTGCAGCAGCAGCATCACCACGAAGGTGCCGGTGAACAGCGCCTGCAGCGTGAAGTCGCCCAGCGCGATGCCGCGCGCCGCGGCCCAGTCGAGCAGGAAGGCGGGAAACACAGTCGAAGCATCGGACGAAGCGCCCATCGCATCGCGCACCGGGCGCAGCACGTAGTAGCCGCACAGCAGGCAGAAGAAGTACAGCAGCGCCCACCACAGCGGCGGCGACTCCGCCAGCGCGGCGCGCAGCCGCGGGCGTGGGGGCGGCATGGCGGGGGGACGCATGGCGGGCTCCGGACGGACCGCGGCACGTTAACGCAACGCCGTGACCGCCACCAGCGCAGCGCCGGCACGGAGCGGTGCGCGGAGCATATGCTCTAGCCCCCTTGCCTACCGTGCCGCGATGCCTCGACGCCCTGCTCCCGTCTACGACTACGTCATCGTCGGCGCCGGCTCTGCCGGTTGCGTGCTCGCGCACCGGCTCAGTGCCGATCCCGACGTCCGCGTGCTGCTGCTCGAAGCCGGCCCCAACGACACGCATCCCTTCATCCACATGCCCGCGGGTCTGGCCAAGCTGGTCAACCGCAAGGGCGTGAACTGGGATTACGACACCGCGCCCGAGCCGCAGCTCGACAACCGTGCCCTGTGGTGGCCGCGCGGCAAGGTGCTGGGCGGCTCGAGTTCCATCAACGCCATGTGCTACACGCGCGGCGTGCCCGGCGACTACGACGACTGGGCCACGCAGGGCGCGGACGGATGGGCCTGGGAGGACGTCCTGCCGTGGTTCCGCCATGCCGAAGGCAATACGCGCGGCGGCGATGCGCTGCACGGCGGCGAGGGTCCGCTGACGGTGTCCGACCTGCGCTACGTCAATTCCCTGTCGCGCAGATTCATCGAGGCGGCGCAGCAGGCCGGCCTGCCGGCCAACGACGACTTCAACGGCCCCGCGCAGCAGGGCGTGGGCTTGTACCAGGTCACGCAGCGCGACGGAGCGCGGTGTTCGGCAGCCACGGCCTATCTCGACCGCGCCACGCGCGCACGCCCCAACCTGACGATCCAGACCGGCGCGCTCGCCAGCCGCGTGACCTTCGAGCACGGTCGCGCCACCGGCGTGGTGTACGCGACCGCGCGCGGCGCCTTCCATCAGCCCGCGACGCGAGAGGTGCTGCTGTGCGGCGGCGCGATCAACTCGCCGCAGCTGCTGATGCTCTCGGGCATCGGCCCGGCGATGGATCTGCGCCGGCAGGGACTGTCGGTCGTCCACGATGCGCCGGGCGTCGGCGCCAACCTGCAGGACCATCTCGACATCTGCACGCTGTTCCACTGCACGCAGCGCATCAGCTACGACCGCGCCAGCGACGTCGCGATCGCTTGGGACTACTTCGTGCGCGGCCGCCAGGGGCCGGGCACCAGCAACATCGCCGAGTCCGGCGGCTTCTGGCGTTCGCCGCTGGCGCCCGACGACCGCCCCGACATCCAGTTCCATTTCGTGCCGGCGATGCTCGACGACCATGGCCGCAACCGCCTGCCCGGCGACGGCTACACGCTGCACGCCTGTTTCCTGCGCCCGCGCAGCCGCGGCCGCGTCACGCTGGCGAGCAACCGCATCAGCGACAAGGCGCGCATCGAGGCGAACTACCTCGGCGATGCCGATGGTTTCGACCTGAAGATGATGGTCGAATGCGCGAAGATCTCGCGCACGATCCTCGCGCAGTCCGCCTTCGACGACGTGCGCGGCGCGCCGATCTTCCCGGCACGCGACGATCTCACCGATGCGCAGCTTGCGGACTTCGTCCGCGCGAAGGCCGAGTCGGTCTATCACCCGGTCGGCACCTGCCGCATGGGCAGCGACGAGGACGCCGTGGTCGATCCGCAGTTGCGGGTGCGCGGCGTCGACGGCCTGCGCGTGGTCGATGCGTCGGTCATGCCGACCCTGCCGGGCGGCAATACCAATGCGCCGACGATCATGATCGCCGAGCGTGCCGCGGCGCTGATCCGCGGCGACTAGGCGGCGCGAGCGCCCGCGCGGGTCACCATCCACACGCCTGCGGCCGCCAGCGCGAATCCGGCGAGCTTCAATGGCGTCAGGTGCTCGCCCAGTGTCCATGTGCCGAACAGCGCGGTCACCGGCGGCATCAGGAAGAACAATGCGGCCACCTGCGTCGCCGCGCCGCGGCGGATCAGCAGGAACAGCAGCGCGAAGCCGCCGATCGAATTGACCACCACCGTCCACAGCATCGGCAGGTAGAAATCAGCCGCGTTCGTGAAGCGGAAGCCCTCCAGCCACAACGCACCCGGCAACAGCATCGCGGTCGCGGCGAGATTCTGCACCGCCAGTCCGGTGGGCAGGTCGACATCGGACGCGTGACGTTTCTGATACACCGTGCCGAACGCGATACCCGCCAGGCCAGCGAGCAGCGCCAGCCATGCGGGCCATGCGGTCGCGCCGTCGATACGGTCGGCGACGACCAGCGCCACGCCTGCGATGCCCACCAGCAGGCCTGCCCATTGCGTCGCGCGCAGTCGCTCCGCGCCCGACCATACCGCCAGCAGCGCCACTGCGAGCGGCATCGTGCCGATCACCAGTGCGGCGACGCCCGCGCTCGCGCCCCAGGACAGCGCGAGATACACGCCGCCGAACTGCAGGGCCAGCATCAGCACGCCGGCCACCGCGCTGTGCGCAATCGCCCGGCGCGTGCCCCAGGGCGCGCGCGTCAGCAGCGCGAACGCACCGAAGCAGACACCGGCCAGGCCGAAGCGCCAGACCAGCGCGGTCAAGGGCGCGGCATGCGCGACCACCAGCTTGCCGGCGATGTAGCCGGTGCACCACAGCAATACGAAGGCACCGCCAAGCGCGGTGTGCGAGGTCGACGGAAACCGGGGAGCGGACATGGGCAGACCGGCCGGGCGTTGCCGCATCGTCGCGCCGATCGCGCCGCGCGTCATTGCGACCTTGGTCAGTGCGGCAACTGCTCGAGCGTCGGCGGCAGCGGGCAATGCAGCACGCCGCAGATCGTCCGCAGCAGTTCCGACTCGGCCACGCTGATCCGACCGTCGTGGCTGACCGCGGCCGTGATCGCCTCGACCATGACCTGTTTGGCCAGCGGGTCCAGTGCGTCCAGCGGTTCCCAGACCGCATCGAGCGCCTGCACACCGCCGGCGGGCGGCGCGTAGGGCAGATGGTCGCGCGGCAGCACGCGCTGCATGCCGGCGAGATACGCATGCTGCGCGGCCGCGCGATCGCCCGGATTGCCGGCCTGCGCGACCACGGCCAGCAACGTCGCGAATTCCTGCTTCACGTTGCCCGGCTTGCGACGCCCGAAACGGATGTAGCGCGCGGGATCGAGCGCCTCGCGCAGCTGCACCTCCAGCAGACGTCCCAGGCAGTACTCGAACAACGAGACCTGGTCGTCGGCGTGGACCACCGCGTGCACGGTGTCGAGGAAGCTTTCCAGCTGCGGGCGCGGGCGCCGGCGCAGCACCGGGAACGCCAGCGCGGCCAGGGGCATGCGCAGCATCGGATGCAGATCCTGCAACTGCGTCTCGCGCAGCTGCGCGGCGTGGTCTGCAGCGGCTGCACCCAGGCGCGCGGCGATCTCGACCTGCTGTCGTCTGCGCACCGTGGCATCGTCATCCAGCAGCAGACCGAGGATCAGCGGCATGGCCGCTTCGCGGTGCGTGGCGATGTCGTGCAGCGGCTCACTGATCGCAGCCACCACCGCGTGTGCGCGCTGGTAATCGTCGTCGTGCGGATGCGCCACCTGGGCGGCGACCATCGGCGGTGTCACTGCCAGCGCGCGGTCGACCTGCGGTAGCGCCTCGCCCGGCGCAACCAGACCCAGCGCGATGTCTTCCTGCAGGCCGTCGGGCGGGTTCGCCAGCCACTGCGCCTGCAGGCGCGACAGATGTTCGGGCCGGAAACCCGGCTCCAGCGCCTGGATGCGCTGCAGCAGCGGCGGATGCGTGGCGAACAGACCGCGCAGGCCGGCGCCGTCACCGAACAGCATGTGGCTGACTTCCTCGGCATCCTCGCGATGGGCGAGCCGCGAGCCGCCGTCGAGTCCGCCGATCTTCTTCAGCGCACCGGCGATGCCCGCGGTCTGGCGGGTGAACTGCACCGCCGATGCGTCGGCCAGCACCTCGCGCGAGCGGCTGACGCCGGCCTTGATCATGCGACCGAAGAACATGCCCAGGCTGCCGACCGACATCGCCGCGATCGCCCCCACGACCACCATGATGGTCGCGCTGTTCCGGAAGCCGCGGCCGTGCAGCAGGATCTTGCGGCCGATGATGCCGATCATCAGGATGCCGAACAGCACACCGATCAGCCGGACATTGAGCCGCATGTCGCCATTGAGGATATGGCTGAACTCGTGCGCCACGACGCCCTGTAGCTCGTCGCGATTGAGCCGGTCGAGCGCGCCGCGGGTCACCGCGACGACGGCATCCGACGTCGAATAGCCCGCGGCGAAGGCGTTGATGCCCGCTTCCTGCTCGAGCACGTAGATCTTTGGCACCGGCACGCCGGACGCGATGGACATCTCCTCGACCACGTTGCGCAACCGGCGCAGCTGCGGATCGCGCGTGTCCTCGGCCACCGGCACGCCGCCGAGCTGCTGCGCGACCGGCTCGCCGCCACCGCGCAGCGAGGCGATGCGGAACAGCGAGCCGATGCCGATCACCGCCAGCGCGACGACGGTCGAGGCGAGCAACGCGCCGGGACGCGGCCCGATGACCAGCAGCACCATCAGGTCGACCGCGACGACGATCGCCAGCACCGCCAGCGCGAACAGCACGATTAGCCGCGAGCTGCTGCGTCGCGCCCGGGCCTGACGTTCGAAGAAGTTCATCGCGGACAGTCCCGGTCAGGCGCGTTCGGCAAAACGCGCGGACGCCAGGATCAGAACGACACCTTCGGGACGTCGCGCACTTCGGCGCGGTCTGCCGGAATGTCCAGCAGCGCGGCTTCCTTGAAGTTGAACATCCCGGCCAGCACGCTCGACGGGAACACCTCGCGCTTGTTGTTGTAGGCCATGACCGAGTCGTTGTAGGCCTGACGCGCGAACGCAACCTTGTTCTCGGTGCTGGTCAGCTCTTCGGTGAGCTGCATCATGTTCTGGCTGGCCTTGAGGTCCGGATAGGCCTCCGACACCGCGAGCAGTCGGCCCAGCGCGCTGTTGAGCGCACCCTGCGATTGCGCCAGCTGCGCCATCGCCGCGGCATCGCCGGGATCGGCCTTGGCCGCCGACAGACCGGCCTGGGCGAGAGTGCGTGCCTGCGTCACCGCTTCGAGCGTCTCGCGCTCGTGCTGCATGTAGCCCTTGACCGTCTCGACGAGGTTGGGAATCAGGTCGAAGCGACGCTGCAGCTGCACATCGATCTGCGCAAACGCGTTCTTGTAAGCGTTGCGGGCGGTGATCAGCCCGTTGTAGATGCCGACGCCCCACAACGCCAAGCCGCCGACGACGACCAGGAACAAAACCAGCAGGATCAACGCGCTACCCATCGAACTTCCCCTTGTTCATGCAATCCAGGATGCAGGCGCTATCATCGCCCCCAGCACCAGAAGCATACGCAGGGGGCAGCGCCGATGAAAAGCCGACATCCATTGCGCCGGCCGCTCGTCCGGCTTGGTCTGATCGGCCTGCTGATGCCTGCCGCGCTCGGCACGGCCGCGCAGTCGCCGACCTCCGCGGACGTCGTCGAGAACGAGGGCGAGGACGACATCGCGGCCATCGTGCCGCTCGACGAACACCCCGCCGTCGTCAGCCGCGAGGACGCGGTCAAACCACAGCCGATGGTGCCCGGCCAGACGCGACCGCTGGCGTCCACGTTCGACGTCACCCTGCTCGAAGCGATGGCCCAGGACCTGGTCGCCAACCAGCGCGTGCCCGGCCTGGCGATGGCCATCGTGCACAAGGGCCAGGTGCTCAGCGCGCGCGGATACGGCATCACCGACGTCAAGGCGGCCGAGCCCGTCGACGCGCACACCGTGTTCCGACTCGCGTCGCTGTCGAAGTCCTTCGCCGGCACCGTGACCGGCATGCTGGTGTCCGAAGGCGCATTGCGCTGGGACAGCCACGTCGTCGATTACCTGCCGTCGCTGCGGTTTTCCGACCCGTCCGCCGCGCAGCAGCTCACCGTCGCCGACGTGCTGAGCCACCGCGTGGGCATCGGTCGCAACGCCTACGACCGCGACATCGAGCGCAACGCCGACTATCACGATCTGGTGCAGCGCCTGTCGGCCCTGCCGATGACCTGCCAGCCGGGCAATTGCTACGCCTACCAGAACGTCGCCTTCAGCCTGGTCGGCGACGTGGTGTTCGCGACGTCCGGCCAGTTCTACAGCGAGGCCGTCTCGCGCCGGATCTTCAAACCGCTGGGCATGAACGATGCGAGCTACGGGCTCGAAGGCATCCAGGCCAGCACCCGCTGGGCCAAGCCGCACGTGCGCGCCGGCGGTGGCTGGACCTCGTTGATGCCCAAGCCGACCTATTACCGCCTGGCACCGGCCGCGGGCGTCAACGCCAGCATCAGCGACATGGCGCAGTGGCTGGTCGCGCAGACCGGCCATCGCCCCGACGTCTTGCCCGCGCCGCTGCTGGCGACGCTGCAGGCGCCGATCGTCGGCACGCCGCCGGAGATGCGCAATTCCTCCTGGCGTCGCGACCGTCTCGATGCCGCGGGCTACGGCCTGGGCTGGCGCGTCTACGACTACGCCGGCGAGCGCGTGGTGTTCCATGGTGGCGCGGTGCAGGGCTACCGGGGCCTGATGGCGATGATCCCGGGGCGCGACTTCGGCATGGTCGTGCTGTGGAACAGCGAGAGCAGCCTGCCTTCGGGCATGTTGCCGACGATCCTCGACCGCGCGATCGGCCTGCCGCCGCAGCGCTGGCTGGACGTCGATCCCAACCTCGAAACGCTGCATGCCCAGCGTTCGCACGCACCGGCAGTGCCGTCGTCGGGCGGCAGCACGTCACAGCGGGCGGCGGCGACGCCGGAGTGAAGCGCCGCGCCTGACGGCGCGCGTGTGCTTCCGGTTTCTGAGTGGCCAACCGGCCCGGTGTTCGACGCCGGCAGGCTGCGGGCTCCGCTGCTTCCGTCTCCTGCGAAGGGTTGCGATGCAGCCACCGTGCACTGACCCCAATGGCGTCAGGTCGGGCACCCCTGTCGAGGCCCGAGCTGCGCCGGCAGAAACAACCGGCAAAAAAAACGCCTCCTCCGCCTGGGCACGCGGAGGAAGCGCTTTCGGTGACGCGAACGCGTGACGTCAGATCAGCGGGGTCGGCATCTGCGGGATCACGACCGGCGCGGACTTCTTGCTCGCACGCTTGGCCGGCGCACGCTTCTTGGCGGCCTTCTTGGTCGCGGTCTTCTTGGTTGCAGCCTTCTTGCCCGCAGCCTTCTTGGTCGCCTTCTTGGCGGTCGACTTCTTGGCGGTCTTCTTCGCTGCAGTCTTCTTGGTCGCAGCCTTCTTGGTCGCCTTCTTCGCAGTCTTCTTGGCAGTCGACTTCTTGGCGGCCTTCTTGGTTGCGGTCTTCTTGGTCGCCTTCTTCGCGGTCTTCTTGGCCGTCGACTTCTTGGCGGTCTTCTTGGCGGCGACCTTCTTCTTCGCAGCCTTCTTGGTGGTCTTCTTGGCCGGCGACTTCTTCGCGACCTTGGCGACCTTCTTCGCAGCCTTCTTCACTGCCTTCTTGACCTTGCTCACGGCCTTCTTGGCAGCGGATTTCTTTGCGGTCTTCTTGGTCGCCTTTTTCGCAGGCGCCTTCTTTGCAGCTTTCTTGGTGGCCATGGGATGACTCTCCTCGTCAGTGGACTTGCATGTACAGCGGCCCAGTTCTCAAACGGCACGCGGGAGTCGGACCCGCGCACACCCGCCGACGCGCACCGCGCATCGGACCGGATTCGATAGGGTGGGTCGTCGACTGCACGACATCGCCCCGATGAAACGGAAGACCTGCACGCGCCACGTCGGTCGCGGAGGTCGGAATGAGGTGTGTGTGATTTCGCAGCGGAGACGATGCCCGCATCCACCTTATGATGTTCCTGGCGGAGGTCCGAGTTGTGCTGCGCGATGGTGTCGTGGCTCGACTCACTCGTTCTTGTGGCGGGCGTCTGTTGCCGCGAAACCTAATCACGGTTTTTTCCACTGTCAACAGGTCGTCGCATTTTTTTTCCGGGCGGTCCGACGCATGTGCCTGCACGTTCGCCGCGTCGCCGACATGCACACGCATCGACGCACTGCATGTCAACGCGCGCTGCGCGAACGACGCGTCATCGAAACCCCATAAAACAAGGCAAGAATGCACGCGCGCGTTTCCGCATCGTGCGTCCGCATGCAGCGCGCGCGTGCACGCCGGACGTGGTGAAAACAGGATCACCCACCCGACCGCAACGTAAATCCGACCGTGCCGGTGCGCGCGCGTTTTCGCGGTTGCGGGATCGGTTTGCGCGAAAAATGCGCGGCGTCGGAACGACCTCGGCGCTCGTTCGCGCAGGCGTCGCGATGTCCGACGCGCTTCGACGACGACATGCGCACGCCGCTTCGAAGACACCCTCGCGCACTGTCCGCCCAAACGAAAACCGGCGCGTTCCTTTCGGAACGCGCCGGTCGATCGGACGCGACGGTCGCGTGACGACGTCAGCCTTCTTCGCCTTCGAGCAGCTCGGCGTAGTCGTCGGGCGCCAGCAGGTCGTTGAGCTGTTCGGGCTCACTGACTTCGAGTACGAACAACCAGCCTTCGCCGTAGGCATCTTCGTTAATCGTCTCGGGCTTGTCGGCCAGCGCCGCGTTGACGGCGGTGACCGTGCCCGACACCGGCGCATAGACGTCGGACGCAGCCTTGACCGACTCGACCACGGCCACGCCGTTGCCGGCCTGCACGTCGTCGCCGACGGCCGGCAGTTCGACGTAGACCAGGTCGCCGAGCAGACCCTGCGCATGATCGGAAATGCCGACCGTGACCTTGCCGTCACCTTCGACACGGACCCACTCGTGGGACTTCAGAAACTTCAGGTCGCCTGGGATTTCGCTCATGGTCGGCTCCGGGAACACGTTGGGGCGGGAAAGATGGCGCTAGTGTAACGACGATGCCGAGCGCCGCGCATCAGACGCCATCGGCAGGCTGGCCGTTCCTGACGAACGGGAACTTCACCACGCGCACCGGCACCTGGCGACCGCGGATGTCGACGGTGACCTCGCCCGGTTCGCCAGCCGGTACGCGCGCGAACGCGATCGCCTTGCCGATGGTCGGCGAGAACGTGCCCGAAAGGATTTCCCCGGCACCGTTCGCGGTGCTCACCGTCTGCCCGTGACGCAGCACGCCCTTGTCGTCCATCACCAGACCGATCATCTGGCGCGGTGCACCGGCGGCCTGCGACTCGAGCAGCGCACGCCCGTTGAAGGCGCGACCTTCGTCCAGCGCGACCGTCCAGCCGAGTGCGGCCTCGTACGGCGACACGGTCTCGTCCATGTCCTGGCCGTACAGCGCCAGGCCCGCTTCGAGGCGCAGCGTGTCGCGCGCACCGAGGCCGGCCGGCGCGACGCCCGCGGCCTGCAGTGCATGCCACAGCGCGACCGCGTGCGCCTCGCCGACGACGATCTCGAAGCCGTCCTCGCCGGTGTAGCCGGTGCGTGCGACGAACAGGTCGCCGTACGACGTGCCGGTCAGATCGGCAGCGGCGAAGCGACCGAGCCTGGCGACCTTCGCGGCATCGGCTTCGCCCAGCAGGTCGCCGACGATCTCGCGCGCCTTCGGTCCCTGCACCGCGATCATCGCCAGCTCCGGACGCTCGGTCACGGTGACTTCGAAACCTTCGGCCTGGGCAGCGATCCACGCCAGATCCTTCTCGCGCGTGGCGGCGTTGACGATCAGGCGGAACCAGTCGTCGGACATGAAGTAGACGATCAGGTCGTCGACGATGCCGCCCTCGAGGGTCAGCATGCAGGTGTAGAGCGCCTTGCCCGGCACCTTGAGCTTGTCGACGGAATTGGCGACCAGCTTGCGCAGGAAATCGCGGGTGCCCGCGCCGCGCAGGTCGACGACCGTCATGTGGCTGACGTCGAACATGCCGGCATCGCGGCGGACGTGGTGGTGTTCCTCGATCTGCGAGCCGTAGGCGACCGGCATGTCCCAGCCGCCGAAATCGACCATGCGCGCGCCGAGCGCGCGGTGGGCATCGTTGAGGATCGTCTTCTGCGTCATCTGGCCGGCTCGTTGCGGAAAGCCGGGATTATCGCAGGTGCCCGGGGCGTGCGCCCCGGGACTTCGTGCGCAGGTGGAACGTCAGGCCGCCTCGACGTGCAGGTTCACCCCGTCGGTGCCGACGATGCGCACCGGCGTGCCTGTCTCGAGGTCCGGACCTTCGACGACCCAGAACGCATCGCCGATCTTGACCCGGCCGCGACCGGCGACGATGCCCTGCTCCAGCGGCACCACACGACCGACGTGCTGCTGCGCGCGCCGGTTGAGCAGCGGCTGGTCGCTCGGACGCGCGCGCTTGCGGAAGAACTTCTGGTAGATCAGCACCGACAGGAAGCTCAGCACGACGAACAGCGCGACCTGGGTCAGCAGGGTCAGGCCGGGCGCGAACAGCGCGACAAGGAACACCGCCGCGGCGGCGAATCCCATCCACAGCAGGAAGGCGCCCGGCGCGAGCGTCTCGGCCGCCATCAACAGCAACGCCAGCGCACCCCAGCCGGCGACGTCCCAGCGCATCCAGTCCATGCTCAGACTCCGGTCCGCGGACGCTGCTGCGGCGGCACCGGCGGCGGGTCCGACTTGTTCGACAGCGCCTCGCGCGCCAGTTCGCCGATGCCGGCGATCGAACCGATCAGGCCGCTGGTCTCCATCGGCATCAGCACGAACTTCTGGTTCGGGGCGGTGGCGAGCTTCTCGAACGCCTCCACATACTTCTGTGCGACGAAGTAGTTGATCGCCTGCACGTCACCCTCGGCGATCGCCGCCGAGACCATCTGCGTGGCCTTGGCCTCGGCCTCGGCCAGACGCTCGCGCGCTTCGGCCTCGCGGAACGCGGCTTCCTTCTGGCCTTCGGCCTGCAGGATCGCCGCCTGCTTGTCGCCCTCGGCGCGCAGGATCTCGGACTGCCGGTGGCCTTCGGCCTCAAGGATCACCGCGCGGCGGTCGCGCTCGGCCTTCATCTGCCGTGCCATCGAATCGACGAGGTCGCGCGGCGGCTGGATGTCGCGGATCTCGATGCGGGTGACCTTGATGCCCCAGGGATTGGTGGCGTGGTCGACCACGCTCAGCAGCTGCGCATTGATGGTCTCGCGGTTGGACAGCGACTCGTCGAGATCCATCGAGCCGATCACGGTGCGGATGTTGGTCTGCACCAGCGCGATCGTCGCGATTTCGAGGTTCGACACTTCGTACGCGGCCTTGGCGGCGTCGAGAACCTGGAAGAACACCACGCCGTCGACGCGCACGACCGCGTTGTCCTTGGTGATGACGTCCTGGCTGGGGACATCGAGCACCTGCTCCATCATGTTGATCTTGCGGCCCACGCCGTAGACCACCGGCACCAGGAAGTGCAGGCCGGGGGTCAGCGTATGGGTGTACTTGCCGAAGCGCTCGACGGTCCACTCGAAACCCTGCGGCACCATGCGCACGGTCTTGAACAGCACGATGACGCCGGCCAGCGCCAGCACCACGGCCAGAAACAATCCGGTTCCCATTCTTCGCTCCCTGTCTGCGGGCGGCCGATGCCGCTGGCTTCGAGTATAGGCGCTGGGGCTTTCCGTCCGCAGACCGGCACGGGCCCTTCTCCGTGCACGGGGAGGTTGGGTTGGGCAAGCGCTCGAGCCGCGGATGCGCCGGATACGCGCTGCCCACAATCGCGCCCGGGATCAATGCTCCGGAGTCTGGAAGTTCGCCCCCACCCAACCCTCCCCCGCGTGCGGGGGAGGGCTCGATGCACCGGCCTCAGTCGCGCGCGACATCGACGAATTCCGCGAACACCGCGTCGATCTGCGCCTCGCTGACGCTGCCGCCGTCCTGCACGGTCTGCGCCTGCTCGAAGAGCGGAACGATCAGCGCCATGCCGTCGACCTTCGTTTTCAGATGCACGCCCTCGGGCGACCCCAGACGTGTCTCCCAGCGCGCGCGCACCCGGGCCCAGTAGTCCTGCGTGGCCTTCCAGTAGTCGTAGGCCGGGGTGAAATCGATCGCGTCGGTCTTCACGTAGTCGTTGAAGCCGGTCTCGTGAACGATGCTGCCGGTGACCGCGCCTGTGGCGTCGCGGATGTCCTTGCGGTTGTCCTGCTCGTGGGTCCAGCCGCCGGGCACGATGGTGTGGCGGTTGATCGCGGCCAGCGCGTTGTAGTCCTCGCGGGTGGTGTATTCGCGGCGCGGCAGCGGGCGCCAGCCGGCGTCGGAGGTCCAGGTCGACGTGCCGTTGGCGTGGTCCCAGCGACCGGTGCCGCAGTAGCGCGGTGCGTCGCTGACCTCGAACACGCACTGCGTCCAGCCGCCGGCCACGCGGTCAGCCGGCACGTCGCGCAGACGCCAGGTCTGGTCGGCGGCGAACTCCCAGCGCTGCGGCGCCTCGTACATCCAGTCCTGGCGCCAGTGCTTGATCACGTGACCGCTTTTGACGTCGAGCAGCAGATGCTGCAGCACGATCTTCCTCGGCGAATCCTCGACGACGATGACGACTTCGTCGCCGCCGCTGCGCTTGGGATCTTTGCGCGTGTAGTCGGGGCGCAGTACGACGGTTTCGTCGAACAGGAAGCGCACGGTGTACTCGCCCTGCATCGCGAGGATCGCGGCGCGGTCGGCGGCAGCGGGTGCGGCGGGCGGGCGGGTGGCGGCGGACGCGGCGGTGGATGCCAGCAGTGCAGTGAGCGCCAGCGCGGTCGCTTGCGGTTTCATCGGTTCAGACCTCGGGGTTCGGAGACATCAGGACAGTCGGATCCGCGTGTCGTACGCGGCCGGATCGATCGGGTCGTACGCGCCGCAGCGGCGGCGCGCCGGCAGCAGCAGTCGTCGAGTGCGGGAGACGCGGGGATGCCATGGCCGCGGGCGATGCGGCGCGCACTCTCGACGCCCAGCGGCGACAGCGTGCCGAGCGAGGCGACCAGCATCGCGTCGCCCGCCTCCGCCACTGGGCCGATGCACTGGAACCGCAGCACGCTGGCCGACCAGGCGCCGCCCCGCAGGCGCTGCGCGACGCTGCGCCACAGGCGCTCGGAGAGCCCGCCCGGTGCGACATCGCTGCAGCGGGGCAGCTGTGTGCTCAGACGCTCCCAGCCGAGGAAGTCGCTGTCGGGCAACAGATGCAACTGCCAGCAACAGGCGTCGGCGGCATCGAAGAACCTCAGGCTTTCGTGCATGCCGTCGCCATCGAGCCCGGCATGGGCTTCGGCGCGCGAGGCCGACGACCAGCCGCCCAGCTCGCGGGCCGCGCCCGCCCGGTGCAGGCACAGCACCGTGCCCAGCGCCGCCAGCTGCGACGGTGTGGGCACCAGGCGACCGTTGGATGCGTGCGGGATGCCGGCCATGCTCAGAAATCGACCGACAGGCTGACCGCGACGTTGCGACCCGGCGCGGTGTAGCGGTCGAGGGTGGCGCTGGTCGCGGAGACCACCGGCACCAGGCCGGCCTGCCAGACCTTGCGGTCGGCGAGATTGAACACGCCGACGTCGACCCGCGTGCCGGGCGCGAAGCGCCAGTGTGCGTAGAGATCGAGCAGCGCATGACCGGGACTTTCGAAGTAGGCGCTACCCGCCGGCGCAGCCGGCAGGCGGTCACGACGCCCGGCGAAACGGCCGATCAGCTCTGCACCCCACGCCTCGCGCGCGAACGCCACGCCGAGCGTCGCGGTCAGCGGGTCGACACTGCCGAGCGCCTCGCCCGTCGTCCGATCCTCGCCGCGCGACCACGCGGCCGCGCCCTGCAGCGACCAGCCCTCCAAAGCCGGCGCAAAGGTGTCGAAGTACAGACCGCCCTTGAACTCCACGCCACGGATGCGCGCGTCGTCGACGTTCTGCGACTGGTAGATCATCAGTCCGGTGACCGGGTCGTCGCCGATGTAGCGCGTCGACTCGATGAAGTCGTCGTACTGCGTGTAGTAACTGCTCAGGCTGGCGTAGCCGACGTCGCCGGCGAAGCGCAGACCGAGCTCGAGGCCGTCGCTGGTCTCCGACCTCAGATCCGGGTTCGGAATCGCCGTGTACCCGAACATGAAATTGGTGAACCCGATATTGACGTCGTTGTAGGGCGGCGCGCGGAAGCCGCGTGCGTAGCCGCCGAACAGCGACCAGGCATCGGAGAACTTCCAGACGACACCGAGCTTGGGCGACACGCTGGTCTCGCGCAGGTCGGCGACCTGCGTGGTCGGGTTGTCCTCGCGGAAGATCGTGTCGACCTCGGGGTCGAGCCGGTAGTGATCCACGCGCAGGGCCGGCACCAGCCGGAACGCGCCATCGGCGAAGCCGATCTCGTCCTGCACGTACAGCGCGGCCCGGGTGGTGTCGCTGATCGGGAAATCGCGCACCGGGAACACGTCGGGCAACATCACATTGGTGACGACGCCTGTGTCGAGGAAGATGCGGCGCCCGTCGCGCTTCTGCTTCGTTTCGGTGCGCTCGATGTCGAGGCCGTAGGCGATCGCGTGGTCGACGCTTCCGGTCTCGAAGGTCTTGCGCGCGTTCGCCTGCAGGCCATAGCTGCGCTGGTCGAAATGGAACGCGCGCTCGCGACGGTCGCGGATCACCGTGCCGCCCGACGGCACACGGCGCACTTCCACGCTGTCCTGCCGCGTGCGGCTGTCCTGGCGATAGAGCTGCCAGTCGACGCTGTCGGCCAGCGCCGACGACAGGCCGCCGATCTCGTGGCCGAAGGTGACGCGCGCGCGCGACTGGTGGTCTTCGCCTAGCACCTGCGTATTGGTTGCACCCGTCAGGGCCTGCAGGCCGTACGAGGTCAGCACGTCGGTGTCGACATCGTCCTCGTTGCCTTCGACCGTCAGCTTGAAGCGCTGCGTTTCGCTCGGCGCGAACACGACCTTCCCGAGCACGCTGCGCCCGGCGTAGGCCTGCGGATTGGCCTGCGTGCGGGCGCTGCCGGTGCCGCCGACCTCGCCCATGTTCCCGGTTTCCTGGCCCTGCCGGTGGCTGACCGCGACCAGGCCCGACCAGCGTTCGCCGCCGAAGGCCGCGGTCGCACCGGCGAACAGCCCCTCGTCGGCGCTGGTCACGCCGAGCTTCGTGCCGAAATGGGCCGTCCTGCCCTCGCCCAGATAATCCGCCGGGTCCTTGGTGACGAAGGACACCACACCACCGAGTGCGTCCGAGCCGTACAGCGCACTCGTCGGTCCGCGCACCACTTCGACCCGCTTGAGCGTGTCGAGATCGACGAAGTTGCGGTTGGCGTTGGAGAAGCTGCCGATCGCGAACGCGTCCGGCACCGCGATGCCGTCGGTCTGGATGCGCACGCGGTTGCCGCCGAGCCCGCGGATGCGGATGTCGTTGAGGCCGAAGCGCCCGAAACTGCTGCCGACGGTGATGCCCGGCTCGTAGCGGAACAGATCGGCGATGTCCCGCACCAGCAGCGCGTCCATGCGCGCGCGGTCGATCACGTCGACGGTGTTGGGGACGTCGGCGATCGCACGCTCGGTGCGGGTGGCGGTGACGACGATCTGGTCGAGATCGCGCGGCGCGCCATCGGGCGCGGCGATGACGGACGTGGAGGACAGGCACAGGGCCAGTGACACGGACAGCAGACTGGGACGCATGGGAGCTCGCGCTGGGAGTGGAGAGCGGCGAGCTGGCGGGCGCGGGGGAGAGGAACGCGCGGGCGGGCAGCCTCTGGAGAGAGGATGTCGATGTAGCGCACGGCGTCGGCCAGGTCCGTTACGAGGGCCCGCCACGCCGTGGGACGTATCAGGACTTACTTGGTGAGGATCAGCTTGTCGTTGCGCGTATGGCGCAGGCGGTAGATCTCGTTGCCGTGCCGGATGCGCAGTTCGCGCTGGCCGCGCAGCAGCTGGGCACTGTCGAGCTCGATGACCTCGGGCGCGCGGGTCAAGGGATGGACGTTGCCGCCGTCGTGGGTGTCGCGGGACACGGGCGAAGCCGGGAACTGGGACGCGAGCATGTCGGGATCCTCCGATAGGGGATTCCGATGATATTGATTCTCATTTGCTAGTCAAGAGTGACTGTCATCTTGATGCCCGGGCCCATGCGGGCGACGGGCCGCGTGTCAGGCCGTCGCCGCTTCCACGCGACGCCACACGCTCTCGTCGAAGCGTGCCAGCAGCGTCAGTGCTTCGAAGTTCTGCAGCAGTTGCGACACCCGGCTCGCGCCCAGCAACACGCTCGAGACATGCGGATTGGTCAGGCACCAGGCGATGGCCAGCGGCGCCGGCGCAACGCCGAGTTCGGACGCCAGTGCGGTGAAGCGACACGCACGTGCGAGACGGGCATCGCCCTCGCCCAGCACGCTGCCCTGCAGCCATTCCATGCCCGGCTGCGCGAGCCGGCTGCGCGCAGGCACCCCGTCGGCGTACTTGCCCGTCAGCAGGCCCGACGCCAGCGGCGACCAGATCGTCGTGCCGAGACCGAGCTCGGCGTACAGCGGCGCGTATTCCAGTTCAACGCGCTCGCGGCGCAGCAGGTTGTACTCGGGCTGCTCCATCGTGGGCCCGTGCAGATGATGCGTGCGTGCGATCTGCGCGGCCTCGCGGATCAGCGCGGCCGGCCACTCCGACGTGCCCCAGTACAGCACCTTGCCCTGGCGGATCAGCGTGTCCATCGCCCACACGGTTTCGGCGACCGGCGTGTCGGGATCGGGCCGGTGACAGAAGTAGAGGTCGAGATGCTCGACGCGCAGCCGCTTCAGCGCCGCGTCGCAGGCATCGCGCACGTGCTTGCGCGACAGGCCGCGTTGCGTCGGCGCCGGCTCGGCGGCCGCACCGAAGAACACCTTGCTCGAGATGCAGTAGCCATCGCGCGGCAGGCGCAGGTCGGCGATCACGTCGCCCATCACCTGCTCGGCCGCGCCGTTGGCGTAGCCCTCGGCGTTGTCGAAGAAGTTGACGCCGTGGTCCCAGGCGGCGGCCACGAGTTCGCGTGCTTCGCTGCGGCCGATCTGGCTGCCGAACGTGACCCAGGCGCCGAACGACAAGGCGGACAACTGCAGGCCGGACGAGCCGAGGCGGCGGTACTGCATGGAGACTCCACAAGGACGGTTGCGATGCCGCCAGTATGCCCGCCGCGTTCGCGGTCCCGCCCCGCGCTATGCTGCCGCGGCCGCCACAAGGACCTTCCGATGCGCGCACCCGATCGCACCCGGCAGGGCATCGTCGCCACGCTGTTCGGACGCGTGGACGAGGTGATGCTCGAACTCGGTGCCGGCGGTGAGCTGGTCGTCGCACGGGTGCGCGCGGCGCTCTCCTTGCTGATCCCGCTGTTGCCACTGGTCGCGGCCGCCGGCGGCCTGGGCACCCGCATCGTGGTCGTCGGTCTGGGTCTGGCGGTCTTCACCAATGTCATGGCGCAGGTGTGGCTGGTGCTCGCCCGTCGCCAGCGGCGCCATGCCTGGCTGCCCTACGCCACGGGCACCTACGACGTCAGCATGACCACGCTAGTGCTGGCCCTGCTCGCCACACGCGATCCGGCCGCGGCGCTCAACAGCGTGGTGGTGTGGAACTTCTACATGCTGTCGATCGCGATCACCGCCCTGCGCAACGATGGTCGACTCGCGCTGTACGTCGGCGGCATCGCGATCGTCCAGTACGCGGTGCTGGCCGCGGTGCTGATCGGCGGCGGCGATGCGCCGCGTCCGGCGTCGCTGGGCTATGGCGTGGTCTCGCTGGCCGGTCAGGTCGAACGTCTGCTGTTGCTTGCGATGATGACCGTGGTCGCCTGCGCCATCGTCTATCGCATGCAGCGGCTGGTGGAACTGTCCGGTCGCGACGGCCTGACCGGCCTGCCGAACCGCGCGTGGCTGCTGCAGCATGCGCCGCGCCAGCTCGCCGACGCGCGCCACGACGGGCGCTCGCTGACCCTCGGCCTGCTCGATCTCGACGGTTTCCGCCGGATCAATGCCGAGGCCGGGCCGCGCATCGGCGACCGCGCGATCCGCGACATCGCCCGACATCTGCAGACCCTGCTCGAAGAGGGAGAGTCGCTGTCGCGGATCGGTGGCCAGGAGTTCGTGCTGCTGCTGCGCTGCCCGGCCGGCAGTGCCTGGGAGCGGCTGGACCGGGTGCGACGGGCGCTGTCGACCGGGCCGGTCGCGTCCGATCGCGACGGCCGGCCGATCCCGCTGAGTTTCAGCGCCGGTCTTGCCGCGTTTCCGCCCGACGGCGGCGAGGTGTCCGCGCTGCTCGGCGTCGCCGACCGTCGTCTGCAGCAGGCCAAGCGCCTGGGGCGCAACCGTATCGAGGCGCGCGACGCCTGAACGACAGCATTTTCACGCCCCCTGTGGTTGCCCGGGCAGGCCTGCTGGACTAGGCTGCGCGACTTGGCGAAGGGCCCGGGGGGCCACGATGGAAGACTTGACGCGAATCGGCTTCGGCCTGTTCGGACTGGCCGTGCTGCTCGCGATCACGTGGCTGTTCTCCAACAACAAGCGTGCCGTCGACTGGAAACTCGTCGCGACCGGCGTGGTGCTGCAGATCGCCTTCGCCGCGGTGGTGCTGCGCGTGCCGGGCGGCCGCGAGGTCTTCGACGCGCTGGGCCACGGCTTCGTGAAGGTGCTGTCCTTCGTCAACGCCGGCTCGGAGTTCATCTTCGGCAGCCTGATGAACGTGGAGACCTACGGCTTCATCTTCGCCTTCCAGGTGCTGCCGACGATCATCTTCTTCGCCGCGCTGATGGGCGTGATGTACCACCTGGGCGTCATGCAGTTCATCGTGCGCATCATGGCGACGGCGATCACCAAGGTGATGCGCGTGTCCGGCGCGGAGACCACCAGCGTCTGCGCCAGCGTCTTCATCGGCCAGACCGAGGCGCCGCTGACCGTGCGCCCCTACATCTCGCGCATGACCGAGTCCGAACTCATCACGATGATGATCGGCGGCATGGCGCACATCGCCGGCGGCGTGCTGGCCGCGTACGTGGGCATGCTCGGCGGCGGCAATCCGGAAGAGCAGGCCTTCTACGCCAAGCATCTGCTGGCCGCCTCGATCATGGCCGCACCGGCCACGCTGGTGATCGCCAAGATCCTGATTCCCGAAACGCGCGAGCCGCTGACCCGCGGCACGGTGAAGATGGAGGTCGAGAAGACCACCAGCAACATCATCGACGCCGCCGCCCACGGTGCCGGCGACGGCCTGCGCCTGGCGCTGAACATCGGCGCGATGCTGCTGGCCTTCATCGCGCTGATCGCGATGGTCAACTGGCCGCTGGAGTGGATCGGCGAAGCCACCGGCATCGCCGAGGCCATCGGCCGCCCGACCAATCTCGCCACCATCTTCGGGTTCGTGCTGGCCCCGATCGCGTGGCTGATCGGCGTGCCTTGGCAGGACGCCTCGGTGGTCGGTTCGCTGATCGGCCAGAAGATCGTCATCAACGAGTTCGTGGCGTACCTGCAGCTGGCCGACATCGTCAACGGCCGCGTCGAAGGCGTGGCGCTCAGCGAGCAGGGCCGTCTGATCGCGACCTACGCGCTGTGCGGCTTCGCCAACTTCAGCTCGATCGCGATCCAGATCGGCGGCATCGGCGGCCTCGCCCCGGACCGTCGCCAGGACCTGGCGCGCTTCGGCCTGCGCGCGGTGCTGGGCGGCACCATCGCCACGCTGATGACGGCGACCATCGCCGGCGTGCTGACCTACGTCGGCGCCTGACGGCGCGACGATCGAAGCGGGGAATGTGCGCGTGAGTCGTGTCGTCGTCGTCGGGTCGTTCAATGTCGACCATGTCTGGAATTGCGCCTCGCTGCCGCGCCGCGGCGAGACGCTGAGCGGGCATTACCACACCGGTCCGGGTGGCAAGGGCTTCAACCAGGCCGTCGCGTCCGCACGCGCCGGGGTCGAGACCGGCTTCCTGTGCGCACTGGGCGACGATGACGGCGGCCGCCAGGCCCGCGCACTGGCCGAGGCCGACGGCATCGCCCTGCGCGTGCACGAGAGCCTCCATCCCACGGGCACCGCCGGCATCTACGTCGACGAGGCCGGACACAACACCATCGTGATCGGCGCCGGCGCCAACGGCGATCTGTCGGCGTCATGGGTCAGCCGCCAGGCGCAGGCGCTGGCCGGCGCGCGCGTGCTGCTGTCGCAGCTCGAATCGCCGCTCGACAGCGTGCTCGAAGCCATGCGTCTCGCCCGCGCGGGCGGCACCACCACCATGCTCAATCCGGCGCCGGCCAATGCGCAGTGCCTGCGCGAACTGCTGGCAGCGGCGGACGTACTCACTCCGAACGAAACCGAATTCGCCGCGCTGCTCGAACGCCACACCAGCCACCGCATCGACAGCGAGACGATCGCCAGCACTGCCGATGCGCAATTGCACAAGCTCTGCCGCACCCTGCTGCCACGCGGCACCGTGGTGATCACGCTCGGCGCGGCCGGCGCATTCGTCTCGCATCGCGAAGACCTGCTCCGCGGCGACGACACGCCCTTCTATCGCGTGGCCGCCGACAAGGTGCAGCCAGTCGACACCACCGGCGCCGGCGATGCCTTCAACGGCGCCCTCGCCGCCGCCTACGCACAGGGCCAGGGCCGCGCCTTCGCCGAGCACGTGCGCTTCGCCAACCGCTATGCCGGGCTGTCGACCGAACAGGTCGGCGCGGCGCAGGCGATGCCCCGGCTGGCCGTCGCTGGCTGAACGTCCGCGTCGCCGATCCGGCCCCCGGCCGGCCGATCGGCGACAATCGCGTCATGCAGATCGGCCCCTACCGCATCGAACCGAACGTGGTCCTGGCCCCGATGGCCGGGGTCACGGACAAGCCGTTCCGGCAGCTGTGCAAGCGGCTGGGCGCGGGGCTGGCGATGTCGGAGATGACGATCAGCGATCCGCGCTTCTGGCAGACCGAGAAGTCACTGCGACGCATGGACCACGACGGCGAACCCGCGCCGGTAGGCGTGCAGATCGCCGGTACCGAGCCGGCGATGCTGGCCGACGCCGCGCGCTACAACGTCGACCACGGCGCGCAGATCATCGACATCAACATGGGCTGCCCGGCCAAGAAGGTCTGCAACGCCTGGGCTGGATCGGCGCTGATGCAGGACGAGGCGCTGGTGGCACGCATCCTCGACGCCGTGGTGCGCGCGGTCGACGTGCCGGTGACGCTGAAGATCCGCACCGGCTGGTGCGCCGAGCACCGCAATGCGCCGACCATCGCCCGCATCGCCGAGGATGCCGGCATCGCCGCCCTCGCCGTCCACGGCCGCACCCGCGACCAGCACTACACCGGCACCGCCGAGTACGACACGATCGCCGCGACCAAGGCGGCACTGTCGATCCCGGTGCTCGCCAACGGCGACATCGATTCGCCCGACAAGGCGCTGGCCGTGCTGCGGCATACCGGCGTGGATGCGGTGATGGTCGGACGCGCCGCACAGGGCCGGCCGTGGATCTTCCGCGAGATCGCCCATTTCCTTGCGACGGGCGAACACCTGCCGCCGCCGACGCTCGAGGAGATCCGCGACATCCTGCTCGGTCATCTCGACGCGTTGCACGCGTTCTACGGCGAAGTGTCCGGCGTGCGCATCGCGCGCAAGCATCTGGGCTGGTACGCCAAGGACCGGCCGGAGAACGCGGCGTTCCGCAGCGTCGTCAATCGCGCCGAAACCGCCGAGGCGCAGATCGCGTTGACGCGTGATTACTTCGATGCGTTGATCGCCGACGACATCCAGCCGACGCTTGCAACCTGAGCGGCACCACCACTCACGGCCCGAGAACCGCATGCACAACGCCTTCGAAAGTCCGTTCCGCGGCCGCCTGCTCTCGGAGCAGGTGACCAATCCGAACATCATCGTCGGCCGCTACAGCGACTACTCGGGTTGGTATCACGGCCATGGCTTCGACGACTGCGCGCGGTATCTGATGCCCGACCGCGACGATGTCGACAAGCTGCGCATCGGCAGCTTCTGTTCGATCGGCACCGGTGCGGTCTTCATGATGGCCGGCAACCAGGGCCACCGGAACGACTGGGTTTCGACGTTCCCGTTCTTCTACATGGCCGAAGAGCCCGCCTTCGCCGGTGCGCGTGACGCGTTCCAGCCGGCCGGCGACACGGTGATCGGCAACGACGTGTGGATCGGCGCCGAGGCGATGCTCATGCCGGGCGTGCGGATCGGCGACGGCGCGATGATCGGCAGCCGCGCGCTGGTGACCAAGGACGTGCCGCCCTACGCCATCGTAGGCGGGGATCCTGCGCGCGTGCTGCGCATGCGCTTCGCCGACGACGCCATCGCACGATTGCTGGAGATGGCGTGGTGGGACTGGCCGCTCGAGATGATCACCGAGGCGATGCCGCTGCTGTGTTCGGCCGACATCGACGGCCTGTACGCGGCATGGCAGCGCAGGCAGGCCGGGACGCCTGCGTAGAGCAGGCTCGGCGCTGGCGCAGGCGACCCGCTGACATCTCGTCGCACGCCCAAGTGCTGCCTCTGACGTGTCTCGTCAGTTGCGCTGCGATTCAGCGGCACGCGTAGCGGATGCAGACCTGCGCACCGGTCACTTCACAGCCTGCTGCTTGATCGGCCTGACTGGCCGACGCTTGCTCCACAGTCCGAATCCCGCGCTCAAGACCGTAGCATTTCGCGCAAATCGCCTGTGCGGTGCCGACGTTCGACGTTGAAACGCCAGATAGTGCACAGAATTCGGATCGCCCCGGTCAATAAATACGGGAGTTCTGGCGCCTGTGCGTGCAGCGCATTGCGCCCCTGTAGACGCGGTGCTAGCAGTATGAACGTCCGTTAAGGATCGATCCGTCAGCGCGGATCGCCGTTCCGCCGCATCCATTCCTGTTCGGGGACCTGACGACATGAGATCCATGCATTCGACTTTGCGTCGAGCCGCGCTTTGCGTCGCGCTGGGCGCTGCTCTTTCGACCGGCATCGCACACGCGCAATCCAACATCACCGGCATCATCTTCGGCCAGGCCGAACCCGGCACGACCATCGTCATCCGCAACACCACGACCGGCCTGTCGAGGACGGTGCAGGTGGATGCCAACGGTCGCTACCGCGCGACGTCGCTGCCCGATGGTATGTACACGGTGACGCAGCAGCGCGGCGGAGAGTCGCTTTCGGTGCGCGAAAACGTCGCGGTGACGATCGCGAGCGGCACCGATGTCTCCTTCACCGCGCGCGCCGACATGCAGGATCTCGACCGGGTCGAGGTGCGCGGCACCTACATTCCGGTCACCGACGTGTCGCAGACCGATACCCGGACAGTGTTCACCGCCGACCGCCTCGAACGCCTCACGGTGGGCCGCAACATCCAGTCCGTCGCGCTGCTCGCGCCCGGTGTCGTCCAGGCCGACTCGCGCTATCCCAACACCGCTTCTTTCGGCGGTTCGTCCGCCTCCGAGAACGCGTTCTACATCAATGGTTACGCGGTCACCAACCCACTGACCAATCTCGGATCGACCACCCTGCCCTTCGATGCGATCAACCAGATGCAGGTGATCACCGGTGGCTACGGCGCCGAGTTCGGCCGTGCGACCGGCGGCGTGGTCAACATCGTCACCAAGCGTGGCGGCAACGAGTGGGAATTCGGCGGATTGGTCACGTACACGCCTTCGGGTGCGCGGGCGACCTACAAGAACATCATCTATCCCGACAACGGAACCGCAAGCGACGGGCTCGTTTACCAGAAGCGCGACGAGCACTCGGTCAATGCGTTCTCCTACGGTGTCAGCGCCAGCGGCCCGCTGATCAAGGACCGGCTGTTCCTCTACGCCGGCGGCGAGATCACGCAACAGGAGCAGGTCGGCGTGCTGGCGCGACCCGGAAACGCACAGAACGGCTACCAGGCAAGCGACTATGACATTCCGCGCTGGACCGCAAAGCTGGACTGGCAGATCAGCGACGCGCATCTGCTCGAACTGACCGCCGTGTCGGACGTCACCAAGGAGTCGGTCAGCTACTACGGCCTGACCTACGATCCGGGCGCGGACACCTACCAGTTCGGAGACCGGAAGACCGGTGGTTACCTCTACGAGGATGGCGGCGAGCTCTACATCGGCAAGTACACCGGTTATCTGACCGATTCGCTGACACTGACCGCCCTCTACGGCACGCAGAAACAGGACCATACCGCCGACCCCGTTGGCTACGACCCGTCCGTGGTGTACGTCAGCGACTCGCGCTCGATCGCCAATCCGGTCCAGAGGGGCTCCTATGCCCAGCTCGCATTTCCCGATGCGTACGACGAGACCAAGGGCGGGCGCCTGGATCTGGAGTGGAGCGCGGGCGACCACCTGCTGCGCTTCGGCTACGACCGCCATGATTCGGAATCGCGTGATGGCCAGGTCACCTCCGGCCCAGGCTATCGCTGGGTCTACGACACCTGCGGCGCAGGCAACGGCGGCACGCCGATTCCCGGCGGTGGCGGCGCTCTTTGCCCGGGCGGCAGCGGCGACTACGTCTCGCAGCTCAGGTACGCCAACGGCGGCACCTTCAGCGTCAAGCAGTGGGGCTACTACGTCGAGGATCGCTGGCAGGTCTCGGACAACGTGCTGCTCTCGCTCGGGCTTCGCAACGAGAATTTCGAGAACTACAACGCCGACGATGTCATCTACGTCGAGCAGAAGGACCAGTGGGCGCCTCGCCTGGGCGTGAGTTGGGACGTCCGCGGCGATTCTTCGCTCAAGCTGTTCGCCAACGCCGGCCGATACCACCTGGCGATGCCCAACAATGTCGCGCTGCGTGGCGCGGCGGGGTCGCTGTACACCAACGAGTACTTCGCGTTCACCGGGATCGATCCGGTGACCGGCGTGCCGACCGGCACCACCCCGCTGGGCGATGGCCCCTATTCGACCAACCGCGAGTACGGCCAGGCACCGGATCCGGCGTCCGTCGCGGCCAAGGGTCTCAAGTCGCATTACCAGGACGAGGTCGCGCTCGGCTTCGAGAGCACCGTCGGCGACACCTTCACCTACGGGGCCCGCTACGTCTATCGACGCCTGCAGAGTGCGATCGACGACATGTGCGACTACCGGCCGGCATACCGCTGGGCGATCGACAACGGCTATTCGGAGGACGTGGCCGACAACCTCGGCAATGCACTTGCGAACTGCCGACTGTTCAATCCGGGCGAGGCAAATACCTTCCAGCTCGACGACGGCAGCGGCACGCTCGTCGAAGTCGCGCTGAGCAAGGAGCAGCTCGGATTCCCGGAACTCAAGCGGAACTACCAGGGCCTGGATCTGTTCATCGAGCGACCCTTCAACGGAACCTGGTTCGGCCGCATCGACTACACGCTGTCCAAGAACTACGGCAATGCCGAGGGACAGGTGAAATCGGACATCGGCCAGACCGACGTGTCGCAGACCCAGGACTGGGACCATCCCGAGCTGATGGAGAACGCCAACGGCTACCTGCCCAACGATCGTCGCCATTACATCAAGGCGTTCGGCGCGTACCAGATCACCGACGAGTGGCGCGTCTCGGCGACGGCCAGCCTTGCATCGGGGCGCCCGAAGAACTGCATGGGCTACTACCCCGACACGCCGGAGAACGAGGAGTTCAACGCGCTGTATGCCTACGGCGGCCCCTACTACTTCTACTGCAACAACCAGCCCACGCCGCGCGGCAGCGCGGGCCGACTGCCTTGGACGAAGCTGTTGGATGTCGGCGTGGCATATCGCCCGGATTTCGCGGGCTCGCGGCTGGAGTTCGGGCTGGACGTCTTCAACGTGTTCAACTCGCAGACCGAACAGAACCGGATCGAGTACGGCGAGAACGGCGGACCCGGCGTACCGTACAACCAGGCCGGGCGTGTGGTGAGTTACACCACCCCGCGCTATGCGCGCTTCACCATCCGCTGGGATCTCTGATCCACTCCCGCGGGCAGCAGAAGGGCCGCCATCCGGCGGCCCTTCTTCTTGTCAGACGCTCGGTCAGGGAATCGCTCACCGCTCGCGGCACGCATCGAAGCGTGGGGCGTGGCAGGACACTCCTTGGGGGGTGATCAGCGATCGTCCGGCGCGTGCCACATCCGCGCCCAGGTCGCATTCCAGGTCTCGCCGATGTCGCGTGCCATGTCGGCCTGTATCGGCGGCACCGCGCCCCAGCCGGCGCCCCGGCGCTCGGCCACGTTGAAACGGAAGAAGTAGTCCGGCTCGTTGCCCATGCGCAGGTCGCTGAGGACCAGCCGGTCGTCGACCACGGTGGCGCCCATGAAGCCGCTGTTGAACCAGGCCAGCCGTTGCACGGCGGGCAGATGCGCATTCGCCCGCAGCGCAGCCGTGTCCGAGGGGTACGCCGTGAACTGCATCGGGCCGCGGTCGACGGCGAGCGAGCGGAAGCCTTCGAGATAGCCGTCCGGCGTCATCGCGACCACGCGCCACAACACGGTGTTGGCTGGCATCGGTACCGAAAAGCGCGGGGCGTCGGCGAGGCCCATCGCGGCGAGGCTGCGCCCGGCCTCGCGGTCGACCAGCGTCTTGGCGACCAGCGACCAGCCCAGATACGCCGTACTCAGGGCGAGACCGATGGCGATCGCACGCTTGCCGAGCACACGCGGCCCGGCGAACGCCGCGACCAGCACGCCGATCAGCAACCAGATCGTGTACAGCGGATCGATGATGAAGACGCTCGACCACATGGCCGGCGAGGGCCGGAACGGCCACATCAGCTGCGTGCCGTAGACAGTGAACGCATCGAGCAGCGGATGCGTGATCAGCGCCAGTGCGATCGCCCAGAACCAGCGCACGGGCGACTCGGCCACGCGTCCCTTGCCGAAACGCTTGAACAGCCACCAGATGCCGGCCGCCACGAACGGCAGCACCAGCAGCGAATGGGTCAGGCCGCGGTGCAGGGTCATGCGCAGCACCGGGTCGTCGGTCATCAGCGCGATCGGAATGCCGTCGAGGTCCGGCAAGGTGCCGAGCACGGCACCGACGGCGAGCGCGGCGCGACGATGGGCGGGGGGGACGACGGCGGCGGCGACGGAGGCGCCGAGAACGATCTGGGTCAATGAATCCATGCGCGCGATGCTATCAGCCGCCCATGCGCCCGCCTGCCTTGGCCGGCGCCCGAGCAGCTGGCGCTTAACAGCAGCGCAATCCGCACCGGCGCACAATGCAAAACCGCGGCCGGCTCTGTATCATTGCCGCCCATCTTTTCATCCGAATATAGGGATATAGGCCTGATGTCCAGCTATCTCTTCACCTCCGAGTCGGTCTCCGAAGGCCATCCGGACAAGATCGCCGACCAGATTTCCGACGCCGTCCTCGACGCGATCCTCGCGCAGGACAAGCGCGCCCGCGTGGCCTGCGAGACCCTGGTCAAGACCGGTGTAGCGATCGTCGCCGGCGAGGTCACCACCAGCGCGTGGATCGATCTGGAAGCGCTGACCCGCAAGGTGATCCTCGACATCGGCTACAACAGCTCCGACGTCGGTTTCGACGGCGAGACCTGCGGCGTGCTGAACCTGATCGGCAAGCAGTCGCCCGACATCAACCAGGGCGTGGACCGCAAGAGCCCCGAGCAGCAGGGCGCCGGCGACCAGGGCCTGATGTTCGGCTATGCGACCAACGAGACCGACAGCTACATGCCGGCCGCGATCCACCTGTCGCACCGCCTCGTCGAGCGCCAGGCACAGATCCGCAAGAAGAAGAACTCCAACCTCTCGTGGCTGCGTCCCGACGCGAAGTCGCAGGTCACGCTGCGCTACGAAGACGGCAAGGCGACCGCGATCGATGCGGTGGTGCTTTCCACCCAGCATGATCCGGGCATCAAGCAGAAGGACCTCATTGAGGCCGTCCGCGAAGAGATCATCAAGCCCGTGCTGCCGGCCAAGTGGCTGCACAAGGGCACCAAATTCCACATCAACCCGACCGGCAAGTTCATCATCGGCGGTCCCGTGGGCGATTGCGGCCTGACCGGTCGCAAGATCATCGTCGACACCTACGGCGGCTGGGCCCGTCATGGTGGTGGCGCTTTCTCGGGCAAGGACCCGTCGAAGGTCGACCGTTCGGCCGCCTACGCCGCGCGCTACGTCGCCAAGAACGTCGTCGCCGCCGGCCTGGCCGACCGTTGCGAAGTGCAGGTGTCCTACGCCATCGGCGTGGCCGAGCCGACCTCGATCTCGGTCACCACCTTCGGCACCGGCAAGATCCCGGACGACAAGATCGAAAAGCTGATCCGCAAGCATTTCGACCTGCGCCCGTACGGCATCATCCAGATGCTCGACCTGATCCATCCGATGTACCAGCCGACCGCCGCCTACGGTCACTTCGGCCGCAAGCCGAAGGAATTCACCTACACCGACGGCGCCGGCAAGTCGCACACCGCGACGGCATTCTCCTGGGAGAAGACCGACCGCGCCGACGCGCTGCGCGCGGATGCCAAGCTGAAGTAAGCGGCGGCGATTGCCGCTCTGCAGGTGACACGGGAACGGGCCGCGCAAGCGGCCCGTTTTCGTTGGTGCGAGGAGTACTTCCCTGCAGCACTCGATGGGTTTCGCTGCACTCTACCCATCCTGCCTAGACAGTCGATGCCTTCGCTTTCCCGTCCGACGCGGCGATGTGTCCAGCGCCTGCCGGGTGCCACGACCACCAGGCGGATATCGGGCCGCGACTGGGCGTGGGTCCCGGCGGGCGCCCGAGCCGACGCCCGCTCTCGCTCGTTACAGTCGGCAACCGCACCGCACATCGTCACCCGTTGTGCATTGCGCAGTTCGCATGCTATCCGTGCAGTGCAGCACAGATCCGCCCGCGCATTGCCCACGGAGCCTGTCACCCGATGCCGCCCAGCTACGACGAAATGCACGATGCCGACGGGCACGTCCGCCCGCACTATCGCGACTTCGACGACTGGCTGCACGCGACACCCGACGAACAGATCGCGCACAAGCGCCGCGAGGCGGAAATCTCTTTCCACCGCGTCGGCATCACCTTTTCCGTCTACGGCGAGGAATCGGGCAACGAACGCCTGATCCCCTTCGACATCGTGCCGCGCGTGTTGCCGGCCCGCGAATGGAAGGTGCTCGAAGCCGGCCTGCGCCAGCGCGTGCATGCGCTGAACCTGTTTCTGGGCGACATCTACGGTGAACAGCGCATTCTGCGCGACCGCCGCATCCCGGCCGAACTGGTGCTCGACAACAGCGAGTACCGCAAGGACATGCAGGGCCTGAAGGTTGCCTGCAACACTTATTCGCACGTCTCGGGCATCGACCTGGTGCGCGCCGGTGATGGCGAGTACTACGTACTCGAGGACAACCTGCGCGTAGCCTCGGGCGTGTCGTACATGCTCGAGAACCGCCGCATGATGGCGCGGCTCACGCCCGAGCTGTTCGCGCGCCAGCAGATCGCACCGGTCGAGCGCTATCCCGACGCGCTGTTCGAAGTGCTGCGCCAGTGCGCGCCGGCCAATGTCGACAATCCGGTCGTTGCCGTGCTGACACCCGGCGCGGCGAACTCGGCCTATTACGAACACGCGTTCCTCGCCCAGCAGATGGGCGTCGAGCTGGTTGAGGGCGCCGATCTCTACGTCCACGACGACATGGTCTACGCGCAGACCACGCGCGGCGCGCAGCGCGTGCACGTGATCTACCGCCGCATCAACGACGACTTCCTCGACCCGACCGTGTTCCGGCCCGAATCGATGCTCGGCGTGCCGGGCCTGTTCGGCGCCTACCGCGCCGGCAACGTCACGCTGGCCAATGCGCCGGGGACCGGCGTGGGCGACGACAAGTCGGTATACCCGTACGTGCCGGAGATGATCCGCTACTACCTCAGCGAAGACCCGATCCTGCACAACGTGCCGACGTGGCAACTGCGCAACCCGGACGATCTGAAGTACACGCTGGAGCATCTGCCCGAACTGGTGGTCAAGGAGGTCCACGGCGCCGGCGGCTACGGCATGCTGGTCGGACCGGCGTCGACGAAGGCCGAGATCGAAGCCTTCCGCGCGCGCATCCTCGCCGACCCGGGCAACTACATCGCCCAGCCGACGCTGTCGCTGTCGACCTGCCCCACCTTCGTCGAGAGCGGTCTGGCGCCGCGACACATCGACCTGCGTCCCTACATCCTCAGCGGCCGCCGCATCCACGTGGTGCCCGGCGGGCTGACCCGCGTCGCATTGCGCGAAGGCTCGCTGGTGGTGAACTCGTCGCAGGGCGGTGGGACCAAGGACACCTGGGTCATGGAGAGCTGATCGGATGTTGTGCCGCACCGCGAACGATCTCTACTGGGTGGCGCGCAACATGGAGCGCGCCGAGAACACCGCACGCCTGCTCGACATGGCGCAGCGCATCGCGCTGTTGCCCGAGCGTCTGGACCGCGGCAAGGCGCAGGCCGCGCCGTGGCGCCGCGCACTCGATGCGCTGGGCCTGGTCCCCGATTTCCTGCAGCAGCACGAGCGCATCGATGCCGAGGGCGTGGTGCAGCACCTGCTGCTGTCCTCGGCCAATCCCGGTTCGATCTTCAGCTGCCTGCGCAACGCACGCGAGAATGCGCGCGCACAGCGCGTGGCGATCACCTCGGAGATGTACGAGGACCTCAACAGCTCCTGGCTGGAGATCCGCCGCTTCGATGCCACGCGCCTGCGCCAGGAAGGTCTGGGCAGCACGCTGGACTGGGTGAAGACCCGCTCGGCGTCGTTCCGCGGCATCACCATCGGCACGCTGGGGCGCGGCGAGGGCTACCAGTTCCTGCAGATGGGCGCCTTCATCGAACGCGCCGAGTGGTCGATCCGCCTGCTCGACATGATCGCCAGCGACGAGGACCTCCCCGAGACCGGCGAAGCGCGCGACGCCACCCAGTACTTCCAGTGGAGCGCGCTGCTGCAGGCACTGTCGGCGTTCGAGACCTATCGCCGCCTGTATCGCGAATCGGTCAGCCCGGCGGGCGTCGCCACGCTGATGCTGCTCAACGGCGACAACCCGCGTTCGCTGCAGACCTGCGTCGGCGCGATCCACCAGATCCTGCAGGTGCTGTCGGGCGGCGAGTCGTTGGAGGTCGCGCGCCAGGCCGGTGCACTGTCCGCGCAGTCGCGCTATGCGCGCATCGACGAGATCATCGCCGGCGGTCTGGAGGCGTGGCTGCAGGACGCGATGACGCGGCTGACCCGCCTGGGCGACGAGATCCACCGACAGTTCATGACCGTCGATGCACGGCCTGCCGCGCCGCCGGGCCTGGGCGGCCAGCGCCAGCAGAGCTTCGCCTGACCCCGGTTGCACCCTGTCCCTGCCCGGCCACGCCGGGCACAATGGCGGCCTGTTTTCGCGACACCGCCGCACCTCCATGACCTATTGCATCGGACTCAACCTCGACGACGGCCTCGTGCTGGCGTCCGACTCGCGCACCAATGCCGGCGTGGACCATATCCGCCGAGCCGGCAAGATGCGGGTGTTCGCGCAGGACGGCGAGCGGGTGGTGGTGACGCTGTCGGCGGGCAATCTCTCGCTGACCCAGAACGTGCTCAACCTGCTTGAGCATCGCGCACGCCACGAACCCGAGCGCATCGGCATCCTCAACGCACAATCCATGTTCCAGGTGGCGCAAGTCGTCGGCGATGCGATGCGCGAGATCCGCGGTCGCGACGAGGCCTACCTGCGCGACAGCGGCATCGACCCGAGCGGCAGTTTTATCGTCGGCGGCCAGATCAAGGGCGAAGCGCCGCGGCTGTTCCTGGTCTATTCGGAAGGCAACTTCATCGAGAGTTCGGACGAGACACCGTTCTTCCAGACCGGCGAGATCAAGTTCGGCAAGCCGATCCTCGACCGCGTGATCAATGCGCATACCGACCTCGCGACCGCGACCAAGTGCACGCTGGTGTCGTTCGACTCGACGATCCGCTCCAACCTGTCGGTCGGTCTGCCGATCGACCTGCTGGTCTACAAGCGCGACAGCCTCACGGTCGAGATCCAGCAGCGCTTCGAAGACGGCGACGCCTATCTGCAGTCGATCCGCAGCCACTGGAACGAGAGCATGCGCCGCGCGGTCGCCGAGTTGCCGCTGCCCGGCTGGGCGTAACGCCGGCTCCCGACCGCGGGAAGCGCAGGCCTCCCGCGTACGCGGAAGGCCTGCGAGACTTCAGCGCGCGGCATCCTCCGCCGGGCGATTCTTGACGTACGTCTCGAGCCAGGCGTTGGTCTCGTAGAGCATGTGCAGGATCGATTCGCGCGCGCGGTAGCCGTGCGATTCCTTGGGCAGCATCACCAGACGCGCATTGCCGCCCAGGCCCTTGATCGCGGCGAACATGCGTTCGCTCTGCATCGGGAATGTGCCGGAATTGTTGTCCTCTTCGCCGTGGATCAGCAGGATCGGATCCTTGATGTTCTGGGCGTAGTTGAACGGCGACATCTTCAGATAGGTGTCTTCGGCCTGCCAGTAGTTGCGCTCCTCGGCCTGGAAGCCGAACGGCGTCAGCGTGCGGTTGTAGGCACCGCTGCGGGCGATACCGGCGGCGAACAGACGCGAGTGCGCGAGCAGGTTGCCGGTCATGAAAGCGCCGTAGGAATGCCCGCCGATCGCGACGCGACGCCGGTCGGCGACACCGCGACGCACGGCTTCGTCGATCGCGGCTTCGGCGCTGGCGACGAGCTGCTCGATGTAGGTGTCGTTCGGTTCGGCCGTGCCCTCGCCGATGATCGGCATCGACACGTCGGCGAACACCGCGTAGCCCATCGCCAGATACGCCTGCGGGCCCCAGTAGCCGATCGCATTGAAGCGGTGCGGCGAGTCCGTGACCTGGCTGGCCGCGTCGGCGGATTTGAACTCGCCGGGGTAGGCCCACATCAGCATCGGCAGCGGACCGTCGCGCCTGGCGTCGTAACCGGCCGGCAGGTACAGCGTGCCGCTGAGGTCCACGCCGTCCTTGCGCTTGAACCGCACCAGTTCCTTCTGCACGTCGCGCAGCTGCGGCGTGGGATGCTCGAACGCCGTCAGTGCGACCGGATCGGCATCGGGCGTGTCGAGACGGCGCACGTAGATGTTGGCCGGCTCGGTCTGGGTTTCGCGCGAGGTCAGCAGGCGCGTGGCCTCGGCATCGAGCACCGCGCTCGGCGACTCGTAGTACGGCGCCTGCGAGTGGAACAGGCGCGTAGTGCTGCCGTCGGCGAGGTTCTGGCGATCGAGGAACGGGCGGTCGCCCTCTTCGGAGGCGCCATCGCCGATGCGGTAGATGCTGTTGCCGTCGGCAGCGATCAGCAGACGGCTGTTGCCGGTCGCGTCGGGCATCATCACCGCCATGCCGGGATCGGCGTAACGGTCCTCGTAGGACCCGTCGCGCACCTTGACCGGCGCGGCGCTGCCGTCGGGCTGCAAACGCCACTCCCGAATCTGCCGCGTCTTCCACCAGTACTCGGTCAGCAGCGCGAGCTCGCCGCTGCCCCATTGCGTGCCGGCGTAGCGCATCGACAGTTCGGCGAGCACATCAGGCTTGCCGCGGAACGGCGCGGCCTGCGTATAGACGATGTCGCGCACCGCCACCTCGCGGGCCGGATCACCGCCGTCCTGCGCTTCCACCCAGGCCAGCGTGGCCGGCGCGTCACTGCGCCACGACACCGAACGCACGCCGGTCGGCACCGCGTCGTTGCCGACCGGCAGGCCTTCGACCAGCGGCAGCGTCGCGACCGTGTGCTGCAGCTTGCCGTCGAGGCCGATCACTTCGATGCGCCGCGGGAAGCGCGAGTACGGCACCTGGTAGGAGAACGGCCGGTCGATCTGCTGACGCAGGATGTGGCGGCCATCGGGTGACAGCGTCGCGCTCGTGGTCAGGCCCGGCGTCCCGACCGGCACCACCGTGCCGTCGAGCGCGACGCGCGCGAGCTGGCTGGTCATGTAGTGGGCGAACACGCGCGCGTCCTGCTCGCTGCGCAGCAGGTCCTGATAGGTGCGCAGCTGCTGCACGGTGCCGCCGGCGCCGGTTTCCTGCACGTTCGGGCCCGCGGGCACGCCGTCGTCCTGCGGCAGAGCCGCCTGGCCTTCGGCGCGCAGGCGCACCAGCAGGCCCTGGCTGTCGGGCGCCCATTCGAAACCGTTGCCGATCACCGCGTTGAGCGGCTGCGCGAGCAGACGGCGTGCCTGGCGCGTGGCGACGTCGACGACCCACAGCTGCACTTCGCCGGCGCGCGCGTCGACCTGGCTGAAGGCGATGTGGCGCTGGTCGGGCGACCACAGCAGCGAGGCCAGCGACAGCGGCTCGGGCAGGCCCGCGATGCGCTGCTCGGCGCCGCCATCCACCGGCTTGAGCCAGACGTCGGTGACGTAGGACGCGCGGCTGGCCGACCAGGTCCTGGGATTGATGCGGATGCCGCCGAGCTTGAGTTCCGGTTGCGAGACTTCCGCGATCGACGGCAGCGCGGGCGTCTGCAGGAACGCGGCGAGATCGCGCTGCGGACTCAGCAACAGTCGCGGCGGACGTGGCGCATCGACGATCGCGCGCAGCGCTTCGGGCGGCAGACGATACCCGCCCGCCTCCGACGTGACGGCCGGCGCGGTCTGCGCGAACAGGGGCGCACTGCACAGGCCGGCGGCGAGCAGCGTGGCGGAGACGACGAGGGACAGTCGACGGCGGGCAGTCGTTCGAAACATCGGCAGGCGATCCGGAAGCACACGGGTCTTCGAGGATACCCGCGACCGCGCGTCCGGCCGCGGCGAACCTCACGGGACCGACGGGACTTGCGCGCGACCACGATGTCGGTCAGGCGACGCGTGGGCCTGCCACGCCTGGAAAAAACGGGGCCGCCCTGAGGCGGCCCCAAAACCTGACATCCATCCGATGCCAAACCGTGCAGCGGATCAGCGCGTCTGCACGTCCGCATCGATGCGTGCGAAGCTGCCGTTGGCCACGTCGCCGTCGGCGCCTGCGGAAATCGTCTGCAGCTTCGCGGCGAAGCCGTAGGGATCGCCGCCGAGGTTGCGCGCCAACGACACGGCGAAGTCCATCGTGTCGTTCACCGGATTGCCGTTGTAGTCCTCGACGAGAATTCGCAGGTCGCTGTGGGCGCCGCCGATGCCCTGCCCGCCGTCCACCGTGGCCCGCGTCTGCTCCATCAGTGCTTCAAGCTGCGATTCGCTGAAGGTCAGCACGGCGGTCTCGCCGGCGCCCACCGGGCCACCTTCGATGCCACCGGTCAGCGCCCAGTTCAGCAGGTCGGCATTGGCCTGCTCCTCGCTGGCCTCGTTCTGTCCGAGGATGTTGCGCTCGAACCAGTTGTAGGAGGGCCGGTCGGTGTTGATCTCGAACTGGTAGCTGCGCTCGCCCGGCAGTTCGTTGCCGGCGGCATCGAAGCGCTGCTCGATGGTCAGCGGCACGTTGCCGCCGTAGGTCAGGTCGGTGGTCACCGAGCTGGAGCCGTCCGGGTAGGTCACCTGCACCGAGCTGCCGAGGTTGGCCTGTCCGCCCAGGGCGATGCTGACCTGGTCGAATCCGGCACGCAGCTGGGTCTGCGACGAATAGTCGATGCGCGAGATCGTCGCGACGTTGTCCACGCCCGGCGTTTCGTGCGCGATCTGGCCGGTCGCATTGAAGTGCGCATAGGCCGACTGTCCTTCGACGCTGGAAATGTCGAACTCGGCGGTCTGCAGCGTGGCGCCATGCAACTGGTCCTCGCGGCCCGCCATCACCGACAGGTCACCCGCACGCAGGCCGACACCGTTGAAGGCGTTGATGGATTCGGTCGGCCCGGTGGTGACCCGCACGGTGTCCGCGTCTACACGCTCGACCGTGTAGCTCACGCCGTCAGATTCCTTGATCTTGCTTTCGGTGCCGATCATGCGGAACGAGCCCGCGAGTTCGGTTTCCGCGAACGCGCTGCTGTCTAGGGTGACGCTGCCGCCGACCGGAATCGTCGTCGGGTCGAACGGGTTCACCGCACCGGCGGCTTCGACCGTCTGTCCTTCGCCCGGCAGGGTGACCTTGTAGGAGGATTCGAAGCCGGTCGTGATGCCCGCCTCGACTTCCGCGCCGCCGCGGCCACCCGCGTTCGCCTCGCCCGACACACCCACCTGCGTGCCCACGGTGACCGTGAACGACGTGGTGCCCTCGCCCTGGCTTTCCTGCAACTGGACGTTCGATTCGCTGGCGACGCTGATGGACGCACCACGGCTGTTGCCGGGCGCGCCCTCCGGGCGGTTGTTGCCGAGTTCGGCTTCCTGTTTGGACGTCAGCTGCACCGCGACGCTGTCGGGCTGCCAGGTGATGCTGCCGCCGTCGGTCCTGGCGCTGATCTTAACGTCGGACGTGGAATGGTTCGCATCGCCGACCTCGATGCCGCCGCTCGCGCTCATCGGCGATGCGGGAATCTCGATCACGTCGCCGGGCTGGATCGCATTGCCGCCTTGCGAGGTCGGCGACACCAGCTGCGGATTCGCCGCGTGGATCGCCTCGGGACTGACCATGTAGCGCTCGGCGAGCGATGCAACGGTGTCGCCGGCGGTCGCGTGATGTTGCGTGGGTTCGAGGGTCGGTTCGGGAAGCGTCTGCGGAAGGGCGGCGCCACCGCCGTCATGGACCAGCATGTTCAAGGATTCGCCTCGTCGATCAGGAGAAAGCGCCGCAGCGCCGCTGCGACATGCCTCATGGTCGGACACGGCCGGCGCGCGGACATACTGGGGAAAACCCGAGGCGATGCCCGCAGCCTGAATTCCGGTTCAGACCGCCGCCTGGCGACGTGCTGCAGGAGGGCGGGCGATCAAGTGCTGCGATAGAATGTGCGCCTGCCTCGCCGAGGGGCGCTGCGACCGTCGATCAGGACGGCCAGGCTCGGCGCGGTGTCCCACGAACGGCGCCCGTCATCGCGAATGCGCGCGCCGCATTCCCGCTACGGAGCATTGCCATGAACGCACAGCTGAAGTCCTTCTCGACCGAAGGCGACTACAAGATCCGCGACATCGCGCTGGCCGACTGGGGCCGCAAGGAACTCGACATCGCCGAGCACGAGATGCCGGGCCTGATGTCGATCCGCAAGAAGCACGCCGCCACCCTGCCGCTCAAGGGCGTGCGCGTGACCGGTTCGCTGCACATGACCATCCAGACCGCGGTGCTGATCGAGACGCTCAAGGACATCGGCGCCGACGTGCGCTGGGCGTCCTGCAACATCTTCTCGACCCAGGACCACGCTGCCGCCGCGATCGCCGCGACCGGTACGCCGGTGTTCGCCTGGAAGGGCGAGACGCTGGAGGAATACTGGGACTGCACGCTCGACGCGCTGTCGTTTCCCGACGGCAAGGGCGGCCTGATCGGTCCCGAACTCGTCGTCGACGACGGCGGCGACGTGACCCTGCTGATCCACAAGGGCTACGAGCTCGAGAAGGGCGACGAGAGCTGGGTGAACTCGGCCTCCGGCAGCCACGAGGAGTCGGTGATCAAGGCGCTGCTCAAGCGTGTGCACGCCGAGCGTCCGGATTTCTGGACCCGCACCGTGGCCGAGTGGAAGGGCGTCTCGGAAGAGACCACCACCGGCGTGCATCGCCTCTACCAGCTGGCGCAGGACGGCAAGCTGCTGGTGCCGGCGATCAACGTCAACGACTCGGTCACCAAGTCGAAGTTCGACAACCTCTATGGCTGCCGCGAGTCGCTGGCCGACGGCCTCAAGCGCGCGATGGACGTGATGCTGGCCGGCAAGGTCGCCGTCGTCTGCGGCTACGGCGACGTCGGCAAGGGCTGCGCCGATTCGCTGCGCGCCTACGGCGCGCGCGTGGTCGTCACCGAGATCGACCCGATCTGCGCGCTGCAGGCCGCGATGGAAGGCTACGAAGTCACGACGATCGAGGAGACCCTCGGCCGCGGCGACATCTACGTCACCACCACCGGCAACAAGGACATCATCCGCGTCGAGCACATGCAGGCGATGAAGGACCAGGCGATCGTCTGCAACATCGGCCACTTCGACAACGAGATCCAGGTCGATGCGCTCAACGCGCTCAAGGGCGTGGAGAAGATCAACATCAAGCCGCAGGTCGACAAGTACGTCTTCGGCAACGGCAACGCGATCTTCCTGCTGGCCGACGGCCGTCTGGTGAACCTGGGCTGCGCCACGGGCCATCCGAGCTTCGTGATGTCGAACTCGTTCGCCAACCAGACGCTCGCGCAGATCGACCTGTGGGCCAACAAGGACACCTACGCGAACAAGGTCTACCTGCTGCCCAAGCAGCTCGACGAGGAAGTCGCGCGCCTGCACCTGGAGAAGATCGGCGTGAAGCTGACCAGGCTCACGCAGGAACAGGCCGACTACATCGGCGTGCCGGTCGAAGGCCCGTTCAAGCCGGACCACTACCGCTACTGATCGGTCCGCTTGCGGATGCGATACGCAGAACGGGCGCCGGAAGGCGCCCGTTTTCGTTGGGACCTGGCGCTCAAGGTCGCCAGTTCGCGTTCCGTTCCCAGAATTCCACACTGCGCCGGTACGCCTCGCGATCCAGCGGCACGCCCGATCCGCCCTCCTCCACGCCCAGCGCATTGCGCAGCATCGTGATCGGCGCCATTGGAATCTCGTCGGGTTCGGCGGTGTAGATGCAGCCAACGACTCCCCAGTCGGCGTCGATCGGCGAACCTTCCTTCGCCAACTGCTCGGCGCTGTAGAGAATCACCACCAGATACTCGGCGCGCGGCGATTCCACGCCCTCGAACCAGCGCACCAGCACCGGCAGCTCCTCGCGATTGCGCGCTTCGTAGCCCGAGCGCAGCAGGTGCCGGTTGTCGTCGGTGATCGGCACCGTCAGACAGCGCGTCGAGGTCCAGTTGCGATGCACGTGGAGCTTGCAGAACGGCGCATAGCCGTCGAGCACGACGTGCGGCGTCTCCCGGTTGAGATGCGCCTCGAACTGTTCGGGCGTGATGTCCTGGATGGTATTGCCGCGCGGCGTGCGCGGAAACAGGCGGGGACGGGCGAACGGTGTCAGGACGATGGACATCGGTGGATCGCGAGCGGTGGCGCGTCAGGGTAACGCGCGAGCGCCCCACACGAAAAAGGCGGGCCCTGGGGCCCGCCTTTCCGTGCGGTAGGAGATCGATCAGAGCGCCTGCATGCGCCGGTCGAGTTCCGCCTCGTCCGGCCCCTCGTCGGGACCATGCAGCTCGTCGTTCATCGCCGGCGGCTGACCGTCGCCGACCGCCGCGCCCGGCACGTCGAGGTAGGGCAACTGCAGCACGCGGCTGGTCATGCGACGGATGCGATTGGTCAGTGCGATGTCGGTGTTGAGCGTCTGGCCGTAGGACGGCACGATCTGCTGCACGCGTTCGCGCCAGGCGCCGTCCATCTGCGCCGGATACGCGCGGCGCATCACGTCGAGCATGATCTTGGGCGAGGTCGACGCGCCCGGCGACGCGCCCAGCAGTGCGGCGATGCTGCCGTCGGCGTCGGTGACGATCTCGGTGCCGAACTGCAGGATTGCGCCCTTCTCGGGATCGCGCTTGATCACCTGCACGCGCTGACCCGCAGTCACCAGACGCCAGTCGGCGGCTTGCGCGTCCGGGTAGTACTTGCGCAACTCGGCCATGCGATCGGCGTCCGACAGCATTGCCTGGCTCACGAGGTAGCCCACCAGGTCGCGGTTCTCGGCACCGACGCGCATCATGCCGGCCACGTTGTGATTGTTGACCGACGAGAACAGGTCGAACCACGAGCCGTGCTTGAGGAAGCGTGTGCTCTGCAATGCGAACGGGCCGAACAGCAGCACCGGCTTGCCGTCGAGCATGCGTGCATCGAGATGCGGCACCGACATCGGCGGCGAACCTTCTTCCGCCTTGCCGTAGGCCTTCACGTCGTGTGCCGCGGTGACCGCCGGATTGTCGGCGGCGAGGAACTGGCCGCCGACCGGGAAACCGCCGTAGTTCGCAGCTTCGGGAATGCCCGAGTGCTGCAGCATCTTCAGCGCGGCACCGCCGGCACCGACGAAGACGAACTTCGTGCGGATCGAACGGGTCGTGTTGCTCGCCAGGTCGTGCACCGCGACGGTCCAGGTACCGTCGTCCTCGCGCTGCAGCTTGCGCACCTCATGACGCAGATGCAGGGCGAAGTTCGGGCTGCGCTCGAGCGCTTGGGTCAGCTGGCGGGTGATGACGCCGAAGTTGACGTCGGTGCCCAATGGCATCCAGGTCGCGGCGATCTTCTGCGACGGGTCGCGGCCCTGCATCATCAGCGGCGCCCACTGCGCGATCTGCGCCGGGTCTTCCGAATACTGCATGCCGTGGAACAGCGGTTCCTTCGACAGGGCCGCGTGGCGGCGACGCAGATAGTCGATGTTCGCGTCGCCCCAGACGAAGCTCATGTGCGGCGTCGAGTTGATGAAGCCGGACGGCGTGCCCAGGCGACCGGCCTCGACCTGGTGCGACCAGAACTGGCGCGAGATCTCGAACTGCTCGGCGATGTCGACCGCGCGCGCGGTCTCGATGCTGCCGTCCTCGCGTCCGGGCGTGTAGTTGAGTTCGGCGAAACCGGAGTGGCCGGTGCCGGCGTTGTTCCAGCCGTCCGAGCTTTCCAGTGCCACGCCATCCAGGCGCTCGTACATCTCGATGCGCCAGTCGGGCTCGAGCTCCTGCAGATAGGTCGCCAGCGTGACGCTCATGACGCCGGCGCCGATCAGCACCACGTCGACGGGCTCGGCGTTCTCCGGTTCGGGCGGCGACTTTTCGAACAGTGGCCAGTACAGGAACAGGCCGGCGGCGATCGCCAGAACGACGACGAGGCCGACGAGGGCCTTGAGAAACTTCTTCATAGCGAATCCTTGGGGGAGGACGGCCGATGCCACGGCGCAGGGCCACGGTCGGGGCCTGGGTCCCGGCGGTGCCGGGCGACGGTGAAATTATAGGACCCGGGCCCGTCACGCAGACGGGAAGGCGCGTTCCACGCCGCTTTCATTGCACCCGCTCATCTCATGCATCGCGATAAAGCGATACAATGCACCAGTCCGCACACCGGGGCCGCGCATGTTGCCGATCAGTTTCGAGTTCTACCCGCCCAAGACCGACGACCAGCGCACCCAGCTGGACCGGACCGCGAAGAAGCTCGCCGCACACGCGCCCGAGTACGTGTCCTGCACCTTCGGCGCCGGCGGCTCGACGCTGAGCCACACGCCCGAGACCGTGCGCCGCCTCAAGCAGCAGCACGGGTTCGATGCCACGCCGCACCTGTCGTGCGTCGGCGGCAGCCGCGAGGACATCCGCGAGCTGCTCAAGCTCTACCGCGCGATCGGCTGCACCCGGATCGTCGCGCTGCGCGGCGACCTGCCCTCGGGCATGGGCCAGCCGGGCGATCTGCGTTATGCCTCCGACCTCGTCGCCTTCATCCGCAGCGAGTTCGGTGACCGGTTCCGCATCGAAGTGGGGTGCTACCCGGAGATCCACCCGCAGTCCGACGACGCCCGTGCCGACCTGCGGCACTTCAAGACCAAGGTCGATGCCGGCGCGGATGCCGCGATCACCCAGTACTTCTACAACGCCGACGCCTACTTCCACTTCGTCGACAGCGTGCGCCGCGCCGGCGTGGAGATTCCGATCATTCCCGGCGTCATGCCGATCTCCAACTTCAGCCAGCTGCGACGCTTCTCCGAGGCCTGCGGCGCGGAGATTCCGCGCTGGATGCAGCGGCACATGACCGCACATGGGGACGACGTGGAGGCGGTCCGCGAACTGGGCGCCGACATCGTGACCCGGCTGGCCGAACGCCTCATCGCCGGCGGCGCGCCGGCGCTGCACTTCTACACGCTCAACCTGGCCAAGCCGACCCAGGCGGTGCTCGCCCGCCTGGCCTGACCGGTCGTCACTGTCGCCTGCACCGTGCACGGGCTAGGCTGCGTCGATGCCCCGTCGCCCGACGTCCTTCCTGCTGCTGGCCGCCCTCGCGGCGCCGGCGCTGCACGCGCCGGTGGCCGATGCGCAGATCCGGCGGTGCACCGCGCCCGATGGCGGCACCGTCTACACCGATCGCGCCTGCGCGGCCGTCGGCGCCGTGGCCAGCACGCCCGCCCGCGGCGCCGCGCAGACGCGCCTGCCGCGCATCAGCTGCCAGCGCAATCTGCGTGGACTGACCCAGGAACTGCAGTACGCGATCCAGCAGCGGGACACCAACCGCCTCGCCGGCCTCTACCACTGGCAAGGCATCAGCCACAGCGGCGGGTACCGGATTCTCGAGCGGCTGGACGCGATCGCGCAGCGGCCGCTGATCGACATCACCGCGCAACGGCCGGCGCAGACGGTCGTCGCGCCGGAGCGGAGCGGTTTCACTGGCTGGGTCAGCGCGCGCGACATCCCCACCGCCGTGCCCGAGCGGCCGCCGAATGCGCTGCGCGTGGACCAGGCCGGCGACAGCGGCGCCGGCACGGTGCAGACGGTGTTCGGCCTGCGACGCCACCTCGGCTGCTGGTGGCTCAGCCTGTAGCGACGACCCGGTCGCGGCCTTTCCGCGACATCACGCCGCCGGCAACGAAGGGCGATCGGGACGGAACGACAACGTGGCCACGACGCCGCGCACCGCGCCCGGCACTACGCGCACCTGCCAGCCATACAGCGCGCACAGGCGCCGCACGATCGACAGGCCGATGCCGCCGCCCTGCGAATGCTCGGCATGCGTGCCGCGGTAGCCACGTTCGAACAAACGCGCCGCGTCCTCGGCGCTGAGGCCGGGCCCGGAGTCCGCAACCTCGACCGTGTGCTCGCCCAGGCGTACGACCACCTCGCCTTCCAGCGTGTACTTGATCGCGTTGCCGACCAGATTGCCGAGCGCCACCGTGACCGCCGCTTCCGGCGCGTCGACCACCAGCGGCTGGACACCGCATTCCAGTCGCAGGACCAGCGGCTTGCCGGCCAGTTGACCGCGGTGCGCATCGAACAGCTGCTCGACCACGCGGCCGACATCGGTCGCGCCGTGGCCGCGCTCGTTGCGCGACAGCAGCAGCAGCGCGCTGATCAGGTCGGTGCACTGCTGCTCGGCACGCTGGATGCGCAGCAGGCGCGTGCGGGTCTTGTCGTCGAGTTCGGGCCGCGTCAGCAGCAGTTCCACTGCGCCCTTGATCACGGCCAGCGGCGTGCGCAGTTCGTGGCTGACGTCGGCATTGAATTCGCGGTCGCGCTGCACGACTTCGGTCAGGCGGAATGCGTAGTCGTCGAGCGCGCTGGCCAGCTGACCGACTTCGTCGTCGGGAAAATGCGGCGCCAGGGCTTCGGGTGTCGAGGTGTCGCCGGAACTGCGCAACCGGTTGGCCAGCGCCGACACCGGGCTCATGACCCGGGCCGCCGACCACCAGCCGATCAGCAACGACAACAGCGACACCAGCACGACCGAACCGAAGATCGCCCGCTGGAACTGCGTGGCGCCACGCATGGTTTCGCTCATGTCGTAGGCGAGGAAGAACCACTCGTCGGGCGTCTTGCGCACCGCGAGCTTGTACATGAAGGGCGTGCCGTCGTCGTCGATGCCACTGAGGTTGTGGATGCCGTCGCCGAGCTCGTACCAGTCGGGCTGGTCGCGGCGCAGCTCCTCGAAGCGGTCGCGCTTGATCACGCGCGCGCGGATCTGCTCCAAGGGCACCGCAGGATTGACGGCAGGATCGACGTAGTAGCGGCGCGCGTACTCGTCGATGTTGCGGTTCATCAGGTCTTCGACCAGCGTGTTCTCGACGCGGTCGCGCGCTTCCTGGGTCAGGAAGGCGAACAGCGTCGTGAGCCCGAGACCGAGCAGCACGAACGACAGGATGATGCGGCTGCGCAGGCGCCGCCTGTAACGACGCCTGCGCGAACGGACCGGCCGAACCGGCGCGACCTCAGTTGCCGGCATCGGGCACGGCGATGCGATAGCCGATGCCGTGACGTGTCTGGATGTACGGCACGTCGAACGGCTTGTCGATCACCGCGCGCAGGCCGTGGATGTGCACGCGCAGCGAATCCGAGTCCGGCAGTTCCTCGCCCCAGACGCGCGTCTCGAGCTCCTGCCGGGTGACGACGGCCGGCGACGCCTCCATCAGCGACTGCAGGATCTTCAGCGCGGTCGGGTTGAGCTGCAACAGCTTGCCGCCGCGGCGCACTTCCAGCGTGTCGAGGTTGTACTCGATGTCGCCGACGTCCAGCACACGCGTATGCGTGCCCTTGCCGCGCCGCGACAGCGCGTTGAGGCGCACTTCCACTTCCTGCAGCGCGAAGGGCTTGACCAGATAGTCGTCGGCGCCCGAATCGAACCCGGCGAGCTTATTGTCCAGGCTGTCACGCGCGGTGAGCATCAACACCGGGGTCTGCTTGCGCGCATCGTTGCGCAGCTTGCGGCAGACCTCGAGACCATCCATGCCCGGCAGGTTGAGATCGAGCACGATCGCGTCGAAGTCGTGGACCACGGCCAGATGCAGGCCGGTCACGCCGTCGGCGGCGAAATCGACGGTGTGGCCGCGGTCCTCGAGATAGTCCCCGAGATTGGCGGCGATGTCCTGGTTGTCTTCGATGACGAGGATGTGCATGGAATTCTGGACCTTGGATTCAGTTGGAGCGTTCGACGTCCGGACGTCGAACGCGGAGATAGTCTTCAGCGTCGCGCTGACGTCGCTGACGCTCAGCGACCGTCAGACACGACCGCTGTACCCGACGCGAGCCCGTGCCCTGCACGCGCTCGCACACGACTCGACTATCGGCGCGCGCCTGCCCGAGCAATGCGTTTACGACCTGCCCATCGTTGAAAAATGCAACCTGCTGGGGATCAGTGGGCGAAGCATCTCCCACGTTCTCGTACAGTCGCTGCATGCGGTCGAGCGCTGCAGACACTGCCTGGCGGTCGGCACTCGAAAGCTCTTTGTACGTCTCGCCGCCCTCCAGCTTCTGCAGAATTTCCTGGCGTTGCTCGGGGAACGCCGTCGATTCCAGTCCAAGCCTTCCGGAGTCGAGTTGCGCGCGCGCATCGACGCTCGCGCCAAGGACGAGGACAAAGCCGATCAATCCGAGCATGACATTCCTATTCATAACGTGTCTTCCCTGCCGCTTCTAAGATGTAAGTCTGTGATGTCGATGATCGCACAGCGCCGCATCCTGTCATGACCGGCGTCGGCGTCGCGCATACAAAAAGACCCGGACGGAAACCGCCCGGGTCAAAGGAGTGTTGCCCCGATTGCCGTCATCCGCTGCGGCCCCGGTCCCCCGGGACGGAGAGAGCGCAAGCGCATTCCGGACATGCAGATTAGCCGTGCGATTGTCGGAATCCGGAAAAAAATCGTTCAAGTTCCGTTCGATGCGAGCCGTCTGCTCCGTTTGTTCGATGGCTTGGCCCGCACGTGGGCCGCCAGGTGCTCGATGATGCCGCCGGCGATGTCGTCGCAGGTGGCGGCCTCGATGCCTTCGAGCCCTGGCGAAGCGTTGACTTCCAGCACCAGCGGGCCGCGCTCGGAGCGGATCAGATCGACCCCTGCGATCCCCAGACCGATGACCTGCGCGGCGCGCACTGCGACGGCGCGCTCTTCGGGCGTGGTCTCGACCGGGCTGGCAGTACCGCCGCGGTGCAGATTGGAGCGGAAATCCCCGGCCGGCGCCTGACGCTGCATCGCGCCGATGACCCGGTCGCCGACCACGAAGCAGCGCAGGTCCGCGCCCTGCGCCTCGGCGATGAACTCCTGCACGACGAAGCTCGCATACAGCCCGCGCAGAGCCTCGACGACGCCGCGCGAGGCCGACGGCTTCTCGGTCAGCATCACACCCGCGCCCTGGGTGCCCTCGTTGAGCTTGATGACGTGCGGCGGCGGGCCGAGCATCGCCAGCAGGTCGTCGGTGTCGTCGGGGTTGTCGCCGAACACCGTCACCGGCAGGCCCAGCCCTTCGGCGGCCATCAGCTGCTGGCACAACAGCTTGTCGCGCGCACGCGCGAAACCGGCCGACGGGTTGGGCGCATACGTGCCCATCAGTTCGAACTGGCGCAGCACGGCGTTGCCGTAGCGCGTGACCGTTGCCGCGAAGCGCGGGATCACCGCGTCGTAGCCTACCACCGGTTTGCCCTTGTAGTGCATCGAAAACCCGGTGCTGCTGATGCGCATGTAACAGCGCAGCGGGTCGAGCACGCGCACCGTGTGCCCGCGCTGACGGGCCGCTTCGACCAGGCGACGCGTGGAGTAGAGCTTGGTGTTGCGGGAGAGGATCGCGAGCTTCATCGAATCACCGGGCGGGCCACCAACGAAAACGGCGACACCGAATCGCCGGTGTCGCCGCAGGAATATCGCGCTGTCGCATCGTGGAGCGGGTGATGGGAATCGAACCCACGCTAGCAGCTTGGGAAGCTGCAGTTCTACCATTGAACTACACCCGCGCGAGGCGGCCAGTCTATGCCGGGCCTGCGCGGATTGGCAACGACGCCGGAGCCGGCGCCGTCGCCTCGCGCACGTCTCAGAAACCGGCGCCGAGGGTCGCGAACGCGGTCGTGTGGCTGCCGCCCTTCTGGCCGATGGTCAGCGCGGCGCCGACGTTGGCATCCAGACCGAACAGCTTGGTCTGCGTGCCCAGCGTCGCGGTGGCGTAGCTGGTGTCGTAGCCGCGCGCCGGCACCGCATAGGGCAGCGTCGACGGCAGCGCCTGGGCCTGTGCCCAGGCTTCGGCCGGCGCGTCCTCGAACTCCCGGTCCACGGTCAGGCGCGCGTAGGGACGGAACGCATCGCTGGCCGCGTAGGCGAACTGCCAGCCGGCACTGCCGATCAGTGAATCGATGTCCTGCGCCGGATAGGCCAGCGAGCTCGACAGGGTCGGATCGCTTTCGGCGAAGCCGTCGATCTCGATGCGCTGGGCCACCAGCGACAGGACCGGGCCATGCTGCAGGGCGCCCTGTCCGAAGTTCCAGCCTGCACCGATCGCAGCCGTCGTGTTGTTGCCGTCGGCCTGGCCGGTGTGCACGCGCGTCGCCGGCCCGATCTGCACGGTGCGGTCGGTGTCGAAGTCGAGCCAGGTGTAGCTGAGCTGCGCATTGACCCAGGCGCCGCTGTCGGCGCGCCAGCCGACGAATCCGCCGACGGTCGCTTCGGTCTGGTCCCAGCTTCCGCGACGCAGGCCCCAGTCGTTGCCCTGCTTGCCGTAGCCGACGAAGCCGCCAAAGGTCGTGTTGCCCGAGGTCCAGTCCATGCCCGCGGTCAGCGCCGGACCGACGCCGTCGTAGGCATCGCCGTGGTCGTAACGCTGCATGTCCGCGCGCACGTCGGCCCACCAGCTGCGGCCCTCGGCGCGCGCCGGCGCCAGGCTCAGACGATTGTTGACGCGATCGGCACGCGCGCGACCGGTCATCGCGGCCGACTGCGGCAGCACCGCGATCTGCTGCGGGCCGTCGATCATCGAAATCGCGAGGTCGGCGATCATTCCGTGCGCGCGGCTGGCCGGGTGCACGCCATCGGCGAACAGATAGGTGTCCGCGGCGGACGGGGTGACATAGGAGTTGGGATTGCAGAACACCGACGAATCACCGATGCCCGGCTGCGCGCGGCAGGCGGCCGAGGTGACGTTGGCGAAGCCGTACAGCGCCGGGCTGGCGGCGACTTCCTGCAGGAAGTGGAAGGTGTCGACCGGGATCACGCGCAGACCCTGGCTGGCCAGTCCGCCGTAGAGCGCGGTGTTGTAGGTGTTCGAGAGCGCGGTACCGGTGGCCATGCCGACGGCGCCGCCGGCGCGCGACTGCGGGGTCAGGCCGATGTCGGGAATCGACGGCACCAGCACGTAGCGGGCACCGGCGTTCTGCAGCGCGCCGACGATGCCCACCTGGGCCGTCACTGCAGAGCCGATGATCTGCTGCGCCTGCGCCGGGTTCGCGGCGACGGCGAACAGGTCGTTAGCGCCACCCCATACGGTGTAGAGCGCGTTGGCATCGGCGCGACCGCCATTGGCGGCGAGATAGGTATTGACCTGCGCCGCCAGCGACGGCGCGATGCCGAGCGCGGTCGGGTTCGCGACGGCCACGCGGGCACCGCCGGCGGCGTAGTTGTCGCCGACCTGGCCGTTGCCATTGGGATTGGCCTCGGTGCCGTAGCGATCGGCCACGTGCTCGGCCCAGGTCAGGCCCGGATTGGTGGTGAAGCGGCCGAGGATCGCGCCCTGCGCGCCCACGGTGCGCACGATGACCGGGCGGAAATAACCCGAGTCGGTGAGGCTGTCGCCGAAGAACACCGTGCGCGAGAACGTGTCGTCGGCAAGGGCGGGAATGGCGGCCGCGGCAAGCGCGACGGCAAGGACGGCACGGATGGGCCTGGACGACATGACGGGGACTCTCCTGGAAAAAAAGGCCGGCGATCATACGTCCGGCCATCTGGCGACTCCGTACGGAGCCGAATTGCGCGGATGATCCCACGCGTCCGCGCGGGCCGGCACGTTGCACTGCGACACGCGTGCGCCACGCGCGCCGAGCGGCGACAATCGCGCCATGCACATCCGACTCAACGGCGAAGATCTCGCCATCGACACCGGCAGCACCATCGCCTCCCTGCTCGTCCATCAGGGTCTCGCCGGCCGCCGCGTCGCGGTGGAGGTCAACGGCGACATCGTCCCCCGCGGACAGCACGACGCGCACGTCATCGCCGAAGGCGACCGTGTCGAGATCGTGCATGCACTGGGCGGTGGGTGAGGCACCGCACCCCTCCGATGCCAACCGGCATCGGAGACGGTTGCTGACCCCCGCACGCGGCAGTGCGGACGGGACCAGCAGGCCCGGGATGGGCTTGCCCGGAGTCGCATCCGTGCCCGTGCGTGCGGGCTCTTCGGAGCCTGTCTCGCGGAACCCGATGACGAACGTCCACATGCGCCAGCCGCATCGGCGATAATCGGCCGATGATCACCGCACTTCCTGCTGAAACCGGCCTCGTCGTCGCCGGCAAGACCTATTCCTCCCGTCTGCTCACCGGCACCGGCAAGTTCAAGGATCTCGACGAGACCCGTCTGGCCACCGAGGCCGCGGGCGCGCAGATCGTCACCGTGGCGATCCGCCGCACCAACATCGGACAGAACCCGGGCGAGCCGAACCTGCTCGACGTGCTGCCGCCGGACCGCTACACCATCCTGCCCAATACCGCCGGCTGCTACACCGCCGAAGACGCGGTGCGCACCTGCCGTCTGGCGCGCGAACTGCTTGACGGCCATCGCCTGACCAAGCTCGAAGTGCTGGGCGACCAGCGCACGCTGTTCCCGGACGTCGTGCAGACACTCAAGGCCGCCGAACAGCTGGTCAAGGATGGTTTCGACGTCATGGTCTACACCTCGGACGATCCGATCCTGGCCAAGCGCCTGGAGGAGATCGGGTGCGCGGCGGTGATGCCGCTGGCCGCGCCGATCGGCTCGGGCCTGGGGATCCAGAACAAGTACAACCTGATCGAGATCATCGAGAACGCCAAGGTGCCGATCATCGTCGACGCCGGCGTCGGCACCGCGTCCGATGCGGCGATCGCGATGGAGCTGGGCTGCGACGGCGTGCTGATGAACACCGCGATCGCCGGCGCGCGCAATCCGGTGCTGATGGCCAGCGCGATGCGCAAGGCGGTCGAGGCCGGGCGCGAGGCCTTCCTCGCCGGCCGTATTCCGCGCAAGCGCTTCGCCAGCGCGTCGTCGCCCGTCGATGGCGTGATCGGCTGATCGACGCGCGATGACCGACCCGTTTTCCAGCGACGGCGCCAAGGCCCCGCCCAAGCCGTTCACCGTGACCGAGGGCCGGCGCGAGATCCGCAGTTTCGTGCTGCGGCAGGGCCGCTTCACGCCGGCGCAGCAGCGCGCGTTCGATGACGCCTGGCCGAAATTCGGCCTCGACTACACCGGCGCGCCGAAGGATTTCGAGGCGTTGTTCGGGCGCGACGCGCCGCGCATCGTCGAGATCGGCTTCGGCAACGGCGCCGCGCTGCGGCATTCGGTGCAGCTCGATCCCGCGCGCGACCACATCGGCATCGAGGTGCATGCGCCCGGCGTCGGCCGCGTACTCAATGCGCTGGCCGAGGACGGCAACACCAACGTGCGCGTCTACCACCACGACGCGGTCGAGGTATTGGAGCGCGAGATCGCCGACGGGTCGCTCGACGAAATCCGCATCTACTTCCCCGATCCCTGGCACAAGAAGCGCCACAACAAGCGCCGTCTGGTGAAGCCGGAGTTCGCCGCGCTGCTGGTACGCAAGCTGAGTCCCGACGGCCGCCTGCATCTGGCGACCGACTGGGCGGATTACGCCGAACAGATGTGGGACGTGCTCGAAGCGACCCCGGGCCTGCGCAACCGGGCGGGGCCTCGCGGCCACGTGCCGCGCCCGCCGTGGCGGCCGCAGACGCATTTCGAGACGCGTGGCCAGAAGCTCGGCCATGGCGTGTGGGACCTGATCTACGACCGCGTCGACGACGCCGACAGCGGACGCTAGTGCCGTGAGCCGGACCCCAGGACACCGGGTTCGACACCCCCTGCACGCGGCGCGCCGCAGGCTGGCCCCGATGGCCGCCTGCGATCCGACCGCACGACGCACCGACTCCGGCCAGTACGGCCCGCGCCGCTGATGGATACCGCGCTCGCGCTCACCACCGACATGAAGATCGTCCTGGCCCTCGTCGGTCTGACGATGGTGCTGTTCGTATTCCAGCGCGTGCGCGCCGATCTCGTCGCGCTGGTGGTGCTGGTGATGCTGGGCCTGACCGGGCTGGTCGCGCCGGAAGACGTGTTCAACGGTTTTTCGTCGAACGCGACGATCAGCGTCATCGCCACGATGATCCTGGGCATGGGCCTGGACCGTACCGGCGCGCTCAACCGCCTCGCCGGCTGGTTGTTGCGTCGCTCCAAGGGACAGGAAGACCGGCTGCTGCTGCTGACCGCGGCCACGGCCGGCGTCAATTCCTCGGTGATGCAGAACCCCTCGGTCATGGCCCTGTACATGCCGGTGGCGGCGCGTCTGGCCTCGCGTTCGGGCCTGCGCCTGGCGCAGATGCTGCTGCCGATCTGCGTGGCCATCGTCATGGGCGGCGCGCTGACGATGGTTGGCACCTCCCCGCTGATCCTGCTCAACGACCTGCTCACTGCAGCCAACGCCAACCTGCCTTCGGGTGCGGCAACGCTGGAATCGCTGAACATGTTCGCGCCGATGCCGATCGGCATCGCGCTGCTGATCTCTGGACTGGCCTATTTCCATTTCCGCGGCAACCGGGAGCTGGGTGAGCTGCGTGACGGCGAGGGCAACGTCACGCCGGCACGCACGCAGACCTATTTCGCCAGCGCCTACGGCATCGACGGCGACGTGTTCGAACTCGTCGTCACGGCCGAAAGTCCGCTGGTCGGCATGACCTTCGGCGAGGCCGAGGCGATCCACGACGCGCCGGTGCTGCTGGCGCTCAAGTCGGAGAACGACTCGCGGCTGGCCCCGCCGGCCGACGCGCGCATCTGGGTGGGCAGCGTCATCGGCGCGATGGGCCAGCGCCAGCAGGTCGCCGATTTCGCGCAGAACCAGTTCCTGCGCATGAGCACGCGCCTGCGCAACTTCGGCGACCTGTTCAATCCCAGCCGCGCCGGCATCGCCGAGGCGGTGATCCCGCCGACCTCGAAGTTCATCGGCAAATCCGCGGCCGAACTGAGCCTGCGCAAGAAGTACGGCGTGCGCCTGCTGGCGATCAACCGCGACAAGCAGGTCATCCGCGAGGACGTCCGCAACATCACGCTGCGTGCCGGCGACATGCTGGTGCTGCACAGCATCTGGCAGGACCTGGCCAAGACCGCCAAGTCGCTCGACTTCCTCATCGTCACCGACTATCCCAAAGGCGAGCAGCGCCCCCACAAGTTCAAGGTCGCGATGGCGATCTTCGCCGTGACGATGCTGATCGCACTGTCCTCGCGCGTGCCCACGTCGGTGGCGCTGATGGCGGGCGTCGCCGGCATGCTGGTGTTCGGCGTGCTGAAGATGGACGAGGCCTACAGCGCCATCAACTGGAAGACCGTGTTCCTGATGGCCTGTCTGATTCCGCTGGGCTGGGCGATGGATTCCAGCGGCGCCGCAGCCTGGGTCGCCGGGCACACGATCGAACGACTGCCCACCGGTCTGCCGATCTGGGTGCTGGAGATCGCGCTCGCCCTGTTGACCGCGGCCTTCTCGATGGTCATCAGCCACGTGGGCGCAACGATCGTCGTGGTGCCGCTGGCGATCAACCTGGCGCTGGCCGTGGGCGGCAATCCGACCGCGTTCGCACTGATCACGGCGCTGTCGGCATCGAACAACTTCATGACCCAGTCGAACCCGGTCATGTCGATGATCATCGGTCCGGCCGGCTACAAGGCGCGCGAGCTGTGGCGGATCGGTCTGCCGATTTCGCTGATCTACACGGTCGTCGTCGTCGCGATGGTCAACCTGCTGTTCTAGCCCAGCAGCACCTGGCCGTCGCGCACCGATACCGGCACCGCGCGCAGCGATTCGCCCTTGCACGGGCCCGCGATGCAGACGCCGTCCGCCAGCGAGAAGCTCGCGCCATGCGCCGCGCAGACCAGATCGCCCGCTTTCGATTTCAGGAACTGGCCGGGCGCCCAGTCGAGACGACGGCCGGCATGCGGGCAGATGTTCAACCAGGCCTGTACGCGCGCGCCGTCCCGGTGCAGCACCAGCGATTCGGCGTCGCCGTCGACGATCGCCTCCACCTCGGCGAATCCGCCGTCGTCGATCGCATCGAGCGCCAGCAGCGGCGCAGCGTTATCACGCGGATTTAACGATTGCATTACAACTCCGGTCGTGGCCCCGCCGATACTGGTCGCCGGCCGAACTGGCCGCATTGTGTCACGACGTCCAAAGAGCTTATGTCCAACGCCTTTTTCCGCGATCTCCATGCCCGATTCGACGCCTCCGGCGTGCGCGCGATGTTCGCGCCGCGCAAGCCGCGTCACCCGCTGCTGCGCATTGCGCTCGGCCTGGTCGGCGTGGCGATGCTCGCGGTGCTGCTGGTCGCCGGTGTCTTCATCGGTGCGGCAATGATCATGTTCGGTCTGGCCCGGCGCCTGCTGGTGCGCCAGCCGGCAGCGCCGCGCGACGGCCGCATCGTCGATGCCGAATACCGCGTGGTCCGCAACCGCGACCACGCCGCCCTGCGCTGAGCTGTCGCCGGCCCGCGCGCCGCACGCATTCCACACTTCGATGGCGCGCCGCGCCGAGGACCCGCGATGACCGATCCCGCGCGCGATGTCGTGCCCGCTGCCGAACCCGTTCGCCTGAGCGTGCGCGGCGGCGGCCGTTTCCCGGTGCGCCGCATCTACTGCGTCGGCCGCAATTTCGCCGACCACGCGAAGGAAATGGGCGCACAGGCACCGGCCTCGAAGGCCGAGCGCGGCACGCCGGTGTTCTTCGCTAAGCCCGCCGACGCGCTGGTGACGGGCACCGACGTGCCCTACCCCAGCGCCACGCAGGACCTGCATCACGAGGTCGAACTGGTCGTCGCACTCGGCGCCGATGCACCGGCCGGCGTACTTGCGGTCGAGGATGCGCAGGCGCTGGTGTTCGGCTATTCGGTGGGTCTCGACCTCACCCGTCGCGACCTGCAGGCCGCGGCCAAGGCCAAGGGCCTGCCGTGGGACGTCGCCAAGGGATTCGACGCGTCCGCGCCGATCGGTGAACTGGTGCCGGCTGCGGACATCGGCGCACTCGCGCCGCGCACGCTGTCGCTCGAGGTCAATGGCGCGCAGCGCCAGGCGTCCACGCTCGATGCGCTGATCTGGGACGTGCCCGAGATCCTGCACGAACTGTCGAAGCTGTTCGCGCTGCGCGCAGGCGATCTGGTCTTCATGGGCACGCCTGCCGGTGTGGCCGCGCTGCAGCCCGGCGATCGCGGTGTCGCACGCCTCGACGACGTGCTGGAACTGCACTTCAGGATCACCCCGGCGTCGCTATAGTCGCCTGCGTTTTCCCGATCAAACACGCAGGAGTACTCGATGGGCATCCTTTCCGAATTCAAGGAATTCGCAGTCCGCGGCAACGTCATCGACCTCGCCGTCGGTGTCGTCATCGGCGCCTCGTTCGGCAAGATCGTCACCGCGCTGGTCGACCAGATCATCATGCCGCCGATCGGACTGCTGATCGGCAATGTCGACTTCACCGAACTTGCGATCACCCTGCGCGCCGCCACGGTCGATGCGGCCACCGGCGAAGAGATTCCCGCTGTCGCGATCGGCTACGGCGTTTTCATCAACACCATCATCCAGTTCACCATCGTCGCCTTCGCAATCTTCCTGGCGGTGAAATTCATCAACCGCCTGAAGCGCAAGCAGGCCGAGGCGCCGGAACCGGCCAAGCCGGCCGAGCCGAGCGAGGAAGTGAAGCTGCTGCGCGAGATCCGCGACTCGCTGCGCACGCAGCCCTGATACAGGGTTCCACGGACAATCCAGCCATCCGACGGGCCGCGCGCGACAATGCCGCGGCCCGTTTTTCATTGCCTCTTCCCGCCGGAGCCTTTCGCATGCGCATCCCGTCCTTCCGACCCCTCGCCGTCGCCCTGCTCTCGACCACACTGTTTGCGGCGATGCCGGCGTTCGCGCAGTCGCCGGACTCGGCGCCGCTCGCACAGGCCACGCTCGAGAAGGCCGCGCAGCTGCGCGAGCGCGCCGCGCAGGACGGCACGGCGTATGCACTGATCGAATCGCTGACCACCGAGGTGGGCCCGCGCCTGCCCGGCAGCGAGGCCGATGCGCGCGCCGTCGCGTGGGCGAAGGCGCGTTTCGAGTCGCTCGGCTACGACAAGGTCTGGACCGAGCCGGTGACGTTTCCGAAATGGGAGCGGCGCAGCGAGCACGCTGCGGTCGTCGGCGCGCATGCGCAGCCCCTGGTGATCACCGCGCTGGGCGGCAGCCCGGGCGGCGACGTCACCGCCGAGCTGGTGCGGTTCGACAGCATCGCAGCGCTGGAAGCCGCGGACCCGGCGATGCTGCGCGGCAAGCTCGCCTTCGTCGACGTGCCGATGGCGCGTTCGCGCGACGGCAGCGGCTACGGCGCCGCAGGTCCTGTACGCGGACGCGGCCCGTCGATCGCCGCGCGCAAGGGCGCTGCCGGCTATCTGATGCGGTCGATTGGTACCAGCCCGCACCGCGTCGCCAACACCGGCATCACCCGCTTCGATGCGGACGTCACGCCGATCCCGTCGGCGGCGCTCTCGCTGCCCGATGCCGACCAGCTCGCGCGGTTGCTGCGACTCGGCCCGGTGCAGGTGCACCTGGCGCTGGACGTCGGCTGGAACGGCGACTACACCTCGCAGAACGTCATCGCCGAACTCACCGGTCGCGAGGCGCCGGACGAGATCGTGCTGATCGCGGGACATCTCGATTCCTGGGACCTGGGCACCGGCGCCGTCGATGACGCATCCGGCGTCGGCATCACCATGGCCGCCGGCCATCTGATCGCGCAGCTGCCGCAGCGTCCGCGCCGCTCCGTGCGCGTGGTCGCCTTCGCGAACGAGGAGCAGGGCCTGCTCGGCGCGCGTGCCTATGCCGAGGCGCACGGTGGCGCGGACGTCATCGCGAGGCACGTGATCGGCGCGGAGAGCGACTTCGGCGCCGGCCGCATCTACGGCTTCAACACCAGCGCACCGGCCGGCCAGCGTGCGACCAGCGACGCGATCGCCGAGGTGCTGCGCCCGCTCGGCATCGACTACCTGACCGACAAGGGCGGCCCCGGCCCCGACATCTCGCCCCTGGCCGCGAAGGGCGGCGCCTGGGGATGGCTGGGCCAGGACGGCACCGATTACTTCGACCTGCACCACAACGCCAACGACACCCTCGACAAGGTCGATCCCGACGCGGTCGCGCAGAACACCGCCGCCTACGCCGTGTTCGCGTGGCTGGCCGCGGAATCCGAAGAGAGTTTCGGCAGCGCGCCGAAGACGGACGGCGACGCCGCAGAGCACTGAAGCCGGCGTCAGCGCTCCGCGACGATCACCCAGATGCCGTGCGGCACACCGCCGTCGGCGTCCTGGACCCGGTGCGCCGCGGCATCACGGAACCCGGCATTGCGCAGATCGCGCAATAGACTCCAGCCGAAGTGGTGGAAACAGGGCACGCCGCCGCCCAGCGGGTCGCCGTGGTACTCGGGTTCGCCGAAAAACACGATGCGCCCATCGGACGACAGCTCCGCGACACGGCGGCTCTCCTCTGCATCCTCGTAGAACGGCACGGTTCCGACGAAAACACCCCCGGGCGAAATGACCCGCGCGAGTTCGACGAACGCGCGCGACGCATCGGGCACGTGTTCCAGCACATCGAGGCTGACCAACGCGTCCAAAGTGCCGGTCCCGAAACCGAGCGCGGTGACGTCTTCATGCCGCACGAGCTCCGGAACGCCTTGGCGCAGCAGCCAGAGCGACAACCGCAGGCGCTTGGCGACGCTGACGACGAACTCGGAACCGCTCATGCGCGGAAAGATGGCGCGAAGTGCGAGATACAGACGACTCGCGTGCTCGGTGAGGTGGATGCGCGCTTGCGGCTGTCCGCCCATCCGTTGTTTCAGCACGCCGCCGACGGCGCGCTGCCGTGCATTGCAACCGCACGCCAGACACGCGAGACCCTCGCGCGCATCCGCATGATCGATCGCAGCGCTGAATCCTGCCGATGCACCGCAGAGACCGCAAACTCCTGGGAGCGGTTGACCGTCGATCGACAGGGCGACGTCGGCGGCCCGCGACGTCGCTGCGGCATCACACCATGACGCGTGATCCCGGCAGACCGTCATGCCCGGTGTTGCTGCCGCCACTGCGCCAGCAGCACCGCGGTCGCCGAGGCGACGTTGAGGCTTTCGACCGCGCTGCTGCCGGGAATGCGCAGCTGCGTGTCGCAGGTCGCGGCGAGCGCATCGTCCATGCCTTCGCCTTCGGCACCGAGCACGTAGACCAGACGCTGCGGCAGGCGCGTGGCAAACAGGTCCTCGCCGCCGCGCACGACCGTGGCGGCCAGTTGGAAACCGGCGCTGCGCAACTGCGCGAGCGCGTTGTCCTCGCGACCCATGCGTACGAAACGCACGGCCTCCGCGCCGCCTTCGGCGACACGCGCCGCAGCGCCCGACAGTGCCAGCGAGGCGTCCTTGGGCAGCAGCACCGCACCGATGGCGAAATGCGCGGCCGAGCGCAGGATCGCGCCGAGGTTGTGCGGATTGCCCACCCCGTCGAGCCATAGCGCGCATGCCGGGCCTTCCGGCAGCGCGGTCAGCCATTCGCCGAGCGACAACGGCGTCTCGCGCAGCACGTCGGCGACGATGCCTTCGTGGTGCGTGCTGGCGGCAAGCTTGCGCAGATCGTCCTCGCCGACCACGCGATAGCCCACGCGGTTGGACGCGCACCACTTGAGCAGGGGCTGGACCTGCGGAATGCGCGCTTCGAGCAGATACAGCTTGCGGATCGCCTCGGGCCGGCGCGCGAACACCGCCTCGATCGCGTTGCGTCCGTACAGCCGAAGTTCGCGTCGGTCCTCGCCCGGTTCCTCCGCCGACGCCGCGGCGGGGGCCGCGCGTGGCGAGGGCGCGGCCGGCGCCATCGTGCGCCCGCGACCGCCCCAGGGGCTGTCGCGACCCGGCGCAGGCGCCGGTGTGCGGGGCGTATCGCGGCCGCTACCGGACCAGGGGGACTTCGTCATGTCAGGGAGCCTTGCGCCAGAAATCGGCATTGCGGATCCCGAGCCTGTCGGGATCGAACGTGGGGTCGAGACCTTGTTTCTTCTGCTGCTCGTAGTCGCGCAGCGCCTGCAGCGCCGGCTTCTGCAGGATCAGGATCGCGACGATGTTGAGCCAGGCCATCACACCCACGCCGATGTCGCCGAGCATCCAGGCCATCTCGGCGCTGCGGACCGCGCCGAAGATCACCATGCCGGTGATCGCCAGGCGCAGCAGCAGCGTGCGGCCCGGTCGGGACACGTGGTTGTTGAGATAGGTCAGGTTGGTCTCGGCCATGTAGTAGTAGGCGAGCATCGTGGTGAACGCGAAGAAGAACAGCGCGACCGCGAGGAAGCCCGCGCCCCAGCCCGGCAGGATCGAGTCAATGCCCGCCTGCGCGAAGCCGGCGCCGGCCTGCACGCCCGGCAGCGCCTCGTGCAGCATGCCCCCGGCGGGGTTGACCACGTTGTACATGCCCGTCGCCAGCACCAGGAACGCGGTCGAGGTGCAGATCAGCATGGTGTCGAAGTAGATCGCCCAGGCCTGCACGTAGCCCTGCTTGGCCGGATGCGACACCTCGGCGGCCGCGGCCGCGTGCGGGCCGGTGCCCTGGCCGGCCTCGTTGGCATAGATGCCGCGCTTGACGCCCCACTCCACCGCCAGGCCCAGCATCGCGCCGAACGCCGCATGCGCGCCGAACGCGCTTTCGAAGATGATGCGGAACATCGTCGGCAGGAAGTCGATGTTGGCGACCATCACGACGACGGCGGTCAGGATGTAGGCGATCGCCATGAACGGGACCACGGTCTCGGCGAAGCGCGCGATGCGCTTGACGCCGCCGAAGATCACCACCGCCAGCATCGCCGCGACGGTGACGCCGATGCCGGCCTTGAGCGCCGTTGCAGCCGGCATGCCCAGAATTTCGCCCGACAGATCACCGCAGACCGAACCGCCGCGGCAGGCGTTGACGATGCTGTCGGCGATCGCATTGGCCTGCACGCCCGGCATCAGCAGGCCGGCGGCGATCAGCGTCGCGAACGCAAACGCCAGCGCGTACCACTTCAGACCCATGGCCTTTTCGATGTAGTACGCCGGGCCGCCGCGGTAGCGCCCTTCGGCGTCCTTTTCCTTGTAGATCTGCGCCAGCGTGCACTCGACGAACGAGGTCGAGGCACCGAGGAAACCCATCACCCACATCCAGAACACCGCGCCGGGGCCGCCGAAGGCGATCGCGGTGGCGACGCCGGCGATGTTGCCGATGCCGATGCGCCCGGCCATCGACATGGCCAGCGCCTGGAACGAGGACACGCCGGCGTTCGAACTCTTGCCGCTGAAGGTCAGCCGGGTCATCTCGACGAAACCGCGGACCTGCATGAAGCGGGTGCGGAACGAGAACCACAAGCCGGCGCCCAGGCACAGCGCGATCAGCGCCTTGCTCCAGATCAGTCCGTTCAATGCACTGAGTACGGTATCCACGTGTCCTCTGCTCCCCGATCGGTGGCTGCGGCCCCCGCCGCGAAGGCGACACGATACCTGCATTCCTCCGGGCGCGTGACGCGATGACACGTGCGATGCGGCGTCGATCAGTGGGCAGCGGTGTCCCGCAGCAATCCGAACACGCGCAGGTCGTGCAGCCCGTCGGGCTTGCGGATCGCGGCACGCAGCCGCCCTTCCTCGGCGAAGCCATTGGCCAGCAGCACGCGGGCCAAGGCCGGGTTGATGTCGAGCACGTTGGCCTGCAATCGCGACAGGCCCAGCGCGTCCATGACCCACGGCACGTACAGCGCGACGGCGCGACGCATCACGCCGCGGTTCCAGTGCGCCCGGCCCAGCCAGTAGCCGAGTTCGGCCGCATGCGCGCGCTCGCCGCTGCCCGGTGCGCGGATGCCGATGCTGCCGCAGGCCTCGCCGTCGATCTCGATCGCCAGCACCGGCTGCGATAGGTCCACGACCGTGCCGTCCAGGAAGGCCTCGCCGTCCGCGCGCGTGTAGGGATGCGGGAAGCGCTCGCTGAGTCCGCGGACGATCGCGGCATCGTCGGCATGCCGCAGCAGAGCGCCGAGATCTGCGGTGCGCCAGCGGCGGAGCACGAAGCCCGCGCCGTCCAGACGCACCGCGTCCCAGCGCGTGGCGTCAGGCATGGCCGCCGACGACCGGCGTCTCCGCCTCCAGGCGCTCGAGCTCCTGCGCCAGCGCTTCGGGCGAGCGGGTGAACGGGGCCAGCAGGGCGTAGAACGCCGGCACCACGAACAGCGACAGCAGCGTGGAGAACGTGACGCCGAAGATGATCACCACGCCGATCGTGGCGCGGCTGGCCGAGCCCGGACCGCCGGCCACGACCAGCGGAATCGCGCCGACCACGGTCGCGGCCGCGGTCATCAGGATCGGGCGCAGACGCACGGCCGAGGCCTCGGCGATCGCCTCGCGCACGCTCCGGCCGTCGTCGCGAAGCTGGTTGGCGAACTCGACGATCAGGATGCCGTTCTTCGCCGCCAGGCCGATCAGCATCACGATGCCGATCTGGCTGAAGAGATTCAGCGTGCCCCCCGTCGCCCACAGGCCGAGCAGCGCGCCGAGCACCGCCAGCGGCACGGTCAGCATGATCGACAGCGGATGCACGAAGCTCTCGAACTGCGCCGCGAGCACGAGGTAGACGATCAGCAGCGCCATCGCGAAGGTCAGCACCACCGCACCGCCCGCTTCCTGGAACTCGCGGCTCTCGCCCTTCCAGTCGAGCTGGGCGTAGTGCGGCAATTCCTCGGCGGCGACCTGGCGGGTCCACTCGAGCGCCTCGCTCATCGTGTACCCCTCGGACAGGCCGGCCGAGATCGTGATCGCGCGCAGGCGGTTGAAGCGGTTGAAGCTCGCCGGCTCGGCCACTTCGCTGAGCGTGACCAGATTCGACAGCGGAATCAGCGCATCGTCGCGACCACGCACGTAGGTGCCCGCGAGATCGGCGGGGGACATGCGCGCGCCGCGGTCGGCCTGCAGCAGCACGTCGTATTCCTCGCCGCTGTCGACGAAGGTCGTGACCTGGCGCGAGCCCATCATGGTCTCGAGCGTGCGACCGATCTCCTGCACGGACACGCCCAGATCGGCGGCGCGCGTGCGGTCGATGTCCACCCGCATCTGCGGACGCGTTTCCTTGTAGTCCGAGTCGGGATCCTGGATGCCGGGGTTGTCGCGCATGCGCGCGAGCATGCGGTCGCGCCACTGCGCGATCTCGGCGTAGTCCGGGCCACCGAGCACGAGCTGGTAACGCTGGCCGCGGCTGCTGATCAGGCCGCCGGGGACGTTCGCGCGCACCTGCACGCCCGGCAGTTCGGCGAAATCCGCGCGCAGCATGTCGACGATCTCGGGCGTGCTGACGCTGCGCTCGCGCCAGTCCTGCAGGAACACGATGACCTGTCCGTTGTGCATGTCCTGGGCGCCGCCCCAGCCACGCGGCACGCGCGAATTCGCGCGTTCGATCGGCTGGTTCTCGCCCAGGTACTTGTTGAAGATCGCCTCGACCTGCTGCATCTGGCCGACGGTGTAGTCGAAGCCGGCACCTTCGGGGCCGTCGACGCCGACGAAGAAGCGACCGCGATCCTCGGCCGGCGACAGTTCACCGGGCACGCGCCAGAACAGCAGCACCGCGGCCAGCAGGCAGCCGCCGATCGCCAGCGCCAGCAGCAGCACCAGCCGCATCGGCGTCAGCGCGACCAGACGATCGACGCGGCGGCCGTAGCCGCTGCTCACCGTGTCGAGCTTGCGGGTGACCCAGGCATTGAAGCCGGTCTTCTTCTGGCCGTGCGGCCGCACGAGCTTGGAGCACATCATCGGCGTCAGCGTCAGTGCGATGAACGCCGACAGCGCGACCGCACCGGCGAGCGTGACCGACAGTTCGCGGAACAGCCGGCCCGAATTGCCCTCCATGAAACCGACCGGCAGGAACACCGCGACCAGCACCGCCGTGGTCGCGATGACCGCGAATGCCACCTGCGCGGTGCCGCGCCGCGCGGCCACCAGCGGCGGCTCGCCCGCATCGGCGCGGCGCTGCACGTTCTCCAGCACGATGATCGCGTCGTCTACGACCAGACCGATGCACAGCACCAGCGCCAGCAGGGTCAGCAGGTTGATCGAGAAGCCGAACGCGTACAGCGCGACGAACGCCGCGATCAGACAGACCGGCGCGGTCACGGCCGGGATGATCGCCGCGCGCAGGCTGCCCAGGAACAGCCAGATCACCACGAACACCAGGCCCATGGCCTCGAACAGCGTCCAGTACACGCGCGTGATCGCCGACTCGATGAACATCGTGTTGTCGGCGGCGACGAAGATCTCCGTGCCTTCGGGCAGCGTCTCCTGGATGCGTTCGGCCTCGGCACGCGCCGCGCGGGCGACGTCGAGCGCGTTCGCGGTCGAGGTGCGCACGATGCCCAGGCCCACGTTGGGCACCGAGTTGCTGCGCATGTAGGAGCGGCGCTCGTCGGGCCCCAGTTCGACCCGCGCGATGTCGCCCACGCGCACCACGTAACCGTCGTCGCCACGCCGTACCGGCATCTGAGCGAACTGGCCCGGCTCGCGATAGCCGCGCTCCACGCGCAGGGTGAAGTCGCGTGTTTCCGACTCGATGCTGCCGGCCGGCAGCTCCACGTTCTCGGTGCGCAGCGCGTTCTCGACGTCGGCCGCGGTCACGCCGCGTGCGGTCATCGCCTCGCGGTCGAGCCAGATGCGCATCGAATAGCGCTGGCCGCCGCTGAGCTGCACGCGCGCCACGCCGTCGAGCGACGACAGCCGGTCGAGGATGTAGCGGTCGGTGTAGTCGGTGAGCTCGAGCGTGCCCATCGTGCTCGAGCGCAGGTTGAGCCAGAGGATCGCGTCGGCGTCGGCCTCGACCTTGGAGATTTCCGGCGGGTCGGCTTCCTGCGGCATGCGGTCGGCGACGCGGCTGATCGCGTCGCGCACGTCGTTGGCCGCCGCCTCGATGTCACGCGTGAGGTTGAACTCGATGGTCACGTCGGCGCGCCCGTTGCGGCTGCGCGATTCGATCGTGCGGATGCCCTCGATGCCGGCCAGCGCATCCTCGAGGATCTGGGTGATGCGGGTCTCGACCACGGCGGCCGACGCACCCGGGTAGCTCACGTCCACCGAGACGATCGGCGGGTCGATGTTGGGCATCTCGCGCAGGGTCAGGCGACTGAACGCCATCAGGCCCAGCACCACCAGCAACAGGCTGATCACGACGGCGAAGACCGGCCGCCGGATCGCGATGTCCGACATCTTCATTGCGCGGCCCCGGCAGCCCCGGCCTCATCGGCGGGCGGCGTCTTGGCCTCCTGCACGGACCCTTCGGTGATGGTCATGCCCGGGCGCAGCTTGCCGGTGCCGTCGACGACGATGCGCGTGCCGGCCTCCAGTCCCTCCACCACTTCGACCAGACCCTGCTCGCGCACGCCGACCGTCACCGGCACCTGCTCGACGGTGTCGTCGTCCTTGACGCGGAACACGAAGGTGTCGCGCCCGACCTGGATCACCGCGATCTCGGGCAGCATCAGCGCTTCGCGCGCCGCCTGCTGCAGCCGCACTTCGACCAGCATGCCGGGGCGCAGCAGGCGCTCGGCATTCTCGAAGCCGGCGCGGACCATCACCGCGCGGGTATTGGGATCGATGCGCGCATCGATGGTCTGCACCGTGCCCTCGAAGCGCGTGCCGCGGCGCGCCGCCACCTGACCGATGACGGTCTGGCCGGGGGCCACGCGGGCGAGCAGCGTCTCGGGCACCGGGAAGTCCACGTAGACCGAGCGGATGTCGTCGAGCGTGGCGATCGGCGTGCCCGGCGTGACCAGCGCACCGGGACTGACCTGGCGGATGCCGAGCACGCCGGCGAACGGCGCACGCACGGTGCGATCGCCGATGTTGGCGCGCATTTCGGCGACGGTGGCCCGCGCCGCGTCGCGCTCTGCGCGCAAAGTGTCGACCGAGGCGCGCGCGATCAGCTGGCTTTCCACCAGTTCGGCGCCGCGGCGGTACTGGCTGTCGGCATCGATGGCGGCGGCCTCGGCCGCCTGCAGCGTGGCCTGCTGCTGGTTGCCGCTCAGCGTGACCAGCGCCGACCCGGCCGTGACTTCGTCGCCGCTTTCAAAGTGCACGCGCTGCACGATCTCGCTGACCTTCGCGGTCACGGTGATCGACTCGCGCGCATTCACGGTACCCAGTGCAGTGACGCTGTCGTTCCACTGGCGCGGCTGCACGACGGTGGTCGTGACCGGCACCGGTGCGCCGGCGCCGGCCGGGCCACGCCCGGGCGCTTCTCCGCCGCCACCGCAGGCGGTCAACACGAGCGAGACGGCGATGCCGAAGGCCCACAGCGCGGCGGGACGGACGGAGACATGCTGGGACAAGGGAGGCCTGCGGAGACGGAAAAACCGCCCGATCTTACCCGCTGGTCCGTGACGTTCACTGTGCCATCGGATGGGGATGAAAAAACAGCGTTCCACGTCAACCGCTGGCCGCGTCACGCGTTGTGGCCCAGTCTGACCTCACCGCGCCCGGCGCACGCGAACGAGGCACCCCACATGGCCCTGTACGACAGCATTCTCGACACGATCGGCCACACCCCGATCGTCCGCCTGCACCGCATCGCCCCGCCGAACGTCGAACTTTACGCGAAGGTGGAATCGTTCAATCCCGGCGGATCGGTCAAGGACCGCCTCGCGCTGGCGATCATTCTCGACGCCGAACGCCGCGGCGCGCTCAAGCCCGGCGATACCGTCGTCGAAGCCACGTCCGGCAATACCGGTGTCGCGCTGGCGATGGTCTGCGCGGCGCGCGGCTACAAGTTCGTCGCGACGATGGTCGAGACCTTCTCGATCGAACGCCGCAAGCTGATGCGCGCCTACGGCGCCAAGGTCATTCTCACGCCCGCCGCCGAGCGCGGCAGCGGCATGGTCCGCCGGGCGAAAGAACTGGCCGAGCAGCACGGCTGGTTCTGGGCCAGCCAGTTCGAGAATCCCGCCAATCCCGCGTATCACCGGCAGACGACGGCGGCCGAGATCCTGCGTGATTTCGCCGGACGCAGGCTCGACCATTTCGTCACCGGCTGGGGCACCGGCGGCACGCTGACCGGCGTGGGCGAAGTGCTGCGGGTCGCGAGGCCCGAAGTGGAAATCGTGACCTGCGAACCGGCAGGCGCTGCGCTGCTGCAGGGCAAGGACTGGACGCCGCACAAGGTGCAGGGCTGGACGCCCGATTTCGTGCCGGGCGTGCTCAATCGCGACGTCGCCCATCGGGTCCTGTCGATCGACGATGCCGCGTCCATCGACACCGCACGCCGCCTCGCGGCCGAGGAAGGCATCTTCGTCGGCATCTCGGCCGGCGGCACGCTGGCGGCCGCGCTCGAGGTCGCCAGGACCGCCGCCGATGGCGCGGTGATCCTGACGATGCTGCCCGATACCGGTGAGCGCTATTTCTCGACGCCGCTGTTCGCCGACGTCAATGAAGGCTCGGACGACGACTGGCTGGCCGGCCTGCCCTGAGACGTGCGTCGTCAACGGATCCGCGTATGCGCGCGCGGATCCGCCGCACGTCCTGGTGGGAGCGCGCTCGCGCGCGATGTTTCGAACCGGTGCCGCAGGTCGGCAATCGTGCGCAAGCGCGTACCCACGGTGAGCACCTCGCCCGATCGCAGCGTTTCTTCGATCCGCCGATCCGGAATCAGCCGAGCCAGATCGCCAGGCCGCCGCCGATCACGACCAGCGCGAGCACCCAACCCAGCCAGCCGTAGCGCCCGCTGTCGCCCTGCACCACCGTCTCCTGCCGCGCCTCGCGCAGCAACGGTGAGCAATGCTTGGCGACCTCGCGCTGCGCGTCCTCCTCACTCAGACCCGGCTTGATGTCGCGCAGACGCTTCGCCGCGTCGCGGGTATTGCCGGTCGCAACCTTCGCGGCCACTTCGCTCGGCAGCGTCCCGCTGGCCTGCGGCGCGGCGCCGCCGCGGGGCTGGAACGGATCGTCGGCATCCAGCGCGTCGGACGGGTTCTCGGCCAGGCGTTGGGCGGCGTCGCGCGCATCCGACAGCAACAGGCCCGTGTTGGCATCGCGCAGATGCTTGATCGCCTCGATGACGCTGCCGCGGCGCAGCGCGTCGTGGACTTCGAGTGGCACGTGCAGACGTGTGGCGCGGGACACGGCGCTCATCCGATGACCTCGTTCGACGGAACCTGCAGCCAGCCTAGCGGAGGGTGCGCGATGACCGGCTCACCGCGCGTCCACGCGCGCCGCACGAGGCTATCGACATGTCACATCTCCATGCGCGCCAGGCCGACATCACGCGCAGCGACGCCGATGCCATCGTCAACGCGGCGAACGAGACGCTGCTCGGCGGTGGCGGCGTCGATGGCGCGATCCATCGCGCCGCAGGTCCCGCGTTGCTGGACGCATGCCGCGCGTTGCCAGAGGTCCGCGCCGGGGTCCGCTGCCCGACCGGCGAAGCGCGGATCACACCCGGCTTCGCCCTGCCGGCGCGCTACGTGATCCATACCGTGGGTCCGGTCTGGCGGGGCGGCGACGCGGGCGAGGCCGATGCGCTGCGCGCCTGCTACCGCAACAGCCTCGCGCTGGCAGCGCAGCACGAACTGCGTTCGGTCGCGTTCCCGGCCATCAGCTGCGGCGTGTTCGGTTATCCGCCGGACCAGGCGGTGACCATCGCGGTGGCCGAGGTGCGCGCGTGGACAGCGATGTCACCGATCGACGTGGCCTTCTGCTGCCACGACGCGGCGATGCTGGCGCGCTACGAACAGGCGCTCTCCCGCTGATCCCCCGAACGCGCAACGCCTGCACGAGGCCGGCGTTGCGGACTGCGAGCGATGCGCCGGATCAGCCTTCGAACTTGCCCTGCGCCGCCAGACCGTTGTCGCGGGCGCGGGCATAGACCGTGTCCTGCGCCTTGCGCACGTTGCCGGTGAGATCCTGCGACCACAGCTTCAGCGCGGCCTGCTGCATGGCGCGGCCATAGGAGAACGACAGCGGCCAGGGGTTCGGGCCAAGACGGTTCATCGCATCGAGGTGCGCGGTGGCCAGCTCGTCGGACTGGCCGCCCGACAGGAACACGATGCCCGGCAGGATCGCCGGCACCGACGACTTGAGGCACATCAGCGTGGCCTCTGCGACTTCCTCGACTTCGGCCTCCTCGTCGCTGTCGATACCCGGCAGCACCATCGAGGCCTTGAGGATCGTGCCCTCGAGCATGACGTTCTGGCTGTAGAGCGCGTCGAACACGCCACGCAGCACGACCTCGGTCACCTCATAGGCGGTTTGGATGTCGTGGTCGCCGTCGAGCAGCACTTCCGGCTCGACCATCGGCACCAGGCCCTGCTCCTGACACAGCGCGGCATAGCGCGCGAGCGCGTGCGCATTGACGTCGATGCAGGTGCCCGACGGCATGTCCTCGCCGATGCGGATCACCGCGCGCCACTTGGCGAAACGCGCGCCGAGCTTGTAGTACTCCTCCAGGCGCGCGCGCAGGCCGTCGAGGCCTTCGGTCACCAGTTCGCCGGGGAAGCCCGCGAGTGCGTGCGTGCCCTTGTCGACCTTGATGCCCGGAATGATCCCGTTCTGCGTGAGGTACTTCGCGAACGGCACGCCGGCCTTCGTCGACTGGCGCAGGGTCTCGTCGAACAGGATCGCGCCGCTGATGTGCTCCGAGAGCCTGGGCGTGGTCAGCAACAGCTCGCGGTAGGCGCGGCGGTTCTCTTCGTTGTTCGGAATGCCGACCTGCTCGAAGCGCTTGCCGATCGTGGCGGTCGACTCGTCGATCGCGATGATGCCCTTGCCCTTGGCGACCATGGCCTGGGCGGTTTCGGCAAGCTGTTCGATGCTCATGGGCGGTGCGTCCGACTGCGGAATAAGGCCGCCGATTATAAGCCGCCGCGCCCCTCGCCCTCAGAGCCGGCGCCAGCCGAAGCCCTCGCCACTGCGCCAGAACACGCCCCGCGCCTGTCCGTAGATCGACGCTGCGGGCACGAAACCGAAATAGCGGCCGTCGATGCTGGCGCCGCGGTGATCGCCCAGCACCAGCACCTGCCCCTCGGGCACGACCACGCCGTCGAGATCAGGCCCGCCGCCGGCGTCGAGGTTCAGCATGACCTCGACATCGCCGAAGTCTTCCGGCGCGCCGGGCCGGTCGGCCAGCGGCTGCCCGTTGACCGACAGGTGGCCGTCGACGAGATCGACCCGGTCGCCGGCGACCGCAACGACACGCTTGATCAGGCGCACGCCGTCCGACGGCGAGCGGAACACCACGACATCGCCGGCGACGGGCGCATCGCCGGGCCACAGCGTCCATGCGGTGAACGGCACGCGCAGTCCATAGGCCCGCATGTCGACGACGACGCGATCGCCGGGCACCAGCGTCGGCTCCATCGAACCGCTGGGCACGTGGTAATGGTTGGCCAGCGACGAGCGCGCGACCAGCAGCAGACCGAGCAGCAAGACCAGCGGCAGGCCTTCGCGGCGCAGCCAGCCGCGCAGACGCGCGCCACGCGGTCCGACGCGCCAGGGCGAGGGCGGCATGGATTGCGGTGTCGTCGCGGTCATGCGGCCTCCCGTGCCAGTCCGGAACTCAGACCGCGCCCGGCGTGCCGGGTTCCGCGGCCTGCTTCGAGGCGCGCAACGCGGCCTGCTCGACCAAGGTCAGCGCGACGTTGTCGCGCAGATAAGCCGGCTCGACCCGCTCGGGTGCCAGCGTCTCGCCGCGCGCGAACGCAGCGGCGGCCAGTCGTGCGAGATCGACCGCGCGCGGCAGCGCCGTCGCGTCGATATGCGTGAAGCGACCCGCCAGACGTGTCTGCAAGGCATGTTCGGCGGCGGAGAAGCCGGTGCCGACACCGACCCAGCCGTCCGCGGTGTCCGGCAGCGCGACCGCATCCGGCGCGCACACGCGCGCGTCGTCGAGTGCGCGCAGGCCGTCCGCCGTGCGCACGAAGGCCTGGCTGTAGACCTCGCCCATGCGCGCGTCGATCGCGGCCAGCACGCGCGCGTCGTCCGCCCCCTCGGCGCGCATCGCCAGCACTTCGAGCGTGGAACGCGCGACGACCGGGCGATCGAGCGCCAGCGCGATGCCCTGCACCAGCGCGATCGCGAGCCGCACGCCGGTGAACGCGCCGGGGCCGCGCCCCACCGCGACCGCGTCGAGCTGGCTGCGCGCGATGCCGGCCTCGGCCAGCAGGTCTTCTGCCCACGGCAACGCGAGTTCGGCATGACGACGCGGCGCGATCTCGAAGCGTTCGAGCACGCGCCCGTCGTCCCAGACGGCGACGGAACAGGCCTCGGTGGCGGTTTCGAACGCGAGCAGTTTCATACGGCCTGGGATTCGGGATTGGGGATCGGGGATTCGGACAGCGCGTCCGCCGCCATTGTCGCAGGCGCGGCGAAGAACGCGGCGACGGTCGACAGTTCGCGGGTCCGCGGCAGCGGCGGCAGCGAATCGAGGAACACCCCGCCGTAACTGCGACCCAGCAGACGCGGGTCGCACAGCACCAGCACGCCACGGTCGAACTCGGTGCGGATCAGCCGGCCGACCCCCTGCTTGAGCGCGATCACCGCCTGCGGCAACTGTTCGTCGCGGAAGGGGTTGCCGCCGGCGCGGCGGATCGCGTCCAGCCGCGCCTCGAACACCGGATCGTCAGGCGCGGCGAACGGCAGCTTGTCGATCACCACCACGCTCAGGGCATCGCCGGCCACGTCGACGCCTTCGCGGAAACTCGCCGCGCCCAGCAGCACGCCGTTGCCCGAGTCGCGAAACCGCTGCAGCAGCACGTGGCGCGGGGCCTCGCCCTGCACGAACAGCGGCCACGGTACCTCGCGGCTGCCATCGCGCAGCAGCGCCGCGGTTTCGCGCAATGCGCGATGCGAGGCGAACAGCAGGAAGGCGCGACCATCGGACGCTTCGAGCACCGGCAGCACCGCGTCGACGACTGCGCGCGTGTAGTCCTGCGCGGACGGCTGCGGCAGTTTCGGCGGCAGATAGCACAGGGCCTGATGCGGCCAGTCGAACGGGCTTGGCGTGAGCAGCGTCTGCGGCGCCTCGATGCCCAGACGCTCGGCGACGTGGTCGAAGCTGCCGTCCACGGCGAGCGTGGCCGAGGTGAAGATCCAGGCGGCACGGGACGCTTCGCGATGCGTGCGCAGCGGCGCGGACACATCGAGCGGCGTACGCTGCAGGCGGAAGCCGCGCGGGGTGAGTTCGTACCACAGCACGCCGTCATCGGCCGGCGGCGTCGACGCCGGCGATTCGGCCGGCACATCGTCGTCGAACAGTGGTTCCGCAGCCGCGCTGCCGTCGTTCCAGCGCCGCAGCTTTGCAATGAAGGCGAGCGCGCGCGCGTGGCAGCTGTCGAGCCCTGGCGAGGCTTCGCGTACCGGGGCGAGCGCATCACGCAGATGCAGCAGCGCGTCGTCGAGCGCGTGCAGCGCTTCTTCGACCGCCGGCTCGTAGAGCGCGCGATAACGGGTGCCGCGCGGCGGCAGGCCGTCCATCGCGGTGCGCAGGGCACGCGTCGCGTCCTCCAGCAGGTGCGCAGGCCCCTGCAACACCGGCAGCACGCCGGGCACGTCCTTGCATTCGGCGATGGCGTCGCGCGCCAGTTCGACCAGCGGACGCGCGCTCATGCCTTCGCCGAAGAACTGCGCGGCGAGTTCGGGCAACTGGTGCGCCTCGTCGACGATGAACACCTGCGCGCCCGGAAGGATCTCGCCGAAACCCTCCTGCTTCAGTGCCAGATCGGCGAGCAGCAGATGGTGGTTGACCACCACCACGTCGGCCGCCTGCGCGCGTTGCCGCGCCTGCACCAGAAAGCATTCGCTCCAGAAGGGGCAGTCGTTGCCGAGACAGTTGTCGACCGTCGAGGTGACCATCGGCAGCAGCGGCGTGTCTTCGGGCAGGCCGTCGAGCTCGGCCATGTCGCCCATGCGCGTGCGTCCCGCCCAGGCGACGATGCGCTGGAACTGGTGGATCTGCTCGCGCGTGGCCAGTCGCGGCTCGCCCCGCGCCTGCTCCAGTCGGTAGAGGCACAGATAGTTCGCGCGGCCCTTGAGCAGCGCGCTGCGCAGGCCACTGCCGAGCGCGTCGCGCACGCGTGGCAGGTCGCGGTGGAACAGCTGGTCCTGCAGCGCGCGCGTGCCGGTGGAGACGATGGTCTTCAGGCCCGACAGCAGCGCCGGCACCAGATAGGCGAAGGTCTTGCCGGTGCCGGTGCCGGCCTCGGCCAGCAGGGTGGCGCGCTGGTCGATCGCGTCGGCGACCGACATCGCCAGCGCCTGCTGCGCGACGCGCGGCCGGAATGCGGGAATGTGTTCCGCCAGCAGGCCACCCTCGACGAGGGCGTCGCGGCTGCGGTCCGCGAGGCGGGCGTCGCGCGTGTCGAGCACCGGCACGCGTCCTGCGTCGTTCAGAAGCGGTCGGGCCCGGCGACGCGGCAGCCGTCGGCCTGGCTGCGGGCCTGCGTCGCGCCTTCGGCATCGCCGGTCGACAGGCGCACCTGTTCCAGCGTGATCCAGTGGCGGCGGCACAGCGGACCGACCTGCGCGCCGAGCGCATACGCGCGCTCGGCAAGCTGGGTGGCCCTGGGCAGATCGTTCTGCAGGATCGCCAGTTCGGCGCGTTCCTGCAGCAGCGCCGGATCGCTGTCGACGATGGTCATGGCCTCGTCGAGTGCGGCGACGGCGCCGTCGAGATCGCCCCGGGCTTCCAGGGTGACCGCGCGCGCGCGCAGGTCCTCGACCATCGGATCGCGAAGCGGCTGCACGGCGAGCTCGCCGTCGCCATCGCCCGCCGAGGCACGGATCGCCTGGACCATGGTCGCCGGCGGAATGGTGGAGACCGGCGCGGTCTCGGCCGTGGTCGGCGACTGGCTGGCGCAGGCGCCGAGTGCGAGCACGCCGGCGATGGACGCGGCGCGGAAAGCGATGCGGCGTGGAAGCATCACGGCGATTCCTCGATGGGCGGCGCGGGCGCCGGCTGGGAAGGGACGGGTTCGGGCGGCGGCGCCGGGGCATCGTCGCGACCGAAGCCGAAGAACTCGCGCCATCCGCGGCGCTCCTGCTGCACCGGCGCGCCGGTCGCGTCGACCAGATTGCCGTTCTCGTCGACGAAGGTCTGGTTCGGGTCGTAGGTGGGGCACGGCTGGTACGGCGGCGCATAGCCGGCGACGAACGCGAAACGGCGGGCCTCGGGACAGTCGGCATCGGTGGCATTGGACTGCGCAACCCACTGCCACTCCAGGCCTTCGTCGCTCACCTCGAGCGGTGCGCTCGGCAGTCGCGAGAACAGGCCCGACCACACGCGCATCGCACCGGTCGCACCGTACAGGCCGGTCTGCTCGTTCTGGTCGTTGCCGACCCAGACCACGGCCAGATGGTCGCCGGTCCAGCCGGCGAACCAGCTGTCGCGTCCATCATTGCTGGTACCGGTCTTGCCGGCGGCGTTGAGGCGACCGAGCCCGTCGTTGACCAGTTGGCGGCCGGTGCCCGACGTCACCGCGTTCTGCAGGGCCAGCGTGACCAGACGCGTGGCGATGGCATCGCCGGGCTGGGCGGGACTCGGCGCGGTGTCGTAGCGGCTCACAACCCGGCCCTGCGCATCGATGACGCCGCGTACCGTACGCAGCGGCTGGATCTCGCCACCGGAGGCCAGGAACTGGTAGAGCTGGGCCATTGCGTAGGGGCTCTGGTCCATCGAGCCGAGCGTCAGCGACGGATTGGGCGTCGCGCGCACGCTGGTCAGCGTGTAGATCAGATCGGCCAGCGCGCGCGGCCCGATGTCCTGGCCGATGCGCACCGTCGCCTGGTTGTAGGAACGCGCCAGCGCATCGATCATCCGCACCGTGCCATGGCTGCGGCCGTCGGAATTGCCCGGCGACCACGAGCGGCCGTTTTCCAGCGTGATCGTCACCGGTGAGTCGTCGACCCAGCTCGCCAGCGAGTACCGCTCCGGCTGGCTGCCGAGGGCGATCAGATAGACAAAGGGCTTGAGCAACGAACCGACCGGGCGGTGCGCTTCGACGACGCGGTTGAAGCCGTGTTCGACCGGATCGCGACTGCCGATCGCCGCGACCACTTCGTTGGTGTGCACGTCGGTGACCACGAGGCCGGCCTGCAGCGGCGGCCGCTTGCCGGTCGACAGACTCTTGAGCGTGCGCACCGTCGAACCTTCGGCGTAGGCCTGGGCGGACGGTGCCATCGCGGTCATCACCGACAGACCGGCGCCCTGCAGTTCGGCAGTCGGATAGTCGCGGCCGAGCTGACGGCGCACCAGATCGACGTAAGCCGGGAAGCGGTTCGCGGCGATGCTGCCGGGCGTTTCGGTGATCCCGAGCGGACGCTTGGCGGCGCGATCGTGCGCGGCCTGGTCGATCAGGCCGGCTTCGAGCATCTTGCCGAGCACGAAGTCGCGGCGTGCCAGCGCGCGCTCGGGATTGCGGCGCGGGTCGTAGTGCGATGGACCGCGGATGATGCCGACCAGCAGCGCGACCTGTTCGGTTTCCAGGTCGTCGAGGCGGCGGCCGAACCAGAACTCCGCGCCCGCGGCGACGCCGTGGATCGCCTGCGCGCCGCGCTGCCCCAGATACACCTGGTTGAGATAGGCCTCGAGAATCGCGCCCTTGCCGTAGCGCGCCTCGATCAGCATCGCGTACAGCACTTCGTTGAACTTGCGCGTGTAGGTCTGCTCGCGGCCGATGCCGAGCAGACCGCTGCGTGCGAGCTGCTGGGTCAGCGTGCTGGCGCCCTGGCGGGTCTCGCCGGCGCGCATGTTGACCAGCGCCGCGCGCGCCATGCCGCTCAGATCGATGCCGTGATGGTGCGCGAAGTCCTTGTCCTCCACCGCCTGCAGCGTGTCGGTGAGCAACTGCGGCACCTCGTCGATGCGCACCAGACGGCGCTCTTCCTGCCGCTGGCCGTAGAGCGTGGCGATACGCGCCGGGTCCATGCGTGCCACCTTGAGCGCGCGCTCGCCGTCCCCATCGCGCAGCCGCGAGACGCGCCCGCCCGACAGCGTGACCTGCACGCGACCGGGCGCGACCACGCCGTCGACGTCGCGGAAGCCGCGGCTGGAGATCGTCCAGCGTGCACCCTCGGTCGCATAGGTGCCCGGCTTGACGCCGTCGCCCTCGCGATACCCCGCCGCATCGAGCTCGGTCTTGAGCGTCGCGGCGTTCATCGCCACGCCCGGCGTGACTTGCAGCGGACGCGCATAGACGCGCGTGGGCACCTGCCAGGTCAGCGCGCCGAACTTCTCGCTGACCTGGTGGTTGAGATAGAGCGTGTACGGAATCAGGAACCCGAGACCGAGACCGATCACCGCCAGCACCGCGGTCACGACCCGACGGCGCCAGACCGGCGGCGCCTCGTCGTTCAGATCCTCGATGTCGTCGTCTTCGTAATCGATCCGGGCCATGGAATTCCTGCGCCCGCAGCGTGCGGGTCGATGTCGATGCCACAATAGCGCCGGGCAGTCTATCCCAGCGTCCGGATGCGGGCCCGGGCCGCCCCCCGAACAGTCAGCTGGAGTTACGAACGCATGTCGTTTTCCCTGTCGGGCGCTCGCTTCCAGCTGGAACGCGCGCTCGGCCTGTGCCGCCGCGGCCTGGCCAGCCTGCGCACGCGCGGCCCCCGTGCGACCTGGCAGCGCGTCACCGCGCAGCTGGGCCTGTTTGCGCCGACGACCGTGCGCGGTCTGGTCGCTGCCGATCTGTCGCCGTTCGCGCCCTTCGCGTTGCCGGCGTCCGGGACACCGGACGTCAGCATCGTCATTCCCGTGTACGGCCACGTCGCCGAGACCGTGGCGTGTCTGCGCGCGATCGCCGCACACCCGCCGCGGGCGGCGATCGAGGTGATCGTCGTCGACGATGCCAGCCCGGACGACACGCTCGCCGCGTTGTCGCAGGTGGCCGGTCTGCGCCTGCACGCCCTGCCCGACAACCGGGGTTTCATCGGCGCCTGCAATGCGGGCGCCGCGATCGCCCGCGGACGTTTTCTGCTGTTCCTCAACAACGACACGGTGCCACAGCCGGGCTGGCTCGACACGATGCGCGCGACCTTCGACGCACATGCGGACGTGGGCATTGTCGGCGCGCAACTGGTCTACCCCGACGGCCGTTTGCAGGAGGCCGGCGCGATGCTGGCCCGTGATGGCCGCGGCGAGAGCCGGGGGCGCTTCGCCTCGCCCGAGCATCCGGCGTTCGCATGGTGCGCGGATGTCGACTACGTGTCGGGCGCGGCGCTGATGATCGAACGAGCGCTGTTCGATCGACTCGATGGGTTCGACCTGCGTTATGCGCCGGCCTATTACGAAGACACCGACCTCGCCTTCCGCGTGCGCGATGCCGGCCTGCGCGTGCTGGTACAACCGGTCGCCCAGATCGTGCACCTCGAAGGCGCGAGTGCGGGTACCGATCCCGCGCAGGGCATGAAGGCCGCGCAGGCGCGCAACCTGCCGGTGTTCGAAGCGCGCTGGCGCCAAGACTTGGCGACGCGACCGCTCGATCCCGTGGTTGCCGGCCGTCTACCCCGGTCGGGCACGGCGCAGATCCTGATCGTCGACAGCATCACTCCGGACACCGCGCGCGATTCGGCCTCGTTGCGGCTGGTGAACCTGATGCGGATGCTGCGCGCGGCCGGCGCGCACATCGTGTTCCTGCCCGCCGACGGGCATCACGCGGGCGCAGCGACGCGGGCTTTGCAGGCGTTGGGCGTCGAGGCTTGGCATGCACCCCATGTCGCCGGAGTCGCACGCTGGATGCGCGTGCATGGATCGCGCTTTTCGCGCGTGGTGCTGTGCCGCCACTACATCGCGCGTGAGTTCCTGCCGCTCGTCCGCACGCATGCGCCGCAGGCGCGCGTGGTGTTCGACAGCATCGACCTGCACTATGTCCGCGAACAGCGAGGTGCCGACATCGCCGGCGACGCAGCGCTGGCCCGTGCGGCTGCGCGCACACGCGCGCTCGAGCTCGACGTGGTCGCGCGCAGCGACGAGACACTGGTGGTCAGTGCGACCGAAGCCGATGTCCTCGCGACGGATGCACCCGATGCACGCGTGACCGTGCTGTCGAACCTGCACGAGATTGCCGGCGCAGGCGCCGCGTTCGCGCAGCGCCGGGATCTCGTCTTCGTCGGCGGCTTCCGGCATCCGCCGAACGTCGACGCGATGCGCTGGTTTCTTGGCGATGTGTTTCCCCGCATCCGTGCCGTGCTGCCCGACGTCCACTTCCACTGCATCGGCGGCGACGTACCCGAGGTCATCGCCGCGTTTCGTGACGCGCCGGGCGTGTCCATCCACGGCCATGTTCCCGATATCGAGCCCTACATGGACGGCTGCCGCATCGCGGTCGCGCCGCTGCGCTTCGGTGCGGGGGTCAAGGGCAAGGTCAATCTGAGCATGGCGCATGGCCAGCCGGTCGTCGCGACCAGCTGCGCGGCTGAAGGCATGCATCTGCGCGATGGCGAGGATGTGCTGCTGGCAGACGACGCTGCGGGATTCGCCGACGCGGTCGTGCGGCTCCATGGCGACGAAGCCCTGTGGTCACGCCTGTCCGCGAACGGACTGGCCAATGTGGCCGCGCATTTCTCGCTGGATGCGGCGCGCGAGACCGTTCGCGCGGTCTTCTTCGACGGGCCGATCAGGGCCTGACCGAGGCGGCGCGCACGCGCCGCGCGAACTCCGCATGGCCTGGAACACCCGGCTCGACCGCGCGCGCCGATGCCAGCGCGGCTTCGGCACCGGCGACGTTGCCGGCCCCCAACCGTTCGTCGCCGATCGCCAGCCAGCGCTGCGCCAGGCGGCGGCGGGCATCGCGCACGCTGCCGGCGTCGTCGCCCAGTGCCTCGCGGGCATCGAGACAGCTGCGCGCGCGTGCGAGGCTGTTCGCACGCAGACCGGCGTCGAAACACTGGCGCGCGGACGGCAACAGGCGCGCGGATGCGCGCGCGACGGCCGCGTCGTCGGGCGCCACGCGCCGTGCGGCGCGGATCTTGTCGTAGGCGCTGTCGCCCGGTGGCGTCAGCAGATCGCCGCGTGCTTCCGCCGCAGCGGCCTCGCGCAACAAGGTGTCGATGCGCTGGCGGCGCTGCGCGGGCGGCAGCTGCGGCCCGAGCCGCGCATGGCGTGCGCGCGAGCGTTCGACGTGGGCGATCGCGTTGCGGACCGCGTCGCTGTCGGGTGCGAGTGCCTGCGCCTCGCGCAACTGCGCATCGGCATCGGCGAAGTTGAAGTCGCGCGCGAAGCGTTCGGCACGCTGTGCGTAGGCGGCGCCAGCGTCGACCAGCCCGCGCTGCGCCCGCGCATCGTCCGGATCGAAGGCCAGCAGCGTGCGCCACTCGGCCACAGACCGCTCGACGCGCCCGGATTCGAGGCTGCGCGCGGCGCGACGACGCAAGGCGTCGAGTTCTTCGGTCAACCGCGCCTCGGTGTCCGGCAGGTCGACATGACCGGCATCGTAGCTGCGCACCTGCACGATCAGATCCGCCGCCTCGCGCAGCCCACCCGTGCGCAACCGCGTGCGCGCCTGGTCGAGCAGCATCGCCAGTGCGTCCTCCCGCCCCCGCAGCGCCTCGGCGTTGTCGGGCTGCAGTGCAAGCACGCGCCGGTAGAGCGGTAGCGCGCTGTCCTCGCCCCCGTCGAGGTTGCCGGCCGCCTGCGCCGCGTCCGCGCTGGCGATGAGCCGCTCGAGGCCCGCTCCGGACGCTTCCCGCCGCTGCAGCGCGGCCACAACCGCGTCGACGTGTTCGCGCGGCGCCGAGAGCGACTGCGCGAGCCGCAGTGCCGCACGCGCCTCGTCGAAACGTCCGGCATCGACGGCTGCAGCGGCCTGTACCACCGCTGCACGCGCCACCTCGGCAAGGCCGGCCTGTGGACGCACGTCGTCGGGATCGAGCGCGAGCGCGGCCTCGTAGAGCTGGCGTGCGCCATCGCCGTCAGGATCGTCGAGATGACCGGCCGCCACCGCAATCGCCGCATCGTCGAGCAGCGCCTGCGCGCGCGTCTGCGGCCAGAAGCGCTCGACCACGAACAGGCGCACCAGCACCACCAGCACCACGACGCCCACGCAGACGCCGGCAACGATCCAGCGCCAACGTCGCGGATCGTCCGCGATCACGTGCATGCGGCGCCGCGCGAGCGGCACGCGCGCAGCGGGATCGGCCGGACCGGAGGTATCAGGGGCTCGAGGCACGCGCGGAAGTATGGAGGCGGCCGATGAACGATCGCGTCACCATCGGGCCTCAACCACGGCGCGCGGCATCCACGCCCGGCGTGTCGTCGAGCTTGCCGAGCAGGCGCGCCAGCTGACCGTAGTCCCCCACACGCACGCGCAGTTTCAGGCGCACGCGCGACAGGCCCATGGTTTCGCTCTGGATCGACAGCACGTGCACGTCTTCCTGCGCGATCACATTGCTGAGGTCCTTGAGCAGATGCCGGCGATCCACCGCCTCGACCACCAGGTCGGACTCGTGACCGCCGCTCGCGCGTCCCCATTCCACCGGCAGCACGCGCTGCGGATGGCCGGCCGACAGGCGCAGGAATGCCGGGCAGTCGCGTCGATGCACGCTGACCCCGCGCGCCCGCGTGAGATACCCCGCGATCGGCTCACCCGGAACCGGCCGGCAGCACCGGGCGACCTGTACCAGCAGGTTGTCCACGCCGACGACGTGGAAATCGGACTCGCCGGTCTTGGGCGCGCGACGTGGCGTGCGCAGGGGCAAGGTCGGCGCGGCGGGCTCCACCGGCGCCGTCCGCTCACGTTCGAGCTCCAGCAGTGCGCGACCGATCTGGTTGGGGCCGACATCGCCCAGCGCGACCAGCACGTACAACTCGTCGACCGTCACCACGTTGAAGCGCGACAGCACCGGCGCCAGATCCGCCTGCAGCAGGCCGAGCCTGCGCAGATCCTTCTCCAGCAGCTCGCGTCCGGCCTGCAGATTGCGCGCGCGGTCGAGCTTGTGGAACCAGCTGCGGACTTTCTCGCGCGACCGCGGGCTGGCGAGGAAGCCGTTCGCGACCACCAGCCAGTCGCGGCGCGGCGCAGCCTCCTTCGCGGTGAGGATTTCGACGTGCTCGCCGCTGCGCAACACGTAATCCAGCGGCACGATGCGCCCGTCGACCTTGGCGCCGCGACAGCGGTGCCCGACCATCGTGTGCACGTGGTAGGCGAAGTCCAGCGGCGTCGCGCCCTGCGGGAGGTCGACGATCTCACCTTTGGGCGTGAGCACGAACACCCGGTCTTCGACCAGTTCTGTGCCCAGCGCGCCGGCCAGCGCCTCGCCGTCCTCGCGGGCGGGATCGGTGTGCGCATCTAGCAGGCGACGCATCCATTCGATGCGCCGCTCGAGCGCGGCGGCACTCGCCGACGACGACCGCTGCGAGCCGCCACTCTCCTTGTAGCGCCAGTGCGCGGCGACGCCGAGCTCGGAGGCTTCGTGCATCTCGCGCGTGCGGATCTGCACTTCGAGCGTCTTGCCGTCCGGCCCGACCACCGCCGTGTGCAGCGAGCGGTAATCGTTGTGCTTGGGCCTGGCGATGTAGTCGTCGAACTCGCTGGGAATCGGCGTCCACAGCGCATGCACCACGCCCAGCGCGGCGTAGCAGGCCGGCACGTCGTCGACGAGGACCCGCACCGCGCGCAGATCGTAGAGTTCGCCGATCGGCACCTGCTTGCGCTGCATCTTCTTCCAGATGCTGTAGATGTGCTTGGGCCGCCCTGCGACTTCGCCCTGCACGCCCTGCGCCGACAGCGCCTCGCCGAGTTGTATGCGCACGGTCTCGATGTAACGCTCGCGCCCGAGCCGCTTGTCGTCGAGCAGCCCGGCGATGCGCTTGTAGGTCTCCGGCTGCAGGAACCGGAACGCGAGATCCTCGAGCTCCCACTTCAGCTGCCAGATGCCGAGCCGGTTGGCGAGCGGCGCGTGGATATCGCGGGTCAGCGCGGCCAGTGCGCGGCGCGCCTCGCCGTCCTCGTCGCGCGCCGCGGCGCGCATCAGGGCCAGTTGCCGTGCCAGCAGCACCAGGACCAGACGCAGGTCGCGGATCAGCGCGAGCAACAGCCGCCGCAGGCCTTCGGGATTGCCCTCGCTGACGTGCTCGGCGTGCAGCGACCAGACCTGATGCGCGGCCGACAGACCTTCGAGCAGGGGCGCGATCGCGGGCAGCCGCGCCTGCATCGGCTCGCGCCAGGCGGGTACCGCGTCGGCGATGGCGGTCGCGACGACGTCCGCATCCGCACCGAGCCGACCCAGGGCCGTGAGCGTGTCGAGCAGGACGTCCGCCTCGCGGCCATCGGCGGGCACGTCGTCGCCGAGCGACGCCAGCGCAGCGCGCAGCGGCGCGCCGGACGCGGCCAACATCGGCAGCGTCAACAGGCGGTCGCGCAGGTTGTCCGGGCGCTCGGGCATCAGCCGTCCGACGCAGGCGGGACGGTCTACACTAGCCGCGCCCAGACCGGAGGAACAGAGTATGCGTGCAGTCCACAGTGTCTTGATCGCCGCGGCGTTGTGCATCGCAGTGCCCGCATTCGCACAGCAGGCGAAGATCGAGGATCGCGTCAGTGCTGCTGAATTTCGTGCCGCCGGCCTGAACAAGCTGAGCGATGCCGAACTCGCACGCCTCAACGAGTTGTTGGCACGGGATCGGACCGCGGTCGCACTGACCTCGGTGCCGCCCGCCGGCGTTACGACGACCGACGTCGAGGCACGCATCGCGCAGGCGCGCGAAGAAGGGCGCCGCGAGGCCGCCGCGGATGCCGGCAGTCTGTCCTCTGCAGCCTCACGAGAACCCATCGAGAGCACCATCGTCGGCGCGTTCAGCGGTTTCGCTCAAGGCCGGCAGTACACCCTCGCCAACGGCCAGGTCTGGCGTCAGACCGATGGCGCCACCATCAGTGGTGCGCGCGGAAACGACGTTGCGGTTCGTGTCCGCCCAGGCTTCATGGGCGTGTGGTGGTTGAAGGTCGACGGCTACAACACGCAGACCAAGGTCGAACGCGTACGCTGAACCGCTCATCACGAAACACAATTCCGTTGGAGCAACAGCCATGCGTTCTGGAATACAGATGATCCTCGCAGCCGCGCTCGCGTGTGCAAGCACCGCGGCCTGGACGCAGACCTCACAGCTGGAAGCCCGGATGGGCGAAGCTCGGTTCAATGCGGCGGGTCTGCACAAGCTCGATGCTGCGGAACTGCATTCGCTGGAACAGTGGATTGCGAGTCAGACCGTCGCGGCACGGGATCCGGTTGACGATCGTATGCCGGGGCGGCATGACGGCGCCGGCGCACGCCTTCAGCAGGAGGCCGTCGCCGAGCCGGTGAACAGCACGCTGGTTGGCCGCTTCGACGGTTTCGCGCGTGGACGTGAATTCACACTGGCGAACGGCCAGGTCTGGAAGCAGGTGGGTGACACACCGCTGCAGGGCGTGCGCTCGGAGGCCCCTGCGGTCGAGATCAGCCCGGCCCGCCTCGGCGGCTGGTGGCTCCGTGTCATGGGTTACAACACACGCGTGCGGGTCGAGCGCATCAGGTAAGCGCCGCTACCCGCGCCGCGAGCTTCTTCGGCGAGACCCCACCCTTCGCGCCGAGTTCCTGCGCGAACAGCGAGACCCGCAGCTCTTCGATGTCCCAGCGTAGCGCCTGCCAGTCGGGCTCGCCGCTGCGGCCGCGCGCGGCGGCGTCAGCCAGTGCATCGACGAAGGGTTTGACGTCGAGCATGCGTTGCTGGTCGCGCTGCGGGTCGCGTTGCCCCCGCTCGGCGCGCAAGGCCAGCGCGTGCAGCCAGCGTGCGTACTCCGACAGTGCGGTCGCAGGCACCGTGCGCAGAAATCCGGGCGGCACCAGTGCGTCGAGCTGGCCACGCATGTCGTCGAGATTGGCGCGCGCCCAGCCCATGAGTTTCGATTCGAGTTTCGCGCGCACCTCGGCGACGCGGTCGAGAATGGCCTCGGCTTGGCGCAGCCGCGCCATCGCCTCGCCGAACAGTGCCTTGCCGACCGCGTCGCGATGCGCGGCGAAGGCGTCGGCATCGCGGATCGCCTCGAGCCCGTCGGCCAGCAACGCGGCCAGTGCACCGTCGACGAGGTCTTCGCGCAGGCGGTCGCCCGGCTTGCCTTCGCGCGGCGCGGCCGATTCGATGGCGGCGTACAGCAGCGCGGTCTTCGGCGCGACCGGCAACTGCTTGCGCGCCTGGCGCACGCGGTCGGCCAGCGCGATCGTCATCAGCCGGCGCACGCCCTCGGGATGCAGCCGTCGCGCCTTGGCGGCATCGGCATGCACGGCCAGCGACGCGGTCTCGCCGTCGTCCTGCAGCGCCGGGTACGCCGGCAGGCCGCCGGCACCGGGCACCGAAACCGGCACCGGCGTATCCGGAAACGTGGTCAATTCCTGACGCTGCATGCCGTCGGCCGCGTGGGCTGCGAATGCGCGCGCGGCGCGGTCACCGAAACGGTGGCGCAGATCGTCCAGATCGCGTGACTCGGCGAGCACCGTCGTGCCCTTGCGGTCGCGGCCGGTGTCGACCAGACGCAGGTTCGCGCGCAGGTGCGCGTCGAGCGTGGCCTCGTCGAAGTCCGTCGCGGAAATCTCCACGCCTGCCAATCTCTTCAGAAATCGCGCAAGCGTGCCGGTGAAGGCGTCCACATCGCCGCCACGCCACGCCTCGGCGAATGCGCGGGCGAAATCGGGCGCGGGCACGAAGTTCCGGCGCAGTGCCTTGGGCAGGCTGCGGATCAACGCGGCGGCCTTGTCCTCGACGAAGCCCGCCGCCAGCCACGACAGGCGCACCGGATCGATCGCGTTGAGCAGGTGCAGCGGCACCGACACCGTCATGCCGTCGTCGACCGCGCCGGGCTCGAAGCGATAGGACACCGCGAGCCGGGCATCGCCGAGCGCGATGAAGGCCGGGAACAGATCGGCATCGACGCCGTCGGCGACCAGCAGGTCGTCGCGGCTCCACGCCAGCGCCTGCTTCGCCGCGTCCGGCGCCTTGCGCCACCAAGCGTCCAGCGCCTGCGCCGACAGCACGTCGGCCGGCAGTCGCTGCGCATACCACTGCGCCATCCAGTCCTCGTCCACCACCAGACCCACGCGGCGCTGCTTGGCTTCCTCCTCGCGCGCGCGCTCGAGCGTGCGCAGGTTGCGCTCGACGACGCTGGCCCGGGTGTTGATCTCGCCCGTGACCAGAGCGTCGCGCAGGAACAGCGCACGCGCCTCGTCCGGGTACAGCCGCCCGTAATCGACCGGCTTCTTCGGCGCCAGCACCAGCCCGAACAGGCTGATCTGCTCGCTGCCCACCACCCGCCCCTGCGAGCGCGACCAGCGCGGGTCGTGGTGGCGACGGGCCAGCAGATGATCGAGCTCGGCGATGACCCAGTCCGGTTCGATCGCCGCATTGGTCAGCGACCAGACCTTCTCGGTGTCGAGCAGCGTCGCCGACAGCACCCACGGCGGCGGCTTCTTCGACAGCGGCGACCCCGGAAACAACTGGAAGCGGCGTCCACGCGGACCTTCGAACTGTCCGCTTGCGCGCCCGCCACCGCCGGGATCGGTGCGATGCCCGACCTGAGTCGGCAGGCCGGCGATCAGCGCGCGGTGCAGGGCGATGTAGGCACCGGCTTGCGCACGCGCCACGGCACGTGCATCGCCTTCGACGACGGGCGCAGCATCGATCGACCAGCCCAACTCTTCGCACTGCAGGCGCAGCTGGCGATGCAGCTCGCGCCACTCGCGCATGCGCAGGAAGCCGAGGAAGTTGCGGTCGCACCACTTGCGCAGCTGGGACTGGGTGAGTTCGGCATGCGCGGCGCGATAGGCATCCCACAGTGTCACGATGCCGACGAACTCGGACTTTGGATCGGCGAACTGCGCATGGGCGGTATCGGCCGCGCCACGCTGGTCGGACGGTCGCTCGCGCGGATCCTGGATGCCGAGGAACGACGTGATCGCCAGCATCGCGGGCAGGCACCGGTGCTCGCGTGCGGCGACCAGCATGCGCGCCAGCTTGGCGTCGACCGGCAGCTTGGCCATCGTGCGGCCGATGGCCGTGAGCTTGCGCTGCGCGTCGATCGCGCCGAGCTCGGCCAGCTGCTGCCAGCCGTCGGCGACCGCGCGCGGATCGGGCGGCTCGACGAAGGGGAAGGACTCGATGTCGCCCAGACCCAGCGACAACATGCGCAGGATCACGCCGGCCAGTGCGGCGCGGCGGATTTCCGGATCGGTGTACTGCGGACGCGCTTCGAAATCCGCCTCGGAGAACACGCGATAGCAGGTGCCCGGCGCGATGCGGCCGCAGCGGCCCTTGCGCTGGTCGGCACTGGCCTGGCTGACCGGCTCGATGTGCAGGCGGTCGAGTTTCTGCCGCGGGCTGTAGCGTTTGACGCGCGCGAGACCCGGATCGACGACGTAATGGATGCGCGGCACCGTCAGCGAGGTTTCGGCGACATTGGTCGCCAGCACGATGCGCCGCTGCGGACCAGGATTGAACACGCGATCCTGGTCTTTCGCCGACAGCCGCGCATACAGCGGCAGCACCTCGGTGTGGCGGTATTTGCGGCGCTCCAGTGCCTGGTGCGCGTCGCGGATCTCGCGTTCGCCGGGCAGGAAGATCAGCGTGTCGCCGGTGCCGCGCTCGCGCATGATCTCGTCGCAGACCGACACGATGCCGTCGAGCACGCTGCGCTCGCCCGCGTCCTCGCCGTCGCCTTCGAGCGGGCGATAGCGCACCTCGACCGGATAGCCGCGGCCCTCGACGTCGACCACCGGCGCGCCGTCGAAATGCTCGGCGAAGCGCGCGGTGTCGATCGTCGCCGAGGTCACGATCACCTTCAGGTCCGGACGCCGCGCGAGCAGCTGCTTGAGATAGCCCAGCAGGAAATCGATGTTGAGACTGCGCTCGTGCGCCTCGTCGACGATGATCGTGTCGTAGGCCGACAGCCAGCGGTCCGAGGCGATCTCCGCCAGCAGGATGCCGTCGGTCATGAACTTGATCGCGGTCGCCTCGCTGACGTTGTCGTTGAAACGCACCTGGTAGCCCACCGCGCCTCCGATCGGCACCCGCAGTTCCTCGGCCACGCGCCGCGCGACGGTCCGCGCGGCGATGCGCCGGGGCTGGGTGCAGCCGATCATGCCGGCCGCGCCACGACCCGCCGCCAGGCACAGCTTGGGCAACTGGGTGGTCTTGCCCGAGCCGGTCTCACCAGCCACCACCACCACCTGATGCGCGCGGATCAGCGCGACGATCTCCTCGGCCTTGCCGGCGATCGGCAGCGCGGCATCGACTTCGGCCCGCGGCAGTTGCGCGGCACGCGTCTCGCGCTGACGCGTGGACGCATCGAGCCGGGTCTCGAAGGCGGCGCGCGCGGCAGCATCGCCCGGCGCCCTGCGCCAGCGGCCCAGCAGCCCGAGCAGGCGACCGCGGTCGCGCGTCCCGGCCGCGTCGATCGCGCCCTGCGCCTGCTTCAACGCGTCGTTCACCGCCTTGTCGATGGAATGCTGCGTCACGCGTCCAACCCGCCCTCAAGTCACAGATCCACAACGGATGCGCGCCTATTGTGGACGCCATCCCCTCACACCGGAGTCCTGTCATGGCCAAGGCCAAGCCGAAGAAGTCCAGCACGCCCAATGCCGTCGCGGTCGCGCCGGCCGTCGCCTCGCCCGACGCGCAGTCGAAGGCGCCGGCCATCGATATCGGGATCAGTGACCAGGATCGCAAGGTCGTCGCCCAGCACCTGTCGGTGTTTCTCGCCGATGCCTACACGCTGTACCTGAAGACCCACAACTTCCACTGGAACGTCACCGGCCCGATGTTCAACGCACTGCACGTGATGTTCGAAGGCCAGTACACCGAGCAGTGGAACGCGCTGGACGAGATCGCCGAACGCATCCGTGCGCTGGGCTACAACGCGCCGGGTTCGTACGGCGAGTTCATCCAGCTGTCCTCGATCAAGGAAGAACCGGGCCTGGAGAAGGCGCCGGACTGGCGCGAGATGGTGCGCCAGCTGGTGATCGGCAACGAAGCCGTCTGCCGCAGCGCGCGCAAGGCCCTCGAAGTCGCCGACGATGCCGATGACGATCCGACCGAGGACCTGCTGACCCAGCGCCTGCAGACCCACGAGAAGAACGCCTGGATGCTGCGCTCGCTGCTGCAGTAAGCGCCGTTACGACGTCTCGAAGAAACGCCCGGCACTGCCGGGCGTTTTTCCGTATCCGGGCTCAGGCCGTCGCCGGCGGCTCCGGCGCGTCGGCCTCGCCACGCGAGACCAGCGCCGCGATGCCCAGATCGCCGGTCACGTTGACCGTGGTGCGGCACATGTCGAGGAAGTGGTTCACGCCCAGCACCAGGCCGATGCCCTCTGCCGGCACACCGACCATCGTGCAGATCAGCGCCACCACCGGCAGCGAGCCCGAGGGCACGCCGGCCGTGCCGATGCCGCCGAGGATGCAGACCAGCATCACCAGCACCTGCTGCCAGATCGAGAGGTCCACGCCGAAGAACTGCGCGAGGAAGATCACCGTCACGCCCTCGAACAGCGCCGTGCCGTTCTGGTTGGCGGTCGCGCCGACGGTCAGCACGAAGCGCGAGACCTTGCGCGGCAGCTTGAGGTTCTCGTCGGCCACGCGCAGCGCCGTCGGCAGCGTGGCGTTGCTGGATGCGGTGGAGAACGCCATCAGCATCGCCTCCTGCACGCCGCGGAAGAACGCCAGCGGCGACCAGCCGCCGACGAACTTCAGCGCCAGCGAGTACGTCACCAGCATGTGCACGGCCAGCGCGACGGCCACCACCAGCACATAGGCACCCAGCCGCAGCAGCAGGTCCCAGCCGAACAGCACGGCCAGGTTGAACATGAAGCAGAACACCGCGATCGGCGCGAGGCGGATCACCAGGCCGATCAGGGTCATCGAGACTTCGAACAGGCCCTCGATGCCGCGCTTGAGCGTCGCGGTGGCTTCGGACTTCGTCAGCACCAGACCGATACCGAACATCAGCGCGAAGAACATCAACGCGAGGATGTTGGCGTTGTCGGCGGCGGCGCCGACGACGTTCTGCGGCACGATCGACAACAGCATCTCCATGCCGGTCGCGCCTTCCTTGCTGTCGCGCACGATGGCCGCGGTGCGCTGCGCGCCTTCGGCCAGCAGCTGCTGCGCGAGCGCGGGATCCACGCCGTCGCCCGGCCGGAACACGTTCACCATCACCAGACCCAGCAGCACGGCCAGGCCCGACAGCACGATCGTCCACGCCAGCGTGCGCCAGCCGATGCGGCCCAGCGCGGCGACATCGCCCATTTCCGACACGCCGATCACCAGCGCGGAGAACAGCAGCGGCACGATCAGCATGAAGATCAGGCTGAGAAACAAAGTCCCCAGCGGCTCGGTCACCCAGGCGACGAAGCTGTCGATCAGCGGCCGGCACTGCCAGCCCGGATCGGCGCCGGTGCATGCGGCCGAAGCCGGGTCGGCCAGAGTCCAGGCGGTCAGGCCGGTGTAGTGCGCGACCAGGCCGAGCACCAGACCGGCGATGAAGCCGATTGCGATCTTCCAATGGAGCGGCAGACGGGAACGGGGGGCGGCGCTGGATTCGGCCATGTCGGAAGGACCGCGGGAAAGCGGCGAGGCTAGCAGGAACCGTCGCTCATCGCTGCGGGTACAGCGGCGGCAGCGCCGCGTCTGCGCGAGGGGCGGGCGCGCCGTGCCATCGAGGGCCCGGGCGGAACGCGGTGCGCAGGGCTTGCCGCGCGCCGGCAAGATCACCGCCGGTCCAGCGCGCGCGTTGCCAGAGCACGAGCGCCTCGCGTTGCGCGGCGTCGTCGAGCGCCGGCTGCAGCGCGTCCAGATCGGCGAAGACCGGGCTGCGCAGGCTGCGCAATGCGGACTCGACCTCGCCGGGTTCGCCGGTCTGCAGCACCTGCATCAGGCGGCGATGGGCCTGATTTGCGTTGACGTCCGGTGGCTTGCCGCCTGCCGGGTCCTCGTGCGGAGGCACCGCATGACGCGCTGCCGACGGCGCCGGACGCTGGCGACGGAGGCGCCACGCCAAGAGCGCGGTCGCGAGCCAGAGCGCAGCCAGCAAGGCGCTGACCGCCGGCCACAGCGCGGAGGACCTGTCGCGCACCGCCGACGGAGCGGCCACATCGATCTGTCCTGGGGTTGCGACCCCATCGTCCGCGCGCGCCGCGCCCGGCGCCACTGCCAGCGAGACCGCTGGCGGCCCGCTGACGCGGGCCGTGCCCGCACGCACGTCCCACCAGCCGATGCGCGGCCCCTGGATCTGCAAAGCGCCCCCGCTGCGCGGGACCACCGCGTATCGCCGGGTCAGGCGCACGCGCGGGCGGCCGTCCTCGAAGCTCTCGTCGTACTGCGGCGGCTCGGCGAATACCTGTGCGTCGGGCAGCGCGGGCAGCTCGACGCCGGGCAGTTGCGTGCCGACCGCGCCGTCGAACACCGCCTCGAGCACGAAGGTGCTCGCTTCGCCCACGCGCCCTTCGTTCGGCGCTTCCAGCCAGCGCGCCTGCACGCCGTACAGCGGCAGCCAGGGCTGGGGGGCGCCGGTCGGCATCGCCCGCACTTCGAGCACGCTGGGTGGCCCGTTCGCCGACAGGTCGCGCGGCCCGCGATTGAACACGTCGTCGAAAAAGCCACCACCGCCCGCACCCCGGCCTTCGAAACGCGCGCCGGGAATCGTCAGCGTGCCGCTGCGCTCGGGCACCAGCTGGTAGCGGCGCTCGACCACGCTGTAGCGGCGGCCGCCGATGTCGCGGCTGTACTGCACGTCATTGCCGACGCGCTGCATCGACGCGCCCTGCGGCGCAGGCTGGTCGAGGCTGCCCGACACCAGCGGCGTGGCGTAGAACAGCCGCAACACGTAGCCGATCGACTGCTGCACATAGGGCGACTGCACGTCGACATCCGCCTCGATGAACGCAGGCGCGCCATCGCGCGCGGCACTCACCACCGCCGGCGCGACACTCAGCGACAGGGCCTGTGTCCGAGCGCTGCCGACCTGCAGCGGCGGCACCGTCAGTACGCCTTCGCGGCGCGGCTTGAGCGCGACGCCATACAGCGATCGCGTCACGCGCTGCCCGTTGCTGATCTCGACCTGCCGACGGCTGGTGTGGCCGCTGACGTCGAAATCCTGCGCCAGCGGCGCCCAGTCAGGCGCGTCGCCCGCGTCGTCGGTTTCGACGTTGAGCGTGGTGGTTTCACCGAATGCGACGCGATCGCGGTCCAGCCAGGCACGCGTCTGCGCCTGCGCGACGCCCGCGATGCACCACAGCACCATCACGGTGGCGCACAGGCCCGTTCGCCATCTCGTCGACACATTCGTCCTCATCGGTCGCCTCCTGCCGCGCGACGCTCGTACTCGAGCCGGAACTTCGCCCGCAACAATCCGCCCGGGTCATCGGGCACCCGCCGCAGCCACGCGGCGTTGGCCTGCTCGCGCTCGTCGCCGGCCTCGCCCCCGGCTGCGACTGCGTCCTCGGGCGGGTTCGAAGGGTCGCCATCGAGCGCCCGTTGCATGCGTTCGCGCTGCGCGGCGTTGGCCTCGCGCTGGGCTTGGGCATCGGACGGTGATCCGGCATCGGCCGGATCCTTGCGCGAGTCGGGCGGCGGCTGCGGCGACGTGCCCCGACCGTCCGAGGTGCCCTGCTCTCCCTTCGCGGGCTCTCCTTGGTCGCCTGGCTGCCCTTGGCTGTCGTCATTCTTGCGCTGCTGTTGATGCGCGCGCGAATCCTGACCCTGCCCCGGCGGCGGCTTGCGATCGCGCGCCGCGAGGACGGCTGCGCGATTGGCCTGCGCGTCGGCCATGCCGGGTTGCCGAGCCAGTGCGTCGTCGTAGGCGGCGATCGCGTCGTCGTAGCGCCCCATCCGCGCCAGCGCATTGCCGCGGTTGTAGGCCGCATCCGCGCCCGGCAGGCCGGTCCAGACCTTCAGCGCATCTTCGTAGCGTTCACTTCTGTAAGCCGCCGTTCCGTCCTGCATGCGGCCGTGCGCGACCTGGTCGGCGCGCTGCCACGGCGTGGCCGCGGGCGGCGCCGCATGCGCCCCCAGTGGAGCCAGCGCCGGCCACAGCGCGAGCACCGCGATGCATGCGAACCCTGATCCGCGCCGGAACGCCAGCAGCACCACCGCCAGCAGCGGCAGCAGCAGCCAGTAGCCCTCGTCGAGCACGCGCCGCACGCCGTCACCGGACGAAGCGCGTGCGGTCGTCCCTGTTGCCTCCGGCGTCAGCACGCCCAACGCCTGCAGGTCGCCGTCATCGATCGAAAGCGTTTCGTAACGTCCACCGCCCGCCGCTGCCAGGGCCTGCAGCGCCGTCGCATCGAGGCGCGCATGCGCAAGTCCGCCATCGCCACCACGGTAGGCCGCGCCGGCGGCGGATCCCAGGCCGAGCACGGACACGCGATAGCCCATGCGCGCCGCCACGGCGGCTTCCGCGATCGCGGCTGCATCGGCGTCTCCGGTCAGCAACAGGATGTCGCCACGCTGCGCCTGCCCCTGCCGCAGCAATTGCGTGGCCTGCACGATGGCCCGGTCAGTCCGCCGGCCGTCGACCGGCATGACCTCCGGCGACAGCGCATCGAGATACAGCGCGACGTTGCGCGCGTCGTCGGTCAGCGGCGCAACGGTGAACGCGTCGTCGGCCCAGGCGACCAGGGCGACCTGTCCCGCGGATCGTGCGGCAAGCAGCCGCGCGAGTTTCGCGCGCGCCTGCAGCAGGCGCGACGGCGGCAGATCGCTCGCCATCGATGCCGTCGACAGATCGATCGCGATCACCAGCGGCGCCATGCCCTGCGCCTGGAGCGGCACTTCGGTCTCGCGCCAGCCCGGGCCTGCCAGCGCCAGCACCGCGAGCAGCGCCGCCAGCAGCCATGCACCGAGGCCAAGCAGTCCCCGCCGGTCCGGACGCGCTTCGAGCAGATGCGCGAGCAGATGCGGATCAACGGCCTCCCGCCACGCATCGGCTTCGCGCCGTCTGCGCCACCAGATCCACGCCAGTGCCGGCAGGATAGCCAGCGCCCACAACCAGGCCGGGCGCGCGAACTGCAGCGTCTCGAACGGAAGCGTCATGTGCTCACCTCGCGGCGCACACGCAGGCGCGGCAGCAACGCGAGCAGCAGGACGCCGCAGGCGATCGCGAGCGGCACGGGATATCGCTCGATGCGCGGCCGCAGCGCAGGGCCGGGCTGCGCGACCGGCTCGAGACGATCGATCTCGCCATAGATGCCTGCCAGTTCCGCGGTGTCACGCGCCCGGAACGCGCGGCCACCGGTGACGTCGGCGATGCGCTGCAGAGACGCCTCGTCGATCGCCGGCTCGCTGCCGGGCATCTGGAATCCGAACATCCCGCCTGCGCCGGCCTCGCTGCCGAACGCGATGGTGTGCACGCGCACGCCGGCATCCCGCGCGAGTTCCGCGGCCTTGTCGGGCGTCAACGCACCGGCATTGCTGACGCCGTCGGTGAGCAGGATCAGCAGCCGCTGCCCGCGCGGCGCGTCCTGCAGACGTTTGACTGCGAGCCCGACCGCATCGCCGATCGCCGTTTCGCGCCCGACTAGACCCACGACGGTCGCATCGAGCTGCTGACGCACGCTCTCGCGATCCAGCGTCATCGGCGTCATCGCGTACGCCCGCTGGCCGAACACGATCAGTCCGATCCGGTCGCCGGCGCGGCGCTCGAGGAAATCGGCGATCACGGCCTTCGCCGCGGTCAGCCGGTCGACCGCGCGCCGGCCGACGTACATGTCCTCCTCGCTCATGCTGCCCGACAGATCCACCGCCAGCATCAGGTCGCGCGCGCTGCGCGGCGGCTGCTCGACTTCGCCCCATTGCAAGGGCCGCGCTGCGGCGATGCACAGCAGGCACCAGGCGATCCACAGCAGCCATGGCGTCGGCGAAATACCCGGGCGAGTGCGCGATGTCGTCATCGCCTCCAGCCCGCCGTAGGGCACGCGCAGCGCGCTGCCGCCACGTTGCGCAGCGGGCGCGAAACGCCGCACCAGCCAAGGCAGCGGGATCGCGAGCAGCCACCACGGCCACGCGAAGACCTCGCGCAGGGCCTGCATCCAGTTGCCCGCGTCGCCGGTCATGCGCGCTTCGTCATCAGGTCGACGAACCGGCCGCGCGCCAGTGCGTGCAGCGCATCCAGATCCAGCGCACCGGTGTCGCGACGGAACGCGCCGTCACGCAACGCCGCCCCGACGCCCGATTTGAAGGGCGCGCCCCGTTGGCCGACATCCAAAAACGTCAGCCAGTCGTCACCCTGCAGCCGGTCCCCGTCCGCGCGATGTCGACGCGCGGCACGGCGCAGCAGCGACGACATCACCGCGATCCGACCGGTATTGGAGCCGGCCAGCGCCACTTCCGCGTCGAACGTCCGCTGCCAACGACGACGCTCCCAGGCCCGCAACACGCGCCAGACGACGATCGCGAGGCACACGACCAGAATCGCGGCAGCCAGCCACCACCAGCCCGGCGCCGGCGGCCACCAAGGAGGCGCCGATGGCTGGTGGATGTCGCGCAGCACGAGATCGGGCGCCGCCATTACTCATCTCCGCCCGCGCGCGAACGCCGGCAGCCATGCGTCGCTGGCGGCGTCGCTGGACAGCGATTCGACGCTGACGCCGGCACGGCGCAGAGTCTGGACAGCCGCGTCGCGAGGTCCTTCGAACATGTCGCGCCAGCGCGCGCGCTGCGCGTCGGCCGACAGGTCCAGATCGATGCGTCCACCGGCCTGTGCGAAGCCCAGGCGCGCGCGCGGCGGCAGGCGTTCGACCGGATCGTCGAGCAGCAGGACCAGCCCATCGCAATGCGCGCCGACCGCTGCCCAGTCGCGCGCCGGGACCGCCGCAACGCTGGCGGCATCGGCAAGCACGACGAAACGCGCGCCGGGACGCAGCAGGCGCCGTGCATGGTCCATCGCCACGCCCAAGCCGGCGTCATCGGCGGACGGCGTGGCATACCACCGCGCGAGCGCGTGCAGGACGCGCAACGCGCCACGCATCCCGCTGCCCGGCGCGACCGGCGCTTCGCGGGTCGCCCCGCGCAAGGCCGCGATGCGATCCCCGTCGGCGGCGGCCGACCACGCGGCAACGGCACCGGCGCGCGCCGCCTGCGTGGACTTGAACCGCACGCGCGTCCCGAAATAGAGCGCCGCGGCGGTATCGGCCACGATCAGCGTCACCCGCTCGCGCTCGCGCTGGAAGGTCTTGGTGTGCGGCCGCCCGGTCCGCGCCGTGACGCGCCAGTCGATGTGGCGCGCATCGTCGCCCGCAACGTAGTCGCGCGACTCGGCGTACTCCATGCCCTGCCCGCGTTGCGGCGACGGTGCCAACGCACGCACTCCGCTGCGCGCACGCCGCACGGTGCCGCGCTGCCGCGCGAGCGGACGCAGCGCGACGAGCTCGGCCAGTGATGGCCGGATGCCTGGCGTCGTGTCCGCATCCGCCGGGTTCACGGCAGCGGCACCCGATCGAGCAGGGCCTGCACGAGCCGCTCGCCATCCCAGCCTTCGGCCGTCGCCTCGTAGCTGGGCAACACGCGGTGACGCAACACATCCGGCGCAACGCGCCGCACATCGTCGGGAGTGACGAAATCGCGTCCGGACAGCCAGGCCAGCGCGCGGGCGCAGCGTTCGAGCGCGATCGACCCGCGCGGACTCGCGCCCCAGGCGATCCGCGCCGCGAGCGATGCGTCGTAGCGGCCGGCGTCGCGCGAGGCCAGCACCAGCTCGACCAGATAACGCTCGACCGCCGGCGCCATGTGCAAATCCAGCACCGCGCGACGCGCCTGGAACAGCAGATCCAAGGGCATACGCTCGACGGCCGCGTGCACGTCATCGAGTTGCGCACGCGCGCGACGCCGCGCCAATTGCAGGATGCGCGCCTCGGTGTCGGCTTCCGGATAACCGACGCGCACGTGCATCAGGAACCGGTCGAGCTGCGCTTCAGGCAACGGAAACGTGCCCTCCTGCTCGATCGGGTTCTGCGTTGCCATGACCAGAAACAGGTCCGGCAGCCGGTAGGTTTCGCGACCGACCGTGACCTGCCGCTCGCCCATTGCCTCCAGCAGGGCCGACTGCACCTTTGCCGGCGCCCGGTTGATCTCGTCGGCGAGCAGCAGCGGATGGAAGATCGGCCCGGCTTGGAATTCGAAACGCCCGTCCTGCGGTCGCCAGATCTCGGTACCGGTCAGGTCGGCCGGCAGCAGATCGGGTGTGAACTGCACACGCGCGAATTCGGTATCCAGCCGCGCAGCCAGCGCGCGGATCGCCGTCGTCTTGGCCAGACCCGGCGCGCCCTCGACCAACAGGTGCCCGTCTGCCAGCAACGCAACCAGCAGACGCTCGACCAGCGCCGCCTGCCCGATGATCTCCTCGGACAATGCGTCGCGCAGCGCCGCAAACCGCGCATGCAACGCAGCGCCAGCTTCGTCAGTCCGGTCCATCGCCATCCTCGTCACCGGCGCCCGTCGCGCCATGGCCCAGTTTGACCCGAACCCGCGCCAGTGGTTCACAACGCCAGCCAAACCGGTTCCCGCAAATGCGAACGGGGCCCGAAGGCCCCGTTGCGCAAATCCCGAGCGCGCTGATCAACCGACCGGTCGCTGCGCCACGCGCATGACCTTCGGGGTGACGAAAATCAGCAACTCAGCCTTCGACTTTTCCCGACCTCGGCTCTTGAACAGATTGCCCAGGATCGGGATGTCCCCCAAGAACGGCACCTTGGACAAGGAGGATCGGTCGTTGAACTCGTAAACACCACCAATTGCAACTGTTTGGCCATCGTCTACCAACACGGCAGTAGTCACATTTCGCTTGCTGATCAGCGGAACTTCGCCAGCCGCGTACGTAAGGTAATCAATGACTTCATCCTTTTTCACATCCATCGCAAGAAACACCCGCCCGTCGTTGGTGATCGTCGGCGTTACCTTCAATTCCAAGAGGACATCCTTGAACTGCACGGTGGGCACGTTGTTGCTCTGCCCACCAGTGACTGTCAGATAGCCAACTTCCTGGCCCTGACTGATCACAGCCTCGCGCTGGTTGCTGGTCACGATCCGGGGATTGGAGATCACCTCTCCCCGCTGCTCGGTCTGCAACGCTTGCAATTCGACAGCCCAATCGATGGTGTTGCCAAGAATCGTGAAACCAAGCGCCGGCGCCTCGATAGGTGTCGGCAGATTCACATTCAGCCCGCCTGGCGCGAAGGCGGTGGAACCTTCCGGCGCGACCAATGAGCCACCGACGTTCACACGTTCCTTGGTACCACTGACGCCAAAGCGCGCACCAAGATTTCTAGCGAAGGACTCGTTGGCGATGACAATGCGCGCTTCGATCACAACTTGATCCACAGGCTTGTCGAGCATGTTGACCAGACGGCGGACCTCGCTCACACGGTTCGGAATATCGATTACCAGCAGTGTGTTCGTGCGGCGATCGAAGCTGAGACTGCCGCGCGAGGACAGGAAGCCGCGCTGTTGTGAGGCGCCACCGGTGCCACCTCCAGAACTGCTCTTGCTCTCCTCTGTCAGCAGCTTCGCAATGTCTTCCGCATTGCCGTAGCTGATCGGGATGTACTCGGTGGTCATCTCCGCACGTTCTTCGATCGCCAGGCGCGCGTCTTCCTTGGCCTGCTCGAACGCGGCGATTTCGCTCTGCGGCGCAACCCAGACCACGTTGCCACTGCGACGCTTGTCGAGCGACTTGGCCTGCAGCACGATGTCCAGCGCCTGGTCCCAAGGCACATTCTGCAAGCGGAGCGTCACGTTGCCGACCACGCTGTCGCTGGCGACGATGTTGAGGTTCGACTCGTCGGCGATCAGCTGCAGCACCGTGCGCACCGGCACGTCCTGGAAGTTGAACGTCACAGGCGCGCCGCTGTAGCTGCGAACGTCAGAGACGGTCGCTGTTGCGGCCTGCCCCATCGTCGCCGCAGTCGTCGCTGCGCCCACCGCGCGCACCGGCGCCGGAAGCGCTGCCGGCGTCGCAGCCACGGCACCTCCGCGCGGCACGATTTCGACGATGTAGTCGCGACCGCTCTGGTAGGCCATCGGCTCGAACTCGCCGCGCGCGCTGAGCACGACCTGTGGGCCTTCCGCACCCTGTCGCGCATCGATCCGCTGCACCGGTGTCGCGAAGTCGGTCACGTTGAGCGGACGCTGCAACGAACTCGGCAGCGTCGCGCCACCGAGATTGATGACGACATTGCCGCCCTGGGTCCTCAGATCAGGCGCGGCGCCATCGCCATCGAAGCGCAGCACCAGCTTGCCCGAGCCGCCGTCGCCGCGGCGGAAATCGATGTCGGTCACCGCAACCGCAGTCGGCTGCATGGCCGCGGTCGCGGCCTGGAGCATCGGCATCATCGACACGTGCGTCGGCGCCTGCGCCGCCTGCGCACCGCTGAACGTCGCCACCAGTCCAATGGCAAGACCGAGCGCGCCGGCACGCACCGAGTGCTTCCGGCCCGACTGCAGGCTTCCCGCTTTGCTCACGGTCATGTTGCTTCCCCTCATCATTGTTCGTTCAGCGCGAGCGAAGCCGGGCGCTCCAGCCAGCCACCGGCACCATCGGGCACCAGCTCCACGAGCTCGATGCGATTCTCGTTGACCGATGTGACACGGCCATCGTTCTGACCCAGGTAGTTGCCCGGGCTAATGCGGTAGGTCACCTTGTCCGGCGCGAGGACCAGCCCGACGATGCGACCGCCGGTTCCGATCGTGCCGACCATGGACATGCTGTCGAGCGGATACTGCTCGGTGATCTCCTTGCGACGGTTCGAGTCCGGACGCGGGCCACTGCCACCGGAGTCATCGGTGAACGCGTTGCTGAAGGGATCGCGGATCCCTTGGGCGGAATACTCGAATGTTTCGAACTGCTGCATCACCGGCAGAGGCTCCAGCGGAGGCGCCGGACGTTGCTTGACCTCTTCGGCCCAGGCCTCGAGATTGGGCGCCTCACCCGGCTCGCTGGTCACGCCACGTCCGCAACCCGCGACGGCGAGCGTGACCGCGAGCACAGCCACACCTCGCAGAATCATTCCGTTTCCTGCAGCCATCACTGCGCCCCCTCCGTCGCCTGCGCGGTCTGCGCCTGTGCGGCGGTCTCTTCCTCGTCGAGGTAGCGATAGGTCTTCACAGTGCCCGACAACTCGAGGCTGGAGTTTGGACCAATGGCCGCCAGACCATCCGCGCCGCCGCTGCGCGGCTTCAGCGAGATGTCGTGCATCGTCATGATGACCACGCGCGGCAGCGAGGCCACACCGCTGACGAATGCGCCGAACTGGTGGTACGTGCCGACCATGCGCAGCGCGATCGGCTGCTCGGCATAGAACTCGCGTGGAACCTCCTCGCCCGGCTTGAACAGGTCGTTCTGGATACCGGTCGCGATCGCGGTCTGCGAGATGTCGACGATCAGGTCGGGCATTTCGGTCTTGCTCGGCAGCTGCCGCAGCATCTGCTGGAGCTGCTGCTCCATCTGCGCGAGCTGCTGCTTGAGCGGCTCGAGATTGGCGGCCTTGCCCTGCTTGGTCTCGAACTCGCTGCGCAGCGTGGATTCCTGCGACTCCAGGTTCGTCAGCTCATCGCCCTTCTCGCGAGTGATGACGTACCAGAGCAGGAAGAAGATCAGCAGGCCGATCAGGATGCAGGCGCCGATCTTGTACTCGCGCGGCCACGAGCCGGTGTTGTTGAGGTCGAGCTCACGCAGCGACATCTTCTTCTTGCTCACGACGCGGCTCCTTCGGCGGCGGGCGCGACGACGGGCGCGGCGTCCGGTGCGGTCGCGTCCACCGGCGCGGCGGGATCGGTGCCTTCGGCCGCGGCGGCTTCCTTCGCGGCCGGCGTCGACAGCTGCACGCTCAGGGTGAACGCATACGGCAGACCCGGGACGCCGTCACGCGCTTCGATCACCGACAGCTGCGGGCTGGTCATCCAGCCGGAGCTGTCGAGGGCGCGCATGTAGGTACTGACGCGGGCATTGGACTGCGAGCGGCCCTCGAGCGTCAGCGTCTGGCCTTCCTGCTTGAGCGAGGTCAGCAGCACGCCATCGGGAATCGTGCGCACCAGCTGGTCGAACAGGTGCACCATCTGCGAGCGGTTGCCCTGCAGTTCCTCGATCACCGCCTTGCGCGCCAGCAGGCGTGCACGCTGCGATTCGAGCGCGTCGATTTCGGTGATCTGCGTATCCACCGCGGCGATCTGCTGCTGCAGGAACGCGTTGCGTTCGTTCTGCCCGTCGATCTGCGCGTTGTAGTACATGTTGACGAGGAACCACAGCGCCACGCCGGCCGCCGCAGCGATGCCGACCATGACGCCGAATTCCTTCTGCCGCTGCTTGCGTCGCTCCGCGCGCCACGGGAGGAGATTGATCCTGGACATCAGTCGAAGCTCCTCAGCGCGAGGCCGCAGGCGATCATCAGCGCGGGCGCATCCTGGGCCAGGGCGTGCGCCTGCACGCGCGGCCCGAGCGTCATCTGCGCCAGCGGGTTGGCGAGCACGGTCTGCACCCCCAGCTGCTCCTCGACCATGTCGGCGACGCCCGGGATCGACGCGCAGCCGCCGGCGAGCACGACCTGGTCGACGCGGTTGAAATCGCTGCCGGCGTAGAAGAACTGCAGCAGACGGCTGACCTGCTGGACCATCGCTTCCTTGAACGGCTCGAGCACTTCGATCTCGTAGCTTTCCGGCAATCCGCCCTGGCGCTTGGCCAGACCGGCTTCCTCGTAGCTCAGGCCGTAACGACGCATCACTTCGTCGGTCAGCTGCTTGCCGCCGAACACCTGTTCGCGCGAGTACAGGCTGCGCCCGTTACGCAGTACGTTGAGCGTGGTCATCGTCGCGCCGACGTCGACCAGGGCGACCACGCCGTCGGACGGCATGCTCAGGGTCTGGGCGATCATCGCGAACGCGTTCTCGACCGCGAAGGCCTCGACGTCGATGACCTTGGCCGTCAGGCCGCCGAGTTCCAGCGCCGAGGCACGCAGCTCGACGTTCTCCGAGCGCGACGCCGCCAGCAGCACCTGCACCATCTCGCTGTTGCCGGGCATCGGCCCGAGCACCTCGAAATCGAGGTTCACTTCCTCGATCGGATAGGGAATGTAATTGACCGCCTCGAGTTCGACCTGCGATTCGAGATCGTCCTCGTCCAGGTCGGCCGGCATCGGGATGGTCTTGGTGATGACTGCCGAACCCGCGACCGCAGCCGCGGCGTGCTTGGCCTTGGTGCCCGAGCGCGACACCGCGCGGCGGATCGCCTCGCCCACCGCCTCGACCTCGACGATGTTCTTCTCGACCACCGCATTGGGCGGCAGGGGTTCGACCGCGTAGTGCTCCACGCGGTAGCGATTGCCCTGGCGCGACAGCTGCAGCAGCTTGACCGCAGTCGAGCTGATGTCGACGCCGATGATCGGCACCTGGCTTTTTGTGATGAGCCCCACGGAATATCCCCTTTGCCACGGGCGTTTAGCCACGCCTCGTGTCCCGGCGCATTAAATAACGGACTTTCCGGGCATTGGCAACACGCGCCTTCGATCCCGGCAAGCTGAACAGCGCGCAGCCTACACTGCCCGGATGTCCCTGCAAGGCGCGTACCGCACCGGCGCGGCGGCGTCTCCCGATCGCCTCCCCTATACTCCGCCGCCATGAGCCCAGCCCCCGCGACGACGTCCAAGCCCCGCCCTTCCCGCTTCCGCCGCTTCGTGCGCTGGAGCCTGATCCTGATGCTGGTGCTCGGTCTGCTGGGCGCGATCACCGGCGGCATTCTCTATGCGGCCGTGGCGTCGAAGCTGCCCGATGTCGAAGCGCTGCGCGATATCGAGATGCAGGAGCCGATGTACGTCTATGCCAAGGACGGCCGGCTGATCGCCCTGTTCGGCGAGACCCGGCGCTACCCGGTCAAGATCGCCGACGTGCCCGACCGCCTGAAGCAGGCCTTTCTCGCCACCGAGGACGCGCGCTTCTACGAGCACGGCGGCATCGACTACCGCGGCGTGGGTCGCGCGCTGTGGCTGCTGGCGACGACCAACGACCGCCGCGTGCCGGGCGGTTCGACGATCACCCAGCAGGTGGCGCGCCAGTTCTTCCTGAGCTCGGAGTACAGCTTCACCCGCAAGTTCGCTGAGATGCTGCTCGCGCGGAAGATGGAGCAGAACCTCAGCAAGGACGAGATCTTCGAGCTCTATCTCAACAAGAGCTTCTTCGGTAACCGCGCCTACGGCGTGGCCGCTGCGGCCGAGTTCTACTACGGCAAGACCCTGGCCGAACTCGATCTCGACGAGATGGCCTCGCTGGCCGCGATCCCCAAATTCCCCTCCAGCGGCAACCCGATCAGCAATCCCGAACGCGCCAAGGAACGCCGCGACGTCTACGTGCTCGCGCGCATGCAGGAGCTGGGCTACATCAGCGCGCAGGAAGCCGCGGCGGCGCGCGCGGTCGAGATGCACGCCAGCCCGCACGAGCGCCCGATCGAGGTCTTCGCACCTTACGTGGCCGAAATGGTGCGTCTGGAGATGGTCGCCCGTTACGGCGGCGACGTGCTGACCCGCGGCTACCACGTCACCACGACGATCGACCCCACCATGCAGGCCGCGGCCGAGCTGGCCGTGCGCAACGGGCTGTCGACCTACGATCATCGTCATGGCTGGACCAAGCCCGCCGAGACCTTCGAACTGGCGGCCGCTGAAGACGCCGCGACCACGGCGCGTCGCCTGCGCGGCGTCGCGCCACAGGGCGGCCTGCTGCCGGCGATCGTCGTGCGCAGCGGCGACGGCACGGCCGACGTGGTGCTGGCCGACGGCAGCACGGTGACGCTCGACGCCTCGACCAGCCGCTGGACCGGCAAGAATCCGGCCGCCCTGCTGACGCGTGGCGATCTGACCCGCGTGCGCCGCATCGAAACGCCTGCCAAGGCGCCTGCCGACACCGCGCCCGAGGACATGCCGCCGCCGACGGTCAGCTGGCAGCTCGACCAGCTGCCGCGCGCGCAGTCCACGCTGGTGTCGATGGAGCCGGACGACGGTGCGGTGCGCGCATTGATCGGCGGCTACAGCTTCGCGGGCAGCAATTTCAATCGTGCGACCCAGTCGCGTCGCCAGCCGGGCTCGAGCTTCAAGCCTTTCATCTTCGCCGCGTCCTTCGAGAAGGGCTTCAATCCCGCGTCGATCGTGCTCGATGCGCCCGTGCTGTTCCGCATGCGCCGCGGCCAGGACTGGCGTCCGCAGAATTCCGACGGCCGGTTCGTCGGACCGATGCGCCTGCGAGAAGCGCTGGTGCAGTCGCGCAACCTGGTCGCGGTCCGTCTGCTCGATGCGATCGGCGTCGACTATGCGCGCCGCTACATCAGCCACTTCGGCTTCGAGGAATCGCAGCTGCCGCCGAATCTGTCGATCGCGCTCGGCACACCGTCGCTGACGCCGCTGGACGTGACCCGCGGTTACGCGGTGTTCTCCAATGGCGGCTTCCGGGTCACGCCGTGGTTCATCGACGAGGTCCGTGACCGCGAAGGCACGCTGGTCTTCAAGGAGAACGCTGCGCGCGCCTGCCGCGGTTGCGACGGCAGCGGCACGCCCGGCCAGTCGTCGACGCCAACGCACGTGGTGGACGGCTTCAATCTCGGCCCGGCGGCCGAGAAGCGCGAGGTCACCGCTGCGCCGGTCGAGGCAGCCCCCGAACCCGAGCCGCGTGCCGACGGTGCCGCGCCGGTCATGGCGCCGCGCGCGATCGACGAGCGCGTCGCCTACCAGATGATCTCGATGATGCGCGACGTCGTGCGTCGCGGCACCGGCACCGCCGCGCGCGTGCTGGAACGCGAAGACGTCGGCGGCAAGACCGGTTCGACCAACGAGCACCGTGACGCCTGGTTCTCCGGCTTCGGTGGCAATCTGGTGACCTCGGTGTGGGTCGGTCGCGACGACAACCGCTCGCTCGGCTATCGCGAGTACGGCGGTCGCGCGGCGCTGCCGATCTGGATCGATTTTATGCGGGTCGCGCTCGAAGGCGTTCCGGAAGCCTCGAACGAGCCGCCGGAAGGCATGGTGCGGGTCGCGGTCACCGCCGGCGGTCGCCTGCTGCCGACGACTTCGGACGGGGGCATCATCGAGTACGTGAAGGCCGAAGATCTCGAGCGGATGGAATCCGAGATCGATCTGCAGATCGACGACGTGCCGGCCGAGGAAGCGTTCGACATCTTCTGATGCCCGAGGCGGCAGCCTCCGCGCTGCCGCTGCCAGTCGCCTTGCGCATCGCCTCTAAGCGTCAGCCGTCCTGGTCGCCCGACGTGCATTGACCCGTCACGCCACCGGCGTAGAGTCGTGACAGGTGATCGACAGGGGACGATGCGATGCATCGCGCACAGCAACACGCGGACACCCGGACCCGCGAACGCCGGCACCGCGTCGCCCACGAAGCTGCACGCATGATGGCCGAAGGCGGCATCCGCGATTTCCACCAGGCCAAGCTCAAGGCCGCGAGTCGCCTCGGCATCCACGACGACGCTTCGCTGCCGCGCAATCGCGAGATCGAGGACGCGCTCCGCGAACACCAGCGCCTGTTCGTCGGCGCGCGTCAGGCCGATGCGGTGCGTATTCGCCGCGAGGCAGCCGTGCAGGCACTGGGATTCTTCGAGCCGTTCGCACCGCGACTGGTCGGCCCCGTCCTCGAAGGGACGGCGGACGATCATTCCGCCGTGACCCTGCATCTGCACACCGACGACGCCAGCGCGGTCGCCCGCTTTCTCGACGACCACGGCATTCCGGCCGAAGGCCGCATGCGGCGCCTGCGCCTGGACCGCCAACGGACCGGCGACTTCGATGTCTGGGTCTTCACCGCCGACGGTCTGACCTTCGATCTAACGGTGTTGCCGGAGGCCGTGCTGCGCCAGGCACCTTTGTCTGCGGTCGACGAGAAGCCGATGCGCCGCGCCTCGCACGCGCAGCTCGAGCGCCTGATCGCGCTGGAGCACGGCGCCGAGTGATAACACGCGCTCCTTCGGGAGCGCGCGCCTCCTTGCTTGCGATTACTCCGCGACGATCTGCGCGCTGGCACCGCTGCCGAACACGCGTGCACGCGAACCCACCTGCAGGCCGTTCGTGTGTGCCGACTGGATGGCCGACTCGCTGCCGTCGTCGAACTTCAGCATCACCATGTAGGCCGTGACCGCTTGTCCCGCAGCTGGCGTCGAAGCCGCACCGGCCACGGCATCCTGGGCGACGCCACTGGCGACCTGGTACGCGTCATAGGCGTATTCGCCCGCGACGTTCGAGGCCGCGCGGCCGGCGATGCGTCCCAGCGCGCGTCCGAATGCGCCGCTGGTCCGCGACGGCGCCGCCGCCTGCTGCTGGCTCGCCACGGCCACCTGGATCGGGCTGATGGCCGTGATCAGGCCGCTCCGGAACGACATTTCCTGGGCCGAGACGTTAGAAGCCGCCATCCCTACGACGCACGCGAACACCACGCCCCACATCTTCCGCATCTTCATCGCTCCATCCCCTCTGCTGATTGCCCCGGGCGCGGTGGCGGCCACCTGCGCGACAGGGCCAGTCTGCCGGGACGACCGGAGCGTCACCGCAGGAAAAGCGCAGGGCCGGCCGTCGGAAACCTCCGATGCGTGGCTGCCAGAAACGACGAAGGCGGCCCGAAGGCCGCCCCGTCACCACCGCGTATGGGCCGCCAGGCCCGCCGCAGGATCAGCGCTTGCTGCTGTCCGTGTAATCGCGGACGTCGTAGCCGGTGTAGATCTGGCGCGGCCGGCCGATCTTCGCTTCCGGATCGACCTGCTGCTCGAGCCAGTGCGCGACCCAGCCGGCGGTGCGGCCGATCGCGAACATTACGGTGAACATCTCGGTCGGAATCTTCAGCGCCTTGTAGATGATGCCGCTGTAGAAATCGACGTTCGGGTACAGCTTGCGCTCGACGAAGTAGTCGTCCTTCAGCGCGGCTTCCTCGAGCTTCATCGCCACGTCGAGCAGCGGGTCGTTGATGCCCAGCTCGCCGAGGACCTTGTGGGTCATCTCGCGGATGATCTTCGCGCGCGGGTCGAAGTTCTTGTAGACGCGGTGGCCGAAGCCCATCAGACGGAACGGGTCGTTCTTGTCCTTGGCGCGCTTGACCGCGGTCTCGACGTTGTCGGCAGTGCCGATCTCGGCGAGCTGCTTGAGCACCGCCTCGTTGGCGCCGCCGTGCGCGGGGCCCCACAGCGCGGTGATGCCGGCGGCGACCGAGGCGTACGGATTGGCGCCCGTCGAACCGACCAGACGCACGGTCGAGGTCGACGCGTTCTGCTCGTGGTCGGCGTGCAGGATGAAGAGCAGATCCATCGCCTTGGCGACGACCGGGTTGAGCTCCAGCGGCTCGCTCGGCACTTCGAACATCATGTGCAGGAAGCGGTCGACGTAGTTCAGGCTGTTGCGCGGGTAGCGGATCGGCTGGCCGATCGAATAGCGGTACGCGGCCGCGGCGAGCGTCGGCACCTTGGCGATCAGGCGGATCGCGGCGAGGCGGCGCTGCTCGGGATCCTGCAGGTCCAGCGTGTCGTGATAGAAGGCCGACATCGAGGCCACCGACGCGGCGAGCATCGCCATCGGGTGCGCGTCGTGACGGAAGCCCTGCAGGAAGCTCTTGAGCGACTCGTGCATCATCGTGTGATGCGTGACTTCGTGCTCGAACTTGGCGAACTCGTCCTTGTTCGGCAGCTCGCCGGCCTGCAGCAGGTAGGCGACTTCGAGGAAGTTCGACTTCTCGGCCAGCTGGTCGATCGGGTAGCCGCGATACAGCAGCACGCCCTCGTCGCCGTCGATGTAGGTGATCGCCGACTTGCAGCTGGCGGTGGCGGTGAAGCCGGAATCGTAGGTGAAACAGCCGGTTTCCTTCGGCAGCTTCGAGATGTCGACGCAGGGGTTGCCGAGCGTGCCGTGCAGGACGGGCAGCGTCACCGTCTTGCCGGCGGCGTCGAGCGTGACCTGGTCGAGCTTGGAGTTGGATTCAGACACTCTAAAGGCTCCTCATTTCTCCGGACGGCAACGCCATCCGGCCTGGCGGGCGCGGCAGGTGCCGCAACGCATCAATTATCGCATAGCGATTCCGTGCGCGCCGGCACGCGGCATTGCACGAAAGTCGAACACGACGAACGCTGCCGCATTGGAAAATGCAGCAGAAATACAAGTGATCGGGAACGCAGACGGCCGCCCGAGGGCGGCCGCCGGTGTCGTCGAACGATGCGCGCCACACGGGCGACACGCATCGTCATGCAGACGCTTACTTGGCGTAGCGCTTGCGGAACTTGTCGACGCGACCGCTGGTGTCGATGATCTTGTTCTGGCCGGTGTAGAACGGATGCGTGGCCGAGGACACTTCGATCTTGATCAGCGGGTATTCGTTGCCGTCCTCCCACTGGATCGTTTCCTTCGCCGAGGCGGCGAGGGTCGAGCGGGTGAGGAACTTGAAGCCATCGGACGTGACGTCCTGGAAGACGACTTCGCGGTATTCGGGATGGATGTCGGCCTTCATGGCGGGCACCAGAGTTGCGGAAGGTAAGAGCGGCATTTTAGCGGGCAATCGACCCGCCACGCAAGCGGGCCGTCGCCGGACTCAGCGGGACAGGGCGCGACGGATCCGGGCATGGAAACGCGCGGTGTCGAAGCGCATCAGGATGCGGGCATTGTCCGCCCGGCCGAGCTGACGCTGCCAGTCGACGATCGTGGCACCACGCGCGGGCCCGTGGTCGAGCACGACATCGAGCGGACGCTCGACGACTTCGGTCGCGGCGTCGGGCTCGAGCACCCAGGCCATCGCCAGCGCATCGGCCGAGTGCCAGTCGTCGCCGCGGCGATCGGCAGACCATTCGCGGGTCTTGCGCGAGATCGCATCGTAGAAGCGGCCGATCTCGCCGCCTTCCTGCATCCACGTCACCACCGCATCGTGCGGCAGGCCGTGTGCCACCGTAGCCTCCCAGTCCGACAGATCGAACTGCGGGAAGGCATCGAACACGATCTTCGCCGCCTCCGGGTCGAAGTAGGCATTGAACTCGGCACTGGGCGTGATGTTGCCGTGCCCGGTCACCGCGCCCGACATCGCCACGAATCGCGCGATACGCGTGGGCAACGTGGGGTCGAGCTTCAGCGCCAGCGCCACGTTGGTCAGTGGACCGAGCGCAACCAGCACGAGCCGGCCGGCGTGGACGTGGGACAGGCGCAGGATCGCCAGCGCGGCGTGCTCGTCCTCGACACGACGACGCGCAGGCGTATAGCCCACATCGCCGAAGCCGTCGTTGCCGTGCACATAGGCGGCGTCGGGCGCCGCATGGAGCAGCGGCGACGCACTGCCGGCGAACACGGGCACATCGGGATGCCCCGCCACTTCGCACAGCTTGAGCGCGTTGGCGACCGTATGCTGCAAGCCGACATTGCCGGCAGCGATGGTCAGGCCGACGACGTCGTGCGCGTCGTCATCGAATGCCAGCAACAGCGCAAGGGCGTCATCGACGCCGGGATCGGTATCGATCAGCAACGGGATCTTGTCGGTCATGCGGCATTATCGCCGACCCGGACCGCGACCGGCCACCGCACGGATGTCCGCCTTAAGACGTCAGCCCGTGGTCGCGCGCGTAGGCGTAGAGCTGGCTGTTGTTGTCGAGGCCGAGCTTGTGCATCGCGTCGTTCTTCTGCCGGCTGATCGTCTTGACGCTGCGCGAAAGCCGCACCGCGATCTCGCTGACGGTCAGGCCGCCGACGAACAGCCGCACCACTTCCGCTTCGTGCGGGGAGATGCGGGCCGGCTGCCGGTCCAGTCCGCCGGCCTGGTCGAGCACGTCGCGCATCGCACGGCAGAAATAGATGCGCCCGGCGGCGACCTTCTGGATCGCAGTGAGCAGTTCATTGCGCGCGGACGTCTTGTCGACGAGGCCGCGCACGCCGGCATCGACCATCGCACGCAGCATTGCCGGGTTCTCGACCTCGGTCAGCACGATGATCGGCAATGCGGGGAACTGGCGACGCAGGGTCAGCAGCAGCGGCAGCCCGTCGCAATCGCGCAATTGCGGGCCACGCATCGAGAAGTCGGTCACCAGCAGGTCGCCCGGTCGCGACTTCACCAGCAGTTTGAGCAGGGCCGTGCCGTTCGAGGCCTCTCCGGCAACCTGCAGCGGCTCACCTGCGCGTTCGATCTCGGCGCGGACGCCGGCAAGTGTGAACGGATGATCGTCAGCAATGAAAATACGTAGCTGGGTGTCCATGGAGTCCCTCCCTGGGCGATGGCAATCGCAGCGTCACGTCCTGCCCTCGTCTGCCCGTCCTTCAGAATTATCCCGCCGTTACCCGAAATGCCCACCCACATTTCGTGACGAAAATCACATCAGACTCGTGAACAGATACGGTAGTCCGCGCACGTGGAGAAACAGTGAAACCCCTGCCTGCAACCTTGTAAAAAGCCGATCTGTTCAGGCCGAGGCGTATCGCGTCGCGCTTCCGATCCATCGGGTCACGATCCGGTCGCCCAGATCCGGCCGCTCGGACAACATCGCATCGCCCACAGCGTGCACCGTGGGCAGCAGGTCAGCGTCGCGCGCCAGATCGGCGAGTCGGAATTCCGCCAGACCGGTCTGACGCGTGCCCAGCAGTTCGCCCGGCCCGCGCAGCGCCAGATCCTTTTCGGCGATCAGGAAGCCGTCGTTCGTGCTGCGCATGGTGTCCAGCCGCTCACGCGCCATCCGCGACAGCGGCGACTGGTACAGCAGCACGCAACTCGACGCGGCGGTCCCGCGCCCCACCCGTCCGCGCAACTGGTGCAATTGCGCGAGGCCCAGGCGTTCCGCGTTCTCGATCACCATCAGCGATGCGTTGGGCACGTCGACGCCGACCTCGATGACGGTCGTCGCCACCAGCAGGTCGATGTCGCCACGCTTGAATGCCTGCATCGCGTCCTGCTTCTCGGCCGCCTTCATGCGCCCGTGCACGAGCGCGACGCGCACGTCGGGCAGCGCGGCGTGCAGCTGCTCGAACGTGGTCTGCGCCGCCTGCGCGACCACCTCGTCCGAATCGTCGATCAGGGTGCAGACCCAATAGGCCTGCCGCCCTTCCGTACAGGCGTGGCGGATGCGCTCGATCAGCGCGGGCCGACGCTCGCTGCTGAGCACGACGGTCTGGATCGGCGTGCGGCCCGGCGGCAGCTCGTCGATCGCCGAGACATCGAGGTCGGCGTAGGCGGACATCGCCAGCGTGCGCGGGATCGGTGTCGCGGTCATCACCAGCTGGTGCGGCACGCGTTCGCCGCCGGCGCCCTTGTCGCGCAGGGCGAGGCGCTGATGCACGCCGAAGCGGTGCTGTTCGTCGATGATCGCCAGGCCCAGATCGTGGAAGTCGACGTTCGCCTGCATCAGCGCGTGCGTGCCGACGACCAGCTGCGCGGCGCCCGATGCGATGTCGGCCAGCACCGTCGCGCGTGCACGTCCAGTGACCTTGCCCGCCAGCCAGGCGACGCGGATGCCGAGCGGCTCGAACCAGCCGCGCAGGTTCTGCGCGTGCTGTTCGGCGAGCAGTTCGGTCGGCGCCATCAGGGCCGCCTGCAGCCCCGCGTCGATGGCCGCGGCGGCCGCGAGCGCGGCCACCACTGTCTTGCCGCTGCCCACGTCACCCTGGACGAGCCGCAACATCGGTTTGCGTTGCGCAAGATCCTTCGACACTTCGCGCAGCACGCGCGACTGCGCGCCGGTCAGCGCGAACGGCAACGACGCGCGCAATGCATCGGCGAGCGTGCCGGGTCGCAGGGCCGGTGCACGATGCGCCTGCAGCGCGATGCGCTGGCGCCGCAGACTCAGGTGATGGGCCAGCATTTCCTCGAACACGAGGCGGCGCTGCGCCGGATGCCGGCCCGATGCCAGCAGGCCGAGGTCGGCATCGGCCGGCGGTCGATGCACGTACAGCAGCGCGTCGCGCAGGATCGGAAGGTCCAGCGTATCGAGCGCTCCGGCCGGCAGCAGTTCCAGTGACGCCGCATCCGGCAGGCGATCGAGCGCCTGGCCGATCAGTCGACGCAACACCTGCGGTCCGACGCCCTCGACCGCCGGGTAGACGGGATCGAGCCGGTCATCGAGCACCGTCAGCGCATCGCCATCGAGCACCCGGTAACTCGGATGCACGATCTCCAGCCCCTGCTGCCCGGGACGCGGCGTGCCGAAACAGCACACCCGCGTACCGACCGCGAGCTGCGCGACCTGCGCGGCACGGAAATGGAAGAACCGCAGCACCAGCGTGCCGCCGGACCCGTCGCCGATGGCGACACGCAGCATCGGGCGTCGCCGGAACCCTTTCTCGACCGCCTCGACGACGCCTTCGATCTGCGCCGGCACGCCGCCGCGCAGATGGCGGATCGGCGTGACCCGGGTGCGGTCTTCGTACTGGCGCGGCAGGTGCAGCCACAGATCGCCCAGCGTCGCCAGACCGCGCGCAACCAGCTTCTCGGCGACCTTCGGTCCGACGCCCGACAGCGCCGACACCGGCGTGCGGCCCGCGTCGGCGAGTGCCGGGACGCGCGTCCCCGCCCTGCTCATGCGCCCGCGGCGTCGATCAGCCGAGCACCATCACCGCGTCGACCTCGAAGCGCGCGCCCTTGGGCAGCGCCGGCACTTCGATGGTGGAGCGCGCGGGATAGGGGGCGTCGAAGTATTCGGCCATGACCGCGTTGACCTGCGCGAATTCGCCCAGGTCGGTGACGTACAGACCGACGCGCACGATGTCGTCGAGCGTGCCGCCAGCGGCGATCGCCACGGCCTTGAGGTTGTCGAACGCACGGCGCGCCTGCGCGGTGATGTCGCCGGCAACGATCTCGCCCGTCGCCGGGTCGAGCGGAATCTGTCCCGAGAAGTACACCGTGTTGCCGGCGCGCACGGCCTGCGAATACGGGCCGATCGCGGCGGGCGCGTCCGAGGTGGCAATGGGCGTACGGGGCATCGGGGAACTCCGGCGACGGGAAAGCCCGCATTCTAGCGGGCGCCCGCGCGCCGGAGATTCGGATTACATCCGCTGCACGCCGTGGACGACCGGCAGGCGGCGTGTCCGGCGGATCACTTCGGCCAGGTGCTTGCGGCCCTTGACCTCGATCGAGAAGCGGATCGCCGCCACCGTGCTGTCGCGCTCGAGGTAATCGACGCCGTCGATGTTGGAATGCACGCGCGCGATCGCCGCGGCCACCTGCGCCAGCACGCCGGGGTGGTTCTCCACCTCGATGCGCAGCGCGACGTTGAAGTCGCCGACTACCTCGCGGTCCCAGTCGATCGCGACCCAGCGCTCGGGCGACTTGCGGTACTCGGCGACGTTCGGGCATTCGATCCGGTGCACGACGATGCCGCGGCCGGTCGTGTGATAGCCCATGATCTCGTCGCCGGGAATCGGCATGCAGCAGTTGGCGAAGCTGATGATGCCGCGCTCGTCGCCCCGGATGCGGATCGTTTCGCCGGCCTTGGCGACCAGCTCGGTCGGTACGTCGCCTTCGTTCTGCGCCAGTGCGAGCGCGACCTGCGCAGGCATCCAGTTGCCGAGCGCGATGTCGGCCATGAGTTCTTCGAGGCGCGGGTATTTCGCCTCGACCAGATACGCATCCAGCCGTTCCTGCGGCAGACGGTCCAGCGAGGTGCCCAGCAGTTCCAGCGCGCGGTCGAGCATGCGGTGGCCGAGCTGCACGGCGTCCTCGTGCTGCAGATGCTTGAGCTGGGCGCGGATCGCAGTGCGCGCCTTGCCGGTGACCACGAACTCCAGCCACTGCGGGCGCGGCATCGAGGATTTCGCGGTGACGATCTCCACGCGCTGGCCGCTCAGCAGCATCGTGCGCAGCGGCACCAGCTTGCCGTCGACACGCGCGGCCACGGCCTGGTTGCCGATGTCGGTGTGCACCGAATACGCGAAATCGAGCGCTGTCGAATTGCGTGGCAGCGACATGATGTCGCCCTTGGGCGTGAACAGGTAGACCTCGTCCGGGAACAGGTCGACCTTGACGTTTTCCAGGAACTCCAGCGACGAACCGGTCGTGCGCTGCGACTCCAGCAGGCCGGCAATCCACGAGTGCGCGCGCGACTGCGCGCTGTTGGGACCATCGCCGCCGTGCTTGTATGCCCAGTGCGCGGCGATGCCGCGTTCGGCGATCAGGTCCATCTCCTCGGTGCGGATCTGCACTTCGATCGGCGCGCCATAGGGACCGAACAGCACCGTGTGCAGCGACTGGTAGCCGTTGGCTTTCGGGATCGCGATGAAATCGCGGAAGCGCCCGTCGAGCGGCTTGAACACCGAGTGCGCGATGCCGAGCGCGTGGTAACAGTCCGCCGCGTTGCCGACGATGATCCGGTAGCCGAACACGTCCATGACCTGGGTGAAGGTTTTCCCCTCGCCCTGCATCTTGTTGTAGATGCTCCACGGCGACTTGATGCGCCCGACCAGCCGGTACTGCAGGCCGGCCGCGGTCAGCCGCTGCGCGAGCTGCGCCTCGATGCTGGCCAGCGCCTCGCGCCGCACTAGCGGCTGGTTGCGGATGCGCTTTTCCAGAATCATGTGGCGCATCGGGTACAACGCATGGAAGCCGAGATCCTGCAGCTCGGCCTTGATCTTGTTCATGCCCAGGCGCTGGGCGATCGGCGCATAGACCTCGAGCGTCTCGCGGGCGATGCGTTCGCGCGACGGGCCCGGCTGCGCGCCGAGGGTGCGCATGTTGTGCAGGCGGTCGGCGAGTTTGATCAGGATCACGCGCAGGTCGCGCGCCATCGCCAGCATCATCTTGCGGAAGCTCTCGGCATCCGCTTCCTGGCGACTGCCGAAGTTGAGCTTGTCGAGCTTGGTCACGCCCTCCACGAGTTCGGCGACGGTCTCGCCGAAGGCCGAGGCCAGCGCCTCGCGCGTCAACGGCGTGTCTTCGATGGTGTCGTGCAGGATCGCCGCGACCAGCGTCTCGATGTCGACCTTCTGTTCGGCGAGCACCACCGCCACCGCAACCGGATGGGTGATGTAGGGCTCGCCGGACTTGCGCATCTGGCCCGAATGCGCGGCCGCGCCGACCGACCACGCACGCCGCAACTGCACGCGCTGTTCTTCGGGCAGATACAGCGTCGCCCGCTCCAGCACGCGCATGTACTCGGGCACCGCGTCGTCGGCGAGGACGTCGGGCAGGTCGAGAACGGTGGCGGGTGCGGCGGGCGTCATCCGCGAAGCCTACGGGCAAGGTCCGGCTTTGGGAACCATGTGACAGGGGCGCGACACCGCGTCTTCGGCGCACTTCGGCGCAAACGCGACGACCCCGCCGGGGCGGGGTCGTCGGGGCACTCCATCCGCGTGCGGTGCACGCGGCGGGGACGATCAGTCGTCGCCCTTGGCCATGTCTTCGTCGGCGACGACTTCGGCAGCCGCCCATTCCAGCGCCTCGCGCTCCTTGCGCTCACGCTCGGACTTGTCGACGGCTTCGATGTAGGGCTGGTCGATGCGGCGCGCGGCGATCTCGCGCAGGGCGAGCACGGTCGGCTTGTCGTCGTTCTCGCTGTTGTCGAGCTGGGCTTCGACGCCGTTGGCGAGCTGACGGGCGCGACGCGCGGCCATCATGACCAGCTCGAAGCGGTTGTCGACGACTTCCAGGCAATCTTCCACGGTGATGCGGGCCATGCGGGCTCCCGGCGACCGCTGTGGCCGCGCGATTGAATAAAAAGGGTCGCGTATGCTAGCGCCCGCCCCGTCGGGGCGCAAGCGCTGCCCATACGAATCAGACAGTTACGCGGGATTCGACGCCGCGACGGAGGCCTCTTCCCGCAGCAGGCGGCCGATCAGCGCCGCGTGGCGCTCGGCCTGACGCTCCCGGCGCAGGCGGCTGGCGCGGAAGATCGCGCACATCTCGGCCACGGCGGTGTCGAAATCCTCGTTGACCACGACATAGTCGAACTCGTCGAAGTGCGACATCTCTTCCTGCGCGGCGGCCAGACGCTGGGCCATCACCGCCTCGCTGTCCTGGCCGCGCTTGCGCATGCGCTCGTCCAGCGCGGTGCGCGACGGCGGCAGGATGAAGACGCTGACCGCTTCGGGCACCTTCTCGCGGACCTGGCGCGCGCCCTGCCAGTCGATCTCCAGCAGCACGTCCTTGCCCGCGGCGAGCTGCGGTTCCACCGACTGCCGCGCGGTGCCCTTCCAGTCGCCATGGACCAGCGCGTACTCGAAGAAGTCGCCGGCATCGATCATCTGCTGGAATACGTCCTTGCCGACGAAGTGGTAGTGCTCGGCATGGCGCTCGCCCGGGCGCGCGAGGCGCGAGGTGAACGAGATCGACAGGGCGATGTCCGGATCTTTCGCCAGGCAGGCGTTGACGATGCTGGACTTTCCGGCGCCCGACGGCGCCGCGACGATGAACAACGTGCCGCGCATCGGCGTTTCCGCGGAATGGTGGGATTCGGGGGCCACGCCCGTCTCCGGCGCTCGAGGGCCGCGCATCGTACCGCTTTACGCCGCCTGGCGCGCTGGCCCGGCGGCGGCGCGGCGGTCACTCGATGTTCTGGACCTGCTCGCGGATCTGGTCGATCAGCACCTTCAGCTCGATCGCCACCTGCGACGTACGGCGGTCGACCGACTTCGAACCCAGTGTGTTGGCTTCGCGGTTGAACTCCTGCAGCAGGAAGTCCAGACGGCGACCGACCGGCTCGCGCTGGGCGAGCACGCGGCGGATCTCGTCGATGTGGCTGTCGAGGCGGTCCAGTTCCTCGTCCACGTCGAGCTTCTGCAGCCACAGCACCAGTTCCTGCTCCATGCGACCCGGCTCGACCGGATGCGGCAGGTCGGCCAGGCGTGCCTGCAGCTTGGCGCGCTGGCCGTCGCGGATCGCCGGCATCAGGCTGCGGACTTCGGCAGCGAGCGCGGCGACGCCGTCGACGCGTTCGAGGATCGCGGCGACCAGCTTGGCGCCTTCGCGCTCGCGCGCGGCGACGAATTCGGCCAGCACCGTGTCGAGCAGCGTCAGGACCTCGGCCTGCAGCGCGGCCGGATCGACGCCGCGCGACTGCAGCACGCCCGGAAACTGCAACAGCTCGGTCAGGCTGGCGCGCAGTTCGGGAAATCCGCCGCGCAGTTCGCCGGCCAGACCCTGCAGCTGCGTCAGCAACGCGCGGTTGAGCTGCAGCTCGCCGCCGCCTTCGACGCTGCGCAGGCGCAGGCCCAGATCGACCTTGCCGCGCGAGACCTTCGCCGAGATGCGCTCGCGCAAGGCCGGCTCGACGCTGCGCAGCTCCTCGGGCATCCGCGTGCCCAGTTCGAGGAAACGGTGATTCACCGCACGCAGTTCGCAGGCCAGCGTGCCCCATTCGGTGCTGCGCTCGCCGGCGGCGAAGGCGGTCATGCTGCGGATCATCGGGGCGTGCCTGCGGAAAACGGCGGACGAGTATGCATCAGGGCCGGGATTGGGGATTCGGGATTCGGGGAGGCAGGCCCGCCTTGTCCGGAGTGGATCGCCACCGCTGCTAGACTTTCCCGCCGTCTTCTGGCCGTCTCCATGTCCGACTTCTCCCGTCCCAGCGGCCGCGCGCCCGACCAGCTGCGCGCCGTGCGCTTCGAACGCGGTTTCACCCGCCACGCGGAGGGCTCGGTGCTGGTGAGCTTCGGCGACACCCGCGTGTTGTGCACGGCCAGCGTGGAGAACCGCGTGCCCGGCTTCCTGCGCGGCAAGGGCGAAGGCTGGGTGACGGCCGAGTACGGCATGCTCCCGCGCGCCACCAATACCCGCAACGACCGCGAGGCCACGCGCGGCAAGCAGGGCGGACGGACGCTGGAAATCCAGCGCCTGATCGGCCGCAGCCTGCGCGCCTGCGTGGATCGCAAGGCGCTGGGCGAGCGCACGATCACGCTGGACTGCGACGTGCTGCAGGCCGACGGCGGCACCCGCACCGCGGCGATCACCGGCGCCTATGTCGCACTGGTCGATGCGATCTCGGCGCTGCGCGGTCGCGGCGAGATCGGCCGCGACCCGGTGCACGGCGCGATCGCGGCGATCTCGGTCGGCGTCTACCGCGGCGTGCCGGTGCTCGATCTCGACTACGCGGAAGACAGCGACTGCGATACCGACATGAATGTCGTGATGAACGACGGCGGCGGTTTCATCGAAGTCCAGGGCACCGCCGAAGGCCACGCCTTCCGCCGCGCCGAGATGGACGCGATGCTGCAGCTGGCCGAAGCCGGCGTCGCCGAACTGGTCGCGATGCAGCGCGCGGCACTTGCGGGATGACGATGCCGGGCGCGAAGCGTCGCATCGCGCTGACGACGCTGCTGGTCGCCAACTACGACGCGGCTATCGCCTGGTACACGCGTGCGCTGGGCTTCCAGGTGTTCGAGGACCGACCGCTCGGTGACGGCAAGCGCTGGGTGCAGATCGGCCCGGGCACTGCCGACGAGGCCTCGCTGCTGCTCGCGCAGCGGGCGAACGACGCGCAGCGTGCGCGCATCGGCGACCAGACCGGCGGCCGCGTCGACCATTTCCTCTACACCGACGACTTCGCCCGCGATCATGCGGCGATGACGGCGGCGGGCGTCGAATTCCTCGAAGCGCCACGCCACGAGCCCTACGGCAGCGTCGCGGTGTTCGTCGATCTCTACGGCAACAAGTGGGACCTGCTGGAGCCGCGCGCATGAGCACCCTGGTCCTCGCCAGCGGCAACGCCGGCAAGCTGGTCGAACTGCGGGCGATGCTCGACGGGCTCGGCGTTTCGATCGTGCCGCAGCGCGACCTCGGCGTGGACGACGTGCCCGAGACCGGCACCACCTTCGTCGAGAACGCGCTGATCAAGGCGCGGCACGCCGCGAAGGTCACCGGCCTGCCGGCACTGGCCGACGATTCGGGCCTGATCGTCGACGCGCTCGACGGCGCGCCCGGTCTCTACAGCGCGCGCTATGCCGGCAGCCCGACCGACGATACCGCCAACAATGCCAAGCTGCTGCAGGCGCTCGGCGGTCTGCCCGAAGCGCGGCGCAGCGCGCGCTTCTACGCGGTGATCGTGCTGCTGCGGCACGCCGACGATCCGCAGCCGTTGATCGCCGAGGGCAGTTGGGAGGGCCGCATTCTCGACGCGCCGCGCGGCCACAACGGCTTCGGCTACAACCCGGTCTTCCTCGACCCGGTGCATGGCCTGACGGCCGCGGAAATGGAACCGGCGCAGAAGAACCGCATCAGCCACCGCGCACAGGCCCTGCAGGTGCTGCGGACACGCCTCGCGAAAACCTTGCGCACTGACTGAAGCGGCCCGCATCCCCGCCGCCGCGCAATGCCTGCCAGACACGCTCCGATGCTGATTCCGCCCCCGCTCTCGCTGTACGTGCACCTGCCCTGGTGCGTGCGCAAATGCCCGTATTGCGATTTCAATTCGCACGAGTTCAAGGGTGGCACGCCGCCGTTCGACGCCTACGTCGACGCGCTGCTCGCCGATCTCGACCAGGACCTGCCGCTGGTCTGGGGCCGCACCGTGCACAGCGTGTTCTTCGGTGGCGGCACGCCCAGCCTGTTTCCCGCCGATGCGATTGAACGCATCCTGCAGGGGGCCTCGTCGCGGCTGCGCTTCGCGCCCGGCGCCGAGGTCACACTGGAGACCAACCCTGGCACCGCCGAGCACGGGCGTTTCGAGGACTACCGCCGCGCGGGCGTGAACCGCATCAGCTTCGGCATCCAGACCTTCGACGATGCGACGCTCCGGACGCTGGGCCGCATCCACGACGGGGCGCAGGCGCTCTCGGCGATCGCGCTGGCCCGGGACGCCGGCTTCGACAATTTCAATCTCGACCTGATGTACGCGCTGCCCGGGCAGACCCTGGCGATGGCCGAGGACGATGTGGCTCGCGCGATCGCGCTCGCGCCGGCGCACATCTCGCACTACCAGCTCACGCTCGAACCCAACACCGTCTTCGCCGCGCGCCCGCCGACCGGCATTCCCGACGACGATCTCGCCTGGGACATGCAGGAGCGTTGCCAGGCGATGCTGGCCGAGGCCGGTTACGCGCAATACGAAGTGTCGGCCTACGCCAGGCCCGGTCGGCGCTGCGCGCACAACCTCAACTACTGGCGTTTCGGCGACTATCTCGGCATCGGCGCGGGCGCGCACGGCAAGCTCACGCTGGGCAGCGAGCAGACCCTTCTGCGGCGCTGGAAATCCAAGCACCCGGTCGCGTGGCTCGCCGGCGCCGGCACGCCTGCATCGATCGGTGGCGACGAGCGCATCGAGCCGGCCCGCCGACCGTTCGAGTTCATGCTCAATGCGCTGCGCCTGGTCGACGGGTTCGCGCTGGACGACTTCGTCGCCACGACCGGACTGCCGGTGTCGGCGATCGACGGCCCGCTTGACATCGCGGTTGACAGGGGCTGGTTGCAGCGCAATGGCGCGCGGATCGTGCCGACCGAGCTGGGCCGGCGTTTCACCAACGACGTGGTCGCGCTGTTTCTCGAGGACTGAGCGGTCGGTCGGCTCGGACGCGCAGCGCCGTGTCGCATTGCAGCAGGCCGGTGGCCGATCGGGGACGGCGTTCGCGTTCTGACCGGCCTGACACCCCGCATCGCGCGGCCTTGCCACTGCATGCGTCGACCGCTAGTGACGGCGGCGCGCGCATGCTAAAGAATGTGACCAATGCCCAGCCCGGCAACCGGAATGCCTGCGACCGCACACCCTGCCCTTCCGCCCCGCTCGATCGCCGCGGCCGGTCTGCCGCCCCGCGTGCGACGCACGCTGGAGCGTGCGCTCTCGTTCGTTTCGACCGAGCTCGACGGTGGCCTGTCCAATCTGGTGTCCGAGTTCGAACAGGAGCTGTTCCGGCTTGCGGACCAGGCCCGCAATCCCGGGCTCGAATCGGGCTATATGGCCACGCTGCGGACCTTCCGCGCCAACCGCGCCGATCTGGTGCCGCGCTTTCTGCTCGCGCTGGAAGGCACGCTCGCCGCCCTGCGCACGCCGGCCGCACCACCGCCACCGGTGCCGGCCGACAGCACCTCGTTCGGACCGCTGAGCCTGGTCGAGGACACGGTGATGGACGAAGGCACCGTGCTGCGCGAGATCGCCAGTCGCCAGGAAGGTCGCGCCAACCTGTCGCTGCATCTGCTGGGGCAGCGCTTCGGCGTGCTCGCCGCCGCGCCCGCCTTCGATGCCGAGCGCCTGCCGCTGGGCCCGCAGTGCCTGTGCCGCGCGATCGCCGCCGCCGCGCACGTGCTCGAGATCGAACACGACGCCCGCCTGCTGCTCTACCGCTGCTTCGATCGCGTGGTGATGCCGGGGTATGCCCGCGTGCTCGAGCGACTCGATGCGCAGCTGGCCGACGACGGCATCCTGCCGTCGCTGACCTTCGTGCCGATGCGCGCGCGCGCCGAGGCCGTCGAGCCGCGTGACCCCGCGCGCCCGCAGCGGGCACCCGAGGCGCCCGCACCGACGCGTCCGGCCGCCGACGAGGCACAGCGTCCGTTCACCGGCTGGGGGGAACCCGACACCGCGGCCGACGACGAGGATCTGGATCCGCAGGCGCACGAGGCGGCCTACGCACGCCTGCAGCAGCTGATGTCGGGCCGGCGCGAACTGCTGCGCAAGTTCCAGCCGCGCGGCGACTCGCCGCTGCCGCGCCGCCAGCTCGCGACCAGTGAAGTCTCCGATGCGCTGCGTCAGCTGCAGCAGCAGCCGACCGGCGCCGGGCGCAATGCGCGGAGCCTGGTCGACATCAAGCGCTCGCTGCTCGCGCAGGCCCGCCAGCGCGACGGCGAAGGCGCGAGCCTGGCCCCGCAGGACGAAGACGCGTTCGAACTGCTCGGCATGCTCTACGGCCACATCGAACAGGAGATCCGCACCGAGGCGCCGGCCGCGCCGCTGGTGCGCGACCTGCAGATTCCGGTGCTGCGCGCAGCGCTGCAGGACCATTCCTTCTTCACCCGCCAGCGCCACCCGGCGCGGCAACTGCTCAACACCGTCGCCGAGAGCGCGGCCAGCTGGCACGACGACACCGCGTTCGACCCGCGCGTGGAGACCGCGCTGCGCGCTGCGGTGGCTTACGTCGTCGCCAATTACGAAGGCGATGTCGCGGTCTTCGCCGAGGGCAACGCCAAGGTGCAGGCCCAGCTGCAGGCGCAGGCACGCACCGCCGAACTGCAGGAGCGCCGGCACATCGAGGCCGCGCGCGGCCGCGAGAAGCTGGCCGCCGCACGCGCGCGCGCCGACGAACTGATGCAGGGCATCGTCGGCGACCGGCGTCTGCCGCGGTTCTCGCGCGCGTTGCTCGACCAGTCCTGGGCCGATGTGCTGACCCTCACCCTCCTGCGTCACGGCGAGTATTCGGAGGAGGCCAATCGCCAGCTCGACACGACCCGCCGCATCGTCGATGCCTCGCTGGCGGTGATGCCGCGCGACGACGACAGCCTGCAGGCCGAAGTCGAATCCGCGCTGGGCCACGTCGGCTACCACGGCGAGGAAGCGACGGTGATCGCGCAGCGCCTGACCAGCCACCGCAGCGACGAGGACGATGCCGCCTCGCGCACCGAACTGGCGATGAAGCTCAAGGCCCGCGCGCGGCTGGGCGAGGAGGCCGGGACCGCCCGACGCGAGAAGCTGCCGCCACGCACGCCGGACGAGCAGGCCCAGTACGACCATCTGCGCACGTTGCCCTTCGGCACCTGGATCGAGTTCACCACCAACCAGCAGGGCGACATGGTGCGCCGGCGCATGTCCTGGTACAGCCCGATGACCGATCACGTGCTGTTCGTGAACCAGCGTGGCCAGCGCACCGGCGAACAGTCGATGGATGCGGTGTCGCGCCTGATGGCCTCGGGCAACGCCCGTGTGGTGACCGCCGACCGCGGCCACCTCGTCGACCGCGCCTGGCAGGCGGCGATGGGCGCCCTGCGCAGCTTTGCCGGCCGCGGCGAACAGCGTTCCGAGGTGACGGCATGATGCAGGAGTTCCGCCGCGCCCGCCGGCGCAAGGCGCCCGAGGTGATCCTCGTGACCGACGCGATGACCGCACGCGTGGTCGGCCGCGTCGGCAACCTGTCGGAGACCGGCATGTTGCTGATCGCCAGCGAGCCCTTCGTCGAGGACGGCCTGTACCAGCTGTCCTTCACTCTTCCCGACGCGCCGGACACCCCGGTCGAGATCGGCGCGCATCTGCTGTGGCTCGACGATGCCACGCTGGCGGGTGCGAGCTGGGCGGGCTTCCGCTTCATCGCGACGACGCCGTCGCTCGCGCACCGCTTGCAGAACTGGGTCAACGCTCCGGGCAGTCATTACGCCTGAGGCGGCGTGCGGCATCGGTCCGTGACGCCCGCGGCCCGCGGGCGCCCGTCAGATCTGGACCTGCGATCCCAACTCCACCAGTCGGTTTCCCGGAATCCGGAAGAACCCGGTCGCGGGCGCCGCGTTGCGATGCATCAGCGCGAACAGCTTGTCGCGCCAGACCGGCATGCCGCGGCGCGGGCTGGCGACGACGGTCTCGCGACTGGTGAAGTAGGTCGTGTCCATCGGGTCGACGCAGATGCCGCCTTCGATGTCGCCCGCGCGCATCAGCGCCATCGGCACGTCCGGCGTTTCCATGAAGCCGAAGCGCAGGGTGAAACGATAGAAATCGTCGCCGATCGATTCGATCTTCAGGCGCCGGTCGTTGGCCGCATAGGGCAGCGTCAGCGTCTCGACGGTCAGGAACACGTTGCGCGCGTGCAGCACCTTGTTGTGCTTGAGGTTGTGCATCAGCGCATGCGGCACGATGCCGCGGTCGCTGGTGAGGAAGATCGCGGTGCCGGGCACGCGCGCCGGCGGGGCGAGCATCAGGCCGGGAATGAAGGTGTCCAGGCGGATGCCGTCCTTGCGGATCTCGTCGTGCAGCAGCTGCCGCCCGCGACGCCAGGTGCGCAGCAGGGTGAACAGCGTGATGCCGAGCACCAGCGGGAACCAGGCGCCCTGCAGCACCTTGGCGCCGTTGGCGATCACGAACGCGAGGTCGAGCAGGATGAAGCCCGCGCACGAGGGCAGCACCCACTTGCGCCAGCGCGGCCACAGCGCGCGGGCGACGACGATCAACAGCAGCGTATCGATGAACATCGTCAGCGACACCGAGATGCCGTAGGCCGCGGCCAGCGCCGAAGACGTCTGGAACGTCAGCACCAGCGCGATCACCACGACCGCCATCGCCCAGTTGATGCCGGGGATGTAGATCTGGCCGATCGTGTCGCTGGAGGTGTGGCGCACGTGCATGCGCGGGATGTAGCCCAGCTGCATCGCCTGGCGGGCGATCGAGAAGCCGCCGGTGATCACCGCCTGCGAGGCGATGACAGTCGCGCAGGTGGCGAGCACGATCATCGGCCAGCGCGCCCACTCGGGCACGCCGATGTAGAACGGGTTGCGGATCGCGGCCGGATCCTCGAGCACCAGCGCGCCCTGCCCCAGATAGTTGAGCATCAGCGCCGGCAGCACGAAGAAATACCAGGCGTAGCGGATCGGCTTGGCGCCGAAGTGCCCCATGTCGGTGTAGATCGCCTCGCCGCCGGTCACCGCCAGCACCACGGCGCCGAAGATGAAGATGCCGCCCCAGCTGTGCTCGACGAAGAAGTTCGCCGCCCACCACGGGTTGATCGCGTGCAGCACTTCCGGCTCGTGCAGAATGTTGAGCACGCCCAGCACCGCGAGCGCGCTGAACCACAGGATCATGATCGGGCCGAACACGCGGCCGACCTTGGCGGTGCCGAAGCGCTGCGTCGCGAACAGCAGCGCCAGCACGACGACGGTGATCGGGATGATCCACGCGTGCAGTCCGGGCGCGACGACCTCCAGGCCCTCGACCGCCGACAGCACCGAGATTGCCGGCGTGATCACGCCATCGCTGAAGAACAACGACGCGCCGAACACGCCGAGGATGCCGACCAGGTAGGCCGACTTGCCACCCTTGGCGAGGCAGCGCTGGGCCAGCGCCATCAGCGCCATGATCCCGCCCTCGCCGTCGTTGTCGGCGCGCAGGATGATCGTGACGTACTTGAACGTCACCACGATCATCAGCGACCAGAAGATCATCGACAGCACGCCGAGCACGGTGTCGTGGTTGGCGATCAGGCCGTAGTGCTCGGAGAACGCTTCGCGAAGCGTGTACAGCGGGCTGGTGCCGATGTCGCCGAAGACGACGCCGATCGCGCCGGCGACGAGGCCTGCGAGCCCCACCTGGCCGTGCGATGTGCCATGGGAACGCGGGCCCGTGCCGGGCGTGCTGCTGGGGTGTGACATGGAGGTGTCGACCTGGCCGACGGAGTTGAGGGGGTCAGCGAAGCGCGGACTGTAGCGCTTTCCGGATGATGGTTTCGGGCGGGTCGCCTTCACCCGCCGCGGCCTTGGCCATCTTCTGCGCCTCGGCCGGCTTGTAGCCCAGCTGCTGCAGGGCCACGACGGCCTCCGACAGCGGGTCGGCGGGCACCGGCGCGCTACCGATGGCGCCACCGGCGCCGGCGAGGTCGGCCGCGCGGTCGCGCAGTTCCACCACGATGCGCTCGGCGGTCTTCTTGCCGATGCCGGGAATCTTGGTCAGCGCGGTGACGTCGCCGGTCTGCACCAGGCGTGCGAAGGCATCCACGCTGACGCCCGACAGCACCGCCAGCGCGATCTTCGCGCCGATGCCGGTGACTTTCTGCACGTCGCGGAACAGCCGCCGCTCGGACTCGTGGAGGAAGCCGTACAGCGAGACGCTGTCCTCCTTCTGCGCGTAGTGCGTGAACAGCGCGACCTCGCGGCCCACCTCGGGCAGGTCGTAGAAGGTGCTCATCGGCGCTTCGAGCTCGTAACCGACGCCGCCCACGTCGATCACCAGCCACGGCGGCGCCTTGTGCGCCAGCGTGCCGCGCAGTCTTCCGATCATCGGGACCCTCCTGGGGAAACGGTTGAAGCGGTGCCGGCACGCACGCAAGCAGCGCGCCAACCGCGCGCCATTGCGCGAACGGATGCCAGCCTGCGACAGCCCGCGCTCATCCCTTGCGACTCCAGGCCTGGCGCACGTCGACGCCGAGGCGCCTGGCGCTGGCGCGCACATGGGCGTGGGTGATCGCCACCGCCAGTGCATCGGCCGCGTCGGCCTGCAGCTTGCCGCTCAGGCCCAGCATCAGGCCGACCATGTGCTGGACCTGGGTCTTCTCCGCGCTGCCGCGGCCGACCACGGCCAGCTTGATCTCGCTGGCCGCGTATTCGTTGACCGGCAGATCGCGCAGCACCACCGCGCCGATCGCGGCGCCACGGGCCTGGCCGAGCTTGAGCGCGGAATCGGGATTGCGCGCCATGAACACCTTCTCGATCGCGACCTCGTCGGGACGGTGCTCGACGATCAGCGCGGTCAGCCCGTCGAGCAGGCGCCGCAACCGCGACGGGAAATCGCCCGCGGTCAGCAGCACCAGCGGCGCGTGGAAGACGTGCGTCACCCGGCCGGCGGCGTCGACGTCGATGATGCCGACTCCGGTGCGTTGCGAGCCGGGATCGATGCCGAGGATGCGGGTCACTTGACGGCCGGGATTCGGAATCGGGGGTTCGGGAACGCCGGTGCACGGCGGTTCCCGGCCGCCATCAGGCGTCGCCGAGCGACGCCTGGTCGACGTTGGAGTACACCGCCTGCACGTCGTCGAGGTCTTCGAGCAGATCGAGCAGCTTGCGCACCTGCGGCGCGGTGTCGGCATCGACGGCGATGTCGTTGTCGGCGCGGAAGGTGAGTTCGGCATGCGCCGGCTGCACGCCGGCGGCGACCATCGCATCACGCACGGTCTCGAACGCCTCGGGCGAGGTCAGCACGTCGATCGCGCCGTCCTCGGGGTAGACCACCACGTCGTCGGCGCCGGCTTCGATCGCCGCCTCGGTCACCGCATCCTCGTCGGCGCCTTCGAAACTCAGCACGCCCAGACGCTTGAACATGAAGGCGACCGAGCCTTCGGTGCCCATGTTGCCGCCGCACTTGCCGAACGCGTGGCGGACTTCGGCCACGGTGCGCACGCGGTTGTCGGTCAGCGTGTCGACGATCACGGCGACACCGCCGGGCGCGTAGCCCTCGTAGCGGATCTCCTCGTATTCGACGCCTTCCAGCTCACCGGTGGCCTTCTTGATCGCGCGCTCAACCACGTCCTTGGACATGTTCTGCGCCATGCCCTTGTCGATCGCCGCACGCAGGCGCGGGTTGTTCGCCGGATCGCCGCCACCGGCGCGCGCCGCGACGCCGATCTCGCGGATGATCTTGGTGAAGATCTTGCCGCGCTTGGCGTCGGTCGCGTTCTTGCGGGCCTCGATCGAAGGTCCTCGTCCCATGGGTCGTGTCGTCTGTCGGCGTTGGAGCCGGCGATTTTACTCCGCCCGCTCCGGGCGCGCGTGTTCGAAGCGGCCACAGCGCAGGAATCCTGCGGTCTGGCGCATCGCATCGGTCGAGAGCAGCAGCCCGCTGTGGCTGGCCTGCACGACGATGTGGTCGGCCAGCGCGGGCGAGCGGGTCTCGTCCACCGACACCGTGCCGTCGTGCGGCCCGTCGAAGCGCGCCAGCAGCGCACCCAGGCCGCGCGGCACGCAGCCGGCGACCATGCCGACCTCGAAGCGGGCCGGCCATTCGACGCAGCCGCTGTGCAGGATGTCGGCACTGCGGCCGAAATACAGATGCGACATCGGCACCCGCGACAGCGCGTGCGCCGCGCCGCTGCCGCAGACCGGCGAGCCCAGGCAGACGATGCGGCGCACCGGCAGCCCGGGCAACGCGCCCGCCGCCTGCAGCGCCGACAGGCCGCCGAGGCTGTGGCCGACGACGTGGGCCGGCCCCCGTGCGAGCGCATCGGCCAGACGTTCGGCCGCCGCGTCCGGACCGCCGGCGATGCTCGGATAGCCGATGATCTCCGGTTCGAACCCGGCCTCGGCCAGGCCACGCGCGAAGCGTCGCATCGTCAGGCCGACCATCCAGATGCCGTGCAGCAGCAGCACCCGTGTCGGCGCCGTGCTCACGCAGCCGCCCCGTGCGCGACGCGCGCCTGTCGCCAGGCACGCGGGGACACCCCGCTGTGCGCCTTGAAGGCACGCGACAGCGCGGCCTCGCTGCCGTAGCCGACCTCGTCGGCGATCAGCTTCAGCGGCCGGCCGCGGCGCAGCGCGCGTTGCGCCAGGCCGATGCGCCAGCCCTGCAGATACTGTCCCGGCGTCTGTCCGACCGACGCGCGGAACGCATCGGCGAACGCGCTGCGCGACATGCCGGCCGCGTCGGCCAGCGTGTCCAGCGACCAGGGGTGCGCCGGCGCGTCGTGCATCGCCACCAGCGCGCGCCGCAGGCGCGGATGCGCCATGCCGGCCAGCAGGCCGCCGCGCAGCGCACCGGCCTCCATCTGCTGGCGCAGCACCTGGACCAGCAGCGCTTCGACGAGTTTCTCGATCAGCGCGGTGCGACCGCAGCGACCATCGAAGGCTTCCTCGAACAGCAGCGCCAGCAGCCCGTCCGAACCGGGCAGCGCGTCGGGCGACATCCACACCGTTGCCGGCAGCGCCACGGCCAGCGGATTGTCGGCGTCCCCCTCGAAGTGCAGGCGCACACGCATCCACGCCGCTTCGGGCGCGGGCAGGACGGGCGCGCTCGCATCCGCGCGTGCCTGCAACAGCAGGCCCGGCCCCTGCCACGCGCCGGTGCCGGGCACCACCAGTCCGCCCTCGCGCAGCAACCACAGGGCCGGTCCCGAGGCGCCGTCGCCGGGCGGATCGACGCGGGCGGCGATCGGGAAGCGGTCGAGCAAAGCGGCGAGGCGATCGACCATTTCAGGACTCCGGGACAAGTTTCATGGACGTTGTATCACCAGTCGTCGCCGATTGGCGTGCACGATGCGTCCATCGCCGCACGGCATGTCGCCGGCGGCTCCACTGGAGATGTCCGATGTCCATCGAAACCGTGCTCTACACCGCCACCGCCAGCGCCACTGGCGGCCGCGAGGGCCGCGCCACCTCGTCCGACAACGTGCTCGACGTGACCCTGTCGACCCCGCGCGAACTCGGCGGTGCCGGCGGTCCGGGTACGAACCCCGAACAGCTGTTCGCGGCCGGCTATTCGGCCTGCTTCCTGGGCGCGCTGAAGTTCGTCGCCGGCCAGCACAAGGTCGCACTGCCGGCCGACACCACCGTCACCGGCAAGGTCGGCATCGGCAAGATTCCGACCGGCTTCCGCATCCAGGCCGACCTCACCATCTCGGCGCCGGGCGTGGACCGCGCGCAGCTGCAGACCCTCGTCGACGCCGCGCACATCGTGTGCCCGTACTCGAACGCGACCCGCGGCAACATCGACGTGACGCTGTCGATCGCCGGGTGAGACGTACAGGGGGCGGGACGCGCGTCGCGCGTTCCGCTCAGCCCTGCGCCGGGCGGCGCAGGATGAATTCCAGGTCCTGGACCGTACCGACCGGGAAGATGTATTCGCCGACCTTGTCGAAGCCGAAGCGCGCGTAGAACCTCTGCGCGCCGACATTCTCCGACCATGCGCCGACCCACAGCGTGCGCGGCCCGTCGCGCAGCAGCCAGTCCATCGCGGCATCCATCATCCGCGTGCCGTTGCCGCCGGCCTGGTGGCCCTGCACGAGATACAGGCGCTTGAGCTCGCCATCGCCTTTTGCGACGTCGGCGTGCGGCAGACCGCAAGGGCCGGCCGCCGCATGGCCGACGGCCTCGCCATCGACTTCGAGCAGCCAGACCGCGTAGTCCGGGTGCGCGAGGATCGTGCGCTGCTTCTCCACCGCGTAGGCATCGGCAATGAAATCCGCCAGATCCTGCGGCGGATACAGATGGCCGAAGGTTTCGGTGAACGTGCGCGCGGCCAGCGTCGACAGCGTCTGTGCGTCGTCGACGGTGGCGCGGCGGAGCGTCGCGGTCATGCGATCAGCTCGCGGCCTTCTCGGCCCGCGGACGCACCTGGATGTGCACTTCGGCCAGTTGCGCATCGGCGATCGGCGACGGCGCATCGGTCATCAGGCATTGCGCGCCGGTGGTCTTGGGGAACGCGATCACGTCGCGGATCGACTCGGTGCCGGCCATCAGCGCGGCGATGCGGTCGATGCCGAACGCGATGCCGCCGTGCGGCGGCGCGCCGTACTTGAGCGCGTCGAGCAGGAAGCCGAACTTCGCCTGCGCTTCCTCGGCGCCGATGCCCAGCAGCTCGAACACCGCCGACTGCATCGACGCGCGGTGGATGCGGATCGAACCGCCACCGATCTCGTTGCCGTTGAGCACCATGTCGTAACCGCGCGACACGGCCGTCCCGGCATTCGCGCGCAGGTCGGCCTCGTCGTCGACCGACGGTGCGGTGAAGGGGTGATGCAGGGCGACATAGCGCTGCGCCTCGTCGTCCCATTCGAACATCGGGAAATCGGTGACCCACAGCGGCGCCCAGCCGTCGGCGACCAGAGCGAAGTCCTTGCCCGCCTTCAGGCGCACCGCGCCCATGAAGTCGCTGACGGTCGAATACTTGCCGGCGCCAAAGAACACGAGATCGCCGTTGCCGGCACCGACGTGCGCGACCAGCGCGGCGAACGCGGCCTCGTCGAAGAACTTCTGGATCGGCGACGACACCTCGCCGGTCTCGGAAATCTTGATGTAGGCCAGACCCTTGGCGCCGTACTTGCCGGCATGCGCGGCATACTCGTCGATCTGCTTGCGGCTCAGATTCGCGCCGCCCGGAATGCGCAGCGCGCACACGCGTCCGCCGGCATCGGCAGCCGGACCGGTGAACACCGCAAAGCCGCTGTCCTTGACCAGATCGGCGACGTCGACCAGCTCCAGCGCGATGCGCAGGTCCGGCTTGTCGGAGCCGTAGCGGCGCATCGCCTCGGCATAGGTCATGCGCGGGAATTCGGCGGCGAGTTCAACGTTCGCGACATCGCGGAACACGTCGCGGATCATCGCCTCGACCATGTCCTGCACGTCGCGCTCGGACACCCACGCGAACTCCATGTCGAGCTGGGTGAATTCCAGCTGGCGATCGGCGCGCAGCGCCTCGTCGCGGAAGCAGCGTGCGATCTGGTAGTAGCGGTCGAAGCCCGCCATCATCAGGATCTGCTTGAACAGCTGCGGCGACTGCGGCAGCGCATAGAACTCGCCGGGATGCATGCGCGCCGGCACCAGGAAGTCGCGCGCACCTTCCGGCGTCGCCTTCGTCAGGATCGGCGTCTCGATGTCCTGGAAGCCCTTGGCGTCGAGCCAGTGACGCAGTGCGCTGACCAGCTTCGTGCGCGTGCGCATGCGGCGCTGCATCTCGGGGTGACGCAGGTCGAGATAGCGATACTTCAGGCGCGTCTCTTCGCCCGGGTTCTCGTGGTGGTGGAACGGCAGCGGCTCGGCCTTGTTGAGCACCTGGATCTCGGTCGCGACGATCTCGACCTGGCCGGTGCGGATCTTTGCGTTGACCGAATGGCGCGCACGCACCACGCCGGTGATGCGCAACGCGTCCTCGTAGCCCACCTTCACCGCGGTCGCGATCACGTCCGCGTTGCCTTCGGCGTCCGACGGCTCGGCGACCACCTGCACGATGCCTTCATGATCGCGCAGGTCGATGAAGCACACGCCACCCAGATCGCGGGCGACGTCGGCCCAGCCGCACAGGGTGACGGTCTGGCCGATCAGCGATTCGTCGATCAGGCCGCAAAAATGGGTACGCATGGGAACTCCGGACACGGGGGGCACCGACCTGCTGGGAGCGCGGGCCGGTGGCGCGGTGCATCGCGCGGGTTTTGACAGCCCGCTAGTTTAAGGCGTCACGCGGGGCCGCGCCGGGCACGGCCTGCGGGCAGGCGTCAGTCCGCCGCAGCGGGCTTGGCGGCCGGCTTGGACTCGGTCGCAGCCGGCTTGCTCTCGGTCTTGGCCGGGGCTGCGGCGGTGTCGGTGGCGGACGCGGTGCTGCTGCCTTCGACCAGATTGCGCTTCTTGTCGCCGTCCTTCTTGAAGTCGGTCTCGTACCAGCCGCTGCCGGCGAGGCGGAACGACGGCGCGGTCAGCTGGCGCTTGACCGCCGCGGCGCCACAGGCGGGACAGGTGTCCGGATCAGGGTCGGACATCTTCTGCAGGCGGTCGAAACTGTGGCCGCAGTCGGCGCACTGGAAGGCATAGATCGGCATGGCGGAAGGCTGGCTGGCAGGAAGCGGGAATATCCGGAGACCGGACATGAGGACGCCCCGGGCCGGTTCAAGCCGGCCGGGGGCGCGATTGTGCGGGATTTCGATGTCGCCGGCAGGGCGCCGCCGCAGCAGCGCCCGGCTGGATCAGTAGCCCCAGGGCGTCGGCGGCGCGGCCACGGTCTTCGTCAGGTCGAATTCGACCTGGAACTTGCGGCCGCCCGGACGCGCCAGTTCGTAGACGAAGCGCTTGCCCGGCTCGATCTCCATGGCCCAGGTGTTGGTCACCGAGGCGCTCAGACCTTCCTTCTCGAACAGCGCGATTGACTCGGCATCGACCGGGAATTCCTGGCGCTGCGCGGTGCCGGCGTTCTGCGATTCGCCGCCGTACATGGTGACCGGATCCTCGCTGCCGTCGGGCTTGCGATGGTCGTGCTTCAGGCGCAGGCCGTGCTCGGTGCGGGTCAGGATCCAGGTGCGCGAATGGTCGTCGCCGACATGGAAAGGAATGCGCAGTTCTTCCTTGCGGTTGCTGCAGTCGCGCACGTGCATCACCAGTTCCTTGCCCTCGAAGGGGTCGGGTTCGGCGCCCGGCGCGGGCGCCGGCTCGTTGGTGATGATGCGGCCGGCGAAGGCTTCGCCGCAGTGACGTGCGATCGCGGCGAGGAACTCGTCGGCGGGCACGCGCTGGGTCGCGGCATCGACCGCCGCGGCGGCGGCCGCGGCATCGGCAGTGGGGTTGGCCGCGGCGGGACGGTCCGCTTCGGCAGGCGCGTTGTTGCCGCAGGCGGCGAGGGCAAACGCGGAGGTGATCAGGGCGAGTCGAAGCGGAATGGTGTTCATCGCATCACCCTAACCGCCGCTTCCGGGGCCAGCAACCCGGGCGCACCCGGGTGGCGCTCACGCCGCGTCGTAGAGCGCGAGCAGTTCGCCCTCGGCCTGTTCAAGCTGGCTGCGCAGCGTCGATTGGCGCTGGCCGAGCGTCGCGGCCTTGCTCGCGTCCGACCAGGTGTTGGGGTCGGCCAGTGCGCCGTCGATGTCCGACAGCTCGCGCTCCAGTTCGGCGACGCGCGCCTCGGCCTTCTGCAGCTTGTGCGGATTGGCCTTGGACTTCGGCGTGGCCGGGGCGGCAGCGACCGGCGCAGCCGCCGCGGGCATTGCAGGCGGCGTGCGCAGTTCGCCGGCATTGCCACGCGCACGCAACCACGCGGCGTATTCGTCGAGGTCGCCGTCGAACGGAATCACCGCGCCGTCGGCGACGCGCCAGTAGGTCTCGCTGACCAGACCGATGAGGTGCCGGTCATGCGAGACCAGCACGATCGCGCCGGGGAAATCGCTGAGCGCCTCGGCCAGTGCCTCGCGCATTTCCAGATCGAGATGGTTGGTCGGTTCGTCGAGCAGCAGCACGTTCGGCTGCAGCCAGGCGATCAGCGCCAGCGCCAGACGCGCGCGCTCGCCGCCGGAGAAGCCGTCGATGCTCTCGAACGCGCGATCACCCGGGAAACTCCATTTGCCGAGGAAATCGCGGAAGGCCTGGGTGGCGACATTCGGCGAGATCTCGCGCAGGTGATCGATCGGCGAGGTACCGGCCACTAGCGATTCCACCGTGTGCTGGGCGAAGTAGCCGATGCGCAGATCCGGATGCGCATAGCGCTCGCCGGCCAGCAGCGGCAGGTCGCCGACCAGCGATTTCACCAGCGTCGACTTGCCCGCGCCGTTCGGACCCAGCAGGCCGATGCGGTCGCCGGCCTCGAGACCGAAGCCGACCTTGTCGAGAATGACCACCTGCCCGTCCGCCGAGGGATAACCGCAGATGCCGTCGTTGATGCGCAACAGCGCGTGCGGCAGCTTGACCGGCTGCGGGAAGTCGATCTGCACTTCGCGCTCGGCGCGCACCGCTTCGGTGTCGGCCATCTTGGCCAGGCGCTTGACGCGCGACTGGGCCTGCTTGGCCTTGGCCGCGCTGGCCTTGAAGCGGTCGATGAACTTCTGCAGGTGCGCCTTCTCGGCCTGGGTCTTTTCGTGGGTGATCTGCTGCAGCCGCAGCTGTTCGGCGCGCTGGCGCTCGAAGGCGGTGAAGTTGCCGGTGTAGAGCTTCGCGCTGCCGCCATGCAGGTGCAGGGTGTGGGTGCAGACGTTGTCGAGGAACTCGCGGTCGTGCGAGATCAGCAGCAGCGTGCCGGGATACTTGAGCAGCCACTGCTCCAGCCACAGCACCGCGTCGAGATCGAGGTGGTTGGTCGGTTCGTCGAGCAGCAGCAGGTCGCTGGGCGTCATCAGCGCGCGCGCCAGATTCAGGCGCACGCGCCAGCCGCCGGAGAACGTGGAGACCGCACGCTGGTGGGTTTCGGCCGGGAAGCCCAGGCCGTGCAGCAGCTTGCCCGCGCGCGCGCCGGCGTCGTAGGCGCCGATTTCGGCCATGCGCAGATGCGCTTCGGCCACGGCTTCCCAGTCCTCGGCGGCCATGGCGTCGGCTTCGGCCTTGAGCACCTTGGCCACGGCGGCGTCGCCGGCGAGCACGAAATCGATGGCCGCATCCGGCAGCGAAGGCAGTTCCTGGGCGATGGACGCCACGCGCACGCGGTTGGGCAGGTCGAGGTCGCCCATGTCGGCCTCCACCTCGCCGCGCACCGCGGCGAACAGCGAGGATTTGCCGGTGCCGTTGCGGCCCACGACGCCGGTGCGCCAGCCCGCGTGCATGGTCAGGTCGACAGCGGACAGCAGCAGGCGTTCGCCGCGCCGCAGGGCGAAATTCTTGAAGGAGATCATGGCGGCAATTCTACCGGAGGCAGGCCGCTGCTCTCTTCCGGGGGTGCGCCGAAAGGCGCCTCAGCATCGTTCCAAAAAAGAAACAATCGAAACCGATTTTTGGCGCGATTGACCCTTTTGAAACGACCGTGTTAAACCCCACTTAACACACCCTCCCCCCAAGAGCCCGCCCATGCTTCGTCACCGCCTCACGCTCGCCGTCGCCGCGGCCCTCGTCCTGCCTGCCACCGCATTCGCGCAGCAGACCCCGGCCGATTCCCAGACGCGCACCTCGACCCTCGACACCCTGATCGTCACCGGCACCCGCGTCAGCGACCGCACCGTCGCCGAATCGCAGTCGCCGATCGACATCATCACGTCCGAAACGCTCACCGCGACCGGCACGACCGAACTGGCGACCGCGCTCGCACGCGCCCTGCCCTCGCTGAACTTCCCGCGCCCGGCGCTGACCGACGGCACCTCGGCGATCCGCCCGGCGCAGCTGCGCGGCCTGGCGCCCGACCAGGTGCTGGTGCTGGTCAACGGCAAGCGCCGCCACACCTCCTCGCTGCTCAACCTCAACGGCACCATCGGCCGCGGCTCCTCGCCGGTCGACCTCAACACGATTCCGGTCTCGGCGATCGAGCGCGTCGAAGTGCTGCGCGACGGCGCGTCGGCGCAGTACGGCTCGGACGCGATCGCCGGCGTGGTCAACGTGGTGCTCAAGGGCGCCTCCAGCGGCGGCAGCCTGTCGGTGAGCGCGGGCCAGTATTCGGCCGGCGACGGCAAGCAGACCCAGATCGCCGGCGACACCGGCCTGTCGCTCGGCGACGACCGCGGGTTCCTGCATCTGTCTGCGCAGCTCGGCCAGCAGGAAGAAACCAACCGCGCGCGACCGTTCGCCGGCACGCTTGGCGTTACCCAGCCCGCGCTGGGCCAGAAGGCCTTCGTGATCGGCGAGCCGGAGGTCGACTTCGGCGCGGTGGGCTTCAACAGCGAGTTCGCGCTCAACGATGCCCTCACCCTCTACGGCTTCGGTACCGCCAGCAACCGCGACATCACCTCGTTCGCGTTCTTCCGCGCGCCGGGCAACACCACGCAGAACATCCGCGCCATCTACCCCGACGGCTTCCTGCCCGAGATCAACAACATCTCCAAGGACCGCTCGATCGTCGCCGGCATCAAGGGGGCCGCGGGCGAGTGGAACTGGGACCTGAGCTACAACTACGGCTACAACCACCTCGAGTTCTATACGCGCAACACGCTCAACGCGAGCCTGGGCGCGAGCTCGCCGACGTCGTTCTACGACGGCGCGCTGGAGACCACGCAGAATATCGTCAATCTCGACGTCAGCCGCCCGCTGGAACTGGGTCTGGCGTATCCGGCGACGCTGTCGTTCGGCGTGGAAGCGCGCAACGAGAAGTGGAACCAGTCGCCGGGCGAGTTCGGTTCCTACGCCAACGCCGGACGCGGCGCGCCCGGTGCGGGCGGCGGCGCGCAGGGTTTCGCGGGCTTCGCACCGGAAGTCGCCGGCGCCTATGACCGCGACAGCCACGCCGTCTACGCGGGCCTGGAAGCGGATCTGACCGGGAAGTTCTCGGCCGGCGCCGCCGCGCGCTACGAGGACTACGACGACTTCGGCAGCCAGCTGTCCGGCAAGCTGTCGGCGCGCTACGCGTTCACCGACGCGGTCGCGCTGCGCGGCACGGTGTCGAGCGGCTTCCGCGCACCGTCGCTGGCCCAGCAGTACTTCCAGACCGTCAGCACGACCTTCCTGCCGGGCATCACCACGCCGTTCGAGATCCGCACCTTCCCGGCCAGCAGCGCGGTGGCGCAGGCCTTCGGCGCCGAGGCGCTCAAGCCCGAGGAATCGCTGTCCTACAGCCTGGGCCTGGTGCTGCAGCCGGTCGACAATCTCTACGTCACCGTCGACGCCTACCAGATCGACGTCGACGACCGCATCGCGCTGTCGTCCAACCTCACCGGCGATGCGGTGCGTCGCCTGCTCGAATCGCAGGGCATCTTCGGTGTCACCGGCGGTCGCTACTTCACCAATGCCATCGACACCCGCACGCGCGGCATCGACGTCGTCGGCAGCTACCGCTGGGACCTCGCCGCAAGCAGCGTCGACCTGACCGCCGGCTACAACCACACCAAAACCGAGATCACCCGCATCGCGCCGAACCCGGCGGCCCTGAGCCAGAACGGCCTGAACCTCGAGCGCATCGATCGCGCCGAGATCGGTCGCATCGAGGACGGCTTCCCGCGCAACAAGCTGCTGCTGTCGGGTACGTGGAACGTCGACGACTGGGCGTTCGCGCTCGCCACCACGCGCTACGGCAGCGTGCGCACCACGCCGACCAATGCCGCGCTCGACCAGGAGTACGGCGCGAAGTGGCTGGTCGACGTGTCGGCGACGTTCAAGCCGGGCGACAACTGGGCGCTGACGCTGGGCGCCGACAACGTGCTCAACGAATACCCGGACGAGAACATCTTCGGCAACTCGACCAACGGGCAGTTCCCGTACAGCAACCTCTCGCCGTTCGGCTTCGGCGGTGCGTTCGCCTACGCGAAGATCGCCTACAACTGGTGATCGACGCCATCTGATCGTACTTCGATGCCCCGGTCTGCCGGGGCATCGTCGTTTCGGGGGCCGGATTCGCAGGCGCACGATCACGTCCGATCTCCGCGCATCACCACGCACAATCTGCAATTCGCCGAAGAACCGGAATCGTCCGGCTTGCCCCTGTCACGACGCGTCGGCGACACTGCAAGACCAGTACAGGCGACATGTCCCCCGATGCCGCACAACACCGACCTGATCAACATCGTCGCCGTCGGCCTCGGCGTGGCCTTCGTGCTCGGCGCGCTCGCCAACAGATTGCGGCTCTCGCCGCTGGTGGGCTATCTCGTCGCGGGCATCATCGTCGGGCCGTTCACACCCGGCTTCGTCGCCGACCAGGATCTGGCCAACCAGCTCGCCGAGATCGGCGTGATGCTGCTGATGTTCGGGGTCGGCCTGCACTTCTCGCTCAAGGACCTGATGGACGTGAAGTCCATCGCCATTCCAGGCGCGATCGCGCAGATCACGGTGGCCACCGTGCTCGGCTGGGTGCTCGCATGGCTGATGGGCTGGCCGCTGGTCAGCGGCTTCGTATTCGGTCTGGCGCTGTCGGTGGCCAGTACCGTGGTGCTGCTGCGCGCGATGGAAGAGCGGCGCCTGCTCGATACGCGGCGCGGCAAGATCGCCGTGGGCTGGCTGATCGTCGAGGACCTGGTGATGGTGCTGGCGCTGGTTCTGCTGCCGGTGCTGGCCGACATCTACACCGACCGCGGCGGCGCGACGCCGCCCGGGGCCGGCGCGATCGCGCTGATGATCCTCTGGACGCTGGTCAAGGTCAGCGCCTTCGTCGCGGTGATGCTGCTGGTCGGCCGCCGCGTGATTCCCTGGGTGCTCGAACGCATCGCCGGCACCGGCCAGCGCGAACTGTTCACCCTGTCGGTGCTGGCGATCGCGCTGGGCGTGGCATTCGGCGCGTCGGCGCTGTTCGGCGTGTCGTTCGCACTCGGCGCGTTCTTCGCCGGCATGGTGCTCAACGAATCGGAGTTCAGCCACGAGGCGGCCAACGATTCGCTGCCGCTGCGCGATGCGTTCGCGGTGCTGTTCTTCGTATCGGTGGGCATGCTGTTCAATCCGATGATCCTCGTCGAGCATCCGTGGCAGGTGCTGGCGACGTTCCTGATCATCGTGGTCGGCAAGTCGATCGCCGCGTACTGGATCGTGCGGCTGTTCAAGCATCCGCGTTCGACCGCGCTGACCATCTCCACCAGCCTGGCGCAGATCGGCGAGTTCTCCTTCATCCTCGTCGGCCTCGGCGTCGCCCTGCAGCTGCTGCCCGAAACCGGGCGCGACCTGGTGCTGGCGGGCGCGCTGCTGTCGATCATCGTCAATCCGCTGCTGTTCTCCGCGCTGGATCGCTGGCAGGCCAAGCAGGAGCTCGCCGCGCGCGCCGCGGCCGCCTCCCACGCCGCGCAGGCACCGCCCGAGCATGGCGTGCCCGAGGACCTGCGCAACCACGCGATCCTCGTCGGTTACGGCCGCGTCGGCCGCCAGCTGGCCGAACTGCTGCAGCAGCGCGGCGTGCCGCTGGTCGTCGTGGAAGACGACAACGAACTGGTCCGTCGTGGCCGCGAGCGCGGCTTCACCGTCGTGCGCGGCAACATCGCCTCCGAACCGGTGATGCTCGACGCCGCGCCCGACCGCGCGGCGCTGGCGATCTTCGCCATTCCGCAGGCGCTCGAAGCCGGCGAAGCCATCGAGCGCATGAAGGCGGTCAATCCCGCGCTGACGGTACTGGCACGCGCGCACAGCGACGGCGAGGTCCGGCATCTGCTGCAGCACGGTGCCGACGGCGCGGTGCTGGCCGAACGCGAGCTGGCGTATTCGCTGGCCGAGATGGTGATGTCGACGCCGCCGTTCCGTCCGGTGCGTCCGGGCTCAGTTCCCGCCGAGGCGATCCAGCCGGTCTGACGATGCGCCTCGTCGTGCTCAGCGGTGCGGGCATCTCGGCCGAGAGCGGCATCCCGACGTTCCGCGATGCACTGACCGGCCTGTGGGCACGCTTCGACGCAGAGCGCCTGGCGACCGAAGCCGCGTTCCGCGCCGATCCCGCGCTCGTCTGGGGCTGGTACCGCTGGCGCGCGGCGCTGGTGGCCGCGGCCGCGCCGAACGCCGCGCACGTCGACGTCGCCGGGCTCGCCGACGACGGCCACGCGCTGACGGTGGTGACACAGAACGTCGACGACCTGCACGAGCGCGGCGGCGCGCGCGACGTGCTGCACCTGCACGGCCGCCTGCTGGCCTCGCGCTGCATCGGTTGCGGCGCGCGCGTCACGCCCGATCCGATCCTCGCCGCGCCTGCGCCGCCCGACGGCGGCGCGCGCGAGATGCCGCCGGCGTGCGTGCAATGCGGGGAGGCGTTCCGGCCGGACGTGGTCTGGTTCGGCGAATCGCTGCCGTCCGATGCATGGGACGCGGCCGAAGCCGCCGTCGATGCCTGCGACCTGCTGGTCGTCATCGGCACATCGTCGCTGGTCTGGCCGGCGGCCGGGCTGCCCGACCGTGCGCTGCGGGCCGGCACGCCGGTGCTCGAGATCAATCCGCATGCGACGCCGCTGTCGACGCGTGCGACCGCGCACTGGCCGCTGGCCGCGACCGCCGGCATGGCGAAGTTTCGGGCTCGGCTGCGAGCGTCGCCAGGCGATCCGACGGGCGTCTTGGGCCGTTGAGCGTCGCGTCTCAGTCGTCCAGCGGCAGCAGGATGTCGGCACGCAGTTCGGCCTCGGCCACCTGCTCGGGATCGTCGAGGAAGTGGTAATGCAGCGGCGCCTCGCGCAGGCGCTCGCCGCTCGCCGGCCACCACTGCGCCAGCAGACGATCGGTCACGTCTTCGAGTCCCGAGTACGCGCCGACGTGGCGCACGCGGGCGTGGCGACCGCCACCGATCTTCAGCTTGCGCAGCGGGCGCGGCACCGTCGCCGGAGCCGGCAGACGCAGCGCGGCATCGAACTGGAGCGCGTGCGGGGGCAGGTCGCGGTGGTCCCCGAGCGGCACGCCGATCAGTGCATCGATGCGATCCGCCACGCCTGCGGTTTCGGCCCAGCCGAACAGACGCCCGAAAGCGTCATCGAGATCGTCGAATGCACCACGCGCGCGCAGGGCCACGACCTCGAACGGTGCGATCTCGACCAGCTCGACGGCCAGCGGTTCGGGCGTCGGCGGACCCGGCGGTTGCAGGCGACCCAGCAATGCACGCGCCTCTGCGGTACGGCCGCGCAGTGCTGCCGGCGTGACCCCGAGCGTCTGCCGGAACGTGCGTGCCAGCGCCTGCGGGCTGGCGTATCCCACGGCGAGCGCCGCCCGCGTGACCGTCTCGCCCGCGGCCAGCAGTTGCAGCGCGCGCGATAGGCGCAGTCGCGTGAGGGTACGGCCCAGCGTCTCGCCGGTCGCCGCGCGCCAGACGCGATGGAAGTGGAACGGCGACAGGCTCGCCTGGCGCGCGAGCGTCTCCAGCGGCGGCGCCGCGGCGCCTTCGGCGACGAGGTCCTGCAGATGCCCGGCAACCGCCGCGATGCGCGGCGCGAGACGGGACCGGGTGTCTGCTTTCATGACGGCGCTCGCGGTGGACTCGCCGCGAGTATCCGGTCCAATGCGCCGGCGCGCGTACCCGATCTTGCGCAGCGCGGCGGCGCCCGGAATCAGCGCAGCACGGACGCCAGATAGGCTTCGAGCTCCGGCCAAACGAAGGCATGGCTGCGCTGCTGCAGGCGCGCCGGCAGCACGCGCTGGCCGTCGACGAGCAGCGTCGCCATCTCGCCCAGGCCCAGTTCGAGCGCCTTGCGCGGCACTGCCAGCAGCGCCGGACGTCGCAAGGCATCCGCCAGCGCGCGGGTGAACCGGCTGTTGCTGACGGGCTCGGGCGCGGTGAGGTTGAACGCACCGGTCGGCGCATCGGCGTCACCGTCGAGATGCGGACGCAGCAACGTCATGGCCGCGTCGATCCAGTCCTCGCGCGCGATCCAGCTCAGCACCTGCCGACCATCGCCGAGACGCGCCCCGAGTCCGAACTGGAACGGCATCCGCAGGCGCTGCAGCATGCCGCCGGCCGGATGCAGCACGACGCCGGTACGCAGGAGCACCACGGGCACACGGTCCTCGGCCGCACGCGCCGCCGCTTCCCAGTCGGCGCAGAGGCGATGCTGGAACTCGTCGTGCGGCGCGCTGTCTTCGTCCAGCGGCGCATCGTCCTGCGCGCCGTACCAGCCGATCGCCGAACCGCTGAGCAGCACTTTGGGCGGCGTGTGCACCGAGCGGATCCAGTCGGTCAGCACGCCGGTCGGAATCAGCCGGCTGTCGCGCAGCGTCTGCTTGCGCGACCGGGTCCATCGCGCGTCGGCGATGCCCGCGCCGGCGAGATTGATCACCGCATCGAACCGGTCGTCGGCCCACAACGAGGCGTAGTCGCGCACTTCCACGCCTTCGGGCGCCGGCGTCGACGCCCGGCGCGACAGCCAGGTCACCTGCGCGCCCTCGCGCTGAAGCCGCGCCGTCAGCGCGCTGCCGATGAAGCCGCTGCCGCCGGTGATCAGGATGCGCATGCGCGATGTCCACGTGGAGGTCCGTCTGGATGCTGGCAGAACCGCCGTCCAGGCACGATCAAGTCGTCGCGATGCGCGTACAGGTCTTCGAAATGTGCTGTTCGATGCGCTGTGCCACGCGAATGCCCGCCAGCGGGGCATGTACCCTGTCCGCCCTGGAGAGGCATAAGGACCGCCCGTGCGCCCCATCCGCGATGCTGCCTTGGCGTGTTTCGCCGTGGTGCTCGTCCCGCCGCACGTATCTGCGCGCATGCCCGTCCAGCACGCGTGCACCTTGCATGCGCCGTACGTCGACTCGTCCTCCACGCGCCGCGACGTCGCGTTGCAAGGCGACGCCCGTGAGCGACAGCGCGCGATGCACACCTACACGCTGCAGGCCGCGTCGCTACGTACCCCGCATCCCCATCTGCGCACAGCCCGCGCGCAGATGCTGGTGGGCGATCGCAATCTCGAGGGCATGCTGAGTTCGGCCGTCGGCGATCTCGAGACGTTGATCGATGTGATCGGCATGGACGCACTCGTCGCGATGCGCCAGGCGGAAGATGCACGAGGCCCCGCATGGAAGCGCCAAGCGCGCCTGGTACTGGTATTCGACGACGCCAGCCGCGCGGACTTCATCGCCTCGCTCGGTCACCCGAACGCGCGCTACGTGATCGGCAGTGCGCGTGACCCGCAGGGCGACGTACTACCCGACAGCCGCTGCGTCGGACCACAGGCGTCGTAACCGGAACTCGCAGCGCTGCATCGGCGCGTATACGCACGCGCCGATGCAGCCGACTGCGAATCATCGCTTCGAGAACCCCAGCTCGCTGCCCGCCACATCGACGGCGATGGTGTCGCCGCTCGCGAAGTCGCCTGCGAGGATCTTCGAGGCGAGCGGGTTTTCCAGCTGCTGCTGGATCGCGCGCTTGAGCGGACGCGCGCCGTAGACCGGGTCGAATCCGACGTTGCCCAGCAGATCGAACGCCGCTTCCGACACCTCGATGCGCAGTCCGCGCTGGGCCAGGCGCTTCTCGAGCCCGCGCATCTGGATCTTTGCGATCTCGCGGATCTGCGCCTTCTGCAGCGGGTGGAACACCACGATGTCATCGAGCCGGTTGATGAACTCCGGGCGGAAGTGCGCCTGCACGACGCCCATCACCGCGGCCTTCATCTGCGTGTAGCCCTCAGCGCTGTCGGCGTCGGTGCCGCGCTCGCTCATCTCCTGGATCTGGTGCGAGCCGAGGTTGGAGGTCATCACGATGACGACATTGCGGAAGTCGACGGTGCGGCCCTGGCCGTCGGTCAGGCGGCCGTCGTCGAGCACCTGCAGCAGGATGTTGAAGACGTCCGGGTGGGCCTTCTCGACCTCGTCGAGCAGGATCACGCTGTAGGGGCGACGACGCACGGCCTCGGTCAGATAGCCGCCTTCCTCGTAGCCGACGTAGCCCGGGGGCGCACCGATCAGGCGCGCGACCGAGTGCTTTTCCATGAACTCGCTCATGTCGATGCGCACCATCGCGTCCTGGCTGTCGAACAGGAACTCGGCCAGTGCCTTGCACAGCTCGGTCTTGCCGACGCCGGTGGGGCCCAGGAACAGGAACGAGCCGGTCGGACGATCGGGATCGGACAGACCCGCGCGCGAGCGGCGCACCGAATCGGACACGACCTTGATCGCTTCCTCCTGGCCGATCACGCGCGTGTGCAGCTGCGACTCCATCGCCAGCAGCTTCTCGCGCTCGCCCTCGAGCATCTTGCTGACCGGAATGCCGGTCCAGCGCGCGACGACCTGGGCGATCTCCTCGGCGGTGACCTTGTCCTGCAGCAGGGTGAAGCCTTGCGTTTCGGCTTCCTGCGCGGCCCGGAGCTGCTTTTCGAGCTCGGGAATGCGCCCGTACTGGATCTCGCTCATGCGCGCGTAATCCTGCGTGCGCTGCGCCGATTCGAGGTCGAGCTTGGCCGCCTCGATCTGCTCCTTGATCTTCGTCGCGCCCTGCACGGTGGCCTTCTCGGCCTTCCAGACCTCTTCCAGATCGTTGTAGTCGCGCTCGAGTGACTCGATCTCGGTTTCCAGATCGGCGAGGCGCTGCTTCGATTCGGCGTCGCGCTCCTTCTTCAGCGCCTCGCGCTGGATCTTGAGCTGGATCAGTCGGCGTTCCTTGCGGTCGAGTTCCTCGGGTTTCGAGTCGATCTCCATCCGGATGCGGCTCGCCGCCTCGTCCATCAGGTCGATGGCCTTGTCGGGCAGCTGGCGGTCGGCGATGTAGCGGTTGGACAGCGTGGCCGCGGCGACGATCGCCGGATCCGTGATCTCCACGCCGTGATGCACCGCGTAGCGTTCTTTCAGGCCGCGCAGGATCGCGATCGTGTCCTCGACACTCGGTTCGCCGACGAACACCTTCTGGAAGCGGCGCTCCAGCGCGGCGTCCTTTTCGACGTACTTGCGGTATTCGTCGAGCGTCGTTGCGCCGATGCAGTGCAGCTCGCCGCGCGCGAGCGCGGGCTTGAGCATGTTGCCCGCATCCATCGCGCCGTCGGCCTTGCCGGCGCCGACCATGGTGTGCAGCTCGTCGATGAAGAGGATGATCTGGCCTTCGTTCTTGGCCAGATCGTTGAGCACGCCCTTCAGGCGCTCCTCGAACTCGCCGCGGTACTTCGCACCGGCGATCAGCGCGCCCATGTCGAGCGAGAGCACGCGCTTGCCGCGCAGGCCCTCGGGCACTTCGTTGTTCACGATGCGCTGCGCCAGGCCTTCGACGATGGCGGTCTTGCCCACGCCCGGCTCGCCGATCAGCACCGGATTGTTCTTGGTGCGCCGCTGCAGCACCTGCACCGTGCGGCGGATTTCCTCGTCGCGCCCGACCACCGGATCGAGCTTGCCGCTCTCGGCGCGCGCGGTCAGGTCGATCGTGTACTTCTCCAGCGCCTGGCGCGATTCCTCGGCGTTTTCGTCCTGCACGCTCTCGCCGCCGCGCACCTTGGCGATCGCGGCCTCCAGCCGCGCCTTGTCGGCGCCGGCCGCCTTGAGCGCCTTGCCGGCGTCTCCGGTGTCGTCGAGCGCGGCGAGCACGAACAGCTCGGAGGCGATGAACGCATCGCCCTTCTGCTGCGCCAGCTTGTCGGTCACGTTGAGCAGGCGCGAGAGATCGTTGCCGACCGACAGCTGGCCGGCCTGTCCGGTGACCTTGGGCATGCGCTCGAGCGCCTCGGTCAGCCGCTCGCGCAGCACCGGCACGTTCACGCCGGCCTGGCCGAGCAGCGGGCGCGTGCCGCCGCCCTGCTGGTCGATCAGCGCCAGCAGCAGATGCACCGGTTCGATGAAGTTGTGGTCGCGCCCGACGGCCAGCGACTGCGCGTCGCTCAGGGCCTGCTGGAAGCGCGAAGTGAGCTTGTCCATCCGCATCGGGAAATCCTCGGGGAAGAGAAGGGCCGGCCGGGCCGGCAATGTCCTCCAGATGCGGTCGAAGCGGCGTGTTGCAAGCGCCCGGCGGCCGGGGATGCGAAGCCGACCTGACGGAATCCTGCCGCGTCCCTCACCCGCGCCTTGCGGCGACCGGCCTACGGTGGCACCTCACCCGACAACGGAGCCGCAAATGCATTACCAGCTCTATTACTGGACCGGCATCCAGGGCCGCGGCGAGTTCGTGCGGCTGGCGCTGGAGGACGCTGGGGCCGACTACGCCGACGTCGCGCGCGATCACGGCGACGAGGTCCTGCAGCCGTTCCTCGACGGCGCAGAGGCGGGCGCCCGTCCGTTTGCGCCACCGTTCCTCAAGGCCGGCCGGCTGGTCATCGCGCAGGTCGCCAACATCCTCCACTTCCTCGGCCCGCAGCTGGGTCTGGTGCCGGAGGCCGAATCGCGTCGACTGGAAGCGCTGCAGCTGCAGCTGACCATCGCCGACCTCGTGACCGAGATCCACGACAGCCACCACCCGATCGCCAGCGCGGCCTATTACGAAGACCAGAAGGCCGCCGCCAGGCAGCGCGCCGCGGACCTGCGCCGCAACCGGCTGCCGAAGTTCCTCGGCCATTTCGAACAGGTGCTGGCGCAGGCCGGCGGCCTGCACGCACTGCGCAGCCACTCCTACGTCGACCTCTCGCTGTTCCAGATCGTGCGCGGACTCGACTACGCGTATCCGAAGGCGATGGACGCGCTGGCGCCGAAGATTCCGCATCTGCGCGCACTGGAAGCGCGGATCGCCGAGCGTCCGAACATCGCGGCCTATCTGGCATCGGAGCGCCGGCTGGCGTTCAACACGCAGGGGATCTTCCGCCACTATCCGGAGCTCGATGGCGGTATCGAGGACTGATCATCACGGAGACGCACATGCGCAAGGATGTCCATCACGCATACCGGGCCGCGCGCGGCTGGGTGCTGCCCGCCGTGCTGGCGATAACGGCATGTGCGCACGGATCGATTGCACCGGTCGTGCCGAACGACCTCGTGCGCTACGAGCCACCGCCCCCGGGACTGGAAGAGGTCTGGCTGACCGGATCGTCCACGGGCCGGCTCGCCTATCGGAACGGCTCTTCCGTCTCGAACGCGCCTCGCCGCCCGGGGATGCCACCCTCATCTGGCCCCACAGCTATCGATCAGTGACCGGTAGCGATGGCCGGAGGGGCGTCAGCGACGGCAACGGCAATGCGGTGTTCGATGGTGACGAGGTGACGCTGGGCGGCGGCAGTGGTGGGGACGAAGCGCCAACGCGCATGTTCCAGCGTGACATCGCGATCGCCTGCGGCGGCCCCTACCGGAGCAGTTGGATTCCGTTCTGAGCCGCCGTCACAGAAACCGCTCGCGTGTGCCGGGCGGCGGCAGCATGCAGCTGTCACGACGCCCGAACACCCGGTAGCGGTTGCGGGCCAGAGACCGGTAGGCCACATCGCGCAGGCGCCGCGGGATGATGCGCAGCGCGGTCGCGACCCGCCAGACACCACCCAGCCGCCGCAGCACTTCAAGTACGCCGTCGCTGTCGTGCCAGCCCTGCGGACCGTCGACGAGCAGGAACGACACCGGATCGTCCGGGTCGATGCCATGGGCGACCAGCAACCCGCGGCCGACGGGGTCCTGCATCGCCGCGAAGCGGAACACGCCGCGCCGGTCGTGACGCAGCAGGAAGCGTACCCAGCCGCTGCACAGGGCGCAGACACCGTCGAAGACGACGACGGGGCCCTCGGAGATCGGGGACGTTTCGTGTGTTGCGGACGGATTCACATCGGTTTTCCTGCAGTCTGACGATGATGCTGCAATGCGCCAATCCCCCGAGGCAAGTCCGCTCATACCATCTCCGGCCGCCACCGCGCTGCCGCCACCGCCCGCACTGCCGGCGAACGCTGCGTTGTTCCTCGACGTCGACGGCTGTCTTCTGCCGTTCGCGCCGCGGCCTGACGCGGTCGACGTCCCGCCCGCGCTCGTCGCGCGGCTCACGGCGCTGCAGCGCGCGCTCGGCGGCGCCCTTGCCCTGGTCAGCGGCCGCAATCTCGCCACGCTCGATGCGCTGTTCGCGCCGGGTGCGTTCACGGCGGCCGGCCTGCACGGCGTCGAACGGCGACGCGCGGGCGATACCGGAGGTACCGGGGTCGTGCCCGCCGCACTGCCGAAGGTGCGCGATGCGGGCCTGGCCCTGATCGCAACGCATCCCGGCGCGCTGCTCGAAGACAAGGGCGCGGCGATCGCCCTGCACTGGCGCATGACGCCCGAGCCGCACAAGGACGCCACCGCCGCCGCGCTGCGCGCGTTCGCCGAACACGCGTTGACGCAGTTGCCGGGCTACCAGCTGCAGCCCGGCGACCACGTGATCGAACTGCGCCCGCATCACGCCGACAAGGGCAGCGCGATTCTCGCCTTTCTCGAAGAACCGCCGTTCGCCGGCCGCGTGCCGGTGTTCGCCGGCGACGACCTCACCGACGAGCCGGGTTTCTCGGCCGTCAATGCGCATGGCGGCATCAGCGTGCTGGTCGGCGACCGCGCCGGCAGCGCCGCCCGCCACCGCCTGCCCGACACCGCCGCCGTGCATCGCTGGCTCGGCGTGCCCGAACGCACCCCGGAGACGCCCGCATGACGCAACCCGCAGCACCCAGCCTCGATCTCGGCCTGGTCGGCAACGGCAGTTTCGGCGCGCTGTTCGACCGCAACGCGCGCCTCGTCTGGTCCTGCCTGCCCGCATTCGACGGCGACCCGGCGTTCTGCGCTCTGCTCTCGCCGAAGGACGGCCACGGCGACTGGTCGATCGAACTCGACGATTTCGAGCGCAGCGAGCAACACTACATCGAGAACACCGCAATCTTGCGCACCGTGCTGCACGACCGCCACGGCGCCTCGATCGAGATCACCGACTTCGCGCCGCGCTGGCGCCAGCACGACCGCTTCTACCGTCCGGTGATGCTGATGCGCCGCGTGCGCCTGCTCTCGGGCAGCCCGCGCATCCGCGTGCTGCTGCGCCCGCTCGCGGACTGGGGCGCCCGCGCGCCCGACAGCACCTGGGGCAGCAACCACATCCGTTTCGTGCTGCCGGGCTTCACCTTGCGCGCGACGACCGACATGCCGATCCGCCTGCTGCGCGACGGCCTGCCTTTCGTGCTCGATCGCGACCTGCACTTCATCCTCGGCCCGGACGAGACGCTGACCCAGCCGCTGGTGGAGTTCGTACGCGACGGCCTGCACCGCACGACGAACTACTGGCGCGAGTGGGTGCGCTACCTGTCGATCCCGCTGGATTTCCAGGAGGCGGTGATCCGCAGCGCGATCACGCTCAAGCTCAGCCAGTACGAGGAAAGCGGCGGCATCATCGCGGCGATGACGACCTCGATCCCCGAGGCGCCCGACACGCCGCGCAACTGGGACTACCGCTACTGCTGGATGCGCGATTCGGCCTTCGTCGTGCGCGCGCTCAACCGTCTGGGCGCCACGCGCACGATGGAGGAGTACATCCGCTACATCTTCAACCTCACCGTCAGCGACGACGGCGACATGCAGCCGCTGTACGGCATCGCCTACGAGCACGAGCTGCTGGAAGAGGAGATGCCCGCGCTGGCCGGCTATCGCGGCATGGGTCCGGTGCGCCGCGGCAACCTGGCCTACGTGCAGCGCCAGCACGACACCTACGGCAGCGTGGTGCTGGCCTCCACCCAGCTGTTCTTCGACCGGCGCCTGGAGCATCGCGGCGATGCGGCAACGTTCCGCAAGCTCGAGCCGCTGGGCGAACTGGCCTTCAAGCTCTACGACCAGCCCGATGCGGGCCTGTGGGAATTCCGCGGCAAGGCGCACGTGCACACCTACTCGGCGGTGATGTGCTGGGCCGCCTGCGATCGGCTCGCGCGCATTGCCGGCCAGCTCGAACTGGCCAATCGCGTGGGCTACTGGCGCACGCGCGCCGATGCGATGCGCACGCGCATCCTCGAAGCCTCCTGGAATGCGGAGGCCGGCCATTTCGGCGATGCCTTCGGCGGCGACCGGCTTGATGCCTCGCTGCTGCTGCTCGCCGATCTGGGCTTCGTGAAGCCGGACGACCCGCGCTTCGTCGCGACGGTCGAGGCGATCGGACAGGCGCTGCGGCATGGCGACGGCCTGTTCCGCTACGTCACGCCCGATGATTTCGGCGAACCGGAGACCAGCTTCACCATCTGCACGTTCTGGTACATCGATGCGCTCGCGACCATCGGCCGCACGCACGAGGCGCGGCAACTGTTCGAGACACTGCTCTCGCGCCGCAACCATCTGGGCCTGCTGTCGGAAGACTTGTCGTTCGAGACCGGCGAGGCCTGGGGCAACTTCCCGCAGACCTATTCGCACGTCGGCCTGATCATGGCCGCGATGCGCCTGTCGCGCAGCTGGCAGGAGGCCGCATGAGCCGCCTGGTCGTCGTCTCCAATCGCGTCGCCTTGCCGGGCGCGAGCCAGAGCGGTGGCCTGGCAACGGCGCTCGACGCGGCGCTGAAGGAAACCGGCGGCCTGTGGTTCGGCTGGAGTGGCAAGGTGGCGCGCGCGCATTCGGGCGAGGTGCACCGCGAGGCGCACGGCGAGATCACCTACCTCACCGTCGACCTGTCGCGGGAGGATTACGAGGGCTACTACAACGGCTTCGCCAACCGCACGCTGTGGCCGCTGCTGCATTTCCGGCTGGACCTGGTGGACTACAACGCCATGACCCAGGCTGCGTATCGCGGCGTCAATGCGCTGTTCGCCGAGAAGCTGGCCAAGGAACTGCGCGACGACGACATCGTCTGGGTGCACGACTACCACCTGTTCCCGCTGGCGCAGGAACTGCGCAAGCGCGGCGTGCGCGCGCGCATCGGCTTCTTCCTGCACGTGCCGTTTCCCTCGGCCGACATCGTCGCCGGCCTGCCGCATCACGAGAAGACCTTCGGTGCGCTGTCGTCCTACGACCTGGTCGGCTTCCAGACCGAGCGCGACCTGGAGCGCTTCCAGGATTACATCCGCCTGTTCCGCGGCGGACGCGTGGCCGGCCAGGGCGACCTGCGCGACCACGATGGCCGCCAGTTCGTCGCGGCCGCCTTCCCGATCGGCATCGATGCGGCCGCGATCGAATCGCTGGCCGCCACCGCGGCGCGCAGTCCGGTGACCAAGCGCATGCACGCCAGCCTCAACGGACGCGCACTGGCGATCGGCGTCGACCGGCTGGACTATTCGAAGGGCCTGCCCGAACGCTTCCGCGCGATCGAACGCTTCTTCGAGCGCCATGCCGACCAGCGCGGCAAGATGACCTATCTGCAGATCGCACCGGTCTCGCGCGGCGGCGTGGCGAGCTATCGCGCCCTGCGACGCGAACTGGAGCAGTACGCCGGCCACATCAACGGCGCGCATGCCGAGCCCGACTGGACGCCGGTGCGTTACGTCAATCGCACCTACCCGCATCCCGCGCTGACCGGCTTCTACCGCCTGTCACGCATGGGGCTGGTCACGCCGCTGCGCGACGGCATGAATCTCGTCGCCAAGGAATACGTGGCCTCGCAGGACGGCGACGATCCCGGCGCGCTGGTGCTGTCGATCTTCGCCGGCGCCGCGCGCGAACTCGACGGCGCCCTGCTGGTGAATCCCTTCGACAGCGACGGCGTGTCGGATGCCATCGCCGCCGCCATGGCGATGCCGCGCGAGGCGCGGCGCGAGCGTTGGCAGTCGATGATCGCCCGCATCCGCGAGTACGACATCCACGCATGGCGGAAGGATTTCCTCAAGACGCTGGCGGCGACCCGCGGCTGAACGTCTTCCGGCGCTCTCCCCCCGCGTGCGGGGGAGGGTTGACTGGGGCAAACCACCGGGTCGCCGGGAACATCGCCAGCGCGAACCGCAGTGGGTCAGCGTCTCACAGGCGCGTGCCGTGCTTCGCGACACGACCTCGCCGCACGCGGGCCAAGGCGTACCTCAGAGCGGCGTCGGCTGGATGATCTCCACCCAGTAGCCGTCCGGGTCCTTGATGAAGGCGATCGACTTCATCGTGCCGTCGGTCAGGCGCTTCTGGAACGGCACGCCGAGGTCCTCGAAACGCGCGCAAGCCGCATGGATGTCCGGCACGCTGACGCAGATGTGGCCGAATCCCCGCGGGTCGCTATTGCCGTCGTGATAGACCGGGCCGTCCTGCGATTCGGTGCCGTGGTTGTGGGTGAGTTCCAGCACACCGGGCTGACGCGCGATCCATTCGCGGCGCGCCGCTTCGTCATCGGGAATCACGCTCACGTCGTCGACCAGTGCGAGGAAGAACAGGGAGAACTTCGCCTGCTCGAAATCGGCCTTGCGCACCAGGGTGAAGCCGAGCACGCGGGTGTAGAAGTCCAGCGACGCCGTCGCGTCCTTGACCCGCAGCATGGTGTGGTTGAACACGAAATTTCGGGTGGCGGCATCGCGAGGCGCGACGCCCGGCACCCGGGCGAGATCGGCGACGGTCTGTCCGGTCATGGCACGGCTCCTTCGAAGGGGCCGACCATTATCGACGATCAGGCGTGATCGCCGGCGTCGGGCAGCAGCCAGCCGCGGTAGTGGACGATCCGACCGACCAGCGGCATCGCGGCGTCCACTTCGAAGGCATAGCGGCCGTCGACCTGCCGCTCGTTGCAGCGCACGTCGCGGAACAGCGCCGCCGGCAGCGGCAGGATGCCGAGCAGGCGCACGCCGACGACGTTCCAGAAGATCGTGCCGTCCCAGGTGTGCAACACGAACCGGAACTGCAGCGGGCCCAGGCGCTCGCGCAACTGGCCGTCGCGATGCCACAGCTTCGAACGCATGCGCGAGACCTTGGGCGCCGCGCCGAACGCGCGCGCCCAGATTTCGCCCTTGGGGCCGCTGGCGAACTCCACCGTGACCGGCGCATCGGCCATCGCACGCGGCAGGCCCGCCACGCGTGCGCACAGTCGCGACAGCAGGCCGCTGCCGCGCACGACTGTCACCTCACCCGAATAGCGCGCGGCACCGTGCACGCCGTGTAGCGCGCGCAATGTATCAGGCAGGCGGAAGAACGCAGCGCCGAGCAGGGTCTGGTAGAGCGTCGGCGTCATCGTGGCGCATCACTGGATCGGGCGCGCAGGATAGCCGCTGCGCGTCGCAAGGATTCAGACCCTGATCAAAGTCCGTCGCGCGCGCAGTCGGATGGTGCGTGCCGGCGCGCAGAAAGCGCAGCAGGACTTTGGACAGGTGCTCAGACAGGCTTCGGTTGCCGCTGCAGCGACAGCAGGCCGACGATCACCGCCAGCACCGCGTAGGCCGCCGCGAACTGGAACGCGATCGCCTGGCGCAGGCCCTCGAGCTGCCACGGCAGCACCAGTGCGCCGGTCGGATGGACCGAATGGATCACGCCGAACAGCGACGCCACCGCGGCCGCAAGCAGCGCCGAGACGGCCACCCCCGGGCGCCGGTCGACCAGTGCGACCAGCGCGGTCGCCCACAGCATCGCGGTGATGATGAAACCGTTGCCGAGCACCACGATCGTCGCCATCTCCGGCAGACCGTGACCGGCATCGAGCTGCGCGTAGAGCGCGGCCATGCGTTCGGGATCGATCCACGCCGGATTGCCGAACTTGATGTTGAGCAGGTAGGCGATGGCCGGCAGGAACGCGAGCGACACCGCGATGGCGTGTTCGCGCTTCGTGCTGTGGAAGGCCTGCACGGTGATGTCGATGCCGACGAAGACGATGATCGGCGCGAGCACCGCCACCGGCAGCCACTGCACCAGGCCGGACACGAGTCCGAGCATGCCGCCGAAGCCGATGAACAAACCCGTCAGCAGCGTGTACCCGCTGCGCGCGCCCATGTGCTTGTAGGCCGGCTGGCCGATGTAGGGCGTGGTCTGCGCGACACCGCCGCAGACGCCGGCGACCAGCGTCGCGATGGCCTCGACCAGCAACACGTCACGCGTGCGGTAGTCGTCGCCGGCGGCGCGCGCGCTCTCGCTGACGTTGATACCGCCGACGACCATCAGCAGACCGAACGGCAGCAGCAGCGACAGATACGGCAGCGTCGACGACAGGCCGTCGACGAAGCCGAGGTTGGGCACCGGCAACGCGGGGGCGGGCCAGTTCGCATCCGGCAAGGCGAAGCCCGGCGACAGGCCGGCGAGTCCGAGCCCGTAGTACAGCGCCAGCCCCACCAGCAGCGCGAATGGCACGCCGGGCAGGCGCAGCGGCACCGGGCCACGCGCGACCAGCACGTAGAGCAGCAGCCCGAGCGTCGCGAACCCGGCGACCGGCGAGCGCAGTGTTTCGATCAACGGCAGAAAGCCGAGCAGCATCAGCGCCGCGCCGCCGATCGAGCCCAGCAGCGCCGCACGCGGCACGACGCGCGTGATCCAGTCGCCGGCGAACGACAGCACGAGCTTCAGCATGCCCATCACCACCAGGGACGCCATGCCGAGCTGCCAGGTCGCGATGCCGGCGCCGTCGGCATCCAGGCCCTGCTGGCGGAACGCGAGGAAGGCCGGGCCCAGCACCAGCAGGGCCATGCCGATGCTGGTCGGCGCATCGAGACCGAGCGGCATCGCGGTCACGTCGTCGCGGCCGGTGCGCTGCGCGAGGCGGCGTGCCATCCACGTGTACATCAGGTTGCCGACGAGTACCCCGAACGCGGTACCCGGAAACATGCGCCCGAACACGATGTCGGCCGGCACGCCAAAGATCCCGACCAGCGCCGCGGCGATGAAGCCGAGGATCGACAGATTGTCGACGACGAGGCCGAAGAAGCCGTTGATGTCGCCGGGGACGAACCAGCGGGGGCGGTGGGTGGGGGTTGCAGTGGACATCGGTTTCCCGGAACTGAAAGAAATCTCTCTGACCCGTCATTCCGGCGAAGGCCGGAATCCAGCGTCTGTGCTTTTCACGTTCGGCTTGGCGCATGCCTGCGCGGAAGTCGCTGGATCCCGGCTTTCGCCGGGATGACGGACATCTGGGCACACGCGACCGAGCGCGACGCCACGAATCCGAACCCGTCACGGACATCGTCGACGGACCAGACATCACCCTCAGAACTTCGCCGTGAACTCCACACCCCAGGTCCGCGGCTCGTTGACGAAGCCGGTGAGGTTGTTGAAGTCGATGCCGCCGACGATGCGCGTGCTGTCGGTGATGTTGCGGCCGAACACGGCGAGGTCGTAATTGCCCTGGTTCCAGTTGGTGCCCACGCGCAGGCCGCCTTCGAGCGTCGAACGGCCGCGGAATTCCGGCGACTCGTACAGGAAGAAGTTGACCTGCCCGCGATACGCCCAGTCGGTGTAGACGTAGAACTCGGCGTCGTCGCCCACCGGCACGCCCCAGCGCGCGGTGAGGTTGTGGATCCACTTCGGCGCCTGCGGCAGCGAATTGCCGTCGACCAGGGCGAAAGTCTGACCGTTGATGACCGTCGTCGGGTCGGTGATGGTGCAGCCGCCGCCGCAGATCGCGACCGCGAGGTTCGGGTCGTCGATCTCGGTGTCGTTGTAGCTCGTGCCCCAGGTCACCAGCAGCGTGTCGGTGAGCCAGGCCTGCAGGTCGAGTTCGGCGCCCTGCCCGATCGACTTGTCGGCGTTGAGCAGGATCGCCTGGTTGGTCGCGCCGCCGACGGCGATCAGCTGCTGGCCGTCGACGTCGTAGCGGAACAGGTTGAAGCCGATACGGCCGCGACGGTCCCACAGGTCGGCCTTGACGCCGACTTCGTAGGAGATCACTTCTTCCGAATCGGCGACCGAGATGCCGCCGAACGCGAGGCGCCCCTGGATCGACGGCGCGCGGAAGCCCTTGGCGACGCGGCCGTAGACGTTGACGTCGTCGTTGAACTCGTAGACCGCGCTGGCGTCCCAGCTGATGTCGTCGACGTCGGTGTTCTCGAAGAACGGGCCACCGACGGGCGTGCCGAACGGCACCGCCTGCAGCACGCTGGCACTGAAGTCCTTCTTGTCCTGGGTATAGCGCAGGCCGCCGCGAAGTTTCAGCTTGTCGGTTGCGGCGTACTCGCCGGATGCGAAGAGCGCCCACGCGGTATTGCGCTGTTCCTGCACGGCGTGGCCGGTCTGCGGATTGCCCGGGCTCAGCGAGTCGTAGTTGAAGCTGTCGACAGTGAGGTCCTCGCGGAACCAGAACGCGCCGGCCTGCCAGTCGAAGGGGCCGTCGAGGTTCGATTCCAGCCGCACTTCCTGGCTGATCTGCTTGTGCTCGGGAATGCCGTCGGCCGATTCGGACGCGAACGGAATCAGGCCAGGGCCCGAGTCGGGCAGGAACACCGCGCCGTAGCCGCCGTCGATGTCGCCGCGGTTCAAGGATTCCAGCGTCTCGTAACCGGTGATCGAGTACAGGCTGTACCGGCCGAAATCCCAGCGCAGGCGGGCGCTGCCGCCCCAGGTCTCGAGGTCGGAGAAGTTCACGCCGTCGAGCGAGACGGTCTCACGATCGAAACCGGGACGGAAGCGGTTGCTGCCCGGCTCGACGATGTTGGCGCGGAACAGGCGCGCGGTGCCGTTGAGATCGCGGCGGTGCAGATTGAACAGGCCTTCGAAGCCGTCGCCTTCGTAGAGGAACTGCACGCGCGCGGCGGATTCGTCGTAGCCCTCGAAACCGTCGTTGGGCGCACCGGCCAAGGTGTTGCGCACCGTATCGTCGCGGCGCTGGTACAGCGCCGACACGCGCGCCGACCAGCGCTCGGTCAGCGCGCCACCGACCGCGCCCTCGAAGTTCCACATGTTGTCGCTGCCGTAGGCCAGCTTGCCGTAGCCCTCGAAATCCTGGCTCGGGCGCACCGAGTCGAACTTGACCACGCCCGCCGGCGTGTTGCGGCCGAACAGCGTGCCCTGCGGGCCGCGCAGCACTTCGACGCCGGCGATGTCGAACACCGGGAAACCCTTCAGCAGCGGGTTCTCCAGCACCACGTCGTCGTAGATCAGCGAGACCGGCTGCGAGGCGTTGAGATCGAAGTCGGTGTTGCCGAGGCCGCGGATGTAGAAGCGCGGGAACGCGCGGCCGTAACTCGATTCGATGTTGAGGCTGGGCACGCGACCGCTGAGGAAGCGGATGTCGGTGCCGCCGCTGCCGAGCACGCCGAGCGTCTCGGCATCGAGCGTGGTGATCGAGACCGGCACGTCCTGGATGTTCTCCACACGGCGCTGCGCGGTGACCTGCACCGCGTCGAGCGTGGCCGGCGTGGAGGCCGTCGTCGTTGCTTCCTGGGCAAGCACGGTGACCGGCAGGGCGCAGGCCATTGCGAGCGCGAGACGGGCGGGACGATAAGCGGTCTTGGACACGCGGCTGGACGACATGGGCGGCCTCGGGGCTGGCGTGGGCATCAGAAGGAGACGTCGGCGTGCAGCTGCGAGCGCAGCACCGACAGGTGACCGGTTTCCTGCTTCCATGCGGTGCGGATGGCCTCGATCGCGGCGGCCTGCTCCGGCGTATCGGGATGATGCACCACCAGCTCCTTGGAGCGCAGGCGCGAGGGCGTATCCGAGCCCGGCGGCAGCCACTGGCCGTAGACGTCGATCACGCTCAGGCCCTTGGGGAACCGCGGGGTGACCTCGCGGTCGAGGAAATCGAGCCAGCGCTGTTCGGCCGCTGCGGCGTCTTCGGGCGTGGCATCCCAACGGCCGGTGGCGAAGTACAGCTCGGTGCGCACCCAGCCACGGCCTTCCGCCGGTCGCGCGGCGTCGCCGTGATAGGCCGAGGTCACGACGGCCGGCACACCCGGCGCGGGTGCGGGCGCACCGGTGGCGCAGGCGGCGAGGAGCGATGCGGCGAGCGCCGACAGGATGGGGCGGAACGACAGTGACATGGACGGCGGCCGGCAGGTGCGGGGGCGCCATGCTAGAGGCGTGGCGGCCCGCGAATTGTTGCAATGCCGCAACACTGTATCGCTTGATCGCGATGGACGTATGAATATGGAAGGTGCCCAATGGCAGGCCGGCCGCGCCCAGCGTGGCCGCGGTGCCGGGCGCCACGTCGCCCCTCCCCAAGGTCGGCGCCCGGCACCGCCCCTCTCCCCCCCGCCTCCATCAGGAACCGCCATGCCCATGCCGAACGCCCGCCTTGTGTCTACACCCCTGGCGCTGGCCGTCGCCTGCGGTCTGGCACTGCCGGTGGTCGCACACGCGCAGGAGGCCGACGGCGCCACGCGCCTCGATGCGGTGATCGTCACCGGCACCCGGGCCACCGACCGCGCGGTGCTCGAATCGACTTCGCCGATCGACGTGCTCTCGCCCGAAGACCTGCGCCGCGCCGGTGCGGTCAACGGCGAACTCGGCAGCGCGCTGCAGGCGCTGTTGCCCTCGTTCAACATGCCGCGCCAGTCGAACTCGGGCGGCGCCGACCACATCCGCGCCGCGCAGCTGCGTGGCCTCTCGCCCGACCAGGTGCTGGTGCTGGTCAACGGCAAGCGCCGCCATGTCTCGGCGCTGGTGACCACGGGTTCCAAGGTCGGCCGCGGCAACACGCCGGTCGATTTCAACGCGATTCCGCTCAGCGCGATCAAGCGCATCGAAGTGCTGCGCGACGGCGCGGGCGCGCAGTACGGCGCGGATGCGGTGGCCGGCGTGATCAACATCATCCTCGACGATGCCGGCGACGGCGGCGCGATCGAAGCGCGCTACGGCGCGCACCACACGAAGCTCGAGCCCATCGACCGCACGCTGACCGACGGCCAGAGCGCGTCGCTTGCAGCGAAGGTCGGCACCTCGCTCGGCGACGATGGCTTCCTGCGCGTGGGTCTGGAATACAAGGAACTCTCGCCGACCAACCGCGCCGGCTTCGACCGGATTCCGCCGTGGGACCAGACGCCGGCCAACCTCGCCGTGCAGGGCCAGCGCAACTACCAGCACGGCAATGGCGCGGCCAAGGACATCAACGGCTGGTTCAACAGCGAGATTCCGCTGGGCGAATCGGCGGTGTTCTATGCGTTCGGCACCTACAACCAGCGCGACACCGAAGGCGCGAACTACTTCCGTTACCCCGATGGCGAAGCGAACTGGCCGGAGGTGTATCCGAACGGCTACCGCCCGGTCTCGATCGGCGAGAACCTCGACGTCGCCGGCGTGGCCGGCGTGCGCGGCCACGTGGGCGAATGGGACATTGACGCCAGCCTCAACCATGGCCGCAACGAATACACCTACCGCCTGCGCAACTCGCTCAATGCATCGCTTGGGCCCTCAAGCCCCACGCGCTTCAAGACCGGCGACTACCGCTTCGACCAGACGCTGGCGAACGTCGACATCAGCCGCCTGTTCTCGCAGGGCGACAACCTGCACACCTTCGCCACCGGCGTCGAATACCGCGTGGAGCATTACGAAACCGGCGCCGGCGACCCGGCCAGCTACGCGGCCGGCCCGTTCACGGATCGTCCGACCGGCTCGCAGGCCGGCGGTGGCCTGACGCCGCAGGACGAGGCGGATCTCGATCGCAACGTCGCCAGCGTCTACGCCAGCCTGTCGAGCAGTTTCGGCGAGAATTTCAGCACCGACGCCGCCGTGCGCTACGAGCATTACAGCGATTTCGGTGGCGAAGTGACCGGCAAGCTCGCCGCGCGCTACGAGTTCGTGCCGGCGTTCGCGCTGCGCGGTGCGCTGTCGAAGAATTTCCGCGCGCCGTCGCTCGGCCAGAGCGGCTTCGAGTCCACTGGCACCGGCTACAACTCGGCCGGCCAGCTGATCCAGAGCCGCCTGCTGTCGGTCAACAACCCGATCGCGCGCGCACTCGGCGCGACCGACCTCTCGCCCGAGCAGGCACTCAACGCGAGCCTCGGTTTCACCAGTCGCGTCGGCGAGACCTTCGACTTCTCGCTGGACCTGTTCCAGATCGACATCGACGACCGCGTCGCGCTGTCGGAAGCGATCACCAGCGATGCACTGACCGCCTACATCGACAGCACCTTCGGCGTGCCGGGCGTGGAGAGCGTGAGCTTCTTCACCAATGCCGCCGACACGCAGACGCGTGGCGCCGAAGCGGTCGCCAACTGGCGTCATCCGCTGGCCGGCGGACAGTTGCTGCTGACCGGCACCTGGAGCTATGCCGAGACCGAGATCAAGCGCGTCGTCGCCACGCCGGCCGCGCTATCGGCGGTCGTGCCGGATGCGGTGCTGTTCGGCGTCGAGGAACGCAACACCCTGACCGATGCCGCGCCGCGCACGCGTTCGGCCTTCACCGCCAGCTGGAACGACGACCGCTGGAATCTGCTCGCCCGCGTGACCCGCCACGGCAGCACCAGACGCGTCTTCAACTTCGGCGGCGGCTTCGAGCCCGAGCAGGTCTACGGCGCCAAATGGCAGCTCGAAGCGGAAGCCGAAGTGCGCCTCGGCGAGAAGTGGACGCTGGCGATCGGTGGCCTGAACCTGACCGACGAATACGCCGACCTGTCGAACGAGGACATCTTCTACTTCGGCAACCTGCCCTACGACGTGCTGTCGGGCATCGGCAGCAGCGGCGCCTACTACTACGGGCGGGTGCGGTACGCGTTCTGAGTCTGGCCGCAGAGTTGCAGCCCGCATGACTCGCCCCTTCCCCCGCATGCGGGGGAAGGTTGGGATGGGGGCAAGTCCTCAGATCGAAGGACGATCGACTTCAAGCGGGCGCTTGGCTGAAATCGTTGTCAGCGCAAGCCTGAAAGTTCGCCCCCACCCAACCCTCCCCCGCTTCGCAGGGGAGGGCTCAGTCTCCAGCCATCCACACCAGCGCGCGATCGGTCCCGTGCGCTGGTCACGGCGATGCGAGAAGCATGATTCGCCCCTTCCCCCGCGCGCGGGGGAAGGCCGGGATGGGGGCAAACCCTCCGGACTCATGAAACCGATCCCGAGCGTGGGCCTGGCTCGAGTCGTTGTCAGCGCAAGCCTGAGAGTTCGCCCCCACCCACCCCTTCCCCGCCTTGCGGGGGAGGGCTCAAGTCATCCACACCAGCGTCGCGATCCGTCCCGTGCGCTGGTCGCGGCGATGCGAGAAGAACGCATCCGGCTCGCCGATCGTGTCGCGATCGCCGCCATGGATCGCATCGCGGCGGATACCGACCGCTTCGAGCCGGCGCCGCGCCAGTGCGTACAGATCGACGCGCCAATGCCCCGCCCGCGTCGCCACGAACGCCGCTTCCGCGCCGGGATCGGCAGTGACGAAGGGGTCGCGGACCTCCGCCCCGATCTCGTAGGACGCCGGTCCCGCGGCCGGCCCCAGCCAGACGCGCACCGCAGACGGCGCGGCGAGCATCTTCGCCACCGTCGCTTCGAGGACCCCCGCCGCCAGTCCGCGCCAGCCCGCATGCGCGGCGCCGATTTCGCGGCCATCGTCGCTGGCGAACACCACCGGCAGGCAGTCCGCGGTGAGGATCGCGAGGACCACACCCGCCTCCGACGTCACCGCCGCATCCGCCTCGACCAGCGCCTGCTGCCCCTCGCCTGCCGGCGCGGCGAAGCGCACGACGTCCACGCCGTGGACCTGCTGCAACCAGTGCGGCGGTGACGGCAGTCCCGCCACGTCGACCAGCGACGCGCGGTTGCGCGCGACCGCCTCCGGATCGTCGCCGGTGGCGCTGCGGTGATTGCCGAGATTGAAGCTGTCGAACGGCGCCTGCGACGCGCCGGCGCCGTGGCGCAGCGTCGTCAGTGCATGCACGCCGCGTGGCGCGGGCCAGTCGGCGTGCAGCAGCGCGCTCATCGGCGCCCCAGCTCCGGATGCGCCAGCGCGTCGGCCCGCAGCGTCTTCATCAGCTGCTGCATGTCCTCGGGCAGAGGCGCGGTGCAGCGCACCGCCTCGCCGTTGACCGGGTGTTTGAACTCCAGCGTCTCGGCGTGCAGCGCCTGACGACGGAAGCCGCGCAGCGCGGCGATCATCTCGTCCGACGCGCCCTTGGGCAGCTTCAGCGATCCGCCGTACAGCGGATCGCCCAGGATCGCGTGCCGCAGATGCGCCATGTGCACGCGGATCTGGTGCGTGCGGCCGGTTTCGAGCCGGCATTCGAGCGCGGTGTGCGCGCGGAACCGCTCCTTGAGCCGGTAATGGGTCACCGCGTCACGGCCGTCCTCGCGGACGGCCATGCGGATGCGATCGCGCGGATGGCGGTCGATCGGCGCATCGACCGTGCCGCCCGACACCAGCGCGCCGACGACCACCGCGACGTACTGGCGATGCACGTCGCGCGCGGAGAGCTGTTCGACCAGCGCGTTGTGCGCTTCGAGCGTGCGCGCGACGACCATGACGCCGGAGGTGTCCTTGTCGAGCCGGTGCACGATGCCCGCGCGCGGCAGCGTCGCCAGCGAGGCATCGCGGAACAGCAGGGCGTTGACCAGGGTGCCATCGGGATTGCCGGCGCCGGGGTGCACGACCAGGCCTGCCGGCTTGTCGACCACGATCACCTGGTCGTCCTCGAACAGCACCGACAGCGGGATGTCCTGCGGCTCGGCCTGGGTTTGGGTGTCGAGCACCACGTTCAGGCTGACGGTCTCGCCGCCGACCACCGGATCGCGCGGCCGCGGCACTTCGCCGTCGAGCAGCACCTCGCCGGACTTGATCCAGGTGGTGAGCTTGGAGCGCGAGAACTGCGGGAACAGCTCGGCCAGCACCGCGTCGAAACGCCGTCCCGCCGAGGCATCGGGCACCGTGGCGGTGCGCTGGTCGAGGAGGTCGTCGGGGGTTTCGGACATCGGAAGGCTCGGGTTCAGGCGTGGGAGACGGGCACGTGGCCCGGACTGTTATTATCCGACGTTCGTGCCCAGACGCCCAATGCACCCATGACCCCACGTTCCGCCTCGCCGTTCCGCGCCCTGGCCCGCGCCTCGGTGCTCCTGCTGCTGGCCGCGCTGGTCGCCACCGGCTGTTCGCGCAACACCAAGGACGACGAGAACGAGGGCGTGCCCGTCGCCGAGCTCTACCAGAAGGGCCACGACTCGATGCGCAAGGGCAACTGGAACAACGGCGCGGTGACCTTCCGCCGCCTCGTCGCCCAGTACCCCTACGGCCCCTACACCGAGCAGGCGCTGGTCGAGACCGCGTACGCGAACTACAAGATGGGCAACAACGAGGAGGCGATTTCGGGCATCGACCGCTTCATCCGCACCTATCCCACGCACCGCAACATCCCCTACATGTACTACCTGCGTGGCCTGGTGAACTCCAGCCGTGACACGGTGTTTCTGCAGCGCGTGTGGAGCCTGGACAGCAGCCGTCGCGACCTGGCCTCGCCGAACCAGGCCTACTCGGACTTCAACACCGTCGCCGACCGCTACCCGAACAGCCGCTACGCCGCCGACGCGCGCCAGCGCATGGTCGCGCTGCGCAACACCTTCGCCCGCCACGAGATCGAGAGCGGCCTGTACTACCTGCGCCGCGAGGCCTACGTCGCCGCCGCCCAGCGCGCGACCTACCTGCTGGAAACCTATCCGCAGAGCGAGTACCAGAACGACGCCGTCGCCCTGCTCGCGGTCAGCTACGCCCGCCTCGGCAACGAAACCCTCGCCGCCGACGCCCGTCGCGTGCTGCAGCAGAACGAGCCCGACCACCCGGCGCTGACCGAGAACTGGCCGAACGAGCCGTGGCGCATCCGTCGCCTCAACCCGTTCGCGACGGAGCGCACGGCGATCGACAACGATCGCGACTGAGCCTTCGGGTGTGACCTCCGGATCGCCGCCTTCGGGCGGCGTTCTGCGTTTTGGGGTTGCAGTTCCGTTGACGGCTGAGCTTCACGCGTCGTGTTGCCTTGCTGTCATCCTCGCGGCTTTCAACAGCCGCATGTCGGGTCACGCGGGATCCATCTTGATCTTCCTTCAAGCTCCGGCTCCAGCTCTTGCTCTGGCTTCGGCTTTGGCTTTGGCTTCGGCTTTGGCTTTGGCTTTGGCTTTGGCTTTGGCTTTGGCTTTCAGCCTTTGATCTGCGAGCCGTAAAGCGAGCCGAGCACTGCAGCCTGGCGCGGCCGTAGAGCAGCCCATGTCTGAGCGTAGCGAGTTTGGGCTGCGTGCCGCGTCAGGCGAAGCGCGGAGGGAACCGCCGCGGCTTCATGCGGCGGATCGCGTCCGGCGAAGGGACCTTTTGGTTTCTTTTGGGTCCCGCCAAAAGAAACTCGCACGCGCAGCGGGCGAAAGCCCTGCACTTGCTTCAGTTGTTCGCTTTGCCGTTGCCGTTGCCGACAACAACAAAAATCAAGATCAAGCCCAAGGCTTCCGCACGCGCCGCGCGCGGCTTCCTTTTGTCTTGTCAAAAGGAAGCAAAACCGCCTTCGCCGGACGCGATCCGATGCGATACAGCCGCATCGGTCCCCTGCGCTTCTCGGAAGACGGGGCACGCAGCCCAAACTCGCTACGCTCAGACATGGGCTGCTCTTCGACCCCGTCATCCTGCGATGCTCGGCTCGCTTTACGGCTCGAAAGGTCAAGAGCCGAGCAACAGCAACAGCAGCAGCAACAGCAACAGCCAGATCGGAACCCTGGCGACTGTTTGCACGCCCAGCGCCCCGACGCAGGGCATCTCCGAACTCCCGCCCCACCCGATAGACTTCCGCCATGCAGGACTTCATCGCCCGCCTTCTCTATCTGCTTGCCACCCTCGTCGGCGCGCTGCCCGCGTTCGTGCAGCGCGGGATCGCCAGTGCCGTCGCGATGCTCGGTCGTGCGACCGGCAGTCGCGAGAGCCGCGTCGCGCTGCGCAATCTCGAACTGGCCTATCCCGAGCTGACCGCAGACGAACGCGATGCGCTGCAGAAGGCCATTCTGCGCACGACGGCGCTGCAGACGCTCGAAACGCTGCGCCTGTGGACGCGTCCGCACGCCCAGAACCTGCGCCTGCTGCGCGAGCAGCACGGCGTCGGCCTGTTCGACGCGGCGCTGGCCGACGGTCGCGGCCTGATCGTCTGCGCGCCGCATTACGGCAACTGGGAACTGCTCAATCAGTGGCTGGCTGCGCGCACGCCGATCTCGATCCTCTATCGCGCGCCCGACTCGAAGGTCGGCGAGGCCTTCCTGCGCCTGGTCCGCGCCGGCGTGCCAGATCGCGTGCGCCAGGTGCGGGCCGAGGGGCCGGCCGTGCGCCAGCTCTGGAAGACGCTCAAGGATGGCGGCGTGGTCGGCATCCTGCCCGACCAGCAGCCCAAGGCCGGCGACGGCGAATTCGCACCGTTCTTCGGCATGCCGGCGTTGACGATGACACTGACCTCTCGCCTCGCCGAGCGCACCGGCGCGACGGTGCTGTTCGCCTACTGCGAGCGCATCGGCGATGGCCCCGACTTCTCGCTGCGCATCGAACCTGCACATCCGGCGATCGCCGATGCCGATCTCGTGCGCGCCACCACCGCGCTCAACGCCGGCGTCGAACACATCGCCCGTCGCGATCCCGCGCAGTACCAGTGGACCTACAAGCGCTACAAGGCCCGCCCGTCCGGTTCGGGCGACGACAACCCCTATCTCGACCTGGAACGACGCCGATGACCGGCAGCGACTTCGACGCGACACCGCCCCCGTTGCCCGAGCCGGCGCCGCCTGCGCCGCAGGTCGAAACCGATGTCTGGCAGCCCCTGCCGGTCCGCGCGCGCACGCTGGCGACGATCTCCGCGCTGGTCGGCACGCTGGTCCCGCTGGCCATCGCGCTCGGCGTGGGCCTGATCGCGGCCGACCGGCAATCGCTGTCGTTCGCGATCGCCGGCGCGCTGCTGCTGTTGATTCCCGCCTGGGCGGTCTTCATCGCCCGCCGGCGCTGGCTGCGCACGCGCTGGCGCATCGACGACGACGGCTTCGGCGTGCGGCGCGGCCACCTGTGGCGCAGCGATGTTCGCGTGCCGGGCAACCGCGTGCAGCATCTCGACGTGCGGCGCGGCCCGCTGGAGCGCGCATTCGGACTGGCCACGCTGATCGTGCATACCGCCGGCACGCGCAATAGCGCGCTGGCGCTGTCGGGTCTGGACTTCGAGGAAGCCGAACGTCTGCGCGACACCCTGGCCGCGCGCGCCGCCCGCGACGACGACCATGACGACGCCTGAGCCGGCCGCGCCCGAGGCGCTGCTGCCCGGGGACCACGAGCGGCGCCTGCATCCGGGCTCGTGGCTGTTCGTGCTGCTGCAGAACCTCCGGCAGTTCATCGTGCCCCTGCTGGTGCTGCTGTTCGCCGGCGGTCGTCGCGACGACGGGTATCCGTGGTGGCTGCCGCTGATCGGCGTGGGCGCGCTGGTCGTGGTGTCGGTCTGGCAGTACCTGACCTTCCGCTACCGCATCGACGACGACCGGCTGATCGTGCGCAGCGGCCTGCTCGAGCGCAGCGTGCGGCAGATTCCGTACTCGCGCATCCACAACGTCGCGATCCACCAGAACCTGTTGCACCAGCTGATGGGCGTGGCAGAGGTGCGTCTGGAATCGGCCGGCGGCACCAAGCCCGAGGCGCAGATGCGCGTGCTGCGCATGCCCGAAGCGCTGGCGCTGGAGCAGCTGATCCGCGATCGCGGACAGGGCCAGGATGCTGCGCCGACGATGGACGGCGCGACGGCGCCCGTGACCGAACCGGCTGGCATCACGCTGCTGGCGCTGTCGAGCTGGGAGATCGTCAAGCTGGGCCTGATCTCCAACCGCGGCATGGTCGTCGTCGCCGGTGCCCTCGCCCTCTCGTTCCAGGCGCTGCCGGAACGCACGATGGGCCGCTGGCTGGTCGACTACGGACGCGAAGCCTTCGGCTATGCCAGCGGCTTCGCGACGACCTGGCTTGCCAAGGGCGTGGCGATTGCGGGGGTGCTCGCGTTCGCGCTGCTGCTGATCCGCGCGTTCTCGGTATTGCTGGCGCTGCTGCGCTATCACGGCTTCCGCCTGCAGCGGCAGGGCCGGCGCCTGACCGTCGAACGCGGCCTGCTCAGCCGCTCGCGCAGCAGCGTGCCGCGTCGACGCATCCAGGCCTGGACGATGCGCGAGGGCGTGCTGCATCGGCTGTTCGCCCGGCGCACGCTGGAGATCGATACCGCGAGCGCGCGCGGCAATGACGGCCAGGGCAATGGGAACGCACAGCGCGGGCTGGACGCGCTGGCGCCGATCGCCCCGCCCGCGACCTGCGATGCCATCGTCCATGACATCGCCCTGCTGCGTTCGTGGCCGCCGGCGCGCTGGCAGCCGCTGCATCCGCGGGCATGGCTGCGGCTGATGCTCGGCGACGTGTTCGTGACCGTGGGCCTGTGCGTCGCGCTGGCGTGGTTCTTACGGGGCTGGGGCGCGCTGGGCCTGCTGTGGCTGCCGTGGTCGATGTTCGTCGCACGCCGACACGCCGCCCGCGCGGGCTATGCGGTCGACGCGGCGTTCGTCGCCGTGCGCGAGGGCTGGTGGAAGCGGACGTGGCGCTTCGCCGAGATCGGCAAGCTGCAGGCGGTCGAGCTGCGCCAGTCGCCGCTGGATCGCCGCTTCGGCATGGCCTCGGTCTGGTTCGACACCGCGGGCGCGAATCCGTTGTCCACACCGCTGCGGCTGCGTTTCCTGCCGCTCGCGGAGGCCGAGCGCGTGCACGCCACGCTGGCCGGCGAGATCGCGCGGCGTCCGCTGCGCTGGTGAGGCGTCGGGTCGCTCAGCGCGATTTGAAGTAGTGCGACACCATGCCGACCCATTGCTCGATGCGCTTGGTCAGCGGCATCGGCGCCTGGAACAGCAACCAGCTGTAGGCCCGCAGTTCCCAGAACGTCGGCGCCGGCTTGGTGCGGAACTCGGCCTTGGCCATGCGCAGCCAGCGCGGGGTGATGCCGGCCTGCTGGCGATAGAACTCGAGCATGCGCTCGCTGCCGACGACGTGGCGGTAGACGCGCAACGGAGACGGGCCGAAGGACTTGAGCGCATTGCTGCCGTGCTCGCGGTGGCCCACGAGCGTGTCGGCCAGATAGACCTTGTGCGCACCGAGAATGTCGGCGCCGTAGACGATGCAATCGTCCGGGCGCGAGAGCCAGTCGGCGGCGCGCTCGGGCGGCAGCGTCAGCAGGCGCCGCATCAGCGCGCTGCGCAGGCTCACCGCCGACGTCGCGGCGCCCTGGAAGCGGTGGTAGTAGGCGTTGAGCAGGATCGACAGGCCGAGGTCGCGGTCCGGGCCGGGCTTGAACATCGGCTTGTCGACATCGCCGAACAGCTGCATGTTGGTGTAGACGAAATCGACTTCCGGACGCGCGGCGTAGACGTCGACGATGCGGTGCAGGTAATCGACGTTCCAGCGGTCGTCGGAGTCGAGCAGTGCGACGACATCGCCACGCGCCTGCGCGAAGCCGGTGATCCAGGCCTGCAGCTGGCCGCCATTGGCCTGCTCGATCAGTGTGACCTTCGGTTGCGCGCCGTAGTGCTGGCGCAGCAGTGCCGGCGAGCCGTCGCGAGAGCCGTCGTCGACGATGATGATTTCCAGCGCGGGTTCCGTCTGCGCGAGCACCGACTCGATCGCCTCGACGACGAAGGCGGCGTAGTTGTAGCTCGAGACGAGCACGCTGACGGTGGGGCGGTTGGACGCGGTCATGGAGATCGTGGCGACGCCGCGCATGCGGCGCCGGCATCATAACAACGCCCCTGGCGCGGCCTGTTGCGCGATGGGCGACAATCGCCGCATGTCGACATCCGCTACCCCTGCCCCGCTGCCGGTCTCCGGCGTCGTCATTACCCGGAACGAGGCCGACCGCATCGGTCGTTGCCTGGATTCGATGCGCGCGCTCTGCGCCGAGATGATCGTCGTCGATTCCGGCTCGACCGACGACACCATCGCGATCGCCACCGCGCACGGCGCGCGCGTGGTGCATCAGGACTGGCTGGGGTATGCGGCGCAGAAGACTTTCGCCAACACGCTTGCCGTGCACGACTGGCTGCTGCTGCTCGACGCCGACGAATGGCTGTCGCCGGGGACCGACGCGAAGATCCGCGCCCTCTTTGCGGATGGCCGCGTCGAATCCGCGGACGGCTGGCTGCTGACCCGCCGCAACTGGTTCCTCGGCCACCGCTTGCGCGGCGGCGAGCCGATGGAGCGGCTGGTGCGCGCCGGTTGGCGTTATCTGCCCTCGCAGGTGCACGAACGGCCGGATCTCGCAGGCAAGACGATCCGGTCGATGGACGCCGACTTCGAACACGACACCTCGCGCAGCCACGCCGAGCACGTCGCCAAGTTGTCGAAGTACGCGGCGCTGTGGGCGCAGCAGCGACAGGAGGCCGGCAAGCGCGCCCATGCGCTCGACGGACCGCTCCACGCGGTCGCGTATCTGCTCAAGCAGTATCTGCTGCGTGGCGCGTTCCTCGACGGTACCGCCGGCTGGCGCTTCCACAAGGCGCAGGCCGATTACGTGCTGGAGAAATACCGGCGGCTGCGCGTGCTGTCACACGCGTAGGATGGGTAGAGCGCAGCGAAACCCATCATTGCCATGACCGATCGCGCGATGGGTTTCGCTGCGCTCTACCCATCCTACGAAGCATCTGCACGATGCAGACCGCGCCTCAGCCCTTCGGCCCGTGCACCAGCCCGTACTCGGTCCACGTCAGCTTGCCGGCCTGCACCGCATCGCGGATCTTCTGGTTCGCCGCCTTCATTTCCGGCTTGACGTAACCGCGGGCGTGGTCGAGGTGGATGCACACCGCCGAGAAGCGGATCTGCTTGCCGGTCACGCCGGCATTGGCCAGACGCTCGCCGAGTTCGAGATCCTCGCCGCCGTAGGTCATGCGCTCGTCGAACCCGTTGACGCGCACGAGGTCGGCCTTCCAGCCCGAGGCGTTGTTGCCGGCCCAGCGCGGCTTCGTCGGCGTGGTCGCATTGAGCAGACGCTCGCGCCAGCCCGGACGCGCCCACAGTTTCAGCGAGCGCTTCTTGCGCGGCAGGCCATTGGCCTTGAGCCAGTCCAGATCGGTGTGCAGGCCGCGGGTGATGACCTCGCGGTCGATCTTCAGGCTCACGTCCATCGGCAGCTTGCAGTAGCCGCCGCCCAGATAGCGGCCGGGCTCGCGCAGGCGCAGGTGCTGGCTGACGAAATCCGCGCGCGGCACGCAGTCGCCGTCCGAGAAGATCAGGTAGTCGGCGCGTGCGTCCTCGATACCGCGGTTGAGGATCGTGCACTTCCGGAAGCCCGCATCCTCGTGCCAGACGTGGCGCAGCGGATACGGCAGCGTCGACGCGATCGCCTCGAGCATCTCGCGCGTCGCCGGGCCCGAGCCGTCGTCGGCGACGACGAGTTCGAAGTCCATCCGGTCCTGCTGCGCATAGCCCCACAGACAGCGCTGCAGCCAGTCGGTGTTGTTGTAGGTGCTGATGACCAGGCTGGCGGCAGGTGTCGTCATGGCCGCGATCCTAGCGCGTGGCGCGACGCAGCCGCGCGTAGAAGAAGCCGTCCATGCCGCCCTCGCCCGGCAGGCGCTGGTGGCCGGCGCCGGTGTCGCGGCCGAAGCGTGCGTCCAGCGGTTCGAGCACGAAGTCGCCGTGGCGCGCGAGGAAGGCCTCGACCTGCGCGCGGTTCTCGCGATGCAGGATCGAACACGTCGCGTACAGCAGCGTGCCGCCCGGTGCGACGACACCGGCCAGCGCGTCGAGCAGCTGTGCCTGCAGCGTTACCAGCGCGTCGAGATCCTTCGGCCGGCGGTGCAGCAGCACGTCGGGCTGGCGGCGCACGATGCCGGTCGCCGAACACGGCGCATCCAGCAGCACCGCGTCGAAGGGCGTACCGTCCCACCACTGGTTGGGCTTGAGGGCATCGGCGGTGCGCACGCGCGCCTGCGCGCCGAGGCCCAGACGCGCGAAGGTTTCGTCGATGCGCGCTGCGCGGGGCGCGGCGACGTCGATCGCCAGCAGCCGCAGGGCGGGATCGCGCTCGAGCAGGTGCGCGCTCTTGCCACCGGGCGCGGCGCAGGCGTCGAGCACGCGCGCACCCGACGCCGGCATCAGCGCCTCGGCCACGCGCTGCGCGGCGCCGTCCTGGATGGACACGTCGCCGTCCGCAAAACCCGGCAGCGCGTCCACCGGAACGGGCGTCGCGAGACGCAGGGCATCGGGCAGATCGTCGATCATCTCGGGCTGTAACCCGGCCGCGACGAGCCGCGTGTAATACGCGTCACGCGTCCCGCGACGCCGGTTGACCCGCAGCCATTGCGGCGCGGCCGCCGCGCTCGCGGCGACGATCGCCTCGTGCGCCTGCGGCCAGTCGGCGCGCAGTTCGGCCAGCAGCCACTTCGGCCACGCCGCGTCGGCGTCAGCCTCCGGCAGACCTTCCTTCTGCGCCCGGCGCAGCAGCGCATTGACGAGGTTGGCCTGGTGCGCGCGGCCCAGCAGGCGCGCGGCATCGACGGTCGCGTTGAGGGCGGCGTGCGCCGGCAGTCCCATCGGATCGAGCTGTGCCAGCCCCGCGTAGAGCAGCGCGCGCAGTGGCGCGTCGCGCTGTCCGAGCGGGCGCGGCATCCAGCCCGCGAGCGCGGCGGCATACCGGCCCTGCTGGCGCACGGCGGCGAAGGCCATGGCCTCGACCAGCGCGCGGTCGCGCACATCGTCGATGCCGGCCAGCGCCGTCGACAGTTCGCCTTTCAGCGAGCGCCCGTGATGCAGCACCGCGTCGATGACGCGCGCCGCGACCAGGCGTGCCTGTGCCCCGCCGTCCACGTCAGGCGCCCGCGCCGCGCAGATCGCTGCGCGCATTGAGATAGTCGGCCACGTCGATCGCACGACCGCCGGCGCGCTGCACGCGCTGCAGGCGCAGCGCGCCGTCGGCGCAGGCGATGTCGATGCCCTGGCGACCGGCGAACAGCACGCTGCCCGGGGTACGCCCGTGCGCGAGCGGCAACGCGGTCGCGGCGTGGATGCGCAAACGCTCGCCGGCGACGTCGGCCTCGGCCACCGGCCAGGGATTGAAGGCACGCACGGTGTCGGCAAGCGCCCTGGCCGGCTGCGCCCAGTCCAGTCGCGCCTCGGCCTTGTCGAGCTTGTGCGCATAGGTCACGCCGGCTTCGGGCTGCACGTTGGGGCCGAGCTGCATGCCCGCGCGCAGCAGGCCCAGGCCATCGGCCAGCACCTGCGCGCCCAGCGTCGCGAGGCGGTCGTGCAGGCTGCCGCCGGTGTCCTCCGGCGCGATCGGCGTGGTCTGGCGCAGCAGCACCGGGCCGGTGTCGAGGCCCTTTTCCATCTGCATCAGGCAGACGCCGGTTTCGGCATCGCCGGCCTGGATCGCGCGCTGGATCGGCGCGGCGCCACGCCAGCGCGGCAGCAGCGAGGCGTGCACGTTCCAGCAGCCGTACTTCGGAATGTCGAGCACTGCCTGCGGCAGCAGCAGGCCGTAGGCGACGACGATCATCAGGTCGGGTTCCAGCGCGCGCAGCGTGTCGAGCGCGTCCGTGCCCTTGAGCTTTTCGGGCTGGTGCACCACGTGGCCGCGTTCGAGCGCGGCCTGCTTGACCGGCGATGCGGTCAGCGCGCGGCCACGGCCGGCGGGACGATCGGGCTGGGTGTAGACGGCAACAACCTCGTTGCGCGCATCGGCCGCCAGCAACGACGGGACGGCGAACTCGGGCGTGCCGGCGAAGACGATTCTCATGGCGCGGATGTCCTGGTCGTGGCCGGGCGGACCGGCAGTGCCGCTGGGCGGCAGCCGCGCTTCGATGCGCGGCGGGTCGTGCGCGCGCCCGTGGACGGCGCGCGCATCGCCGGGATCAGTCCCGGCCCTTGCGGATCTTCTCGAGCTTCTTCAGCGCGCGGTCGCGCTTGAGCGGCGAGAGGTAGTCGATGAACAGCTTGCCGTCGAGATGGTCGATCTCGTGCAGCACGCAGGTCGCCAGCAGGCCGTCGACCGACAGCTCGAAGGGCTTGCCGTGACGGTCGAGCGCGGTGACGGTGATGCCGTCGGCGCGGGTCACGTCGGCGAACACGCCCGGGATCGACAGACAACCCTCGGTATGCACGCGCAGATCGGCCGAGCGGTCGCGGATCTCGGGATTCACGAACACCAGCGGCTGCTCGCGGCCCTCGGTCACGTCGATGACCATGAAGCGCTCGTGGGTGTCGACCTGGGTTGCGGCCAGGCCGATGCCGGGCGCCTCGTACATGGTCTGGAACATGTCGTCGAGCAGGCGCTGGAACGCCGGATCGGCGAAGCGGTCGGCCGGCACGGGGTCGGCCAGCTTGCGCAGGCGGGAATGGGGGTATTCGAGGATCTCGAGCAGGGCCATGTCGGGAAACAGCGAAGGCGGTCACAGCCGCGGGGTCGAACGGAGAATTGTAACAAGCCCGCTACTTGCGTCCGCGCAAGACTTTCGGGCTATATTGCGCCGCTGCAAGGGGAAAAATCCAAGGGGAGCAGGTAGATGGCCGGCACGCTTCAACGCCTTTCAAGGTCGTTCCGCACGGGCTGCGCCGTCGCGTTGCTGACCGTCACCACGTTCGCGGCTGCCCAGCAGATGCGCGGCGATCATCCCGAGACCTATGTCGTGGTCCGCGGCGACACCCTGTGGGGCATCGCCGGCCGCTTCCTCGACAAGCCGTGGCTGTGGCCGGAAATCTGGCAGGCCAACCCGCAGATCGCCAACCCGCACCTGATCTACCCGGGCGACGTGATCAGCCTGGCCTACCTCAACCGCGTGACGATGACCCCGGGCCCGCGCCCGGTCGACGCCTCGCCGATCAACGCCATCCCGCTGTCGGACATCGAGCCGTTCCTCAAGAACCGCCGGATCGTGTTCGAATTCGAGAGCCTGCCCTACGTGGCCGGCAAGGAAGACGACCGCCTGCGCGGCAGCACCGACCGCAACGTCTACATCAAGGGTCTGGAAAACGCGCGTCCGGGCGAACGCTACGCGGTGCTCCGCGCGGCGACCGAGTTCTACGGCGCGCGCCGCTCGCGTGACCTCGATTTCCGCGGCAAGCGCATCCCGGGCGAGAGCAACCTGTGGTCGCACACGCAGCCCAAGGCGCGCCAGCAGGACGCCTTCCTCGGTTTCGAGATGGTGCAGATGGGCGTGGGCACGGTCGTCCACGGCCCGACGGCGCAGAGCGAGATGACCACCATCGCGCTGGACAACGACGGCTTCGAGGCCCGCGTCGGCGACCGCATCGTGCCCGTCGATCCGCAGCCCTACGACCTGCAGTTCTTCCCGCATCCGCCGACCGCCGACGCGCTGTCGGCCGACGCGCGCGTGATCGCCGTCGCCGACATGCTGGTCACCGGCGGCCCGCGCGACGTCATCGCGATTTCGGCCGGTCACCAGAACGGCGTCGACAACGGCACGGTGTTCTCGGTGTGGCGCAACGGCGCGCACGTGGTGGACCGCGTCGCCCATCCCAACACGTCGCGCATCACCTCCTCGCCCGACGCCGGCACGCGCCGCGACCGCATGCCCGACGAGTACGCCGCGCACGCGATGGTGTTCCGGACCTTCGACTTCGTGAGCTACGCGCTGATCATGGAAGGCGAAAAACCCACGCAGGTCGGCTACACGGTCAAGCACCCCGACGCCGAGCAGTGACGGCGGGCCCGCCGCAGCGGGCTTTCCCGACGGGACACGACGACGGCACCTTCGGGTGCCGTTTTCATGTGCGGCCTAGGCTGGTCGCATGGACATCGCACCCGATCTGCAGGCCCTGCTGCGTCTGGTACACGCCGGCGGCGCCACCGCGCCCCGGCGCGCACTGCTGTCCGCGCCGGTCGGCCCGGCAGCGGCCTTGGCCGGCGGTCCGCCGGCATGGCGTGCCGCAGGTCTGGATGCGCGGCAGTGCGCGGCAATGGCGGACGAAGCCGTGCTGGCACCGTCGCGGGCGTGGCTGACCGGCGCGCCCGGGCGCCACCTGATCGGCTGGCACGACCCCGACTACCCGGTTCTGCTGCGGCGGATGACCGCGCCACCGCTGGCGCTGTTCGTCGAAGGCGATCCCTGCCGGCTGTGGCGGGCGGGCATCGCCGTCGTGGGCAGCCGCGCGCCGACGGCCGGCGGGCGCGACACGGCCGCCGCGTTCGCGCGCCACTTCGCCGGCGCCGGGTTCTCGGTGGTCAGCGGCCTGGCCAGCGGCATCGATGCGGCCGCCCATATCGCGGCGCTCGATGCCGGCGGCGACACCGTCGCGGTGCTCGGCTGCGGCATCGACATTGCCTACCCGCGCTCGAACCTGCGCCTGCACGCGCGCATCGCCGCCGAAGGCACCCTGGTCAGCGAATACCCGCCCGGCACCCCGGCGCGGCGCGAGCAGTTCCCCAGCCGCAACCGCATCGTCGCCGGCCTTGCCCTGGGCACGCTGGTCGTCGAAGCCGCGCAGCGCTCGGGCGCGCTGATCACCGCGCGGCTGGCGGCGGATGCCGGCCGCGAGGTGTTCGCGATTCCGGGCTCCATCCACAACCCGATGGCCCGCGGCTGTCACCGCCTGCTGCGCGACGGCGCGACGCTGGTCGAATCGCCCGACGAGGTGACCGCAGCCCTCGGCCCGATCGCCGCCGGGCTTGCCGACGCCTTGCAGGGACGTCTTCACGCCCCCATCCAAGAGGCCGACACGATACTGAACACGGCCGATTCCGACGCGGCACCCGGCATCGACGACGTGGACCCGGACTACAACCGGTTGTGGAAGGCTATCGGGCACGACCCAACCGGTATGGATGACCTGGTCTCACGTAGTGGATTGACGGTCGCCAAGGCCTCGGCCATGCTGCTGTCCATGGAGCTGGATGGACGTGTGACCAGCGCACACGGTCGGTATTCCCGAAAGTCCTGACACGACGCGCCGCAAGGCGCAGGCCGAGGGGAAATGAAAGAAAGCATCCTGGATGTCCTGCTGTACCTGTTCGAGCACTACTTCACCGAGGATGCGGACCTCGTCCGCGACCGCGACTCCCTCCAGAACGGCCTGCTCCAGGCCGGTTTCAGCCCCGCAGAAGTCAGCAAGGCCTTCGACTGGCTCGACGCGCTGGCCGACCAGCGCCCGGGCGTGCCGGTGGTCCGCGCCGACGGCCCCACCCGCGTCTACGCCGGCCCCGAACTCGACCGTCTCGACGTGGAGTGCCGCGGGTTCCTGATGTTCCTCGAGCAGCACGGCGTGCTCGACGCCGACCAGCGCGAGCTGGTGCTCGACCGCGTCATGGCGCTCGACCAGGACGAGCTGGACCTCGACGACCTCAAGTGGGTCGTGCTGATGGTGCTGTTCAACCAGCCCGGCAGCGAGGCGGCCTACGCCTGGATGGAAACCCAGATGTTCGTCGACGAGCCCGAGCCGGTGCACTGACGACACCGCCGTTGTCCGATCCTTCGACAGGCGCCTTCCGGGGCGCCTGTCGCGTTTGCGGCGTCCTGTCACGCCGGCGGCCGCGGTAGGATGAACGCGGGGAAACACCACCGGTCCGAAGCCGCACGTCGTGCGCGCATACCGGTGCGAAGGATCGCGATGCCCGAGCAGGCCTGGTACCACGCGACGCCCGCCGGCGAGCGCGGCGGCCCGATGACCGCCGACGACCTCGTCCGTCTCTACCAGGCCGGTCGCATCTTCTCGACGACGCCGGTCTGGCGCACCGGAATGGCCGGCTGGACGCCGCTGGCATCGGTCACCGCGTCCCTGGGCGTGTCCACCCCACCCCCGTTGCCGCCGCCGATTCCTGCCGCGCCGCTGCCGCCGCCGCGCCGCCGCCTGCACTGGATCTGGATCGTGCTGCTGGCGCTGGCCTGTGCGGCAGTGCCGGTCGCGGCCATCGTCGCGGCGATCGCCGTGCCGGCCAGGAACGACTACCGCCACCGCGCGGGCGTGACGGAGGTGATCGCCGCCTCCGCGCCGCTGCGGGTCGCCGTGCAGCAGACTGCGGCCGAGACCGGCGCCTGCCCGGTCACCGCGATACAGGCCGATGCCGCGCTCCCGGCGCTGCCGTCCGCCGCGCTGGAGATGCCGCTGTCGACGCTGCACGCGCACCGGCACGTCAAATACGTCGTGACCACGCAGGGCGACCCGGCGACGGCCTGCGTGGTCCGCATCGGGCTGCGCGGCTTCGAGCGCAGCGGTCTCGACGACCGCGCACTGAGCTGGACGCTCGACCCCGCGGACGGCGCCTGGACCTGCAGCGCCAGTGTCGCCAGACGCCACCTGCCCGCGGATTGCCGCGACTGATGCCACCGGGCAGGGATCCACCCATGGCCCGACCCACCGCACGCACAGGACCCGCCCGATGACCGACTGGTACTACGCCGACGCCGCCAACACCCGCCAGGGGCCGGTCACGACGCCGGCCCTGCTGCAACTCCGCCAGCAGGGATCGATCGGCGAGGCCACCCTGCTGTGGCGCGACGGCCTGCCCGGCTGGCTGCCCCTGCGCGATCTGATGCACGAGCTGGTGGACGGTGCGCCGCCGGTATCGGATGCCGACCTCCAGGCTTTGCGCCCGGGCACCCGTCCCGCGCACGCTGCCCTCGTCGACCCTGCGCCGGGCTGGTCGCCGCCAGCCGACGTCGATGCCCAGGCTGCCGTCGCGCCTGCCCATGACCCGGCGCCGGCGGCCGCGTCGCCCTACGCGCCGCCGACGGCCCCGCTCGCGCACACCGCGGCCGCGGTGCATGGCGGCGACGTGGTCGACGCGGGCTTCCTCAAGCGCGCCGCGGCGCTGCTGATCGATGGCCTGCTGATCAGCGCCGTCTGGTACGTCCTGATCTTCGCGGTGATGATGCTCTTCGGCCTCGGCGGCGCACTCGGCGGATTCGGCACGGGTGGGGCCGACTTCGGCGCCGGGGCCATCGGCCTGGTCGCGGTGATCTATCTCGGCTATCCGCTGATCAGCGGTCTGTACTTCGTGCCGATGGAGTCGTCGGCCCGCCAAGCCACGCTGGGCAAGATGGCGGTCGGCATCAAGGTCACCGGACTCGACGGCGGGCGCATCAGCCGCGGGCGCGCGCTGGGCCGCTGGGCCTCGCACCTGATCAATTACTTCACGTTCTACATCGGCTATCTGGTCGCGCTGTTCACCCAGCGCAAGCAGGGCCTGCACGACATGGTGGCCAGCACCTACGTGGTCGACCAGTGGGCCTACACGGCGTTTCCGGACCGGCAGGAACGCAAGCTCGGCACCGTCGCCATCGTGATCCTGGTGATCTGGGCGGCGTTGCTCGTGCTCGGTATCGTTTTCCTCGTGCTCGCCGGCCTGCTGGCGGCCGCCGGCACCTGATCGCCACTTTCTTCAGTCCCGAGACCCGGAACCGCCCGATGACCGACTGGTACTACGCCGACACGCCGAAGACCCGACAGGGCCCGGTGCCCACCAGCACCGTGGTGCAGCTGCGCCAGGCCGGCAGCATCGACGACGACACGCTGCTGTGGCGCGAGGGCCTCGACGGCTGGCTGCCGCTGCGGGCGCTCGCGCACGAGCTCGGCACGGTCGCACAACCGACGCCACCGCCGGACGTCGCGACACCCGCACCGGACGCGACGTCCGATGCGCGCTGGACGCTTGCCGAGGTTGAACCGCGTACCGGCGCATCGACGCCCGACGACGATGCAGGCAACGCCTGGCGCCCCGTCGCCGACGGCAGCACGGCAGGCGGGATGGCGGCGTCGCCCTACGCACCGCCAGTCGCGCCGGTGGCCATGCCCGACGCCGTCGTCCAAGGCGGCGAGGTGGTGCTGGCGGGCTTCCGCAAGCGGCTGGCCGCCTACCTCATCGACGGTCTGATCGTCGGGGTCGGCGGCATGGTCGTCGGCGGCATCGTCGGTGGCGTGATCGGCGGACTGGTGGGCGTGAGCGGCGTCGGCGGGGGCACGACGCTGCTGGTGATCCAAGTGGTGTCCAATCTGCTGTCGCTCGCGCTCGGCGCGGCCTACTACGGCTGGTTCCACGCGTCCCGCTCGATGGCGACGCCGGGCAAGATGGCGATCGGCATCAAGGTGGTGAGACTGAACGGCGAGCGACTCTCGCTTGCCCGCAGCATCGGCCGCTATTTCGCCACCATCCTGAGCACGATTCCGCTGCTGATCGGCTTCTTCATGGCCGCATTCACCGCCCGCAAGCAGGCCCTGCACGACCTGGTCTGCGACACGCTGGTGGTCGACAGGTGGGCGTTCACGGCGCAGCCCGAGCTGCAGCGCCGCGAGCTGGGGACGGTGACCATCGTGGTGCTGGTGCTGTTCGGCGTGCTGCTGGGACTGGGCGTGCTGCTGCTCCTGGCAGCTGCCGGATTGGCTGCCTTCGCCTGACCGCCCCGCACGCCGGCGCTTGACAGCTGCCTGCCCGCGTGATTCCACTATAAAAGCAACCGACGCCCGGGGCCTGTCCCCGGGCGTCGTCATCTTCACCTTTTTCGCAGGCCGTCCCCGCGTGCCTGCCCGGATGTCGCCGACATGGCCAAGCACCTCCTCATCGTCGAATCGCCCGCCAAGGCCAAGACGATCAACAAGTACCTGGGCAAGGACTACCACGTCCTCGCCTCCTACGGTCACGTGCGCGATCTCATTCCGAAGGAAGGCGCGGTCGACCCGGCGCAGAACTTCGCGATGCGCTACGACCTGATCGACAAGAACGAGAAGCACGTCGAGGCCATCGCCAAGGCGGCCAAGGGTGTCGACGACATCTTTCTCGCAACCGACCCGGACCGCGAAGGCGAGGCGATCAGCTGGCACATCGCGGAGATCCTGAAAGAGCGCGGCCTGCTGGAGGACAAGAACCTGCAGCGCGTGGTGTTCACCGAGATCACGCCGCGCGCGATCAAGGAAGCCATGCAGAAGCCGCGTGCGATCGCGTCGGATCTGGTCGATGCCCAGCAGGCCCGTCGCGCCCTCGACTATCTCGTCGGCTTCAACCTCTCGCCGGTGCTGTGGCGCAAGGTGCAGCGCGGGCTGTCGGCCGGCCGCGTGCAGTCGCCGGCGCTGCGCATGATCGTCGAGCGCGAGGAGGAGATCGAAGCCTTCATCGCGCGCGAATACTGGTCGATCGAGGCCGCGCTCGCCCATCCTTCGCAGCCGTTCAGCGCGCGCCTGACCAGGCTCGACGGGCAGAAGTTCGAACAGTTCACCGTCACCGACGGCGACACCGCCGAAAGCGCGCGCAGCCGTATCCAGGCCGCCGCCCAAGGCGCGCTGCACGTCACCGACGTCGGCGCCAAGGAGCGCAAGCGTCGCCCCGCCGCGCCGTTCACTACGTCCACGCTGCAGCAGGAAGGCGCGCGCAAGCTCGGCTTCACCACGCGCAAGACCATGCAGGTCGCGCAGAAGCTCTACGAGGGCGTGGCGATTGGCGACGAGGGCACGGTCGGCCTGATTACCTACATGCGTACCGACTCGGTAAGCCTGTCGCAGGACGCGCTGGGCGAGATCCGCGACGTCATCGCGCGCGATTACGGCACGTCCTCGCTGCCGGACCAGCCCAACGTCTACACCACCAAGTCCAAGAACGCGCAGGAAGCGCACGAAGCCGTGCGTCCGACGTCCGCGCTGCGCACGCCCGCGCAGGTCGCGCGCTTCCTCACCGACGACGAGCGTCGCCTGTACGAGCTGATCTGGAAGCGCGCCGTCGCCTCGCAGATGATCCCGGCCACGCTTAACACCGTGTCGGTGGATCTGGCGGCCGGCAGCGAGCACAGCTTCCGCGCCAGCGGCACCACCGTCGTCGTGCCAGGCTTCTTGGCCGTGTACGAGGAAGGCAAGGACACTAAGGGCAAGGACGACGAGGACGAGGGCCGCAAGCTGCCGCAGATGAAGCCCGGTGACCGCGTGCCGCTGGACCGCATCGTTGCCGAGCAGCACTTCACCCAGCCGCCGCCGCGCTTCACCGAAGCGGCGCTGGTCAAGGCGCTCGAGGAATACGGCATCGGCCGTCCGTCGACCTACGCCTCGATCATCCAGACACTGCTGTTCCGCAAGTACGTCGAGATGGAGGGCCGCAGCTTCCGCCCGAGTGACGTCGGCCGTGCGGTGTCGAAATTCCTGTCCAGCCACTTCACCCGCTACGTGGATTACGACTTCACCGCGCGCCTGGAAGACGAGCTCGACGCGGTGAGCCGCGGCGAGGAGGACTGGATTCCGCTGATGGAGAAGTTCTGGGGGCCGTTCAAGGAGCTCGTCGACGACAAGACCGAGTCCGTGGATCGCACCGAAGCCACCGGCGCGCGCGAACTGGGCACCGATCCCAAGACCGGCAAGCCGGTCAGCGTGCGTCTGGGCCGCTTCGGGCCGTATGCGGCGATCGGCAGCACTGCCGAGGATGCCGAGGACAAGCCCAAGTTCGCCTCGCTGCGTCCGGGCCAGTCCATGCACACGATCTCGCTTGAGGACGCGCTGGAGCTGTTCCTGCTGCCGCGCATCCTCGGTGAGGACAAGGACGAACAGGTCAGCGTCGGCATCGGCCGCTTCGGCCCCTTCGCCAAGCGCGGCAGCACCTATGCCTCGCTGAAGAAGGAGGACGATCCGTACAAGATCGACCTCGCGCGTGCGGTGTTCCTGATCGAGGAAAAGGAAGAGATCGCGCGCAACCGCATCATCAAGGAGTTCGACGGCAGCGACATCCAGGTGCTCAACGGCCGCTTCGGTCCCTACATCAGCGACGGCAAGCTCAACGGCAAGATCCCCAAGGATCGCGAGCCGGCTTCGCTGACGTTCGAAGAAGTGACCAAGCTGCTGGAAGAGACTGGCAAGCCGGTGCGCAAGGGTTTCGGCAAGAAGGCGCCGGCCAAGAAGGTCGCGGCGAAGAAGGAACCTGCCGCGAAGAAGGCCGCGACCAAGAAGGCGCCTGCGAAGAAAGCCGCCAAGAAGACCGCGAAGAAGACGACGAAGAAGGTCGCCAAGAAGACGGCCGCGCCCGTTGCCGAACCGGCCAAGTCGCTGCTCACGCCGTCCAAGGTCGCGCCGGGCAAGAAGCGCGTGATCAAGGCCGGTGGCGACAAGCCGGCATCGGACGACGCGTCGTTCTGATCGAATGACCGCAGGGTTGCTCGACGCCCCCGCCGCCGCCACGCTGCTCGCGCGCGGCGGTGTGCTCGCCTATCCCACCGAAGGCGTGTGGGGCCTGGGCTGCGACCCCTTCGATGAAGCGGCCGTGCTGCGGCTGCTGGACATCAAGCAGCGCAGCGTCGACAAGGGCGTGATCCTGATCGCCGGCGATGCATCGCAACTCGACGCGATCGTCGACTGGGCGCGCCTGCCCGACGCGGCGCGCGCACGCATGCACGACAGCTGGCCCGGGCCGAATACCTGGGTCGTACCGGCGCGCGCCGATGTGCCCGCCTGGATCACCGGCGCGCACGACAGTGTCGCGGTGCGCGTCAGCGCGCAGGCGGAGGTCGTCGCGCTGTGCGCGGCGTTCGGCGGCGCGCTGGTGTCGACCAGCGCCAACCTGTCGGGCGAGCCGGCGGTCGCATCACGCGACGCGCTGGACCCGCGCCTGCTCGCACGCGTGGATGGCGTGCTCGCCGGCGAGACCGGCGGGCGCACCAGTCCGTCGACGATCCGCGACGCAATGACGGGCGACGTGCTGCGCGCCTGATCTGCGTCGCGTTTCCGTCGAGCCGGACACATCTTGATCTGTGCCTTCCCCCGCGTGAGTGGGAAGGTTGGGACAGGGCGGCCTGTACGTGTCGAGCAAATGCATCGGGCGTGAGTGTCAAAGGCGAATACGCCCTTGGCCAGTGAGGCCGCGATCGGAGCGTTCGCCCCCACCCAACCCTCCCCCGCGTCGCGGGGGAGGGCTTCAAGCGGCCGCTCGCTAAGAGGTATCAGCCCGTCGAGGATTCGCATGCATTGACGGGCGACGTACTGCCGCCTGGCGCACGGTTGTCCTTAAAGGCGCTCCCCATCGGTCGTCGAAACCGCTGAATCCGCCGCATACGCGTACATTCACGACCGTTGGATTGCGGTTGCATTCGCAACCGAAATCGCGCTGGAAATCCGGTTGCCGCACTGCACAAACTGTGCTCTATTCGTGGGCCGGCGTGGATGCGTTGTCGCGATGCAAGGACCTTGGCGCTCCGATTCCTGCGCCAGCCATGTTCGACTCCACACGAGTGACGACGACGATGCGGGAACTCCCGGCCCGGGGTCTCTACGACCCCGCTGACGAACGCGACGCCTGCGGCTTCGGCCTGATTACGACGATCGGCGGCGATGCGTCGCGCGAGATCGTCGACGGCGCGCTGCAGGCCCTCGCGCGCATGGCCCACCGCGGTGGCATTGCTGCCGACGGCCTGTCGGGCGATGGCTGCGGCGTGCTGCTGTATGCCGCCGATGCGTTCGTCGACACGCTTGCCGAAGAGAGCGGCTTCGATTTCGACGCCACGCAGCGCGCGGCCGGCATGGTGTTCCTGCCGCACGCGACCGACGCTGCCACGCAGTGCCGCGAGACGTTCGCCACATTGCTGCAGGACGTCGGCGTACGCGTCGCTGGCTGGCGCGAAGTGCCGCTCGATACCGCTGCGCTCGGCGCACTCGCACGCGGTTCGATGCCGCGCATCGAACAGATCTTCGTCACCGCCGACGGCGACGACACGCAGGCCTTCGAGCGTGCGTTGTATCTCGCGCGTCGCCGTGCCGAACAGCGTCTGCGCGCGATCGAGGACTTCTACGTCGTCGGTCTGACGCCGGGCCTGCTCGGCTACAAGGGCATGGTGCTGCCGAGCCATCTGACGCAGCTGTTCCCGGACCTGGGCCGGAGCGACCTCGCGGCGAAGACCGTGGTCTTCCACCAGCGCTTCTCGACCAACACCCTGCCGCGCTGGAAGCTGGCGCATCCATTCCGTCGCCTGGCGCACAACGGCGAGATCAACAGCATCGAGGGCAACCGGCGCTGGGCGCAGGCGCGTCGCGGTGTCTGGGCTGCGCCTGCGCTCGACATTTCCGAGTTCGACGAGACCGTGACCATGCACGGCTCCGACTCGCAGACGCTCGACAACATGCTCGAGTGGATGCTGCTCGGCGGCATGGACCTGCTGCAGGCGATGCGCATCCTGATGCCGCCGGCCACGCAGTCGCTGGAGTACAAGGACGCCGACCTCGCCGCGTTCTACGAGTACTACGCGATCAACTCCGAGCCGTGGGACGGCCCGGCCGGTGTGGTGATGTGCGACGGCCGCCATGCGGCCTGCACGCTCGACCGCAACGGCCTGCGCCCGGCGCGCTGGACGCTGTCGCGCGACGGCATCTTCGTCATCGCGTCGGAGACCGGCGTGTGGGACATCGCGCCCGAGCGTGTCCAGGCCAAGGGCAAGCTTGGCCCGGGCGAGATGGTCGCGATCGATCTGCGCTCGGGCACGCTGCTCGACAACGAGGCCATCGACGCGGTCAACCGTGCACGTGCGCCGTACAAGCAGTGGCTCAAGCGCGGCATGAGCTATCTGCACACCGAACTGATCGATCCCGCGCTTGCTGCCGAACCGTTCGCGCCCGACACCCTGCTCGCGTTCCAGAAGCTGTTCCAGCTCACGCGCGAGGAACAGGAATCCGTGCTGCGGCCGCTGGCCGAGACCGAGCAGGAAGGCATCGGTTCGATGGGCGACGACGTGCCGATGGCCGCGATCAGCCAGCGCGTGCGTCCGCTCTACGACTGTTTCCGTCAGGCCTTCGCGCAGGTCACCAACCCGCCGATCGATCCGCTGCGCGAGGGCGCGGTGATGACGCTGTCCACGCAGATCGGACGCGAGGGCAACATCTTTGTCGACGATCCCGCGAACGTGCACCACGTGCTGCTGAACTCGCCGGTGCTCTCGCAGCGCAAACTGCGCCAGTTGCTGGCGCTGCCGCGCTTCGCCGAATCGAACCTGTTGCTGCCGCTGTATTTCGACGCCGAGGCCGAGACGCTCGAAGGCGCGCTGCAGCGTCTGTGCGCCGAGGCCGAAGCCGCGACGCGCGCCGGTGTCGAGATCCTGTTGCTCAGCGACCGTTACCCCAAGCGCGGCATGGTGCCGGTGCACGCGCTGCTCGCCACCGGTGCGATCCATCTGCACCTGGTGCGCGCCGGTCTGCGTTGCGACGTGAACCTGCTGATCGAGACCGGCACCGCGCGCGACCCGCACCACTTTGCCTGCCTGATCGGCTTCGGCGCGACGGCCGTCTATCCCTATCTCGCGTTCCAGACGCTGCACGCGCTGGGCCGTCGCGGCGTGCTGGCGACCAAGGTCGGCAACGAGCATCTGCAGCTGGGCCGCAGCTACCGCCGCGGCATCCGCAAGGGCCTGCTGAAGATCATGTCCAAGATGGGCATCGGCAGCATCGCCAGCTATCGCGGCGCGCAGCTGTTCGAGATCGTCGGCCTCGCGCCGGAGGTCGTGTCGCTATGCTTCGAAGGCACGCCGTCGCGCATCGGCGGTGCCGGCTTCGCGCGACTGGAAGCCGACGCCCGCCATCTCGCCGAACAGGGCTGGGACGACACCGCATTGCCCGAGCCCGGCGGCCTGCTGCACTACGTGCACGGCGGCGAGTACCACCAGTTCAATCCCGACGTCGTCACCTCGCTGCAGCGTGCGGTGCTGACCGGCGATCGCGCCGACTGGAAGCGCTACAGCGATTTCGTCGACACGCGCCCGCCAGCTGCGTTGCGCGATCTGCTGCGCCCGAAATCAGATGCGTCTCCAATTCCGCTCGAAGAAGTGGAGCCGGTCTCGGCGATCGTGCGTCGCTTCGACTCTGCCGCGATGAGTCTGGGCGCGCTGTCGCCAGAGGCGCACGAAGCGCTGGCGATCGCGATGAACCGTCTGGGCGGCCGCAGCAATTCCGGCGAAGGTGGCGAGGACCCCGAGCGTTACGGCACCGATCGCCGCAGCAAGATCAAGCAGATCGCTTCCGGCCGGTTCGGTGTCACGCCCGAATACCTGATCAACGCCGAGGTGCTGCAGATCAAGGTCGCGCAGGGCGCCAAGCCCGGCGAAGGCGGCCAGCTGCCGGGCAGCAAGGTCAACCCGCTGATTGCACGCCTGCGCTACGCCAAGCCCGGCATCGGCCTGATCTCGCCGCCGCCGCATCACGACATCTATTCGATCGAGGATCTCGCGCAGCTGATCTTCGACCTGCGCCAGGTCAATCCCGAGGCGCTGATCTCGGTGAAGCTGGTCAGCCATGCAGGCGTCGGCACGATCGCCGCCGGTGTGGTCAAGGCCGGCGCCGACCTGATCACGATCTCCGGCCATGACGGCGGCACCGGTGCGAGTCCGCTGGGTTCGATCCGCTACGCCGGTGCGCCGTGGGAACTGGGCCTGTCGGAGGCGCGCCAGGCACTGCAGTTCAACGACATGCGCGGCCAGGTGCTGCTGCAGACCGACGGTGGCCTGAAGACCGGTCTCGACGTCATCAAGGCCGCGATGCTCGGCGCCGACACCTTCGGCTTCGGCACCGCGCCGATGATCGCGCTGGGCTGCAAGTACCTGCGCATCTGCCATCTCAACAACTGCGCGACCGGCGTGGCCACGCAGGACGAGCGCCTGCGGGCCAACCACTACAAGGGTCTGCCCGAGCGCGTGGAGACGTTCTTCCGCAATGTCGCCGAGGACGTGCGCGAACATCTGGCCGCGCTGGGTGTGCGTTCGCTGGGCGAGATCACCGGCCGCACCGATCTGCTCGAGCAGTGCCTGCACTACACCCGCGATGCGGTGGACATCGACCTGTCGATGCTGCTGCGCCGCGACCCCGACAAGCCGCTGGCCTACTGCGGCTCGCCTGCACTGCAGGCACCGCCCGACGGCCTGTCGGCCGCGCTCGACGCGCGCCTGTCCAAGGTCATCGAACGCGGCGAGGGCGGCGAGTTCGACTTCGAGGTCCGCAACACCGACCGCAGCATCGGCACGCGCCTGTCGGGCCGGATCGCGCTCCACCACGGCAACACCGGCATGAGCGATCGTCCGGTGACGCTGCAGCTGCGCGGCACGGCCGGCCAGAGTCTCGGTGCGTTCAATGCCGGCGGCCTGCAGATCGATCTGGAAGGCGAAGCCAACGACTACGTCGGCAAGGGCATGGCCGGCGGTCGCATCGTGCTGCGTCCGCCGACGGGCAGCGTGTTCGAATCGCGCGAGACGCCGATCCTCGGCAACACCTGCCTGTACGGCGCGACCGGCGGCGAGCTTTACGCCGCGGGGCGCGCTGGCGAACGCTTCGGCGTGCGCAACTCCGGCGCGGTCGCGGTCATCGAGGGCGCGGGCGATCACTGCTGCGAATACATGACCGGCGGCGCGGTCGCGGTGCTGGGCCGCATCGGGCTGAACTTCGGCGCGGGTTTCACCGGCGGCATCGCCTACGTGCTCGATCTCGACCGCGATTTTGTCGACCGCTACAACCACGAACTCATCGACATCCTGCGCGTGACCCCCGAAGCCTTCGACAACTACCGCTCGCACCTGCGCGATCTGATCGAGACGCACGCCCGCCTGACCCGCAGCGCGTGGAGCGGCCGCATTCTCGAGGACTTCCGCGATTTCGTCGGAAAGTTCTGGCTGGTCAAGCCCAAGGCCGCGAGCCTCGAAGCCTTGGCCGAGGATCTCAGGAGGGCTGCGTGATGAAGCGCGACGTGTTCCGGTTCCTCAAGGAACCGCGCGAGATGCCTGCCAAGGTGCCGTTGCCGCTGCGCACCGATGGCGACTGGAACGAGCTCTACGGCCGCTTCGAGGACCGGCAGGCCGCCCATCAGGCCGATCGCTGCCTGGACTGCGGCAATCCCTACTGCGAAGCCAAGTGCCCGGTGCACAACTACATTCCGAACTGGCTCAAGCTGGTGCAGGAAGGGCGCATCGTTGAAGCCGCGGCGCTGTGCCACGAAACCAATCCGCTACCGGAGATGTGCGGCCGCGTCTGCCCGCAGGATCGCCTGTGCGAAGGCGCGTGCACGCTCGACGACGGCTTCGGCGCGGTGACCATCGGCGCAGTCGAGAAGTACATCGTCGATACCGCGTTCGCGCAGGGCTGGCGGCCCGATGTGTCGAAGGTCGTCGCGACCGGACAGCGGGTGGCGGTGATCGGCGCAGGCCCGGCGGGCCTCGCGTGCGCGGATCGTCTCGTCCGCGCCGGCATCGACGCGGTGGTGTTCGACCGTTACGAACAGATCGGCGGACTGCTGCAGTTCGGCATTCCGAGCTTCAAGCTCGACAAGTCGGTGATCGCCAAGCGCCGCGAAGTGCTCGAAGGCATGGGCGTCGAGTTCCGCCTCGGCGTGGAGATCGGCCGCGACGTGCAGGTGGACGCGCTGCTCGAGGAATTCGACGCGGTGTTCCTCGGCACTGGCGCCTATCGCTACACCGACGGCGGCCTGCCCGGCCAGGACCTGCCGGACGTGCTGCCCGCGCTGCCCTTCCTCGTGCACAACGGCCGCATCGTCACCGGCGGCGACACCTGGGGCCGGCCGGTCGCCGGCTGGGAAACGACGCTCACGCTGCCGAAGCTCGCAGGCAAGCGTGTCGTCGTGCTCGGCGGCGGTGATACCGGCATGGACTGCGTGCGCTCGGCCGTGCGCCTCGGCGCCGCGAGCGTGACCTGCGCCTACCGCCGCGACGAAGCCAACATGCCCGGCTCCGCGCGCGAGGTCGGCAACGCACGCGAGGAAGGCGTGCGCTTCCTGTTCAACCGGCAGCCCCTGTCGATCGAGCAGGATGCGGACGGCAACGTCAGCGGCGTGCGTGTCATCGAGACGACACTGGGCGAGCCGGACGCGAATGGCCGTCGCGCCGCCGTGGCGATCGAGGGCAGCGAGTCGCTGATCGAGGCGGATGTCGTGATCATCGCCTTCGGCTTCTCGCCGACCGTGCCGGAATGGCTGAGTACTCAGGGCGTCGAAGCGCAGGGCAACGGCCGCATCCGCGTCGGCGGCGAACGTCGCCTGCCCTACCAGACCGCGCATCCCAAGCTGTTCGCCGGCGGCGACGCGGTGCGCGGTGCCGACCTCGTGGTCACCGCCGTGCAGGAAGGCCGCGACGCCGCGGCCAGCATCGCGCGGATGTTGCGCAAGGCCACGCGGCCCGCCAAGGCGGCGCTCGACGCGATCTGAAGGTTCGACACCGCCTGCTGGTCCAGGACCAGGAGGATGCGGGGAGACGCCGCATTCCGCCCCTTCCCCCGCGTGCGGGGGAAGGCTGGGATGGGGGCGGGACGTGTGTGCCGAACGCAATGCATCGGGCGCAATCGCTCAACCGCATCAGCACGCGGCTTGGGAAACAATGACCTGATCGTTCGCCCCCACCCAACCCTCCCCCGCAAGCGGAGGAGGGCTTCGGTTCGCCGCGAACTCTGGAGCTCACGCCGGCGGCGACGCCTTGCAATGCCGGTCGATGAAGGCCTGGTGCGGTGGCATCGCATCGACGCAGGCGTTGAGCGTGCGACCGACGCTGTCGACGAAGCGCGCGATCTCCTCGTCGGGCAGGTTGTCCACCAGCGGGTGCCAGCCCTGGGGCACGATCCCCTGCCCGATCATCACCTGCACCCAGCTGATGGTGTCGAACATCTCACTGGCGTTGCGGAAGAACCGGCCGCTGTCGCGGAACAGATCGATCGCCGTGCGCAGTTCCGCCGGAATCTCCATCGTGCGGCAGTGACGCCAGAACGGCGTATCGTCGCGGCGCGTGGCGTTGTAGTGCAGCACGATGAAATCGCGGATGCGGTCGAACTCGAAGGCCAGTTGCGCGTTGTAGCGTTCGGCCAGCACCGGATTGAACCCCTCGCGCGGCAGCAGCTCCAGCAGTTTGGAAATCCCCGACTGGATCAGATGAATGCTGGTCGATTCCAGCGGTTCGAGAAAGCCGCTCGACAGGCCGATGGCCACGACGTTGCGGTTCCAGCACTGCTTGCGGCGGCCGGTGACGAAACGCAGCGGGCGCGGATCGCCGAGCGCCTCGCCTTTGAGATTCGCCAGCAGCGTCGCAGCAGCTTCGTCGTCGCTAATGTGCGCGCTCGAATACACGTAGCCGTTGCCGGTCCGGTGTTGCAGCGGAATGCGCCACTGCCAGCCGGCCGGACGCGCGGTTGCGCGGGTGAACGGCGCGGGCGGACCGACGTTCGCAGTCGGCACGGCCAACGCGCGGTCGCAGGGCAGCCACTGCGTGAAGTCGTGGTAACCGGTCTGCAGCGTCTGCTCGATCAGCAGACCCCGGAAGCCCGAGCAGTCGACGAACAGGTCGCCCTCGAGCATGGTGCCGTCCTGCAGGCGGACCGCGCTGACGAAGCCGCTCTCGGGATGCTGCGCGACGTGGTCGATCATGCCTTCGTGGCGACGCACGCCGCGCTGCTCGGCGTAGCGGCGCAGGTAGCGCGCATACAGGCCGGCGTCGAAGTGGTAGGCGTAGGCGATGTTCGACAGCGGCGACCCCGCCGGCACGTCGGTCGCCGAGACCATGAAGCGGCCGCGCTGCGCGGCCAGGGTGTTGAGCGTGTAGTCGCCGAGCGGACCGGCTCGGCCCTGGGCGCGCGCCTTGAGCCAGTACTGGTGGAACGGCAACAGACCCAGCGGGTGTCCGATCTCGGTGCCGAAGCCGTGGATGTAGCGTTCACCGACGTCCAGCCAGTCGACGAACTCGATGCCCAGCTTGAAGCTGCCCTGCGTGCTGCGCACGAAGTCGGCCTCGTCGATGCGCAGCAACTGGTTGAAGGCCTTGATGTGCGGCACCGTCGCCTCGCCGACGCCGACGGTTCCGATCTGCTCCGACTCCACCAAGGCGATGTCGTAGGCAGGTCCGAGCACGCGCGACAGTGCCGCGGCGGTCATCCAGCCGGCGGTGCCGCCGCCGACGATGACGATGCGTTGCAGATGGTCCATTCCGATCTCCGGACTCGATTGAAGGCTCACACAGCACGACGGGACCCGCAGGTCCCGTCGTGGTCACGCGAACGCGAAGACTGCGTCAGAACTTCGCGCCGATCTCGAACGTCACCGTACGCGGCACGTAGAGGATTTCGCCGGTGCGGTTGATCGTCAGGTCCGGGTCGAACCGGCCATTGCTGCCGAAACCGTTGTAGGCATAGGTCGAGTAGTTCTTGAAGTCAAACGCATTGAGTAGGTTCACGCGTGCCGAGAGCTTGAAGTCGCCGGCGATGGTGAAGTCCTTGCTCGCCTGGAAGTCCACCGTGCGGTAGCCCCAGATGTCGCCGCCGATGATGAACTTGCCCGCGCCCGGCGGCTTGGCCGCCACCTGCTGGCAGGTCGCGCCGTCAGGGTCGGTGAAGCCGAAGCAGGCGATCGTGTTGATCGGCTCGGGCGTGGCCAGCACGATCTTGGCACCGAAGGTGATGTCCCACGGGCCGTCGATCGAACCCGATGCGACGAAGCGGTGCGCCGCGACGGCGTTCGACTTCACGAACGGATATTCGTGGATCGTCGGCTTGTCAAAGGCATAGGGCTCATCGATGTTACGGTTTTGGCGGGCGCTGGTGTGCGTATAGGCCAGATTGAGGCCCCAGCCTGATTCCTCGGTGTAGGGACGTTCGGCCGACAGCAGAATCTGGCTGCTACGCTGCTCCAAGCCGTTCATGCCGACAATGGTGTTTTTGAAACCAGGCACTGGCTGTCCCCATGGCGCATCGCCATTCTGGAAATAGGAACCGTCGGGATAGCGATTGATCAGCGACATTGCAAAGCCGTCATAGCTGAGCACACGCTGGAAGGTCACATCAGTCAGCCACTCACCGACCTGGTTGCTGATGCCAAGACTGAACTGGTCGCTGTACGGGGTCTTGAGCTTGTTGTGGAACATAAAGAGTTCAGCGCTGCCCTCAACGCCCGGAATCGTATTGAGTTGATCAACTCCATCAAGATACCGCTGCTCGAACGGTACACAGACGCGATCGTCTCCGCGGTAGCAAAGACCCGTTACTGGATCCTGGAAATACACTGCGACAGGCGAGAGAGCCGCCTTACTTGTCTCAAGAGCGAGTTGCTCAAATAGATTACGGTCGTAGGAGCGCGCTGCGCCGCCATGGAGCACGGCCGTCTCGTCACCGAGGAAGTCGTAGGAGAAGCCAAAGCGCGGCGCCCACGCGTCCTTGAAGTTTTCGCGGTTGTTGCCGGTGCTGATGTAGTCGGCCACGTTGATGCCACTGGCCAGCAGACGGTTTGCCCACGGCTGGCCAGGATTGGCCGGATCGTTCGAGTACAGCGCATCGACCATGCCCTGCGAAGTCACGAAATCGGTATAGGCCGGCGTGTCCTCGTAGTCGTATCGGACACCCAGATTGAGCAGCAGCTTGTCCGTAACGGCCCAGTCGTCCTGGATGAAGAAACCGTATTGCTTGGACGGCGACACCACTGTCGCCCGCTGGCCCGGCGTGGTGTAGGGCGCAATGAAGTCGACGCGATACGGCGTCGCGGATATGCCGGCCGCGCTCACCTGATAAGAGAACTGCGGGTTCACCGACGCCGCGTCCTGCGCGGTCAGCTCCACATCCTTGTAGTTGAAGCCCATCTTGAAGGTGTGCTCGCCGGCCCACTCAAAGCTGTTGAACGTGATCGCATTCTGCAGGAACCAGCCCTTCTGGCTCTTGTTCTGCACAGCCTTGCCATCCGCAGGACCGGTCGCCAAGAAGGTGTACTCGTCCAGATCTGTCGAGCCCTGACGTGGCGCGAGATACTTGTAGATAATGCCGTTCCCCAAACTCGTCGCGTAAGGGTTGTTGGACGAGTCCTCGGTGCCGATGATCAGCTCGTTGAGCCAGTTATCCGAATAGTGCTGCCAGCGCAGATTGGTGCGCTTGTCGGTGTTCAGCTTCTCAGTGGCCTGCTCAAGGTTTAGGGTGCCGCCGACGTTCGCGATCTGGGTCTCATCGCGGTACAGCGTGCTCAGTTCGATGCGGTCGTTTTCGCCGGCCTCGAAGGTCAGCTTGCCGAAGACCAAATCCTGCTCAAACGGCATGTTGGCCGCACCATACTGGCCCGAGATGCTAGGCGGCAGCACGCCGACGTACGGCAGCGCGTTGTTCTCGGCTTGGATGCTCTTGGGGACGACATTCTTCTTGCCTTCGTAGGCCACGAAGAAGTGCAGACGGTCTTGGATGATCGGGCCGCCGAGGGCGAAGCCAAACTCCTTCGTCTGCGAGTCGATCTTTCCCTTGGCGGCTTCGTCCGGACGCTCTTCACGCAGGTCTTGATTAGTAAAACGATAGAACGCCTCGCCTTCGAACGCGTTGGTGCCCGAGCGGGTCGCCGCGGTGATGGCCGCGCCGCTGATCTGGCCGTACTCGGCCTTGTAGTTCGAGGTGATGACCTTGTACTCGCCGACGGCGAGCTGCGGGAACGGGTTGCCCTGCGTGTCGGCCTGGCCGGCGATGCCGCCGCTGCGCACGTAGCCCTTCTGGCCGACGCCGTCGATGTACAGGTTGCCGGCGCTGGCGTTCGACGCGCCGCCACGCAGCTTGGTGTTTCCGTTGCCGTCGATCTCGAAGACCATGCCCGGCACAACGTCCGCGAACTCCAGGAAGTTGCGGGTCGCCTGCGGCAGCTGCTCGATCTGGCGCTGCGAGATCGTGTTGCCCACTTCGGAGGTCTTGACCTCGCGCAGCACCGGCGCGGTCACGCGCACCGCGCCGATGTCGGTCACGCCGTCGCCCTGGGTCGGCGTCTCGCTGGTGGTGCCGGTGAGGTTCAGTGTCGAGGTCGAGGCGACCGTCACGGTGACCGTCTGCGAGGCACCGCCGGCGTCGACGCGGTAGGTGCCCGGCGGCAGGCCCGGCAGGGTGTAGCTGCCGTTGGCGTTTGTCTGCACGCGACGCGAGGCGCCGGTGGCGATGTTGGTCGCGGTCACCGTGGCGCCAGCCTCGGCGCCGGCCTGGGACGTCACCTGTCCGCGCAGGGTCGCCGCGGTGGACTGTGCGAACGCCGGCGTCGCAACGACGAGGCAGGTGGCCAGCGCGCCTGCGAGCAGGCTGGGCTTGGGTGCACGCAGGGTGCGATTGGCTTTCATGGGGTTCCCCTCCAAGGGACTACCAAGACGTGGTTTCGAATCGTTATGGACGGCGGGAGAGCGGGCACAGCACTGCGACGCATCCATGCGCACAGACGCGCCAGCCGGGGCCGGAGCGTCTGGAAACGTGAGAGCGACGGGATGGAGGCGGATGCCGATGTGCATCCACAGCCAGGCCGGACCGGTATCCCACCGGTCACGACAGGCCACATCACATGCGGGGGCAGGTGGACGTGGCCGGGCGCCGACGATCGCGTCATCGCGTGATCTCCCTGGGCGGGAGCGGGACGCGCGGGTGCGATTCGGCGCGCATCGTAATCCCGCCGCACGCTGCCGTCTACGTGGGCCGCAATCGACCGCGAACAGGCGTCCGGACGGCCTCGCGAATGCGTGCCGCGGCAGTCCCCGACCATGCGCCCACTCCCCATCCCACGCAGCCCCCAAGCCCGTTGAGGCGGACGCTAGCACTGCTTGGAAACGGTTACATTTTGCAGCGCAGCAAACGGGTCGACGCGATCCGCCCGGCGTCAATCGGAAAGCGCCCCGATCGCACACCGGCATGTTCTGGGAAGCGGGTTTCCCCCACGATCGGGACATCGCATGATGTCGACATGCGCCGCCGCCTTTCCCCGATGCACGCGCCGGTCCTGTCCGCTCTGCTGGCAGGCCTGGTCTGCTTGCCCGCTTCTGCGCAGACGTCCGACCAGGTCACGGTGTATCGCTGCACCGATGCCAATGGTCGCGTCGCGATCGGGGACACGCCGTGCAGCGACGGACAGAGCCAGGAGATCCGCAGCATGCTGCGCCCGGTCGACGGCACGCCCGTGGCGCGCCCGGCAGCACCCGCGGCGGCGGTCGTCGATCCGCCTGCGCCGCAGGTCATCGTCATGCGGCCACCGCAGCCGATGTATCGCTGCGTGCGCCCGGACGGCAGCAATTACACCAGCGACACCTCGGACGGCAATCCGCGCTGGGTGCCGTTGTGGACCACGGGCTACGGTCCGGTGCGACGCGGCCCATCGACGCGGGTCGGGGTCGAAGTGGGCAACGGCGGTGGCCGGGTCGACATCGACAGCCGCCCCGGGCGGCCGATCGACCGCGGTGGTTTCTACGGCGCTGGCACCTGGATCCGCGACGAATGCCGGCCCATGCCCCAGTCCGAAGTCTGCGGCATCCTGACCGATCGCCGCGAGGAGATCCGCCGCCGCTTCTTCAATGCGCAGCCCACCGAGCGCAGCCAGCTGACCGGCGAGGAGCGCACCATCAACGCCCGCCTCGCCCAGGACTGCGGTCGCCGCTGATGCGCGGATGGACGCTGTACGGCGCACTCGTCTGCGCGCTGGCGAGTGGCGGCGCCGACGCGGCGACCACGGTCATCTACCGCTGCACCGATCCGTCGGGCGCGGTGACCTTCCAGAACGGGACGGCCTGCCCGGCCGGTCACAGGCAGGAGCGCCGGGTCGTCGAAATGGCATCTCCGATGCCGACCTTCGTACCCGCACCCGCGCCGCCCCTGCAGGCACCGCAGGTGCCGCTGATCTCGCAGATGCCGGCCACGCCGGAAGCGGCTGCCGAAGACGACGCGACCCCGGAACCGCCGCCGGCGCTGTTCGCCTGCCGCGTCTACGACAACAGCACCTATTGGCGCGAGGACGACACGCCGCCGCTGCGCTGCCGGCCCATGCGAACGGTGGGCATCGGCGGCCTGCCGGGCATGGGCGCTGGCCAGGCCTGCGAGCAGGTGGCCGACGTTTGCGAAGCGGTCGCCGAAGACGCGCTGTGCAGCAGCTGGGAAACGCGCGTGCGCGAGGCGGAGTTCCGCTGGCGCTACGCGCAGGGTCGTGCGCAGGATCCGCTGCGACTCGAGTACGAACAGCTGTTCAACACCTGGCGCAACAGCACCTGCGGCCAGGCAGCTGGCGCAGCCGCCGGACCCGCGCGCCCCTCCGCCCCCTAAGCGTCGCGCCTGCGCCGCTCAGAAGCCGTGGCGCAGGAAGCCGCCGTCCACCGCGATGCATTCGCCGGTGATGTAGGCCGACGCCGGCAGGCACAGGAACGCGACCGCGGCCGCGACTTCTTCCGGTTCACCAATGCGGCCCATCGGCGTGCGCAGGAGCACGTCGTCGAGATAGTCCGGGTCCGACAGCGGCCCCGAGGTGCGCCGCGTGCGGATGTACCACGGCGCGACCGCGTTGACGCGGATGCCGTCCTCGGCCCACTCCACCGCGAGGTTGCGCGTCATCTGGTGCAGCGCCGCCTTGCTCATGCCGTAGGGCGCACCGCTGCGGACGTGGGTGATGCCCGACACGCTGCCGATGTTGACGATCGCCGAGCTGCCGCGACTGGCCAGCAGCGGATGCGCGTAGCGCGAGAGTTCGAACGCGCTGAACACGTTGACCTCGAAGATCTCGCGCCACTCGTCCTCGGCGTAGTCGTTGGCGGCGCGCGTGAGATTGCCGCCGGCGTTGTTGACCAGGATGTCGAGGCCGTCGCCCTGGTCCTCGACCCAGTCGAGGATCTCGCGGCGCTGTTCCTCGTCGACGACGTCGGCGATCAGCGCGCGCACGTCGGCCTGCGGGAATTCCTCGAGCATGTCGTCGCGCGTCGACTCGAGCGCGTCGCCATTGCGGCCGACGATGAGCACCGTCGCACCGAAGCCGACCAGTTCGCGCACCACCGCGCGGCCGATGCCGGCGCTGCCGCCGGTGACCAGGGCCAGTTGTCCATCCAGGCGCCAGCGGTGCGGATCCATCGTCGTGTCCCGTCTTGCGATGGGCGTAGCATACCGTCGAGCCCGCACCCGGAGACCGCCGATGCCGTTGTCCGCCACGTGCACCACGATGCGTCGCATCGTGGCCACCGCCCTGCCCTGTGCGCTCGCGCTGGCCTGCGTCGCCTGCGCGCCACCGCCGCAGGAACCCACCGACAAACCGGTCGAGCCGTCGGCCACGCACCTGCGCGATGCGATCCGCGAACCGCTGGATGCGGCGCGCGAGACGCAGAAGACGGTTGAAGACGCGGCGGCGCAGCAGCGCCAGGCGATCGAAGCGGCCGGCGGCTGAGCGCGCCGGGCGCGCGACGCACGGCCGGACCGGTCAGCGCACGACCGGCCGGTAGACGATGAAGATCACCAACGCCTCGTCACCGAGCTGCGCGAGCGCATGGCGATCGCCCTTGCGTGTCAGGATCGCGTCGCCCGGCCCGACCTCGCGGACGGTGTCGTTCAACTGCAACCGGCCGCGGCCCGACAGCACGTAATAAATCTCGTCCTTGTCGTTGACGTGGTCGCCGATGGTCGCGCCGGGATGGAAGGCGCGCTTGCGGAAGATCAGATCGAAGCCGGTGGCATCGGCGAAGAACGGGTATGCCGTCGTCGTGCCGAGTCCTTCGTGTGGCCCGGGCTGTTCGATGGCGATGTCGCGCTCCTGCACGACGACCGACTGCGACACGGGCGGCAGCGGCGGGGCCGGCAGGGCATTGCATGCGTCCGCGGTCACGGCCTTCACCGGTGCTTCGACATCGAGACCGCGCCAGCCGGCCGCGACGAGACAGGCGACCGCATCGGCACCGGCCTCGCTGAAGTGGGTGCCGTCGGCCTTGCCCTGCGTGAACATGAAGTAGGGCTTGGCGCCCTCCTCACCGTGCACGCGGATCCAGTCGCTGGACGTCGCGTTGAGATCGATCAGCGCGACGCCCTCGCGTGTCGCCAGGTCCTGCATCGCCAGCGTGTAGCGGCCATGCGTGTCGACCAGCGCGCGGAAGTCGTAGAGCAGGCGCGCGACGGGGGTGATCAGGATCGGTGTGGCGCCTTTCTGGCGCGCGACTTCGATGTAGCGCTGGAGAAAGCGCGGGTAGTCGGTCGCAGGATCGGTGTAGCGCGTGGCGTCCTCGCGCTTGGCATCGTTGTGGCCGAACTGGATCAGCAGCACGTCGCCTGCGCGGATCTCGCCGGCGATCGCGTCGAGTCTGCCTTCGTCGATGAAGCTGCGCGTGCTGCGCCCGCCCACCGCGTGGTTGCGGACCTCCCAGCCGTCGCGGATCCAGTCGGGAAACTTCTGGCCCCAGCCGGCCTGTGGCGCGCGCTCGGCGCCGTAGGTCGCGGCGGTGGAATCACCGGCGATGAAGATGCGATGCGGTGCGGGCGACGCCGCGGATACGCCGCCGGCGACGCCCAACAGCAGCAGCGACAACAGAAGTTGCTTCATGCAGGCGCTCCGTCCGAATCGGGTCGAAACCGCAGGCCGCCGCGTCGGCGGCCTGCGTCGTACAACGGTGTCGCGCGGGGCTTACTTGCCCAGCACGCCCTTGACGTAGGCGACGATGGCCTCGTCCTGGGCGTTGTCGAAGAACGCCTTCTGGAAGCGCTCGCCGCCGACGGCCTGCTTCACCAGGTCCTGGTCGATCGCCTTCAGGCCTTCAACGAAATCCTTCGAGGCGCCCTTCTTGACGTCGGCCAGGATGCCGGCGTTGGTCATCTGCGATTCCTTGCGCTCGGCCGGATAGCCCTGGCCGCGCTCGCCGTCGAACGCCTTCTCGAAGATGTAGCGGATGTTGATTTCCGCGCCCCAGCCGTAGCCCTTGGCGAACGGCAGCGCCAGCGCATTGCCGTTGTTGACCTGCGCGAACAGGAACGCATCGGTCGGCTCGATGCAGTAGCCGCAATACACACCCGGCCATGCGTTGAGCGACATCATCGCGCCCTGGCCCGTACCGCAGCCTGCGACGACGAAATCGACCGCCTTCGCGTTCAGCAGCAGCGCGGCGCAGATGCCCAGGTGGATGTAGGTCAGGCGGTGGTCGTTGTCGCCGTCCATGCCGACGTTGAAGACGGTGTGGCCCTTGTCGGCGGCGACCGTGTTGAGCTGTTCCAGCACGACCGGGTTCTTGGCGGCCTGGCTGAATTCCTGCATCAGTGCGATTTTCATGACATGTCTCTCTTGCGTGTTCGAAGGGGGAAGAAGCGGCGGGCCCGCAGCCAGGGCGGGCTCGCCGGAAAACGTGCGTGACTCAGCGCGCGAGCCAACCGCCGTCGACCGGAATCACCGCGCCGTTGACGTAGTCGGACGCGCGGCTGGCGAGGAACACCGCCGTGCCGCCGAGGTCCGAAGGCTCGCCCCAGCGCGCGGCCGGGATGCGATCGAGGATGGCTTTGTTGCGGGCTTCGTCGGCGCGCAGCTGCGCGGTGTTGTCTGTCGCCATGTAGCCGGGCGCGATGGCGTTGATGTTGACGCCCTTGCCGGCCCACTCGTTGGCGAGCAGGCGGGTGATGCCGGCGATGCCCGACTTGCTGGCCGTGTAGGACGGCACGCGGATGCCGCCCTGGAACGACAGCATCGACGCGATGTTGATGATCTTGCCGCTGCCCTGCGCGATGAAGTGCCTTCCCACGGCCTGCGAGAGGAAGAACGCGGACTTGATGTTGACGTTCATGACGTCGTCCCAGTCCTGCTCGCTGAAATCGACCGCGTCGGCGCGGCGGATCAGGCCGGCGTTGTTGACCAGGATGTCGAGGCCGCCGAGGCCGTCGAGCGTTTCCTGCAGCAGGCGGGCGACCGGCTCGATACTGGTCAGGTTGGCCTCGATCGACACGAAACGGCGACCCAGCGCCTTGACCTTGGCTTCGGTCTCGGTCGGCGGGCTGATGCCGGCCGCGGCGATGTCGGCGCCGGCTTGCGCCAGTGCCACCGCGATGCCCTGCCCCAGGCCGGTATTGGCGCCGGTGACCAGCGCGACCTTGCCTTCGAGACTGAACGGATTGCTCATTGCGTTGCTCCCTGTTGCGATGCGTGAGGTGGCCGGGCGGCCGGTCATTTGAGCTGGCAGATGTCCAGCACGTGCATGTCGGTGTAGTCGAGGTTCTCGCCGCCCATCGCCCAGATGAAGCCGTAGTTCGAGGTGCCCGCGCCCATGTGGATCGACCACGGCGGCGAGACCACGGCCTCGTGGTTCTGGACCACGATGTGGCGCTGCGCGTGCGGCTCGCCCATGAAGTGGTAGACGCGATCGTTCGCGCCGAGATCGAAGTAGAAATAGACCTCGCTGCGCCGGTCGTGCAGATGCGGCGGCATCGTGTTCCAGACGCTGCCCGGCTTGAGTAGCGTCAGCCCCAGCAGGAGCTGCGAGGACTGGCAGGTAGCGGGCACGATGTACTGGTAGATCGTGCGTTCGTTGCTGGTGTCCAGTGCGCCGCGCTCGAGCGGCACCGCGTCGGAGATCGGGATCTTCTTCGTCTCGAAGCGCGCATGCGCCGGTGTCGAGGCGAGATAGAACTGTGCGGGCGTGGCTGCGTCGTCGGAGGCGAACACCACCTCGGCGCTGCCCATCGCCACGTAGAGGCCGTCCCGGGGCGCCAGTGCATGGACGACGCCGTCGACCGTGACCGTGCCGGACCCCGCACCGACGTTGACGATGCCCAGCTCGCGGCGCTCCAGGAACGGACGACCCGCGGCGGATGCCGGCTCGTGCTGCAGCGGCAGCGACACCGTGGCCGTCACCGGCGCCGCGCCACCGATCACGAAACGCTCGTAGTGGGTGTACTGCAGCCGGACCGCATCGTCGGCGAACAGGCCTTCGAGCAGGAACAGGTCGCGCAGCGTGTCGTTGTCGACACCCTGCATGACCCCGGGATGGGTCGCGTAGATCGTCTTGTCGTACATGCCGGCCTCCGGAACGCAGGGTCACCCCCGCCCACGCGCCATTGTAGGCACTCCGGTAACCGGTGTCATACCGCGCCGCGACATGGCGGGCGTGGCGCGAGACATCTGCGGGACACGGGCCGGGCGACCCGGCGGGCGGATCAATCCGGCGGCTGGCAGGAATCGCGGACGATCAGGTGCGGACGCACGCTGGCGAGCTGGCGGGGCGCGTCCTCGGGTTGCAGCAGCATCGCGGCCGAGATGCGACCCGTGTCGCGGGTGTCGCGGCGTACCGAGGTCAGCGGCGGCCATAGGCGCGAGGCCAGCGGGCTGTCGTCGTAGCCCACGACCGAAAGCTGGCGCGGAATGCTGATGCCCGCGCGCATCGCGACGCGGTAGACGCCGGCGGCCATTTCGTCGTTGCCGCAGAAGATCGCGGTGGGACGCTTCTTGCCGCCCAGCAGCTTCTCGGCCGCGGCCACGCCGGACTCGAAGGTGTAACCGGCCTCGACGATCCGCGCCTTGGGCAGTTCGATGCCGCGTTGCTGCAGCCCGGAAATGAAACCGTTGGTGCGTTCGATCGAGGAGCGGTAGTCGCGCGGACCGGTGATCATCGCGATGTCGCGATGCCCCAGGGACTGCAGGTAATCGGCCACTTCGGCCGCGCCGTCATGGTCGTGGGTCACGACCATGCGCTCGGGCGTGTCCATCGACACCGCGGCGATGCGCACGTAGCGCACGTCGATCTCGGCCAGCATGTCGGCCAGGGCCTGGTCTTCGGACACGCGCGGCACCAGCATCACGCCGTGCAGCTTCTGCTGCTGCACGAAGCGGCGCACGCCGTCGATGTAGTTCGGGCTGCGGCTGTCGCAGGGATGCACCACCAGCTCGAAACCCGAATTGCGCAAGGTGTCCAGCGCGCCGTACTGCATGTTGACGATGAACTGCGCGGTCGGATTGTCGTAGACCATGCCGATCAGGAACGAACGGCGGAACGCCAGCCCGCGTGCCAGCGGATCGGGCACGTAGCCAACTTCCTGCATCAGCGCCTCGACCTTCTCGCGGGTGTCCTGCCGGACCAGCGGCGAGTGGTTGATGATCCGCGAGACGGTCTTCTTCGACACGCCGGCGAGGCGCGCGATGTCGTTGATCGTCGCCGGGCGCTTGAGATCGAACCCGGTTCCCGCCTGTGTGGTCTTCTTCGATGCGGGCATCGGCCGTTCCGTCCGTCGGTTGTCGCGCGGTTTCCATTCTAGCGGCAGATGCCGGCGCGCCATGTGGCGCCGCAGCGTCCGGGTGCTTTGGGCCTCAGTCGAGCGCGCGGAACCGGAAGTCGCGGAAATGCACCTTGCCGTCGCCGGCCGCGTAGATCGCCGGCTTCACCGCCAGGAACTTGCCGGCGACATTGTGGTGGTAGCCCGAGATTTCCATCTGCACCGGGTACTTGGTCCAGGTCTGCCCGTCGGTGCTGGTGTGGATGGTGACGATGTGCTGGTCGTTCCTGACCCGCATCCACAGCTTGCCACCGGTCGCGCTGGGCGCGATCTGCGTGGGTCGCTCCTCGCCGTAGCGATGCATGATGAAGCGCTCGCCGTTGCTGCCCACGCCGACGTAGAGCCTGTCGCTGTAGAACAGCAATGCCCCGCCCTGCGCGCCCGGCTCGATCTCCATTTCCACCTGGAATTCGTAGGACTTGTCGCCGGCGATCACCGTCAGCGGCGAGCTGTCGCGCGGCTGGCTGCCCTTGCCTTCGAGCGTCAGCGTGCCCTCGCCGAAACCCAGCCGGTCGTACTCGTCCTGCGCCGGATTGAAGAACGACCACTGCGGGCCGAGTCTGCCACTGCTGAAATCGTCCGACAGCGCCATGCCGTGCTGGCCGAACGATTCCCCGGCCGGCTTGGCCAAGGGCTGGCCGAGGTCCCCGCCCCTGGCGACGAACCAGCCATCGTCGGTCCACTCGATCGGCTCGAGCAGCGCCTGGCGGCCGAGCGTCCAGTACCCGTTCTCGTAGCCGTGGTAGATCATCCACCAGCGATCGTCGGTGCCTTCGACGATCGTCGCGTGACCGCGCGACCACCATGGCTCGCTGCGATCCACGGTGCGCACGATCGGATTGTGCGGCGAGTTCTCCCACGGGCCGTGGATCGAGCGCGAGCGCGCGGTGATCACCATGTGCCCGGTCGGCGGGCCGGCGGTGCCGCCGACGGCGGTGGTCATGTAGTACCAGCCATCGCGGAAGTTGATCTTCGGCCCCTCCTGCGCGTAGGCCTCGACGTCCCACTCTTCCGGATACTGCCAGCCGTCGTAGACGTGCTTGGGCGTGCCGACGACCCGCAGGCCGTCATCGGACAGCTGGACGTAGGCGCCGCCACTGAGGAACAGGTAGCGCTTGCCGTCCTCGCCGACCGCGTGACCGGGATCGATGTAACGGCCCAGACCGATGTCGACCGGCTCGCTCCACGGCCCCTTGATGTCGTCGGCCCAGACCACGTAGTTGCTGCGCTCGCTGCCCTCGGTGCCGCCGGTGCGCGCGGGGAAGTAGATGAAGTAGCGACCCTCGTGCTTGATGATGTCCGGCGCCCAGATCGAACCGACGTTCTGGGTGATCGCATGGCCCAGCGGCCGCCAGTTGACCAGATCGCGCGAATGCCACAGCGGCAGGCCGGGATAGGCGTCGAACGAGGACAGGGTGAGGTAGTAGTCGTCGCCGTCCTTGAGTACCGACGGATCGGGGCGGTCGCCCGCGAACACCGGATTGAGGAAGGTGCCGTCGCCGAGATCCGCCTGACGCTGGTTCTCGATGCCGCGCGCCCAGGGCGAGGTGTCGGATGCTGCCGCGGAGAACAGCGAGAAGCCGAGCAGGCAGGTGGTCATCAGGCGTGCAGCGCGCGGGGTGCCCTTCGGCATGGGGAAGCTCCTTGGGTTCGCGCCGCCACACCGGAATGACACCGCAGGTCATCCGACCGTAGCAGAGCGTCTGCGCGCAGGGCATTCTGCGTCGCAACACGGATGCGTCGATTGCAGCACCGGTTGACCGTGGGCTGCCAATCCGCGGATCGCGCGATTGCCGGCAGTGTTGGCCCTGTATGTGCAGTGCGGTGCATCGCGTGTCGCGATGTCCGCACGCGCCGCGATGTGCCGCGCAAACGGCCGCGCACGCGGGGCATCAACGGGCGTAGCATCGACGACAGGGGATGCACCATGCGAGTCGAACACGCGCACCGTCGCGGCATCGGCGCGCGCTGCGTGCCTCCCGGATCCTCCGCCTATCCCGGGCCTGCGCCGCTGTCGGCCACTGCCCACTTCTGGAGCCCTGCGACCATGCGCACATCCCACCCGGGCGAGAATACGTCGCTGATCGTGCTGATCAGCTGCGTCGCCACCATCGGCGGCTTCCTGTTCGGCTTCGACAGCGGCGTGATCAACGGCACCCAGGACGGCCTCCACGCCGCGTTCCGGTCGGGCGAATGGATGCACGGCTTCGAGATCGCGTCGATGCTGATCGGCTGCGCGATCGGCGCCTTCTTTGCGGGCCGCCTCGCCGACCGCTGGGGCCGGCGCAGCGTGCTGCTGATCGCCGCGGTACTGTTCCTGCTGTCGGCACTGGGCTCGGGCGCGGCCACCGACTCGGTGATGTTCATCGCTGCGCGGGTGCTCGGCGGCTTCGCCGTCGGCGCGGCCAGCGTGATGTCGCCGGCCTACATCGCCGAAGTCGCGCCGGCGCGCTACCGCGGCCGCCTGGCGACGGTGCAGCAGATGGCGATCATCTCCGGCCTGTTCGCCGCGTTCCTCAGCAACTACCTGCTCGCGCGCGCGGCCGGCGCCTCGACCGAGGCGCTGTGGATGGGCATGCCGGCGTGGCGCTGGATGTTCTGGATGATGGCGGTGCCGTCCGCGCTGTTTCTGGTGCTGCTGCTGGCGATTCCCGAAAGTCCGCGCTACCTGGTGGTCAAGCGCCGCCACGACGAGGCGCTCGCGGTGCTGACGCGCCTGTTCGGCGCGTCGCAGGCGCAGCACACGCTGGGCGAGATCGAAGGCTCGCTTGCGGCCGAGTCGCATCGCCCGCGCCTGTCGGATCTTCGGGACAAGGTCACCCGCAAGCTGCGGCCGATCGTGTGGGTGGCGATCGGCCTGGCCACGTTCCAGCAGCTGGTCGGCATCAACGTGGTGTTCTACTACGGCGCGGTGCTGTGGCAGGCGGTCGGCTTCTCCGAAAACGACGCCCTGCTGATCAACGTGCTGTCCGGCGGCCTGAGCATCGGCGCCTGCCTGGTCACGATCGTGCTGATCGACCGCATCGGCCGCAAACCGCTGCTGTGGATCGGCTCGCTCGGCATGGCGGTCTCGCTCGCGCTGGTGACCTTCGCCTTCGCCAGCGGTTCGCTGGTCGACGGGCAGCTGCAGCTGCCCGGCCGGATGGGCACGCTGGCGCTGGTGGCGGCCAACGTCTACGTGGTGTTCTTCAACATGTCCTGGGGCCCGGTGATGTGGGTGATGCTGGGTGAGATGTTCCCCAACCAGATCCGCGGCTCCGGCCTGGCGGTCGCGGGCGCCGCGCAGTGGACCTCGAACTTCGCGATCACGATGACCTTCCCGGTGCTCCTGGCCGGCATCGGCCTGGCCGGCACCTACGCCCTTTACATGGTCGCCGCGATCGTCTCGGTGTTTTTCGTGCTGCGCTACGTGCACGAGACCAAGGGCCGCGCGCTCGAACAGATGGAAGGCTGATGCGCATCGGACTGGCCGCCAACCGCCGCCACCATGCCGACGGCGACGCGGCCCTGTTCCGCTGGCTGCGGGCCAGCGGCGCGGGCCTGCGTGAACTGGACCATTCGCTGCACGTTGTCGGGCGCACGCATGACGCGATCGTCGAACACCGGGCGCTGGACGGGTTCGCCCGTCTGCACCGCTATCCGCTGGGTCGCGACGGCGGCCTGATGAAGCTGGTCGCCGAGATCGTCGGCATGGGCGAGGACCGCACGCTCGACGGCGCGATCTACCTGATCGACCCGGTCGATCCCTCGTCGATCTTTCCCGAAGCCGTCGCGCTCAAGCGCCAGTGCGTGATCCAGGGCAAGCCCTTCCTGTCGACGGTCGCCTCCGCGCGCGACTGGGTCGAATCGGAACGCATCCACGCCGGCCTGCCCGCCGACACCGGCGCGGACGATCTGCACGCCTTCGAAGGCCAGACGCTCGCGCTGATCGCCCACGACGCGATGAAGCCGCGGATGCTCGACTTCGTCGGCGCGCACTTCGACCTGCTTTCGCGCTTCGCCGACCGCGTGGCCACGGGCACGACCGGCGGGCTGCTCAACGACTTGGCCTGGTCGCGCGGCTGGCCCGCAGACGTGCCGTGGGCGCAACGCTTCCGCAGCGGTCCCCTCGGCGGCGACGCGCAGATCGCCGATCTCGTCCTCGACGGCCGCTGCCACCGCGCGGTGTTCTTCGAGGATCCGCACGTCGCACGGCAGCACGAAGCGGACATCCAGCTCCTCGAGCGGGCGGTCACGACGGTGACCGACACGGTGGCGTGCCTGACATCGCCGGCGGTGGCGGACCGATGGGCGCGGGCGGCGGTGATACGGGCGGCGATGGGCTGAAGTTCGACTTCACGCGCCGCTCTGTTCTTTCGCCTCGCTTCTTCCGCATTGGCTTTTGCCTTTGCTTTTGCTTTTGCCTTTGGCTTCGGCCTTTGACCTTGACCTGCGAGCCGTAAAGCGAGCCGAGCACTGCAGCCTGGCGCGGCCGTAGAGCAGCCCATGTCTGAGCGCAGCGAGTTTGGGCTGCGTGCCGCGTCAGGCGAAGCGCGCAGGGGACCGCCGCGGTTTCATGCGGCGGATCGCGTCCGGCGAAGGGACTTTTTGGTTTCTTTTGGGTCCCGCCAAAAGAAACTCGCACGCGCAGCGGGCGAAAGCCTTGCACTTGCGTTGGCATTGGCTCTTCGCTTTGAAAGCTTTGAAAGGTTAAAAAAGCAGGATCAAGATCAAGCCCAGGGCTTCCGCACGCTCCGCGCGCGGCTTCCTTTTGTCTTGTCAAAAGGAAGCAAAACCGCCTTCGCCGGACGCGATCCGCCGCGATACAGCTGCGGCGGTCCCCTGCGCTTCTCGGCCGACGGGGCACGCAGCCCAAACTCGCTGCGCTCAGACATGGGCTGCTCTTCGACCCCGCCGCCCTGCGGTGCTCGGCTCGCTCTACGGCTCGAAAGATCAAGGTCAAGAGCAAGATCAAGATCAAGATCAACAGCGCGCAGCCAAGCCAGAGCTACGGCAACGGCAATGGCAAAAGCCAAGACGAAGCCGCAAAACAGCGCAGCGCGCAAAACGAGAACGGCCCCGAAGCGGGGCCGTTTCGAAACATCAATAGCGCTGCCGCCCGATCAGGCCCGCAGCACCCCCGGCAGCCACAGCGACAGACCCGGGAACAGCGCCACGATCAGCAGCACCAGCAACCCCGCCAGCCAGAACGGCCAGATCGTGCGCATGCTCTCGACGACGGTGATCTTGCCGATCGCCGTGCCGATGAAGAGCACCGAGCCCACCGGCGGCGTGACCAGGCCCAGACCACCTGCCAGCACCAGCACCAGACCGAAGTGGATCGGATCGATGCCGTAGGCGCGCGCGACCGGCAGGAAGATCGGCGTGCAGATCAGGATCAGCGGAGCCAGATCCATGAAGGTGCCCAGCAGCAACAGCACCAGAATGATCATCAGCAGCACCATCAGCTTGCTGTGCGCAAAGGACTGCAGGAACTCCACCGCCGCCGCCGGCACCTGCAGGTAGGCCAGCAGCCAACCGAACACCGATGCCGTCGCGATGACGAACAGGATCACGCCCGTGCTGCGCGCCGCATGCACGATCGTGTCGATGAACTCGGCCAGGCGCAGCTGGCGGTACAGCACGATCGTCACCAGCAGCGCGTAGACCACGGCCACGGCCGCGCTCTCGACCGCAGTGAAGATGCCCATGCGGATGCCGACGAAGATCAGCGCCACCAGGCCCAGGCCCGGCAGGGCCGACACCAGTCGCAGCAGCACCGCGCGCCAGCCCGGGAAGATCTCCACGCCGTAGCCGCGATGCCGCGCGACCATGTAGCCGGTGAACATCAGCACCACGGTCATCAGCAGCGCAGGCGCGATGCCCGCTGCGAACAGATCGGCAATCGACAGGCCGCCGCCCGCGGCTGCGGTGAACAGGATCAGGTTGTGCGACGGCGGCACCAGCAGCGCCACGAGCGCGGCGGTGATGCTGACATTGACCGCGAAGTCGCGGTCGTAGCCACGCTTGACCATCTGCGGAATCATCGTGCCGCCGACTGCGGACACATCGGCAATCGCCGAACCCGACACACCGCCGAAGAACAGCGACGACAGCACCGACACCTGGCCCAGGCCGCCGCGCATGCGGCCGACCAGGGACGAGGCCAGCGCGATCAGGCGTTCGGAAATGCCGCCGCGCATCATGATCTCGCCGGCGAAGATGAAGAGCGGAATGGCGATCAGCGAGGCCGAGCCGATGCCGGCCGAGACCTGCTGCACCAGCACGATCGACGGCAGGTCCAGATACAGCAGCGTGGCCAGCGCGGCCGCGGCGAGCGCGAAGGCGACCGGCACGCCGAGCATGAGCAGCACGCCGAAGACGATGAAGAGAATCGCGATACCCATCTCAGCGGCCCTCCCCGGCCGGCGCAGCGCGCACTGCGCCGAGGAACTGGTTGAAACCGAAGACCACCATCAGCGCACCGCCGAGCGACAACGGCAGATAGTTGATGCTCTGCGGCAGCTGCGCGCCGGCCGCCTTGATGTGCAGGCCGTCGACGAGCAGCACCGCGCCCCACCAGGCGAGCACCGCGCCGATCGCCACGATCACCAGCGGCACCAGCAGCGTCACCAGCCGGCGGATCGCCGGGCGCATGTGGTCCTGCAGCAGGAAAAAGCCGAAGTGGCGGTTGGTGTGCACGCCGGCGGCGGCGCCCAGGCTCATCGCGACACTGAGCAGCAGCAGCGTGACCGGCTCGGTCCAGCTCGGCGAATCGTTGATGACGTAACGCGCGAACACCTGCCAGCCCTGCACGACGACCAGCCCGGCGAGGGCGGTCGCCGCGATGGCGATGACGAAATCGGCGAGCCGGTCGAGCGCGGTCCTGGGGGCACCATCGGGCGCGAGGGTCGTGTCTTCGGACATCGTGGGTTCCGTGAAGCGTGAAGGGTCAGGCCAGCTCGCGGATGCGGGCGTAGAGCGCCTGCAGTTCGGGCTGACGCAGGTAACGGTCGCGCAGCGGACGCGCCGCCTCGCGGAAGGCGTCCATATCGACCTCGTTGAACGCGATGCCGTAATCGGCCACCGCCGTGCGTGCGGCACCTTCGGACTCGTCCCACAACTTGCGCATCACCGGCACCGATGCACGCGCGGTGTCGATCAGCAGGTCACGGTCGCCCGGGCGCAACGCGTCCAGCGAGCGGCGCGAGATCAGCAGGATGTCCGGCGCATAGGAGTGCTCGCTCTGCGACCAGAAGCGTGCCGCCTCGAAATGCCGGCTGGAATGGAAGCTGCGCATGTTGTTCTCGGCGCCGTCGATCATGTGCGTCTCCATGCCGGAGAACGTGTCGCCCAGCGACATCGGCGTCGGGTTCGCACCCAGCAGGCGCACCAGGTCGATGAACATGTCCGACGAGGCCACGCGCAGCTTGAGGCCATGCAGGTCCTTCGGCGTCACGATGGGGTGGCGCGTGTTGTAGAAGCAGCGCGCGCCGCTGTCGTAAACCGCAAGACCCACGAGGTCGCGCGTGCCGAAACCGTCGAGCACGGTCTGCGCGATGCCGGTGTCGAGCGCATGGCGCATGTGCGCGACCGAATCGAACGCATACGGCAGGCACAGCGCCGTGGTCAGCGGAAATGCATTGTTCAGCGCACCCGCGTAGACACGCGTCATGTCGATCGCGCCGAAGCGCGCCATGTCGATCGCTTCGGCCTCGCGACCGAGCTGGCCGGAGTGGTACTGGCGCAGGCGCACCCGGCCCTGCGTTTCGCGCTCGAGCGTTTCGCCGATCCAGCGCACCGCCTCGACGGTCGGATAGTTCGATACGTGTACGTCGGTGGCGGTCAGCACGGTGGCCGCATCATCGGCGCGCAGCGCGCGGGGCAGCAGCGGCGCCGCGCACAAGGCACCAATGCCGGCAGCGAGGAAGGCGCGGCGGCTGGTCATGGGCTCGATTCCTCGGCAGTCGCGGCGACGACGGTCGCGCGGATTTCGCCGCGGCCTTCGAACACCACGTGTGCGCGCTGGCCCGGCAGAATGTCATGGATACCGGTGGCATTTCCGGTCGCGATCAGTTCGCCGCGCTTGAGCGGGCGTCCGCGCCGCGCCGAACGCGACAGTGCGAACGCGAATGCGGCGCGCAGGCCCCCAGGCAGCGTCGTCGCGCCACCGGTGCCGACGACGGCGTCGTCGATGCGGCTCTCGGCGCGCAGCGTGGCTTCGTCGAGCGAGGTCCAGTCCGGAATCTCGGCGCCGACCACCAGGCCGTTGTTGTTGCCGAAGTCCGAGACCACCACGCGCGGGCCCAGCACATTGATCGTCGCCAGCGGGCTGCTCGCCACTTCCAGGCCGACGAACAGCGTCGACGGCAGCGCGGCCGCTTCGTCAGGCGTCCATTCGGTCTTGTCGACGGGTGCGTCGGCGTCCAGACGCAGCACGTATTCGGCCTCGATCGCGCCGAAACCGCCCGGTGCGAACACCGCGATTTCCAGACCGTCGGCGGCCTGCTGCAGATTGCGCCGGAAGATCGGGCCGAGCAGTCGCTCGTCGCCGGAGCCGTCGCGCTTCTCGGCCGCGATGTAGCCGACCTTCCAGCCCACCACGTCGTCGGACCAGCCGGCGATCGCCGCGTCCTGCACGACATAGGCGTCGACCAGCGTGTCGGGGATGGTGCCGGGGAAACCGGGCAGCGCGTCGCCTGCGCGGCGGGCGCGCAGGAACGCGTCGACGATGCGCGCGGTCGTGTCCGCAGGTGCGTCCTGCACATCCGGGTGTGCGGTGCCGTTGTTCAACTGGATCTCCTGGCGATCGTGCTGCGCCGCAGAAGGCGGCCGCTGGGGATGTCTTGTATGGTAAACCGGTGTCATCTTCAATGTGCAGTGCGTCAAAACGCAGCCGTCGGGCCTCGGGAGGGCACGCAAACGCATGTCGTGGTGGAGAACGGGAGCGTGCATCGCCGCAATGCTGTGGGTCGCAGCCACCGGTGCCGCGGGCGCCGCGGTGCCGGCGCAGGACGATGAGGTGCCACTGCTGTCGCTGTGGGCCAGCGAGCCGGACGCCACGCCGGGGCGGATCACCGAGCGCAGCCTCGATCCGCGCGTGCCCGATCGCATCATCGAAGACGTGCGCGCGCCCTACATCGCAGTGCATGCGCCCGCCCGCCCCAGCGGTGTCGCCCTGCTGGTGACTCCGGGCGGCGGCTACGCGCGCATCGTGCTGGACAAGGAAGGCACGGCGCTGTTGCCCGCCTTCGTGGAGGCTGCCGGCATCACCCTGTTCGTGCTGCGCTACCGGCTGCCCGACGCGTCGCATGCGGAAGGCGCCGATGCACCGCTCGTCGATGCCCAGCGCGCGATGCGGACGATCCGCGCGCACGCAAAGGATTACGGCATCGATCCCGGACGCATCGGCGTCATGGGATTCTCCGCCGGCGGCCATGTCGCAGCGCGGCTGGCCACGGCGCGCGACGCCGCGTATATGCCGCGCGACGCGATCGACGCATACGCCTGGCGACCGGACTTCGCCCTGCTGATCTACCCGGTGATCTCGCTCGAGCCCGACATCGCACATACGGGCTCACGCACGCGCCTGCTGTCGGCCGCAGGCGATGCCGGGATCGCGACGCGCGAACGCTTGTCGCCCGCGCTGCACGTCGGCGCGCACACGCCGCCGCTGTTCCTGCTGCACGCACAGGACGACGACGTCGTGCCGGTCGGCAACACGCTGGCGATCCACGCGGCGGCGCTGGCTGCCGGCGCGCCGGCATCGCTGCACATCTTCCCCACCGGCGGCCACGGCTTCGGCGTGCGCGACGCGCATGGCCCGCTGGCCCGCTGGCCCCGCCTTGCGATCGACTGGATCGACGCGCTGGACACTTCGCCATGACCCTGCCCCCGTCTTCCGACGATCATCCCGACGACCCGCGCCGGCGGCGCCTGCTGCAGGCCGGCGCCCTCGCCGGCGGCCTGGCCGTGCTGCCCGGTACGCTGGCCGCTACCGTGGCGCGCACGACCACCGCACGCACGCGTGCAGGCCGCATCGGCGGCACGGTCGAGGACGGCGTCCATGTCTTCCGCGGCATCCCCTACGGCGCCGACACCGCGCCGCGGCGCTTCCAGCCCGCGCTCCCGGAGCTCGCGTGGCGGGGCGTGCGCGACTGCACGCGTTACGGCGCCTCGACCGCGCAGCCCGGACGCGACGGGCCGGGCAGCGAGGATTGCCTGTTCCTCAACGTCTGGACGCCGGGCCTGGCCGACGGCGCGCGCCGGCCGATCCTGGTCTACATCCACGGCGGCGGCTTCAACAACGGCTCGGGCAGCGATCCGCTCTACGACGGCGGCGCCTTGTGCCGGCACGGCGACGTCGTGGTGGTCACGCTCAATCACCGCCTCAACGCGTTCGGTTATCTGTACCTGCGCGACCTCGGCGGCGAGGCCCTGCAGCACTCGGGCAACGTCGGGCAGCTCGATCTGGTGCAGGCGCTGCAGTGGATCGCGCAGCACGCGCAGGCCTTCGGCGGCGACGCCGCCAACGTGACCGTGTTCGGCCAGTCGGGCGGTGGCGCCAAGATCGCCACCCTGATGGCGATGCCGGCGGCGCAGGGGCTGTTCCACCGCGCCTGGACGATGAGCGGGCAGCAGGTCACCGCCGCCGGGCCGCGCGCGGCGACACAGCGGGCGGAGATCTTCCTCGGCGCCCTGGGCCTCAAGGCAACCGACGTCGAGCGCCTGCGCACGCTTCCGATGCAGGCCCTGATCGAGGCGCAATCGGTGCGCGACCCATCGCGCGTGGAGAGCAGCGGGCTGTATTTCGGCCCGGTGGTCGACACCGTCACCCTGCCCCGGCATCCGTTCTGGCCCGACGCACCGCCGCAGTCGGCGGCGATTCCGATGGTCATCGGCAACACCCGCGACGAGACGCGCGCCTTCCTCGGCAACGATCCGGACCACTTCGCGCTGACCTGGGAGACCTTGCCGGCGAAGCTGCGCACGCAGCAGTTCGTCGATCTCGACCCGGCCGTCGTCGTCGCCGAATACCGGCGGCTGTATCCCGACTACACGCCGTCCGAGGTGTTCTTCGCCGCCACGACGGCCGGGCGCTCCTGGCGCGGCGCCGTGGAGGAACTCGAGGTGCGCGCGTCGCAGGGCGCGAACACCTGGGCCTACCAGCTCGACTGGCATCCCGACACCGAAGAAGGCCGGCGCACGCGGGCCTTCCATACGCTCGACATTCCGCTCGTGTTCGACACCATCGACGCGGCGGGTTCGAATACCGGCACCGATGCGCGCGCACGTGCGATGGCCGCGACGATGCGCGACGCTCTGCTGGCGTTCGCCCGCACCGGCAACCCGGACCACGCGGGCATGCCGCACTGGGCGCCCTACTCGCTGGCGCAGCGCGAAACGATGGTCTTCGATACGCCGAGCCGCCTCGTCGACGACCCGCGCGGTGGCGAGCGCCGTCTCTACCGCCAGGCGCCGTTCGTGCAGCGCGGCACCCAGTAAGCCGGCGCCGCCGTGCGCCCCTGATCAGGAACCTTTCGATGTCCAGATATCTCGCGCTCGCCCTGGGCGCCTGCCTGTGGCCGCCCGCGCCCGCACACGCCGACGACGATCCGATGCGACCGCCGGTCACGCCGATCCGCGCGAGCAAGATCGTGCTCGTCGGCGATTCCACCACCGCCGTCCAGGGTGGCTGGGGCGGCGCGTTCTGCGATCGCCACGTCGCCTCGTTCCTGGCCTGCACCAACCTCGCCCGCGGTGGACGCAGCACCTACAACTATCGCGCCGAGGGCTCGTGGGACATCGCACTGCACGAGATGCGCGCCGGTCCGTTCGATGCGGTCTACGTGCTGGTGCAGTTCGGTCACAACGACCAGCCGGGCAAGCCCGGCCGATCGACCGATCTGGCCACCGAGTATCCCGACAACCTGCGTCGCTACGTCGCCGACATCCGCGCCGCCGGTGCGCATCCGGTACTGGTGACGCCCCTGACACGCCGACAGTTCGAGAACGGCGTGCTGATCGACGATCTGGCGCCCTGGGCCGAGGCGACGCGCGCGGTCGCGCGCGAACTCGACGTGCCGCTGGTCGATCTGCATGCGCGCAGCCGCGCCCTCGTGCAGGGCATGGGGGCGGTGCTGGCGATGCGCGCGGCGCAGCGTCCGGCCGCCCCCGAGCAGGTCGTCGCGGCGCAGGCGGGCACGACGATCGGCACGCCGCCGTCCGCCGCCCCCGCGGGCACGACACCTGCGCCGCCTGCCGCGCAGGACAACGCGGCGGCCGAGCCGATGGGCCAGGCCAAGCTGGCATTCGACTACACCCATCTCGGGCCCGAGGGCGCCGCGCTGTTCGCGGCGATCGTCGCCGACGAGCTGGCGCAGCAGGTGCCGGCGCTGCGGCGCAACCTGATTCCCTGACGCGACTTACCTCGTCGTCCCCGCCGCGTCGTGCCGACGGCGGCGGTGACACAAGAGTCGCCGGCGCGCAGCCGGCGATTCCCGACCTCAGCGCACCTCGACGACGTTGTTCAGGCGCGTCACTTCCTCGCCGTCATCCGGCAGCGCGATGCGCACGCGGCCGCCGCGCGGATCCACGCCGGCGGCATGCGCCAGACGCAGCGTGGCCTTGCGCGGCTGCAGATCGCGCGGCGCGGCGAGTGCGGGAATGTCGGCGCGGGCGAATTCACGCCCACGCGCATCTTCCAGGATCGCCACGCCGCCCGGTGCGTCGGCGTGACCGAGGCTGTGCACGGTCACCTCGACCGCGCCATCGACCACGCGCACGTCGCCGCGGCCGATGCCGAGGTCGGCGCGCAGTTCGACCGGCGTGCCGGCCTCGATCAGCTCGAACTCGAACACCTGGGTCTGGCCCGCCGCGAACGACAGGTCCACCGACGTGCTGGACTCCAGCAGCACCTCGCGCGTCTGCGCATGGCCGTCGATGGTCTCGTCGCCGTTGCGGTCCACGCCGCTGGTGATGCGCCAGCGTCCGGGGGCGACGTTCCAGCCGGTCATCGCCGCGTTCGCGGTGCGGGCGCCGGTGTTGTGCGCGATGACCTTGAAGGCCTCGCGCGACGGCGCCGAGACCAGCAGCGCCACCTGCTCGGCCTGCGCATCGTCGGCGAAACGCCAGCTCACCGTGTGACCCGGATACGTGGTGTTGCGGCGCAGGGCCAGGCCGCCCAGACGGGCGCGCTGCAGGAATTCGCTCGGCGCCTCGACGCGGTCCGACCACCAGTGGCCTTCGGTGTTCATGTACTCGCGCATCGCCTTGGCCTGGATGCCGTCGGCGTGCAGCGCTTCGAGGTAGGCCTTGTTGCCGGTCTGCTGCCAGGCGAACACGCTCTGCACGCCGGTGTCGCCCTTGTCGGCCGACTGCTGCAGGCGCTTGCCCCAGTCCTCGCGCCTGCCGAGCACGTCGACGTAGTTCTCGGCCAGGTTCGACAGACCCGCCGGTCCGCTGCGGTCCACGCGGTACTGCAAGGGCCGCAAATACCTGTCGTCGCCGGTCCAGCGCCACGCCGCCCAGTACAGGTGCATGGTGTCGGCGCCGCCCGAGCCGTCGAACAGATCGCCGCCGCGGCGCTCGCCGGTGGCCCAGTTGATCTCGTTGGGCAGCTGCCAGGCGCCCTTCTCGTCGGTATAGGCGTGGGCGAGATAGCCGTCGGCCAGCCCGGTGATCATCGCGCGACTGGTCGGATCGGCATTGAACACGCCGAGCAGGAAGGCCGGGTGCAGCACCGGGAACGAATACGGCTTCTGCCACTGCCAGCGCGGCTCGCGATAGACCTTGTTGCCGCCGAACCAGTTGCTGGAGAACAGCACGTGGCCTTGGGAATTGCGCAGCACGATCTTCTCGTCGAGATCGTGCACGGTTTCCATCAGGCGCGTCATCGTCAGCGGATCGCCCCAGTTGAGCAGCGCCATCGCGCTGTTGGTGTTGATGCCTTCCTCGTAGGCATGCAGCTCGTCGGTCTCGATCGTCGACAGGCCGCCGGCGAACATGTCGTTCGCGTAGGCGGCATCGGCCAGTGCGGTGATCGAAGCGTTGATCTTGTCGGGCATCACGCCCATCAGCGCCAGGCCCGGCCACTGCTGCGACAGGTCGCTGTCGTCGGAGATGCCGCCGCCGAAATCGCCGAATTCCACCTGGCGCTCGTCGATCCACCATTCGATGAAGCGGCGCACGGCCTTGAGGTCCTCGAGCTGACGGAAGGCCCACAGCGGCACGCCGGCCGGCGCCTCGGGCTGCTCGAACGGCGGCAGGCCCTGGCTGTTGTAGCTCATGTAGTTCCAGTAGCGGCGACCGAGTTCGTGATCCGGATCGACGCGCAGCAGATCGCTGATGTCGGCGAACACGCGCTGGTAGAGGCGCTGGCGCTTGGAGGTGGTGTGCTCCTCGACGAGGAAGCCCCAGTTGTCGCGCACCTGGTTGAAGCGGTCGGCGACGTGCTCAGCGATGGCTTCTTCGCGCGGCTTGTAGACCATGCGCACTTCGGCTCCGTCGAGCGTCGCGGCATCGAAGCCCGGCGCCGCCGAGGCGATGCTGATCCACAGGCTGTCGTCGGTGAGGATGCGGTCGCGCAGGTCCAGCCACAGGGTGCGTTTCTGGCCCGGCGTCACCGAGACCGACACGTCGATCATGTCGCGCGCCGGCCAGATCGGATCCTTGATGCGGATGTTGAGCGGAATGGCCGCCGCGCCCTCGACGCTGTGCGTCGCCGGCAGATCCAGCGCGGGAATGTCGATGGCGACGCCGTCCAGCCCGTCGTACATGTTCTCCCAGCTGTGCGCCCAGCTGCGGATCAGCGGCTGCGCGGCGGGCGCATTGCCGATGCCCGAGGGAATGAGCACGTGCACGATCGGCTGCTTCGCTTCGCGCACCGGCGGGGTCCTGCGTTCGCGGAACGCGGCGCGGCCCGGCAGCGCCAGCACCATGCTGCGTTCCTCGGGCGCGTAGCGACCTTCGATGAAGCTGCGCAGGTCGGCGAGATTGGTGTAATCGATCTCGGCATTGCTGCGGATCGTGTAGGCCTGCTTCACCGAGCCTTCGGGCTCGGCGGCATCGCTGACGTGGTAGGCCCAGATTTCCTGGATCGGCGTTTCCTGCGCGGTGTTGGCGAAGCGCAGCTGGCCGCCGCGTCGGGTGTCGAAGCTGTCGACCGTGCGCACCACGCCCTGCGGCCGCGCGAACAGCGGCTGCAGGGTCTCGGCATCGGCGCCATAACTCGCTTCGCCGTAGGCGGCGCCGCGCAATTCGATGCGGTTGAAGGGCTCGTCGGGCAGGGTCAGGTCCAGCGCCTTGCCGCCGTCGACGTAGGTGTTCCAGTCGGGCAGCTGGAAGTAGTCGTCGCGCCCGCGCAGCCGCGAGCGGTTGTAAACGCCCGGCCACGTGGTTTCGGCGATGCCGTCGGTCGCCTTCCACATCCACTGCTTCAGATCCTTGGTGTCGGCGAACTCGACCTTGCGGATCGTCGTCACCGGCGTGGCGAGCAGCGGCGGCGCGGCGCCGTTCGACCAGCCGTGGCGGAAGAGCCACGCGGCATGGCGGTTGTTGGGCGCGACTGATGCGGTCGGCGCGCGGAAGCTGCGCACCGCCTGCACGCCGCTGGCATCGAGCATGCGGTCGTGCACGCGGATGTCGTCGAAATCACTACCGCGCAGGAAGTTGTAGCGGCTCTGCACCTGGTGCGGCGCGAGGATGCGTGCGGCCAGGCCGAACTGGTCCAGGCCCGCGTCGTAGTCGAAGCCGGCCTGCGCATTCGCCGGGCGCGCCTCTCGCGCGACCTCGCGGCCATCGACGTACAGGCGCACGCCGATGGTCTCGTCCCAGGCAAACGCCACGTGCGTCCACGCATCGGCCGCGGGCACGCTGTCCATCTTGAACGACACGCGCGTGCGCGCCAGATTGGCGTCGGTCACGAATGCATCGAAACCTTCTCCGTTCCAGTCGATGCGCAGCCAGGCCATGTCCCAGCTGGAATGGTCGGCATAGCCGACGCGGAAGATCACGAACGGCGCCTCGCCGACCGGATCGCGCGAGCGCCAGAAGAAGCTCAGCGTGCCGCGCGCGGCATCGATGTTGCCGGGCGCGTTCCACGACAGCACCCCGTCGTCGTCCCATTCGATCGCGCGGCCGCGCACGCCGTCGTCGACCAGGCGCACCTTGTCCTTGAAGTTCGGTACCGGATCGCCGACCGCGGTGTCGGCGACGAAATCCTGATCGGCCGACACGTGGAACAGCAGGCGGGGCGTGTCGTCGGCATGGACGATGGCGGACAGGCCCAGCGCACAGGCGACGGCCAGGACTCGCTTCGACATCTGGTTCAACTCGATCTCCTCGACAGCGCGCGCCGGCCGCGGCCGGCACGTCATTACGGATTGTCGGCCTGACGGCCCTCCAGCGCATGGCGTTGGCGCCACTTGCGCAGGTCCCGCGCCAGCAGGGCCTGGGGCCACACGCCGTACCAGGCGTAGCCGGTGCGGCGTTCGGCCGACATGTCTTCCAACGACGCGACGATGGTGCCGCCGCGGTCGACCAGCAGGGGCTGCTGCCGCTGCAGGTCGTAGAAACGCGCCCAGACCGTCGACCCCGGCCGGGCGATGAGCCGCACAGCGCGCGGGCGCTGGCCGGCGGTACCGACACGCTCGATCGCGGTGTCCTCCAGATCGTGCGCGTCGAACCAGCGTGCCGCGTGTTCGATCGCATCGACGATGCGCGGCGACGGCGGCTGGCGCATCAGCAGGCGCACGATCGTCACCGACTCGGCGGTCGCCAGCGACGGCAGCTCGTAACTGCGGGCGGTGGCCGGCTGCAGCGTGGTCTCGTCGTACTGCGCGGCCCAGATGGTCGGTGTGCCGTCGATGCGCACCTGCAGATCGAGGATCAGTGCGAGTGCGCGCTCGACCGCGTTCGCGGCAGCCTCGCCGCGCAGCGGCTGCAACGATGCCACCGCGCCTTCGCCTTCGGCGATGTCCTGCAACAGGCCGACGACCTGGGTCATGGCGTCGTCGTTGAAGGTCACCTGGCCGCGATAGCTGGAACGGTCCGGATGGAACTGCGGCCAGCCGCCGTTGGCGTACTGCGCGGCGAGCAGATAGTCCACGCCGCGCACCGCGGCATCGCGATAGCGCGCGTCGCCATGCATGCGCCAGGCCTGGCTCAGATGCGCGATCTCGCGCGTCGTCGCATCGTTGTCGATGGTGGCGTCGTCGGCGCGGTCGGCCGCCGCGAGTGCGGCGACGGCGGCGGCCTCGAAGGGCTTGGCATAGTCGATCGCCTTGCCGTCGAGATGCTTGGGCCAGCCGCCCGACGCGGTCTGCGCCTGCAGCATGCGTTCGGCGACGGGATCGGCGCCGGCGGCGAACGCGCCGTGGGCGGCCAGCAGTCCGGCCACCAGCAGCGCGGCCTGCCACGCACGCGTCGGACGTTTCATTCGAACGGTCTCCAGTCCTGCATCAGCGTGGCGGTGTCGGGACCGGCGTCAGTGTCGCGCAGCCACGACACGCGTCCTTGCAGTGCGCTGCCCGTCCCGGTGTTGGCATGCTCGGCGAACCGCGCGGTGTCCCGGTTCGCGGGCTTGCCCCAGTCGTGCCAGCCCTCGGACGGCACGGGTGCATCGATGCGGCAGCGTTCGAAGCGCGTGGCGCCGTGCGGGCGCCAGGGTCGACCGAGATGGACCCGGGTCACGGCCGGTGCGGCCGTGATCGTGCAGTCCCGGAACACGAAGCCGTGCGCCTGCTCCGCCGGCGTCGACGGTGCGGCGAGGTAACCGTCGCCGACCGAATGCAGCGTGCAACGCTCGAACAGCGCGGTCGCCGCGCCGAACACGTAGTCGACCGTGCCTTCGATGCGGCAATCGCGGAACCAGGCCCGCGTGCCGGCCTTGCGCAGGTACAGCGTGTCCTGGTGGCCGAGCAGATGCACGCCGTCGAAGGACGCGCGCGTACCGTCGACCACCAGCGCCACCGCCTGGCCGACGGGGCCGGCGTCGTTGGCGATGGTCAGGTGTTCGGCGTGGAAATCGTCGGCGCGGACGAACATTGTCGCCGAACCGTAGGTGCCGAAGGGCTGGCCGCTGCGCGGGTCGATCCGGGCAGCGTCATGGTCGTGCACGATACGGGTCTGCGTCGCGCCCGCACCGGTGAGCCGCAACGCGGGCGCCCCGGGCGGCACGTCGACCACGCCGCGCCAGGTGCCGGCCGCGATCCGGATCGTGGCCGCATCACCCTGGGCGACGGCGGCTTCGATCGCTGCCTGCACGCTGCCGTACGCATCGGCGCCGGGGCCGACGTCGAACGTGCGTGCGGCCTGCGCCGACTGCGCGAACAACGCACACGACAGTGCGAGCCAGACACGCCCCCGCCACCGTCGCCGGAGCGACGGCAGCGGGTGACGCAGGGAGGCCTCAGAAGCGATAGCGCGCACCGACGTAGTACTGGCGACCCGTCGTGGTGTAGCGGTCGGGCAGCATCAGGTCCGAATCGACGTAGCGGCGGTCGGGCGTGTCGAGCAGATTGATCGCCTCGAACGTCAGGCTGAGCTTGTCGTTGACCTTCCAGGACGTGTTGAAGTCCACGTTGCGCACGGCGTGCTTGCCGGTCACGTCCGCGGTGCCGAACTGGTTGCCGTCGAGATCCCACACGTTCTCGCGGCTGAGGACCTCGCCGATGTAGCCGTCGCGATAGCTGGTCGACACGCGGGCGCTGAAGCGGCCGTCGTCGTAGTACAGCGTGGCGTTGTACGAGTTCGGCGACAGGTTCACCAGCTGGTTCTCGGTGACCTGGGTGACGATGGCGGTGTTGTTGCTGGCCGCGGTACTGAACAGATACTCGATGTCCGAATCGACGTGCGTGTAGTTCATCTGCACGCCGAACTTGCTCCAGAAGCCCGGCAGGAAGGTGAAGGGCTGCTGGTAGGTCAGCTCCCAGCCCTTCAGCGGACCGCCCGGCGTGTTGTAGTAGCTCTGCACGTTGAAGATGGTGTCGGCGGTGAAGCCCGGCGGCAGCAGGTCGAGCGAGTAGCCCAGATCCGACCAGGTGCTGAGCAGGCGGGTGCGCTGCACGTAGCTCTCGATGTCCTTGTAGAACACCGCCGCCGACAGCAGGCCGCCTTCGGCGAAGTACCACTCGGCGCTGAGGTCGTAGTTGGTCGAACGGAAGGGATCGAGCTTCGGATTGCCGAGGTTGATCGAGTAGTAGCGGCCGTCGTCGAAGAAGTTGGTCGGGCCGCCCGTCACGCTGGGCGACATGTAGGTCAGGGTCGGGCGGGCCATCGTCTTGGCCGCACCGAAACGCAGCACGAAGGTGTCGCTCAGATCCCAGGACAGGTTCAACGAGGGCAGCACGTCGGTGTAGTTGTGGCCGACGACGCTCTCGACGACGAAGCGGTCGCCCGCGGCGGACGTGGCATTGGCCACGCCGAACACACGCTCGCAGTTGGCCTCGCCGCCGGTGGGGCACGGCGCCCAGCCGGCCGCGCTGATCTGGGTCTTCACCAGGCGCACGCCGACATTGCCGCGCAGCGCGCGGTCGAGCAGATCGGTGTTGAAATCCAGCTGGGCGTAGGTCGCCATGCTGCGCTCGTTGACCGAGAAGTTGTTGTTGGCCGAACCGAAGTGGCCGATGCCGGCCAGTCGGTAGTCGCCGCCGGGCACGCCGTTGTCGGCGTTGCTGTAGATGTTCAGCGCCGCGGCGATCTTGTCGAAGTCCGGAATCAGCCACGAGCCGGGCATGTTGCCCGAGAGGTTCTTGCCGAAGCCCTCGAGCGTGGTGCTCAGATCACCGATGGTCACACCGGCCGGCAGCGCCTGCGGCAGACGGCCGTAGCTGATGTGCCGGTACTCCTCGCTGCGCATGTCGTAGTCCTTCCACGCCAGGCCCGTGCGGAAGGTGAAGGTGGGATCGAGATCGAACGACAGGTCGACCTTCGCCGAATCGAAGGCGTTGCTGACGTAGTTCGGGTTCAGGCGCACCTCGCTGATGTTCGCGCCGCGCGCGGTGCCGTTGCTGTTGACCGGCACCGCGCCATAGCCGAGCCACTGCCAGGCACCGGCGCTGCCGGTGTCGAAGGGGAAGGTCATGCTCGGCATCTCGGGATTGCCGCGCAGGTCCAGCACGAAGCCGTCGAGATTGGAATTGTCGAAGCTGACCATCGAGAACACCGGACGCGAATAGTCCGACGACGAATGACCGACCGTCGCGTCCAGACGCACGGCGTCGTTGAACCGGTGCTCGAGCTGCAGGCTGAACTGCTTGAACTCGGTCGACTCCTCGATCTGGCTCGACTCGGTGCGGAAGTCGACGTTGTCGAACACCGCGTACTGCAGGCGGTTCCGATCGTCGACCTCGGCCTCGCGCACGACGATCTGGGTCTTGCCGCCGAGGTTCGCCGCGCGGTGCAGGTTGGCACCCAGCGAATCCTCGCGCTGGTCCTTCTCCAGCTTCGAGTACAGGCCGTCCACGCTCAGCAGGGTGTCGTCGCTGATGCGGAACTGGAACGCGCCGGTCACGCCTAGACGCTCGATGTCGTGCTGGGTGCGCACGTAGCGCGGATAGCGCGGAATCCACGCGTTGGTCGCCGTCTCGTAGGCGGCGATGTTCTCGGGCGTCGCCGCCGGACGCGGCAGGCCGGTGCCGCAATTGGCGGCGTCGATGCCGTAACCGCCGTAGCCGTTGTTGCGGTCCTGGTTGGCCTGGCTCCCGACGCCCGGACGGGTCTCGTTGGCCAGCGGATTGCGTGGCGTCTGCGGGTTGTAGCCGGCCGGCGAACAGAAGCCGTAGATGCCGTTGTTGGCCGCGTTGGACTGGTTCGAGTTGCGGTGGTTGCCGTGTTCCCAGCGGATCGGGTTGTAGCCTTCCTCGAAGATCGTGCGCTGGCTGTAGGAAGCCGACAGCAGTGCGCCGACGCGGCCGTCGGCCCAGGTGTTGCTGATCAGGCCGGAGATGCGCGGATCGCTTTCTTCCGACAGCTCGTTGTAGCCGACCTGCGCGCTGGCCGAGGCGCGGAAGCCCTTGAAGTCGAACGGGCGCGATCCGCGCAGATCGACCGTCGAACCCAGCGAGCCTTCGTCCATCTGCGCCGATTGGGTCTTGTTGACCTTGACCTGGCTGAAGAGTTCGGAGGCGAAGGTATTGAAGTCGAAGCCGCGCGAGCGGTTCACGCCGGCGCTGCCACTGCCGGCGGTGGCCAGTGCCTCGAGACCGTTCAGGCGCACGCGGGTGAAGTCCGAGCCCAGGCCGCGCACGGAGATACGCTGGCCTTCGCCGCCCTCGCGATCGATCGAGATGCCGGCGATGCGCTGCAGCGATTCGGCGAGGTTCTGGTCGGGGAACTTGCCGATGTCCTCGGCGAAGATCGCATCGACCTGCTCCACGCTGTAGCGCTTCTCGTCGAGCGACTTCTGCAGGCTTTCGCGATAGCCGGTGACGGTCACCGCATCGAGATCCACGGCGCGCGCGTCCTGCGACGACTCCTGCGCGAGTACAGGCGACGCGAGCACGGCGGCGATACCGGCCGCAAGCAAGGTAACCGGTGTCTTCCGACGGTGACGGACGCGATCCATCATGGCTGTGCTCCCCGAGAAACGTGATGTGTTGCCGATGCCGGAGTGCGCCCTGCGCGTCTCCACGGCCGGAACGAATGACACCGCTGGTCATTCGAGGCGCGTACGCTAACAGCGTGACAGGCGTGCGACATCTTGCAACGCAACAAGACGGGGGCGGATGTCGCGAAAAGCAGCTGCGAACCCGGCATCCGCATGATTTCGGACGCACAAAAAAAAGCCGGAGCATTTCTGCTCCGGCTTTTCGGTTTGCGTCAGTCGAACCGTCAGAACTTGTAGCGCAGTCCCAGCAGATACTGGCGGCCCGTTTCGCTGTATTCCAGCGGCAACTGCAGGCTCGGATTGGCCACCCACGATTCCTGCGCGACGTTGGTGAGGTTGATGCCCTCCAGCGTGACTTCGAACTGGTCGCTGAGCTTCCAGCGCACCGAGGCGTCGATCGTCGTCGTGCCGTTCTGACCGTGCACACCGTTGCCAGCGCTGTCGAAGCCGATCTCGGTGCCCGGCACCTGGATCAGATAGTCGTCGCGGTTGGTCGCGGACACGCGGCCGGAGAAGCGTGCACCCTCGTAGAACAGCGTCGCGTTCCAGGCGTGCTTGGACAGACCCGTCAGATCGGTCTTCTGCGCGTTCGCACCGGTCGAGGTCAGGTACTGGATCTGCGAGTCGACGTAGGTGTAATTGAGCTGCACGCCGAAATCGCGCCACACGCCCGGCAGGAAAGTGAAGGGCTGCGTGTAGTTCGCCTCAAAGCCCTTGAGCTCGCCGCCGGGCGTATTGATCGGCACCGAGAACACGAACTCTTCGTTCGGCGACACGCCGGTGCCGTCGAGCAGGCTGACCGGCAGGCCGCTGGACGCAAAGGTGCGGGTCTCGCGAGTGTTCTGGATGAAGGAGTCGATGTCCTTGTAGAACAGGCCCAGGCCGAGCATCGCGCCTTCGTCGAAGTACCACTCGAAGCCGAGGTCGGCGGTCTTGGCGCGGATCGGGTCGAGCAGCGGATTGCCGCCGGAGACCGCGCGCGCGGAGCCGCTGATGTTGACGTTCACGCCGGGCGTCAGGCTGCCCAGACCCGGACGCGACATCACCTTGGCCGCACCGAGGCGGATCAGGAAGTCCGGCGCGATCTCGGCCACCAGGTTCATCGACGGCAGCGTGTCGTTGTATTCGCGCGTCACCGTGGTCGGGACCGGCGTACCGGTAGCCGATGCGATGCCGCTCGATTCCTGGCGTGTGCGCACGTAGCGGACACCGAAGTTGCCCGAGAACGGGATCGAACCCAGATCGGTCGAGAACTCGCCCTGCAGATAGCCGCCGCGATCCTCTTCCGACACACCGCGCGTGCTGGCGGCGAACTGGGTCATCGCGAAGGTGCCTTCATTGCTGAAGATGCCGAACAGGTTCGCGATCCTGTTGAAGTCCGGCACCACCCACGTGCCCGGCGCGCCGGCCAGGCCGCTGAGGCTGGCGAGCGCGACGTAGTCGGCCGGCACAATCGTCGAGCCGCCCGGGAAGCTGGGGACGACGGTTTCATTGGCACCGCGGCGGAACTCGCGCGAGGCGAAATCGTAGTTCTTCGCCAGCACGCCACCCTTGAGGCGGAAGCCGGTCGAGATGTTCCAGTCGAAGTCGACCTGCGCGCTGTCGAAATCGTTCTCGACGTAGTTCTGGCGCAGGCGCACCGTCGAGAAGGTCCAGCCGTTGGGATCGGTCGGATCGACGCCGTAGTCGAACACCGGCTTGTACGGATTGCCGCGGTAGTCGTAGCTGTAGCCGTTGACGTTGAGCTTGTCCATCATCAGCGTCGCCTGCACGGGGTTGCCGTGCTCCGAACTCGACGTGCCAACGCGGCCGCTCATGCGGAAATCGCTGCTGAAACGGTGCTCCGCTTCCAGGCCCAGCTGGCGGAAGGTGGTGTTCCAGTGGTCGCGGCGGTTTTCCGAGCGCAGGTCGACGTTGTCGAACACGCCGTAGACCAGCGCGCCGTCGCGGATCTCGCCGTCGCGCACGATGGTCTGCGGCTTGCCGGTGCCGCTGCGGCTGAAGGAATAGGCCTCGATGTACTTCTCGTCGCGCTGCGCGTCGATCTTCGAATACAGACCGTCGAGCGAGATCGTCGTCTGGTCGGTCGGCTTGAACTGCAGCGAGGCGGTGACGCCGGTACGCTGCTGGTCGTGTTCCATCAGCGTGTAGCGCGGGAAGCGCGGGTGATAGACATCCGCAGCGCGCGCGGCCTGGAACGGCGAGCTGGCGGCGAACCCGCCGTTGCTCGGGCCGTTGGCCCAGCGCACGGTACCGGTCCCTTCTTCCACGCCCTTGCGCTCGCTGATCGCGAACGACACCAGCGCGCCTACGCGGCCGTCGGCCCAGGTGTTGGACACCAGCGCGGCCATACGCGGCGACACGCGGTCCGACGCGTCCTCATACGCGGCCTGCCAGCTGGCGGCCATGGTGAACCCGTCGTAATCAAACGGGCGCGAGGTGCGCAGATCGACCGTCGCGCCGAGCGAGCCTTCCTCGACTTCGGCCGAGGCGGTCTTGCGCACGATCAGCTGCGAGAACAGGTCGGACGCGAAGACGTTGAAGTCGAAGCCGCGGCCCCGGTTGGTGCCGCCGGCGCCGTCGCTGCCGCCGACGGTGCTCAAGGCTTCCATGCCGTTGATGCGCACGCGGGTGAAGTCCGGGCCCAGACCGCGAACCGAAATGTTGCGACCCTCGCCCGCTTCGCGGGTGATCACCACGCCCGGGATGCGCTGCAGCGATTCGGCGAGATTGAGATCCGGGAACTTGCCGATGTCCTCGGCGACGATCGCATCGACCACGCCCGCTTCGCCGCGCTTGATGTCCAGCGCCTTCTCGACGCTGGCGCGGTAACCGACCACGCGCACGGCATCGAGCTGGGTCGCATCCCCCGATGAACCGGTTTCCTGGACATCGTCGGCGGGGGCGCCGGTGGTCTGCGCCAGGGCAGGCAGGGCCACCGCCTGCAGCGCGAGCGCGATGCCCGTCGCCAGCAAGGTAACCGGTGTCTTTTTCGTACCGAACAAACGGGTCATGTTGGTCCCCTCCCAGGGTGCGAAGCGATCTCGGCGCGTATTGACTGCAGGGTCGCGCTTGTTATGGTGTCCGCCGGTGCCGAATGACACCGCGGGCCAAACGCTAGCAGAGCGGATTCTGCAAAGCATGTTGCGCCGCCACATCCACCCTGCCCGTACCTCCGGGCGATCACCAGAAGGCCTTGCCGCGATGGGCAAACGCATCCTGTGTTTCGGCGAACTGCTGCTGCGCTTGGGGGCGCCAAGTCGCGAATTCCTGCTGCAGTCGCGGCATCTCGACGTGCACGTCGGCGGCGCGGAAACCAATGTCGCGGTATCGCTGGCCCGTTTCGGACATCGCAGCGCACTGGCCGGCACGGTCGCGGCGAATGCGCTGGGCGACGGCGCGCTGGGCGAATTGCGCCGCCACGGTGTCGACGTGTCGCGGGTCGCACGCGCGGACGGGCGCATGGGCCTGTACTTCTTCGCGGCCGGCGCCGGCCTGCGCCCGAGCGACGTGGTCTACGACCGCGCCGATTCGGCGTTCGCGCGCGCCGCCGCGTCGTCGTACGACTGGCCGGCCCTGCTCGACGGCGTCGACTGCCTGCACGTGTCCGGCGTGACGCCGGCCGTCGGCCCGAACGCGGCCGAGTCGGCGCTGGGGGCGGTGCGCGCCGCCCGTGCGCAGGGCACCACGGTGTCGTTCGACGGCAATTTCCGCCCGAAGCTGTGGGCGACCTGGAATGACCGGCCCGCGCCGCTGCTGCACGGCCTGCTGGCCGAAGCGGACATCGCCTTCATCGATCACCGCGACATCGACCTGATGCTCGGGTCCGATGCGTCCGAGACCGGCGCGCCCGCGAGTGCCGAGCGCACCCTGCAGGCCGCGACGCGCGCATTCGCCGCATTTCCGCAGCTGCAGCGCATCGCGTGCACGCAGCGCACCGTGCACAGCGTCGACCGCCATGCGCTGGGCGCGCTGCTGGTCCGCCGCGACGGCAGCGCACAGCGTCTCGACCCGCTGCCCGTCGAGGGCATCGTCGATCGCATCGGCGGCGGCGACGCGTTCGCTGCCGGCGTGCTGCACGGCGTGCTGTCCGGACTGGACGATGCGCGCACCCTGGCGTTCGGCCTCGCGGCCGCGCGCCTCAAGCACAGCGTGCCGGGCGACTTCAATCTGGTCGGCGCGCACGACGTCGACGCGCTCGTCGACAGTGGACGGCTCGACGTGCGCCGCTGATCCGGACCGTTGCCCGCCAAACGCAAACGGCCCGCCAATGGACGGGCCGTTCGCGTTGCAGCGGTATGCGGACTCAGAGGTCGCAGAAGCAGTATGCGACCGCCTTGACCGGACGCCCCGGCTGCGGCGTGAGCACGCTTTCGATCAACGCGAGGTCCTGCTCGGCGCGTGGCACCGCGCGCACCAGGAGGCTGCGGGCGATATCGCTGTGGCCGACCAGCGCGCTGCCGAGGCGCCCGCTGACGAAGCCGGTCAGGAAACGACCGAACGGCGTGGCGGTCTTCTCGACGTAACGCGTGCGCCACTTGCCGTCTTCGAGACCGCCGAGTTCGGCCGCCTTGGCGATGGCGGTGCGCAGGCCACCGAGCTCGTCGACCAGGCCGCGGTCCAGCGCCTGGGTGCCGCTCCACACGCGACCGCGGGCAACGGTGTCGATCTCCTCGGCGCTGCGGCCGCGCGCCTGCCCGACCTTGCCGATGAAGTTGGCGTAGCCGCGATCGATGATCGACTGGATCGCCTGGCCCGCTTCGGGCTGCAGTTCACGGGTCAGGTCGAACGCGCCGGCGAAGCGCGTCGTGCCGACGCCGTCGGTCCGCACGCCGATCTTCTCGAGCGTGCGCGGGAAGGTCGGCACCAGCGCGAAGATGCCGATCGAGCCGGTGATCGTCGAGGCGTCGGCGTAGATGCGATCGGCGTTCATGCTGATCCAGTAACCGCCCGATGCGGCGACGTCGCCCATCGACACCACCACCGGCTTGCCAGCGGCCTTGAGTGCATCGACTTCGCGGCGGATCTGCTCGGAGGCGAACACCTCGCCGCCGCCCGAATCCACGCGCAGCACGACCGACTTCACGTGCTCGTCCTCGCGCGCCTCGCGCAGCAGGGCCGAGGTCGATTCGCCACCGATCGTGCCCGGCGGCTGGTCGCCACCGGTGATGCCGCCTTCGGCCACGACCACCGCGACCTGGTCGCGACGGTCGGTGGCGCTCGCGGCAGGCGAGACGTGCGCGAGGAAGTCGCGCATCGACACCTGGCGGAAACCGCCCTCGGCGTCTTCGTCGGCGACACCGCGCTCGACCAGCAACTGTTCGACTTCCTCGCGGGTCTTCAGGCCGTCGACGAACTTCTGCGACAGCGCGTACTGCGCAAGGTCGCCCTGCGCCGCGGCGATGCCCTGCGGCAGCGTGTCGATGCCGGCGTTGAGTGCCTCGGGCGAGATGCCGCGCGCGCGACCGATGTCGGCGATGTGGCGCTGCCAGATGTCGCCCATCCAGTAGAGGTCGGCTTCCTTCGATTCGGGCGAGGCGCCGTCAAGGATGTAGGGCTCGGCCGCCGACTTGTACTCGCCCACCTTGAACAGATGCACGTCCACGCCGAGCTTGTCGGCCAGCGCTTCGCGGTAGTACTGGCGGTAGCCGGCGATGCCTTCGAGCATCATCCCGCCTTCGGGGTCGAGATAGACCTCGTCGGCCTGCGCGGCGAGCAGATACTGCTGCTGGCCGAAGTACTCGCCGAACGCCACGACCTGCTTGCCGGCCGCGCGCACGTCGGCCAGCGCCTCGGCGACTTCGCGCATCGACGCGTAGCCCGAGAACGTCAGCCGGTCGGTGCGCAGCAGCACGCGCTCGATGCGGTCGTCGCTCTTGGCCGCTTCCAGCGTGCGCAGCACGTCGCGCAGCTGCACCTCGCCCACGCCGCTGCCGCTGTTCTCGGCCAGCGCGCGCATGAACGGATCGGACTTGTACTGCTCCACCAGCGCGCCTTCGGGCGCGATGACCAGCGTGGTGCGGTCGAGCAGCGGCGCCTGCCGCGAACCGCCGCCGACGATGGCCAGCAGCACCAGCAGCGCGATCAGGAACAGCAGCCCGAAGAACAGGAAGTTGAGGATCAGGCGCCGGATGAAGTTCATCCCGTCCCAGATCCCGACCACGAAGCGCGTCAGCGGCGCGCGGGGTTGCACAGTACTCATGCGTTGAACGGCTCCATCAGAAATTCGAATCGGGTCGCATCCGCCGGCAGCGGCGCGGCCCACGGTCCATCCCATGCCGGCAGACTACCCGGCGCATGTGCAGGCCGCATGCGCCGGTCGTCACTGTGCCGCGGGACCGGTCGGCGAGACGGGCACGCGCCAGCTGCTGCGCAGGAACCGGCTGCCCAGCAGCACGGCGGCGACGGTCAGGCCGGCGATCAGGCCGATCCACATGCCTTTCGGCCCCCAGCCCAGCCCCAGGCCCAGCGTGGCGCCCAGCGACATGCCCACGCCCCAGTACGCGGCGGCGGCGAGAAACATCGGCACCTGCGTGTCCTTGAGCCCGCGCAGCGCGCCGGCCGACAGGGCCTGGATGCCGTCGGGGAACTGGAACGCGGCCGCGTAGAGCAGCAGCGAGCCGGCGAGTGCGGCCACCGCGGCGTCCTCGGTGTAGATGCGCACCACGTGATCGTGGCCCAGCAGCAACAGCACGCCCGACAGCGTCTGCGTGGCCAGCACCAGCACCAGCCCGGCGAAGCCGGCGCGGCGCACGCCTGCACTGCCCAGCCCGCGGCCCACGGCATTGCCCACGCGCACCGTCGTCGCCTCGGCCAGACCGAAGGGCACCATGAAACACAGCGCGGCGACGTTGATCGCGATCTGGTGCGCGGCGGCCTCGAGTTCGCCCAGCCGGCCGATCAGCAGCGCGGTCACCACGAACAGGCTGCCTTCCATCGTCACCGTCACGCCGATCGGCAAACCGGTTCGCAGCAGGCTGCGGATTTCCGTCCAGCGCGGCGGGTCGAACCGGGTGAACAGCTGGTAGCGCGCGAAGCGCTTGGACACCGCGAGATACAGCGCGAACGCGCTCGCCTGCGTCCACATCATGATGGCCGACGCGATGCCCAGACCGCCGGCGCCACCTTCCGGGAACGGGCCCCAGCCGAAGGCAAGCGCGTAGCCCATCGGCACGAGCACCACCAGGCCGCCGAAGCCGAACACCATCGTCGGCAGCGTCCAGTGGATGCCGTCGCTCAGATAGCGCATGCAGAAGTAGAGCGTCAGCGCCGGCACGCCCCAGCGGATGCCGTGCAGGAACGCGGTCGCGCCCGGCACGATGTCGGGCGCGATGCCGAACGGCCCGAGCAGCGCGGCCAGTGCCGTCAGCAGCGCGAACAGCGCCACGCCCAGCCCGGCGGCCAGCCACATGGCCTGCCGGAACAGCGGGCCGACCTCGGCCTGGCGGCCTTCGCCGTCGAGCTGCGAGACCGACGGCGGCACCGCCATCAGCGTGCCCATCGGCACCATCAGCGGCAGCCAGAAGATGGCCGTGCCCACGGCGACGGCCGCCAGCGTGGCGGTGCTGTGGTGGCCGGCGATGACGGAATCGACGAAGCCGATCAGGCCCGTGGCGACGTGGCCGGCGACCAGCGGGGCCGCCAGAACGGCGGTGCGCCGCACTTCATGGCCGAAGCGCGGCGGCGTGACTGCGGAAGACATGGGATGGCTCTGCGACTTCGGCCGCGCGTACGACGGATGCGTGCGCTGGCACCGGGGCGCGAAGGACGTGCATTCTAGCGGTTCGCCGCGACCGGGGAGTGACACGCGCGGCGCCCTGTTCCACCGTCCCTGTCCGCGGCGACGCCGCTGCGGCCTTGCCAGGAATCCGCCCGCGCATGTCCCACGCCCTGCCGCCGCCGTCCGATGACGCCCATCCGTCTGCTTGCGAGAACTGCGCGACGCCGCTGCAGGGCGACTACTGCCACGCCTGCGGCCAGTCCACGCACAGCCCCGTGCGCCACGTCGGCCATGCGGTTGAAGAGGTGTTCGAATCGTTCTGGCACCTCGACGGCCGCATCTTCCGCACCCTGCGCGACCTGTGCGTGCCCGGCCGCATCGCCGAGCGCTACCTCGCCGGCCATCGCGTGCGCTACGTCGCGCCGATGCGGCTGATGGTGATCCTGACCCTGCTGACCTTCTTCGTGGCGAAGTTCGTCGTGCAGGACGCCGTGGCGGAGATGATGGCCGACGACAGCCCGCGCGCCGGCCAGCTCGACGACAGCTTCGCCCGCGCCGACACCGTGGCCGAAGTCGAACGCCTGCGCGACGAAACCCTCGCCGGCCTCGCCGAGACCCGCAAGACGACAGGCGCGGTGCCCGGTGTGACCCCGCAACTCGAAAGGGCCGAAGCCGCCGTGCGCGCGGCGGCGGCCGAACGCATTGCCGCGCTTGGTGGCGATGCCACCGGGCCCGCGGAGACCACCAGTCCGCAGAGAACGGCGGACACCACGGCATCCGAGGAAACGGCCGCGACACCCAGCACCTCGCCGCGCGCACCCCCGACCGTGGGCGGGCCTTTCGGCGAACGCATCGAACGCAATGTCGAGCGCCTGAACGACGACCCGCAGGTCTATGTGCGCGCAGTCCTCGGTGTCGCGCCGACCACGCTCTTCATCCTGGTGCCGTTGTTCGCGGTGATGCTCAAGCTGCTGTACCTGTTCCAGGGACGGCTGTACCTCGAACACGTCGTGGTCGGCCTCTATAGCCATGCCGCGCTGATGCTCGGCCTGCTGCTGGTCCTGGCCGGCGCACTGGTCACGCCCTGGCTGGCGACGCGCGCGGCGTGGGCCGCCACTGCGGTCGGCTGGCTGCAGACCCTGCTGCTGTGGGCGATGCCGGTCTACCTGCTGCTGATGCAGAAGCGCGTCTACCGGCAGTCTTGGCCGTGGACGCTGCTGAAGTTCGCGGTCATCGGCCAGCTGTACTTCGCGCTGTTCCTCAGCGTGGCCATCCCGATGGCCGGGTACGCGCTCTACGCGCTGTAGCCGGACCGCAGGCACGGGGCCGGCGCGCGACCGACGCCCCTGGACCGGTGCGCCGCCGGGTCGGCAGCCAGCGGACCGTCATCGCGACTCGCTATAATCGGCGCCATCCCATCCTTCCCCGACGCCGCCCCACCGGGTCACGGCGCGGGCCGGCGCAACCGGAGCCCCCATGTCGCAATACATCTACACCATGAACCGCGTGTCCAAGGTGGTCCCGCCGAAGCGGCAGATCATCAAGGACATCTCGCTGTCGTTCTTCCCGGGCGCGAAGATCGGCCTGCTGGGTCTCAACGGCGCCGGCAAGTCGACCGTGCTCAAGATCATGGCTGGCGTGGATACCGATTTCGAAGGCGAGGCCCGTCCGCAGGCCGGCACCAAGGTCGGCTATCTGGCGCAGGAGCCGCAGCTCGATTCCGAGATGACGGTGCGTGAAGCGGTCGAGGAAGGCGTGGGCGAAGTGCTGCAGGCCCAGGCCGCGCTCGACAAGGTCTACGACGCCTACGCCGAGGAAGGCGCGGATTTCGACGCGCTGGCCAAGGAGCAGGAGCGCCTGGAGGCGATCCTCGCCGCCGGCGATGCGCACACGCTGGAGAACCAGCTCGACGTCGCCGCCGATGCGCTGCGCCTGCCGCCTTGGGATGCCAAGGTCGGCAACCTGTCGGGCGGCGAGAAGCGCCGCGTCGCGCTGTGCCGCCTGCTGCTGCAGAAGCCGGACATGCTGCTGCTCGACGAACCGACCAACCATCTCGACGCCGAATCGGTGGAATGGCTGGAGCAGTTCCTCGCCCGCTACACCGGTACCGTCGTGGCAGTCACCCATGACCGCTACTTCCTCGACAACGCCGCCGAGTGGATCCTCGAACTCGACCGCGGCCGCGGCATTCCATGGAAGGGCAACTACACCGAGTGGCTGGTGCAGAAGGACGAGCGCCTGAAGCAGGAAGAGAACCAGGAGAAGTCACGCCAGAAGGCGATCCAGAAGGAACTGGAATGGTCGCGCCAGAACGCCAAGGGCGGCCGCTCGAAGGGCAAAGCGCGCCTGGCACGCCTGGAAGAACTGCAGTCGCAGGACTATCAGAAGCGCAACGAGACCAACGAGATCTTCATTCCGCCGGGCGAGCGCCTGGGCAACTCGGTGATGGAGTTCAAGAACGTCAGCAAGAAGTTCGGCGACCGCCTGCTGATCGACAACCTGTCGATGATCATTCCGCCGGGCGCGATCGTCGGCATCATCGGCCCCAACGGCGCGGGTAAATCCACGCTGTTCAAGATGATCACCGGCCAGGAAAAGCCCGACTCTGGCGAGATCGTCACCGGCCCGACCGTGCAGCTGTCCTACGTGGACCAGAGCCGCGACAAGCTGGAAGGCAACCACAACGTCTTCCAGGAAATCTCGGGCGGCCTCGACATCCTCAACATCAACGGCACCGAGATCCAGTCGCGCGCCTACATCGGCCGCTTCAACTTCAAGGGCCAGGACCAGCAGAAGATGGTCGGCTCGCTGTCGGGTGGTGAGCGCGGTCGTCTGCACATGGCCAAGACCCTGCTGCAGGGCGGCAACGTGCTGCTGCTCGACGAACCGTCGAACGATCTCGACATCGAAACGCTGCGCGCGCTCGAAGACGCGCTGCTCGAGTTCCCGGGCAACACCTTCGTGATCTCGCACGATCGCTGGTTCCTCGACCGCATCGCCACGCACATCCTCGCGTTCGAAGGCGACAGCCACGTCGAGTTCTTCCAGGGCAACTACCGCGAGTACGAGGAAGACAAGAAGCGTCGCCTCGGCGATGACGCGGGTCCGAAGCGCCTGCGGTTCAAGGCGCTGAAGTGACGCATCCGCCCGCGCCTGCCGAGCAGGCGCGGCCTTGCCGGATCGTCATCCCGGCGCACGCCGGGATCCAGTGACTTTCGCGTCATGGCTGTGAGCCCCTCTTCGCTCTGGAGAAGGGTTCACGATCGGAGCAGAGCGGACATCCGGAGTCGCGCATGACCATCCAGAACCTCGAAGAACTCGAAGGCCTCAAGCGCGCCGGCGCCCTCGTCGCCGGCATCCTCTCGACGATGCGCGAACAGGCGCTGGCCGGGACGACACCGCGCGATCTCGATGCGATCGCCGCCGACATGTTCCGCGATGCCGGTGCGGTCTCCGCGCCGGTGCTGACCTACGGCTTCCCGGCCCAGACCTGCATCAGCGTCAATCGCGTGGTCGCGCACGGCATCCCGACCGGCACGCCGCTGCGCGACGGTGACCTCGTCAACATCGACGTGTCCGCGGCACTCGACGGGTTCTTCGCCGACACCGGTGCGAGCTTCGTCGTCGGCACCGCCGGCGCCGCGCAGCAGCGCCTGCTCGACGCGACCCGCGAAGCGCGCGATGCAGCCATCGCCCAGTTGCGCGCCGGCGAACTGATCAACGGCATCGGCCGCGCCGTCGAAGCCGTGGCCGCGCGCCGCGGCTTCCGGATCATCCGCAACCTGCAGAGCCACGGCGTCGGCCGTGCACTGCACGAGTCGCCCGGCTCGATCCCCGGTTACTACGACCGCCGCGACACGCGTCGCCTGCACGACGGCATGGTCATCACCGTCGAGCCCTTCCTCGCCACCCATGCCACGCGCACCGAAGACCTGGACGACGGCTGGTCGCTGGTCTGTCCGAAGGGGTATGGCGCGCAGTTCGAACACACCGTCGTGGTGACCCACGGCGCCCCGATCATCGTCACCTGAGGCCCGAGCGCATGTCGCCGTCGTTTTCCGAGGCGCTGCGCGCCCGCTGGCAGTCCGCCGATACCCTCGTCTGCGTCGGGCTCGATCCCGAACCGGCGAAGTTTCCCGCGCGTTTCGCGAACGATGCCGACGCGGTGTTCGCATTCTGCCGCGACATCGCCGATGCGACCGCCGAGTTCGCCTGCGCGTTCAAGCCGCAGATCGCGCACTTCGCCGCGCTCGGTGCAGAGGATGCGCTGCAGCGCCTGATCGCGCATCTGCACACCGCGCATCCCGGCGTCCCGGTGATCCTCGACGCCAAGCGTGGCGACATCGGCAGCACCGCGCAGCGCTATGTCGCCGAGGCGTTCGAACGATTCCAGGCCGACGCGGTGACGGTCAATCCCTATCTCGGCCGCGACTCGGTGCAGCCCTTCCTCGACTGCGCCGACAAGGGCGTGGTGATCCTGTGCCGCACCTCGAACCCCGGCGCCGCCGATCTGCAGGACCTGCCGGTCGCGCATGGCGACGGCACGCGTCCGCTGTACCAGCATGTCGCCGAGACCATCGCGCGCGAATGGAATGGCCACGGCAACGTGTCGCTGGTCGTCGGTGCGACCTGGCCCGAACAGCTGCGCGAAGTGCGCGCGATCGTCGGCGACGTGCCGTTCTTGGTACCGGGCGTCGGCGCGCAGGGCGGCGATGTCGAGGCCGTGGTGACGAACGCGAAGACCGCGGACGGCACCGGCCTGATGGTCAGTTCCTCGCGCGCGATCCTGTACGCGTCGAACGGTGACGACTATGCGGATGCGGCAGCGCGCGAAGCGCGGACGTTGCGGGATGCGATCAACCGTGTCCGCTGACAGGCTCCGAGCCCTCCCCCGTCTGCGGGGGAGGGTTGGGTGGGGGCGACCCGGCAGTCGAGGAACACTCGACTATGCGCACCTTGTCCTGCCCTGACGGTTCTCCCCGCAACCGGATCGATGCCCCCATCCCGACCTTCCCCCGCAAGCGGGGGAAGGAGACGTTCCACCTCAGCGCACCTCGACGAACACCGGGTTCGAGTAGAACCACAGGTCCTGCCACGGATCCTCGCCAATCGCATCCATGGTCGGTTCGATCTCCGTAGTCGACGTACCGCGCACACGGACGAAGCCCTGCGCGCGCGGCGTCGGCAGCTCGATCTCGAACGTGATGCGGTCGCCATCCTGCGTCCATTGCGCCGGTCGCACGGTCTGCACCGTCATCTCCGGCTGACCGTCTGCGCCGACCTGTCCCGCGATCACGTCGATGTGGTCGATCGCATTGCGGTCGCCGTTGAAGTTCTTCTCCGCCGGCACCGTGACCGACACGCGCACGGTCAGTTTCGCATCGGTCGCCATGATCAGCGTGCCGCCCATCGTGGCCGTTGCGGCACCTTCGGCCGAGAGCTGCAGATCCAGCGTGTCGATCAGGTCGCCGGTCACCGCGAACACGCGGCCCTGCCGCAGGCCGTCGACGATGTCCTCGGCCTCGTGGCGCGCATGCACGTAGGTCTTGCTGTACTCGCCCGGCCAGTAGTCGGCGCCGCCGATGTCGGCGTTGCGGTGCGAGTCCGAGGTCGCGGTGATCCAGAACCGGCGGCCCTCGGCCAGCATCGAATCCCAGATGCCGCCGACCTGCGCGGTCATCTGGTCGAAGCCGCCGAAGGTCTTCGCCGCATCGTTGCGGTAGAGACCGCGGTGCCGGCGGTCGGCCTGATGACCGGGCGCACCCTCCATGCCGACCAGCACGCCGGGCGCGGTGTCCTGCCAGGCACGCAGTTCGGCCGGTTCGACGCGCCCCCAGGCGCCGACGCCGGTCGCGGTGCGCGAGGGATGATTGACGAACATCAGCGGCCGCGGCTGTAGGCCCTGCATGTGCCGCAGCGCGGCGAGCATCGCCTCCGGGCTTTCGCGTGAGCCGTCGGACACCTCGCTGCGATTGAAGCGCCGTTCGATGTCGACCAGCGTGTCGGCTTCCTGCGCACCGGGGGCGATGATCAGCGACGCATGCTCGGCGGCCGGCACGTCGAACTCCATGCCGTGGAACTGCACGACCTCGGGTACGTCGCGGCGCGCCTGCTGCAGGGCCGGCCAGGCCGAGTCGCGGGTGACATCGGAATGGCCCGGGCCACCGTGATCGGTGTGCACCATCCACGTCAGCCCGTGACGTCGCGCTTCTTCCGCATTGCGCGTGCGCGAGTACGGCGAATCGCCACCGCGGATCGGTGTCGGCGGCGAGGTGCTGTCGTCCCACTTGACGCTCCACTCGCTGTGCACGTGATGATCGCCTGCGAGCCAGCTGCGCGCGCCGGTGTCGTCGGCGGCGTGGACGTGGCCGACGCAGGCGGTCAGCAGCAGGGACAGTGCGGTGCGACGCGCGCACGCAGCGCGGGAAACGCGGAAGATTCGGGGCATGGAGAATTCGGGCAGTGGAAGGACGACGCTAGACATCGCGACCGCACATTCCAGCGCATCCCTGTGTCATGTCGATGACGCGAAGTCTCGATCAGGCGCCGGCGTCGGCCCGCACGTCGAATACCTGCCGCAGATAGGCGAGATAGCCCGCGTCGTCGCACATGCTCTTGCCTGGAGAATCGCTGAGCTTGGCGACCGGCTGGCCGTTGCAGCGGACCATCTTGATCACGATGTTGAGCGGCGTCGGTCCGAGATCGTTGGTCAGATGCGTGCCGACGCCGAAGGCCAGTCGGCAGCGACCGCGAAAGTACGCGTACAGCCGCTTGACCTTGTCGATGTCCAGGCCATCGCTGAAGACCAGGATCTTGCTCGTCGGGTCGACGCGGTTGGCGGCGAAGTGCGCGAGCATGCGGTCGCCCCAGTCGAAGGGGTCCCCCGAATCGTGGCGCACGCCATCGAAGAGCTTGCAGAAATACAGGTCGAAATCGCGCAGGAAGGCATCGGTGCCGACCACGTCCGACAAGGCGATGCCCAGATCACCGCGGTACTCGTGCGCCCAGGCTTCCAGCGCCACGACCTGCGAATCGCGCAGCCGCGGCCCCAGCGCCTGGAAGGCCTGCAGATACTCGTGCGCCATCGTGCCGTGTGGCGTCAGCCCATGCTTGCGCGCGAGATGCACGTTGCTGGTGCCGACGAACTGGTCGCCCAGCGCATCGCGCAGCCGCGGCAGCATGTGGTCGTGCCAGCGGCCCGAATAGCGCCGTCGCGTGCCGTAGTCGGCGATGCGGCAGTCCTCGAACCCCGGCGCATCGCGCAACAGCGCGGCCTTGGCCTGCAGGCGCCGCTCGCCCTCTGCAAAGTCCGCCTCGGACGTGTTGCGGAACCAGATCTCGTTGATGATCGCCAGCAGCGGCACTTCGAACAGGATGGTGTGCAGCCACGGTCCGGTGATCTCGAGTTCGAGTTCGCCGGGCACGTCGGTCGATGCGCGCAGCGCGATGTACTTGCGATCGAGATGGAACAGGCCGAGGAAGTCGGCGAAGTCCGGCTTCACGAAGCGCAGGCCACGCACGTAGTCCAGCTCCCCGGCACTGAAGCGCAGCGTGCACAGCGCATCGATCTCGGCGTCGATCTGGTCGATGTAACGCGCCAGATCGATGCCGGGCGTGCGGCACCTGAAGCGGTACTGCACGATCGCGCCGGGATGCTGGTGCAGCACCGCCTGCATCATCGTGAACTTGTACAGGTCGGTATCGAGCAGTGATTCGATGACGGCCATCAGCCCGGCCCTCCCGTCGTCGCCAGGCGCCGCAGCACCGCCAGCGGAAACCGCGCCCAGATCATCGTCCACACCGCGACACGCTGCGGCCACGTGCGCGACGCGGCCTCGAACTTGCCGAAATAGCGCCACAGGCCACGATGCTTGTGCCATTCCACGAAGACCGGGCGCGAGCGGCTCGAGACGCCGCGCACGTGCAGCACGGCGATGTCGTTGGCGACCGCGACGACCGCGCCCGCCGCGCGCGCGCGACGGCACAGGTCGAGATCCTCGGCGTGCAGACGGTAGCCGGTATCGAAGCCGTCGATGCGGTCGAACAGCGTGCGTGGCAACAGCATCAGTGCCCCGGAGACCGCCTCGACGCGCTGCAGCCCTTGCGCGGGGTCCTGCGCGACGGCGAGCACGCGGGCACCGGCGTTGCGGAGCATCGCGACGAAGTCGGGATCGCGACGTCGTGCAGCCGGGTCCTGCGCGCCGTCCTCGCCGATCAATGCGGTGCCGAGGAGACAGTCGGCGTCGAGCGTCCGCGCGTGCGCACGCAGGCGCGACAGGCTGTCGCCATCGACCAGCAGATCCGGATTGACAAAGGCGATCCACGCGGCGTCCGCATCGCGCGCGCCCTGGTTGCAGGCAACCGCGAAGCCGGGGTTGTCGGGATTGCCGATGAAGCGCACGCGCGGATCGAGCGAGGCGTGGCGCTGGACGATGCCGAGCGTCGCATCATCGGACGCGTTGTCGACCACGCGGATCTGCGCCACGCCAGCCGCCGCGCGCAGGCGCGACAGGCACGCGTCGATCGTGCTGCCGCTGCGATGGGTGACGACGACGGCGACGATGTCGGGGGAGTCGGGGGTGGCGGCAGTCACTGCGTGGGATCTTGGGCGGCGGGCGTCGCGCTGGGCGGCGCGGTATTGTCCGCCCGATCGGGTGGTGCCGGCGTGTCGTGCGGCATGTCGGCTGCCACCGGATCGGCCTCGCTGCCGATCGCGTCGGCGTCGAACAGTTGCTGCTGCGCCGGCGCGTCGTCCAGCGCATCGAAGCCCTGCTGCAGCGCGAGGCGCGTGGCGTACAGCGGATCGCCCATCAGGAAGGTCGCCAGCCGCGAATGCCAAGCCGGCCAGCGCACCGCCAGCGCATCCATGTCGCCGTCGGCCGGGCCGCCTTCACCGCCGCGCGCCACGAAGGCGGTTTCGCACAGCGCATTGCGCCATCCAAGCCCGGCCATGCGCAGCGACAGGTCGATCAGCGCGGCGTACCAGGACCGGTAGCTCGACGCGTCGAGCCCGCCGGCCTTGCGCCGCGCGTTGCCACGCAGCAGCACCGCATGGCCGATGGCCGCGGGCAGTTCGGGATACAGCGGCGGCAGCGCGCGGCATGCACGCGCCAGCCGCGCGATGTCGTCGGGAACCGGGTTGATCTCGCCGATGCGCGGCCACGCCGCCGCCTCGCCCGCGTTGCACCAGGGCGTTGCGGTCGCGATCGACGCATCGCGCGCGAAACACGCGGCGAGCGCATTCGCCCAGCCGGGCGCGGGAATCGCGTCTGGCGCCAGCACGATGACGTCGGCATCGCCGCAGGCACGCAGCACGTCGTCGAGATGCGCGACCTCGCCGATCGAGCGCTGCCGGCAGGTGTAGTCGGCCTGCAATGCCGTGCGCGCCAGCCAGCGCTGCACGATCTCCGCGCCACGCGGCCCGATCCGCGCATCGTCGGCCAGCCAGATCCGCGTGCCGGCCGGCGTGCCGGCATCGAGCGCCGCCAGGCACGCGTCGAGCGCGTCGTCATCGTGCCCGACCGGCAGCAGGATCACCGGCAGCTCAGCCATGCGCCGCCTCCGTGCGCATCGCCGGCGTCAGTCCTGCGTGCGCTGGATCGGCTGCAGCGCGCGGAAGCGACGCCCGTACTCGTCGGTCAGCTGCCGCGCCTCGAGCGGATTGCGCACGATGGTCGGCGTCAGCAGGACGATGACTTCGCTGCGTTCGGTGCGCGAGCTCTGACGGCCGAACAGTCCCCCGATCACGGGAATCCTGCTCAGCCCCGGAAAGCCGGCGGACACCCGACCGACGTCGTCGCGAATCAATCCGGCGAGCATCACCGTGTCCCCGGCCTGCACAGCAGCCTCGGTTTTCAACCGTCGGGTGTCGATGCGGACGTTGCCCTGCGGATCTGCGGTGTTCTGCGGCTGCGGTGAACTGACTTCCTGCACGATGTCGAGGAACACCATGCCGTCGCGGGTGACGCGCGGGCGCACCTTGAGGATGGTGCCGGTCTCGATGTACTGGACCTGGGTGTACTGGCTGTCGCCAAGGATGGGATTCACGCTGCTGGATGCGATCGGAATGCTTGCACCCACATTGAACTCGGCCATCGCGTTGTTGCGTACGAAGACGGAAGGCGACTGCAGGATCTGCACATCCGTCACCTCGTCGAGCGCGCTCACGACCGCCGCAGCATTGCGCCCGAGGAATGTCCAGCCCAGGCCAGCCGGACCCGCGCCGGTTTCGACACCTGTAATCGCACCAGCGATGCCGTCCCACGTGGTGCGGCCAACGGCGTTGGGAAGCCCCGCGTCGGTGACCGCGCGCTCGAAGAACCAGTTCACGCCGTACTGCAGATCGCCACTCAACGCGACCTCCACCACCTGCGCCTCGATGTGCACCTGCGCCGGCATCACATCCAGCCGCTCGACCACATCGCGAATCGAACGCCACGCCGCCGGCGTCGTGCGCACCAGCAGCGTGTTGGTCTCGTCGACCGCCGACACGCCGACGCGGTCGCCTTCGACTTCCAGCGTCACGCTGCTCGGGCCGTCCTGCTGCTCGCTGAGCTGCATCTGGCCCAGGTCGCCACCGCCGCCACTTCCGCCACGACTGCCGCCGCGCCCCATCCCCGAGGTGCCGCCGCGGTTGTTGCTGCCGAGCCCGGAACTGCTGCCACTGTCGAGCCCCGAGCTGCCGTCGGTCCCGCCGGTGCGCAGCGTGTTGCCGGTCAGCCCGGGCATCAGCGAGGCGGCATCCTGCCCGCCGCTGCTGCCACTGCCGCCGCCGAATACTTCCGACAGGCGCTGCGCGAGTTCGCGGGCCTTGATGAACTTCAGTTCGTAGGAGAACAGCTTCGGTTCCTGGCCGGCATTGTCGATGCGCTCGAGCCACTGCTGGATCTCGCCCAGGTAGTCCGCCTGCGGCGTGATCACCAGCACCGCGTTCGCGCCTTCCAGCGGCATGAACCGGAACATGCCCGACACCGGCGATTCGCTGTCCTGGCCGAACACCTTTTCCAGATCGGCGACGACCTGCGTGGCCTTGCCCGACTGCAGCGGGAACACGCCGACCGACATGCCCGACAGCCAGTCGACGTCGAAGATCTCGATCGTGCGCAGGTAGTTCTCGAGTTCCGAGCGGCTGCCCGAGATGGTGATGACGTTGCGCGCGTTGTCGGCGCTGACGATGGCGTTCGGACGCGCGTAGGGCTCGAGCACCTTTTCCATCTCCGTCGCGGAGATGTAGCGCAGCGGCACGGTGCGCACCTCGAAGCCGCGCGCGGCCACGGCGCCGCCGGTCCGCGGCGCGACGGTGCCGGTGGCCAGCGCGGTGTCGGCGGCGACGATGTTGTAACGGCCGTCGGCGTAGATCATGCGGGCGTTGTTCCAGCCCAGCACCATCTCCAGCAGGCTCAGCGCCTGCGCCGGACTCACCGGCTGCGGCGTCGCCAGCGTCACCGTGCCCTGCACCTCCGGCGCGATGACGTAGTTCTGGCCGAGCATGTCGCCGAGGATGGCCTTGGCCACCGCGTGCACGGACTCGCCCTCGAAATTGAACGAGGCCTGCCCGGTCGTGCCACCCAGCGACGGTGCGGCCGCGGAGGCCGCACGCTGGTTGAGCACGGTGCCGCTGCCGCGACGGATCTGCGGCTGCGGACGCTCCTCGTCGGCGAGCAGCGGCTGCGTGCGCGCGCCGGTCGTCGATGCACCGTCAGTGTCGCCGGCGGCCACGCCCTGGCGCAGATCGGCATCGCGGCGCATCGACGCGGTCGGCGCGGTGGCGCAGCCGGCGAGCAGCGCAAGGCCGGTGCCGATGGCGATGGCACGGAGATGGAGGGCTGGCGTCATGGATGGCTTCATCGACGGGTCTATTGAGTCGGAGAGGTGGACGGCTGCTGTTGCTGCTGGCGCAGGCGCGCGCGCCGTTCTTCGATGCGGCGACGGATCGCCTCGACCTGCGCCTCGGACGGGCCGGCCGACGGTGCGGTTTCGGCGGTGGCGCTGGAACCGGGCACGGCCGACGCTTGGCGGCCCGGACTGCTGCCCGCCTGCGCGCTGCCGCTCTGCGTGCCGGTACCCGGCGCTGCGCGCGCCGCGGCGTCCGCGGTCTGCTGCGCCGCGCGCGCGGCCTGCTCCGGCGTCGGCGGCGGACGCGATGCGGCTTGTGCGGCGGGGCGACCGTCCGGCGAGGGCACCGGCGTCATCGGTGTCGGCGGCTGGCCGCCGGTGCCGTCGAACACGCGCAGCTCCAGCGTGCGCGGGCCTTCGGGCGTGTTGAACACCACGCTGCGCGTGTCGACCGAGTCGAGCAGCCAGTTCGACGCTTCCGGCGGCGCCTCGCCGATCTTCAGGCGGATCGAATCGCCGCCACCGCTGGGCTGCAGGATCGCCAGCGCGAAGTCCGGCGTGCGCAGCACGCTGGTCAGCACGTAGTCGAAGCCGTTGCCGCCCTCGCCTTCGTCCTGCGGATCGATGAAGAACGGTTGCGGGCGACGGTCGCTGGTGAACAGCGGACGGGCGGCAACTTCGCCGAACGCCGACAGCGGCGGCGCCGGTGCGACCTCCGCCGGCGCCGGGCCGACGGGCGCGGCCGCGCTGCCATCGTCCTCCGGCGTGCCCAGGCGGCTGCCGAGGCCGGCCAGCGCGAGCAGCGCGAACAGCAGCGCCCAGCTGCCGACCGCGGCGGTCAGCCAGGTGCGCGCGTTGGTGGCGTCAATCCGCATCGGCGTCTCCGGCTGCGGGCTGTGCACGCGCCGCATTGCGGGCATTGCCCGCGGGCGCGGCGCCCGGCGGCGGGAGCACGTAGCCGGACAGATCGAAACTCACGTCGATGCCGCCGCTGCTCGCGCCTGCCGCCAGCTGGTGGCGCTGGCTGAGGATGTTGAGGTTGTCGACGAACAGGCGTGGCGTGCCGGTCTCCAGCGAATGCAGCACCGCGGCGAGCTCGGGGTTGCCGCAGCGCAGGCGCACCTGCACGGTCGCGCGCGGGTACTTGTCGTTGCGCTGGCCGGCGATCGGCGAGCGGTTGCTGATCGCACAGCTGCGATTGCCCGGGCTGGCGTCGAGCACCGCGCTTTCCAGACGCTGCACCAGCGCCGCGGTCGCGAGTTCGACACCGGCCTGCGGCATGAAGCCGGGCGTGTCCGCCATCGCCGCGCGCGCGCGTTCGAGTTCGGCGCGGACCTGCGGCGCCTGCTCGAGTTCGCGGCGGATGCGCAGCTCGCGCTCCTGCAGGGTATCGATGCGCGATCCCAGTTCGCGCATCGGCTGCGTCCACCACGGATGGATCAGCAGCAGATAGCCGAGCAGCAGCACGCCCAGCAGCAGCGCCAGTGCCAGCCAGCGGTCGCGGGCCGATACGGACCTATCGGGCATCGTCCGCACGCACGGGCTCCTGTGGAGTGGAAGCGGCCGCCGGCGCATCCGCAGGCGGCGGCACCAGTTCGGCGGTCAGGGTGAAGCGGTCGGCGCGCGAGCGCGGGTCGTTCTGCAGCGCACCGGCCAGGGCGGGCGCCTTCCACAGCGACGAGCCGGACAGCTGCCCGACGAGCGCGGAGGCTTCGGTGCTCAGGCCGATCAGCAGCACGCGATCCCCCTCGATCGCGGCCTTTTCGAGCGAGGTCGAATCGGGCAGGCGCCGGGCGAGTTCGTCGAGCACCGCGACGGTCAGCGGTCGCGCGGCACGCTGCGCCTGCAGGAAGGCCATCCCTTCGCGCAGGTCGGTCAGCTGCTGGCGCTGCGCGGACGCGGCGCGCGCACGCGTGGCTTCGGACGCGACGCGCGCCTCGAGCGCATCCGCCGCGGCGCTGCGGTTCTCGCGCATCTGCCACAGGCCGAAGGCGGTCAGCAGCACGGCGATGCCGGCGATCAGGATCTGCACGCGGCGCTGCGGGTCCTCGCGGCGACGCCGACGCGCATCGTCGATCAGGTTGACGCCCAGCGGGCCGGTCTCGCCTTCGAGGTCGATACCGGCGAGCGTCGGCGCCAGCGGCCCCAGCGCCGCGAGTTGCGCGTCGATCACCGCGCGCGGCACCACGACCAGTTCCACGTCGATCTGGCCATCGCCGCGACGACCGAGCACGCGATGGTCGTAACGCACGTCCGCCGCGGCGAACGGTGTCTGCCGGTCGATTTCAAAGCTCAGCACGTCGTGCAGGCGGTCGCCGGCCGCTTCGGGCAGGGTCATGCGGCGACGCAGCCCGGTACGGGCGGGCAGCAGTAGCCACCGCTGCAGATCGATGGTGCGCGCAGCCAGCAGCGCCGCCAGCGGATCGCTGCTGTCATCGAGCGCGGCGCGCGGCACCTGCGCCAGATCGCGCACGCCGTTCGCATCCTGCAGCTGCAGGGCGATGTCGCTGCCTGGGCCGGCCAGCAGCAGGCGCCGGCTGGCGAGTCCGAAGACCTCGCGCACGCGCACCGGCAACCACGCTGCGAGCGACGTGCCCCACCACGACAGGAAACCGCGCAGGCGCGCCGACGTGCGGCCGTCGATGCGCCAGGCGCGACGGCCGGGCGCGGTCTCGCCCGTGGATGCGGGTGTTGCGGACATCATCGTGGTGACGCTCCTTCCTCCCAACGCAGCACGCTGTACGCCGTGCCCGGGACGGCGCCACCGCCGGTCCTGATCACCGCTCGCAACCGCGCACTGCGTCCCTCCGGGAGCCGCGCGAGGCTCTCGATACTATACGTGCCGCTGCCGCTCCCCAGCAGCGCGCCCATCAGCTGCGCACCCACCGCCTCGCGGGCCGCGAGGATGGGATCGGCCTCGACACCCGTCGCCTGCAGCACCGGCGCGGCAGCAAATTGCGGGTCGGGCGACGGCAGGCGGCTGTAGATGGTCAGGTACGACGACACGGCCTCGAACAGGGCCGGCGTCATGCCCAGCACCTGTTCCACCTCGGCCACGCTTTCGAAGGGCGCGTTCTTGGCGCCGTAAGGACGTCCGGCGCTCGCGTAATCGGCGGCCTCGGCGCCGCCGGTGATCTGCACGAAGTCATCGCCGTCGCGCCAGTCGACGATCGCACCGGCGACCTGAAGCGCCACGTCCGGCTCCGCGCCCGTCGCCTGCAGCAGGGCGGCGATCAGCGTGCCGTCGGCCGCGTTGAGATCGACCTTGCCGGTCTCGTCGACGATGCGCACGTCCACGGCGACGTCGTGGAAGCGCCACGCGTAGGGCCGGCCGTCGGGCTGCCACTGCAATGCCGGGTCGTCCATCGCCAGACGCGTCAGCGCGTATTCGAGCCCGGCGCGCGCCGCCTGGTCGGCCGCGACGCCGCGGTACAGCACCCGCCCCTGCTGCTGCTCGATGCGCGCGGTCAGTGCGAAGGCACCGACCAGCGCGGCCAGCAGCGTGATGAGCCACAGCACCAGCAGCAGCGCGGCCCCGCGGTGCGATCGCAGGCTCACGGCGCCGGCACCGCATTGCCGGCTTGGCCGGTGCCCTGCGGCAGCGTGACGACGAGCGTGGGCCAGACACCGTCGCGTTCGGTTTCGATCACCACTTCCACCTGTAAGGGCAGCGACGCCGGACCCCAGCGCTCCTGCCAGCCACCGAGCGCGCCGGTGTCGTCGAACCCGCGGTAGCGCAGGCGCAGCTCGACCAGGTCGTCGACCAGGGGTTCGGGTGGACGCGGCGTGTCCAGCTCGATGGTGCGTCCGGTCATCACCATGCCGAACGCGACGGTGAGCCGTTGCGACCGGCCCGCCTCGTCCACGGCGATGTCGTGCAGATGTGGGCCGCCCTGGCCCAGATAGTTCGGCAGGTCGGCCACGAAGCGCAGCCGTTGTGGCTCGCCGACGAACTGCGAGATCTCGCCGGTGTTCGCGTCGGTCTGGAACGCGATCTGCTGCGCGGATGCGATGCGCCGGCGCAGGAAGCCTTCCACGGCGCGGATGCGCTCGCTGCGCTGGGCCAGCGCCTCGCCGCGGTCGACGGTCGCGGTGGCCGCGCGGAGCGTCGTCAGTGCCAGCGCCAGACCCGCCGCCAGCAGCACAGTCGCCAGCAATACTTCGATCAGGGTGAACCCGCGCGCGTGCTTCATGGCAGAAGCGGCCCCGCCACATCAGGTGTGCGCAGGCGCAGCGTGTGCACCTGCAGGCGCTCGCGCGGGCCACGCTCGCCCCAGTCCACGTCCAGTGCGATCTCGAACAGCTGCTGCCCGGCTGGATCGACCAGCGCCGGCGGCAACGCGGGATCGACGTACGGCGTGATCTCGAGCGCCCAGCGGTAGCGACCGTCCTCGAATGTGCCGTCCGCGCGACCGGGCACGACCGGCATCTCGATGCCCAGTCCGTCCAGCAGCGATTGCGCATGCAGCGCGGCGCGGCCCGAATCGGCCGCCCAGCGCACCTGGCGCGTGCCGTTCGACAACGTGCCCAGCAACAGCATCAATGCGACGCCCAGCACCGCGAAGGCCACGATGACTTCGATCAGCGTGTAGCCGCGCTGGCGCCCGCGCGTCATTCGTCTGCGGCGCCGCGCTTGAGTCGCACTTCGCCGGTCAGCCAGGCCACGTCGACCTGCCAGGCCGCATCGCGCAGCAGCACACGTACCCGGCCACCGGTGGCGGCGCCGTCGGCGAAGAACTGGATCACGCCCTCGGTCTCGCCGGCCTGCAGTTCGCGCGCGCCGGTGAACTCGATCTGCAGCGTGTCGGGGATCGTGCCGTGGCGGCCATTCGGCGCCTGCCAGGTGCGCGCCTGCGGATCGAGCACGAAGCGCTGCGGCTCGCCGGTCGCGATCGCCTGCGCCCGGGTGTAGCGCAGCTGCGCGGCGATGGTCTTGGCGGTCGACTGCAGCGCGATGCGATCGAAACCGCCGGTCATCGCGGCCGCCGCGAGCATGCCGGCCGCGGCGATCAGACCGACGACCAGCAGCATTTCCAGCAGCGAGAAACCGCGGACCCTGGCGAAGCGGGACGACATCTGGCGCAACCGGAATCCGTGAGGCGATGCAGCCCGGGAATCTAGCACCATCGGCCGGGCTTGAAGCGCCGCAGCCGCGGTTTACTCGTAGCGGATGTCGGCGTTGACGCTGTCGCCGCCCGGCTTGCGGTCGGCGCCGTAGCTGACGATGTCGAAGGGCTGGCTGGTGCCCGGCGCGCTAAATTCGTAGGGCGTATTCCAGGGGTCGCGCAGCTCGGCCTCCTTCGCGTACGGACCGAGCCAGCCGCTGGCGCCGCCGGGCTGTGTCACGAGGTCGCCGAGGCTGTTAGGCAACGTGCCGGTGTCCATCTCGTACTGGTGCACCTTCTCGGCCAGCGTCTGCACCTGCGCCTTGGCCAGATTGACGCGCGCGCGGTCGCCACCGCCGAGGATGCGGGTCGCCGCGAATGCGACGATGCCGCCGATCAGCACGACCACCAAAATGATTTCGATCAGGCTGAAGCCGCCCTGCACTGCGCGCGGAGAGCCGGTGAAACGCGAGCGGCGCGGGATAGGCATCGGGATGTCCTCGTGGCGGAATTCAGCCGATTGTACGCGTGACACCCGAGAACGCACCCCGCTCAGAACTGCGCCAGCAGATACTTCGCGCGGCGCTGCGCTTCCGCGTACGCATCGGCGGACAGGCGGTCCCTGACGTAACGCTTCACGTCTAACCCGGGACGGCAGTGTTGCGGAATGCAGAGCCGATACACCATCAACGACCCTGGCCCGCAGTGCTGGAAGCGCTCGCAACTTGCCAGAACCACGGCGTGCTCCCACGCGTCACGCAGGGTATCGTGATTCATTCCAAATGGTCGATCGGCGACCTGGGCAGGATCGAAGAATCGCTCATCGAGCAGAATGATCTGTATGCTTTCGTAGAGTGCGGGACTGTCAGCCTTCTTGCTCATGACCTCTGCGGCGCGACGGAGCTCGGCACGATCCTCGACTCCCATCTCCGGATCGACTTCCAGCAATGTGCTGACCAACCGGGCCTCCGCATCACCTGAGACAACCCGACGCCGCATTTCCGCACTTTCTTCAGCGTGTCCTTCAAGCGGCCGCGGATCGGGACAGAATCGCGCCTGGAAGGTGCGGATGTCAGCAAGCGACCGACTGAACGCAGCATCGTTGCGCTGCGCGTTAAGAGCACTCTGGATCCCGTAGGTATCGGTGATGCACACATCGGTCGCGGAGGACGCGGCAATGAGAACGCCGAACGAGGCGCCGGACCTTCTCGCAGCGGTCTGCAGCTGCTCGTAGCGACTCGCTCGCCACAGCATTGACTCTTCGTGGCCCGCGCGGGAAGTCGGCCTCCGCGCCACCTCGACCGCGCTGTATGCCGTCGGTATGGCGTTGTCATTCTCGGACGCGTCTGACGTCGCAGCCGGCCGGCACGCGGACAGCGGGATTGCCAGCATGCCGGCCACCAGACAACCAATCTTCAAGCTTCGCATTCGCCCATCCTTGAACAAATCCCCTCCAAGATCACCCGATGACGCTGGTCAGGTCGTAGATCGGCACCAGCACCGCCAGGATCACCACCATCACCACCAGTGCGAGCAGCATCGTGATCGCCGGCACCAGCGCGGCGAGCATGCGGTCGAGCGCGGTGCCGGTCTGCTGGTCGAAGGTGTCGGCGGTGCGCAGCAGCATCGCGTCGAGCGCGCCCGATTCCTCGCCGACCTGGATCATCTGGATGGCCAGCTTGGGAAAGCGCTTGCCGCGGCCCAGCGCGGTCGACAGACCCACACCGTTCTTGACCTCGCTCTCGGCGGCCTCGACATCGGCCGACAGCGCCAGATTGCCGAGCACCTTGCGGCCGATGCCGAGTGCCGAGATCAACGGCACGCCGTTGCGCAACAAGGTCCCGAGCGTTCGTGCGAGTCGCGCGGTCTCGATGCGTGCCACCAATGGCCCGACGATCTTGCGCTGCAGCAGCCAGCCGTCGAAACGCAGGCGGAAGCGGGCGTCGCGCAGCTTCAGTACGAAGGCGTAGGCCGCGATCGCGGGTACGACGACCAGCAGGATCCACCAGTCCCGGACGAACTCGCCCAGACCGAGCACGATCTGCGTGAACACCGGCAGCTCGGCGTCGAGGCTCTCGTACATCGCCGCGAACTGCGGCACCACGTAGCCGAGCAGGAACAGCAATGACGCGCCGACCATGACGATCAGGATCGCCGGATAGATCAATGCGTTGATGACGCGCCCGCGCAGCACGCGCGCGCTTTCCAGGTAGTCGGCCAGGCGCTGCAGCGTGTCTTCGAGACTGCCGCCCGCTTCGCCCGCGCGCACCATGTTCACGTACAGCCGCGAGAACGTGCCGTGCTGGCGCTCGAGCGCGGTCGACAGCGACACGCCGCCGCGCACCGCATCGCGCAGCTCGGTGATCGTGCGCTTGGCCTCGGGTTCTTCGGGCAGGTCGAGCAGGATCGTCAGCGCGCGGTCGAGCGGCTGACCGGCATTGAGCAGGGTCGCGAGCTGCTGGGTGAACTGCACCAGGCGTTGCCCGGAAAACGGCTTGGGCTTGAATAGCGCCTTCCAGTCCTCGACCGCGCGGGCCTCGCTCGCCGGCCGCGCCTCGACCGGCAGATGGCCCTGTTCCTGCAGACGCAGTGCGACCTCGGCCTCGCTGCCGGCCTCCATGGTGCCGTCGAGGACTTCGCCGCGGGTGTTGAGGGCTTTGTAGCGGTAGAGAGGCACGCTCAGCCCGTCCGTTCGATCAGCACGTGCAAGGCGCGCGCGCCAGGCACACCACGTTTCGCCTGATACCCGAGCGCTGGCAGATCCAGTCCTGCGAACAGCGATTCGCCCTGACCGAGCAACACCGGCGCGACGGCGAGATGCAGGCTGTCGATCAGGCCGGACTGCAGGTACTGGCGCACGGTCGTGGCGCCGCCCCCGATCCGCACGTCGGCGCTGCCCGCTGCCTGCCGGGCCAGCGTCAGTGCCGCCTGGTGACCTTCGGTGACGAAGTGGAATGTGGTGCCGCCTGCCATCGCCAGCGGCGGTCTCGCGTGATGCGTGAGCACGAACACCTCGCAGTGGTACGGCGGCTCGTCGCCCCACCAGCCGCGCCATCCGTCGTCGGGCCAGGCGCCGCGCGAGGGACTGAACATGTTCCGGCCGAGGATCCACGCGCCGACGCCGTCGAACCCACGCGCCGCGAAATCGTCATCCACGCCGGACTCGCCCTCCGCGTTGCCGAGCACGTTGCGCTGGAAGGTCCGGGTGGGACGGAACCAGTCGTGCAGGGCCGTGCCGCCCGCGCCGAGCGGCGCATCGAGCGACTGGCCCGCGCCGGCGGCGAAGCCGTCGATGGACACCGCGAAACTGTCGACGCGCACCTTGCCCATCACGCGTCCTCCGTCACCCGCAGCACTTCCTCGATCGTCGTCTCGCCGCGCAGCGCCTTGAGGATGCCGTCCTCGTACATCGTGCGCATGCCCGACTCGCGGGCCAGCTGTTCGAGTTCTCCCATGCCGGCGTGGCGCATCACCGCGCGGCGCAGGGCGTCGTTCATGACCAGGAATTCGACGATCGTGGTGCGGCCGAGATAGCCGGTCGGCGCAATGGCGGACGCGCCCGGGCGATACAGGAATATCTCGCCCTCGGGCTGGAAGCGCCGCAGCTCGAAGCGCGCGATCTCTTCCGGCGATGCGGCATAACGCACCGCATGCGTGGGCTCGAGTCTGCGCACCAGGCGCTGGGCGAGGATGCCGTTGATCGTCGAGGTCAGCAGGTAATCCTCGACGCCCATGTCGAGCATGCGCGTGATGCCGCCGGCGGCGTTGTTCGTATGCAGCGTGCTGAGCACGAGGTGGCCGGTCAGCGCCGACTGGATCGCGATGCGCGCGGTCTCCAGGTCGCGCATTTCGCCGATCATGATCACGTCCGGGTCCTGACGCACGATCGAGCGCAGCGCATGCGAGAAATCGAGCCCGATCTGCGGCTTGGCCTGGATCTGGTTGATGCCTTCGATCTGGTACTCGACCGGATCCTCGACGGTGATGATCTTCACGTCCGGCGTATTGAGCTGCGACAGCGCGGTGTAGAGCGTCGTCGTCTTGCCCGAACCGGTGGGACCGGTGACCAGCAGGATGCCGTGCGGCTGGTCGAGCACCTTGTTGAACTGCGGCAGGAATTCGTCGGTGAAGCCCAGCCGGTAGAAATCGAAGACCACCGTCTCGCGGTCGAGCAGTCGCATGACCACGCTCTCGCCGTGCGCGGTGGGCACGGTGCTCACGCGCAGGTCGAGCTCCTTGCCCTGCACGCGCAGCATGATGCGGCCGTCCTGCGGCAGGCGCCGCTCGGCGATGTTGAGCCGCGCCATGATCTTGATGCGGCTGATCACCGCGGCCGTGAGATTCACCGGCGGACTCTCGCCGTCGATCAGCACGCCGTCGACGCGGTAGCGCACCTTGAGCCGGTTCTCGAACGGTTCGATGTGGATATCGGACGCGCGCAGCTCGACGGCGCGCTGGATCACCAGATTCACCAGGCGGATCACCGGCGCTTCGGACGCGAGATCGCGCAGGTGCTCGACGTCGTCGACGTCGCCGCCGCCCTCGCCGTCGGCCGATTCGATGATCGTACCCATCGCGCTGCGGCCCTGGCCGTGCCAGCGCTCGATCAGGTCGTCGATTTCCGAGCGCAGGCCGACGGTCGGCGCGATGTCGCAGCCGGTCGCCAGCCGCACCGCGTCCAGCGCGTAGGCGTCGTAGGGATCGGACATCCACACGCGCAGGCGGCCCCGGCTCTCGCCGATGGGCAGCAGATGGAACTGGCGCAGGAAGCGCACCGACAGCGGCTGCGCGCCGTCGACGAGTTCGGGCGGGTCCTCGGGCACCGATTTCACCGCGATCAGCGGCAGCTCGAGTTCGGCAGCGCAGGCCTCGGCGTGGTCACGTTCCGAGACCAGCCCCAGACGCCCCAGCAAGCCCAGCAGACTGCCGCCTGCTTCCGCGTGCAGGCGCTGCGCGCGGGCCAGGTCGACCTCCTTGAGCCGGCCGAGCGCGCGCAACCGCGCGACGATACGGTCTTCGGGCGTGTCGGGACGCGCAGCAGGACCCTCGAGGACCGCGTTCACGGACTGGCCATTCCTTCGATTCGGACCGGTCGACTTTAGCAGTTCGGCACGGTCCGGCAGCGGCGACAGCCACAGCGGGAAACAGCGGAATCAGGGACGCGCCTGAGGCGCGGCGCTTCGCGGGATCAACGCGGCGCGGCGCCATCCGACGGCACGTCGACGCCGTCGGTCTCGACACTGCGCTGCAGATCGGCCGGCGGTGGATCCTCCCGGCGCATCTCGTCCGCGCTGGGCTTGCGGTCGCGGGTGCTCGGCGTGGGCACGTAGTAGCCCACGCGCTCGAAGAAACGGCGATAGAAGCCGGTGTCCTGCACCGTGCTGCTGGCCACGCGCACCAGCGAATCCTCGCGACTGCCGACCGGCAGCGACAACGAGCCGATGCCGCCCACACCGACGCTGGCCGAGTTCGAACTCTTGCGCAGCACGTAGCGATCCAGCAGCGCGCTGACGAAGAGCAGCGTGCGCTCGTTGCCGCGCGGCACGCAGGACACGCGCACCGACAGCTGCGTGTGCACTTCGTCCTCGGGCTGGAAATTCTTGGTCGCTTCCACCGCGTCGTCGCTGGACTTGCCGACGGCGTACCCCTGGCCGAGCAGCGCGAGACGCGCGGAGCTGCAGACCTGTGCGGGCGGCAACTCGTAAGTCCGCGAGTAGGTCTCGTCCGAGTCGAAGGACTCACCCATGAACGGCGCGTCCTCACGCGTATTGCGGCCGCACCCGGCCAGCACGATCACGGCGAAGGCGACGGCGCTCAGGCGCGGCAGGGACAGTGTGGGACGCATCGCAGGCGGGTTTCCAGGGCGGGCACGCGATGATAACGGCGCAGCGCGCAGCGGCTTTCGACACCGTCTGCACGGTTCATCGGGCAGACGGCGAGACCTCAGTGCGCGACGGGCGCGGCCGCGGGCGGGTCGTTGCGCGTGCGTCGCTCGGCTTCGAGCCAGTCCAGATGCTCGGCCAGCGTACGTCCCTCGGCCGCGGCCTCGGCGCTCGCGGCTGCGTCGAGCGCCTTGGAGACCGACAGGCGCGTCGCGATGCCCTGCGCGTGCCGCGAGGCCGCCGTGTGGCGCAGCATCGCCAGCAGCATCGCCGCGCTCGCGGTGCTGGCAACCGGCTCGCCGCGCAGCACCAGCGTCCACTCGCCTTCCGCAAACGTCGCGCCCGCGAGCACGCGATCGTCCGGCCCCTTGAGCTGCGCATGGACCTTCGGTCCGCCGGTCTGGCTGTCGGTACGACGCGGCGCGGTACGACGGCGTGCATCACGGCGGGACTTGGACGAAATGGACATCGGCGGGCGATCAACGCGGTCGGCTGGCGCGACAGTATCCCAGATCACCCGGCAGAGGCCGCGAATCTCCGCTGACCGCTCCGTCACGCAGTCGCTGCTGCAATGCACCGCCCGACGTCATGGACACGACATGGCCCTCGCGCGCTTCCACATTCGCAACGGCTTGGCACGCGTTGATGCCCTGGAGACCGGCCGCTGATGCGCCGGACACCGGTGGCGGCGCACGCGTCACGCAACCGCGGCGGTGCGGCATGAGCACCACGGACACCACCCCGAGTCAAGGCGTGGCGCACGACCGGGCCGGCGCAGCGCCAGGCAGCGGACGCATCGGCGCGATCGATCTCGCCCGCGGCTTCGCGGTCTGCCTGATGATCCTCAGCCACGGCACCAACGCGCTGCTGCCGTTCGATGACTTCCCGTCGTGGGGACAGGTGCCGGTCCACGCGATCACCAAGTTCTCCTCGTCGCTGTTCGTGCTGGTCTTCGGCATCGCGCTGGCGGTCGCCTTCGTTCCCAAGACCGGTGCGCCGGACTGGCCGCAGCGTCGCAACCGTCTGCTGTGGCGCGGCGTGCTCGTGCTGTTCTGGTACAAGGTGCTGACGGTCGTGGAGATGTATGGACGACACGACACGTCCGCGATCGTCGACACCCTGCTCTATCGCGACTTTCCGTCGTTCGTCGAGATTCTCGGCTTCTATGCGATCGCCCTGCTGTGGATTCCATGGCTGCTGCCGTTGTGGGCGAAGACGCCCGCCGTGCTGCGCTGGTTGAGTCCGGTTCCGGTCGCCTTCGCCTCGTGGTGGCTGCTGCACCATTTCGACTTCTGGGGCGTGCCGCAGCTGCAGGCGCTGATCGTCGAGCATCCCGACTACTACACCTGGGGCCAGCTCGCGCGGGGCCCGCTGATTCTCGTCGGCCTGCTGATCGGCGGCGTGCTGTTGCAGGCCTACCACGCGCCGCGCACGCGCTGGGCACTGGCGGGCGTCCTGGCGTTGCTGTCGGCCGCACTGTTCGCCTGGTTCCTGCTGCGGGCCGGGGATCTGCGGCCCTTGCTGGTCGACATCGCGCGCAACACCGGCAAGCACCCGCCGCAGCTGATGTTCATGCTCTTCAGTGTCGGCGGCGCGTTCGCGCTGCTGGCCGTCGCCATCGCAGGCGGCGAGTGGCTGGCGAAGTGGCTGCGACCGGTCGCGGTGATCGGCAGCGACGCGCTGATGGCGTTCATCGTGCACATCAGCGTGATCTTCCTGGTGTTCCGCGAAGCGATGGGCCTCTACCAGGCCGTCACCTACGAGCGTGCGCTGTGGCTGACCGCATTGCTGCTGATCGCCACGGCGACCTGGATCTGGCTGTGGGGCGCCATGAAGCGCGGCCTGCGAACGGCGCGCGAGTCGCGGATTCAGCGCGAGTGAAGGGCGCGGCCCGCAGGCTCCCGTGCCCATGCTGAGACGCCTGCACTGCCTCGTCTTCGCGGTCGTGTCCGTCTATGTCTTTGGCCTCGCGCCAGCGCAGGCGCAACGCGATAACGCCGTTCCACCTGCGACCGCGACGCAGCCGGGCCACGTGACGCCGTCGCCCGTGGTCGATGCGCGCTGGACGACCACACTGGACCATCACGTGCGCGCGATCGACGCGCGTCTGGGTACCGGTGAACTCGGTGTCCATGTGCAGCGACTCGATGGCGGCACGCAGTACGGCTTCCGTGCCGACGAGGTCTGGTATCTCGCATCCGGCGTCAAGGTGCCGATCGCGATCGCGGTCCTGCGCGAGATCGAACAGGGCTGGCTGACGCTGGACACCCAGGTCACGCTGCGCGCCGACGACTTCGTCGATGGGGCCGGCGGCACGAACGCGCATCGCGCCGGCGACCGGCTCACGATCGCGTGGCTGCTGGAGCAGATGATCGTCCACAGCGACAACACCGCCAGCGACGTGTTGATCCGCACGGTCGGGCTGGGACAGGTCAATACGGTCGCCTCGGAGCTGATCGCCCGCGATGTGCGCATCACCTCGCTGGCCGACGTGCGTCGGCTTGCCTACGGCATGTTCCATCCCACGGCCGCGCAGCTGTCCTCGCAGGATCTGCTTTCACTGCAACGCGCCGGCGCGGGCCAGGCCCGCGTGCGCAGGCTTTCGCAGCTGCTCGGCGTACCGCAGTCGGACTTTCTGCTGCCCGATCTGGACAGCGCATTCGAGTCCTACTACGCGACCCATGCCAACAGCGCCACGCTGCGCGACTACGGCCATATGCTCGGCGCGCTGCAGGCCGGAGATGCGCTCGGCCCCGAAGGCACGCGCTATCTGCTCGACGTCATGGCGCGCGTGCAGACCGGCAAGCAGCGCATCCGGGCAGGCCTGCCGACGGGCGCACGCTTCGCGCACAAGACCGGTACGCAATACCGGCGCATCTGCGACTCGGGCATCGTGACGGTACCGGCGCGCGGTGGCGCCGCACCGGTGCAGGTCGTGGTGGCCGCCTGCGTGCGCGGCGCCGGCACTGCGGCCAGCGAACGCGCGCTGCGTGAGCTTGGCGCGGCCCTCACCGCATCGGCGGTATTCGAACAGCCCCCTGTTCCGACAACCGGCCGATGACCTCGCACATTCCTTCGCGCACGACATTCCGGCACGCGAGCATTCTGCTCGCGATCGCGCTGCTCGCCGCCTGCCGCGGCGCGGACGCCCCATCGCCTGCATCCGACCCCGACGCGCGTGCCGCGATCGCCGCCGCACAGACCACCGACGCGGCCTGGGTCGGCGCACTCGACACGCGCATCGATGCACTGGATGACGCGATACCGGGACGCTTCGGTGTCTACGTCCGTCACTACGGCGCCGCGCCGGGCACGCTGGACCGCGGCGACGACCGGGCCTGGTATCTGTCATCGGCGATCAAGATTCCGGTTGCGATCGCCGTGCTCGAACAGGTCGACGCCGGTGCGCTCTCGCTCGACGAGATGCTGACGCTTGCGCAGACCGATTTCGTCGACGGTTCCGGCGACATGCTGCAGCGCAAGCCCGGCGAGCGCTTCAGCATCGGCACGCTGCTGGAGAAATCGCTGCGCGACAGCGACAGCACCGCGACCGACATGCTGATCCGCAAGCTCGGCGAGGATCGGCTCAACGCACGCATCGGCGAATGGACCGGCGGCGGCTTCGGCCCGGTCACCACGATCCTGCAGGTGCGCTACGACGCCTACGGACCGGTGCACCCGGGCGTGGCGCGACTCGACAACATGGCCATCGTGCGGCTGCGCAATGCCGACGCCGGCGAAGCACGCCTGCAGGCGCTCGCCCGTGAACTCGGCGTTGCGCGCACCGATCTCGACGCGGACACGCTCGAAGGCGTGTTCGACGCCTACTACCGCAGCGATCGCAATACCGCGACCTTGCCCGCGTTCGCGACGCTGCTCGACCGCCTCGCCGCCGGCGAGCTGCTGTCGCCCGACAGCACACGCCTGATGCTCGATCACATGCGCGGCATCAGCACCGGCGATCGCCGCATCTCGGCCGGTCTGCCACCGGGCACCGATTTCGCGCAGAAGACCGGCACCCAGCTTCGGCGCGCCTGCAACGTCGGCGTGGTCGACCCCGAACGCGCGCGTGACGGTGCGACGCTGGTTCTTGCCTGTGCAGAGGATTTCGACGACATCGCCGACGCGGAGACCGCGTTCCAAGGGCTGGGGCGCGCGCTGGGCGAGACGGTGCTGGTAAGCAAGGCGGCTGAAACACGATCGTCCAGATGAAAAAGGGCCGATAAGCGCGGTGCGCCCATCGGCCCTCATGGAATCTTCGACCTGCCCCGCCCGAAGGCGGAGCAGGTCCTCGATTCAGTTCTGCGGAGCGGTGAAGCGCGCCTGCAGGATCACGTTGGCGTACGCACGGGTGCCGGCCAGCTTGATGTAGTACGTACCGGCCGCCGGCGCATTGATCCGGATGGTTTCCGAATTGCCCGGACGCGTGGAGTTCCACATACCGGTCGCTTCGGGCGCTTCATCACGACTGACATGCAGCGAGACGTCACCGCTGCCGCCGCTCGTGGTGATGCTCAGCGGACCGGTCACGCCTGCAGGCACTTCGATGCTGTAGAGCGTTTCGCTGCCGGTTGCGCCGCTGAGCGACCGCACGGGCGTGCCGTTGAGGATCGGCGTGGCCGGCGGCGCACAGTCGACTTCACACGGCGGCTCGATCGCCTTCAGCACGGCAGCGCCGGCGTTCACGATGCCCGGACCGATCTGGCGGTTCGCCGCTGGCGTGACGGTGAACGGCGTTGCCGTCTGCTTGAGGATGTCGAGCACCTCAACCGGTGTCAGCAGCGGCAATTCGGCGGCCAGACGTGCGCTCTGCATCAGGGCGACGACGCCGGCCACGTGCGGAGAAGCCTGCGAGGTGCCCGCCGAGCCGGACGCGTAGTCCTCTGCGATCTCGTCCGAAGGCGTCGGCGTGGTGGTGCCGGGGTTCTTCGCCTGCCAGATGAAGCCGTCGTAGATCTGCGTGCCGCCGCTGCCGTCGTTGGCGTACACACCACCGCCCGGGGCCGAGATGTCGATGCCGGCGCCGTAGTTCGAGTAGTAGGCGCGCGCGCTGGTCACGCCATTGGAGGCCACCGCGATCGCACCCGGGCAATTCGCGGGCGAGAAGTTGGCGACGTCGCCGTTGCTGTTGCCCGCGGCGATCACGACCGTCGCACCGAGCGCGTTGGCCTGCGCGATCGCATCCGCTTCGGCCGAGGAACACGGACCGGAGCCGCCGAGGCTCAGGTTGATGACCTGCGCGGGATTCTGGTTGGTCGGCACGCCGGCCACCTCACCGCCTGCCGCCCAGATGATCGCATCGACAATGTCAGCCTCCGCACCGCCGCAGTGACCGAGCACACGCACCGGCAGATGCTTCGCGCCATAGGCGACGCCGGTCATGCTGATGCCGTTGTCGGTGAGCTGCGCACCCGCGCTGCCTGCGACGTGCGTGCCGTGCCAGGAGCTGTTGCGCTGCTGACAGGTGCTGGCGCCCGGGTAGTTGATGGTCCAGTCACCCAGATCCCAGCCACCAGGTACACGGCCGTCCGTGTCACGACCGGACACGAATGCGTCGGTGATGAAGTCGTAGCCTGCGTCGGCCAGCGAGGTGTCGATGTCCGGATGTGCGCTGATGCCCGTATCGAGCACCGCGATCGTGATGCCCTCGCCGTCCGACAGATCCCAGGCCGCCGGCACGTTCGCGCCGCCGCGGTTCGGGCCGCCGTCGAAGGTCGCGCCGCCGTCCGGCGCGCGCATGTGCCACTGGTATTCCTGGAAGTCGGGATCGTTCGGCACGTAGGCCGGCTGCACCGATGCGATCTGGCGGAAGCGGTCCACGCTGACAGACTTGACGTTCGGATCGGCAGCGATCTGGCGCACCAGTGCATCCGCTTCGACCCGATCGAGGCCGTGCGCCAGGCGGACCAGCTCGTGGCCGGTGGCGAGCTTGCGCTGGTAGGTCACGTTCGACGCCTTGCTCGCGCCGCGGATGAGGCCCGAGCGCACCATGGCGCCCTGCACGTTCGCGACCACGGCGTTGCGGTTGCCCTTCTGGCTGCTGCCGTCACGGTATTCGATGATCAGGCGCTGGACGGGACGCGCATCCACGCGACCTTCGACGTTGTCGGTCGACACGTTGGCGGCCGAACGCGAGGTCTTGCCCGCCTCGACGCCGCCGATGGTCAGTGCTGCTGCGACCGCGACCGCGAGCGTGCACGGGATGATGGCTTTCTTCATTGGAACCCTCTCTCTGCAGAATGGATGGATCGATTGCACTTCGTGCGGCGATGCCGCCTTCCCGTGTCATCTCCAGGCCGGACCGTCTTCCGGTTCCGGCCGCCTCGCGCCTCACCGCGCCGCCTGCCGCACCGGCAGGCAACGCGGTCGTCAGTTACCAGCCGAAACCCGCGCCGACGCCGACCGACTTCTCGTCACCGCTCAACGCACCGCCGAAGGTCACCGTGGCGCGCTCGCTGATCGCCCGCTGGTAGCCCAGCGACAACGCGCTTTCACCGCCCTGGAAGCCCACGCCGACGCCGACCCGGTTCTGGGTCCGGATACCCGCCGCACTCGTCGCCATGTTCAACATCGCCGCGCCCATCGCGCCCTGACGGTCGATCCGGCGATCGGTGTCGTAGAAGCGGCGATCAACGTCGCCCTTGAACGACTCGAACGTGTCGTTGAAAGCGGCGAAGCGCTGGTCGGTGTAGGTATTCGCGCTGGTGACGGCCTGGGTCGCGGTGGTGTCGGCGTAAGCGCGTGCTTCCGCCGATGCCGCCTCCACCTGGGCCATCGTCACGCCGCCGGACGCAGGCAGATCACCCGCCGCCTGCGTGGCCGACGCCGTCACGCTCGTCGTGTCGGACACACGCTCCCGTCCCGCGCTCGCCGCAGTGGGCGTGCCCTGGACACCAGTGCTCCGCGCGCCAGTGTCCGCGCCTTCGACCGGCGCTTCGGCCTGTGCGCTGGCGATGCCGTCCTGCGCGGCTGCGCCCGTGGTGGCGGCCGCCGAGCGCTGCTCGGCCGTCCCGGTCGCAGCTGTCTCATCACCGCCTGCGGCCACCTCGGTGCCCGCAGTGGCACTCGTTGCACGTCGTGCATTCGAGTCCGTTGCAGACGCTTCCTCGGCAGTGGCCGCTGTCGCCACGGACATATCCGCCTTGCCGGCGTTCGCCGAATTGACGGCGGCGTCCAGCGTGCCGACCTGCTGCTTGAGACCACTGATCTCGGCATCCAGTGCACCAAAGGCATCGCCGACGGAGTAGTAATTGCCACCCTGGATCGCGTATGTGGGAGCGGAAATCGTGCCGAACGCGGTGACTGCCGCGCCGCCGCCCAGTGCGTCCGCTGCCGACTGCAGCCCGCCATACACCTGTCCGCCCGTGACGGCGTCGGTGCTGCCTGCACTGATGGAACCGTTCGCCAAGTTGGTCAAGCGGGTGCCATCCTCGCCATCGAAGGTCAGCGTGGAACGATTGTCATCGTCGTAGGAGATCGCATTGGCTGCGACATCCTCGACATCGCCCAGACGGTCCTCCACACCATCGACGCGCGTGTTGGTCTCGGCCAGCTGGCCACCGTTGACCGCGTCGGTGCTGTCTGCAGAGAGCTCGCCGGCTGCGACGTTGGTGATCTGGCGTTCGTTGCCGACGCTACCGACGGACACGGAATTCGCCCGGTCCGCCTCCGATCCCTGGCCGAGCGCCACGCTGCCTTCCGCCGTCGCGGTTGCATCCGAACCCAGCGCAAGACTGTCGTCACCTGCGGCGGTGGAGAAGTTGCCCACGGCCGTGCTGTTGAAGCCCGAGGCCCACGCGGCACCACCGATCGCGGTCGAGTAGTCGCCGCTGGCCTCGGTCGGGAACAGGTTGAACAGGCCCGCGCCGCCACCGACCGCGACGCTGTTGACGCCGCTTGCCACCGAGAACGAGCCGAT
>NZ_SMTG01000003.1 GCF_004358165.1 Luteimonas terrae
TCGGCCAATGCGTTGTAGCCCGACGCCGTGGCGTACTGGCCCCAGGCGTTGCTGCCGCTGCCGAAGGCCGAAGACCCGACGCCGGTCGCGTTCGTCCCCGAACCGATCGCCGTCGAATAATCGGCAGCCGCCGTCGCATTGGACCCCGAGGCGGTGGCTTCTTCGCCATCGGCGTAGGCCTCGCCTTCGCCGCTGGCAGTAAAGCGCGCCGTAGCTTCGTCCAGCTGCTCCAGATTCACCGCATCGGTCGCTTCGGTGCCGGCTGCGACGTTTGTGATCTGACGTTCGTTGCCATCCGCGCCGACCGACACCGTGTCCGCACGATCGGCGACCGAGCCCGACCCCAGCGCGACCGCGTTGGTCGCGCCGGTCTCCACGGACGATCCGGCACCGATCGCGATGCCGCTCTCGGCATCGACGTAGGAATTGGTGCCCATCGCGATGGCGTGGATGTCGTCGGCGAATGCCTGATGGCCGATCGCGACGGTGTAGTTGTCGTAGGCGAATGCGCCCTTGCCGATCGCCACGGCGCTTTCGCCCGGCGACCAGCTGCCGTAGCCGATCGATACCGAGCGGCGTCCGGCTGCGTAGGAGTCGAGACCGAGCGCTGTCGACTCGACGCCGGTCGCCCAAGCGAAGCTGCCGTAGGCGGTCGCGCCGTCGGCCGTCGCCCAGGCGTAAGTGCCGGTCGCGGTGCTCTGCTCGCCATTGGCGCGACTGTTGTCACCCAGCGCGACGGCGTAGTCGGACTGCGCATGTGCCTTGTTGCCGGCGGCCAGCGAGGACTCGCCCTCTGCGCGCGCGCCATAACCGAGCGCGGCCGATCGTACGCCCGTCGCCTGCGCACCTGCGCCGACGGCAGTCGAATAGTCCGCAGCGGCGGCTCCGACGAGCACGGGATTGCCGTCCTCATCCTCGATCGGCCAACCGAATTGATCGAAGGCCTCACCCTGCCCGCCCACCGCGGTGCTCGCGACGCCATTGGCATCAGCGCCTGCGCCGACCGCGGTGCCGTTGTCCTGGCTGGCGCTGGCGTTGAAGCCGACCGCTGTCGATTGCGCTGCGCCCGCGTAGGCGCCGCTGCCGAATGCCGAGGCACCCGAGCCGTAGGCGCTGCTGGTCGAACCGACAGCCGTGGTGTAGTCGCCGCCGGTCGCGGCGCCCGCGCCTGCGGCGACGGACTCCTCACCTTCGACGAGGGCGTCCGCATCTCCGGACGCCTGGAAGTGGCGGGTCGAATCGGCGATCGCATCATCGACCTGTCCGACCGTCGCCGCGTCGCTGTCGGCAATGCCGTCGGAGACGTTGACCAGTCGCCGCGTAGCGGGCGCACCGGCCGCGCTCGTCCCGCTGCCGTCGCCGAACGACACCGTGTCGGCTTCCGTCGCGACCGCGCCATGTCCGATGGCGACCGCGTCGGTCGCGCCTGCACGGACCGTTGCGGTGCGGCCGACCGCGGTGCCGCCGGCGGCGAGCGCCTGAGCGGTGAAACCGACGGCGGTGGATTGCGCCTGCGAGGCCTGCGCATTCGAGCCCAGCGCGGTCGCGCCGGTGGCGAGCGCGCTCGAGCCTGCACCGATGGCCGATGCGTTCGCGGCGCTCGCACGGGCGTTGGCGCCCGTCGCGGTCGCGCTGTTGGCCGTGGCACGTGCGTTGGCACCGCTCGCGGTCGAGTTCGGACCGGTGGCCTGGGCGGTGTAGCCCAGCGCCGTGGACTGCGGCCCGCTGGCTACAGCCTGGGCGCCGAACGCGGTGGCATTGGTGCCCGAGGCGTTGGCGGTGCCGGGGATCGCGCACTGGGTCACCACCAGGCGAGCACCGTTGAGCACGGCGCACGTGCCCGACCCACCGACCCCGACCGATTGCGCGGAAAGCGGGAATGCGGCGCCGGACAGCGCAACCAGCACGGCCGCGCAAAGCGTGGCACGGCGGCCTGCCCCTGCAGTCCGCGTTGCGGATCCGGGTGCCGAATCTCCCGAGGCGAGCTCGGATGCCACGACCAGTTGCTTGAGCGCGTGGCTCCACACCTTTCGATAGATTCGGTTCATCTCGGTCCTCTGCAAGTCGCTGATTTGGAAGTGATTTGAAAAACGAAAAACCCACGGCCGCGCGCGACCGTGGGTTCGGGAGTCCTACTTCTGGAATGCGGGGACGACAGCGGCGCCGAGCCGAATCCGTCCGGAAATGTCCTCGATGGTGCGCAAGTTGAACGGTCCCCCAACGCCTGTTCGGAGTCGATACTTGCGCCTCTCAAAACTGCCCGTCAAGGTCAGTAATTGACAAAATTCAATCAATCAATGACTTGAACACCAAATTAATGACATGGATCGTCATTTATGTGACGAGCGTCAATTTTTTGACACAGCGATGCGACGCGCGACACGCATGTCGTTCGTCACGGTGTGAACGCGGGGTTTAAAACAGATGAAAGCGCCCACCGGAGGGTGGGCGCGGAGGCTCAGCCGACGTGCCTGCGCGCGTTGCGGAACATCCGTAACCAAGGGCTGTCCTCCGGCCAGTCGGCCGGGGCCCAGCTGAGGTTTGCCGTGCGCGGGGTGCGCTCGGGGTGCGGCATCAGGATGGTCGCGCGGCCGTCGGTCGAGGTCAGGCCCGCGATCGCGTCCTGCGAGCCGTTCGGATTCGCCGGGTAGCGCATGGCCGGGCCGTCGCCGTCGACGTAGCGCAGGACCACCGATGCGGCCCTGCGGTCCGCATCGTCGTCGAACTGGACGCGACCTTCGCCGTGGGCGATCGCCACCGGGATCCTCGATCCAGCCATGCCGGCGAAGAACAGCGAGGGTGAGTCCTCGACTTCCAGCAGGCCGAAACGCGCCTCGAACTGCTCGCTGCGGTTGCGCAGCAGACGCGGCCAGTGCCGCGCGCCGGGGATGATCGGCTTGAGCTGCGAGAGCATCTGGCAGCCGTTGCAGACACCGAGCGAGAAAGTGTCGCCACGCGCGAAGAAGCGCTCGAACGCGGCACGCAGTTCGGCGGTCTCGAGGATCGAGGTCGCCCAGCCGCGGCCCGCGCCGAGCACGTCGCCGTAGCTGAAGCCGCCGCAGGCGACCAGGCCCTGCATCGTCGCGAGATCCACGCGGCCGGCGATGAGATCGCTCATGTGCACGTCGACCGCGGCGAAGCCGGCGCGGTCGAAGGCCGAGGCCATTTCGATCTGGCCGTTGACGCCCTGCTCGCGCAGCACGGCCACCTTCGGGCGTGCGCCCTTGGCGATGTATGGGGCCGCGACATCATCGGACGGATCGAAGGTCAACACCGGGCGGAGGCCCGGCGCGTCGAAGCGACGCGCGGACGCGCGTTCTTCGTCGGCGCATTCGGGGTTGTCGCGCAGCGCCTGCATGGCGTGCGTGACCGACCACCAGGCGTCGAACAGCGCGTCCCACTTCCATTCGGCCAGCACGTCGTCGCCATCGAGCACGCGGATCGCATTGGCGGTCGTCGGACGGGCGATGCGCTGGGCGCATTCGATCAGGCCGTGACGCGCGACGAGATCGGCGAATTCGGCGCGGTCTTCGGCCGAGATCTGCACCACGGCGCCGAGTTCTTCTGAGAACAGCGTGCGCAGCGCGTCGCGGTTGCGGTCGTCGCCCCAGCCTTCCAGATCGATGTCGAGGCCGACGTGGGCGGTGAACGCCATCTCGCACAGCGCGGCAAAGGCGCCGCCGTCGGAACGGTCGTGATAGGCCATCAGCAGGCCCGCTTCGCGTGCCTCGCAGATCAGCTCGAAGAAGGCCTTCAGGCGCTCAGGCTCGTCGACGTCGGGGCACGGACCACCGAAGCCGTCGAACACCTGCGATAGCACCGATCCGCCCAGACGCTGCTTGCCCGCGCCCAGACCGATCAGCCACAGCTCGGTGTCGGCCTCGCGGATGAGCAGCGGTGTGAGCTGGGTGCGCACGTCGGGCACTGGCGCGAACGCGGTGATGATCAGCGAGACCGGCGAGACGACCTTCTGCGTCCCGCCATCGGCCTGCCACTGCGCCTGCATCGACAGCGAGTCCTTGCCGACCGGGATCGCCAGATCGATCTCGGGGCACAGTTCCATCGCGACCGCGCGGACCGCATCGAACAGGCGCGCGTCTTCACCGGCATGGCCGCAGGCGGCCATCCAGTTCGCCGACAGCTTGACCCGGTGCAGGGTCTCGACCGGCGCGGCGCAGAGATTGGTGATCGCCTCGCCCACGGCCATGCGCGCGGCGGCGGCCGAGTCGATCAGCGCCAGCGGCGTGCGCTCGCCGATCGCCATCGCCTCGCCGGTGAAGCCTTCGAAACCCGACAGCGTGATCGCGCAATCGGCGACCGGCAGCTGCCACGGGCCGACCATCTGGTCACGCGCGGTCAGGCCGCCGACGCTGCGGTCGCCGATCGTGACGAGGAAGGACTTGGACGCGACCGTCGGATGCGCAAGCACGCGCAGGCCGGCTGTGTGCAGATCGACCAGGCCGCTGTTGAGCGCGGGCCAGCGATGCGGCGAGGTGCGCGACGTGTCGCGATGCATCTTCGGCGGCTTGCCGAACAGCAGATCCATCGGCAAATCGATGGGCCAGTCATGGTCGCCGCCGATCGTGTCGGGCGTGGCGCCATAACCCACGGTCAGATGTTCCTTCGACGTCGCGACACCGACGATCGCAACCGGGCAACGCTCGCGCGCGCAGATCGCCTTGAACTCCTCGACGCGGTCCTGCGGAATGCCGAGGACGTAGCGTTCCTGCGATTCGTTGCACCACAGCTGCATCGGCGACAGCGACGGGTCGTCGCTGGGCACGCGGTCCAGATCGATGATGCCGCCGACGTTGGAGTCGTGCAGCAGTTCGGGAATCGCGTTCGACAGGCCGCCGGCGCCGACGTCGTGGAACCACAGGATCGGATTGCGCTCGGCCAGCGCCACGCAGCGGTCGATGACCTCCTGCACGCGGCGTTCCATCTCCGGGTTGTCGCGCTGCACGGAGGCGAAATCGAGATCCTCGGCGCTCTCGCCCGAGGCCACCGAACTCGCCGCGCCGCCGCCCAGGCCGATCAGCATCGCCGGACCACCGAGCACGACGACCGCGTCACCCGGCGACAGCGTCCGCTTCTCGACCATCGTGCGGTCGATCGCACCGAGGCCACCGGCCAGCATGATGGGCTTGTCGTAGCCGCGCACCAGGCCGTTGTCGCCTTCGGCCAGCTCGAAGCTGCGGAAATAGCCGAGCAGGTTCGGACGACCGAACTCGTTGTTGAACGCGGCGCCGCCCAGCGGGCCGTCGAGCATGATCTCGAGCGCCGGCGCCATGCGCGGGTTCAGCGCGCGCGGCGCTTCCCAAGGCTGCGGCAGCGTGGGGATGCGCAGGTGCGAGACCGAGAAGCCGGTCAGGCCGGCCTTGGGCTTGCCGCCGCGGCCGGTCGCGCCCTCGTCGCGAATCTCGCCACCGGCGCCGGTGCTGGCGCCCGCGAACGGCGAGATCGCGGTCGGATGGTTGTGCGTTTCGACCTTGATGCAGAACGCGCTGTCGACCAGCGGTTCGCTGCGGTATTCGAACGACACCGGATCGGGCCGGAAGCGGCGCGCCGGGTAGCCTTCCACGACCGCCGCGTTGTCGCTGTAGGCCGACAGCGTGTGCTCGGGCGTCGTCGCGTGCGTGTGGCGGATCATGCCGAACAGCGATTGCGCGCGGCCGTTGCGCGTCATCTCCTCGCCGTCGATGGTCCAGGACGCATTGAAGATCTTGTGCCGGCAGTGCTCGGAGTTCGCCTGCGCGAACATCATCAGCTCGACGTCGGCCGGATCGCGGCCCAGTGCGCCGAAGCGCTCGCGCAGGTACGCGATCTCGTCGTCGGCGAGGGCCAGGCCGAGACGCCTGTTGGCGGCGTCGAGATCGTCGAGCGCGATGCGCTCGAGCGCGCCACGCGACGGCGTGGCGAACAGGGCATCAGCCGCATCGACATCGTCCAGCAGCGACTGCGTCATCGGGTCGTGCAGCAGCTTCGACACCGCCGCCTGCGTGGCCGCATCGTCCGGCCAGCCGGCCAGATCCAGGCGCAGGCCGCGTTCGACGCGATGCACCGGCTGCCCGGCGCCGCGCAGCAGTTCGGTGGCCTTGCTGGCCCAGGGCGAAATGGTGCCCAGTCGCGGCGAGACGTAGCGCGAGACGGCGCCCTCTGCGCGAACCGGCGCGGGGCCGGCGTCGACCTCCAGGATCCGGCGCAGCGTGGCGTCGTCGGGCGACTGCCCGGCCTCGGCCTCGACGAAGTAGACATGCCAGGCGCCGGCCACTGTGAGCGCGGGCGACACCGACTGCAGACGTGCTTCAAGCCGTTCGCGGCGGAACGGCGACAGGGCCTGCTGGCCCTCGAGGACGATCATGTCCGGGGAAACCGTATTTCAGGGCCGGCCATTGTAGCCAATGGCCGCGCCGGCCGCCCCAACCGCACCTGTGCGGCGGGGCGTGCGTGGGCCTTCAGCGGCTGCCGCCGGCCTCGCCGTCGAGGCGCTGCAGGGCCTGGAGGAGCTGATCGGGCGGCATGTAGCCCGGCATCGTGGTGCCGTCGGCGGCGATGATCATCGGCGTGCCGGTCAGGCCGACGCGCTGACCCAGCGCGTAATGCGCCGCAACCGGGTTCTCGCAGGACTTCGATTCCACGCGCTGCCCGTTCTTGGCAGCGGTCAGCGCCTGCTTGCGGTCGCTGGCGCACCACACCGACTCCATCAGGCGGAAGTCGTCGGTGCCCAGGCCCATGCGCGGATAGGCGAGGTATTCGATGGCGATGCCGCGCTTGTTGTACTCGGCGATGTCCTCGTGCAGGCGACGGCAGTAGCCGCACTCCACGTCCGTGAACACCGAGACGGTGTACTTCGGATTGGCGGGCGCGAAGATGATGCGCTGGTCTTCGGGCACCTCCGAGAGCAACCGCTGGCGCAGCTTGGACAGGCCCGCCTGGCTCATGTCGCGCTTCTCGCGCGCATCGAACAGGCTGCCCTGCAGCACGTAGCGGCCGTCGTTGCTGACGTAGAGCACCTGGCCGGACACGATGACTTCCTGGAAGCCCGGCAGCGGGGCGTCGGCGACGCTCTCGATCGACACGCGCGGATTGATCGACAGGATCGCGTCGCGTGCTTCGGCGGCCGGCGAACCGGCCGGCGCTTCGATCGCGGCGGGCGCCGGCGTGGCCGTGTCCGCGGCGGTTGCCGATGCGGCATCGGACGTGCCCGGGCTCTGGGCACAGGCGGACAGGCTGAAAGCGCCGAACAGCGCGAACACGAAGTGCTTCATCGACATCGACCACCAAGAGCGGGGGTTCCCGGAAGGGGCCATTCTGTCACGACGGCCGCGGACGGGCGCCGGGCCGGCGACGCGCCGCAGCAGCGGTTCATGGGATCCCGTCACCCGATCGCTCAGCCGCGCGGATGGTGCGTGGTGTGGAGCCGCTTGAGCTGTTCCCGCGCGACCAGCGTGTAGATCTGCGTCGTCGACAGCGAGCTGTGGCCGAGCAGCATCTGCAGCGCGCGCAGGTCGGCCCCGTGGTTGAGCAGATGCGTGGCGAAGCTGTGGCGCAGGCCGTGCGGACTTACCCGGGCCGGGTCGATGCCCGCCGCGGCGGCGTAACGCTTCACCAGTCCCCAGAACTGCTGCCGTGTCATCGCGGCGTGCCGTTTGGTGAGGAACAACGGCGTGCCCCCCGCCGCATCGCGCGCCGGCCCCTTGCCGCCGGCGAGCACGGGACGGGCCTCGTCGAGATAGCGCTGCAGCCAGTGCTGGGCCTCTTCGCCCAATGGCACCATCCGCGTGCGCTCGCCCTTGCCGGTCACCCGCAAGGCGCCCTGTCGCAGATTGACGCCATTGGCCGGCAACCCGACGAGTTCGCTGACGCGCAGGCCGCAGGCGTACATCAGCTCCAGCATCGTGCGGTCGCGCAGGCCTTCGACATCGCCGATGTCCGGCGCACCCAATAGCGCATCGATCTGCGATTCGCCCAGCGCCTTGGGCAGCGAACGCGGCAATTTGGGCGGTTCGAGCAGCGCGGTCGGATCGTCCGTACGTCCGTGGCGACGCTGGCGATGTGCGTAAAACGCGCGCAGCGCCGACAGCAGTCGCGCATTGCTGCGCGCGCTCCAGCCGTGACCGGACCGCCAGGCGAGAAAGCCGAAGATCGTCGCGCGGTCCGCGTCGGCGATCGGGGCGCCGTCGCGCCAGCGCGCGAAGGCCGCAAGGTCGCCGCCGTAGGATGCGGCCGTCTGCTTCGAGATGCCGTGCTCGGCCCAGAACGCGTCCAGAAACCCGTCGATGTCGCGACGGTCCGCGTCCCGCAAAGGCGGCAGCGCCATCACGAGCGAGCGGCGTTCGGCGGGCGTGGTCGTGCGATCGGACATCGCGCACAGCTTAGCGGCCTCACGGCTGCGGCTATGCTCTGGCGATGACCCAGGATTCGACGACGCCCCCTGCCCGCCCACCCCGCCCGTGGATCGGCTGGCGGTGCCTGGCGCTGGTCTACGACCTGTGGCCGGTGCTGGCGTTGTGGCTGCTGCTGTCGGCGGCGTTCACCGCGGCCTTCACGTTTCTGGGCCATCACGACCCGCACGAGAACATCGCGCCGCTGAGCGCGTTGCAGATCGTGCTGTGGATCGGCTGCTGGCTGCTGACCGGGCTGTACGCGGTGTTGAGCTGGCGGACCGGCGGGCAGACGCTCGGGATGCGGCCGTGGCGCCTGCGGGTTCGCGCCCGTGATGGCGGGCACGCGTCGACGCGTGCGCTGTGGTTGCGCTTCGGCGTGGCGACGGTGTCGCTGCTCGCCGGTGGACTGGGGTTCTGGTGGGCGTGGGTGGATCGCGAGCGCTTGACCTGGCATGACCGCGCGAGCGGGACGCGGATGGTGCGGGAGCCGAAGCGGAGTGGGCCGAGCGCCTAGCGCGCGTCATGCCGGGACCTGGCGCTCGTCATTCCAGCGAAAGTTGGGATCCAGCCTGCTCTGCGTGGTCGGAACGAAGATCAAAATGGGTCCCAGCGTTCGCTGGGGCGACGGATGCGTTCTTCGAAGTCCTGCGATAGCGCTTCGTAGCGCACAGGCTGTTCGTTCAATCGCTCATCCGTCCCGGCGAAGCACGCGAGGCGTTCGGCGTACCCGCGCGGCAGTGCCGCGCGGGTACGCCTCACCCACTCCGTCTGCGGAAGAGGGTCCAGGAGATGATCAGCATCACCACCGGCGGGACCAGATAGGCCAGGCGGTAGTCGATGCGGTAGACCGCGGCGAGCTTGACGATCTGCATCTGGCCCAGCCAGAAGCCCAGTGCGAACACCACGCCGATGAAGAGCCGTTTGCCGGCGTTGCCGCTGCGCAGCGAGCCGAACGCAAACGGGATCGCCGCCAGGCACAGCGCCAGCACGTTGAGCGGGTAGAACCAGCGGCCCCAGTAGTGCTCTTCGAACTCGCTGGCGTCGAGCTGGTTGCGATGGCGGTACTCGATGCCGGCGCGCAGTTCGCTCGACGGCATGTAGCGCGGGCGCCAGATGTTGCTGGCACTGGCCGCGAGCGTCGACGCGTCGAGCTGCGATTCCCAGTGTTCCTCGTCGGCCTCGGTCCGCGTCACCGCGCGCGGCTCGAACCAGGTGCGTTTGACGTCGCGCAGCAGCCAGCCCTGCGGGCCGTGTTCGGCGGTCTGCGCATGCGCCACCGACTCGAGCCGGCCGTCGCTGGCGAATTCGAACAGACGCACGTCCTGCAGCTGGATGCGGCTGCCGGCGCCGTCGCTGATCTCGTTGCCGTTCTGCGCATTGAGGAAAATGTCGCCCTCGCGCGCCCACAGGCCCGAGTAGCGACCGACGATCATGTCGCTTGAACGCGCGGCCGACTTCATGCTGTCGGCGCTGCGCTGGGCCATCGGGCCCAGGGTCTCGCCGTTGAGGATCATCACCGCGGTCAGCACCAGCAGCGGCAGTGCGACCGACACGCTCAGGCGCGTCCGCGACAGGCCCAGCGCGCGCATCGCGATCAGCTCCGACGTGGCCGCCAGCTGGCCCAGTCCCATCAGCGACCCGATGACCGCCGCGGTCGGAAACATCACGTAGGCGCGGCGCGGCAGCGTCTGCAGGATGTAGGTGATCGCGCTGAAGTAGGTGTAGTCGCCTTGGCCGACCGCATCGATCTCGCTCACGCCGGCCATCAGCGCATCGAGACCGACCAGCACCACCCAGGTCGCCAGCACCATTACGGTGACGACACGCGCGACGTACAGATCGTGGATCCGGATCAGGGGCTTCACTTCGCGCGCCTCCACTTGGGCGCCGTCACCCGGCCATCCTTGAAATACATCCAGCAGGCGAACGCCAGCAGCGGCAGGGCCAGCCACCACATGCCCAGCAGCACCGGAATCTTGCCGTCGGCCACCCAGTCCTTGCCGAGCATCATGAAGTTCATGCCCAGCACGTAGGCCAGAAAGCCGGTCATCATCCGGCCGTAGCGCGCCTGGCGCGGCGGGCTGCGCGCCAGCGGCACCGCGAGCAGCGCGAAGGCCAGGGTCAGGAACAGCGGCGCCATGCGGTAATGCAGTTCGGCATGGGCTTCGGGGCGCGCGTCACCGAACAACGCCAGCGTCGGCTGCAGTTCGGGATCGTCGCCGTCGGCCCGCGATTCCACCGCCGGCAGGCGCAATTCGTTGCTCGCATAGCGCATCAGGCGATAGTCGAGACCGGCGTCCATCGGGCCTTCGACGCGGAAGCCTTCGTCCAGACGCAGGAAGCGCTCGGTGCCCTCGATGCTCAGCGCGCCGCTCAGCGAGGTGGTCACGTCCATGCGGCCTTCGTCCTGCCGGTAGACGAACACGCGGCCGAGCTTGCTGCCATCGTCGGACATCGCATTGACGTAGACCACACCGCCACCGCCCGGGAACTCGACGAAGCGGCCGGCCTCCAGACCGGTCACCAGCAGGCTGCGCTGGCCGGCCTCGATCATCTGCTGCGAATAGTCGCGCGCCCACGGGCCCAGCCACAGCGAGCACGCACCGATCACCAGCAGCATCGGCCCGACCACCAGCATCAACGGCCGCAGCAGACGCTTCGGCCCGATGCCGACCGAGGTCAGCACCGGCATTTCCGAATCGCGGTAGAGACGGCCGAAGCCGAGCATCAGGCCCAGCATCAGACCCAGCGGCAGGATCAGCGGCATGTAGCTGATGACCGACAGCCCCAGCTGGGCCAGCATCAGCTTGGCCGGCACGCGGCCGCGGGCGATGTCGCCCAGCACGTCCGCGAACACCCCGCCCAGACTCACGATCAGCAGCACCACGAGGGCAGCGAACGTGGACTGGGCCAACTCGCGGAAGAGGTATCGGTCGAGCTTCGACATCGGGCGTGGGGGCTTTGCTTTAGACTTGGGGGTTCGTCCAGCCGCGCCACCACGGCGCTTCTGCGGCGGCAAGCCTGACACGGGCGCCGCGCACTGGACCGTGAAGTGTACCGATCACCCTCTGGAATCTGGTTGATGACCCTCGAATTCTCCCTGAACCACGAAGCCCCCGCCGCCCTGTCGACCGATTGCCTGGTCGTGGGCGTATTCGCGGACGGCGCACTGGCCGGCGCCGCCGAGGCCCTCGACTCCGCCAGTGGCGGTCGCCTGTCCGCACTCGCCGCGCGTGGCGATCTGTCCGGCAAGGCCGGTCGCACCACCCTGCTGCACGACCTGCCGGGCGTCACCGCACCGCGCGTGCTGGCACTGGGCCTGGGCGAGCGCACCAAGTTCGGCGTGCCGCAGTACCTCAAGGCCATTGCCGACGCGGTGCGCGCGCTGCGCGACGGCAACAGCGCCAGCGCCGCGATCGCCCTGAGCGACCTCGACGTCGGCGGTCGCGACACCGCGTGGAAGGTCCGCCAGGCCGTCGTTGCCGCCGATCACGCCGCCTACCGCTACGTCGCCACGCTGGGCGCGAAGAACAAGAAGCGCGAGTCCGACACACTGAAGTCGATCGCCATCGTCGCCGAGGATGCCGATGCGCTGTCGCAGGGCAAAGCTATTGCCGCCGGCGTCAAGTTTGCCCGGGAGCTCGGCAACCTGCCGCCGAACATCTGCAACCCGGCGTATCTGGCCGAACAGGCGCAGACCTTCGCCGCGCGCTTCGACAAGGCGTCCTGCGAAGTGCTCGACGAGCAGCAGATGGAAGCGCTGGGCATGGGCTCGCTGCTCGCCGTGGCGCGCGGTTCGGCCAACCGCCCGAAGCTGGTCGTGCTGAGCTGGAACAACGGCGGCGACGCCAAGCCCTACGTGCTGGTCGGCAAGGGCATCACCTTCGACACCGGCGGCGTCAACCTCAAGACGCAGGGCGGCATCGAGGAAATGAAGTTCGACATGTGCGGCGCCGCGACCGTCATGGGCACCTTCGTGTCCGCAGTCGGCCTGGATCTGCCGGTCAACCTGCATGTCGTGGTGCCGGCGGTCGAGAACGCGATCGACGGCAACAGCTACCGCCCGTCCGACGTCATCACCAGCATGTCCGGCAAGACCATCGAAGTCGGCAACACCGACGCCGAGGGCCGCCTGATCCTGTGCGACGCGCTGACCTACGCCGAGCGTTTCGAGCCGGCCGCGCTGGTCGACGTGGCCACGCTGACCGGCGCCTGCATGGTGGCGCTGGGCACGCAGGCCACCGGCCTGATGAGCAAGCACGACGATCTGGCCGCCGAACTGCTGGCCGCCGGCGAGCACGTGTTCGACCGCGCGTGGCGCCTGCCGCTGTGGGACGAGTACCAGTCGATGCTCGATTCCAACTTCGCCGACGTCTACAACATCGGCGGCCGCTGGGGCGGCGCGATCACCGCGGGCTGCTTCCTGTCGCGCTTCACCGAAGGTCAGCGCTGGGCGCATCTCGACATCGCCGGCAGCGCCAGCGGCAGCGGCAAGATGGCCTACGCCACAGGCCGCCCGGTCGGTCTGCTCAGCCAGTGGCTGATGGACCAGGTCGCCTGACCGGTCCGGGCCTGACGGGGATCCGGCGCGACGTCGCGTCCCCGGCCATGGTCCGCCCGCTGCCGCCATGGCCCGTGCCGATTTCTATCTGATCGCCAAGCCGCGGTTCCGCGAGGAACCGCTGCGCCTGGTCTGCGAACTCGTCCGCAAGGCCTATGCCGCCGAGCTGTGGACGCTGGTGCTCGCCCGCGACACCGCGCAGGCCGAAGCGCTCGACGACCTGCTGTGGGACATGGGTGAGGACGATTACATCCCGCACCAGATCGCCGGCATGGACGACGAGGACGACGTGACCCCGGTGCTGATCGCCACACCCGATGTCGATGCGCCGGTACGCGCGCTCGTCATCAACCTGCGTGACGCCGTCGCGCCTGCCGGCTTCGAGCGCGTGCTCGAAGTCGTGCCCGCCGACGACTCGGCACGCGAGCCGCTGCGCGAGCGCTGGCGCCAGTACAAGGCGGCCGGGCTCGAGGTGTCGAAGCACGATATGTGAGGCGCGGCGATTTGTGATTGGTGATTGGTGATTCGAAAGAGCACTGGTCCGATCGCTATGCCGCTCCGCTCTTCCAATTACGAATCACGAATCACCCATTACGGCCCTCCCATGTCCCTCGCCCCCAGCTACGACCCCGGTACCTTCGAAGCCCGCCTGTACGCGGAATGGGAAAAGAGCGGCGTCTTCCAGCCGCGCGGCGACGGCCCGGCCTACACGATCCTGCTGCCGCCGCCGAACGTCACCGGCACGCTGCACATGGGCCACGCCTTCCAGCACACGCTGCAGGACGCGCTGATCCGCTACCACCGCATGCGCGGCTACCGCACGCTGTGGCAGATGGGCACCGACCACGCCGGCATCGCGACCGAGATGGTGGTCTCGCGCAACCTCGCGCTCGAGGGCAAGGGCGAAACCCGTGACTCGCTGGGCCGCGAAGGCTTCATCAACAAGGTGTGGGAGTGGAAGGCGCAGTCGGGCGGCACGATCGAACGCCAGATGCGTCGCCTCGGCACCTCGGGTGACTGGACGCGCAGCGTCTTCACGATGGACGACATGCCCTCGCAGGCTGTCATCGAGGCCTTCGTGCGGCTGCACGATAAGGGCCTGATCTACCGCGGCAAGCGTCTGGTGAACTGGGATCCGGTGCTCGACACGGCGATCTCCGATCTGGAAGTGGAAAACCGCGAAGTGCCCGGCCACATGTGGCATTTCAAGTATCCGCTGGCTGGCGGCGAAACCTACGAGTACATCGAGCGCGACGCGGACGGCAACGTCACATTGCGCGAGACGCGCGACTACATCTCGATCGCGACCACGCGTCCGGAAACCATGCTCGGCGACGGTGCGGTCGCGGTGCATCCCGACGACGCGCGCTATGCGCCGATCGTCGGCAAGCTGTGCGAAATCCCGGTCGGTCCGAAGGCGCACCGCCGCCTGGTGCCGATCATCACCGACACCCACCCGGACCCGGCCTTCGGCTCGGGCGCGGTCAAGATCACCGGCGCCCACGACTTCAACGACTACCAGGTCGCCGCGCGCAACGGCATTCCGCTGTACGCGCTGATGGACAGCCATGCGCGCATGCGCACCGACGGTCTCTCCTACGAGGAGAGCGCGGACATCGCAGGCGCGATCGCGCGCGGCGAGCGCGAAGCCGGCGATGTCGGCACGGTCAACCTGGTGCCCGACGCATTGCGCGGCCTCGACCGCTACGAGGCGCGCAAGCAGGTCGTCGAGCAGGTCACCGCCGAGGGGCTCGCCGTCACCGATGCCGACGGCAATCCGGTCGTCGATTCAAAGCCGATCATGCAGCCCTTCGGTGATCGCACCGGCTCGGTGATCGAGCCGTTCCTGACCGACCAGTGGTTCGTCGCGATGGACGAGATGGGCCGTCGCGGTATGGAACTCGTCGAAAGCGGCGCGGTGAAATTCGTGCCGCCGAACTGGATCAACACCTACCGCCACTGGATGGAGAACATCCAGGACTGGACGATCAGCCGCCAGCTCTGGTGGGGCCACCGCATTCCGGCGTGGTTCGACGAAGCCGGCAACATCTACGTCGGCCGTAACGAGGCCGAGGCGCGCACGCGCGGCGGCATCGGCGACGACGTCGCACTGCGCCAGGACAGCGACGTGCTCGAGACCTGGTTCTCGTCGGGCCTGTGGCCCTTCAGCACGCTCGGCTGGCCCGACGCCGACGCGATGCGCGAGCGCGGCTTCGACGATTTCCTGCCGACCAGCGTGCTGGTGACCGGCTTCGACATCATCTTCTTCTGGGTCGCGCGCATGGTCATGCTGACCGACGCGCTGACCGGCAAGGTGGCCTTCAACGACGTCTACATGACGGGCCTCGTCCGCGACAAGGACGGCCAGAAGATGTCGAAGTCGAAGGGCAACATCCTCGACCCGCTCGACATCATCGACGGCATCAGCGCCGACGCGCTGGTCGCCAAGCGCACCACCGGCCTGATGAAGCCGACCGATGCGCCGAAGATCGAGAAGGCCACGCGCAAGGAATTCCCGGACGGCATCGCCTCGCACGGCGCCGACCCGCTGCGCTTCACGATGGCCGCGCTGGCCGGCCCCGGCCGCGACATCAAGTTCGATCTCGGCCGCGCCGAGGGCTACAAGAATTTCTGCAACAAGCTCTGGAACGCCACGCGCTTCGTGCTGATGAACACCGAAGGCTTCGACGCATCGGTCGACACCGCGCCGGTGACCGACGCCGAGAAGTGGATCCTCTCGCGCCTGGCCAAGGTCACCGGGGAAGCGCAGGCGCATTTCGCCGCTTACCGCTTCGACCTGCTGGCGCAGGCGCTCTACGAGTTCGCATGGAACGAGTACTGCGACTGGTTCGTCGAGCTGACCAAGCCCGCGCTGCAGGGCGACGACAAGGCGGCTGCCGACAGCACCCGTCGCACCCTGCTGTCGGTGCTTGAAGCGGTGCTGCGTCTGCTGCATCCGCTGATTCCCTTCGTCACCGAGGAACTGTGGCAGCAGGTCGCACCGCGCCTCGGCATCGAGGGCGACACGATCTCGCTGCAGCGCTATCCGCAGGCCGCCGATTTCGGCGGTGCCGATTTCGAGCGCGCCGAAGCCGACATCGAGTGGCTCAAGCAGATGGTCACCGCGCTGCGCCGCGTGCGCAGCGAGCTGGGCGTCTCGCCCGGCAAGCAGGTGCCGCTGCTGGTGCGGGCGGGTAGCGAGACGACGCGCAGCCGCCTGCAGCGCTTCGATTCGCAGTTGAAGTTCCTCAACCGCCTCGAGCGCATCGAGACGATCGACGGCGACCCGCCTCCGGCCGCGGCCGGACTCGTCGGCGATCTCAAGCTGTTCGTGCCGCTCGAGGGTCTGGTGGATCTCGACGCCGAGCGCGCACGTCTCGACAAGGAGATCGTCCGCGTGACCGCCGAGAAGGACAAGAGCGCCGCGAAGCTGGAGAAGTTCAGCGACAAGGTGCCGGCCGCGGTCGTCGACCAGGAGCGCCAGCGCCTCGCCGACTGGACCGCGCAGGTCGAGGCCCTGAGCGCGCAGCGCGCGCGGCTCTGAGCACGCCGGATCAGGGCAGGTCGTGACGTTGCACTCCGGGGCGCCCGCCTACAATCGGGCGTCCCCCATGCACGTCATCCCCCATGCCGAGCACTGATCGTCCGCCCCATATCGTCATCGTCGGCGGCGGTTTCGCCGGCCTCTGGGCCACGCGCGCGCTCGCACGCGATCCGGTGCGTATCACCCTGATCGACCGCGGCAACCATCACCTGTTCCAGCCCTTGCTCTACCAGGTGGCGACCGCCGGCCTGTCGGCGCCGGATATCGCCGCGCCGCTGCGCCACATTCTGCGCGGCCAGCGCAATGTCGAAGTCCGACTGGCCGAAGTGCGCGGCATCGACACGCGCGCGAAAACGCTCGCGCTTGCCGACGGCGCCGCCCTCGCCTACGACACGCTGGTGCTCGCCTCCGGCGCCACCCACGCCTACTTCGGCAACGACCATTGGGCGGCGCACGCGCCGGGCCTGAAAACGCTCGACGATGCGCTGCTGCTGCGCCGCAAGCTGCTTCTGGCCTTCGAACGCGCCGAGGCCGAAACCGATCCGGACAGGCGCGCTGCTTGGCTCAGCTTCGCCGTGGTCGGCGGCGGCCCGACCGGTGTCGAACTCGCCGGCACGCTGGCCGAAATCGCACGTCACACCCTGCGCAGTGAATTCCGCAACATCGATCCGGCCGAGGCGCGCGTGCGTCTGGTCGAGGCCGGTCCGCGCGTGCTGTCCTCGTTCCCCGACGATCTCTCGGACAAGGCACGCCGCCAGCTGCAGAAGCTCGGCGTCGAAGTGCTGACCGGTACGCCGGTCGCCGACATCGATGCCGACGGCTACCGCCTCGGCGACCAGCGCGTCGCGGCGAAGACCGTGGTCTGGGCAGCGGGCGTTGCGGCCTCACGGTTGGGTGCGCTGCTTGATGCGCCGCGCGATCGCGCCGGCCGCGTGCAGGTCGAACCGGACCTGCGTGTGCCCGGGCAGCCCGACATCTTCGTCGCCGGCGATCTTGCCGCGGTGCACAGCAACGGCCGGCAAGTGCCCGGTGTCGCCCCGGCAGCCAAGCAGATGGGGCGCCACGTCGCCGCCAGCATCCGCGCGCGTCTGCGCGGCCAGGCGACGACGCCGTTCGTCTACCGCGATTTCGGCAACCTCGCGACGATCGGGCGCATGGCGGCGGTCGTGCATTTCGGCAGGCTGAAGCTTTCGGGCGCGCTGGCCTGGTGGTTCTGGCTGATAGCGCACGTGTTCTTCCTGATCGGATTCCGCAACCGCGTGGTCGTGCTGCTCAACTGGATCCTGGCGTACTGGAGCTACCAGCGTGCGGCGCGGATCATCTTCGGTCCGCCACTCGATGCCGATCTGCCCGCACGTCCCGACGCCGCCGGACAGGACGCCTCACGCATCGGCTAGCATGACCGCGCGCCCCACCGAACCGGATCCAGGCCGGGCCGAGTCGCGTTCTCTTCCCCTCCCCCGCAACCGGTCCGCGCATGTTCGACGTTTCGACCCACAATTTCTGGATCGCCCTCGCGGTCACAACGGCCGCAGGCTTGGCGACGGGCCTGGGCAGCCTGCTGGTGATCTTCGCCAGGCAGCCGAACGCGCGCCTGCTGGCCTTCGGCCTGGCATTCGCGGCCGGTGCGATGGTCTACGTGTCGCTGACCGAGATCCTCGACAAGTCGATTCTCGCCTTCACCGATGCCTACGGCCCGCAGCTCGGCTTCACCTGGGGCACGTTCGCATTCCTGGGCGGCCTGCTCTTCATCGTCGGCATCGACAAGCTGGTGCCGAACCCGCACGAGCGCCTGGAGGTCGACGACCCCTACTTCCGCGAGCACAACACCAGCTACATCAAGCGCGTCGGCCTGCTGACCGCCGTCGCGATCACCGCGCACAACTTTCCCGAAGGCCTGGCGACGTTCTTCGCCACGCTGGAGAACCCGGGCGTCGGCCTGCCGCTGGCGTTCGCCATCGCGATCCACAACATCCCCGAGGGCATCGCGATCGCGGTGCCGGTCTACTTCGCCACCAACAACAAGACCTACGCGTTCTTTGCCTGTCTGCTGTCGGGCCTGGCCGAACCGATCGGCGCGCTGATCGGCTACGCGTTGCTGCGGCCGTTCCTGTCCGAGCCGGTGTTCGGCGTGGTGTTCGGCCTGATCGCCGGCGTCATGGTGTTCCTCGCGCTGGACGAACTGCTGCCGGCCGCCAAGCGCTACGCCAAGGGGCACGAGACGGTGTACGGCCTGGTCACCGGCATGGCGGCGCTGGCGATCAGCCTGGTGCTGTTCAAGTGGTGAACTGAGACCCCGTCACGGAGGCTGCATGCGGCGTCGCGCGGTGCTGGGAGCGATCGGTGCCTTGGCGCTCGCGCCTGCGTACGCGTATGCCGGACACGATGAGGACGCGCTGCTTGACGCGATCGATCTCGATGGCGCACCGGGCGCCGCGATCGGCGTCGTGCGTGCGGGCAGGATCGTGGTGCTCGGCGGGCGTGGCCGACGCGGACCGTTCGATGCACGGACCCCGGGCGCCGACACCGCGTTCGAGATCGGTTCGCTGACCAAGACCTTCACTGCATGTCTGGTCTTCGCACTCGCGGCTGACGGTCTGCTCGACATCGACGCGCCCATCGCCGCTTATGTCGACGACCTGCCGCCGACCTGGCGGGACCGCAGCCTCGCCTCGCTGCTCGCGCACACCGGCGGGCTGCCGGAGTACCTCGACGCAACGAATTTCCGCACGCTGATGCCGCAGGCGCTGACACCGCGCGAGATCGTCGCGATCGCGGCCGATCGGCCGCTCGCGTTCGCTGCCGGGACGCGACACGTCTACAGCAACACCGGCTATGTGTTGCTCGGCATGGCTGCCGAGGCGGTCGGCGGGGCGTCCTACTGGACGCAACTGGACACGCGCTTCTTCCGGCCCGCGGGCATGACGCGTACCGGTCCGCGCACGCAGGTACAGGCCGGCCACGATGTCGCGACGGGACGGTTCTGGACCGGCGTGGACTGGGACGACACGCCGCCACCTGCAGCACCGGGTGCGACGTTCTCTGCAGGCGGCCTGGTGTCCACCGCGCGCGATCTGGCCCGCTGGGCGATCGCGCTGGACGCGGGACAGCTGGTCGATGCGTCGACCCGCGCACGGATGTGGCGCCGGGCCTCGCTCGCCGATGGCACCGCCATCGATTGGGGACTGGGCTGGAAGATCGAAGGCAGCAGCGAGCGGCCCGTGGTCGCGCATGGGGGCGGGACTGCCGGCTTCTCGTGCTGGTTCCGGCGCGATATCGCCGCGCGCCTGACCACGATCGTGCTGACCAACCAGAACGGTCGCGCCGACCCAACCCTCATGAGCGACGCACTGGAGGCGGCGCTGCAATCCCAAAGTCGCTAGCCGGGCGCAGCCTTGCCGCATTGACAGCGCCTGCAACGGAAACGGCCCGCTTGCGCGGGCCGTTTCATCTGAAGCGCGGGGGGCGGATCAGGCCGCGAACAGCGCCTTCATCTTCTTCAGCGCGTTGGCTTCGACCTGGCGGATGCGCTCGGCCGAGACGCCGTACTCGTCGGCCAGTTCCTGCAGCGTCACCTTGTTCTCGTCGTCCAGCCAGCGGCGGGCGATGATGTCGCGCGAGCGGGCGTCGAGCGTGGCCAGACCTTCGCGCAGCAGGCTGAGCTGGTTATCTTCGCTGTCGTTGCGCTCGTAGGCCTGGGCCGGATCCTCGTCGCGGGCGACGAGATAGGCGACCGGCGCCGGCGGCGCGTTGTCGTCGTCCTCGCCTGCCGGCGCGTCGAAGCCGATGTCGCGACCGGACAGGCGCGATTCCATCTCCAGCACTTCGCGCTCGGACACGTTGAGATCGGCGGCGACCGCCTTGACCTCGCTCGCGTTGAGCCAGCCCAGACGGGTCTTGGACTTGCGCAGGTTGAAGAACAGCTTGCGCTGCGCCTTGGTCGTGGCGACCTTCACGATGCGCCAGTTCTTGAGGATGAACTCGTGCATCTCGGCACGGATCCAGTGCACCGCGAAGCTGACCAGGCGCACGCCCACATCGGGGTCGAAGCGCTTGACCGCCTTCATCAGGCCGATGTTGCCTTCCTGGATCAGATCGCCCAGCGGCAGGCCGTAGCCGTTGTAGCCGCGGGCCACGTGCACGACGAAACGCAGGTGCGAATGCACCAGCTCGCGCGCGGCGTCGAGGTCCTCGTCGTCGCGATAACGTTGCGCCAGTGCCTGCTCTTCCTCGACCGTCAGCACCGGAATCTGGTGCACGGCACCGATGTAGGCATCCAGCGACCCCAAGGGATTGAGGGTCGGCAGGCTGTTGGGAACCAGGGCGTGGGACATGGTCTGCGTGCTCATGGGGAGGGATGTTAGCAGTCGATCTATAGGACTGCTAAGACGCGCGGGAGTTCCCGAGAATTCCATTCATGGAACAGACGTAATGAATCGACCGACTCGAAACCGCGGATGTGTCTATTCAGAAATTCGATTCTGGTATCTGAAAATCCACCCGACGCATGATGCGGCCGCTCACGTCACCGGTCCCTGAAGACCCGATGTCTTGGGTCTGACGCGTCGGGATTCCTTCAGGAACCCGGGCGTGCCGGGGCGCGACGCGGCGTCGCCTCGCCTTCGCGCAACAGTTCGAACTCGGCCAGCGACAGCGGCGCCCCGGACTGCAGGCGCAGGCGGTACTCGCGGTAGGCCGCCGGCCGGGCGATCCGGAACGGCCGCAGCTGGCGGGCCCACTGGAAGGACTCGTCCGTGCGCCGGTCCAGCTCGACCCAGTCACCGTCGGCGCCGGTCCGCCCCTCCAGCGTCCAGCCCAGCGCGGCCTGTGGCGCGTCGCCGACAGTCAGCGTGTAGAAGCCCGCATCGAGTGGCGCGTCGAACGCGAACTGCAGGCAGGCGTCCGCCGCAAGCGATTCGGCGGTGGTGGCATCGTCGTCGAGCATCGCCGGTCCCAATGCGCCGCCGTCGCAGGTGCGCGCCGTGGCCCGGCCGGTCTGGTCACGCAGTTGCACGGGTATGCGCCCCGCCGCGGTCAGCGATGGCGGCAGGGCCGCCTCACCGCTGGCCCACTGCGCGGGCGACGGGCCCATCGTGAATTCCAGCGTCGCGCCGTCGGCGATGTCGGCGTGGCGCAGCCAGGCGTTGTTCCAAGGCTGGCCGTCGATGGTCAGCGACTGCACGTAAACGTTCTCCGGCCCATTGCCGTGGGCGATCACCGTCAGCGTGCGGCCGTTGTCGAGTCGCACCTCGGCGCGCTCGAAGGCCGGCGAGCCGATCACGTACTCGTCGCTGCCCATGCGCAGCGGGTACAGCCCGAGCATCGCGAACAGATACCAGGCCGACATCTCGCCGTTGTCCTCGTCGCCCGGATAGCCCTGGCCGATGTCGCTGCCGAGGTACAGCCGCTGCATCACCTCGCGCGTAATGGCCTGGGTCTTCCACGGTTCGCCGGCGAACACGTACATCCACGGAATGTGATGCGCGGGCTGGTTGCTGTGCGCGTACATGCCCAAGCGCACGTCGCGCGCCTCGGTCATCTCGTGGATCACGCGCTTGTAGCTGCCGGCGAAACGCGCTTCGGCGGTTTCGGGCGTCGCGAAAAATTCGTCCAGTCGCGCGGCAAGTGCGTCGCGGCCGCCATACAGCGTGGCGAGGCCGGCGCCGTCGTGGGCCGCGGTGAACGCGAACGTCCACGCGTTCGCTTCGGTGTAGTCGCCGCCCCAGATCCGCGGGTCGAAACCGGCCGCTGGTTCGCGCCAGGTGCCGTCGGCCTTGCGGCCCCGGAAGTGCCGCGTCTGCGCATCGAACAGATTCGCGTAGGACGCGGCGCGCGCCCGGAAATACGCGGCCTCGTCGCGATAGCGCTGCGCGCGTGCGGCGTCCCGACTCGCGTCGGCCAGCGCTTCGCCCATGCTGGCGATACCGAAATCGTTGAGCGCGCCTTCCAGCGTCCACGACAGGCCCTCGTGCACACCGGTGTCGGCGAAGCCCCGGTACATCGAGGTGGCCAGACCCTTGCGCCCGACATTCGACACCGGCGGCACCACGGTCGCGTTGCGCAGCGCGGCCTCGTAGGCCTCCTCGCCGTCGAAACCGCGCACGCCCTTGCGCCACGCGTCGGCGAAGGCGACATCGGAACTGGTGCCGACCATCAGATCGGCATAGCCGGGCGAAGACCAGCGCGCGACCCATCCACCGTCGCGGTACTGCTGCAGGAAACCGTCGATCATCTCGCCGGCGCGTTCGGGTGCGAACAGCGTGTAGGCCGGCCACGTGGTGCGGAAGGTGTCCCAGAATCCGTTGTTGACGTAGACCTTGCCGGGGCGGACCGCCGCCGAAGTGCGCATCGCATCGCCCCCGCTGTTGTCGCCCGACCAGCTGTTCTGGTCGGCATGCCGCCAGTCGGGTCGCGCCACGGTGTCAAGATTTTCGTGGGCGACGTTGGGATACAGGAACAGGCGGTAGAGACTGGAATACACCGTGGTCAGCGCGTCTTCGCTGGCGCCCTGCACCTGCACGCGATCGAGCAGCGCGCTCCACGCGGCATCCGCGCGGTCGCGCACCGCATCGAAACCGGCATCGCCGATCTCCAGCGCCAGATTGCGCCTGGCCTGCTCCACCGACACCAGCGAGGTCGCGATGCGCATGCGCACTTCGCCACCGGATGCGAACTTGACGTAACCGGTGGGACGCCCGGTCTCGATCATGCCGCTGCCGGTCCACGGCTGGTCGAAGCGCGCATAGACGAACATGCGGGTCGCGCCGTTCGACAGGCGGCTGCGTGTGTCGGTGTAGCCGCTGAGCGTCTGCGAGGCCGCATCCAGCGTCAGCCCGCCGCGCGCATCGACGTTGTCGAACAGCAGGTTCGCGTCTCCGCCTTCGGGAAAGCGGAAGCGGAACAGCGCCGCGCGTTCGGTCGGCGTCAACTCGGCGCGGATGCCGTTGTCGAAGGTCACGCCGTAGAGATGCGGCCTGGCGGTTTCGTCCTCGCGCGAGAACGACAGCGCGCGACGCTCGTGATCCGCCTCGGGCACGCCGCGCGCCATCGACGGCATGATCTGGAAGGTCTGGCGGTCGCCCATCCACGGGCTGGGCTGGTGGCTGATCGACAGCGCCTGCAGGCGCGGGCGATTGTCCGCGCCGTTGTGCTCGCTCCAGCGGTACAGCCAGGACAGCGTGCCGGCATCGGTGACCGGCACCCAGAAGTTGAAGCCGTGCGGCATCGCCGTCGCGGGGATGTTGTTGCCGCGCGAGAAGGTGCCGTTGGACTGGGTGCCGCGCGTCGTCGACACGTAGTCGATGGGGCGACGCGCGGCCTGCGCAGGCACCGACTCGATGACGATGTCGTCGATCCAGCCCACGGCCCGCGCGCCGTTCACCGGCACGACCTCGAGTTCGACGGCGACGATGCGCCGCCCCTGCAGCGCGGGCACGTCATCGAAGGCGACCGACTTGCGCGCCCACTGCTGCGGATACAGCGTCTTCGAGGCCGCCTGCGCCGCTGCGCCGAGCGCGCTGCCGTGCCGGTCGCGCAACGGCAGCGCGGACAGGCGACGTCCATCGTCGAGCACCACGTCCAGCGATACGCCGGTGGACGCGACCGTGTCCGCGTCGACGATCTCCGGCAACACCAGCCACGACAGCTGCGTGCCGGGACCGACCAGCACATCCACCTCGAACAACCGCCTGCGCCCGCCTGCGCTTTCCGCTTCGTAACGCAAGGCACGCAGGCCGCTGTAGCCGACGTTCGCCTTGGCCGCATAGGGCTGCGCGGGACCGGCACCGATGTCGACACGCACGGCCTCGCCAGCGGAGGCCGCGGGTGCCGGTTGACCGGGCTCGAATGACGTCGCGAAGCCCGGCACCTGCGTCGCGGCGTGCAGGGAACCGCTCGCCAACAACAACGCGAGGAGGCACCCGTCACCACATCGCGGCTGCGTCGCGGAACGTCGGGACACTACGGGCTCTCGCATTGCAAACATCCTCGGAGATCGATCGACGGCCGCGCGTGGCCTGTCCGGCATCCTACCGGCGGCTGGATGTGCGCATGGAATCCACCTTCCGGGTCCGGAGATCATGCAGGCCCATGGTGTGATCGTCTCCGTTGCGCGCCCATCACGGCGCGCGCGTCAACGCGATCTCACACCCAGCGTGCGCTGCGACGCACCGCGTCGCGCGCGGTCGCCAGCACGTCCGCGTCGCTGACGATACGCGCGCGCCGGTCCAGCGTGCACACGAGGCCGGCCTCCAGCAGTGCGGCATGGGCGGCGCGCAACTCGACGCTGGCCTCCAGCGCCAAGAGCCCTTCGGCGGCGACGGCTTCGAGCAGCAGCGGCGTCGCGCGTGGGGCGAGCAGCGACGGGCGCGTCGCCGCTTCGCGCAGCACCAGGTACTGCAGCAGGAATTCCAGATCGACCAGCCCGCCCTCGCCCTGCTTGAGGTCGAAGCGGTCGCCGCCACTGCGGTCGAGCTCGGCGCGCATGCGTCGGCGCATCGACAACACGTCCTCGTGCAGCCTGTCGGGATCGCGCGGCACCGACAACGTGTCGCGGCGCACGTCCTCGAATGCGGCGGCCATGCCGTCGTCGCCGGCGACGAAGCGCGCGCGCACCAGCGCCTGGTGTTCCCAGGTCCACGCACGTTCGCGCTGGTACTCGGCGTAACTCGCCAGCGAGGACACCAGCAGGCCCTTGCCGCCATCGGGGCGCAGGCGCACATCGACGTCGTAGAGCCGGCCACCGCCGGTCACCGTGCCCAGCAGCGCGACGATCTTCTGGCCCAGGCGCGCCGCCCAGCGCTGCGCGTCGAGCGGCCGTGCACCGGTGGACTGCGCGTCGGCGGGCGCGTCGTAGAGGAACACCAGATCGAGATCGGACCCGAAGCCGAGCTCTTCGCCGCCGAGACTGCCGTAACCGATCACCGCGAACCGCGCATCCGGCAACGCGCCGTGTTGCGATTCGAGATCGCGCATCGCCAGCGCGAGCACGGTGTCGACGACGGCATCGGCCAGCCACGCGAGCTGGCGCGTCGCGTCCTGCCCGGATTGGCGGCCATCCAGCGTCGCCAGCGCGATGCGGAAGCTCAGCTGCTGCCGGGTCTCGTTGAGATCGAGCAGCGCCGCCTCGAGATCGGGCTGCTGCAACGCGCGTGCGCAGGCATTTGCCATGTCGCCGCGCTGCGGCAGCGGGCCTTCGATGCGCATGTCCAGCAATTCGTCGAGCAGCAACGGATGCGCGGCCAGTCGCTCGGCGAGGAACGCGCTGCGCGTGACCACGTCGACCAGCCGCGCGAGCGCTGCGGGACGCTCGTCGAGCAGCGCCAGGTAACTCGCGCGCCGCAGGATGTTGTGCAGCAGTGCCAGCAGACGCCGGATCGCCTGCGTCGGCCGGTCCGCGGGTGCGGAGGCCTGCAGCAGCACCGGCATCAGGCGGTCGAGCCGCGCGCGCGCGGCGTCGGACAGATCGCGCACGCTGGGCGAGCGCGCGAAATCGCGCAGCGCGGCATCGACCTCGGTGCTTTCGGCAAACCCGGCCACGGCGAGTACCGCACCCTCGCCGCCGTCCGGCAACGCGCGCCAGTAGCCGGCGAGGTCGTCGTCGACCGCGTCGCTGCGCTGCTGGCTGCGGACCGCGAACAGCGCATCGAACTCCGCCGCCACCGCCGCGCGCTGCACCCGCAGCGCCGCCACGAGTGCATCCCAGCTGTCGTGCCCAAGCCCACGCGCGATGCGCAGGCGATCGAGCGGATCGGCCGGCAGTACATGCGTCTGCGCGTCGCGCAGCATCTGCAGGCGATTCTCGAGCCGGCGCAGGAAGCGGTAAGCGTGCTGCAGCAGCGTCCGCGTGTCGGCGTCGAGCTGGCCATGCGCATGCAGGGCGTCGAGGGCCGGCAGCAGGCGCCGGTCGCGCAGCGCCGGCTCGCGACCGCCGCGGATCAGTTGCAGGGCCTGGGTGAGGAATTCGACCTCGCGGATGCCGCCATCGCCGCGCTTGATGTCGTCCGACAGTTCCTTGCGCGCGACTTCGGCCGCGATCATCGCCTTCATCTGCCGCAGGCCGTCGAGCGCGCCGTAGTCGAGATAGCGGCGATAGACGAAGGGCCGCAGCTGCACCAGAAAACGCTCGCCGGCCGCGATGTCACCGGCCACCGGGCGCGCCTTCTGCCAGGCGTAGCGCTCCCAGTCGCGGCCTTCGTGCTGGAAGTACTGCTCCATCGCCGCGAAGCTCAGCGCGATGCGCCCGGCGCTGCCGAAGGGCCGCAGCCGCAGGTCGACGCGGTGGCTGAAGCCGTCGGCGGTGGTTTCGTCGAGTAGCTTCGCCAGCTGCTGGCCCAGCCGGGTGAAGTAGTCCTCCGCCGCGAGCGCGCGTGCGCCGTCGCTCTCGCCCGCCGCTGCGAACCCGTAGATCAGGTCGATGTCGGAGCTGAAATTGAGTTCGCCGCCACCGAGCTTGCCCAGCCCGAACACGACCAGCCGCACCGCGTTGCCGTCCACGTCGCGGACACGGCCATAGCGCTGCGCGAACTCGGCCTCCAGCGCATCGAGCGCGAGCGTCAGACACGACTCGGCCAGCGCAGTCGCGCCGGCGAGCGTCGCATCGACATCGTCGACGCCGAGCACATCGCGCCAGACCAGCCGCGCCGAGCATGCGGTGCGATAGCGACGCAGCAGGGCCGGCCATTCGCCGCGATTGTCCGCGGTCAGCACCGGCGGCGCGATTCCGTCGGCCGCGTCGTCGGCCAGCAGCTGCGCGAGCACCGCGGGCTGCCGCTGCAGCACGTCGAGCGCGAAATCGCTGGCCAGTGCCACCGGGCGGATGCGTGCGTGCGCGTCGGCGTTCTGCACGTCGTCGGGCAGGCGCTTCAGCAGGCGGTCGAGATGGGCGTCGAGGTCGGGCGGCAAGGTGTCGTCAGGCATCGGTCGATTGTCGCCCGGATGCAGCGCGTCCGACGCGGACGCCCGGAACGCGGGACCAAAAACGCGGGACATAAAAAAGCCCGCAGCCGGTAAACCGGTTGCGGGCTTTGCTCCCTCCCCCACGTCGGGTGCAGAGCGATAGTGAAAGAGTCGTTACCGCTTTGCACGCTGCGGTGCAAAACGATACCGGCCGGTTCAAAAACCTAGCGCATTCAGGGTCTTGGGTCGCGCCGGAGATCGCGCAGAATCTCGCGCGCGGCATTGCGGCCCGGCAGGCCGGTAACACCGCCGCCGGGATGCGTGCCCGAGCCGCACAGATACAGACCGTCGAGCGCGCCGCGATACCGGCCCTGCCCCAGCAACGGCCGCGCGCTGAACAGCTGGTCGACGCCCAGGGCGCCGTGGAAGATGTCGCCGCCGACGAGACCGAGCCGACGCTCGAGATCGAGCGGCGTCAGCGCGTCGTAGCCCAGCACGCTGCGCGCGAAGTTCGGCGCCTGCGCGTCCAAGGTGTCGATCATCAACTGCGCGACGGTCTCGCGATGCGCGTCCCAGCCGCCGTCGGCCGCGTCGATGACCGGGTTGACGTGCTGGCAGAACAGGCTGGCGACATGCTGGCCGGGCGGCGCGAGGCTGTCATCGAGCGTGGAGGAGATCACCAGCTCCACGACCGGTGCGCGCGCCCAGCCGGGATTGTGTTCGCGCGATTTCGCGTCGAAGTACGCGCGCTCGAAATAGCCCAGCGAATCGCCGATCAGGATGCCGCTCTGATGGTGCGGCTGCAGCGTGGTGCCCGGGGCTGCGCGGAAATCCGGCAGCTCCGACAGCGCGACGTTCATGCGGAAGGTGCCCGAGCCGCAGCGATACCGGCGGATGCGGCTCGACGTGTCCTCGTCGAGATGCGCCGGCGCAATCAGACGCGTGTACAGCAGCTTCGGATTGAGGTTGGAAGCGACGACGCCCGCGCGCAGTTCACGGCCATCGGTCAACGCGACGCCGACCGCGCGACCGTCCTCGACCAGCACCTGCGCGACCTCCGCACCGGTGTCGATCACGACGCCGCGCGCGCGGCACTCGGTCGCGATCGCCTCGCTGATCGCGCCCATGCCGCCGATCGCGTGGCCCCAGACGCCGCTCTTGCCGTTGACCTCGCCGAACACGTGATGCAGCAGCACGTAGGCCGAGCCCGGCGTGTAGGGACTGGCGAAATTGCCGACGATCGAATCCCAGCCCAGCGCGGCTTTCAGCGGTTCGCATTCGAACCAGTCGTCGAGCAATTCGCCGGCGGATTTGGAGAACAGGTCCAGCAGATCGCGGCGGCCGCGCATGTCCAGGGACTTGAGCTGTCTGGCCACCGTCAGCGAACCGAGCCAGTCGGCGAGGACGAACCGGTCGCTGACGTTCGGTGGTGTCTGGTGCATCAGCGCGCGCAGCACGACGACAATGCGATCGAGCATCGCGTAGTAGTCGGGCAGCCGCGCGGCATCGCGTGGCGACCAGCGCGCAAGTTCGGCCAGGCCATCGGGACCACCGAGCCGGAACGCACGGCCGTCGGGCAACGGCAGGAAGTTCGAGTACGGCCGCTCGACCACGCGCAGGCCGTGCGCGGCCAGACGCAGATCGGCGATCACCTGCGAATTGAGCAGGCTGACGGTGTAGCTGGCCAGCGAATTGCGGAAGCCGGGATGGAATTCCTCGGTGACCGCGGCGCCGCCGACGATGCCGCGGCGCTCGAGCACGCGCACGCGCAGGCCGGCGCCGGCGAGATACGCCGCGCAGACGAGCCCGTTGTGGCCGCCGCCAACGATCAGCACATCGCAGTCGTCGCGGCGTGGGCTCATGCGTGCCGCGCCAGCGTGGACTGCACGAGGTCCGCCAGCGTCGATGCCGCCTGCGGCCGACCGAGCGCCGCCGCCGCGCGTGCGGCGTCGGGAAGCACGGTCGGAGAACTGAAGGCATCGGCAAGCAGCGCCGACAGATGCGCCGGCGTGAGCTCGGGTTCTGGCAGGCACCAGCCCACGCCCGCTGCGGCCAGCGTCTCGGCATTGCGACGCTGCTCGTCGCGCGAACCGCCCTGCGGAATCGGCACGAGGATCGCCGGCCGGCCCACGGTCAGCAGATCGGCGGCGGTCGTCGCGCCGGCGCGGGTGATGACCAGATGCGCATCGCGCAGGCGCGCGCCCATGTCGTCGAAGAACGGCCGCACGGTCGCGTCGATGCCGCCGGCCTGCAGCGCGGTCTCGACACTGGCCACGCCCTCGCCCTTCATCTGCAGCGACACCTGCAGGCGGTGGCGGATCGACTCGGGCAGTTGCAGCAACGCCGGCGGTACGAATTCGCCGAACACGCGCGCGCTCTGGCTGCCGCCGACGATCAGCACGCGCAGCGGCGCGTTCGAAGCGAGCGCCGGATAGTCGCCGCGCGCGTCGAGGATCGCCTGGCGCACCGGATTGCCGGTGTCGACGATACGCGCGGCGTCGAAGCCATGGAGCCCCGCGGTGCCTGGGAACGATGTCGCCACGCCGTCGGCGAAGCGCAGCAGTTTGCGGTTGGCCATGCTCAGGCGCGCACCCTGCTCGTGCAGCAGCAGCGGCAACCCGCGGCTTTTGGCCGCCAACGCCGGCGCGAAACTCGGATAGCCGCCGAAGCCGACCAGCAGACGCACGTCGCGTCGGCGCATGTCGGCCCGCGCCTGCGCGGTGGCGCGCAGGATGGTCAGGCCCGCGGCGAGCTTGCCGGACAGTCCACCTTCGAGACTGCGCGCCGGCAGCACCACGTGATCGAGCCCGGACAGCGCCTGCGTGTAGGCCGCGCCGCGGCGCTCGGTGTAGATCACCACCCCGTGCCCGCGCCGTTGCAGTTCGCGCGCCAGCGCTTCGGCCGGAAACAGATGGCCGCCGGTGCCACCGGCGGCGCAGGCGATGGTGGGGCGCGATGCGGGAGACACGTGCGACATGGACGACCTGCGAGAACGACAGCGCACGACTATAGCCACAGCGCCGGTCGCCTTCACCCGCGCCGGGCCCTGCGGTTCAGTCGTCGAGCGCGCGCGTCATGAAGGTGCTGAAGGGATCGTCGACGTAGTCGCCGAACGGGCCGCAGGGCACGAAGCCGTGCCGGGCATAGAGCGCGTGCGCCGGTGCGAACGCCGCGGCGGTCCCGGTCTCCAGGCTCAGGCGCCGCAGACCACGCGCACGCGCGGTCGCCATCAGGTGCGCGAGCAATGCCGCGGCGACGCCCTGCCGCAGGTGCGCGGGGTGGGTGCGCATGGACTTCAGTTCGCCGTGCCCGTCGCCCCCGTCGCGCAGTGCGCCGCAGCCGGCCAGCGCGCCGTCGCGCCACGCGCTGAAGAACAGCATGCCCGGCGCCTGCAGCCCGGACAGGTCGAGCGCGTGGATGCTTCCGGCCGGTGAATGCAGGGCCATGTCGTCCAGATGCGCCTGCAGCAGCGCGATGACCGCGGGATCATCGAGACCGCCTGCGCGGATCTCTAGCGCCGGCGGCTGCGCCGCCCCCTGCATCCACGCAAGCTTGCGTGCGCGCGGCTGGCGCTTGAGCTGGTACTCGGCGCGCGAGGCGCTGGCCCGATCGGGATAGTCGCGACTGGCGAGGATGCGCAGCGGCGGATTGCCCCGCGTGTACTTCGCGCCGCGGCCTGCCGCGTGTGCCTTGAACCGCGCGTCGAGATCATTGGTGATGCCGGCGTACCAGCTGCCGTTGCGGCATTCGAGCAGGTAGAGGTGCCAGAGCGACGGTGCGGTCATCGCACCGATTATCCATACGTGCGCGGCGCTGTCAGCGGTCGAGTCGATCGAAGGAGAACAGCGCCGCCAGCGGATGTTTGCGCCGCTCGATCAGCGCCCGCAGCAGACCCGCGCCCAGCATCGAATAGGTGATGCCGTTGCCGCCGTAGGCCATCGCGAAATGCACGCGCGTGCCGGTCGCGGCATGCGGGCCGAAGAACGGCAGGCCGTCGTCGGTTTCGGCGAAGGTGCCGGCCCAGGAGAACGTGGGCGTCAGGTCGAGATCCGGGCGGATCTTCGCGATCTGTTTCATCAGCACGCGTGCCTTCTTCTCCACCCGCGCGTCGCGTCGCGCGGGCACGTCGACATCGTCGTCCTCGCCGCCGATCAGCAGGCGCCGGTCGCCGGTGGTACGCATGTAGAGATAGGGCCGCGCGGTTTCCCAGACGAGGATGTGGGTGAGCGGACCCAGCTCGGCTTCGGAGATCGGATCGGTGACGAAGGCATAGCTGCTGCGGTTACGCGCGACCTGCCTGGGCAGCCAGTGCTGGCTGGCATAGCCCGCGGCGATCACGACGTGGCGGGCGCGGATGCGCGCGCCGTTGCCGGTCGTCGCGACGACATCCCGCGGACGCGCATCGAGCCGCAGGATCGCGGTGCGGTCGAACACCTGCGCGCCGCGTTTCACCAGTCGCGCGAGCAGCTGTGACGCGAAGCGGTAGGGATCGACCTGCGCGGCCTGCTTGCTGCGCAGCGCAGCAGGCGCGTCGATCAGGTATTCGGCCTTCAGCGGTTCCGATTCCAGATACTCGATGTCGAAGCCGTGGCGTCGACGCGCCTCGTATTCCTCGCGCAGGCTGGCGACGTCGCGCTTGCGGCTGGCGTAGTACAGGCTGTCGGCGCGTTCGAAATCCACATCGCGCAGGCCGCGCGCCACCTCGCCCAGCAGGTCGATCGATTCTCCGCAGGCGCGATACGCGAGCGCGGCATCGTCCTCGCCGTAACGCTTGGTCAGATCCACCAGATGGGTGTCGATCTCGTACTGCAGCAGCGCAGTGCTCGCGGCCGTGCTGCCCCAGGCGATGTCGCGCTGCTCGACGACGACGACCGAATGTCCGTGCGTAGCGAGTTCGTCGGCGATCAACGCGCCGGTGATGCCGCCGCCGACGACCAGCACGTCGCAGGCCACGTCCGCTTCGAGCCGCGGGAATGCGTGCATCAGACCGTTGCGCACGGCCCAGAAGGGATAACCGCTCTTGAGGTCCATGCATGCGCATCGATGGGAGGTGCTGCAGTCTGGACGCGCGCGCGTGAACACGTCGCTGACGGCGTCCGACGACAGCCGCGGCCGGCGCCCGCTAGACTGCGCGCCCCTGCCCCACCCGTGCCACGATGTCCGTCGTTCCAGCCCCCGCCTCCACCGCCCCGCCGTCCACCGAGTGGGACGTCATCGTGCTGGGCGCCGGCGCGGCCGGCCTGATGGCGGCGATCGCCGCCGGCCAGCGCGGCCGCCGCGTGCTGGTGCTCGACCACGCGAACAAGGTCGGCAAGAAGATCCTGATGTCGGGCGGCGGCCACTGCAATTTCACCAATACCGGCACGTCGCCGGCGCAGTACCTGTCGAACAACCCGCACTTCGCCAAGTCCGCGCTTGCGCGCTATCTGCCGCAGGATTTCATCGATCTGGTCGACCGCCACGGCATCGCCTGGCACGAGAAGGAGCTGGGCCAGCTGTTCTGCGATGGATCGTCGAAACAGATCGTGCAGCTGCTGCTCGACGAAGCCGACGCCGTCGGCGTCAAGGTGCGCACGCACTGCAGGGTCGAACTGCCGCGCAAGGTCGACGGCGGTTTCCTGCTGGCGACCTCGGCAGGCCGCGTGCACTGCGCGTCGCTGGTAGTCGCCACCGGCGGGCTGTCGATTCCGACGATGGGCGCGACCGGCTTCGGCTACGAGATCGCCACCGCATCCGGTCATTCGCTGGTGCCGACCCGCGCCGGTCTCGTGCCGCTGACGCTCAGCGGCAAGCACCAGGAACGGCTGGCGGAACTGTCGGGCGTGGCACTCGACGTCGAGGCTGGCTGCAACGGCGCGTTCTTCCGCAACCGCATGCTGGTCACCCACCGCGGCATCAGTGGGCCGGCGATCCTGCAGATCTCGTCCTACTGGCAGCCCGGCGACGATCTGCGGCTGGACCTGCTGCCCGGCCGCGACGCGCTGGCCTGGCTGCAGGCGCAGCAGGCCGAGCGTCCCGGCACCGAGCTGAAGAACGTGCTGGCCGAACTGATGCCGCGCCGCTTCGCGCAGCGTCTGTGCGAGGTCTGGCTGCCGAACCGGCCGATGAAGCAGTACACCCCGCCGCAGCTGCAGGACACCGCCGCCCTGCTGCAGGCCTGGCCCCTGGTCGCCAGCGGCACCGAAGGCTATCGCACCGCCGAGGTCACGCTGGGCGGCGTGGACACCGCCGAGGTGTCCTCGCGCACGCTCGAATCGAAGCGCGTGCCCGGGCTGTACTTCGTCGGCGAGGTGCTCGACGTCACCGGCTGGCTCGGCGGCTACAACTTCCAGTGGGCGTGGGCGTCGGGGATGGCGGCCGGCAGCGTCGCCTGAAACTTACTCCTTGGGAGCGCGCTTGCGCTCAGGCCGCCCGCGACGCCATCTTCGCGCGCCGCGTGCGCACCGCGTCGGCAAGACGATCGAGCGTACGCACCGTCGTCGCCCAGTCGATGCAGCCGTCGGTGATGCTCTGCCCGTAGACCAGCGGCACGCCCGGCGCGAGCGCCTGCTTGCCCGCGACCAGATGGCTCTCGATCATCGCGCCGACGATGCGGTCTTCGCCGCCTTCGATCTGCCGTGCGATGTCCTCGATCACCGTCGGCTGGTTGTCCGGATTCTTGCCGCTGTTGGCGTGGCTGGCGTCGATCATCAGCGCCGCGCGCAGACCCTGCGCCTGCAGCACGCCCGCGGCGGCGTCGACGTGCGTGGGGTCGTAGTTCGGCGCCGCGCCGCCGCGCAGGATCACGTGGCAATCGGGATTGCCGGCCGTGGTCGCGATCGCGCAACGTCCGTCCTTGCCGACCGCCAGGAAATGATGCGGATGCGAGGCCGCGCCGACCGCGTCGACCGCGATGCGCACGTCGCCGCCCGTGCCGTTCTTGAAACCGACCGGGCACGACAGGCCCGAGGCCATCTCGCGATGCACCTGGCTCTCGGTCGTGCGCGCACCGATCGCGCCCCAGGCGACCAGATCGGCGAGGTACTGCGGGCTGATGATGTCGAGGAACTCCACGCCTGCCGGCAGGCCCAGCGCGTTGATCTCACGCAGCAGCCCGCGCGCCAGGCGCAGGCCCTTGTCGATGCGGAAGCTGCCGTCGAGATCGGGGTCGTTGATCAGGCCCTTCCAGCCGATCGTCGTGCGCGGCTTCTCGAAGTAGACGCGCATCACCAGCTCCAGCGCGTCGCCGTGCGTGTCGCGCAACGCACGCAGCCTTTGCGCGTAGTCCATCGCCGCGACCGGGTCGTGGATCGAGCATGGACCGACCACGACGATCATCCGGTCGTCCTCGCCGTGGAGAATCGCGTGGCAGGCACTGCGCGCGTCGGCGACGGTGGCCGACATCGCATCGCTGCAGGGCAGTTCGGCGAGCAGTGTGGCGGGCGGGGTCAGCGGCGTGAGGTCACGGATGCGCAGGTCGTCGGTGTGCGGGGGCATGGTCGATCTCGAAAACGGGGAGGCGAAAACGAAACAAGCCGCCAGGGTCGCTGGCGGCTTGTCGGGTGTGCGTGCGGCCTGGGATCAGGGCGCGCGCGGACCGTCCGCCGCCGGTGGCGTCGGAAACGCATACCAGTAGAAGAACGTGGCGTGGCGGGCGGTCATGGCGCCCTTGATAGCACGGCATGTCGTGGCGCGCGACGGTTGCAGGCGCGACCATCGCCGCGGGCACTCACTCGGGCAACAGCGGCGGGCGCGATTCGTACCAGTTGCGGGCGCCGGCGATGTGCAGCTTGCGATCGCCGCCCTGCAGTTCGACGCCCATGCCGAGCACGCCCCAGCGCGCGTACAGATCGCCGTCGGGCGTGCCGTCGCTGATGCGCAGGCGCGCCTGCAGATCGATCCGGTCATTGCTGGCCTGCACGCGATCGAACACCAGCTCGCGTTCGCGGAGGCGCAACTGCCCGGTCGCGTGCGCCTCGCCCGAGTCGATCAGGTCGCCGATCCAGCGCGGAAACACGCTGCGTTCGGCGAACAGGCCCAGCAACACGCTGACATCGCGCATGTCCAGGCGACCGCGTCCCGTGACCTCGAACGGCTGGCCCCACGTCAGCGTGCCGTCCTCAAGCGCCATCTGCGCCCACCACGGTGCATCGCCGCTCTCGGCCCCGTCCAGGCGCACGCCGTCGAGCTGCAACGCGAGCGCATCGATGACGTAGCGCCGACCGACCTTCTGCATCCGCGTCAGCCGGCTGTCGAGATCGACATCGCCCGACAGCCGCGACGGGCCCAGCGCGACGCGCACGCCCTGTCCGCGCACGCGCATGTGGCCACTGACCATCTCGCCGGCGTTGTCGAGCCGGATGTCGCCGCTTGCATGACCGCTGCCCCCGAGCAGGCGCGCACTGTCGCCCGGCAGATAGCGGTTGTACGTGCGCAGGTCCGGCACTTCGGCATCGGCAAAGCGCAGGTGCGCATCGAGGCGTTCGTGGAATTCGGCCAGTGCACCGGTGGAGGCGAGATCGAGCCGCAGGTCGCGGCCGCGCAGGTCGATCCGCTTGGGCGCGGACTCCGGCGCGAGCGTGAAGCGGTCCATGACGATCGCGATCGTCGTGCGCGGCGAGGCCGCATCGCCCTGCATGCGCATGCGGGCGTGGGCCTGACCGCTGAACCGGTTGTCGAGCACGCGCGCCGCCAGCGCGGCATCGTCGATGTCGATGCGGCTGCCGGGCTGCAGCGCGCCATCGGCCAGGCGCACGTCCGCGTCGAGGTCGGCGCGCCCGTTGAAGGCCAGCCAGTCGACGTCGTCGAGGATCACGTCGATCCAGCGCAACGGCACGTCCGGCCAGCGCGTTTCGACGGTGCCGCCCAGCGCGCGCAGCGGCCGCAGCCAGTCGTCGGGACCAAGCCGTCGATCGGCGACGCGCAGGTCGGCACGCAGGTGCGGCGTGCCCGATCCCGGCGGCGGCACGCGCGCCGCGACGTGAATCGCATCGCGCGTGGTGCGCAGTGCGACGCCGAGCGGATGCCGCAGGGGCGCGCCTTCGCGCGTGCTCGAGAACACCGGCGCCGACCAGTCGAGCCGGCTGCCGGGCATCAGCACGCCGCGTTCGAGCGTCAGGTCGGCCCGCAGGCGCCCGACGAAACCGGCCGCGCCGATCGGCAGCGGGTCGTCGTCGCGGGCGACGAGATCGATGCCGGGCGCCGGGCCATCGACGCGCATGTGCGCATCGAGCAGCACGAGTTTCTCCTCGCCCTGCGCCTGCTCGCGGATGTGCGCGGGAATCGCGATCTCGAACTCCAGCAGCCCGTCGCGCAGCAGCGGCACGTCGGCGACCTGCAGGGTCGCGTCGGGCATGTGCAGCGTCGACCGGCCGACTTCCATCGCGCCGCCCTGCAGCGTCTTCTCGAAGACGAAGCGCGCCTCGCCGTGGCCGGTCACGCGGGTGTCGTAGAAATCCAGACGCAGCAGGCTGGGGGTGGTGATCGCATCGAAGCGCAGCGTCCATGGCGTCTTGCCCGGCCGTACGGTCGAGGGCAGATCCTGCGTGGTGCGCGCCACGTGCACAGACACGTCATGCGCGCGGATCGTGCCGAACGCGACCTCGCGCCACAGCAGCGGCAGCAGCTTGATGCGCCCGTTCGCCCGCGGGCTGGCGATCGTCCAGCGATTGGTGCGGGCGTGCCCGCCCATGACGATCCCGCGCGCGTGGATGTGCCCGGGATACAGGCTCATCGCCCAGTCCCAGCGCGCGTGATAGCGCTCGGGCTTGCCGTTGATCACGCCCGCGCCGAACGCGCTGTTGAGAAACACGTTCGCCGCGATCAGGTACAGGACGTACAGCGCGGCCAGCACGAGACCCGCACGCCGCAGTTCCTTGCGGTGCGCACGCCACCACGGAACAGGGGAAGTCGTCGGCATGGCGACAGCTTCACCGAAGGCCGGTGACGGCCGCCTGCACGCGTGCGCTCAGGCGCGGGTGAAGAACATCAGATAGACGAAGCGCGCGTCGTCCATCGTACTGCCGAAGGCCTCGCCGGCGCTGTGCCACATCCAGGGGCGCAGCAGTACGAGGCGGTTGAATCGCATCGGGACGCGCATCGTCATTTCCCACTTCGACGCGTCATTGCTGTCGCGTGCGATCAGCTCGCTCTGGACCTGCGCAAAGCTCTCCAGTCCCATCGACGCGAGTTCGGCCGCATTGGTCGGCGCGTGATCGGTCCCGGTCGGCAGATGGCGGTAGAACTCGGTGCCGCCGCTGCAATCCTGCGGCCGGCTCAGGTAGAGAATGCCCGACCATTCGACCGGGCCGTCGATATGCACCCGGCCCAGGCCCACGTCGTTGGCACGCGTAATACGGAACTTGGCGTGCGAGTGCTGCGGCTCGATCGGCCGCAGCGGTTCGCCGACCAGATGCGAGATCGCCTGGGGCAAGCCTGGAATCTGGATGCGCTGCTGCGAGTTGCGCCCGGGGAAGTTGCCCTGCAGATCGGGATACTCCAACCGTAGACCCGCCTCTCGCAGCGCCCACGCGTCGCGTTCGCCGAGAAAATCGTCGATGACCATCAGGGATGTGCGCATCGCGAAAGCCTAACGACGCGACAGCGCAGCCTCAAGAACGCCGCACCGTGATGCGCCCGGACGCAGTCTCAATCCCGCACGATGCGCGACACGCGCCAGCCGCCGTGGCTGCGGAAGCGGCCGCTGTTGCCGGTCAGCGTGTAGCGCATGCCGACCCAGACCGCGACCGGCCATGCACAGTCCCACGACCGCGCCTTGTCCGTCGCCTTGCGGAAGTCGGACAGCCGCCCGCGCTCTGCCCGCCCGTTGCCTGCGCTTTCGCCGCGCATGCGTCCCCTGCCTGTTATCGACCACTCCTGTCTGAAGATCCGGTTCCCTCGGATGGCCGGCGCGCCTCCCCCCGCACCGACCTGACTATCTCACCATAAAAGTGATTCACGTCACACAATTAAATCCCGCAGGATTGGCCCGCAGGCCCGGAACGGGCGCAAAGAAAAACCCCGCCTCGCGGCGGGGTTTTTCGTGGAGCAGGTGACGCGGGTGGGGCTGGATCAGAAATCCATGCCGCCCATGCCGCCCATGCCACCGGCGCCCGGCATCGCCGGCTCGTCCTTCTTCGGCAGCTCGGCGACCATCGCTTCGGTCGTGATCATCAGACCGGCGATCGAGGCCGCATTCTGCAGGGCCGAACGGGTGACCTTGGTCGGGTCCAGGATGCCGAACGCGATCATGTCGCCGTACTCGCCGGTCGCGGCGTTGTAGCCGAAGTTGCCCGAACCGTCCTTGACGGCGTTGAGCACGACGCTCGGCTCTTCACCGCAGTTGGTGACGATCTCGCGCAGCGGGGCTTCCATCGCGCGCAGGGCGATCTGGATGCCGTGGTTCTGGTCTTCGTTGGCACCCTTGATCTGGCCGATGGCCTGCAGGGCACGCACCAGGGCCACGCCGCCGCCCGGGACCACGCCTTCCTCGACCGCTGCGCGCGTGGCGTGCAGGGCGTCTTCGACGCGGGCCTTCTTTTCCTTCATCTCGATTTCGGTCGACGCACCGACCTTGATCACCGCAACGCCGCCGGCCAGCTTGGCCACGCGCTCCTGCAGCTTCTCGCGGTCGTAGTCCGACGAGGTCTCTTCGATCTGCGCCTTGATCTGCTTGATGCGCGACTCGATGCCACCGGTCTCGCCGGCGCCGTCGATGATCGTGGTGTTCTCCTTGGAGACCTGCACCTTCTTGGCGCGGCCGAGGTCGGCGATGGTCGCCTTCTCGAGCGACAGGCCCACTTCCTCGGAGATCACGGTGCCGCCGGTCAGGGTGGCCATGTCTTCGAGCATCGCCTTGCGACGGTCGCCGAAGCCCGGGGCCTTGACGGCGCAGACCTTGACGATGCCGCGGATGGTGTTGACCACGAGGGTCGCCAGGGCTTCGCCCTCGACTTCCTCGGCGACGATCAGCAGCGGCTTGCCGGCCTTGGCCACGCCTTCGAGAACGGGCAGCAGGTCACGGACGTTCGAGATCTTCTTGTCGTGCAGCAGGATGAACGGGTCGTCCAGTTCGGCCGACTGGCTCTGCTGGTTGTTGACGAAGTACGGCGACAGGTAGCCGCGGTCGAACTGCATGCCCTCGACGACGTCGAGTTCGTTGTCCAGGCCCGAGCCTTCCTCGACGGTGATCACGCCTTCCTTGCCGACCTTCTTCATCGCGTCGGCGATGATGTTGCCGATCGACTCGTCCGAGTTGGCCGAGATGGTGCCGACCTGCGCGATCGCCTTGTCGTCGGCCGTCGGCTTGGACAGGTTCTTGAGCTCGGTCACGGCGGCCTTGACGGCCTGGTCGATGCCGCGCTTGAGATCCATCGGGTTCATGCCGGCGGCAACCGCCTTCGAACCTTCGCGGATGAAGGCCTGGGCCAGCACGGTTGCGGTGGTGGTGCCGTCACCGGCGTTGTCGGAGGTCTTGGACGCGACTTCCTTGACCATCTGCGCGCCCATGTTCTCGAACTTGTCGGCCAGCTCGATTTCCTTGGCGACGGAGACGCCGTCCTTTGTGATCGTCGGCGCGCCGAAGCTCTTCTCGAGCACGACGTTGCGGCCCTTCGGGCCCAGGGTCGCCTTGACGGCGTTGGCGAGCACGTTCACGCCGCGCACCATCTTGGAGCGCGCGTCTTCGCCGAAGCGGATTTCCTTTGCAGCCATTGTCTTGTTACCTCAGAAGTGGATTCGTTGGAGTGGCGGGCGAGGCCCGCCGGAGTCGATCGCAGGACGCGCGGACATGCAGTCCGCAGCGGATCAACCGACGATCGCGAGGACGTCGTCTTCCTTGATGATCTTGAACTCGACGCCTTCGGCCTTGTAGGCGCTGCCGGCGTACTGGCCGTAGATCACGATGTCGCCGACCTTGACCTTCGGCGCGCGCACGCTGCCGTTGTCGAGCGCCTTGCCCTCGCCCACGGCGACGACTTCACCCTTGGTCGGCTTTTCCTTGGCGTTGTCCGGAATCAGGATGCCGCCGGCGCTCTTTTCTTCGGCTTCGACGGGCTTGACCACGAGACGGTCGTACAGCGGCTTCAGGTTGCTCATTTCACCCTCGCTAAGTGATTGATAAAAAAGAAATCGGGCGCGGATTCTAGCACTCGCATATGACGACTGCCAGAAACCGTGGCGCACGCACCCGGCAGTGCCGGGACGGATCGGGAAATGGGCGCGGGCGCCGGGATTGCAAGGGCCGGGCGCGAAATTTTTTTGCGGCCGGAGCCGGCGGCTGTGGCTAGCGGAAGCGCCAGGTCGCCAGCAGCATCGTTTCGCCGTCGTTGGGCTGCTTGATGCTGGCATTGGAGATGTGCCGCGCCAGCAGGGCGAAGCGGTCCCAGCGCCAGCCGATCGAACTAACGAACTGCGGATTGCCCGACAGCGCGCTGGTGCGGCCGGCCTGCACGCCGACGCCGAAGCCGGCGACGAAACCGTTGTCGCGCTCGTAGCGGGCGCCGCCGTGGAACACGCCGGCGTCTTCGGACAGGTCGAAGCGCGTGTTGTCGCGCCCGCGCACGTAGACCGCACCGACGTCCCAGCGCAGCACGCCATGCTCGGTCCGGCGCCACTCCGGCAGCCAGGCCACGCTGGCGACGAGCGTGGTTTCGTTCTCGCGGGTGGCCGAGGCACCCAGGCCGATTTCGACAGGTGCCGACTGGGCGGCGGCAGGCAGGGTGGCGCAGGCCAGCAGGGCCGTGGCGATGAGGGATGTGATCGGACGCATTGAACTCGGTGGGAATCGCGACGCGATTCGGCTGGTCGAAAGGAGATCAGTAATTATACCGACCGGTTCAGTAATGCGGGTGCCTCGTTTCTCCCACCGGCGGGATGCTGCATCCGCCCTGCGGCGCGCCAGCGTGGCCGCGGCGACGTGCAGGCGCCGTGGAGGGCGGAGGGTATCGTGGGGCATGGAAAACGTCCTCACCTGTTTCAGCACCTGCCCCGATGCCGCGACCGCCGAGCGTATCGCCCGCGCCCTCGTCGACGCCCGCCTCGCCGCCTGCGTGAACCTGCTGCCGGACGTCCGCTCGGTCTATCGCTGGGACGGCGACGTGGTGGTCGACGACGAAGTGCTGCTGATGATCAAGACGACACCGGCGCAACTGCCGGCCCTGCGCGAGCGGCTGGTCGCGCTGCATCCCTACGAGACGCCCGAGCTGGTCGCGCTGCCCGTGGCCGACGGCCTGCCGGCGTATCTGCAGTGGGTTGCCGACTCGACCGGCGCGCACTGAACCTGCGTTCGGCATCGGCGCGGGCGGCCTGCGATACTGGCCCGATGCGTGCACCCTCTCCCGATTCCATGACCGGCCGCGAGCGCCGGGTCTCCTTCAGATCCGTCGCAGGCCGCTGGCTGCTGGCCTGCGTGCTGCTGGTCGCCGGCCTGCCGGCCTGGGCACAGGGCATCGGTTTCGACGACGTGCTGCCGGTCGACGAAGCGCTGCGCGTCTCCGCCGAGGCCGTGTCGCCGAACCGCATCGAGATCCGCTGGGCGATCGCCGACGGCTATTACCTGTATCGCCATCGCATGGGCGCGCGGGTCGAACACGGCTTCAAGACCAATCCGCTGCAGCTGCCCGACGGCCGCCGGCACACCGACGAGTTTTTCGGCGAGGTCGAGACCTATCGCAATCGCGTGACCGCGGTACTGACCGGTGCGCCGGCCGACGGCATCGACGCAGTGCAGGTCGAGGTGAAGTACCAGGGCTGCGCGGATGCCGGCATCTGCTATCCGCCGCAGACGCGCACGCTGCGGGTGGCATTGCCGCGCGGAGGCGCGACCGCGCCCGGGGCGCTGCCGGCCGCCGATTCCGGCTTTGCCGCGTTCGGACAGGCGCTTGGCGGCACCGCCGCGGGTGCGGCGCCGACTCTCGCCAATGCCAATGACGCGCTGCCGCCCGAGCGCGCCTTCACCTTCGAGGCCATCGCGGGCGATGGCGACACGATCCTGCTGCGCTTCACGCCGGCCAAGGGCTACTACCTCTATCGCGACCGCAACCGCTTCGAGGTCCGCGGCCATGCCGGCATCCGCGCCGGCGCGCCGCGCTGGCCGAAGGGCCAGGCGCATCACGATGCGCACTTCGGGGATGTCACTGTCTATTTCGACCAGGTCGACGTGCCGCTGCCGCTGGTGCGCACGACCGCCGATGCGGCCGATATCGACGTCGTCGCGACCTTCCAGGGCTGCCAGGACGAAGGCATCTGCTACCCGCCGATGACGCGCACGGTGCGCGTGTCGCTACCGGCCGGCCGCGTGCAGAGCGTGGCCGAGGCGGCCGCGGCGTTGGCGGGTGCCGCGCCGCCGACGGCGCCCGAAGCAACTTCGACGCCTGCATCCGCGGATCCCGCGATGGCGGCCGATGCACCGGCAGTCGATGGTGACGACGTTGACGCGACCACCGCCGGCAGGCCGGACGCCAGCGCCGACAATGCCGAACGCACCCGCCCACCGGGCACCGCGTCGATCGGCCTGTTCGCCGCACTCGGCCTCGCCCTGCTCGGCGGCCTGCTGCTCAACCTGATGCCCTGCGTGCTGCCGATCCTGTCGCTGAAGGTGCTGGGCATCGCGAAGAGCGGTGGCAGCCGTGCGGCGGCGCGATCGCACGCGCTCTGGTACACGGCCGGCGTGCTGGTCGCGTTCGCCGCAGTCGGATTGCTGGTGATCGCGCTGCGCGCCGCCGGCCAGGCGCTGGGCTGGGGCTTCCAGTTGCAGCAGCCGTGGTTCGTGGCCGCACTGGCTTACCTGATGTTCGCGGTGGGCCTGAGTCTTTCGGGTGTGTTCACCATCGGCGGGCGCATCGGCAACGTCGGCCAGGCGCTGGCCGGGCGCACCGGACCGGTCGGCGATTTCTTCACCGGCGTGCTCGCCTGCGTGGTCGCCAGCCCCTGCATCGCGCCCTTCATGGGCGGCGCGCTGGCCTACGCGTTCATCGCCTCCACGCCGATGGCGCTGGCGGTGTTCCTGATGCTGGGCCTGGGCCTGGCGCTGCCGTTTCTGCTGATCGGGCTGGTGCCGGCGCTGGCCGACCGGCTGCCGAAGCCCGGCGCGTGGATGGAGACGTTCAAGCAGGTGCTGGCGTTCCCCATGTACCTGACCGCGCTGTGGCTGGCGTGGGTGCTGGGCAAGCAGCGCGGCGTCGATGCGATGGCGTTGCTCGTCGCCGGCATGACCGTGCTGGCGCTGGCCCTGTGGTGGTTCGAGCGGCGTCGCTGGACCGGTCACGCGCTGCATCGCGTGCTCGCGCTGATGCTGGTGCTGGTCGCACTGGCGCCGGTGCTCGCGGTCGGACGCCTGGCCGCGCCGGCGCCTGCAGGTGCGGCCGTGGCCGAAGGCGGCGCGTATGTCGCCTATTCGGCCGAGCGTCTCGCAGCATTGCGCGCCGCCGGCACGCCGGTGTTCGTCAACATGACCGCCGACTGGTGCGTGACCTGCAAGGCCAACGAGCGCCGCGTCCTGTCGGGCGACGTGTTCAAGGGCGCACTGGCCGAGGCCGGCGCGACCTACATGGTCGGCGACTGGACCAACGTGGATCCCGAGATCAGCGCCTTCCTCGAAACCCACGGCGCCGTCGGCGTACCGCTGTACGTGGTCTATCCGGCCGGCGGTGGCGAAGGTCGCGTGCTGCCGGCTGTGTTGAGCGACGCCGTGGTCGTCGACGCGCTCGGCGGCGCAGCGCCTTGAAGGTCGGTCCGCTGACAGTGGTCGCGATCGCGCTCGTCGCCGGCGGCCTCGGCGTGGTCGCCAGCCTCTTCGTCGGCGGACCCGGCCCGCTGCTGGGCACCGAGGCCGGCCAGCGTATGTACGCCGACACGCTCAGCGCCACCGCGCCCGCTCCGCCCGAAGGCGTGTCGGTCGCGAAGCGTGGCGACGTCATCGCGCCGTTCGAGGTCGCCGGACTCGACGGCGATGCGATCCGGGTGCCAACCGCCCATGCCGGCCAGCGGGTGCTGGTGAACATCTGGGCGAGCTGGTGCGGCCCCTGCATCGAGGAAATGCCCGAGCTCGACCGCTTCGCCGGCGAACAGGGCGCCAACGGTGTGCAGGTGCTGGGGATCGCGCTCGACGATGCCGCCGCGGTGCGCGACTTCCTGCAACGCATTCCGGTCGATTACGCAATCGCCCTCGACGCGCCCGGCCCGGCCGACGCCGGCGTGCGCCTCGGCAATCCGCGCGGCGTGCTGCCCTACACCGTGCTGCTGTCGCCGGACGGCCGGCTGCTGAAGCAGCGCATCGGCCCCTTCGCCCATGGCGAGATCGACGGGTGGGTCGCGGACTGACCACGAAAAATCAAACGCTCGTTTAAAATCAGCGAACGTCGGCGAACTGGACACCATCGGGGACATCCCGCAGACTTCGCGCACCCGCCGCCCTGCGTCCCCGATGGCTTCGATCCTCGTCCTGCATGGTCCCAACCTCAACCTGCTCGGCACGCGCGAGCCGGAGGTCTACGGGCACGCGACGCTGGCCGACATTGACGCTTCGTTGCAGGCCACGGCGCAGGCTGCCGGCCACGTGCTCGAGAGCCTGCAGTCGAATGCCGAACACGTCCTGGTCGACCGGGTACAGGCCGCGCGCGGCGACGGCACCGCGGTGATCCTGATCAACCCGGCCGCGTTCACCCACACTTCGGTGGCCCTGCGCGACGCGCTGGCCGCGGTCGCCCTGCCGTTCTACGAGATCCACCTGTCGAACCCGCACCGCCGCGAGCCGTTCCGTCACCACAGCTATTTCAGCGACCTCGCCACCGGCGTGGTCTGCGGTTTCGGCGCCGACAGCTACCGCTACGCGCTCGACGCCGCGATCGCCCGGCTGCACGCCGGCTGAGCCCGACACCCGTCCGTTCCCATTTTTCCGTATTCGCGCACCCGCGCGACCCACGCAGACAGAGAGGCCCGTATGGACCTGCGCAAGATCAAGAAGCTCATCGACCTGCTCGAAGAGTCCAACCTGACCGAGATCGAGATCAAGGAAGGCGAAGAATCCGTCCGCCTGTCGCGCAACTCCGGCGCCCCGGTCGCCTACGCGCCCGCACCGGTCGCGATGGCCGCGCCGCGCGCCGCCGAGCCGGTGATGCCGATGAGCTCGCCGGTCGATGCCGCCACCGGCGGCAGCGCCAAGGGTGGCGACGAACTGCCGCCCGGCCAGGTCACCAAGTCGCCGATGGTCGGCACCTTCTACGCCTCGCCGGCACCGGACAAGCCGGCTTTCGTGTCGGTCGGCCAGTCGGTCAAGGCCGGCGAGACGCTCGGCATCATCGAGGCGATGAAGATGTTCAACCCGATCGAGGCCGAGACCTCGGGCACGGTGGTCGCGATCCTGGTCGAGAGCGGCCAGCCGGTCGAATTCGACCAGCCGCTGTTCGTGATCGGCTGAGCGAAGTGCCGGGATTGGTGATTCGTGATTGGTGATTCGAAGGAACGACCCCATCAGCGCCTGGATGTCTGGCGCGATGCGATGGAGCTGGTCGCGCTCGTCTATCGCCTCACCTCGGTCTTCCCCGCCGAAGAGCGTTACGGCCTTTCGGCACAGATGCGACGCGCCGCGGTCAGCGTGCCATCGAACATCGCCGAGGGCGCCGCACGCCGATCCAATGCCGAACTGATCCATTTCCTCTCGATCGCCCGCGGCTCCCTTGCGGAGTTGGACACCCAGATCCTGCTGGCGGATCGCCTCGGATTCGCTGGGCATGATCCCGGCCTGATGCAACTGCTCGACCGTACATTCGCCAGGCTCAATGCCTTGATCCGATCGAAGGAGTCGGCGCCTTCCGTCCGCGAAGATGCCGCTTTCTACGAATCACCAATCACCAATCACGAATCACGGCCCCAATCCCATGCTTGAAAAAGTCGTCATCGCCAACCGCGGTGAGATCGCGCTGCGCATTCTGCGCGCGTGTCACACCCTCGGCATCCGCACGGTCGCGGTGCATTCCACCGTCGACCGCAACCTCAAGCACGTGGCGATGGCCGACGAGTCGGTGTGCATCGGCCCGCCGCCGTCGGGCCAGAGCTATCTCGACATGCCGGCGATCATCGCCGCGGCCGAGGTCACCGACGCCCAGGCGATCCATCCGGGCTACGGCTTCCTGAGCGAGAACGCCGACTTTGCCGAGCGCGTCGAGCAGTCCGGTTTCATCTTCATCGGGCCCAAGGCCGAGACGATCCGCCTGATGGGCGACAAGGTCGAGGCGATCCGCGCGATGAAGGACGCCGGCGTGCCCTGCGTGCCCGGCTCGGGCGGTCCGCTCGGCGACGACGCGGCGACCAACGTCAAGATCGCCCGCGAGATCGGCTACCCGGTCATCGTCAAGGCGGCCGGTGGCGGCGGCGGACGCGGCATGCGCGTGGTCCATACCGAGGCCGCGCTGGTCAACGCGATCGCCACGACCAAGCAGGAAGCCAAGGCCGCGTTCTCCAACGACATGGTCTACATGGAGAAGTTCCTCGAGAACCCGCGCCATGTGGAGATCCAGGTCCTCGCCGACGGCCAGGGCAACGCGATCCATCTGGGCGAGCGCGACTGTTCGATGCAGCGTCGCCACCAGAAGGTCGTCGAGGAAGCGCCGGCCCCGGGCATCACGCCCGAGGCGCGCGCGGAGATCGGCAAGGTCTGCGTGGATGCCTGCATCCGCATCGGCTACCGCGGCGCGGGCACGTTCGAGTTCCTCTACGAGAACGGCCGCTTCTACTTCATCGAGATGAACACCCGCATCCAGGTGGAGCATCCGGTGACCGAGCTGGTGACCGGCATCGACCTGATCCGCGAGCAGCTGATGATCGCCTCGGGCCACAAGCTCTCGATCAGGCAGGAAGACGTCGTGTTGAACGGCCACGCGATCGAATGCCGCATCAACGCCGAGGATCCGGAAACCTTCCTGCCCTCGCCCGGCGCGATCCGTCACTTCCACGCACCGGGCGGCCCGGGCGTGCGCGTCGATACGCACGTCTACGAAGGCTATGCGGTCCCGCCGAACTACGACTCGATGATCGGCAAGCTGATCGTGCACGGCCCGGATCGCGAGACTGCGATCGCGCGCATGCGCGTGGCGCTGAGCGAGATGGTCGTCGACGGCATCAAGACCAATATCCCGCTGCAGCAGCGGATCATGCGCGACCAGGGCTTCGCGGCCGGTGGACAAAACATCCACTATCTCGAGAAGCGACTGGCCGAACGCAAGAACAAGACGCTGGCGATCGGCTGATCGCACTGTCGTCCGGATGCCGCGCGATGCGGCATCCGGATCGCTCAACCTTCCCGGTCGGGAAATGCGCGGCGCAAGGCCGCGTCCAGACGGATCGGCCGCGCCCAGCGGTCGAAGCTCGACACCAGTCCCCGGCGTACCCGCGTGAGCGGCTCGCTGCCGGCGTCCGCACCCAGCCCTGCGAGCACTTCGCGCCAGCCGCCCGCGGGATCGAGGCGCCATTGCCCGACGATTTCGCGGCAGGTGCGGCCCAATGCCTGCGCCGTGGCACAGGCCAGATAGACATCGGCCGGGCGCGCACCCGCATCCAGCAGCTCGACGACGAACGACCGCGGCGCGCCCTGGTAGCGCACCAGCTCGTCGACGAACGCACCGCGATAGCGCGCGGCATAGGTATTGGTGTCGGCCAGCCAGGTGTCGAGCCAGACGTCGCCGGTGTCGGCCGACCACACTGCAGGCGGCGCCGTGACCTCGGGCGTCGTGGCGTCGGCCTGTGGCGCCTGTGCCTGCGCGCTCGCAGCGCCGACCGGCACGGCCAGCAGCAGGACGATGGCGACGGATCGGACGACGGTCATGGCAGGTTCCTCGGCTGGCCGGATGACGAACCCGCGCGCGTTGCATGCAGCGAAGGCCCTTGCGGGATGACGCGCCCGCGACACGCGGCGCACGACCATATCGCAACGCCACCACGGGGGAACAGCCGCCATGCACACGCCACACGAACGCCGTCGATCGCCACGCCTGTGGCGCTGGGGCATCGGCCTGGCCATCGTCGCGGCCCTGCTCGGCGCGTGGTGGATGGCGCTCGATCACGTCGCGACGCAAGTCGGACTGGACGCGGAAAACACGCTGCGGCCCTTGCCGCGTGCGGCCGATACCCACCATCGCAGCGACTGAGCATCCGCGGTTGCTCCAACGTCGCGGTCAACTGCCCGGACTCAGCGGGCGGCGATCACCAGCGTGCCCGGACGCCCGCCCTGCTGCCACCAGTCGCCGGTGCCGGTCACACGCAAGGCGATCGCGCCCTTGCGCATCGCCAGATCCTCGCCGACGCGGCCGCTGGCGACGTAGGCGCCGATCACGTCACGCGGATCTTCGACGTTGCTGAAACTCGCGGCGCCCGCGTCGATCCGCAGCGCGTCGCCGCCGCGCGCCTTGACGCTGACGCGCACCGGCAGACTGCGCCCGTCGGTACAGCGCAACTCGCCGCTGCCGCGCGCGGCCCGGTGCTGCACCGACCAGTTGCCGGCGGTGAAGCTCAGTTCGCAGGTCATCGGCTCGGCGGCGACCGCAAGCATGCATGTCGCGACCAGCAAGGCGCCCGCCCAGACGCGGGGCAGACGAACGCGCAAGCGGCGAGGCGACAGGCGATCCATGCGGCCACGCTAACAGAAACGCGCCGCAGCCAAGTGACTGCGGCGCGCCGGTGGATCCGCAAGCTATGGAGCGTCGATCAGCGCCAGCGGCGATCGCGCGACCGGTCCTGGCGCGGGTCGTAGTACTGCACCGTGCAACGGCCGCGGCGGTCGCAGGTCTCGCGGCGGACCTGCTTCTCGCGCCAGCCGTGCGCCGGTGCGTGACGCGGCGGCCCGTTGCGGTAGTGGCGCGCGTTGTAGCGGTTGTCGTAACGCGGCGCCATGCGGTAGTAGGTCGGACGACCGCGATGGTCGTAGGACACACGCAGACGGTCGTCGTAGTTGCCGCGGTAGTACGGCTGATTGCCGCGCAGCACCACGTCCGCGACGTCGACGATGACCTGCACCAGATCGTCGTTCGACTGCGCATGCGCCGGGGCCGGCGCGAACGCGGCGGCGCTCAGGCCTGCCGCAAGGAGACCGGGGGCGAGCCAACGGGTCAGGGCATGTGTCGTCATGGCGTTCTCTCCAGTGGCCGCCACCGCGGCGGCCCGATGGATCGAACATGGCGCTCCGGCGATGAACAGGTGTGCAATTTCAGCGCCTGCAGCCGCTTCGAGCCGGTCGCGTAAATAAACGGTTCAAACTGTAAACGTTTACCGGCGATGCAAGCGTTTGCAGCCCGTGGGACGACGATCAGCGCACATCCGCACGCGCGGCGAGCATCGCCACCGCCGCCGGCAGTTCGGCAGGTTCGGCCACGACGCACATGCGCTCTTCGCCCGACACGATTTCCGCTTCGGTCTCGTGCGCCCAGGTCGTGCGATACGGCATGTGCACGCCCCAACCGCCGAGCGCGAGGACCGGCGCGATGTCGGAACGCAGGGAATTGCCGATCATCAGGAATTCGCCGGCGCCGGCATCGAACTCCGCCAGCACGCGCGCATAGGTCGGCGCATCCTTCTCGCTGACGATCTCGATGCGCCGGAACAGATCCGACAGGCCGGAATCGCGCACCTTCGCTTCCTGATGGAACAGATCGCCTTTGGTGATCAGCACTACTTCGAACTCCGAGGCGACCGCCTCGACCGCCCGACGGATCCCCGGCAACAGTTCGACCGGGTGGCGCAGCAGCCCCTTGGCCATTTCGACGATGCGATGCAGATCGAGCGCTGCGATGCGACCGCCGGTGATCTGGGTGGCCGACTCGATCATCGACAGCGTCATGCCTTTGACGCCGTAACCGAACACGGCAATGTTCGCCGTCTCCACCGCGTACAGCGCGTCGAGCACGCGCACGTCGGCGAGGTCCACGTAATGGCCCACGATGCGTTCGAACTCGGCCTGCGCCTCGTCGAAATAATCCTGGCTGCGCCAGAGGGTGTCGTCGGCGTCGAAGCCGACCAGTCGGATCTGCGTCATGCGTGGATTATGCCTTCAGGGGCGCCGCATCCTCATGCTTGCCATATCTCGCGACCTCCATGAAAAAGGGCGGCCCGAAGGCCGCCCTCTCGAACATCGCGTCGGTTTACGCGATCACGCAAATCACTCTTCCGCGGCGCCGGCACCTGCGGCCTGACGGTTCACGTAGTCGCGATACTCTTCCGGGGTGATGAAGCCATCGCCGTCGGCGTCGACCTCACTGAAGACCTGCGCCAGTCCCTCGAGGCCTGCCGCCTCGGCCTGGCTCAGCTTGCCGTCACCGTCGGTGTCGAGGTCGGCCCACGTCACCTGACCCTGCTGCGCCTGCGGCGCTTCTGCCGTGGCGTCCTGCGCATAATCCTGCGTGGTGGTCGGCGGCGGCTGGGTGGCGTCCTGCGTGGAGGACGTCGGGTCCTGCGCAAAGGCCAACGGCATGGCCATGGCAACACCCAGGGCGATGGTGGCGATCAGCGGCTTGCGTGCGTTCTTCATGAGCGTCTTCTCCAGTTTCCAAACTTGGGTTTTGCGCGGGGTGGTGATGCATCCTCGTCGTGGATCACCGCACGGCCCCAGCTTGCAGTCGCCCGAATGAACGACGCACGGGCCAAGGAACCGGCGACTTACGAGGGCTTAACCACATCAGCTGCGCAAGCGCATAGACGAAGATTCAGCCGGCGTGAGCACGCGCGCGCGAAACGCGCCATGGCGGCGATGCGCGTGCTCACGTTGTGTCGCGGTGATCGCGACGATCCACGTCCGAACGACTGAACCGAACACAACGTTTACAGGGTGGAGACCTTCGCACGAAACACCGGTCTGTCCGGGTCCGTGTGCGACACTCGGGTTTTCCCCGATTGCGCCACGGAGCCACGCATGAAGCACGCCCGCCCGCTCGTCCTCACCACACTCGCCGCCTCGCTGCTCTGGCTGTCGGGCTGCGACGGCAATGCCGCCAACGGTGCCACGCAGACCGCTGCGCCGCAGGCGCAGGCCGACGCGCCCGCGCAAGCCGCGGTGCCCGTCGGCGATGCGATCGAAGGCCTGCCGTTCGCGAGCAGCGCCATCGCGACGTTCAACGAGCCGTGGGCGATCGGGTTCCTGCCCGACGGCAGCGTGCTGGTCACCGAGAAGAACGGCGTGCTCAAGCATGTGGCGATGCCCGGCGGCGAGACCCGCGAGATTTCCGGCGTGCCGACCGTTGCCTATGCGGGCCAGGGCGGCCTGGGTGACGTCAAGCCGCATCCGCAGTTCGCGCAGAACGGCATCGTCTATCTGAGCTACGCCGAGGATGGCGAAGGCGGCCGCGGCGCGGCCGTCGCGCGTGGCCGCCTCGATCTCGACGCGGGCACGCTGCAGGACGTGTCGGTGGTCTGGCGCCAGGTGCCCAAGGTCAGCGGCAACGGCCACTACGGTCATCGCATCGCTTTCGACGGCGACGGCAAGCTGTGGATCTCGTCGGGCGAACGCCAGAAGTTCGACCCGTCGCAGGACATGCAGTCGAACATGGGCAAGATGGTTCGCCTTAACGACGACGGCAGCGTGCCGGACGACAATCCCTTCGCCGGCAAGGGCGAGATCGCCTCGCAGGTCTGGTCGCTGGGTCACCGCAATCCGCTCGGCATCGCCTTCGATTCCCAGGGCCGCCTGTGGAACAGCGAGATGGGCCCGGCCGGTGGCGACGAACTCAACCTCGTCAAGCGCGGCGCGAACTACGGCTATCCGATCGTCTCCAACGGCGACCATTACGACGGCAAGCCGATCCCCGACCACGACACGCGCCCGGAATTCGAGAAGCCGGCGATCACCTGGACACCGGTCATCTCGCCGTCGAGCCTGATGTTCTACAGCGGCACGCTGTTCCCCGAATGGACCGGCAACGCCTTCATCGGCGGCCTCTCGGGCCAGACGCTGGTGCGCGTGGAAATCGACGGCGAGTCGGCACGCGAAGCCGAGCGCTTCCCGATGGGCGGCCGCATCCGTGACGTGCAGCAGGGACCGGACGGCGCGCTGTACGTGATCGAGGACGGCAAGGACGGCCGCCTGATCCGGCTGGCACCGCGCGAGGGCTGATCGCCCACGCAGGAATCGAAGGCCGCGGGCGACCGCGGCCTTTCTTATGGCCGACTCAGAACCTGTTCAAAGTCCGTCGCGAGTGCAGTCGGATGGCGCGTGGCGGAGCGCGGAAAGCGCAGCGTATGTGCGAATACGTGAGTATTTGTGGCCGCATGCGGCCACCCTTTGGGCCAGCAACAAACGCTGCCAGGCGCCGCCTCGCGGCGACACCTTCGAGCACCGCACTCGCGCCAACTGGCAAGCGCGGCAGGAGTTTGAACAGGTTCTCAGAGGGCCGGGCGCTCGACCGGATTGCCCATCGCCGCCCGGTAGCGCACGTACAGGGCCTGCACCTTGGCGATGTAGGCGCGCGTCTCGGCATAGGGCGGCACACCGTCGAAGCGGTCCACCGTGCCGATGCCCGCGTTGTAGGCCGCCAGCGCCAGCGTGCGGTCGCCCTTGTAGCGCCGCAGCAGGCCGCGCAGGTGCTGCGCGCCCGCGCGGATGGACTCGGCCGGCGCATCCGCATCCTTCACGCCGTAGTCGGCGATCACGTCGGGCATCAACTGCATGACGCCGCGCGCGCCCTTCGACGACACCGCATCGGCATCGAAGCCGCTTTCTGCATGCGCGATCGCGCGCAGCCAGGCTTCGTCGAGTCCATAGGTCTTCGCGTTCGCCGTGAACAGCACCGAATGCGGCGCGAGCTGCGGCGTGCCGACGTTGCCCAGTCCCTCGTGCGCCGGCTCGCCGGGCGGCGTCTGCACGGTGAAGCGCAGGTACTCGCGTGCGCCCGGCAACCGTCGCGTGCCGTAGACCAGCACGCCATCCTGCTCGCGCTCGTACAGCACGCCGCTGAAGACGCCCATCGCCCCCCACAGATTCGGCGTCTGCACCGCATCGTCGGGAATCTCGCGCGCCTCGCATTTCGAGCCGGGCTCGGGCGCGGTCGACAGGCTGACCGTGCCGTCCTTGACGCAGCGCCAGATCGTGCGCGCCTGCACCGTGGATGCGGCCGCCAGCGCGCAGCACGCCAGCAGCGCGATGGCCAGCGGCCGGTACGGCACTCGACGGACTGTGGGCATGGCGGCACCGGCGGCAGCGCGCGACACGGCGTCGCGCAGGCGCGCATTGTGTCCGAACCGGTGTGCGGCCATCATCGTCGCCCCCGGAACGAGCCCCGCCCCGATGCCGCACTGGTCGTCGCTGATCCGCGAAGTCCCCGACTTCCCCAAACCCGGCATCGTGTTCAAGGACATCACGCCGGTGCTCGCCGATGCGCGCGGGTTCGCCGGTGCGATCGATGCGATGGCGGCACCATGGCGCGACGCGGTGCCCGACGCCTTCATCGGCATCGAGTCGCGCGGCTTCATCTTCGCCGCCGCGCTGGCGCAGGCCCTGGGGACCGGCTTCGTGCCGGTGCGCAAGCCGGGCAAGCTGCCGGCGCAGGTGATCGCGCACGACTACGCGCTCGAATACGGCCGCGACCGCCTGGAGATGCACGCCGATGCCCTGCGGCCCGGCGCGCGGGTGGTGCTGGTGGATGACGTGCTGGCGACCGGCGGCACCCTGCGGGCTGCGCTGTCGCTGGCGCAGCGGCAAGGGGCGACCGTGACCGGCGCCGCCGTACTGGTCGAGCTGCCTGCGCTGCGCGGACGCGCGCTGTGGGATGTCGCCGCGCCGCTGCACGTCGCGCTCCAGGGCTGACGCAACCGGACATTGCCGCCGCACCGACGCGATGTGACGCAGGCTGGCGGGAGTCGTCCTGCGGACAACCGTGATGCACATCGAACGCCTGCTGCTGGCGCCCCGCGACTGGGTGCCGAACAATCCGACGATCCCCGTCCGCGTCTATCGCGGCCTGCGTCTGGCCGATGGCAGCGTGCCGGACGCCACCGCGTTCGAGGCGATGTTCGATGCGAATGGCTGGCCACCGGACTGGCGCGGCAGCGTCTACGACTACCACCACTACCACTCGAGCGCGCACGAGGTGCTGGGCGTATACGCGGGCAGCGCGCGACTGCTGCTGGGTGGTCCGGGCGGAGAGGCGGTTCGCGTCGAGGCCGGCGACGCGCTGATGCTGCCGGCCGGAACCGGTCACTGCCGGCTCGAGGCCGACTCCGCCTTCCGCGTGGTCGGCGCCTACCCGACCGGGCAGGAATGGGACGTGCTGCGCGAAGCGCCGGATGCGGCGACACGCGCGCGCATCCTCGGGTTGCCGGTGCCGCCGCGGGATCCCGTCGACGGCACCGCCTTCTGACGCGTCAGGGCGTTGTCGGTGCCGCTGCCGGTGCCGAGCGACGCTTGGCCTGTTCCAGCAGCGTGGCAAAGCGCGCCTGGCGCAGCTGGTCGCCCAGCTGCGTGCATTGCGGACCCACCGGGCGGCCCTGCAATTGCGTGCGCATGGTGCCGGCGACCTGGTCGAACTGGCTGTCGAAGGCCTTCACCGCCGCGGCGAATGCCGGCGTGTCCGGTTCGGCGGCGCTGGCGGCGACGTAGTCGGGATTGTTGATGCGGAACTGCGCGACGCCGGTGTCGAGCGCCTGCGCGCCAGCGGCGTCCGTTGCGCAGAACTCGCGGAAGATCGCGACCTGGCGGTCGAAGACATGGGCGCCCATGTAGGCGGCCTGCGCATCGGTGATCGGCGCGTCCTGCGCGAATGCGGGTGTGCCAACGGCGGCGAGGGACAGCGCGATGCAGGCGGTGCGGAGGATCGACATGGGGGCTCCGGGACGATGGGGTCGGCGCCACCCTATCGGAGCCGTGTGAGATTTCCGTCAGTCGTCCTCATCCAGTACTTCGTCGTCCAGCGATGTGTCCTCGGCCCCGGCTTCGGCAGGCTCGAGCAGGGTGTAGTCGTCGACCACGCGGCTGCGGATCCGCCGGGAGACCGGCCAGGTTTCCAGTGCGGGTTGTGGCAGGCGCGCCAGCCGACGCGCATCGGGCGCGGGACCGGCCATCCAGTCGAGCAGCGCGTCCGCGGCCAGGAACAGCGGGCCGTCCGGCGACAGCGGCGCCGGGATCGCCGGGTTCTCCATGGTGAGCATCGCGAACGACGCCAGCGGTGGCAGCTCGCGTTCCCACAGATCCCAAAGGCCTGCCGCGAACAGCAGACCGCCGCTGCGCGCCTGGATGAAATGCGGCACCGGCCGGTCGCCGCTGCGGTCCCATTTGTAATACCCGTTCATGGGCACGACGCATCTATGCGACGCCCAGGGCCGCGCATAGATGCGGCTGGTCGGTGCGCGCTTGAGGCGCGCGGTGATGGTGCTGTACGCGGTTTCCGGCAGTTTCGACCAGCGCGGCACCAGCCCCCAGCGCAGCGTGTCGACGACCACTTCGCCGTCCTGCATCCGCAACACCAGCGCATCGCCATCGGATGCGATGTTGTAGCGCGGGGGCGCATCCGCCAGCGCGGTCGCGACATCCCGTGACAGGACATCCGGCACCGATTCATCGGCGATGGCCTGCACGAACCTACGCATTGCAGGTGCGGCAACGAAGAACTGCGTGTGCGGACGCCGGCATGGCACCAGCCTGCGGCGCGCGGCGTGAAGCGTCTGCGGAATTCACACCCACGTACCGTTCGCACGCCCACCTTGGGCACTCTCCCAACGCCGGAAGACCGTCATGCAGATGCCGAATCCCACGCGCCCGCCGACACCCTCCGAAGACGTGCCGGGCAGCATTCCCCATCCGATGCACGACCCGATGCCGGATCAGCCGGTCGATCCGCCGTTGCCGACGCCGGGCGACCCCGAGCGCGATCCGCAGCCGAGCCAGGATCCGCCGCCGCCGAACGCGCCGCAGGATCCGCCTCAAACGTACTGAGTTGCAGTGATTCAGTGCACCGCGAGCGACAGCGGTGCGGTCACGACCGGCTGGCCGCGGGATCCGCACGCAGCGCGACACCAGAGCCGGCATGCGAGATCGCGCACCCGGTCCCAGCGCGGCGCATAGCCGGCCGCTGTCCAGATGCGGCGCATGACCGGTTCTACATCACTCCATTCGAGGTCCGGGTACTTGTCCCGGCACAGGCGCACCATGGCGCCGATCAGCACTTCATGACGTGACGTCGTCATCGCAGCGGTCCGTCCTCTCCTCCGGACCGCCGACGTTCGAGCAGGCGGTATTAAACCCCTGTGAAAACCGGGCTGCGGGCCTCAGGCCTCGATGCTCGCCGGCGCGGGGTCCGTCGCAGGCGACGGCACGTACGTCCGTTCGCGTTCGTAGCCGCCGTCGGCACCGAAGACGCGCACCGTTGCGCCGCGCAGCAGGATCTGCGGATCCGCGGCCAGCATATCGAGTGCCGAAGACCGGCTGACGTGGCGCGAGTGCGCGCCGCCGGCGCCCGCATCGGCGAGTTCCCAGTCGAAGGTCGCGGCGTTGTGCCGCAGGGTGAAGCTGAAAGGAGGCATTGCGGTGTCCATCGACCGGAGGGGGGCGGCCGGGCACTGCGCTATCTTCGAGCCCTCGGCATGACGGGGCCGTGTGGAATGAAGACGTCGCCCGTTCACTATTGCGCCACGCGCCTCGGGCGATACAGCGGTGCCGGTCCTCGACGGATCGCGGAGGCGCCATGCACGACCTGCTCGACAGTCTGTTTTCGCTCGGCATGCCCTGGTGGGAATTCGTGCTGCGGGCGATCGCCGTGTACGTTGTCGTGCTGGTGCTGATGCGGGTCACCGGCAAGCGCACCGTGGGCCAGTTCACGCCCTTCGACCTGCTGGTTGTCGTGCTGCTGGGCACCGCGGTGCAGAACTCGCTGATCGGCGAGGACACTTCCCTGCTCGGCGGCCTGATTCTCGCCGCGACGCTGCTGGCGCTGAACTGGACGGTCGGTCGCCTGTCCGCGCGCAGCCGGCGTTTCGACCAGCTCGTCGAAGGCATGCCGGTGATCCTCGCGCGCCATGGCCATCTCTATCGCGAACAACTTGCACGGCAATCGATCAGCGAACGCGACTTCGCGATCGCGCGTCGCACGGCCGGCTACGCGACGCTCGCCGAGATCGAACTGGCGGTGCTGGAAACCTCCGGCAAGATCACCTTCATCGCGCGCCGCGGCGACGCGCATGACACCTGAGCCGATGTTCGCGCGCAGGTGACGTTCCGCTGCGCAGGCTGTCGACATGCGTCCCCTGCCCCGCCGCTTCTACGCCCGCGATGCATCCGTCGTCGCGCCCGATCTGCTCAACAAGATGCTGGTGGCGGACGATGGCCGCCGTGCGCGGATCGTCGAGGTCGAAGCCTATTGCGGCCGCGACGACGCCGCCGCGCATTCCTACCGCGGCCCGACGCCGCGCAACGCGGTGATGTTCGGCGCGCCCGGACATCTGTACGTTTACTTCATTTACGGCATGCACTGGGCGATCAACGCCGTCTGCGGCCAGCGGTCCGGGCACGGTGTGCTGCTGCGCGCCGCCGAGCCGCTGGCCGGACTCGACCGCATGGCGCAGGCGCGTGGCACGTCGACGCCGACGCTGCTGGCATCCGGCCCGGGACGCCTCGCGCAGGCGTTCGGCGTGGATCGTGGCGATGCCGGCCTCGACATCACCAGACGCGGCTCGCGCCTGTGGATCGGCGACGACGGCACGCCGCCGCCGACAGAACCGGCGGCGACCACGCGCATCGGCATCCGTCACGCGGTCGACCATCTATGGCGTTTCAGCGTGCCAGGGAACCTGCACGTCTCACGACATCGCGGCCCCCTGCCACCGCGTCGACCTGCAGCACGGCGCGGCAGCTGAGCGATCCCGAGTTGCCGGCCTCAACGGTCGGCTTCGCTCACTGCCTCGTTCACGATGACCGGCGCGCCGTATCCCAAGGCCTCGAGGCGCTCGGCCTGGCTGGCGGCGTCGCCGACGACCACGATGCGCATCGCGTCCGTGTCGATCCAGCGGTCCGCCAGCGTGCGCACGCGCTCGACACTCATGCCCTCGATCGTCCGCGCGTCGGCGGCGAGGTAGTTTGCCGGCAGACCGAAGTCGCCGATGGCCTCGAGCACGGCGAGCTTGGCGCCGGTGGTCTCGAATTCGCGCGCGCGGCTCTTGCCCATCGCGCTGCGCGTCACTTCGAGATCCTCGGCGGTGAAGCTGGCGCCGTAGTCGCGCATGACGTCGCGGGCGAGCGTGGCCGCTTCCAGCGTGACGTTGGAGCGCACCGAACTGGACACCGTGAAGCTGCCGTCGCGACGCGTGCCGCCGAAGCTCGAGTTGATGCCGTAGGTGTAGCCCTTGCCCTCGCGCAGTTCCTGGGTCAGGCGCGACGCGAAACCACCACCGCCGAGGCGATAGTTGGCGACGCGTGCGGCGAAAAAGTCCGGATCGGCGCGACGCATCGCCGGCTGGCCGAACAGCAGCACTGACTGCGCGGCCTTGGGCACGTCGTAGACGTAGACCGTCGTGTGGTCGGGACGCGCGGGCGCGGTCCATTCGGGGATCTCGACCGGACGCGCGGCCCAACGCGCGTCGAGTCCGGCGAGCGCGGCCATCGCCGCGGCCTGGTCGACATCGCCGACGATGCGCAGGCGTGCATGGTCGGGCGAGAGCTGCCGCAGGTAGCCGGCCAGATCGTCTGCATCGAGTGCCGCGACCGAGCGCTCGGTGCCCAGCGCATTGCGCGAGAGGATGTGGTCGGGACCGTAGTTGACCAGCGCGTACACGCGCGAAGCCAGCGCGGTCGGCTGCGCGCGCGCGCCCTGGATGTCGGAGACGGTCGCGGCCTTGGCCAGTTCCAGTTCCTGCGCATCCCAGCGCGGTTCGACCAGCATTTCGCCGACGAGGTCGATGGTGTCGGCGAAGTTGCGCGCCAGCGTGCTGCCCGAGACGAGGAAACGCTCGCCGTCGGCGCGCACGTTGACGCCGGCGCCCAGCGCCTTGAACGCGTTCTCCAGTTCGGCCGGCGTGCGCCTGGCGGTGCCGCGGTCGAGCATGCGCGCGGTCAGCGCGGCCGCACCGGGCGTAGCCGGATCGTCGAGCAGGCGGCCGCCGTCGATCGACAGTTCGAAGCGCACCATCGGCGTCTCGTCGTGCTCGATGCCCGACACCTGCAGGCCGTTGGCGAGGCGCGCGTTCCAGACCGTCGGCGGCACGATCACCGGCGCCTTGCCATAGCCGGGCTCGACCGTGCGATCGAAGCTCGACGGTGTGCGCGCATACACCGTGTCGCCGGCTCGTGCGTCGATCGCGGCCTCGGCGCCTTCGACGATCGGTTCTTCGACGACCGTGGCAACGCGCGAATCGGACAACGCCAGTTGCGGCTGCCCCTTGGGGACGAAGCTGGTGGCGACGCTGTAATGACCCTTGATGTAGCGCTGGTAGACACGCTCAAGATCGGCAGGCGTCAGCGCCTGCAGTTGCGCCAGGCGACGATCGATCTGCGTTGGATCACCGGTGGTGGCATTGGCATGCGCCAGCTGGCGCCCCTTGCCCAGCACGCTGTCGAGCTCGCCGTAGAGTTCGGCCTCGCTGCTGGTCTTGATCCGCTGCAGCGCGTCGGCGTCGACGCCCTGCGCTTCGAAGCGCGCGAACCCGTCCTCGATGGCCGACCGCACCTCGTCGAGCGAACCGCCGTCGAAGCCGCGCGCGCGCACGAGGAATGCGCCCGCGATCTGACCGCCCATCAGGCCGGCATCTACCGACGGCGCCACACGCTTCTCGTCGACGACCACCGCATTGAGCGGCGCTTCCTTGCCGTCGGTGAGATAGCGCGCCAGCGTTTCCAGTGCGACCGCATCGGGATGCGACTCCTCGACCGCCGGCCAGGCCAGGCTGAGTTCCGGCAGCTTGGCGTAGTTGTCCTCGTGCATCAGCCGCACATCGCCGGCGAGGGCCGCCGGACGCGGCGCCGCGCGTTCGGTTTCGGAGCCACGCGGAATCTCGCCGAAGTACTTCTCCACCCAGGCCCGCGCCTGCGCCGGGTCGAAATCGCCGGCGATCACCAGCGTCGCGTTGTTGGGCGAGTACCAGCGGCGGTAGAACGCCTGCACGTCGTCGAGCGTGGCCGCGTCGAGATCGGCCAGCGAGCCGATCACCGCCCAGTTGTAGGGATGGTCCTTGGGATACAGCGCGTCGAGCATCACCGCATAGGCGTGGCCGTAAGGGCGGTTGTCGACGCTCTGCCGCTTCTCGTTCTTGACGACCTGCTTCTCCTTCTCGACCACCGCATCGGTCACGGTGTTGATGAACCAGCCGAGCTTGTCTGCCTCGGCCCAGAGCATCTTTTCCAGCGCGTCGTTGGGGACGGTCTGCAGATAGTCGGTGACGTCGTGGCTGGTCGAGCCGTTGGCGCCGCTGCCGCCGACGCGCGCGCTCATGCGGTCCAGGCCGCCGGGGCCGAGGTTCTCCGAATCGAGGAAGAACAGATGCTCGAACATGTGCGCAAAGCCCGTGCGTCCGGGCGTCTCCCGCGCAGAGCCCACGTGCACGGCCAGCACGACTGCGGCCACCGGATCGGAGCGGTCGATGTGGAAAACGACTTCGAGCCCGTTGTCGAGGGTGAAGGTCTGCACCGGCACCAGGGTGCCGGCCGATGCGACATCGCCATGCAGGGCGGTGGTCGGCTCGGCTGCCAGTGCGAGCGGTGCGGACAGGCCCAGCGCGATCGCCAGCAGAGATTTGGCCAGCGTGCTGCGCACCGCCGGAACGATCGGATGTGTCATCCCTGGAATTCCCCTCGAATCGGAGGATCGACCTTAGCGGAACCGCCCACTGACGTCGCGCGACGGAAGTCATGCGCGCGCGCCCATGGGTGTGATTCAGACGCAAAGCGTCCCGAGCCCGTGCTTGATCGACCCGGCGACGTCGACCGCTGCATGGCGGCTCGCGCCGGGTCGGTTGCCCAGAAGCTTCTGGAAGCAGCGGGATGACGACAGAATCGGCGCGGGTGACCGGACTGGCGGATGTCGTAGCGGGCGCCTCGATGCGGGCAGGACGACGAAGTCCCGACTGCGGCCCAGGCTCAGTCGAGCGCGCGCAGCGCCTGGACGACGGTGGCTGCATCGGATGGACGCACCACGCGCGCAACCTCGCGTCCGTCGCGCAGCAGGATCAGCGTCGGCCACAGCTTCACGCGGAAGCTGCGGCCGAGGGGACGGCCCTTGCCGTCCTCGATCTTCAAGTGGGTGACGTCGTCGCGACCGGCGAGCGCCTGCGCGATGGCCGGTCGTGCGGCCTGGCAGTAGCCGCACCAGTCGGTGCCGAACTCGACGGCCACCGCGCCTGCCATCGCGTCGATGTCTTCGCGGGGCGGTGCATGTTCGCGGTAGCCGTCGGTCGCCATGCTCAGGACAGCGTGCTCTGGATGGTTTCCAGCGGCGCGTTGGTCAGATCCTTGGCCAGATCGCCGATCAGGCGCTGCTGGGTTTCCTTGTGCAGCAGCGGACGCACGCGCCCGAGCGTCTTCGCATCGGCAATCAGCACGAGGTGTTCGTACTTGTTCTTCAGTGCGCCGTCGTTGAGGCCCTTCGCCAGCTGCTTGGCGAACGTGGCCTCGTCGAGCTGGGAGGCGCTCGATTCCGAGGGCATCGAGCCGGACGGACCTTCGTCGTCCAGGTTCATGCCCTCCAGCAGTGCTTCCTGCTTCAGCGCCAGCGAGGCCTGCGTGCCCACGTTGCTGAAAACGCGGGCAGAGCCGCCATCCGCCACCACGATCAGGGCACCCTGGGGAATCTTCATCGTCATCATCGCCTCCGCTGTGTGTAGGACTGCCGTAAGTCGGCCCGAGCCAGCCTAGGCAGGCAAATGTGAGCGGCGCGGCATGGTCGTGTCGGCAAGCTGTCGTGCGGTTCAGCCCCCGTGCGACCGCGGCCGGCATACCATGAGCGTTATGTAATAATCTAACGATTGCAGACCGTGGTTTTGCCGTGCGCCCCAGCTCCGTTCCCGCCGCCACGACGGCACGCCTGTCCTCGATCGACCTGCTGCGCGGCACCGTGATGGTGCTGATGCTGCTCGATCACGTCCGCGAGACCTTCTTCCTGCACGTGCAGATGGGCGATCCGGTCGAGGTCGCCCGTGCGTCGCCCGCCCTGTTCTTCTGCCGCCTGCTCGCGCATCTGTGCGCGCCCGTGTTCGTGTTCCTGACCGGTCTGTCGGCGTGGCTCTACGCCAGCGGCAAGCCCGCCGGCCGCCGGGCCGCTTCGGCGTTCCTGTTCAAGCGCGGCCTGTTCCTCGTCGTGCTGGAGCTGACCCTGGTCAACTTCGCATGGACCTTCGAACTCCCGCCTTCGACGGTGTATCTGCAGGTGATCTGGGCGATCGGCCTGAGCATGCTGGCCCTGTCCGCGCTGCTGTGGCTGCCGCGTGCGGCACTGGTGGCCCTGGCGGTGGCGATCATCGCCGGCCACAACCTTTTCGACGGCGTGCGTCTGACGGCCGAGCACCCGCTGCACACGCTGTGGGCAGTGCTGCACCAGCGCGACTGGCTGCAGTTCGGCGACGGCCTGCGCGCCCGCACCTCGTATCCGGTGCTGCCGTGGATCGGTGTCATCGCACTGGGGTGGGTCGCCGGGTCGTGGTTCGCACGCGACGCGTCGCCGACGCGCCGGCACGCGCTGCTGGTGTGGAGCGGCGTCGGCGCGCTGGCGGGGTTCGCCTTGCTGCGTTGGGCGAACGTCTACGGCGATGCACCGTGGGCGCCGCAGGCCGACGCCCTGCGCACGCTGATGTCGGTGTTCAACGTCACCAAGTACCCGCCCTCGTTGCAGTTCGTGCTGCTGACGCTGGGCGTCGGGCTGCTGCTGTTGCGGCTCTACGAATCACCCGCGCTCGCACGCGCATTGCGGCCGCTGTCGGCACTGGGATCGGCGCCGATGTTCTTCTATCTGCTGCACCTGTTCGTGCTGAAGCTGCTGTATCTCGGCGCGCTCGCCGTCTGGGGCACCAACAAGGGCACGGTGTTCGGCTTCGACAGCGTGGCGACGCTGGTGGCGATCTCGATCGCGCTGGCGATGGTGCTGCAGCCGCCGACCGCGGCATTCGCCCGGTTCAAGGCACGGCGACGCGATCTGGCGTGGCTGCGGTATCTGTAGAAAGAAGAAACAGCTCAAAGCCCGTCGCGAGCGCAGTCAGATGGCGCGTGGCGGAGCGCGGAACATACGAGGGCATTTCGACCAGCTGACAAGCGCAGCAGGAGTTTGACCAGGCGCTCAGCGCCAGGGCTGGCGGCCCTCGATCCACGACTCGTTGCGCACGCGACCCGCGGGGAACGGCCCGTACATGTCGCGATACCCCGGACCGAAGCCGTCGAAATAACCGCCCGCGCCGTATCCGTAGCCGCCATAGGGCCCGAATCCGCCGTAGACGCCCGGGTAGCCCGGACCGTCGTAGCGACCCACGCGCAGGTTGAGCTGCATCGTGTTGAGGTTGCCGGCGTTGCTGACGGTTTCCTTGCAGATGTTGATGTCGGCCTCGTTCCAGTTGGCGTTGCCGCCGCGCGAGGAATAGCCGATGCCGGTGCTCACGCTGCCGGTGACGGTGCGTTCGCTGCCGTCGGGGCCGGTGGGACATCCGCCACGCCGTGCGAGGTCGTCGCCATGCGCGCGGCGGTACTCGGGCGTGTCGGTGCGGGGGCCGGTGTATTCGCCGCCACCGAAGGCGGCCTCGCCGGTGAACATCGGCTGCGACGGCAGGCTCAGATCGACACGGTCGTTCCCGGCCGCATGCGCCAGCAGCGGGCTTGCAAGCAGGCAACTCAACAGCAGTGGCGTGATGCGCATGGCAGGCCCCTGTTCCGATCGGATGGGCGCAGCGGCCCGGACGTCGACCCTATCAGTCACCGCTTGAATCGGCGCTGTCACGCGAGCGCTGCCGCATCGACGACGTGGCAGCCCGGACGTGCGGCCAGCGCGTTGTCGACCAGTGCGGTGGCGATGTGCGGCGCAGGACTGATGCGCCAGCGCCGCGGCAGTACCGGCGCGAGTGCGTCGAGGACGATTTCCGCCGCTCGCTCGCCCGACCGCGACTGCGTGCGCGTCCCGCCGATCAGACCGGGCCGCACGAGGGTGAGCGAGGGCCAGCCCTGCGTCTGCAACGCCGCTTCCAGTTCCCCCTTGACCCGGTTGTAGAAGAAGCGCGACTGCACGTCGGCACCCATCGCCGAGGTGAGGGCGAAGGCGAGCGCGCCATGCCGGCGCGCGTGCGCGGCCACGGCCAGGGGGTAATCGTGGTCGACACGGCGGAAGGCCGCGCGCGAACCCGCCTGGCGCATCGTCGTGCCGAGCGTGCAGATCACCACATCGACCGCCCACAGCGCGGCGTCGTCGGGCAAGGCGTCGAAGTCGACGACCGGGGCATGCAGCCGCGCGTCCACGCGCGCCAGCGCACGGCGCACCGGCGCGACCACCCGCGCGACCCGCACGTCGTCCAGCAGCCGGTCGAGCACATGGCTACCGACGAGTCCGGTCGCGCCGACCAGCAGCACCCTCGCGCCGTCAGCCCGCATAACGCATCCACAGGCAGTCGATCGCATCGAGCGCGATGTGCACCAGCAGCCCAATCCCGAAGAGTCGCGTGCGCCTGGGCAGCGTCAGCCCCGCGTAGACCGCGATCGCCGGCGCGGTATGCAGCGGATGGAAGCCGATGCTGCATCGGCCCGGCGCATAGATCGGGTCGGCGAGCAGATGATCGATGTCGATGATCCAGCCCAGCAGCAACAAGGCCCAGGCGCGGCCGAAGCGCTCGCGCCAGAACAGCCAGGCCAGCAACGCAGGCACGGCGGCGTGCAGGAACAGATGGAAGATGGCGCGTGCGCCCATGGGCGTTGCGGGTGCGGCGGGGTCCACAGCTTAGTCGCTGACGATGGCCGGCACCTGCGCGGGCGCGACGCTCCGCTCATGAAACGCACGCCGCGGCCGTTACACTTCCCGAAGCTCCCATTCCGGGAGACGGGGCGTCAGCGGCGCGGACGATGATGGGAAGGCGTGGTTGGCGGGCGATGGCGATGTCCATCGCAGTGGCGACACTGGTGTGCGCACTGGCGGCCTGCGGGCGCGCCGGCACGCCCGCGCCCGTCGTCACCGGCGCGCCGGCCCTGGTCTCCGACGCCTTGCACGAGTGCCGGCACGTCCATCGCCCGGGCCGACAGGTGTTGCAGCTGCCCGCGCCCGACGGCGGCTGGTCGGGCCATCCGCAGGCGGTCGTCGTGCTCAATGCGCTCTCGGGCGAAGTCGACATCCGCCACGGCCTGCGCGACCGCTGCGGCACGCTCGAAGACGCCCGCACGCTGGACTCGCGCTTCCGCGCCGGCGTCGGCACGGTGCTGGTGCCCGATGCCGGCGACACCGCGCCCATCGAGATCGAATACGACGCCAATCCGCTGCCGCTGTGGCGCCCGATCGTGCAACTGGGCGAACCGGCGCCGGTGCAGCGTGCCGACATCGGCCGCTTCGCGATCCGCATCGCATCGCTGGCGGTGGTGCTGACGCTGGTGATGTCGGCGCTGCTGAGTTTCGTCGCCACGCGCGAGCGCGCGTTCCTGACCTACGCGACCACGGTCGGCGTGTTCGCGATCTGGTTGGCGCTGCTGTCGGGGCTGTGGGCCTGGCCGCGACCGTGGCTGCCGGTCGGCAGCTTCGCCGTGCAGGCGATGGTGGGACTGGCGGTCGCGTTGATCGGAGTGACCACGCTGGCACTGGTGCGGCAGTCGTGGCTGCGCCGACGGGTGCCGCAGATCGAACGCGGCGTGCGCTGGGCCGCCCGACTGCTGGTCATCGCGGGACTCTGCGCACCGCTGCTGCCGCCGATCGTGCTGGCAGCAATGTCGGTGGCCACCGAGGTTGGCTTCTATCTGCTGGCGCTGGCATTTGCCGGCGTCGCCATCGTCGCACTGGTCCGTCGTCGTGGCGGTGGACCGTCGCTGCTCGCCGGATTGCTGCCCTTCCTCGTGGTCGCGGCGATGGAAGCCTTCGCACCGACCGCGCTCGCGTTGTGGAAGGTCGAGGCCTACATGCTGGCCGGCGGTTGGCTGGCACTGACCTGCAGCATGGTGCTGACGCTGCGTCTGGGCGTGCTGCGCCGGCAGCGCGACGAAATGCAGCGACTGGCGCAGACCGACCCGCTGACCGGACTGCCGAACCGGCGTGCTGCGCTCGAACAGCTCGAGCGCAGCATCGGTGCGGCGAAGCTCGCCGACACGCCGCTGACGGTCGCCTTCCTCGATCTCGACCACTTCAAGCGCATCAACGATCGCCACGGCCACGAATGCGGCGATCGCGTGCTGCGCCACGTCGCGCATGCCTTGCGCGGCGCGTTCCGCAGCAACGACCACGTCGCGCGCATGGGCGGCGAGGAGTTCCTGGTGATCCTGCCCGGCGCCGATCCCGGACACGCACGCGCGCGCATCGAAACGCTGCGCACGATGCTGTCGGGCGCGTCGGTCGTGCTCGACGTGCCCGGCCTGCAGGTCACGCTGAGTGCCGGCATCAGTGCGCTGCGCCCGGAAGATGCGGGTGTCGACGCGCTGCTGCAGCGCGCGGACACGGCGATGTACGCCGCCAAACACGCCGGTCGCGACCGCACCGAGCTTGAAGCCGAGCGCCCCGCGGTGGTCGACTGAGCGCAGGTCGTTCGCCGCAGGTCCGAAGCGGATCAGGCGTCGACTGGCCGAATACCATTGATCAGCCAAGCGGTCGTCGTCCGCAATCGGGTCCCGCGCGTCGAGCACGACGCGCGATTGCTGCACCGCAAAGCGCCCATGTCGGCAAAGGCCGCTAACGCGCAGCTAAATACTTTGCATATGTTCGGAATCGCACACGGGTTTTCACCGGCCTTGCACCGGCTTGATGCGAATTTCGCGAACCTAAATCCACGTCTCCGGAGTCGTTTCATGGCGCACCACAGTCCTGGCGGTCTCATCCTGCTCGTCGAGGACAACCGCAATATTTCCGAACCGGTCGGCGAGTTCCTCGAGAGCCGTGGCTTCGAGGTCGACTACGCCGCCGACGGACTGGACGCCGTCAATCTGGCCACCGAAATCGCGTTCGACGTGATCGTGCTCGACCTGATGCTGCCACGCCTGAGCGGCATCGAAGTCTGCCGTCGCCTGCGCACCGAACATCGCAGCACCACGCCGATCCTGATGCTGACCGCGCGTGACTCGCTGGAAGAAAAGATCGAAGGTCTCGAAGCGGGCGCCGACGACTATCTGACCAAGCCGTTCGACATCAAGGAACTCGAGGCGCGCGTGCGGGCGCTGATCCGTCGCGAACGTCGCGAAGTCGGTGCCACGGTCCTGCAGATCGCCGATCTCGTGCTGGACCCGGCGTCGCTGCGCGTTCAGCGCGGCGGACAGGAACTCAATCTGGCACCGATCGCGCTGAAGATCCTGACCATCCTGATGCGCGAAGCGCCGCGCGTGGTCAGTCGTCGTGAGATTGAGCAGGAAATCTGGGGTCTGACCCTTCCGGATTCGGACACGCTGCGCAGTCACCTGTACAACCTGCGCAAGGCCGTCGATCGCGACCAGCCGGTGCAGCTGCTGCATACGATCACCGGTGCGGGCTACCGCATCGCCGATCTGGGAAAGGCCGTCGCCTGATCCCCGCGCGACGCCCCGGCATCGCCGGGGCGTCGCGACCGACGGTCTCGGAACCGTCGACTCATTCTTCCTCTTCGCTGCCTTGGCCGGGTGCCTGGCGCTGCGGTTGCCGTTCGTCACCCTGATGCTGCGGTTCGCGCTGATCGGGCTGCTGCGGCTGCTGGTTCGGGTTGCTCATGATGGGCTCCAACGGCGGGGATCGCCGTGGACGCACCATCGATGCGCGGCCGTGAGTCGGCCGGCAAGGCGAAGCATTCAGCACATCGATGGCCGATGTCGTTGCCTGCGATACAGCGATGACACAGCTGCCGGACGAACCCCGGCGCCGGTCCACTCAGAGCCGTCTGCGGCGCGGACGTGTCCACCACGCGAAGGCGGCGCCCGCGAGCAGACTGCCGGCCGCCATTGCCAGCAGTCCTGCCGTGCCGCGCGTCGCGTCGATCAGCACCGGCATCGGCGCGAACGCATCAATGGTCCGGATCGCGGCGATCACGCCGACCCCTGCGGCGAGCGCGTACAGCGGCACACGGCACTGCGGCCATCTGCGCAGCAGCAGCGCCGCGCCCAGGAACGCCGGCAGCCATGCAGCCAGCACGATGCCGGCGTAGACCGGTCCGAAGCCGGCGAGGTCCTGCAGCGTGGTCGTCGTGCGCACCTGCATCGGCACGTCCACCTCCAGCGCGACCAGCGCCTGCAGATTGAACTGCGTCTGCACCACGCTGCCCCATGCGGCGGCCAGCAGCACTGCGACGCCGAACAGCGCGAGTCGTCGGCCCCAGCCGACGGAACGGGTCATGGATGGCATCGGCATCGTGGACGGGCTTGCAGCATCATGGGGCGATGATGCCGCAGTCGCGGCGCCGATGTGGAGCGTGCATGCCTGCGATGTCCAGGTCTTCGAATCCGGTCCGTGCCTGGCACGCGTGGGCCGTCGCCGCGTGGCTGCTGTGTTGCGCCGGCGTGGCACTGGGCGAAACGCGCGACTACCGCGTCGAAACGGTCGCGGATGGTCTCGACCATCCCTGGTCCCTCGCCTTCCTGCCCGACGGCCGCATGCTCGTGACCGAGCGCCCGGGACGACTGCGCGTGATCGAACGCGACGACGCGAATGCGCTGGTCGTGCGCCCGGCGCCCGTCGACGGCCTGCCGCCCGTGCTGGCGATGGGACAGGCGGGCCTGTTCGACGTCATGGTCGACCCCGGCTTCGCCGACACCGGTCTGCTCTACCTGTCGTTCGCGCACGGCACGCCCGATGCGAACCACCTGCGCGTGGTGCGCGCGCGTTTCGACGGCACGCGTCTGCACGCGGTCACACCCATCTTCACCTCGCAACCGGCCAAGCAGGCCGGCCAGCATTTCGGTGGCCGCCTGGCATTGCTAGGCGATGGCACGCTGGTCACCGCGGTCGGCGACGGCAATCTCGAACGCACCGACGCGCAGCGCCTGCACACGCATCTGGGCAAGACCATCCGCGTGCAGACCGACGGCCGCGTACCGCGCGACAACCCATTCGTGGGCCGCGAGGGTGCACTTCCGGAGATCTACTCGAGCGGCCACCGCAATCCGCAGGCGATGGTGCGCGTGGGCGACGTGCTGTATTCGAACGAGCACGGCGCCAAGGGCGGCGACGAACTCAACGCGATCGTCGCCGGCGCGAACTACGGCTGGCCCATCACCACCGACGGCGTCGACTACACCGGCGCGCGCGTCACGCCCTACCGCAGCTGGCCGGGCATCACCGATCCGCTGACCCACTGGACGCCGTCGATCGCGCCCTCGGGCATGGCCTGGTATGACGCGGCGCTGTTCCCGCAATGGCGCGGCAGCCTGTTCGTCTCCGCCCTCGCCGAACGCAGCGTGCGTCGCGTGCCGATGGCGGGTGGCACGCCCGGCACGCAACAAATCCTGTTCCGCGAACTCGGCGAACGCATCCGCGACGTGCGCACGGGGCCGGATGGCGCGCTGTACCTGCTGACCGACAGCGCGGACGGGCGTGTGCTGCGGGTCGTGCCCGCGCGCTGAGAGGCTTTGATACAGCCCTCCCCCGCCTGCGGGGGAGGGTTGGGTGGGGGCGAACAGCCCGATCGCGAGACCTTGGCCTCGTGCGGCGTCCTGACCTCGTGCAGTCGGTTGTCTGACCGCGCTCGATGCGTCGATCCAGGCGCGCAAGGTTCGCCCCCATCCCGGCCTTCCCCCGCATGCGGGGGAAGGAGCGGTCCGCCGAGTGCGGTGAGATCCGTGGCTTGCGGCATGCGTGGCATGCGCGATACGCCAGATCGCAGCACCGCGTCACGCGACGGCAGTTCCTCAACGCGCCGGCGGTGACCCCACATGGAACGGCAGGTTCGCGTAGGCGGCGTGGCCTTTGCCGTCGCGTACTTCGACGAACAGGCGGTACGCGCCGGGGCGCTGCGGTGCTGAGAAGTGCAGCGTGCCGCCATCGGCATTCGCCACGCGCAACGTGATTTCGGGCGGCAGGGTTTCCGGATCGCCGCCGATCGAGGTCGCCCGGCTTTCCTCGCGCACGGTCCAGCGGTACTCGAGCGGATCACCGTCCGGATCGGACGCTTCCACGCGTGCGGACTGTTCCGCATCGGGCGCCAGCACGATGCTGTCGGTCGCAACGCGGCCGTCCACCTGCAGCGGCCCGATCGTCGGCGCGCGGTTCGCAGGCCATGCGCCGGTCCAGGCCTTCTGCATTGCATCGACACCCGGCGTGGACTCGCCGCTGGACAGGAACAGCCCGTACCAGGTCGGCGTGCGCTCCTGCTTCTGGCCCCACAGGAAGACGTACGACCCCAAGGCCTGGCGGGTGTCGGCCTCGATGCCGGCGAAGCGCGCGGCCAGCAGCTCCGCCTTGCGCGAGGCGTGATCCTCGACCGGCGCTTTCCAGCGGGTTTCCGGACTTTCCCAGTGGCCCGTCGGGCCCCATTCGGTCACGACGTAGGGCCCGCTCCAGCGCGCGGCCGCGAGCTTCGCCGGCAGCGTGCCGATGTCGCCGTACATCTGGATGCCGATCAGATCCAGCGACGGCGCGCGTGCGCGCAGTTGCGCGGCGAGTGTCGTGTCGAAACCGGCCAGGGGTGTCATCACCGGGCGGTTCGGGTCCTCGACGTGGATCGCACGCGTGATCGACTCGACCACGTCCCAGATGCGCGGATCGGTGGCCGACAGATTCAGTTCGTTGCCGACCACCCACATCAGCACCGCGGGATGGTCCTTGTGGGCGCGCACCTGGTCGAGGACGCGCGCCTGCTGCGTGGCGATCGCGTCCGCGTCGCCGAGATCGAAGCCGTGGCGTTCCTTGCCGACGGCCAGGCCCATCGCCACACGCAGGCCGTGGCCGTGGGCCTCGTCGAGCATCGCGCGCACCTTCGCGGGATCGGGATCGGTGCTCCAGGTCCGGAACGAGTTCGCGCCACGCGCGGCGAGCGCCGCCTGGTCCCCGCCGCTCAGGCCGGCGCCGCGGATCCGGAACGGCGTGCCGTCGACCTGCAAGGTGTAACCCGACGCGCCTTCGACGATGCGCACGACTGCAGGACCGTCCTGCGCGCAGACCGTGGTCGACGCCACGCACAGCAGCAGGGCGGCGGCAGCGCGGCGCAACGCGCGGGCATGCGCATCGAACCGCACGGCTGGCGCCTTCCCGGCGCGTATGGATGCGGCAGCCGTGGGCGTCGTCATGCGGGTGTCCTGCGCTCGGTGCGGACGGACACTCTAGCCGCGACGCCGGGCCGGGCCGTCCTGCGCTGCAGCGAACCGGCTTCAGCGATATCCGCGTGCGCACAGCCAGGTCAGGGCGCCGGGCGCCATGCCCTTGCACTTGGGCGCCTCGCGCAGCGGTGCCACCAGCAACCGGGTCGGCACATGGCGCCGCTTCCACGCGTGGTAGAGCCGCGAGCGCGACAGTCCGCTTTCCACCAGATACAGGCCCGGCGCGAGCATGCAGACCGCGCCGTCGTCACCCGCTTCCGGCAGCGCCGCGCATTCGATGTCCACCAGATAGAGCGTCGGCACGTCCACGCGGCCAACCTTGCCCGGCCTCGCGCACGGCGTTCGTGAATCCCGGAATCAGACGCCGGGCAGATGCACCGAGATGCGCGCACCTTCGCCGAGTGCGGACTGCACCTCGACCCGGGCGCCGAGGGCGTCGGCAGCCTGCTGCACGATCCACAGACCGATGCCCAGACCTTCGGAGGATGCGTCGGCCTGGCGGAACGCGTCGAAATACTCGCCGACACGCGACGCGTCCATGCCGATGCCCGTGTCGGTGACGACCACCGCGATGCCGCCGTCCGCATCCGGACCGCAGCCGATGGTCACGCGGCCGCCCGCCGGCGTGTACTTGATCGCGTTCGAGGCGAGATTGCCGAGCAGCGTTTCCAGCAACGAGGCGTTGGTCTTCGCCACGCAGGGTGTCGCGTCGACGACCAGTTCGATGCCCTTGCGCTGCGCCGCCCGTGCCCAGGCGCGTTGCACGTCTTCGAGCACCGGGCCCAGATCGGTCTCGCGCAGTTCCGGCGGCGCGGCGCCGCGCTTGCCGGTCGCCGCGGCGATCAGTTCGCCGAATTTCTGGTTGATGTAGGACAGGTCCTGTTCGGCGTTCTGCAGACGCTCGGCCTGCGCCTCGCCGCTCAGGCCACGCGCCTTCTGCAGGGCGTACAGGGCCGCGCGCAATGGGCCCTTGAGATCGTGACCAGCCGTGGCGAGCACGCGCGCGCGCTGCTGGTTGAGTGCGTGCGCCTCGATCACCATGCGCCGCAGCTCGAACTGCGCCATGACCTGACGCGCCAGCGCGTGCAGCGTTTCGACCTGTGCCGGCGTGAGGGTGCGCGGCACGGTATCGAGCACGCAGACCGTGCCCAGCGGCAGGCCATCGGGCGTCTTCAGCAATGCGCCGGCGTAGAAGCGCAGGCCCGGCGCGCCGGTAACCAAAGGATTGCCGGCGAAGCGCGGATCGACGGTGGTGTCGGGCACTTCGAGAAAGTCGTGCTCCAGGATCGCGTGCGCGCAGATGGACGCATCCATCGGCGTTTCGCGCATGCCCAGCCCGAGCTCGGACTTGAACCACTGCCGGTCCGCGTCGACCAGGCTGATGATCGACATTGGCGTGGCACAGATCGCGGACGCCAGACGCGTGATGTCGTCGAACACCGCTTCCACCGGCGTGTCGAGAATGTCGTAGGCATGCAATGCGGACAGACGCCGCGCTTCGGCGTGGGCGGGCAATCTGGTCGCGGCCTGGTGCATGGCGGGCTCCTCGAGGGGAGCGGAGTCTGCCACGAGCGGCCTGCACGACGTGTGCGCGCCGGCGCGACCCGCTGCTGCAGCCACAACTGGCAGGATCGACGCGTCCCACTTCCGGAGCTCCGCCATGCGCCCAAACCGATCCGCGCCGCCGCAGCCGCCCCGTGACCCGCGTCCGGCCACCGGCCCATGACTGTCCACGCGACCTGCCACTGCGGCGCGATCGACATCGCGATCCAGACCGCGCCGACCGAAGTCACCGAGTGCAACTGCTCGCTGTGCCGGCGCTACGGCGTGCTGTGGGCCTATTACGATGCCGACCAGCTGGGCCTGCCGGACGCGGCCAGCACCGCCACCTACGCCTGGAACGGCCGCCACGTCGACTTCCACCGGTGCCGCACCTGCGGCTGCGTGACCCACTGGCAGCCCCGCGCCGGAGGCCGGACCGGCCGCGCGATCAACGCGCGCCTGTTGCCGCCGGAAATGCTGGCCGCCGCGCGCCTGCGGCACAAGGACGGCGCCGGCAGCGGCGAGTATCTCGACTGAGTCAGTCCGCGGCGCGCGCGTCGAAGGCGGCGCGCGCCTGTTCGATGGCCTCGAGGTGCTGCTCGGCCCAGATCCACACGCCGCAGAACGCGGCGCCCAGGCCGAGCCCGAGGTCGGTCAGCCGGTACTCGACCTTCGGCGGCACCACCGGGTGCACGGTGCGCTGCACCAGCCCTTCGCGCTCCATCTCGCGCAAGGTCTGCGTCAGCATCTTCTGGCTGATGCCCGGCACGCGCCTGCCCAGCGCGCCGAAGCGCAGTTCGCCGTGTTCGGCCAGCACGTCGAGCACGATCATCGTCCACTTGTCGGCGACGCGCGCGATCACGCCGTTGACCAGCGCCTCGACGCGCGGGTCGAGCGGCGCTTCGGCCTCGAGCTTTCGACGGGTTTCGAGGTGCTTGACGAAATCGAACGACATGCGGAGCTCCGGATCGACCGGTAACCGGCCGGTCAGCAGCTTACTTTCCGGTGCCTGCTTACCGGGCGAATGCGTCGGGAATATGCTGGTTCCCGGCCGTGCACGGAAGTGCACGGCGCAGCCTTCGCAGGTCGGCGCGTCGCCATGCGCACCCGTCGACGGCCGATTTTCAACACGTGGAGAAAGACGCATGCGATCCACCGGCAACACGATTCTGATCACCGGCGCGGGCTCGGGCATCGGCCGCGCACTGGCCCGACGTTTCCACGCACGCGGCGATACGGTCCTCGTCGCCGGACGCCGCCTCGATGCGCTGCACGAGACCATCGGCGACCGCGACCGCATGCATGCCTTCGAACTCGACATCGCCGACCCGGCCGATGTCGCCGCGTTCGCGCAGCGTGTTCTGACTGCGCATCCCGCGCTCGACGTGCTGGTCAACAACGCCGGCATCATGCGCAACGAGGACATGGGCCATGCGCGCGATCTCGGTGATGCCGAAGCGACGATCACCACCAATCTGCTCGGGCCGATCCGCCTGACCGACGCGCTGGTCGAGCACCTCGCCACGCGGCCGCACGCCGCGATCGTCAACGTGTCTTCGGGCCTGGCGTTCGTGCCGCTGACGGTCGCACCGACCTACAGCGCCACCAAGTCGGCGATCCACGCCTACACCGTCTCGCTGCGCCACGTGCTGGCCGGCCGCGTGCAGGTCATCGAACTGGTCCCGCCCGCGGTGCAGACCGGACTGACGCCCGGCCAGGAAACCCGTGAAGGCTACATGCCGCTGTCGGACTTCATCGACGAGGTCATGGCCCAGTTCGCCCGGCAGCCGGTGCCCGACGAGATCCTCGTCGAGCGGGTGAAGGTGCTGCGCATGGCCGAGCGCGAAGGCCGCTTCGACGCCACGCTGGGGCAGCTCAACCCGCGCTGAGTCCTGAGCGTGCCGCTGCGGCGTCGGCCATGAACGCCGCCGGCGCCGTGTCAACGGCGTGTGTCCGCACCGCGGGGCGCTCGCGCTAGGCTATGCCGCATGAAGCAGACCACCCTCCACCAGCTCACCGCCCTCGTCGAGGCTGGGCGCCTGCCCGGCGCGCTGGAGACGCTCAATCTGCTGTCGGGCTGCCGGTTCACGGCGTTCTTCCGGTTCGACGCGGCCGAGCTGCGCAACCTGGTGATCGTCGACCGGCTCGATCCCTACGCCGCGACGATGGAGGCGGTCCCGGTCGACCAGACCTATTGCGTGTTCGTGCAGCAGTCGCGCGATGCGTTTCTCGTCGACGACGCGCGCGCCGACCTGCGTCTGGAGGGCCACCCCAAGCGTCCCGTCGTGCAGACCTACGTCGGCTTTCCGGTCTCCTCGCGCGACGCGCTGTTCGGCACGATCTGTCACTTCGACTACGACGTCGTCGAGGTGCCGCAGGACGTGGTGGAGCTGACCCGCGCGTTCGCGTCCACGTTCGAGCCGCTCGGCGCGGTCACGGCGTTGCGGCAGGCGCTCGATCGGCGTCTGGAATCCTTGCGCCTGATGAGCGGCGAAATCCTGCTCGCATCGACGACCCGCGCCGAGGCGCGCGAGGCGTTCGAGGAGTACGCCGAACCGTTGCGGCGCGAAGCAGGCCGCATGCTCGACGACGTGACGGCCCGCGCGTTCCACAACAGCATCGATGCGCTGGCGTCCACGTTCGAGACGCTCGCGGCCGACCCGCCCCGCGCCGCATCCGGCATCGGCCTCGGCTGAGCGTCGGCGCTCGCCCGCCTCACCGCAGGTGCGGCGTCACCCGGGTCTGCAGCAGGCGCACCAGCGCCGGGTCCATGAAGTCGTAGTCGTCGGGAATGTCGAGACACACCACGCGCGCGTGCCGCAGATGCGTGCCGAATCGTGCGGCCAGTCGCGCGCGATGCGCCCGTTCCATGATGAAGACCGTGTCCGCCCACGCCAGCAGCTCGGGCGTCACCGGCGCGTCCGCATCGGGGCTCAGGCCCGCCGATGCGGTCTCCACGCCCGGCCACTCGGCGAAGACCTGCTCGGCGGTGGGACTGCGCAGCCGGTTGCGGCTGCAGACGAACAGCACATGACGGGTCAAGGCGTGTTTCCGGTGGCGGGCTGCGTATCGCGCACCCAGGTCATGATGTCGCGGAACGTCGCCGTCCAGTAGCGCCCGGGATGCGCGGCCAGATGCGCCAGCAGCTGCGCGTGTGCTTCGGCGGTGATCGACAGATGCTCGGCGCCGATGCCGTGGAAGGTGAGGTTGACCATCGTGCCGCGGCGCGCGGCCTCCTCGACCAGCGCGATCAGGGCCTCGCCGTCGAGGCCTTCCGGCGCCATCACCGGCACCGCATGCGGGTCGAGTGCGCGCATGTCCGGCACCACCGCCTCGCCCATGACCTTGATCGCGACGAAGTCGCCGGACAGCCCGTCGACGTAATCGCCGTCCTGCGCGTCCCGATCGCCGCAGGGCACGGTGTAGGTCCGAGTCTTCGCGCCATCGATGGCCTGCAGCATCGTCGAGGCCAGACGCACCTGCTCGCGCATGCGCGCCGCAGTGGTCGTGTCGAGATCGTGCGCCGGCGTGACCCAGCCGCGGTCGGGTTTCGAGCCCGCGCACTGGTGGAACAGGCTGTGGTTGCCGAGTTCGTGACCGCGACGGGCCGCGGCGCGCCAGTCGTCAAGTCGCGCGCGCACCGTGTCGCCGGACAGGGTCAGATAGAAGCTGCCCTTGAGCCCATGGCGGTCGAGCGCGGGCATCGCGACGTCGAGCTGCGACGCGAGCGCATCGTCGTAGGCCAGACTCACCGCGGCGCGCTGGCCTGCGGGCCATGCGAACGCGGCCGGCGGCGCCGCAGCGGCCGGCACTGCGGAGAGCAGCCAAAGCGCGGCGATCGCCATGACGACAGGCCGTGTGTGCATCGCGACGCTCCGCAGCCGTCCTTGCCGGACATGGCGCAGCGTAGCGTCGGGCCGCCTGCGCCGCATCCTGCGGTGCGATCGGCCGGGCATCACAAGGGCTGCGAGTGGCGCCTCAGGCCCGTGACAGCGTACGCACGCTGCCGATGCTAGGGTCGGCCACCGTTCTGCGAGTCCGCTTCGTGCAGCCAGCTTCCGCCCAAGACCCGGCGACCTTCCGTGCCTTCGAGGCCATGGTCCAGGCCACGCCGGACCTGCTCTACGTCTTCGATCTGCAGCACCGCTTCGTCTACGCCAACGATGCGCTGCTGACGATGTGGGGCATGACCTGGGAAGAAGCCCGGCTGAAGACCTGCCTGGAAATCGGCTACGAGCCCTGGCACGCGGCGATGCACGACGAGGAAATCGAACGGGTCATCGCCACCCGGGCGCCGATCCGCGGCGACGTGCCGTTTCCGCACAGCGAGAAGGGCGTCCGCATCTACGACTACATCTTCACCCCGGTGTTCGGCGAAGACGGCGAGGTGGAAGCGATCGCCGGCAGCACGCGTGACGTCACCGACCGGCGGCAGCACGAGGAACACCTGCAGCTGCTGATTCACGAGCTCAACCACCGGGTCAAGAACACGCTGTCCACCGTGCAGTCGCTGGTGCGGCAGACCCTGGGCACCGCCGAGGGGCTGGACGAGGGCGGGCACAAGATCGAATCGCGCCTGCTGGCGCTGTCGCGCGCACACGACGTGCTGACGCGCGAGAACTGGCACAGCGCCGACATCCGCGACATCGTCGCCGGCGCCATCGCGCCCTACGAAGACGTGCCGGGCAGCCGTTTCGACGTTGCCGGCCCGCCCTGCCGCGTGACGCCCAAGCGCGCGCTCGCGCTGGCGATGGCGATGCACGAACTGGGCACCAACGCGGTGAAGTACGGCGCCCTGTCGAACGAGGCCGGCCGCATTCGCATCCAGTGGGACTGCACCGACATCGACGGCCGGCAATCGGTCTCCTTCCAGTGGCGCGAGACCGGTGGGCCGGACGTCGTGCCACCCCGGCGTCGCGGCTTCGGCTCGCGGCTGCTTGAGCGCGGGCTGCGCAACGATCTGGGCGGCGACGTCGGCTTGCGCTACGCCCCGACCGGCGTAGAGTTCAACGCCACGGCCCCACTGGACGCCCACGCTCGATGATCGGCACGGATGCGTCCATCCTCGTCGTCGAAGACGAATCGATACTGGCAATGCTGCTCGAGGATTTTCTCGGCGACCTGGGTTACGCCCAGCCCTTCGTGGCCTCGACGGTCGGCCAGGCGCTGAAAATTCTCGAGACCCGGCCGATCACCTTCGCCATCCTCGACATCAACCTCGGGGGCGAGAAGAGTTTCCCGATCGCCGACGATCTCGACGCGCGCGGCATCCCGTACATCTTCATGTCCGGCTATGGCGCGGCCGGCGTGCCCGAGCGCCTGCAGAACCGCTACGTGCTGCAGAAGCCCTATGGCGCGGAAGACCTGAAAAAGGCGCTGGCCCAGCACGTGATTGCCTGAGCGCAGCAGAGCAGCATCGGAAAGCTGGAACCTGGACGCCGCTCACGGCGTGATCGCCTCACCGGACCGGCACGCACGATGCACGCGCTGCCAGCGGGCAACGCATGCGTCCGCCTGCTGCTAGGGGACACTCAGTCCGGATAGTCGGCCGCCTGCGCGCCGTCGATCGAGACGATGCGGTCGAGCCTGATTTCCTCGCCGCGGTCGAGCAGCACGTATTCGCCATCGGCATGCGTCTCGATGTCGGTGATGCGGGCGGAGAGTTCGCGCAGGCCGCCATCGGCATCGCGCACTTCGAGCTTGGAGGTCTTGCGCTGCGTGGCGGAGGCTTCCAGTAGATCGTGGAAGTCGCAGCTGATCGGGCGATAGGTGTCGTCGGTCATCGGTAGGTCCGGTGTCTCGGGTTGGGAAGAGGGCGTCAGTGGCCGCCCTGGCGTTCTTCGGCGCGGTCGCCCGAATCGTCGGACAGCTTGCCGGGCGCGTCGCCTTGCGGCCGCTCGGGCGGGGCCTTGTCGCGCTGCGACTTCTGCTGGCTGTCCGGTGTCTGCGGCGTGCTCATGCTGCGCTCCATCGACGGGTCTGGATGACCAGCCTGCGCCGCCGCACATCAAACCGCCGTGCAGCCGGCCTGAACGGCGCGGCGCGCCGTCGCCATGACCCCGTGGCCCCGATCTGCCAGACTGCGCTCCCCCGCGATGCCCGTCCTGCCCGCCCCATGCGACTCAACAAGCACATCAGCGACACCGGCGCTTGTTCGCGGCGCGAAGCCGACCGCCTGATCGGCGAAGGCCGGGTCACGGTCAACGGCATCCGCGCGCGCGTCGGCGCGGAAGTGGGCGAAGGCGATGTGGTGCAGGTCGACGGCCAGGCGCTGCTGCAGCGCGCCGCCGCGCCCGGCAAGCGCCGCCACGTCTACATCGCGCTGCACAAGCCGGTCGGCATCACCTGCACCACCGAGTCCTCGGTGAAGGGCAACATCGTCGACTTCGTCGACCATCGCGAACGCATCTTTCCGATCGGCCGTCTCGACAAGGATTCCGAGGGCCTGATCCTGCTGACCAGCAACGGCGACATCGTCAACGCGATCCTGCGCGCCGAGAACAAGCTGGAAAAGGAGTATCTGGTCGCGGTGAACCACGCCGTCACCCAGGACATCCTCCGCGGCATGGCCCGCGGCGTGCCGGTGCATGGTCAGATCACCCTGCCCTGCCGCACCGCTCCGCTGGGCAAGTTCGGGTTCCGCATCACCCTGGTGCAGGGCCTCAATCGGCAGATCCGCCTGATGGCCGCGCACTTCAACCTGCGCGTCAAACAGCTGGTGCGCGTGCGCATCGGCCCGGTCAAGCTGGCGCACCTCAAGCCGGGCCAGTGGCGCAACCTCACCGACGCCGAACTGCGCGGACTGCTGCCCGGCCAGGCCGAATTCTGATGCGCGACGCGTCCACCATCGCCCTCGGCGAACTGCATCGCGCGATCGGCGCCGAGCATTGGCAGGGCAAGACCTATCGCCAGTTCTGGACCTGGTTCAACGCCCGCTGCATCGAGATCGTCGGCGCGGCGGACGCGGACGATCTCGACGCGCTCGGCAGCGCGCTGCTCGAGGTGCGCGACACCGTCGAAGCCAACGGTTTCATGGTGGCGTCGGACCGGCTGGACGAGACGATCGAGGCGGACGCCTGAGGCCGGAGCGACCCTGTCGTCGAACCTCGGGTTGTCCCCAGATGATCCGCCGCGTCATCCGTCTAGAGTGGCGTGTCACCGTCGGCATGCGCATCGAAGCAGGATGCAGCGCAGATCGCGCGTGCAGGCCGAATACCGAACGGAATCAGGAGCACACGATGCACACACACCGGACCGCCGCCATCCTGCTCGCTTTGGCGATGAGCGCATTTTCCTTGCAGGCGCGTGAAGCGATCCGACTGGACGCGACTTCCGAGGCGACGGCGCAAGCCTCGTTCAAGCAGATGATGGACAACACCGATCGCAACGGACAACAGGCGCTCGCGATGGCCATGGCGAAGATCAATCTCGCGGGTGTGCAGAGCGCCTACGAGGTCGTGCAACGTCCCGAACTTCAGACGATGTCGATTGGACGCATCAAGGACCAGGTCGCCGGCATGACCGCCGAGGAAATCGTCGCCTACGCCGAGACGCTGGACGCTCCACAGATCCAACCCGCTGCGGGTCGCTGACAGAACACCGGGCACGCCTCGAGCCGCGCGCACACGCGGCTGCCACAGGCTGCGGTATGCGTCGCGGTGCAGCCACAGCAACAGCAGCAGGCACGCCAGATGCGCGGCGCCCCAGATGCGGTAATACGGCAGCGTGTTGAGTTGCAGGTGGAACAGACAGATGCCGACCACCAGTGGCGTGAGCAGCAACAGGCCGATCGGCGCCGTGCGACGGACCAGCAGCAGGCCGCCGCCCAGCAGGCAGACCGCGGCGATCAGCGGGTCGCCGAAGCCGGTGGCCGACACCGCCGCCGAGAACGCCTTGGCCGCAGCGGACTCGTCCGCACCCGGGCCGACGGTGGGCGCGCCGCGCAGTGTGTCGACGAACCACATCAATCCGGTCAGACCGTAGAACAGCCCGTAGAGCCAGCGCAGCCCGGCTTCGACGATCCTCATGGCATCCCCTCACCGACGCGGTGTCGTGTTCGCCCTGTAGAACGCGAATGCGCGGCGAAAGCTGCCATGCCGGTCGGCGTCGCCGCATGTCATTCGTATCGACACGCACGATTCGGGCACGGCTCGCACATCACGCCCGGGCCGTCCGGCGAAGCCGCGCTAGTCCGCGACTGCAGGCGCGTAGCCGCTGTTTTGCAGCACCGCGTCCGGATCGTCCAGGGTCAGCAGCCGCCGCAACGCCTGCGTGCGGTCCGGGGCGCGCGTGACATAGCCGTGCCAGATGCGCTGACCGATCCAGTAGCCGAGGTCCTGCGGGCGCTCCGGGCTTTCCGCATTCCAGAACCAGCGCGTGCCGGATTCGATGGCGACGGCGTCGGGCGCTGCGCCCTGCCAGTGCGCGCGCATGGTCGCGCGGTCGCGGTGGAATTCCGCGAACAACGCGGCCTCGCGCGCCATCGCCCAGGCGTTGCCGGCCCCGGACGGATCGTCGCCGCGGACCAGCGCACCCAGGTAATCGGCCGCACCCTCGCGCAGAGCCCATGCGAGCAGGTCGCGACGCTGCGGGGCGTCGTCGGGCCACTCGGGCTGCGGTGCGTGCGCGAATTCGTGGGCCAGCAGCGTGCGGAACCCCGGGCGCCAGTCAGGGGTCGCGCACACGCGCTCCAGCGCGATCGCGACACGCGGGCCGGGCAGGCGCATGCCTGACGAATGATCTGCGCCCAGCAGCAGGTGGATCGGCGGAGCACTGAAGTCTGCGAACACGCGTCGGTAGGCCTGCAGCACGTCCTGCGCATCGGCCTGGGCGGCAGCGCGCGCGGTGTCGGTGCCGCAGCGCTCGAGCGCATCGCGCCAGCGCGTCGGCTGCCCGGCGATCGCGTCCGACAGGCGCGCTGCGCCGCCGATCGTTTCGCGATCGAAGGCCTGCAGCGCGGCGCTGCCCGGCGCCAGGTAGTCGCGCTGCAAGGTCGCGGCATCGGGCGTCGGGCCGGCACGCGCCATCAGCGCGTCGAAGCGGTCGACGTCGCCGGTGATGAGCACGGCAGGCGCGCGCGGTGACGTCGACACGCAACTGCACAGCGCCAGCACGCACATCGCCCCGCCCATGGTCCGTCCGATGCGCATCCGGAACTCCGCCTGCAGGTCATCCACCGCGACCTTATGCCATGCCGAACACATGCCGGTCGCGTGGCCTGCCTCAGGACGGCTGCACTGTCCAATTCTCCGGACGCGGGGCCCAGTCGCCCTCGCCCAGCACCGCTTCGACCAGATGGGTCAGCGGATACCCCAGCGTGTGTTCAGCGGCGTTCGCGCCCGCGTCTTGGCGGGTGGCGACGGCGGCGAACGCGCGGAACGCGGCACCGTCTTCGCGCGCGGCCAGCGCGGTGATCGTGCGCGCGAGGTCGTAGGCGAGATCCACGCCGTCGTTCGCGGTGTGGAAGGCCGCGCCGGACCAGAACGTCTGGATCGTCGTGGCATCCCACCACGCGGCGTGACGTGCGGCCATCTCGTCGGGCCGGTACAGCGCCAGGCGAGGATCGGCCAGTCGCGGCAGCAGGGTCTGCTCCACGTTCACCGCGAAACCTTCGTGCAGCCATTCGGGCATCGGAAGATGGGCCAGCAGCGCGTGCGTGAGTTCATGGACCACGACGGCCTCCAGTTCGTCCAGACCGTCATGCCAGCTGGCGAAATGTCCGTAGCCGGCGTTGATGAAGACGCCGCTGGACATCGGCGCCTCGTCGCCGTCGTGCCGGTACTGCGACAGGTAGGCGTAATAATCGTCCTGGCTGGCGAACACCAGCACCACGTGGCGACCGAAGCCGACGTCGTCGGCCAGCGCGCCGAGGCTCTCGCGGATCGCACGCAGGGCCTGCGTGCAACTGCGCAGCACCAGGGCCGCCTCGCGCGGCGGCTGCGCCGACAGCAGCAGGAAGTCCTGCGTGCCGGATTGCCGGTAGTCGGCGGGCAGTGCCTGCGCCAACGCGTTGAGCCAGTGCATGGCCGCGGCGTCGTAGTAGTCGTGCAGGTACGCGTCGTCCGCGGCGGGGGACAGCCCGGCGCCCATCGACGGCCAGTCCGGCACCGGCAGCGTCATGTCCTCGCGCCAGATCATGTGCACCGGCAGACGCGTGTCCGCCTCGCGCGTTTCCGGCGCCGCCTTCGCGGCGTCCCGCTTCCCGAACAGCCAACCGAGCATCCCTGCACTCCCCCTGTTTTCCCTTGGGCATCCTCGCATGCAGGACGCAATCCGAAGCGGACATGCGCATGCCGCGGTGACGGACAACGCGGTCGCCGGCAGCAGCGCTAGAGTGGCGCCTCGTCCGCAGGATTCCGCTCGATGGCCGTGTCCACCGTCGCCCCACCAGACCGCCGTGTGTTCAAGGCCAGGCGCCTGCTGCGGCCGGCCGCCTGGCTGTGTGCGCTCGCCATCACCGCGTATTTCCTGCGCGGCGTCTGGCACGACTATGCCGTGCCCGATTCGGCCGCCTACGGCATGTACGCGACGCGACGCGCGTGGTTGTGGCTGCATCTGGGTGCGGGCGCGGCGATGTTGCTGCTCGGCCCTTGGCAATTCATCGCGCGCCTGCGCACTGCCATGCCGCGTCTGCATCGCTGGACGGGCCGTCTCTATCTGGCGGCCGGTCTGTTCGTGAGCCTGGCCGCGGCCGGCCTCGTCGCCACTTCGCCCGCACCGGCAGGCATCCGTATCGCATTTGCTGCCACCGGTCTGGCGTGGCTGGTCACTGCGGCCTTCGGCTACATCGCCATCCGCCGCGGACAGGTGCAAATGCATCGGCGTTGGATGCTGCGCAACTACCTTGTCACGCTGTCGCCGATCGCGTTCCGGCTTGCGCTGCATGCACCTGGCATGGCGGCACTGGCGCCGCCCACGTTGCTGATTCCGGTGCTGCTGTGGAGCAGCTGGGCGTTGCCGCTACTGCTCTACGAGATCGGCCGGCTTGTGCGCGGTTTTCGCGATACGCGCGCGATGCCCGCCGCCGTCTGAGTACGCGGCCCGTGCGCAACGCTGGCGCTGGGCTCAACGCGCCGCAGCAGCTGCCGGCCACACCGGCAAGGACACACCGCGGGCGCGCAGCACGCCATCGCGGACGGCCCGGTACACGTCTTCGACGTACATGCCTTCCGTGCACCGGACCTCTCCACCGGCTACACGCCAGTGGGTCATTTCGCCGCTGCGATAGGCCTGCTGCCCGAGTTCCGCCAGGTCCTCCCAACGCGCGATCGGGTCAGGAAAGTCCAGCGGCCTGACCTCCGGCGACTTCGGGTCATCCACATTGCGGCGGATGTCACCGCAGGACGCCCACCGCCCGTCCGCCGTACGGTGCACGGGCACCGCCTGGTACTTGTGCAGGTAGGGCGGCTCGGCCATCGCCACGAACAACAGGGCGTTCTCGAAACGCGCGAACGGCGGGAATCCGTAGTGGTCGGCCACGCGGAACTCGAGCGTGTCGCCGGCGGGCGTGCCGACGATGGGCTGCACGATCCGGTAGCGGGCGGTGAACAACTCGTCCATCGTGATGCAGCGCAACGCTTCGCCTGGCTCCACCGCGCAGGGGTCCGCCATGCGCTCGACCGACACGCGTTCTCCGATGAACACGAACGTGTCCAAGGGCGGTTCCGCACGCGCTTTGCTTACGGCCGCGGCGTACAGCACGGCGGTCAGAGCGGTCCATCGCCACGTCGTGTGCATCAACTTCTCCGGTGACCTCGGATTGGACGTAAGGCCTTCGACGTAAGGCGGGCACTCACGGGTATACGTGGACGAGGCCCCGAGACCTCGATGCGCCGCGCCTGCCCGCGTGCGCCGCTAGCCTCAGGCGCCCAGCAGTTCGACGTCGAACTTCAGCGTCGCGTTCGGCGGAATCACGCCGCCGGCGCCGCGTGCGCCGTAGCCGAGGCCGGCGGGAATGATCAGCGTGCGCTGGCCGCCTTCCTTCATGCCCTGCACGCCCTCGTCCCAGCCCTTGATGACCATGCCGCCGCCGAGCGGGAAGATGAAAGGCTCGTCGCGATCCTTGCTGGAGTCGAACTTCGCGCCCTGCGCGCCGTTCTCGTACAGCCAGCCGGTGTAGTGCACGGTCACGTTGCGACCGGGCTGCGCTTCCTTGCCGGTGCCGACGACGGTGTCTTCGTACTGCAGGCCGGATGGCGTGGTGGTCATGGGCATGGCGGCATCCTTCGAATGTGGAGTGGGCCGCGCAGTCTAGCGGGCGGCTCGCGGTTCCGCGTGGCGCTCGGCGACCCATTAACGGGACGCGCGGGTGCCGTCGTTGCGGATGACCGCCCGTTTTGCCAAAAGAAATGCCGCACGCCCGAGGGCGCGCGGCATTCCTTGATCCGATCGAACTGTTGCCGCAGGTCGAGCCGAGGCCCGACCCACGACATGCAGTGATCAGCGGGTCGTCAGACCGTCGGTCACGACGCTGGTCACGCCTTCGATGCCCTGCGCGATGCGGGTGGCATCGGCGATCTGCGACTGCTGATCGACCATGCCGGTCAGCGTCACGACGCCATTGACGGTTTCGACGTTGATGTCGAGACCCTTGACGTTGGAGTCGGCCAGCAGCGAGGACTTCACCTTGGTGGTGATCCAGGTATCGGTGCCCGGCTGCTCGGAGTCGTTGGTGCCGGCCATCGTGCCGTCGTTCGCCATCGGGTCGGTGGCGGTGGTGTCCATCGGCGTGGTTGCGGCCGGCGGCGTGGTCATTGCCGGGTCGTTGGCCGGCTGCATCGCTGCCTGGTCTTCGGCGGTACGGTCGTTCGAACAACCGACGGCCAGCGCCATCACGGAAGTCAGGGCAATGGCCAGCGGGATACGGGTGAGATTGGAAGTCATGTGGAACTCCAGCGTCCGGGGTGTGGCCGGAGTCTCCGCGGCACGATGCCGCTGCGGCGTGACGAAACCGCCGACGTCGCGTGAATACGCGGACCGGGCTGGACGGCTTACGCCATCGTGAGCATGCGTCGCTGCGCATCCTCCAGCAGCCGAAGGCGATCAACGTTTCAATCCGGAGCAGGAACGCGCTCAGTAGGAACTCACCGCAGCGGTGTAGGCACCCGCGTACCACTTGGGATCGCCAAACAACGACGCCTTTTTCTTGTCGATGAAAGCGACCTGATTCTCGAGAGTAGCCTGACCGTAGCGTCGCCCAAGCAGCTCCTCGAAGACCTCCATCAGAACAAAGACGACGTAGGCCTCACTGCTGCGGTGATCGAGGATCGAGGTCATGAATCCCGTGCTGTAGCGATCGAACTCGATCTCGAACGACCAGCCCGATGCGAGCAAAAAAGCGAGCGCCGCGCTCGTACTGATCCATGAGTACGCCGCCGATCTCGAACAGCCGCGCCCGTGCTTCCGTCAACGTGGCAACGTTCTCAGGAAGCATGCCGGAACGTTCGACCCGAGCAAGGTCATTTCTTCGTTGAGTCCGGCGACTGCTCGGCCTGGATGATCAGCGCTTCGTCGAGCAGATACGGGTAGAACTGCATCCGCCGTCGGAACTCGGCGCCAGCCCAGCCGATGAGCCAGAGGATCGCGGCCATTACCGCAAAGAACGCGATCCAGCTGGGTAATGCCAGAAGATCACGCCAGTTGCGCAGGACGACGAACAACGACAGCAGCAAGGGCATGAGGCCCAGACGCTCGACGCCGCCAATCAGAATTGTCAGTCTAGAGCCAAGCCTTTCGTAGCCCATGCGGGCGGCCCGAGCTTGCGCCTCAAGCTCGCCTTTCGGATACGTGGCCAGCCGCTTCGCCAATGACCGAAACTCGGCAACGTCGTGATCAACCTGCGCGATCATTCCACGGCGATGCGCACGAAACTCGCGCCATAACACGATGGTGTTGCGCACGAAGCCGGGCGCGAATCCAATCACCATGATGATCAGCCCAGCCTTCGACATCCAGACCATCCACTGCGCAGGTGCGAACCACTGGATCAACAGCGAGGGAAGCAGACCCAACACTGCGCCGAGAACGCCAATAAGCGTCCAAGGGCGAATCCATTGCGGTGTGTTGAGCGCCGCGACCGGCCCCTCAGGCACGGCCTCGATCTGGGTATCCAGCAGCGCAAATGTCAAAGGCGCCTGATCCATGGCCTCGTCTTGCTCCTCGGCTCAAACAAACAAAAGGAGTGAACCAAACCCTGTTATCCCGCTCACTCTCACCCATCTTCTCCAAACGCGGCATCGGCATCTGCGAAGCGAGTCTTTTGCGCAGCTATACGTCGACTCAGAAGCAAGCTCCCCTTCGTGAGGCGGTCCGTGAAATATTCACCGGTGACCGTCGCTGGCCGTAATTTCTGTGGCCCATGCGTGTCAAGGACAATAGCCCCGAAGTGGATCTCGCTGCGATACGCGCGCAAGTGAACATTAGGCTGGTTGGAGTAAACACCAAAAACTTTGTATCCGTCCTCGCTCGGAGACTTGGTAATCGAATGCGCGATGAGCCAGGATTCCGACTCCGGGGTCATCAGATGCAACTGAAGCTTATAAAAAGTCTGCGTAACGCCCATGTAGCAGACAATGGGAGGAATTCTGATCTTGGTGGCGGGATCTTCGTAGCTCGACTGCAACTCGACAAGCCAAGTTCCTCGCAGGTCCGGGCGACAGAAGAGCCAGCCGTGCAGCCAGCGCTGCCGCCACAGAACATGCTCAACGGCAAGCGCAACCAATCCCAAGAAGCCGACAACAATGCCGAAGGGTGCAGCATGCTCGATAGAAATCGGCGTGCCCTGAATAAGGAGAACGACTCCCCAGACGACCACCGCAAGCAACAGAACAATGACGATATGCAGGCGCGTCAATGTCATGGCACGATCCCGATGTAAGACCAAGCATCGAGCAAGAACTTGTTTACCTTGGCTCGCTGATCTGCGGGCTGGCCAATGAATATGTACTTCAACTGGCTAACTTCGCACCAGTATTGGCACGTCGCATCTTCACGCGTGTTCGACCACAGATAACAGAGAACTGCGCGCACGCACTTTTCCCAACTGCCGTGAGCGAAATTCTCGTTTGGGGCGTTGTGCACTAAGCACTCGACCAGAAATCCCTTAATGTCCTTGGCCGACTCGCTTCCCTCCCCCTCCATGACATAGCGCAGTTTCCGCAAAATCCGCACCACACCCTTGAACGCCCTGCGCGTCGCCTCGTTCTTGCTGACGGCGTATTCGTAATGTTGGGCCGGCCAGTGCGGATACAACTTTTCAGGCCAATTGATAATTCGTCCGCCGCTATCGGGGCGAAGTTCGACACCGCAAAGAAAAGAGCCATCTGTGTTGTAGCGCCGATGCTCAAACAGCGGCACTACGTCAGCATCTACCCGATAAGTGTTGGCGTGTACGTCGAACGCCTTGTCCCCCCACGTTACGCCGGATGTACCGAAGCGCGCGATGAGCGCCCCGTAGATCTGCCTTTTGAACTCTTGGACTGAGTACGCGGATTCGCTATTTCCGAACGTTTCGTCGGTAGTTCCTTGTGGGTACTCGGGGTAGAACGTGCTCCCTGTGTACAACACACCGATATCGACGTCGCTGTCCTGCCTTACATTGACGCGATTTCGGTAGGAACCTTGGACGAAGACCCGAGTGGTGCTTTTCAGTTTGGCGTCCGCATCTAAGGCATCTCGAATACCTTTGATGGCGTTCTGAATCCGCGCTTCTTCAGTATCTCCAGGCGGTTGCGCCCACTGCGAGAACTTGGCTTCCCACTCTCCGGCCATCCTTGCCTTCCTTAAATTGATGTTGGTAGGCCGGCGTTCTAAACCCCGGGAATCGAACCAGCGTCACGGGGGATTTCAACTCCGACTTTAGCAATCTGCGCTCACCCGCACTTGCTATAACCACAGTTCAAACACGTCGCGCATCCGTCCATCAGCACCAGCGCCTTCGTGCTGCACTTGTGGCACATGGTCGCGGACGGCGGGAAGCTCGCGTCGTCGCCGGTGATGGCGATGTCTTCGGGGTGTGCGTCTGCGCTGGTTGGCGCCGTGGGCGCGGCGACGTTTACGTCAGCGTTTTTTTTTGAGCCTTCGCGCTCTTCGAACTGCCGGCGCTTCTCGGCGATCAGCGCTTTCTGCGCGTCCGACATTTCCGGGTCGTGCATCATGCCGATGGACTTGAGATGGTCCTCGACGATCATGCCCAGCTCGGCGACCAGCGACGGCATGTACACGCCGCCGGCCTTGAAGTAGCCACCCTTGGGGTCGAACACGGCGCGCATTTCCTCCACCAGGAAGGTCACGTCGCCGCCCTTGCGGAACACGGCCGACATGATGCGCGTCAGCGCGACGATCCACTGGAAGTGGTCCATCGACTTGGAGTTGATGAAGATCTCGAACGGGCGGCGCTGCTCGTGCTCTGAGCCCGCGTTGAGCACGATGTCGTTGATGGTCACGTACATGGCGTGTTCGACCAGCGGGGATTTGATCTTGTAGGTGCTGCCGATCAGGACGTCCGGGCGCTCGATGCGCTCGTGCATCTGGATGACGTCGGCCTTGGGCAGTTCCGCCTCGACGGTCTCGCGCGAGACGGACGTGCCTTCGACGGCCTTGTCCTCCGGCTTCACGACGGCGTATCCGGTGATCTTGCGGTCGATCTTGACGGCCATGGCGCGGGTCCTGGGTGGATTGCGGGTGTGGTGGAAGTTCGGGGGAGCGCAATTCCCCCTCTCCCCAACCCCTCTCCCGCGAGGGGAGAGGGGCTTTGAGCACTCCCTCTCCCGCGAAGGGAGAGGGGCTTCGAGCAGCGCTTCCGCGAGGGGAGCGATCTGGAACGACCTCACCCGTGGGGTGAGGTTGAAGCGGGTGGATCAGGCCTTCTTCGACGCGCGCTTGGTGGCGCCTTTCTTGGCGGCGACCGAACGCTTGGCGGTCTTGGCCGTCGTCTTGGCAACACCCTTGCGGGCGGCGACGCTGCGCTTGGCGGTCGCGGTCTTGGCAGCGGCCTTCTTTGCGACCTTCTTCACCGCCTTCTTGGTGGCCTTCTTGGCGGCGCTCACCTTGCGGGTGGCTGCGGCCTTCTTGGTGGCGGTCTTCTTCGTCGCTGCCTTCTTGGCGGCGGTCTTCTTCGTCGCTGCCTTCTTGGTGGCGGCCTTCTTCGCCGTCGCCTTCCTGGCGACCGACTTTTTGGCAGTTGCCTTCTTGGCAGTTGCCTTCTTCGCTGTCGCCTTCTTCGCGGTCGCCTTCTTGGCGGTCTTCTTGGTGGCCTTCTTCGCGGCGCTCTTCTTGCCGGCGCCGGCGCGCTTGGCGGCGGCGATGTCGGCGCTCGCGCTGGCCTTGGCGGCGGCGAGCTTCTTCTTCACTGCGGACACGCGCTTGCTGACGGCCTTGCTGGCCTTGGCGGTGGTCTTGCTGACGGTCTTGCGCACCTTGGTCACGCGCTGCGTGACCGTCTTTTCCGCTTCCTGTGCGCTCTTCCTGGCCGACTGGGCGACCTCGTTGGCGCGCTGCTTGACCACGGCCACGATTTCCTTCGCCTTCTCGGCGACGTCTTCGGCCGCGTGCGTCAGGGTGTCGGCAACCCCGTTTCCGTTACTCATCTTGATTGTCCTCGTCAGTGAACAGTTACGGAGCACAGCGTCCGTGGCGGAAATGTAGCGCGAAGATCGTGCACAGGGGAGCAGGTCTTGCGGTGCAGCCGCCGCGTCCTCGACGCGGCGTGTCGCAGGCTCGCGCCGCCGTCACCGGCGGTGCGGCAGGCGGCTGTCAGAACTTGCCGTAATAGCCTTCCTTCAGCGCGTCGAACAGGTTGGCGGCGGTGTGCAGTTCGCCGTCGTATTCGATCTGCTCGTTGCCCTTCACCTCGAGCACGCTGCCGTCCTCGAGTTCGAAGCGGTAGGTGGTGTTTTCCAAATCCGCTTCCTTGACCAGCACGCCCTGGAACGCGGCGGGATTGAAGCGGAACGTGGTGCAGCCCTTGAGGCCCTGCTGGTGGGCGTAGCGGTAGATGTCCTTGAAGTCCTCGTAGGGGTAGTCCGTCGGAACGTTCGCGGTCTTGGAGATCGAGCTGTCCACCCACGTTTGCGCGGCGGCCTGCACGTCGACGTGCGCCTTGGGCGTGATGTCGTCGGCGGCGATGAAGTAGTCGGGCAACTTCGCGTCGGCGTCGTCCGAATACGGCATGGCCTTCGGATTGACCAGCGCGCGGTAGGCCAGCAGCTCGAACGAGAAGACGTCCACCTTTTCCTTGGTCTTCTTGCCCTCGCGGATCACGTTGCGGCTGTAGTGGTGCGCGAACGAGGGCTCGATGCCGTTGGAGGCATTGTTGGCCAGCGACAGCGAGATGGTGCCGGTGGGCGCGATGGAGCTGTGGTGGGTGAAACGCGCGCCCACCTCGGCCAGATGGTCGACCAGTTCCGGCGCGACCTCGGCGATCTTCTGCATGTAGCGCGAGTACTTCGCGTGCAGCACCTTGCCGGGAATCTCCTGGCCGACCTTCCAGCCGTCGGCGGCCATTTCCGGGCGCTTGCGCAGCATGGCGGCGGTCACGGTGAAGCGCTCTTCCATGATCGGCGCCGGGCCTTTCTCCTGCGCCAGCGTGAGACCGGTTTCCCAGCCGGCGACGGCCATCTCGCGCGCGATGCGCTCGGTGAACTCGCAGGAGTCCGCCTCGCCGTAGCGCATGCGCAGCATGGTCATCGTGCTGCCCAGGCCGAGGAAGCCCATGCCGTGGCGGCGCTTGCGCATGATCTCGTCGCGCTGCTTCTGCAGCGGCAGGCCGTTGACCTCGACCACGTTGTCGAGCATGCGCGTGAACACCCGAACCACTTCCTTGTATTCCTCCCAGTCGAACCACGCGCGTTCGGTGAAGGGCTCGCGCACGAACTTGGTGAGATTGACCGACCCGAGCAGGCAGGCGCCGTAGGGCGGAAGTGGCTGCTCGCCGCAATTGTGTGCGTGCAGACCATTCGCATCGAAGGTGTTGATGCCCGGCACCTGCACGTCGTAGACGGCTTCTTCGCCATCCGCGGTCACCGATTCGACGGTCGCGACGAACCGGCTGCGATTGAGCGCGCGACGGTAGCCGGACAGCGCCCGCTCGAGCCGACCGGCCTTGTCGCTGTCGGCGAAGCCGATCAGATCGGCGTAGCGGGCGAGCGCCTCACCGCTGATCACGAGTTCGAACTGCGCCTGGGTGTCGTAGCCGCGCTGGCCACTGCGACCGTCGGGCAGCACGGCCTGCCCCGCCGGACGACGATCGTAGATCGACGCGGGAATGCCTAAGCGCAGAAGCATCCGCTGCACCGCTTCGAGCCGTGCGCGATCGGATTGCGCCAGACGTACGGTCACACCCTTCAGCTGGCTGCCCTGCACGCTGCCGTCGGCGTCGAAGAAGCCGCGCAGGAAGCCGCGGCAGGCGGCGCTGGACATCTGTTCGACCGACGGGGTGATGGCCTTGTCGCCGGGCGACATGCCAAGACCGCTGGCGATGTCGCGCAGCGCGGCCGACTTCATGCGCCACTCGCCGCGGCCGCTCACTTCGGACCAGCCGGCGAAGTCGCTGCGATGCGGCAACGTGCGCGCACAACGCTCGGCTTCCTGCATCAACGCGACCACGCCCGCAGGGCGCTGCGCGGCCGGTCCGTTCGCCTGCGCGGCTACGCTCCATGCCGACAGCACGGCGGCTTCTGCCTTGAGCGTGCCGTCGCCGACCAGCAGACCCAGCAAATAGCCGGTTTCCAGCGTGTGCGCGCCGTTCCATTCGGCATTCGCGCGATGGTCGTTGAGCAGGACGCGATCGCCGGCCGCCAGTTGGCCGGCCTCGCACCACTCGGTCTCCACGCTCCAGCGCGTCAGCCGGCTGACCCGGCGTACCCGATGGTCGTGCGTGAGACGCAGACGATGGCCTTCGCGCATCTGCAGTGCGAATACGGGCTTGGTCGCCGTCAGGAAAAATCCTTCGGCGGTGGTCGCGTGATCGGCGCCATCGACGCGCGCCTGGAACGGGCGCCCGATGAGATCCGACACCTGGCGAGGCCCGTCGCCCGTCTGCACCCAGGTGTCGGCGGTGACGCAGGGATTGGTCGCGCGGATGCTCTCGCACCACCAGTTGTTGTTCTGCTCGTTGACGCGGTCGATGAGGATGAAGCCCGGCTCGGCGTAGTCGTACGTCGAGACCATGATCATGTCCCACAGGTGCCGCGCGCGGACCTTGCCGTAGACCTTGCAGGCGACGAGGCCGTCGTCGCGGGTGACGTAGCCGGTGGTCTGCGGCCATTCGCGCCAGATGACCTGCTCGACATCGGCCAGATCAAGATCGCCGGCCTCCTTGTCGTTGATCGGGAACACCAGCGGCCATTCCGCATCGGCATCGACGGCCTGCATGAAGCCGTCGGTGATCAGCAGCGAGAGATTGAACTGGCGCAGGCGGCCGTCTTCGCGCTTGGCGCGGATGAAGTCGCGCACGTCGGGATGGCTGACGTCGAAGGTGCCCATCTGCGCGCCGCGGCGACCGCCGGCGGAGCTGACGGTGAAACACATCTTGTCGTAGATATCCATGAAGGACATCGGGCCCGAGGTGTACGCACCGGCGCCGGCGACGAAGGCGCCCTTGGGCCGCAGCGTGGAGAACTCGTAACCGATGCCGCAGCCGGCCTTCAGCGTGAGGCCGGCCTCGTGGACCTTCTCCAGGATGCCGTCCATCGAATCGACGATCGTGCCCGACACCGTGCAGTTGATCGTGCTGGTCGCGGGTTTGTGCTCCAGCGCGCCGGCATTGGACGTGATGCGGCCGGCGGGAATCGCACCGCGGCGCAGCGCCCACAGGAAGCGCTCGTTCCAGTGGCGCTGCTTCTCCACCGTGGTCTCGGCTTCGGCGAGTGCCTTGGCGACACGCTGGTAGGTGCCGTCGATGTCGGCATCCACGGCCACGCCCTGCTTGGTCTTCAGGCGGTACTTCTTGTCCCAGATGTCGTCCGACGCGGGCTGCATCGGAATGTCGGGACCTGCGTCCTGCTTCACCGCCGCGAGGCGAACCGTGCTCATGCTGCTGTGCGCTCCTTCGATGGGGCGACGGCCTGGCCGCTCGCCTGTCGTGATCGTGTGTCGGATGCGGGCCTGCTGCCGGAACGGCTCAGGCGCCGCCGGGCAAGGCGTGTTCGAACGGAACGTCGCGCGCGTCTGCGCAGCGCGGCATGCGGCCGGCGGCCGAAGGATTCATGGCATTCCAACCCATCGCGTGCATCCCCTTTGCTGCGAAGCGTCGCTGCACCGGAAAGCCCCATGTCTTGGGATTTCCGAAAGCCGACACCCAAGATGTAGTGGCGGCAACGGGGGTCCACGCTACGCCCGCACTCCGACCGGTGTCAACCGGAAAACGGGTCGGCCGGCGTCTGCAGGCAGGACGTCCGACAGATGCCGACGGCGCCGTTGCGCGCGATCATCTGAATGCGACTTTCAATTCCGATTCAAACGCGTCGCGCGACACTGCGGGCCTCCTACGCGGCCCCACCGCCGCACTCGACCCGCCTTCCACGCTTCCGCGTCGACCATACGACGCACCGCCGACAGGGGACGCTCCATGCGCGCCAAGACCACCCTCCTCGCCCTTACCTGCGCCGCCGCGTTCGGTGGCTTCGCCGCGACCGCCATGCGCGACTTCGTGCAGCAGCCTGCCGGCGCCGCGCCCGCCGCCGCTGCGGTGCCGACGATGGCCGCGCTGCCCATGGCGGTCGATGGCCAGGCGCTGCCATCGCTGGCGCCGATGCTCAAGACGGTGACGCCCTCGGTGGTGTCGGTGCACACCAAGCAGCGCGTGCGGGTGAGTCCGTTCGGCAACGACCCGTTCTTCCGCCGCATGTTTCCCGAGCTGAGCCAGGAGCGCATCAACGAATCCCTGGGCTCGGGCGTGATCGTCGATGCGCAGCAGGGTTACGTGCTGACCAACCACCACGTCATCGAAGGCGCAGACGACGTGTCGGTGACGCTGGCCGACGGCCGCACGGTGGAGGCGGAATTCATCGGTTCGGACGTCGACACCGACGTGGCGCTGATGCGCATCAAGGCCGACAACCTCACCGCGATTCCGCTGGCGCAGGACGCCAACCTGCAAGTCGGCGATTTCGTCGTCGCGGTGGGCAATCCGTTCGGCTTCGGGCAGACGGTGACGTCGGGCATCATCTCCGCGGTCGGCCGCAGCAACGTGCCGGGCGTGGGCTTCCAGAACTTCATCCAGACCGATGCGTCGATCAATCCGGGCAATTCCGGTGGCGCGCTGGTCAACCTGCGCGGCCAGCTGGTCGGCATCAATACCGCGAGCTTCAACACGCAAGGCAGCATGGCCGGCAACATCGGTCTGGGCTTCGCGATTCCGATCGGCCTGGCCCGCAACGTGATGACCCAGCTCGCGACCACCGGCAGCGTGCAGCGCGGCACGCTGGGCGTGGACACGCAGACGGTGGATGCGCGCATCGCGCAAGGCCTGGGCCTGGAGAATCCGCGCGGCGCGGTGGTCACGCGCGTCTACGGCGGCTCGCCTGCCGCGCGCGCCGGCCTGCGCGCCGGCGACGTGGTGGTGGCGGCCAACGGCGAGCGCATCGACAACAGCGAATCGCTGCGCAACTTCCAGGGCCTGCAGGCGATCGACACGCCGGTGACGCTGGACGTGCTGCGCGACGGCCGCAGCCTCAAGATCGACACGCGCCTGACCGCCTTGCCGCGCGATGGCGCAAGCGTCGATCCGCGGCTGGCCGGCGCCACGTTCGCCGATCTGCCCGAGGCGATCCGCCGCCAGAACCAGCGCGCCGGTGGAGTGATCATCGAGAAGGTCGAGGCCGGCAGCCGCGCGCACCAGAACGGTCTGCGCGAGGGCGATGTGATCCTCGCCGCGAACAGCGGACAGTTCCGCGATCTGGCCGGTTTCCGCGACTCGCTGGCTGACCGCCCGACGAACCTCGCACTGCGCATTTCACGCGGTGGACGCACATACGACGTAATGATGCGTTGACCGTTTTTTCGGCATCCACCCCCACCCGCCGCGCTTCCGCGGCCAAGCCCCAACCGACAGGAGCACGACCATGAGCCCCACTTCGACCGACGCGGTGAAGACCCATCTTGGCGAGGCCGGTTCGCACCTCGCGCAGGCCGCGCGTGACGCCGGCGCTGCGGTCAAGAATGCCGCCAGCGTTGCAGGCGACGAACTCAAGCTGGGCCGCGCGACCGTCAAGTCCGATCTCGCCGATTCCGCGCTCGCCGGCGTCGCCGCGTTCGAGGAAGGCGGCACCGCCGCGAAGGAACAGTACGACGTGCTGCTGGACAAGGGCCGCGACCTCGTCGAGAGCGCCGCCGACCTGATCCGCGAGCGTCCGATCGCCGCATTCGGCACCGCGTTCGCGGCCGGCTGGATCATCGCCAAGCTCGCGCGCAGCGGCAAGTAAGCGCGCGGTTCGATGACCGAGCGCGTGACCGGGGAAGACCCGCGCGAGGAACCCGCCGGCAGCGCACATCGTGCGCCCGGCGAAGTACCGCACCTCGACGAAAGCATCCGCCGCATCCGTGCGGCGGCCACCGAAACCTTCAGTTCCGGACTCGACAGCGGCCGCGCCCTGCGCAAGCTGGTGTCGGCCGATTTCGCGCTGTCGCGCAGCGCGCTCGGCCGCGGCCTGGCATGGGCCGCGGTCGCGGTCGTGTTCGGCGCGTCGGCCTGGTTGCTGACGATGGGCGCGGCGATCGCGCTGCTGCAGTCGTGGGGCCTGTCGTGGCTGGCGTCGATCTCGATCGCCACGCTGATCAGTCTTGTCGTGACCTGCATTGCCGCCTGGCGCGTGTCGGTGTTCTTCGACTATGCGGGCATGCACGCGACGCGTCGCCAGCTCTCGCGACTGGGGCTGTACTCCGAGGCGGGGCACAGCCGCGACGACGATGACGACGATGCGCCCGCCGCCACACCGAAGGGGCCATCGACGCCATGAACTTCGAAGGTCTCAAGAACCGCGTCGAACGCGCAGAGGCGCTGGTCGACGGTCGCACCACCCAGACCACCGATCGCTACCGCGCATTGCGCGTGAGCTGGCGCGAGGCATGGACACCGTCGCGCATCATGATCGCGGGCCTGATCACCGGTTTTCTGACCGGCAGCATGGAACCGCAGCGCGCGTTGTCGAAGCTGGGCAAGGTGAGCAAGTTCGCAGGGCCCAAATCCCTGCAGCTGATCAGCGCGGTGTCGGGGCTGTTGACCTCGATCCAGGCGACCGTGGCCGCGGCGACTGCCGAGAAGGCCGCCGAGACCGCCGACGACGCGGCGCAGACCGCGGACGCCGCGGCCGACAACGTCGCCGAGAAGACCGACGGCGTGGCCGGTACGCAGGCGGCCGCTGCTGCCGGCGCCGCAGCGGCGATGCAGGTGCAGGCCGGCGCGTCGCAGCAGCAGGCCTCCGCTGCCGCGGCGACACGGCCCGCGACGCCTGCCGCGGGTGCGGACGCACGGCCGCTCGCGGATCGCAGCCGCCCTGACCCGGTGCTGTCGGAGCAGCCACGTCCGGCCGAAGCCGCGACCGAACTGTCAGAATCCGGGCGCTGAGCGCCCACCCGACGACCGCCCGATGAGCACCCCGACCAGTTCGTTGCCTGACGAGGCCGACGCGCCGTTGCCGACGCCGACGCCCGTGGCGCCGCGTCCGCGTGCACCGACGGCGGTCATCGTGCTGGCGACGCTGGCGGTGCTGGCCACGTTGTGGGCGGCGCAGGCGGTGATCCTGCCGGTGCTGCTGGCGGTGTTCTTCGCCTTGGTCGGCAACCCGCTGCTGCGCGGCATGCGCCGGCTCTTCATTCCCCGCTTCATCGGCGCGCTGCTGGTCATCAGTCTCGGCATCGCCGGCGCCGGCGCGCTCGGGTTGCAGCTCTACGGGCCGGCCAGCGAATGGGTGCAGGACGCGCCCAAGACCCTGCGCGCGCTTGCGCCTCGGCTCAAGGCGATGACCCAGCCGGTGCACCAGGCCAACCAGGCGGCGGAGTCGTTCGCCCGCGCGACCGAGGACCGGCCGCAGCGCCGCGTGCAGGTGGTGCAGATCCAGGACAACGCCTCGTGGCGCACCCTCGTCGCCACACCCAAGATGCTGGCGTCGGTGCTGGCCGTGGTGCTGCTGACGTTCTTCTTCATGGTCTACGGCGAGAACCTGCAGCGGAACGCGATCGCGATGCTGCCGGACCGGCAACGCCGGAAGCTCACCGTGGACATCATGCAATCCATCGAGCGCGAGATCTCGCGCTACGTGCTGACCATCTCGATCATCAACACGCTGCTGGGCGCGGTGTTCGCCGGCGTGCTGGTGTGGATGGGCCTGCCGCTGCAGGACGCGCTGCTGTGGGGTACGGTGGTCGCGCTGCTGAACTTCGCGCCCTACGTCGGGCCGCTGATCGGCGTGCTGCTGATGCTGCTGATGGGCTTCGTCAGCTACGACGGCAACTGGCCGTCGGCTGCATGGGCGCCGGTGATTCCGGCCGCCATCTATTTGCTGCTGCACACGATCGAAGGCCAGTTCGTGACACCGATCGTACTCGGCCGACGCATGGCGATCTCGCCGCTGATGCTGATCCTGGCGCTGATGCTGTTCGGCTGGATGTGGGGCATCGTCGGCCTGCTGCTGGCCGTGCCGCTGATCGTCTGCGTGAAGCTGGTGCTGGCGCGCATCGAAGGCTTCGAGGGCTGGGCGCGTCTGCTGGCGTGACCCGAGCCGGCGCGAGCCGGCCCGGGTCCGGCGTCACCAGCTGAAACCGGCGCCTGCCGACACGCTGCTTTCGCCACCGGCGATGGCGCCACCGAGCGACACGCTGGCGCGGTTGCCGATCGCACGCTGGTAGCCGACCGCGATCGCCTGTTCGCCGCCCTGTCCGCCGACGCCGACACCGATGCGGTTACGACCGGCCAGGCCTGCGGTGTTGAGTGCCATGCCTGCGTACGCGCCGCTCATCGCGCCCATGCGATCGATGCGGCGGTCCTGATGCCGCAGGCGGTCGTCGACTTCGCCGCGCAGTGCGGAGAAATTGTCGTCCCAGGCAGCGAACCGGCTGTCGGTGTAGGCGTTGGCGCGCTGCAGCGTGCGCGCGTCGCCGGCTTCCACCTGCGCGACATTCGCCGCGTCGGTATCGGCCACACCGGCGGCGACGTGGGTCACCCGGCGCTGCTGGCTTCTGTTGCCGACCGACACCGTATTGGCCTCGTCGGCGATTGACCCCTGACCGAGTGCGACAGACCCGTCCGCGCTCGCGCGCGCGCCCTGCCCGATCGCCGTACCGGCGGCCGCTTCGACCCGCGCATCCGCGCCGACTGCCACCGCATTCGACGCGTCAGCAGCGATCGACGCATTGCTGCCCACTGCAGTGCCGCCTTCCGCTTCGACCACCGCGCCGTGACCGACGGCGGTGTCGTTGGCGTCGACCGCAACACTGTCGTGCCCGACCGCCAGACCTTCGCCGCGCCCGGCAGGCGGCGCGGTACCGCCGCCACCGCCGCCACCGGCTTCGAGCGCACCGATCCGGCCGTCGAGGCCGGCGATGACGCCGTCGAGTGCACCCAGCGCATCCCCGACGCTGCCGTAGCGACCGGCGCCGACCGCGAACACGCCTCCAACGAGCCGCCCGCCAGCATCGACGACGGTGCCACCGCCGAACGCGGTCGCGACCGATTGCATCGCCGCGTGCACCTGCGCGCCGTTGATCGCATCGCGACTGTCCGCTGCGATCGTGCCGGCGGCGAGATTGCCCAGGCGCGTGCCGTCTGCGCCGGCGAGCGTGACGCGGTCGCGTGCATCGTCGTCGTAGGCCACCGCATTCGCAGCCACGCCTTCGATATCCCCGATGCGATCCTCGATGCCGTCGACACGTCCTTCGACGACGCCGACACGCTGGTTGGTCTCGAACAGCTGGCTGCCGGTCACCGCATCGCGGCTGCCCGCGGCAACTGCGCCGTCCGCGAGGTTGGTCAGCGTGGTGCCCTGCGCGCCCGCGAGCGTCACCCGGCCGCGGCTCGCGTCGTCGTAGCCGATCGCGTTGTCGGCAACCTCGCCCACGCGTGCCGCCACCGCACTGAGCTGATCGAAGTTCACCGCATCGGTGCCCGCCGTACCGGCCGCGACGTTGACCAGCTGACGTTCCGCACCCGCCGCGCCGATCGAGACCGTGTAGGCGCGATCGGCAAGCGCATTGGCACCGAGCGCGACGCTGCCGGGCGCTTCGGAGACCGCATCGGCACCGAGCGCCAGACTGCCTTCGCCCAGGGCGAGACTGCGGAAGCCCAATGCGACGCTCTGCACGCCGTAGGCCTGCGCGACCTGGCCGAGCGCAGTCGCGCTGTCGGCAAGTGCCGCAGCGCCACCGCCGACGGCCAGGGTGCGCATCGCGCCGGTCGCTGCGCCCTTGCCGATGGCGGTCGAGTGGTCGGCGCCCGCGGTCGCCATCACGCCGATCGCGGTCGAGGAATCGCCTTGTGCGCTGCCCGCGATCGACACCGATTCCTTGCCCCCGGCATAGGCGCCCGCGCCGATCGCGGTCGAGGCATAGGCCAGCGCGCGCGCGCCGGCGCCCACGGCCACGCTCTCGCGGCCCGAGGCGGTCGTCGCGAATTCCTCCATCTCCCAGGTCTCGCCGTTCATCACGTAGAGATGCCCGCCGATCGCGGTCGCGCTGTCGGCCGACGCCTGCGCGCCGGCACCGAACGCACTGGCGTAATCGGCCGATGCCGCGCTGTTGAAGCCGACGGACGTCGTGTGCTTCTCGTAGGCGAACGCGCCGCTGCCGAACGCCGACGCGCCCAGCGCGGCCGACAGCGCGCCGGAGCCGACGGCGGTGCCGTATTCGTCCATCACGGTCGCCGGCTGCCGGTTATCCGCGCCGCCGGTCGCTTCGAAGAAGTCGAGGACGCCGGTGGCGTTGCGCAACTGTGCGAGGTTCACCGCGTCGGTGTCCTGGGTGCCTGCCGCGACGTTGACGAGTTGCCGTTCCGCGCCGGCTGCACCGATCGACACGGTGCCTGTGCGATCGGCGACCGCGTTGCGGCCGAGCGCGACGCTGTCGGATTCGATCGCGAAGGCATCGGCACCGAGCGCCAGGCTTCCTTCGCCCAGCACCAGGCTGCGGAAGCCCAGGGCAACGCTCTGGGCGCCGTATGCCTGCGCGACCTGACCGAGTGCGGTGGCACTGTCGGCCAGCGCCGCGGCGCCGCCGCCGACGGCCAGAGAGCGCATCGCGCCGGTCGTAGCGCCCTTGCCGATCGCGGTGGAGTGGTCTGCGCCCGCCGTGGCCATGACGCCGACCGCCGTCGTCGAGTCGCCTTGCGCGCTGCCGCCGATCGAGACCGATTCCTCGCCGCCGGCATAGGCCCCGGCGCCGATCGCAGTGGATGCATATGCCAGCGCACGTGCCCCCGCCCCGACGGCCACGCTCTCGCGACCGGACGCGGTGGTCGCGAAGGCCTCCATCTCCCAGGTTTCGCCATTCATCACGTAGAGCTCGCCGCCGATCGCGGTCGCACTATCGGCCGACGCCTGCGCGCCGGCACCGAACGCGCTGGCGTAATCGGCCGAGGCCGCACTGTCCACGCCCACCGCCGTGGTGTGCATCCGATCGGCGGAGGCGCCGCTGCCGAACGCGGATGCGCCCAGGCCGTTTGCCAGGGCGCCTGAACCTGCGGCGGTCGCGAGTGCCCCGGCAGCGGATGCCGTGGCGTCGCCTGTGGCCTGGAAATAACCGTCGTCCTCGGCCGTGGCCTCGGCGTCTTCCGCGTCCCCGGCTGCTTGTGCACGCGACGCATCGGCGTGCACGAGCACGGCCTCAGAGGCCGCCTGTGGATCGGGTTCGGAGGGCTGCGCCTGTACCTGCGGCAGGGCGGAGACGAGTGCGGCAATGGCCAGAGCCAGGGTCGTGCGGGTCATGCTCGGATTCCTCGGGATCGCCGCGACGCAGAGGCGCCGCCGGAAACGCCGCATGCGCGGCAGTGCTCGATCCTTGGCGTGCGCCGGCTGTGGCAGCAATTCCTGACCCGTTACCGATCCATTACAACCGCGTTTTTTCCTGCGCTTTCAGCGACCTGCGGCGTCCGCCGACGGCGGTGGCACTGGCGGCGTCAGCAACGCGACGGGAATGATCCGCTCGCCGGCCAGACGCCGGGCATCGCGGAGCGCGGCCGTCCAGGCGTCGGACTGCCCGAGCGCGTGCAGCAGACGGGTCTGCAGCAACGCGAGGTCGAAATCCTGCCGCGCCCATGGGGCGATGCGGCCGACGACCGCGGTGGCCTCGGCCCGGTCGCCGTGCGCGAGCAGCCAGACGGTGCCCGCATATGCCGCCTGGCCGACCTCTTCCGGGACGCCGTCCTGTTCGGCCCGCGTCATCGCGATGCGGTAGGCCCGTCCGGCATCGGCATCGCGGCGCTGCGCCTGCGCGGTCATCGCGACCAGCAGCCAGTCCCAGGCGTAGCCGGTGTGCTCGGACGCCGGCTTCGGCGCGTCGTCGGCGCGCAGCGGCAGCCCGGCTTCGAGCGCGGCCTGATGCCGCATCCAGCGCATCCGGAACAGCCGCTCGGAGCGTGCGTCGCTTTGCCAGTCGGCCAGCACGCGATCGGCCATGCGGACCGCGGCCACGGCGTCCCCGCGCCGCCATGCCATCTCGACCCGCAGCGCGTCGGCGCGATGCAGATCGCTGGTCAGCGTCGGACCGGTCGCATGCGACTGCAGCATCGCCTCGGCTTCGGAGAACGCGCCTTGACGGACCATCACCTCGGCACGTCCCAGCGCGATGTTGGTCAGCTGGCTCGGATCGGAAATGCGCGCACGCAAGGCCCAGGCCTGTTCGATGCTGGCGCGCGCCTCGTCGGGCTGCAGCAGCAGCAGGCGGGTCTCGGCCAGCGCGACCGACATCGACACCAGTTCGTAGATCGCGCCGAAGCGCCGGAACTCGCCGAGCGTGCCCGCAATGTACTCGGCGGCCTGCGCCGGACGGCCGCGCACCTTTTCGAGAAATCCGAGACTCGCGTCGACGCGGGCGACGGCCAGAGGATCCCCGGTACGCACGGCGAGAATCCGCGCCTGCCCCAGATCCTCGAGCGCGCTGTCGTAGTGGCCGAGCAGCGAGCGGACCATGCCGCGGCCGTTCAATGCCTCGCCGCGCAGGACGATGTCGCCGGCAGGGCCGAGCAGTGCCAGGACTTCGGTGTAGCCGCGCTCGGCGGGCTCACGCCTGTCGAGCCGACGATCGACGCCGGCCTGCAGCATCAGGACCTGGGCCCGGAACAGCGGCGTCGAAGCGGCATCACTGTGCAGCAGGCGCTCTGCTGCGTCGCGCACGTCCGGATACAGCCCGGCGCGGAAATCGACCTGGGCCAGGCGCAGCCGCAGCAGTGGATCATTGCGCTGGGCCGCAGGCGCTTCGGCAAGGATGCGCCGTGCAGCCTCCAGCTCGTTGCTCAGCAGCGCCGCCTGTGCGCGCTGCAGACGCTCGCCGAGACTGGCGTCGACATCCGGGCCGCTTGCACTCCGGCCCAATGCGGCCAGCAGACGACCGCAGGCCTGATCGGCAGCGCGCAGCAGATCCTCGTGTTCGCCGAAGGCATGACGCGAGGCGTCGTCGCGACCGTCGGCGGTGATTTCGACCCGCCAGCCCGGTCCCCGCCGCATGGCCCGGCTGTGCACCACCCAGTCGCCGGCAACCTCTTCGCGCAGTCGTGCGGGTTCGATGCGTTCGCCTGTGTGCCCATGCATCAGCGACAGCACGCTCTCGCTGGCCGCGACCGGCAGGCCGGCCCGGCGCAGTCGGTCGCCGATGAAATCCATCAGACCCAGGCGTGCCCACGCGACATCGGCCGTCTGCTCCAGTTCGGTGGGCAGCACGATGACCGCGCCGGCGCCGGGCTGTATCGGAGCGATGTCCTGTGGTGTGGCGGTTGCCCACCACCATGTCGCGGCGCCCACGGCAAGGGCCGCAAAGCACAGCAGCGCGAAGCGCACGCCCGCAAGAGGCCGCGGCGTGCGAACCGGTGCTGCCGCCTGCTCGGGCGACGCCACCGTCGCGCCCGCGACGTCAGGCTCGGGGGACGCGGCAGCGTCGACGCTGCCCAGCGGCGTGACCTCGGCGACCCAGCGGAATCCGAAGCTGGGCACCGTGCGGATGACACGCTGGTCCTGGCCGTCGTCGCCGACTGCGCGACGCGCGCGCAGGATGATCTGGCTCAGCTGCGCATCGGAGACGTTGTCGCGCGCGAAAACCGCCATCGCCAGCTCGTCGCGGGCCACCGCGCGCTCGCGATGTTCGAGCAGATGCTGCAGACAGGCGAAGACGCGCGCGGGCACGACCAGCGCGACGCCGTCACGGCGCAATTCGCGTGCATCGCAATCGAGCAGGTACTCGGAGAATCGGTAGGTGTTCGGCATCGGAATCGGGGGAGGCGAGCCGCCAGGTGCCGCCGCGGCCGGCCGGTGACGGCTTCAGCGTCTCCAGTATGACCCAAGGTCGCTGTCGCGCCCCGTGCGGGCCGTGCGCGCGCCCTCGTGAGAAGGGCGCGCCGGACCCGCCCGTTACAATGGCCGCATGACGTTTCCCATCCGTGCCATCACCCTCGATCTCGACGACACGCTGTGGCCGTTCGCGCCGATCGGGGTGCGGGTCGAGCAGACGCTCGATGCCTTCCTGCGCGAGCACAGCCCTGCGACCGCGGACATGTACCCGATCGAGAAGATGCGCGACCTGCGCACGCGAGTGTTCGCCGAAAATCCGCAGCTGCTGCACGACCTCGCGGGGCTGCGCCAGCTGACGATCGAAACCGCGCTGCGCGACAGCGGCGGTGATCTGGGTCTGCTGGACGCCGCGTACGAGGTGTTCTACGCCGAGCGCAACAAGGTCGAGTACTACCCCGACAGTCTCGCCGCGCTCGAGCGCATCGCCGCGCGCGTGCCGGTGGCGGCGGTGACCAACGGCAACGCCGATCTCGACCGCGTCGGCATCGGCCATCTGTTCGCCTTCACCCTCGGCTCGCGCGAGCACGGCGTGGCCAAGCCCGATGCCAGCATCTTCCACGCGGCCTGCGCGCGTCTGGGCTGTGCCCATGGCGACGTGCTGCACGTGGGCGATCACATCGAAGCCGACGTCGCCGGCGCCGCGCGCGCGGGCCTGAAGACCTGCTGGATCAACCGCGAGGAACGGGTCTGGGAACATCCCGAACTGACGCCCGACCTCGAATTCGACACGCTCACCGCGCTCGCCGACTGGCTCGAAGCCGTTCCGACCGTCGCCGACCGCACCTGACCCGGACATGCCGATGACCGACACCACCGCCGACCTCTTCATCACCGGCGCGCAGGACGCGCGTCCGTTGCACATCGTCACGCGCGACGCCTACGCCGCCTGGCGCGACACGCAGCCCGCCGTCGTGCAGGCCTGGCTCGACGCGCAGGCGTTCGACGGTTCGGCGGGTGCGCTTGCGCTGCTGCCGGGCGAGGGCGGCCTCGACGGCGCGGTGATCGGCATCGGCGATGCGCACGATCCCGACAGCTACGCGCACGCGGTCTACGGTCTGCCGGAAGGCGACTGGCGCGTGACCGGTACGCACGAGGCCGCCGTGCTGCAGCTGGGCTGGGGTCTGGGTGCGTACCGCTTCACCCGCTACAAGAAGGCCGCGCGCAAGCCGGCGCGGCTCGCGGTGGACGCGACCGATGCCGACAGCCTGGCGGTGATCGCCGCGACCACGCGCGTGCGCGATCTGGTCAACACGCCGACCGAGCACATGGGCCCGGAACAGATGGAAACGGTGGTGCGCGACATCGCGGCCGCGCATGGCGCGACGTTCGACAGCATCGTCGGCGATGCCCTGCTCGCGCAGAACTTTCCGGCGATCCATGCCGTCGGTCGCGCCTCGCATCGTGCGCCGCGCCTGCTGCATCTGACGTGGGGCGACGTGGCGCATCCGCACATCGCGATCGTCGGCAAGGGCGTGTGCTTCGACACCGGCGGCCTCGACATCAAGCCGGCCGACGGCATGCGCAACATGAAGAAGGACATGGGCGGCGCGGCACACGCGATCGCGCTGGCGGAGCTGGTGATGGCGCGCAAGCTGCCGCTGCGCATCACCCTGCTGGTGCCGGCGGTCGAGAACGCGATCGGCCCCGATGCCTTCCGCCCCGGCGAGGTCATCGACACGCGCAAGGGCATCCGCGTGGAGATCGACAACACCGACGCCGAAGGCCGTCTGGTGCTGTGCGATGCGCTGACCTTCGCCGGCGAACAGTCGCCCGATGCGATCCTCGATTTCGCCACGCTGACCGGCGCGGCGCGCATCGCGCTCGGCCCGGATCTGCCGGCGCTCTTCGCCAACGACGATACGCTCGCCAACGCCTGGATCGCCGGCGGCGAAGCGACGCGCGACCCGGTGTGGCGCATGCCGCTGTGGCGTCCGTACCTGCGCTATCTCACTAGCGGCATCGCCGACCTCGCCAATGCCGGCTCGCGCATGGCCGGCAGCGTGACCGCTGCGCTGTATCTCGAACGCTTCGTGCCCGATGGCATGCCATGGGCGCATCTGGATACCTACGCGTGGAACGACAGCAGCCGGGCCGGCCATCCGCAGGGCGGCGAGGCGCTGGGCCTGCGCGCGGCGTATGCGTTGTTGAAGGCGCGCTACGCGGCTTGAGTCGCACCATCCGGAAGATCGCCATACATCACACCTCTCCCGGTCTGGGGGGGGAAGGCTGGGATGGGGACGCACCGGCCGGTCAAGTAAACGCAGGATTCCCGGACCTCTCTTTGCGCGCGAGTCTGACCAAACGGGTGCTCACGGATTGCCCCCACCCGACCCTCCCCCGCGTGCGGGGAAGGCCTCGAACACCGCTCACCCCTCTCTCGGCAACGACAGCCGCAGAATCCGGTCGCGCACCTCCACGACCCACGGTCAGCGCAACCAGCCGCGCCGCTGCGCGACGCGCGCGAACATCCAGATCGACGCGACCACGAGTATCAGCAGCAGCGGAAACGCGGCGCCGCGCAGGCCGGTCAGCGCCCAGACCGGCGTCAGCAGGTATGCGGCCGTCATCTGCACGACGATCGCGACGAAGGACACCAGCAGCGCTGGCACCGCCCAGCGGCGCGCAAACAGCAGGCCGATCGCACCGGTCGTGCCGGCGATGGTGGCCAGGCCGAACACGCCGTAAACCCACATCGGCATCGCCGCGTTGATCTGCTGCTGGTCGGGCGGCATCGTCGCGAGCTGCTCGGGCGTCATCGATACCTGCAGCACGAAGACCAGCAGGCCGAACAGGTTCCACAGCAGTGCGGTCAGCGCCACCACCCGGCCGCCGAGCGGCATCTTCGTCTTCAGCATGTCGCATCTCCACGGCGGCGCCCGGCCGGCACGCGGCGCAGGGTAGCAGCGCCGGCAGTCGCACGCGCGCGGCGGACAGGCGAAAATGGCGGACGGACCTGCCGGTCCGCCTCCCTCCGAAGTCGACGCCGATGACCCAGCACCTCTCCCCCGACGAGATCCGCAGCCTGTTCGCGCAGGCGATGTCCCGCATGTACCGCGACGAGGTGCCGCTGTACGGCACGCTGATGGAGCTGGTGGCGGAGGTGAATGCCGCGACGCTCGCGTCCGACGCCGCGCTCGCCGGCCGCCTGCAGCGCAGCGATGCGCTGGACCGCCTCGACGAGGAGCGCCACGGCGCGATCCGTGTCGGCACGCCGCGCGAACTGGCGACGCTGCGCCGCATGTTCGCGGTGATGGGCATGGCGCCGGTGGGCTATTACGACCTCGCCGTCGCCGGCGTGCCGGTGCACGCGACCGCGTTCCGCCCGGTCGACGCCGCATCGCTGGCGCGCAATCCCTTTCGCGTGTTCACTTCGCTGCTGCGGCTGGAACTGATCGAGGATGCCGCGTTGCGTGCCGAAGCCGCGCGCATTCTCGACGCGCGCGAGATTTTCACCCCGCGCGCGCTGGCGTTGATCGAACGCTTCGAGCAGGCCGGTGGCCTCAGCGCGGACGAAGCGGCCGAATTCGTCGGCGAGGCACTGGAAACCTTCCGCTGGCACAGCGAAGCGACCGTGCCGCACGCGACCTACCAGGCGCTGCTGGCCGCGCACCGGCTGGTCGCCGACGTGGTCTGTTTCCGCGGCCCGCACATCAACCACCTCACGCCGCGCACGCTCGATATCGATGCCGCCCAGACCGCGATGCAGGCGCGCGGCATCGACGCCAAGGCGGTGATCGAAGGGCCGCCGCGGCGGCGCTGCCCGATCCTGCTGCGCCAGACCAGCTTTAAGGCGCTGCAGGAGCCGGTGCTGTTCCCGTCCGGTGAGGGCGGCGACGCCGGCACACACACCGCGCGCTTCGGCGAGATCGAACAGCGCGGCCTCGCGCTGACGCCCAAGGGCCGCGCGCTGTACGACGAACTGCTGGGCCGCGCACGCGCCGTCGGGGGTGCCGGCAGTACCGGCGACGACTACGGCACGCGACTGGCATCGGCGTTCGCCGACTTTCCCGACGACGACGACACCCTGCGCCGCGAGGGGCTGGGCTACTACCGCTACACGCTGACCGACGCCGGTCGTGCGGACCCGGCGCGCGTCACGGGCAGCACGCTGGACGAGGCGATCGCGTCCGGACTCGTGGCTGCCGATCCGGTGGTGTACGAGGACTTCCTGCCGGTGAGCGCGGCCGGCATCTTCCAGTCCAACCTTGGCGGCGGCGAACAGCGCGCCTACGCGGCGCAGGCGAATCAGGCCGCATTCGAGGCGGCGCTGGGCGCGCAGGTGCACGACCAGTTCGAGATCTATGCGGTGGTGGAGCGGGAATCGCTGGCGGCGCTGGGGACTGGCGACTAGTACACCCGCAGTCGATCCGAAATTTTTCTACCGTCATCCCCGCGAAAGCGGGGATCCATTTTGATGTTCATCGATCGCGCGAAGATCAAAATGGATTCCGGCTTTCGCCGGAATGACGGAACAGGCTTCGCCGAGCGCGCCGCCCCGCGTTGAGCCCTCCCCCGTCCACGGGGGGTGAGCGCGATCCGCTCGCGCGGCACTGCCGCGCGGATCGACCGAACGCCCGGCGCGCTACGCCGGGCCGGATGGGTTGGGTGGGGGCGAACCGTCAGCGCAAGCAGCAGTCCATCCGCGCGGAAGTTCGCGTGCGGTCTGGTTTCTTCGAGCGCTGACCCTTCGCCCCCATCCCGGCCTTCCCCCGCTGGCGGGGGAAGGGGCGGAGACCGCGCGGTATCGATCCCGCATTGCGGCTAAAGCCACCCCTTCTGCCGCGCCAGCCGGTAAGCCTCGATCCGGTTGCCGACGCCCAGTTTGCCGATCGCTTCGGACAGATAGTTCCGCACGGTGCCGTGCGAGAGATGGAGCTGCGCGGCGATTTCGCTTGCGGCCATACCCTCGCCCGCCAGCCGCAGCGCCTGGCGCTCGCGTTCGGTCAGCGGGTCCGGTTCGCTCCAGGCTTCGAGCGCCAGTTGCGGGTCGATCGCGCGGCCGCCGTCGTGCACGCGGCGCAGTGCGTCAGCCAGTTGCTCGGCCGGTGCGTCCTTGAGCAGATACCCGCCGACGCCGGCATCCAGCGCGCGACGCAGAAAGCCGGCGCGCGCGAACGTGGTGACGATGACCACGCGCACCGGCAGCGCGTGACGCTGGATGCGCTGCGCGAGTTCGAGACCGGTCAGCCCGGGCATCTCGATATCGGTGACCAGCAGGTCAGGCTTCAGACGCTGCAGTTCGCGCCAGGCCGATTCGCCGTCGCCGACGCTGCCGACCACCGACAGGTCGGACTCGAGATTCAGCAGCGCGGTCAGCGCGCCGCGCAGCATCGCCTGGTCCTCGGCGATGAGGATGCGCAACGGATCGTCGGCGGTGGGCATGCGGGGCATGGCGTGGTCTTCGGTGCTCTGGCGGCTTGGACGATGGATGTCGCTGCGCTCGACCCATCCTACGGCGCTTGCAACGGGATGCGCGCGTCGACACGTGTGCCGCCACTGTCGCCGTCGATGCGCAGGCGCCCGCCGATCGATTCGATGCGCTCGCGCATGCCCGACAGACCGTTGCCTGGGACGATCGCGCCGCCACGCCCGTCGTCGCTGATCTGCAGGCGGATCGCATCGCCCTCGCGCGAGAACAGCGCCTGCGCGGAGGTCGCGCGTGCGTGGCGTTGCAGATTGGTCACCGCCTCGCGCAGCGTCATCGCGAGCGCGGTTTCGGCTTCCGGGGTCAGGCCGGCACCCGCGACCGCATCATCGAGCCGGTACTCGAACGCGATGCCGTCGGTCTCCAGCAGCAGGCGCGCCGAGGCGAGTTCCGCGGCGAGACCCGCGGCGCGGATACCGCTGACCGCCTGTCGCACCTGCGCCAGCGCATCGCGGGCGATGCCGCCAACTTCGCCGATCTCGCGCTGCGCGCCGGCGGGATCGCGTTCGACCAGGCGCGCGGCGAGATCCGCTTTCAGCGCGACCATCGACAGCGTGTGCCCGAGCAGGTCGTGCAGGTCGCGACCGATGCGCTCGCGTTCGCCGACGGCGGCGAGTCGACGCACTTCGTCGTGTGACAGCCGCAGCGCGGCATCCTGCTTGTGCTTCATGCGATCCACCTGCACCAGCAGGCCGATCATCACCGTCGTGACCGGCATCCAGCCCAGCGCCGCCCACGGGTAGCCCAGCGTGCGCGCCCAGGTCATCAGCACCGCGTTGAACACGATCAGTGCCAGCACGTAGCGCCAGACCGACGTCCGCGACAGTGCGCCGAGAAACACGCACCCGAAGACGAAGTAGCTCAGCCCGGCGATGTACCAGGGCAGCAGCGCGATGCACAGCGCGATCATGCCCAGCGCACACCATGGCGAACGCCGCTCGGGCAGCAGCAGGGCGCCGGCGAACAGCGCCAGAAACACCGGATACGAGACCAGCGTCAGTCCCAGCCACTGCAGGTCGTAGCCGCGCGGCGTGAACATCGGCACGATGAAGACCCAGATCGACCACAGCGCATGGATGCCCTCGCTCCATGCCGGCCGCCCCTGCCGCAGCGCCAGGCCGATCACCGAGTCAGGGGCCGCACGCAGCCCGGCGAAGCTTCGAACGGATTCCACGCGCGGCCTCTCCCCGGTCCCGGCCGGCAGCGTAACCGCTGCGCGGGCCATGCCCTAGCCCACCCGCGCCAGACGCTGCAGCGCGATCGCCGCACACACCAGACCGGTCGCGACGAGCGCGCCCGCGTGCAGCCACGGCGCACCGCCAGCGTCCTGTCCGACCACGCCCAGGGCGAGCTGCGCGTGGTGCCAGGCCGGCCACACCGGTGCGAGGCGCGCGAAGACATCGGGCAACATCGACAGCGGCAGCCACAGGCCGGACAGGAAGGCCATCGGCAGGAACAGGATGTTGACCACCGCCGGTGCTGCGTTCGCGCTGCAGGTCACGCCCAGCAGCAGGCCGATCGCGCCGAACGGAATCGCGCCGAGCACGTTGATACCCCACAACGCGGCCCACTGCATCGGCGACAGCGAGACGCCGCCGAACATGCTGGCGAGCAGCGCGAGTTCCAGCGACACGACCAGCGAGAACAGCATCGCCTTGGCGAGACGCGCGGTGATCCACGACGACCGCGGCGCCGGCAGCGCGCGACGCAGCGCGAACAGCCCGCGCTCGCGGTCGTTGGCCACGGTGACGCCGAAGCCGAACAGCGCCGCGCCCAGCGTGCCGAACACGCCGTAGGTCGCCAGCAGGTACTGCGCGGCGCCACCGCCGCTGCGCCCGCCCATCAGCAGGCCGAACATCGCGTAGAACAGCGCCGGGAACAGCAGCGTCGGAATCACGTACATCGGCTCGCGCAGCATGCGCAGCAGCTCGCAGCGCAGTTCCTGCAGGTGCGCCCGGAACACCGACGGAGGCGGCGGTGCGGCGTGACGGATCGCGTCGAGCTTCATGCGGCCTCCCGTTCGGTGGTCATCTGGACGAAGGCCTCGGCCAGTCCGGCGCGCCGGACCTCGAGATTCGCCAGCGCGGCATCGGCCGCCAGCAGACGGCGCACGAGCGCATCGGCATCGCCCGCGACGATCGACACGCGCGCACCGTCGCGGGCGACCTGCGTCACGCCCGGCCACGCGGCGATCGTGGCCTCGGACAGCTGCGTGTCGCAGGCGACGTGACGCTGCACGACCTGCGCGCGCACCTCGGCGACGCTGCCCGCCATGCGCACGCGGCCACGGTCGAGCACGACGACGCGATCGGCCAGCGCTTCGGCTTCCTCGAGGTAATGCGTGGTCAGCAGCACGCCGGCGCCCTCGGCGACGAGTTCGCGGATCGCCCGCCACACCTGCTGGCGCGCGTCGATATCCAGACCGGTCGTGGGCTCGTCGAGGAACAGCAGTGACGGCCGCCCGCACAGCGCGACCGCGAACTGCACGCGACGCTGCTGCCCGCCGGACAGGCGGCCGTAGCGCCGCGTCATCAGACCGTCGAGCCCGGCCAGCGCCGCGCAGTCGGCGATGCTGCGCGGCGCCGCATACCAGCTGCGCACCAGCGCCAGCAGCTCGGCGACCGTCAGCCGCTCCGGCAGCTGCGTCTGCTGCAGCATCGCGCCGACCTGCGCCTTGGCGTCGTGTGCGAACGGCGAGCGGCCGAACAGCGTGGCTTCGCCCGCGTCGGCGGGCTGCAGGCCCAGCAGCACTTCAATCGCCGTGGTCTTGCCGGCGCCGTTGACGCCCAGCAACGCGGTCACGCGGCCGGCCGGCAGCGCGAGATCGACACCGTCGAGCGCCTGCACTGCGCCGCGCTTGCGGCGCACGCCACGCAGGCGCGCCAGTACGTCGGTGTCGTGGAAGTCCGGGTCGGACATGGGCGCGCTCCATCGTGGAAGGACGCCAGTCTTCCGCGTGCCGGCCGGCGCCGGCATTCGCGTGCGTCACATCCGGCGCATGACAGTCGTCAGGTGTAGCGGGAGCCGGCGCTGCGCACACTCTGGCCGCTCCCGGAGCGCCGGCCGCAGGTCAGGTCCTGACTTCCGGCAGGTTGGAATCCCCTCGGGGCGGCGGTCACACTGGCCGCGGTCCTGCCGTCCAAGGTTGCGATGAACACGAACGCCGATCTGTTGAAGGAACTCCGCATCGACCGCAGCGCGCCACCGCCGCCGTCGCGTCGTGGCCTGTGGATCGGCCTCGCCATCGCCGTCCTGCTGCTCGTGCTGCTGGTGATCGGCGTGCTGGTGCTGGGCAAGCGCGCCGTCGAGGTGGAGACCACCGTCGTCGCCGCACCGACGGCCGCGGGCGCTGCCGGTGGCTCGGTGCTCGATGCCAGCGGCTACGTCGTCGCGCGGCGCATGGCGACGGTGTCGGCCAAGATCACCGGCCGCGTGCGCGAGGTGCGCATCGAGGAAGGCCAGCGCGTCGAGGAAGGCGAGATTCTCGCCACCCTCGATCCGATCGACGCCGACGCGCGCCGCGATCTGTCGGCCGCGCAGCTCGAAGCCGCGCGCAGCCAGGTGGCCGGTGTGCAGGCGCAGTTGACCGAAGCAGCGGCGAATGCCGATCGACTGCAGGCCCTGGTCGGCCAGCAGTTGGTGTCCAAGGCGCAGTACGAACAGGCCGTCGCCCAGCGTGATGCCCTGCGTGCGCAGCTCGCCACCGCGCGTCGCAATGCGACCGTTGCGAACGAGCAGCTGCGCATCTCGGGCATCGGCGTCGACGACACGCTGGTGCGCGCGCCGTTCTCCGGCGTGGTCGTCGCCAAGGCCGCACAGCCGGGGGAAATCGTGTCGCCGCTGTCGGCCGGTGGCGGTTTTACACGCACCGGCATCGGCACCCTGGTCGACATGGATTCGCTGGAAGTCGAAGTGGACGTGGGTGAGTCCTACATCGGCCGCGTCAAGCCCGGCATGCCGGTCGAGACCACGCTCAACGCCTACCAGGACTGGAAGATTCCCGGCAGCGTGATCGCCATCGTGCCGACTGCCGATCGCGGCAAGGCGACAGTCAAGGTGCGCATCGCGCTCGACGCCAAGGACGCGCGCATCGTGCCGGACATGGGCGCGACGGTGAGCTTCCTCGAACAGGCGCGTCCCGCGCAGGACGCCGACGCGCCGCGCCTGCTGCGCGTGCCGGCGACGGTGCTGTCCGAGCGCCACGGCGCGCAGGTGGTGTTCGTCGTCGATGGCGACGTGGTGCGCCAGCGCGCCGTCGAAGTGGGCGAACGCGTTGGCGGCAATGTCGAGATCGCCAGGGGCGTGACGCCCGGCGACGAGCTGGTGGTGGGTGCCCCCGATGCGCTCGCCGACGGCAGCCGCGTGCAGGTCAAGGAATAAGGGGCCGCGGGCATCCGCCCGCGGAATCGCTGCGCTTTGCAATATCGATAGGGGGAATGACGATGGCACTGGTGTCGATCCGCAATCTCACCAAGACCTACCAGCGCGGACCGGAGAAGGTCGAGGTGCTGCACGGGGTGAACCTCGATATCGCCGAGGGCGATTTCGTCGCGCTGATGGGCCCGTCGGGCTCGGGCAAGACCACGCTGCTGAACCTGATCGGCGGGCTCGACACGCCCAGCGGCGGCGAGATCGCCGTCAACGGCGAGCGCATCGACAACATGGGCGGCGGACAGCTGTCTGGCTGGCGCAGCCGCAACGTCGGATACGTGTTCCAGTTCTACAACCTGATGCCGGCGCTGACCGCGCAGAAGAATGTCGAGCTGCCGCTGCTGCTGACGAAGCTCTCGGGCGCGCAGCGCAAGCGCAATGCCGAGATCGCGCTGACGCTGGTGGGGCTTGCGGACCGCACGAAGCACAAACCCAACGAACTCTCGGGCGGCCAGCAGCAGCGCGTCGCGATCGCCCGCGCGATCGTGTCCGACCCGACACTGCTGATCTGCGACGAGCCGACCGGCGATCTCGATCGCCAGTCGGCCGAAGATATCCTGGGCCTGCTGCAGACGCTCAACCGCGAACACGGCAAGACCATCGTCATGGTCACCCACGACCCGAAGGCGGCCGAGTACGCGAGTCATACGCTGCATCTGGACAAGGGCACGCTGGTCGGCGAGCACGCGCAAGCGGCGTGATCGCCTGAGCCCTCCCCCGCCTGCGGGGGAGGGTTGGGTGGGGGCAAACGGTCAGTGAGCGAGAAGAGCGATTGCTCAGACGTCCTGACCAGTTCGATTTCCTCTTGAGCTGACGCTTCGCCCCCATCCCGGCCTTCCCCCGCACGCGGGGGAAGGCGCAAAGCCCGCATTGAACTCCTGAAAGCACACAGCAGGACATCCCATGAAATACCTGCATCTGATCTGGGCGGCGCTGATGCGCCGCAAGACCCGCACCGCGCTGACGGTCATGTCGATCGTCGCGGCCTTCCTGCTGTTCGGCCTGCTCGACGGTATCCGCGTGGCATTCGCGCAGATGGGCCAGAACGCCGACGGTGCGCAGCGCCTGCAGACCTCGTCGCGGCTGTCCTTCATCGAGACTTTGCCGCAGGCCCTGGGCAAGCGCATCGAACTGGTCGACAACATCGAGGCGGTCACCTACGCCAACTGGTTCGGCGGCACCTACCAGGGGCCGCGCAACCAGCTCTTCACCTTCGCGGTCGCGCCGAACTATCTCGATCTCTATCCCGAGATCGTCGTCGACAAGGCCGAGCGTGAGGCCTTCGCGCGCACGCGCACCGGCGTGCTGGTCGGCGAGAAGCTGATGCAGCGTTTCGACTGGAAGGTCGGCGAGCGCATTCCGCTGCAGTCGTCGATCTTCCCCAACAGCGACGGCTCGCTGAACTGGTCGTTCGACATCGTCGGCGTGATGCGCAACAAGGACGCCAAGGGCGGCGGCTTCAACGACCAGCTGCTGCTGATGCACTGGGACTACTTCGCCGAGTCCACGCCCTATGTCGACGGTGACGTGGGCTGGTACATCAGCCGCGTGTCCGACGTGCGACGCGCCGACCGCGCGGCCAAGGCGATCGACGCGCTGTCGGCCAACTCGCCCAACGAGACCCGCACCATGACCGAGGCCGCCGCGTTCGCCTCGCAGCTCAAGCAGATGGCCGACATCGGCCTGATCGTCGGCGCGATCATGGGCGCGGTGTTCTTCACCCTGCTGCTGCTGACCGGCAACACCATGGCGCAGGCGGTGCGCGAGCGCACGTCCGAACTCGCCGTGCTCAAGACCATCGGTTTTTCCAGCACCGCGGTGCTGATGCTCGTGCTCGCCGAGTCGGTGGTGCTGGTGCTGTTCGGCGGCACGCTGGGCCTGGGTCTGGCGACGGTGATCAGCGCCGGCGTGACCGCGTTCGCCGGCGACATGCTGCGGCTGAGCGTGGGCTGGGAAAACTGGGCGCTGGGCCTGTGCCTGATGGTCGCCATCGGCATCGTCGTCGGCGCGTTGCCGGCCGTGCGCGCGATGCGCCTGAACATCGTCGATGCCCTCGCGGGCCGCTGAGGAGACCGCCATGCATCCGTTCCTGAAATCCGTGCTGCAGAACGCCGGCCTCGTCTTCGCGCTGGTCATCGCGCTGGTCGTCTGGATCCTCGCGCCCTGGTACGTGCTGCTCGCGCTCGCGGTGATCGCCGCGCTGTGGATGCTGCTGAGCCACGGCGGTCGTCAGGCCGCATCGGTCAGCCATGTCGGCATCAGCACGCTGGGCCAGCGCCTCGGCGCCTCGTCGGTGGTGGTGATCGGCATCGCCGGCGTCGTTGCGGTGCTGGTCGCGCTGCTGTCGATGGCCGAGGGCTATCGCCACACTGTCGGCAGCACCGGCGATGCGTCGACGGCGATCGTGCTGCGCGGCGGCTCGGCAGCCGAGGTGATGTCGGTCATCGACCGCTCGCTGATCAACACCGTGGTGCAGGCGCCGGAAATCGCCCGCGATGCGAGCGGTCGTCCGCTGGCGTCGCCCGAACTCGTCGTCGCCGCCAACCTGCCGCTGCGCGGCGGTGCGCCCGACGAGGACGGCAGCGTGCAGTTCCGGGGCGTCGGCGAGCTGGCCTTCCAGGTGCGACCGAACCTGCGCATCGTCGAAGGCCGCATGTTCGAGACCGGACGCCGCGAACTGATCGTCGGCAAGGGTGCGCGCCGACAGTTCGCGGGCCTCGAGCCGGGCCAGACCGTTCGCCTGGGCAGCGACACCTGGGAGGTCGTGGGCGCGTTCGAATCGAACGATGCGAACGACTCGGAAATCTGGGCCGATGCGGAAGTCGTCGCGACGACCTACCGCCGCGGTTCCAGCCGCGCGTCGATCACCGCGCGCCTGACCAGCGCCGATGCGTTCAAGGCGTTCAAGGCCACGCTGGACGCCGACCCGCGCACCCAGGTCGAGGTCAGCACCACGCTGGACTATTTCGCCAAGCAGTCCGAGGGCATGAGCAAGGTGCTGCGCATCATCGGCATCGTGGTCGGCAGCATCATGGCGGTGGGCGCGGTGTTCGGCGCGCTCAACACCATGTTCGCGACCGTGGCCGCGCGTGCGCGCGAGATCGCGACGCTGCGCGCGATCGGCTTCCGCGGCCTGCCGGTGGTCGTGGCGGTGATGCTGGAGACGATGCTGCTGGCCCTGCTGGGCGGCGTGCTCGGCGGCTTCATCGCCTGGGTGGTGTTCGACGGCTATGGTGCGTCGACACTGGCAGGCGGCGTGGGACAGATGACCTTCGAATTCCTGGTGACACCGGCGTTGCTGTGGAGCGGGCTGAAGTGGGCGTTGGCGATCGGCTTCGTCGGCGGCCTGTTCCCGGCGGTGCGCGCGGCGCAGCTGCCGGTGACCACGGCCTTGCGCGCGGCATGAGCCCGTCTGCGCCCGACGCGTTGTCGAATGCCGATATCGCACGCGAGATCCAGGCGCTGCAGGCCCGCGCCTTCGAACGCTACGAGGACGCCGCGTTGCAGGCCGAAGCCGATCCCGCGCGCAGCGCGGCGATCTACGCGAAAGCCGAGCAGGACACCGCACCATGGATCGCACGCGCGAACGCGCTCAACGACGAGCGCGTCGCCCGCTACCGCCGTCGCGCGCAGCGCTGGCGCCGCGCGGCGCTGGTGATCGGCGTGGTCGGCACCGCGGTCGTGCTGTGGATGCTGTCGCGGATGCAGTGAGGCTCCCACACCCAGGCGACGCGGAATGCGCTTCGAGCCCTCCCCCGTCGCACGGGGGAGGGTTGGGTGGGGGCAAACCGTCGGACACCGCAGACGATGACGCGAGCGGAAACACGAGACCGCACGTCTCTCTTGATGCTTCGATCTGGGTGTTCGCCCCCATCCCAGCCTTCCCCCGCACGCGGGGGAAGGAGCAGTTCCTGGCGCGTTCGAGCATCCATCACGGGTCGCAACCCGATCGATCGCATCAGTGCCCCGATCGATCCAGCAACCCATCCGCCAACGCCTGCTGCACGTCTTCCGCAGTGTCGATGTCCTGCATCAGCATCGGCGCCTGCAGCTGGAACAGGTCCCGCTCCGGGTCGGCACCGCGGTCGTGCTGTGGATGCTGTCGCGGATGCAGTGAGGCCTCACCGTCTCCGAGCGGCGCAAGATGCGCTGTGAGCCCTCCCCGTCGTACGGGGGAGGGTTGGGTGGGGGCGAACCGTCAGCCATCACAGACGATGACGCGCGCGGGGAAAGGAGCAGTTACTAGCGCGTTCGAGCATCCATCACGGTTCTCAACGATCGATCGCATCAGTGCCCCGTTCGATCCAGCAACCCATCCGCCAGCGCCTGCTGCACGTCTTCCGCAGTATCGATGTCCTGCATCAGCATCGGCGCCTGCAGCTGGAACAGATCCTTCTCCGGCAATGCCGCGAGCAACGCGCCGAAGCCGCGGTCGCCTGCCAGCATGTCGACCTGCGCGAACAGCGCATGCGACAGCACCGCCGGCGACCCGGGTCGTTCGCCGTGCATCACCGCCGCGCAACCCGAGCGCACCGTGCGGGAACCGTCCAGCAGCGCGCGCAGATGCAGGGCGTTGAGCGCGGGCTGGTCGATACCGGTGACGAGCACCGGGCCGCGATGCGCCTTCAGCTGCGCCGCAGCGGCGAACAGGCTGGCCGCCAGACCTTCGCGCCAGTCGGCGACCTCGCACAGTTCCAGCGTGTGCCGCGACGGCGCGAGTTCCGCCGCCACGGCGTCGTGGTAGGCGCCCAGCATCACGACCAGCCGGCACGGTCGCGTCTCCGCCGCCAAGCGCACCACGCGTGCGACCAGGCTTTCGCCATCGCGCCGCAGCAGTTGCTTAGGCCGGCCCAGGCGTGTGCTGCCGCCCGCGGCCAGCACGATCGCGGCGTGCGCGGCGGTCATCGGGTGGGTCCGGAGTGGTGCTCGGGCATCGCTGCACTCTGCCAGAAGCGCCGTCCCCGGACCGCGTCACACCGATGAACGGCGACCGTCTGTAACGCCGTTGTCATGCGGATGCGATAGCGACGCCCGGGCGCGCGTCGATAGTCTGCGCGGCCGTCTGCCCTCGCCCATCGCCATGCTCCGCGTCGTCGCCGTCATCGCCGTCTGTCTGCTGCTCGCCGGATTCTCGTCCTGGCCGGGCATCGCGCACACGCTGGCCTCGAAGCTGGTGGCCCCGCCGGGCGCGTCGCCGCTACTGCAGACCGCACGCGTCGACGCCGCATTCGCGCGGCTGCCGCATCGCAGTGGACTGGTCGACACCTCGGCTGGCGTGCCGGTGTACTGGCGTGCGCTCGATCCGGGCGACTACGGCATGGCCTACGCGTGGACACGCCCGGCGAATGATCTGCACGGCGTCGAATTCGATCTGGACTTCCACGCGCCGTCCGCACCTGCAGCGGCGCCGCGCGGCACCGTCGTGCTGCTGCACGGCTGGATGATGGACGGCGGCTCGTTGCTGCCGTGGTCGCTGGCACTGGCCGAGGCCGGCTATCGCGCGATCACCCTCGATCTGCGCAACCACGGACGCTCCGGCCATGGCCCTGCCGGCTACGGCACACGTGAGGCCGACGACGTGGTCGATGCGGTCGCCGCCTTGCGCGAGTCGGGCGAGGTGGTCGGCCCGCTGCACGTGTTCGGCGTGTCCTACGGCGCGGCGACCGCGCTGTTCGCCGCCGCCGATCCGCGCCTCGGCGCCGAGCGCGTGGTCGCACTGGAGTCGTTCGACAATGCCGGCGGCGCGATCCGCGACATGGTCCCGCATATGCTCGCCGAGACCGGTGGCAGCTGGCATGCACGGATCACCCGCACCTGGCTGCGCTGGCGCATCGACGCGGCGGTGCTCGACGCGGCGATCGCCAGCGCCGGCGATACGCTGTCGCTGCGGCTCGACGGTATCGATGTCGGCACCGCACTCGCCCAGACGCCGGGCTGCGTGCTGCTGGTCCACGGCAGCGCGGACCGCCACGTGCCGGTGTCGCACGGCCGGGCGCTGGCCGCCGCCCTGCCCGATGCGCGCTACCTCGAACTCGCCGGCGAGGATCACCTCAGCCTGCCGATGCGCCTCGATCGCCTCGCGCCGACCGTCGTCGACTGGTTCGGCGCACCGGCCTGCCCGCAGATCGCTCTGGCCGCGCGCTGAGCGCTGCCGTGTGGGAGCGCGCTCGCGCGCGAAGGGCTTTCCCGGTGACCGTCATCGCGCGCAAGCGCGCTCCCACACCGGCGAAGCGTGCCTGTTACGCCTGCTGCGCCACGATCCGCCGCCGCGCCTGCAGGTAACCGTCGACGGCGAACACCACCAGACCGACCCAGATGAAGCCGAAGCCGATCGCCCGATCGATGCCGAACGCCTCGCCGAAGAAGAACACGCCCAGCAGCAGCTGCAGCGTCGGGCCGATGTACTGCAGCAGGCCGACGACGGTCAGCGGCACGCGGCGCACCGCGTAGGCGAAGCAGATCAGCGGAATCGCGGTCAGCGCGCCGCCCATCACCAGCAGCACATCGGTCCAGCCGCCCCAGGCCAGCGAGAAGAAACCACCGCCGCCCCGGCTTTCGATCCAGACCAGCGCGATCAGCGCTGGGCCGAACACGAACAGGTTCTCGACACCGAGCCCCTGCACCGCCTCGACCGCCGCGAACTTGCGGATCAGTCCGTACAGCGCGAACGAGGTCGCCAGGCACAGCGCGATCCACGGAAAACTGCCGTAGTTGAAGGTCAGCCAGGCGACGCCGCCGGCGGCGAGCGCCACCGCGACCCACTGCGGCACCGACAGGCGCTCGCGCAGGAAGGCGACGCCGATCACCACGTTGAGCAGCGGATTGATGAAGTAGCCCAGGCTCGCCTCGACCACGTGGCCGCTGTTGACGGCCCACACGTAGAGCGCCCAGTTCGCCGCGATCAGGCAGCCCGACATCGCGAGCATGCCGGCGAGCTTCGGTTGCGCGAGGATCTCGCGCAGCCAGCCGCGGCCCTGGCGGAGGGTCAGAAACGCGGCGACGAGAATCGCGCACCAGATCGACCGGTGCAGCACGATCTGCAGCGACGGCACATGCCGCAGCACGTGCCAGTACAGCGGCATCAGGCCCCAGATGACGAAGGCCGCGACCGCGATCCACAGGCCGCGGCGGCTCTGTGCGGCATCGATCACGGCTCTTCTCCCGCGAGCGCGGCGGCCGGCGTCGGCACCGCCTTCTTCGCCCGCGCGCGGCCGAGCGTGATCGCGACCACCGCGACCAGGATCACGGCCATCGCGCCGAGATCGTTGACGTGGAAGCGCTCGTACGCGAGCCACGCGCCCAGCAGCACGGCGATCGCCGGATTGACGTAGGCGTAGCTGCCTGCGAGCGTCGGGCGCACGTTGTGAAGCAGCCAGACGTAGGCGGTGAAGCCGATGATCGACCCGAACGACGCGAGATACGCCACCGACAGCGTGCCCTTGAGGGTGGGCAGTTCGTGGAAGCGCTCGCCGATCAGCAGGCCGACCGCGAGGATGATCACGCCGCCGGCGAGCATCTGCGCCGCGGCCGCCATGAACGGCGACGGCAGGTCGCGTCCGCGGCTCCACACCGAACCGAAGGCCCAAGCCAGCGGCGCGATCAGCAGCGCGACCAGTCCGACCGGCGTCGCGGTCAGCGAACTGCCGGCGTTGAGCCACAGCACGCCGGCGAAGCCGACTGCGAGACCGGCCCATTCCACGCGCGAGGGACGATCGCCGCGCATGGCCGAGAACAGCGCGATCCAGATCGGCGCCGAGGCGACCGCGACCGCGGCGAGACCCGACGACACGCTCTGTTCGGCGATGCAGACCATGCCGTTGCCCAGACCGAGCAGAAGCACACCCATCGCGAGCAGGGTCTTCCACTGGTTGCGCGTCGGCGCCGGCACACCGCGCAGCCGCAGCGCGGCGTACATCAGCCCACCTGCCACGATGAAACGCATGCCCGCCATCAGCAGCGGCGGATATCCGCCCTCCAGGGCGAAGCGGATCGCCAGATACGTCGACCCCCAGACGAGATAGACGGCCGCCAGCGCCAGCGCGATGGCCAGGACCGAGGCGGGACGCGACACCGGCGCGACGCTCATGGGGGTTCCGGAGAAGGAGGAGAAGCCGCGAATGCGGAGCGGAATTCTACGCCCGCGGCCCGTTGCACGGCTGGAATGGTGGTGTTGCAGCGGTGCTGTGGCTATGCCTTCCGAGACAGCCGCAATGCTTGCGGAGATGTCGCCAGACGAGACTCGCGCGCGGAACAAAGCCCTCCCCCGTGCACGGGGGAGGGTTGGGTGGGGGCGAACCGTCAGACATCAGCGCTGAAGCATCGGGCGTCCAATTGCCGCCGGCAGATCATTGTTTGCGCAGCCGGATCGTTCGCCCCCATCCCAACCTTCCCCCGCTCCGCGGGGGAAGGGGTTGCTTCATGGGAACGGAGACGAGCCGGCGAGTTGCCGCCACTCGCCCTTCGATGCACAAAAAAGCCGCCGCGGTCACCCGCGGCGGCTTCGTTCGAACAGAACTGTCAGCCGATCAGCGCGCCCAGCGCCCAGGCGCGGTCGACACCGGCAGCACCGTCGCCGACAGGTCGCGGTCCGCGTTGAGCATGCGCACCGCGTCGGCGAGGATCGCCGCCGATTCGCGCAGCAGCGGGTCCGGACGATCTTCGGCGGCCTTCTCCAGGCGATTCTGCTGGGCGATCGCGCGCTCGTTGGCCTGCAGGCCGTCGTCGCTGTAATCATCCGACAGCGGGTCCAGTTCCAGACCCAGCGCGCGGCGCTCTTCCTGACGCGTCTGGCGCTTGGCGACCTGGCGGTCACGTTCGGCGCGACGCTCCTCGAGATTGAGCGAGATCCACTTCTTCTCGCGTTCGGTGCGGGCTTCGGCGATGTCCTCGGCCAGCCACACGAATTCCTTGTCGGTCGACACGCGCGCCTTGTGCTGCGCCTCGAGCTTCGGGATCAGCGGCGAGAAGTCGCCGTACTGCGTGTGCGGCACCGCGGCGATGCGGGTCCACGGCAGCGCGTTGTCGTAGGTGCTCTCGCCGAACTCGGTCGCGTCGACCGTCACCGGGAAGTGCACGTCCGGCTCGACGCCCTTGTTCTGCGTGCTGCTGCCGCCGGGCAGGAAGAACTGCGCGATCGTCAGCTTGACCTGGCCGAAGCGCTTGGTCTCGTTGGCCGGCCAGCGGTCGAGGTCGACCAGGTTCTGCACCGTGCCCTTGCCGAAGGTGGTCTCGCCGATGATCAGGCCGCGGCCGTAATCCTGGATGGCGCCGGCGACGATCTCCGACGCCGAGGCCGATCCGCGATTGATCAGCACCGCCAGCGGGCCGTCCCAAGCGACGCCCGGATCGCGGTCGCCCTGCACGCCGACGCGGCCGCCCGATTCGCGCACCTGCACGACCGGGCCCTGATCGATGAACAGACCGGTCAGTTCGACCGCCTCGTTGAGCGAGCCGCCGCCGTTGTTGCGCAGGTCGAGCACCACACCGTCGACGTTCTTGGCCTTGAACTCTTCCAGCAGGCGCGCGACGTCGCGCGTCGCCGAGGCGTACTCGCCATTGCGGTTCCGGCGGCCTTCGAAGTCCTGGTAGAACGCGGGCAGCTTGATGACGCCGATCTGCTTGTCGCGACCACCGGCCTGGTCCGGCGGCAGGGTCAGCGTCTCGGCCTTGGCGGCCTGCTCTTCCAGACGCACCCGCGCGCGGGTCAGCGTGATGCGTACCGGCTCGCTGTCGAGCGTGGCGGCAGCGGGAATCACGTCCAGGCGCACCTGCGTGTCCTTCGGGCCCTTGATCTTGTCGACCACGTCGTCGATGCGCCAGCCGATCACGTCTTCCATCGGACCGTTGGTGCCCTGTCCGACACCGACGATGCGATCGCCGGGCTTGAAGCGGTTGCTCAGCGCAGCCGGACCACCGGCGATGACCTCGCGGATCACCACCACGTCGTCCTGCTTCTGCAGCTGCGCGCCGATGCCTTCGAGCGACAGCGACATGCTCTGGTTGAACAGGCGCGCCGCACGCGGATTGAAATAGTCGGTGTGCGGATCGATCGAGCCGGTGTAGGCGTTGAGGAAGCTGCTGAAGGCGTCTTCGCTGTTGAGCGCGGCGACCGTGTTGGCGGTGTTGAGGTATCGACGGTCAAGGGTCTTGCGGATTTCCTCGGGCGCCTTGCCGGCCAGCTCCAGACGCAGCCAGTCGTTACGCACCGACTGGCGCCACAGGGCGTCGAGTTCGGCCGCGTCGGCGGCCCACGGCGCATCCTCGCGGTCGTATTCCCAGCGGTCGTTGCCGCTGAAGTCGAAGATGTCCTGCTTGAGCAGCTCGCGGGCATAGGCGATGCGCTCGGCGACGCGCTGCTTGTAGAGCGTGAACACTTCCAGCGCCGGCGCGACGTCGCCATCGCGCACCGCCGGACCCATGCCGGCACGCAGCGGTTCGAAGCGGGTGATGTCCTGCTGGGTGAAGAACAGCTTGCCGGCGTCGAGATTCTCGAAGTAGCGGTCGAAGATCTCGCCCGACAGGCTGCCGTCGAGCGCGCGCGGACGGTAGGCGTAGCGGCTGTCGGACAGCAATCCGTAGACCAGCTTCGAGGCCGCCACCTGGTCGGCGTTCGGCGTCGCAGGCACGTTGGCGATGGTGTCCGGCCGGGCCATCAGCGCGAGCGGCACCGCCAACGCGAGAGCGATCAGGGAACCGGAAACGACGCGGGAAGCTTTCATGCGGGGTCCTGGATTGCGGATACGGCCATCATGCGACATGCATTGCAGCCTGGAACGTGAACAGACGGTCCGACAGTGCCGGAAGTTGCAGGCCACGCGCAATCGGGCACACGCAAAACCGTGTGGAACGACGCTGTGTTTAACGGGGCGTCATCCGCCGAGTCCTGCAGGGATGCGGCAAGGCGCCGCCGCGGGTCCAAGCCTTCGCGCGCATGGCGTTCCCGGCCAGACAGTGACCGTCTGAAAATCCAAGGAAACCTGCGCCCGGAGGAAGGCGGGCAGGCATCATTTCGCAGCAGCCGGCGCGCGCGTCAGCGCGCTCCGGAATCCGACGGTCAGGCGGCGACGCCGGCGCCCATCGCCTGCTGGTCGGCGTGGTACGAGGACCGCACCAGCGGGCCGGACGCCACGTGGCTGAAGCCCAGCGCCATGCCGTAGTCCTCGAGCGCCTTGAACTCCTCGGGCGTCCAGTAGCGCAGCACCGGGTGATGGTGCGCGGACGGCTGCAGGTACTGGCCGATGGTGACCATGTCCACGTCGTGCGCGCGCAGATCGCGCAGTGTGCCCTGCACCTGCTCCATCGTCTCGCCGAGACCGAGCATGATGCCGGACTTGGTCGGCACGCCCGGGTGCTGGGCCTTGAACTTCTTCAGCAGGTCGAGCGACCACTGGTAGTCCGCGCCGGGGCGCACGTTGCGGTAGAGGTCCGGCACGGTCTCGACGTTGTGGTTGAACACGTCGGGCGGATCGCTCTGGAGGATCTCCAGCGCGCGCTCCATGCGGCCCTTGCCGCGGAAGTCCGGCGTCAGCACCTCGATGCGGATGTGCGGCGACTGCTTGCGCACTTCGCGGATGCAGTCGACGAAATGCTGGGCACCGCCGTCGCGCAGGTCGTCACGGTCGACCGACGTGATCACGACGTACTTCAGGCCCATGTCGGCGATCGTGTTCGCGAGGTTCAGCGGTTCGCTCGCATCCGGCGGCTTGGGGCGACCGTGGGCGACGTCGCAGAACGAGCAGCGGCGGGTGCAGACCTCGCCGAGGATCATGAAGGTCGCGGTACCGTGGCCGAAGCACTCGTGGATGTTCGGGCAGCTGGCTTCCTCGCAGACCGTGACCAGACGGTTCTCGCGCAACTTCGACTTCAGCGCCGCGACGGCGCCGTTCGACGGAATGCGCACGCGGATCCACGACGGCTTGCGCAGCACGGGCGCGTCGGCGAACTGCACTGGCGAGCGCGCGATCTTGTCGCCCGCGACCTGCTTGACGCCGGTCTGCAGCGACGCCGGCGGCGGCGCGGACACCACCTGCAACGGGATCGATTTGTCGGTCAAGGAAGACATGGCGGGCGCAGCGACGGTCGGAGGGTCATTGTAGGCCCCCGGTCCGGCACTGTCTGCCGAGGGACCAGGGATACAGCGTGTCATTCAGCGGGCAGGGCCGGCGGCGGACCTTCGGCAGGCGCCAGCCCGAACTGCGCCGCGAGGTGTTCGAGCAGCACGATCGCCACCCGATCAAGCGACAACGGGCCGCCAAGATCGCTCAACGCGACGACCTGCAGGCCCTGATAGCCGCACGGATTGATGCGCTGGAAGGGTTCGAGATCCATCGCCACGTTGAAGGCCAGGCCGTGGAAGGTGCGGCCACGGCGCACGCGGATGCCGAGCGCGGCGATCTTGGCGTCGTTGACGTAGACACCCGGCGCGCCTTCGCGCCGCTGGGCCTCGATGTTCCAGTCGGCGAGGGTGTCGATGATGGCCTGCTCGATCCTGCAGACGTACTCGCGCACGCCGATCTTCAGCCGGTGCAGATCCAGCAGCGGGTAGACCACCAGCTGGCCGGGGCCGTGATAGGTCACCTGCCCGCCGCGATCGACCTGCACGACGGGAATGTCGCCGGGCGCGAGCACGTGCTCGGGCTTGCCGGCCTGACCGAGGGTGAACACCGGATCGTGTTCGACGACCCACAGCTCGTCGGTGGTGTCGGCGCAGCGCGCATCGGTGAAGCGCTGCATCGCCTGCCACACCGGCGCATACGGCTGGCGGCCGAGGTGGCGGACGATCGCCGGCAACGCGCTCACAGCACGCGCTCCATGACCCGCGCGCACCCGAGGCCGCCGCCGGGCACCGGTGCGCCCTGCAGAAAGGCGCGCATCGCCGCGGCGACACGATCGCCGCCCGCGGTCTCCAGACGGTCCAGCGCGCACCGGTCGGTCTCCACATCGGGAAACACCAGCGCTTCGCCGTCGTAGGGCGTCTCGGCCCAGGCCATGCCCGGCCCGGCCAGCAGCGGCGCGTGACGTTCGGCGCGCACCAGCAGGCGCACTTCGCAATGGCGCGGGTCGGCGGCGATGCGCGCGTACAGCGCGTCCACCGCGGCGACGGGACCTTCGAGCAGCTGCATGAACAGGCCATCGTGATGCAGCAGCAGGCCGCCGATGCCCTGACCCGTGTTGAACGCACGCGCACGCGACAGCAGACGGCCGATGTCGGCCGCCGTGAACTCGGCGAGCTGGCCGCTGCGGTAGAGCAGCTGGCGGATCATCGTCAGAACTTCCGGTCGGGCGTCAGAGCGTCCACTTCACTTCGGGATGCCCGCGCAGCGCCACGTGAGCGGCGTCGTACTGCGCGCGCGACTCGGCGCGGATCTGCAGCTTGATCGACACGTACTTGCCCGCGCTCGATGCGCGCGACGTCACCGTCTCGTGCAGCACGGTGATGCCGGCATCGGTCAGCAGGCGCGGGATCTCGGTTTCCAGACCCGCGTCGGCACCGCCCATCGCGGTGATCTCGAAGGTGCCGGGAAACTGGAAGCCGTGCTCGGGGTTGTCGGAAGTGATGTCCATGCGCGGATTATCGGGGCGCCGGCGGCCGAACCCAAGCGTCCGTTACAGAATGAAGAAGGCCGGCTTGCGCCGGCCTTCCCTGATGCATGCGATGGCGCCGGTCAGGCGTTCCACCACATCAGGAACTCGTGCCACAGGCGCTTGAAGAAGCCGGCCTCCTCGACCGCTTCCAGCGCGACCAGCGGGCGCTCGGCGATGACCTTGCCGTCGAGTTCGACGCGCACGGTGCCGATCTGCTGGCCCTTCTCGATGGGAGCCTCGATGACCTGCGGGATGTCCATCGACGGCTTGAGCTGGGCGTACTTGCCGCGCGGCATCGAGACCAGCATCGGCTCGGCGACGCCGAGGTTCACTTCGTTGGCCTTGCCCTTCCAGACCTTCTGCGTGGAGACGGCCTTGCCGGCGTCGTAGACGGCATGGGTCTCGAAGAAGCGGAAGCCCCAGTTGAGCAGCGCCAGCGAATCGGTGGCGCGCTGCGATTCGCTGGTCGAGCCCATGACCACCGAGATCAGGCGCTGGTCGCCACGCAGGGCCGAGGCCATCAGGCAGTAGCCCGCGCCGCTGTGGTGGCCGGTCTTGATGCCGTCGACGCTGTCGTCGCGCCACAGCAGGCGGTTGCGGTTGTGCTGGGTGATCGGCCCGACGGTGAATTCCTTGATCTTGTTGTGCGCGTATTCCTCGGGGAAGTCGCGCACCATCGCGCGGCCCAGGATCGCCAGGTCGTGCGCGGTCGAGTAGTGCTCCGGGCCCGACAGGCCGGTCGCGTTCTCGAAGTGGCTGTTCTTCATGCCGATGCGCGCGGCGTAGGCGTTCATCAGCTGGGCGAAGGCCTCCTCGCTGCCGGCGACGTGCTCGGCCAGCGCGATCGCGGCGTCGTTGCCCGACTGCACGACCATGCCGATTTCCATGTCCAGCAGCGGTGCGGTCTGGTTGACCGGGAAGCCGCTGTAGCTGCCGTCGGTGCCCGCGCCGCCCTTGCGCCAGGCGTTCTCGCTCATCAGCACCTGGTCGTCGGGCTTGACCTTGCCGGCGGCCAGTTCGGCGGCGATCACGTAGCTGGTCATCACCTTGGTGATGCTGGCCGGCTCGACGCGCTGGTCGGCGTTCTCACCCGCCAGGATCTGGCCAGTAGCGTAGTCCATCAGCACCCAGGCCGTGCCGGTGATGCTCGGCGGCGGCGGGGTCGGCAGTTCGTCGCTGAGCGCGGGCGCGGCGGCGGCCGGCGTGGCCGGCCGGGGCGTCGGCTGCGGCGTGGGCGCGGGATCCTGCGCAACGGCGATGCCGACCGTGGCGGTGGCCAGCGCGGCCAGCAACATGCGCGAAACGACTACGGACACTTTCATGTAAGACGGAACTCCGGGGACCCGGCCGCGTCGGCCGGTGGTTGAGGGAAAACGTTCAATCGCGGACGACGGTCGGCGCACCGAAGCCGAGGCCGGCGACGCGCGAGGTCATCTCGGCGACCTGCGTCGCTTCGACCGGGCCCACGCGCAGGCGCCAGACCGGCTTGCCGGCGGCGGTGCCGTCCTGCAGCTGCGCGGCGGCGATGCCGGCACCACGCAGCGTCGCCAGCGCGCGCTCGGCGTTGGCGCGGGCGCCGAAGGCGGCGACCTGCAGGGTCACGCCGCCTGCCGTCGCGACCGGCGACGGGCGCGGTGCGGCCTGGACCACCGCGGTGGTGACGGGCGCCGGTGCCTGGGTGGCGGGCGCGGTCGTGGCCGGCACCGGGTTGATCGGCACCTGGCGACCGTTCTCGAGCTTGAGCCCGCGCGCGGCGAGCCAGGCGTCGAAGTCGTCGGCCGTCATGACCTTGCCGTTCTGGTACATGTTGAAGCGACCGTCCGCTGCACTCGCGGCAGGCGCCGCGGGCGACGGCGCGGGACGCTCGCCGGCATTGGCGGATGCGATCGGCAGCGCTTCGACGATCGCGTCCATCGCGCTGCCCGCGGCCGAGGTCGTCGCGGCCGGGGCGAGCGCGGCCGTCGCGGTGGCGGGCACCGTGGCCGCGCGCCGGTTGCTGCCGCGCACGCGCGCCGGCGGCGGCGCTGCGGCCGGCGTGGCCGCCGGCGTCGCGGCGGCGACGGCCTCGTAATCGTTGCGGGCATTCTCGCCCGGGCTCAGCGCGCGCACTTCGACGCGGCCGGTGCCGGCGGGGTGGATGCCGATCTTCACCGCCGCCGCATAACTCAGATCGACGACGCGACCTTCGTGGAACGGCCCGCGGTCGTTGACGCGCACGATCACCGACTTGCCGTTGTCGAGGTTGGTCACGCGCGCGAAGCTCGGCAGCGGAAGCGATTTGTGTGCGGCGGTGAACGCGTACATGTCGTAGACCTCGCGGTTCGAGGTCAGGCGGCCGTGAAACTTGGCGCCGTAGTACGAAGCCGTGCCGGTCTCGGAAAATTCGCTGTGGTCGTCGAGCACCGTGTAGCTCTTGCCCAGCACCTGGTAGGGACTGCGGTTGCCGACCGCTGAGCGCGGCAGATCGACGACTTCGGGCTCGGGAATCGCGTCCACGTTCGGCAGGTAGTCCGGCAGGCTGTCGGGCACGCCGGGCCGATACAGCCCGCCTGCGGTGTAGTGGCCGCGCGTGTTCGGATCTTCCTGCGCCGGTGCGTACGGCGAGACGCGACGCTGACCGGCCGGCACGTGCGCCGGCGCGGTCGAACCCACGGTGCTGCCCGACGCCGGGGCCGCCGCACGCTTGGCATTGCCGGCGCAGCCCGAAAGCAGCACCAGCGCGGCCAGCGGCAGCAGCCAGCGGATCACGGACCGACCCCGGCGCGGATCGCCTGCGCCAGCTGGTGCACCGACAGCGAATACATCGGCGAACGGTTGTAGCGGGTGATCACGTAGAAGTTGCGATACGCCAGCCAGTACTCCATGCCGGCCTCGCCATCGAGCGACAGCAGCGTGGCGCCTTCGGCGGTCGGCTGGCCGGGTGCGGGCGTGTAGCCGCGTGCGGCCAGATTGGCCAGCGGATACACCGGCTCCCAGTTCTCGGGCTTGAAGTCGGCTGCGCCCTCGGCGCGCTGCGCGCGCGCGACGACCGGTGCGCCGCGCTGCCAACCGTGCACGACGAAGTAGTTGGCGATCGACGCGAACACGTCCGGCTTGTGGGTCAGCAGGTCGCGCTGGCCATCGCCGTCACCGTCCTTCGCCCACAGGCGATAGCTCGACGGCATGAACTGGCCCATGCCCATCGCACCGGCGTAGCTGCCCTTGAGCTGCAGCACGTCGAGTTGCGGCTCGGCCTTCTGCAGCGCGAACAGTTGGGCGAGCTCGCCGGCGAAGAACGGTGCGCGCGGCGCGTAGTCGAAGGCCAGCGTGTACAGCGCGTCGATCACCTTCCAGTTGCCGGTGACGCGGCCGTAGCTGGTCTCCACGCCGATGATCGCGACGATGTACTCGGCCGGCACGCCGGTCTCGGCGGCCACGCGGTCGAGCGCCGCGCGGTTCTCGCGATAGAACGCCACGCCGCCGTTGATGCGCGCGTCGTTGATGAAGATCGGTCGGTAGTCGCGCCACGGACGCACGGCTTCGGCCGGGCGGCTGATCGCGGTGAGGATCGCCTGCTGCACCTGCGCCTGCGCGAGCACGCTGCGCACATAGGCGGGATCGGCGCCGTAGGTCTGCACGGTGTAGTCGACGAAGTTGTCCACGCGCGTCGCGCGCGGTATCGCCGGATCGGTGACCGACGTCGGCGCGACCGGACGCTCGGGCGGTTGCGGCACCGGCGGCAGCAGGGCGCCCTCGGGACGCGCGGCTTCCGGCAGCGGGGTCACCGCACCGTAGTCCTCGGCATGGCCATCGGACGGATTGACGGGAGTCGCACACGCTGCCAATGCGAACGGCAGCGCGGCCACGGCGAGTCGGAAAAACGGGCGTCGGCTCATCGGCGGCGAGGGTAGCACGCACATGCGCGGGCAACGCAGCGTTGCGCCGACGCGCTCGCCGCCGGTCAGCATCGCGACAGTCAGGCAGGTCGAATGCGAAGCGATTGATTGGTCATCGAGCAAAGCCGACTTCGGGAAGGCATCGGCCTGGCGGCCGGAAGCCGCTTATCCCTCGGTCAAGGCCGCTTCGCGGTCCGGCCCGGCGCAGCGCGCCGTGCGTTCGAGAGGACGCGCGGCAGTGCCGCGCAAGCAGACCTCTCTTACCCTGCCTTGACTCGGGCGCGCGCCATCCTTGGCGCGCTCGGCGCGGCCACCGGCCGCCAGTCCGCTGCCTCGAACTTTCAGACCGTGCCTTCGTCTAGATCGAGCGCCGCTTGCTTGATAGAAGTCGAGAACTTCGAGCCGCAGCGCGTTGTGCGGGCCGGGGGTTGCGGAGAGCGGACCATGGATGGTCAGCGGCGGCGAGTCAGGCATGGATGCCTGACCGAGCCGAGGAGTAATCCCCGGACGGCGCAACGCTGCTTCCGAAGCCGAGCTGGGGCACAAGCGTCCTCGAAGCCACGGGAGAAGCCAAAAGCCCCCTAGCGCCGACGCGTGCCGCTCGCCTGCACGGCCATCACCACACCGAAACCGGCGAGCAGCGACACCGCCGCGGTCCCGCCGAAACTCAGCAGCGGCATCGGCACGCCAACCACCGGCAGCAGGCCGGAAATCATGCCGCCGTTGACGATCACGTAGACGAACAGCGCCAGGCCCAGACTGCCGACCAGCAATCGCGAAAAGCCGTCGCGCGCCTCGCTTGCGATCCACAGGCAGCGGCCGACGATGAACAGGTACAGGGCCAGCACGACGACCACGCCGAACCAGCCGAACTCCTCGCTGAGCACGGCGAAGATGAAGTCGGTGGTGTGCTCGGGCACGTAGTTCAGATGCGACTGCGAGCCGTCGCCCCAGCCCTGCCCCGTCAGCCCGCCCGAGCCGATCGCAATCTTCGACTGGATGATGTTCCAGCCGGTGCCGAGCGGATCGGATTCGGGATCGAGGAAGGTCAGGATGCGGTCCTTCTGGTACTGCTGGAAATACCAGAACCACGCCGCCGGCACGGCGACTGCGGCGGCCGCGGCGCCGCCGACGAACCACCACCACGACAGTCCGGCCAGATACAGCGCGAACACGCCGCCCGAGGCGACCAGCACCGCCGTTCCGAGGTCGGGCTGCAGCAGGATCAGGCCGGTCGGCAGGCCGATGATGCCCGCCGCGATCGCGATCGTGCCGAGTCGCGGCGGCGTGGGCTGCTGGCCCAGCCACCAGGCTGCCATCATCGGCAGCGAGAGCTTCATCAGTTCGGCCGGCTGCATGTAGAACACGCCGAGATTGAGCCAGTGCTGGCCGCTGCGCCCGGTGCCCATGAACAGCACGGCGACCAGCGGCAGCAGCGATGCGACGTACGCCGCTGGCGTGAAACGCCGCAGCTGCACCGCCGGAATGCGCGAGAGCCCCCACATCGCGCCCAGGCCCACGACGAAGCGGCTGCCCTGCGACATCACCATCGCCATGTTCTGGTTGGTCGCGCTGTGCAGCACGGCCAGGCCGATGCACATCAGCGCGACCAGCGCGCCCAGCAGCGGCCAGTCCAGCGTGCGCGTGAAACGCTGCAGCATCTCCAGCAGCCAGCGCAGGATCACGTTCAAGGGCGCACCTCCGCCGGTGGCAAGCCGGGGAACTGCCCGTTGGCATCGCGCGGCGCAGTGCGCACGCCGGCGACCACCGCGGCAAACGACGGCTCGGGCGCGAGCGCGGCCGTGGCGTCGGGCACCGTGGCCGCGACCGCGGCCGGCGCGCCGGTGGCGGCATCGATCTCCACCTCCGGCATCTTGCCCAGCAGCCAGGCATCGAAGATGCGCCGCGCGATCGGCGCAGCGGTGCTGCCACCGTAGCCGCCGTGCTCGACGGTGATCGCGAGTGCGATCGTCGGATTCTCGGCCGGCGCATAGCCGACGAACAGCGCCTGGTGGCGCAGGTGATACGGCAGGTTGCGCGGGTCCATGCTCGCGCTGCCGCGACGGCTGACGCGCTGCGCGGTGCCGGTCTTGCCGGCCATGCGGTACTCGGCGCCGATCGCCATGCGCGTGCCGGTGCCGCGGCCGTGGATCGTGGTGATCATGCCTTCCTGCACCGCGCGCAGATGCGCGGGGTTGTCGGTAATCGCGGTCGGCGCCGGGCGCGGCACCGCGGTCCATTCGGCGTCGAAGCCGTCGCGGCGCTCGGCGGCCAGATGCAGCGTGTTGAGCCGGCCGCCGTTGGCGATCGCCGCGGTGCCACGCGCAAGCTGCAGCGCGGTCGCCACCCAGTAGCCCTGGCCGATGCCGGCGATGACGGTCTCGCCCGCGTACCAGGGCTCGCGCGAGCGCTGCGCCTTGAAGCGCGGCGACGGCACCACGCCGGCGTTCTCGCCCAGCAGGTCGATGCCGGTCGGCTGGCCGAAGCCGTAGCGCGTCATGTACTGGTCGAAGCGCTCGATGCCCATCTCGTAGGCGAGCTGGTAGTAGTAGTAGTTGATCGACCGGGCGATCGAATCGCGCAGGTCGGTCCAGCCAGCGCCGCGCGCGGCATCGCGATAACCGCGGCGCTGGCCGGGAATGAAGAACTCGCCGGTCGAAAACACCCGCGATTCGGGCGTGCGCAGCCCGCTGTCCACGCCGGCCAGCGCGACCAGCGGCTTGATCGTCGAACCGGGCGGCCCGCCACCGAGTACGTTGCGGTTGAACAGCGGACGTGCCGGATCGTCCATCAGCCGGCGGTAGTCGGTGTGCGAGATGCCGTTGACGAACAGGTTCGCATCGAAGCTCGGCAGGCTGACCATGCCGAGGATGTTGCCGGTCGCCGGATCCACCGCCACGGCAGAGCCGTGCAGGCCGCCGAAGGCCAGCACCATCGCCTGCTGCAGATCGGCGTCCACGCTCAGACGCAGATCGGTGCCGGCCGTCGCGGGTACCAGGCCGAGGCGACGCAGCGCGCGGCCTTCCACGTTGGTCTCGACCTGCTCGTAGCCGATCTTGCCGCGCAGTTGCTCGTCGTAATACCGTTCCAGTCCGGTGCGGCCGGTCTGCGGATACAGCAGATGCGCCTGGCCGTAGCGCGCGACGTCGCTTTCATCGGTGCGACCGACGTAACCGACCACGTGCGCGAACAGATCGCCGTAGGGGTAGTAGCGGTTGAGATACGGCACCACCTCGACGCCGGGGAAACGCCAGCGGTCGAGCGCGAAGCGCGCCATCTCGTCTTCGCTGATGCGCAGCTTGAGCGTGATCGCGCGGAACCCGCGCTGGCCGCGGCGCTCGCGGTCGAAGCGTTCGATATCGTCGGGCGACAGCGCGATGATCCGCGACAGTTCAGTGATCAGGCGCCGCGTGTCGCCGGCTTCCTCGGGCGTGACTTCGAGGCGGTAGGCCTGCTCGTTCTCGGCGAGGATGCGGCCCTTGCGGTCGAGGATCAGCCCGCGCCCGGGCACCACCGGGCGCGGCTTGATGCGGTTGGCCTCCGAGCGCTTGGCGTAGATGTCGTGGTCGACGACCTGCAGCTTGAAGTACCAGCCCGCCAGCACACCCAGCGCGATCACCACCGCGCCGAAGCCGATCAGCGCACGCGTGCGGAACGCAGCCGCTTCGGTGGCGTTGTTGCGGATGTCGGGACGGCGCCCGCGCCTGGCCATGCGTCAGGCCACGCTCAGGACTTGCGCCCGAAGCGCAGCGCGTCCATCACCAGATACAGCGGCGCCCACAGCAGCATGCCGATCACCGGCGCGATCCAGTAACTCCACGGCAGCTGCGGCACGCCCAGCGCGAAATGGATCGCCGCACTGATGATGCGGTCGTTGAGCAGCAGGCCGCCCATCGCCAGCGCCTGCTGGGTGACCGGGAAGAAGCGCAGTTGCGAGCGGAAGCGCTGCAGGATGAAGGCCATCATGACCAGCCGCAGCGCCTGTTCGCCGAGCAGGCCGCCGAAAGCGAGATCGGCGACCAGGCCCATCGCGAACGCGAAACCCAGGCCGGCGCGGTCGGGATCCTCGATCACCCAGTACGCGACCACCAGCGCCAACCAGAACGGCCGGAACGGCTGGAGACCCGGCGGCAACGGCAACAGACCCAGCAGCAGCGCGATGAAGATGCTGAGCGGCAGGATCCAGGGATTGCGCTTGCGGCTCATCGCGTCGGCGCCTGCGTCGGTGCCGGTGGCGTGGGCGCGGGTGCCTGCGTGGCGGGCGACGGCGCGGGCGTTTCACCGGCGGCAGGTGTCGTGGCATCGGCGGGCTGGCCGTCGGCAGGCGCGTCCTCCGGCGGCGTGCCGGCAGCGTCCGCCTCGGCCTGCGCGCGCGCGGCGGCCTCGCGTTCGGCGGCCGCGGCTTCGAGATCGGCGGTCGTGACCGGCACCACGACGTCGCGCAGCAGCAGCACGTCGCGGCCGCGGTCGAGCTGGGCGGCGGGTTCGAGATCGCCGGTCAGGAAGGCGCGGCTGTCGTCGGGCTGCAGCTCGGTGATCGTGCCGACCGGGAACCCCGGCGGAAAGCGCCCGCCCAGACCCGACGTCACCAGCGTGTCGCCCACTTCCACGTCGGCCGACAGCGGGATGTTGCGCAGCGCCAGGTGGTCGGCGCGGCCGCTGCCGTAGGCGACCAGCCGCACGCCGTTGCGGGCGATGATCACCGGCACCGCATGCTCCAGATCGGTCACCAGCAGCACGGTCGAGGTCAGCGGCGTGACGCTGATGACTTGGCCCAGCAGGCCGCCGGCATCGATGACGCTCTGGCCCACGCGCACGCCGTTGCGGCTGCCGGCATCGAGCAGCAGCCGCTGGCGCGTGGGGTCCTGGTCGACGTCGAGGATCGGCGCCAGCTGCACGTCGAGGCTGCCCTGCTCCACCGCGCCCAGCAGCGCACGCAGCCGCGCGTTCTCGACCGCTTCCACGCGCAGACGCGCCTGGCCGGCGTTGAGCACCAGCAGTTCGTTGCGCAGGCGCCGGTTGTCGGCGGCCAGCTGGGTGCGCGTGGCGGCATCGTTGCGCATGCTCTCGCCCAGCCGCGACGGCAAGCCAGCCAGCCACCACAGCGGCTGCATCGCCACGCTGGCCTGCTGGCGGAACTGCGACAGCCAGCCGCCCTGGTGATCGCTGACCACCAGCGCACACGACAGCGCGAGATAGGCGAGCAGACGCAGCGTGCCCGCGACATCGCCGGGCCTGGGCGCGGGAGAGCTGGCGTAGGAGGACATCAGGGATGGTCGCTCGGGGTCATGTCAGCGGCAAGCCCACGCATCGTGCAAGCCCTTCGCCGTCGCCCCAGCGGAAGCTGGGGCCCATTTTGATCTTGGCGCAGGCCCCGAAAATGGATCCCAACTTGCGTTGGGATGACGGGGCCAGAGGCTCGACGCGGTCACTCCAGATCGAACAACCGCAAACGGCGAACACCGGAAAACCCACTCCGATCGCCGTCGCCCCCATCACTCGGCCGCGAAGAACTCGTTGCCGTGCAGGTCCAGCAGTTCCAGCGCACGGCCACCGCCGCGTGCCACGCAGGTCAGCGGATCTTCGGCCACCTGCACGTGCAGGCCGGTGGCCTCGCTGATCAGGCGGTCGAGATCGCGCAGCAGCGCGCCGCCGCCGGTCAGCACGATGCCGCGCTCGGCGACGTCGGCGCACAGTTCCGGCGGAGTCTGCTCCAGCGCCTGCTTCACCGCCTCGACGATGCCCGACAACGGCTCGCGCAGTGCGTCGAGCACTTCGTTGGAGCTAATCGAGACGATCTTCGGCACGCCCTCGGCCAGGTGACGGCCCGAGACTTCGATCTCCACCGGGTGCTCCGGGGGATAGGCGCAGCCGATTTCCAGCTTGATGCGCTCGGCGGTGGACTCGCCGATCAACATGCCGTGGTTGCGGCGCACGTAATTGATGATCGACTCGTCGAAACGGTCGCCGCCGATGCGGGCCGACTGCGAGTAGACAATGCCGTTGAGCGCGATGACCGCGACTTCCGTGGTGCCGCCGCCGATGTCGACGACCATCGAACCGCGCGCCTCGGTGACCGGCATGCCGGCGCCGATCGCGGCCGCCATCGGCTCCTCGATCAGCGACACGTCACGCGCACCGGCTTCCAGCGCCGAGTCCTTGATGGCGCGCTTTTCCACCTGGGTCGAACCGGCCGGCACGCAGATCAGCACGCGGGGGCTGGGGCGCAGGAAGCGCGACTTGTGCACCTTCTTGATGAAGTACTTCAGCATTTCCTCGGTGTAGGTGAAATCGGCGATGACGCCGTCCTTCATCGGGCGATGCGTGGTGATGTTGCCGGGCGTGCGGCCGAGCATCTGCTTGGCCTCGGTGCCGACGGCGGCGACAACCTTCTGGCCGGCGGTCCGGTCCTGGCGCACGGCCACGACCGACGGCTCGTTGAGCACGATGCCCTGGCCGCGGACGAAGATGAGGGTATTGGCGGTGCCCAGGTCGATGGACAGGTCGTTGGAGAACAGACCGCGGAACTTCTTGAACATCGGGAGATGGCGTCCGGCTTAGGGGGCGAAACGAAGCACGCTAGCCTAGCAAAAAAGCCGCCCCCTCGCGGCCCCGGAGCACCCCGTATTGCGCGCCGGTTCCGCATCTGCGACGCGCCCGCGGCGGGCGCGGAACGGGCTTCCAGCGCGCCCCGTCGCTGGCCTCCTCGGGCCCCGGCCGCTAATCTGTGCGGCCGATACCGACCGAGTTTCTGCCCGATGTCTGCACTGATCTGCGGCTCCCTGGCCTACGACACCATCATGGTGTTCCCCGACCAGTTCAAGAACCACATCCTGCCGGACAAGGTGCACATCCTGAACGTGTCGTTCCTGGTGCCGCGGATGCGCCGCGAATTCGGCGGCTGCGCGGGCAACATCGCCTACAACCTGAAACTGCTGGGCGGCGATCCGATTCCGATGGGTACCGTGGGCCAGGACTTCGGTCCTTACCGCGAATGGTTCGAAGAACACGGCATCAACCTGTCGCAGGTCCGCGAGATCCCCGACCTGTTCACGCCGCAGGCCTTCATCACCACCGATCTGGACAACAACCAGATCACCGCCTTCCACCCGGGCGCGATGATGCGCAGCCACGAGAACCACGTGAAGGACGTGCCGGGCGTGACCATCGGCCTCGTCGGCCCGGACGGTCGTGAAGGCATGCTGCAGAACGCGAAGGAGTTCCACGAAGGCGGCGTCCCCTTCATCTTCGACCCCGGCCAAGCCATGCCGCTGTTCAACGGCGAGGAACTGCGCGACTTCATCGAGCTGGCCGACTACGTCGTCGTCAACGATTACGAGTCCAACCTGCTGCAGGAACGCACTGGCTGGGACGAGAAGACCATCGCCGGCAAGGTCACCGCCTACATCTGCACCCGCGGCCCCAAGGGCGTCGTCATCCACGCCGAAGGCCAGACCCACGACATCCCGCCGGCGCACGAGCGCCGTGTCACCGACCCGACCGGCTGCGGCGACGCCTTCCGCGCCGGCCTGCTGTTCGGCATCGAAAAGCGCTGCGACTGGCTGACCATCGGCCGCATCGGCAACCTGATGGGCGCACTGAAGGTCGAGCACCCCGGCACGCAGAACCAGCGTTTCGACTACGCCGAATTCTCGCTGCAGTTCCGGCAGCAGTTCGGGTATGCGTTGGAGAGCAAGACGGCGGGCTAACTTGCGCCGCATCGGCAATTGGAAGACACGGGGCGCCCTCTTGGGCGCCCCGTTTCGTTTTGGAGAAGAATAAAGACGTTCAATGCCCCTGATGCCAACGGGCTTGCACGAGAAATTGGAGTCGCTTTACGCCTCAACTTCTTGAAAATCCAATGGACGGACTGATGGCGACCAAGAACACATCTATAGACGAGCCGAGCTTAGCTTCTCAACTTAGAACTCAAGGCCTCGTTCGCACTGCCACACTTAACGAATACTGGCGCGCCAGAGAAACCGACTCTGCGTTACTCGAAATGCTTTCGCGCTTATTGAAGGCTGCGGACGCGCCATCGATTAATCTCAACATCGAAGACGCACTCGCAGAGTTAGAAGGGACACGATTTTTCTCTGTCCAGCACTTCCTTTGCGAGCTCATACCACTTCTGGATGTAGATCAGCTTGAAATACTCAAATTTGCCTCCCGCCTTGTAGACGCGGGAGGCACTGATATGGCAGCGGGCGCCCCGAGCATCGCACTAGGGGAGTGGACAAAAAGAGCGCCGAATAGACCCCAAGGAATATACGAGACTGCGCGCTCCGGAGAAGAACACGCGCTTCGCCACCTATCTACCGTCCTCCGAGTAAACGTCGACGTGCAGGAGAGTCTAATCTTCGTGCGGACTGGCGAACATGAAGCAAAGCTCTCAGCAATCAGAGCCCTAGGCGCTATGGAACTAGGTGATCAGTATGAAGAAGCGCTCCTAACTATCCTTCAAGCGATGCACAACGACGACGAGGCCATAACCCTTCGATGCCTCGAGGCCGGCTACCGTGCAGCTGACAGGCGAAAGACGCCTGCACCAGCAGATTTCGACAAAGCACTGGATCATTATCTATTCACTCACAAACCGGCAGCAATACACCTCGCTGCAAACCTTCTGTGGATGCACCTAGAAGGCCTTTCAGAAAATGCTGTTGAGTCATGCCTCAATTCGATTACTCATGTCGATCCAAAGAATGCAGGTACGATTTCGCACATTGATCATGCCGCATACCAACTCGTGACCAACGGCCACTCCGGGCGCGTGGCACGGCTACTCTCCAATTTGATCGAGCGCTCTGAGGGGCGAATAACCCTAGACTCGTTCGACAGCACCTTCCACGCACTAGAGCGCGATGGGCCCGATACCCTTGGCCACACGGTTTTATGCTGGCTGCTCGATGGAGGAAGGCATATCCATAGCAGCGTAGCGAGCAGAATCAGTAGCATTGGGAAAGATTCTGCTCCGTTCTCAATTGCAGCATCTTCGCTCCCGGAGAGCCCTTCAGACCAAATATTTATCTGCCGCAAATCGATCGGGTGGTTCTATATAGATCCACTGGCGGCGATTACTATTCCACTGGCAGTACTCAAAGACGGATCGAGAGAGGTCGCGAATGAGGTCTTGAGCCTAATCTACGACCCACTGCTACTAAGCTACGACAGCGCAATCGTCAAACATCTTGAGGCCTACATCGCTGATGGACACCCTAACAGCGCCGGCCTCATTGAGATTCTTGCTAAAAAAGATTCGCTTAAGAGTGGAATGGATGGAATTGAACAATTAGTCGAAATGCAGCCCAGCGAAAGACAGCGCGAGACAGAGCGGATTTATTGGCAAGATGAAGCAGAGAGAGGCTCCGAACAGGCAAGCAGAAAATCTATCCTTGATGAGCTTTTTACCAAACAGTACTTGCTTTACGGCAACTCATCTTTGACACCAGTGTATGCGGCTGACGGCACAAACAAGCTTACCCGAACAGAGATGACGTCATTCTCCATATCCTCCGAGCTACCAGCTCTAAACATAGTGGATCCGATAGGAATCGACTACATGCTCATCCAGTTCAGACTCGAGGAGCGGGAAGTTAAATGAAGATTGTCGTGATGCACTACTTACGCTCACTTCGCGAGCGCGATGAACTAGACGCGATCCTGCCCTCTCTACTCAGCGAAAGCGGCTTTGAGGTTATTACTCGCCCCAGACGTGGCACACGACAGGCTGGCGTCGACGTCGCCGCCGTGGGGCCTGATTCGGATCGCGGCGGCGTTACAAGCCTGTTCCTCTTCAGTATCAAGTCGGGAGACCTGACGCGAGAGCACTGGGACACTGGACAACAGGCCTTACGGCCATCTTTGAATGAAATCCTTGACGACTATATTCCGAATCGTATCCCACCCCATCTGGCGAACTTACCCATAGTCATCTGTGTTGGAATGGGCGGCGAGATGCGTGAGGATGTTCGTGCGCAATGGAGCGGATTCTGTCGGACAAACGAGAGATCCAACATCCATTTCACCGAATGGAATGGGGATAGGATCGCTGACCTTATCCTCAGTGGCGTGCTGCGTTCAGAATTGATCGAGGGCGAACACAGAGGGATGTTTCAGAAAGCTCTCGCCATGCTCGATCAGCCCGACGTCGCATACCGTCATTTTCGAAATTTGTTAAACGCCATCTTCGTTGATTCAAACAATCATAAAGAGCGAACACGCCAACTACGAAAAGCTTATTTATGCCTTTGGATACTTTTTGTTTGGGCCCGTGACGCTAAAAACCTAGAAGCAGCCTATCGCGCCTCTGATCTAGTGCTCCTGCGCAGCTGGCCCTACTGCGACGCCAGCCGCCTCGCGAAGGGATCGATTCAAAATGAAAGATCGGCTCATTTCGATCAAGTTTTAAAACTTCATTTAATCATTTCCGAGCTACTTCTTATTGATAAGATTGGCCCCTTCGCGGATAAACGCTACGCTCTTTCCATGGCGGTAAATTCCCGTAGCGCCGTCGATGTGAACATCGCCCTTTTTGAGACTCTCGGAAGAGTTTCTATTCACGGACTATGGCTGAGCTGTATCAGCGGCGGCAAGGACAACGAGTTCGCTGATTCGTTAAGGAAGGAAGCAAACAATGCACTTGACATCGCAATTGGGATGATTAACGCAAACCCGGCCCTTGCCGTTCCTGTTCGCGACGACTTCGCTATCGAACTTGCGCTTTTTATGCGCCTCGCAGACGTTCTCGGACGCCTTCACAACGTCGTCGGTTATATCCGAAATACGGCTGACCACCTTTGTCGTGGGCTCAGCATCCGGCGCCACTATCCGACACCAGCCATAGGATATCGTGAAGTCCTATCCCACCCGAAAGACCGTAGCGATAGTTATTTTGAGGAGAATACCCGAGCCGGAATTATCTACACCTTCGTCCTTACTTGGCTCGCCATGACGGGGGATCAGGACCGTGCAGAAAGATTGCGTACTACGCTCTTAAAGCATGCGCCGCACATGACCCATCAGACTTGGATTCCAGATGATCAAACTGACGAAGTTTTCTGGGCAGGCAACCGTGACCACGGTATGTCTGTACCAGGCCTGCCGTGTAAAGACTCACTTCAGGATGTTCTGAATCTTTTGAATCGTGTGATGACCGAGCATCCGCTGCATGAACGAGTGAGCGCTGTTCGTGCAAACCTAAGCCCAATATTTCTGATGGCATGTCGCCACTACCGCATGCCGGTTCCGGTACACCTCTGGCGAGGTCAGGACCAAGGGGAATAGTGTTTCCAATTTCACCTGCTGAACTCGCTCCGTTACCTATTGCGCTTCATGCTGCGCTCGAGACGCATTGAATCCCGACACCACCTCAGACACCGAGCCTGCCACCAGTAGCGCCAGCGCCGCGGCCAGCATCAGATTGCGGTTGTGTTTGCGGTAGCCGATGACGAGGGCGACCAGACCGGCGACGAGCAGCAGGACTTGCAGGATGAGCATCGTGTTCTCCATCTAGGGCGAGCATTCTTGCCGACGGCAAGCGCCTTCTCCAGCCTTCGACTGTGACGCAATTCGGCTTGTGACATCCGGACGTGAAAAGGGCGCCTTTCGGCGCCCTTTTCGTTTGCAGCTGTCGGAAGCTTCGATCAACGCAGGTTGATGAACCCATCCGCGTCGACGTTCCCCGCCGCGACGCGCTCTCGCATGTCGCGGGTGCTCAGGCCGGTGTCGAGCTGGAAGTGCGGCTTGTCGACGATGCTCGTCCAGTTGCCGCCCCACTCCAGCCCCATGCTGGTGCCGATGCTGCCGATGGCATCCCAGTTGGTGTCCCAGTTGATGGAGCCGTTCGGACGCACTTCGACCACGTCGAAGGCGGTGGCGAAGTTGTGGTTGCTGTAGCCGCCACGCGCATTCGTGACGACATCGCCCGGCGTCGTGCGGCCCTGTGCGTACAGCGCGTTCTGTTCGGCGTAGGTGCGATAGCCGGAGGTCACGCGCAGGGTGATACCCAGTTCCTGCTCGACGCGGTTGACGAACTCGGCCGCCTGGCCGCGCAGCTCGGGATGCAGGCTGGCGATCTTGGCGTTGCTGGGACCGTCGCTGACGCGGGCGACATCGCCCGGCGCGACCGGTTCGGCTGCCGGCGGCTTCCCGACCGCGGGCGCGCCGTTGAGCTGCGCCCAGGTGTTCGGGCCGACCACGCCGTCGACCTCGATGCCGCGGCTGGCCTGGTAGCTGCGCACCGCGCCTTCGGTACGGGCGCCGAAGATGCCATCGGCCGTGCCCGGGCTGAAGCCCGCGGCCTGGAGGCGGTTCTGCAGATCGGTGACTGCCGGGCCGCGGTCGTTGCGCTCCAACGTGGGCGTGGCGGTAGCCGGTGCGTTCTGCTGCACGGGCGCGGCACCGTCGGTGCGTGCGGCGTTGTTGAACGGCGTGCCCAGCAGGCCCTGCGCCTCCGCCTCGGCCACGGCCGTGCGCGCGGCCGCGACATCGGTGTTGTAGGTGTTCGCCAGCCCCTTGTAGGCGCCCCACGGCGACAGGTTGGTGCCGTTGTTCGAGAGTTCGAAGGCCACGCGGGCGTTGGTCTGCGGGTCGAACAGCTGGTCGTTCGAGCTCAGGCCGAAGGCTTCGCGGCGCTCAGGCCCCATGCCGCCGATCATGTTGATCTGGGTCAGGCCGTAGGACTTGTCGCCGGTGGCGGCGTTGCCGTTGAACGCGGCCGGGTCGCCGCTGGATTCGCGCATCGAGATGGCGACCATGCTCACCAGGTTCTCGCCACGAAAGCCGGCCTCGTGGAACAGCTGGGCGAGCTGGGTGCGGTCCAGCGGGCCGCCGGTGTAGGCGCCCTGCGTGTCGTTGGCCGGTGCGGTGCCGTTGACCTGCGGAGTGTCGGCACTGAGTGCCTTGACGCCCGCCGGCAGCGCGATCGCCTGGTCGGGGTAGATGACGTCGGGGTTGAGCACCTGCGGGTTCGATGCGAGCAGCCCTTCGAGGCTCACGCCGTGGGCCTTGGCGATCTCCGACAGGGTGTCGCCGCGCTGCGCGGTGTAGGACTGCGTCGCCTCGCTGGCGGGCGGAAGATCCTGCTGCTGGACGCGCTGGGTGGAATCGGACGAGACGGTGTTGAGGGTCACGACGGGCTCCTGCTGGTGGCGGCAATCCCCCCCGGGATGCAGGCAGTGTCCCGGGCGCAGCGGGCGGGCGACAGATGGGGGGTGCCCCAGCGTGCAGGCGTCACAGTTCGGAGTCCGGCACAGGGACCACGCACCGGTCGCGGCACCAGAGCCCTCCCCCGTGTACGGGGGAGGGTTGGGTGGGGGCGCGCTTTCCGGTGCAGGGGAATCGAGCGCGGGCACGGGCATGGCCAGCGGACCTCGATTGCGCGAGACGAGGGTTTGCCCCCATCCCGGCCTTCCCCCGCGGGCGGGGGAAGGAGCTGATTGCCGCGGGCGTGAGGCGCGGACCTCGTCCTCACCACGCCGCGATCCGCTTCCCGCTTGAATGCGCGCATGCCGCGACGCCGACGTGCCGACACCCCTGCCCGCCCCCGTGATCTGACCCGCGGCGCCATCGCGCCGACGCTGTTCGCGTTCGCGCTGCCGATCCTCGGCGGCAACGTCATGCAGTCGCTCAACGGGTCGGTGAATGCGATCTGGATCGGGCGCTTTCTCGGCGAAGGCGCGCTGGCGGCGATCGCGAATGCCAACAACATCATGTTCTTGCTGCTGGGCGCGATCTTCGGCGTGGGCATGGCGGCCACGATCCTCGTCGCGCAGGCGATCGGCCGCGAGGATCTGCCGGGCGCCAAGCGCGTGATCGGCACCAGCGCGACCTTCTTCCTGTCGGCCTCGGTGCTGGTGGCGCTGGTCGGCCTGCCGCTGTCGCGGCACGTGCTGGAGTGGATGGGCACGCCGGCCGCCGCGCTCCCGCACGCCGATGCGTATCTGAAACTGATCTTCCTCGCGGTGCCGTTCCTGTACGCGTTCGCGTTCCTGTCGGCGATCCTGCGCGGCGCCGGCGATGCGCGCACGCCGTTCCTGTTCCTGCTGCTGGTCGTGGTGCTCGACATCGTGCTGGTGCCGTTGCTGATGCTCGGCATCGGGCCGCTGCCCGAAATGGGCATGGCCGGCGCCGCACTCGCGAGCCTGATCGCGAACGCGCTCGGCCTGACCGCCCTGCTCGCCTGGCTTCGGCATCGCAGGCACCGGCTGTGGATCCATCGCACCGAACGGCACCTCTACCGCCCCGACTGGACCATCGTGCGCGCGCTGCTGGGCAAGGGCCTGCCGATGGGCCTGCAGATGGTGATGCTGTCGGCAGCAATGATCGCGATGATCTCGATGGTCAACGCGCACGGTGTCGACACCACGGCGGGCTATGGCGCGGCGCTGCAACTGTGGACCTACGTGCAGATGCCGGCGATGGCGATCGGCGCGGCGTGCTCGACGATGGCCGCGCAGAACGTCGGCGCCGGGCGCTGGGACCGCGTGTCGCGGATCGCCGGCACCGGCGTCGGCTTCAACATCCTGATGACCGGCGCGCTGATCGTGCTGTTGCTGCTGCTCGACCGCGCTGCGCTGTCGCTGTTCCTCGGCGACGCCAGCGTGGCGCTGGAGACCGCCCGCCATCTCAACCGCATCGCCATCTGGTCGTTCCTGTTCTTCGGCGTGACCTTCGTGCTGTTCGGCGTGGTGCGCTCGACCGGTGCGGTGCTGCCGCCGTTGATCATCCTGGGCATCACGCTGTGGGGCGTGCGCGTGCCGTTCGCGACGCTGCTGCAGCCGACGCTGGGCGTGGACGCGATCTGGTGGAGCTTCCCCGCGAGCGCGCTGCTGGCGATGCTGCTGTCGATCGCCTATTACCGCTGGGGCGGCTGGCGCAAGGCACGCATGCTCGCGCCGCGCGAGCCGGGCGCAATGCCGTCCGAAGTGCCGTCGCATCCGCCCGCGCCGCTCGCCGGTGTGGACCCGAATGACGTGGCGCCGGCCACGCGACAGCCGGCCCGCGGCTGAACCCCGAAATTGCCTCGCCTTGACCCGTACCGGCGTCGCCGGCATCTACGTCAGGTGCTTTCGCAATTCCGGAACCCCGCCATGCGTATTGCCGCCGCGTTAACGACCTCGTTGCTGGTTGCAGGCTTCTGCCTGCCCACGGCCGCGCAGCAGCTGCGCAATCCGGCCGACCCGCCCCCGCGTGCCGGGCAGACGCTGCGCCAGGTCGAGCCGACGCCGCGCATTCCCACGGCGACGGGCACGCGTTCGGCAAGCGATCCCGCTCAGACCAGTGCCGCACGCGAGCGGTGCCTGCAGCGCGCGACCGCCTCGATACAGCCGACCAGCACCGCGCGCGTGGCGGGCGCACAGCGACGTGCGGCCGCGATCGAGACGCAACGTGCAGCGCGTGGCGGTGATGCGGCGGATCCGACGGACCAGTCCGGTCTGCGTGCGCAACGCGACGCGCAGCAGCGGGCGGCGACGCGCGAGCGAAATGCAGCGAATCAGCGGTTGTCGGTGGCGCGGGCGAATTGCGGGTAGGGCCTTGCGTTCGCGCCCAATTCGGCCCCTCATTCCGGCGAACGCCGCAATGACGATAGATGGTTTCTCGGCATCCGCGACGACCTCTGCACTGTCATTCCAGCGGAAGCTGGAATTCATTCTCGCGGGATCTACCACCGCGCGACCGACGGCACGTCGCGAACATCAAAAATGGGTTCCGGCTTTCGCCGGAACGACGATGGATGGCTTCCCAGAATCCGCGACGACTTTGCACCGTCATTCCAGCGAAAGCTGGAATCCATTTTCGCGAAGACCAGGATCGTGAGATTGGCAACAACGCGCGGAGATCAAAATGGATCCCGGCTTTCGCCGGGATGACGGCAGGTGGAGACAGGTGATTCGAAAGAGAACCTGACGCCGTCATTCCAGCGGACGCTGGAATCCATTCTCGCGGATCTACCACCGCGCGACCGACGGCACTTCGCGAACATCAGAATGGGTTCCAGCTTTCGCTGGAACGACGATAGATGGCTTCACGGAATCCGCGACGACCTCTGCACCGTCATTCCAGCGGCTTTCAACAGCCGCACGGCTGGTCAAGCTGGAATCCATTTTCGCGAAGTCTAGGATCGTGAGATTGGCGACACTGCGCGGAGATCGAAATGGATCCCAGCGTTCGCTGGGATGACGGCGTGGCGATGGATTCGCCGGAATCGAAGTGCACAAGCGACGTTGTTGCGAGCCCTCGCCGAGTCGCTTAACACGCCTCACCCCCACTTCGGCATCTTGGTCCTGTCCAACCCCGCCACTTCGAACACCGCGGTGCGTGTGCCGCCCGCCTTCACCGGGAACTCGATCGACACCGTCTTCGCGCCATCCATCAGCCGCCACAGTGCGCGTTCGTCGTCGATGAACATCGCGATGGCTTCGTCGGTCTGCGGGCGGTTGGCGGCCATGCGGCGAGGTTCGCCGTCGTCGACGCGCACGCTGACGCGGCAGCTCGGATAGCAGTCGAAATCGCCGGCCTGTAGCACGAGGTAGCTGCTGCGGCCCCAGGAAGGATGGTCGCGGAAGATCATTCTGACCTGCTTGGCGCCGCTGCCGTCGACATCGATGTTGTCCTTGGCGTAGATCGCCGCCGAGATCTGCTGGCCGCCTTCGACGTTCGCGGTGTTGTAGGTCCACAGGGCTTTGGTGCGCGCGTCTTCGCGCAACGCGTCGCCCTTGGCCTTGACGTCGTCGAACTTTGCGCGCACGCGCTCGGCGGCCTGGGTGTCGGGGAAGCGCGCGAGCAGCACGTCGGCCTGCGCTTTCGCCAGCGCCCAGTTTTCGATCGAAACGGCGGCCTCGAAATCGCGTTCGGCCGCCTCGGCCTGCTGTTCGGCGGCGGCCGCCTGCGCCTGTGCCTGCGCGGCGGCCTGGGCCTCGCGATCCTGGCAGGCGGTCAGCGGCAGCAGCGCGGCGAGCAATGCGGTGGCGAGCAGGTGTCGGGATGTCATGCGGGCGTTCCTCGTTCGATCAGCCAGTGCACCGCGTCGGCGACGTCGCGCGGCTGTTCCATGATGGTCATGTGGCCGCTGCGCTCGAGCAGCACCTGACGCGCCTGCGGCATGCGCGCAGCGTACAGGCCCATCGCACTGGGATCGATGACGGCATCGTGCGCGCCCCAGATCAGCACGGCGGGCTGGCGGATGTCGGCCGCGGCATCGCCGGGTGCGAAGCGCTCGTCGCTGCGCCCGATGCGGTCGAGCACCGACTGTTCGAAGGCGGCCTCGTTGCGGCGATAGCGCGCGAATGCGATGGGGCCGGGCCACGGCATCGGCGGACGCGCCTTGCGATCGAAGAACAGAACCGACAGGTAGCGGTCGATGGCCGCGGTGTTCTCGATGCCGAACGGGTTCTGGCCGTCGAGCACGGCGAGTCCGAAGGCGTTGCCTTCGAAGTGCACGCCCGCGGCGTCGATGAGGCCGACGCGCGCGACGAGATCCGGATATTTCGCCGCGACCAGCGCAGCGATGCCGCCGCCCATCGAATGGCCGAGCAACACGACCGGCCCGACATCGAGATGGCGCAGGAACGCCGCGACGTGCGCGGCCTCGGCGACGAAGCCGTGGTCGGCATCGGCCATGCGTTCGCTCTCGCCCCAGCCGGGCAGATCGGGCATGACGAGCGGATAGCGCGCGTCGAGCTCGGGTACCAGCCGGTACCAGTTCTCCTTGCTGCCGGTGTAGCCGTGCAGCATCACGATCACCGGCGCGGATGCGTCCTGGCCGGCGCGTGCGGTCCAGCACCAGCGCAGGCCGTCGATACGCTCGCGATGCACCGACAGGCGCAAGGCGCGTCGCTGACGCGCGTACTCGACGCGGAGCAGATCGCGCGGTCGCGACCACAGCACCCATGCGAAGGCGCCGAGCGCGAGGCCCGCAACGCACGCGGCCGCCACGAGGGCGGCCGCGAACGGATGACTCAGTGCCTGCATCGGCTCAGTTGGTGGAAGCCGGTGCAGCACCGTCGGCCGGCGCAGCGGGCGCTGCAGGTGCGGGCGTCGGCTTGGCTTCGTTGATCAGCTTTTCCACCGAACCGGTCGTGATCGGGTGGTAGCCCGGCCGTGCCTGCTCGAAGATCTGCTTGGCCAGTGCGAGGCCCGGCTCGGTCTGCACCAGTGCGGTATAGATCGGCATGATCAGCTTGCGACGGCCGACGCGCGCGGTGAACGCGGCCAGTGCCTCGTTCGCCTGCGTGTAGCCGCTGCGCACCGCCAGCGGATACCAGCGCATCGCGATCTCGCCGTTGTCGGTGCCGGTGAACGAATAGGCCTCGTCCAGCTGGGCGAGCTGCTCGACGGTCAGCGTCTGCGGCAGGCCGTCGAGGAAGTGCAGCCATTCCTGTGTGGACCAGTTCTCGGTGATCTGGCGCGGCGGCAGCTGCGCGCTGCCCAGCCAGGCCAGACGCGCGGAATCGACGATACCGAAGTTGCGCGACATCACCTGCGGCGCGTACGACGGGATGCCCGGCGCGTAGATCCACTCCTGCATCTCGGCATCGGTCACGGTGTCGGGATACTTGTCGAGCAGGTTGGCCTTCGCATACGCGACGAACTGCTCGGTGGTGATGCTCTGGAACGCGAAGTGGTCGAAGTAGCCGCGCAGGAACGCGTCGAAGTTCTCGCGGCCGAAGCGCTGCTCGAGGAACTGCAGGAACCACGCGCCCTTGTCGTAGGCGACCGCGCTGAGCGCGTCGTCGGCGTCGAGCTCGGTGCCCGGCTTGACCGCCAGCGCCTGCGTGGCCTCGGGCATGGTGCCGATGTTCTCGCGCAGTGCATTGCGCGCGATCACGAACTCCATGTCGCTCGTTTCCTTGCCGTACACCGACTCGACGATGCGGTTCTCGACGTAGCTGGTGAATCCCTCGTTGAGCCAGCCGTGCTTGGCGCTGGCGAAGGTGACGAGGTTGCCCGACCAGCTGTGCGCGAGCTCGTGCGCGATCAGCGAGACCAGCGACTTGTCGCCGACGATGACGGTCGGGGTGATGAACGACAGGCGCGGGTTCTCCATGCCGCCGTAGGGGAACGACGGCGGCAGGATCAGCAGGTCGTAGCGCTCCCAGCGGTAGGGGCCGTAGAGCTGCTCGGTCACCTCGATCATCTTCTCGGTGTCGGCGAACTCGGCGACGGCGCGGTCGACCATCGCAGGCTCGGCCCAGACGCCGGCGCGGCCCGAGATCGGCTTGAAGACCAGGTCACCCGCGGCGATGGCCATCAGGTAGGACGGGATCTTCTGCGGCATCGTGAAGCTGTAGTCGCCGGTGCGCTGGGCGTCGGGATCGTTGTTGGCGCTCATCAGCACCATGACGTCCGGACGCGAGGTGACGTGCGCGGTGTAGGTGTAGCGGATCGCCGGCGTGTCCTGCAGCGGCACCCACGAACGCGCGTGGATCTGCTGCGACTGGCTGAACATGAAGGGCAGCTGCTTGCCTTCGGTCATCTCCGGCGTGAGCCACTGCAGGCCCGACGCGTCCGGCGAGCTCACGTAGGTCACGCGGACCTTGGCGTTGCGCGCCGGCGTTTCGATGGTGAGCTTGCTGCCGAGCGTGGCGTCGGCCTCAGCCAGTGCGTACTGCAGCGGCTGCCACTGGCCATTGGCCTCGCCCTCGACCTTGGAGATCGTCAGGTCGCGCGTGTCGAGCACCAGCTGCGTGGCGGACGGGTCCTTCCACTGCAGCGTGTAGGTCGCGGTGCCGGCGATGGTCTTCGCGTCGAAATCCAGCGCGATGTCGAGCGCGAGGTCTTCGGTGACGACCTTTTCGGGTTCGGCGTAGGAGTGTTCGTCGCGGTCGCTCGCCGCGGCGGGGGCCGGGCCGTTCGTGGGGGTCACGGCGGTCGGGTCTCCGGATTCGCGCTGGCAACCGACGGCCAGCAGGGCGAGCAGCAGGGCCGGCAGGAACCGGCGGATATCCAGCTTCGAGCGCATAGGGATCAGAACTGCGGACAGGGACGCACAGTCTAGCGCGGGGGCGATGGGGGCTCTGTGCGGGGTGGGGCGGGTGGATACGGACCATCGCGCTATGGGCTTCCTGTCCGCGGGGAAGCCGCCGCTTCCCCCGCTTGCGGGAGAAGGCTGGGATGGGGGCGAAGTGGGAGGTCCGCGCTCGCGATGGCGCTTCGTCGGCAGACCGTTTGCCCCCACCCAACCCTCCCCCGCTCGCGGGGGAGGGCTTTCCAACGCAGAAGGCCCGCTTGCGCGGGCCTTCTCATCTCAACGACAGCGCGCGCGATCGCGCGTCACACCACCGCCAGCTGCCGGGCCTGGGCGCGGCTGCCGGTGTAGCCGTTGGCGCCGTAGGTGCCGGTCGACTCGGTGCGGCCCAGGTGACGCAGGGCCCAGTCGACTTCGCGGCGGCGGCGGGCCAGCAGCACGCTGTTGGACTGGTTGAGGATGCGCAGCGCGGCGATGCGGTCTGCAGCGCTGAGGTCGGGCGGTGCGGCTTCGGCCTGGCGCAGGGCGCGGACCTTGGCTTCGGTGGAGGCCAGCAGGGCCAGCACGTCGTTTTCCAGCAGCGCCTGGCGCTCGGCCTGCAGCGCGCCTTCGAGCGCGTCGAGGTGGACAGTCGCGGTCATCAGACGCCCTCCAGCTGGCGCTCGAGACCGAGCATGCGCGTGGCGACGGTCGCCGCGTCGACGCGATAGCTGCCGTCGGCGATCGCGGCCTTCAGCGCGTTGACGCGGGCCATGTCGATGCCGGGCGGTGCGGTGGCGAGGTCGCGTCCCATGGCCTGCAGTCCTTCGGCGTCGCCGGTCAGGATGACGCGGTCGACCGCCGGGGTCGCCGCGACGGGTTCGGTGCGCGGGGCGCCGGCGCGTCCGACGGACGACATCGCGGCGGCTTCCGCCGCGCGGGCCGCCGGGGGCGGTGCGTCGATCCTGTGGGTCATCGGGAGGCTCCTCGTGCTCGGTACGAACACGATAACGGCCGGCCCCGGCGGAACTTGAGGCGCGGCGTGCAGGAATCTGCGACCCCGTGTTCAGCCTGCAGCGCGGTCTACAGGACGACCTCGACGACGCCGGTCTCCGGCGTCAGCCGCCCGCGCACGACCTTGCTCGAGCCGGCGTTCTGCACCGCGACACGTTCGCCGACCCGCGCCGCGCCCATGGCGATGCCCGGCTGGCGGACTTCGACGCCGCCCGCGCGCGAAACCAGCACGACCGGATCGCCCCGCTTCACCGGCTGGCCGGCCTGCACGTCGTTGCCGGTCAGCACGTCGCCGGCGCCGAGGCTGCGCGCGGGAATGCGGCCGGCCAGTTCGGCCGGATCGCTGAACACCGCGCCGTCGAGCTGGCCGACTTCGCGGCGCTGCACGCTCAGGCGGGCCGGATCGATGGGCTCGCCGGCGCGCACCGGACCGGTGACCACGACGACGTCGGCCTCGCGGCGCAGCGTCACCGGCACGTACAGACGCCAGCCCGGCGTGTCGCCGCAGCGGACCTGGGCGATGCGCGGGCCGGTGGCGACCGCCTCGAGCGGCTGGCTGCACGCGGCCAGGCGTAGGCGCGAGTCGAGGCGGGCCTCGCCTGTGGCGTCGTGCCCGCCGACGGCCTGCAGCGCCGCGGCGCGGATGGTGTCGAGCGGCTGGGGCGCCGGCGGGGACTGCTGGGCCAATGCGAACGGCGCAGCCAGCAACAGCGCCGGCAGGCAGGCGGTCAGGAATCGGGCGCGCGGAGTGTCCATGCGCGGGGAGGTGCAAGGGGTGTGCCTGGGGCATGTCGCCGACGTCAATCGACCAGCCGTCATCCCAGCGAACGCTGGAAGCGATTCTCAACAGCACGAAGTGCTGGTCATCCATTTTCGCGGTAAAGCCCGAGGTCAAGATGGGCCCCAGCTTGACCAGACATGCGTCTGTTGAAAGCCGCTGGGGCGACGGTCGATTCTGCCTGTGCGTGTTGTGGATCCGTCGCCGCCAGGAACGCCGATTGCGAGCAGCTTTCAGCCCTCCCCCGCCTGCGGGGGAGGGTTGGGTGGGGGCCAACCATCAGGGTGCAGGCGTGCCCGGCTCGAGCGGCACGCCACGTGCACGATTCGCTTTCCAGACGATCGGGCCGCTCCCCCCATCCCGGCCTTCCCCCGCATGCGGGGGAAGGAGTCCGCCCCGACGCGTGGACCGGTCGCAAGCGACTTCGACCCCTCCCCCGCCTGCGGGGGAGGTTTGGGTGGGGGCCAACCATCAGGGCGCAGGCGTGTCCGGCTCGAGCGGCACGCCACGTGCACGATTCGCTTTCCAGACGATCGGGCCGCTCCCCCCATCCCGGCCTTCCCCCGCACACGGGGGAAGGCGCCCGCCCCGGCGTGGAGCGGTCGCAAGCGACTTCGAGCCCTCCCCCGCCTGCGGGGGAGGGTTG
>NZ_SMTG01000004.1 GCF_004358165.1 Luteimonas terrae
AGCGACTTCGAGCCCTCCCCCGCCTGCGGGGGAGGGTTGGGGGGGGGGCAAACCAGCACGTTGCAGGCGCGTCCGGCTCGGGCGGCACGCCACGTGCACGACGCGGTGTCCCGACGATCCGGCCGTTCGCCCCGATCTTGGCCCTCCCCCGCATGCGTGGGGAAGGCGCCCGCCCCGGCACGGACGGGGCGCGACAAAAACTCGCCATCCGAACCCCCGGAACCGCGCTGCAAAGGGCCTCCCACCCCGCCATAAACCCGTCGCCCCGCCTCTGGCACGCCGCTTGCCTGATCCGTGCGACACCCCGCCCATTGGAGGGCACATGGCCGATTTCCTGGGAATCCACGGCACCGCGCTCGCGATCCGCGAGCAGCGTCTGCAGCTGCTGGCCGCGAACATCGCCAATGCCGACACACCGAACTACAAGGCGCAGGACCTCGACTTCAACGGGGCCCTCAACGCCGCGTTGCAGGCGCAGCGCGGCGGGCCGCTGGAACCGGGCAACGCCATTTCCACCGCGGCCGGGAACGCGCATTACCTGCGGCCGAGCAGCCAGCCCAGCCTCGACGGCAACACCGTCGACGGCGACCGCGAAAACGCGGCGTTCGCGCAGGCCTCGCTCGAGTACCGGGCCTCGCTGTCCTTCGTCGAGGCCAAGGTCCGCGGCATGTTGACCGCGATCACCGGCCAGTAAGGAGACCGACCATGAGCAATCTGCCCATCTTCGACGTCGCCGGCTCGGCGATGACCGCGCAGTCGGTGCGCCTGAGCACCGTCGCCTCCAACCTCGCCAATGCCGATTCGGTGTCGGGCGATCCCAATACCGTCTTCCGCGCCAAGCAGCCGGTGTTCACCACCGAACAGGTCGGCAGCAATCCGGCGCTGCAGGGCGTGCGCGCGGCGCAGGTGCTCGACAGCCAGGCGCAGCCGATCAAGCGCTACGAGCCCGGCCACCCGCTGGCCGACGGCAACGGCTACGTCTATGCGCCGGATATCGACCCGGTCTCGCAGATGGTCGACCTCATTTCCGCCTCGCGCAGCTACCAGGCCAACGTCGAGGTGTTCAACAGCGCCAAGGAAACAGCGCTGGCCACCCTGAACATGGGCCGCTGACGGCCCGCCCCTTCGAGACCGCCATCATGGCCACCGTCGACACCACCACCCTGGCAGGCCTCGGCCTCACGCCGAAGCAGAAGCAGGCCGAGCCGTCCACCGGCGCGCTGGGCCAGGCGAACTTCCTGCGGCTGATGACCGAGCAGCTCAAGCACCAGGACCCGCTCAAGCCGCTCGACAGCCAGCAGTTCCTTGGCCAGCTGGCGCAGTTCTCCACCGTGCAGGGCATCGACCAGATGCAGACGGCGATGGGCTCGATGGCCAGCGTCATGGAATCCGACCAGACCCTGCGCGCGGCCACGCTCGTCGGCCACGACGCGCTGGTGGAAACCTCCAAGGTGCAGCTGGCGCCCGGCGCGCCGCTCAGCGGCGAGATCCAGGCGACCCGCGCGGGCGCGCAGACCATCGAGATCGTCGATTCGGGCGGCACCACGGTACGCAAGCTCACGGTGCAGGCCGACGGCGCCGGCGCCACGCCCTATCACTGGGACGGTCTGACCGATGCCGGCGTGCCGGCCTCGGGCGGCACCTACACCATCAAGGCGGTCGCGGGCAGCGCCGCCGACGGTGCCGGCACGGGCGAAGCCCTGTCGGTGCGCGTGAAGGCGAAGGTGGAGAGCGTCTCCATCGAGGCCAGCGGCCTGACGTTGAACATGGCCGGCATCGGCAGCCACTCGCTCGCCGCCGTCCGCCGCCTCGGCTGACCGCCGCTCCCCTCCTTTTCCCGATCCAGACTCGTTCCGGAGACCCAAGATGAGCTTCCGTATCTCGCTGAGCGGCATGAACACCGCTTCGTCCGACCTGAGCGTCACCTCGCACAACATCGCCAACGCCAACACCGTCGGCTTCAAGCAGAGCCGCGCCGAGTTCGGCGACGTGTTCGCGGTCTCGCCCTACGGCCTGGCCAAGAACGCCGTGGGTGCCGGTTCGCGCCTGCAGCGCGTGGCCCAGCAGTTCAACCAGGGCAACATCGACTTCACCGGCCAGGCGCTGGACATGGGCGTGTCGGGCCAGGGCTTCTTCACCCTGTCCAACAACGGCCAGACGGTCTATTCGCGCGCCGGCAACTTCACCACGGACAACAACGGTTTCGTGGTGAACCCGTCGGGCCAGCGCCTGCAGGTCTATTCGCCGACCGGCGACGGCCGCAGCTTCAACACCGGCAAGCTCGGCGATCTGCAGCTCGCCACCGGCGACGCGCCGCCCAAGGTCAGCACCAAGGTCAACGTGGGCGTGACCCTGCCGGGCAACGGCGCACCGCCGACCAACACCCCGTTCGACGCGACCGATCCGACCACCTACACTCACACCACCTCGCTGACGGTGTTCGACTCGCTGGGCGCGTCGCACTCCCAGGCGCTGTACTTCACCAAGACCGGCAACGCCAACGAGTGGACCGTGCAGACCCAGATCGACGGCGTCGACGTGGGCGGCCCGCAGACCCTGCAGTACTCCGACACCGGCGCACTGATCTCGCCGGCCGGCGGCAACATCGCCCTGCCCGCGCACACCCCGCCGGGCGGCGCCGGCCCGATGACGCTGTCGCTGGAACTGGGCAACTCGGTGCAGTACGGCCAGAAGTTCGCCGTGTCCGAGCTGACCCAGGACGGCTTCACCACCGGCAGCCTGTCGGGCATCTCGGTCTCGGCCGAGGGCGTGGTCCAGGCCAGCTACAGCAACGGTGTCACCAAGCCGCTGGGCCAGGTCGCGCTGACCATGTTCGCCAACCCGCAGGGCCTGCAGCAGGCCGGCGACAACGCGTTCTCCGAGACCTTCGAATCCGGCCAGCCCCTGCGCGGCGCCGCCGGCACCTCGCAGTTCGGCCTGGTCCAGGGCGGCGCGCTGGAAGCCTCCAACGTCGACCTGACCGAACAGCTGGTCAGCATGATCACGGCCCAGCGCAACTTCCAGGCGAACGCGCAGATGATCCAGACGCAGGACCAGATCACGCAGACGGTGATCAATCTGCGTTGATGAGGGGAAGCCGCGTCGTCCTCACCGGGCGATACGGTTGAAGTCCCTTGGAACCGCCCCTTCCCCCGCCCGCGGGGGAAGGCTGGGATGGGGGCAAAGTTTGGGGTCGCGAAAGCGAAGGGCATGCGCAACACGCCATGCGCTCGCATCATTTTTTCGCCTTCCGATGGTTTGCCCCCACCCAACCCTCCCCCGCGCGCGGGGGAGGGCTTCATTCGTCGCGCGATCGTTCTATATGCGCGATCCGGCTTTCGAGCCATCCATCGATCACGCTGCAGACGCCCTCCGGGTTCTGCAGGACATCGTGGTTCCAGAAACGCAGCACGTGGAATCCGCGGCGACGCAGGCACGCATCCCGACTCGCATCGGCACGCGAGCCGTTGTGCTGCCCACCGTCCACTTCGATCACCAGCGCCGGTTCCAGGCACGCGAAGTCGGCGATGAACGGGCCGACCGGATGCTGACGTCGGAAGCGGGCGCCGCATCGCTGGCGATCGCGCAGATGACGCCATAGCGCGATCTCGGCCGGTGTCATCGCGTGGCGGAGACGTCGAGCAAGATTCTGGCGTTGTCCAGTGCGCATCTGGATTCCCGACGGATGCCGGGCTGAAGCTCGATCAAGAGGCCGAACTGCGCCAGCGGATCATTGATCGCCCGAGCGTGGGGTTTGCCCCCACCCAACCCTCCCCCGCCCGCGAGGGAGGGCTTTTGCGGTCACGCGCCGGCGCGGAGACCTGCCCCTTCCCCCGCCTGCGGGGGAAGGCTGGGATGGGGGCAAGGGGTCAGGTCGAAGCATTCGGCAACGCAGGCGGGAAAGCACGCGAAAAGCCCACCGCGGCACAGGCCTTGCAAGTCCACTCCCATGGACAAGGCCCTCTACATCGCGATGACCGGCGCCAGCGCCACGCTGCGCGCCCAGGCGAACGTCGCCCACAACCTCGCCAACGTCGACACCGTCGGCTTCCGCGCGACCCTCAGTGCCACGACTGCGATGCCGGTCACGGGCGACGGTTTGTCGTCGCGTGTGGCCACGGCCGAACGGGTGGTCGGCGTGAGCAACGCCACCGGCGCGCTGAGCACCACCGGCAACGTGCTGGACGTGGCGCTCAATGCCGACCGCTGGTTCGCGGTGCAGGATCCCCAAGGCGGCACCGCCTACACCCGCGCGGGCGACCTGCGGGTCAGCCAGAACGGACTGCTGACCACCGGCAGCGGGCTGCAGCTGCTCGACGCCGGCGGCGCGCCGATGGCGATTCCGCCCAACGACGGCCTGGAGATCGGCGCCGATGGCACCGTGTCGGTGATTCCGCAGGGCTCGCCGCGTTCGTCGATGACCCAGATCGGCCGCCTGCAGGTGGTCGAGACCACGACGGCCGACCTCACCCGCGGCGAGGACAGCCTGCTGCGCGCGAACCCCGCCCGCCCGGCACCGCTGCCCGCAGCCGGCGCGGTGCTGCAGACCGGCGTACTGGAAAGCAGCAACGTCGATGCGACCGGTGCGCTGGTCTCGATGATCGAACTCTCGCGCCAGTTCGAGATGCAGGTACGCGTCTTGCAGGCCGGAGACGAGTCCGCGCGCTCGGCCAATTCGCTGCTGTCCTCGCGCTGATCCCACTTTCAGGAATAGACCGCCATGACCACACAGGCACTCTGGATCGCCAAGACCGGCCTCGACGCGCAACAGACGCGCATGGCGGTCATTTCCAACAACCTGGCCAACGTCAACACGACCGGCTTCAAGCGCGACCGCGCGAACTTCGAAGACCTGCTCTACCAGGTGCAGCGCCAGCCCGGCGGTGCGTCCTCGGAGCAGACCACGCTGCCCAGCGGCATGGCGACCGGCACCGGCGTGCGCGTGGCGACGACGGCGAAGTCCTTCGTGCAGGGCAACCTGTCGCAGACCGGCAACGCGCTGGACGTGGCGATCAATGGCCGCGGTTTCTTCGAGGTGCTGATGCCCGACGGCAGCAGCGCCTATACCCGCGACGGCGCGTTCCAGATGAACGCGGAAGGCGAGATGGTCACCAACGAGGGCTACCCGGTGCAGCCGGGCATCCAGATCCCCGAAGGCACGCAGAGCATCACCGTCGCCTCCGACGGCACGATCAGCGTCAAGCAGGCCGGCTCGAACGAATCCACCCAGATCGGCGCGCTCACCCTGACCGACTTCGTCAATCCGACCGGCCTGCAGTCGCTGGGCGGCAACCTCTACACCGAGACCACCGCGTCGGGCCCGGCGCAGACCGGCGCACCGGGCGAAGGCGGCGCGGGCCTGTTGATCCAGGGTTCGCTGGAAAGCTCCAACGTCAACACCGTCGAGGAACTGGTGTCGATGATCGAAACGCAGCGCGCGTACGAAACCAACGCCAAGGCGATCTCGACCGTCGACCAGATGCTCGGCTACCTCAACAACAACCTGTGATCGCGACCATGCGCCTGCTCCTGCCTTCCCTGCTGCTCGCCGCGCTGCCGCTGTCGGGTTGCGCGAGTTTCGTCGGCGACGTGCAGCCGTTCCCGGTGCACCCGGCGGCGGCCACCGCGGCTTACGGCCCACAGACCGCCTACGTGCAGCCGGTGTCCGGCGACGGCGGCGGTTCGATCTTCGCCGGCGCCCGCGACGGCAGCGGCAATCCGGGCATCCGTCTGTTCCAGGACAACAAGGCGCGCGAAGTCGGCGACCTGCTGACCATCGTGCTGGTCGAAAGCACCAGCGCGCGCAGCAATGCGCAGACCGGCATCAGCAAGAGCTCGACGATCGGCATGGGCGCGCCCACGATCTTCGGCCAGCAGGTCACGCTCAACGGCCAGAACGTGCTGCAGGCCGAAGTGGAAGCCGCGCGCCAGTTCGCCGGCCAGGGCAACTCGACCCAGAGCAACGCGCTCGCCGGCAACATCACCGTGACCGTCATCGAACGCCTGCCCAACGGCAACCTGCGTGTCGCCGGCGAGAAGCAGGTGCGCCTCAACCAGGGCGACGAACTCGTCCAGGTGCAGGGCATCGTGCGCGCCTCCGACATCGGTCCCGACAACCGCGTGTCCTCCGACCGCGTGGGCAATGCCCAGATCCTCTACGGCGGTCGCGGCGCGATGGCGCGCTCGAACGCGATGGGCTGGCTGGGCCGCTTCTTCAATTCCGCCGCTGCGCCCTACTAAAGGCCTGCCGACATGTTCTCCTCACGTCTCATCACCGCCGGCATCGCGCTGCTGGGCACGTTGGTGCTCGCACTGCCGGCCGCGCCGGCACACGCCGAACGCGTCAAGGACCTGGCGCAGGTCGCCGGTGTCCGCGGCAATCCGCTGGTCGGTTACGGCCTGGTCGTCGGTCTGGACGGCAGCGGCGACCGTACCTCGCAGACGCCGTTCACCGTGCAGAGCCTGCGCACGATGCTCGACCAGCTGGGCGTCACCATTCCGCCGGGCGTGAACCCGCAGCTCAAGAACGTCGCCGCGGTCGCCATCCAGGCCGAACTGCCGCCGTATGCCAAGCCGGGCCAGACCATCGACGTCACCGTGTCGTCGATCGGCAATGCAGGCTCGCTGCGTGGCGGCGCGCTGCTGATGGCCCCGCTGCGCGGCGCCGACGGGCAGATCTACGCGATCGCGCAGGGTTCGCTGGTCGTCAGCGGCTTCGGTGCCTCGGGCCGTGACGGCTCGAAGATCTCGGTCAACGCGCCCAACGGCGGCAGCATTCCCAACGGCGCGATCGTCGAGCGCGCGGTGCCGGGCGCGGCGCAGAGCGCGGCGGGCAACGTGACGCTGAACCTGCACCAGTTCGACTACACCACCGCCTCGCGCATCGTCGAAGCGGTGAACCGCAACTTCGGCGTCGGCACCGCGCAGGCGATCGACGGCGTGACCATCGAGATCACCCCGCCGGCGATGGACCGGATCGGCTTCCTCGCACAGCTCGAATCGCTGGACGTCTCGCCGGGCGCGGCCGCGGCCAAGGTCGTCGTCAACGCGCGCACCGGTACCGTCGTCATGGGCGGCATGGTCAGCGTGCTGCCGGCGGCGGTGTCGCACGGTTCGCTCACCGTGTCGGTGGTCGAGGGCGCGGCGATCAGCCAGCCCGAAGCGTTCTCGCGCGGCGGACAGACCGTCGTCGTGCCGCAGTCCACCGTCAGCGCCACGGCCGACGGCGGCAAGATGTTCATGTTCCAGGGCGGCACGTCGCTGGAATCGATCGTGCGTGCGGTCAACGCCGTCGGCGCTGCGCCGGGCGATCTGGTCGCGATCCTCGAAGCGCTCAAGCGCGCCGGCGCGCTGCGCGCCGAGCTCGAGATCATCTGACGACCCGCCATGCGTATCGCCGCCGCCAATGCCATGCCGCTGGATGCCGCTGCGACGCCGTCGCAGCCGCGCATCCGCGAAGCGGCGCGCGAGCTGGAAACCCAGTTCGCGCACATGCTGGTGAAGTCGATGCGCAGCACCACGTCGGGCGATCCGCTCGGCGGCGACAACAGTACGTATCGCGACATGTACGACCAGCAGCTGGCGCGCGAGATCACCAAGGGCAAGGGCCTTGGCCTCGCCTCGCAGATCGAGCGCCAGCTGCAGCGCAGCACCGGCGAAGCCGTCGACGAAATTCCGCTGGATACGCGTCTGCCCGGCACCACCGGCGCCGCGCCGATGCCGCTCGCGCAACCGCCTGCCGGCATGACACTCGGCATGGCGCCGTCGGGCGTGCTGTCGGGCGGCATGCGCGCCTACGGCATCGGCGGCACGATGCTGAGCGCTGCGCCCGGCGGCACGCTGGCACTCGCGTCGACCAGCAGCGGCGTCTCGCTGCAGGCGCTGCCGATGCCGGCCCTGCCCGCGCCGCCGGCCGACGCCGCGTTCGACAGCAGCGTCGCGCTCGACAGCAGCAGCCCGGAAGCCTTCGTGCAGTCGATCTGGCCGCACGCGCAGAAGGCCGCCGCCGAACTCGGCGTGCCGGCGAAGGCACTGGTCGCCCAGGCCGCGCTGGAGACCGGCTGGGGCCGGCGCCTGGCCGGCGAGAAGGGCGTGAACTCCAACAACCTGTTCGGCATCAAGGCCGGCAGCCGCTGGGGCGGCGACAGCGTCACCACCGGCACCCACGAGTACGTCAACGGCGTGCGCCAGAACGAGCGCGCGCGCTTCCGCGCGTATGCCTCGCCCGCCGAAAGTTTCGCCGACTACACGCGCCTGATCGGCAACGACCGCTACGCCGCCGCGCGCGGCACCGGCGACGACGTGCATCGCTTCGCCAGCGCGCTGCAGCGCGCCGGCTACGCCACCGATCCGCGGTACGCCGCCAAGCTCACCGCGATCGCCAACGGCCCGACGATCAGCAACGCGATCGCCGGCATGGAACAGCGCGCCCTGCCCGCCTACGACACCGGCCTGCGCTACGCCCAGTCGATGCCCGCGCCCGGCACGCGTCTTGCAGCGGCGGACATGGGCGGCACCGATGTCGGGCTGCTCGCGTCCCTGGGCACGCGCAACCGCATGCCGATGGGCCCGCGTTACTAGCCGTCGTGACCAGGCGTAAAGGACTCCGATGACCGGCATGCTCTCCACTGGCAGTTCCGCGCTGCTCGCGTTCCAGCGCTCGCTGGGCACGATCAGCCACAACGTCGCCAATTCCACGACCGAGGGCTACAGCCGCCAACGGGTGGATCTGGCCGCGCGCGCGGGATCGCCGACTGCCGGTGGTGGCTACATCGGCCAGGGCGTGGATGTCGCGCGCCTGCAGCGCTTGGCCGACGGCCTGGTGTTCGGCCGCCAGATCGACAGCAGCGGCGAGGTGGGCCGCCTGTCCAGCCTGGCGTCGATGTCCAACCGCATCGACACCCTGTTCTCCGACGGCTCCACGGGGCTGTCGCAGCCATTCAACGCGTTCTTCAACGCCAGTCGCGGCGTCGCGGCCGATTCGACCTCCACTTCCGCGCGCAGCGCCCTGCTGGCCGCGGCGCAGGCGCTGACCGCGCGCTGGAATTCGCTCGATACCCAGCTCGGCACGATCGAGGCGGAGACCGACGCCAGCCTGGTCGGCAAGATCGGCGACGCCAACCAATTGATGCGCGAGATCGCGAACCTCAACGCGTCGATCGCCGCCAGCGGCAACCTGGTCACGCCCGACATGCTCGACCAGCGCGATCTGCGCGTGGGCAAGTTGGCCGCGATCACCGGCGCCAGCGTGATCAAGGCCGACGACGGTTCGCTCAACGTGTTCACGCTGGGCGGCCAGCCGCTGGTGCTCGGTGCGAAAGCCTCGACGCTGACCACGGTGCAGGACGCCTATCACCCCGACCGCAAGCAGTTGGCGCTCGACACCGGCAACGGCACACCGGTGCGGCTGGCGGACAGCAACGTCTCCGGCGGGCTTGGCGGCATGCTCGAGTTCCGCAGCCGCGTGCTCGACCCGGCGCGCGCCGAACTCGGCCGGCTCGCCACCGTCATGGCCAGCGAGTTCAACGCCGCGCAGCGCGCCGGTGTGGACTATAACGGCGATGTCGGCACCGATCTCTTCACCTTTGCCCCGCCTCGGGTCGCCGGCAATGCCGCGAACACCGGCTCGGCCGCGTTCCTGACCGGCATCGCCAACGCCGGCGCGCTGACCGGACACGATGTGACGCTGCGCTTCGACGGCGCCGCCTGGACAGCGCAGCGTAGCGACACCGGCGCACCGGTGCCAATGAGCGGCAGCGGCACCGCGGCCGATCCATTCGTCGTCGACGGCGTGTCGCTGGTCATGAGCGGCAGCGCCGCCGCCGGCGACCGCTTCGCCCTGCGCCCGACCGCCGACGCGGCCGGCAGCCTGAAGCTCGCGATCACCGACCCGGCGAAGATCGCCGCGGCCGGCGCGATGACCTCGACCGGCGACCTCGGCAATCTCGGCAACGCACGCGTCGCGTCCACCAGCGTCACCAATGCCGGCACATTCGCCGGTTTCAACGGCGCGACCATCGAATTCCTCGACAGCACCCAGTACACGGTCAATGGCGCCGGGCCGTTTGCGTGGACGCCGGGCAGTCCGATCAACGACCCGGACGGTGCCTGGTCGATCACGCTCTCGGGCACGCCGTCGCCCGGTGACGGCTTCAGCCTCGGCCGCACGCCGGCGCGTTCGTCCAACAACGCAAATGCGCTGGCGTTCTCCGGCCTCGACACCGCCGGCACGCTCAACGGCGGCACGGTATCGCTGACGGTGGGCTTGAGCGAACTGGTCGCCAAGGCCGGCGTCGAAGCGCGCCATGCCTCGCTCGGTCTGGAAGCGCAGCAGGCCATCGACGCGCAGGTCACCGCCGAGCGCGAGTCGGTCAGCGGCGTGAACCTCGACGAGGAAGCCGCCAACCTGATGAAGTTCCAGCAGGCCTACCAGGCCGCCGCGCAGGTGCTCAAGACCGCCGACACGCTGTTCCAGACCCTGCTGGTTTCGGTCAGCCGCTAAGGAGATGCCATGACGCTTCGACTCTCCACCGCCGGCATCCACCAGCAGGGCCTGTCGGCACTGCTGCGCCAGCAATCCAACGTCGCCCGCGCGCAGTTGGAACTGACCACCCAGCAGAAGCTGATCAATGCCGCCGACGATCCGTCGGGCATGGCCAACGCGAAGCGCCTGGAACATGCACTGTCGACGCTGGAACAACAGGACAAGGATTCGGCGCTCGTCGAGCACCGGCTGCGTTCGCAGGAGCAGGCGCTGACCGATGTCGGCACGCAGCTCGATCGCGCGCGGCAGCTGACCGTGCAGGCCGGCAACGGCGCGCTGTCGGATGCCGACCGCGCGTCGATCGCGGGCGAGCTGCGGCAGATCCGCGAAGCCATCGTCGCCATCGGCAACCGCGACGACGGCACCGGCAACAGACTCTTCGCCGGCTCGCGTGATGGCGTGTCGCCGTTCGTGGTCGATGCCAACGGCGGCGTCAGCTACATCGGCGACGACGGCCGCAACCAGGTCGAGGTCGCGCCGGGCCTGCGCATCCGCGACACCGATCCGGGCAGCGACCTGTTCCTGCGCGTGCGCACCGGCGACGGCCTGAGTCGCGCGACCGCGGGCACAGGCAACACCGGCAGTGGCGTCCTGGGGAGCGCGACGGTGACCGATACGGCCGCATGGGCCGGCCGCAGTCTGAGCGTGCATTTCACCGCGCCCGATACCTTCGAACTGCGCGACAGCGCCGGGGCCGTGGTCGCCAGCGGCCCGTACGTCGCCGGCAGCACGATCTCGGGCGGCGGCATCCAGATGACGATCAGCGGCACGCCCGCGACCGGTGACAGTTTCACGATCGGCAAGGCGCCGACGCAGGACGTATTCGGCACGCTGGAGACGCTGGCGAATGCGCTCGATGCACCGGCGATCACGGCCAGCGAAAAGGCCGCGCGCCAGAACGCGATCAACCGCGCACTCGGCGACGTCACCGCGGCGCAGGATCATTTCCTCTCGGCACGCGCCGATACCGGCACGCGCCTCGCCGCACTCGACGACGCGACCGATGGCCGCGAGTCGTATGGCGTGAGCCTGGAGACGATGCTGTCGACCCTGCGCGACGTGGACCCGACCGAAGCCGCCAGCCGGCTCGCCCTGCAGTCGACCGCGCTCGAGGCGGCGCAACGCACGCTGATCAAGGTGCAGCAGATGTCGATCTTCCAGTTGCTGTAAGTGGTGCTCGGCTGCGGTCGGCCGTCGCTGCCAGCTGCGGATCGGCACCACGTCTCTTTTGGAACGCGTGACCGACCCCTTCCCTCGCCTGTTGGGGAAGGGTGGATGGCGGCAGACCCTCACGTCAGTAATCAGTCGGTGCCGAGCAGACGCGTTGCCCGCGTCGAAGATGTCGAGGTCTGGCCCTTCGCCCCCACCCAACCCTCCCCCGCACGCGGGGGAGGGCCGTGAAGCATGCGCGGTCCTCCGCTCAATGCGCCGCACACATCGCCGCAGGAGCGCGCCTGCGGGGCGCCCAAGGCCAGTGCGCCAAGAGAATAGTTGGAGCGCGCGCGAGCGCACTCGCGCATCGCGTGACTTCGCGGGCGCCGCCCACCGCAGGCAGAAGTGTCGTCCGGAAGGGTGGGTCGAGCGCAGCGAAACCCATTACCCCGCTACCTTCGAGTCCGCACGCGCGTGAGAAACGTGCCCTCGGAAGCGCGAAGGTTGTTTTGGTCCACAGCGCCCGGCCCACCTCCGGCATGGCAACGATGGGTGTCGCTGCGCTTTATCCATCCTGCGAAGCTGCCTAGCACCTTCCCGCATCTGGAAACAGCCCTGTCCGGCATCCCGCGAAAGAATATTGCGCATCCGCCCTAAAGGATCTTCCGGGGGTGCCGTTATCCATGTCAGCAGCGGCGAGGGCCAATCCCGGCCAACACCCTGCGGAACCGGCAAAGGCCCACTCGTCGCCGCCGGACCTACCCTCCAGGAGAGCTTCCATGTCCCAGATCATCAACACCAACGTGATGTCGCTCAACGCCCAGCGCAACCTGAGCGCGTCCGGCAACGACCTCGCCACCTCGCTGCAGCGCCTGTCCTCGGGCCTGCGCATCAACAGCGCCAAGGACGACGCCGCCGGCCTCGCCATCTCGCAGCGCATGACCACCCAGATCCGTGGCATGGACCAGGCCGCCCGCAATGCCAACGACGGCATCTCGCTGGCGCAGACCGCCGAAGGCGCACTGAGCACCATCGGCGACAACCTGCAGCGGATCCGTGAGCTGACTGTCCAGGCCGCAAACGGTACAAACTCGGCTGAAAATAGGGGCGCGATCCAGAAAGAGATCGATCAGCTCGGTGAAGAAATCACCCGCGTTCTTGGCAATACCACCTTCAACGGCGAGGCTCTTTTCCCGACAGCTGGCAAGACGTTCGCAATCCAAGTCGGTGCTAATGCGGGCGCGAATGACAAGATCGATATTGTGATCCCCCCAATCGCGATCACTGTGTCTGACTTTGACGTCGAGGCCACTGCCTTTGGTGCAGGTACTGGTGCTGCCACCACGATGACCGCAATTGACGATGCGCTCACGCTTGTGAACGAAGCTCGCGCCGATCTTGGTGCGGCGCAAAACCGCTTCAGCTCGGTCGTCTCGAACCTCTCGATCAACTCCGAGAACCTGTCGGCCGCCCGCAGCCGCATCCAGGACGCCGACTTCGCCAAGGAATCGGCTGCGCTGACCCGCAACCAGATCCTGCAGCAGGCCGGTACCGCGATGCTGGCCCAGGCCAACCAGAGCTCGCAGAACGTCCTCAGCCTGATCCGCTGATTGCAACACCGGGGCGTGGCCATCACCACGCCCCGTTCCGCTGCGGCTTCGACACCGAGGCCGCAGCGGAACGGGACCACCGCTTCGATCCTTCGCAATTCCCGCACACGACACAAGGCCCGCCATGACCGCAGACCTCGCCATCGCCATGCAGCAGACCGCGCGTCCGGCATGCGCAGGCGTGCAGGTCGGAGGGACGCGCTGATGGCACTGGGTGCAGTGGGCTCCGGCCTCGATCCGGCGACCACCGCCGTGCAGCTTGTCGCCGCCGAGCGCATGGTCGCCGACCAGCGCCACGCGACGACCGAAACCAAGATCAAGGCCGAAGTCTCGGCCGTCGCCTCGCTGCGTTCGGCGATGACGGCCCTGCAGTCCGCGGTGCGCACCTTGTCGACGCCCGCTTCGGGCCAGCCGCGCAGCATCGGCATGTCGGCGCCCAGCGGCTTCACCGCCACCGCAGCCTCCGGCGCACCGGTCGGGCAGTACCAGGTCGAAGTGAAACAGCTCGCCACAGCGCACAAGCTGGCCTCGGCCGGGCATGCGCCCGACGCGCGCTTCGGCGCCGGCACCCTGTCGATCTCGGCTGGCGAGCACAGCTTCGATGTCGAGATCGTCGACGGCAAGGACACGCTGGCCGATATCCGCGACGCCATCAATGCCAAGGCCGCCGGCAAGGGCGTACAGGCGAGTCTGGTGAACGGGGATGGCGGCACGCGCCTGGTGCTGACCGCGCTCGACGGCGGCACCGCGAATGCCGTGAGTGTCACCGCGACCGGTGCCACCGGTCTGACCGCTCTGGTGAGTGCCGACCCGCAGACCGGCACGACGACGCTGATCCCCGCGCAGGATGCGCAGATCGTCGTCGACGGCATCGCCCGCACCAGCGCGTCGAACACCATCACCGATCTGCTGCCCGGGATCAGCTTCACCCTGACCGAGGCAAAACCCGGCACCACGGTGCAGATGGACGTCGCCATCGACGCCGAGGCGCAACTGACGGCGGTCAAGACCTTCGTCGAGAAATACAACGCCGCACTGAGCACCATCACCAGCCTGACGTCCTACAACGAGGTCACCAAGACTGGCGCCGCGCTCAACGGCGATTCGATGGTGCGCGGCCTGACCCGGCAGTTGCGCGACATGGTGGGCAGCGAAGTCACCATGCTCAAGGACATGGGCATCGAGATCGCGAAGGACGGCAAGCTGACCCTGAAGGAAGACGACTTCAAGGTGGCCGTGGCCGCCGACCCTGCGCTGGTCACCAAGGCCTTCGGTACCGGCGACACGCTGGGCACCAAGCTGGGCAAGCAGATGACCGACCTGCTGGCCTTCGACGGTCCGCTCAAGACGCGTGACGAAACGCTTACCCAGCGCACCAGACAGCTGACCCAGCAGCGCGAAGCGCTCGACCGCCGCATGTCGCTGGCCGAGGCGCGCTACAAGGCGCAGTTCGTTGCTCTGGATGCGATGGTTACCCAGCTTCAAAGCACCAGTAACTTCCTGGCCCAGCAGCTGGCCACCTCGAAAAGCTCTTCGTGAGAACCGCCATGCACGCACGCAACTTCGCCAACCAGTACAAGCAGATGGGCGCCAGCAGTGCGGCGCTCGACGCCAGTCCGCACCAGCTCATCGCGATCATGCTGTCGACCGCGCGCGAGCGGATCCGTCTGGCCCTGGCCTGCCTGGAACGCGGCGACGTGCCGCGCAAGGCGCACGCGATCACCGATGCCTGCGCGATCATCGGCGGACTCAACAGTTCGCTGAACCTCGAAGCCGGCGGCGAGATCGCCGACGGACTGGCCGCGCTGTACGACTACTGCCAGCGCCGTCTGCTGGAAGCGAACCTCAACAACGACAGCTCGCCGTTGCGCGAGATCGATGACATCCTCGGCGACATCGAAGGCGCCTGGCGCCAGATCGCCCCGAAAGACTGAGCCATGGCCACCCAGCACCCCGCCCTCGACCGCGTGCCCGACCTGCCGGCCGATGCCGTGCGCGCCGCGATCGGTGCGGAGGACTGGGACACCGCCGCCGCGTTGCTTGAATCGCATCACGGCGAGATCGTTTTCGCCCTGTCGAAGGTCGACCTGAAGGTCAGCGCGCGCCAGCCGTGGCTGGATCTGCTGGCCGCGCACGATGGTCTGATCGGCGAACTGCGCGATGCGCGCGACGCCGCCTCGGCCGAACTCGCCCGCCTTGGCCAGGGTCGTCGCGGCGCCAACGCCTGGTTGCGGGAGCTCGCATGAGCACCGGCGCGCCGCTATCGCCTACGCAGGCGCACGAGGCGCTGTTCGGCGACATCCTCACCCTGCACGAAACCCGCGCGGCGACCTTCCTGCCCGGCGCGCTCGACGACGCCAGCCTGCAGCGCATCGCCCTGCAGGGCGAAGCCCTGCTGCGGGGCCTGGCCGTCATCGACGATGGGGCGCCGCGTGCCGACGACCCCGAGCATCCGGTCGACCCGGCCCTGCTGCGCATGGAAGCCAAGCTCGACGTGCTGACCCTGCTGATGACCGGCTTCGCCGCCTCGCAGGGCGCGCTGGATGCGCCGGTCGATCTCACCTGGTCGGCGCGAGGCGCCGAAGTGCTGGTGCAGGGCGCGTTCGCGATCGGCAGCGAAGGCACCTTCCGCATGGCCGCCAGCGAGTGGCTGCCGACGCCTCTGATGTTGCCGGCCAGTGTCATCGCCAGCGAAGCCGGCGACGGAAACGCGACGCGCGTCTGGCTGCGGTTCGGACCGCTGTCGCCTTCCATGGAAGACGCCCTCGAACGCCACGTGTTCCGCATCCACCGCCGCGAAGTGGCGGAAATTCGCCGGCGTTGATCGCACATCCCGCGTGATGTCCAGCCTGTCGCGTGATCTTGATCTTCGTTAAGGTACAGATCGGGGACACACGAGAACGGGGGCACGGACGTGATTCGGGTACTGATCTGCGACGACCACGCGCTGGTGCGCGCGGGTGTTCGCCGTCTGCTCGAGGCAATGGACGGCGTTGAGGTGGTGGGGGAATCCGGCAATGCGGACGACGTGGTCATGCGCGCCCGCCAGGTCCTGCCGGACATCGTGGTGCTGGACCTGTCGTTGAAGGGGCGCAGCGGGTTCGACGCGCTGACCGAACTGCGGCAGGCGGTGCCCGAAAGCGCCGTGGTGATCCTGTCGATGCACGAGGACGTGCTGCACGTCCGTGAAGCGCTGTCACGCGGCGCGCTGTGCTACGTGGTCAAGGACGCACCGCCGGCGGAACTGGAGATCGGCCTGCGCGCCGCGTCCAGCGGCCGCACCTTCCTGAGCCCGCAGGTCTCCGCACCGCAGCTGCGCAGCTATCGCGCCGAGCGCGCGCCCGGCGATGTCGAGAATCTGCCGCGGCGGCAACGCGAGATCCTCAGCGCACTGGGCGCCGGCCGCAGCACCAAGCAGATCGCCGCGGACCTGGCGATCAGCGTCAAGACCGTCGAGACGCATCGCTCGCGGATGATGGAAGCCTTGGGCTGCCGGAACGCCGGCGAACTGCTGCGGATCGCGATGCGGCATCACGATCGGCCCTGAGATCGAGTCGAGCCTTCGGATCTACGCGCGTCTGGCGCTGGCGCGTGAAACGGATGATCGTCGCGATCCCGACACCTCCGAAAATCGCGTGCGAGCACGCTTACACGGCGTGTCATGCGCGCTGGACGCCTCTGCAGAAGCTGGCGGACAACGCTTGAAGCCCTCCCCCGCTCGCGGGGGAGGGTTGGGTGGGGGCGAACGGCCCGATCGCGTTGACGTCAGGCAGCAGACGAAGGCTGGCATGCCTCCGACACAGGCTGCCGCACGAGCCGTGCGCCTCGTCCAGCTGATCGTTTGCCCCCATCCCAGCCTTCCCCCGCATGCGGGGGAAGGCGCGGTGCGCGAAAGCTGATGTCGTCGCTTTGTTAGGAAGAACCGGACGCCAGATGGCGCGACGGATTTCCCACACGTGCACCCGCGAAAATCGCGTTTGATGAGAATTTTCTGACACCGGTCACGGCACAGCTCTTGCCATGTGTCGCGGTCGCCGAGGCACGGTACGCAAATCACCCGAAAAACCGGTCTGTGATCGACATCACACGTGACCACGCACGTCAGATCGCGTCACTTCACCTCAGCCTCACGTCATTTTCACGACGCAAAGTAAGGGCACGCCTGACATGCCTACAGGAACGCCCTGAATGGGCGGCAGGTTTGCCCTGATTCGTGCGTCGAAAACCCGACTTCACCATATCTCCACACGCTGACACGGGGTCGGCACGGGGATTCGAAGTCATGAAGGGCACGCTTCGCGGCACGATGGCACAGGGCGTCAATCTGACGCCGCAGCTCCTCCAGTCGATCCGACTACTGCAGCTCACCTCGCAGCAGCTGGCCACCGAACTCCAGCAGACTCTTGAGCGCAATCCGCTGCTCGAACAGGACGAGCCGGAGCTGGAAACCGAATCCCCCGAATCCGACATCGCCGGCTTCGAAGCCGCGGCGTGGGACGAACTCCCCGAGCCGGCGTTCCTGGCGGGCATGGGCAGCAATGGCAGCTTCGGCGGCCTCGACGACGACGCCACCGCGCGCATCGCCGACGGCGAGTCGACCGACATGCGCCAGCGCCTGCTGTCGCGCCTGGCGCTGGAGTGGGCCGCCGGCGATCTGCCGCTGGCCGCGTTCTGGCTGGACCGCTGCGACGACAACGGCTACCTCGAGCAGTCGCTCGACGAACTGCAGGCCGAAGGCGAGATCGAGTTCCCGGGCCGCGCCGACGATCTGTCGGTCGTGCGCCAGCGTCTGCTGCACGGCGAGTGGCCGGGGATGGCCGCCGCCGATCCGACCGAATGCCTGTCTGCGCAGCTGCGCGTGCTGGCCGCGTCCGACGCGCGTTCGCTGGCCCTGCGCATCCTCGCCGACCATGTCGAACTGCTGGCCGCGCACGACGACACCGCGCTCGCGACCGCCCTATCGGTCGACGTTGCCGCCGTGCGCGACGCGGTCGCGCTGATCCTCTCGCTGCGTGCGCACCCGGTCGAAGCCCCGGCCTCGGTCGAGGACAGCCACATCGTGCCGGACGTCGTGACCTGGTTCGCCGGTGGCGCCTGGCGCGTCGCGCTGGGCCGCCACACCACGCCGCGCGTGCGCATCAGCGCGCATTGCGAGCGCGCGCTCGCCGGCAGCGACCACACCGTGCTGCGCGGCCTGCTCGACGAGGCCCGCTGGCTGGTCCGCGGCCTCGCCATGCGCAATGACACCCTGATGCGCACCGCGCAGCTGCTGGTCGAGCGCCAGCGCGGTTTCCTCGAGCAGGGCGACGAGGCGATCCTGCCGCTGACCCTGCGCGAAGTCGCCGACGCGATCGGCGTGCACGAGTCCACCGTCTCGCGCATCGTCGCCGGCAAGTACATCCAGACCCCGCGCGGCACGATCGAACTCAAGCGCCTGTTCGCCGTGCGCCTGGAAGGCGCCGACGTGTCGGGCAGCGCGGTCCGTGCGATGGTCAAGCGTCTGATCGACGACGAGCCGCGCCACGCGCCGCTTGCCGACGACGTCATCGCCGGCATCCTCGCCCGCCAGGGCGTGCGCATCGCCCGCCGCACCGTCGCCAAGTACCGCGACCAGTTGTCGATCGGCCCCGCCAAGGCCCGCTCGATCCGTTCCGCCGCTGCCCTGCAGGTCGCCGCCTGATGAACACCGCCCGCATCCTCGTCATCGAACAGGACATGGAGCGCGCGGAGCGCGTCGCGACCCTGCTCGAGTTCATGGAATACACGCCGCGCATCGTCGCCGGCCTCGAAGACCTGGACCTCAGCCGCGCACAGGCCGCCGACTGGCTGGCCGTGGTCGTGGGCGACATCGACGGCGCCGAGCTGGCCGGCTTCACCGCGTGGCTGTCGAAGCAGTCGCTGCATCCGCCGGTGCTCGAACTGCCGGGCCATGCGCCGGACGCGCTGTGGCGCTCGCGCCTGCACCGCCAGTCGGTGTGGGCCCTCGATTTCCCGCTGCGCCGCAGCCAGCTTCAGGACTGCCTGCAGCGCGCGGCCATCAACCATGCCGAAGCGCAGGCCCGCGCCGCGCGTCCGCAGAGTGGTCCGACCGGCCACAGCGCCGCCGCCGTGTCGCTCAACCGCATGATCGACCAGGTCGCGCCACACGACACCACGGTGCTGATTCTCGGCGAGTCCGGCACCGGCAAGGAAGTCGCCGCGCGCGCTGTGCACGACCGCAGCGCGCGTCGCGAGAAGCCTTTCGTTGCCGTCAACTGCGGCGCGATCCCGGCTGATCTGCTGGAGAGCGAACTGTTCGGCCACGAGAAGGGCGCGTTCACCGGCGCGCTCACCCAGCGCAAGGGCCGCTTCGAAATGGCCGAGGGCGGCACCCTGCTGCTCGACGAAATCGGCGACATGAGCCTGCCGATGCAGGTCAAGCTGCTGCGCGTGCTGCAGGAGCGCTGCTTCGAGCGCGTCGGCGGCACCGGCACCATCAAGTGCAACGTGCGCGTGATCGCCGCGACCCACCGCGATCTGGAATCGCGCATCGAGAACGGCCAGTTCCGCGAGGACCTGTTCTACCGCCTCAACGTGTTCCCGATCGAACTGCCGGCGCTGCGCGAGCGCACCGAGGATCTGCCGGCGCTGATCGCGGCGATCTCGCGCCAGCAGGCCGAACAGGGCCGCGGCCAGGTCACGCTGTCGGCCGATGCCGTCGCCACGCTGCAGCAGCACCGCTGGCCGGGCAACGTGCGCGAACTGTCGAACCTGCTCGAGCGCCTGGCCGTGCTGCACCCGGCCGGCACCGTGCGCGCCATCGATCTGCCGCCGCGTTACCGCGCCGCGCTGCCGACCGGCGAACTGCTCGACGAGGCGCCGGTACTTCGTCAGATCGCCGAACCCGACGCGCCGATCGCCCGTCTCGTCGCGGCACCGCCGCCGGCGATGCCGGCAGCGACCGTCGAGGCGCCGGCGCTGTCGTTCGACAGCCTGCCCAGCGAAGGCATTGACCTGCGCGACCACATCGCCGCGATCGAACTGCAGCTGATCCGCGCCGCGCTGGCCCAGGCCAATGGTGTCGTCGCGCATGCCGCGCCGCTGCTGGGTCTGCGTCGCACCACGCTGGTCGAAAAGCTGCGCAAGTACGGCATCGATCGCGAAGCCGACACCACCACGGCGGCTGCGGCAGGTTTCTGACGAGCCGCTGGCACGGGAATTGCCTGAACAGCGCAAAGACGCTGCGAAGCCACGCCCATGACCGACGCCATCTCCTCGATCCTCAGCCAGATCCGCGCCCACGAAACGCGCGCACGCGGCGATGTCGGCAACACGAATGCGATCGATGTCGGCCTCGGCAACGCCCAGCTGGGCCGCGTCGAAAGCGGCACGAAGGCACCCGGTTTCGGTGAGCTGCTGTCGGGCGCGATCGACAAGGTCAGCCAGACCCAGGCCCACAGCAGTGCGATGCAGACCGCGTTCGAGATGGGCGACCCGCGCGCCGACCTCGCCCGCACGATGGTGGCGATGCAGCAGTCCTCGGTCGCGTTCCGCGCGACGGTCGAAGTCCGCAACCGCCTCGTCCAGTCCTACCAGGACGTCATGAACATGCCGGTGTAAGTGCGACGCGCTGACTGCTCCGCCCCGCTCTTCCACCTCTCTTTCCAGCATTCCGAAGCCCGCCCATGAGCGCCGTCTCCGTACCCAACGCAGGACTCCCGAAGGCCGCCGCCGCGCTGCGCGACCTCGGCCGCTTCCAGGACATTCCGGTGGTGCGCCAGGCGGGGCTGTTCCTGCTGGTCGCGGCGACCATCGCGCTGGGCCTGTGGCTGTTCTTCTGGACCCAGAAGCCGGACTACGTGATGGTCTCGGCCGGTCTCGACGCCAAGTCGACCAGCCAGGCTGCCGACACGCTGCGCAGCGCGCAGATTCCGGTGAAGCTCGATGCCGCCACCGGCGGTCTGTCGGTGCCGGCCGACCAGGCGGGCGCGGCGCGCATGGCGCTGGCCTCCGCCGGCCTGACCGCCGCCGGCCCGGCCGGTTTCGAGGCGCTGCAGGGCGACCAGGGGTTTGGTACCAGCCAGTTCGTCGAGAACGCGCGCTACCAGCACGCGATGGAAATCGAACTCGCCCGCACCATTTCCAACCTGCGCCCGGTCCGCGAAGCGCGCGTGCATCTCGCGATTCCCAAGCCGTCGGCCTTCACCCGCCAGAACGAGCCGGCCAGCGCGTCGGTCGTGCTGCAGCTGCATGCCGGCCAGGCGCTGGAGCAGAGCCAGATCGACGCGGTCGAGCGTCTGGTCGCGTCCAGCGTGCCGGACCTCTCGCCCGAGCGTGTGACCGTGGTCGACCAGTTCGGCCGCCTGCTCTCCAGCCCGGATCCCGACAGCGCCGAGGCCATCACCGGCAAGCAGTTCGAACAGCAGCGGCGCCAGGAAGCGCTGTACGTGCAGCGCATCGAGGAACTGCTGGCGCCGATGACCGGCCCCGGCCGCGTCAGCGCCAAGGTCAGCGTGGACATGGACTTCGCGACCACCGAACAGGCCAGCGAGACCTACGGCCCGCAGGCGGCCATCGTGCGCAGCGAGCAGCTGTCCGAGAGCGGCAACCTCGGCGCCGCCGCGCCTGCGCAGGGTGTGCCCGGCAGTGTGGCCAACACGCCCAGTGCCGCCAACACCACGGATCCGACCAACCCGCAGGCGCAGACCGCGCAGGCGACCGCCACCGGTCCGGGCAGCCGCAGCTCCACGCGCAACTACGAGATCGACCGCACGCTGACCCACACCCGTCAGGCCGTGCCGCGCATCCGCCGCGTCACCGCCGCGGTGCTGGTCGACAACGTCGCCGGCGCGCCCGGCGCCGATGGCGCGGCAGGCGAAGCGCGTCCGCTCAACGAGGCCGAGATCACCCGCATCGAAACTCTCGTGCAGCAGGCGATCGGCTTCGACGCCCAGCGCGGCGACGCGGTCTCGGTGGTCAATGCGCCGTTCGCCCGCGAAGCGGTCGAAACGCCCGACGGCCCGCCGATCTGGCAGGACCCCAAGATCATCGAGATCGCCCGCATGGTGCTCGGTGGCCTGGCGGTGCTGCTGGTGATCGTGTTCGTGCTGCGCCCGGCCTTCCGCCAGCTGATCGGCACGCGCCAGCGCGGCGGCAGCGGCGAGCTGGTGCCGGCCGGTGCGGCCGCCGGTGCCGGTGGCACGACCAACCTCGGCACGGTGACCGCCGAAGTCGTCGACGACGACGAGGTGCCGGTGAAACTCTCGCCCGCGTATTCCCCGAAGCCGGCACTGCCGCCGGCCCCGGGTTTCGACCAGAACCTGCAGACCGCACGCGATGCGGCGAGCGCCGATCCCAAGCGCGTGGCCCAGGTCGTGCGCGAGATGGTGGCTTCCGATGGCTGATTCGACCGAACCCCTGAGCGGCACCCAGCGCGCGGCCGTCGTGCTGCTCTCGCTCGGCGAGGCGCAGGCCGCCGAAGTGCTGCGCCACATGGACGCCAAGGACGTGCAGAAGCTCGGCGTGGCGATGGCCACCGTCGGTGACGTCTCGCATCGCATGGTCGAGAAGGTCATCGGCGAGTTCGCCGACGTCATCACCCAGCCGGCGAAGATCGGCGACGGCGCCGACGAGTACGTGCGCGCGGTGCTCAAGCAGGCACTGGGCGAGGAACGCGCCAGCAGCGTCATCGACCGCATCCTCACCGGCCAGAACACGCCGGGCCTCGATGCGCTGAAGTGGATGGAGCCCAAGGCGATCGCGGATCTCGTGCGCCACGAGCATCCGCAGATCATCGCGATCGTGCTCGCGCATCTCGAAGGCGACCAGGGTGCCGAAGTGCTCAAGTGCCTGCCCGAAGCGCTGCGTGGCGACGTGCTGATGCGCGTGGCCACGCTCGACAGCATTCCGGCGCACGCGCTGACCGAACTCAATGACGTCATGGCGCGCCAGTTCACCGGCACCAAGACCGCCAAGCCCGCCGTCGTCGGCGGCGCCAAGGTCGCCGCCAGCATCCTCAACTTCATGGACGCGGGCAGCGACGAAACGCTGCTGCAGTCGATCAGCGAAGTCGACGGCGCGCTGGGCGACGAGATCCGCGACCTGATGTTCGTGTTCGACAACCTCGCGACGATGGAAGACCGCACGATGCAGGCGATCCTGCGCGAAGTGTCGTCCGACACGCTGGCGCTCGCGCTGCGCGGCGCCGATCCGCGCGTGCGCGCCAAGGTCACCGGCAACATGTCGCAGCGCGCGGCCGAGATCCTGATCGACGACATGGAATCGCGCGGGCCCGTGCGCCTGGCCGAAGTGGAAGCCGCGCAGAAGGAAATCCTCGCGCAGGTGCGCAAGATGGCCGAGTCCGGTGACATCACCCTGCAGACCCGTTCGGAGGACTTCGTCTGAACGCCGTCGCGCTCGACATGGACAACGCCGAACGCTGGATCGCACCCGGCTTCGGCGAACTGCCGCGCCCGATCCGCAAGCCGGTCGACGTGCCGCGCCCGCCGACCGCCGCCGAGATCGAGGCGATGCGCGAAGCCGCGCAGCAGGACGGTCACGCCGCCGGTTATGCCGCCGGCCTTGCCGCCGGCCAGGCGGAGATCGACCGTCGCATCGCGCAGTTGCAGGGCGTGCTCGACGGCTTCACCCGTCCGCTCGCGCGGCTCGATGGCGAAGTCACCGATGCCCTGTCCGACCTCGCCGTGCGCATCGCCGGCGCGCTGGTCGGTCGTGCGTACGCGGCCGATCCGACCCTGCTCGCCGATCTCGTGCGCGAAGCGCTCGATGCGGTCGGCAGCGGCTCGCGCGAGATCGAGCTGCGCCTGCAACCCGATGACTTCAACGTGCTCGCCCCGCACCTGTCCGGCCTCGCCGGCGTGCGCGTGACGCCCGACCTGTCGCTCGGACGCGGCGAACTGCGCCTGCACAGCGAAGGCGTGCGCGTCGACGGCACGATTGCTGCACGGCTGCAGTCGGTGATCGAACACATGCAGGCCGAGGACGCCGAACCGTGATGATGAGCCCGGCCCTGCAGGCGGCGAGCATCGCCGCGCACGACGACACGCTGGCCGGCTGGCACGGCGCGCGCAGCCTGCGCCTGGCCGAGCGCCTGCGCGGCGCGATGCCCGAGGCGCCGCATCGCGGCCTGGTACGCGAGGGCGTGCTGCGCCGCGCGGTCGGCCTGACACTCGAAGCCTCCGGTTGCACCGCGCCGCTGGGCTCGCGGTGCCGCGTGGCCACGTCGGGTGACCGCTGGGTCGATACCGAAGTCGTCGGCTTCTCCGGCGACCGCACCTTCCTGATGCCCACGGGCGATCTGCAGGGCCTGCTGCCGAACGCGCGCGTCATCGCCACGCGCACCAAGGGCGAAGTCGCCGTCGGCGAAGGCCTGCTCGGCCGCGTCATCGACAACGATGGCGAACCGCTGGACGGTAAGGGCCCGATCCGCGCCGAAGGCTACGTGCCGTTGGCCGGCACGCCGATCAATCCGCTGTCGCGCCAGCCGATCGAGGAATCGCTGGACGTCGGCGTGCGCGCGATCAACGCGATGCTGCCGATCGGCCGCGGCCAGCGCGTCGGTCTGTTCGCAGGCTCGGGCGTGGGTAAATCCACCCTGCTCGGCATGATGACCCGCTTCACCAAGGCCGACGTCATCGTCGTCGGCCTGATCGGCGAACGTGGCCGCGAAGTGCGCGATTTCGTCGAAGCGACGCTGGGCGAAGAAGGCCTGCGCCGCGCGGTCGTGGTCGCCGCGCCGGCCGACCGTCCGCCGCTCGCGCGTCTGCACGGCGCGCTGCGCGCGACCGCGATCGCCGAGTGGTACCGCGACCAGGGCCTCGACGTGCTGCTGCTGATGGATTCGCTGACCCGCTTCGCCCAGGCGCAGCGCGAGATCGGCCTGTCGGTCGGCGAGCCGCCGACCACGCGCGGCTATCCGCCGAGCGTGTTCGCCAAACTCCCCGCACTTGTCGAACGTGCCGGCATGGGCGCCGACGGGCACGGCTCGATCACCGCGTTCTACACCGTCCTCACCGAGGGCGACGACCAGCAGGAGCCGATCGCCGACGCCTCGCGCGCGATCCTCGACGGGCACATCGTGCTGACGCGTCGCATCGCCGAGTCCGGGCAGTACCCGGCGATCGACATCGAACAGTCGGTCAGCCGCGTGATGCAGGACATCACCGATGCGCCGACGCGCGAACACATCCGCAAGCTCAAGCGGATGATCGCCGCCTACGGTGCGCAGCGCGATCTCATCGCGATCGGCGCCTACCAGCGCGGCAGCGATCCGGTCGTCGACGAAGCCCTGCAACGCTGGCCCGCGATCCAACACTTCCTCGGCCAGGACGTGCGCGAATCCTCCGACGTGCCGGCCAGCCGTGAGGCGCTCGCGCGCCTGCTCGACGGCGGCGCCGGCCAGGCCTTTCCACTCAATCCGAATAACGCGAGCTGACCCGCATGCGTTCGCAACGACTCGACCCGTTGATCAAGGTGGTGCAGCAGCGCCAGGACGAAGCCGCGCGCCGCGTCGCCGAGCGCGAGAAGGTCGTGCGCGAGCAGCAGGACCGCCTCGAAGCGCTGCGCCGCTACGCCGACGAATACGCCGCATCGCCGGGGACGGCGAGCATCTCGCCGGCACTGCTGGTCAACCGCATGGCCTTCCGCGAGCGCTTGAATGCCGCGGTCGTGCAGCAGGCCGGCATCGTCGATCACAGCCGCCAGGTCAGCGACGTCGAACGTGCGCGCCTGCTGATCGCCAGTCGCGAGACGCTGGTGCTGGAAAAACTCGCCGACAGCTATCGCGCGCAGGAAGCCAAGGTCGAACAGGCCAAGGCCCAGCGCGAACTCGACGAGATCGGCGGCCGCCGCGCGCGCGCCACCGCCACTGCGGAGGATGCGTCGTGAGCACGGCTGCGCCATTGCCGATGTTTGCCGCGTCGCTGGCCGGCGCGACTGCCACGCCGGCTGCGCGCCCTGCCAATGCCGCTGCCGAAGGCGGCACCGATTTCGCACGTGTGGCCGCGGATCTCGCAGCTGCGCTGCAGATGGGCGGCGCCGCACCGACGCAGCCCACCACTGTCGCTCCGGATCCCGCCATGGCTTTGATGCTTCCCGCTGCGGGCACGTCCGCGCAGGCCACCGCCGGCACACAGCCGACGACGACCCGTCATGCGACGCCGGTGGAGGCGCAGCTCGACATGCGGCGTTTCACGAAGCCGGCGGATGCTGTCCTCGATCCGGCATTGACGACGTTGCCCGACGACGTCGCCGCGCTGCTGGCCGCGGCCCCGCAGCCGCCTGCCGACACCGCGGCGTCGCCCGACGACGCCCTGTCACAGCAGATGTTCGCGCTGCTGTCCGGTCTCGCACCGCCTGCGGTGCCGGCCGATGCGACGCCCGCGAGCGATGCCGCCGATGTGCTGGCAGGCATGCGGGCATCCACGCTGCCGATGCAGATGCCGACGACTGCGCAGAACGCGACGGGTGCTGTTGCTGCACCTGCCGTTCCGCTGCAGGCCACGGACGCCGGCGCCGACACATCCGCAGCGTCGGCGCTCGACCTGTCGTCGCTGCTGTCCGAACTGCCGGCGATGCCGCGCACGTCCGAGGTGGCCGCAGTCGCCACGCCGGTCGCCACCGCCGCAGGCGCGCAGATCGTTGCGGCCGCGATGCAGGACATGGCGCGCGAGGAAGACATCGCCACGATCGACAGCATCGATGCCCTGCCGCCGGGCATGCCGCTCGCGGTCCACGGTTCGATCCGTGGACCGAACCTGCCCGTCGCACCGTCGCCGCTGCAGATGCCCGCGCATCCCGATGCCGGCTTCGACGACGAACTCGGCGCGCGCATGGCCTGGGTCGCCGAGCAGAAGCTGGGCCATGCCGAGATCCGTCTCAATCCCGAACACCTGGGGCGCATCGATCTGAAGATCCAGCTCGAAGGCACCCGCGTGTCCGCCGAGTTCAACAGCGCCAACGCCGACGTGCGCCAGGCGCTCGAAGCGACGTTGCCCAAGCTGCGCGAGATGCTGGGCCAGCACGGTCTGCAGCTGGGTCACGCCGATGTGGGCCAGCGCCAGCAGAACGCACCGCAGTCGCAGGGGCAGAGCGCGCCGGCATTCGGCAGCGGCTTCGGCGACGAGCGTGCGAGCGCGAATGTCGCGGCATCGACGCCGGCGCCGGTCGTGCGCAGTCGCGGGTTGCTGGACGAGTACGCCTGAGACATCACGCCCGATGCGTGATCGCACGGGCTGACGGTTCGCCCCCACCCAACCCTCCCCCGCCTCGCGGGGGAGGGCTCGCGTTTCGCGCGCTCGCAGCGTGCCGCCCCTTCCCCCGCTTGCGGGGGAAGGTCGGGATGGGGGCAAGCCGTCGGATCGAGGCGGGATGAACCCGGGCGAGACCCGCGACGGTGAACCCCCCGTCGACTTTCCGGCGCCGGACGCCACACCCCACCGCCAACACCCCGGCACACGCCTTGCATCCGGTGGGTATCCATCCCCGGAGTCGTCCCGTGTCCGCTGCCCCTGCACAAGCCCCCGCCCCGAAGAAGAAGAGCAAGCTGCCGCTGATCATCGGCGCGGTGGTGCTGCTGGCCGGTGGCGCCGGCGGTGGCTGGTGGTTCACCCAGCACAATGCGCCTGCCGCGCATGCGGCCGAGGGTGAGGACGCCGCTGCGCCGACCACCGCCAAGGGGCCGGCCACCTACTTCGCGCTCGACCCGTCCTTCGTCGTGAACCTCGCCGACACCGACATGGCGCGCTATCTGCAGGCCGACGTGCAGCTGGTCACGCGCGACGCGGCCACGCACACCGCCATCGAGGCGCAGGCGCCGGCGCTGCGCAACCGTCTGCTGCTGCTGTTCGGCACCCAGACCGCCGCGCAGCTGGCCCAGCGCAGCGGCAAGGAGCGCTTGCAGGAGCAGGGCCTGGCCGAAGTGCGCAAGCTGCTGAAGGAAGAGGGCCAGCCGGACAAGGTCGACGGCGTGATCTTCACCAGCCTGGTCGTGCAGTGATGAGCAACGAGCTGCTCTCCCAGGACGAGATCGACGCGCTGCTGCACGGCGTCGACAGCGGCGCGGTGGACACCGATCCGCCGGCCGCGCCCGGTGAAGTGCGGCCCTACGATTTCGCGAAGCAGGGCCGCGTCGTGCGCGGCCGCCTTCCGGGCCTGGACGCGATCAACGAACGCTTCGCGCTGGCCTTCAAGGTCGGCCTGTTCAACCTGCTGCGGCGCTCGTGCGAACTGACGATCCGCGGCGTGGACGTGGTGCGTTTCGACGAGTACATGCACTCGATGCCGCAGCCGGCCAATCTCAACGTCATCCAGGCCCGGCCGCTGCGCGGCAACGCGCTGGTGGTGTTCGAACCGCGGCTGGTGTTCACCGTGGTCGACAACTTCTTCGGCGGTGGCGGGCGGTTCCCGGCCAAGGTCGCCGAGCGCGAGTTCACCCCGACCGAGCAGCGCATCGTGCAGCTGATGCTGCGCCAGGTGTTCACCGACATGGCCACCGCGTGGCTGCCGGTGCAGGCGCTGGAGTTCGCGCACACCCAGACCGAGAGCAACCCGCTGCAGGTCGAACTGATCGACCCGCGCGACCACATCGTCATCAGCCGCTTCAGCATCGCGCTCGACGGCGGCGGTGGCGATCTGCACATCGCCCTGCCCTACAAGATGCTCGAGCCGTTGCGCGACCACCTCGAGGCCACCGGCCCGCGCCGCCAGCGCAGCGACTCCGACGAGACCTGGGCGCGCCATCTGCGTGCCGGCGTCGAGGCCGCGGCGCTGGAGTGCAGCGTCTCGCTGGCGCATCGCCAGATCAGCCTGCGCGAACTGGCGCGCCTGAAAGTCGGCGACGTGATCCCGATCGAGCTGGCACGCCCCGTGCACATGAGCGTCGAGTCGACGCCGATGTTCGAAGGCGAGTTCGGCACCCACAACGGCTTCAACGCATTGAAGGTCACCCAGGTGAATTTCCCCCAGGTGGCCCCGTCCAACGATTCCCACGAGTTCCAGGCCGCGACCCCATGAGCACCGATCCCACCACCGCCGCATTCGATCCGCTGACCGCCGACGCCGGCTCACCGCCGGCGGGCGACCTGAATCTCGACGTCATCCTCGACGTGCCGGTGCAGCTGTCGCTGGAAGTCGGCCGCACCCGCATGCCGATCCGCAATCTGCTGGCGCTGACCCCGGGCGCGGTGGTCGAGCTGGAGCGCGCCGCCGGCGAACCGCTGGACGTGTACGTCAACGGCACGCTGATCGCGCACGGCGAAGTCGTGGTCGTCAACGATCGTTTCGGCGTGCGCCTGACCGACGTGGTCAGCCCCGCCGAGCGCATCAAGCGCCTGAAGTGACCGCGATGACGAGCGCCCTGTCCGCCCACGCCACGCTCGCCGCGGCGCAGGCCCCGGTGTCGGTGGGCGCCGCCGACACCTCGGCACCGGCCGACACGCCGGTCGCGGCGCCCGTCATCGCCACCGCCTTCGGCGCCGACGCCTTCGTCGTCGACATGCCGACAGCGTCTGTGACCGCGATCGGTCATGAAGCCGTCGCGGCGCAGACCACGGCCGCGGCCCAGCCGATCGGCCGTCCTGCCACCGACAGGACCGCGCAGGTCGTGCAGCCGGGCGCTGCATTGCCTGCCGCCGCGCCGTCGAGCGCCGGCAGCATCGGTGGCGCGGTCCTTGCACTGGTCCTGGTCGTGGGCCTGATCGTGGCGCTGGGCTGGTTCGCCCGGCGCATGCCGGGCATCGGCGGCGCCAGCAATCCGGCGCTCAAGGTGCTCGGTTCGCTGTCGCTGGGCCCGCGCGAGCGCGTGGTGGTGGTCGCCGTCGGCGACACGCAGCTGCTCGTGGGCACCGGCGCGACCGGCACCCGCGTGCTGCACACGCTCGAAACGCCCCTGCCCGTGCCCGAGGCGAAGCCGACACCGGTGTTCGCCCAGGTCCTCGCCCAACAGTTCGGAAAGAAGAAGTCGTGACCAGCCTTCGCGCCCGTATCGCCACGCTGCTGCTCGCCGTGCTGCTGCCGTTGTCCGGCGGCGCACTGGCGCAGACCGCGCCGTCGCCCGCGCCGGCGCCGATCGCCGTGCCCGCGATTCCCGACAGCGGCGCACCCGGCTTCGCCGATCTCGCCAGCCAGCCCATGCCGGCCGTAACGGTCGGCCAGGTCGGCGGTGAACCTGTGAGCATGCCGTTGCAGGTGCTGGCGCTGATGACCGGCATCACCCTGCTGCCGGCCGCACTGCTGGGCATGACCGCCTTCACCCGCATCATCATCGTGCTGGGCCTGCTGCGGCAGGCGCTGGGCACCGGCCAGACCCCGAGCAACCAGGTGCTGCTGGCGCTGGCGCTGTTCCTGACCTTCATGGTGATGACGCCGGTGTTCGACGCCGCATGGGCGTCCGGCATCGGGCCCTATCTCGACGGCAACATGGATTTCCGCACCGCGTTCGCCGCGGCCAGCGAGCCCTTCCGCGACTTCATGCTAGCCCAGGTGCGCGAGACCGACCTGATGACCTTCGCCGGACTTTCCAACAGCGGCCCGTACGCGAGTCCGCAGGACGTGCCCTTCGGCGTGCTGGCCGCGTCGTTCCTGACCAGCGAGCTCAAGACCGCGTTCGAGATCGCGTTCCTGATCTTCATTCCCTTCGTGATCATCGATCTGGTCGTCGCCAGCGTGCTGATGTCGATGGGCATGATGATGATGTCGCCGATGCTGATCTCCGCGCCGTTCAAGATCCTGCTGTTCGTGCTGGTCGACGGCTGGGTGCTGGTGGTCGGTTCGCTCGCCGCCAGCTTCAACGCGGTCTGATGTCATGACGCCCGAAACCGCACTCACCGAAATCTCCCGCGGCATGGAAATGGCGCTGGTCCTCGGCGGCCCGCCGCTGATCGCGGTGCTCGCGATCGGCGTGATCGTCGGCATCCTGCAGGCCGCCACCCAGATCAACGAGCCGACCATCGCGTTCGTGGTCAAGGCGATCACCCTGGTCGCGACCTTCGCGCTGGTCGGGCATTTCCTGCTCGGACGGATGGTGGCGTTCACCACCGAGCTGTTCCATCGGATTCCGCATCTGATCGGGTAAAGGCAGTGCCCGTCCGTAGGATGGGTAGAGCGCAGCGACACCCATCGTTGCGGTGCGCCCGCATGGGATGGAACAAGTCCGCGACTCGACGCTCGCCGAGCGCGCGTCGTTTCCTAAGCCGACTTGGCGAGATGCCCTGCCATGGGGACGAGACTCACAGTCCGCGCTATGGGTTCCATCCATGGAAGCCTTTTCGCTTCCAGACTGGCTCCATCCCCAGCTTCGCCGCGTAGATCCATATGCACATCACCATGAGTGCGGAAAATGCGAAGAGCAGAAAGAACGCTACCCCAACGGTCACGTCATTCGCGGTGGTCAGAGCGATCAAACCGCGGGATCTCAGGCTGATCGGTTCGCTGGCGTCTCTGTATCCGAAGGCCAGCAGGAGGGGCGGAAGGACTGCCATTACGAAGCCGCTTGCCCCTAAAGCAACTAGCTTTCCTGTCGACTCCGTGCGCGTGAGGTATGAACGCCGGCGATACGCGTGCAGAACGAAGCCGCCGGATACAAGCGGAAACAGGACCAACATGCAGAAGTAAAGGCTCGGCAGGTAATCGAGCGCAGGATTCCTCGCCTGAAACCCTGCAAAAGCACTGTCGGGAAGAAGCAATCCAGAGGCGACAAACGAGGTGACGTCGACGTGCACGACCGCTAACCCAATTGCAATGGCGAGGTAGATGCCACCCGACCAGAGCATAAGATCCGGCCCGTCATGCAATGGCCGCCGAAGCTCATTTCGTTTTTTGCGCATTGTTGCTCGCCCCCCGTTATCGCCCTATCGAAAATCGTATCGCGTTCCAGTAATACGCTCTGGGGCTCCCCTGTAAGTATTTGATTCCCAAAAGGGCGATGATGGGTTTCGCTGCGCTCTAGCCATCCTACGAATCGTCGCCCAGCGAACGCTGGGCCCATTTTGATCTTCGACCCGTTCGCGAAAATGGATCCCAGCTTGACCAGACATGCGTCTGTTGAAAGCCACTGGAACGACGGCAAAACCCGCTCTCCGCCCCCGGCACAGAACCTGCATCCCACCCGCGCAGCCTTCAGGCCGCGACTCCGGACCGCAGCTTCCCTCGATGGACACCGTCACCCTCACCACCTCGACCGGCGTCGATCTGTTCGCGATGCTGGCCGCCGTGCTCTGGTATGCGATCCGCATCGGTGCGGCGCTGCAGGTGCTGCCGGCGATCGGGGGCCGGACGATGCCGGTGCGGGCGCGCCTGATCCTGGTGATCGCGCTGTCGGCGACGATGAGCACGGTGCTGCCGGCGCCGCCGCCGATGGGCGTGGATTCGGCCACGGTGCTGGGCGTGCTGCGCGAGTTCACCGTTGGCATCGCCATCGGTCTGGTGCTGCGCATGGCCTTCGAGGCCGGGCAGCTGGCCGGTGAACTGGTCTCGCAGGGCATGGGCCTGTCGTTCGCGACCATGGCCGATCCGCTCAGCGGCGCGTCTTCGCCCGTGCTGTCGCAGTGGTTCTTCCTCGTCTTCTCGCTGCTGTTCTTCACCCTCGACGGGCATCTTGCGCTGATCGGGCTGCTGCACGACAGCTACGCCAGCCTGCCGATCGGCCAGGCGCTGCCGGACTTGCAGGCGCTGCTGTCGGCAGTGCCGGCATTCTTCGCGACCGCGCTGCGCGCCGGTGTGCTGCTGGCGCTGCCGGTGGTGATGGCGCTGCTGTCGGTCAACATCGCCTTCGGCGTGCTGTCGCGCGCCGCGGCGCAGCTCAACCCGATGGCGATCGGTCTGCCGGTCTCGCTGCTGACGGGTCTGATCCTGCTGATGCTGCTGATGCGCCAACTGCTGGCGCCGGTGCAGGCGCTGTTCGATTCGGCGTTCCTCGCCGCCCGCGGCCTGATCGGCTGAGGCCCGGGCGATGAGCGAGACCGATCAGGAAGACAAGACCGAACTTCCCACCGAAAAACGGCTCCGGGAAGCGCGGGAAAAGGGCAATGTGCCGCGCTCGCGCGAGCTGGCCAACGTGGCCGTGCTCGGCTGCGCGGTGCTGGCGCTCAAGGCCACGGCCGGCAGCATCGGCGCGACCAGCATGGACTGGATGCGCGGCGCGCTGACCATCGACCCGGCCATCCTCGGTACACAGGGGCGGCTGCTGCCCCACGCCGCCGGCCTGTTCGGAAAGCTGATGCTGACGATGGCGCCGCTGCTGCTGGCCGCCCTGGCCGCGTGCGCGATCGCCCCGGCGGCGATGGGCAGCCTGCGCTTCGCCGGCCAGTCGCTCAAACCCGATTTCAACCGCCTCAACCCGAAGAACGGCCTCGGCCGCATCTACGGCAAGGAAGGCATGGCCGAGCTGGTCCGCTCGCTGCTGCGCGTACTCCTGATCGGCGGGGTCGGCATCTGGATGGTCTACCACGCGTTCTCGTCGCTGCTGTCGATGCCGCTGGCCTCGCTGGAGCAGTCGGTCGCCGGCGGCGTGCACATGGCGATGAACGCCCTGCTGGCGATGGTCGGCGCGCTGGGCCTGCTGGCGCTGATCGACGTGCCCTGGCAGCACATCCAGTACCGCAACAAGCTGAAGATGACCAAGCAGGAAATCCGCGACGAGTACAAGGAAAGCGAAGGCAATCCCGAACTGAAAGCGCGCGTCCGCCAGGTGCAGGCGCAGATGTCGCGCGGCCGGATGATGGATGCCGTGCCGACCGCCGACGTGGTGCTGGTCAACCCCACCCATTACGCCGTCGCGCTGAAGTACAGCGCCGAAGACGGCATGCGCGCGCCGGTCGTCGTGGCCAAGGGCACCGACGAGCTGGCGCTGGCGATCCGCAGCATCGCCGACAGCCACCGCATCGCCATCGTCGAGGCGCCGCCGCTGGCACGGTCCTTGTACAGGCAGGCGCAGGTCGATCAGGAAATCCCGGTGAAGCTCTACGCCGCCGTCGCTCAAGTGCTGTCCTACGTGTACCAGCTGCGCGCCTGGGCGCCCGGCCGCGGGCCGATGCCGTCGCTGGCCGAGCTTGATGCCGGCCCCGAGGGCGCGATCGACTGGGATCCCATGGATAACGGCCCGATGTCCGGCAATGACGTCAAGGGACCGACGCGATGAGCGCACAGCCGGGTCGGTTCTCCGTCGGCGGCGCCATGGGCGCGGTGAGGAGCGGCGCCGCGGCGCCGGTCGTCGTGCTCGCGCTGCTGGCGATGATCATCATCCCGCTGGCGCCGCCGGTGCTGGACGCACTGTTCACCATCAACATCGCGCTGTCGCTGGTGGTGATGCTGGCGGTGGTCTACGTGCGCAAGCCGCTGGATTTCTCGATCTTCCCCAGCGTGCTGCTGCTGGTCACGCTGCTGCGCCTGGCCCTGAACGTCGCGTCCACCCGCGTGGTGCTGCTGCACGGCCACCAAGGCCCCGGCGCGGCCGGCAACGTCATCGAATCCTTCGCCCACTTCGTCATCGGCGGCAGCTTCGCGGTCGGCATCATCGTGTTCGCGATCCTGACGATCGTGAACTTCGTCGTCGTCACCAAGGGCGCGGGCCGCATCTCGGAGGTGTCGGCGCGCTTCATCCTCGACGCCCTGCCGGGCAAGCAGATGGCGATCGACGCCGACCTCAACGCCGGCGTGCTGACCCGCGAGGAAGCCAAGCTGCGTCGCCAGGAAGTCCGCGACGAGGCCGACTTCTACGGTTCGATGGACGGTGCCTCGAAGTTCGTCCGCGGCGACGCCATCGCCGGCATCCTGATCCTGGTCATCAATATCGTCGGCGGTCTGCTGATCGGCGTGATGTCGCACGACATGGGCTTCGCTGAGGCCGCGCGCACCTACGTGCTGCTGGCGATCGGCGACGGCCTGGTCGCGCAGTTGCCGGCACTGCTGGTCGCCACCGCGGTCGCGATGCTGGTCACGCGCTCGACCGGCGAGCAGGAGATGGGCGAGGCGGTGTCCAAGCAGGTCTTCGGCCACCAGCGTGCGCTGACCGTCTCGGCGCTGCTGATGTTCCTGATCGGCATCATTCCGGGCATGCCGAACCTGCCGTTCCTGATCCTGGCGGCGGTCCTGGGCTTCGTCGCGTGGAAACTGCGCGGCAAGCCGGAAGCCGAGGCGCAGGCCAAGCGCGAGGCCGAAGCCGTCGCCGCGAGCACCGCCGCCTCGCCGCTGGCCGAACTGAGCTGGGACGAGATCCGCCCGGTCGAACCGCTGGCGCTGGAGGTCGGCTACAAGCTGATCTCGCTGGTCGACAAGGCCCAGGGCGGCGAACTGCTGGCGCGTCTGAAGGGCGTGCGCCGCAAGCTGACCCAGGACATCGGGTTTCTCATCCCGGCCGTGCACGTGCGCGACAACCTGGAACTGGCACCCGGCGCCTACCGCCTGCTGGTCCACGGCGTGCCCGTAGCCGGCGGCGAGATCCACCCCGACCGCGAACTCGCGCTCGACCCGGGCCGCGTGTTCGGCCCGCTCGACGGCATTCCCGGCAAGGATCCGGCCTTCGGTCTGGATGCGACGTGGATCCTGCCGAGCCAGCGCGCGCATGCCGAATCGCTGGGCTACACCGTCGTCGACGCAGCGACCGTGGTCGCCACGCATCTGTCGCACCAGGTCCGCGAGCGCAGCGCCGAACTGCTGGGCCACGACGAGGTCCAGCAACTGCTGGCCACGCTGTCGAAAACCACGCCCAAGCTCGTCGAAGACCTGACGCCCAAGCTGCTACCGCTGTCGGTGGTGGTGAAGGTGCTGCAGTCGCTGCTGGCCGACCGCGTGCCGGTGCGGCAGATCCGCCAGATCGTCGAGACGCTGCTCGAGCACGGCGTGCACACGCAGGATCCCGCGCAGCTGACCGCCGCGGTGCGCGTGGGCCTGGGCCGCTTCATCGTCCAGGAACTCAACGGCATGGCCGACGAATTCCCCGTCTACACCCTGGCGCCGCAGCTGGAACGGGTATTGCAGGACTCGGTCAACGGCCAGGGCGCAGCGCTCGAACCGGGACTCGCCGAGCGTCTGCACCAGAACTTGAGCGAGTGCGTCACCCGCCAGGAGAGCCGCGGAGAACCCGCCGTGCTGCTCGTTCCCGGCGGGGTCCGCGCCTCGGTGGCGCGGCTCGTGCGGCACAGCGTCCCGTCGCTGTCGGTACTGGCCTACGCCGAGGTTCCCGAAGACAAGCGTCTGCGTCTGGTCGGCGCCGTGGGATGACCCGCGGCCCACGAGCCCGCCACTGACACGGTCGGCGCGCCGGAAATCCGGCAGCCGCGGAGAGGACCATGAAGATCAAGAGTTTCATCGCCCCGGACATGCGCACCGCGCTGCGGAAGATCCGCGAAGCGCTGGGCCCCGATGCGGTGATCCTGTCGACCCGCGGCGTCGCCGAGGGCATCGAGGTCGTCGCCTCGCTCGGTTACGACGAGGCCGCGCTGGCCCGCGTGCTGCGCGCCGCCGAGTCCGATGAAGCCGCGGCCGCGCCGGTCGCACCGGCCGCCGTCGAGATTCCGTCGCCGCCTGCCCGCGCCGCCGTGGTCGACCCGGCCGCCGCATTCGCCGCCGCGCTGGGCCAGGCCCGCGCCGCCGAACCGGTGGTCGCCCAGCCCGAACCGGCGTCGCTGCGCGAACGCGCCCGCGCCCGCCTGAAGGATGTCGACGGCCCCACGCTGGCCGAACTGACCTCGGCGATCCGCCCGGCCGCCGCCGTGGCCGAAGTCGCCCGCGCCCTGCCGCTGCAGGCCGAGCCGGCGCGCGCGACCTTCGCCGCGGCCAATGCCGAACTGCGCGACGACGCCCACGCGCTCGACGCACTGATCGCGAACGAGGCGCCGTCGTTTGCCTCGATGCTGACCAGCCGCATGCCGCAGGCGCCGCAGCCGATGGCGATCGAGGACTACGTCGAGGCCGTCATCGGCACGCCCGCGCCGCGTCCGGCCGTCGCCGCCGTCGCGCCGGTCGCCGCCGCACCGGCGCTGTCGCTGGTGCCCGCGCCGGAACCCGAGGCACCGGCCATCGCCGCGATGCGCGACGAGATGGCGCGCATGCGCCAGCTGATGGAAGCGCAGATGGCGCAGCTCGAGCGCGAGCGTCTGCGCGGCTCGCCCGCACGCGCCGCCGCGTTCGACGCGCTGCGCGCCTTCGGTTGCGAAGACGCGCTGGCGCAGTCGGTCGCCGCCCAGCTCGACCCGGCGTTGCCGGTCGACGGCATCCAGGGTCCGATGCTCGACGCCCTGGCGCGCACGCTCGAAGTCGCCGCCTGCGAGCCGATCGACGACGGCGGCGTGATCGCCCTCGTCGGCCCGACCGGCGCCGGCAAGACCACCACCGCGGCCAAGCTCGCCGCCCGCTTCGCCGCGCGTCACCGCGCCCGCGACGTCGCCCTGATCACCACCGATTGCGAACGCCCCGGCGCGCACGAGCAGCTGCAGGCACATGGCCGCAAGCTCGGCATCACCGTCTGCGAGGCACGCGGCGTCAACGGTCTGCAGCAGGCGCTGACCCAGCTGGCCGACTATCCGCTGGTGCTGGTCGACACGACCGGCTTCGCGCCCGGCGACCGCGCACTGTTCAACCAGATCCTGTGGCTGCGCACCGCGCGCAAGGTCCGCAGCCTGCTGGTGCTGCCGGCCAACGGCAATCCGCAGGACATGCACGATGTCATCCGCCGCTACCGCCCGTGTTCGCCGGAAGGCCTGATCCTGACCAAGCTCGACGAGACCGGGTATCTGGGTTCGGCACTGTCGGTGACGGTGCGCAACGGCCTGCCGATCGCCTACGTCGCCGACGGCCAGGACGCGACCGCCGACATCGCCGCCGGCAACCGCCTCGCCATTGCCCAGGCCATGGTCGCCGGCCGCCGTTCCACCGCCGCCCCCGATGCCAACACCGATTCCGCGTTCGAGACCCGTCATGCCGTCTGATGCCGCCACCGCAGCCCCCCGCGTCATCGCCGTTGCCAGTGGCAAGGGCGGCGTCGGCAAGACCACGACCTCGGTGAATCTCGCCGCGGCGATGGTCAACGCCGGCCAGCGCACGCTGCTGCTCGACACCGACCTGGGTCTGGCGAACGTCGACGTGCTGCTGGGCCTGTCGCCGCGCTTCACCCTGGCCGACGTGTTCGCCGGCCGCTGCGAACTCGCCGACACCATCCTCGAAGGTCCCAACGGGCTGATGGTCGTGCCGGCCGCCTCGGGCAAGCAGCACATGGCCCAGCTCAGCCCGCAGGAACACGTGGGCCTGGTGCACGCGTTCTCCGAACTCGACCGGCCGATCGACACGATGATCGTCGACAACGCGGCCGGTATCGCCGACGGCGTGCTGACCTTCTGCCAGGCCTCGCACGACGTGATCGTGGTGGTCTGCGACGAGCCGGCGTCGATCACCGATGCCTACGCGCTGATCAAGGTGCTCAACCGCGACCGCGGCGTGCAGCGCATCCAGGTGCTGTGCAACCAGGTGCAGGACGCGAGCGAGGGCCCGGCGCTGTTCGAGAAGCTGCAGCGGGTCACCACGCGCTTCCTCGACGTCACGCTCAACCACATCGGCTCGATTCCACGCGACGAATGGTTGCGCCGCGCCGTGCAGCGCCAGGAAGCCGTCGTCGATGCCTTCCCCTCGGCGCCGGCGTCGGTCGCCTATCGCGGCATCGCCCGCCGCGCGCGCAGCTGGCAGTCGCCGATGGTCGCGCGCGGCCATGTCGAATTCTTCGTCGACCGCATGGTCGCCGCCGGCACCGGACCCGATGGAGGCCTGCCTGCATGAACGCCACCGCCACCGCCTGCTATCGCGCGACCCAGACCGGCACGGCCGCCGACATCGTCGAACGGCATGGCGAGCTGGTGCGTCGCATTGCCCATCATCTGGCGGCGCGGCTGCCGCCCAGCGTCGAGATCGAGGATCTGGTGCAGGCCGGCATGCTCGGCCTGATCGACGCGACCCGAAACTACCAGGCCGACCCGGGCGCGAGCTTCGAGACCTATGCCTCCATCCGCATCCGCGGCGCGATGATCGACGAGATGCGGCGTGGCGACTGGACCCCGCGTTCGGTGCACCGCAGCTATCGCGACATGATCAAGGCGGTGCGCGCCGTCGAGCAGGAGACCGGCCGCAGCGCCAGTCCGGCGCAGGTCGCCGCGCACATGGAGATCACCCTCGACGAGTACCACCGCCTGGTCGAGGACGCCGCACGCGGCCAGCTGTCGAGCTTCGACGCACATCTTGAAGAACACGACGGCGAAGCCCGTCTGGCCGAACGCGACACCGCCAGCCCGGCGCGCGTGTTCGAGGACGACGCCTTCCGCGTCGCGCTGGTGGAGGCCATCGAAGGCCTGCCCGAACGCGAGGCGCTGGTGCTGTCGCTGTATTACGAGCAGGAACTGAACCTGCGCGAGATCGGCGCGGTGCTGTCGGTCAGCGAATCGCGCGTGTCGCAGATCCACGGCCAGGCCATGGTCCGCCTGCGCGCCCGGCTGTCGGAGTGGAAGCGGGATCCGGCAGAAGTCCTGGGGCACGAGTGAGGCAACTCCGAGCCCTCCCCCGCGTGCGCCCTGAGTGGCGGCGTGTCTCAGCGGGCGACCAGCTGAAGCCCTCCCCCGCATAGCGGGAGAGCGTTGGGTGGGGGCAGCCCTTTCGCCGCGGACCCGCGTCACCGGACGCGAGCATCGGCCGGCCATTCCGTCCTTCCTTCGACTCACCTCTTCGCCCACCCCGACCTTCCCCCGCACGCGGGGGAAGGCGCAAAGCGCGGCCATCGGCATTGGCCTTCACGGACCTGACAGTCCGTTCAGCGCCCTGCGCGCCCGCGGCCGTCCACGGCCCATCTCTTGCATCCCTCCAGCGCGTGACCGCCGTCGACGGAAATCCGTCGCCCCGGCCACCCGACGCCGGGGCGTGCCTGCGTGCATGGCCCCTCTTCAGAAATCCCGAACGCGACCGTTAACGATTCCATGGACAAGCTTTCCGTCATCGGTGTGGTGCTCGCGCTCGTTGCCGTGCTCATCGGCAGCGTGCTCAAGGGCGCGGGCCTGTCCAGCCTGTGGTCGCCGGCCGCCTTCGTCATCGTGATCGTGGGCACGGTCGCGTCGATCCTGCTGCAGACCAGCATGGTCACCTTCAAGCGCGCGCTCAAGCTGACCAAGTGGGTGTTCAAGCCACCGTCGCAGGACCGCGCCGCGATCCTCGCCAGCCTGGTCGAGTGGGCCAACACCGCGCGCAAGCAGGGCCTGCTGGGCCTGGAGTCGCAGGTGGCCGAACAGCAGGACGAATTCACCAAGAAGGGCCTGCAGATGGTCGTCGACGGCATCGCGCCCGACGCCATCCGCGCGGTGCTCGAAACCGACATGCACCACCAGAGCCAGGGCGACCTCGCCGCGGCCAAGGTATTCGAGGGCATGGGCATCTACGCGCCCACGCTGGGCATCATCGGCGCGGTGCTGGGTCTGATCGCGGTGATGAAGAACCTCGCCGATCCGAGCAAGCTCGGCGGCGGTATCGCGGCGGCGTTCACCGCGACCATCTACGGCATCGGCGCGGCCAACCTGTTCCTGCTGCCGATGGCCAACAAGCTCAAGGCGCTGATCAACGGCCAGAACGAAGAGCGCGAAATGATCGTCGAGGGGCTGATCGCGATTGCCCAGGGCGAGAACCCGCGCAACATCGAGTCGCGCCTCGCCGGCTACGTGCACCACTGACGCGGCCATGGCGAAGAAGCACGCCCACGAAGAACACGCGAACCATGAAGCCTGGGCGATCCCCTACGGCGACCTTGTCACGCTGCTGCTCGCGTTCTTCGTCGTGATGTACGCGATCTCCTCGGTCAACGAAGGCAAGTACCGCGCGGTCTCCGACTCGCTCAATGCCGCCTTCGGTGGCCCGCCGCGTTCGATCGAGCCCGTGCAGCTGGGTCGTACCCAGCGCCTGGGGTCGTCCTACGACCGGCCGTCGATGATGACCGCCGCGGCCAAGAACGGGCCGGCGCCGGCCAGCATGATGATCCAGCAGCGCCTGCAGCAGACGATGGACATCCCGCGCTACGCGACCGGGCCGGACATCCACGCGCACGGCGGCGCGCTCGACGGCGGCGTGTCCGGCGACGGCGCGGGCAGCGGGCGCAGCGGCGAGGGCGATCTGGTCTCGCTGGGCCGCAACATCCAGGAAGCGCTGTCGGAACTGGTCCAGAAGAACCTGGTGACCCTGCGCCGCGGGCAGAACTACCTGGAAGTCGAGATCCAGAGCGACATCCTGTTCTCCAGTGGTGTCGCGGTGCCCAGCAGCGCCGCGTCGGAGACCATCCGCAAGGTCGCCGGGGTGCTTCGCGAGGTGCCCAACGCCATGCGCGTGGAGGGCTACACCGACAACCAGCCCATCCGCAGCGCCCTGTTTCCCTCGAACTGGGAACTCTCGACCGCCCGCGCGGCCAGCGTGGTCCACATCCTCGCGGCCGAGGGCATCGCCCAGTCGCGCCTGGGCATCGTGGGCTATGGCGAATTCCAGCCGATCGCGGACAATGCGACCGTGGAAGGTCGTAACGCCAATCGCCGCGTCATGCTCGTGATCCTCGCCGCGCCGCAGGGGCCCGACGCCGTGCCGACGCAGGCGGCGATCGCGGCCGCACCGGCGCCGGTGCCCCTGGACGAATCCGCCGATCCGGCAGCAGGGGCGCACTGAGATGCGGATCTGGGCGGTCGCGAACCAGAAAGGTGGCGTCGGCAAGACGACGACCACGCTGTGCCTGGCGCGCAACCTGGCCGCCGACGCCCGCGTGCTGGTGGTCGATCTGGACCCGCACGCCTCGATGACCCGCGCCTTCGGCGTGCCGCGCCAGCCGCCGCCGATCGGCACCCACGAAGTCTTCGTCGCGCAGACCCCGTCGCTGGACGGCCTGTCGCGCACCACCGCGATCGAGCGCCTGCGTCTGGTCGCCGCGCAGCCCGCCTTGGCCACGCTGGAACGTCGCAGCGCGACGCAGCCGGGCCTAGGCATGGCGCTGCAGCGCGCGCTCGCCGGCGTGGCCGATCTCTACGATCACGTGCTGCTGGACTGCCCGCCGACGTTGAGCCTGCTGATGGTCAATGCGCTCGCGGCCGCGGACTGTCTGGTCGTGCCCACGCAGACCGATCCGCTGGCCCTGCACGGTCTGGCCGACATGCTGCGCACCGCCGACATGGTCGAACGCTCGCGCAAGCGTTCCCTGGTGCGCGCGGTGCTGCCGACGCTCTACGACGCGCGCACCGGCAGCGGTCAGCGCACGCTCGAGCATCTCTACGCCGGCTACGAAGGTCTGGTGTGGTCGGGCGCGATTCCGCTCGACACGCGCCTGCGCGATGCGCGCAGCATCGCCGGCAACGCACCGCTGAGCGGGCGCGGCGCCGACGCCTACGCCGACGCACTCGCCTGGCTGCACACGCGGATCGCAGCGCCGGCAGCGACGCCGGCCGAAGCGGTCGCGGCATGAGCACGCCGCCGTCCGACGAGGCGATGAGCGACTACGTCGAGGACCTGCTCGACGCGACCCGGGCCGAAGAAGATCCGCTGACCGGCCTGCCCAACCGCGCCGGCCTGCTGCGTGCGCTCGACACGCGCCGCGCCCAGCGGGTGCCGACCGCGGTGGCGGTGCTGGGCCTCGACAATTTCCGCTCCATCAGCGTGACGCTGGGCCCGGGCATGGCCGACACCATGCTGCAGGTCGTCGCCGCGCGCCTGCTGGCGCGTCTGCCGACCGATGCGTTTCTCGCGCGGCTCGACGGCGACGAGTTCGCGATCGCGCTGTCGGTGCTCGGCCAGAAGCCGCGCGCGACCGAAGCGCTGCTCAACGCGATCCTGCTCGATCTCGCCCAACCCTGCGAAGTCGACATGCACCGCGTGCATCTCGATGCCTGCGTCGGCGTGCTGCTCGACGCGGCCGACGACGAGGCCGCGCCCGGCCCGCTGATTCCCGGCACCGCCGACGACGATGGCGCCACCGACAGCCTGGAGCTGGTCGCCCGCGCGCAACTGGCGATGCACTACGCCAAGCGCAGCCGCGGACAAACCCTGCGCCGCTTCGAGCCGAGCATGCGCACCGAGGCGATCGACCGCCGCCGGCTGGACCTCGAACTGCGGCGCGCCGCCGGCGAAGGCGAGTTCGAACTGCACTACCAGCCGCAGATCGATCTGGAGACCGGACGTCCGACCGGCGCCGAGGCGCTGCTGCGCTGGCGCCATCCCGAGCGCGGCCTGCTGATGCCGGTCGACTTCATCGAAGCGCTGGCGATGAGCGGCATCGCCGCGACCGTGGGCTGGTGGATTCTCGACCAGGCCTGCCGCGACGCGGCGACGTGGCCGAAGATCGACGGCCACGCGATGACCGTCAGCGTGAACCTGTTTCCCTCGCAGTTCGGCCACGAGGATTTCCTCCACGAGGTCGACGCGGCGCTGCGCAACAGCGGCCTGCCGCCGCAGTCGCTGGAACTCGAACTCACCGAGACCATCGCGCTGCGCGACGACGGCGGTGCGGCGGCGACGCTGCAGGCGCTGCGCGGCCGCGGCGTCAAGGCGGCCTACGACGATTTCGGCACCGGCTATGCGTCGCTGTCGATGCTGCACCACCTCGCCGTGGACCGGGTCAAGATCGACCGCAGCTTCGTGCGCGACGTGATGGAGGACCGCGGCGATGCGGCAATCGTGCGTTCGATCCTGCTGATCGCGCGCAACTTCGACATGCAGGTCACCGCCGAAGGCGTGGAGTCGGCGCCGCAGGCCGACTTCCTGCGCAAGCTCGGCTGCGACGAGGTGCAGGGTTTCTATTACTCCCAGGCATTGCCGCTGGCCGACTTCGGCCACTGGCTGTCGGGCTACGAGCGCCGACGCGCGAGCATCGCCAGGATCGAGTAATCCCATGACACAGCGCGCGCCCGACTGGATGGACCGCATCGACGCCGAACGGCGCGCGCTCGCCCGCGACCTGCACGACGACCTCGGGCAGATCCTCAGCGCGCTGCGCATGAGTGCGCGCACGCTGTCCGAAGCGCTCGGCGAAGACCCGCGCGAAACCCTCGCCGACGACGTCGTCGTCTTGACCGAAGCCGCACTCGCACGCGTGCGCGCGGTCGCGCACGGCCTGCACCCGCCGCTGCTCGCCAGCCACGGCCTGCCGGCCGCACTGCAGGGACTCGCCGACGACGTGCCGCGTGGCGATGTCGACGTGCGCTTCGATGCCGACGCCGACCTGCCCAGAGCGACGCCGGAGGCCGAGATCGCCGCCTACCGCATCGCGCAGGAAGCGCTGGGCAATGCGCTGCGCCACGCCGGCGCGCGCTGCGTGCGCCTCGAGCTGTTCCGCCAGGGCGACACGCTGGTGCTGTCGATCACCGACGACGGCCACGGCCATGACCTGTCGATGGCGCCCGGATTCGGCCGCACCGCGATGCGCGAACGCGCAGCGCTGGTGCAGCTCGGTTTCGACGAAGTCTCGTCGCCGTCGGGCACGCGCATCGTACTGCAATTGCCGCTGGACGCCGGCACCGGTTGAGCGCGCGACCGCCGCGGCGCGGCTGCGCGGCGTTGCTATCATCCGCCCCCTTCAAACCCACACAGGACGTCGACGTGCATCTGGTCGTAGCTTGGGAACACGGCGACGAGGTCGCGCATCTGCAGGACGCGATCGCCGCGCGCGGACTGGACTGGCAGGTCAGCTGGCTGCCGCTCGACGACGCCGCCACCGGCTCGGCCGGCGACCTGCAACCCGACGCCCTGGTGTGCACTGCCGACAGCGGCTGGAGCCGCTGCCGCCTGCTGCTCGACGAGGTGCGCGTGCGCCAGCCGCATGCGGTGCGCATCGTGCTGATGGAAGCGGGCGACAACGCGCGCGCCGTCGACGCACTGGAACACGCGCATCGCGTACTGCCCGAACCGCTGGACGCGCGCACGGTGATCGAAGCGGTGCGCGGCGTGCTCGACCTGCAGGTGCTGCTCGACGACCCGCAGCTCAAGCGCGCGATCGAACGCGTCGGTGCGCTGCCCTCGGCGCCCAAGCAGTACCTCGCCCTGACCCGTCTGTTGCGCGACCCCGACGTCAGCACGCACGCGATCACCGCGATCATCGCCCAGGACCCGGCACTGGCCGCGCGCGTGCTGCGCCTGAGCAACTCGGCCTACTACGCGATCGGGCGCGAGATCGGCGACCTGCGCACCGCGGTCGTGCGCCTCGGCCAGGACGCGTTGCGCCGGCTGGTGCTCGCCAGCGAAGTGTTCGCATCGGGCGCCGACATGGACGGCATGCGCGAGCGCGCGCTGCGCACCTCGTGGCTGGCCTCGCAGATCCTGCCGGGCAGCGGCGCAGGTGTGGCCGCCACCGCCGGCCTGCTCGCCGACGTCGGCCGCCTGCTGCCGCGCGAGGCGCTGAGCGACGTGCCGCACAGCTACGCGGGCGCGTATCTGCTGGGGCTGTGGGGTCTGCCGACGCCGATCGTGGAAGCGGTCGCCTATCACCAGCACCCGACGCGCATGTCGGGCGCGTTCTGGATCACCGGCGCCGTCCACGTGGCCTCGGCCCTGGTCAACGGCACTGAGGTCGATCACGAGTATCTGCAGCGCGTCGGTGCCCTGCACCTGATGCCGCAATGGCGCGCGCTCGCCGCGGCGTCGCCGGCGGATGGGGGCGGGGCTGCGGCATAAGGCCATCTGCGCATCGCGCAGCGGTTCCGACGGATTGCATCACCGCCGCCCCAGTGAAAGCTGCGGCCCATCTCGATTCTCGGCTTTACCGCGAAAATGGGCCCCAGCGTCCGCTGGGGCGACGGGTTGCCTCAGGCCTTGAACCCGTCATGGATCGCGACGATGCCGCCGCTCAGATTGCGGTACTTGCAGCGCGCGAAGCCGGCCGTTTCCATCATGCCCCTCAGTTCGTCCTGCGGCGGATGCTTGCGGATCGATTCGGACAGGTACTGGTAGCTCTCGCTGTCGCGCGCGAACAGCTTGCCCAGGCGCGGCATGATCTGGAACGAGTGGAAATCGTAGATGGGCTTGAACCAGTCAGCCTTGACCGCCGAGAACTCGAGCACGCGCGCCTGGCCGCCGACCTTGAGCACGCGCAGCATCTCGCGCAGCGCGGCGTCCTTGTCGGTCACGTTGCGCAGGCCGAAGGCGATCGTCACCAGATCGAAGCTGGCATCGGGGAACGGCAGCGTCTCGGCATTGCACTGCACGTACTCGAAACCGCGGACATTGCCGCGGTCGGTCATGCGGTCGCGACCCACGCGCAGCATCGAGGCATTGATGTCGCCGAGCACCAGCTCGCCGGATTCACCCACGCGCGACTTCAGCAGCGCGGCGATGTCGCCGGTGCCGCCGGCGAGATCGAGCACGCGGTCGCCGGTGCGCACCTGCGCGGTGGACACGAAATAGCGCTTCCACACCCGATGGATGCCGAGGCTCATCAGGTCGTTCATCAGGTCGTAGTTGCCTGCGACCGAGGAGAACACCTCGCCGACCAGCTTCTGCTTCTCCCCGGTGGGGACGTCGCGGAAACCGAAGTGAGTGGTGCCGGGCTTGCTGGATTCGTCGCTCATGCGCCGATTATCCCTCATCCGGTGTCGAGGCGATCCGCAGCTTGCCCACGCGCCGGCGCTCCAGCGAATCGACGGTCAGGACGTAGCTGCCCACCGTGACCTCGTCGCCTTCAACCGGCATGCGGTCGAGCAGGTGCAGCACCAGGCCCGACAGCGTCACGTAGGTCGCATCGCGCGGCAATGCGATGCCGGTGCTCTGCTCCAGGTCATGCAGCGACATCGACGCATCGACCAGCCAGGTGCCGTCCTCGCCACGGCTGGCGCCGTAGTCCGCGTCCTGGGTGTCGACCAGATCGCCGGCGATCGTCGCCAGCAGGTCATTGGCGGTCACCATGCCCTCGATGCTGCCGTATTCGTCGACGACCACGGCCAGCGGAATCGGATGCGCGCGGATCTGCTCGAGCACGCGCAGCGTCGACGTGCCTTCGGGCACGACCAGCGGTTCGCGGACGAAGTCGGTGACGTTCAGCGCGCGGCCCTGCAGCACGCTCGACAGCAGATCGCCGCTCTGCACGATGCCCAGCAACTGGTCCAGCTCACCATCGCAGACCAGCAGGCGCGTGTGCGGCGATTCGACCAGACGCGCCGTGGCATGTTCGATGCCGCGGGTCGCATCAATCCATTCCAGATCGCTGCGCACCGTCATCACGCTCGACACGGGCCGCTCGGCCAGCGTGAGCACGCTGCGGATCATGTCGTGCTCGGCGGCCTCGAGACGTTCTTCGCCCTCGCCCTGCGGCATTTCGATCGTGCCGTCCTCGTCGGCGGCCGTCGGCCGCGTGCCGAGCAGGCGCAGCACCGCATCGGCCGTGCGCTGGCGGAACGGCAGCTGCTGCGCATGGCGCTCGCGATTGAAGCGCGACCACTGGTTGAAGGCCTCGACCAGGATCGAGAACGCGATCGCCGCGTACAGATAGCCCTTGGGAATCTTGAAGCCCAGGCCCTCGGCGACTAGGCTGAAACCGATCATCAGCAGGAAGCCCAGGCACAGCACGACGACCGTGGGGTGCTTGTTGACGAAGTTGGTCAACGGCTTGCTGGCGAGCAGCATCACCGCCATCGCGATGGTGACCGCCGCATACATCACGCCGAGGTGCTCGACCATGCCGACTGCGGTGATCACCGAGTCGAGCGAGAACACCGCGTCGAGCACGACGATCTGCGTCAGCACCACGCCGAACGACGCATAGACCCGCTTGGTGTTCGTCTGGCTCTGGTGCCCCTCGAGCCGCTCGTGCAGCTCCATCGTGGCTTTGAACAAGAGGAACACGCCGCCGACCAGCAGGATCAGATCACGTCCGGAGAATTCGTTGCCCCAGAGCGAGAACAGCGGCGTGACCAGACCGGCGATCCACGCCACCAGCGCCAGCAGGACCAGGCGCATCAGCAGCGCCAGCGACAGGCCGATGATGCGGGCCTTGTCGCGCTGCTCCGGCGGCAGCTTGTCGGCGAGAATCGCGATGAACACCAGGTTGTCGATGCCGAGAATGATCTCGAGGACTACCAGGGTCGCCAGCCCCATCCAGATCGTGGGGTCGGACAGCCATTCCATAGGTGTTCTTGCATCGCATCCTGGGGGGCCGGCGATTCTGCCACGCGTTCGTTAAGAATTCGCCGATGCGTCTCACGCTCGACCGCGACCGATGCGACAGGCAGACTCGCAGGCCCGTTCGTACCGGCCACCCACATGATCGCCACGCCCGACTACCGCGCCCTGCTCGACACCGCGATCGCCGAAGCCCGACAGGGCCTGGCCGAAGGCGGCATTCCGATCGGCGCCGCGCTCTACCACCAGGACGGTCGTCTGCTCGGCTGCGGGCACAACCGCCGTGTGCAGGAAGGCGATCCGTCGGTGCACGGCGAAACCGACGCCTTCCGCAAGGCGGGTCGCCAGCGTTCGTACCGCGACACCATCATGATCACCACCCTCGCGCCCTGCTGGTACTGCAGCGGCCTGGTGCGCCAGTTCGGCATCGGCACCGTCGTCGTCGGCGAATCGCAGACCTTCCAGGGCGGCATCGACTGGCTGCGCGAGAGTGGCGTCGAGGTCATCGACCTGCAGAGCAGCGAGTGCATCGAACTGCTCGGCAGCTTTGTTGCCGCGCATCCCGAGGTCTGGAACGAGGACATCGGCGAAGCGTGAGCGCCAGCCCGGACGTCTGCCGCGCTAGACTGCGCGCCTTCCGCGACCTGCCCCGGCCTGATGACGACCACGCCACCATAGCGCACGACCGCGCCGCCCCTCGATCCGGGCGTCGCTGCGCTGTGCCGCCACCTGCGTCGTCATCGCGTCGGGCACGCCGTGCCCGGCCTTCAGGGCATCCCCATGCATCCCCATTCGATTCCGCTGCGCCAGCAATGGCTCGGCAACATCCGCGGCGACGTGCTCGCCGGTCTCGTCGTCGCGCTCGCGCTGATTCCCGAAGCGATCGCGTTCTCGATCATCGCCGGCGTCGATCCGCGCGTCGGTCTGTACGCGTCGTTCTCCATCGCCGTGGTCACCGCCATCGTCGGCGGCCGCCCGGCGATGATCTCCGCCGCCACCGGCGCGATGGCGCTGGTGATGGTCACACTGGTCCGCGACCACGGCCTGCAATACCTGCTGGTCGCCACGGTACTGGCCGGCGCACTGCAGATCCTCGCCGGCCTCTTCAAGCTCGCCTCGCTGATGCGCTTCGTATCGCGCTCGGTCATCACCGGCTTCGTCAACGCGCTGGCGATCCTGATCTTCATGGCGCAGTTGCCCGAACTGATCGGCATGCCGTGGACGGTCTACGCGCTGTGCGCGGCGGGTCTGGCGGTCATCTATCTACTGCCGCGGGTGACGCGTGCGGTGCCGTCACCGCTGGTGGCGATCGTGCTGGGCACGGTGTTCGTCGCCGCGACCGGACTCGACGTGCGCACGGTGTCCGACATGGGCGCATTGCCCGACAGTCTGCCGGTGTTCCTGCTGCCGGACGTGCCGTGGACGTGGGAGACGCTGCGCATCGTGTTCCCGGTCTCGGCGACGCTGGCCGTCGTCGGCCTGCTCGAATCGCTGCTGACCGCGCGCATCGTCGACGACATGACCGACACGCCGAGCGACAAACATCGCGAATGCGTCGGCCAGGGCACGGCCAACATCGTCACCGGCTTCCTCGGCGGCATGGCCGGCTGCGCGATGATCGGCCAGTCGGTGATCAACGTGAAATCCGGCGGCCGCGGACGACTGTCGTCGCTGGTCGCCGGCACCGTGCTGCTGGCATTGGTGGTCTTCGCCGGGTCGTGGGTCGGCATGATTCCGATGGCGGTGCTGGTGGCGGTGATGATCATGGTGTCGATCGGCACCTTCAGCTGGCGCTCGCTTGTGGACCTGCGCCGGCACCCGCCCGGGTCCAGCGTGGTCATGCTCGCCACCGTCGCGGTGACCGTGGCCACGCACGATCTCGCCAAGGGGGTGCTGACCGGCGTGCTGCTGTCGGCGCTGTTCTTCGCACGCCGGGTCGGTCGGCTGCTCGATGTGGAGGACGCACTGGATGCCGACGGCACGCGCCATTACGTCGTGCGCGGCCAGGTGTTCTTCGCCTCGGCCAACGCGTTCGGCGATGCCTTCGACCTGCTCGAACGCGTGCCGCGCGTCGTCATTGATCTGACGCACGCACACTTCTGGGATCTCAGCGCGATCGGCGCACTCGACACCGTCGTGATGAAGCTGCGCGCGCGTGGCGTCGAGGTCGAGGTGCTGGGCCTCAATGCGGCGAGCGCAACGCTGGTCGAACGGCTGGGTGTGCACGACAAGCCGGGCGCGAGCGCGCCGTCCGGGCACTGATCGTTGCTCTTGAGCCCTCCCCTGCAATGCGGGGGAGGGTTGGGAGGGGGCGAACGATCAGATCGATGCGAAAGACGGCGACCCGCATTTGTATGCCGCTTGGTCCGGAAGTCGCTTGCTCTGACGGTTTGCCCCCACCCAACCCTTCCCCGTTCTACGAGGAAGGGCTCAAGCCTGCAGTCCGACTTCCTACTCCGCGCTTCGCCACAAGGTCGGCCAGTCGCCCGGCGCCGCGCCACCACAGCGACGCAGCGCGGCGTAGCCGCTGAGCACGAAGCGTTCGCCGTCGAAGACCCAGTGCGCCGACTCGCCGCAGTCGGCCAGGCCGCGTCCCTTGGCGAAGTGCGACAGCGTTGCGGTCGCGGGGTCGTAGCCGGCACTAGTCAGCAGCGCGAATTCGGGCATCGCCTGCACGTCGCCCAGATGCGGTGGCGACGGCGGCACGACGCGGGTGATGTCGCGGCCGTCGCGGCCCACGCGGAACACCAGGCTGGAGGTCTGGTACGCGCCGCTGTAGCAGGCGGTCAGCACCAGTGCGTGCGTCGCATCGAGCGGCTGTGCCTCGTCCTGGTCGCGGATGTCGAAGCCCTCGCGCGGCGCATCGCAGTCCGCCGCGCGCAGCACGTCGGCCGAGGCCTCGCGCACCGTGCGCACGAGACGTGCCGCATCCGCGTCCGACAGCGCCGCGGGCGCGGGCGCTGCCACCGGGCGCGGCAAGACAGGCGCTGCCGGCACCGCCGCGGTGTCGCGCTCGCCACGCCGCTGCCAGGCGTCGGGCGTATCGAGCCGCTGCTGCTGCTCGTCGACCAGCAGCAGGGCCGCGCGCAGCCCGGCGAGTGACAGCGCGCGTGCGCCGTCGCCGTCGCCACTCGTCAGCTGCGTGCCGTCGCCGACGAGATCAATGAAGCGCGCGATCGCCGCACCGTCGTCGAGGACCAGCGCATCCGCGTCGTCGACCTGCCACGGCAAGTCCCGCAGCGCGGATTGCACCCTGCCGTCGAGTCGCAGGGCCTCCGCCATCACCGCGCCGCCCTGGCTTTCCAGGCGCAACTGCTGCGCGCCGTCCGCGCCGGCATCGCGACGCAGCCGCAGCACGAGGCCGAAGTTGCCGTCGTCGGAGACGCCGAGGATTTCGCAGCGCAGGCCGTTGTCGCAGGCCACGGTGAAATCGCGCAGCTGGCGGTACAGCGGCTGGGCATCCGGCGTGGCCGCGGGCGCTTCGGCGGTGACGGTGGCCGGCGCATCGGGCGGCTGCGCAGTGTCGGTCGGGGTCGCTTCCGGCATGGATGGCGTATCCGGTGCACAGGCGACGAGCAACGCGGCGCACAGCAGGGAGATCGGGCGGAGCGCAAGGGGATGGGACATGCGGGACGGGTCCGGGATGGGCTGCGCACAGTCTGCGCGCCGCGCCTGCAACATTGCGTTGCGTCGCCCGGGGCTGCGACACACCGGTGCAGCAGGTGAATTGCCGCTCCACGGCGGCAGGTCCAGACTGCCCGCATGTCGCGTGACCCGTCCCCTTCGCCCGTGGCCCGACGCGACCGCTACGCCCCGCGCGACTGGGCGCCGCACGAGCGGCCGATGATGCCCGGCTCGCCCTCGACGCCGCTGCATTCCACGCGGCGGCGCATCGCCTACGGTCTGGTCGGCTTCGTGATCGCCATGACCGGTGGCCTCGGCAATGCGCTGGTCACCGCGAACCTGCTGAACCTGCAGGGCGCGCTGGGCGCCTATGCCTCGGAAGTCGCGTGGCTGCCGGCGGCCTATGTGATGACCAACGTGTCGATGAACATCCTGCTGGTGAAATTCCGCCAGCAGTTCGGCCTGCGGCTGTTCACCGAGGCCTTCCTGGTGCTGTACGCGCTGATCACGCTGGCGCATCTGTTCGTCAACGATCTGGGCTCGGCGATCGCGGTGCGCGCCGGCCACGGGATCGCCGGCGCGGCGCTCAATACGCTGGGCTTGTACTACATGCTGCAGGCGTTCCCGCAGAAGCATCGCCTGCGCGGGCTGGTAATCGGTCTGGGTATCGCGCAGCTGGCGCTGCCGCTGGCGCGCGTGTTCTCGACCGATCTGCTGGAGTTCGGCGAATGGCGCGGGCTGTACATGTTCGAACTGGGTCTCGCGCTGCTCGCGCTGGGCTGCGTGCTGCTGCTCAAACTGCCGCCGGGCGATCGCCACAAGGCCTTCGAGCCGCTGGACTTCCTGACCTTCGCCCTGTTCGCGCCCGGCATCGCGCTGCTGACTGCGGTGCTCGCGCAGGGGCGCCTGGCCTGGTGGACGGAGACCGCGTGGCTCGGCTGGGCGTTGGCGGCTTCGTTCGCACTGGTGACGGCGGCGATCGCGATCGAGCATCTCCGCGCACGCCCGCTGCTCAACACGCGCTGGCTGGCGACGGGTTCGATGCTGCGGCTGGCGCTGGCGATCGTACTGATCCGCATCGTGCTGTCGGAACAGGCGACCGGCGCGGTCGGCTTCCTGCAGGCGCTGGGCCTGGGCAACGAGCAGATGCGCATGCTGTTCGTGATCGTGCTGATCGGCAGCGTCGCGGGCCTGGCGACGAGTGCGCTGACGATCGACCCGGCCAACACCTGGCAACCGGTGCTGATTTCGCTGGCGCTGATGATGACCGGCGCGCTGATGGACGCGCAGGCGACCAGCGCCACGCGCCCCGAACAGATGTACGTCAGCCAGTTCCTGCTCGCCTTCGGCAGCACGTTCTTCCTCGGCCCGATGCTGATCGCCGGCATCGGCCCGGTGATCAGCCAGCCGCGCAACCTGATCAGCTTCATCGTGCTGTTCGGCATGACCCAGAACCTCGGCGGCCTGCTGGGCTCGGCGCTGCTGGGCACGTTCCAGACCATGCGCGAGAAGTTCCACTCCAGCGTGTTGACCGAGCACCTGACCCTGCTCGACCCGCTGGTCGCCGCGCGCGTGCAGGCGACTGCGAACGGCTACGCCGCGACGGTCGCCGACCCCGCCCTGCGCAACGCGCTGGCGGTGCGCGCGCTCGGCAGCGCGGCTACGCGCGAAGCCAACGTGCTGGCCTACAACGACGTCTTCCTGCTGATCGCCTTCATCGCGTTCTGCACGCTGGCGTGGATCATCACCTCACGGATCTGGGCGCGCCTGCGCGCGCCGTCCCCGACCGCAACACCGGACCCTGCATGAGTACGCCCGCACCCACGCCCGTCACGCCACCGCCCGCCGAGCAGCCGGCCGCGCCCTCGCGCCGCCGTCGAACGCTGCAGATCGCCGCCTTCGCCGCGGTCGCGCTGGTCGGTGTGCTGCTGGTGCTGTACGCCTGGCGCCTGCCGCCGTTCGGCAGCAGCGTGCAGAGCACCGAAAACGCGACGGTCCGGGGCCGCGTGACCCTGATCGCCCCGCAGGTCAGCGGTTACGTCACCCACGTCGCGGTCCAGGACTTCGAGGCGGTCAAGAAGGGCCAGCTGCTGGCGACGATCGACGACCGCATCTACACCCAGCGCTACGAACAGGCGCAGGCCAACCTGCGCATCCAGCAGGCCGCGCTGGCGAATGCTTCGCAGTCGCGCCGCAGCGCCGAAGCGGGCATTGCCCGCAGCGCGGCCGACATCGCCGCGACGCGCGCGCAGTCCGACGTCGCCGCGGTCGACCTGCGCCGTATCGAACAACTGGCCGCGCAGAAGCTGATCTCCGCCCACGACGCCGACCTCGCCCGCGCCAACAACGCGCAGGCCCGGGCCGCGGCCGCACAGGCGCGCGCGGCGCTGCAGATCTCCGAACAGGACGCGCGCAGCGTCGACGTCAATCGCGACAGTCTCGAAGCCGCGGTCGCGAGCGCGGAAGCCGCCGTCGCGCTGGCGAAGATCGACCTCGACAACACCCGCATCGTCGCGCCCGAGGACGGCCTGCTCGGCCAGGTGACCGTGCGCGAAGGCGCGCTGGTCAACGCCGGCACGCAGCTGATGGCGGTGGTGCCGGCCGACGTCTGGGTGCTGGCGAACATGAAGGAAACGCAGATGGTCGACATGCGCGTCGGCCAGCCGGCGCGCTTCACCGTCGACGCGCTCGGCGGCGCGACGCTGACCGGGCGCGTCGAGCGCATCTCGCCGGCGACCGGTTCGGAATTCAGCGTGCTGCCGGCGGACAACGCCACCGGCAACTTCGTCAAGATCGCGCAGCGCATCCCGGTGCGCATCGCTGTGGATCGCGACCAGCCACTCGCGGCGCGACTGCGGCCGGGCATGTCGGTGGTGGTGTCGGTGGATACGGCGGGGGAAGTGCGGGAGTGACCGGAGATGCCTTCCGACTAGCGGCGAGTTAGCGTGACGCTTTGCCGCCCGGGTTCCGTCATTCCAGCGGAAGCTGGAATGACGAGGCGAGAGATTCCAGCAGGACCAGACATTCGTCTTCTGAGAGTCGCTGGAATGACGAAAGGCGAGGATCTGGCGTCAGCGACGCACGTCAGCGCCCATCAACGCCGCCTCCATCAGCGGCTGCGCCCACGCCGGCATCGCTCCCAGCGCGTCGGCATCGTCCGCGGCCGGATACACCAGGTGCCCGTCCACCATCTCCAGCAGCAGCACCGGGTCCGGCACCGGTTTGCCGCGCGCGACCTCGACGCTGTTGTCGTAGACCCGCAGATGCGCCAGATGCGGCATCAGCGCAACGAGGTTCTCCCGCGCGCGGGTCCAGCGCGCGCGGATCTGCGCCTCGGGTATGTCGTGCCCACCGGCCTGGACGCGTGCGCGCACGCGGCCGATGTGCTGCTCGGCCGACGACAGTCCGCAGAACCACATCAATACGTCGTGGGTGCGCGCGGCTTCGGCGATCCTCGCCGGCACGGTGTTGCCGCCCAGGGTGGTCTCGAAGGCGTGGTCGTGGCCGCCGGCCAGCGCGACATCGAGCCGGCGCATGCCTTCCTGCCATGCGGCGGCGTTGGCCTCGGCCATGGCGCAGCCGGTGCGTGCGGCCAGTTCGCGCGCCAAGTCGTCGGGGTTGAACCAGGTCATGCCGGCCTGCGCGAGCAGGTGGCCGCCGATCGAACTCTTGCCGGCGCCGTTGACGCCAGCGAGCACGAACAGCACCGGACGCGGGAGTTGCTCGTGCACGATCGCGCCGTGCGCGGCACCCCGCTTGCGCGAACGGGTCACCGGTGCGGCCGCAGGCGTACGTGGCGGCGGCGCGCCCGGCTTGCGCCGCCCGCCGGGACGCGCGCGCGGACTCAATGCGAGGCGCCGGCCTTGACCTTGCCGCGCAGCGCGGCCGGCCGCGCCATCACATCGCGCAGGCGCGCACCGGCACCGGCCGCCTGCAATGCGGCCAGTCGGGCATCGAACTTCGCCTGCAGTTCTTCCAGTGCCGAACGCTGCGGCGCGGCCGCGGCATCAAGCGCGCGCAGCATGGCGTCATAGGTTTCGGCCGAGAGGATCACGGCTTCGGGCGTGTTGTGGTTCGTCACCACCACCTGTCCGTCGCGCGCGACGGACTTCATGACCCCGCGCCAGCCCAGCTTCTTGACGTCGGAGGCCGGCGTGCGCGGCAGCGCGTCGAGGGCATCGAACTTCGGTGCGACGGACATGGGCACGGCCTCCAGTGGACTGGAGGCCAATATACCCATTTTTCCCTTTCCGCGCCGTGAACCCGGCGCGGCGGCGGAACCTGCCGAAGGCCCGTTGCGGACACCGCGCGCGCCAGCCGGCGAGCGCAGCGGCGCCTCGAACGGCGGATTGTCAGAGGATGTAGCGGCTCAGGTCCTGGTCCTTCACCAGCTCGCCGAGGTGCGCATCGACGTAAGCGCGATCGATGACGACCTCGCCCCCCTTGTCGGGCGCCTCGAAACTCAGCGTGTCGAGCAGGCGTTCGAGCACGGTGTGCAGACGACGCGCGCCGATGTTCTCCTGACGCTCGTTGACATGCGCGGCGATCTCGGCGAGCCGGTCGACGGCATCGGGCGCGAAGGTCAGCCCGACGCCTTCGGTCTTGAGCAGCTGCACGTACTGCGTGGTCAGCGCGGCCTTGGGCTCGGTGAGGATGCGGACGAAATCCTCCTTGGTCAGCGCGGTGAGTTCGACGCGGATCGGGAAGCGGCCCTGCATCTCGGGAATCAGATCGCTGGGCTTGGCGAGATGGAACGCGCCCGAGGCGATGAAGAGGATGTGGTCGGTCTTGACCGAGCCGTACTTGGTGCTGACCGTGCTGCCCTCGACCAGCGGCAAGAGGTCGCGCTGCACGCCTTCGCGGCTGACGTCGGCGCCACTGCTGCCGCCTTCGCTGCGCTTGGCGACCTTGTCGATCTCGTCGATGAAGACGATGCCGTGCTGCTCGCAGGCCTCGATCGCCGCCTCGCGCACGTCGTCCTCGTTGACCAGCTTGCCGGCTTCCTCCTCGATCAGCTGCGGACGCGCGGCGCGGATGGTGAGCTTGCGCTTGTGGGTCTTGCCGCCGCCGAGGTTGGCGAACATCTGCCGCAACTGCTGGCCCATTTCCTCCATGCCCGGCGGGGTCATGAAGTCCATGCCCTGCCCGGCGCTGAGTTCGAGTTCGATCTCGCGATCGTCCAGATCCCCGGCGCGCAGCTGGCGACGCAGCTTCTGCCGCGTCTCCGATTCCTTCGAAGACGGTTCGGCGCCAATGTCGACGGTCGCGGTGGCCTGCGCGCCGAAACCGAAGCCCGGCTGCGCGGATTCGCGCCTGGGCAGCAGCGCATCGAGGATGCGGTCCTCGGCGCGCTCCTCGGCCTGCGTGCGCACGCGCACCTTGGCCTGTTCGCGATACAGCTTGACCGCGGTGTCCGCGAGGTCGCGGATGATCTGCTCGACGTCCTTGCCGACATAGCCGACCTCGGTGAAGCGCGTCGCTTCCACCTTCACGAACGGCGCATTGGCGAGCGTCGCCAGACGACGCGCGATTTCGGTCTTGCCGACGCCGGTCGGGCCGATCATCAGGATGTTCTTGGGCATGACCTCGTTGCGCAGATCATCACTGAGCTGCGCGCGGCGCCAGCGGTTGCGTAGCGCGATCGCGACCGCGCGCTTGGCCGCGTTCTGGCCGACGATGTGGCGGTCGAGTTCCTGCACGATCTCGCGCGGGGTCATGGTGGAAGAGCCGTTATTCGTCATTAGGGGCACACCGTGATTCGTAATTGGTGATTCGTGATTCGAAAGAGCGCTGCAGTGCCGTGACCCGAGAGAGGTGTTCGCTGTTACGAATCACCAATCACCAATCACGAATCACCAATCACAGCTCCTCGACCACCACGTTGCGGTTGGTGTAGATGCAGATGTCGCCGGCGATCTTCAGCGCCTCGGTCGCGACCGTGCGCGCATCGAGTTCGGTGTGCGCGAGCAACGCGCGTGCGGCCGACAGCGCATAGGAACCGCCCGAGCCGATGGCGATGATGCCGTCGTCGGGTTCGATGATGTCGCCGTTGCCGCTGATGATCAGCGAGGTCTCGGCATCGGCCACCGCGAGCAGGGCTTCGAGCTTTCCGTAGCGGCGATCGGTCCGCCAGTCCTTGACCAGTTCGACCGCCGCGCGCACGAGCTGGCCGCCATGCTGCTGCAGCTTGGCCTCGAACAATTCGAACAGGGTGAACGCGTCGGCGGCCGCGCCTGCGAAGCCGGCGAGCACCTTGCCTTCGCCCAGGCGCCGCACCTTGCGCGCATTGCCTTTCATGATGGTGTGGCCGAGCGTGACCTGGCCGTCGCCGGCCACGACCACCTTGTCGCCGCGACGGATCGAAACGATGGTCGTGGCGTGGAACACATTGGGATTCTGGCTGGGGTCCATGCGGCCTCCGTGGATCGAATCCACTGGATGGGGCCGCGCCCGGCGGGATCAAGGCACGCCGGTTCAAGCCATGCGCGCTGCGTCAGCCGGTCGCATCGGCCGCATCGCCGCGCACGCGCCGGTCGAGCCGCCGTCCGATGCGCACGCCCAGCACGGTTGCGATGCCCGACAGGACGATCGCCATCGCGTTCGCCGCGGCTGCGTCGCCGACCGAAATCTGTCCGCCGCCGATACGCTGCAGCACGAGCACGGTCGACACCCAGCCCACCGCCCACAGCACCAGCGCGGCCCGCATGAACGGTTGCCGCGCCGCGAACGCGCCGCCGATGGACGCCAGCAACGCGATCACGCCCGCCTGGATCGCCATCGTCACCGGCGCCACGCCCGACGGCATCGGCGGAAACATCGCCGCGGCGAACACGCCCAGCAGCATCTGCAGGCAGACCGAGACCGCGAGGCCGATGACGATGCGCAGGTTCATGCGTTTCTCCGGAAGGATTCAGGCCTTGCGCCGCTTCGCGCGTGGATGCGCGGCGTCGTAGACCTTGGCGAGGTGCTGGAAATCGAGATGCGTGTAGATCTGCGTGGTCGCGATGTCGGCGTGGCCCAGCAGTTCCTGCACGCCGCGCAGATCGCCCGAGGACTCCAGTACGTGACTCGCGAACGAGTGGCGCAGCAGATGCGGATGCACGCGCTTGAACAGGCCTTGGCGCTGCGCGAGTAAGCGCAGGCGCATCTGCACGGCGCGCGCGGTGATGGGACCGCCGCCGCGTCCGGGAAAGACCGGTGCGTCGTTGCCGCCGCCGCTCTCGGTGCGCCAGTCGCCCAGCGCGCGCAGTGCATGGCTGCCGACCGGCACGCTGCGCTGGCGGCTGCCCTTGCCGAGCACGGTGACCAGACCGGCGGCGAGATCGAGATCGCGCCAGCGCAGACCGACCAGTTCCGACAGGCGCAGGCCCGAGGAATAGAACAGTTCCAGCAGCGCACGGTCGCGCAGGCCCAGCGGCGCATCGACCGGCACTTCGACCAGCTGCGCGGCCTCGTCGACGTCGAGCACCTGCGGCAGCTTGCGCGGCGCCTTGGGCCCGCGCACGCCGGCGGCGGGATTGGCGACGATGTGTCCGTGCTTGAGCAGCCACTGGAAGAAGCTGCGAAACGCCGACAGACGCCGCTGCAGACTCTTGGGCGACAGGCCGCCGCGATGGCCTGCGGCGATGCAGGCGCGGATGGCCTCGGCATCGAGACCGCGCAGATCGGCGTGACCCTGCGCCTGCGACCAGTCGACGAGTGCGCCCAGATCGCGGCGGTACGCATCGAGCGTGTGCGCCGACATCCGCCGCTCGACCTGCAGGTGCGACAGGAACGCGTCGACGTCGGCGTGCATGACGGCAGGCGTCAGGCGGCGGGTTCGAACCGCCGCATCGCGGTCGCGAAGGCCTCGCCCATCATGCGCAGGAACAGCGTGCCCATGCCCGGATAGAACCGGTTGGCATCACGGCTGCCCACCGCGACCAGACCGATACCGGCCAGCGGCAGCAGGGCGCTGGACTGCACTTCGTCGACACGCGCGCCGTACAGCAGCGACTGCTTGTCGGGATGCAGGCGACCGCACAGCGGCTCTTCGTCCTTCAGGCAATCGGCGAAGGGCTGCAGCAGCCGGTCGTCGCGCGAGACGATCTGCAACCAGTCTTCATCCAGCCCCGGCACCGGCGCGAACAGCACGATGCGCACCAGATCGCCGTTGAAATCCTCGGCCAGCGTCGCGGCCAGCGCGCGCACCGTCGAGGCCGCGTCGGACTGGCGCATCAGCGCGAGCGTGAGCTGGTGCGTGCGCACCGCGAGCCTTTCGTTCTCCTGCGAGATCGCGAACAGGTCGCGCAGACGCTTGGACAACTCGCGGTTCTTGTCGCGCAGCACTTCGAGCTGGTAGCTCGCCAGCGACGCGGCCGGGCCGTCCTCGCGTGGCACCACCAGCGTGAGGGCGAGATCGGGGAACTGCTGCAGGAAGCGTGGCTGACGGCGCAGCCAGGCCGCGACCTCGTGTGCGCCGAGCTTTTCGGTGGTCTCGCTCATCTGGACAACTCCCCCTCGAAAACGAATGCGGCCGGGCCGGCCATCGACAGCGTCGCGTCGTCGGACGGCCAGTCGATCTGCAAGGTGCCGCCGGGCAACGATACGGCGACGCTGCGCGCGGTGCGACCGCGACGCGCGAGCACCGCGACCGCCGCGCAGGCACCGCTGCCGCAAGCCAGGGTTTCGCCGACGCCGCGCTCGAACACGCGCAGGCGGATGCGGTCGGGCGCGAGCACCTGCGTAAAGCCCACGTTGACCGATTCGGGAAACCACGGCGAGGCCTGCAGCGCGCGACCGATGCGGGCGACCTCCGCGGTGTCGACATCGTCGACCTCGATCACCGCATGCGGATTGCCCATCGACACCGCGCCGAACGCGACGTCGCCGATGCCGTCGACCGGCAGCGTGTACAGCGCCTGCGGCGTGGCGATGCCGGCGGTCGGAATGCGCGCCGGCGCGAACTCGGGCACGCCCATCGCGATGCGGTAGCCCGCGCCCGCGCGCGCGACCGCGTGCAGCCCGGCGGGACTTTCCAGTACGAAGTCATCGGAGCCCGCGCCATCGCGCACCAGCCAGGCGGCCACGCAGCGCGCACCGTTGCCGCACTGCTGCGAGGCGGAACCGTCCGCATTCCAGATGCGGTAACGCGCGAGCGCGCCGGCGGCGCGCGGGGCTTCCACGGTCAGGATCTGATCGCAGCCGACGCCGGTGTGGCGGTCGGCCAAGGCGCGGCACAGCTCGGCATCGGGCGGTGCGGCGTCGCCACGCAGGTCCAGCACGACGAAGTCGTTGCCGGCGCCGTGCATCTTGGTGAAACGCAGGGAGGACGTAGCGGACATCAACGCGGACGCGGAAACAGACGGACCGGTCGCAGGGTCACGGCGTTCCGGTGGCGGCGGGCACGTCGCGGATCACCGGCACCGGCGGCGGCGTTCCGTCGGTGGCGTCGTTCCGCATGCCGTCGGCATCGACATCGTCCGCATCGTCGCCGGCCTCGTCCCAGGCGGCATCCTGCTCGGCATCGAGCTGTTCCTGGGTCGGAATCGACGATTTGAAGATGTAGCGGCCGCGATCCTCCGGCGGCACTTCGCGGGGCGACAGCAGGTCGGCCTTGTTGCCGCAGGCGGACACCAGCAGCGTGGCGGCGAGGATCGGGATCAGACGGATGTGCATGCGCCGAAGTGTAGCCCGCCATGTGGCGCGCGACATCAACGGCGTTGGCGTGAAGATGACCGCGCGATGACAGCGCGCATAGGGGTCGGCCCCAGATTGTCCGGCCCTGCCACCCCGCCCAGACTTCCGGTATCCGCGCCGACAGGACCGCACGATGGGCATTCTCGATGGGCTGGGCAACGCCGCCTCGCAGGCCGGCGGTTTCTTCAAGGGCGCCGGCGAGGTGCTCTGGGAGACCGGCGAAGGCGTCGTGACCTTGGGCGGCAATGCGCTCAAGACCGGCTACGACCTCGGGCCGACCGGCTGGGCCGTCGACAGCATCACCGGGCTGTACGAGCAGGTCAGCGGACAGAGCGTCGACGCGCCGGACTGGCTGCCGTCGGCCGCGCGCGGCGGCGAGCGCATGGAAGCGGCGGCGGAAGTGGTCTCGACGCTCGCGCGCAATCCGGGACTGCTGATCGATGCGGTGGTCGACCCCATCAAGGCCGACTGGCAGGCCGGAAACTATGGCGAAGCCATCGGCCGCGGCGCGACCGAACTGGTGCTGGCCGTCGTCGGCACCAAGGGTGCCGACAAGGCGGCCAAGGGCGCGAAGGCCGCCGATGCGGCCGACACCGCCGCCGATGCCGCGCGCGTCGCCGAGCGTGCCGACGATGGCGGCGATGCCGGCCGCACCTCCGCACGCGGCGCCGACGACACCGACCTGGCCGATGTCATCGCCGATGCGCAGACCGATCGCACGATCGGCGGACGTCCGGTGCTGGCGTTCGAATCGATGGACGACTTCAACCTCGCCGCGAATGCCGCGCGTCCCGACACCGTCTACGAATTCGGCAACTATCGCTGGACCACCGACGACCAGGCCCGCGTGATCCGTGCCGAAGGCCGCGTGGACCTGGAACCGGTGGGCCGCAACGATGCCGGCCTGCAGCGCGACATCGGCAACGAAGGCCGCGCGACCGATGTGGGCTTCCACATCATCGCCGACCGTCTCGCCGGCCCGACCAATCGCCTGAACGTCGTGCCGGGCAACGGCAAGCCGATCGGCGATGGACTGCCCAACCTCAACAACGGCGACTACAAGCGTTTCGAGAACGAACTCGCGCGCCTGACCGAGGCCGGGCACGAAGTGGATATGCGGGTGAGCGCCCAATACAATCCGGGCAACACGACCAATCGCCCCGACACCTTCGTTGCGGAATATCGCGTGGACGGCGGCGACTGGATCGACCAGACCTTCCCCAACAAGTGATGCGACCGCCGAATGGATGATCTCAATGCCGCCTACGCGGAGACCGTGCGCGAAGTGGCCGCGAGCGTCCGCGATGTGAACGACGGCGAGTGGGGCAACCGCGACTGGCTGCGACTGGTCGTGGATTTCGAATCCGAGCCCGGCGATGCGCCGCGTACCAGCAGCATCTCGTTCGCGATCGCACGCGAAGGCGACGGTCCGCTGGAAAAGGTCTCGTTCCGCCTGTCGCCGGCAGCCAAGGCCGGCTTCGCACAGATCGGTCGCATCATGCAGGCGCAGAAAGGCCAGAGCTGGAGCACCAGCACGCTGGTGGTCGAGCGCGACGGGCGTTACGACTTCCAGTTCGCCTACACCGCGCCCTACCGCCTGTCGGGCAATCTCAACGACACGCGCTATCGCGATTATCTCGAGCGCTACAAGGCCGAAACGGGCGCGCCCTGATCGCGGTTTGCATGTGCCAGGCGATGGGCTTCGCTGCGCGCGACCCATCCCACGCAACTGCAAAGCACGATACCGACCGCAGGACGGGAGCGCGTAGCGACACCCGTCGCGCCGTATCCGGATCAGACGCGCGGCGGCTCCGGCCGCAACCACAGCCATGTCGCCACAACGGCCATGCACGCGATCGGCAAGGCGGTCATCCACCAGCGATGCGCCGTAATCAACAGCATCAGGGCGAGCAGAATGAGCGCGCAGGCGGCCATGGTCATGGTCGCCATCCACTTCGCGCGACGGCTGACTGCGCCGTGTGCCTGCCAGTCGCGGATCGATGGACCGAATCGCGGATGCTCGAGCAGCCAGCGATGCAGCCGATCCGAGCCGCGCGCCGCGGCCCAGGCGGCGATCAGCACGAACACCGTCGTCGGCATGCCCGGCACGAATACGCCCACGATGCCCAGACCGAGGCTGGCATAGGCCAGCAGCCACCAGGCCCAGCGGAAGCGCGTGCGACGTTGCATGGCGCGCATTCTATGCGGTGGCGCTGCATGCACCGGTTCAGAGCAAGCCAAGCGATGTCCGACGCTCTTGAGCCCTCCCCCGCTCGCGGGGGAGGGTTGGGTGTGGGCGACGCTCGGGTCGCACGCAGAAGGGCATCGCGCGACCAGCGATGTCCTGAGATCGTTCTTCAGGAGGCCTGACGGTTCGCCCCCATCCCGACCTTCCCCCGCTTGCGGGGGAAGGAGAAGATCACGGGTTATTCGATGCTGCGCGCATCCGGCACGCGCGCCGGGTCGGCCGCGGACTGCGGCACGCGACGGATCTTGGAGAGGTCGTAGCCCAGGTCCTGGATGCGCTGCATGTGCGCGGCGTAGTCCGCTTCGGGAATCGACGGCGTGCGGGCCATCAGCCAGACGTAATCGCGCTTGCTGCGGCCGACGATGGTCTGCTGGTAGTCGTCGTCGACGTAGACGATCACGTACTCGGCCTTGATCGGCCAGACGAACTGCATGCCCCAGATCGCGTTGCCGGTGTCCTCGCGGACGGTGCCGGTGGGATGCAGGGTCTTGATCTCCTCGTCGAAGCCCCCGTCGCGGTAGCGGAAGGTCGTGTCGACCTTGCCGTCGTCGCGCAGGGTATAGGTCTCGACCGAGTCGTAGGCCTCCTTCTCGAGGCGCGTCGGGATCTGCGCGATGACGTACCAGTCGCCCATGAAGCGTGCGACGTCGACGTGGTCGACCGGGGGAATCTGTTCCTTCACGTTGCCGCCTCCACAGGCCGCGAGCATGCCGGTGGCGATGCCCGCGAGGATCAGGCCGGCGGCGAAGCGCCGGTTCGGGGTTGCCATCTCACACCTCCTGTCGTGACCGCACCGTCGCCGCCCTCAGGCGGCGCGTGCGAACCGGTAATGGGCGACCAGCCACTGCTGGCCGTGCTCGTAACCGAACAGTTCCGCACACGACATCCAGAACATCCGCCAGCGCTGGAACCACAACTTCGCGCCTTCGGCCCCATAGGCCTGCTCCAGCACGCGCATCACCGCATCGCGGTTGCGGTCCTGGTTGGCGAGCCAGTGATTGGAGGTCTTCTCGTAATGCGTGCCATCGAGCAGCCAGCGCTGCTCGATGCCCAGGTCGCGTGTCTGGAAATGCAGCAGCGTGTCGGCCGCGGGCATCAGGCCGCCGGTGAAGAAGTGGCGACCCATCCAGTTGTCTTCGCCGGCGGTCTCGAAGGGGTACATCAACGTGCGGTGCGCGAAGATGTGCACGAACAGCTTGCCGCCCGGCCGCAGCCACGTGCCGATGCGCGACATCAGGATCTGGTAATTGCGCATGTGCTCGAACATCTCGATCGACACCACGCGGTCGAAGGCGTCGCTGTCGAGCTCCAGCCGGTTCACGTCGCAGGTGACCACGCGCACGTTGTCCAGCCCGCGCGCCTTGCATTGCGCCTCGATGTGCAGGCGCTGCGGTCGCGAGTTCGAGACGGCCGTGATGCGCGCCTTGGGAAAGTGCTCGGCCATCCACAGCGTCAGCGAGCCCCAGCCGCAGCCCAGCTCGAGAATGTCCTGGCCGTCGGCCAGCTCGGCGCGCTGGCCGTAGAGCGCCAGCATCGCCGCCTCGGCTTCATCCAGCGTCTCGGTGCCGGTGGGGTAGTAACAGCTCGAGTACTTGTAGCGCTTGCCCAGGCACAGCGCGAAGAATTCGGGCGGCAGCTCGTAGTGCTGGCTGTTGGCCGCGTCGGTGTGGATGGCCACGGCACTGGTGCGCAACGCATCGAGCAGCGCGCTGAAACGCTGCGACTGCGCTTCGAGCCCGCCCGTGCCCTCTTCCGACAGGCGTTGCGCGCACAGGCGGCGGATGCCCAGGCGCAACGCGGCATCGGGCACCAGGCCGCGTTCGGCCAGGCCGAGCAGGCCGGGCGCTGCGCTGTCGCGTTCGAGTTCGGTCACTGCGTTCATGCGGAGGATCCTGGATCGTCGGATTTGGGGAACCACGGAAACAGCATCGGCGTGCTGCGCTGGTAGGCGCGGTAGTCCTCGCCGCGCGAGCGCAGCGCCTGCTGCTCGGTGTAGGGAATGCCGCTGACGTAGCGCAGGAACAGGTACATCACCACCGGCCCGGCCAGCGACAGCCACCACAGCGGCGAACCGGCGGCGAGCACCACGTAGGTCAGCCAGTGCAGCCACTCGAAGAAGTAGTTCGGATGCCGCGAATAGCGCCAGAAGCCCTCGCGGCAGGTCCTGCCCTTGTTGGCCGGATCGGCGCGGAAGTCGGCGAGCTGGCGATCGGCCACCGCTTCGCCCCCGACACTGATCAGCCAGACCACGATCGCGGCCAGCAGTCCCAGCGACGACACCGGATTGGCCGCCACCGCGACGAAGGGCACGGCGAACAGCACGATCAGCAGGGCTTGCGCCTGGAAGAACAGGAAGAACTTCGCCTGGTCGCCGTTCCAGTGGTCCCGCAGGTAGGCGTAGCGCCCGTCCTCGTCCTCGCCGCGCACCCGCTTCCATAGATGCGTTGCCAGTCGCAGGCCCCACAGGCCACCGAGCACCGCGAGCAGGATGCGCGGCAGCGGCGCGCCGTCGCCGAGCAGCGCGACCAGCATCGCCGCGCCGCCGACGCCGCAGGCCCAGACCACATCGACGATGCCGGCGTTGTCGCGCGTCTTCTGCCAGCGCCAGGCCGCGGTCATCGCGATCGCCGCCAGCAGCCAGACCAGCAGCAGACTCCAGAACGGACTCATGACGCGCGCATCCGCACATGCCCGGGTTTACCGAACACCAGGTGCGACACGCCGATCGAACGCTCCCGGAAACCGCCTTCGCAATAGGCGAGGTAGAACTCCCACATGCGCTCGAAGCGCCGGTCGAAGCCCTGTCGGCGCACCTCGGTCAACTGCGCGAGGAAACGCTCGCGCCAGATCCGCAGCGTGCGTGCATAGGACGGCCCGAAGTCGTCCTGCTGCAGCAGCTGCAGATCGCTGGCCGCCGTCTTGGCCTGCAGCATCGCCGTGATCGACGGGATGAAGCTGCCGGGGAAGATGAAGCGCTTGATGAAGTCCACCGAATCACGCGCCTGCACGTAGCGGTGGTCCTCGATGGTGATCGCCTGCACCAGCGCGATGCCGTCGGGCGCGAGCAGACTGCCGAGCTTGCCGAAGTAGGTCTCCAGATACTGCGCGCCGATCGCCTCGATCATCTCGATCGACACCAGCTTGTCGTAGGTGCCTTCGAGGTCGCGGTAGTCCTGCAGCAGCAGGGTCACGCGATCCTGCAGGCCGGCCTGGGCGATGCGCGCACTCGCCAGCGCATGCTGTTCGCGCGAGATCGTGGTCGTGGTGACGTGGCAGCCGTAATGCCGGGCGGCATGCAGTGCGAAGCCGCCCCAGCCGGTGCCGATCTCGACCACCCGGTCGCCCGGACGCAAGGCCAGCAGTTCGCAGATGCGGTCAAGCTTGCGTGTGGAGGCGACTTCAAGGCTCTCCTCGTCGCGCTCGAACAGCGCGGACGAGTACATGAGGTCCGGGGACAGGAACAGCGAGAAGAAATCGTTGCCGAGGTCGTAGTGCGCGGCGATGTTGCGGCGGCTGCCGTCGCGCGTGTTTCTGCGCAACGCATTCCAGCCGCGCATCGCCCACCCGCCGACCCGCGCCACGCCCGTCTCCATGCCGTCGAGCAGATCGCGGTTGCGCACCAGCAGACGCACAAGGCCGACGAGGTCGTCGCACTCCCAGTATCCGTCCATGTAGGCCTCGCCCGCGCCGACGCTGCCGTTCGCCGCGACCAGCCGGTAGAAGGCGCCGTCGCGCACACGCACGTGGACCGGGCGGACCTGCGGATCGCCGAACATCTCGACGCCCTGCGCGTCCTCCAACTGCAACGCGCCGCCGCGCAGCTGCGCGAACTGCGCGACCAGCCGACCGCGCAGCAGCCGCTCCAGCGGGCCGAAGGCGCGCTGCACCGCATGTGCGGCGATCTGGTTCATCGGGAAGGCTCCTGTTCGGCGACGCCCGGAGGGCGTGGATGGTCGTGGACCGGATTGCGTTTGAGCCACAGGCGCAGTGCCTGCCAGTGGATCGCGGCCACGACCTGTGCGGTCATCGCCGGATAGCGCCACAACACGCGCGCCAGTGACACGGCGCCCAAGGGTCGCCGTTGCAGCGTCATGGTGGCGTCGAATTCGCGCACGCCCTCGCGCAGGACATCCATGTGCACGTGCAGATCCTCGACCGGCGGCGTCAGGCGCCAGCGGTAGCCGTGGTCCATGGCCATGAACGGCGAGACGTGGAAGCGTTTGTCGAAGTCCCATTGCAGCGCACGCCCGTGACGCTCGGCGTCGGCGGCCGGCAGGACGTAGGCGTGGCGCTCTTTCCAGGGCGTGTTGGTGATCTCGGCGACGATGCAGTCGAGCGTCGTACCGTCGGCCTGGTAGCAGTAGTAGAAGCTCACCGGATTGAAGACGAACCCGAAGTAGCGCAGATGCGTCAGCAGCCGGATCGGCCCCTCGGGCGCGCGCCCGAGTGCGGCCTGCACGCGCGCACGCACGGCGTCGATCAGCGGCAGCTCCGGCGGGCCCAGATAATCCTCACGGCGGAAGCGCGCGAGCGCCGGACGTCGGCTCGACCACAACCAGCGCCCGTCGAAGACGTGGTCGAGCTCGTCGAGATCCAGCCACAGCTGCGCCACGCGATACTCGAATGCGTGCGGCACCGGCCGGTGCCGGCGATGGCGCACGACGCCCTCGTAGACCGCGCTGTGCAGCGGCGCGGGGACGGGATCGCGTGCGCGCGACGTGGTCATGCCGCGCTCGCCACCGCAGGCGACGTGGCCGCCATGCCGGCTGCCGCCAGCGGCCCGAGCCCGAACGCGCGTGCGACCTGCGCCGCGCTGCGGATGCCGTCCTCGTGGAAGCCCCAGCCCCAGTAGGCGCCGGCGAACCAGGTCCGCCGCGTGCCCTGGATCTCCCCGCGCCGCGTCTGCGCGGCGACCATGGCCGCGTCGTACACCGGGTGCGCGTAGCGCATGCGCGCGATCACGCGCGCCGGGTCGATCGCCTCGCTGCGGTTGAGGGTCACGACCAGCGGCTCGGGACTGTCGAGGCCCTGCAGCAGGTCCATGCAGTAACTGACCGTGCACGCCTCGCCGGGCATTGCCGGCACATGCGCATTCCACGCCGCCCAGGCCTTGCGGTCGCGTGGCAGCAGACGGGCGTCGGTATGCAGCACGGTGTCGTTGTGCTGGTAGCGGATCGCGCCCAGCACCTCGCGTTCGGCAACGTCGGCATCGTCGAGCAACGCCAGCGCCTGGTCGCTGTGGCAGGCCATGACGACCTGGTCGAAGCGCTCGCTGCCGCCTGCCGTCGCGATCTGCACACCCGCCGCATCGCGGCGCACCGACAGCACCGGACAACCCACGCGCTCGCCCACCGACCAGCGCGCGCGCAGGGCATCGATGTAGCGCGACGACCCGCCACGCACCACCCGCCACTCCGGTCGCCCGGTGAGTTGCAGCATGTGGTGGTTGGCCATGAACTGGACGAGATAGCGCGCCGGGAAGTCGAGAATCCGCGTGGCCGGCGACGACCACAGCGCCGACGCCATCGGTACCAGATGCAGATCGCGGAAGGTGGCGCCGTAGCCGTTGGCCTGCAGGTACGCGCCGAGCGTCGGCCCGGCGTCGTCGCTCTCGAGCAGGGCCGGCGCCTCGCGGTAGAAGCGCCGCAGGTCGCGCAACATGCTCCAGAAGCGCGGCGACAGCAGGTTGCGGCGCTGGCAGAACAGCGTGTCCAGCGAGGTCGCGTTGTATTCGAGGCCGCTGGCGGCGTCGTGCACCGAAAAGCTCATCGTCGTCGGCTGCGACTCCACGCCGAGCGCGGCGAACAACCCGCTCAACAAGGGATAGTGCTGCGGGTTGAAGACGATGAAGCCGGTGTCGACCTGCAGCTCGCGGCCGCCGATCCGCACCGCGTGCGTATGCGTGTGGCCGCCCAGCCGCGTGTCGGCCTCGAACAGCGTCACGTCGTGGCGATGCGACAGCCACCACGCACTGGCGAGGCCGGCGATCCCCGAACCGACGACGGCGATGCGCTGGCTCATGCGCGCGCCTTCTCGTGCACCCAGGCCGGCACCGGCTTGAGATCGCTGACCAGCCGCAGCCACGACATCAGCTTCAGGCCGTACCAGGTCAGGTCGATCTCCCACCAGCGGAAGCCCTGGCGCGCGGTGCCGGGAAAGAAGTGATGGTTGTTGTGCCAGCCTTCGCCGAAGGTCAGCAGTGCCAGCCACAGGTTGTTGCGGCTGTCGTCACCGGTGTCGAAACGCTGGCTGCCGAAGCGGTGCGCGAGCGAGTTGATGGTCACCGTGGCGTGGAACAGCACGGTGGTGGAGATGAAGAATCCCCACACCAGCATCTGGCCGCCGCTGGTGCCCAGGCCCGGCGCAACGCGCTCGAGCAGCGCACCCAGTCCGAACAGCGCCGCTGCCAGCAGCACCGGCACGAGCGTGTCGAAGCGGTCGAGCCAGCGCAGCTCGGGATACTTCGCCAGATCCGGAATGCGCGACCAGTCGGTGCGGAAGCCCTCGCGCGTCAGGAACCAGCCCATGTGGCTCCACCAGAAGCCGTGCACGCGCGGCGAATGCGGATCGCGCTCGGTCTCGGTGTGGCGGTGATGGTTGCGGTGATGCGCGGCCCACCACAACGGCCCGCGCTGCACGCAGGACGCGCCGATCAGCGCGAACACGAACTGCACCACGCGCGACGTGCGGAAGGTGCGATGCGAGAAGTAGCGGTGGTAGAAGCCGGTGATCGCAAACATGCGCACCGCATACAGCCCAACCGCCACGGCGACGGCGATCGGCGACGCGCCGACCCAGAACACCGCCAGACACGCCAGATGCATGGCCACGAACGGCGCCGCCCGCAACCAGTCGATGCGGTCGTCACCTTCGCCGATCGGGTCCGCCTGCGCGCCGGTATCGAACCAGCGGCGCAGCGCGCCGGGGGACGTGCGCGCGCCGGTCACGGCGGCGCGGGGATCGCTCGGCATGGGAACTCCTGCGGACAAGGCATACAGAAGATACGCACTGCCGTGAAATCCGGATGCATGCCTTGCACGGCGCGATGCCGTGGCGCGCGGCCACGGCGATCAGTACGTCCTTCAGATCCGCAGTGCGCCGCTCGCGACGACCGGTCCCGTCGGTGCGCCCTGCGGTGCGCCACCCGGCGGTTCGAGCGAGACCGCCAGCGTCGCGCCTGCAACCAGCGCCGCGCGCAGCGTGTCGGGCACGTCGATGGCGCGCGTGCGATCGTGCGGCAGCAGGCCCAGCGACGCCGGTGCGCCGCCTTCGGGGATCAGCCACAGCTCGGCCACGCGTCCTTCTGCATCGACATCGGCCGGCAGCGGCACGACCAGCACCCGCCCGTGCGCGGCATCGACCGATGCGAGCCAGGCGGGCGAGCCGTCCTCGTGCGCCAGCGTGGTGACCGGTAGCGCGGTGGCGACCGGCGCAGGCGCAGGATCGGGTGTCGGCGCGATCACGACCGGCGTCTGGCGCGTGTCGTCGACCGGCACACGGCCTGCCAGTACCGCGACGATCGCGACCGCCGCCGCCAGTGCCGCCGCGCTGCGCCACAGCGCGACGCTGTGCCAGAGCCCTTCGGGCCTGGACGCCACCGGCGCCCAACCGAGCGCGCTGCGGATGCGCGGCCACACGTGCGCGGGCACGTCCGCCTCGGGCACGCCCGCAAGCCACGGCGCCAGACGTCGTTCCCAGTCGGCGACCAGACGCGCGAAACCGGCATCGTGCGTGAGGCGCGTTTCGACCGACGCGCGCGCATCGGCATCGAGCACACCCAGCACGTACTCGCCCGCGAGCAGATCCGCGCGCGGCGGCTCGGGGTCGCCGACGTCATCGATGCCGAAGTCGGAGTCGCGCATCGTCATGCCTCCAGACAGGCGCGCAGCTGCAGCAGGCCGCGTCGGATCCAGCTCTTCACCGATCCCAGCGGCGCGCCTGCGCGTCGCGCGAGTTCGTCGTAGGTCGAACCGTCGAAGAACGCGGCACGGATCAGGCGGCGGCGACGCGGCTCCAGGGTGTCGAAACACGCGTCGAGCCGGCTGCGATCGCCCGCCCGTTCGGTGGATTCCAAGGGCGTCTCGCCGTCGTCGGGCATCGCCTCCACCAGTTCGATCGGTGCCAGCGCATGCGCCGGGCGCGCGCGCAGCCGATCGATCGCGGTGTTGCGCGCAACCGTGGCCAGCCACGTCGCCGCGCCCGCGCGTGCCGGGTCGAACTGCGCGGCCTTGCGCCAGATGCGCACGTAGACGTCCTGCAACGCGTCCTCGGCCTCGTCGCGGTCGTGCAGCACGCGGATGCAGATGCCCAGCAGTCGGGACGCGCTTTCGCGATACAGGGCTTCGAAGGCACCGCGATCGCCCTCGGCCACGCGCCCCAGCCAGTCGTCCAGCCCGGTTCCGGGCGCTGTCGCGGTCGCATCGTGCTGTGGCATCCGGTGCGTGCATCCTGGTCGGGAACCGACGGCCATCCTCGTCGCAGACACGACGCCGCGCAAGCGGCGCGCGTGTCGACGCGGGCGCCGCGCACGTGCGACCGGGGGCTTCAGGTCGCGCATCGGCCGACGAGCGGATCCGCCAGCGCGGCGTCGACTTCGGACGCGGCGACGGCCGTGGCACGTTCCGGAAACACGATGCGCACATCGACCGGCCTGCCGCGCGCGTCCCGCACCGTGCCGGGCCCGGCGAACTCACGCAGGCGCCGGTCCTGCAACCCGTAGCGCAATTCGATCGGCGCGATCGCGAAGCCGAACCAGCGGTCGACCGACATCCGCAGGCGGCGTGTGCCGTCGACATCGCCCGCCGGCGTCACCCGCACCGGCATGAAGGCGAACCTTTCCGGCAGCAGGAACGACAGCCGCTGCGGCCCGCCGCCCAGCGCCGTCCACTGCGCGCGTACCGCTGCGTCGAAGCCTGCATCGATCACCGCATCCCCGGCCTGGGGCAATGGCTCGGTGCGCATGGCCTGACCGGCGCGCTGCACGAAGATCTCGCGATGTCCGTCGCGTGTGCGCACCCCTTCCCGGTAGCCGCTGCGTGCATCGTGGAACGCGAAGTCCGGCTGCGCATCGGCAGCGGTCGCCAGGACGGTCTTGCGCGCGAAGGCCACGCCATCCGGGCACTGGTAGAGCACGACCCGGCGTGCGACATCGCCCGTGCGATCGCGGTAGTGCACTTCCCGATAGAGCAGACGTCCGTCGTCACGCGACAGGGCGCGCGCGTCCTCGCGCTCGACGGCCGCCACCGGCAGGGCCGCGAGCAGGCCAACGACCAACCCGACGCAGCGCGCACCTGTGCGAGCGGACTGCAGCTTCGACATCTGGAACTCCCGTGGCGGATTGCACGGGACCTACGGGCGCTGCGCCCGTCACGGATGCAGCGGGTTCAGCGTGCGTCCACGGCCTGTCGCGCCAGCGCGGGATCGTCGGCGAACAGACCATCGATGCCGGCGTCGAGGAACAGCCGCATTTCCGCAAGCGCGCCGGCATCGTGACGCGCGTTCGCCGCGCCGCTGCGCAGACTGCGCGGGAGATACGCATTCTCGGGCCGGAAGGTGTAGGGCATGACCTTCAGGCCGGCCGCATGTGCGTCGGCCACCAACGTCGTTGCTTCGAGGCGGCCACCGCGGACGACCTCGCCGATCTGCGCCTTGTGCGGGCCGAGCCAGCGTGCGTACGTCGCTATGCCGCGCAGCCCGTCGGGCGTGAGCAGATCGCGATAGCGCGTATGGCCGCCCGTGGCCTCGACATCGGCCGGCCACGTGGCCGGATCGCTGATCAGCTGCAGCAGTGCGAGCGCCGGCAGCGGGTCTGCGCCGATCCGCGCCAGCGTGCGCAGGCTGTCGGGCTCGAACGACTGCACCACCAGCGGCACGCGCCGGGCGACTTCGTGCGTGGCCAGCGCATCGACGAGCGCCCGCTCCATCGGCAGACCGATGGCGCGGAAGTGCGTGGGGTGCTTGATCTCGGGAATCAGACCGATGTCGCGCCCGGAGCTGCGCACCAGATCGTCGAGCAGCGCCATGATCTCGTGCAGCGTGGGCACCGCGAACTGGCGGTCGTACCAGATGCCGCGCAGCGCAGGCAGCGGCTCGCGCGCACGCAGGGTCTTGAGTTCGGCCAGCGAGAAATCCTCGGTGAACCATCCGGTCACCTCGATGCCGTCGATGCGCTGGGTCCGCTTGCGATCGGCGAACTGCGGATGCAGGGCGACATCGGTGGTGCCGCCGATCTCGTTCTCGTGGCGCGCGACCAGCACACCGTCGCGCGTCATCACCAGGTCCGGCTCGATGAAGTCCGCGCCGTCCTCGACCGCGCGCCGGTAGGCCGCCAGCGTGTGCTCGGGCATGCGGGCACTGGCGCCGCGGTGGGCGATGACCAGAGGTTTCGCGGTGGCGGTTTCCGCGTGTGCGGGCCGGGCGGGCATCATCGTGGCGGCAGTGGCGATCAGCAGCGGCAGCAGAACACGCATCGGGGACATCGTGGGGTCGGGTCGACGGAAAGACCGGCCATCGTGTCAGCGCCAGATGTCAGGCCGGCGACGATTGCCGCGCGGCCGGCGCGGCGGCGAGAATGCGCGCATGGACATCTTCAAGGTTTTCACCCTCGAGGCCGCGCATCGGCTGCCCAACGTGCCGCCCGGGCACAAGTGCGCGCGGCTGCACGGGCATTCCTTCCAGGTGGAGGTGCACGTGTCCGGTGAACCCGGTCCCGAGACCGGCTGGATCATGGACTTCGGCGATCTGAAGGCCGCCTTCGCGCCGCTCTACGCGCAGCTCGATCATCACTATCTCAACGACATTCCCGGTCTGGAAAACCCGACCAGCGAGCGCCTGGCGATCTGGATCTGGGAGCGCCTGAAGCCCGCGCTGCCACAGCTGAGCGCGATCGTGATCCGCGAAACCTGCACCTCGGGCTGCCGCTACACCGGCCCCTGAGCCTGACGGCCACCGCCGCGCCGCGGCCCATAAGCAACTGATTCCGCTACAAAACTGAATGCCCGGCGACCGTTCGTCGGCTTCTTGTTGCAATGCAACATGGCTGCGGTATGCTGCACCGCACAAACCCGGCAGACCGCCGGCTCACGCAGGTAACCGCCATGTCGTTCCAGTTCAACGAGCAGTTCGCCGCCGCGTCGCGCCAGTTCGCCGATGCCGCCGCGCAGATCAACCACATCGCGCTCGACAATCTCCAGTCGATGATCGCGCTCAACGTCTCCACCTTCGGCGACAACGCCAATGCCACGTTCGCGTTCGCCAGCGAGGCGCTCGACGCCCGCGACCTCGACAGCATGAAGGCCCTGTGGCCGAAGGGTGCGCAGATCGCCCGCGAGAACGTCGAGCGTCTGGTCGGCACCGGCCAGGAAGTGATGGGCCGCGCCGTCAAGGCGCACGAGGCCATCGCCGAGATCGCCAAGTCGCACATCGAGACCACGACCGCCGACGTGCGCGCCGAGGCCGAGAAGGTCGCCAAGGCCGCTTCGAAGACCACCAAGCGCTGATCTGATCGATCGCGCTCATTGCGCCGCGGAGCGACGCTCCGCACCCGAACATCCAGGCGATCCCTCCCTCGCCCGGATCCGACCCGGCAGCCCGCACGCTGCCGGGTTTTTTTTTTATGCGCCGCGCACGGGCTGCGGTGGCAGGACCATGCGCGCCATCAGGCGTGCGCACAGTCCCTCGGGATCGGCCGTGCGCCCGGTGTGCACCGGCGAGACCTGGATCACCGCACTGCGTTTGGCGGTCAGCCAATGGAAACGCGCACGTGCCGGCAATGCGGCGATCGGCCCGCCATCGGCATCGCCGCGGCAGATGCGCACGATCGCGTCGAGATGCCGCTGCAGCGACGCTGCATCGGCGTGCGGGTCGAGCGCATACAGCCGCGCGACATCCAGCGACACGGCGGCTGCCAGCGTGCGTGCGCCATGGCAGGACACGATGACGCCGGCGTTGATGAATTCCTCGCGTTCGACCCGGGGCACGACCCGGATCACCGCGTAGTCATAGACCTGCTGCATACGCACGCTGTGCCTCCTCGACGAAGACCGCGCGGTGCGCGAGGCGCGTGCAGAAGAACGCGACATAGGCCGCGCGATGCGCGTCGGCATCGGCGAAGTGCGGCTCGCCGCCCAGCCAGTCGTCGGGCACCTGCGCGACGATGCGACGGATGTCGGCCTCGGTGATGCGCGCCGACAGCGCGGCATCGGCGGCCTCGAGCGCGGATGCGAACGGCAGCAGCACGTGATCGGCGACGCGCGCGAACGGGCCACTCGCGATGCGCGCCGCGCTGTCCCAGTCGTGGTGGAAGTACAGCGCGGCGCCGTGGTCGATCAGGGTGAGCTGGCGATGCCAGACCAGCAGGTTGGTATTGCGCGCGGTGCGGTCGACATTGCAGACGAAGGCATCGAACCAGACGATGCGCGAGGCGAGGTCGGCGTCGGGCGGATCGACCGCCGGATCGAAATTGATCGACGCGGGCAGGTAATCCAGCGCGAGATTGCAGCCGGCGCTCGCGCGGATCAGGTGCTGGATCTCCGGATCGGGTTCGGTCGAGGCCATGTCCGGGTCGAGACCGATGAAGACGATCTCCGGAATCGGCAGCCCGAGCAGGCGCGCGAACTCGCCGGCGATCAACTCGGCGACCAGCGCTTTGGGCCCTTGCCCTGCGCCGCGGAACTTCATCACGTACATGCCGTCGTCGTCGGCCTCGACGACCGCCGGCAGCGAGCCGCCTTCGCGCAGTGGCGTGACGTAGCGCGTGGCTTCGACACTGCGGATCACGCAGGCAACTCCGCCCGGCGCGGCAGCGACCAGTCGACCGGCGCGATGCCGCGCTTGCGCAGGAAGTTGTTGGTCTTCGAGAAATGTCCGCTGCCGAGGAAGCCGCGATGCGCCGACAGCGGCGATGGATGCGTGGTCCTGAGCACGCAATGCCGGTGGGTGTCGATGACCTTGCCCTTGGCCTGCGCGTAGCTGCCCCACAGCAGGAAGACCAGATCCTCGCGATCGCGATTGAGCACGTCGACGACGTGATCGGTGAACCCCTCCCAACCCTTGCCCTGGTGCGCGCCGGCCTTGCCTTCCTCGACCGTCAGCACCGCATTGAGCAGCAGCACGCCGCGCTTCGCCCACGGCATCAACCAGCCGTGATCGGGTCGCGGCAGCCCGAGATCGCGTTCGATCTCCTTGTACATGTTGTCCAGCGACGGCGGCACGCGCACGTCCGGTCGCACGGAAAAACACAGGCCATGGGCCTGTCCCGGCCCGTGATACGGGTCCTGCCCGAGGATCACGACCTTGACCGCGTCGAAGGGCGTCGCATCGAAGGCGGCGAAGATCTCCGGACCCGGCGGGTAGATCCGCGCGCCCGCCGCCTTGCGCGCGCGCAGGAACGCCGACAGCGCCTGCATGTCCTCGCGCAGCAGCCAGTCGCCGACGCGCGATTTCCAGGAGGGTTCGAGGCGGATGTCGGACATGTGAAATTCGATCGCGAAACGGCCGTCAGCGTAACGGCAATTTCCCTGTGGAGCGCGCTCGCGCGCGATCATGGAATGCAGTAAATCGCAGGATCATCGGAATGGCGCGCAAGCGCTTCCACGAAAAGCTGTAAGGACCTCAGCGCATCGCCGCCAGACGCAGCTGGAACAGCGTCTTCGTCGCCAGCACGCGTTCCTCGGCCGGCTTGACGACCAGATCGTTGGCACCGGCGCGCAGCAACCCGACCTGGTTCTCGAGATTGCCGTCGCCCGTCATCACCAGCACCGGCAGGCGCCGCTTGCCGTAACCGAAGTCGCGTCGCACCGCGCGCAGCAGATCGTGGCCGCTGAGTTCGCCCTTCAGATAGACGTCGGTCAGCACCAGATCCGCGCCGGGTGCCGCGGGACCGTCGCGGTACGCGTCGAGGTACGCAAGCGCGTCCTCGGCGCTGAGCACGTGGGTCACGCGCATCTGCTGCGCTTCGAGCATGCGCCGCGTGGCCAGCGCGACGGTGCGGCTGTCCTCGACGTAGAGCACGTGGGCGTCGGGAATCGGCTCGGGGCGCACGTAGCCGCGGATGAATTCCGCCAGCGCGCGATGGCCCAGCGCCTTGTCGAAATGGTCGGTGACGTCCTCGGTGAAACGCCGCGCTTCGAGATGCGACTGCGCATCACCCGAAACCACGATTACCGGCACGTAGCGCTGACCCGCCGCTTCGCGCACGCGCCGCGCGAGCTGCAGACCGTCACCGTCGGGCAGCGACAGCGCGGTGCTGACCAGATCGACCGGCGCGGCGTCGAGTGCGGCCACCGCATCGGCGAGGCCCGTGCATTCGATCACCTCGACACCGGCCAGCGACTGGCGCAGCACGTCGCCGATCAGGCGCCGCACCAGTTTCGAACCGTCGACGACCATCACCCGGGGCGCGTCGCCTGCGAGATGACGGAGGTCGTGCACGGCTCAGGTCTCGGTGGGCCGGGTCTGGCGCAGGAAATGCCCGGTGACGATGCCGCCGCCGAGCCAGCCGAGCAGCGTCGCACCGGCCAGCACCGCGACCACGCCCGCCGGGCCGAAGCCGCGCAGCGCGAACGTCGCGCCGTAGCTCGCGGCCAGTTCCGCCAGCGGCGGCTGCAGCGCGAGGCCGGCCACGGCCAGCAGGCCCAGCGCCACACCGCCTGCGGCCAGTCCGTACCAGGCGCCGAGATACAGGAACGGCCGGCGGATGAAGCCGTCGGTCGCGCCCAGCAACTGCAGCACGCCGAGTTCCTCGCGCCGCGACTGGATGTCCAGCCGCACCGTATTGCCAACGACCAGCAGTGCGCCGATCCCGAGCAGCGCCGCCAGCACCCAGACCACGCGGCCGCCGAAGCGCAGCCAGCCGTCGAGACGTTCGCGCCACTGCGCGTCGTGCTGGACGAGTTCCGATTCGGGCAGTGCGCGCAGCGACTCGGCCAGCAGCATCTCGTCGCCGCCGGGCGTCACGATCAGCACGTGCGGCAAGGGGTTCTCGCCGAGCACGTCGATCGCATCGCCGAACTCGCCGCGCTCGCGCAACTCGGCCAGGCCTTCATCGGGCGAGCGATGCACGACGCTGCCGACATCACTGCGCCCGCGCAGTTCGCGGGCCATCGTTTCAGCGCGCGCGCCGTCGATGTCCTGCTTGAGGAACACGCTGATCTCGCGCGAGGCGTCGATGCTGCCGCCCAGCCGACCGACGTTGTCGAGCACCAGCCACAGGCCCAGCGGCAGCGCGAGCGCCACCGCCATGACGCCGATGGTCAGCGCCGCCGACCACGGCTTCCTGAACAACCGCCCGAGACTGGCGAGCACGCTGTAGACGTGGTGGTCGAACCAGGTGCCGACCGGCGACGGCCCGCTGCGCGCGGGCTGGTTGCGGGGCGCCTCAGGCATCGGCGAGATCCTCCGGCGAGATGTCGTCGGCGAGCGTGCCGTGGTCGAGCACCAGCGTGCGCTTCTTCATGCGCTTCACCAGACCGAGATCGTGGCTGGCGATCAGCACACTGGTGCCGCGCTCGGGCATCTCGGCGAACAGCGCCATGATTTCGGCCGACAAAGTGGGATCAAGGTTGCCGGTGGGTTCGTCGGCGACCAGCAGGCGCGGCTCGCCGACGATGGCGCGCGCGATGCCGATACGCTGCTGCTCACCGGCCGAAAGCTGTGTCGGCAGCGCCCGTTCGCGCGCACCGAGCCCCAGCCGTTCCAGCACGCTGCGCACGCGCTTGCCGATCTCCGGCCGGCGCATGCCGCGCAGGATCAGCGGCAGCGCGATGTTGTCGAACACGCTGCGGTCGGCGAGCAGGCGATGGTCCTGGAACACCACCGCGACCTCGCGCCGGTGCATGGCGACCTTGCGGCCGCGGACCTTGAGCAGGTTGCGTTCGCCGAACACCACCGCGCCACGGCTCGGCCGCTCCGCCAGATGGATGAGCTTGAGCAGCGTGCTCTTGCCCGCCCCGGAGTGGCCGGTGACGAACAGCATCTCCCCGGCCGCCACCTCGAAACTGACCTCCGACAGCGCCACGTGGCCGCCGGGATACTGCTTGCTGACGTTGTCGAATCGCAGGACGCTCATGCGCGGGATTATTGCAGGGATCGCGTGCAGGGCGGCGTCATCGGAGCGGCGCGACGTACAGCTCCGTCCCCCGTCTACGGGGAGAAGGATGGGATGGGGGCGAAGCATGCGCGCCCATCTCTCTGCATCGAGCGCAATTCGTCGAATCGCTCGGATCGTCGCTGTCGCCATCCGAACGTTTGCCCCCACCCAACCCGTCCGGCCCGGCGAAGCACGCCGGGCATTCGATCGACCCGCGCGGCAGTGCCGCGCAGACGGGCCGTTCTCATCCCCCGCACGCGAGGAAGGGCGCAAGCAGAAGACGCGGCATCCCGTCCGGAACACACGGAACGAAAAAGCCCCGCCGGAGCGGGGCTTTTTTTTTTGAGAGCGGAACCGCGCCCAGGATCAGCGCGAATCGCCACCGGAGACCAGGCGACGCAGACCGCGTCCGATGCGGCTGAGCAGCGACGGGGCCTTCTCGGCGGCCGCGGCCGGTGCCGGACGCTGGGTCGGACGCACTTCACGCGGACCCTTGCCGCCGTTGCCGCCATTGCCGCGCGGCCTGGACTCGGCCGACTTCGCCTCGTTGCCCTGCGGCGCCGTGCCTTCCGCACCCTCGACCTTCTTGCCGCCACGGCGACGACGGCGCTTGCGCGGCGGACGCGACTCGTCCGGCATCGCCTGCGCGACGGCACCGGCGGCGTCGACGACCGGCTTGGCCGGCGCGGCCGCAGCGTCTTCGGCGGCGACTTCCGGACGCGGCGTGCGCGGCTTGCGCGGACCGCGCTCGCCACGGCCTTCGCCACCGCCCGAACGCGGGCCACGGCCACCCGGTGCGCCGCGACCGCCACCCGGACCGCCACGGCCACCGCCGCGCTTGGCATCCTCGGCGGCGCGCGCTTCGCGCACTTCCTTGAAGATCTCGCCGATGCTCTCGCCTTCCTCGGCGTCAACCTCCACGCCCTCGCGCGGCTTGCGCGGCAGCGCGGTCAGCAGTTCCTGCGTGACCGGCTCGGACGGAATCTTCTGCTCGATGTAGGCCTCGATGTCCGGCAGCGACATCGCGTAGCGCTCGCAGGCAAAGCTGATCGCGTCACCTTCTGCGCCGAGACGCGCGGTGCGGCCGATGCGGTGCACGTAATCCTCGGCGTCGAACGGCAGGTCGTAGTTGAAGACGTGAGAGACGCCGTCGATATGCAGGCCGCGCGCGGCGACGTCGGTGGCGACCAGCAGTTCGAGCTGGCCGGCCTGGAACTTCTTCAGCAGCGTTTCGCGCTTCTTCTGCGGCACGTCGCCCGACAGCACGCCGACGCGGTAGCCGGCCTTCTCCAGCGCGCGCGCGACGCGCTCCACGAAGGCCTTGGTATTGACGAACACCATGGTCCGCGCGCCTTCGCTGCGCGACAGCAGACCGATCAGCAGAGGAATCTTTTCCTCATCGGCCGGGTAGTACAGCTTCTGCCGCACCTTGGCCGCGGTGATGAATTCCGCCTCGACGACCAGCTTCTCCGGCTCGTTCATGTGCTCGTAGGCGAGCTCGAGCACGCGATGGCTCAGCGTCGCCGAGAACAGCAGCGTCTGGCGCTCGGTGCGGATCGGCATGCGCCGCAGCAGGAAGCGGATGTCCTTGATGAAGCCCAGGTCGAACATGCGGTCGGCTTCGTCGAGCACGCACATCTCGCAGGCGTGCAGGCTGACGACCTTGTGCTGCTTGACGTAGTCGATCAGGCGGCCGGGCGTGGCGATGATGACGTCGGCGCCTTCCTGCAGCATCTGGCGCTGCTTGTCGTAATCGACGCCGCCGTAGACGAGGGCGAACTTCAGGCCGAGCTGGCTGCCGAACTTCACCGCGTCCTTGTGGATCTGGATGGCCAGTTCGCGGGTCGGCGCCAGGATCAGCGCGCGCGGGTCTTCGGGCTTGCGCTCGGCCAGCGCCGGCTTCGACAGCAGGCGGTTGATGACCGCGACCAGGAAGGCCAGCGTCTTGCCGGTGCCGGTCTGGGCCTGGCCGGCGACGTCGCGCCCGTGCAGGGCGAGCGGCAGGGTCATCGCCTGGATCGGCGTGCAGCGGGTGAAGCCCGCGCCTTCGAGCCCGGCGAGCAGCGCCGGATGCAGGTCGAAGGACGAGAAGGTGATGTCGGTAAGAGGCTTGTCGCTCATGCGTAGGAATGTGTCCGGGCGTCGCCGGCTGGAGGGCGCCGCGTGCTTGCGTGGGAGACAGTCGCGACGGCAGACTGCCTGGGCGCAGGACGCGTGGGTCGTCCCGCAGGAGCGCCACCTTGATTCCGGTCGGCGATCCCCCATTTTACATCCATCCCGGCGCCGCTGCTCTGGCGGGCGCCCCGCCACCCGGAGATTCCCGTGAGCAATGCCGTGATCCACGCCAGCGATGCCGACTTCGACGCCACCGTTCTGCAGTCCGATGTCCCGGTGCTGGTCGACTTCTGGGCCCCGTGGTGCGGCCCCTGCAAGATGATCGCCCCGGCCCTGGACGAACTGGCAGGCGACTACGCCGGCCGCGCCAAGATCGTGAAGGTCGACGTCGACCAGAACCAGGCCACCGCGCTGAAGTACCACGTGCGCTCGATTCCCATGCTGCTGGTCTTCAAGGACGGCCAGGTGCAGGGCACCCAGATCGGCGCCGTCGGCAAGCCGCAGCTCGCCCAGCTGATCGACAAGGCGCTCTGATCGAGCGCCTTCGCGACGCGGTCACACCGGCCGCCGTCGCCTGAACCGACCGCGTCGCGCGTCTTGCCGCCGGTCGGGCGCAGTGCTAGGTTTGCGCTGCTCCGGCACGCCACAGGCGCGCCGCACCCATCTGGCGTCATTCCCTGACTTCCGTCATCCGCACCCGCCCGTCCCGGGCGCTCGCACCGAGCGAGGATTTTCCGCTTGTCCGACAACACATCCGATCCCGGCACGCCCGAGGGCGACACCGCCGTGAAGCGCGTCCGCAAGGCGCGCGTGGCCAAGAAGGCCACCGACTCCACCGCATCCGAATCCAGCCAGCCGCAGCTGCTGCCGGCCCAGGACGCACCCGCGCCCAGGCCGCAGGCCGCTGAAGCACCGGCACCCCAGACCGATGCGCCGAAGGCGTCGGGCGATGCCGGCCAAAGCGACATGCCGCGCAATGCGCAGGGCAATGGCCAGGGCAACGCGCCGCAGCAGGGCCAGGGCGGCGAACCGCGCCCGCAGCAGGGCGGCGGCCAGCATCACCACCAGAACCAGAACCGCCACGAGCAGGGCGGCGAGCGCGGCAACCGTCGCGACCGCTTCAAGAACCGCCGTGACCGCCAGCGTGGCGGCCGCGACGACGGCCTGCCGCAGGACGGCAACAACGATCACGTACAGCGCCTGCCGCCGCCGAACATTCCGGAAGGCTTCCCCCAGTACACGCTGAGCGATCTGAAGCAGATGCCGGCGCACAAGCTGTACGACATCGCCGACCAGCTCTCGATCGAAGGCCTGGCGCGCGCGCGCAAGCAGGACGTGATCTTCGGCCTGCTCAAGGTGCTGACCCGCCACGGCGAAGGCGTCGTCGCCGACGGCGTGCTGGAAATCCTGCCCGACGGCTACGGCTTCCTGCGCGCGGCCGAGGCGAGCTACCTCGCCGGTCCGGACGACGTCTACATCTCGCCCAGCCAGATCCGCCGCTTCAATTTGCGCACCGGCGACCATCTGCTCGGCCGCATCCGCTGGCCCAAGGACGGCGAACGCTACTTCGCGCTGTCGGTCGTCGACACCATCAATGGCGAGCCGCCGGAAGCCAGCAAGGGCAAGGTGCTGTTCGAGAACCTGACCCCGCTGTTCCCGCGCAAGCGCTTCAAGCTCGAGCGCGGCGACGGTTCCAGCGAGGACATCGCCGGCCGCATCCTCGATCTGATGGCCCCGCAGGGCAAAGGCCAGCGCGCCCTGATCGTCTCGCCGCCGAAGGCGGGCAAGACGATGATGATGCAGCAGATCGCCAGCGCGATTACCTACAACCACCCCGACGTGCACATGATCGTGCTGCTGATCGACGAGCGTCCGGAAGAAGTGACCGAAATGCAGCGCACCGTGCGCGGCGAGGTCATCTCCTCCACGTTCGACGAGCCCGCCGCGCGCCACGTGCAGGTCGCCGAAATGGTGATCGAGCGCGCCAAGCGCCTGGTCGAGCACAAGAAGGATGTCGTCATCCTGCTCGACTCGATCACCCGCCTCGCCCGCGCCTACAACAACGTCGTGCCCTCGTCGGGCAAGGTCCTGACCGGTGGCGTCGACGCCAACGCGATGCACCGCCCGAAGCGCTTCTTCGGCGCCGCGCGCAACGTCGAGGAAGGCGGCTCGCTGACCATCATCGCCACCGCCCTCGTCGACACCGGCAGCGCGATGGACAAGGTGATCTACGAGGAGTTCAAGGGCACCGGCAACTCGGAAGTGCACCTGGACCGCCGCATCACCGAAAAGCGCGTCTACCCGGCGATCAACGTCAACCAGTCGGGCACCCGCCGCGAGGATTTCCTCATCGAGCCGGACCTGCTGCAGCGCATCTGGATCCTGCGCAAGCTCCTCCACCCGATGGACGAGATCGCCGCGATGGAGTTCCTCCTCGACAAGATGAAGACCACCAAGTCGAACGAGGAATTCTTCTCGTCGATGAAGCGCTGACCGGCTCGCCGGTCTTCGCTGGACACGAAAAGGCCCCGCTCGCGCGGGGCCTTTTTCGCTGGCGCCGCCACTGCGGACGACGCGCTGGGACTTACCCTGCGTCGCGAATTGCGAACGCCGATTGTGCGGTGACGATCTGGCCACCGGCCTGCCCCTGCTCGGCGGCGACACATTCCGCGGAGCCGGTTCTCGAATCCTGCATGTTCTTCAACATCTCCCGCGCCTTGCGCGAGCCCGTGTTCGCCACCTCTAGGGTCACAGGCGTACTGACGCGGGTGGTAATCGCCCGACCATCCACCTGTTCCGGCAGCGCCTGCATGCCGGCGACCCACTCGCGGGCCATGCGTTCGAAGGGTGCACGGTTGCGCTCACGCGTGCTGTCGGCGAACTCGACGGAATCCAGGCTCGCGCTGCCGTCAGGCTGCACGGTGTAGTTCACCGTCATGCTCGCTGACAGTCCGCGCCGCGCCGCTTCCACTGGATAACGCGGTGGCGCGGGATACGCCGAGCCGTCCGCCAGGCCCGGACCGTGACTCCGATACTCGGCGGCCAAGTGCATCTGGTCGCCGGCCGCCGGCACCGCGCAGACACCGAAGACCACGTAGGTCACGCCGCCAAGCGGGCGCCCCTCGATCACTGCGGGCTCAAATGCGAGATCGCGCGCACGCGCCTCGACGAAATCGCGAAGACCTTGGGGCAGCCTGGGCGACGCTTCGATGTCGGTCGGCTGACCGCGTTCGTCGACGACGACTTTGACCATTGTGGGAAACGCCACGACCTCGGCAGCGCCACGTGCACCCGCCGGAGCCGCAATCGCGAACGCAAGAAGACTGCCGGTCAGCACTAGTGTATGTCGCATGGAACCTCCTTGTTCACGCCTTGGGCGCGGGGAAAAGGAAATCGAATGGTTCAGCCCTGGAACGGGGTCAACAGTTTGAAGCGCGAGGTTTCCGGCGTCACGCCGCCGGCCACCAGGGTGTCAGGACTGAAACCCGGCGGCGTCGGCGCGGCCCATTCCGGGCGCTGCTGCTGGCCGGGATGGTAGGCACTCCACTGCCCGTACGCGGTCTCCCGGTCATCGGCCAACCTGAAATCGACGGGCACGCGCACCACCCAGTAATCACGATTCGTGTCCTCACCCTGCTCCGGCGGGGTGAACGTCCAGTGCTTGAGCGCGTTGTCGATCGCAGTCTTCGACAATGTGTTGCGAATCATCTGCATCTGTCGTGCATTGCCGAGTGCGGTCAGATTGACCTGTTCGGCGACGACATCTTCAGCCTTGCCGTCGCGTCCGACCTTCACCAGCAGATAGACCGTGCCCTTGCCGCCGATCTGCGCGATGTTCATCGGGTAGCGCGGTGGACGCAGGTCGGAACGCCGCACGCTGGTGCGATCAGCATCCGAATATTCCTCGCCGAAATGCGCACTGGCGATGCGCACGTGCATATTGCCTTCGCTGTCGCCCACCGGTGTCGCGACCAGGCGCACACTCATCTTGGCGCGCGCAAGCACGGGCGCACCGTCGACGAGGACAGGCTCGAAGCGCAGCGCGGGAATCGCGCGTTCGATCAGATTGACCGCATGCGCCGGCAGTTTTTCCGGCTTGTCGAAGGCATGGCCGCTGACTTTGCCTTCTCGATCGATGTCGACGTGGCCCGTCACTAACATGGAGGCTTCGACTTCCTGGCGCGCCTGACGCGCACTTTGTGCATCGACGACGGGCGCGGCTCCAGCGAGAAACGCGAGGGCGAGCAGCGCGGAGAGCGTGCGGTTCATGGGTGCTTCCTGCAGAGGACCGGACGCCTGACTGTGCCGCCTCCGGGAGCGCGGAACAAGCCCGGGCAAACCCCGGGTCGTCAGCGCTGCTCGCGCAGGAACCGCGCCATCGACACGCCGTCGTTGCCCTGCGCGGGTGCGAACTCGGCGGCGACGTCGACGAAGCCGCGCATGACCGCAATCTCGCGCGGGGTGCGGTTGAGGGTGTCGCGCAGGTCCGGGTCGGCGCCGGCGCGGAGCAGGCGGCGGGCGATGCGCAGCTGGCCGTGCAGGCCCGACAGGTGCAGCGGGCCGAAGCCGCGCTGGTCCTGCGATTCCAGCGAGACACCCTCGTCGAGCAGATGCTCCATCGCCGCGAGCACCACATCCTCGTCGCAGGCGGTGCCGGGTTCGGCCCGGGCGCCGAGCAGCAACAGCAGGGGCGTCACGCCGCCGGCGGCAGGCGCGTCGACCTCGGCCCCGGCCAGCAGCAGCGTGTCGAACAGGGCGAGCAGACGCGGCCGATCGCGCGACGTGAAGCCGTAGAGCGCGGCGCAGTGCAGCGGCGTCAGGCCCTGCGCATCGGTCGCATGCACGTCGGCGCCGGCGGTCAGCAGACGCGCGGCGAGATCGGGCAGCCCGAGTGCGGCGGCGAGCATCAGCACGCTGACTTCGCCGGGCAGGCGCTGGTCGAGCGACACGCCATGCGCCAGCAGGCGATCGACGATGCCGGCGTGGCGCATGCTGACCGCCGCCGACAGCGGCGTCGCACCGGACTGGGCTGCGCGCGACGCGTCGGCGCCGCGCGACAACAGCAGTTCGACGACGTCGGCATGGCCACCGCCGGCCGCACGCAGCAATGCGGTGCAGCCTTGGCCGTCGACGGTGTCGACCGCGAACCCGAGATCCAGCAGACGGCGCACCGCTTCGGCATCACCCGCGTTCGCGGCGGCCGGCAGATCAGTCGCTTCCAAGGCGCGGCGCGGCAATTTCCAGCCGCGCCAGTCGAGCCAGTCGGCGAGATCGCGGCGACCGGCCGACAGCGCCACCCCCAGCGGCGTCTGGCCATCGGCGGCATGCGCGGCCGGCGACGCGCCGTGACGCACCAGCGTTTTGAGCGCGCCTTCGCGACCGAGTGCGGCGGCGAGATGCAGGGCGGTCATGCCGCGCGAATCGCGGGCATCGAGGTCGACGCCGTGATCGACGAGACGCTCGATCAGGCGCAGCCAGCCCAGACGCACGGCCAGCGACAGCGGCGGATCGCCACCGGGCAGCGCGGCGAAGGGATCGGCGCCACGCGCCAGCAGGTCGAGCGCAAAGGTTTCGAAGGCGCGCGCGGCCTGGTCGTCATCGGCGCAGGCGGCGAGATAACGCGCCAGGTTGCCGGCGCCGCCGGGCGACGCACCGTGGCGCAGCAGCGTCTGCAGGATCGGCAGCGTGGTCGGTGCAGACCCCAGCAGCGCGCACAGCGGCGGCCGACCGGACGCGTCCGCGACTTCGACATCGGCACCCTGTGCCAGCAGCCATTCGATGCGATCGAACGAAGGCGGCATCTCGGGATCGAGCAGCAGGCCACCGAGATCGCGCGCACCGAGCAGGCGCAGCAGCGGCCCCTGATCGTCGAAGCGGCCCTCGCGCAGGCTCGCGCGGAGCAGCAGCAACGGCGTGCGGTCGCCCGACGCGGCGCCGTCTTCCTCGTCGGCGATGCCGAGATTGGCCGGCAGCGGGTAGTCGGGATCGAGCAGGCGCACCAGCGTCCAGCGTCCGGTTTCGGCAGCACGGTCGACCGGCTTGCGGCCGTCGGCGTCGGCGATGTCCGCGGGCACCTCGAGTTCGAGCAGGCGCTGCACCATGGTCGCCGACGGCAGCTCCGCCGTGCAGGCCAGGGTCAGTGCGTTGCGGCCGGCGATGTCGACCGCCTGCACGTCGGCGCCGGCGGCCAGCAGCGCTTCGAGCGCCGACAGACGACCGCCGCGTGCGGCTTCGAGCAGCGGCGTGCGACCGTCGTTGTCGCGACCGCGCACGTCGGCGCCCGCGCCCAGCAGGGCAGCGAGAATGTCGTCGTGGCCGTGGAACGCGGCCACGTGCAACGCGCTGCGACGCTGCGCATCGCGCGCGTCGACACGCGCCTTCTGCTTGATCAGCAACTGCACACCAGCCGCATCGTCCTCGTCGCCGCCGGCCGCGGCGAGCAGCGCGGGCGTGCCGCCTTCGATCTCCGGCCTGGCGCCGCGTTCGAGCAGGAATTTCGCCAGCCGCCAGTTGCCGACCGCGCAGGCCATGCCGAGCGGCGTCAGCCCGTCCTGGTTGCGGGCTTCGAGTTCGGCCGCGGCATCGCGCAGCAGCGCGGCGACGCCGGGGTCGGAGCTGCGGGCCGCCAGGTGCAGCGGCGTGTTGCCTTCGTGATCGGTGATGCGCGGGTCGGCGCCGTTGGCCAGCAGGGTCATCACCGCGTCGGGGCGGCCATGCCAGCTGTCGCGCGTCGCCGCGAGCAGGGGCGTCATGCCCGCGTGCGCGGCATTGACGTCGACGCCGCGCGCGATCAGTTCCCGCAGCAGGCGCAGGTCGGGCAGCACCGCCGCCAGCACGGTGAGGCTGCGCTGGTCGCGGTCGTCGCCGGCCGGCAAGGCGCGCACGTCGGCACCGGCCTCGATCAGTGCCAAGGCGCGGTCCACGCGGCCGGCGCGGGCGGCTGAGTACAACGCGGCGTCCGGTGCGGCGTCCAGCGGTTCTTCGCTCAGCGCCACGGCGGGATCGCCCTGCATCTCGACGATCTGCATCGGCAGCGCGGCCGGCGGCACGATCCGCTGCAGCAGCACGTGCAGCCCCAGCCACACGGCACTGGCGACGACGGCGAAGGCGATGCGCGGGCCGACCGCCGCGGCCGGCAGCCAGGCCGGCACGAGCACCAGCGCGACGATCGCAGCGACGCACAGGGCTGCCCCGACGCCACGCCAGTTGCCGGTCTCGCGTTCGGACAGCGCGCGCCAGTGCGTGCGCAGATCGCCGCCCTCGCGCTCGACCGCATGCCACAGCGGCCAGGTGCGCCAGAAGCCGATCACCGCCAGGCCGACGGTCACGCTCAACGCGAGCGCCGCGCCGAGTTCGCCGCCCTGTCGCAACGCCGACAACGGCCAGGCGACCAGCACCGCGGTCGCGACCGTTGCCACGCCCCAAGCGCCGGCCAGCGACAGCAGATCGCCCTGCAGGGCCTTGCCGGCCGGCAAGGCGCGCGTGCGCCAGCCGCGCACCGCCAGCGCGAACGCCGGCTGCGCGAGTGCGCCAGCGATCGCGGCGATCGCACCGCCGACGACCGTCAGCGCGGCCAACACAAGGCCGGCCGCCAGCATGGCGAAGGGAAGACGGGACACGGCGTTCGCAGGCCGCGGTGCGGACTCAGGCATCGGTGCCCCAGTCCCCGGTCAGCGGATCTGCGACGACGCGCGGCGGCATCTGCAGGTGGAATTTCTGGGTGCGCAGTTTCTCGCGGACCGTCTCGACGATCTCGCGCGCGAGCTTGCGATCGGGCGTCAGCGCCACGTCGAGCACGAACGTCAGCGTGCCCAGCTGCGCGCGCACCGGCTCGGGCAGAACGTCGAATGCATCGCGCTCGGCGAGGTACACATAGGTGTCCGCCTTGCGCTGGCTTTTGTAGACGTAGGCGTGCATGGCCGGAAATCGCGGAAACACGCGGGATTGTGCGTCAAAAGCATCGCCATGGGTATGGCGATGCGCTTCGTTGCGGGCGCCGCGTCGACACCGTGTTCAGTGATAGCCGGCGTCGGCCGCCACCTTGCCGCGGAACACGCGGTACGACCATGCGGTGTAGCCGAGGATCAGCGGCAGCAGCACGACCAGTCCCGCGAGCACGAAGCCCTGCGATGAAGGTGGCGAAGCGGCTTCCCAGATGCTCAGCGACGGCGGCACGATGTTGGGCCAGATGCCCAGTACCAGCCCGAGAAAGCCCAGCCCGAAGAAGCTCAGCGTCAGCAGGAACGGACGCGCATCCCGACCTTCGCGCATCGCCGCGCGCCACAGCCAGACCGCATTGACCAGGGCGAGCACCGGCACCGGCGACAACCACCAGAAATTCCCGTCCTCGAACCAGCGCGCCATGATCCTGGAGTCGAGGAACGGCAGCCAGGCGCTGACCAGCCCCATGAAGGCCACGACCACCAGCACCAGCGGGCGCGTCAGCGTGCGCGCGATCTGCTGCAGGCGCCCCTCGGTCTTGAGGATCAGCCAGGTGCTGCCCAGCAATGCATAACCGAACACCACGGCCGCGCCGGTCAACATCGAGAACGGACTGAACCAGTCGAGCGCGCCGCCGGCGTACTTGCCCTCTTCCAGCGCCATGCCTTCGACCAGCGCGCCGAGGATCACGCCCTGCGCGAAGGCGGTGAGCAGCGAGCCCACGGCGAACGCGGCGCCCCAGAAGCGCTTGCCGCGCCGGGCCTTGAAGCGGAACTCGAACGCGACGCCGCGGAACACCAGCGCGATCAGCATCAGCAGCACCGGCAGATACAGCGCCGAGAGGATGATCGCGTAGGCGCGCGGGAACGCGGCCAGCAGGCCGACGCCACCGAGCACCAGCCAGGTCTCGTTGCCGTCCCAGATCGGCGCGGCGGTCGTCATCATGTGATCAAGCTGGCTGCCGTCCTCGGCGAACGGCGCCAGCACGCCCAGTCCCAGCACGAAGCCGTCGAGCAGCACGTACATCAATACGCCGAAGCCGATCACGGCGAACCACGCCACCGGCAGCACGGTCTGCAGATCGAACTCCATCAGTCGTCTCCCACCGGGCCGTCGGCCGCCGAGATCGGCCGCATCGGCGTGCGTTCGCCCGCGTCGTGGTCCGGGCCGTCGTCGAAGGGCTGCGGGCCCTTGCGGATCATCTTGAGGATGTAGCCGCCGCCCGCGCCGAACACGACCGCGTAGGCGACGACGAACGCGGTGAGCGAGATGATCACGCTGGTGCGGTCGATGTCGCTGACCGCGTCCGCCGTGCGCAGGAGCCCCTGGATCACCCAGGGCTGCCGCCCGAACTCGACGACGAACCAGCCGGCCAGCACGGCGATGAAGCCGCTCGGGGCCATCAGCCGCCATGTGTTCAAGAGCCAGGTCGATTCGAACAGCCAGCGCCGCCGCCACGCCCACAGCGAGACCACGGTCAGCAGCAGCATCGCCATGCCGATGCCGACCATCACGCGGAACGCATAGAACACCGGCGCCACCGGCGGCCGCTCGTCGCGCGGCACCGCGGTCAGTGGCGCGATCGTGCCGTCCCAGCTGTGGGTCAGGATCACGCTGCCCAGGCGCGGGATCGCGACCTCAAAATCGTTGCGCTCCGCCTCTGCATTCGGCACGGCGAACACCACCAGCGGCACGCCTGCGCCGGGCTCGCCTTCATGCCAGTGCGCTTCCATCGCCGCGAGCTTGACCGGCTGCACCTCGCCGGTCTTCAGCCCGTGCAGGTCGCCGACGACGATCTGCAGCGGCACGGTGATCGCCGCGAACGCGACCGAGAGCTTGAGCATTCGCGTGGCCGCATCGACGTGGTCGCCGCGCCGCAGATACCAGGCCGCGACGCCACCGATGACGAAGCACGTGGTGATGAAGGCCGCCAGCGCCATGTGCGCCAGGCGGTAGGGGAACGAGGGATTGAAGATGATCGCCATCCAGTCGGCCGGATGGAACACGCCGTCGATCAGTTCGTAGCCGGCCGGCGTGTGCAGCCAGCTGTTGGCCGAGAGGATCCAGAACGTCGAAATCAGCGTGCCCACCGCGACCAGGCAGGTCGAGAGGAAATGCAGCTTCTCCGAGACCCGGCCCCAGCCGAACAGCATCACCCCGAGGAAGCTCGCCTCCAGGAAGAACGCGGTCAGCACCTCGTAGCTCAGCAACGGTCCGAGGATGTTGCCCGCCGCCACGCTCAGCGCCGACCAGTTGGTGCCGAACTGGAAGCTCATGACGATGCCCGACACCACGCCCATGCCGAACGAGACGGCGAAGATGCGCGTCCAGAAGAAGTACAGCTCACGCCACACCGGATCGCGCGTACGCAGCCAGCGGAATTCCAGAAACGCCAGCCAGCTCGACAGCCCGATGGTGAAGGCCGGGAAGAGCACGTGAAAGGAGATCACGAATCCGAACTGGATCCGCGACAGCAGCAACGCGTCCAAGCCGGACGTCCTCGATCAAGCGCAGGGGTGGCCAGTGTCGGCGCGGCGTCGTGAAACGTGCGTGGGTCCGAACGTCGCATGCGACCCCATGTCGCGCCGGCCATGACCCTCGCCCGAGCGTGCCGGCGGGAGCGCCCGGTACACTGCGGCCCTCCTGTCACTCGTGGAACCGTCGAATGCGTCGACTGCCGTTGAGCTGGGTGCTCGCCTGCGCCCTCGTGTCCCCCATCGCCCTGGCGCAACCCGCGCAGCCGCTGACGATGGACCGGATCATGGCTGACCCGGACTGGATCGGCGCGCCGGTGGAACGCGCCTGGTGGCGCTGGGATGGCCAGTCGGCCTACTACGCGCTCAAGCGCGACGGCAGCAATGTGCGCGATACCTGGATGCAGCCGCTGGCCGGCGGCGCGGCGACGCGCGTCGAGGACAACGCCCGCGCCGATCTCGACGGGCAGGACCCGATCGTCGATGCCACCGGCACGCGCATGGCGTTCATGCGCAACGGCGACATCTTCGTGCGCGACCTGCGCACCGGCGCGCTGAGCCAGGTCACGCGCACCGAGGCGCCCGAAGCGCAGGCCCAGTGGACGCCGACCGGCGGCCTGATCTGGCGCGCCGGCAACGACTGGTTCGGGTGGGATGCCCAGCGCGGCACCACCCAGCTCGCCAGCCTCAAGGCCGAGGACGATCCGGCCAAGCCGCCGAAGGCCGACGATCTGCGCGATCGCCAGCTGCGGATGATCGAGACCCTGCGCGTCGAGCGCGACCGTCGCGACGAACTGCGCACGCAGAACGAGGCCTGGCGTCGTGGCGACGCCACGCGCGCGCCGGGCCCGGTGTTCCTGGGCAAGGACGTGACCATCGCCGGCAGCGCGCTGTCGCCGGCCGGTGACCGCCTGATCGTCGTCACCACCGCCAAGAGCGGCGACGAAGGCCGCGAAGGCAAGATGCCGCGCTACGTGACCGAATCCGGCTACGAGGAATTCGAGGACGTGCGTACGCGCGTGGGTCGCAACGACCCGCTGGCACAGACGCTGTGGCTGGTCGACCTCGCGACGGGCGGCGTGCGCGAACTCAAGACCGACACGCTGCCGGGCATCGCGACCGATCCGCTGGCCGACCTGCGCCGCGCGGCCGGCAAGGACGCGCTCAAGGGCAACCGCCCGGTGCGTCTGGAACTCGACGGCCGTGGCGGTGGGGGCGGCGCGATCCGCTGGAGCCTTGATGGCCGCAGCGTCGCGCTGTCGATCCATTCGGTCGACAACAAGGACCGCTGGCTGGCGACCGTCGATCTGGCCGCGGCCACGCTGCAGAACCGCGACCGCCTGACCGACGCCGCCTGGATCAACTGGGATTTCAACGAATTCGGCTGGCTGCCCGACAACCGCACGCTGTGGTTCCTGTCCGAGTCGTCCGGCTATTCGCATCTGTATCTCAACGACGGCGGCCGCTCGCGCGCGCTGACCTCGGGCGAGTGGGAAGTGTCCTCGCCGGTGATGTCGCGCGACGGCAGCCGCTTCTTCTTCCTGTGCAACCGGCAGTGGCCGGGCCGTTACGATGTGTGCAGCGCTTCGAACGGCACCGTCGCCGAGGTCACCCGCACCGGCACCATCGACGACTTCAGCCTCTCGCCCGACGAGACCCGTCTGCTGCTGCGCACCTCCAGCAGCTACACCCCGCAGCAGCTCGCCGTGGCCGATGTCGCCGGCGGCGACGTGCGCGTGCTCACCGATACCCGCACCGCCGAGTACAAGGCCTACGACTGGCTCCAGCCCGAGTACGTGCAGGTGCCGTCCAAGCATGGCGCGGGCACGGTGTGGGGCAAGTTCTACGGCCCGAAGACCTACGAGCCCGGCCGCAAGTATCCGGTCGTGCTGTTCGTGCACGGCGCCGGCTATCTGCAGAACGTGCACGAGCGCTATCCGAACTACTTCCGCGAGCAGATGTTCCACAACCTGCTCGTGCAGCAGGGCTACATCGTGCTGGACCTCGATTTCCGCGCGTCCAGCGGCTACGGCCGCGACTGGCGCACGGCGATCTACCGGCAGATGGGTCATCCCGAGCTCGAGGATTACCTCGACGGCATCGACTGGCTGGTCGACCACCACCAGGCCGATCGCGACCGCGTGGGCATCTACGGCGGCAGCTACGGCGGTTTCATGACCTTCATGGCGCTGATGCGCGAGCCGGGCACGTTCAAGGCCGGCGCCGCGCTGCGCCCGGTCACCGACTGGTCGCAGTACAACCACGCCTACACCGCCAACATCCTCAACACGCCCGACATCGACCCCGAGGCGTATCTGAAGTCCTCGCCGATGGAATACGCCGATCGCCTGCAGGACAATCTGCTGATCGCCCACGGCATGATCGACGACAACGTGTTCTACAAGGACTCGGTGATGATGGCGCAGCGCCTGATCGAACTGCGCAAGGACAAGTGGGAACTGGCCAGCTACCCGATGGAGCGCCACGCCTACCAGCATCCGGCCTCGTGGTACGACCAGTACCGCCGCATCTACGAGCTGTTCGAGCGCACGCTCAAGTGACATCGGGCGGGCCGCTGCCGGCGTTCGAGCTGCTGCGGCCCTCGCCGTGGAAGATGCTGGCCCTGCTGGCGATTTCCGCGGGCTTCGTCTGGATGGCGGTCGCGATCGGCGACCGCAATCTGCTGTTCGCGTGGATCTGCGGCGGCTTCTTCGGTGTGTGTGCGCTCATTGCCCTGGTCGCGCTGCTGCCCGGCGCGAACCATCTGCGGCTCGACGCCGACGGCCTCGAGCTGCGCTCGCTGTTTCGGGTGACCCGCTGGGGCTGGCGTGATGTGCTGCGTTTCGGTCCCACGCGGGTCGGCCTGCACACGCTCGTCGGCGTGGACTTCGCCGACCACGTCGACATCGCGCGGCGGATGCGTCGGCTCAACCGTGGCTTGAGCGGCTTCGACGGCGCCCTGCCCGACACCTTCGGCCATCGCGCCGCAGATCTGGCGGCAAAGCTCGAGCGCTGGCGCGCGGCCCACGCCTGATCCGCCCACGCCCGTTCGATTGATCAGGATCAATGCCGTCCGGCGGGCGCCGCCTACAATGGCGCCATGAACGATTTCGACACCGTCCGCGACTATCTCACCGGCCTGCAGGACCGCATCTGCGCGGCGATCGAGCAGGCCGACGGCCAGGCCCGTTTCGTCGAGGATCTGTGGCAGCGCGCCGAAGGCGGCGGCGGTCGCACGCGCATCCTGCGCGACGGCGCGGTGTTCGAGCAGGCGGGCATCGGGTTTTCCGACGTGTCGGGGACGGCCCTGCCGCCGTCGGCCAGCGCCAACCGCCCCGAACTCGCCGGCGCGTCGTGGCGGGCCTGCGGCGTGTCGCTGGTGTTCCATCCGCGCAACCCGCACCTGCCGACGACGCACGCCAACGTGCGCCACTTCCGCGCGACACGTGACGGCGAGACCGTCGCGGCGTGGTTCGGCGGCGGCTTCGACCTCACGCCGTTCTATCCGGTGGATGAAGACGTGCTGCACTGGCACCGTGTCGCGCGCGATCTGTGCGAACCCTTCGGTGGGCAGACGCGCTACGACGCGCACAAGACCTGGTGCGACGACTACTTCTTCCTCAAGCACCGCAACGAGACGCGCGGCGTGGGCGGCCTGTTCTTCGACGACCTGCACGAAGATCCCGCGCACGATTTCGCCTATCTGCAGGCGGTCGGCGACGGTTTCCTCGACGCCTATCTGCCCATCGTCGAGCGTCGCAAGCACACGCCCTACGGCGAGCGCGAGCGCGAGTTCCAGCTCTATCGCCGTGGCCGCTACGTCGAGTTCAACCTGGTTTACGACCGCGGCACGCTGTTCGGGCTGCAGTCGGGCGGGCGCGCCGAGTCGATCCTGATGAGCCTGCCGCCGCGCGTGCGCTGGGAATACGGCTTCGCACCGGACGCCGGCAGCGACGAGGCGCGCCTGGCCGACTATCTGCGTCCGCGCGACTGGCTCACCGAACTGGCTTGAACGCGATGCATCGCGATGCGGACGCGCCCGCGGAGGCCGCGCATGACAACCTGCGCGTGCTGTACGCCGACGCGCACCTGCTCGCGTTCGACAAGCCCAGCGGCCTGCTGTCGGTCCCGGGCCGCGGCGCCGACAAGTCCGATTGCGTCGCGACCCGCGCGTCGGCGCAGTGGCCGGATGCCCGCGTCGTCCATCGGCTCGACCAGCCGACCTCGGGCGTCATCGTGCTCGCGCGCGGGCTGGAGATGCAGCGCACCTTGAGCGATGCCTTCGCGCAGCGGCGCGTCGACAAGCGCTACGTCGCCATCGTCGACGGCTGGCCCGAAGACGATGCCGGCGTGATCGAGCTGCCGCTGATTGCCGACTGGCCGAACCGGCCGCGGCAGAAGGTCGACGCGACCGTCGGCAAGCCCGCACTGACCCGCTGGTCGGTACTGTCCCGCGAGATCGCCACCGACGGCACGCGCTGCGCGCGGCTTGCCCTGTCACCCGAAACCGGCCGCAGCCACCAGTTGCGCGTGCATCTGCAGGCGATCGGACATCCGATCCTGGGCGACGCGCTGTATGCCGAAGAGGCCGCGCAGGCACGTGCGCCGCGACTGTTGCTGCACGCCGAGGCGTTGTCGCTGGTGCATCCCGCGACCGGCGACGAACTGCGGATCGAATCCCCGTTGCCGTTCTGAGGCCGCGGATTCGTGCGAGCGCTCGCGCGCGGCCCTGCACTACGGACGGCCGCAACGACGCCTGCATCGCGCGCAAGCGCGCCCACCGAACAGGTGGATTCCCGTGGCGGCAAATCGCGGACATAAAAAAGCCCCGCAGGCAGGGGGGGCCTACGGGGCTCGGGGAACCGGGCGCGGGGAGACGCCTGATGGTTCCGGTCGATCACTCCAGGGGAAGGGAGGGATCTGCGACAGACCTTGCATCTGTCGAGGGTTATGAGAACACCCGGCGGATGGATGGATCGTGAAGATAACGGTTAATTTTCTGTTGGATTCAGGACGCATTTACTCCGCATCCGCTTCCGGAGCCGCGTCGCCAGAAGCGGCACAATGCAGCACGGACCGAGACGCTCAATGCGCCTCGTCCCAGTTCACGCCGACGCCGCTGTCGACGACAAGCGGCACCCGCAGTTCGGCCGCGCCGATCATGCGCTGCACGACCTCTTCCAGAAGCGTGTCGACGAACCCGGTGTCGGCCTCGAACACTAGTTCGTCGTGCACCTGCAAAATCATCTTCGCCCGGTCCGCGTGCCCGGCGATCCAGCCGTCGATCGACACCATCGCCCGCTTGATGATGTCCGCCGCCGTGCCCTGCATCGGTGCATTGATCGCGGCGCGCTCGGCGCCGGCGCGCTGCGAGGCATTGCCTTTCTGGATGAAGTCCAGCGTCAGGCGCCGGCCGAACACGGTTTCGACGTAGCCCCGCTCGCGCGCCTGCTGCCGGGTGCGCTCCATGAAATCGCGCACGCCCGGATACCGCGAGAAATACAGCGCGATGTAGTCCTGTGCTTCGCCGCGGCCGATGCCCAGATTGCGGGCCAGGCCGAACGCGCTCATGCCGTACATCAGGCCGAAGTTGATCGCCTTGGCCGCGCGACGCTCGTTCTGGGTGACCTCGTCGAGCGTGCGGCCGAACACTTCGGCCGCCGTTGCGCGATGCACGTCGGTGCCGGACTCGAACGCGCGCACCAGACCCGGATCCTCGGACAGGTGAGCCATGATCCGCAGCTCGATCTGCGAGTAGTCGCAGGCGACCAGGCGCCGCCCTTCCGGCGCGACGAAGGCGCGCCGGATGCGACGCCCGTCGTCGGTGCGGATCGGAATGTTCTGCAGATTGGGATCCGACGACGACAGCCGCCCGGTCGCGGCGCCGGCCTGGTGGTAGCTGGTGTGCACGCGACCGGTGTCGGCGTTGATCATCTCCGGCAGCTTGTCGGTGTAGGTGCTGCGCAGCTTGGTCAGGCCGCGGTACTCGAGAATCACCCGCGGCAGTTCGTGCTGGTCGGCGATCGCTTCGAGCGCCTCCTCGTTCGTCGACGGCTGGCCCTTGGGCGTCTTGACCGCGGCCGGCAGCTTCAGCTCGTCGAACAGCAGCGCGCCCAGTTGTTTGGGCGAATCGAGATTGAAGGTGCGCCCCGCGAGTTCGGTCGCCTTCTGCTGCGCGGCGAGCATGCGCCGCGAGAGGTCGGCGCTCTGCCGGCGCAGTTCCTCGACGTCGACCCTCACGCCGTTGGCCTCGATGCGCGCGAGCACCGGCACCAGCGGCATCTCGATCTCGCCATAGACGCGCGACAGGCCGGCGTCGGCCTCGACGCGCGGCTTGAGCACGCGGTGCAGGCGCAGGGTGATGTCGGCATCCTCGGCCGCGTACTTCGTGGCGTCGTCGATGGCGACCTGGGCGAAGGAGATCTGCTTGGCGCCCTTGCCGGCGACCTGTTCGAACGTGATCGTGTCGATGCCCAGATGGCGCTTCGCGAGCGCGTCCATGTCGTGGCGGGCGATGCCGGCGTCGAGCACGAAGCTTTCCAGCAGCGTGTCGTCGGCGTAGCCCTGCACCTCGACGCCATGGCGGCGCAGCACGTGGATGTCGTACTTGCCATGCTGGCCGAGCTTGCGCTTGGCGGGATCGGCCAGCAGCGGCCGCAGCGCGTCGAGCACCAGCGCGCGATCGAGCTGCGCCGGTGCGCCGGGATAGTCGTGCGCCAGGGGGATGTAGGCCGCGCGGCCCGATTCGACCGACAGGCTGATGCCGACGAGATTGGAGCGCATCGCATCGAGCGCATCGGTCTCGGTGTCGAAGGCGAACTCGTCGGCGGCCTGCAGCTTGGCGATCCAGTCGTCGAGCGTGGCCTGCGTCATCACCGTTTCGTACTCGCCGGGACCGGCCAGTGCGGGATCGAGCGCGGCCGGCGCCTGTGCGGGGGCAGAACCTGCGGCTGCAGGTGCGGACTCGAGCACGCCACCGTCGAGTTCCTTCAGGGCCTGGGTGAAGCCGTAGCGCGCATAGAGACCGCGCAACGCATCGGCATCGCGCGGACGCAGCACCAGCGTCTCGGGCATGCAGTCGAGCGCGACGTCGGTCTTGATCGTCGCCAGCTCACGACTCAACGGCAGCTGCGGCAGCGCTTCACGCAGGTTGTCGCCGATCTTGCCCTTGATGTTCGCCGCGTTCGCAATCACGCCGTCCAGCGATTCGTATTCGGCCAGCCATTTCGCCGCCGTCTTCGGGCCGCACTTGGGCACGCCGGGAATGTTGTCGATGCTGTCGCCCATCAGCGCGAGCATGTCGACGATCTGGTCGGGGCGCACGCCGAACTTGTCGAGCACGGCCGCGTCGCTGTCCATGCGGCTGCCGCTCATGGTGTTGACCAGGGTCACGCGCGGACGCACCAGCTGGGCAAAATCCTTGTCGCCGGTGGAGATGGTCACATCGATGCCGGCCTCGCTGCCCTGCAGGGCCAGCGTGCCGATCACGTCGTCGGCCTCCACGCCGGCCACGCGCAGGATCGGAAAGCCCAGCGCCTCGACGATCGCGCACATCGGCTCGACCTGCGCGCGCAGATCGTCGGGCATCGGCGGGCGGTTGGCCTTGTACTGGTCGTAGAGATCGTCGCGGAAGGTCCTGCCGGGCGCGTCGACGACGAAGGCCGCGAAGTCCGGCGCCTCCTTGATCGTCGCGCGCAGCATGTTGACGATGCCGAACAGCGCGCCAGTGGGTTCGCCGTCGGCATTGGTCAGCGGCGGCAGGGCGTGGAAGGCGCGGTACAGGTACGAGGACCCGTCGATCAGGATGAGGCGTTTCATGGCGGCGATTCTACCGCCGCCCCCGACGCAGCCCGTGAGAACCTCCCCTATGTCCTGCTGCGCTTGCCTGACGGCGCGCGTGCGGTACTCGGAATGCTCACGTACCGTTCGTACGCTGCGCTTCCTGCGTTCCGCCACACGCCGTCAGGCTGCGCTCGCGACGGACATTGGGCAGGTTCTGCGACGCATCACCCCGGCGCGATCCACGCCCGCGCATACTGTCGGTCCATCGCCGACGCGCAGGAAGGACACCGCCATGCACACGACCCGACTGCCCCTGCTCGCCGCCGCCCTGCTCGGCCTGGCTGCCTGCGCCACCACAGGCTCCGGCGCGTTCCCCGAAGGCATTTCGCCGGATGCCGAACAGGTCACGCGCACCGAGTCCAACGGCGACCAGATCATCGAGTACCGCATCAACGGCCAACTGCGCGCGGTGCAGGTCGTGCCCTCGCGCGGTCCGGCCTACTTCCTGTACGACCGCAACGGCGACGGCAGCATCGACGGCGATCGCGACGACGTGCCACAAACCTATTTCAAGCTGTTCGGCTGGTAATCCGTTCGTGGCCGAGGCGTTGCGGGTCGCGCTGGTCGGCTACGGCCTCGCCGGGCGCGTCTTCCATGCGCCGTTGATCGCGGCGACGCCCAGGCTGTGGCTGCACACCGTGGTGTCCAGCGATGCGGACAAGGTGCATGCCGATTACCCGGACGTCCGGGTGATCGCAACACCGCAGGCGGCCTTCGACGATCCGGACATCGATCTCGTCGTCATCGCATCACCGAATGCCACGCATGCGCCACTGGCGATCGCCGCGCTGCGGGCCGGGCGGCATGTGGTCGTCGACAAGCCGTTCGCGATCGACCTGGACGAGGCGAGCGCAGTCGCCGAGGTCGCGCGTGCATCGACCGGCCTGCTCACGGTGTTCCACAACCGTCGCTGGGATGCGGATTTCCTCGCATTGAGGGCGCTGCTCGCCGACGACGAGATCGGCGACATCGCCGAAGTGCATTCGCATTTCGATCGATTCCGCCCGGTCGTGCCCGATCGCTGGCGCGAGCGCAGCGGTCCCGGTGCGGGCCTGTGGCTGGACCTCGGACCGCATCTGGTCGACCAGGCGCTGCAGCTGTTCGGGTTGCCGGAGGCGGTGCAGGCCGACATCGCGATCCAGCGCGCGGGCGCCGAGGTCGACGACTGGTTCCATGTCGTGCTGCGCTATCCGCGCCTGCGCGTGGTGCTGCATGCGGGCGCGATGGTGCCGGGTGCCGGCCTGCGCTTCTCGGTGCACGGCACGCGCGGCAGCTGGTTCAAGCATGGGCTCGATCCGCAGGAAGCGGCGCTGCGCGATGGCGCAGTGCCCGGCGGCGACGATTGGGGCGTCGACCCGGCGCCGGGCCGGCTGCTGCGGGTGCAGGGCGACGGCACGATAGTCGAAGGCCCGTCTCCCGCGCCTGCGGGCGACTACCGCGCGTTCTATGCAGGTGTGCGCGATGCGATCCGCAGCAGTATCGCGCCGCCGGTCACGCTGGCCGAAGCGCTCGATGTGATGCGGGTGCTGCAGGCTGCAATCGACAGCGCCGCGAGCGGACGCATCGCGATTCTGTAGGAGCAACTGTCTTCCTACCCCGGTATGACGATCCATTCAGTCCTGTCGCGCGCCATGGCATTGAGCCGGGTCAGCAGCACGCGCATGCAGGCAGTGACGGCGAGCTTGGCGCACTTGCCATTGCTGCGTAGCCGGTCGTAGCGGGCCTTGAAATCCGGCTGTTTGCGGATCACCGACCAGCACGCCATGTACAGCACGTTGCGGATTGCCATGCGGCCACCGCGGATACGGCGCTTGCCGCGCTTCTGGCCGCTGTCGACGTTGTAGGGCGCCAAACCGGCCAGCGCCGCAATCTGCCGACGGTCGAGCTGGCCCAGCTCGGGAAGATAGGCCAGCAGGCTCGCCGCGGTGACGTCTCCGATGCCGTCGATAGCCAGGAGCCGGTCTCACAGGTCCGAGTCGATGCGCTGGCGTGCGCGAACAATGTCCTTTTCGAGCGCCTTGATCTGCTTGCGCAGGTAGCCGATGTGCTCGATCAGCGAATCGCGCACGCGCGGCAGCGTGGCCTGCTGGAGCCGACGACGTTCGTCGTCGCGGCACTGGATCAGCTGCGAACGTCGCTGCACCAGCGCCCGCAAATCCTCCTGTGCCGGACTGGGATCAATGCGCGTCTGCACGACGACCTCGGCCATCCGGGCCAGCATGGCCGCATCGATGGGGTCAGTCTTGGCGATCCGACCCATGGCCTGGGCGAAGGCCTTGGCGCGACGCGGATTGATCCGGGTCACTGGCAACCGGGCATCGACCAGGGCCCGCATCAAGGCCCGCTCGTACCCGCCGGTGGCCTCCAGCAGGATGTTCTCGACCGGGCGCGCATCGATCAGGGCGAGCAGTCGGGCAAAGCCGACCGCCGTGTTGGGGATGCTGAGCGAACAGCCATCCGGCAGCAGGTGAATGGCCAGCGTGGCCTTGGAGACATCGATACCGATCCGAAGCGACATGGGAATCCGTAGACTGGGCGACAGGAGAGAGCCGCCTCGTTCCTACCCACGCTTGTGAAGTTCGAGCTTGGGCTCGTTCAACTGTTCGGGCTTGGGAACGAGGTCGATGTGCGGCCGCCCTGGCTCCTACACGTGCTCGAACACTGCGGCCTGTCGGCGTGCCGCACATCGCTCTCCACCCAAACACTACCCGCGGATGCAGACACAAGCGGCCCATGGCCGCGATGGCTCTACCGGTAAAGCTTCATCGCGGCCATGGGCCGCTCCTACATGGGCAGCGGGTGCGTAGCGCATCGCGACGATGGGTTTCGCTGCGCTCTACCCATCCTACGAACAGCGGATACGAAAACGGCGCCCCGGAATCCGGGGCGCCGTTTCGGTCTCACACGATGACGCCGCTTACTTCTGCAGCAGCTCACCCACCAGCGCGTCGGCGCCGTACACCGACTTCAGCGATTCGATGATCGCCGCGCTGTGCACCGACACCGTGCGGTTGAGCGTGGGGTCGTACCAGAAGCTGCCGCCCAGCGAGTGGATGTTGCCGTCGAAGGCCAGGCCGATGACCTGGGCGTCGCGGTTAATCACCGGGCTGCCGGAGTTGCCGCCGATGATGTCGTTGGTGCTGACGAAGTTGAAACGCGTGTCGCCAGCGATCCGGCTCTGCGCATCCAGCCAGCGCTGTGGCAGCGCATACGGCTCTGCCCCGGTGTTGCGCGCGAACACGCCGGCCATCGTAGTGAACGGCTCGATGGACTTGCCGTTCTCCTCCCAGCCGGCGACATCGCCATACGACAGGCGCAGGGTGAAGGTCGCATCCGGATACACCGTGGTGCCGAGCTTGTCGAAGCGCACCTTGGCGATCTGCGTGGCGGCGCGCGATTCGATCGACGACACCTCCGACTCCTGGCGCTGGCGCACCGCGCGTGCGGCGGCGTCGATCGTGCGGGCGACGCGGATGAAGGGATCATCCGAAGCCTCGACCGCGGCCGCACCACCCGCCCACAGACGCTCGCGCTCGGCGACGTCGGCCAGCTTCGAGCCTTCGACCAGCGCCTTGGCGACCTGCGCCGGCGACTGCGTGCCGAGCACCGACTTCACCAGCGGATCGTCGGTGCCGAGCAGCTCGCGGAACTTGGTCAGCGACCAGGTCAGCTTGGCGATCTCGAACTCCGGATACACCGGCGCGCTGCTCATAAGCGTCTGCCGCAGGCGGCCCTGGCCGGCCTCCTGGAACTCGGGCAGGCGCGCATCGTTGGGCTTGGCGCGTTCGGTGCCGCCGCGCAGCAGCACGCGGGCGATGCCGAACAGGCGCGAATCGAAGGCACGACCCTGCTCGAGCAGCATGTAGGGCACGGCCAGCTGGCGTGCGACGACCTGCGCCGCTTCCACCTCGTTCCACGGCGCCGCGTCGACACCTTCGCGCAGGCGGGCTTCCTCGGCGCGCTTGCCGGCGAACACCTGCGGGTCGAGCAGCGCCTGCAGCTGGCCGCGGAAGACCTTGTAGCTGTTGTCGGTGAAGGTCAGATCCGACTGCGCCTGACGCGTGGCCTCCTCGCCGATGCGGCCGTACTGGCCCAGCATCGCGCGGCGTTCGGACAGCCACAGCAGGTTGTTGATCAGGCTGACGTCGCGCACGGTTTCCAGCTGCGCCACGGTGAGCTGGCGCTGGGTGCGGCCGGGGTGGCCGGTGACCATCACCAGTTCGCCGGCCTCCGCGCCCTCGGGCTTCAGCGTGAAGTGGTGCTCGACGTTCGCCGGCTTGCCGTCCTCGTAGGCGCGCAGCAGGGCGGCGTCGAGGTTGTAGCGCGGGAAGTTGAAATTGTCGGGATCGCCACCGAAGAAGCCGACCGAATATTCGGGCGTGAACACCAGGCGCACGTCGGAATAGCGGTGGTAGCGGTAGAGGTGCTGCTGGCCGCCGTTGTACAGCTCGACCACGTCGCAACGGGTCTTGGCCTCGTCGCTGCCGACGCACTCCGATTCGATGCGTCCCTTCTCTGCGTTGCGGGCTTCCACATACGCCTGGCCCTGCTTGCCCTCGGCGGCCTTGGCGATGCGGGCGCTGACGTCGGTGATGCCGCGCAGCACGTTGAGTTCCTCGGCCGGGCACTGCAGCTCTTCACCACGCGCGTCGGCGACGAAGCCGTCGTTCTGCAGGTCGCGCTGTGGCGAGGACAGGCCCTGCACGCAGCCGACCACGCAGTGCGCATTGGTCAGCACCAGCCCGTCGGGCGACACGAACGAGCCCGAGCAGCCGCCGGCCAGGCGCACCGAGGACTGCATCGCGTGATCGATCCAGTTCTGGTCGGGCGAGAACTGGAACTGCTGCTGCAGCTGCGCCTTGGGCAGGTTGTCGAGCGTCCACATGCCTTCGGCCGCGAAAGCGGCGGGTGACAGCAGCAGACCGCCGACGGTGGCGGCGAGCAGGGTGCGCGCCCGGCGGGCGGCGGGGGGCGTGGGTGACGCCATGGACGAGTCTCCGGATCGGGGCGGCCGGGTCGCGGCCGTCGGGCCGCCCAGCGTACCCGTGCGCGATGCCGCGGGCGTGGCCGGAAGGTCATGGATCGTCCGTTTGGCCGCCCGCGCGTATTCACGTAGCATGCACACACGCGCGACGCACGGAGGCGGTCGCCGACGCCCGAGGATCCGATGACCCCCGAACGCCGCAGCCCCGACGCTCCCGACCACGCGGCGCTCCGCGCCGGCCTCACCGCCGCGCAGGCGAGCGCCATCGCCACGCTGGAACTCTTCGGCTGGACCTTGCGCTTCGTGCGCCGGCCGCTGTTCCGCGACCCCGTGCCGGTGCTGTTCGACAAGGACGGTACGCGCTGGATCGTCGTCGATGGAGACGGCGCACTGGACGAGAATCCAGACTTCGAAATCCGCGAATGAGTCGACTGGTGGCGATGCCACCGGTTCAGCTGAATGCGGATCGCCCTCACACCGGCCTCGCTAGCATCCCGCCGTCATCTACGACTGGAGCGACCGATGTCTTCGTTCTCGATCTATCTGGTGGGCATGCTCGTGCTGATCGGCGGCCTGGCCTACGGTGCCCATCTCGCCGGCCTCGCGCCGCAGTGGATCGGCGTCGGCGTGGTCGTGCTGCTGGGCCTGGGCATCGTCAAGGCCGTCTCGCGCACGCGACGCCCGGATCCGCCGTCGGCCTGATCGACGACCGGCGCCCGGGGACCCGTTCGATGTAAGTCGTGCGCGTCGCAGGGTGATGCGTGGCGGCGCGCAAGGGACGCAGCGCCCCACCGGTAGGTGCGCATCCCGCGCATCGCACCCGCGGCAGATGGCAGGCCCGACAGGCCGAGGGCCAGGTACTCAGGCCGGCTCCAGGTTCGCGTAGGCCAGCACGAGCCACTTGCTGCCGGCGTCGTCGAAATTGACCTGCACGCGTGCATGCGCGCCGTCGCCTTCGATGTCGATCACGGTGCCGGCGCCGAACTTGGCGTGGGTCACGCTCTGTCCGATGCGCACGCCCACCGACGGCGCCAGGCTTGCGTGGCCCATGTCGCGCTGGCGCTGCGGGAAGCTCGCGCGCGTAGCCTGCACCTTCGGGCGGACTTCGTTGAGCAGCGCCGGCGGAATCTCGCGCAGGAAGCGTGAGGGCACGCCGAACATGTCCTGGCCGTGCAGGCGGCGCGCCTCGGCATACGTCAGCACCAGCTTCTGGCGCGCGCGGGTGATGCCCACGTACGCGAGCCGGCGCTCTTCCTCGAGGCGCCCGCTCTCTTCGGCGGTGCGTGCACTCGGAAACAGGCCTTCTTCCAATCCGACCAGGAACACCAACGGGAATTCGAGGCCCTTGGCGCTGTGCAGCGTCATCAACTGCACGCCGTCCTCGCCGGCCTGGGCCTGGCCTTCGCCGGCTTCGAGCGAGGCGTAGGCGAGAAACGCGACCAGTTCGGTCAGCTGCGCGCTCTCCTCGTCGTCGCCGCGCACGAAGCGCGAGGCCACCGAGACCAGTTCGTCGAGGTTCTCGACGCGCGAATCGGCGCTGCCCTTAGACTCGTTGGTGTAGTGCACGCGCAGGTTCGAACGCGCCAGGACATGGTCGATCTTGTCTTTGAGCGTGAGCTCGGCGAGCTCGGCCGTGAGCTGGTCGATCAGCTGCGCGAACCCGGCCAGCGCGTTGCGCGCGCGACCGGTCAGCACGTTGCCCTGCGCGCAGCGGATCGCCGATTCCCACAGCGGAATGCCCTGCGCGCGCGCCTGCTGGCGCACTTCGTCGAGCGTGCGCTCGCCGATGCCGCGCGGCGGGGTGTTGACCGCGCGTTCGAACGCCGCGTCGTCGTCGCGATTGGTGACCAGGCGCAGATAGGCCAGCGTGTCCTTGATCTCGGCGCGTTCGAAGAAGCGCACGCCGCCGTAGACGCGGTACGGCACCTGCTCGGCGACGAGCTGTTCTTCCATCGCGCGCGACTGCGCATTGCTGCGGTAGAGGATCGCGATGTCGCCGTGCGAACCGCCGTCGCGCACCCACTGCAGCGCGCGCTCGACGACGTAGCGGGCCTCGTCGATCTCGTTGTAGGCCGCGTAGAGGTCGATCGGATCGCCCTCGCCGCTGTCGGTCCACAGCTGCTTGCCCAGGCGCTCGGGGTTGTGCGCGATCACCGCATTCGCCGCGCCCAGGATGTTGGCCGTCGAGCGGTAGTTCTGTTCGAGGCGGATGGTCTCCGCGCCGGGGTAATCGCGCAGGAAGCGCTGCACGTTCTCGACCTGCGCACCGCGCCAGCCGTAGATCGCCTGGTCGTCGTCGCCGACGATGAAGACCTTGCCGGTCTCACCGGCCAGCACGCGCACGAAGGCGTACTGGATGGCGTTGGTGTCCTGGAACTCGTCGACCAGCAGGTGGCCGAAGCGCTGGCGGTAATGCGCCAGCAGCGCAGGCGTGTCGCGCAGCAGCTCGTGCGCGCGCAGCAGGATCTCGGCGAAATCGACCAGACCCGCGCGGTCGCAGCGTTCCTGGTACAGCGCGTAGGCCTTGCGCATGACGTCCGACCATTCGTCGGCGCCGTCCTGGATGTGCTGCGGGCGGCGGCCCTCGTCCTTCTGCGCGTTGATCCACCAGGCGATCTGCCGCGGCGGGAAGCGCGCATCGTCGAGTTCGAGCTGCTGCACGACGCGCTTGACCAGCCGCAGCTGGTCGTCGCTGTCGAGGATCTGGAAGCCTTCGGGCAGCTTCGCGTCCTGCCAGTGCAGGCGCAGCAGGCGGTGCGCCAGGGCGTGGAAGGTGCCGATCCACATGCCGCGCGCGCCGTTGCGCAGCTGCGCGTCGACACGGTGCCGCATCTCGGCCGCGGCCTTGTTGGTGAAGGTCACGGCGAAGATGCCGTGGGCCGGCACGCCGACCACCTCGTTGAGCCAGGCGATCCGGTGCGTGAGCACGCGGGTCTTGCCGCTGCCGGCGCCGGCGAGCACGAGATAATGGGAATCGGGGGCGGTGACGGCCTGGCGCTGCGCGGCGTTGAGGCCGTCGATGAGGTGGGACACATCCATCGCGCCATTCTACGCGGTCGCCGTCGCCGGACCTGCGACGGCTCAGGGCGTGCCGGGAGCCTCCAGCAGCGCCAGCACGTCTTCGAACGGCATCGGGCGCGCGAACAGATAGCCCTGCAGTTCCTCGCAGCCGTGCGTGGAGAGCCACTCCCATTGCAGGTCCGTCTCGACGCCTTCGGCGGTGGTGCACAGGCCCAGCCGCTGGGCCATGCGCAGGATCGCGTCACAGATCGCCTCGTCGTCCGGGTCGCGGCCCAGGTCGCGCACGAACGAGCGGTCCAGCTTGACCCGGTGCAGCGGCAGGCGCTTGAGGTAGGCGAGACTGGAATAGCCCGTGCCGAAGTCGTCGATGGCGATGCAGGCGCCGGCATCGCGCAGCGTGGCCATGTCGCGGATCACCGCGTCCGGACTGGCCATGACCACGCTTTCGGTCAGTTCCAGTTCGAGGATGCCGGCCGGCAGCGCAAAGGCCTGCATCACCGACAGCACGTCCTCGACCAGCCCCTGCTGGAACTGCGCGGCCGAGACGTTCACCGCGATGCGCAGATGTCCCCAGCCGTGCGCGACGAGGATCTGGTGATGGCGCGCGGCTTCGCGCAGCACCCAGCGGCCGATCGGCACGATCAGCCCGCTGTCCTCGCAGACCGCGATGAACGCATCCGGCGTCAGCAGGCCACGCTCGGGATGACGCCAGCGCAGCAGCGCCTCCATGCCGACCGGCTGTCGCCGGTGGTCGAACTGCAGCTGGAAGACCAGCGCGAACTGGCCGGTCTGCAGCGCGTCTCGCAGCTGCGAGACCAGCGCGAGCCGTTCGCTGGCCTGGGCGCCGAACTCGTCGCGATAGGCGACGACGCAGTTCCGGCCGAGCTGCTTGGCCTGGTACATCGCCTGGTCCGCGTGGCGCAGCAGCATCGCCGGATCGTCGCCGTCGCCGGGGTGCCGGCAGTAGCCGATGCTGGGCGTGATCTGCAGCGAGGCGGTGCCGATCTCCATCGGCTGCGACAGCGCCTCGAACACCGCTTCGGTTGCACGCGCGACGGCCTCGCGGTCGACCGCGTTCAACACCAGCACGAACTCGTCGCCGCCGAAGCGCCCGACCGTGTCGCCGGGCTCGAGCGCCGCGCGCAAACGCCGGGCGACGGTGCGCAGGACTTCGTCGCCGCTGGCATGGCCGAGGCTGTCGTTGATGAGCTTGAAGTCGTCGAGATCGACGAACACCAGACCCACGCAGCCCTCGCCGGCATCCGCGCGCGCCACCGCCTCGCCCAGCCGCGCCATCACCAGTTCGCGGTTCGGCAGGCCGGTGAGCGCGTCGTGCGTGGCGCGATGCGCGAGCGCGTCTTCCACGCGGCGCCGGTCGCTGATGTCGTTGAGGATGCCGACGAAATGGGTGAGCGCGCCGTCCTGGTCGCGCACCGGCGCCATGCGCAGCTCGTTCCAGAACGGTGACCCGTCGCGCCGGTAGTTGCGGATCTGCACGCGGATCTCGCGCGCCTGCGCGATGGCGTCGCGGATATCGGCACTTGCGGGCTGGTCGCGCTCGTCGCCCTGCAGGAACCGGCAGTTGCGGCCGATGCAGTCTTCGGCCTGCCAGCCGGTGATGCGCGAGAACGCGGGATTGACGTAGACGATGGGGTCGTCGGCGGCGCGCGCATCGGTGATGACGATGCCGTTCTCGGTGGCCTCCACCGCGCGGCGCAACAGACGCAGGTCCGATTCGTCGCGGCGCTGGCGGGTGACGTCGAGCATGCCGCCGACCACGCGCACCGCGGTGCCGTCCGCATCGCGCAGGATCAGCCCGCGATCCTCGACCGTGGCGTAGTCGCCGTTCTCGCAGCGCAGCCGGTACTGCGCGCTCCATTCGGTACGGCCGTCGACGATGGCGGCCTGAAGATCGTCCCCCACACGCGCGGCGTCGTCGGGATGCATCAGCGCTTCCCAGCCGGCGATCGTCGCGGCGTGGATGCGCCAGTCCCAGCCGTACTGCGTGGTGAAGCCGTCGTTCCACCACAGCGTGCCGCTTGCGACGTCCCAGTCCCAGATCGCGTCGCTGGTGGCCCGGGCGACCATCTGGAAGCGCGCCTCGGTGCGCGCGCGTTCGGCTTCCACGCGTTCGCGATCGCTGGTGTCGAGCGCAAGCACCAGACGCGCCGGCCGGCCGAGGAACTCGAGACTGCTCGAATACACCATCACCCAGAACGTGCTGCCGTCGCGGCGGAGGTGCTGGAAGCGCCGACCGATGTGCGCCGCCGGCGCGCGCGCGACCTCCCGGCGGATGGCCTCGCCATCCATGCCGACGGTGATCGCATCGGCCTGCAGTGCGAGGAATTCCTCGCGCGTGTAGCCGTATTCGGCGATCGCCGCGTCGTTGACGGCCAGCATCCGCAGCGTCTCGCGGTCGTAGACCAGCGCCGGCAGCGGATGCTGTTCGTAGAGGTAGCGGTATTGCGCTTCCACATCGCGCACGCGCGCGGCCAGATCGACGATCTCGCCCTCGGAGCGGGCGATGTCGGCGCTCAGGGCCCGCTCGCGGCGCTCGCCCACGACCAGCATGCGCACGCCTGTCAGCCAGGCCAAGAGCAGCAGCACACCGCCGGTGGCGAGCGCGGCCACGAACCCCCACCAGCCGGCGAGCAGATCGTTGCGCGCGACGCCCACGGTGGCGATCAGCGGATAGCGCTCCAGTGCCCGGAACCCGATCAGCCGCTGCGTGTGGTCGAGATCGCTGCGGCCCTCCAACAGGCCGGCGTTGGACAGGTTCACGCCGTGCGTGAACAGCAGCGAGTGGCGCAGGTCGGTGCCGGCGAACCGGTCTTCGGCATCGGAGCGGGTGACGATGCGGCCGTTGCGGTGGATGAAGTTCGCCGTGCCGCTGCGCCCCATGTCGAGTTCGCGCAGCAGCGCGTGCAGGGGCGCGACCCGCAGGTGCCCCGACAGCCAGCGCGTCGGCGCGCCCGGTTCGCCGGTGACGGGACGGGCGAGCGGCAACACCCAACCCGCGCCGTCGGCCGCGCGCACCGGGCCGCCGACCTGGAGGCGCGCATCGCCGGTATCGGTCGCGAACGCGGGCCGGTCGTCCACCAGCGCGAGATCCTGCAGGTCCGGGTGCCGCGCGCGCACGCCGCGGACGGCTTCTTCGGCCAGGGCCGCGCCCGCCTCCGGCGCCTGCTGGCGGATCACCTCAAGATCCGCGGCGATACCGCCGAAGGCCCGCTCGAGATTGCCCAGCGTCAGTTCGAGGTTGCGCGCAAGGCCGGCCGAGATGTCCAGCACGTAACGCTCGCCGGCCTCCTGGCGGACGCGCAGATCGTTCCAGGCCACCACCCAGCCGGCGGCGCAGACGCTGGCCACCAGCAGACCGCCGATGAGCAGCGCACGGTTGCGTCGACGGCGCGTCCGCACGCCATCCGACTGGTTCCGACTGACTGCCCCCTGATCCCGCATTGCGGCCCGACGTCCCCGTGTCATGGCACCACGATGCTGCCACAGTTGCCGCCCAAGGCGGCGTCGGGATCAGCGGACGATGCTCAGTGTCCGATGTGCTCGCGCTTGGCCGCGCCCTGGGTCATCAGGCGGTCGGTGTAGGCGATGCCGATCGCCGAGAGGATGAAACCGCCGTGGATGATGGTCTGCCACATCACGCCGGCGGTGGTGACCTTGGTGCAGGCCGGCGCGGCCAGCGTCAGCCCGGCGGCGATCGCCTGCGCGTGCGCGGTCGCGGCGGCGATGAAATCGGTCGAGCCGCACACCGGCAGGCCCACTTCGCCGGCGGCGATGAAGGTCTTGAGCAGGTGGATCGAGGAGATGCCGATGATCGCCATCGCCAGCTTGACCTTGAGGACGCTGGCGTTGACGTGGCTCAGCCACTCGGGCTGGTCGGGGTGGTTGTGCAGGCCGAGGCGCGAGACGAATGTCTCGTAGCCGCCGACGATCACCATCACCAGCAGGTTGGAGATCATGACCACGTCGATCAGCCCCAGCACCAGCAGCATGATGCCCTGCTCGGTCAGGCTGTTGGCGCCGTGCACGAGGTGCCAGAGTTCCTTGAGGAACAGGAACACGTAGACGCACTGCGCGACGATCAGACCCAGATACAGCGGCAGCTGCAGCCAGCGCGAACCGAAGATGACGTAGGACAGCGGGTTCAGGCGCGGCGGCGGGGCGGACAGGGTCGACATCGTGGCTGATCGAAGTGTGGGGTGCGCGGAATGTAGCGAGCGCCCATGACTTTGCCAATCGCCTGACCGGTCGGTTTGATTGGCGCTGTGAATGCGCAGCCGACCCCGCGGCAGCCCGGTGTTGCAGCGCAATGCCGGCGTTGTCGAACAGTCGCGTCCTGTCGCGCAGGCGGCGCGCCCTCCACCTTGTGACGGGTATGGAAAATTGACAGCGTTGTCAGCAGCCCGGTACAACGCAAACCGCGGTGCCGCCGGTATCGCGTCCACGATTTGGGAGGATCGAGGATGTCGTCGACCCGCGTGCAACGGCGGTCGGACGCGGCCGTGACCGCGTCTGCGCACACAGACCGGTTCGCAGTCCGCGCGCTCAGCGCGCGGATGTGGCGGTCATCGAATACGGCGCCTGCGCCTGTGTGCCCGGCCACGCCCGCGACGGCTCGGCCTGCATCGTGAAGCGCAGCTCGCCGCCGGCCAGGATCTCCTCGTGACGCAGGAATGCGCGCTCCAACGGTTTGCCGTCGAGCGTCGCCGCGCCGATGTAGCCGTGTCCCTGCTCGAGACCGTCGGCGACGATCGTGAAGCGCTTGCCGTTCGGCAGCCGCAGGCTCGCGCGCGGCAGGAACGGCCGGCCGATCACGTATTCGCCGCTGCCCGGCGCGACCGGGTAGAAGCCCAGCGCGGTGAACAGGTACCAGGCGGACATCTGGCCGAGGTCGTCGTTGCCGGCGAGGCCGTCGGGCCGGTCGGCATACTGCGTGTCCATGATCTGCTTGAGCCGCGCCTGCGTGCGCCAAGGCTGCCCGGCGTAGGCGTACAGATACGCGACGTGGTGGCTGGGCTCGTTGCCGTGGGCGTACCAGCCGATCAGGCCGGTGATGTCTTCCATGTGTTCGAAGATCGCCGGGTCGACCTCGGCCTCGAACGCCGCATCGAGCTTGCCGAGCAGCGCATCGGCGCCGCCGTGCGCGGCGACGAGGCCGGCGACGTCGTGCGGGACGTACCACGAGTATTGCCAGGCGTTGCCTTCGGTGTAGTCGGTGCCATAGCCACTGGCGGTCGGATCGAAGGGCGTGCGGAAACTGCCGTCACGGTTCTTCGCGCGCATGAAGCCGGTCTGGGCGTCGAAAGCGTTGCGCCAGTTCGCCGCGCGCGCGTCGAAGTCACGCGCAACCTCGTCGCGGTGCATCGCCTGCGCCATGCGCGCGATCGTCCAGTCGCCGTAGGCGTATTCGAGCGTCTTCGACGCCGCCTCGCCCTCTTCATCGATCGGCACCCAGCCCAGCTCCATGTACTGGCGCAGGCCGTCGTAGGGCCCGTAGGACGCGCTGGCGACCATCGCGTCGAGCGCCTCCTCGGCGTCGAAGCCGCGGATGCCCTTCAGATACGCATCTGCGATCACCGGCACCGCGTGGTAGCCGATCATCGTCCATGTCTCCTGCCCGTGGAACGACCACACCGGCAGGATCCCGTAGGGGCTGTGGCGCCGGTGCGCGAGCAGCGAATTGACGAAGTCGGCGTTGCGCTTCTCGGGCTGCACGATGGTCAGCAGCGGATGCAGGGCGCGATAGGTGTCCCACAGCGAGAACGTCGAGTAGTGGTCAAAGGCCTCGGCCGTGTGCACGGCCTGGTCCGGTCCGCGGTAACGACCGTCGGCGTCCATGAACAAGGTCGGCCCGAGCAGCGTGTGATAGAGCGCGGTGTAGGCGCTGCGGCGCTCGGCGTCGGGCGCTTCGACATCCAGCACCGACAGCGCGTCGATCCACTTGGCCTTTGCCGCAGCGTGCACGCGGTCGAAATCGAAGTCCGGCACTTCGGCATCGAGATTGGCAATCGCACCGGCCTCGTCGACCGACGAGATCGCGACCTTGACCACCAGCGGCGCGTCGAGCTTGCCGAAGTCGAAGGTGCCGACCAGCTGCCGGCCCTCGATCTGCGCACGCTCGCCGGGCACGCGGTCGGCCGGCGGCGCGAAACCCTTGTAGGCGATGTCGGTCTCGGTGTTGTGGAAGGCGTGGCCGGTCGGCGGGCGCGAGAAGCGCATCGCGAAGTACAGCTGCCGACCCGGCGCCCAGCCGCGCGTTTCGCGAAAGCCCGTGACGGTGCCGTCGGGCATCTGCCGCAAGCGCGACCACAGGATCTTACCGGGGTAGTCGTACATCGACGTCCGCAGGTCGAGCAGCACACGCGCGTCCTCGTCCGCCGGGAAGGTGTAGCGGTGCACGCCGACCCGCGCGCTCGCGGTGAGTTCGGCGCGCACGCGGTAGTCATCCAGCGTGACGGCGTAGTAGCCGGGGCGCGCGATCTCGTCGTCGTGGCGGAAGCGCGAGGTGTAGCCGCTGCCGGGCGTGTCGGGATCGCCACGCTCGAGCTTCTCGGGGCCGGTGACCGGCATCAGCAGCACGTCGCCGAGATCGGAATGGCCGGCGCCGGAAAAATGCGTGTGCGAGAAGCCGACGATGCTGCTGTCGTCGTAGCGATAGCCCGCCGCCCAGTCGTAACCCTGCGCGCGCGGCTGGATGCGCGTGTCCGGGCTCAGCTGGACCATGCCGAAGGGCACCGTCGCACCCGGGAAGGTGTGGCCTTCGCCGCCAGTGCCGATGAAGGGGTCCACCGAGTCGTAAGCCTTGGCGCCCACGTCGCGCGCTTCCGCCAGCGCCGGTCCCGCGCCCAGCAGCACACCCATCGCCATCGTCATCGCTGCGCCCCACCTCGCCATCGCGGCCTCGTCTGGATCGGTTCAATGGCCGCGAACCTAGCATCGGCGCGCGATCGCCGCATGTTGCGCCGCAGGATGCCGTCGGTGCGCCCGCCGGTCACCATGCGCGCTTCTGAACCGGTTCAATCGCCTTCGATGACGCCACAGCGCCGCGTAACCTTGGCCGATATCGCCGCCGCCTGTGGACTGTCCAAGGCGACGGTGTCGATGGTGCTGCGCGACAACCCGCAGGTGCATCCCAATACCCGCGCCCGGGTACGCGCCGAGCTGGACCGGCAGGGCTACGTCTATCACCGCGGTGCCGCCAGCCTGCGTCGCGCCGGCGCCGTAAATGCGGTCGCGCTGGTCGTCAACGATCTGGCCAATCCGTTCTTCGCCGAATTCGCCGCAGGCGTCGACGCCGCGCTGGCCGAAGCCGGCCACGTGCTGCTGCTCGGCAGCACCGGCGAATCGGTCGAACGCCAGCACGCGGTGCTGGCCTCGCTGGTCGAGCACGACCCGGCCGCATTGATCCTCTCGCCCGCCGAGCACAGCAGCGCCGCCCGCCTGCGTCGCGTGCTCGGTGCGCGCCTGCCGGTGCTGCTGTTCAATCGCAGGCTCGACGGCGACGGTCCGGGCGACTGGGACTACCTCGCGCTCGACAACCGCGCCGGTGCGCGTCTGGCGACCGAACACCTGCTGGCCCGAGGCCACCGCGCGATCGCGTTCTTCGGCGGCCATCGCGATTCGAGCTCCTGCAGCGAACGCCGCGAGGGCTATCGCGACGCGCTGGCTGCGGCTGGCATCACGCCCGACCCCGCGTGGCTGATCGAGTGCGCGCCGACCCGCCAGGAGGCTGCGCGCCAGACGCCGGCGCTGTTCGTGCGCGATCCCGCGCCGACCGCAGCCGTTTGCTACAACGACGCCGTCGCGCTCGGGCTGATGGCCGGCCTTGCCGCCTGCGGCCGCCGCGCCGGCGCCGATTTCGCCGTCGTCGGTTTCGACGACATCGCCGAGTCCGCCTTCGCCACGCCGGCGCTCACCACCATCGCCACCGAACCGCGCGCACGCGGGTTGCAGGCCGCGCGCCTGGTGCTCGCGCGCCTGCGCGGTGAGTTGCCCGCATCCCCCCACACCACGATCGCTCCGGTCGCATTGCAGGTCCGTGCCAGCACAGCCGCCGCGCCCGACAGCCCACTCCAGTCGTCCGTCCAGGCCCGAGGTCCCGCCGCATGAGCCCGCCCAAGCACACGATGTCCAACCCCGCCGCGATCGCAGTGGTCAGTCTGATCTTCTTCACCTGGGGTGGCCTGACCAGTCTCAACGACGTGCTGATTCCGCACCTCAAGGCCGTGTTCTCGATGAACTACGCGCAGACGATGCTGATCCAGTTCACGTTCTTCGGCGCGTATTTCCTGATGTCGATGCCCGCCGGCGCGGTGGTCGCGCGGGTGGGCTACAAGGCGGGCATCGTGATCGGCCTGGTCATCGCCGCGATCGGTGCGGCGATGTTCTATCCGGCGGCACGACTGCCGTCGTATCCGGTGTTCCTCACCGCGCTGTTCGTGCTCGCCAGCGGCATCACGCTGCTGCAGGTCGCGGCCAATCCATACATCAGCCTGCTCGGCCGGCCGGAAACCTCGCACAGCCGGTTGAATCTGGCGCAGGCGCTCAACTCCCTGGGTACGACAGTGTTCCCGCTGCTGATCGGCCCGCTGATCCTGGTCGGCGCGGTGCTCGGCGCCGACGAGATCGCCGCGATGGGCGCCGCCGAACAGGCCGCGTATCGCGCGGCCGAGGCGCGTTCGGTCGAGATGCCCTATCTGCTGCTCTCGGGCGGCCTGTTGCTGATGGCCGTGTTCGTGCTGCTGATGCGCATTCCGAGCTTGCGCGATTCCACCGAAGCCAGCCCGGCCGTACATCACACGTATCTGGAAGCCCTGCGCAAGCCGCACCTGCGCTGGGGCGTGCTGGGCATCTTCTGTTACGTCGGCGCGGAAGTCGCGATCGGCAGCTTCCTCATCAACTACATGGCCGAGCCTGAAATCGGCGGCCTGAGCGAAGCAGCGGCTTCGCGCTTCCTCGCCTTCTACTGGGGCGGCGCGATGGTCGGCCGCTTCATCGGCGCGGCGCTGATGACGAAGATCGACGCGCGCAAGCTGCTCGGCTTCGCCGCCGGCATGGTCTGCCTGCTGCTGGTGGTCACCATGACCACGACCGGCAGCGTGGCGATGTGGAGCGCGCTGGCGGTCGGCCTGTTCAACTCGATCATGTTCCCGACCATCTTCACCACTGCGATCGAACGCCTGGGCACGCTGACCAGCAAGGCCTCGAGCCTGCTGGTGATGGCGATCGTCGGCGGCGCGATCATCCCGTTGGTGCAGGGTGCGCTGGCCGATCGAATCGGCATCCAGCACGCGTTCGTCGTGCCGCTGGTCTGCTACGTCTACATCATCTGGTACGGCTTGCGCGGCTCGCGCCTGAGCGGCGCCGAACTGGCCGCTGCTGCGACGCCGGCGCCGCGTCCGAGCGCAATGCACTGATGGAAGAAGTCGTGCAGACATCGGCGCGCCGCACGATCGCCTGCTTCGGCGAAGCGCTGATCGACTTCCGCGCCGAGCGGGCGGACAACGGCCAGCGCCGCTTCGTCGAACAGCCCGGCGGCGCGCCGGCGAACGTGGCCGTCGGCGTGGCTGCGCTCGGCGGTCGCGCGCGCTTCATCGGCATGCTGGCGCAGGACATGTTCGGAGATGCACTACAGGCAGCGTTGTCCGCGCGCGGCGTCGACATCTCGCAGGTGCGCCGCACCCATGAGGCGCCGACTGCGCTGGCCTTCGTGTCGCTGGCCGACGACGGCGAACGCAGTTTCAGCTTCTATCGCCCGCCGGCCGCGGACCTGCTGTTCACCGAGACGGACTTCGCCGGCAACGCGTTCGACGATGTCGCGATCCTGCACGTCTGCTCCAACAGCATGACCGCGCCGGCGATCGCCGCCACCACCTTGCAGGCGATGTCGCGCGCCGATGCCGCAGGCGCATTGGTCAGCCAGGATCTCAACCTGCGCCCCGCCCTGTGGCCACGCGGCGTCGATCCGTCACCGACGTTGTGGCAGGCGCTCGCGCGCGCCGCGCTCGTGAAGCTCAGCCACGAAGAACTCGCGTTCCTGACCGGCGACGGCGACATCGCCGCGACGGTCGCCCGCCTGTTCGCCGGCGACACGCAGGTGCTTGTCGTAACCAACGGCGCAGCGCCCCTGCGCTGGTGGACCCGGACGCGGGCCGGCAGCGTCGATACATTCCGCGTCGATCCGATCGACACCACCGCCGCCGGGGATGCCTTCGTGGCCGGCCTCCTGCATCGGCTGGTCGAACGCGGCGTCGACCGCGGCGGTCTCGTCGCGGCATTCGAGGACGACACGCTGCGCGCCGACCTGTTGCGTCACGGCGCCGCCGCCGGCGCGCTCGCCACCACCCGCCACGGCGCGTTCGATGCGATGCCCGACACCGCTTCGTTGCGCGCCCTGCTGGAGACCACGTCTTGAACCTGCCTGCCACACCAACGCCCGACTTCACCGCACAGGCCACGCTGCGCGCGCACATCGCCGATACGATGGCGTTCTATCACCCGCGCGCGATCGATCCCGACGGCGGCTTCTTCCATTACTTCCGCGACGACGGCAGCGTCTACGACCGCGGCCATCGCCACCTCGTCAGCAGCACGCGCTTCGTCTACGACTACGCGATGGCGGCGGCCGAGTTCGCCGATTCGCGCCACGCCGACGCCTGGCGCAACGCCGCGATGCACGGTCTGCGCTATCTGCGCGAGGCGCATCGCGATCCCGAGCGCGGCGGCTACGCGTGGACCCTGCGCGACGGCAAGGTCGAAGACGCCACCCGGCACAGCTACGGCATGGCCTTCGTACTGCTGGCGTGTGCGAGCGGTCGCAAGGCCGGCCTGCCGACCGCGGCATGGATGGACGAAACCTGGGACCTGCTCGAACGTCACGCCTGGGACGCCGACGCGGGCCTGTACCGCGACGAGGCCGATGCCGCCTGGCGCTACAGCGGCTACCGCGGCCAGAACGCGAACATGCATCTGTGCGAAGCGCTCATCGCCGCGCACGAAGCCGGCGGCGACGCGCGTTACCTGCAGCGCGCGCTCGTCCTCGCCGACCACATGACCCGCCGGCAGGCCGCCTTGTCGGGTGGCCTGGTCTGGGAACACTGGCACGCCGACTGGTCGGTCGACTGGGACTATCACCGCGACGATCCCAAGCATCTGTTCCGGCCCTGGGGTTTCCAGCCCGGCCACCAGGTCGAATGGGCCAAGCTGCTGCTGTCGCTGCGGGCGCATCTGGGCGCCGACGCACCGGACTGGCTGCTGCCGACGGCGCGCCATCTCTACGACATGGCGCTGATGCACGGCTGGGACCCCGAACACGGCGGCATCGTCTACGGCTTCGCGCCCGAGTCGCTGCGCGATGCCTCGCCCGCACCCGGCGCCACGCCACCGGATCTCGCGTCCGGGACGATGTTCTGGTGCGACGCCGACAAGTATTTCTGGGTGCAGGCCGAAGCGATCGCCGCCGCGTGGCGTCTGTTCGATGCGACTGGCGACACGCGGTACCGCGACGATTACCTGCGGCTGTGGGACTACGTGTGGCGACATTTCGTCGACCACGTACACGGCGCCTGGTTCCGGATCCTCGATCGCGAGAACCGCAAGTTCGACGACCTCAAGAGCCCCGCCGGCAAGACCGATTACCACACGATGGGCGCCTGCCATGACGTACTGGCGGTGATGCGCGGCGCGCACGGCAGGCAGCTCGGCGCCTGACGGATCCCGCCTCGTCGCTTCGTGCACAGCGCATGACCCACTCCGGATACGCGTGCACCGGCGGGTCTGCACTCCGCCCAACGCCTCCTGTTCCAGCGCAGTCCACGGAGTCGCTGGAAGCTGCTGCAATGCAACAGAAAGGCTCTTTATCCGCGGGTTCCGCCGCCGATTCGCTCCCGCATGCGCCGCCCCGTTGACAACGCTGTCAACCTGACATCCAATCCGCGCTGTTGCACAACGCCCGCATCCCCCGGACGCGCGGGCACACGACCAGACCGCATGTGAATCCTTGGGAGGGGAGATCCATGAAGCACTCGCACGCCGCGCCTAAGAAGCGGCTTCTCACGTCCGCGCTCCTGTTTGCGCTCGCACCGCCGCTCGCCGCGCAGGTCGCGGAACCGAACGAAGTCCAGACCCCGTATAGCGCCGCCAGCGACGATGCCACCGAGCTCGATCGCGTGACGGTGACCGGCATCCGCGGCAGCCTGCTCTCGTCGATGAACCTCAAGCGCGACGCACAGGGCGTCGTCGACGGCATCGTCGCCGAGGACATCGGCAAGTTCCCGGATACCAACCTTGCCGAATCCCTGCAGCGCATCTCGGGCGTGTCGATCGACCGCTCGCAGGGCGAAGGCTCGCGGGTCACCGTGCGCGGCGTCGGCCCGGACTTCAATCTGGTGCTGCTCAACGGCCGCCAGATGCCGGCGTCGAGCATCGAGGCGACCAACGCCTCGAACTCGCGCGCGTTCGACTTCGCCAATCTCGCCTCCGAGTCGATCTCCGGCGTTGAGGTCTTCAAGACTTCACGCGCGGCCACCGCCACCGGCGGCATCGGCGCGACGATCAACATCAAGACCGCGCGCCCGCTCGAAAGCGAGCCGCTGGCGAACGTCGGCATGAAGGCCGTGCACGACAGCTCGGTCGACAACCTGCCCAAGCAGATGCAGGGCGAGAAGTGGACCGGCGAGATGTCGGGCATCTTCAGCACCAAGACCGACGACGGCCGTTTCGGCATCGCGCTCAGCGGCAGCTACCAGGAACGCGACTTCGGCTACAACGAAGCCGCTGTCGGCGGAGGCTGGTACGCGTTTCCCGGCGGCGAAGGCCCGCTGGCCAACGCCGAACCGGCGGCAAATGCGACCAATCCGCCCGGCCCCGGTGACATCTATTCGATCCCGCAGAACCTGATCTACGCGCTCAACGGCGTTAGCCGCCAGCGCACTAACGGTCAGGCCACGCTGCAGTGGGCACCGACCGACACGATCACCGCAACACTCGACTACACCTACGCCGAGAACCGTATCCAGCAGCGTCGCCACGAGCTGTCGACTTGGTTCAACCAGGCTGCGTCGCAGACCTCGTGGACCGACGGCCCGATCGCTGCGCCGATCAGCTACACCGAGTACGCGGGCTGCTTCAATCCGGCGACCGAGCAATGGACCGCCAGCGACGCCATGGGCGTCTGCCCGGCCGGTTTCGAAATCCGCCCGGGTGACTTGGCGATGGCCGGTGCGCAGTTCGCGACGAAGAACGAGAACAAGTCGGTCGGCTTCAACGTGGAATGGGCCGCCACCGATTCGCTGGACTTCGAGTTCGACTTCCATCGCTCCAGCGCCGAGTCGGGCGCAGACAGTCCGTACGGTTCGAACAACGTGATCGGCACCGCCGCTTTCGCACGCGGCGTGACCAACGTCGACTTCAGCGGCGACTTCCCGGTGCTGTCGGTGATGCTGCCGCCGGGCCAGACCTCGGTGTCGCCGAGCGAGATGATGGTCACCGGTTCGTCGTTCCGTAACAGCTACATGAGGTCCGAGGTCGACCAAGGCCAGGTGCGCGGCACCTTCCGTTTCGCCGATTACTCGCAGCTCGACTTCGGCGTCGCCTACACCGAAGTCAACAACCGCACTGCCTACAACTTCACCCAGCGCGACGACTGGGGTGGCTTCGGCGGTGGCGCTGCGGACTACGCGGACGATCTGTGGATCCCCGGGAACATCAGCCAGTACTTCGACCAGTTCTCCGGCAGCGGCAACGCCTTCGGCCAGTTCTACCTGTTCGACTTCGACAGGCTGCGCGCCGCGGCGATCGCCGCGCGTGGTGGTGACGAGTCCGCCTACCTGCCACCGGACAACTTCACCACCGACCGTCGCACGACCGAAAAGTCGAAGAGCGCCTACGTGCAGTGGAGCAACACCTGGGATCTTTCGATGCCCCTCAGTGTGGCCGCCGGCGTGCGTTACGAGGAGACCGACATCACCTCCAGCGCACTGGTGCCGATCGCGACGGGTCTGGTCTGGACCGGCGCCAACGAGTTCTCGGTCCAGTTCGGCGACCCCGATTTCACCACGCTGCGCGGCAAGTACGAATACTGGCTGCCCAGCCTCGACACCAGCCTCAAGATCACCGAGGACATGGTGTTGCGCGCCAGCTACGGCCACAGCATCGGCCGTCCGCAGTGGAACCACATCCAGGGTGGCCAGACGCTCGACTCGTTCGCAGGTTACGAGGGCGGCACCGGCTCGCAGGGCGACCCCGGCCTCAAGCCGCTCGAGTCGAAGAATCTCGATCTGTCGTTCGAGTGGTATTACGGCGAGGGCAGCTACGTATCGGTGGGCTGGTTCCGCAAGGACATCGACAACTACATCGGCACCTCGGTCGTCGAGACCTCGCCGTTCGACCTGACCACGCCAGTGGGCGGCGCCTACTTCAACGAGGCCGTTGCCAATGGCTGCGCAGTGGGCGGCACCGACTTCCGCAATTGCGTGCGCCAGTACATCTTCGCCAACCATGCCGGCGACCCGGGTGTCACCGTCACCGGCGTCGATCAGAACGGTCAGCCGACCGGCACGATCGCCGGCCTGCCCGGTGATCCGTCGGCGGTCTTCCGCGTGTCGGTGCCGATCAACCGCGATTCGTCGCAGCTCGACGGCTGGGAGCTCAATGTCCAGCACATGTTCGGCGAGTCCGGTTTCGGTCTCTCGGCGAACTACACCATCGTCGATTCCGATCTGACCTACGACAACTACAACCTCGGCGACCAGTTCGCGATGGTCGGCCTCAGCGATTCGGCCAACCTCGTCGGCTTCTACGACAAGGGGTCGTGGCAGGTGCGTGCGGCCTACAACTGGCGCGACGAGTTCCTGTCGAGCACCTACGACAGCTGGCGTCCGAACCCGGTCTACGTCGAGGCCTACGGCCAGCTGGATCTGAATGTCAGCTACCAGGTCAACGACAACTTCTCGGTCCACGCCGAGGCGATCAACCTGACCGACGAGACCATGCGTTCGCATGGTCGCAACGAGCGTCAGGTGTTCTACGCCACGCAGACCGGCCCCCGCTACATGGTCGGGTTCCGCTACAAGTTCTGATCGCGACACACTGCAACACGACGACGCCCGCATGATCGCGCATCATGCGGGCGTCGCTTTTGACGGGAATCCGCCATGCGTGCCCGCCTTCCAGATCCCGCCCGCATTCCCGAAGCGCCTGCTGGCGCATCGCTCGAGGCCCTGCGCGAAAGCACGACGCCGGTCGTCATTCGCGGCCTCGCAGCGGGTTGGCCTGCCGTCGCCGCTTCGCGCCGGGGGCCGCTCGATGCGATCGTCTACCTGCGCGAACTCGCCAGCGACGCGGCGCCCGCGACGGCGACCATCGCGCCGCCGGAGGCAGGCGGCCGGATCTTCTACGACGTATCGATGCGCGGCTTCAACTTCCGCCACGAACAGGTGCCGGCCGGGGTCGCGCTCGCCACGCTGGCACGCGAACTCGACAACGCGAACGCGCCGATGATCTATCTCGGTGCCACCACGCTCGATACCTGGTTTCCGGGTTTCGCGCGCGACAATCGCATCGACTTCGGTGATCGCACGCCGCTGGCGAGCATCTGGATCGGCAACCGCACCCGCGTGCCCGCGCATCACGATCTACCCGACAACCTCGCATGCGTGGTCGCGGGCCGCCGTCGCTTCACGCTGTTTCCGCCGGAACAGATCGGGAACCTCTACATCGGTCCGCTCGACGTCACGCCGGCCGGACAGCCGGTCAGCCTCGTGGATCCGCAAGCGCCCGATCTCGAACGATTTCCCCGTTTCAGCGAGGCTTGGGCACATGCGCAGGTCGCCGAACTCGGCCCCGGCGATGCGGTCCTAATTCCCAGCTTGTGGTGGCACGCCATCGACGCGCTGGACGGCTTCAACGTGCTGGTGAACTACTGGTGGCGACGCACGCCGGACTGGATGGACGCCCCATTGAACGCGTTGATGGCCGGTCTGCTCGCGATCCGCCAGTTGCCCGCGCACGAGCGCGCGCACTGGAAACACATGTTCGACCACTACGTCTTCGACGCGGACCACACGACTAGCGCGCACATTCCCGAGACCGCACGCGGTGTGCTCGCGCCTTTCGATGAAGCCGGCGCCGCGAATCTGAGGCGCCTCCTGCGTCAGCGCCTCGAGCGGTAGGGCAACACCGGACGCTTCAGCGCCTCACCGGCCCCGTCGACCTGCGCACCTGCAATTCGTAGGGCAGTTCCAGCGTCTGGCCGGCCTTGTCGTCGCGGATCGCCTTGAGCAGTTCCAGACAGGCCACGCGGCCCATCTCGCGGCTCGGCTGACGCACCGTGGTCAGCGCCGGATAGATGTGGCGGGCGATGGGCATGTCGTCGAAGCCGCAGACCGACACGTCCTTCGGCACCGACAGGCCGCGTTCGCAGATCGCGCAGATCGCGCCGGCTGCCATGTCGTCGTTCGCGGCGAAGATCGCGGTTGGCGGCTGCGGCAGATCCAGCAGCTTGTTGGTCGCGTCGACGCCCGACTGGTGGAAGAACTTGCCCGCGACGACCAGGGAGGCATCGAAAGGGAGGCCGGCCTGCTTGAGGCCGTCGCGATAACCGGCCAGACGCCAAGCGCTGGCACCGTGCGCGGCATGGCCCTTGATGTGGGCGATGCGACGATGGCCGAGCCCTGCGAGATGCAGCACGACGTCGCGCGCGGCGCTGCGCTCGTCGACCACCGCGCCGATGCGCCGGTGCTCCTCCTTGGCCGAGACGCTGGCGTAGGGAATGCCGAGCGCCTCGAGGCGCGCGAGCAGCTTCACGTCGTCGGTGATCGGCGGCGTCAACACCACGCCGTCGATCTGCGACTGGGTGATCATCGATTCGACCTTGGCGACGATGTCCTTGGCCGTGTAGTCGACCGGCGCGAGCATCAGGTTGTAGTGCTGCGACTGGCAGGCGTCGAGCACGCCCAGCTCGACCTCCATCAGGTAGTTGCTCGACGGGTTGTCGTAGACCATCGCGACGAGATACGAGCGACGGCCTGCGAGCAGCCGCGCCGATGCCAACGGCCGGTACTGCAGCTTTTCCACCGCAGCCTCGACGGCCACGCGCGTGCGCTCCGACACGTTCGGCTCGTTGTTGAGCACGCGCGAGACGGTCTTCATCGACACGCCCGCCGCCTCGGCGACATCCTCGATCCGCACACGCATGCTGTTCAATCCGGCCTGTCCGCCCCGGTCGCGCATTCTGCCAGACCCGGTGCATCATCGACGTACGTTCCGTCGGGCGCGCTATGACGCCCTGCAGCAAGCCTGTGCCGCCGCGCGCCGGTATGCTTGCCGCCTGCTGACAACGCTGTCATCGCTGCCTCGCAGCCTGGCGCCCGCCTTCCACTCCTTCCGGAGCCCTTCGATGATCCAGTCGCATCGCCCCGCCGCCCGCCCGTCCGTCCGTCGCGCCCTGTTGCCCGCGATGCTCGCCGCCCTCGTGTTCGGCGCCGGTTGCGCGCGCGACGAGACGCCCGTCGCCGCCGCTACGCCCGGGGCGCCTGCCGCGGCCCCGGCGGATGCCGGCGCGATCGACCCGGCGAACTGGCCCGACACCGCGTGGCCGCTGGCCGAAGACGCGGCGATGGAGCAGAAGATCACCGAACTGATGGCGACGATGACCGTCGAGGAGAAGGTCGGCCAGATCGTCCAGGGCGACATCGCCGACATCACGCCGGACGACCTGCGCAAGTACCGCCTGGGCTCGATCCTCGCCGGCGGCAACTCCGACCCGGGCGGCCGCTACGACGCCACGCCCGCCGAGTGGCTGGCGCTGGCCGACGCGTTCTGGGAAGCGTCGATGGACACCTCGGGCGGCGGCAAGGCGATCCCGGTGATCTTCGGCATCGACGCCGTGCACGGGCAGAGCAACATCGTCGGCGCGACGCTGTTCCCGCACAACATCGGTCTGGGCGCGACGCGCAATGCCGAGCTGATGCGCGAGATCGGCCGCGTCACCGCCATCGAAACCCGCACCACCGGCATGGAGTGGGCGTTCGCGCCGACCGTCGCCGTGCCGCAGGACGACCGCTGGGGCCGCACCTACGAGGGCTACTCCGAATCGCCGGACGTCGTCGCGGCGTTTGCGCCGGCCGTCGTCGAAGGCATGCAGGGCAAGGCCGGCTCGCCCGATTTCCTCGACGACCACCACGTCATGGTCTCGGTGAAGCATTACCTCGGCGACGGCGGCACCGCCGGCGGCAAGGACCAGGGCGAAACCGCGGTCACCGAGGCGCAGCTGCGCGACATCCACGGCGCGGGCTATCCGCCGGCGATCGCCGCGGGCGCGCAGGCGGTCATGGCCTCGTTCAACAGCGTGCACGGCCAGCGCATGCACGGACACAAGGCGCTGCTGACCGATGTGCTCAAGGACCGGATGAACTTCGGCGGTTTCGTCGTCGGCGACTGGAACGGCCACGGCCAGCTGCCGGGCTGCACCACCACCGATTGCGCGTCCACCTTCAACGCCGGCCTCGACATGGCGATGGCGCCCGACAGCTGGCGCGGCCTGTACGACAGCACGGTCAAGCACGTGCAGTCGGGCGAGATTCCGATGGCGCGCCTCGACGATGCCGTGCGCCGCATCCTGCGCGTCAAGTTCCGCATGGGGCTGTTCGATGCGCCCAGGCCATCAGAGCGCGCGCTCGGCGGCAAGTTCGAACTGCTCGGCGCGCCCGAGCATCGCGAAGTCGCGCGCCGCGCGGTGCGCGAATCGCTGGTGCTGCTGAAGAACGACGGCGTGCTGCCGCTGGCGCCGAAGCAGCGCGTGCTCGTCGCTGGCGACGGCGCCGACGACATGGGCAAGCAGTCCGGCGGCTGGACGCTCAACTGGCAGGGCACCGGCACCAAGCGCGCCGATTACCCGAACGCCGACACCATCTGGGACGGCATCCGCGCCCAGGTCACCGCGGCCGGCGGTACCGCGCAGCTCGCGGTGGATGGCAAGTACCGGCAGAAGCCGGACGTGGCGATCGTCGTGTTCGGCGAAGACCCGTATGCGGAATTCCTCGGCGACCTGCCCAACCTGCTCTACAAGCCCGGCAACGATGCGGACCTCGAACTGGTCAAGCGCCTGCGCGCAGAAGGCATTCCGGTGGTGTCGGTGTTCCTGAGCGGTCGTCCGCTGTGGATGAACCGCGAGATCAACGCGTCCAACGCTTTCGTCGCCGCGTGGCTGCCGGGCTCGGAAGGCGCGGGCGTCGCCGACGTGCTGCTGCAGGGCGCGGACGGTAAGCCGCAACACGACTTCAAGGGCAAGCTGAGCTTCTCGTGGCCGCGCCGCGGCGACCAGTACGTCAACAACGTCGGCATGGAGGGCTACGACCCGCTGTTCGCGTTCGGCCACGGCCTGACCTACGCCGATGACGGCAACCTCGCGCCGCTGCCGGAAGAGTCCGGCGTCAGCGCCGAGGACGGCAAGGAGGCCGGCTACTTCGCACGCGGTGTGCCCGGCCCGGGCCTGCGCCTGGTCGTGACCGGCGCCGACGGCCGCGGCGCCGACGTGCTGCATCCGCGCGTCGCCACGCCGGACGGCACGCTCACGCTGGCCGCGGTCGACTACAAGACCCAGGAGGGCGCGCGCCTGCTGACCTGGACCGGCAATGCCACCGCCGAACTGCTGTCGCATTCGCCGTTCGATCTGGCCCGCGAAACCAATGGTGATTCGCTGCTGCTGGCGACGCTGCGCGTGGATGCCCTGCCCGCTTCGAACGACGTCGTGCTGTTCGCCGGCTGCGGCGAAGGCTGCAAGGCCGAACTGCCGATCGGCCAGTGGCTGTCGACGCTGCCGCGCGGCGAGTGGGTGACGGCCGGCGTGCCGCTGAAGTGCCTGACCACGGCCGGCCTCGATGCCGCGCGCGTCAGCACCCCGTTCGCGATCCGTGCGCCGGCCGGTCTGACGCTCGGCATGGCCGATATCCGCATCGGCACCGAGGCGACGCACCGGCTCGACTGCAAGACGCAGTAAGCGCTGAAGCGATCCACGCCTTCCCCCCGCCTGCGGGGGAGGGCGTCGTTCACCACAGACGCCGCCCATACAGGCGGCGTCGTCATCTCCGCGCCCCAAGCCCCACCACCGCAACGCTGCGTGCGCCCTGCCTCCACGCCGGCCACGGGTCACGCGCCTAGACTCGACGCACCTGCCTGCGGAGCGCTGTCCCATGATCGATTTCCACTACTGGCCCACCCCCAACGGCCACAAGGTCACCCTGTTCCTCGAAGAAGCCGGTCTCGACTACAGCATCCACCCGGTCAATATCGGCAAGGGCGACCAGTTCAGGCCCGAATACCTCGCGTTCTCGCCGAACAACAAGATGCCGGCGATCGTCGACCACGCGCCCGCCGACGGCGGCAAGCTCCAGACGGTGTTCGAGTCCGGCGCCATCCTGCTGTACCTGGCCGAGAAGACCGGGCAGTTCCTGTCGACCGATCCGCGCGTGCGCATCGAGACGCTGGAATGGCTGTTCTGGCAGATGGCCGGCCTCGGGCCGATGACCGGCCAGTACGGACACTTCAACGTCTACGCCCCGGAAAAGATTCCGTATGCCATCGAGCGTTACACCAACGAGGCCAACCGCCTGCTGCAGGTGCTCGACACGCACCTGAAGGGCCGCGACTTCATCGCCGGCAACGCGTACTCGATCGCCGACATGGCCACGTATCCGTGGATCGGCGTCTACGACAAGGCCCCGATCGACATGACGCCGTATCCGGAGGTGCAGCGCTGGCACGCCGCGATCAAGGCCCGCCCGGCCACCGCACGCGCCTATGCGAAGGCGAAAGAGATCAATCCCGACGCCGGCAAGGCGATGAGCGACGACGAGAAGAAACTGCTGTTCGGGCAGGGCCGTCGCTGATCGGCACCGCATGGCGGGATGCATCGCCACGCATTCCCGCCTAGCATCGGCCGACCCACCGGATCAGGGACGACCGATGCGATCGATCGCCATGCTCACGACAGCCTGCCTGCTCGCAGGCTGCGTCTCGACTTCCCAATCACCCGTTGCAGCCGACATCGCGCGTTGTGACGCGCTCGCGGGTCCCGGCTGGCAGCGCATCGACCCGCCGGAAGTTGCAGCGGAACTGCTGACGCTCGCCCATGTCCCCACCGCGCCGGCGCTGGCGCGGTGGTACATCGCCGCCGACGGCGCCCATGCCGCCTGCGTGCCGCCCGAAGCGGCCGCAATGTGTGGCCACGCGCTGCACATCTTCCAGCCGCAGGTGCATCGGATGTGGGGCTGGTCGGACAGCACGGTGCGCCGCGAGGCCTGCGCGGCCGGCTGATGCGCCGCGGCAGGCGCGGTGCGGGGACCCGATACACTCCCCGCATCGCTCCACTGGACCTGCCATGCGCTCCGTACTCGCTGCCGCCGCCCTGATGTTCGCCACCACCTCCGCGCTCGCCACCACACCACCCGATACCGGCCTCACCCTCGAAGCCATCACCGGCGATGCGCCGCTGTCGGGTCCGACGCTGATGAAGCCGCAGGTCGCACCGGACGGCTCGCGCGTGACGTTCCTGCGCGGCAAGGACGCGAACCGCAACCAGCTCGACCTGTGGGAATACGACACCGCCAGCGGGCAGACGCGCATGCTGGTCGATTCCAAGATCGTGCTACCCGGCGAGGAGACGCTCAGCGATGCCGAGAAGGCGCGCCGCGAACGCCAGCGCATCGCCGGCCAGTCGGGCATCGTCGATTACCAGTGGGCACCGGACGCGCAGCGGCTGTTGTTCCCGCTCGGCGGCGAGCTGTATCTCTACGACCTGTCGAAGACCGGCACCGACGCGGTGCGCAAGCTCACCGACGGCGGCGGCTTCGCCACCGACCCCAAGGTCTCGCCGCAGGGCGGCTTCGTCAGTTTCGTGCGCGCGCGCAACCTGTGGGTCATCGATCTCGCCACGGGCGCCGAGCGCCAGCTCACGACCGACGGCAGCGACGTCATCGGCAACGGCGTCGCCGAGTTCGTTGCGGACGAGGAAATGAACCGCCACACCGGCTACTGGTGGGCGCCCGACGACAGCGCGATCGCGTATGCACGCATCGACGAATCGCCGGTGCCGGTGCAGAAGCGCTACGAGGTCTATCCCGACCGCACCGAAGTCGTCGAACAGCGGTATCCGGCTGCCGGCGACGACAACGTGCGCGTCACGCTGCACGTCGTCGCGCCGCAGGGCGGCGAGGCGCGCGACGTCGATCTCGGCAAGGAGACCGACATCTATCTCGCCCGCGTCCAGTGGCGTGATGCGCAGCGCCTGACCTTCCAGCGCCAGTCACGCGACCAGCAGACGCTGGAGCTGATCGAGACCACGCTGGCCACCGGCGCGCAGCGCACCCTGGTCACCGAGCGCAGCCGCACCTGGGTGCCGCTGCACGACAGCCTGCGCTTTCTCGACGATGGCCGGTTCGTCTGGTCGTCCGAACGCGACGGCTACGAGCATCTGTACCTCGCGTCCGAAGACGGCCGCCGCATGACACAGCTCACGCAGGGCGCGTGGCCGGTGGACGAGCTGCTGGCCGTCGACGAGGCGGCCGGTCTGGCCTACTTCCGCGCCGGCATGGTGTTCGAGGACGGCAAAGCCGTGCCGCGTGCGACCCAGTCGCGAATCTACAGCGTCGGACTCGACGGCAAGCGCGCCTATACCGCGCTGTCGACCGAGCCCGGCATGCATGGCGCCAGCTTCGCGCGCAACGCGTCGGTCTACGTCGACAGCTGGTCGAACACCACCACGCCGCCGCAGATTGCGTTGCATCGCGCCGATGGCACGAAGCTCGCCACGCTGGTCGAAAACGACCTGTCGGCCGCCGACCATCCCTACGCCCCGTTCCGCGCCGCGCAGCGTCCGACCGAGTTCGGCACGCTGACCGCCGCCGACGGCCGCACGCCGCTGCACTACTCGCTGATCAAGCCGGCGGATTTCGACGAGACGAAGCCGCATCCGGTCGTGGTGTTCGTCTACGGCGGCCCGGCCGCCCAGACCGTGCTCGACAGCTGGCCGGGGCGCGCGGATGCGAGCTTCCACCAGTACCTCGCCCAGCAGGGCTACGTGGTCTTCTCGCTCGACAACCGCGGCACGCCGCGTCGCGGCCGCGATTTCGTCGGTGCGCTGTACCAGCGCCAGGGCACGGTGGAGGTCGAGGACCAGCTGCGCGGCGTCGAGTGGCTGAAGTCGCAGCCGTGGGTGGACGGCAACCGCATCGCGGTCAACGGCTGGTCGAACGGCGGCTACATGACGCTGATGCTGCTGGCCAAGGCGCCGGAAGCCTATGCCTGCGGCATCGCCGGCGCGCCCGTCGCCGACTGGGCGCTCTACGACACGCACTACACCGAGCGCTACATGAACCTGCCCAAGGCCAACGTCGCCGGCTATCGCGAGGCCAGCGTCTTCACCCACGCCGGCAACATCAAGCCGAACGCGCTGCTGCTGATCCACGGCATGGCCGACGACAACGTACTGTTCACCAACGCCACGCAGTTGATGAGCCAGCTGCAGCAGGCCGGCACGCCGTTCGAGCTGATGACCTATCCCGGCGCCAAGCACGGTCTGCGCGGCCGCGACGCGCTGCACCGTTATCGCACCAGCGAGGCCTTCCTCGCACGTTGCCTGACGCCCTGAGGAACACGCGCATGTCGACGCGCCCGCCGCCGTTGCCGCCGCACGTACCGCCCGCGGCAGCGGCGCCGCGCGGCTGGTGGCAGCGCCACTGGAAATGGGCATTGCCGGTCGTGGTGGTGGGCGTGTTCGCGATGCTCGTCGCGTGCGCGGCGGGACTGCTGTTCGCGCTGCGCGGCACGATGATGGGGTCGGACGTCTACCGCGACGCGATGGCGCGCGCGGTCGCACATCCCGAACTCGTGGCGGCGCTGGGCGAGCCGGTCGAAGCGGGCTTCATGCCGATGGGGTCGATCAGCCGGTCCAACGAGGACGGCGGCTCCGGCCGCGCCGATCTGGTCATCGGCTTGTCCGGCCCGCGCGGCGAAGGCCACCTTGTCGCGACGGCCGATCGAAGACTCGGCGCCTGGACCTGGGAATCGCTGGTCTTCGTGCCCGAGGGCGGCGGTGTGGACGACGCGATCCTGATCGCCGACGAGCACGAGCCGGTCGAACACCACGCCGCATCGGCACCGTGACATCCGGGCCATTGCCCGCGCGCGCACGAGCGCATACGGTCGGCGCCTGACCTGCCGCCCGGAGCCCCGCATGAAACCCCTCGTCCTCGCGATCGCCCTGTCGCTCGCCACGCCGTTCGCCGCGTTCGCCCACACCGACGAGGCCAAGGCCGCCACGGCCGCATCGCAGGCGGCCGCTCCCGCCTGGGTCGCACGCAGCAACGCACTGGCGCAGATCCTGATCGACGCGCAGGCGCCGTTCCAGCCCGAGTCGGCCGGCTTCTTCGGCATTCCGGGCTACGACGACCAGGTCGCCGATTTCGGACCGGACAATGCCGCCCGATATCGCACGGCGATGGCCGGCGCGCGCGCCAAATTGCAGACCCAGCTCGAACTCGAGCGCGACGCCAACGTGCGCCAGGACCTGCAGATCCTGCTCAAGAGCATCGACGAGAGCGTCGAGGGCAGCACGCTCGAGGAGTGCTACCTGCTGCCGTGGACCGATGCGCCGGAGCTGGTCTTCAGCGGCATCAACGGCCTGCTGTCGGCGCAGACGCCGCCCGAGCGTCGCGCGCACGCGTTGGCGCGCCTCCAGCGCTACGCCGGCCTGACCGAAGGCAGCACGCCCATCACCACGCTCGCGCGCCAGCGCTACGAGGAGCGCCTGTCGAATCCCGAGCTGCTGCAGCCGACGAAGCTCGAAGTGCAGCGCGCGCTCGACAGCGCCGACACCTACATCGCCGGCATCCGCGAACTGTTCGAGGAATACAAGATCGAAGGTGCCGAACCGGCGCTCGATGCGATGGCTAAGGAAATCACCGCCTACGCCGACTGGACCCGCCGCACGGTGCTGCCGAAGGCGCGCGAAGACACGCGCCTGCCGCCCGAACTCTACGCCTTCGGGCTCAAGCAGTACGGCACCGATGTCGACCCGCAGCTGCTGATGCAGCGCGCGCAACTGGCCTTCATGGAAATCCGCGCGCAGATGCAGCAGCTCGCGCCGCTGGTCGCGAAAGAGAAGGGCATTGCAGCGACCGACTACCGCGGCGTCATCACCGCGCTCAAGCGCGACACGATTCCCAACGACGAGCTCGAAGCCAGCTACCGCGACGTCATCGACGCGATCGACCCGATCATCGAGCGCGAGAACATCGTCGACGTGCCGCAGCGGCAGATGCAGATGCGTCTGGGCTCGGAAGCCGAATCGGCGGCGTCGCCGGCGCCGCACTTCCGCCCCGCGCCGCTGGTCGGCAATACCGGGCAGCAGGGCACCTTCGTGCTGCCGCTGGGCAATCCGGGCGGCGACGGCGCGGGCGATGCCTACGACGACTTCAACTTCGACGCCGTGCGCTGGACGCTCTCGGCGCACGAAGGCCGTCCCGGCCACGAACTGCAGTTCACCGCGATGGTCGAGCGCGGCGTGTCGCTGGCGCGCTCGATGTTCGCGTTCAACTCGGTCAACGTCGAAGGCTGGGCGCTGTATGCCGAGGCCGAACTGGTGCCGTACGAGCCCCTCGACGGCCAGCTGATCGCGCTGCAGTTCCGCCTGCTGCGCGCCGCCCGCGCGATGCTCGATCCGATGCTCAACCTGGGCCTGATCGACCGCGAGCGCGCCGGCCGCGTGTTGACCGAAGAGGTCATGCTGTCGCCCGCGATGGCGCGCCAGGAGCTGGACCGCTACACCTTCAACGCGCCGGGTCAGGCGACCAGCTACTTCTACGGCTACACCCGCATCCTCGAACTGCGCATGCGCACCGAGCTTGCGCTGGGCGAGAAGTTCGATCGCCGCGCCTTCAACAATTTCCTGCTCGACCAGGGTCTGCTGCCGCCCGACCAGCTGGCCGAAGCGGTGGAGACCACGTTCATTCCGGCGCAGTTGAGGCGCTGAGCGGCTTGTGCCCGTTCCGCGCCGGACAGCGCGGAACGCGGCGCCCTCAGCGCAGCCGCGCCAGGATCCGTTCATGGCCGATCAGCCGCGCCCAGCGCGCGCCGATGTCGAGCCAGCAGACGTAGGCCGCCTCGCCGGCGATGCGCCACAGCGTCGCCGGGTGCCACGGCAGCGCAGGTTCAGCCGCGCACAGTTCCCAGTCCAGCCCGAGGCCGCGGGCGAACAGGGCGCAGCGCGCGAGGTGGTAGCGGCTGCTGAGCAGGGTGACCTGCCGGTGCGGCGCGTCGGGATCGACCGCCGCGGCGGTCAGCAGGCTGCGGGCATTGCGCAGGTTCTGCAGCGTGTCGCGCGAAGCGTCCTCGAGCACCAGCGGCGCGTCGTCCGGCACGCCGAGCGCGTGCAGCGCATCGCGGGCGAGGGCCGCCTCGGTCGGCCGGCCGGCGGGGCCGCCGCCGAGCAGCAGCACGCTGGCCGGCGTGTGCGAGGTCCACAGCGAGGCCGCGCGCGACAGCCGGGCCTGGAAGTCGGCATCCAGCCGGCCCTGCGGCGCATGCTTGCCGAACACCAGCACGCATTCGCCGCGCACCGGCACGCTGGGCGCGTTGCGGGCCACCCGCCACACGTGGACGACATAGCCCAGGTAGACCAGTCCGCAGCTCAGCAGACAGGCCGCCGCGGTCACCGCGAGCGTATGCAGCGCATCGCGATCGGACAGCATGTTCAGGCGGTGCAGCAGGCGGGTGCGGGCCATCGCGCGAGGGGGTCTGCAAGGCGTCCGGGCCGGGGCGGACCCTGCAGTCTAGCCTCACCGCCCTGTGGCTATACTCGGGCGCTTGATTGCCCCGGACCTGCTGCGTGCCTGAACCGTTGTCTCCGTCGCCGATGCCGGCGATCGCCATCCGGGCGTTCACCGCCACCACCGCACTCGGCCGGGGCAATGCCGCCCAGGCCCAGGCCCTGCGCGAGCGCCGTGGCGGTCTGCGCCGCAACGATTTCGGCGCGACGCCGCTGCCGACCTGGATCGGCCGCGTCGACGGCGTCGAAGACGCCCCGCTGCCCTCGGCGCTGTCGCGCTGGGAGTGCCGCAACAACCGGCTGGCGTGGCTGGCGCTGCAGCAGGACGGCGTGCAGGCCGCGCTCGACGCGCTGGTCGGCAAGTACGGCGCGGATCGCATCGCACTGGTCGTCGGCACGTCGACGTCCAGCATCGGCGCGAGCGAGGAAGGCTATGCACGGGCCGAGACCGGCGACGATGGCGTGCGCCGCTTCCCCGACGATCTGGCCCGCCCGATCGTGCACACCCCGCATTCGCTCGGCGATTTCCTGCAGCACGCCACCGGGTTGCGCGGTCCCTGCATCACGGTGGCGACCGCGTGCTCGTCGAGCGCCAAGGTGTTCGCGCAGGCGGCCCGGATGATCGAGGCCGGCCTCGTCGATGCGGCACTCGTCGGCGGCGTCGACACGCTGTGCGGCAGCGTGCTGTTCGGCTTCAACGCGCTGGGCCTGGTGTCGATCGAGCGCTGCCGTCCCTTCGATGCCACGCGTGACGGCCTGTCGCTCGGCGAGGCCGGCGGCTTCGCGTTGCTGGAACGCGCCGCGCCCGGCGAGACCGGCCTGCAGCTGCGCGGCTACGGCGAGTCCAGCGACGCCCACCATATGTCGGCGCCGCATCCCGAAGGTCTCGGCGCGACCCTGGCGATGCGCGGCGCCCTTGCACGTGCCGGCATCGATGCCGCCGAAGTCGGCTATCTCAATCTGCATGGCACCTCGACGCCGGCCAACGATTCGGTCGAAGCGCGCGCCGTCGATGCCCTGTTCCCGGCCTCGCTGCACGCCAGTTCGACCAAGGGCTGGACCGGCCACACGCTGGGCGCGGCCGGCATCGTGGAATCCGTCGTCGCGCTGCTGGCGCTGGAGACCGGTCTGCTGCCGGGCATCCTCGACAGCACGGTGCGCGATCCCGCCTGCGGCCCGCAGATCCGCTTCGACAATGCCGAGGCCGACATCCGCTACGCGATGAACAATTCCTTCGGCTTCGGCGGCAACAACTGTTCGCTGGTGTTCGGCAAGGTGGCGGCATGAGCACCGGGACCGCAGCGAACGCCCTGTCGGCGACGATCGCCGGCATCGGCTTCTGGGCCGACGGCCTGCCGGACTGGGCGACCGCACGCGCATTCGCGACCGACGGCTCGCGTCCGGAATCGGCACCGTCGCGCCCGTCGCCGCAGCTGCTGGCGCCGAACGAACGCCGTCGCGCGCCCGGCTCGGTCGCGGTCGCACTCGACGTGGCGCAGGCCGCGTGCCGGGATGCGGACATCGCGCCGGAGACGCTGCCGTCGGTATTCGCCTCGACGCACGGTGACCTGGGCATCACCGATTACATGTGCGACACGCTGGCGGCCGATCCCACCGCGATCTCGCCGACGAAATTCCACAACTCGGTGCACAACGCCGCGGCCGGCTACTGGACCATCGGCACCGGCTGCACCGAAGCGACGACCGCGATCAGCGCCTACGACGCGACCTTCGCGCAGGGCCTGATCGAAGCGATGATGCAGCTGGCGACGGGCGCGCCGGCGGTGCTGCTGGTCGCCTACGACACCGCGTCCAGCGGCCCGCTGGGCACGCTGACGCACAGCGAAGGCCTGCTCGGCGCGGCGCTGGTACTCACGCGCGACGGCGCCGGCCCGCGCCTGACCGCCACGCTGCGCGACGGCACCGATCTCGACCTGCCCGGCCCGCTCGGCACGCAGGCGCAGGCCAACGCGATGGCGCAGATGCTGCCGCTGTTCGACGCACTGGCCACCGGCGGTTCGCGCGCGGTCCTGCGCGCGGGGCCGCATCGCACGCTGTCGGTGGAGATCGACGGCGCACGCGCGGACGCGCAGTCATGACCGGCCAGCCGCATCTGCATCGCGGCAACGTCGCGATCGTGATTCCGGCGCTCAACGAGGCGCTGCGCATCGACGAGGTCGTCAGCGAAGCGCTGGTGTACAGCGAACACGTGATCGTGGTGGACGACGGCTCCGACGACGCCACGCCCGACATCGTCGCCGCACTGCCGGTCACGCTGTTGCGCCACACCCGGCGCATGGGGAAGGGGCAGGCGCTGCGCGACGGTTTCGCCGAAGCGCGCCGCCGGGGCTTCGCGGCCGTGGTGACGATGGACGGCGACGGCCAGCACCGCGCCAGCGACATTCCGCGCCTGATCGCCGCGGCCAATGCGCACCCCGACTGCATCGTCAACGGCGCGCGGCTGAAGAAGCGCGGCACCCAGCCCTGGTACCGCCGCATCGGCAACGACTTCGGCGACTGGGGCATCGCCTGGGGCTGCGGCTACCGCATGGTCGACACGCAGAGCGGCCAGCGGCTGTATCCGGCTTCGGTGCTCGCGCTCGACGACGTGCCCGGCGAAGGCTTCGTGTTCGAAGCGCAGATCCTGATTAGCGCCGCGCGCAAGCTGGGATGCGGCGTGGTGTCGGTGCCGGTGGAGACGCGCTACCACTGCGCGGATTCCGACGAGCAGTTCCGCAAGAGCCATTTCCGCCTGTTCCGCGACCTGTACAACATCACCTCGCACGTCATCGGGCAGGTGGTGTCGCATGGTCAGCTCCTGCGCGTCTATCGCGACACGCGCGCGCATCCCCCCGTGATCTACGACCCCGGCGCCGACACCGACGCCGTGCTCGCCCCCGAACCCATCCAAGGAGCAGGTTGATGCACGACGCCGCCGACACCCGTACCACCGGACCGCGCGATCACCACGCGGACGTGGCGATTCTCGGGGGCGGTCTGGCCGGCCTCACCCTGGCGATGCAGCTGCGCCAGCGCCATCCCGACCTCGCGGTGACGGTGATCGAGCGGCGCGCGCATCCGGTGCGCGAGGCTGCGCACAAGGTCGGCGAATCGAGTGTCGAGATCGGCGCACATTACTTCGCGCACACGCTGGGCCTGCGCGAGCATCTGGAGACCGAGCAGATCCGCAAGTTCGGGTTCCGCTTCTTCTTTTCCGAAGGCGCCGACAAGGTCGACCGCTGCACCGAGCTCGGCGTCAGCCAGCTGATGCCCACGCCCTCGTGGCAGATCGACCGCGGCCGCTTCGAGAACCATCTGGGCGAGCGCGCACGTGCACTGGGCGTGCGTTTCGACGACGACGCGGTGGTGCGCGGCCTCGACATCGCCGATGACGACGGCGACCACGCGGTCCGCATCGAACAGGCCGGCGAAACGCATACCGTTACCTGCCGCTGGCTGGTCGACGCCAGCGGCCGCGCAGGCCTCGTCAAGCGCAAGCTCGATCTGGCGATGGCGAACGACCACAACGCCAATGCCGTGTGGTGGCGCGTGGACGGCATCGTCGATCCCAACAGCTGGTCGCAGGATGCGCACTGGCTGCAGCGCTGCGATCCGCCGGACCGCTGGCGTTCGACCAACCACATGTGCGGCCCGGGCTACTGGTTCTGGCTGATTCCGCTGTCGTCGGGCGCGCATTCGCTGGGCATCGTCTGCGACGCGGACATGCACCCGCTCGACACCATGAACACCCACGCCAAGGCGATGGACTGGCTGCGCACGCACCAGCCACAGGTCGCCGCCAGCCTCGACAGTACCGAGCACACGCTGCAGGACTTCCTGTTCCTGCGGCACTTCTCCTACGGCGTGAAGCAGGTGTTCTCGCGCAACCGCTGGGCACTGACGGGCGAGGCCGGACTGTTCCTCGATCCGTTCTATTCGCCGGGCAGCGACTTCATCGCGATCAGCAACACCTACATCTGCGACCTGATCGAGAAGGAACGCGCGGGCACCGACATCGGCCCCTACGCCGAGCTCTACCAGCAGCTGTATTTCTCGTTCTACGAGAACACGCTCACCCTCTACCAGGACCAGTACCCGCTGTTCGGCGACGAGCAGGTCATGCCGGTCAAGGTGATCTGGGACTACACCTATTACTGGGCGCTGCTGGCGCCGTTGTTCTTCGCCGAGCGCCTGACCGACCTGGCGACGCTGGGCCGCCTGCGCCCGGCATTCAATGAAGCACGTGCGTTGAACCTGGCGCTGCAGCCGCTGCTGCGCGAATGGGGCGCGCGCAACACCGCGCGAGGCCGGGCGCCGGCCTCGCGCCTGCTCGACCAGTTCCACATCGGCTGGTTCCGCGAGATGAACAGCGCGCTCAACGACACGCTCGACACCGAAGCCTTCGTCGCCCGCATCGCCGACAACGTCGCGCGCATGCGCTGGCTGGCCGCCGAGATCCTCGGCCGCGCCCGCCAGGATCACGCCGACATCGACGATCACGGCCTCGACGCACTGCTCGCCGACACCACCGATGTGCCGGTGTCGCTGGGCGCGAACTGGTACGCCGACGCCGCCTGATCCGCCTGCCGGAGCACTGCGCATGACCACGCTCCTGTTGTTGCAGTTGGCCGTCATCCTGCTGGCCGCACGCCTCTGCGGTTGGGTACTCCGCCATTTCGGGCAACCGGCGGTGATCGGCGAGATGGCCGCCGGCCTGCTGCTCGGCCCGGTGGTGTTCGGCGCGTGGATGCCGGAGGCGCACGCCGCGCTGTTTCCCGCCGCGTCGCTGCCGCCGCTGTCGGCGCTGGCGACGCTCGGCCTGGTGCTCTTCATGTTCGTGGTCGGCGCGGAACTGCGCGCGGTCGAGGGCACGAAGGCGCAGGTGCGCGCAGCCGGCCTCGTCGGTGCATTGGGGATCTCCTTGCCGCTGGCGATGGGCCTGGCGATCTCGCCCTGGCTGCATCCGCGCTTCGCGCCGGAGGGCCTTGGCTTCTGGCCGTTCGCATTGTTCATCGCCGCCGCGATGTCGGTCACCGCGTTTCCGGTGCTGGCGCGCATCCTCAAGGATCGCAACCTCACCCAGACGCGCGCAGGCCGTCTGGCGATGAGCGCGGCGATCATCGACGACGGCTTCGTCTGGATCTTCCTGGCACTGGTGCTGACGCTGGCCGGTGGCCACACCGGTCCGGGCATCGAAGTGGCGGCGACTGGTGCGCTGATCCTGGTCGCGGTCGCGTTCCTCGTGCTCAAGCCGCTGTATGCGTGGCTTCTGAAGCGCGGCTGCGACGAAGACGGCGCCCCCACCCGCGGCACACTGGTCGCGATCCTGATCGGCCTGGTCGGCTGCGCGGCCTTCGCCGAGGCGATCAGTCTGCACGCGGTGTTCGGCGCCTTCGTGTTCGGCGTCTGCCTGCCGCGCGACAACAGGCTGGTGCACCACCTGGCCAAGGCGTTCGAACCGGTGTCGATGCTGCTGCTGATGCCGATCGTGTTCGCGCTGGCCGGCCTCAACACCACGCCCGAGGCCTTCGTCGGCGCGGGGCTTGGCGCGTTCGCGCTGATCCTGTCGGTCGCGATCGCCGGCAAGATGCTCGGCGGGACCATCGGCGCGCGGCTGTCGGGTTATGACTGGCGCGACAGCTTCGCCGTCGGGTCGCTGATCAATGCGCGCGGACTGATGGAACTGGTGGTGCTGAAGATCGGTCTGGATGCCGGCCTCATCGGGCCGGAACTGTTCACGCTGATGTTCGGCATGACCCTCGTCACGACGGTCATGACCTCGCCGCTGCTGTCGTTGTGGGCGCGCCGCGGCGAAGGCGCGGCACTGGCCGATCGGTCCAGGCCGCGCTGAGTACGGTCAACGCGCCGGCGGCGGGGTCGCCGGTGCAGGGGGCATCGCGGTTTCCGGCGGCGGATTGGCCACCCAGATCGCCACGCCGCTGGCGTACTTCTGCTGCGGGCTGATGTCCACGCCGACGCCGGCCGAGGAGAACGTGCGACCGCCGCCACGTCCCAGCCCGCCGCCGACACTGACGCCGCCGCTGCGATACCCGTCGGCCGTGCCCTGGAACAACACGCCGTTGGCACCGAGCTTGGCCGCTTCGGCGCGCAGCTTGCGCAGTACCGAATCGACCTTGTTCTGCTCGCCGTAGGTCAGCGCGCCGCTGCTGGTGTTGAGGATCGCGATCTCCTCGTACTGGCCCGGCGGCGGCCCGTGATAGATGCGAACCTGCGCCGGGTCGATCGGCGCGCGCGGCGTGCCGGTCAGCACGTGGGAGCTGGCGCAGCCGGTGACCACGACGGCGGCGAGCGAGAGCAGCATCAAGCGGAAGGCGCGCATGGCGATTTCTCAGTTCGGGTGTGCCCGGATGGGCGCCCGACGATCATCGGGCCGACGACCTGAAGCCGGCGTGGATGACGCGCGCTCAGCCGCCCTGCCCGATCCGGGCGCCGTCGACGGGGTTCCGCAGCCAGCGCTTGATGTGCCAGGTCAGCGCGCGGAAGTTCGCGTTCATCTGGAAACAGCCGCTGGTCATGCCGCCACCGCGCCCCTGCATGACGCCGTTGAAGCCCGACACGCGCGTGCCGTCCTCGTACAGCGCGCCGCGCACGCGCAGCGTCTGGGTGTGTTCGATGAACCAGTTGCCGCCCCAGATGGCATCGACGATCTCGACCTTGAGCACGCGCCCGTGCATGTCGGCCAGCGGCGTCTGCGCCGGCTCGGCGACCTTGCGCAGCTCGCGGATCAGGGCGGTGTTGAAGTTGCCTGCGATGTCGCAGTTGTCGAGGATCTCGGCATCGATGTCGGCGCCCGCGACGACCGGCACCGGTACTTCGAGACGGATCTTCTCTGCGGCTATCGCGGTGCCGGCGAGCGTGCAGCCGATCGCGATCAGACAGGTCAGCGGAAACAGGCGCATCGATCGATACTCGTCCCTGGAGAAGTGGTGCGTCAGCCCATGCCGCCGTTGACGCCGATGACCTGGCCGTTGATGTAGCCGGCCGGTTCCGAGCACAGGAACGCGACCAGCGCCGCGACCTCGTCGGGCGTGCCGGCGCGTGCGGCAGGCACGATCTGCTTGATCGTCTCCTGCGGAAACGCGTCATCGGCCATGCTGCCGGCGATCACGCCCGGTGCGACCACGTTGACGGTGATGCCGCGGCTGGCCATCTCGCGCGCCAGCGACTTCGACGCGCCGTGCAGCGCGGCCTTGGCGGCGGCGTAGTTGGTCTGCCCTCGGTTGCCGGTCACCGCAGCGACCGAGGACACGTTGACGATGCGGCCCCAGCGCTTGCGCGCCATCGGCAGCAGCAGCGGCTGGGTGACGTGGAAAAAGCCGTGCAGCGACACGTCGATGACCCGCGTCCACTGCGCCTCGGACATGCCGGCCATCGGCGCGTCGTCGTGGATGCCGGCATTGTTGACGACGACCTGGATCGGCCCCGCTTCGAGCAGCGCGTCGAGCGCGCGACGCACGGCCGCGCCATCGGCGACATCGAACACGACAGCTTCCGCGCTGCCGCCCGCCGCGACGATGTCGGCGACGACCGTCCCGGCCCGTGCGCGATTGCCGTTGGCATGGACGATGACGTGGAAGCCATCGGCGGCGAGGCGCCTGCAGACCGCGCCGCCGATGTCGCCGCTGCCACCGGTGACGAGGGCGCGACGTGCGGATGTCGTGGATTCGCTCATGTGGCGATTGTAACGAGCCGCCGACACGTGCGACGACCGCAGGATGGGCAGAGCAAGGCGAAACCCATCATCGCCATGAGCGTTCGTGCGATGGGTTTCGCTGCGCGCCACCCATCCTGCAAAGCGACTATTGCGCTGGCCCCAGCATCACCGCCGCACGCCCTTCGGCGAGCAGCACGCCATCGCAGCTGATCCGGAACGCGTACTGCTGGCTGTCCTCCGACTCCACCAGCACCTCGGCCACGCATTCGAGATCGCCGGCGAGATCGTCGACGTACGCGACGTGCAGGTGCACGCCCCGCAAGGCGACCAGCATGCCCGGCCGCACCGGCGCGCCGCTGGCCTGCCCGCGCAATCCGCCGTGCACGGCCATCGCCTGCGCGCCGTATTCGCACAGATGCAGGGCGCGCAGCCGGCCGTGGCTGCGCAGCGGGTTGTCGGCGGCGCGATGACTCGCGCTGTGCAAAGTCACGCGCGCGTCGTTCCATTCGGTGACCGCATCCCACAGGCACATCGCGCCCTGGTGCGGAATCATCGCCAGGATCGCGTCCCGATCGACGACGCTCATGGAAGCAGCTCCGCACGCGCGGCTTCGATCGCCGCACGCTGGCGCGCAACCAGCAGCGACAGCACGAAGTTGCACAACACGCCGAGCGCGACCGTGCTGCCGATCGCGCGCAGCACCGGAATCGACGACAGCGCGAGCAGGCTGAAGACCAGCAGGGTCATCAGACTGCAGACCAGGATCGCGTGCAGCGTGCGGATCTGGTCGGCACGATCGTCGCCGGCGTGCTCGAAGAACAGCGCGTAATCGAGGCCGAGGCCGGCGGCGAGGATCAGCGCGACCAGATGGAACAGGGTCAGTTCGACGCCGGCCAGTCGCAGCACGGCGACGATCACCAGCAAGGTCAGCAGCGTCGGCAGCAGCACGCGCCAGACGCGGCGCGGGCTGCGCAGCGCGATCCACACCGTGCCGACCAGCAGCACCAGCGCGACGGCCATCGCCGCGAGCACGCGGCCGCGGTATTCGACCACCAGCGATTCGGACGCGGCCTTCATGTCGAGCAGGCGCACGTCGACATCGGCGGTGCGCGCCTGCGCGGCGAGTGCCTCGACATCGGCCGGATCGTCGAGACCGCTCAGCGAGACCAGCGCGGTCGAGCGGTCGTCGTGCTCGAGCAGCAGGCCCGACACCGCCGTCGCCAGCGGCGAGCCCTCCAGATCGGCGCGGGTAAGGGACGCGGCCGATTTCGCGCGGGCGACGTCCTCGACGAAGGGTTCGAACGCATCCTCGTTGAATTCCGAACCGGCCAGTGCCGCGGCGAGCATCGTGCGCAGCGTCGCGTCGTCCGGCAGCGCGGCCTGTCGTGCGCGCTGGACGTCCGCGGCGGGCAGATAGCGCGCGGCCATGTCGTAGCCGTCGAGATGCCCGTCGGCGACCAGCGCATCGAGCGCTGGGCGCAACGCCGCCGTCGCGTCGAGCACGGCATCGCTGCCCCGCGCCTGCGCGACCAGCACGTAACGCACGTCCGGCGCGCCGAGTTCGGCGCGCAGCTCGGTGTCGCGCTGCATCGAGGCCGGATCGACCGGCGTCAGCTTCGACAGGTCGTTCTGCCAGAACACGCCGGGGCTCCAGGCGATCGCGGCGACGGCGGCGAGTGCGAGGACCGCCAGCGACCACTTCGGTCGCGGCAGCGCCTCGATGCGATGCCACAGGCGCTGCAGGCGCGGCGAATCGGCGAGATCCGGCGGCGACGGGTCGACCAGACCCGGCAGCAGATAGCGCGTGGTCAACGCGGCGATGCCCAGCGCAAAGATCGTGAACACCGCGAGCTGGCGCAGGCCGTCGACGCCGGAGAACAGGAAGGTCGCGTAGGCGATGCAGGTCGCGACGACGCCGGTCGACAGCGCCGGCCACAGCCCCCGCACGTTGCGCCACGGCGACAGCCCGGCGCGCTGGTGGCTGAAGAAGTGGATCGGATAGTCCTGCACCACGCCGATCAGGGTGAAGCCGAAGGCGATGGTGATGCCGTGTACGCCGCCGGGGAACAGCAGCGCCACCGCGGTGAGGCCGGCGATGCCTGCACTGGCGAGCGGCAGCACGCCGAGCAGCGGCATCTTCCAGCTGCGATAGGCGATCAGCAGCAGCAGGATCAGGCCGATGGTGTCGACCATGCCGATGCGCTGCGCCTCGGCCTGCGTGCGGCCGCCGATGTCGACCGAGAACGCACCCGGACCGACGACGTCGAGGGTCGCGGTGCTGCCGGCGGCCTGCGTGGCGAAGGTGTCGCGGATGGTGCCGACCGCGTCGAGCTGGCCGGTCGGATCGAAGCCCGCCGCGCGCGTTTCGACCAGCAGCAAGGCCTGCGTGCCGGCCTTGTCGAACCACACGTCGTGCAGGCGCTGCGGCGCGCCGGCCGGCTGCCAGGCCTCGGCGAGCGCGAGGACTTCCAGCGTGGGATCGGATGGTATCAGGGGCTCGACGAGCCCCGCGGCGGGGGAACCGAGATCCTGCAGGCGCGCATCGAGCGCCTCGCGCAGCGTGTCGGCGTCGAGCGGCGCGGCGTCGAAGCTCGACGTCAGCAGATAGCGGTACGGCAGCAGGTCTTCGGGAAACGCATCGAGTCCGGCTTCGCCACCGTTGGTGACCAGCGTGTAGCGCGGGTCGTTGACCAGCGCGTCATGCAGTGCGCGCGAACGGTCGGCGAGTGCTTCGGGCGCTTCGCCCGAGATCGCCAGCATCAGCAGGCGCGAGCCCGGCCCGTCGCCGAGTTCCTCCATCAGCAGCCGCTGTTCGGGCGTGCGCGCATCGGGCAGGAAGCGGCGCAGGTCGCCGCTGAACTCCAGTCGGGCGCTCGCGAGCCAGCCCAGTGCGAGCAATGCCAGCAACCACAGGGCGGCCAGCGTCAGCCGCAGGCCGGGGCGCTGCAGCAGGCGGTCGCGGAATCCGGGCCGCCCGCTCAACGCGGGACGTCGTGGCACAGCCGCTGCGCGGCGTCGAGCGAGTCGACCGCAGCGGCGGCGGTCGCGGCGCTGCCGAGCAGCGTCGGTTGCGCATCCCCCTGCTTCGGGCGCGTCTCGATGCAGCGCAGTTCGGCGTCGCGGCCGCGCAGCACGATGGCGGTCACGCGACCGGCCAGGCGGGCATCGCGCGGGCTCAGGGTCAGCGTCCAGTCCGCCGGCACGCCGTCGGCCTCGAGGGCGTAGACGGTTTCCAGCGCCTTGCGGTCCCCGGCCAGCAGCGCACCGAAGCTGCCCTGCAACGCAGCGAGCTCGGGCACGCGCGCCAGCGAGAACGTGCGCGCAGCGCGGCCCTCGCGGGCGATCGTCGCCTCGGTGCCGCGGATGGTCGTGGTCTCGACGTAGGGCGTGCGCACTTCGCGCACCAGCGTGTCGGCGTCCGGGCGGCGGTATTCGCCCGAGAGCACCAGCGGGCGCTTGAGCATCGACGACACGCGCAGCTCCACGAACGGCGTGGCAGTGGCGCCGTGCTGGGTCAGGCGCTGCAGGATCCAGTCGGCGTCCACGCTGCGCGGCGCGACGGCGGCCGGCGCCGGCACGCGGTCGCGCGACTGGCTGGCGCGCTGGGCGCCGTCAGCGCTCTGGGTCGCCGACCAGGCCGGCGCTGCGAGCATCGCCAGCAGCAGGCAACCCGCCTGCCACCGGTGCGGAAACGTGCGGGGCATCGGCGCCATTCCAGAAGTCATAGAAGTTGAACCAGTTGTAGGGAGCGCTGCGGGCGTGATGTTCGAGGCGCGCGGCATAACGGTGGATGAGCGCGGACACGCCCGCCTGGCGCTCGCGACGCGGCAGGTCGATGCCGTCGCTGAAAGGCTCGAACACCAGGTCGTAGCGGTTGCCCCCACGGTACAGGCCGAAGGCCAACATCACCGGCGCCTTCAGCACCGAGGCGAGCAGCCAGGGCGCCACCGGAAACGGCGCCGGCGCACCGAGGAACGGCACCGGCAGCGTGGCGCCGCCCTCCTGGCTGCGGTCGACCAGCAGCGCGACCATCGCGCCCTGCGCCAGGCCGTCCTGGATCGCCAGCGCCACCGACGGGCCGTCGGCACCCGCGTCGATGACGGTCGCGGCGACCTCCGGGTTGAGCGCTTCGAGCAGCTCGGTCATCGCCTGACCGTGCGCGCGGTCGAGCACGACGCGGATCTTGTAGTCGGGCCGCTGGCTGGCGAGCACGCGCAACACTTCGAAACTGCCCAGATGCGAGCCGAACAGCAGCACGCCGCGGCCCGTGTCCAGATGCCCGTGCAGGATGTCCAAGCCCTGCGCGTCGACGTCGAAGCGACGCGTGTTCTCGCTGAGCAGGAACAACCGGTCCAGGATGGTCGCCGCGAAGGTGCGGAAGTGCCGCGCGACCTCGCCCAGCCGCGCGGGCCGGCCGAACATGCGCGACAGGTAGCGCCGCGAATCGCGACGTTCGGCACCCCGGCGGATCATGAAGTACAGCGAGATCGGATACAGCAGCGCGCGTGCCGGCGCCCGTCCGCAGTTCGAGGCGAACACCAGCAGCGATCGCAACGCCAGCCGCCCGCCGCCCTCGCGGCGCGCCTTCCACGCGCTGCTCATGCCTGCGCGAGACCGTCGGCGACGACGTCGCCACTGGCGAGCAGCACGCCCGCGCGCTCCACGCGGAAGCGCCAGCGCGGCGCGCCGTCGCGGCGCATGTCCTCGAGCACGATCGCCGCCGCTTCCCCCGGCAGCAGCGGCTGCACGAACTTCACCTGCGGCAGTCGCAATGCGTCCTGCGGGCCGTATGCGGCTTCGATCGCGTCGATGACCCGGTCGAGGATCACCACGCCCGGCACCAGCGGCCGGCCGGGAAAATGGCCGGGCAGGCAGGGATGCGCGGCATCGACGACGAACACGTGCGACGTCATCGCTCAGCGCCTGCCGAGCATCGCGGCCACGGCGTCCTGCGCTTCGCGGGCGACGGCCTGCCGGCCGGCGGCGCCGGCGCGGCCTTCGACACGGATCGGCGTGCCCACGGTGGCACGCATCGGGCCGCGGCAGGTGCGGAAGAAGCCGGTCGGCGGCAGCACCTTGCCGGTGCCGTGCAGCGCGATCGGCAGCACGTCGACGCCGGCGTCGATCGCCGCCTGGAACGACCCCGACTTGAACTCGCCCAGACGGCCGTCACGCGAGCGCGTGCCTTCGGGAAACAGGCACAGCGACTTGCCCGAACCGAGCAGCCCGCTGACCTGGCGCCGCAGCAGCGGCCCGGCGCGGCGGTCTTCGCGGCTGATGAAGAGCATGCCGGTGGCGCGCGCGTAGGTGCACAGGAACGGCACGCGGCGCATCTCGTCCTTGAGCAGGAAGCGCAGCGGCACCGGCACGGCCATGAACAGCACGCAGATGTCGAGCAGCGATTCGTGGTTGGCGACGACGAGGTAGGGGCGGTTCCAGTCGACCGCTTCGGCGCCTTCGACCGTCAGACCACCCGCGGGCCCGACCAGACCCGGCGCCCAGTGCGTGCGCGCCATCTCCAGCGCGAGCTCGGGCCGGCCGGTCAGCGCCTGCCGGATCAGGGACACGCTGATCCAGCCCGCCGTCCATAGCAGGGTGTACAGGCATTCCAGGACGTTGATCGCGCGTGCGGACAGGGCCGCGAACGCCGCGGCCCCGGTTGCGGCACGGGTCTGTCGGTATTCCATCGGGCGACAAGGATATCGCGTGTGACAGCCGCAAATCGCGCCGTTTGCGTTCAGGCGCCGGCTTCAGCGCAGCAGATCGCGCCAGAACATCGGGCCGAGCCCGGCCAGCTTGCGCAGAAATCCGAGAAATCCGTCATAGCGACCGGGGAACCGCCGCTTGCGGTACGCGAACTCGACGATGAAGAACCCGCCGATGACGCCGTAATTGAGCAGGTTGGCCCACAGCGACCACTGCTCCTGGGTGATCGGCAGCGGCGAGGGCACGCCCAGGCTCTCCAGCAGGCCGGACGGACTGGCGATCAGCGCCAGCGTCAGGCTGGCGCCGGCCATGCCCAGCAGCACGATGGCCCAGGCCGCGGTCAGGCCGCGGGTATAGCGCTGCAGATCGGGCGCGAGCGCGGCGGCATCGCCGGCCTCCTCGATGCCGACCACGATCCGCGTGATCAGCGGCACCGAGCCGGGCCTGAGCGTGCGCGCGAAGATCCATGCGATGCCGACCACGAACACCACCGGCACCAGCAGCAGCGGCAGCGCGGCATGGCCCGCGTCGTAGAGCCCCCACGCGCCCCAGAGCAACAGGGGCGTCGCGACGAACGCCAGCGGGCGCCGCGCCAGCAGCGGCTCGACGACGAACATCGCGATCAGCGCAACGAGTGCGCCGAGCGCGAGGCCGTCGTGCTGGAAGACGCTCGCCAGATGCGCCAGGGCCGTGTATCCGAGCCCCAGCAGCAGTTGCAGCAGCAGGATCAAGTGGTGCGGTGCTGCTCGACGTGCGCGGAGAGCGCACGCAGCGAGGCGAAGATCTTCCGGTTCTCGTCGTTGTCCGAGCGCAGCTGGAAGCCGTAGCGCTTGCTGATCGCCAGCGCCAGCTCCAGCGCATCGATCGAATCCAGACCCAGGCCAGCGTTGAACAGCGGGGCTTCGGGATCGATGTCGGCCGCCTGCACGTCCTCCAGGTTCAGACTCTCGACCAGCAGGTCGGCGAGGGCGCGTTCGGCTTCGGTTTGGGCGGACATCGGGACTTCCGGGACAGGACTGGGGTGCAACGATCCGGCATCGGCACCGCGCGTGCAAGCGCTGCGGACCGCCTACGGGGCTTGCCGCTATCATGCGCGACTGTCCGCACGCCGCCTGCAGATCCACGATGAACCCGACCCCGCCCCCGACCGCAAGTGACACCGCCGAGCGCGCCAGGCTCGACGTCGACGTGCTGGTCATCGGCGGCGGTCCGGCGGGCACCACCGCGGCCACGACGCTGGCCCGGCGGGGCTGGAAGGTCCTGCTGCTGGAGAAGGACGTGCATCCGCGCTTCCACATCGGCGAGTCGCTGCTGCCGATGAACCTGCCGATCCTCGAACGCCTCGGCGTGCTGGAGCAGGTTCGTGCGATGGGCACGCTCAAGCTCGGCGCCGATTTCCCCGTGCACGACGCCGACGACACCACCCACGTGTTCCGCTTCGACCGCGCGCTCGATCCCAAGTTCGGCTACGCCTTCCAGGTGCGCCGCTCCGAGTTCGACGCGATGCTGTTCGACAATGCGCGCGCCAACGGCGTCGACGCGCGCATGCGGGTCAAGGTCGAGTCGCTGGTCCACGATGCCGACGGGCGTCCGACGGGCGCGGTCGCGCGCGATGCCGAAGGCGACCGGCTCGATGTCACGATGCGCTACCTCGTCGATGCCAGCGGCCGCGACACGTTCCTGGGCAGCAGGCTCAAGCTCAAGCGCAAGAGCACCAAGCACCAGTCGGCGGCGATCTTCAGCCACTTCCGCGGCGTGCAGCGTCGCGATGGCGACGATGCCGGCAACATCACCGTCGACCGTTTCGAATACGGCTGGTACTGGCTGATTCCGCTCGGCGACGACGTCATGAGCGTCGGCGCGGTGTGTTTCCCCGAGTACCTCAAGCAACGCCAGGGCCTCGACAACGAGACGTTCCTGATGCGCACGCTGATGCGCACGCCGTCGGTGGCCCGGCGGATGGCCGGCGCGGAGCGCGTCGCCCCGGTCCATGCCACGGGCAACTACTCCTACGACTGCACGCGCATGACCGGCCCGGGCTGGGTCATGGCCGGCGATGCATATGCCTTCATCGATCCGGTGTTTTCCTCGGGCGTGTATCTGGGCATGAACAGTGCCGAACATGCCGCCGATGTGGTCGACGGCAGCCTGCGCGACCCCGCCTGCGAACACGCCCTGCAGCGCGCGATGGAACGTCGCCTGCGACGCGGCCTGCGCCACTTCAGCTGGTTCATCCATCGCTTCACCACGCCGGTCATGCAGCGCCTGTTCGCGGCGCCGCGCAACGACTGGCAGCTCGAGCAGGCCGTGATCTCGATGCTGGCCGGCGACGTTTTCGACAATCCCGCGGTGTTGCGCCGCCTGCGCCTGTTCCGCCTGGTCTACGCGGTCAATGCGATCGCGATCGCACCGGCGGCATTGCGCGGCTGGTTCGCGCGCCGTCGCCAGGTCCGCGCGCAGTTCCGTGGCGACACCCTGCACGAGGGCAATCCGTGAGCCTTCCCGCACCGTTGCATCCCGATCCCCTGCCCCAGCTGCGCGTCGACTACGTCGACGATGCCGCGCCGGCCGACCTGCTCGCCCGCTCCGACGTCCTCGCCGTGTTCGGCTTCGGCGATGGCGCGCCCGCGCTCGACGACCCGCGCTGGCTGCGCGTGCCGCTGCAGCCACACGGCGGCGCGCCGCTGGAAGTCTGGCGCGGCCAGGCACCGGTCCGATCGGGCCGCGACGGCGACATCGCCTGGGCGACCGACGGCCACCTGCTGTTCGGGGCGATCGAAGTCGACGAGCCCGATGGCCACACCGGCGCGGGCGACCACAGCGGCATCCTGCTGGCCGCCGAGCGCGCCTACCGCGAGATGACCCGCCACATCGGCGCGGGCGAATTTCCGCATCTGCTGCGGATCTGGAACTACCTCGACGCGATCACCCACGGCGACGGCGATGCCGAACGCTACCGCCAGTTCTGCGTGGGGCGCGCGCGCGGCCTGGGGTCGTTCGACACCGCGACGCTGCCCGCGGCCACCGCGATCGGCCGTTGCGACGACGCGCGCCGGATCCAGGTCTACTGGCTGGCCGCGCGTGTGCCCGGCACGCCGATCGAGAACCCGCGCCAGGTCAGCGCCTACCAGTACCCGCGCCAGTACGGGCCGCAGTCGCCGAGCTTCGCCCGCGCGATGCTGCCGCCGGCTGGTAGTGCGATGCCGCTGATGCTCTCGGGCACGGCCAGCGTCGTCGGCCACGCGTCGCGGCACGAGGGCGAACTGCTGGCCCAGCTCGACGAGACCTTCGCCAACTTCGACGCGCTGATCGGCTCGGCGCGCCAGCACCGCCCCGATCTGCCGGTCGCCTTCGGTCCCGGCTCGCGGTTGAAAGTCTATGTACGCGATGCGTCGGACCTGCCGGCGGTGGCCGAGGCCTTCGACGCGCGCTTCGGCGACCGCCTGCCGCGCGTGCTGCTGCATGCGGCGATCTGCCGGCGCGAGCTTGCCCTGGAGATCGACGGCGTCCACGACGTCGGCTGATCGCACCGTCGTGGGAGCGCGCTTGCGCGCGATACGTGCTCGGGGCACGCCTCTATCGGAATCGCGACCAAGGGTCGCTCCCACATCGGCCGACCTCCCTGCGACACGCCGTCGCAGGAGTTCGCCGGGTACGCAGGCGTAGAATCCGCCCCATGGCCCGACTCGATACCCGCATGCGGCGGATGCGCCGCGACGACTTCTCGCGCCGGTTGATGCGCGAATCCACGCTGACCGCCGACGATCTGATCTACCCGGTGTTCGTCCACGAGGCCGACGGCCGCGCGGCCGTGCCCTCGATGCCGGGCGTCGAGCGCCTGTCGATCGACGCGTTGCTGCGCGTCGCCGAGTCCGCCAGCGAACTGCGCATTCCCGCGCTCGCCCTGTTCCCGGTCACCGCGCCGGAGGCCAAGTCGCTCGACGCCATCGCCGCCTGGGACGACGACGGCCTGTGCCAGCGCGCGATCCGTGCGCTCAAGTCGCGGTTCCCGGAGCTGGGCGTCATCACCGACGTCGCCCTTGACCCCTACACCTCGCACGGCCAGGACGGCATCACCGACGACGCCGGCTACGTGGTCAACGACGTCACCGTCGACGCGCTGGTGCAGCAGGCCCTGAGCCACGCACGCGCCGGCGCGGACGTGGTCGCGCCCAGCGACATGATGGACGGCCGCATCGCCGCGATCCGCGAGGCGCTGGAAGCCGACGGCCACGTGCACACGCGCATCCTCAGCTACGCGGCCAAGTACGCCAGCGCGTTCTACGGCCCCTTCCGCGACGCGGTGGGATCGTCGGGCGCACTCGGCAAGGCCGACAAGTCGACCTACCAGATGGACCCGGGCAATTCGGACGAGGCGATGCGCGAGATCGCGCAGGATCTCGACCAAGGCGCCGACATGGTCATGGTCAAGCCGGGCATGCCGTACCTCGACATCGTGCGCCGCGCCAAGGACACATTCGGCGTGCCGGTGTTCGCCTACCAGGTCAGTGGCGAGTACGCGATGCTCAAGGCCGCCGCCGCCAACGGCTGGCTGGACGAGCGCAAGTGCGCGCTCGAAGCCCTGCTCGGCTTCAAGCGCGCCGGCGCCGACGGTGTGCTGACCTACTTCGCGCTCGACGCGGCGCGCTGGCTGCGCGAGGGCTGAGCGCGGCCTTTTCGTCGCAGGACGCTCCCCGCTGACGCCGCAATCTTGCCGCTAGACTGGCGCGGCGCCACCACCGGCGCGCCGCCCATCGAGCCTTCCATGTCGCCAGCCCGCCACGCCGTGTTCGGCCATCCGGTCGTCCATTCGCTGTCCCCGCGCATCCACGGCGCGTTCGGCGCGCAGACCGGGATCGCGGTTGCCTACGAGGCGATCGATGCGGGGCCGGCCACGTTCGCCGATGCGCTGGCGGCGTTCGCGGCCGCGGGCGGCACCGGCGCCAACGTGACCCTGCCGCTGAAGGAGCTGGCGTTCGACCTGGCCGCGACGCGCAGCGAGCGCGCCGAGCGGGCCGGCGCGGTCAATACGCTGGTGCGTCGCGGTGAGACCTGGCATGGCGACAACACCGACGGCGCGGGGCTGGTCCGCGATCTCACCGACCGCCGCGGGCTCGACCTGCGCGGTCGTCGCACGTTGTTGATCGGCGCAGGCGGCGCGGCGCGCGGTGTCGCGCCGGCACTGCTCGATGCCGGCATCCCCGATCTCTTCGTGGTCAACCGCACGCCGGCGCGCACCGACGCGCTGGCCGATGCCCTGGGCGAGCCGGGACGCGTCCATCCGCGCCATTTCGAACAGCTCGGCGAGCTGGGCGAGTTCGAGCTGATCATCAATGCGACGTCGGCGGGACGTGGCGGCACGTTTCCGGCGCTGCCGCGTTCGCTGGTGGGCATGCGCACCGTGGCCGTCGACCTCAGCTATGGCGAAGCCTCGGTGCCGTTCCTCGCCTGGGCACGCGCGCACGACGTGCGCGATGTCATCGACGGACTGGGCATGCTGGTCGAACAGGCCGCCGAGAGTTTCGAGCTGTGGCACGGCGTGCGACCGGAAACCGCGGCCGTGTTCGAGGCGCTGCAGGCGCGCAACGCCTCGCTGGTCACCGCGGACTGACGCGCATGGCCCTCCAGGACATCGGGATGATGATCATCGGCCAGCTGCCGGGACGCCTGCCCGTCATCATCGCGCTGGTGGTCGGACTGGTGCTGGTCGCGCAACGCCGTGCGCTGTCGCCCGCGTCGCGCAAGCTGGGCGTGCTGGGCTTCTGCGTGCTGCTGGCCGCCAACCTGCTCGGCCTGATCGCCTGGCCGCTGGCGCAGGCCTGGATCATCCATGCGGCGATGCCGGCATCGCAGATGTCGATGGCATTCGCGCTGCTGTCGGTGCCGCTGGCACTGCTCGATGCCGCCGGCCTGGTGTTGCTGGCACTGGCGATCGTGCGCCGCGCGGACTGACCCGAGTGGATTGCCGGGACGGCTGCGCGGCCTGCTGCATCGCGCCTTCGATCACGTCGCCGATTCCCGGCATGCCGGACGGCAAGCCGGCAGGCGTGGCCTGCGTGCAGCTCGACGACCGGCTGCGCTGTCGCCTGTTCGGACGGCCGGAACGACCGGCCTTCTGTGGTTCGCTGCGCCCGGCGCCCGACATGTGCGGCACATCGCGCGCCGCGGCATTCTCGACGCTCGAAGCACTGGAGCAGGCCACGGCGCCCTGAGGGCGTCTGCCCCCGTGTCCGACCTTCGCGGGCACAGCAGACGATCGACTCGAAACACCCTCCACGAAAAAGGGCGGCCGAAGCCGCCCCATCTGTGACCTGCGTGGCGCCTCAGCGGCCCTTGCGCGCGTCGTCGTTGGCCTTGCCAACTGCGCTCTGCACCTTGCCCGCGGTCTTCTGTGCCTTGCCGGCGACTTCCTTGGACGTGTTGCCGGTGACCTTGCCCGCGATTTCCTTCGCGGTGCCCTTGACCTGGTTCTTCATGCCTTCGGTGCGGTTCTTGTCCACGTGTCGACTCCAGACCTGCCGGATTGCAGGGTGGGAACGATATGCGCCCTTGCACGCAACGAAGTGGTGAAGAAACATCCGTGGTCGTGCGATTCCGCGTTGCCGCTCAGCCAGGGTTACAGAATCGGCGCCCCGCCGGTCACGGCATAGCGTCCGCCGCTCATGTAACTCGCCTCGTCGGAGGCCAGCAGTACGTAGATCGGCGCGCACTCGGCGGGCTGCCCCGGGCGCTTGAGCGGCACCTGTTCGCCGAACGAAGCGACCTCGTCGGGCGGCATGGTCGAGGGAATCAGCGGCGTCCAGATCGGGCCGGGGGCGACCGAGTTCACGCGGATGCCCTTGTCGGCCAGCAACTGCGCGAGCCCGGCGCTGAAGTTGGCGATCGCGCCCTTCGTCGTGGCGTAGGGCAGCAGCGTTTCCTTGGGCTTGTCGGAATTGATGGAACTGGTGTTGATGATCGACGCGCCCGGCTTCATGTGCGGCACAGCGGCCTTGCACAGATGGAACATCGCACTGACGTTGACCTGGAAGGTGTAGTCCCACTTGTCGTCGGGAATCTCGTCGAGCGAGGTGTAGCTCATCTGGTAGGCGGCGTTGTTGACCAGCACGTCGATGCGCCCGAACGTGTCGATGGTCTTCTGCACGATCGCCCGGCAATGCGCAGGGTCCGCAAGATCTCCCGGCACGAGTTCGCAGCGGCGACCGGCTTCTTCGACGAGGCGCTGCGTTTCGCGCGCATCCTCGTCCTCGCTCAGGTAGCTCACCAGCACGTCGGCGCCTTCGCGTGCGTAGGCCAGCGCCACCGCGCGACCGATGCCGCTGTCGCCGCCGGTGATGATGGCGACCTTGTCCTGCAGGCGGCCGCTGCCCCGGTAGCTGGATTCGCCGTGGTCGGCGGGCGGGTCGAGCTTCTTCTCGACGCCGGGCACCGGTTGCTGCTGGGCGGGCTGGTTCATCGTGGACTCCTGCGGTCGGGGGCCTGCACGCTCGCGCGTCCGCCGTCGCCCGTTCGTGAATCCCGGCGGCTCGAAGCGCTGCGTTCGCACGCGCGATGCGATGTGACCGTGCGCACGCTTGGCCGAAAGGCCAATGCCCGCATCGCGCGAAGCATGATGGTGTGTGGGCACGGGCTGCATCCCCCACGTGGCCCGCCGTCCGGCGCCGCCGGGTGTGACCGTCACGGATGGCCCGAAGGGCCGGGAGGGATGCGATGTCGCTGTACTCCGATCGCCGCGATGCGCGGCTGCTGCGCCTGCTGATGATCCTGTTCGTCTGTGCGCTGTCAGGCGCTGCACAGGCCGCCTGCCGCGATGCGGTGGTGCTGGTGCACGGCAATGCCGGCACACCGACGCAGTTCGACAACACCTACATCGAGCTGCGTGCGCGCGGCTGGCGCGAAGACGAGATCCTCCGCCCCGCCTGGGGCAGCCGCACCTGCGCGGCCTGCAATGATCACGCCGGCAGCGAAGAGATTCCGGTGCGCGATGCGCTGGTCGAGGCCATCGCGCGTTCGTGCACCGGCAAGATCGACGTCATCGCGCACTCGATGGGCGTCACCCTCGCGGCGAAGCAGATCGTCGGCTACGGCCTGGCCGGTGACGTCGATGCCTTCGTCGGCATCGCCGGTGCGTGGCGTGGCCTGTGGAGCTGCGGCAGCTATCCGTGGAACGTCGCCACCTCGACCTGCGGCGCGCAAGGCCTGTCGGTCGGCAGCCCGCTGCTGGCCTCGCTGGCGTCGAGGCCGCTTGCGATGCGCACCCACTCGATCAAGTCCTGGATCGACCAGATCGTCTGCTACGGCGGCGTGTGCACGGTGGGCGGGCGGCACAGTTCCGAGATCGACGGCGAGACCGCCAGCTACACCTTCGCCACCGGGCATTTCGGGTTGCTGACCGACACCGCGGTGTTGCAGGTCGATCTGATCGACTGACACGCCCCACGGCGTCTTCAACGCGCCGGTGCGATGCTCGCCACCTCGTCGCGCTGGAGACGCCGTCATGCCACGTCGTATCGCATTCCACAGCATGGCCGTCGCACTGCTGTCGACCGTCCTGCTCGCCGGATGTGCTGCCACGCGCGAGTCGGTGCGTCCTGTGTCGATACAGTCACCTGCGCTGCCTGCCACACCCGACGTCGCCTGGCCGCAGACCTTCGCCGCGGTGCAGGCAGCCTGGCTGTTCGAGGACCAGAAGGCCTTTGCCGACGCGGTGCCGCGCAGCGACCCGCGCATGATCGAAGCCGAGTACGCGCGCACGCACGGCGAGTCGGGTTTCGACATCCGCCGGTTCGTCGAACGCCATTTCGTGCTGCCGGCGCCGGTCACCGCCACACGCGTCGAATCGCACGACACGTTGCGCGCGCACATCGACGCGCTGTGGCCACTGCTCACGCGCACGACCCCGTCGCCCGCACCGCACGACAGTCTGCTGCCGCTGACGCAGCCCTATGTGGTGCCCGGCGGCCGCTTCCGCGAGATCTACTACTGGGATTCCTATTTCACGATGCGCGGCCTGGTCGAAAGCGGCGAGCACGCGCGGTCGCGGGCGATGCTGGAGAACTTCGCCGCGCTCATCGACACCTGGGGCCGCGTGCCCAACGGCAACCGCAGCTACTACCTCAGCCGCTCGCAGCCACCATTCTTCTCGCACATGGTGATGCTCGAGGCGCGCGACGATCCCGCGCTGCCGGTCCGCTATCTGCCGCAGTTGCGCCGCGAGCACGCGTTCTGGATGGACGGCGTCGACGCACTCGCGCCGGGCCAGGCACAGCGTCGCGTGGTGCGGCTCGCCGATGGCAGCGTGCTCAACCGCTACTGGGACGACCGCGACGCGCCGCGTCCGGAATCCTTCGTGCAGGACCGCGAGACGGCGGCTGCCGGAACGCGGCCGTATCCGCAGGTCTGGCGCGAACTGCGCGCCGGCGCGGAGAGCGGCTGGGACTACTCGAGCCGCTGGCTCGACGACCCGATGCGCCTGGACAGCATCCGCGTCACCGCCATCGCGCCGGTGGATCTCAACAGCCTGCTGCACCATCTCGAGACCACGATCGCCAGCGCCTGCGCGCAGGCCGGTGATGCCCGCTGCGCATCCGACTTCCGCGCGATGGCCGACGCGCGCCGCAAGGCGATCCACGGCCACCTGTGGCACCCCGACGGCTATTACGCCGATTACGACATCGAACGCCGCGCGCCCCGTCCCGGCATCACGGCCGCGGCGCTGTTCCCGCTGCACGCCGGCATCGCGACGGAAGCGCGTGCGCAGTCCACCGCGCGTCACGTGGCGGCGCAGCTGCTCGCCCCCGGCGGGCTGCTGACCACGCCCATCGACAGCGGGCAGCAATGGGACGCCCCCAATGTCTGGGCGCCCCTGCAATGGATCGCGGTCGACGGCCTGCGCCGCAGCGGCGGGAACGCGCTCGCCGAGACCATCGCAGCGCGCTTCGTGGCGAATGCAGGCACGCTGTTCGCGCGCGAAGGCAAGCTGGTCGAGAAATACGACGGCGACGGTGCGCTGCAGGGCGGTGGCGGTGGCGAGTATCCGCTGCAGGACGGCTTCGGCTGGTCCAACGGCGTGGTGCTGTCGCTGTTCGCGCTCTACCCGGCGCTGGAACGCGAGGTGGATCGCACGACGCGCGCGGCACGTGGCACCGCCCAGGCCGTATCCGCCACGCGTCGAGCGGTTCGCCACACGACGACGCCGCACCCGTCCGGGTGCGGCGTCGTCGGCACACGCTGCGGCTTTACTTCGCGAGGAAGTCGATCAGCGCACGATTGAACGCATCCGCGTGGCTGGCGTTGAAGCCGTGCGGCGCATCGGGCACGACGACCGCTTCGCTGCCGGCAATCGCCGCATGCGTGCGCTTGCCCGAGCCCTCGTAGGGCACGGTGCCGTCGCTGTCGCCGTGCAGGACCAGCGTCGGTACGGTGACCTTCTTCAGGTCCTCGCGGAAATCCGTCGTGCCGAAGGCCTTCATGCAGCCCAGCGCGGCGGTCTGATCGGACTGCTTGCACAGCGCGATCGCCTCCTGCCGGGTCTGCTCGTCGACCTTCAGTTCGCCGTTCGCGCTGAAGAAATCCTTGGTGAACCCGTCGAAGAAGGTATCGCGGTCCCGCTTCAGGCCGTCTTCCATTTCCTTGGCCTTGTCCTGCGTCAGCGGCCCGTCCGGGTTGTCGTCGGTCTTGAGCATGTAAGGCGGCACGGCCGCGGCGAAGACGACGCTGTGGAGACGGTCTTCGCCATGGTTGGCGATGTAGCGCGCGACTTCGCCGCCGCCCATCGAGAAGCCGACGAGGGTGACGTCGCGCAGATCAAGGTCTTCCAGCACACCGGCCAGATCGGCGGCGAGCGTGTCGTACTCGTAGCCGTCGGCCGGCTTGTCCGAGCGCCCGAAGCCGCGGCGGTCGTAGGCGACGACGCGATAACCGGCATCGCGCAGCGGGCCGGTCTGGGCCTTCCACGATTCGGCGGACAGCGGCCAACCGTGGATCAGCACGACAGGGCGGCCGGTGCCGCCGGTGTCGTCGATGTGGAGGCGCACGCGTGGGGTGGAGGGGACTGCGGACATGGGAATTCCTCTGTAAGTGGTGGAGCGGTCGGAAGCGCCATCAGCGCACCCGCGCCATACCGGCCCGGTGAAAAGACCGCGCCCGCATCGCGCGCCGTTCAGCGCAGTCGCAGCCGCATGACGTCAACTTTTCGTTGATAACGATAATTAGTCGCATTAATATTCCGATCGAACCGGCAGTCCGCCGGCATCCGTTCGAAGGAATCTCCTGTGTCCCACCGTGTCCTGCGACCCGCGAACCCGCGCGTCGTCCGCTGCGCCCTGTCCGTTTCCCTGTCACTGGTTCTGTTTCCCGCGCTGGCAGAGGACGCGCCGTCCGCGCGCACGCTCGACACGCTGGTGGTGACCGCCGACGCGTTGGACCGCGACGACAGCCGTCCGGGCACGGTGTCCACCGCGACCAAGACCGCGCTTGACCCGAAAGACGTGCCGCAGACCATCAACACGCTCGAAATGAGCAAGTCCAAGGTCTACGGCCTCAACGACCTCAGCGTGCTGCTCGATGGCACGCCGGGCGTCGACACGACCTACGACATGCGCGGCGACGGCATCCTGCTGCGCGGCTTCGAGGCCGACTCCAACGACATCTACCGCGACGGCGTGCGCGCCGCGGGCCAGGTGCGTCGCAGCACCGCCAACGTGGACCGCATCGAGATCGTCAAGGGCCCGGCGTCGGTGCTCTACGGCCGCGGCCTCGGCGGCGGCATGGTCAACCTGATCAGCAAGCAGGCGCGCTTCGACGGCATCAGCAGCGCCAACGTGCGCTTCGGCAGCTGGAACAACCAGGGCGGCACGCTCGACATCAACGAAGTGCTGTCGCCGCAGTGGGTCGTACGCCTGACTGCCGACTACGAGGAAGCCGACAGCTTCCGCCGCGGGATCGCCAACGAGAACCGCATGGTCTCGCCGAGCGTGCTGTTCGACAACGGCCGTGGCCTGACCTGGCTGGGCCAGTACACCTACGACCAGATCCACCGTGTCCCGGACCGAGCGCCGGCCTACGACGCGCTGCCGGCCGACGTGCCGCATCGCATCGCCTACGCGCATCCCGACGATTTCGTCGAGGACACGCTGCGCTCGGCGCGCTCGGTGCTCGACTACCGCATCGGCGACGACTGGTCGGTGAAGTGGACAGCGACGATGAGCGAAACCGGCCAGGACTTCGATCATCTCTATGCCGGCACCTACTGCGGTCTGGACGGTCGCCTGCTGAGCACCGGCCGTCCCTGCACCACGCGCGGGCTGATGACATTCACCCGCGCCTGGCAGGAGACCGAGAACCGCGTGCTGAGCAACACCGTCGACCTGACCGGTCGCCTGCGCACCGGCACGCTCGAACACGATCTGCTGGTCGGCATCGAGGACAGCCGCGAACAGCGCAATCCCGACCTGTCGACATCGCTCGCAAGTTCCGACCCGTCGCTGGCGTATCCGTACGGTGTGGATCCCTACAACCCGCAGTGGATCGCACCGAAGACGCCGCGTGGCGCGGCGCGCACATCCAACCGGCATCGCGCCGAATCGCAGGCGCTGTACGTGCAGGACCTGATGCATCTGGGTGATCACTGGAAGGTCCTCGCCGGCGCCCGCTTCGACCGCTTCGACTTCCGCACCACCAATCGCATCACCAGCCAGACCCGCAGCTACGACGGCACCACGCTGAGCCCGCGCGTCGGCCTGATCTGGCAGCCGGTCGAGGCGCACAGCGTGTATGCGTCCTACAGCAAGAACTTCGCGCCCTACGGCGGTCGCGGACTGATGAGCGTGGCTGTCGCCGAGAACGCGGTGTTCGACGAAGAGCCGCAGTACTCGCGGCAGATCGAGGCCGGACTCAAGAGCGACTGGCTGGACGGCCGTCTGTCGTCGTCGCTCGCGGTCTACGAGCTCGAGCTCTACAACGTGCGGTATCGCCCCGATCCCGAGAACGAGCCCTTCACCTGGGCGGTCCGCGGCAGCGAGCGTTCGCGCGGTGTCGAGGCCAGTCTGATGGGCCGTCTGGCGCGCGACTGGTACATCCGCAGCGGCTTCGGTCTGCAGGAAGCCAAGGTCGTCGAAGACAAGGTGACGCCGGCGAACGAGGACAAGTACCGCATCGGCGTGGCGCGCAGGACCGGCAACGCCTTCATCCGCTACGCCCCCGAAGGCGCGTTCTACGCCGAAGCGGGCGTGACCTATCGCGGCCCGGTGTTCAACAACGCGGCCAACACCAGCGAGCGCGCCGGCTATACGCGCTGGGACGCGTCGCTGGGCTGGCGCGTGATGCCGTGGACGGTGACGCTGGCGGTGACCAACCTCACCGACACCGACTACTGGCGTTCGACCAGCATGCCGGGCGCACCGCGCACCGCGCTGGTCAGCGTGAACTACGTGTTCTGACGCGGCGCGGGTTGCAACGGAAAACGGGCGCCTCGCGGCGCCCGTTTTTTTTGTCATCTCATACCGCGTGGATCAGAACGCGTATTCCGCGGTCAGGCCCAGCAGCGCGGTCGAGCGCTTGGGACCTTCGAACTTCACGCCGCTTACCGGATCGCGCACGTCGCCGGCCTTGGCGCGGTAGTAGTCGTAGTGCACACCGATGCTGAAGTTCTCGGTGGCATTCCAACCGGTGCCGACGCCGGCGTACCAGCTGTTGCGACCGTCGCTGCCGCCGCTTTCCAGACCGAGGTCCTGGCCGACCGAGTTGTAGTAGTCGATGTTGTTGTCCGAGGCGCGGAAGAAACCACCGCGGCCGCTGACGTACCAGGCCGGCGTCACGTTGAGGCGGGCGTTACCGCCGACCTGCCAGCCACGCAGCGCGTTGCGGTCGCTACGCTGGTTCACGTCGTCGCCGTTGTTGATGTTGCGGACCTCGATGTTGCCCAGGTCCGTGTAACCACCCTCGACACCGAGGCCGAAATTCTGCGAGAGCTTCCAGCGGTAACCGCCGACCAGGCCATAACCGGTCTTGCGGCCGTCGCGGCTCTCGAACACGTTGAAATCGCCGGTGCCGAAACGGCCGGCGGTGCCGCCGTCGGTGCGACCGACGTTACCGGCCACAAAGGCGTTGCCCTGGCCAACCTGCAGGTCCGGGCGATAGGTGTCGCCGCCGGTGCTCTGTGCGAAGGCGGTCGGTGCGCACAGCGCGGCCGCGATCGCGGCGGGAATGAGGAGCTTCTTCATCGGGGCCATCCTTTCTTGGTCTTGGATGCGCGCAAGGCGCGCGCATCTGCGGGGGAGTCGCACAACGCCAAAGGGCGTCGCGGGCCGCAGTAAAGACCGCAGAGCCTGAAGCGCACACAAACCTTCACGCGCCCTCGACGGATTCGCGTCGTCCACGTTCAAGTTGTGTTTACGCCGATGAGGAACTTCGCGGTGCGACACATCGCGCGCCTTGACGCAGGTCACGCGTACGCGACGTGCCGCACTTCGGGAACGCCTGGATCAGGGCGCCTGCACATCCGTTGCGGGCGGCGCGTCAACGCCATCGATGCGCGCTTCGATCTCGAACATGCCCGTGCCCCCGCCCAGACTTTCCACGCGCACCGCATAACGGCCGGCACGCAGCGACTGCGACAGACGCGAGTTGGTCCCCGAGCCGCCGTCATCGTCCTCGAAGTTGCCGCCCGGACCTTCGACGTACAGCACCGTGTCGAAATCTTCCGAGCGCGCTTCCAGTTCGACCTGCGCATCGCGCGGCACGTCGAGCACGAACCGGCGACCACTGGCGTTCTCGACACGCGCGACCGCAACGCGTCCGGACACCAGTGCGCTGCCGTCACCGGTGACCATGCCGCCTGGCAGCGGCGCGTACCGCACGGCGAGGTTGAAGTCGCCGCGATCGCTGCCGCCCTCGAGCGCCGCTGCATTCATCGTGTAGGTGCCCGGCTCGAGATACAGACGCAGCATCGAATCGGTGCTGCCGCCGCTGTCATCGTTCTCGGCGTCGACGCCGGGACCGCGCACGCGCAGCACCGGATCGAACACCGTCGACGCCAGCGTGATCGTGTACAGGCCGGCGCGCTCGACCTGCAGCGTGTAGTCCTGCGCCTGGCCGGTGAGCCAGTCCATGATCGCGCCCTCGCCCATCAGCGGCTTGCCGTCGTAGGCGGTGATGGTCTTGGCGGCGAGGGTGAACGGACCGAAGGCATTGGCGCCCTCACCGCTCACGGCCACCACGTAGTCGCCGTCGGCGTCCGCGCGGAATGCCAGCGCGCCGCCACTGCCCTGCGCCACCATGCGCTCGTCCTTGAACACCGCCAGCGTGCCGGACAACGCACCGGCCAGCGACACCGAGACCGCCTGGTCCTGCGTCAGCGCGATCGAGAACCGCTGATAACGACTGCCGTCGCTGTAGTTGAGGCCGCTCGACGAGGTGATCTCGCCGCGCGCCTCGCCGTCGAGGGGCAGCGGCGTGGTCTGCGTCGCATCCGCTGTGGCAGTCGCAGCCTTGTCGTCGTCTCCCGGGAACTTCACGCCACAACCCGACACCAGCAATGCAGCCGACACGGCCGCCGTCAACGCCAACACACGCATGCGATCGATCCCGGATCAAGGACGCGGCGCGTCCGGAAGCTGGATTCTCGTCGATGCACGCCGTTCCCGACAGAGGTCCAGGCCGGGTCGGGTACGATGCCCGCCCGCCTGCCGGACCCGCGCAATGCCCCACGTCCCCACGCCGCTGCTGACTCGCGACATCGCCGACGCGATGCGGTCCGCGCGCGATGCCGGGGCGTCGACGTGGCAGGGCTCGCTGGATCTCGGCCGCAGCGTCGAGGCTGTGCAGTTCGTCGACGGCTACTGGACGTGGCGCGGCAGCGCGTTCCCGTGGCCGGACGTGCTCAAGGACCGCACGATCTACGCCTTCGACGGCGATGCCTGGTCGGCGGTGTCACGCTACGGCCGCTCGCTGATCAAGCTGGTGCCCACGCAGTGGGGCACGCCGACGTTCGAGATCGACGGCATCAAGATGCTGGTGTCCGCGCGCATCGCGCCGATGGACGATGCCAGGCAGAAGGTCGCGCTGGTCGCGCCGCGCGGCAAGATCGTGCTCGACACCTGTGGCGGCCTGGGCTACTTCGCCGCGGTGTGCCTGGACGCGGGCGTGGCGCGCATCCGGTCGTTCGAGAAGAACGAGGACGTGTTGTGGCTGCGCACGCTCAACCCCTGGTCGCCGGATCCCGACTCCGCCGAGGCCGGTGGCCGCCTGCAACTCACGCAAGGCGATGTGTCGCAGGCGATCGCCGACATCGCCGACGCCAGCGTCGATGCCGTGCTGCACGACCCGCCGCGTTTCGGCATTGCCGGTGAACTCTACTCGCAGGTGTTCTACGACCATTTCGCCCGCGTGCTGCGCAAGGGCGGCCGCCTGTTCCACTACACCGGCGCGCCGAACCGCCTGACCAGCGGCCGCGATGTCCCGCGCGAAGTCGCGCGGCGGCTGGAGAAATCGGGCTTCCGGACCGAATTCGCGCTGGACGGCGTGCTCGGGGTCAAGCGCTGAGGCAGTGCGGCGGCGCGTGGCCGCCTGCCAGGCGGACGCGGTGCTCGGTATGGAACAAGGCCACCGGATGCGCGGGCATCCGGTGGCCTGAACGCAGCGCGTCGCGACACTCTGCCGGCTCCGGTCAGAACTGGTAGCGCACCCGCAGGCCGTAGGCGCGCGCATCGTTGAGGAAGCGGATGTTGAGCCGCGAGCCCACGATCGCCTTCTGCGAGACATCGTTGTCGAGCAGGTTGCTGCCGTAGAGCTCGTAGCGCCAGCGGCCGTCGAGGGACGTCAGGCCGATACCGGCATTGAGCGTGACCTCGCCGCGCTGGCGGTCCGGGAAGCCCGCCTCGGCGGCCGACTCCCCACGGACGAATTCACCGGCCTGGTCCACGTAGGCCACGTCGCGATTGTTGTACTGGGTGAGGTAGTAGGCCGAGCGATAGGAGGCCAGCAGCTGCCAGTCCAGCGAACCGAACGACAGTTCGGTCATCTGCTGCAGACGCACGTTGCCGGTGAAGCGCGACGCCAGCGGCAGCTCGTTGCCGGTCAGGTCGATCAGCGACGTCACGCCGCCGGCGGCGTAGTTCTGGCTGCGCGCATCGCCGACCGTGCCTTCCTTGATCTCGCTGTCGAGCGCCAGCGCATTGACGTGCAGCATGAAGCCGCCACCGAAGCGCGTCACGCTCTCGGCTTCGATGCCGTAGATCGCCGAACGTCCGATGTTGCGGTTGACCAGCGAGTAGCCGGCCGGCTCGCCATCGTTGTTGAGCGAGATCACCGTCAGGTCCTGGAACACCTGGTCGGTGTAGTCGTAATAGAAGGCGCTGACGTTGAAGGTGCCCGGACGTCCGAACCAGCGGTGGCTCATCTTGCTGCCGATCTCGTAGGCCTTGATCGACTCGGGACTGAAGGTCTCGGGAATCACGTTGACGTCGAAGGTGTCGTTGAAGCCGCCCGACTTGTGGCCCGTCGACACCGTGCCGTAGAGCATGTGGTCGTCGCTGAGGTCGAACTCCACACCGGCGCGCCAGTCGTTGAACTGGAAGCGGCTCTCGCCGAACTGCTGCGAGGGAATCGCATTGACCTGCACCCAGGGCTGATACGGACAATCGATGGTGTCGCCGCCGATGTCGGGACGGTCGACGCAGCCGAAGTCGCCCCCGTTCGCCACGCCGCCGATCTGCTCGGCGATGGTGTCGCGCTGGCCGTGCTGCAGGATGCCCTGCAGCAGGAAACGCGCCATGTCGGCCTGCGAGGTCAGCCCGGTGACGTCGAAGTTCGGCCGCTTCATGAAAGCGGGCCTGAAACCCTCGGTGCCCAGGCGCGTGGCGAAATCGCCGCCCTGGCCCGGCAGGCCCAGCGCCCAGTTGCCACCGATGCCGTAGCGCGATTTGGCTTCGCGCGTGCGGCGCACGCCGGCTTTCAGGCGCGTGCGGTCGTTGAGCTCGAACGTGCCGTCGGCGAACAGTGCGGTCGAACGGCCGTTGACGCGCGGCATCGTGAACTCGGTGCCCGAGAACCACGTGCCCTTGTCCGACAGCGAGAGGTAACCGACCTGCTGGTCCTCGTTGAAATGGAAAGCGCCGCCGGTCCACTGGAAGCGACCGTCGCCGGACGAGGACAAGCGCAGTTCGTGCGTGGTCGACTGCGACAGCGTTTCCCAGTACTGGGTGGAGAAGTTGTCGTAGTCGAAGCCATCCGGATTGCCTGGCCCACGCGGGCTGACATCGCGGCCCGGCCACAGGATGCCTTCGCTCGCGGCATTGGTCTGGCGGTAGTCGACGTCGCGGTAGCTGGTGTTGTACTCGGCGACGATCGGGCCGAAGTCGTAGCTCACGTTCGCCATCGCACCCCAGTTGGTGCTGTCGAGGGTGCCCTGGGCGCCACGGTAGACGACGTTACGCAGGTCCAAATCCTCGGGCGCCAGGCCCGGGCTGTCGGGGCAGGTGTCGGGGTCGGCGCTGCCGCAGGCCGCACTCCAGATGTTGGCGCCCGGATAGCCGGTGCCGCCTTCCTTGCCCATGTCGGCCATTGCGAACACGCTGAGCTTGTCGTCGGGCTGGTAGAGGAACGACACGCGGCCGCCCTTCTCGTCCTGGATGCCGGCCGGATCGAGGCGCGGATCACCGGCATTGCGGAAGGAGCTGTCCTTCTCGACCGAGTAGCCGGCGAAGCGCAACGCCGCCCAGCCGCCGAGCGGCAGGTTCAATGCGAACTCGCCGGCGCGATGATCGCGGTTGCCCGCTTCGACCTGCGCATAGCCGCCAAAGTGTTCCAGATCCGGACGCTTGGTGACGATGTTGAGCGAGCCGGCGAGCGCGTTGCGCCCGCGCAGCGTGCCCTGCGGGCCCTTGTTGATCTCGACGCGTTCGACGTCGTAGAACATGCCGCCGAGACCGCGCGGACGCGCGATGTAGGCGCCGTTGATGTGCGGCGCCGCGCCCGGATCGCCCAGCTCGGTGTTGTTGGCCGAACCCACGCCACGGATGAAGATTTCCAGGTTGCCTTCCTGGTTGGACATGCTCAGGCCCGGCACCACGGTCTGGATGTTCCGCAGCTCGTTGTTGATGCCCAGCGCGCGAGCGTCGTCCCCCGAGATCGCCTGCGCGGTGCCGGCGTACTTCTGCAGATCCTGCTCGCGGCGCTCGACGGTGACGATCACCGCATCGAGCGTCGATGCTTCGTCGGCCGCCGGCGGCGTGGTCGTGGTGGCGCCGTCCTGCGCAGCGGCGCTGAACACCATCGAGGCGAAGGCGAGCGGCGTGAGCGCGAGGCGCAGCCGCGAATGGCGAAGTCGGTCCATGTGATCCCTCCCCAGGGCGTTTCGAAACATCGGATGCGCGCGGAAACACGCGAAGGGCGCGACTGTCGGGCCCGATGACAACGCTGTCAAGTTGCAGGGCAACAGTGGCCGCGCCGATCGAGACGGAAATCGAAGACGCGTTTCGGGATCACGTGCGCAGCTGACACTGTGCAAGCGGTTGTTTCCGATTGAAGCGCTCAGTCGCGCGATCGCGACAGCAGCCCGCGTCGGCGGAACCATATCTCCGCGGGAACCGTCGTCAGCGGCGGCACCGCGGCGAGCAGTGCGATCAGCACCGCCCACAACGGCCAGCGCAGGCGGAGCCATGCGAACAGGCTGACCGCGAGGTAGAGCAGGAAGGCCGCGCCGTGCAGGCGCCCGAAGAACCAGACGCCGAGGTCGGTGGTCTGCGTGCCGTACTTGAGCAGCATGCCGACCAGCAGGCCGGCCCAGGTAAAGGCCTCGAAGAATGCGACGGCCGCGAACACGCGGCCCGTGGTGGACAAAGGGCGTGGAGACACGGGCAATCCTTCGACGGGGGCGTGCAGTCTATCGGCGTCATGCAACCGGCGATGCCGGGCGTTGACGCGGGCCTGCAGTAGGATCGCCACTCCCCCGCAACGCCGAGTCCGCCATGACGGCCACGTCCATTCCGACTCTCGACGAAGCATCGCGCCAGCGTGCGCTAGACCGCTATCACGTGCTCGACAGCCTGCCCGAAGGTGCCTTCGACGACATCGTCCAGCTCGCCGCCACGCTGTGCGGCACGCCGACCGCGCTGATCTCCCTGCTCGACCACGACCGCCAGTGGTTCAAGGCACGCACCGGCTTCGACGGCACGCAGACCGATCGCAGCATCGCGGTGTGCGATCACGCGATCCGCTCGCCCGACACGCTGATGGAGATTCCCGATCTCAGGCAGGACGCGCGCTTCGCCCACAACCCGCTGGTCGACGGCACGCAGGGCGACGCGCGGTTCTATGCCGGCATGCCGCTGGTGACACCGGACGGCGCGGCGATCGGCACGGTCTGCGTGCTCGACGACACGCCGCGGCATCTCGACGACGCGCAGCGCGCGGCGCTGCAGGCGCTCGCGCGCCTGACGATGACGCTGTTCGATGCCCGCGCCCGCGAACGTGCGCACGAACACGAAGCCTTCGTGGCGACCGTCGTCGCTGCGCCTGCGCCGGATGCGCACGCCGCGCCCGCGACGACCCACTACACGCTCGCACTGCTCGAACTGCAGGACCTCGCCGGCACCGTCGCGCGCCTGGGTGAGCGCGGCACCGAAAAGCTGCTGCAGGAACTCGATGCGGCCCTGGAAGCGGCGCTGCCGTCGGGCGGGACGGACGCGGTGAGCCGCAGCAGCGGCAGTGGCGAATACGTCGCGGTGCTGCATGGCGGCGACGCGGCGCGCACGCTCGAACGGCTGCAGGCCGAAATCTCGGCGCGTGCCCACGCACACGGGCTCCGCTTCCTCACCGGCACCACGCAGGGCACCGCCCGCGAGCACACTGGCGCGGTGTTCCTGCGCGCCGAGGCCGACCTGCTCGACCGCAAGGCGGCGCAGACACCGCACTGAGCCCGGGACCGATGCCCGGGTCACACGCGGATCACTCCCGCGTCGCCACCCTGTCGGTCCCCACCCGATCGATGGAACCGTCATGAAGATGTTGAGGATCGTGGCCGCAGGCGCCCTGAGCTATTTCGCCTACCGCAGCTGGAAGCGCAACCGCGACGCGCAGGTCGTCGAGCCGCAGCCAGCCACCCGTTCGTTGCGCGACGACGGCGCGCGCACCGCGCCGCACGGCGACCCGCTGATTGCCGAGGAAGATCTCGACGTGTCCGTGCCGCGCAGCACGTCGCATTCGAGCCCGGGATTCGGCGCGCCCTGAGGCTGCCTTGCACGCCGACCGCGCGGCATTCCTCGCGCGGTCGGCGCCGGCCCCACCGAGACGACCTGGGCGATCGGCGGATACGTGCCGGTCGCGCATCGCGCCGCGTCGATGACTCAGTCGCGCCGTATCTCCCGCCACCAGGCCTGCGTCGGCGCGGGTGCCAGCAGATCGAGACGCTCGCCCATGCGCGGCGTCGCCAAGGTCACGCCGCGATCGGCCGCCACGCGCGTGACGCGCTCGAACGGGTCGTCCCAGGCGTGCATCGCCAGATCGAAGGTGCCGTTGTGGATCGGCAGCAGCACGCGCGCGTCGAGATCCAGGTGCGCCTGCACGGTCTGCTCGGGCAGCATGTGCACGAACGCCCAGCGGTGGTCGTAGGCGCCGGTTTCCACGGCCGCCACGTCGAACGGTCCGAAGCGCCGGCCGATCTCGGCGAACCCGTCGAAGTAGCCGGTGTCGCCACTGAAGAACACCTTGAGCCCGGCGTCGCCCGGTGCGCGCGCGGGATCCTCGATCACCCACGACGCCCACAGCGTGCGGTCACCGTCGAACAGTCCGCGTCCGGAAAAGTGCTGCGCCGGCGTCGTGGTGAAACGCAGCCCGTCGATCTCCACGTCCTGCCACCAGTCGAACTGGCGCACCTTCTCGCGCGGTACGCCCCAGGCGATCAGCCGGTCGCCGACACCCAGCGGCGTCAGGAACACGTCGGCCCGTTCGCCCAGCGCGACGACGGTCTCGCGGTCGAGATGGTCGTAGTGGTCATGCGACAGCACCACGCCACGCAGCGGCGGCAGGTCCGCGAGCGCGATCGGCGGTGCATGCCAGCGTCGGGGACCGGCGAATGACACCGGCGACGCGCGCTCGGCGAACACCGGGTCGGTGATCCAGAAGCCGCCGCGCAGCTTGAGCAGCAAGGTCGAGTGGCCCAGGCGCCAGAGACTGCGGTCCGGCGCGGGGGCGAGTGCATCCCGTGTCAGCGGCTGCACCGGCGTCGGCAGCGGCGGCGTGGTGCCGCCTGGCTTGTTGAACATGAAGTCCCACCAGAGCTTCATGCCCTTGGCGAAGCCCATCGGCGGACGCGGCGTGGGATTGGTGAACCGGCCGTCGCCGGCCTGCGGCGAGGCTGCGTAGTCGGCGACGGGCTGGCTGGTGCGGACGTAGGACAGGGTGCAGGCGCTCACGGCGAAGACTCCAAGGACGAGGGCGGACAGCAGGCCGGCACGTCGCAGACGACGGGAACGCGGGTGTGCGGCGTGCGATGGGCGGGACATGGCGGGATCCGGGCAAGAACTACACCGTGCAGTGTAATTATGCGATCCGGAAAGTAAACCCCCCGGTGTAAACTTGCCGCATGGCCCGCGCAGACGACATCCCGACCCGCCTCACCGACCGCAAGCGCGCGGCGATTCTCGAGGCGGCCGTGGCCGAGTTCCGCAGCGCCGGCTACGAGGCGACCACGATGGACCGCATCGCCGCGGCCGCCGGCGTGTCCAAGCGCACCGTCTACAACCACTTCCCCAGCAAGGACGCGCTGTTCCTGCGCATCCTCGAAGAGATGTTCGCGCGTGGCATCGGCGGCCCCGACCTCGCCTATCGCGCCGACCGCCCGCTGCGCGCGCAGCTGATGGAACTGGTCGAACAGAAACTGCGCCTGCTCGACGATCCGCATTTCGTCGATCTCGCACGTGTCGCCATCGCCGCCGGCCTGCATTCGCCCACGCTGGCGCGCGACATGCTCGAGCGTCTGGGCGACCGCGAGGAAGGCATCACGACCTGGGTACGCGCCGCGGCCGCCGACGGCCGCCTGAAGACCGACGACCCGCTGTTCGCCGCGATGCAGTTGCAGGCGTTGGTGAAAGGCCCCGCGTTCTGGCCGCAGATGTCGATGGGCCAGCCGGCGCTGGATGCCGCGCAGCAGCGGCAGGTCGCCGACGGCGCGGTCGACATGTTCTTGGCGCGCTACGGCTGAAACGCCGGTCTCAGGTTTCCGGCGAGCCGTAACGCAGCCACAGGCTGGCCATGCGTTCGTCCTCGAACACGCGGGCATCGAGCCCGGCGCCCATGGCCGACAGCACGCAGTACTCGACCGTGTCGAGCCCATGCGGTTTGACGTGGGCGATGCGCAACTGTCCCAGCCGCGGTCCGATCTCGGCGACCAGCTGCTTCCACTGCGCCTCCGACATCGCCGGGCCGCGCAGCTCGTCGATCAGCAGCAACAGCTGCGCCGGTCGGTCTTCGATCGCGTCGGCGATCGCGTTCCAGTACGCCACGGCGTTGTCGAACGACGCGGTACCGCGCACGCGGACGTAGAGCAGGCCGCCGGCCTGGCGGCTGACATCGATGGCGGGATCCTCGTGCCGCATCTGCCTCTCCCCTCGTCAGCTGGAACAGCCTACCGGGCAACTCCTCCCGGGCAACGTCGTCGCCAGCGTCCCGCGGACACCGGCGCGCAACGCTCACGCCTGCATCAGGGCCCGCACTGCCACTGGCCCTGGATGCTGCGGCTGGCCCCGTCGGCGCGCAGGTAGGTCAGCGTCGCCGGGCGCGGCGGGGACTCGCCGCCACCGATGGCCTCGCCGGTCTCCTTGATGCGGATGGTCTTGACCTGACCGGTGAAGGTGGGATTCCGCGTCATGCCATTGAAACCGCCCGGCGCGCGCACCGGCTCCACATAACCGGCGACCTTGACCACGCCCTGCGCCGGCGAGTCGCTGCCGACATCGCCCTTGGCAAGCAGCAGCGGCTGCGCACCCGCTTCGGCGAAACTGCAGGCGAGTTCGCCGGCCAGCGCGGCTTGCGTCATGTCTGCCTCGGTCAGCACGTCGAGCCGGATCTCCGAACCGTCGCCGCCGTTCGTGTCTCCGCCCGCCGCGTCAGATGCGGGCGCGGCGGCGGGCGCGTCGACCGGCGCCGGTGCCGGTGACGGCGCAGGCGATGGCGCCTGCGGATCGGCCGTGGCCGCGTCGGGGGCCGAAGGCGCACACGCGGTCAGCGCCGCAGCGGACACCAGCGCGCAGGCGAGCGCCTTCGCGATCGACGCGACGCGGAACGGTTGCAGGATGTCGGACATCGAAAACCTCTTCGGTGGAATCGCGCGGACGCGATGCGGGTCTCAAGGGTGCGTGCGCGGAGCTTCGCGCCTTGTGAAACACCCGGCACCCGGCTGATCCCGCGCGACGGCATGACACCCGCACATGCCGCGCTCGCGCCATGGGAGCCGCGGCGATACTCTGGCGCGATCCACGCGGCGGCGCCGGTCCGGTGTCGGCGCCTCCGCATTCCACGCTTCCGCGAGCCCGCCTTGACCTCTCCGTTTTCCAACAGCATCGCCGGCGTGCGGGATACCCAGCGGGTGGAGATGGCGCTGGCCGCGGGCGCGATCCTCGGCACCTGGTTCTGGGACGTCGTGCGCGACCGGGTCACCGTCGACACCGCCCTCGCCCATGCGTTCGGGCTGGACCCGGCCGAGGCGGGCCGCGAGCTGCCGCTGTCGGCCCTGCTCGCCTCGGTACACCCGGACGACCTCGCCGGGCTGCAGACCGCGATCGCAGCCGCGCTCGCCCGCGGCAGCGGTTACGAACACCAGTACCGCGTGCGCAATGCCGAAGGCGAATACCGCTGGATCGAGGCCTTCGGCCGCGTCGACGTCGATGGCGCGGGTACCGCTACCGGGTTCCACGGCGTGCTGATCGACATCGAGGAACGTCGCCGCATCGAGGCCGAGCGCGACGAGGCCCAGACCCTGCTGCGCTCCTTCGTCGAGGCCGCGCCCGGCGTGGTGTATGCCAAGGATCGCGGTGGCCGGATCGTCATCGGCAACCACGGCACGACCGAACTGATCGGCCGGCCGCCCGAGGCCTATATCGGTCGTACCGATGCCGAACTGCTGGCCGATGCCGCGCAGGCCGCCGAGATCATGGCGACCGACGAACGCATCATGTCGAGTGGCCAGTCCGAGCAGCTCGAGGAACTGGTGAGTTTTCCCGATGGCCGACGCGCCTGGTGGCTGTCGACGAAGGCGCCGCTGCGCGCTGCCGACGGCACCGTCGTCGGACTGGTCGGCACTTCGCTGGACATCACCGACCGCAAGGCCGTAGAAGCGCGGCATCGCGAGATCGAGGAGCGCTACCGGCTGGCCGCCCGCGCCACCAACGACGCGATCTGGGACTGGCGCATCATCGACGGACAGGTGATCTGGAACGAGGCGCTGGCCACGCTGTTCGGCCACACGGTCACCGTGTCCGACGCGCAGTGGTGGCTCGACCACATCCACTCCGACGACCGCGCGCGCATCGACACCAACATCCACGCGATCATCGAAGGCGACGGCACGGCGTGGACGGACGAGTACCGGTTCCGCCGCGCCGACGGTAGTTACGCCTCGGTGCTCGATCGCGGCACCGTGCTGCGCGGCGACGGGGGCGAGCCGCTGCGCATGATCGGCGCGATGCTCGACCTGTCGGCAAGCAAGGCGGCCGCCGCTGCGCTTGCGGAGAGCGAAGAGCGCCTGCGTCTGGCCACCGAGGCCGGCGACATGGGCTTCTGGGACGTCGACCTGGTCAACGACGTGCTGATCTGGCCCGCGCGCATGAAGGCGATGTTCGGCATCTCGCCGGACGCGCCGATCTCGATGCAGGATTTCTACGACGGCCTGCATCCCGACGATCACGACGCCACCGTGGCCGCCTTCCGCGCGGCCGCCGATCCCGCACAGCGCGCGCTCTACGACATCGAATACCGCACGGTCGGCAAGGAAGACGGCGTCGTGCGCTGGGTCGCCGCCAAAGGACGCGGCCTGTTCGACGGCGGGCGCTGCACGCGCGTGCTGGGCGTGGCCATCGACGTCACCGCGCGCCGCGCGGCCGATGCGCGGCTGCAGGAGCTCAACGAACGGCTGGAGACGCGCGTCCGCGAGGAAGTCGCCGAGCGCACGCGTGTCGAGGACGCACTGCGCCAGAGCCAGAAGATGGAGGCCGTCGGCCAGCTCACCGGCGGCATCGCCCACGACTTCAACAACATGCTGGCGACGATCATCGGCCCGCTGGATCTGCTGTCCAAACGCATCGGCGAGGACGACGTGCGCGCGCGCCGCTACATCGACACCGCGATCGACGGCGCCACGCGCGCCGCGCAGCTGGTGCGGCGCCTGCTCGCCTTCGCACGCCAGCAGCCGCTCCAGCCCGAGGCCGTGGACGCGAACCGCCTGATCGTCGACATGTCCGACTTGCTCGAACGCTCGCTGGTGGCCGGCATCCGCATGGACACACGACTGGCCGACGATCTGTGGCTGGCGCACGTGGACGCCAACCAGCTCGAGAACGTGATCCTCAATCTCGTGGTCAACGCCCGCGATGCGATGCCCGGCGGCGGACGCCTGACGATCGAAACGGGGAACTGCCGGCTCGAAGACACGCTCGATGTCGACCTGCAGGATGTGCCTGGCGGGGAGTACGTGCTCATCACCGTGCGCGACACCGGCACCGGCATGACGCCGGCGGTGATGGCCAAGGCCTTCGATCCGTTCTACACGACCAAGCCCGTCGGTCAGGGCACCGGCCTCGGCCTGTCGCAGGTCTACGGCTTCGTCAAACAGTCCTCGGGCCACCTGAAGCTGTGGTCCGCGCCGGATGAGGGCACCGTGTTCAAGGTGTATCTGCCGCGCTGGATAGACCGCGCCGGTTGACGGACGGCTGTGTCGGCATCCCGCCCAACGCCGGGATGCATCGTCTCCCTGCAATCCGATGCCGGGATCAAAGGCCATCCGTTTCGCGCCTCCGACAGGACGCAAGACGGTCAACGCAATGCCGCCACGTCGCCGATCATGTCCGTAGCGGCGCAGCGCCGGGAGCACGATGAAAACTCTGGTCCTGGGTGGTTACGGCAACTTCGGCGCCCGCATCTGCCGGGCGCTCGCGCAGGATCCACTGATCGAGCTGCTGGTGGCCGGACGGGATGCGCAACGCGCGCAGACGTTTGCCGACGCGCTGGGCGGCAGCGCCCGCGGTGTCGCCATCGACATCGCGGCCCATGACTTTCCGCGAGCGCTCGCGGCGCTCGGCGTCGGCCTGGTCATCCACACCGCAGGTCCTTTCCAGGCACAGGGCTACGCCGTCGCGCGGGCCGCCGCGCGCGCCGGTGCGCACTACATCGACCTGGCCGACGGCCGCCGCTTCGTCTGCGATTTCCCCGCCGCATTGCAGGACAGCTTCGCGGCCGCCGGGCGCGTCGCGATTACCGGGGCGAGCACGGTGCCGGCGCTGTCGTCGGCGGTGATCGAGCATCTGTCCGAAGGCTGGCAGGCCCTGCATGCGATCGACATCTGCATTGCACCTGCGCAGACCGCACCACGCGGCCGGGCCACGCTGGCCGCGGTACTGAGCTACTGCGGCAAACCGATCGACATCTGGCGGGACGGAACATGGACGCAGGCGCCCGGCTGGGCCACGCCCACCCACGTCCGCTTCAAACGCCTGCAACCGCGCATCGGCGCGCTGTGCGACATCCCCGATCTCGAGCTGTTCCCCGCGCGCTATCGCGTGCGCGACACGGTGATGTTCCGCGCCGCGCTCGAAGTGGGGGCCACCCAGCGCGCGTTCGCGGGCATCGCCGCCCTGCATCGCGCCGGTCTGCTGCCGCGGCCCGAACGTCTTGCCGGCCTGCTCGATCGCGTCAGCGCACTGGCCGACCCCTTCGGCACTGCGCTCGGCGGCATGGTCGCGCGTATCGATGGTCTCGACGCATACGGCCGTCCCGCATGCCGCGCCTGGCACATCGCCACCGATGACGACCACGGCCCCGAGATTCCGTGCATGGCGACCATCCTGCTTGCCAGACGATTCGCAACGGGCGAGGCCCTGATGCCCGGCGCGTATACCGCTGCCGGCCAGCTGCAATTGAACGCCTTCGCGCCGGAATTCGCGAAGTGGGGCATGGTCACAGACGTCGAGGACGAGCCCAGGCCATGCTGACGGCAAAGACGACCTTGATCTATTGATCGCCGAAACGCGGCGACCGGTTCGACATGCGCGCTTCACGCGCACGCTGCGGCCTTGCGGGAACGCTGGGCGTGCCATGCGTCCTGCCCGTGTTTTCCACATTCGCCCATGTCCGCGCCGCTGACGCCCGACGGCCGGTATCTGGTCGTGCGCGGACGGCTGTGGCGCGCGAGCAATCCCGCACTGTCGGACGATGCGAGGCGTGACGCCGTGTCCGCGCTGATGGACGCGCGACGCGCGGTCAAACATGCGCGGCAGACGCAGGACGCAGACGCGCTTGCCCGCGCGCGTCGCGCCGTCGATGCGGCCAAACATACACTCGGCGAGCGCGGGCCGGTGTGGTGGACCGACGGCGCGCCGGACTACAACCGGCGTCTTGCGAAGAACACACCTTACGCCGACTGGTTCGCCTCGCTCGACTGAAGTGGACGCCTGCGTCGCCTGCCGTCACGCGATACACGCGCAGATGAAACGCGCCTGTCCGCGCGAGAGGAGCCGATGACTGAATGCACGCGCCTCGCTCCGGTTTCACGACGGGGCGGGCAGCGTCGCGTCTCCCCTCCACACCGGACACCTCCGATGTCGCAGCCGAACACGACGCCCTCGAACGACGACACCGATCTCACGCAGCCGGGCCGCCGTCCGGACCACGGCGACGCGCAGCCCGGTCAGACCGGCGCGCCGGGCCGCGACACGCCGTCCGACCACACGACCGACGTGCCCGACGACGAGGCGTCGCCGGGCACGCCGGACTGACCCAACCACCCGCTCTTTTCCACCACGGAGACAACACCATGGGACTTCTGAGAATCGCCACCGTCGGCGCGCTGGGCTACTTCGCCTACCGCGCGTTCCAGAACCGGACCAGCGCCGCGATCGCCGCGGATGCCCACGACGACGACACCGCCGCCGACGCCACCAGGGACGTCGATACCGACGACGACGCGATCACGGAGGATGAGCCGCAAGGCGACGTCACGCCCAGCGCAGGGACGCGACGCACGTCCTGAGTCGCAGCCTCATCAAAAAAACTTTTCAACGGAGCCATCGATGGATTCCATCAACCGCAACCAGCCCGAGCACAATCGCGAAGACCTCAGCGCGCGGGACGCGATCACTCGCATCCGCGACATGTCCGAAGACGCGGAGTCCTGCTTCTTCTGCACCAACCCACTGTCCGACAGCGACACCGGCGGTACGCGTCCGATGTCGATCGAACAGGCCGACGACGACGGTGCGCTGTGGTTTCTCAGCAGTGCGGACAGCCGCAAGAATGCCGAGATCCAGGCCGACCCTGCTGTGCGCCTGTATCTGCAGTCGTCCAAACATTCGGGCTTTCTCGCCCTCGACGGCCACGCCAGCATCAGCCGCGACAAGGCGAAGATCGATGCGCTGTGGAGCCCGATCATGAAAACCTGGTTCACCGACGGCAAGGACGACGCGCGCATCACGGTGATCAAGGTGACGCCGACCACCGGCTACTACTGGGACAACAAGCACGGCGATTTCGTCGCCGCGACGAAGATGGCGATCGGCGCCGCCATCGGCCGCACGCTCGACGATTCGATCGAAGGCAACGTCACGCCGTGATGCAGACGGCTGCGGTGATGCCGCCCGCGGCATCACCGTCGCTCAGAGATAGGTCCAGCTCTGTCCTTCGCCACCGTGCGAACGCACGCGCCACAGCCACGTCGACAGCCGCTCCTTCGAACGCGTGCGCATCAGCAGGCGCGGACCCAGCTTGACCGTACTGGTCGTCTCGACCATCGCATGGCGGCCGCCCGGAGCGATGTCGATGCGGGTGATCGCGTAACTGAGGTCCAGCGCCAGCAAGCCGCCGGTCCGCTCGGACAGCGAACGCATGATCGAAAACGCCTCACGCACGTTCCTGCAGCCGTCCTCGCGCAACGTCGCGATGCGCGCGCCGGGGTCGGCGACATGTTCGATCATGTGCAGGCTGAAGTCGTGCGCCATCGCGTCGCAGACGAAGCGGCTGTCGAACGTCCGGGTCGCGGCGAGTGACGCTTCCATGTGGGCGCGCACCTGTGATTCGTCGATGCGCTTGGAGTGTTCGTAGGCCACCACGCCACCGACCACCAGCACCATGCCCAGCACGAGCTTTCCCAACATCGCGTGTCCTCCATGACCGCTGTTCGAGGCGCCGATGACGCCGTTCTTGCGCCGGCAGTCCTCGCCGTGCGTCCGCATCGTAATCCCCTGCCGGTCCGGACGCTATGGAGCCCTGCCGATTACTTCAGGCCCGCGCGTGACCGCCGACGCGGGTGTCGTAGTCGCGCAGGAATTCCTGCAACGGCACCAGGGTCTTCGGCGGCAGATCGGCGTCCAGCAGCGGCGCGAGGTGGCGGTGGGCGTGCAGCCAGCGCGCCATGAAACGTCGGGCCTGGCCGGGCGAGGCCGCCGTGCCGACGTGTTCCCGGCGGCGCCATTTCAGCCAGTAGCGGCCGTCGGAGTACACAGCGCCGACGGCGTGACCCTTCCAGGTCAGCAGGGTCATGCCGGCGCAGGGGCTCCAGGCGTACTGCATCGGAATCGCCCGCGGCGCCCGCCGGGCCACGGTGATCTCCTCGCGCAACAAGGGGTCGGTCTGCCAGTCCACGGCGACAGCGTGTCGCCACGCCGGCGCAGAAGCTGAGATGACGCGGCGCCGATGGGCAGCGACGCTGCAGCCGCTGCAGTCCGATCGATCAGCCGCCCTTGAAGACGGTCTTCTGGCCGATGGCGCGGGTGTTGGCGGTGGGCTTCGCCAACCCGGGGATCAGGAAGTCGGCCGCGCTCAGGCCCTGCCGGGTCTTCGACACCAGCCACAGCGGCATGCGGCCGCGACCGGACCAGGTGTTGCGCCGGTTGTGCGGGTCGCGGTACTTCGCCGCCACCTTGCCGGACTTGCGTCTCGCCGCCTTCCGCGGCGCGGCCTGCGTCGCCTGCGTGCCGACGAGCTCTTCGATGCGGTAGCCGCAGTCGGCCGCGAAGGCGATCAGTTCGGCGCGGACCACCGCGATGGGCCGGCGACGCGCCAGCAGCGCCCTGCGCTTTTCGGCGGCGGCAATGAGGGCATCCAGCTCGCGCGAGGTCAGCGCGTCGACATCGATCTTCATGGCGGGGAGCGTCGGGGCGGGCCGGGCGGGTGTCAAGCGTTCCCGCAATGGACACCCGCCATGCGGCGGAGGTCCTGGTGTCTGCCCGTCAGGGGCCGCCTGCCGCAGTCGCGCCCCGGCCGCATCCGGCATGTCGGTGCTGACGTACATGCACGGCGATGTCGAATCCGTACGGACGCGCGCGTCGCAGTGGGCTAGCATCCCGTCAGCCGCCGACCCATGACTCACCATGCGCCTCGCCGACTTCATCGAACAGCATCTGGACCGGATTCTCGAAGGTGCCATTGCCTTCGCCCGGACGCAGGCGCCTGCCGGCGTGGCCTTCAGCGAGAAGGAACTGCGCAACCATCTGCCGGAGATCCTCAAGGCCGTCGTCGGCGATCTGCGGACCGCACAGACCGCGACCCAGCAGCACATCAAGTCCGAGGGACGCGCGCCTGCCAAGGCCGGCCCGGAGACGGCGGCCACCTATCACGGGCGCACGCGCGCGATCGCCGGCTTCGGCATCAATCAGATGATCGCCGAGTACCGTGCGCTGCGCGCCGCGGTGCTGCGCTTGTGGGCGGAGGACTCGGCGCTGGTCACCGAGTCCATTGAGGACTTGGTGCGTTTCAACGAAGCGATCGACCAGGCGGTGGCCGAATCCCTGGCGGAATTTTCGTCGGAGGTGGAATCCTGGCGGCAGATCTTCCTCGGCGCGCTGGGGCACGATCTGCGCGGCCCGCTCACTGCGGTGGTGTTCTCGGCCGACGTGCTGGCGAGCAAGCTGCGCGAGACCCCGCACGCGCGGCAGGTCGATCGCATCCTGGCCGGCGGGCTGCGCATGACCCAGCTGCTCGACGACCTGCTGCGTTACAGCCGTAGCAAACTCGGCGACGGCATGGTGATCCACGCGCGGGACTGCGAGCTCGCGCCCGCGCTTGCCGAGGAGGCCGAACTCCTGCGTGCCGCGTTGCCCGACACGACCCTCCACTTCGAATCGCACGGCGACACGCACGGCCGGTTCGACACGTCGCGCGTGCGCGAGGCGCTGCACAACCTGGCCACGAATGCCGCGAAGTACGGCGAGCAGGACACCGCGGTCACGATCGAGGTCAAGGGCCAGGACGACCACGTGCTGGTCGCGGTGACCAACCACGGCGCGCCGCTGAGCGACGATGCGCGGCGGGTCATGTTCGATCCGCTGCGTCGGGGCTCGAACAAGGCCAAGAGCAGCGAAGAGGTCAGCCTGGGGCTGGGTCTGTTCCTGGTGCGCGAGATCGCGCGTGCGCATGGCGGCAGTGTCGATGCGGCGTCCGCGGACGGCCTGACGACGTTCTCGATCCTGCTGCCGCGTGATGGTGTGGCCCGCAAGGGCGATACCGCGGCCGCGCCGATGGTCGACGCCTGAGGCGCTTTCAGCAGGGCGCGCCGTGCCCCGGATAGGCGAGCACGCATTCGTCCGGCAGTCCATGTTTCTTCGCGACGCCGTGCAGGCGCGCGTTGACCCGGTGCCGACCCGCCTCGTCCAGTCCTTCGTGCAGCGCGAGCGAGGTGTTGCAGAAGCAGACGATCTTGCGAAGCCTGCCGTCTTCGCCGTCGCCGTGGCGCCCAAGCTCCTTGTCGAGATCGTCGATTGTCGCGATGAGCTGGTCGTGTTCCATGGCGGACTCCAGAGAATGGGCCGACCGTAGGCCGCCATGTGTCGCGGCCCCGTGCGCAAGATGTGCGCGCCGCGTCACGGGCTGACGCGTGTCGACGGCCGCACCCGCTTACCGTGTCCGCTTCGAGCGCGCGACCTGAATGTTCAACGCCGTGAGGGCGGCCTTGATGCGCCGCATGTCCTACTCGCGCCCACATCCCCACGATGGCGCTTGGACATGCAGACCGAAGGCACCTATCAGCTCGTCGCGGTCGTCGGCCGCTCGACCCGTCAGCCCGACCTCTGGCAGTCGGAGGGTTTCGTGCACGCGCCCGGCGATATCGATCCCGTCGCCACCGTCTTCGCCGGCGACACGTTCGAGACCTGCGCGGTGGCCAACGCCGCGGGCATCGAGGCCGCGCGGCAACTGGCGATGACGCTGGCCCCCGGTCTCACCAGCGCCGACCGCGTCGCCGCCTGAGGCGTCAGTCCAGCGCGTCCCAGTCCGCGGGCGTCAGCGTGCCCAGCGTTTCGAGCAGGGGCCGGCCGAACAGGTAGCCCTGGTACAGCGGCACGCCCAGCGCGCGCAGGTGCCGGTATTCCTCGACGGTCTCCACACCCTCGGCCAGCAGCGTGCAGCCCAGCGCATCGGCGATCTGCACCATGCCGCGCACGATCGCACTGCGCGCGGCGTCGCGGTCGATGCCGCGCACCAGTGCGATGTCCAGCTTCAGCAGGTCCGGCTGGAAATCGGCGAGCAGACTCAGGCCCGCATAGCCGGCGCCGAAATCGTCGATCGCGGTCAGGAAGCCACGGCTGCGGTAGTCGCGGAAGATGCGCATCAGATGCGCGCGGTCCTGCACCTGCTCGGACTCGGCGGTCTCGAAGATCAGCTTCTCGGTCGGAAAGCCGTAGGTCTGCGCGGCCATCAGCGTCAGCCGGATGCAGGTCGCCGGCTCGTAGACGGCATTGGGAAAGAAGTTGATCGACAACCGCTGGCGCAGCTCCAGGCGGGCCGCCGTCTCGATGGCGCGCACCCGGCACGACTGGTCGAAGCGGTACAGCTGTTCGGGCCGTACCTGCGCGATCACGTCGGCCGCGCCGCCGCCGTCCGGCGTCCGCACCAGCGCTTCGTAGCCGAAGATCGAGCGGTCTCGCGCGTCCACGATGGGCTGGAAGGCCATGCGGAAGTCGAATTCGAGCCGGTCGTCGCCGCTGCAGGCGCGACAGGGCGGCGGAACGGGCGCACCGCCCAGCAATTTGTCCAGATACACGGCATGTCCCCGAAAGCGCAGGTACGCGACGCGTCCCGTCGACGACTGTATAGACGCACAGGAGCGGACTGTGTGCGTTACCGCACATCGGACCGGCGTCGCGCTGCAGGGATTTCACTTCGGCCCCTGCGCTGCAGGCCTAGGCTCGCGTGCCCACCCACGAGGACGCCGCCATGAAGACCCGCATCACCCTGCTCGCCGCCGCGCTGACGCTCGGCCTGTCCGCGTGCAACAACCAGGACCCGGCGAACGACACGACCGGTCTGGACGTCGAGACCACGGCCGTCGAACAGGGACCTGCGAACGCGCGCGACACCGATGGCTCGGCGGCTGACGGCGCGATGACGGGCGCGGGGCAACTGGCGGATGTCGACCGCAAGGCGCTGATGACCGTCGAGGCGATCGATGCCCACGAAATCGCCGCTTCGGAAGATGCCCTGTCGAAGAACGTCGAGGGCGATCTGCGGGCGTATGCGGAGACGCTGCGCGACGACCACACGCGCAACCTCGACGCGACGCGTCGGCTGCTCGATGCCGGCGTGCGGGGCGAGTACGCCGCGCAGGCGGCGCGCACGCCGGCCGTGACCGGATCGACGGAAGCCTCGCCTCCGGAAGACACGCACGCTGGCGCACATGACGAACGCCCCGCCGATCCCGGGATCGACGCGATGCGCCAGCAGCACGACGCCGAGCGCAAGCGCCTCGCCGCGCTCGACGGCGACGCGTTCGCCGCGGCGTGGCTGGAGGCGATGGTCAAGGGCCACGAGGGCGCGCTGACGAAGATCGATGCGCTGCTGCCGACGGCGACGCACGAAGGCGTCGGCCGTCACCTGCGCGACACCCGCGACGCCGTCGCCGCGCATCTGGACACCGCGCGCGAACTGCAGAAGGCGCGCTGACGACAGCGCCCTGCCACGCGATGCAGGCGCGCCCGCCTGCATCGCGCGGCGCCTCCGTGCGTATCGGACGCCGCTTTGCGCGCGTCGAAAAAATTCACGTTTGCCGCGCGCCGCACAGCATCTGCTGGGGAATCCCCGACCAGCCTGGAGCCAGTCCGATGCGCGACATCCTCAAGACCCTTGCCGACGAGCACGACACGCTGCGGTCCTTGTTCGAGCAGATCAATGCGACCACCGACCGGGCCGAGAAGAAGCGCACCGAACTGCTGCAGAAGATCGAGGCGAACCTGATTCCGCACGCCAAGTGGGAGGAGCTGGTGTTCTATCCGGCCTTCGCCGAGCGCGCCTCGCACGACCAGCTTTTGCAGCACGCCGAAGCCATCCAGGAACATCGCGCCGTCGAGCTGACCGTGCTGCCGGACCTGCATGCCGCCGACAAGACCTCCCGCCAGTTCGCCGGTTCGGTCAAGGTGCTGTCCGAGTTCATCACCCATCACGCCGACGAAGAGGAAAGCGAGATGTTCAAGGCCGCGCGGCAGCTCTTCACGCCCGCCGAGCGCGCCGAGCTCGACGAACAGTACGAAGCGTGGAAAGCCTCGCCCGCGGCCGCCGGGCTGACCTTCCATGCCAAGGCCAAGACCGCGCTGAAGTCGATCGTCCGCAACCCCAAGGCGCCGGGCTGAGCGCGAGCCTGATGCGGGTCAGCGCCACGTGCCGAGGCGCTGCGCCAGTTCTCGCGCGAGCCGACGCCGCGCGAACGGCCCTTGGATCTGTGTGGCCTTGATGCTGGTCGCGCACAGCCGCGTGACGCCGACGCGGGTCTCGACGCGATAACCGCGCGAGGCCGCGCACAAGGCGGCGCCGGCGGCGGTGATCGTGACCACGGTGACTTCCAGGTGCGACAACGGCATGTCCGCCTGCACGTCCGGATTCTCGGCGCAGGCGCGCTCGATCAGCGTGCGGAAGCGACCGATGTCGATCTCCTCGCCACTGCGCAGCGGACCGACATTCGTCGCCCCGCGCGCCTCGTCGAGTCCCGCCTGATCGTCGCCGGGCAGACGCTCGTTGCGCTCGGGGATCACCGCACGGACGCGACTGCCGTCGGGACGCGTGAGGTCGAGCATGATGTCGAGCAGATAGATCGGCTCCAGGCCCAGATTGGTGACCAGGCAATGCGCCGCCATGCCGCGTCCGGCGCCCGACGTGATCAGGATCGACGGCCGGCGCTGGCGGCGGTAGCTGGCCAGGAACGCGGTCAGATAGACCACCCAGATCAAGGCCGTGAGTCCGGCCATGGCCGCGGAGGTCAGGGGTGCGTAATCGAGCAGGGACTGCAGCATCGTCGGGCGTGGGGAATGAGGCGGGCCGGCACTGTGTCGCGCGCGCGGTTCGCGTGGCGCGAATCCCGGAGGATTGCGACCTGCACGGATCCAGGCCGGCTCGATGCGCGCAGTTTCTGCGCATCCACGGTGCCAATTGCCTGTTCAGCCGCACGGCGAATGAACGACCTCGCGGTCGATAGGCCGTCGCGACGTTTGCGTCCGGGTGTCTGCCTCTAAGATCGCGGTGCGCACAGGGGCGCACCGGAGTCCGACATGCACACGCGCGAATACGCAGCTGCGTCGCTCGCAGAACTTGCCGAGGAGCTCGACCGGCTCACGCGTCTGAGCGCGTCGGCCGAAACGCTGTTCGCGGCGTATGACCACACCGCCCGCGCGGTCCGCGATCTGGTGTCCGAAGAGTTCCGCCCGTGGGTCGAATCGGAACTCGCACAGGTGCGCGCGAGCTACGGCATCGACGAAGGCGGTCCGCTGCAGGCGGGTATCGAGGCGGTCTCGGAGTTCCTGTCCGAGCTTGCGCCCGAGCCCGCACCCGATGCCGGCGGCGAGGCGGCCGAGCCTGCGCCCTGAGCCGGCGACACGCGCGCCCGCCAGCGGTCACCCCAGGTTCTGACGCACCGTCCGCAGCAGCGTGTTGAGGTTGAACGGCTTGGGCAGCATGTCCATGCCTTCGCCGAGGAAGGCCTGCCGGTTCTGCGCATTCTCGGCATAGCCGGTGATGAAGAGCACGCGGATGCCGGGCTGCTGCTCGCGCGCGCGGTCGGCGAGTTCGCGGCCGCTGATGCCGGGCAGGCCGACATCGGTCAGCAGCAGGCTGAAGCGGTGTTCGGCGAGCGCGACCAGTGCGGCATCGCCATCGGCGCAGGCGACGGCGTCGTAACCGGCATCGACCAGCGCTTCGAGCGTCATCGCGCGCACCGACGCGTCGTCGTCGACCAGCAGGATGCGCTCGACGCCGCCCGCCGGCGCTGCATCGTCCTGCGCGACCGTCGCCTGCGGCACTTCGCCACGCGGGATCAGCAGTTCGATCGTCGTGCCCTGGCCGACGGTGCTGTGCACGCGCGCGGTGCCGCCGCTCTGGCGGGCGAAGCCGTAGGTCATCGACAGGCCCAGACCCGTACCCTCGCCGATCGGCTTGGTGGTGAAGAACGGCTCGAACACCTTGTTGACGATGTCGGCCGGAATGCCCGGGCCATCGTCGGTCACGCATACGCTGACGTAGTCACCGGCAGCGAGGTCGCCGGTCGCGGCCAGCGACGTGGGCCTGGCGGCAATCGTGATGTGTCCGTGGCGATTGAGCGCGTCGCGCGCGTTGATCACCAGATTCAACAGCACGTTGTCGAGCTGGTCGGGATCGGCCACGACGCAGAGCCCCTCGTCGGGCAGATCGAACGACAACCGCACGTTCTCGCCGATGGACTGGGCGAACAGGTCCGACAGCGCGCGCACGCGTGCGCCGATGTCGAAGGACGCGGTGTCGAGCGACTGCTTGCGCGCGAAGGCCAGCATGCGCTGGGTCAGCGCCGCGGCGCGCATCGCGGAGTTGAGACCCAGTTCGACGTAGCGCGGAATGCGGTCGAGCCGCTCGCGTTCGAGCGAGGTGTTGATCATGTCCAGCGCACCGATGATGCCGGTGAGCATGTTGTTGAAATCATGGGCGATTCCGCCGGTCAGCTTGCCCAGCGAATCCATCTTGCGCGCCTGCTGCAGCTCGATCTCGGTGCGCTGGCGCTCGGCGATCTGCACCGCGAGTTCGGTCGTCGCCGAATCGAGCTGGATGCGGTGCGCTTCCTCGCGTGCGAACTGTTCGGTCTGGTCCTCGACGTACAACAGGCCCACGCCGTGCTCGTTGTAGGGCGTCACGCGCCACTCGGTGATCCGCGGCCCGCCGGGCATGTGCAGCGTGAACAGTCCGCGCCAGCTGGCGTCGTTGCGCAGCGCCTCCTGCAGACCGGTCACCGGTTGCTGGCCGAACAGCGCCGGCAATCCGTCCACGCCCGCCTCGGCGAGCAGCTTGGCGAACGCCGGGTTGGCGTCGCGGACCTCCAGCGTTTCGGAGACCGCGGCGATCGGCGCGCCGATGTTCTCGAAGATTTCGCGGAACCGGGCCTCGCTGCTGAGCAGCGCTTCTTCCGTGCGTCGCACGCGCAGCAGGGTGCGCAGCGTGGCCAGCAGCACGTCGTGGTCGACCGGATGGATCAGATAGGCGTCCGCACCGGCGTCGAGACCGGTGATCAGATCGCCGGTCTGGATGGCGGCCGCGGACACGTGCACCACCGGCAACAGCGCCGTCGCCGGCGATGCGCGCAATGTGCGCACCAGGTCGAAGCCGCTCATGTCCGGCAGGTTCACATCCAGCACCAGCGCGTCGTAGTTGCGCTGTGCGATCTTCGCCAGGCCGTCGGTGCCGGTGCCGGCCTCGTCGACGTGGTAGCCGTAGCGTTCGAGCACGCGGCGGACGGAATAGCGGGTGGTGACGTTGTCGTCGACCACGAGGATGTCAGCGGGCGTCATCGGCCTCTCCCGTCTCGAGTTTGATCGGCACGATCACGTGGAAGTCCGAGCCCTCGCCCACCGTGCTCTGCACGCCGACGCTGCCGCCCAGCAGTTCGGCGAACCGCTTGCACAGCGCCAGGCCGAGGCCCGTGCCGCGCACGCGCTTCTGGATCGGCGAATCGACCTGCACGAAATCCTCGAACAGCGCGTCCAGCATGTGCGCAGGAATGCCGATGCCGGTGTCGCGCACGCTGAAGCGGATGTGCGCCTCGCCTTCCGGACGCGCCGACACCACCACGCGACCTTCCGGCGTGAACTTCAGCGCGTTGGAGATGAAGTTGCGCAGAATCTGCGCGAGCTTCTTGTCGTCGGTGAACAGCATCGGCAGTTCGGGCGGCGCCTCGAAGCGCAGGTCGACGGTGCCCGCGCCTTCGGTCAGCGGCCGGAACATGCCGCGCAATGCCGAGAACAGGTCCATCAGGTCGAACCACGCCGGCGAGATGGAGATGCGACCGGCTTCGATCTTCGCCAGATCCAGCAGGTCGTCGACCATGTCGCGCAGTTCGATCGCGCCGGCGCTGATGAAGCGCACCTGCTTGAGCTGCTCGTCGTTGAGCGGCCCATCCATGCCGTCCTCCAGCAGGCGCGTGATGCTGAGGATCGAGCCCAGCGGCGTGCGGAACTCGTGGCTCATGTAGGACAGGAACCGGCTCTTGAGCTCGGACACTTCCTTGAGCTGGTCGGCCTGCTGGTCGAGCTCGGCATACAGCGCCAGCACGCCCTGGTTGGTTTCGTCCAGTTCCGCGCGCAGCGCGGCATTCTCGGCCTGCTGGCGTTGCAGCGCGGCGGCCAGATCTTCGTGCTCAGCCATGAGGCGCCTCCAGACGGACGGCGACGATGCCCGTGTCGTCGCGTCCGCGATCAAAATCCCGATGCAGCACCGCCACGATCAGTGCCGGATGCCGGTGTTGCAGACCTTCGTACCGCTTGAGGTCCCAGCGCGTCTGCAGGCCGTCGCTGTGCATCAGCAGCAGACTGCCCGGGCGTACGTCGAAGCGGAACGGCTGCGCGCGCCGGTAGTTGGAACCGACGATGCCCGGATGCGAGGGCAATTGCCGGGTCACCGCGCCCGACAGCAGCGTGGCCGCGATGTTGCCGGCGCCGGCGAACGTGCCCTGGCCGCTGCCGGCCTCCAGACAGAACACTGCCGCCGCGCCACCACGCGTGCGCGACATCCGCGCATGCATGCGCGCGAGGTAATCGTCGGCCGCGAGCCCGGGGAATTCCGCGATCACCGACAGCCCCAGATCGGCGGCCTCGCTGGCCTGCGGGCCGTGGCCCAGTCCGTCGAGGATCGCGGCGACCAGGCGGTCGTCGTCCCAGCGCAGGCTCCAGCCGTCGCCGCAGACCGATTCGTGCCGCATCGGCGCGCGCAGCGCGCCGTAGCCCAGATCGCGGTCCTGCGATTCGGCAGCGTAGATGCGCGACAGCACCACCGCGCCGACCGCATCGGACCAGGCCTCGAAGACCGTCGACTGCCGCTGGATCGCGCCCAGTCCCTGGCCCTGGCTGCCGGCGGTGGAGTAGCCGTCTGGCAGGCACTGCGCCAGCGAGAATCCGGGCCCGCGATCGACGCCGCAGATCTCCACGCCCAGGCCCGCGCTGCCGCGGATCAATGACAGCAACACGCGGCCGCCGCCGCCATGTCGCAACACATTCGTGGCGATCTCGGTGGCCGCCAACCCGACACGCCCCGCATCGAGCGCGTCGAAGCCGGCCAGCGTGGTCAGGCCCAGCGCCTCGCGACGCACCTGACCGACCTGCGTGACCTCTTCGACGGGGACGACGCGCGTGGCAGGACCGGTGAAGCTCAGGCCCATTTGGTGATCGTCACGCGGGTGCCGCGGCCGGGTGCGCTGTCAAGTTCGAACACGTCGACCAGGCGACGCGAACCCGACAGCCCCAGCCCCATGCCCTTGCCCGAGGTCCAGCCGTCGGTGAGCGCCTGTTCGATGTCCGGAATGCCCGGACCGTCGTCGACAAACTCCAGCAGCACGCCGCGGCGCGTGCCGTTCTGCGCCGCGTCCCAGCGCATGTGCCCGCCGCCGCCGTAGACCACGGCGTTGCGGGCCAGTTCGCTGGCCGCGGTGATCAGCTTGGTCTGGTCGACCAGCCGCAGGCCGCAGGCGACCGCCGCCTGGCGCGCCGCCTGGCGTGCGAGCACGACGTCCTGCTCGGTGCGGACCGGAATCTGGCCGCTTGCGCTCATGGACGCGTGTCGTCTTCGAGCTGGATCAGCCGCATGCCGCGCTCGACGTTCAGGGCCGTGCGCACGCCGGGCAGGGTCAGGTTGAGTTCGACCAGCGTGATCGCCACCGCCGGCTGCATGCCCACCACCACCGTGCGCGCGTCCATGATGCTGGCCTGCGCGGAGATGGTCGCGATCATGCGGCCGATGAAGGAATCGACGATGTCGAGCGCGGAAATCTCGATCAGCACGCCACGCGCGGATGTCGCGCGGATGCGTTCGGCGAGATCGTCCTGCAGCTGCAACGCCAGCTGGTCGTGCATGTCGACCTGGATGGTGACCAGCAGCACGTCACCCATCTGCAGGATCGGGATGCGCTCCATATCAGACGGCCTTGGTCACGATCTGGCCGGTGCGCTTGAGCGCCAGCGCCAGCGCATCGGCCAGGTTGGCCTTGGTCACGATGCCCTGCAGATCCAGCCCCAGATGCACAATCGTCTGCGCGATCTGCGGACGCACGCCGCTGATGATCGCGTCGGCGCCCATCAGGCGGATCGCGGTGACCGTCTTGAGCAGGTGCTGCGCCACCAGCGTGTCCACGGTGGGCACACCGGTGATGTCGATGATCGCGATCTCCGAACCGGTCTCGACGATCCGCTGCAGCAGCGATTCCATGACGACCTGGGTGCGCTGCGAATCGAGCGTGCCGATCATCGGCAGTGCCAGCACGCCTTCCCACAGCTTCACCACCGGCGTCGAGAGTTCCAGCATTTCTTCCTGCTGGCGCTGGATGACCTCTTCGCGGGTCTGCTGGTAGGCCTTGACCGTGTGCAGGCCCAGCGTGTCGAGCAGGTCCGACACCGTGAGCAGCTCCCGGCCCAGTTGCTCGGGCGCGTTGCCGTAGGTCGCGTGCACGCGCTCGAACAGCGGCCGCTTGAGGGAGAAGATCAGATTAGCGGTTTCCGAGGAGCTGAAACCCTTCTGCACGCGGTCGCGGGAAAAGTCCTCGAGGAAGTTGCGCGTGTCGGCCCACTCGCGGCCCTGCAGGTTGCCGACATCGGTCGTGCCCATCGCGTCGATCAGGAGCTTCCAGAACTCGCGCACCTGCGGGGTGAGTTCGCGCATCGAACTGCGGCTGTCCTGGGCACCTGCGGTCAGGTTGGTCAGCCAGGCTTCGATGATGGCGTCCTGATGGCTGCGGATGGCGTCGAGGGTCTGCTGATCGAGAGCGGGCATGCGGAATTCCTGCGATGGGCGGACGGCGCCGGGCGAGGCCGCGAACGCCGGTGGAAAGATGCGCAGCGTAGCTGAATTCACAGTCCCGGTCGGGTGATTTCAGCGCCTGGAAGGCAGGCGGATGTGGCCGTGAAGCCTGCGTGATGAGCCGCGCCACAGGGCGCCTCGAGCCATTTGATTTCCCGCGCACGGATCGCCCGGGGGATCTCCGTGCGACCCCACGGCTCCAAGCTGGCGACTGCCGGACCGACCGGGCACTCTCTGCCGGCATGCAGCCGGCAGATCGCGCATCCGTGCGGCGCGACATAACGTCGCAGGACGCCGCCAAGCGCGTCACCGCGCGGACCCCGCCGATATAATGCGCAGCACACAGTCGCTGCGCGCCGGACACCCTGCCTGACGCCGTCTGTCCCGATCGATTCGACGACCGTTCGAACCGGCCACACGCACTCCGGAAGCAGCGTTTCGAAGTCGTGCGTACGCCCCACGTCACGTGGCGTCGAGTGACCGTCCGGACCGCATTCCCATGTACGACTGGTTCCCCATCGTCTTCATCGTCTTCAAGGTGGTCGTGCTCGGCACGGGCATGTATTTCGCCATCAAATGGCATCACGACCAGGCCAAGCAGGACGCCGAAGAGAAGAAGCGCGAACAGGAGCGCGTGAACGGCAACCGCGACACCGACGCCGGCGACGCCTGAGCGTCTGCCGGATCGCGCGCGCACGGATCGATCCACGCAGACCCGGAGCGCTGTCGACGCGCCGCCGGACGTGATTCAGACGTGTGCGCGCAGCTTGGGCGAGCTGCTGGCGTTACGCACCTCATTTGCGGAATCGCCCCATGCGCCTGTCCGTTCTCGCGTGTCTTCTGCTCGCTGTCTTCGCGCAGGTGCAGGCGGCCAAGGCGTCGGAGACCGCGGCCGTGCCCGGAGGCGATTCCCGCATCGGCATTCTCGAACGGCACCTGCTCGATCGCGCCCATGCTGCTGCGTCACGAGGCGCCGGACGGCGCCGGTTGTCACACGCAGAATCATGGGGTGCGCATCGGCAGTGCGACGCTGGCGACCACCGTTCCGCCGTCGCTGTCGAAGCGCAAGCCGATGCCATGCCGCTCGCAAAGTCGCTGGGCGATCCCGAGCCCGAGGCCGTAGCCGCCGCTGTCTGCACCCTTGACGAAGGGCTGGAATGCGTCTGCCGGCACCGCTCGGGACGGGTTGGAGATCCGTAGCCAATCGCCATCTGCGCGGATCTCCACGACACCGGCGCGTGTGTGCGTGAGCGCATTGCCGATGAGATTCGCCAGCACGATCCGCAGGACGCCTTCAGGCACCCGCGTGCAGAGAAGGTTCGACACGTCGATACGCACCTCGACATCGGATGAAGCCGGCTGCGAGTGGTCGACCACCACGCGCTCCACCAGAGGCAGCAGTGCAACTTCCACGGCCGGCTCCGCGTTGGCATCCTCGCGCGCCAAGGCCAGCAGTGTGGTCACGGTCTGTTCGAGCTGCTGCGCCGACTGACGCACGTGCTCGACCTGTGCGCGGATGCCGTCGTCCAGATCCTCGCGCGCGCCCAGTCGCTCGCAGGCGCTTCGGATCACCGCCAGCGGGGTGCGCAGTTCATGGCTGGCGTCGCGAGTGAAGGCGCGCTCCCGCGTCACGAAATCTTCCACGCGCCGGATCAGCCGCTCCAGCCCACGTGCGAGCGTGCCGACCTCATCATCGGGAAATCCGGTGGAGAAGTCCGCAGGCAGTTGCGAGGGCGATGCCGTATCGACCAATCCGGCCAGACGCGACAGCGGCGCCGTCAATCGATGCGCCAACCACGCACCTGCCGACAGCGCGAGCGCCAGCACGACCAGACTCGACCAGCCCAGCCACTGTGCGATGCCACCGCGCATCGGACGCACCACCAGTTGTCGGCTGACCTCCGCCACGAGCCAGGCCGGCGCGACGCCCGGGGCCGGCTCCAGACTGTGGAAGTGATAGTGGCGGCCTTCCAGCCCCGGAAACTCGCGGCGCCAGGGCTCCGCTTCCAGCTGCGCCGAGAGCCCATCCGGCAAGGTGCCCGGCTCCACATACAACTGGAGGAACGGCAGCGATGGCGCCCGCCACTCGCCATGCGCCGCGTGGTGCGCCAGCTGCGCCTCCGCTTCCTGCTGCAACAGCCCTTCGAAGGACCGGTCCTCGACGAGGTACGCGAACAGGACCACGTAAAAGCCGTACAGCGCCGCCACCAGCAGCGCAAAGCCGGCAAATGCGTACATCAGGCGATTGCGCAGGCGCTTGCGTCTCGGCGCATGGCTCATGCGTCGGCCTCCAGCCGGAAGCCGACGCCATGGATGGTCTTGAGCATCGGCACGGCGAAAGGACGGTCCAGGACCTGTCGAAGGCTGTACAGATGCGTGCGCAGCGGATCGGACTCGGGTGGCGCGTCGCCCCAGATGCGCTCGACCAGCTCGCTGCGCGTCAGCGTGCGCGGCCAGGCCTCGACCAGTGCGAGCAGCAGATGGCGGGCTGTGTCCGGCAACTGCAGCACCTGTCCTGCACGCTCGATGTGTCCGCTGCGCCGGTCGATGCTCAAGGTGCCGATTCGCATCACGTGCGACGTACCTGCCCGGTGACGCTGCGACAGCGCAAGGCAGCGTGCCAGCAGCTCGGCCGTCGCGAAGGGCTTGACCAGGTAGTCGTCGGCGCCGCTTTGGAAGCCCGCCAACTTGTCGTCAAGGGCGTCGCGTGCGGTCAACATCAACACCGGCACATGCCGATCGGCCTCCACACGCAGACGTTCGCAGACGCGCAGTCCGTCCAGACCCGGCAGGCCGAGATCGAGCACCAGCACGTCCGGTGGATCCGCCAGGGCCGCCTGCAGGCCGCTGCTGCCATCGGCCGCGAAATCGACGGTGAGCCCCGCCTCGGAGAACGCTGCCTCGAGATTACAGCGCAGGGCCGCGTTGTCCTCGATCACCAGCAGCCGCAAAGCGGGTGTGCGCATTCGTCAGCCGTCGATCCGTTGAAGGAGTGTCTCAGCCTGTTCCAGGCCCGGCGACGCTTCCAGTACCTGAAGTACCAGACGCCTCGCCTGGGCATGCTCACCCAGACGCAGGTGCGCCTCTGCGGCGGCGAGTTCGAGTTGCGGCTCGCGCATGTACGGCAGCGCGAGCGTCATGGTCTGCAATGCGGGACGCAACTGCGCGGCATCGTCACCCGCTGCCTGCGCCTGGTAGTAGCCGAGGATGCCGATCAGTTCGACATGGAACTGCCCGGGTGCCTGCGCCAGTGCGGCAGTCGCCGCGTCGAGCTCGCCACGACGCAGGCGCTCCACCAGCGCCATGCTCTGTTCGTCGCGCCAGAGCGTGCGCGCCACGGGTGTCCGGCCCAGCCCGCGCACGATGGCCTCGGCAACCGCAGGCGTCGAGTACGGGTTCTGTCCCGTCACCAGACGGCCATCCACGACCAGCCCCGGCATCATCAGCGGCGATTCGCTCCACAGTGCGCCTCGCGCACGCAGGGCATCCTCGAGCAGCCAGGGGAACTCGGCCGCCCACTTCTTGCCGAACAGCGCCTCCTCCTCGTTGGTGAAGCCGGTCATGTGACGCCCGGCGACGAGCGCGCTGCCATCGCCCAGACGCACGTCGACCAGCGCGGCCGGCCCGTGGCAGACCGCCGCAACGACGGCGCCGTTGTCCCAGGCATCGGCGATCAGGCGCTGCAGCGGGACATGCCCCGGCAGATCGAACATCGCGCCCTTGCCGCCAACGACATAGATGGCCGCGTAGTCACCGGCGTGCAGATCTTCGATCCGGCGCGTGTCGGCGAGCCGGCGCATCGCATCGGTATCGGCCAGCAGGGCCGCATTGAACAGTTCGTCAGGGTTGTACTTGTCCGCTTCGACAGGCCCGCCTTGCGGACTGGCGACTTCGACCGACAGACCGTTGGCTTTGAAGATCAGCCAGGCTTGCGACAGCTCGTCGAACTCGTAGCCCGGGCGCGTCTTGCCGGCATCGCGGCCCTCGCCGCTGAGCACGATCAACACGGTGTCGGACGCTCGCGCATGCGCAGGCAGGTACAACGTCAACACGAGGAGGAAAGACAGCAGGTATCGGAACATCGGGGTTCTCCGGATCGGGCGACAGGTCCAGCGTCGCGCCACCGGATCAAGAGAACTTCAAGACACGGCGCCTATAACTCGAACCGGTAACTCAGCTTCACCGCCAGCTGCTCGTCGTCGCGCAGCGACAGGCTGTCGTAGAGCGCGTCGTCGACGCCGTCGCTGCCGGGCGCTCGCGCGTAGCCGCCGCGGGCGTAGACCACGTAGAGATAGGACAGCGGCGCCAGTTCGTAGCGGTAGCGCACCTGGAAGCCCAGGTTGCGCACGTTGAAATCGTCGACGGCATCGGTGGCCGCGATGGGATTGCCGGCCGGGTCGAAACGCCAGGCGCCGGTGGCGCGCGCGCCGATGCCGATGGCCTGCAGCTTTACCCGCAGTTCCTGCCGCGCGTCGAGCGTCCAGTCCAGGCCGGTGTTGAAGCGCGTCTCGCGGCCGTCGAACGTGCCGATCAGATCCGGACGATCGGCGCCCTGCCAGATCAACCAGTCCGGTCGGCGGATCACGATCACCTCCGCGTTCAATCGGAACGCGTCGCTGACGAAATAGGTGCCGCCCAGCCAGCCGGCGTGCCCGAAACGATCGTTGCCGGCCAGTCCGCCGCTGAAGAGTTCGACGCCGTACTCCGGCGCCCAGTTGCCTTCGCGCGGACGCTCGTATTCCCAGGTCGCGCTGATGTTCTCCGGCAGCTTGACCAGACCGTTGCCGCGCAGCAGCTGGTCGTTGACGCCGGCGCTCTCGATGTCGATCTGGAAATCGCCGCTGCCGCCGTTGCGCAGCTGGCTCTGCCGGCTCATGCGGAAACGGTCGTTGAGCTTGTCGCCGCGGTCGTTGTGATTGGTGCTGACGCGCCAGCGCCAGTCCACCGATGCGTTGCGCGAGGTCTCGGGCAGATCGGTGAAGCGCTTGCGCACTTCCCAGTGCAGGTAGTTGGTGCTGGCGCGCGACAGGTAGCCGAAGTCGTTGAGCTCGAGGTCGTGTCCGAAGTGCATCGCGATCCACTGCTGCCGCCAGCCGTCGTCCATCTCGTAGTCGGCCCACAGCGTCGCGCCGAGATCCTGCACGGTGTCACCGCCCTGCGCGATGCGGCTGCCGATCAGGCGGCTGCGCACGTTCCAGCGTTGCGTGGGCCGCCAGTTGTGATCGACGCCGAGCACGGTCGCCTCGCGGCCGCGGAAGGGATCGTCCACGCGGGTGAGCATCGCGCCCAGGTTCTGGGTTTCGAAGTCGCGCACCAGGCGCAGCGCCTGGTAGCTGCGACCGGTCGGGCCGTCCTCCTCGGCCGCGAACACGCCATAGTTCGCGCGCCCCAGGCTGCCGTTGAACTTGACCGCCGCATCGATGTCGCCGGTGCTGCCCACGCGTCGCGTGTAGAGCAGCTGGCTGAAGTCCGACGGCGTGGTGAACTCGAAGATGCCCTGGTTCTCGGTGAAGAACGGGCGCTTGTCGCTGATGAAGGTCTCGGTGGCGCTGAAGTTCACCACCAGGTCGTCGCTTTCGACCTGGCCGAAATCCGGGTTCACCGTGGCCGCCAGCTGGAAGCGGCTGCTCGGCTTCCAGAACACGTCGACGCCGGCGTTGAAGTCGCTGCCCGTGCGCACGTTGTCGTACAGGCCCGAGGCATATGGCGTCACCGCGAGCAGCGACTGGCTGTAGGCCTGCACGGTGATCGGCGCGAAATCGGACAGGAATCGCGGGCGCTCGAAGCTCGCCACCGGCCAGGCCATGCGTTCGCCGGTCGAGCCGATCACGCGTGCCAGGAAGACCTTCAAAGTGCGCATGCCCTCGGGTCCGTCGCGCATCGGTGCGGTGTGCCAGGGAATCAGCACTTCTACCGACCAGCCATCGGCGTCCTCGGACACGGCGTGCTGCCATTGCCCGTCCCAGTCGCTGTTGAAGTCGTTCTGGTTGGTGATGATCTCGTCGGCGATGCCGCCACTGGCGCTGACGGTGAACGCATAGCCGGTGCGGCCGTCGCCGTCGAAATCGATGAAGACGTTGACCCGGTCCACCTGTTCGTCGAAATCGCGCTGCAGCTTCTGCCGGCTCAGCGGCACGTGCGGCGGCTGCAGATTGCGGAAGGCGACGGCCAGCCCCTCCGGCGTCGCGAGCACCCAGGCCTCGGTCGACAGCGAACCGGGCTCGCCGGTCAACGGCTGCACCTTGCGGAAGTCGGTGATGCGCTGCGCGCCCGCCCACTCGTCGGCGTCGATGCGGCCGTCGATCTCGACCGCCCACGCAGGGGCGCACGCGACCGCAAGCGCGGCCGGCAGCAAGCGGCTCAACCGTCCCAACGCCCCTCTCCCTCGATTCCCTTGAAGACGCGCGCAGGCTACTGACGGCCACCGGCGGCCAGCGCCTGCCATCGGTCATGGCGACTTCCGGCGCGGCGCAGCGCGCGTCGCATGTCCGGCATGTCCGCGGCTGTCGGCGCTACAGGAGCTCGATCAGCAACAGCCCGAGCAGGAGATACGCGAGCGCAAGCAGCGCCATCCGCGTCCACTCGCTCCGATCGAAATGGAAGAACGGAAAATTCCCCAGACCATCGAGCGGCGACCATTTCGCCACACCCGTCCGGCGGTAGTAGCGATCGACGACCCGGTTGGCCGATACCAGCCAGACGATGACCAGGACGATGGCGGCAATATCCCTCATGAGCATCCGTGCGACGCGCCGCAGATGTCGGCGCACCGCATTGTGGCCTGCCCGGCGACTGCCGTCCGCGCCCCCTAGGGACACCCCCAATGCCGGCCACACGCACGGCGTCCTAGCATCCGGTCTTCCTCCGACCCGCGCGGCTCCTCCATGACTTCGATCTACGGCATCAGCGCCCAGACCTATCACCGTCTGCCGCCCGAGGACCAGGCCTCCGTCCGGGCCAGCTTCCAGTCGCAGCAGACGCCAGCCGCGCCTGCGCCACCGGCAGCCGAGCCGCTGCCCGCGCCTACCGTGGCCGGTGCGACCACGGCGCAGGATGCAGTCGCCGCGCTGCATGCCCTGCCCACGCCCAACCACGCCGACCTCGGACAACTGCGCCTGCCGCCGGAAGATCGCCAGTCCATCGTCGACAGCCGCAACGCTGTCTACAACGCCACGCGCGCCGAGGCCGCACAGGCCGCGATCGATCGTCTGGCACCGCAGCGCAGCGACTACGACGCGCTGCCGCCGGCCACGGCCAACATGGAGTTCCAGTACGCGCAGCAGGCCTGGGCGCAGAACCCGTACGCGAACGAGCTGCAGCGGATCGTCGATGAAGCGACGGCATCGCCGACCGACATCCCGGCCTATCTCGATGCCGGCAGCAGCGCCGCGGACACCGCGCAGTTCACCCCCGCGCAGATCCGCGGCGCACTCGCCGCCGTCGGTGTGGACATTCCGGCAGACGCCAGCGGCGAAACGTTGCAGGCCGCGCGCGAACTGCTGGCGACGTTCCCGGTCGACGTGCTGGCGACCGCCATCAATCCGGGCAGCCAGGTCAGCTTCACGCAGGGCGCCGGTCTGGGGACACCCAACCTCGTCGGTCCGTCCGTCGGCTTCGACGTGCAGGCCGGCGCCGAGGTTTCCCTTTCGGACGTGACCACAGGCGTGGACTTCGCGCAGACCCAGCGCTTCGAGGCATCGGTCACCGTGCAAGGTGGCGCGGGCGTCGACCTGAGCAAGACGCCGCTGCAGCGCCTGTACGGATGGGCGGACAAGCTCGACCGCCTGCCCGATGCCGCGCGCGATCTGGCCAACGCCTCGCCCGTTCTCCGGCAGGTATTGAAGGGTCTCCCGGTGTCGGGGTCCTACACCGAGTTCACCGGCACGCAGCTCAGCTACGAAGCCACCGTGACCGCAGCCCAGGGCGCGCAGGTGGCAGACGGCAATGTCGATGCGCTGCCCAATCCGCTTGACCCATTGAACATGGCGTCTGGCACCTCGGTGCTGATGCGCGGCCAGGCCCTGACCGGCAGCCAGTTCGAGGCGAACTACAAGGCCTTCACGCTCGGCGGCACCACGACCGAGCTGTCCGGACTCGGCTTCGGCGTGACGCGCCTGGAAGGTTCGGTGGTCGAGATCTACTCGGGCCCGGTCGAGACGGTGGAGAACGCGTCGTTCTTCGGCCTTGGCCGGCAGGGCACACTGGCCGTCGGCTTCGGCAGCGAACTGAGCATGGAGTCGCGCGAGATGCAGATCGCACGCCTCGACCTGTCCACTGCGGAAGGCCAGGCCGCATACCAGGCCTTCGTCAGCGGTGGCACGATTCCGGACTGGGCGCCGCCGGGCGTGCAGCAGTCGGGCACCACCGAGGTGTTCTCGCATGATTACGCCCGCAGCGTGGGCCTGCAGGTGGGTGGTCTGTCGGTCGGTCTTTCGAGCGAGTCCACCGGCACCATCACCCAGACCCGCTGGGCCGACGGCACCACCGACTACACCAACACCTACACTTCGGCCACGGGCATCACCAGCGAGGTGACCTCGACGGTCAATGCCGACGGCACGCTCAATCACGACGACGCCATCTGGCGCATCGTCTATGCCGACATCGACCCGGCTTCGGCCAATTACATCGAAAGTGCCTACGACCCCTCGCAGGCTAACGATTTCGCCGACCACAACCAGCACGTCCAGTTGCAGATGACGAGCGCCGACCTGATGCAACTGCGCGACATCGCGCGCACATACGTCGGCACGCAGATGGATCCCGGGATCCTCGAAGAACTCGACAGCGGCGTGCGCTCGCCGAACCCGTTGTCGCCGGAGCAGGCGATCGCCATCGCGCAAACGCCCGACGAGGTCTTCGCCGCGCTCACCAACAGCGACAACGGCACGGCATACGCAGAGGCCTTGCTGGCACTCAGCTCCGGTGCCGATCCGATGCCGGGCAGCGTCAGGCTGGCCTCGGCAGACTGACGTCACGCGCACAGCCGCCCGGGGGCGGCTGTGTAGCTTGGCCGGGCTACCGTCGTCCCCGCTCTCCCCCCCGACCCCTGGGCAGCCCGGCGATGCATCTGGCTGGCAGCGGGACACGCCGAGACCTGATTGGTCGGGCCCACGGCCGGCCCACAAATGCATTTATCGCGCGCTCAATAATTAATTGATCGATCAATTATTATTTTGCGAATGACCTCGAAGACAACCCGGCGCGGCCCCGGCCGCCCCCAGGCCGATGCCGAGCGCCGCGAGCGGGCGCTCGATGCGGCGCTTGCCTGCTACGTACGCCGCGGCATCGGCGCGACGACCCTGCGCGACATCGCCGGCGAGGCGGACTGCACGCCCGCGCTGCTGCATTACTACTTCGGGGACGCTGCCGGCCTGCAGGCCGCGGTGATCGAGGCACGGCTGATGCCGGTGTTCGCCGATGTGCGCGACACCCTGCTCGGCATGCCCGACGCCAGCCTGAAGACGGTGCTCACCGCGTTCGTCGATCACATCTGCGCGCTGATCGAGCGGCACCCCTGGATGCCGGCGCTGTGGATCCGCGAGGTGGTCAGCGAAGGCGGCGCGCTGCGCGATCTGATGCTGACGCGACTGGCACCCGAGATCAGCGCAGTGCTCGTGCAGCGCATCGCCGCCGAGCAGGCCGCCGGCCGACTCAATGCCGCGCTCGACCCGCGCCTGCTGATGGTGTCGCTGGTCGGGCTGACGCTCTTCCCCGCTGCCGGCCTGCCGATCTGGCAGCAGCTGTTCGCCGATGCGCCGCTGCGCGTCGACCACATCCGCACCCACGCGCGCGCGTTGATCGAGCGCGGTCTGGAGCTCGCATGATCCGCATCTTCCCCGCGCACGGCATCGCGGCCGTGGCGCTCGTGGCCTTCGCCCTCGCCGGCTGCACGCGCGCGCCGGCCGAAGCGCTCGGCACGCTGGAATACGACCGCATCACCCTGCCCGCGCCTGCCGCCGAGCGCATCGTCGACATCGCCGTGCGCGAGGGCGAACGCGTCGAAGCCGGCGCGCGCGTGCTCACGCTCGAACACACGCGCGGCGATGCCCAGCTCGCGGCGGCGCAGGCCGATGTCGCGCGCCAGCGCGAGGCGCTCGACGAGCTGCGCAACGGCGCGCGTGCCGAAACGGTCGCGCAGGCGCGCGCGAATCTCTCGGCCGCGCAGGCGCAGGCCCGCGATGCACGCGCGTATTTCGAGCGCCTGCGTCCGCTCGGCGGACAGCAACTGGTGTCGCAGGCCGACGTCGATCGCGCACGCGCGGCCATGGGCAATGCGGATGGCCAGGTCGCCGCCGCGCAGGCCGCGCTCGACGAACTGCGCAACGGCGCACGGCCCGAACAGGTGGCGCAGGCGCAGGCCGCGCTCGGCGCCGCCGAAGCGCAGCTGGCCGCGCAGTCGTATTCGACAGAACGCCTCGACGTGGTCGCACCGCGCGCCGGTCGCGTCGACAGCCTGCCGTATCGTCTGGGCGACGAAGCGCCGATCGGCGCGCCGCTCGCGGTGATGCTGGTCGGCGACCAGCCCTACGCCCGCGTCCACGTGCCCGAACCGCTGCGCGCAGGCATCGAGGTCGGCGATGCGGCGACGGTGCTGGTCGGAGCGAACGGCGAACGCCGTTACAGCGGCCGCGTGCGCATGATCCGCGCCGAGCCTGCGTTCACGCCCTACTACGCGTTGACCGGCAAGGACGCCGCGCGCCTGAGTTATCTCGCCGAAGTGCAGCTCGACGACGCCGCCGCGTTGCCGGCGGGTCTGCCGCTGCGGGTGCAGTTCGATGTCGTCCGCTGAGTCGCGCGATGACAGCGCGCACGCAGGCGACGATGCGATCCACGCCCGCGGCCTGGTCAAGCGCTTCGGCGATCTGGTCGCGGTGGATCACGTGGATCTGTCCGTGCCGCGCGCCAGCGTCTACGGCTTCCTTGGGCCGAACGGCTCGGGCAAGTCGACGACCATCCGCATGCTGTGCGGCCTGCTGACGCCGAGCGCCGGCGACATCGAGGTGCTGGGCCTGCGCATTCCCGAACAGGCCGACGCGCTGCGCTTCCGCATCGGCTACATGACCCAGAAGTTCTCGCTGTTCGAGGACCTCACCGTGCGCGAGAACCTCGAGTTCCTCGCCGCCGTCTATGGCCTCTCGCGCGCCGCCACCCGCTCGCGTGTCGATGAACTCGTCGAGCGCTACCACTTCGCCGACCGGCAAAAGCAGCTGGCCGGCACGATGAGCGGCGGCCAGAAGCAGCGCCTGGCCCTGGCCGGCGCGGTGATCCACGCACCCGAGCTGCTGTTCCTCGACGAGCCGACCAGCGCGGTCGATCCCGAATCGCGTCGCGACTTCTGGGAGTCGCTGTTCGAACTCGCCGATGCCGGCACCACGCTGCTGGTGTCCACGCACTACATGGACGAAGCCGAGCGCTGCCACCGCATCGCGATCCTCGACCGCGGCGTGCTCGTCGCCGATGGCGCACCCGGCGATCTTGCCGACGATCTGCGCGGTCGCAGCCTGTCGGTGCGTGCCGCGCAGCCCCGGCGCGCGCAGCAGGTGCTGTCCACGTTGCCGGGCGTGCTCAGCGTCGCGCAGATCGGCAACGACCTGCGCGTGCTGTCGGTGCCGGGTGCGGACAATGCCGAGGTCGTCGCGCGCGCTCTGCACGCCGCCGGCCTGCAGGCGGAGGTCGACGCGGTGTCCGCCAACCTGGAAGACGTGTTCGTCGCCGCCACGCGCAGCCGCGAAGGCGCGGGAGACGCATCGTGAGCGCGCTGCGCCGCATGTGGGCCGTCGCGCTGAAGGAGCTGCGGCAGATGCGCCGCGACCGCATCAGCGTGCTGATGATCGTGATGATCCCCGTCGTCGATCTGCTGCTGTTCGGTTACGCGATCAACTACAACCCGCGCAACCTGCACGCCGCGGTCGCCGACCAGGCGATGACCGCGACCTCGCGCGCCGCGGTGATGGACATGACCGCGACCGGCATCATCCGCCTGCACGACGTGGCCGACACACCACAGGCGCTGGTCGACATGCTCCGGCGCGGCGAGGTCAGCGTGGGCATCGCGATTCCGCCCGACTACGAGCGCCGTCTCGCCGATGGTCGCCCGGCCGTGCAGGTGATGGTCGACGGCACCGACACCGTCGTGCAGGCCGCCGCCAACCAGCTGGCGCAGATGCCGCTGGAACGTCCCAACGGCGGCCGCATCGCGCCGGACGCGCCGCAGATCGAAGTCGTGAGCTTCTACAACCCAGAGCGGCGTTCGGCGGTCAGCATCGTGCCCGGCCTGATCGGCCTGATCCTCACCATGACGATGATGATGTTCACCGCCATGGCGGCGGTGCGCGAGCGCGAGCGCGGCAACATGGAACTGCTCATCGCGACGCCGCTCAGCCGCAGCGCGCTGATGGTCGGCAAGGTGCTGCCCTATGCGGTCATCGGCCTGATCCAGACCACGCTGATCCTGGTGCTGGGGTTCTGGTTCTTCGACGTGCCGCTGCGCGGCAGCCTGCTCGACGTCTATATCGCCTCGGTGCTGCTGATCCTGGCCAACCTGTCGATGGGCCTGCTGATCTCGAACTACACCAGGACGCAGTTCCAGGCGATCCAGGTGGCGATGCTGGTGTTCCTGCCGTCGATCCTGATCTCGGGTTTCATGTTCCCCTTCGCCGGCATGCCCGATGCCGTGCAGTGGGGCGCCGAAGTGCTGCCGATGACCCAGTTCCTGCGTCTGATCCGCGGCGTGATGCTGCGCGGCGCCAGCATCTGGGAGCTGTGGCCGGCGGTGCTGGCGCTGGTCGGGTTCACCGTGGTGACGATGGCGCTGGCGATCGCGCGCTTCCGCAAGCGGCTGGACTGAAAGGCCGCATTGCTACCCTTGCGGTCGACACCGCCGCAAGGAGCGCTCGCCCGTGACTCGACCGACCTCGCATGAAGCCTAAATCGACGCCGCGCCCGAGGCGTTTCGCGACGCGTTGCGCCAGTTGCGCGACCAGCTCGCAGGTGCACTGCCGGACGCGGAGGCCGTCATCAAGTACGACATGCCGGGTTTCCAGATCGGCGATGCGGTCGTCGTGGGCTACGCGGCCTTCAGCCGGCAGTGCGGGCTGTACGTCGACCCGGCCGCCATCGCCGCGTGCGCGGACGCGATCTCGGCCGCGAAACTCAAGGCCACCAGGACCGGCGTGACATTCAGCGCGCGCCACCCGATGCCCGAGGCGCTGGTGATGCGTCTGGCCCACGCATCGCGCAAGGCGAAAGGCGTCTGACGACACTTTGCTGCCGTCGCAGTTGCGTCAGTCGTCGCCCGCTGGCGGTTGCGGTCTGATCCACTCGACCTCCAGCCGGAAATCGCCGGCCTGCCCATCGGCGATCAGCAGGCCGACTTCCTCGACCTTCGACAGGTCGAGCGCGGGGCCATCGAGGACGGTGCCGCGCCAGGTCGGCACCATGTCGGCAAACACGACGGTCGCCTCGATCCACTCGTTCGCACGGGTCTCGAAGTCGCCGCGCCATGACACGCGCGAATCGCGATATCGCGCGTCCGTCGACAGACGCAGCTGGTAGACGCGCCCATCGCCGCGGACGCGCAGACGCATCGCGGTCGCATCGCGCAACTCGAAGGCGCCGCGGACGCGGATCGACGCGAAGCCACCGTTGTCTTCCAGCGACGTCGTGCCCGAGAACCGCAGCAGGCCGCCCTGCACCTCGACGCGGCTGCGCGAGTGTCCGCCCATGACGTCGTCGTTGCGCGTGAACCACTGCGCGTCGGTCGACCCGACCGGAAAGGCAGGCGACGTGCTCATGCGACCTCCAGCACGACCTTGCCGAAGTGCGCGCCGCTCTCCAGATACGCATGCGCGGCCGCGGCCTCGGTGAGCGGGAAGGTGCGGTCGATGATGGCGTTGACCCGGCCTGTCGCGACCCACGGCCAGACCACGCGTTCGACCGCCACCGCCAGCCGCGCCTTCTCGTCGGCGCTGCGCGGTCGCAGCGTGGACCCGGTGATGACCGCCTGCTTCTGCATCAGCCGCATGACCGGCACCTGCAGCGTCGGCCCGCCCAGCGAGGCGATGTAGACGATGCGGCCTTTCGGGTTGAGCGCATCGAGCGTTACCTCGAAGGTCGGCGCGCCGACCATGTCCAGCGCCACGTCGATGCCGCCATGTGCCTTGGCGACCGCGCCGAAGTCCGACGTCGACGTGTCGACCGACACATCCGCGCCGAGTGCCCGGGTCTGCGCGGTCTTCTCGGCACCGCGGCTGCTGGCGATGACATGCGCGCCGGCGGCCTTGGCCATCTGGATCGCGGCGACGCCGATACCCGAGGTCGCGCCGTGCACCAGGAGCCACTCGCCGGGCTGCAGCGCGCCGTGCTCGAAGACGTTGGCGTACACGGTGAACACCGTTTCCGGCAGCGCCGCCGCGTGCACCCAGTCGAGCCCTTCGGGCATGGGCAGCACGTGTCGCGCATCGGCCACCGCGTACTGCGCGTAGCCGCCACCGCCGAGCAGCGCACAGACCCGGTCGCCGGTCTTCCAGCGTCCCGCGCCCTCGACGATCTCGCCAGCGACTTCCAGCCCCAGGGTGTCGGGCGCGCCGGGCGGTGGCGGATACGTGCCACCGCGCTGGGCGATGTCCGGCCGGTTCACGCCCGCGGCGCGCACGCGGATCAGCACCTCGCCCGCCTTCGGCACCGGCCGCGGCAGCTGTACCGGGTGCAGGGCATCGGCGTCACCGGTGCCATCGCGGATGGCGATGGCGGTCATGGAGGGGTCTGTCATCGCAAGTACCTGCAGTCGCGGAGGTCGCCACCTTAGGCGCGTGCGCGTGGTGGCCGGGTGTGGCCGGCGGCGCCCGTTGGTGTCGCGTCAGCCTGCCCCCACGTTGCACCCCCGCGGCTGTCGCGCGATGCGGCCGCATCGGTTAGGTTCACTGCTCCATTCGACAAGGACGTTGTCATCATGCGCATCCCGCCCCTCGCAACCGCACTGACCCTGGCCCTCGCACTGACGGCGACACTGCCCTCCCTCGCACAGGCCCACGCGAACACGGCGCCCACCGCAAGCTATGTCACCGAACGCCCCGTGGCCGATGCCCGCGACTGCCTCGCCATCATCTTCGGCGCCATCGCACGGGAGGGCTACGACGTGGCCTGGATGGGCGAGAGCGCGCGGCCGGTGGTGTGGGTCACGAACCAGCACATGCTGCTGGCCTCGGTGCATCTGCAGGAAACGCCGGAAGGCACCCGCGTCGACTATCGCGCCGAGCGCCCGCCGCAGGCGCAGGATTTCGAGAAGGCGCTGATGACCTGCAAGTGAGGCACGGTGCCGGCCAAGGCACCGGTGCCGGTACCACCCCCCCCCCCGCAATCAGCTGTCGGACCGCCGTACCTGATCCAGGCGCAAGAGCTTGGGCGTCACCACCGGAATGGTCAGCATGGTGCTCATCACCGCCATCAGCAGCAGCGCGGTGAACGTGGCGCTGGAAATGATCGCCTTGTCCAGCAGGATGTTGGCGAAGATGATCATGATCAGCGCCTTGGTCTGCAGCAGCCAGCCGATCAGCGAGGCCTCGCCCGGCCGCCAGCGCAGGATGCGCCCGGCCAGATGCACACCCGCCAGCTTGCCGGCGACCGACGCCACCAGCAGCACCAGCGCGGCGGCAAACACCGTGACGCCGCCGACATCCCACTGCGTGCGCAGACCGGTGCTGAGGAAGAACACCGGCATCATCACCAGCAGCACGTTGTGGCGCAGGCGGTCCATGTCGCCCTGGTCGAACCAGTCGGCGTCGATGACCACGCCGGCCAGGAACGCGCCCACCATGAAATGCAGGCCCGACCAGTCCGCGCCGAACGCGCACACCGCCAGCCAGATCAGCATCACGTACCAGCGGTCGCGCTCGGGCAGTGCGCGCATCAGCTTGCGGAACAGCACGCAGGCCACGCCGAACGCCAGCAGGAAGCCCACCTGCCGCCCGATGCGCTCCCAGTCCAGCAGCACCAGCGCCAGCACGCCCCAGATGGCGATGTCGTCGAGGCTGGCGTAGCGCAGGATGCGCTGGCCGATCGGCTGCCGCAGGATCTCCAGCTTCTCCATCAGCAGGATCAGGATCGGCAGCGCCGTCACCGCGCAGGCCATGCCCACGCCCACGACGAACTGCCACGGCTGACCTTCCAGGCCCATCCAGCCGGGAAAGCGCAGCATGCCCAGCGCGGCCAGCGCGCCGAACACCAGCGGCACGCCCAACGCGAGCCCCGCGGTGATGCCGCTCTCGCGCCGGTTCGCCCAGGCCTTGCTCAGATCCAGCTCGATGCCGGCGATCAGCACGAACAGCATCACCGCCCACGCGCCCAGGCCATTGAGGATCTGCACCACCGGCCCGGTGAACACGAAGCTGTAGTACGCCGGAAACGCCGCGCCCAGAATGCCCGGTCCCAGCAGGATGCCGGTGATGATCTGCACGACCACCAGCGGCGCGAAATACTCCGTGCGCCCCACGCGCCAGATCAGATACGGCACGCAGAAGATGATCGCCATTGCGATCAGGAACACTTCCATGGTGGTGACGGCATGCATCGGGCGGGCGCCTGTCCGGGTTGTCAGGCGCGGAGTATGCGGAGTGCCGGAAGCACCGCAAAGAGGCGGGACCAGCTACGGCCCGCCGGAGACAGAGCCCGGCTGAAACGCCCAGCGCAGCAGGTGCTGCTTGCCAGATCGGTGCCGACACGTTCTCCAGCAACACGGGAATCTCAGAAACTGAGCCGCAGATCGGTTCTCATCATGCACCCGCTGTTCCCCCACGGGACAGATTCGGACACAATGTCCACCTGATTCCCGGAGTGCCGATGAACACCTATTCGCTGATCGACTACACCCTCGAGCGCTACACCACCCGGGAGGTCGCGATGGCGCTGGGGGTGGACGCACGCACCGTGCGCCGGTGGCAGACACGGGAGACCGAGCCGCCGCCGTATGTGGACGACGCGATCCGTCAACGTCTGCTGCCTCTGGCCAGCAACGCGTCCAGTGAGCCGGCCGCTTTCACGTTCATCGATCTGTTCGCCGGCATCGGTGGAATGCGACTCGCATTCGAGGGCCAAGGCGGGCGCTGCGTGTTCACCAGCGAATGGGACCCGTACGCACGCAAGACCTACGCAGCCAACTTCAACGATGGCCCGGATCACGTCTTCGCCGGCGACATCACCGCCGTCCATGAAAAGGATGTGCCCGATCACGACGTGCTGCTGGCCGGTTTCCCGTGCCAGCCGTTCTCGATTGCCGGTGTCTCGAAGAAGAATGCGCTCGGGCGTCCGCACGGGTTCGCGGACAAAACGCAGGGCACGCTGTTCTTCGATGTGGCCCGCATCATCGCCGAGAAGCGACCGAAGGCCTTTCTGCTCGAGAACGTCAAGAATCTTGCCAGCCACGACAAGGGGCGCACCCTGTCGACGATCCTCGATGTCCTGCGCAACGAACTCGGTTACACCGTCACCACGAAGGTGATCAACGGCAAGCACTTCGTGCCGCAGCATCGCGAGCGCATTATCATCGTGGGCTTCCGGGAAGACGCCGGTTTCTCCTGGGAAGGTCTGGATCTGCCCGAGATCGAAACCGCGCCGAAGCTCGCCAGCATCCTCCATCCGCAGGATGGCTCCGAGCCGGAAAGCTGGACGTTCCTGGAAGGCGCCAAGCGCAAGGTGTCGGCCAACTACACGCTGTCGGACAAGCTCTGGGCCTACCTGCAGAACTACGCGGCCAAGCACCGCGAGAAGGGCAACGGCTTCGGCTTCGGCCTTGTCACCGCCAAGGACACTGCACGCACGCTGTCCGCGCGCTACTACAAGGACGGGTCGGAGATCCTCGTTTCGCAGGGCACGAAGAAGAACCCGCGCCGCCTGACGCCGCGCGAGTGCGCCCGGCTGATGGGCTTCGACGACACGTTCCGTATCCCGGTTTCGGACACGCGCGCCTATAAGCAGTTCGGCAACTCCGTCGTGGTGCCCGTTATCGCGAGTGTTGCGAAGTTGATGGCGCCTCTGCTTGAAGAAGCCGCAACGAAGAAGCCTGCGAAGACACGCAAGGTCGCCTGACGGGATGGACATCATCAGTCCGGAGCGGCGCTCCGCGCTGATGTCGCGGGTGCGAGGTAAAGACACGAAAATCGAGCTGGAGGTCAGACATGGCCTGCATGCGCTCGGCTTCCGCTACCGGCTGGGCGGCGCAGGACTGCCCGGTCGTCCGGACATCGTGTTGCCCAAGTTCCGCACCGTAGTGTTCGTGCACGGCTGCTTCTGGCATGGACACAGCTGTTACCTGTATCGCCTGCCCAAGACACGGACGGAGTTCTGGGAGGCGAAGATCGACGCCAACCGGCAGCGCGATGCACGCCAAATCGCCCAGCTGCGGCAGGCAGGATGGAAGGTGGAGACCGTCTGGGAATGCGAGCTTCGCAACCGGTCGACGGAAGAGCGGGCGGAAGTCATCATGGCGCTCGGAGCACGTATCAGAGCAAGGGAAACGGATGACCACCCAGCAGAGCCTGGACCTTGACCCGGTAAACCGGGTTGCCGAATCAGCCGCTGACGGCACACCGCTCTGGTGGAAGATCCAGGGGCTGGTGGAGGACAGCAGCAGGCTTTTCGTCAAAAAGCTTTCACGCAACGACACCTCGTGGGCGGATGACAGCGGCAAGCACCAGGCTGGTTTCTACATTCCCCGGCAGATCCGCGAAGCTGGTTTCTTTCCCGAACTGCACGCCGGAAATGCCGACAAGCCGCATATCTTCCACGCCGAGTTCGGCGTGCTGTGGCCACAGACCGGTGAAATCACCACATCGGGCATGCGGCATTACGGCAACAAAGGTCCCGAGACACACTTCACCAGGCTTCCGAAAGCGCTGTTCCAGGCACTGACGCCCGCCTCGATCCTGCTCGCCGGCAGGTTCACAGAGCCGACCGCCGGTTGCGACTACTGGATCGTGGTTCTGGACTCCGCCCGTGAAGAGGCGGAGCTTCTGGAAACCGTCCTCGATCTCCGCTCGGATTTCCACAATGGCATCTTCGAGGCCGCCGCATTCGCGCAGGCTTCGCGTCTGCAGCAGGACGAGAAGCAGGAGCTGATCGAACGGTTGCAGCATGCCCTGCGCACAGGCTCGATGGAAGCCGTGATGCGCGATTACGGTGGAATCCCAGACCCCGCCTCCATCGCGCGCGATGCGCGACAGAAGTGGCTGCGTGACAACGAGTACGCAAGCTTCGACCCTTGGGTTATTCCCCGTCCGGGCGACGCGATCATGGAGATCAGTCGCGATATCGAGTTTACGCTGTATCGCCGCTATGAGCTGCGGCGTCGCGCAGCAGAACTTGTCGCCTTGCTCGCCGGCAAAGGCGACCTCGTCTCGTCGATCGTCCATCACTTCGCCGACATCGATCGAGTGTTCCTGAGCGCAAGTCAGCAGCGCAAAACGCGTGCCGGCCGCTCTTTCGAACACCACATCGCAGCCAGCCTCTCTGCAGGCAACATCAGATTCGTCGAACAGGCTGTGACAGGTGGTCGCCGGCCGGACTTCGTGATGCCCGACCTCGAGACCCTGCAACGCAACGACCGTCAGCCAGTGGATGCATTGGTCGTCGCCGCGAAGACCACCCTTCGTGAGCGGTGGAAGCAGGTAGGGAGCGAGCGACTCAACTGCGACGTCCTGCTGGCGACGGTCGACGATCGCGTGGCGGCAACTTCGATTCGCGAGATGGCCGAGGTCGGTATCCGACTTGTTGTGCCGGAGTCGTTGAAAGAAAGCAAGGAAACCGACTATTCGACGCAGTCGAGCGTGATCTCCTTTCGCGAGTTCTTCGATATGGAGATCAGAAGCTCACGAGTCCACCTTTTGGAAAATTCCGAGCCAAGTGCTGCGAGGTGAACCTGCTCTCTCAATCTAACACTTAGGCCTGAGTGATTCAGCCGAGTACCAGCCCACTTTGTCCAAGTCAGGACATTGAGGGATAATCGGTAAGCCGTCTTATCTAGATTAGGGACGGCACTTTTGACAAATGGATCGTCGTCCCGAGGCTGGCTCGGGGAATTTGGAAGGGGAGCAATAACTGTGGCTCATTGGCAATTCCGCCCTCTGAATCCTAACGAGACTTCGGGGGCAAGCATTTCAGACGACAATTTCGCAGACGAAGAGCGCAGCAGCGTTGAAATTCTTGTTCGGGAAACGCTTCAGAACCCCTTGGATGCTCGCAGCAGTGACAGCGTCGTTCGAGTGGAATACAAGCTGGTAGAGGTTGATCTGGCTAGGAGCGAGTTCGCAAGATCCATTTTTTCAGACGACTGGGTCAAGCACTTTCGCGCCGGCGGTCTTATCGAGGACGAAGAACGCCCGCCAAGGATGAATTTCCTCGTCATTGAGGACTTTGGCACAACTGGACTGGAGGGCTGTTATACAGATTCATCGCGAGAAGGATCGACCGAGAATTGGAACGCTTTCTGGTTCCGCGAAGGCGAAGGCGCCAAAACGACCCGATCCAATGGGGGCGCGGGGCAAGGAAAGATCACTTTATATCTTGCCAGCAAATTGCGGAGTGTCTTCGCGCTGACCAAGCGCAGATCCGACAATAGAGAACTTCTGTTTGGTTGCTGCCGCTTCCGACGAAACTACAAATTCGACGGCGACAGCCGCCGCTGGGCGCGCGAAGCACGCTGGGGATCAACCAGTAATTCCGAAGAGCTAGCAAAGCCCATCTTGCAAGTTCCGATGCTGGACGGAACGAAGAAAGAGCTTGGCTTATCCAGGGGTGACGATGCCGGCACGACTTTCATGGTTCCAATGCCTAGCAATGACATCACAGAATCCAATCTCCGCAACGCCATTATTAATGAATTTTTCTTCGCCATTAATAGAGGCCGATTGGTTGTAAAGGTAGGTGATACCACGCTCGACAAGGATAGCGTCGCCGCCGTGGCTGACAGCATGGGAAAAGATTGCCGACTGACCAAGGGCTATCGTAGGTTCCTTGCACTTACGGCCGATAACACAAACACATCTGCAACGGCGGCAGCCAAAGACTTCTGGACAAAGGAAACAAAGCTTAATCCAGCAGCTTTCAAGGAGTCCGAACTGGCGGAATTGAAGGCCAGATTCGAGAAGTCCGAGTTGATTTGCGTTGACTTCCCTCTCTTGGTAAAGAAGAAGGAACCAAGGGAGACTTCATTCTCGAGTTTTCGCGTTTTCCTTCAAAAAGACGAAAACGCCGAGCAGAGCCAAGAGCTCTTCGTACGGCAAGATTTAGGAATTGACGGCGAAAAACGATTGAAAGCAGCACGAACTATCGCACCGGTCATGGCGCTGACCTTCATTCAAGATCCAAAGCTTTCGGACTTGCTGGTCGCAGCTGAAGAGCCTACCCATCGCAACTGGAATGCCAGACGCCCCAAAGTCGTAAGCTTGTATTCGTCGCCCAACGACGCTTTGAATGCGGTACGTAATGCCGCCCTTCGACTGGTGCAACTGATTTCACCGGAGGGGAAGAAGGATGAGACGGCACTGGCTGTTTACTTCGCAGATCCGAATTCCACACCAGCGAATCGTAATGGTGGCACCGGACCGGCGCCAGTCGCAGTGGGAGGGGACCCGCCGCTGCCAGACGGAATTCCAAAGCCAAAGCCTAAGCCAATCAAGTTGGATCTAAAGAAGGATGGCTTTGAGGTTCGAGCCAAAACTGCGAACGGCTTTAGTTTCCCGATTGATTGCAAGGTAACGCTAGCCTACGCCACGGCGGTAGGTGACGCCTTCAAGCTTTGGGATGCTGCCGATTTCTGGATTGGCGATGAAGCAGCCTACCCGCGGCTTAGCGCAGACGTTTCCGAGTTGAACACGAATCTCAATGTCTTCAGTTTTCGCTTGAACAGCGAAAGCGCTTGGCTCTCTGTTTCCGGATTCGATCCTAACCGACAGCTCGAAATTCGCACCAGATATCAGGAGGCCTCCGATGGGGCAGATAACGAGGACAACTAACCCGACTGGCCTGAGGCAGATCGACAAAAAGAACTTCATCGTTCGCGTGAAAGATGATGGCCTTGGCGGGCGCGTTTTCTGGATCGATTACTTCAACTATCTCTCTGCGAAGCTCGATGCCACTGTTCAAATCAGCTGCATTGCGCATGCCGGTAATACCGAGGAATCATTCGATCTTGGCTCGGTTTCCGACTTCAACAAAGAGCCATTGAGTCTTCGCACTCTGGCTACCGACAAGCCTTTGAAATTCCGCTTCATCTTCAATAATCCAGGTGAATCGCTGCTCATCGGCTACACCGATGGGGTAAGGGCATTGGATGAAGCCGGCAAGCTTGGTTCCAGCCTAGTGGACATCGAGCCAACCAGCTTGCATGGCGTTGCTTGGAAGTTGGTACTTCCTGAAGGCACTGGCGCAGGTGAGAAGCCGAACGTTCTGGTAGAAAAGTCGCTGTTTCCGACTGCGGTATCCGCAGCCGGCCACCCTTGGTTCGGTGTACTAGTCATGCCTGAGGTGATGCGACAGATCGCCATGTCGATCGCTGAGAACCCGTCTGCGCTCGATGACTCTGAGTCGTGGCTTGCGCCTTGGGCTGACTTCATCTCCTCTCTGGATATGGAGCCTTCTGTAGAACTCGAGGAGGATGACACGATTGCGCAGATCGCATGGGCAGACGAAGTAGTCCACAAGTTTGCCGGAAAGGGCATCTTCAGACATCACATGAGCAACGCCTTGGCCGAAATGAATGGTGAAAAATCATGACGATACCGGTCAGATCACTGAACGATGTCGGCCTCGCCAAGTTTTCCGCATGGCTGGACAACCCCACCACCCCAGCGCCCAAGACGCTATTGGAAGATGATTCCGCCAGCGAATTCGTCGATGGTGGACATTTAATTGACCCTTCCCTTCAGTTCCAGACCAGCTACGAGGCGGGTCGATATTTGTCCCATGAGGTTTTCAGCGGAAACCCGGACAGATTTTCTTTACTGTCAAATCACGGACTTTGGGCATGGATTTCGCTTGTCCTCATCGACAGTTTGGTGAAGAAGGGAAGCGGTAAAGATGCTGGAAAGCCTTTGGCCAAGCCGCACTACATCATGGATTCACCGCGCTTGGCCTACCGCCTGATCACAAGGACTGCGTGGGACTTGGTGAATCTGCATGGAGATGCTGCCAAGGTGGCTTTGGGCTCGTCGAGATCACCTTGGGGCGAAATGGCCGAGCAGATGACGGCGCGCCAAGAGATTTATGCACACCGCAGTTTCTGGCCGGTAGCCAATGCGCTTTATGCAGCACCCGACGGCTCCGTGAAGAAAGGCGTGACTTCGCAGAGATCAAGGCAAGCACGCAGCGACCCGAAAAGCAAAGCAGGGCTAGGCGGAATACGCCGCCTGCCCTTCACCTTCAAACAGTTTGAGCGTACTTACAATTTGCGCCGGATGACGGGGGATGAAATCACCAGCCTGCTGCCGCCCGAATATCAGCGATGGCGCAGAGACTAGACTCGTGATCTTGCCTAGGTAAGCTGCGTCTCAGCTTTTCCGCTCGGCAACGCTTCCCAGTTCTAGTCAAGAAAAAGAAGGGCGGCCGCTTGGCCGCCCTTCTTGGTCTCAGCGCTGAAAATCAAACCCCAACCGGATTCGCCTTCTCCGGATCGATCTTGTACAGCTTGATCGCCCGGGCCACATCCTTGCCGGTCATCTTGCCGTCCTTCATCAGGCCCTCAATCGCGGCCTGGGCGATGTAGTAACGGTCCACTTCGAAGTGACGGCGCAGGTTGGCGCGGGTGTCCGAGCGGCCGAAGCCGTCGGTGCCGAGCACGGTGTACGTTGCCGGGACGAAGGCGCGGATCTGGTCGGCGAACGCGCGGACGTAGTCCGTCGCGGCGATGACCGGGCCCTGGCGGCCTTCGAGCAGCTGGGTGACGTAGGCTTTGCGCGGGGTCTTGGCTTCGGGGTTGAAGCGGTTCCAGCGCTCGGCATCCCAGCCGTCGCGACGCAGCTCGGTGAAGCTGGGGCAGGACCAGATGTCGGCGGTCACGCCGAAATCCTTGTCCAGCAGCTCGGCGGCGGCCATGGCTTCGCGCAGGATGGTGCCCGAGCCCAGCAGCTGCACGCGCAGCTCGCCCTTCTTGGCCTTGCCGGCGTCCTTGAGCAGGTACATGCCCTTGATGACGCCTTCGGCCGCGCCTTCCGGCAGTGCCGGGTGGCCGTAGTTCTCGTTCATCAGGGTGAGATAGAAGAACTCGTCCTCCTGCTGGTCGAGCATGCGAGTCATGCCGTACTGCAGGATCACCGCCACTTCGCCGGCGAAGGTGGGGTCGTAGGCGCGGCAGTTGGGGATGGCGCCGGCCAGCAGATGGCTGTGGCCGTCTTCGTGCTGCAGGCCTTCGCCGTTGAGCGTGGTGCGGCCGGCGGTGGCGCCGAGCAGGAAGCCGCGGGCGCGCATGTCGGCCGCCTGCCAGGCGGAGTCGCCGATGCGCTGGAAGCCGAACATCGAGTAGTAAATGTAGAACGGCAGCATCGGCACGTCGTTGGTGCTGTAGCTGGTGGCCGCGGCCATCCACGAGGCGAACGCACCGGCCTCGGTGATGCCTTCTTCCAGCACCTGGCCGGCCGCGTCTTCGCGGTAGTACATCAGCTGGTCACGGTCGACCGGCTTGTACTTCTGGCCCTGCGGGGCGTAGATGCCCAGCTGGCGGAACAGGCCTTCCATGCCGAAGGTGCGGGCTTCGTCGGCCACGATCGGCACGACGCGCTTGCCCACTTCCTTGTCGCGCAGAATGATCGACAGCGACTGCACGAAGGCCATGGTGGTGCTGATCTCGCGCTCGCCGGTGTCCTGCATCAGGCGGTCGAAGACCTTGAGCTCCGGCGCCTTGAGGGTCTCGGTGCTCTTGCGGCGACGCTGCGGCAGGAAGCCGCCCAGCGCCTGGCGACGCTCGAGCATGTACTGCACTTCCTCCGAATCCTTGCCCGGGTGATAGAACGGAATGGCACCGTCCTTGAGCGCGGCATCGCTGACCGGAATCTTGAAGCGGTCGCGGAACGTGCGCACGGCTTCGTCGTCGAGCTTCTTGGTGTTGTGGGTCGGGTTGAGCGCCTCGCCGGCGCTGCCAAGGCCGTAGCCCTTGACGGTCTTGGCGAGCACGACGGTCGGCTGGCCCTTGGTGTCCATCGCGTTCTGGTAGGCGGCGAAGACCTTGTGCGGATCGTGGCCGCCGCGGTTGAGGCGCCAGATGTCGTCGTCGCTGAGGTTGGCGACGAGGTTGGCGGTTTCCGGGTGCTTGCCGAAGAAGTGTTCGCGCGTGTACGCGCCGCCGAAGGCCTTGCAGTTCTGGTACTCGCCGTCGACGGTTTCCATCATCAGCTTCTTGAGCATGCCGTCCTTGTCCTTGGCCAGCAGCGGATCCCAGTAGCTGCCCCAGACGGTCTTGACGACATTCCAGCCGGCGCCGCGGAACTGGCCTTCCAGCTCCTGGATGATCTTGCCGTTGCCGCGCACCGGGCCGTCGAGACGCTGCAGGTTGCAGTTGATGACGAAGACCAGGTTGTCGAGGCCTTCGCGGCCGGCAACCGAGATCGCGCCGAGGCTTTCCGGCTCGTCGGTCTCGCCGTCGCCCATGAAGCACCAGACCTTGCGGTCCGACTTGGGCATCAGGCCGCGCGCTTCGAGGTACTTCCAGTAGCGCGCCTGGTAGATGGCGGCGATCGGGCCCAGACCCATCGAGACCGTCGGCACCTGCCAGTAGTCGGGCATCAGCCAGGGGTGCGGATAGGACGAGATGCCCTGGCCGTCGACTTCCATGCGGAAGTGGTCGAGCTGGCTTTCGGTGAAGCGGCCTTCGAGGAACGAGCGGGCGTAGATGCCCGGCGAGCTGTGGCCCTGGGTGGCGATGACGTCACCGGGATGGTCGGCCGACGGTGCGCGGAAGAAGTGGTTGAAGCCCACGTCGTACAGCGTGGCCGACGAGGCGAAGCTGGCGATGTGGCCGCCCAGGTCGCCCGGCTTGCGGTTGGCGCGCACGACCATCGCCATCGCGTTCCAGCGGATGATCGAGCGGATGCGCCACTCGAGCTCCGGGTTGCCCGGCATCTTCGGCTCGAGGTGCGTGGGAATGGTGTTGACGTATTCGGTGGTCGGCGCGAACGGCAGGTGCGCACCGGCGCGGCGCGTCAGCTCGACCATGTTCTCCAGGATCTGGTGCGCGCGCTCCGGGCCGCCGACGTCGATGACCGCTTTGAGCGACTCGATCCATTCGCGGGTTTCGGTCGGATCGGGGTCGTTCTGCAGGACGTCGTTCAGCCAGTTCATTCGGTTCTCCAGCGCGGCACGCGTGGCCGCGGTGCATGGGGGTCTTCGGACCGTGAATTCTAACAGGGGTGACACCGGGCGCCGGACGGTGGCGAACGGTCCGTTGCGCGGGTGGTGACGGTCCGCCATGATCCCGTGTTCAGGGGAGGATGCGGCATCATGCGCGACCACTCCGCCCGCGCGCCCGAACCCTCCGATGCCTGCTGCTGAAACCTCCCTGCTGAGCCGTTGGCGCCTGCCCGTTCTGGGTGTGGCGATGATCGCGATCGTGCTGGGTCCGTTTCTGATCATCCGCTCGGCCAGCAACGAGGCCGACTACGCCACCGAAAAGGTCATCCACACCCGCGAGGTGGAGTCGCTGATCCAGACGGTCGCGGCCGATGCACGTAGTCTGGAAGCGGCGGCGATGACGCTGGTGCGCGGCATCGACAGCCCGCTGCTGCGCCAGCGCATCGAGGACGCCCGCGCGCGCGCGCTGCCCACCGTGGACGCGGTGCTGGCGCTCACCCGCGACAACCCCGAGCAGCAGGCGCGCCTGGGCGCGCTGCGCAGCAATCTCGAACAGCGCCTGGCGCGCATCGACACGGTGATCGCTGCGGGCGAGACGGCCACCGACGACCAGATCGACAACATGGTGGTGCTCAACCCCATCCAGCGGCTGGTGATGGACATCGTGTCCAACGAACAGGCGCTGCTGGACGAGCGCATCGCGCGCGCCGACCGCGCCGAGCGCAATGCCGACATCGCCAGCTGGACGGCGATGCTGGTGCAGCTGGCGCTGCTGCTGGGCGTGAGCTACTTCGCCCTGCGCGCGCAGAGCGGCCAGCGTGACGCCGAGACCCTGGCCATGCGCGCGAGCAACCGCGCGGCCGTGGTGCTCGACAGTGTGCGCGAGCCCATCGTGCTGATCGACGGCAACCAGCGCGTAGTGATGCACAACGCCGCGTTCGCCGAGCTGTACGGCGTGGGCGAGGAAATCCGCGGACAGAAGCTCGACGACGTGGGCGAAGGCGCCTGGGACAACGCCGAGACCCTGCGCCGCCTGCACGACGTGCTGGCCCGCGACCGCGAGCTGTGGGATTACCGTCTCAGCCAGTCCACGGTCGACGGCATCGAACGCACGATGCTGCTCAACGCGCGGCGCATGCCGCTGCCCGACCGCGACGACGCGGTGGTGCTGGTGACCGCGTCGGACGTGACCGCGCAGACCATCAGCGAGCGCCAGATCCGCGAGCTCAACCAGCAGCTCGAAGGCAAGGTGGAGCAGGTCTCCGACGTCAACCGCGAGCTGGAAGCCTTCAGTTATTCGGTCTCCCACGACCTGCGCGCGCCGCTGCGCCACATCGCCGGTTTCGCCGACAAGCTGGGCCGGCACCTGGGCGAGAACGTCGACGAGAAGACCACGCATTACCTGGGCGTCATCGGCGGTTCGGCGCGGCGCATGTCGGCGCTGATCGACGACCTGCTGGTGTATTCGCGCCTGGGCCGCAGCGCGCTGCGCCTGCAGAGCGTGGACCTGCAGTCGATCGTCTCCGACACGCGCGCGATGCTCGATTCGAACGCCGCGGCCGAGCATCCCGATCACCGCATCGAATGGCACATCACGCCGCTGCCGATCGTGGTCGGCGACGAGAACATGCTGCGGCAGGTGTGGCTGAACCTGCTGGGCAACGCGGTCAAGTACAGCACCGGCAGCGAGCCGGCACGGATCGAAGTGGACTGCCGCCGCTCCGACGACGGCGGTTACACCTTTACCGTGCGCGACAACGGCGCCGGCTTCGACATGCAATACGCGGGCAAACTGTTCGGCGTGTTCCAGCGCCTGCATTCGGCCAGCGAGTTCCCCGGCACTGGCGTCGGCCTGGCCAGCGTGCGGCGCGTGCTCGGCCGCCATGGCGGCCGCATCTGGGCCGAAGCCGAGCCCGGCAAGGGCGCGGCGTTCCACTTCACCCTGCCCGCCTCGACCAGCGAGACGGGTTCGACCACTTCTTCCGGACACTGACATGAGCGAAATCCGCACGATCCTCCTCGCCGAGGACAGCCCGCACGATGCCGAAATGGCGATCGATGCCCTGCGCGAGGCCCACCTCGCCAATCCGATCGTGCACGTGGAGGACGGCGTGGAAGCGCTGGACTACCTCTTCATGCGCGGCAAGCATGCCGGCCGCACGCCGGGCGATCCGGCAGTGCTGCTGCTCGACATCAAGATGCCGCGCATGGACGGCCTGGAAGTGCTCAAGCAGCTGCGCGAGCACGAGACGCTCAAGCGCATGCCGGTGGTGATCCTGTCCTCGTCGCGCGAAGAGAGCGATCTGGCGCGCAGCTGGGATCTGGGCGTCAACGCCTACGTGGTCAAGCCGGTGGACGTGGACCAGTTCTTCGAAGCGGTGCGCACGCTCGGCAAGTTCTGGGCCGTGCTCAACGAAACGCCCGACGAAGAGTGATGACCGACGCCGCGCCGCTGCGCGTGCTGATCGTCGACGATTCCCGCGACGACGCCGAACTGACCGAACTGGCCCTGCGCGATGCGGGCATCCCGGTCGAGGTGCGTCGCGAGTACGGCGAATCGGGCCTGGTGGACGCGCTGCGCGAGTTCCAGCCGCAGCTGCTGCTGTCGGACGTCAACATTCCCGGTTTCTCTGGGGCCGAAGCGATGCACCTGACCCGCGCGATGCGACCGGGTGTGCCGGTGGTGTTCCTGACGGGTTCGGCCATCGGCGCGCCGGGCGAAGAACTGCCCGAAGGCGACGCGCTGGTGTTCAAGGACGAACTGGAACTGCTGCCGGATGTGGTGCGGCGGTTGGTGGGTGCCTGAGAGCTCAGCGCCTGTTCGCGTGACGGGTTTTGCTGCGCTCTGCCCGTCCTGCGAAGCAATCCGACACCTTTGATCCTTAGACCTCCCTCGCGTGCTGGGGGTAAGAGCGGTCCGCTGACGCGGCACCGCCGCGTGGCCTATAAACGACCGGCGTGCTTCGCCGGGCCGGACGGGTTGGCTGGGGGCAAACGATCAGATCGCGGAAACGTCGCGCATCACGCGACTCGTAGGTCGCCTGGAATCATTCCGTTTTTAGCGGACGCATTGCCCCCATCCCGGCCTTCCCCCGCATGCGGGGGAAGGAGCAGGGCGATGCGTGCTTCGAGCCCTCCCCCGCATGCGGGGGAGGGTTGGGTGGGGGCGAACCGTCAGATTGCGGACAGCGAATCACGCGACTCGTAGATGTTCCGAAATCATTCCGTTCTTAGCGGACACTTTGCCCCCATCCCGGCCTTCCCCCGCGCGCGGGGGAAGGAGACAAGCGCGAGCAGCGCAGATTGTGCGCTTCTGATCGCAGATCACGTCACGGCTGACGCACCGCGCCGACACGGCGCGAACAGGTCGAGCGCTGGCGAATACGCTTGCGTGCGCACGTCGAATGCGCCGAGTACCAAATGGAATAGCGCGTCGTGGCTCGTCGGCTGCGCGGCACGTGCGCGCAGGCACTGCATGTCCAGACCCAGATCGCCGGCGAGACCCGATGACACCCACGCCACCATCGGCACGTGCAGCTGCTGGGCGGGCGCGATCGCATACGGGGCGCCATGCAGATACAGGCCGTACTCGCCCAGCGATTCGCCATGGTCGGACACGTACAGCAGCGCGGCGTCATGGCTGTCCTGCTGCTGCACGATGTCGAGCGCGTGGGCGAGGAATGCGTCCGTGTAGCGGATCGCATTGTCGTACGCGTTGGCGATCTGCACCGGCGTGCAACGGCTCAGTTCGGCGGTGCGGCAGGCGGGCTTGAAGACTTCGTAGGCCGCCGGATAGCGCTCGAAGTAGTTCGGCCCGTGGTTGCCCAGCTGGTGCAGCACGATCAGCAGATCGCCGGGGGCGGCGTCGATGCGCGCGCGCAGGCCGCGCAGCAGGATGTCGTCCAGGCAGCGGTCGCCATCGCACAGTGCCGGCGCGTCGGCGGCCTGCATGCGTTCGATGCCGGTGCCGTCGCAGACGCCCTTGCAGCCGGACTGGTTGTCGCGCCAGCGCACCTCCACGCCGGCGCGCGCGACGACGTCGAGCAGCGACTCGTGGCTGCGGATCGCCGCCTTGTCGTAGTGCCGGCGGCCGTAGGCCGAGAACATGCACGGCAGCGAGACCTCGGTACTGGTGCCGCAGGATTCGACGTCGCTGAAATTGACCACGTCGCGGCGCGCGAGCTCGGGCGTGGTTTGCCGCGCATAACCGTTCAAACCCCAGTTTTGCGCGCGCACGGTCTCGCCGACGACGAGTACCAGCAGACGCGGTTTCTGCCCCGGTGCGCGCAATGCGCGCGCCGCATCGGCGGCCACCGGCAGGCGCTGGCCCGCCGGCGGTTCCGGCGCCTCGGTCAGCGCCCGCACCGTGGAGACGACGAGATTGCCGGGCGTGATGCGATAGCGCAGCGCATGGTCGCTGCGCATCAGCGCGAAGATGCCCTGCGAGGACAGCAGCATCGCCACGGCCGCCAGCAACGCCATGCCGCCGAGAAACAGCGCGCGCGTTGCGATCGCCTGACGCCACGGGCGTTGCGCGGTGCGCACCCAACCCAGTGCCAGCAGTGGCGGGCCGGCCTGCAGCAGCACGTGCAGCACCAGCCACGGCGAGAACAGCTCGCGGCTTTCGGCCGGGTCGGTGTGCAGCACGTTGAGCATCATCTCCACGTCGAACAGCACCGCGTAGTGGCGCATGTAGAACGTGCCGACGGCGGTGGCGACGATCAGCGCCGCGAGCAGCGGCCGCAGCGCGCGACCGATCGCGAAGATGCCCAGCAGCAGCGCGTGCAGCGCGAACACCGCGACCGCCAGCGAGGCCAGCAGTCCCGGCGATGCGCCGTCATGCACGGCGGCCTGCCAGAAGCCGCCGTTGCAGATCGCCACGAAGTACAGACACACGCCGGCGAGCGCGGCTTCGGACGTCACCAGCGGCCGTGCGAGCCAGCCGCTGCGCTGCACCTGCGCGAGCGGGCCGTGCCATGGCCGCACGCTCACGGGTGCACCTCGCGCAGGCGGTGCGCGATGGCGGACGGCTGCATTGCGTTCGAAGCGCGCTCGGCGTCGCGCAGTTGCGCGTACAGGCAGATGCGCGCCGACGCGGCTGCCACCAGCCAGCACAGCGTCAGCGACCACAGATCGTGCGAGAGAAAGTGCGCGCCCCGCAGTTGCTGCACGAGGCCGAAGACCGCGCCCAGCGCGAGGCCGGTACCCAGCGCCGCGTGCCGCCAGCGACGCAGCGCGGGACCGGCGGCGCTGCACGCGAAGTATGCTGCCACCCATGCATATCCGGCAGCCGCATGCGCGGCGGGGAAGCACGCGGCGGCGCCCATCGTTGCCGGACGCGAGGCGAGTGGCGACAGCCAAGGACGCGCGCCGCCATAGCGCTGCAGATCCCACGGGCAGTCGATGCCCGTGTGCGATTTCAGCCAGGCCACCAGCAGGCAGGCCAGCGGCACGGCGGTCAGGAGATAGCCCAGCGGCGCGCGCCAGGTGCGTGGCACGGCGCCGGTCCAGCTCAACGCCCACGCGGCCACGACCGCGAGCCAGCACGCGATGCTCAGACGGCGCCCGCCGGTGTGCACCAGCCCGGCACTCCACCACGCATCGCGTGCCAGCCAGTGGCCGCCCTGCCAGGCGTAGAGGCGGTCGGCCCAAGCGGCATCGACGCCTAGCGCCGCGATGCCAGCGGTCAGCAGGACCGCCGCGATCAGCACGCCGAGCAGCGCCGGCGCGCGCGTCAGGGTGGCGGGACTCACAGCACGCAGATCCACATCGCGGCGTGCAGCAGCAGGCTCAACGTGACCGCGGCCGAACCGGCGTCTTTGGCCTTGCCGCTGAGTGCATGCCAGTCGGACCCGATGCGATCAACGACCGCCTCGATCGCGGTGTTGAGTAGTTCGACGACGAGCACCAGTCCCAGCGTGGCGACCAGCAGTGCGCGCCCCAGCGGCGCCAGATCGAGCGTCGCGATCAGCACCAGCAGCGGCACCGCCAGCACCACTTCCTGCCGGAACGCCGCCTCGGTCCGCCAGGTCGCGACCAGACCGCGCCAGGAATGCCCGGTCGCCCGCAGCAGACGCAGGGCACCGGTGGAGGAAGCAGAAGACATCGGCCGACTCCGCCGGGGAACCGCCCCGGCTTGCGCGGCGCAGGATCGGCAGGGCCACGTCGGAACGCGGTCGGAGAGATGTTGGCTGGGGATTAAGGCGCGCGAAGGCGGCGCTGCGATCTGGAAGCGGACGGTGGAATCAGCCAACGCGTTGATGGCCTGGGATCACTCCATCCTCGGCGGACGTTTCGCCCCCATCCCAGCCTTCCCCCGCGCGCGGGGGAAGGGGCGGGTCAATGGGCGCTTCGAGCCCTTCCCCGCTCGCGGGGGAGGGTTGGGTGGGGGCAATCGATCAGATCGCGGAACGTCGAATCACGCGACTCGTAGATGGTCTGGAATCATTCCGTCCTCGTCGGACGCTTTGCCCCCATCCAAGCCTTCCCCCGCACGCGGGGGAAGGAGCAGATCAGTGCGCGCGTGGGGCGTCACCCGCGGTCCGGGATCCGGTATCGAGCAGATCAGGCGTGCTTCAAGCCCTCCCTCGCTTGCGGGGGAGGGGTGGGTGGGGGCGAACGGTCAGGTCGCTAAACGTCGAATCACGCGACTCGTAAAGGTCTTGGAATCATTCCGTCCTCGGCGAACACTCCGCCCCCATCCCAGCCTTCCCCCGCAAGCGGGGGAAGGAGCAACGTGCGCGCGCCGGCATTACGCGCGCTGCGCTCAGCTTTCCGCCAGCTGTGCCTTGCGGATCTGCGCGTCGACCGAGGCGATCGCGGTCATGTTGATGACGCGGCGCGGGGTGGCGGACGGGGTGAGGATGTGCGCGGGCTTGTTGACGCCCATCAGGATGGGCCCCAGCGCGGCGCCGCCGGTCATCACGCGGATCATGTTGTAGGTGATGTTGGCTGCGTCGATGTTCGGGAACACGAACAGGTTGGCGCGGCCGCTCAGCGTGGTGCCGGGGAGCATGCGGCGACGCAGAGATTCGTCCCATGCGGTGTCGCCCATCATCTCGCCGTCGAACTCCAGCTTCGGCGCGCGACGCACGAGGATCTCGCGCACTTCGCGCATCTTGCGGGCGCTGGGGTCGTCGTGGCTGCCGAAGTTGGAGTGCGACAGCAGCGCGATCTTCGGCTCGATGCCGAACAGCTTCAGGCGGAACGCGGCCTGGATGGTGCTCTCGGCGATCTGCTCGGCGCTCGGATCGGGCTGCACGTGGGTGTCGACGAAGAACCACAGGCCCTGGTCGTTGACCACGCCGGTCATCGCCGAGGTGCTCTGCAGGCCCGGGTCGAGGCCCAGCACGCTGCGCACGTAGCCGAGCTTCTTGTGATAGCGGCCGACGATGCCGGTGATCATGGCGTCGGCTTCGCCGCGGTCGACCATGATCGCGGCGATCAGCGTCGGGCGCGAACGCAGCAGGTTCTTCGCCGAATCCGGGGTCACACCACGACGCGCGGTCAGCGAGTGGTAGTGCTGCCAGTACTCGTTGAAGCGGGGATCGTCATTGATGTTGGTCAGTTCGAAATCGCGACCCGCGACCAGGCGCAGGCCCAGGCGCTTGATGCGCATGTCGATGACGTCCGGGCGGCCGATCAGGATCGGCGTCGCCAGGCCTTCGTCGACGACGGTCTGCACCGCGCGCAACACGACCTCCTCTTCGCCTTCGGCATAGACGATGCGCTGGCGATCGGCACGCGCGCGGTCGTAGACCGGCTTCATGACCAGACCCGTGCGGTGGATGAACTGGCCCAGCTTCTCGCGGTAGGCGCGCATGTCCTCCATCGGACGCAGCGCGACACCCGAGGCCATCGCGGCTTCGGCGACGGCCGGGGCGACGATGGTCAGCAGACGCGGATCGAACGGGCGCGGAATGAGGTACTCGCGGCCGAAGCTCGGAATCTCTTCGCCATAGGCGCTGCCCAGATCGCTGGCTTCGGCCTTGGCCATCTGCGCGATGGCGTGCACGCAGGCGAGCTTCATCGCCTCGTTGATGCCGGTCGCGCCGACGTCGAGTGCGCCACGGAAGATGTAGGGGAAGCAGACCGCGTTGTTGACCTGGTTCGGGTAGTCGCTGCGACCGGTCGCGATGATCGCGTCCGGACGCACGCGCTTGGCGTCCTCCGGCATGATTTCCGGATACGGATTGGCCAGCGCGAGGATCACCGGGTTCGGCGCCATCGTCTCGACCATTTCCGGCTTGAGGATGCCGCCGGCCGACAGGCCCAGGAACACGTCGGCGCCGGCCACGATCTCGGCCAGAGTGCGCTTGTCGGTTTCGCGCGCATAACGCGCCTTGGCCGGGTCCAGATCCGCGCGACCGCTGTGGATCACGCCGTCGCGATCGAAGGCGAGGATGTTCTCGGGCTTGAGGCCCAGCGCGACCAGCATGTCCAGACAGGCGATGCCTGCCGCGCCCGCGCCGGTGGTCGCGAGCTTGACGTCCTCGATCTTCTTGCCGGCCACTTCCAGCGCGTTGACGATCGCCGCCCCGACGATGATCGCGGTGCCGTGCTGGTCGTCGTGGAACACCGGAATCTTCAGTCGCTCGCGCAGTTTCTGCTCGACGATGAAGCACTCGGGCGCCTTGATGTCCTCGAGGTTGATGCCGCCGAAGGTCGGCTCGAGGCTGGCGATGATCTCGACCAGCTTGTCGGGATCGCGCTCGTCGACCTCGATGTCGAACACGTCGATGCCGGCGAACTTCTTGAACAGCACGCCCTTGCCTTCCATGACCGGCTTGCCGGCCAGCGCGCCGATGTCGCCCAGGCCCAGCACCGCGGTGCCGTTGGAGATCACCGCCACCAGGTTGCCGCGCGCGGTGAGTTCGCTGGCGGCGTTCGGGTCCTTGACGATCTCCTCGCAGGCGTAGGCCACGCCCGGCGAATAGGCCAGGGCCAGGTCGCGCTGGGTCAGCATCGGCTTGGTCGCGCTCACGGTGATCTTGCCGGGCGGCGATGCGCGGTGATAGTCGAGGGCGGCCTGGCGGAACTCGTCGTTGGACATCAGCGTGGGGTCTTCACTGGAAAACAGGGGGGACCGGGATTCTAACCCCGGGCCCGCGCCGAGACCCGACGCGGGCGGATGGTGGCGGTCGAAGGCTTCAGAACACGACCTGGGTGCGGACGTTGAACGTGTGGCCGCTGTCCTGGCCGGCGAAAGTGCCGACCTGGTTGTCGGTGTTCCAGCGCACCACGTTGAACATCACCCGCGACCAGTTGTTGAGATACCAGTTCAGGCCCAGCGTCCAGGCATCGCCCTCGCCGCCGCGCCGGGCATCGGTGAAGTCGTACTTGTCCCAGCGCGCGGCCAGTTCCCAGGCCCCGATGCCACCGTCGGTGACCGGGCGCGCGACGCGGGTCGTGCCCCAGACACCCGAGCGGGCGCTGAAGCCGGGCTTCTCGCCGGTGATCAGCCAGCCGGCGTAGGCCGAGTGCGCTTTCTGGTCGACATCGCCGACCGACGTGGAGCGCAGCGTGGTCTCGCTTGTTTCGGCGAAGGCCCAGAAGTTGCGGAAGGTGCCGCCCAGTTCCGCGCCCCAGACACGCTCGCCGGTGACGTCGTTGATGGCGCTTGCCGACACCCGCACGTTGTCGTTGAAACGCGAGGCGACGCGCGGCGTGCGGTTGATGCGGTTAGTGTCCGCGCCGTATGCCTCGTGCACGTACCAGCCGCCGACGTGCAGGAAGCCAGCCGCACGCTTGATCGGGTTGATGTGGCCGCGGAACGCGTAGGTCAGCGAATCGCTGTTGTCGCCCGTGTTGCCGACGTCGTCGCCGGTGATGCCGAAGGTGGTGTGCCAGTTCTGCCCGATCATCTTCATCTGCACGCCCAGGCCGAAGTAGCCGCTGGCGGGCATGCCGACGCTGGCCACCGCGTTGCGCTCCATGAAGGGCGTGCGCGTGAGCGTGGTGCTCGAATCGATGGCGCGATCTTTCAGCTTGTTGCCGACGTAGAACTCGGTGGGAATGCTGCCCAGCCGCGTGTCCCAGCTCAGATAGGCGTCCGACAGGCTGACGGTGTTGTTGGAAAGTTCGGCATCGATCTTGTACCCCAGCGGCCCCATCGTGCCTTCCGCGCCCAGACGCGCCTGGCGCAGGTTGGTGCCGGTGATGTTGCGCGCGTCGAAGTCGGAGCCGTGGGTCGACGAGAAGTCCACCAGCACGCGGCCGCGCGGATGGAAGGTGAAGCTGCGGTCGCTGTTGCGCAGCTCCGGCCCACCGCGGCGCCAGCTGGTGTTGCCACCACCGGTGCCGCCACTGGCGGCGAGCTGTGCCACCTGCGCCTGCAGGATGGCCAGATCGTCCTGGCGGGTGTCGGCGACCGCGGCCGCGACCTGCGCGTCGGTGTCGACGGTGGCAGGCTGCGCGGCGACGGGACGTGGCTGTCCCGACTCCAGCGCGGCCAGGCGCGCATTGAGCTGCTCGAGCTGCGCGGCCTGGGCCTTGAGCATCTGCGCCTGCTGCGCGACGAGCGCGCGCAGCGCGGCATCGTCCTGGGCGTTGGCGTCGAAAGCGGTCGCGCCGAGCGCGACGGCGATGGCGGTCGCTAGGACCGCGGAACGGATGTGCTGCATGGTCTCTCCCTCCAGAGATGGTGCGTCTTGGCGATCAGTCGCCGGCTTCTTCTTCGTCCACCGGGTCGGCGACCGGCGGTGGCGGCGCGGTGTCGCCGAGCAGCGGCTGCAGGCTCACGGGGCGGCCCTGCATGAAGCCGTGGCTGCGCGCCCAGGTCGCGAACAGGCGCGGCCACTGCGCGACCAGCGCGCCCGGACGGCCCAGCCCCCAGCTGTGGCCGCCCTTCTCGAAGATGTGCATCTCGGCCGGGACGCCCTGCGCGCGTGCCGCGTTGAACAGCGTCAGGCTGTGGCCGACATCGGCGATCTGGTCGTCGGCGGCATGCACCATGAAGACCGGCGGCATGTCGGCACGCACGTGCGATTCCACCGAGTACGCGGCCACCGCATCGGCCTGCGTCGCCAGTTCGCGACGCGAGCGCGTGGTATCGAGCGGCGCCTGCAGCGAGACCACCGGATAGAGCATCGCCAGGAAGTCCGGGCGCGCCGAGGTGCGGTCGACGGCATCGAGCGCGGGATAGAAATCGTGGTCGAAGCGCGTGGCGAGGATGCCGCCGAGATTGGCGCCGGCCGACGAGCCCATGACGCCGATCTGCGCCGGGTCGATGCCGAGGGCATCGGCCTGGCTGCGCAGCAGGCGCAGCGCACGCTGGCCGTCCTGGAACGGCGCGACCGCCGGCCAGCCGTCGGCGGGCAGGCGGTAGTACAGCACCGCGGCGGTCGTGCCGATCGACGCCAGCCACTGCGCCATCGGCGCGGCGGCGGTGCCGACCTGGATGCGGAAATAGCCGCCGCCGCCGAGGATCAGCACCGCACTGCCGTTGGGCTGTGCGGGCCGGTAGATTTCCATGCGCGGTTCGGAGATGCGGCTCACCGCCCCCATCGAACTGCCTTCGTTGCCGATCAGCTCCGGTCCGCTGACGGTCTGCGGCAGATGGCCGTCGGGCCAGAGCTTGAGCGTCTGCGGACCGGTCTGGGCGTGCGCCAGACCGGTGCAGGTGAGCAGGAGACCGGCGATCAGGCCGGCCCAGCGGTGTCGTGTCGTCATGGGTTCCCCTCCCAGGGCGTTGCGTGTTGCGTAATGCGTGTGCGACACCCGCCCTCAGTCGAGGGCGAGCACCCCGCGGTCACCGGGGCCTGCGGCCGGATCGGGCGCCGCCGCGACCGGCAGCGGCTTGCCGTCGAGCGCGGCATTGAGCTGGTCGCGGTCGAGGGCGCCTTCCCAGCGCGCGACGACCACCGTGGCCACCGCGTTGCCGATGAAGTTGGTCAGCGAGCGGCACTCGCTCATGAAGCGGTCGATGCCGAGGATCAGCGCCATGCCCGCGACGGGAATCGTCGGCACCACCGACAGCGTGGCCGCCAGCGTGATGAAGCCCGCGCCGGTCACGCCCGCCGCGCCCTTGGAGCTGAGCATCGCGACCAGCAGCAGGGTGATCTGCTGCCACAGCGTGAGTTCGGTATTGGTGGCCTGGGCGATGAACAGCGCCGCCAGGGTCATGTAGAGATTGGTGCCGTCGAGGTTGAACGAGTAGCCGGTCGGCACGACCAGACCCACGACCGATTTCTGGCAGCCGGCCTTCTCCATCTTTTCCATCAGCGACGGCAACGCCGATTCCGACGACGAGGTACCGAGCACCAGCAGCAGCTCGGCCTTCAGATAGCGGATCAGCTTGAGCACAGAGAAGCCGCAGGCGCGCGACACCGCGCCGAGGATCACCAGCACGAACAGCGCGGCGCTGACGTAGAAGGTGCCGACCAGCCACGCCAGATTCACCAGCGACGACAGGCCGTACTTGCCGATGGTGAAGGCGATGGCGCCGAACGCGCCAATCGGCGCGGCCTTCATCAGGATGTGCACCAGCTTGAACACCGGCACGGTCAGCGTTTCCAGGAACGACAGCACCGGCCGGCCCTTCTCGCCGACCAGCGCCAGCGCGATGCCGAACAGCACCGCGATGAAGAGCACCTGCAGGATGTTGCCGTCGACGAAGGCACTGACCAGCGTGCCGGGAATGATGTCGAGCATGAAACCGGTCAGCGTGAGCTCGTGCGACTTCTGCACGTAGGTCTCGACCGCGGCGGTGTCGAGCGAGGCCGGGTCGATGTTCATGCCCACGCCCGGCTGCACCACGTGCGCGACGACCATGCCGATCACCAGCGCCAGCGTGGAGAAGAACAGGAAGTAGGTCATCGCCTTGGCGAACACCCGGCCCACCGTGCGCAGGTGGGTCATGCCGGCGATGCCGGTGACGATGGTCAGGAAGATCACCGGCGCGATGATCATCTTGACCAGCTTGATGAAGGCATCGCCCAGCGGCTTGAGCTGTTCGGCGACGGCCGGTTCGAAATGGCCGAGCACCGCGCCGAGCGCGATCGCGATCAGCACCTGGACGTAGAGCTGGCGGTACCACGGCAGCCGCGGCGTGGCGGCGGTCTCGTTCGGAATGGCGTGCATGGCGGCAGGTCCGGGAAGTGGCACCCGGCGGACGCGGATGCTCGGCCTGCGTTGTACGCCCGCTTGCGGCGGCCGCCGATAGCCTATTGGTGTTAACGCGGCGCGAACTAATGCTTTGGGACTAGTTCGCGCCGGTCACACGGACGACCTCCCTAGACTGGCGCCCGCCGCGCGCATGCCCCCGCATCGCGCGTTGTCTTCTCCCCCTTGAGGTCCTGTCTATGCGTCCCCTCGCCCTCGCCGCGTTGTCGGTGTTCTGTTCTACCGCCGCCCTGCCCGTCTTCGCCGAAGAAGGCGCGCAGGCATGGCCGCCCAAGTTCACGTTCTCCGACGAAACGGAAGTCGCGCTCACCGGCAACTTCGCCTGGGACAAGGCGGAGTTCGCCGGCCATCCGCGCCTGGAGGACAACGAAGGCCTGCGCCGCCGCGAGTTCGGCGCGACGGTCAAGAAGGCCGGCGTGTGGGACGCGATGGTCTATTTCGACTTCGAGTCCAAGAGCTGGCTCGACGTGTTCGTGCGCTTCGACAGCCAGCACTTCCTCGGCCGCGACGTGGGCAAGCTGCGCGTGGGCTACATGAAGGTGCCGGTGGGTCTGGAAGGCGTGACCAGTTCGCGCGCGGGCACGTTCATGGAACTGGCCTCGCCGATCCAGGCGATCTACCAGGGCCGCCGCACCGGTGTGGAATGGACGCTCGAGCAGGACCACGCGCTGTTCCAGCTCGGCGGCTACGGCGGCAAGGACCTGCAGGGCGACAATCCCGGCCAGACCTATGCCGCGCGCGCCGCGTGGACGCCGCGCAAGGCCGCCGGCGACGTGTTGCATCTGGGCATCGCCGCTTCGCGCGAGAACCCGCAGGGCTGGACCGACGGCCGCGGCGTGCAGTTCGACCCGACCGCGCGCCTGCGTGCGCGTCCCGGCACCAACCTCACCGACACGCGTCTGGTCGACACCGGCAGCCTGGCGCCGGTGAACCACATCCAGCGCACCGGCCTGGAAGGCATCTGGATCAAGGGCCCGGTGTCGATGCAGGGCGAGCTGCTGCGCGCCGACATCGCCCGCGACGACGGCCTGGCCGACTTCACCGCAGAAGGCGGTTACCTCGCCGCGAGCTGGCTGCTGACCGGCGAGAGCCGGGTGTATTCGAGCGGCAACGTCGCCAACCCCAAGCCGGCCAACGGCTACGGCGCCGTCGAACTGGCCGCGCGCTACAGCACGCTCGATCTCGACGACGGCCCGGTCAACGGCGGCCGCCAGCACGACTGGACCTTCGGCGCGAACTGGTACCTCACGCCGTACGTGAAGCTGCAGGCCAACTACGTGCGCGCCAACGCCACCCGCAACGGCGCGACCAGCCGGCCGGAGATCGTCGAAGTGCGCGCGCAGGTGCACTTCTGATCGCACGCGGACGCCGCCCCGCGCGGCGTCCGCCGACCCTGCCGTTGTTTCCGCGCGACCGCGTGGACGACGGCAGGTCCTAGACTCGCGCCATGATGATGCGCAACGAGCCGCGCCGACGCCGCCTGCTGCTGACCGTGCTGATCGCCCTCGGCGGTCTGGCGCTGGTCGCGGGCCTGGGCTATCGCGAAGGCGCGCGACGCGCGCTCGCCGCGCAATCGGCCCAGGCCGCGCAGCAACTCGACCTGCAGGTGCAGGCACTCAACCAGCGCATCGAACGCTACCGCGCCCTGCCGCAGGTGCTGGCGCTCGATCCCGACCTGCGCGCGGCGGTGGCCGCACCGGTGGATGCCGCCACGCAGGCGCGGCTCAACGCGCGGCTCGAGGAAGCCAACCGCACCACGCGCGCGTCCACGCTGACCCTGATCGACGCGCGCGGCATCGCGATCGCGGCGAGCAACTGGCGCGACGCGGGCAGCAACGTCGGCGAGGACTACGCGTTCCGTCCCTACGTGCAGCAGGCGCTGCGCGAGGGTCGCGGGCGCTTCTACGGCATCGGCGTGACCACGGCCGTGCCCGGCTACTTCCTGTCCGAAGCGCTGCGCGACGACAGCGGCCGCGCGGTGGGCGTGATCGCGATCAAGATCGAACTGTCGGCGATCGAGCGCACCTGGCCCGATGACGGCGACCTGGTGCTGGCCAGCGATGCGCACGACGTGGTGTTCCTGGCCAGTCGCCCCGCGTGGCGCTACCGCGTGCTGTCGCCGCTGACCGCGACCGCGCGCGAGGAGCTGGTCGCGACGCGCCAGTACGAAGGCGAACGCCTGCGCACCTATACCGGCCGCATGCTGCGCCAGGCCGGCGCACACGGCGCACTGGTGCGCATCGACATGCCGGCGATGCCGGGCACGTGGCTGTGGCAGCGCGCGCCGGTCGCCGATACCGACTGGACGCTGCACCTGCTGCACGACGCGACCCCGATCGCCGCGGCCGGTCGCGAATGGGCGACGATCGCCGGCGTGTCGTGGGCGGCGCTGGTGTTCGCATTCCTGTTCCTGCAGCAGCGCGTGCGTCTGGGCGCCCTGCGCCGGCGCAGCCGCGACGAACTCGAAACCCTGGTGCGCCACCACGCCGAGGAACTGCGCAGCGCGCGCGACGGTCTGGTCGCCGCGGCGCAGGAGGCCGACACCGGACTCAGCCGCCGACTGGCGCATCTGCCGCAGGGCGTGGTGATCATCGACGCGGACCTGCGCATCGTCGCGTGGAACGCGCGCTACATCGAACTGTTCCGCTTCCCGCCGGACCTGGTGCGCGTGGGCACGCCGATCGAGGAGGTCTTCCGCTACAACGCGCGGCGCGGCCTGCTGGGCCCGGGTCCGGTGGAGGACGCGATCGAGCGGCGCCTGGGCCATCTGCGCAGCGGCAAGCCACACATGCGCGAGAGCGAGAAGTACGACGGCACGGTGCTGGAGATCCGCGGCAATCCGCTGCCCGACGGCGGTTTCGTGACCAGCTACGCCGACATCACCAGCTACAAGACCACCGCGCGCGAACTGCGCACGCTGGCCGACTCGCTGGAACGGCGCATCGCCGAGCGCACCGCCGATCTCGAACAGGCGCGCGCCGAGGCCGAGGCCGCCAACCGCTACAAGGGCCGCTTCGCCGCGGCCGCGGTGCACGACCTGCTGCAGCCGCTCAACGCCGCGCGCATGTTCGCCGCCAGCCTGCGCGCGCGCCTGCGCGACGACGAGACCCGGCACATCGCCGACAGCATCGACGGCGCGCTGTCGGCGCAGGACGGCATCCTCGCCAGCCTGCTCGACATCTCGCGGCTGGAGACCGGCACGCTGCGCACCGACGTGCGCGCGGTGCCGCTGGGCCCGCTGCTCGACGGACTCGCGCGGGAGACTGGCGTGCTGGCGCAGGCGCGCGGCCTGCGCTTCGATCACGTGCCGACGCAGGCGTGGATCCGCAGCGATCCCAACCTGCTGCGCCGGCTGGTGCAGAACTTCCTGTCGAACGCGGTGCGTTACACGGCGCGCGGTCGCATCCTGCTGGGCGTGCGCCGCGATGGCGACCGTCTGTGGATCGAGGTGCACGACACCGGTCCCGGCATTCCGCCCAACCGCCAGCGCGAGATCTTCGAGGAGTTCCGTCGGCTCGACGACGGCAACGGCGGCGACCGCGGCGCGGGCCTGGGGCTGGCGATCGTCGACCGCATCGCGCGCCTGCTCGGGCACCGCGTCGACCTGCACTCGCGTCCCGGCACCGGCAGCGTGTTCCGCGTCAGCGTGCCGCTGGCTTCGCCGCAGTCACCGGCGGATCTCGCACCGCCCACGCCGGCCACCGTGTCCGAGGACGACGCACCGCTGCGCGGCGTGCGCGTGTGGGTGGTCGACGACGATCCGCAGATCTGCGCGGCGACGCGCGCGTTGCTGCAACGCTGGGACTGCGAAGTGCTGCTGGCCGACGGCCCGCACGCCGCGCTCGCCGCGGCCGTCCACGGCGAAGCGCCGGACCTCGTGCTGCTCGACGTACACATGGGCGAACACCACGGCCCCACGCTGTTCGAAACCCTGTGCGACCGCTGGGGCGCGGTGCCGCTGGTGATCGTGGTGACCGGCGAGGCCGATCCCGCTTTGCGCGCACAGGCCCGCGAAGCGGGCCGCGGTTTCCTGTCCAAGCCGGTACGTCCGCCGGCACTGCGCGCACTGATGATGCAGATGCGGTTGCGGGGGAGTTGAGGGCTGAGCGCTGTCGGCTGCGGGCGCTTCGACAACATGACGCTGCAAGAACCTTCTACCGTCATCCCAGCGAACGCTGGGATCCATTTTGATCTTGGGTCTTCGCGCGAGAAGCAAAATGGGCCCCAGCGTCCGCTGGGGCGACGGGATTAAGAATCCCCGCGCCGAATCGAGCGCGCGTGCGCTGTCCACTCCCTCCCCCGCCTGCGGGGGAGGGCCGGGGTGGGGGCGAACCGTCGGATTGCGGAAGGCTCGGACCATGCACAGCCCACGCACGCGCGTGATTCGTCACTTCAGCGCGCTGACCGTTCGTCCCCACCCAACCCTCCCCCGCAAGCGGAGGAGGGCTCGGAAAAACTACGCCTCATCCTCCCGCTCCAGCGCCTTCACCAGCACCGCGGCCTGCGTGCGGCTGTGGCATTCGAGCTTCTTGAGGATCGCGGTCACGTGCACCTTGACGGTGTTCTCCGCCAGGCCCAGCTGGTGGGCGATCTGCTTGTTGAGCAGCCCGTCGGCGATGCCCATCAGCACGCGGAACTGCTGCGGGGTCAGCTGTGCAAGACGCGCGGCGAGTTGCGCGTCTTCCTCGGAGCGCTCGGCGGTCAGCGGCGGGAACCAGCTGCCGCCGTCGAGCACGGTGGCGACCGCCTGGCCGATCGATTCGGCCGGCGCGGACTTGGAGATGAAGCCCGCCGCGCCGAACTGCTGCACGCGGCGCACGGTGCGCGGGTGGTCGTTGGACGAGATGACCACCACGGGCAGTTCCGGACGTTCGCCGCGCAGCCACACCAGCGACGACAGGCCACGCGCGCCCGGCATGGCCAAGTCCAGCAGCACCAGTTCGATCTCCGGATGCGATTCGAGCGCGGGCTGCAGGGCCGAGGCCGTGGCCGCTTCGATCACGCGGATCTGGCCCAGGCCGTCGCGCAGTGCGTGCAGCACGGCGGCGCGCAGCAGCGGGTGGTCGTCAGCGACGAGGATCGTGGGGACGGTTTCCATGGGACAAGTCTGGCACGGGCGGAGAGTGCGACCGCGATCACGTTGGCATGGAATTCGCAGGCACAATACGCAAAGGGGGGAGACAACTTGCGTCAAAGAGCCGCCACCGCCGCGCGCCTCGATCGCCAGCAGTCCTGTGCCGATGTCCGCATCGGCAGGCGCTGGCGTGCGCGCATGGGGCGGTCGGCGATGCTGGCGTTGCTGCTGGGCGCAGCGACGATGGTGTCGGCGCAGGTGCCCGATCCGGTCGACGATCCGCCGCTGAGCCTGGAGATGTACGGCCTCGACGAAGGCCTGTCGCAGCTGACCGTGTCGGCGATGGCCGGCGACGACCAGGGCTTTCTGTGGGTGGCGACGCAGGACGGACTCAACCGCTTCGACGGCCATCGCTTCCGCGCCTATCGCAATACGCCCGACGTGCCGGTCGGCGGTCCCAATCTGGTCAGCAGCAGCATCGACAGCCTGGCCTTCGAGCGCGAGCGCACACGCCTGTGGCTGGGCACCAACGACACCGGGCTTGAAGTCGTGCATCTGCCGACCTGGACCCAGCGCCGGCTCGATGTCGCCCATGGGCTGTCGCATCCGCGCGTGGTCGAGATCCTCCTGGACCCGGCCGGCGGCGCCTGGGTCGGCACCGAGGCGGGCCTCGATCACGTCGATGCCGAACTGCGTGGCGCGCGGCGGCTGGGCGCGACGGGCGAGATCGTGGGACTGGCATGGTCGGCTGCGCGCAGTCAGCCGGTGGCGATGGATGTCGACTGCAATCTCTGGGCGGTCGGCGCCGACGCGCTGGTCGACATGCCGCCGCCCGACGGCGCACGGCGCTGCGTGGCGCTGCAGTCGGGCCGCGAGGGCTTCTGGGTGCTGGCGGCCGATGCCGGCCTGTTCCGTCTCGACACCAACGGCCGCCTGCAGCGCCACTGGTCGCTCGATGCGTTGGGCGCCGAGGGCGCCGACGCGACGGCGATGATCCGGCTCGACGACGGGCGCGTGCTGGTCGGCTTCGGCGACGGCACGGTGGTGCAGCTCGCGCCGGGCAGCGACCGTCCGCGCCGGCTGCGCTTCGACAACCCACCGCGCAGCGCGATCACCGACTTCCATCAGGGCACCTCGGGCGCGTGGTGGATCGGCACCTACACCTCGGGCCTGTACCGCGTGCGTCCGCTGGCATCGGTGATCCGCCACGACGGCGCGGGCGTGGGTGAGATGACCGACTGGCCCAGCCACAGCATCCGCGCGATCCGCCGCGACGGCAGCCGCATGCTGGTCGGCACCGACAGCGGCCTGCAGATGCGCGAGGCGCGTTCACCGTGGCGCACCCTGCCGGCGCTGGCCGGGATGTCGATCCGCGCGCTCGAACCGGCGGTCGGCGGCGGCTGGTGGGTCGGCACCCTGTCGGGCCTGTGGCGCCTGTCTCCGGATGGCCGGCTGGACGCGGTCGACGGCCTGCGCGATGTGCGCATCAACTCGCTGCTGCGCGACGCGACGGGCCTGTGGATCGGCACGCGCAGCGGCGTGCTGCATCTTGTCGACGGCCGGGTCGACATCGACGCGCGCTTCGGCCCGCTCGACGGGGAGGTCATCACCACGCTGTATCGCGACACGGCCGGCGACGGCAGCCTGTGGATCGGCACCAACACCCGCGGCCTGTGGCGCCTGCAGGGCGACGCGCTGGTGCAGGTCACGCCGGCGGGCGCGGGCATGCACCGCTCGGTCTGGGCGATCCACGGCGACGACGCGGCGATCTGGGTCGGCGCGTTCGCCGCGGGCCTGTACCGCATCGACCGGGAGAGCGGGGTGTCCTCGGTGCTGTCCGAGCGCGACGGCCTGACCAACAACGTGGTCTACCGGATCCTGCCCGACGCCGGCGGCCGCCTGTGGCTGAGCACCAACAACGGCCTGAGCGTCTACGACCCCGACAGCGGCATCGTGCAGAACCTCGGGCGCCGCGACGGCCTGCGCAACCAGGAGTACAACAGCGGCTCGGCCTTCCGCGGCCGCGACGGGCTGCTGTACTTCGGCGGCACGCTGGGTCTGGACGTGATCGCGCCGATGCAGCTGCCACGCCGCAGCGCATCGGCCAATCCGGTGCTGACCAGCCTGCAGCTGCTGAGCCGGCGGACCGACGACGACGCGCGCAGCGGCGACGAGACCGACATCGTCTACGCACCCGGCATCACGCTGCACAACGAGGACAACGTCTTCACCATCGGCATGACCGCGATCGATTTCCTCGCGCCTGCCGCCGCGCAGCTGCGCTATCGCGTCAACGGCCTGCACACCGGCTGGATCTATCCGCACCAGGCGCGCACCGAGTTCTCGATCAACCACCTGCCCGCTGGGCAGTACCGGCTGGAAGTGCAGGCCGCGGGCCGCGACGGGCAGTTCGGTGCCTCGCGCGTGCTGACGATCGACATGCCGCCGCCGCCCTGGCGGCACCCGCTGGCCTATGTCGCCTACGGCCTGCTGGCCCTGCTGCTGGTGGCGGTCTTCGTGCGACGTTCGCGCAGCGCCGTGGCGCGCGAACGCGAGCGCGTGGAACTGCTCAACCGCACCGTGGCCGAGCGCACCGCGCAGCTCGAACAGGCCAACCGGCAGCTGCAGCAGAGCAATGCGCAGCTCGATGCCGCGACGCGTCTCGACCCGCTGACCCAGGTGCCGAACCGTCGCGAACTGCAGCCGTGGCTGGACCGCGAGGCCGCGCGCACGCCGGCACGCCGCGAGTCGGACACGCTGTTCTTCTTCATGCTCGACATCGATGCCTTCAAGCGCATCAACGACGACCACGGCCACCAGGCCGGCGACGAGGCGCTGGTGCAGTTCGCCGCGCGCATGCGCAGCCTGACCCGCGACGCCGACCTGCTGCTGCGCTGGGGCGGCGAGGAATTCATGCTGGTCGCGCGGCTCGACGATGCCGATGCCGCGGCCGGTCTGGCCGAGCGGATTCGCAGCACCGTCGCCGACACGCCGATCGCACTGGCGCACGGTGCGACGCTGCGCATGACCTGCTCGATCGGGTTCGCGCCATGGCCGTTTTCGACCGCGTGGCCGACGCTCGGCGACTGGCAGCAGACCACCGCGATCGCCGACCGTTGTCTCTATGCGGCCAAGGATGCCGGGCGCAATGCCTGGGTGGGTCTGGTGCCCGGCCCCGGTGCGGACCGTTCGCGCCTGCAGGCGCTGCTGGCAGGCGCCGACCCGTCGACGCTGGGCGATGCGGTGCGCGTGCTGCATTCGACGACGACGGCGCCGGCGATCACGCGCTGACGGCGTCTACACCGGGCCGCTGGCCTGCAGCTGGTCGATGCGGATGCGGTTGGCGAACAGCGAAAACGCGAGCATGCCGGCCAGGCCACCGGCGCGTTCGATCCACGGCGGCAGCCAGCGCGGCGGCGCGAGCGTGCCGTCGTCGAACAGCGGCGCGAGCCGGCGTACGTCGTCGAGGGTCATCTTGCCGGCGAACAGCTGCCGGCACAGCGGCAGCTTCTGCGCGGCCAGCGACTGGCGGAAGAACGTGTGCACGTCGATCAGGCCGCGCAGGTACACCGCGTCCTTGGTGAAGGCGTGGCCGCCGTGCAGCGGCACGCCGCGGAACACGCGCTGCGCGGACGCGAAACTCTCGGCTGCCGACTGGCCCGCATCGAGGAAATAGTCAAACACCTGCAGGAAATCGGCGCCGTCCTGCGCACGCGCGATCGCCTCGATGCGCAGGCTCACACGCTTCATCCGCTGGATGTCGATGCTGCCGGTGATCTGCTCGGCGAACACCGCCAGGCCTTCCTGCGTGCAGGTCGTCCGCGGTGAGGACATCGCCAGGCTCGGCAGCACCGGTTGCTCGCGTCCGTTGAGCGCGGTCAGCGAATGCACGAAGGCCTCGTGCTGCAGCAGCTGCTCGCGGTCATGGATCGAATAGCGCGCATCGCTGCGCAGCCGCAGCCGGTAGGCGCCGGCCGCGGCCTTGGCGATCATCGCCGGGTCGAGTTCGACCGCAACGACGCGCGTGCCGAAGTAGAGGTCCAGATCCGTCTGCAGCTGCGCCTGCAACGTGGGCGCGTCGATCGTCGGATGCTCGGCGTCGGCGAGCAGGCCGGGGTCGAGTTCGTCGGCGATGTGGATGAAGTGCCGGGCCGCATCGCAGGTGGTGAGCGCGCCGCCGGGCAGCGCCGCGTCCGGCCTGCCGTAGAGCGCGATCGCATGCGTGCCGGCCGCCGGCGTGCCGAGTGCCTCGAGCAGCTGCGCGGTGATGCCCCACGCATGCGCAGACTCGACGATGTAGGCGCCGAGCGGATGCGTGGCGTCGGCCGCGTGGGCGATCGCGTCGAGCTCGCGACGGACGTCGGTGAAGTCGAGCGCCGCATAGTGCACCTGCGGCATCACGCGACGCCCGTTCGCGAACGCGGCGAGGAACGTCTGCTGCGTGTCGGACGGCCAGCTCGCCAGACTCAGCAGGCGCAAGCCGCGCGCGGCGGCGACCATGCGCGCGTCGAGCGCGGCGTGATGGGCGATGGCGTCGGGCATCGAGGGCTCCGGCGGGTGGTGGAAACACGCTAGCGGATCGAAGGCGCTCGCGCATTGTCTGCACCCTTTCGCTCGCCGGCGGGCTCGAGTCCGCGAGGCATTGAAGCCCTCCCCCGCGATGCGGGAGAGGGTTGGGTGGGGGCAAAGCCCCGGACTGCATCGACGCGGACTCGCGCGAGTCAACACGATTGGTCAGCAGGACGCCCGCGACCACATCACGACGTCCGACCGTTCGCCCCCACCCCGTCCTTCCCCCGCACGCGGGGGAAGGTGCAGATCAACGCTCCCGCGTCCAGTCCGATCCGCGTTTCGCCGGCTTCGCCTTCGGACGCCCGCCGGCCTTCGGCGCAGGCTTCGCGGACGGCCGGCTCTCGGCCTTCTGCGCCAGGCGCGTCGCGAGCTGTCCGGCCGCGCCGACGAGTTCGTCGCGCAGTTTCAGATAGCTGCCCACACGCCCGGGATCGAGCGTGCCCGCTTCGACCGCCTCCCACACCGCGCAGCCCGGCTCGTTGCCGTGGGCGCAGTCGCGGAAGCGGCACTGCGTGGCAAGTGCCTCGATGTCTGCGAAGCCGCCTTCCGACAGATCCTCCTCGCCGGTCGGCTTGAGCTCGCGCATGCCGGGCGTGTCGATCAGGCAGGCGCCCGACGGCAGCGGGATCAGCGCGCGGTGCGTGGTGGTGTGGCGGCCGCGGTCGTCGGTCGCACGCACTTCGGCGGTCTTCATGCGCTCGACGCCGAGCAGGCGGTTGGTCAATGTGGACTTGCCCGCGCCGGAGCTGCCGACCAGCACCGCGGTGACGCCCGGTCCCAGCCACCGGTGCAGACCGGCGACGCTGTCGACGTCGCGCGCATTGACCGGCACCACCGGCACGCCGAGACCGATCACGTCGGCCAATGCGGCGGTCGCGGCGGCGACGTCAGCTTCGGGCTTGTCGGCCTTGGTCAGCACGATGATCGGCATGCCGCCGCCCTGCACCAGCAGCAGGTAGCGCTCGATGCGGCGCGGATTGAAGTCCGCGTCCAGGCCGCAGACCACCAGCACGATGTCGATGTTGGCGGCGATCAACTGCTGCCTGTAATGCTCGCCGGCGGCGGCGCGCTTGATCGCGCTGGTCCGGGGCAGCATCGCGACGATGCGCTGGCCGTCTTCCACCAGCACCCAGTCGCCGACCGCGGCGCGGTCTTCGGGCGCGATCGTGCCCTTGCGGTAGCCGCTGCGGCGCAGCCAGTCGGGCAGCGATTCCACCGCGATTGCCTCGCCCGGCGCGCCGGCGACGAGATAGCCGGAGCGGTGCTGCTCGACGATGCGCATCGGCCGCGCCTGCGGGTGCGTGGCCATGACCCCGGCCCAGGGACCGGTGGCGGCGCCGTCGAAGGGCCAGCCGATCGCGCGCAGCGCGGGATCGGCGGCGGTCAAACGACGGTGCGGGCGGTCTGCATGGCGCGGATTCTAAAGGCAAGCCCTTGTGGGAGCGCGCTCGCGCGCGAGAAGGGGAGATTCCGGCGACAGCGTCAGCCGGCCATCGCGCGCAGGCGCGCTCCCCATCGGGCGCCACGCGCGGCCCGGCGGCGCGGCGCATGAACGCGGCTTTTCCGCTAGCATCCGGCGACATTCCCCGCGCCGAGCGCCCCGATGTCCGCCCCCCTGAAGACCCGCGAACGCCTGACCGAAGTCCGCTACGAGATCCGCGGCGAACTGGCGCGACGGGCCCGGGAACTCGAAGCGCAGGGGCGCACGCTGATCAAGCTCAACATCGGCAATCCGGGCGCCTTCGGCTTCCGCGCGCCGGACCATCTGCAGCGCGCGATCGCCGAGCGCATCCAGGACACTGATCCCTACACGCACCAGCAGGGCCTGCCGGTCGCACGCGAGACCATCGCCGCGCACCACGTCGCACGCGGCGCGCAGGGCGTGACCGCCGAGCGCGTGTTCGTCGGCAATGGCGTCAGCGAGCTGATCGACATCTCGCTGCGCGCGCTGCTAAATCCCGGCGACGAGGTGCTGGTGCCCTCGCCCGACTATCCGCTGTGGTCGGCGGCGACGATCCTCAACGACGGCCGGCCGGTGTTCTACCAGTGCAAGGCGGAGAACGGCTTCCTGCCCGATCCCGATGCGCTCGAAGCGCTGGTCTCGGCGCGCACGCGCGCGATCGTGCTGATCAACCCGAACAATCCGACCGGCGCGGTGTATCCGCGCGCGCTGCTCGAGCGCATCGTCGCGATCGCCGCACGTCACGACCTGCTGCTGCTGTGCGACGAGATCTACGACGGCATCACCTACGACGGTGCGGCGTTCGAACCCATCGCGCCGCTCGCCGGCGACGTGCCGTGCATCTCCTTCGGCGGCCTGTCCAAGGTGCACCGCGCCTGCGGTTGGCGCGTGGGCTGGGCGGTGCTGTCGGGCAGCGAGCCGCGCAGCCGCGATTTCCGCAATGCGATGGATCTGCTCGGCGCGCTGCGCCTGTGCGCCAACGTGCCGGGCCAGTTCGCGATCGAGGCCGCGTTGACCGGCATCGACACCATCAGCGCGCTGTGCGCGCCCGGCGGCCGCCTGCACGAGGCGCGCCGCGCGGTGGTCGAGGCCTGCGAGGCAAGTCCGTATCTGCAACTCGTCGCCCCGGCCGGCGCGCTGTACGCCTTCCCGGGCGTGGCCGAGGACTTCGCGACGGGCTTCGACGACCACGCCTTCGCACTGGAACTGATGGACGCCGAAGGCGTGCTGGTGGTCCCGGGCAACAGCTTCAACGTGCCCTACCGCAACCATTTCCGCGTGACCCTGCTGCCCGAGCCGGACCAGCTGCGCGAAGTGTTCGCGCGCATCCACCGCGTGCTCGAACGCCAGGTCACCGACGCGCGCAAGGTCGTGCCGCTGGCCCCGCGTCAGGCGCGCCAGGCCGGATGAGCGGCGCGCGGCGCTACCTCGCACTCGGCGACAGCTACACGATCGGCGAGGGCATCCCGGCCGAGGACCGCTGGCCGGTCCAGCTGGCCGACGCCCTGCGCGACACGGGCCTGGTCATCGACGGGCCCGAGATCGTCGCCACCACCGGCTGGACGACCGACGAACTCGACCTGGGCATCGATGCCGCCGCGCCGGCGGGTCCCTTCGATCTGGTGAGCCTGCTGATCGGCGTCAACGACCAGTACCGCGGCCGCGACGTCGCGCAGTACGGGCCTGCGTTCTCGGCATTGCTGGAGCGCGCGATCGGATTCGCCGACGGCGATGTGTCGCGCGTGTTTGCGGTCGCGATTCCGGACTGGGGCGTCACCCCGTTCGGCGCACATTCGGGCCGCGACCGCGACGCCATCGCACGCGAGCTGGATGCCTACAACGCGAGCGCGGCGGCGATCTGCGCCGCACGCGGCGTCGCGTTCGTCGACATCGCGCCGGTCAGTCGCGCGCGCGGCGGTGAGCCGGAGATGCTCGCCGATGACGGCCTGCACCCGTCCGCCGCGCTACACAGCGAATGGATGCGACTGGCATTGCCGGTCGCGCGCCGCGTATTGTCGTGGGCATGACACACACCGACACCACGCCCCTGTCCACCGCGCCGTATCCGCGCGAAAGCGCCCGCGACATCGCCCGCGCGTTCCTGCCGCGGCACGTGCTGGGCAACCGCTACGACTACTACTACACGCTGACCAAGCTGCGCACCGATCCGCTGTATCCGGGCGTGCTGCAGGCGCTGCGCCCGACGACCGCGCCGGTCCTCGACCTGGGCTGCGGTCTGGGTCTGCTCGCGCACGCGCTGCGCGCCGACGGTCAGTCGCTGCCATTCACCGGCGTCGACATCGACGCGGCCAAGATCCGCCGCGGCCGCGAGGTCGCCGCGCGCACGGGCCTCGCCGACGTGCAGCTCGACGTGCTCGATCTCGGCGTCGGCCTGCCCGCCCACCAGGGCAGCGTCGCGATCCTCGACGTGCTGCAGTACCTCTCGCCCGAGCGCCAGCGCGAGCTGCTCGACAACGTCATCGCGATGCTGGTGCCCGGCGCACGTCTGGTGATCCGCAGCGGCCTCGCCGACGACACCTCGCGCAGCCGCACGACGCGCATCACCGATCGCCTCGCCAACTTCGCCGGCTGGATGCAGGAGCGCGCGAAGAGTTACCCGACCGCCGACGGCCTGCGATCGCAGCTCGAAGGCGCGGGGCTGACGACCACGTTGCGACCGCTGTATGGCGATACGCCGTTCAACAACTGGCTGATCGTCGGCATCCGCGAGTAACCGTCAGCGCGGGCACGCCGGGTCGACCGTCAATCGACCGCAGGCAACACCGCGCGCAACCCCTTCGCCCGCATCCGCGCCAGCACGCCTTCGATCATCGCGACGTTGCGGCCATGCTTGGCGCCTTCGTGCAGCAGCACGATCGCGCCCGGCGCGAGGTCGGCATCGATCGCATCGACGACCGCGTCCACATCGGTCTTCACCGCATCGAAGCCGCGCGCGGTCCACCCCACGCGCGCCAGCCCGGCCTCGCGCAGCGGCGCATGCACGAACGGATTGGTGTGCCCGACCACCGAACGGAACCACAGCGGCGCACGGCCGGTGATACCGGTGAGCGTGCGCTGGCACGCTTCGATCTCCCGCCGCATCCGCCCCGCCCCCAGCGCCCAGAACATCGCCTGCGGATGGGTCTGGCTGTGGTTGGCGATGCCGTGACCGCGCGCGGCGATCTCGCGCACGAGCGCCGGGTGGGCGGCAGCGCGGTCACCGACGAGGAAGAACGTGGCTTTCGCGTCGTGGGCATCAAGCAGGTCGAGCAGCGGCCGCGTGTCGTCCGAGGGACCATCGTCGATGGTCAGCCACACGCCCTCGCCCGGCAGCCGCGTCAGCACCGGTCCGTAGAGGCGGGACGCCGGCGCGAGCACGCCCCACAGGCACAGCGCGTGGCTGGCCAGCAGCAGCGGCAGGCCGATCGTCCAGCCCGCCTGCCACCAGACCAGCGCGATCAGCAGCTGGGAGACCAGCAACAGCGGCAGCCAGAGATGCGGATGGCGGGGCGGTCGGTGCACGGACATGGCGCGCATGATGCCATCGGCGACGCGCCGTTCCGCCGGTGTCGGGGTTGCGTCGGGGCCCGCGCGGTACCATGTCGGTCGTTCCCGCACACCGGATCCACGCCATGTCCCTCGACCCCGCCCTCCGCACCCGCATCGAGACCCTGCTGCAGGGCAACCGGGCCGTGCTGTTCATGAAGGGCTCGCCGATGACCCCGCAGTGCGGCTTCTCGGCCAAGGCCGTGTCCGCGCTCGAATCGCTCGGTATCGACTACGCCACCGTCAACGTGCTCGAGGACGGCGAGATCCGCGAAGGCATCAAGGTCTACGGCGACTGGCCGACGATCCCGCAGCTCTACGTCGACGGCGAACTGGTCGGCGGCAGTGACATCATCGAGCAGATGGCCGGCAGCGGCGAACTGCACGGCCTGTTCGGCGTGGCCCCGCCCGACCGCACGCCGCCGTCGATCGTTATCACGCCCGCCGCGCGCGAGATGATCGCCAAGGCCGTGGGCGATGCCGGCGGCGACTACGTGCTGCACGTCGACATCGACAAGAACTTCCGCACCCGCCTGCAGCTCGCGCCGCGCAACCCGGGCGCGATCATCGCCCAGGCCGACGGCATCGACGTGCAGTTCGATCTCGGCGCCGCGCGCCGCGCCGACGGCATGACGATCGACTTCGCCGACGACATCCGCGGCCGCGGCCTGGTCATCGACAACCCGAACGCGCCCAAGCCGGTGCAGGACATCAGCCCGGCCGACGCCAACGACCGCCTCGCCGCCGGCATGCTGACCCTCGTCGACGTGCGTCCGCCGGACGAACGCGATATCGCGAAGATCGCGCGCCCCTTCGAAACGCTCGACGGCGACGCGATCACGCGCCTGCAGCAGCTGCCCAAGGACACCCCGCTGGCATTCCTGTGCCACCACGGCGGCCGCAGCCAGCAGGCGGCCGAGCACTTCCGCAACCAGGGTTTCACGAACGTCTACAACGTCGCCGGCGGCATCGACGCCTGGAGCGACAGCGTGGACGGTGGCGTGCCGAAATACTGAGCAGTCGCTTGTGTGACGCACAAAAGGCGGCCTACGGGCCGCCTTTTTTTGTCAGTTGGTTGCCGCGCCGCCTTTGCTCCCGCTCGGCTGTAGCTTTGCCTTCGTCTCTGGCTTTGGCGTTGGCTTTGCCTTCCGCTTTTGCTCTCGCTTTTGACCTTGATGTGCGAGCCGTAAAGCGAGCCGAGCATCGCAGGACGACGGGGTCGGAGAGCAGCCCATGTCTGAGCGCAGCGAGTTTGGGCTGCGTGCCCCGTCGTCCGAGAAGCGCAGGGGACCGATGCGGTTGTATCGCATCGGATCGCGTCCGGCGAAGGCGGTTTGACTCACGCCTCCGGCGTTCGCCCTTCGGGCCGGCTTCGCCGTTCGCCAGCGCCTACGCGCTGTCGTGCTTCCTTTTGACAAGACAAAAGGAAGCCGCGCGCGGCGCGTGCGGAAGCCCTGGGCTTGATCTTGATCCTACTTTTTTTAAAGCTTTCAAAGCGAAGAGCAAATACCAACGCAAGTGCAGAGCTTTCGCACGCAAGCGTGCGAGTTTCTTTTGGCGGGACCCAAAAGAAACCAAAAGGTCCCTTCGCCGGACGCGATCCGCCGCGATACAGCCGCGGCGGTCCCCTCCGCGCCTCGCCTGTCGCGGCACGCAGCCCAAACTCGCTGCGCTCAGACATGGGCTGCTCTACGGCCACGCCAGGCTCCGGTGCTCGGCTCGCTTTACGGCTCGCACGTCAAAGGCTGGAAGCCACGGCAAAAGCAGCGGCAACGGCAACGGCAACGGCAAAGCAAAAGCAAAGGATGCGCCCACTGCAGGCGTGTAGCCACTGAGCCTGCCCACGCCACGCCCCCGCCCCGTACACTCGCTCGTCGGAAATCGAAGGGGACGGGATGCTGCCGGGCTGGGTACTGCTGCTGGTCTCGCTGGGCTATGCCGCGCTGCTGTTCGGCGTGGCCTGGTATGGCGATCGGCGTCCGCTGTCGCCGGACCGGCCATGGCTGCGCACGCTGGTCTACAGCCTCGGGCTGGCGGTGTACTGCTCCTCGTGGACGTTCTACGGGGCGGTCGGCACCGCGGCCCGGCAGGGGCTGGGCTATCTGCCAATCTATCTCGGCCCGCTGCTGCTGTTGCTGTTCGGCTGGCGGATCCTCGAGCGGCTGGCGCTGATCGCGCAGTCGCAGAACACGGTCTCGATCGCCGACTTCATCGCCTCGCGCTACGGCCGCTCGCAGCGCCTCGCGGTGATGGTCGCGCTGATCGCGCTGGTGGCCGCGGTGCCGTATCTGGCGCTGCAGTACAAGGCGGTCGCGATCAGCCTGGGCGTGCTCGGCGGGCCGGACGATCCGGTGACACCGTTCGGCGATCCGGCGTTCTACGTCGCGGCCCTGATGGCGCTGTTCGCGATCCTGTTCGGCACGCGCCAGGTCGATGCGACCGAGCATCGCCCCGGCATGATGCTGGCCGTCGCGCTGGAATCGCTGGTCAAGCTGGTCGCGCTAGTCGCGGTGGGCGTGTTCGCGATCGCCTGGTTCGACAGCCACGATCTCAAGCTCGTCGAGGCGACGCGGGCGCTGGTCGACAACGCGCCGCCGAGCAGTTTCGTCGCGCAATGCCTGCTGGCGTTCGCGGCGATCATCTGCCTGCCGCGACAGTTCCACGTGGCCATCGTCGAGTGCGGCGACGTGCGCGACATCCGCCGGGCGCGGTGGCTGTTCGGCGGGTATCTCGTGATCATCTGCCTGATGGTGCTGCCGATCGCCAGCGCCGGCGTCGCGCTGTTCGGGCGCGACGGTCCGGTGGCGCCCGACAGCTTCGTGCTCGCGCTGCCGATGGCGGTCAATGCCGATTCGCTGGCGCTGTTCGCCTATATCGGCGGCTTCTCGGCGGCGACCGGCATGGTCATCGTGACCAGCGTGGCGCTGGCGACGATGGTCAGCAACGATCTGGTGATGCCGTTGCTGCTGCGCCGCGGCTACGCCGAACGGCATGGCGGCAACGTCGCGCGCACGGTGCTGTGGATCCGCCGCATCGCGATCGTCTGCCTGGCCAGCCTCGCCTACGGTTACTACCGCGCCAGCGGCACCGAGACCACGCTGGCCGCGTTCGGCCTGATGGCCTTCGCAGCCGTCGCGCAGTTCGCGCCGGCGCTGATCGGCGGCCTGTACTGGCGTGGCGCGAGCCGGCGCGGTGTCGAAGTCGGCCTGCTGATCGGCTTCGGCGTGTGGACCTACACGCTGCTGCTGCCGACCTTGACCGCATCGGGCTGGCTGGATCCGCGCTGGCTGGAGACCGGACCGTTCGGCATCCACTGGTTGAAGCCGCAGGCGCTGTTCGGCCTCGCCGGCTGGGATCCGCTGACCCACGGCACCTTCTGGTCGCTGCTGCTCAACGTCGGCGCCCTGCTGCTGGTGTCGGCGCGCTTCCGCCCCACGCTCGACGAGCGCCTGCGCGCCGCGCCGTTTCTCGATCCCTATGCCGAGCGCCGCACCTTCGCGTCCGAGGAGTGGAGCGGCAACGTCCGCATCGCCGACCTGCTCACGCTGACCGGCCGCATCGTCGGCGAGCGCACCGCGCGCGCGGCCTTCGACGAACAGGCCCAGACGCAGGGCAAACCGCTCACCGGCAATGCACCCGCCGATCGCACCTGGCTGCAGTTCACCGAGCGCCAGCTCGCCGCGGCGGTGGGCGCGTCGTCGGCACGTTTGCTGATGACCAGTGCGCTGAAGGGTTCGGGCATGGAGGTCGACGAAGTCGTCGCGATGCTCGACGAGGCCGGCCAGGAACTGCGCTTCAACCGCGAAGTGCTGTCCTCGACGCTGGAGAACATCGACCACGGCGTCAGCGTGGTCGATCGCACGATGCGCCTGGTCGCGTGGAACCGCAGTTACCAGCGCCTGTTCGGCTATCCCGACAACATGCTCTACGTCGGCCGCCCGGTCGCCGATCTGATCCGCTACAACGCCGAGCGCGGCGAACTGGGGCCGCGCGACGTCATCGACATCGACACCGAGATCGACAAGCGCATCGCCTACATGCGGGCCGGTTCGCCGCACGTGTCCGAGCGCGTGCTCGGCAACGGCCAGGTCATCGAACTGCGCGGCCAGCCGTTGCCCGGCGGCGGTTATGCGACCAGCTACAGCGACGTCACCGACTACAAGCGCGCCGAGCGCGAACTGCGCGAGATCAACGAGACGCTGGAACAGCGCGTCGCCGACCGCACGCGCGAGGCGGAAGCCGCGCAGGAATCGCGCTCGCGTTTCCTCACCGCGGTCAGCCACGACGTGCTGCAGCCGCTCAACGCGGCGCGGTTGTTCACCTCGGCGCTGCGCGAAACCCAGGACGGCGCGGAACAGAAACACCTGGCCGAGCGCGTCGACACGTCGCTGCGCGCGGCCGAGGAACTGCTCGACGGTCTGCTCGACGTGTCGCGTCTCGACGCCGGCGCGCTGAAGCCGGAGATCAGCGATTTCGACGTCGCCGAACTGCTGCGCCAGCTCGCCGGCCAGTACGCGCCGATGGCCAAGGCGCGCAAGCTCGAGATCCGCCTGCATGCGCCGTCCACGCCGGTGCGCAGCGACCGCCGCCTGCTGCGCCGCGTGCTGCAGAACTTCCTCGCCAACGCGCTGCGCTACACCCGCAGCGGGCGCATCGTGCTGTCGGCGCGCACGCGCGGCGACACCGTCGCGCTGCAGGTCTGGGACACCGGGCCGGGCATCCCCGAGCACCACATGAGCCAGATCTACGACGAGTTCCACCGCTACGAGCAGCACTTCGACTGGGACGGTCGCGGCCTGGGCCTGGGTCTGTCGATCTGCCAGCGCATCTCGCGCCTGCTCGGCCACACGCTCGATGCGCGCTCCACCGTGGGCCGCGGCAGCATGTTCTCGATCACGGTGCCGCGCAGCACGGTCGCCGTATTGCCGTCGGCAGCGACGCCCGCGCCGCTGCACGACGAATCGCTGCGCGGCCTGCGCGTGCTGTGCGTGGACAACGACGACGACATTCTCGCCGGCATGCGGGCGCTGCTGCGGCGCTGGGGCGTGGAACCGCTGTGCGCGAAGACCATCGACGAGGCCATCGCCTGCATGGACGAATCGCCCGACGTGCTGCTGGTCGACTATCACCTGCACGACCGGCTCGACGGTCTGGACACGCTCGACACGTTGCGCGGCATCGCGCCCGACGTGCCCGGCGCGCTGCTGACCGCCGACGGCAGCGACACGCTCAAGCAGACCGCGCGCATCCGCGGCTATCGCGTGCTGACCAAGCCGGTCAAGCCGGCCTCGATGCGCGCCTTCCTCGGGGCGCAGCGACGCGCGGCCGGCCGGCGCGCCGACGCCTGAGCGGCGCCGGGTCATCACCGGCATCACGCGGCGCTGTCTAGCATCGGGCGCCTCCCCGCCCCGGACCGCCGCCATGAGTTCCAACGAAAAGACCCCGAAGCCGCCGATGACAAAGCGTCGCCGCGTATTCCTGTTCGGCGCCGCGGTCGCGATCGTGGTGCTGCCGATCGTGATCTACATGGTGGCGTTCGGCGTGGGCGGCGACGCCTGAGACACTGCCCGCGGCGACGGATTTCCGTTGCCCCGCACGCGCCGCGACCGCCGCCGGCCATTCCGGCGGCCCCGGCCGATCGCGTACAGTGCACCCACGGGCGGCCACCGCCGCCCCGCCGCGATCCTCCGGCACAGGCGGACGCGGCATCGCTTCCCGGGGGAAACCGCTCATGCGCATCGGAATCGTCGTCGACTCGGCCTGCGACCTGCCACCCGACTGGCTGGCGGCGCACGGCATCCATCTGCTGCCGGTGACGGTGCGCATCGGCCAGTCGCAGTTCGTGGACCTGCGCGACGAACGCGCCACGCTCGACTTCATCGACAGCCATGTCACGGGACGTCATACCGCCGAGACGTCGGCGTTCCCGGCCGAGAAGATCAAGGCGCTGTTCCTCGAGCAGCTGGTCATTGACTACGACTACGTGTTCTGCCTGACGGTCACCCGCCACCGCAGCCAGATCCACGAGAACGCGACCCACGCGAGCTTCGCGATCCTCAACGAATACAAGCCGGTGCGCGCGCAGGCCGGGCACACCACGCCGTTCGCGCTGCGCATCGTCGACTCGCAGCAGGTGTTCGCCGGGCAGGGCATCCTGCCGGTCGAAGCGGTGCGTCTGCGCGATGCGGGCGCGACGGCGCCGGAGATCCGCAGCCGCCTCGAATTCCTCGCCGAGCGCAGCTATGCCTACATGGCGCCGCGCGATCTGGGGTATCTGCGCGCGCGCATCAAGCATCGCGGCGACCGCAGCGTGAGCCTGCTGGCGGCCCTGATCGGCGGCGCGCTCGACATCAAGCCGATCCTGCACTGCCATCGCGGCGACACCGGCCCGGTCGGCAAGATCCGCGGCTTCGAATCGGCCGCCGAAAAACTCTTCGCGTTCGCGGCCGATCGCGTGCGTGCCGGCCTGCTCACGCCGACGCTGTGCCTGAGCTACGGCGGTGAACTGGAACAGATGCGCGCCCTGCCCGGTTACGCCGCACTGGTCGCGGCCTGCGACGAGCACCATGTCGAACGCTTCGAAACGGTGATGAGCCTGACCGGCATGATCAACGTGGGTGCCGGCTCGCTGACGGTGGGATTCGCGGCGCCGCCGCATGCGTTCGCGTAGGGCATTCTCTGCCGCATATGTGCGCGGATAGCATGGACGCAACGGCCAAGCACCGTCGCCCCAGCGGCTTTCAACAGACGAATGTCTGATCAAGCTGGGGCCCATCTTGATCTTGACCTTGGCCGCGAAAATGGGTCCCAGCGTTCGCTGGGGCGACGAGGTCGTAATTCTTCCGCACTATCCGAGCAAATCCGTGGCCAACCCCCTTCCCGCATGACGGATTTATAACGCACCCCGTTGCTAGGCTGCGGGCATCGCTTCCGCCGATGGACCCCGCATGAGCACCCGCTATCTGATCCGCCTGCCCGAACCCGACCAGGCCCGTGCCTCGGGCGAACATGCCCTGCGTGCGCAGGGCGCGGCCGGCATTGCCGCCGAGGTCCAGGATGCGCTGCGCGGCGACGCGCTGTTCGCACGCTGGCGTGACCGGCAGCCGGACCCGGACGAGGTGGACCAGGCGCTCGGCGTGACCGATCCCGCGGCCCAGGTTACCGGCGAGGACCGCGATCTCGGCGTCGATCTGGTCGTGACGACGTCGATTTCCAGCACCGTGCTCAAGCATCGCCTGCGCCTGCTCGCCGGCAGCGCATGGGAGCTGCGCGACGTCCGCGCGGGCTGAGTGACGGCTTCGCGCACGCCCGTCCTGCTGTCGTGGAGTGGCGGCAAGGACGCGGCGTGGACGCTGCACGTCCTGCGGCAACGTGACGATGTCGAGGTCGTCGGCCTCGTCACCACGATCACCGAAGGGTTCGAGCGCATCTCGATGCAGGGCATCCGCGTCGAGGTGCTGCACGCACAGGCCGCGGCGGCCGGACTGCCGGTCGTCGAGGCCCGGATTCCGCAGCAGGCGGACAACGGAATCTACGAAGCGCGGTTCGCCGATGCGCTCGCCCGCGCCCGGCTGCGCTGGCCTGATCTGCGCAAGCTGGCCTTCGGCGACCTGTTCCTGGCCGACATCCGCGCCTGGCGCGAGGACTTCTGCGCGCGCCAGGTCTGGACGCCGTTGTTTCCGCTGTTCGGCGCCGACACTTCAGCACTCGCACGCGTGATGCATGCCGGTGGATTGCGCGCCGATCTGTGTTGCGTGGATACGACGCAGCTCGACGGCAGCTTCGCTGGGCATGCCTTCGATGCGACGTTGCTCGCGACGCTGCCACAGACAGTCGATCCCTGCGGCGAGCGCGGTGAATTCCATACCTGCGTCTCGGCGGGCCCGATGTTCGCCGCACCGCTCGATCTGAAGCGGGGCGAGACCGTGCTGCGCGACGGACGATTCGCCTACACCGATTTCATCCTGGCGACCTGAAGGCTTCGCGCGACAGGCGCATGACTTGGCAGTCGTCGTCGCCGAAGCGCCACGGCCCGATGTCGACGAAGCCCAGCCGCGCATAGAGCGCGCGTGCGCGCGTGTTCGAGGCGAGCGGATCGAGCAGCACCGCGCCGACGTCCGCATCCGCGAACGACAGGCGCAAGGCGTCCTGCAGCATTCGCGTGCCGTGGCCTTGTCCCAGTGCATCGGCCTCGCCGATCCAGATGTCGATCGCGCGAGACGGCGTGGCTGCATACGCGGGATGCGCGGCCAGCCAGTCGGCCCAGTAACCGTCGTCGGCGCGCGCGGGATCGGCGATCTCCATGAAGCCGATCGGCCGTCCGTCGAGCTCGGCGATCAGCTGCCGGCGCCAGGCGGGTCGGCGCAGCAGCTCGGTCGCCCAGCCCCAGTCGTCGTTGGGATCGGCGGCGACGACCTGCGGCGCCTCGTCCCAGCGCTGCAGCAGCGCGAGGTCGTCGATGGTCGCCTCGCGCAGCTGCAGCATGTCAGAACCTGTTCAAGATCCGTCGCGAGCGCCGCCAGATGATGCGCGGCGGAGCGGAGGGAGCGGAGTGTATGTGTAGATACATGAGCATTCCGAGCACCGTACGCGCTTCAGCTGGCAAGCGCAGCAGGATATTGACCAGGTTCTCAGGCCTTCAGTGCGCGCGCATGATGCGCGACATGCTCGCCGATGAAGCTGGCGATGAAGTAGTAGCTGTGGTCGTAGCCCGGCTGCAGACGCAAGGTGATCGGATGTCCCGCCGCCTCGCAGGCGGCCTGCAGCAGCTGCGGCCTGAGCTGGCCGTCGAGGAACTCGTCGGTATCGCCCTGGTCGATCAGCAGCGGCAGGCGCTCGGCCGCATCGGCGACCAGCGCCGTCGCGTCGTATGCCTTCCACGCGTTGCGGTCGTCGCCCAGATACGCGCCGAAGGCCTTCTCGCCCCACGGCACCTGGCTGGGCGCGACGATCGGCGAGAACGCCGACACGCTGCGGTAGCGGCCGGGGTTCTTCAGCGCGATCACCAGCGCGCCATGCCCACCCATCGAGTGACCGCTGATCGCGCGCGCATCGCTGACCGGGAAATTCGCTTCGATCAGCGCGGGCAGCTCGTGCACCACGTAGTCGTACATGCGGTAATGCGCGGCCCACGGCTGCTGCGTGGCATCGACGTAGAAGCCGGCGCCCTTGCCGAGGTCGTAGCCCTCGGCATCGGCCACGTCGTCGCCGCGCGGACTGGTGTCCGGCGCGACGATGATGACGCCGTGCTCGGCCGCGTAACGCTGCGCACCGGCCTTGGTGATGAAGTTCTGCTCGTTGCAGGTCAGGCCCGACAGCCAGTACAGCACCGGCAGCTTCGCGTGTTCGGCCTGCGGCGGCAGGTACACCGCGAAACGCACGGTGCTGTCCAGCGTGGCCGAGCGATGCTCGTAGACGTCCTGCCAGCCGCCGAAGCTGGCGCGATGTTCGACGCGTTCGATCGTCATCCCGGGCGCCCTCAGCCTGCCAGCCGGATCTCGAACGTCTTCAGGTCGTCGGCATTGCCGCGTCCTTCGATGCGTCCGGCTTCGATCAGCGTGTGGATGCGATGCGTGTAGACCGCTTCGGGCAGGTCTTCGTGCGCATCCGGCGCGGCGATCATGACGCCGGCGGTGATGAAGCCGGCCTTCTTCCAGTCGCGGGTCAACGCGGCGAGGATCGCGCCGTCGATCACGCCGATGTCCTGTGCGTCGAGGCGCTCGATCGCCTCGCGTGCGTCGTCCTGTGCGCCGTCGAGCAGCGCGGCCAAAGCGGCCTTGTCGAGGCCGCTCATGCGTAGTGCACCACGGAGCGGATCGACTTGCCCTCGTGCATCAGGTCGAAGGCTTCGTTGATCGCGTCCAGACCCATGGTGTGGGTGACGAACGGCGCCAGCTCGATGTCGCCCTTCATCGCGTCCTCGACCATGCCCGGCAGCTGCGAGCGGCCCTTGACGCCACCGAACGCGGTGCCCAGCCACTTGCGGCCCGTCACCAGCTGGAACGGACGCGTGCTGATCTCCTGGCCGGCGCCAGCGACGCCGATGATCACGCTCTGGCCCCAGCCGCGGTGCGCGCATTCGAGCGCGGCGCGCATGACCTGGGTGTTGCCGATGCACTCGAAGGAGTGGTCGACGCCCCAGGTCGTCATCTCGACGATGACCTGCTGGATCGGCTTGTCGAAGTCCTTCGGGTTGATGCAGTCGGTGGCGCCGAATTCCTTGGCGAGTTCGAACTTCGACGGGTTGGTGTCGACCGCGATGATGCGACCGGCCTTGGCCTGGCGCGCACCCTGGATCACCGCCAGGCCGATGCCGCCCAGACCGAACACCGCCACCGAATCACCTTCCTGCACCTTGGCCGTGTTGTGCACGGCGCCGATCCCGGTGGTCACGCCGCAGCCGAGCAGGCAGACGTGTTCCGGATTCGCGTCCGGATTGATCTTCGCGAGCGAGACTTCGGCGACGACCGTGTACTCGCTGAAGGTCGAGCAGCCCATGTAGTGATAGATCGGCTCGCCGTTGTAGGAGAAGCGCGTGCTGCCGTCCGGCATGACGCCCTTGCCCTGGGTGGCGCGCACGCTGACGCACAGGTTGGTCTTGCCGCTCTTGCAGAACAGGCACTCGCCGCACTCGGCGGTGTACAGCGGAATCACGTGATCGCCCGGCTTGACCGAGGTCACGCCCTCGCCGACGTCGACGACGATGCCGGCGCCCTCGTGGCCCAGCACGGCCGGGAAGATGCCTTCGGGGTCGTCACCCGACAGCGTGAACGCATCGGTGTGGCAGACGCCGGTGTGGGTGATGCGCACGCGCACTTCGCAGGCCCTGGGCGGCGCGACGTCGATCTCGACGACCTTGAGCGGCTCGCCGGCGGCGAACGCCACGGCGGCGCGGGACTTGAGGGTCTGGGACATGCGGGAACTCCTGGACGTGTTACTTCAGATAGGTGCGCACCAGCGCGACGGCATCGTCGACGCTGGCGCGGCGGTGTTCGGGCGAGTCGCTCGGCTGGCCGAGTTCTTCGCGCAGATGGCTTTCGAGCACACCGGACATCAGTCCGTTGACCGCGCCGCGCAGCGCGGCGAGCTGCTGCAGCACCGGGCCGCAATCGGCACCCGCTTCCAGCGCGCGCTCGAGTGCATCGAGCTGGCCGCGCATGCGCCGCACGCGGGTGAGCACACGCTTTTTCTCTTCCGGGGAATGCGGCATGGCGACCGTCTCGATACTCCCGGGGAGTATACGCGCCCGCATCCGCGCTGTCGAAGTCTCAGCCGGTGGGCGACTCGTCGGGGATCAGTTCGGCCGCCACCAGCAAGCGGTGCACGCGGTCCTGCACGTAGGCGTCGTGCTCTTCGGGCACCTGCTCGATCAGCGGCTTGGCTTCTTCGGAGAACGCGTCGAGCACGGTCTCGCGCGGCCGCTCCGCGAGCAGCGCCTCCAAGCGGCCGCGCAGGCCTTCGAGCATGGCGTCGATGTCGGACAGGGTCTTCATGGACTCAGCCTGCGACGACGACCGTTGCGCCGGTGTAAACGCCGCGTCGGGCTCAGCGCGACGGAGTCTTGGGCACGCGGACCCGCGCCCACGTCGGCGCATGGTCGCTGGCTTTCTCGCGCAGCCGGACGTCGCGGTCGACGCCGACTTCCACCAGCCCCTCGGCCAGCACCGGGTTGAGCAGCAGATGGTCGATGCGCAGGCCGCGGTCGCGCTCGGCGTGCTGGCGGAAATAATCCCAGAAGGTGTAGATCACCTCGTCCTCGAACACCGCGCGCAGCGCGTCGGTCCAGCCCTGCGCCAGCAGGTCGGCGTAGGCGGCGCGGACCTCGGGCTGGATCAGCGCATCGCGCTTCCAGGCCTTGGGGTCGTAGACGTCGATGTCGTCGGGTATGACGTTGAAGTCGCCGATCAGCGCGACCGGATGCGGCAGGTCGACCAGGCTGCGCGCGTGCCTCGCCAACCGCGCCATCCAGCGCAGCTTGTAGTCGAACTTCGGGCCGGGCTGCGGATTGCCGTTGGGCAGGTACAGCGCGCCGACGACGACGCCGTGCACGGCCGCTTCCAGGTACCGCGCCTGCGTGTCCTTCGGCTCGCCCGGCAGCTCGCGCCGGCTCTCGATGGGCGTCGCGCCACGTGCGAGCAGGGCGACGCCGTTCCACGAGGCCTGGCCGTGCCAGATGGCGCCGTAGCCGGCGTCCTCGATCGCGGCGATGGGGAAGGCGGCGTCGGTCGCCTTGAGCTCCTGCAGGGCGACGATGTCGGGCTGCGCCTCGCCCAGCCACTCGAGCAGGTGCGGCAGGCGTGCGTTGATGCCGTTGACGTTGAAGGTGGCCAGGGTGCGGACCTGCGTGCGGGCAGCCATGCGAGCACTCCTGTGCGTCAACGCGGCCAGCGGCGCGCCGGCGTGCGCGTGGCCGCGAGCACCAGCACCGCCGTGGACAGCAGGATGCCCGAGACCAGGCCACCGATCGCGAGCAGACCAGCGGTGGACACCGACACGGTGGCGTCGAGCGAGGCGCCGCCGATCCGCGCGCGGACGGCCGCGCTGTGCATGCGGCCGGCATCGGGATGCGGCACGGGCAAGCGGTCGTCTGCCATGGCGAGAAGCTCCGGAAGCGGAGCGTCGATGCTCGCAGGCCGCGTGTGAACACCTGCGCGCGGCTCAGCGCTCCAGCACGTGCACCGGCACGCCGCGTCGTTTGGCCTCGCGCTTGGCACGCGCAGCGCTGGAGGCGATGTCCTCGGCCCCGCCGCGCTCGCCCGGAGCGACTTCGACGATGCCGATCGTCAGCGTGGTCAACGGGAAGGTCGCATACCGGCCGCTGCGGTCCTCGCCCTCCAGCACGCCGCGCGCGCGGTCCTCGGGATCGAACAGCGCCAGCGCCGCGGCATTGAACTCGCCGACCACCCGCTCGCTGCGCCGCATCCAGTCGTCGCTCTGCATCAGCATCACGAAATCGTCTCCGCCGACGTGGCCGACGAAATCCCAGCGCGGGTCGGCGTGGCGCAGCAGCGTGGTCGCGACCAGCTGGATCATGCGGTCGCCGAGGAAGTAGCCGTACTGGTCGTTGTAGGGCTTGAAGTGGTTGAGGTCGCAATAGCAGGCGACGAAGCCCTGGCCCGTCTCGACGAGTCGACGCACGTGCTCGGTGATCGGAATGTTGCCCGGCAGCTGGGTCAGCGGATTGGCGTAGCGCGCCGCGTCGATGCGCAGCTCGGTCACGCGCCGCACCAGCGCCTCGCCGGTGCCCACGCCGCGATAGCGGCCGTTGTCGGTGATCACGAAGCCGTCGTAGAGGTAGCGCTGGTCTTCGCCGAGCAGGATCTGCGACATCTCGTCGAGGCTCTGGCGGATGTCGCACAGCACCGGCGAGGCGTTCATGTGCATGGTGCAGGGCTTGCGACCCAGCAGCTCGCGCGCGAACGGCGCGGCCATGTGTTCGTTGAAGGCGCGCCGGTTGATCAGGCCCACCGGCAGGTCGTGGCGGTCGACGACCGGAATCGCGGTCAGCTGCGGGTTTTGCCGGAACAGGATCTCCGCCTCGTGGTTGGTCGCGATGTCGCGGATGCTCGGCGCCTCGATCAGCATGTGCTCGGCGAGGATCCGCCGGAACGCGCTGGGACGGTCGTTGCGCGGCCACACTTGCAGCTTGTCGCCGGCGGTGGCGCGCACCGCCTCGGGCACGTCGCGCGACGGCGTCGCCGCGGGCCGGCCGAGCAGATAGCCCTGCACCAGCGGGATGCCGAGATCGCGCAGCACGCGCAGGTCCTCCACGCGCTCCACGCCTTCGGCGATCAGCTCGGTGCCGAAGCCGTCGGCCACCTGCACCAGCGCCTTGAGGATGTTGAGGCGGCCGGCGCTGTCGGCCAGACCCTGCACCAGGAAACGGTCGATCTTGACGAACTCCGGCGACAGCTCGTGCCAGAGCTCGAAGTTGGAATGGCCGTTGCCGAAATCGTCGAGCGCCACGCGCACGCCGGCCGCGCGCAGATAGCCGATCGCGTGCGCGAGCTGCGCGCAGTCCTCGACGATGTCGCGCTCGGTGATTTCGACGACGAAGTTGCGCAGGTCGTGGCCGCTGGCCTGCAGCGCTTCGAGGACCTGCTGCGGGCGCGTGGTGCCGCCGAGGATGGCGTGTGCGCTGAGATTGACCAGCAGCAGGCCGCCGCCGGCGAAGTCGTAGCCGTCGGCGGCGGCGCGCACCGCGCGGGTCTCGAGTTCGCCGAGCGCGCCTTCGGCGCGCGCACGGTCCAGCAGCTGCAACGGCGAGGTGCCGTCGACCGGCCGCATCAGTGCTTCGTGCGCGATGACGCGATGGTCCTGCAGGCGCACGATGGGCTGGTAGACCATGCCGAACGCGGCACTGGCGGCCGGCGCCGGATCATCGACGGCGGCAATGGCGATGGCGCTCATGCCGGCAGACACCGGCACGCGGAAACGGAGGACGGCATGGGACATCCCGGGTCGTGGGGCTGGCTGACTGACCGGGGGAAGACAGTGCAGGACCGGGCGATGCGGAACGGGCCCGTGCCATCCATGGCGGAGGGCATTGCAGCGGGAGAATGTGACAGCGGCATGTCGGATGCCGCATGCGCGTCAACCGCTGGGCGGCATCCCCGCGTCGTCGAGCGCACTCGCACGCTGCCACGCCGGACGCGCCTGCAGCCGTTCGACGTAGGCCGCGAACGCGGGCCGCGGCGGCAGCGACTTGAACATCTGGCCCCAGGCGATCTGCGAGCCCGCATAGACATCCGCCGCGGTGAAGCGGTCGCCGGTCAGCCACGGCGACGCCGCGGCCGCGGCTTGCTCGAGCGTATCGACGGTGCGTTCGAAACTGCCGTAACCGGCCATCCGTGCACGCTCCGGCGGCGCCAGCAAGCCGAGCGACTTGGCCGTCACCGCCGCTTCCAGCGGACCGGCCGCGAAGAACATCCAGCGGTAGTAGGCCGCCCGCGCCGCCGGCGTCGGTGCGGGCAGCAGACCGGCCTGCGGAAACGTCTCGGCGAGATACGCACAGATCGCCGCGGCCTCGGTCACCACCACGCCGCCGTGCACCAGCGTGGGCACCTTGCCCATCGGATTGATCGCGCGGAACGCGGGCGCCTCGGTGCCGCCCTCGAAATCGACGATCTCGACCCGGTACGGCTGACCCACTTCCTCGAGCATCCAGCGCGCAATGCGACCGCGCGACATGGGGTTGGTGTAGAGGATCAGGTCGTCGGCGCTCATGGCGGATCCCGGAGGCGGAGCGGTGGAGTGTGCGCTTGGGCGGTGTCGGCGACAAATTCCGGTGACCAGCGCCCTCCGCCTGCAGTCGGCGCCTCTGCTTACGCGTTGCTTTTTCCCGTTGCTGTTGCTGTTGCTGTTGCGGTTGCCGTTGCTGTTGCTGTTGTTGTTGTTGTTGTTGTGGCTGTGGCTGTGGCTTTCAGCCCTTGATGTGCGAGCCGTAAAGCGAGCCGAGCATCGCAGGACGACGGGGTCGGAGAGCAGCCCATGTCTGAGCGCAGCGAGTTTGGGCTGCGTGCCCCGTCGTCCGAGAAGCGCAGGGGACCGATGCGGCTGTATCGCATCGGATCGCGTCCGGCGAAGGCGGTTTGACTCACGCCTCCGGCGTTCGCCCTTCGGGCCGGCTTCGCCGTTCGCCAGCGCCTACGCGCTGTCGTGCTTCCTTTTGACAAGACAAAAGGAAGCCGCGCGCGGCGCGTGCGGAAGCCTTGGGTTTGATCTTGATTCTGCTTTTATGCTGGTGGGGCGAAGGCCAATGCCAAGGCAAGTGCAGAGCTTTCGCCCGCTGCGCGTGCGAGTTTCTTTTGGCGGGACCCAAAAGAAACCAAAAGGTCCCTTCGCCGGACGCGATCCGCCGCCTGGAGCCGCGGCGGTCCCCTCCGCGCCTCGCCTGTCGCGGCACGCAGCCCAAACTCGCTGCGCTCAGACATGGGCTGCTCTACGGCCACGCCAAGCTCCGGTGCTCGGCTCGCTTTACGGCTCGTGCGTCAAACGCTGAAGCACAGCAACAGCCGCAGCAACAGCAACAGCAACAGCAGCAGCTAATGCGGAGAAGCCGAGCCGAAACGGTCAACCGGTGTTCTGGATACCCGCGGCAATGCCATTGACCGTCGCCAGCAGCGCGCGCAACGTGGCGTCGTCCTCGCGGTCCGACGCGCGCCAGCGCCGCAGCAGTTCCACCTGCAGCAGGCTGATCGGATCCACGTAGGGATTGCGCAGGCGGATCGACAACTGCAGGCGGTAGTCGTCGGCCAGCAGCACGTCCTGTTCCTTGAGCAGCAGGATCGCATCGCGCGTCCGCAGGCATTCGTCGAGGATGCCGGGGAAGAACGCGTCATGCGCGTCGCCGGCCAGCTGCGAGTAGCGCTCGAAGATGCCGATGTCGCTCTTGGCCAGCAGCATCTCCACGTCGTCGAGCGCGGCGCGGAAGAACGGCCAGTCGCGCGCCATCTCGGTCATGGCCTGCTGGCCGTACACGCGGATGCCGTGCTGGAGCGCGGTGCCCAGGCCATACCAGCCGGTCAGGCCGGAGCGGTTCTGCGCCCAGGCGAAGACCCACGGGATTGCGCGCAGATTGTTGATGCCGCCGTCGCGCCTGCGCGACGGACGCGAGCCGATCTGCAGGCGTTCGATGACGTCGATCGGCGTGGCCGCGCGGAAATAGTCCGGGAAGTCGGCGCGCTCGTGCACCAGCGCGCGGTAATGCGTGCGCGAGACCTCGGCCAGTTCGGTCGCGATGCCGCGCCAGCTGTCCTCGCGCGGATCGGGCGCGCGCGGCCGCAGTGTGGCCTGCAGCACGGCGGCGGTGGACTGCTCGAGGTTGCGCAATGCGAGTGCGCGGATGCCGTATTTGCGGTGGATGACCTCGCCCTGCTCGGTCACGCGCAGGCTGCCGTCGACCGACCCACGCGGTGCGGCATTGATCGCGCGCCCGGTCTTGCCGCCACCGCGGCTCACCGAGCCGCCACGACCATGGAAGAACACGATGCGCACGCCGGCTTCGCGCGCGAGCGCGGTCAATTCCACCTGCGTGCGCTGCAGCGCCCAGCGCGACGCCAGCAGGCCACCGTCCTTGGCGCTGTCGGAATAGCCGAGCATCACCGTCTGCCGCTCGCCGCGCGACGCCAGGTGCGCGCGATAGCGCGGATCGTCGAACAGCGCGCGCATCACGCCCGGCGCGGCCTGCAGGTCGTCGACGGTCTCGAACAGCGGCGACACGTCGAGCGGCACCTGGCCGTCCTCAACGCAGCCGGCGATGCGGGCCAGCGCCAGCACCGCCAGCGCATCGGCGGCGCTGCGTGCCATCGAGATGATGTACAGCCCGGTCGCCGACGCGCCGTGGCTGCGGCGCAGGTCGGTGACCGCATCGAACACGCCGAGTGTCGAGGCGACAGTGTCGTGCGACAGCGCGCCGTTCGCCTTCGGCGGCGTATCGAGCATGGCGTGCAGACGTTCGAGGCGCGTCTCGACGTCGAGCGCACTCCAGTCGCTGCCATCGATCTGGCCGAGCACCTCGTCGTGCACCGCCGAATCCTGGCGCAGGTCGAGTGCGGCGAGGTGGAAGCCGAAGGTGCGCGCACGCCACAGCAGGCGTTCCAGCGCGAACAGACCGGCATGCTCGCCGCGATGGCCGCGCAGGCTGGCCTCCATCAGATCCAGATCGGCGCGGAACGCATCGGCATCCGCGTAGCCCGCCCGGTGGTCGGCATCGGTCAGGCGCAGCCGCAGCTGCATCAGATCGAGCAGGCGCCGGTAAGGCATGTCGGCGTGGCGCGGATTGAGCGCGGACTCGGCATCCGGCAGACGCCGACGGTAATCGTCGACGCGGGCGCTGATCGACGCGTCGATCGTCGCGCGGCCCTGCGTCTGGGTCAGCACGTTGCCGAGGCTGCGCAGGTCGCGCCGGTACTGCGCGAGCGCTTGGCTGCGCTGCGCACCGAGCGCGGCGCGCATGGTGTCGGCATTGACGTTGGGATTGCCGTCCATGTCGCCACCGACCCAGGTGCCGAAGCGCAGCACCTGCGGCAATGCGGGACGCGCACCGTAGACCGACTCGATCGCATCGCCGAGGGCCTCGTAGAACACCGGCAGCACGCGGTAGAGCACGTTCGACAGGTAGTAGCCGACATGCTCGACCTCGTCGGCGACAGTCGGCTTGCGCGCGGGCGCGTCGGAGGTCTGCCACGCCGAGGTCAGGGCCAGCACGATGCGCGCATCGTCGGCGCGGCGTTCGGTCGGCGTGCGTTCGCGATCGATGTCGGCGATCAGGCGCTCGACGATCGTGCGCTCCTTCTCCAGCAGCACGCGACGCACGGCCTCGGTGGGATGCGCGGTGAACACCGGCTCGACGTGCAGACGCGCGAGCGCGGCTTCGAGCTGCGGCAGATCGACACCGCCGTCCCTGAGTTCCTGCAGCACCGCTTCCAGCCCACCGGGCTGCGGCGCGTCGCCGTTGCGCTGGTAGTCGCGACGGCGGCGGATGCGGTGCACGCGCTCGGCGAGATTGATCGCACCGAAGTACGCGGCGAATGCACGCACCAGCGCATCGGCATCGTCCAGTGAGACCTGCGCCAGACCCTCGGCGAGCGTGTCGACCGGCGCGCCGGTTTCGCGACGCGCAATCGCCGCGCGCCGCACCTGCTCGACCTGGTCGAGCAATGCGGGCGAGACCTGTTCGGAGAGCATGTGGCCGACCATCGCGCCAAGGCGGCGGACGTCGTCGCGCAACAGGGTGTCGGAGGTCGCGAAGCCGACTTCGCGCAGCGGAGGGGGGAGATCGTCGTGGGCGGTCATCCGCTCACGTTATACGAGCGCCACGTGACCGTGGTGCAGCGATGCCCTCGAAGCCGTTCGAAGTCCTGCCGCGCTCGCCGGCGGCGCGCGCGACGGACTTCGACATGGGCGCTCAGTACGCGAACTCGCGGAACACGCGATCGATGTCGCCCTGCCAGGGGCCGTGGTACAGCGCGAGCTTGCGCTCGGCCGGCGTCTCGCCCGACTCGGCGATCTCGATCAGGGTTTCGAGGAACACGCGTTCGTCCTGGCCGCGCGCATTGGTCCGCGCGCGACGCTGCAGGCCGGCGACCGAGATCTTCAGCGCCTCGACGGCGAGATCGCGCAGGGTGCCGCTGCGGAACGGCGTCTTCAACGCGTGCCTGGGCACGTTGTCGCGCAGGGCGTTGCGCTCTTCCATGCTGAAGTCGCGGACCAGGTCCCAGGCCGCATCCAGCGCCGCGTCATCGTACAGCAGGCCCACCCAGAACGCGGGCAACGCGCACAGCCGGTTCCACGGACCGCCGTCGGCGCCGCGCATCTCCAGATATTTCTTCAGACGCACCTCCGGGAAGGCGGTGGTCATGTGGTCGTTCCAGTCGCGCAGGGTCGGCAGCTGGCCCGGCAGCACCGGCAGTTCGCCACGCAGGAAATCGCGGAAGCTCTGGCCGCTGGCGTCGTGGTAGATGCCGTCGCGGTAGGAGAAGTACATCGGCACGTCGAGCAGGTAGTCGACGTAACGCTCGTAGCCGAAACCGTCCTCGAACACGAAGTCGAGCATGCCGGTGCGGTCGGCATCGGTGTCGGTCCAGATGTGCGAGCGGTAGCTCAGGTAGCCGTTCGGCCGGCCCTCGGTGAACGGCGAATCGGCGAACAGCGCCGTGGCCACCGGCTGCAGCGCCAGCGACACGCGGAACTTCTTCACCATGTCGGCTTCGGTCGCGTAGTCGAGATTGACCTGCACGGTGCAGGTGCGGGTCATCATGTCCAGGCCCAGATCGCCGACCTTGGGCATGTAATCGCGCATGATCCGGTAGCGGCCCTTGGGCATCCACGGCATGTCGGCGCGCGACCACTTGGGCTGGAAGCCCATGCCGAGGAACCCCAGGCCCAGGCCGTCGGCGACCGCGCGGACTTCGCGCAGGTGCGTCTCGACCTCGCTGCAGGTCTGGTGGATGTGTTCGAGCGGCGCGCCCGACAGTTCCAGCTGGCCTGCCGGCTCCAGCGTCACCGACGCGCCGTCCTTGAGCAGCGCGACCGTGCGGCCGCCCTCGTCCACCGGCGCCCAGCCGTAGCGCGTGAGTCCGGTCAGCAGCGCTTCGATGCCACGCGGCCCGTCGAAGGTCGGCGGGCGCAGATCGTCGAGGCGGAAGCCGAACTTCTCGTGCTCGGTGCCGATGCGCCAGGCGTCGATCGGCTTCTCGCCGGAGGCGAGCACCTCGACCAGCTGCGCACGGTCGGTGATCGGGGTATCGGCGACGTGGCTGGGGCTGGACATGCGCAGGACGGCTCTGGAAGGGGCGCACGGAGAGCCGCGACGCGAAGCGCGCACTATAAGCGCGGACCCGCCATCCGGGCGTCTTGCCCGTGCATCGCCAGCGTTCCAGCCGTGCTCAGGACGCGCGGACCGGCGTGCGCGGCCCCATCTCCATCCAGTTCGCGATCACGCTGCGCGCCTCGTCGACGCCGACCTTGGACTCGCCGGAGAACACCTGCACGCTGACCTTGTCGCCGTGCAGCGCCTGCAGTTCCTTGCGCACCGCCTGCAGCGTGTTGCCGGCCGCGCCGCGGCCCAGCTTGTCGGCCTTGGTCAGCAGCGCATGCGCCGGCATGCCGTGCTCGACCGCGAACGCGATCATCTGGCGGTCGTAGTCCTTGAGCGGGTGGCGGATGTCCATCACCACGACCAGCCCTTTGAGCGCCTCGCGCTCGCGGAAATAGCGGGCCAGGAACGCCTGCCAGTGCGCCTGCAGGTCGCGCGGCACCTTGGCGTAGCCGTAACCGGGCAGATCGACGAGGAAACGGTTCTCGTGCGGCGGCAGCGCGAAGAAGACCAGCTGCTGGGTGCGGCCGGGGGTCTTGGACACGCGCGCGAGGGCGTTCTGCTGGCACAGCGCATTGAGCGCGCTGGACTTGCCGGCATTGGAGCGACCGGCGAAGGCGACTTCGAAGCCGCCGTCGGCAGGCAGCTGCTGCGGCGTGTGTGCGGCCAACAGGTAATTGGCGCGGGCAAAGGGATTCGACATCGCGATAGCTTGGCACGACGGGCGCCGCCCTGCCCGACTGCGGTTTGACCGACCCGGCGGTGCCCAACATAATCCGGGGACTTGCGGCCGGCCCCACCCGGACGTGGTGTCGAAGATCACGGAGCTCAGCAATGCGCCACGCCCGCGCCTTTGGTATCGCCGGTCTAGTCATCCTTGCCGTGGGCGCCGTCGCGTTCGCGCAGTCCACCGTGCAGCCGTTGCCGGATGCGCCGGCGGTCGAAACACGCGAACTCGGCGACACCGCCGTCGCCGATCTGGCGAAGGCCACGCACGGTGATCCGCAGAAGGGCGCCCAGCTCGCCGGTGCCTGCGCGGCCTGCCATGGCCTCGACGGCAACGCCGACGCCGACCCCAGCCTGTATCCGCGCATCGCCGGCCAGAGCGAGCGCTACGTCGCCCGCCAACTGGCGCTGTTCAAGAGCGGCGAGCGCGTCAACGCGATCATGCAGCCCTTCGCCCAGCCGCTCAGCGCGCAGGACATGCGCGATCTCGGCGCGCATTACGCGCAGCAGTCCAGCGGCGCGGGCATCGCCGACGACGCGGTGGTCGAGGCCGGCCCCTACAAGGGCATGAAGTTCTTCGAAGTCGGCCAGAAGCTGTTCCGCAGCGGCGACGCCGAGCGCGACATTCCCGCCTGCATGGCCTGTCACGGCCCGGCTGGCAGCGGCAATCCGGGCCCGGCCTATCCGCACGTCGGCGGCCAGCAGGCCTGGTACAGCTCCGGCCGGCTCTATGCCTACCGCGAGGGCCAGAGCAGCGAGGACGACAAGCACCTGTTCAACGTGATGGCCGCGGTCGCCAAGTCGCTGACCGACGAGGAGATCGAGGCACTGTCGAGCTACATGCAGGGCCTGCACCCACGCCCGGATCCGGCGATGCAGGCCGCGATCGAGGCCCAGGCCGCGGCGATGCCGGCGCCGGCCACGCCGCCCCAGGACCAGGCCGTGCCCGCGACCGATCCGACCGCCGAGCAGGCGCTCGAAGCCGCGGAGCCGGCGCCCGCGACGCAGTGATGCACCGCGCCGCGACGCGACATCACCCTGCCGCTTGCGGCACCATGCCGGCTTGATCGACGCGTCCCGTCCCCACACGCCGCGCCGACGGCGGTCGCCGCAGCCCTGCGGCACCGGCCGGGCGCGGCGTCCGCATTCCGGAGTGCCTGCATGAGTCCGCATCCTTCCCGCGTCTGGCGTCGCCTGCTGGCGGTGGCCGCACTCGCTGCGTCGCTGGTGCTGCCGGTTGCCGCGCAGGAGCATGCGCCGGTCGAGGGCCTCGACTACGCGCTGATCGCCGACGGCCAGCCCTGGCAGCCGCTCGACGGCAAGATCGAAGTCGTCGAAGTGTTCTCCTACGGCTGCGTGCACTGCTTTCATTTCCAGAAGCAGGTGGACACCTGGCGCGCGAAGGCGCCGCGCGACGTGCGCTTCACCTATCTGCCGGCGGCGTTCTCGGCCAACGACAACTTCGCCCGCGGCTTCTTCGTCGCACAGGCGCAGCGCCTCGATGCGCGCACCCATCACGCGCTGTTCTCTGCCGTGCACGAAACCTCCGCGCTGCCGCGCAGCGGCGCGAGCGTCGACGCGATCGCCGCGTTCTACGCCCGCAATGGCGCGCGGTCCCAGGCCCGTTTCGCCGAGGCGATGACCAGCGCGCAGACCACCGAAAAGCTGAACGCCGCCCGCGCCTTCGCGGTGCGCAGTGGCGTCGAAGGCACGCCCACGCTCATCATCAACGGCCGCTACCGGGTGATGGGCCGGCGGCTGGAAGACCTGCTCACCGTGGCCGACCAGCTGATCGCACGCGAACGCGCCGCGCGCTGAGCCTCACCGCACGATTTCCATCGAGAGAGACCCCATGAAGATCCGCCACATCCTGCTTCCGCTGCTCGCTTCCGCCCTGCTCGCGGCCTGCGGCCAGCAGCCCGACACCGCCGCGACGCCGGCCGCCGCGCCCGAAGCGCCGGCGCAGACGGCACCGGCCGCCCCGGCTGACACCACCACGCCGGCCGCCACCGAGGCCGCGGCGCCCACCGCGGATGCACCGGCCGAGGCCGCCGCGCCGAACACCAACCCGGTCGTCGCGCCGCAGGGCCCGGCGCCGGTCGCCGGCACCGACTACGTCGAGATCGAAGGCGGCCAGCCGTTCGCCGCGACCGCCGGCAAGGTGGAAGTGGCCGAGGTGTTCGCCTACTGGTGCGGCCACTGCGCCGCGTTCGAGCCGCTGGTCAACGCATGGAAGGCGCGCCTGCCGGGCGACGTGAATTTCGTCGCGCTGCCGGCGGTGTTCGATCCGAACGACAACTTCCCGCGCGCCTTCTTCGCCTCCGAGGCGATGGGCACGCTGGCCAAGACCCACGACGCGACGTTCAACGCGATCCACATCGAGCGCAAGCTGCGTCCGAACGCCGATGCCGCCAGCATCGCCGCCTACTACGCGGGCCTCGGCATCGACCAGGCGCGTTTCACCAGCACGATGCAGAGCTTCGCGGTCAACGCCAACCTGGGCCGCGCGCGCCAGTTCGCCGTGCGCAGCGGCGTCAACGCCACGCCGACCATGGTCGTCAACGGCAAGTACCGCGTGATCGGCGGCAAGTCGCTGGAAGACATCCTGCGCATCACCGACCACCTGGTCGCGATGGAACGCGCGGCGCAGTAAGCGCCCGACGTCGTGGGAAGTTCCGCCCCCCGGGCCACCGAGGCCGCGCGCACGCTCAAGGTGCTCAGCGCGAACATCCAGGCCGGTTCCAGCACGCGTCGCTACAGCGACTACGCGACGCGCAGCTGGTCCCACGTGCTGCCGGCCGGCAAGCGCACCGCGCTCGACACGATCGCCACGCTCGCCGGCAGCCACGACATCGTCGGCCTGCAGGAGGCCGACCCCGGCAGCTGGCGCTCGGGGTTCACCAACCAGACGCACTACCTCGCCGAGCGCGGCGGCTTCGAGTACTGGACCCACCAGCCGAACCGCCGCGTCGGTGCGGTCGCGTCCAGCGCCAACGGCCTGCTGAGCCGGCTCGAGCCGATCGAGGTCATCAACCACGCCCTGCCCGGCCGCATCTCAGGCCGCGGCGTGCTGCTGAGCCGTTTCGGCGAAGGCGACGAAGGCCTGGTCGTCGCGGTCGCGCACCTGTCACTGGGCGCGCAGTCGCGGCATTCGCAGCTGTCCTTCATCGCCGAAGTGCTGGCCGATCACCCGAACGCGGTGCTGATGGGCGACTTCAACTGCACCTCCGACCGGCCGGAGATGTCGGTGCTCTATCGCGGCACCGGCCTGCAGCCGCCGTCCTGCGCGGTGCACACCTTCCCGAGCTGGCGTCCGCAGAAGGCGATCGACCACATCCTGGTCACCGGCAACCTCAAGTGCGTCGACATGAAGGCGCTGCCGGCGGCGTTCTCAGACCATCTGGCACTGTCGACGCAGCTGCAGGTGCCCGAGGCTGCGCTCAGGCGCTAGCGATCGGTGGTGGTCGCTCGGAACGCGACCGCGCGAGACCCACGCTTCGCCCCCACCCGCCCCGTCCGGCCCGGCGCAGCACGCCGGGCGCTCGATCGATCCGCGCGGCAGCGCCGCGCGAGCGGATCGCGCTCACCCCCCGCGCGCGTAGGGGGAGGGCTTCGGTCTACTGCACTCGGTGCAAGCCGCTGCGCGCTTGCGCCCTCCCCCGCGTGCGGGGGAGGGTTGGGTGGGGGCGAACCGTGCGATCGCGCCATGCCCGGTGCGCGCGTTTCAGCCGACGGGCATCCACTTCAGAAGTCGATACCCAGACGCGCGTAGAGGAAGCGACCCGGCAGGTCGTAGGTCGACGCGTCGTAGCCGTTGAGGCTGCAGCTCAGGCACACCGGCGGTTCCTTGCCGGTGAGGTTGTTGACGCCCAGGCTGACGCGCACGCCGTCGAGCCAAGCGGTGTTGCGCCAGGACAGCTGCAGGTCGTGATAGGTCGTCGCGCCGAGGCCGTTGACGTCGTTGTCGCTGTCGTCGCAGATCGGGAAACCGTTGGCGCCGCCGCAGGATTCGACGAGGCTGTCGATGTAGCGCACCGTCCAGGCCAGCGACCAGGGGCCGCGGGTCCAGTCGGTCACCAGCGTGCCGCTCCACTCGGGAATCGCGCTGTTGTTGACCTCGACGCCCGGGCGCCGCGGTTCCAGCGCGCCGGTCTCGTTGGCCAGCTCGTAGCGCGTGACCCAAGTGGTCTTGGCATCGAAGCGCAGGCGGCCCCAGTCGCGCTCGGGCAGCGTCCACGCGGCGGTGAAATCCCAGCCGTCGGTCTTGATGGTGCCGAGGTTGGCCAGGATGTCGTCGAAACGGATGATCTGGCCGCGATCACTGCGGTCGTAGGAATCGCAGGAGAACGGATCGCGCGTGGCGATGCAGCGCTCGAGGATCGCCTGCGCATCGGGTGCCTGGATCGCGTCGGTGATGTGGTGGCGATAGAACGTCACGCCCAGATCGAGACGGTCCGACCACGACACCTCGTCGGCGAACGACGGGCTCCACACCGATCCGATCATCAGGCTGCGGCTGTGCTCGGGCTGCAGGTTCGCGTTGCCCGAGGTGACGACCGAGATTTGCGAGTTGGTCTGCGTGTAGCCCGGCGGCACGCCGTCGGCGGCGCAGGCCGGTGACGGCACGGCGGCACCCGAGCACGGATCGACCAGAGTCGCGTCGAAGCGGCTGAGCGTGCCGTAGAGCTCGCCGATCGACGGCGCGCGGAAGCCTTCGGCGTAGCTCATGCGGAACAGGATCTCGTCGACCGGCTGCCAGCGCAGGCCGACCTTGCCGGTCGTCTCGCCACCGAAGGTCGAGTAGTCCGAATAGCGGCCGGCGATGCTCAGGTCGAGCATCTCGCCGAACGCGCCGTCGCGCATCAGCGGCACGCTGAACTCCGCATAGGCCTCGTTGACGTCGTACTCGCCGCGGGTGATGCCCGACGGCACGCCGTTGTATTCGCCGGCCACTGTGATCGGATCGGGCGTGTAGCTGCCCTCGTACTTGCGGTATTCGTAGCCGGCGGCGAACGACAGCGGTCCGGCCCACATCTCGAACAGGTCGCCGGTGACGTTGGCCGAGGCCAGCGTCAGCGCGTTGCGGCTTTCGTCGCGCACCACCGGCTGGATGAAGGCCAGCATCTGCGGGGTGATCGTGCCCGGGCCGCCGAACAGGTCCAGCGGCACACAGCCGGCGATCGTCGCGCACACGGCCGGATCGCCCAGCGCCTCGTTGATGCGGCGGATGTTGTAGCTGCCGGTATTGGTCTGCTCGGCGCGGCTCTGGCTGCGGACGAGGTTCACGTCCCAGTTCCAGGTGCGCACGCCAACCTGGAACGTGCCTTCCAGACCGCCGGCCGCGTACCAGGTGTTGACGTCCTGGGTGTAGCGCCGCGGGCCGCCTTCGACCGGACGCCGCGCGAGCAGGAACAGGTTGGGGCTGTCGCCCTCGGTGGTCAGGTCGAAGCCGAAGGGATTGAAGGGATTGAGCGCCGAAATCGTCAGCGTGCTCTCCGCGTACGGGTTGTACACGCCGGCATCGGTGCCGAGGAAGATCGGCTCGGGCGCGGCCTGGTTGGACGAGGTGCGCTCGTTGTAGAGCACGCGCGCATAGGCCGACATCTGCGGCGTGAACTCGAAGCGCACCTGGCCGAACACCGACTTGCGCTCGGACGGCGTGAGCAGCAGGTTGTTCGGCGCAAAGTTGTAGCGGTCCGCAGTGCCGAAACAGTGGAAGTCGTCGGTGCGCGTGCAGCCGGTCTGCGTGGAATCGTAGACCGGCGAAGTCGCGCCGGCATTGGGCGTCAGGTCGACGGTCTCGCCGGTGGTCGGGTCCTCGAAGATGAAACGTCCCGACGGCGTCGCCGAGCTGCCGTTGGACAGGCCCGTGCCGGGCACGGGTACCGCCGCGTTGGCGAACTTCGAGGACGCGATCTCGCGCTGCTTGTAGTACGAGGCGCCGAGGAACCACTGCGCGCGTTCGGTGCCGCCGCCCCAGCCCAGGTCGGCGCCCCAGGTCTGGCCGCCGAGGTCGTCGTACTCGCCGTAATGCAGGTCGAGGCTGCCGCCGTCGGCCTCGCGCTTGGTGATGATGTTGACCACGCCGGCGATGGCGTCGGAGCCGTAGATCGACGACGCACCGTCTTCGAGCACCTCGATGCGGTCGATCAGCGCCAGCGGAATCGTGTTGAGGTCCACTGCCGAGCCCACGCCGGAGCCGGACGATTCGTTGACCCAGCGGATGCCGTCGACCAGCACCAGCACGCGCTTGGCGCCGAGGTGCCGCAGATCGACCGTCGCCGCGCCCGCGCCCACGCCGCCGCCGTCGGGCGGGAAGCCGAAGTTGCCGCTGGAATTGAACTTGGTATTGAGCGCCGCGCCGCTGGCGGTGAGGTTCTGCACGATGTCGGCGACCGAGGTGAATCCGCTGCGGTCGATGTCCTCGCGCGAGAGCACCTGCACCGGCACTGCGGTTTCCATCTCCGCCTTGCGGATGCGGCTGCCGGTGACCTGCACGGTGTCGAGCGTGCGGGCTTCCGGTTCGCTGGCGGCGGTCTGGGCGTTCGCTGCGGCGGGCAGCGCGAGCAGCATCGACAGCTGGACGGCGGCGGCCAGCCGGTGGCGGGGCATCGGGATCATGGGCAGTACTCCAGTGGTGCGGAAGGTCTGCCGGTGCCCCCATGCCGCCGGCAGTCAGGTTGTAACGAATCGTTAACCTCGCCGCACCTGGGGTCAACCCCAGCTTGACCGCACTACTCAGCCGGCCACGTCGCCGGCCGAGGCCATCGGCGGCAGCGCGGCCGCCTGCTCGGCGCAGGCGCGCATCGCGATGTCCGCCGCGTCCATGTCGAAGCCCTGTGCGGTGTACCAATCGGGGTTGTAGTAGCTGTGCGCGTAGCGCTCGCCGCCATCGCAGAGGATGGTGACGATGGAGCCGGTCACGCCCGCTGCGCGCATGGCCTGCGCGGCGTGCAGCACGCCGATGATGTTGGTGCCGGTGGAACCGCCGACGCGCCGGCCCAGCCGCGTGTTGGTCCAGCGCATCGCGGCGAGGCTCAGCGCGTCGGGCACTTTGAGCATCGCGTCGACGCAGCCGGGGATGAAGCTCGCCTCGGCGCGCGGGCGGCCGATGCCTTCGATGCGCGATGGCGGCGCCGCGGCGATGTCGCCGTGCGGGGTCCGGCCGTCGCGGCAGCGCGCGTAGTGATCGAAGAACGCGGAGTGCTCCGGATCGGCGCACAGCACCCGGGTGTCGTAGCCGCGATAGCTGGCGTAGCGGCCGATCGTCGCGCTGGTGCCGCCGGTACCGGCGCTGCAGACGATCCAGCGCGGCACCGGATGCGCTTCCTGCGCCATCTGCTTGAAGATCGACTCGGCGATGTTGTTGTTCGCACGCCAGTCGGTCGCCCGTTCGGCGTAGGTGAACTGGTCCATGAAATGCCCGCCGGTCTCGCGCGCGAGCTGCTGCGAGGCCTCGCCGATGCCGCAGGCACTGGGCACGAGGTGGCAGCGGCCGCCGTGGAATTCGATCGCGGCGATCTTCTCCGGCGAGGTCGAGGCTGGCATGACGGCGACGAAGGGCAGGCCCAGCAGGCGCGCGAAATAGGCTTCCGAGACGGCGGTCGACCCGCTCGACGCCTCGACCACCGTGCTGCCCGCGTGCAGCCAGCCGTTGGCCAGCGCGTAGAGGAACAGCGAGCGCGCGAGCCGGTGCTTGAGGCTGCCGGTCGGATGGCTGGATTCGTCCTTGAGGTAGACGTCGATACCCGGAAAACCCGGCAGCGCCAACGGAATCAGATGGGTGTCGGCCGAGCGATTGAAGTCGGCTTCGATCTTGCGGATGGCCTGGGCCACCCAGTCGCGCTGGGACATGGTGCACTCGCAGGAAAGTCGGCGCACCCCGGTCGGCCCACGGTGCGCGACATAGCTTATGTGGGCGCGGGCTCGCGCGCGAAGGGGTCGTGCCAGGATCGCGCGCAAGCGCGCTCCCACGGGCCGTCCGATCAGCCCAGACGCCGCCGCACGATGCGGTCGAACACCGCCACCGCGACCGGCAGCAGGCCGTCGTCGAAGCGGAAGGTCGGGTGGTGGCACATCGCACTGTCCATGCCGAGAAACAGATAGGCGCCGGGCCACTGTTCGAGCATGTAGGAGAAGTCGTCGGAGAACGGATAGGCGCGCAGGTCGGTCGCGACGTTCGCGGCGCCGAGCACGTCGCCGATCGCCTCGGCCGCAAGCGCCGCCTGTTCGGGCGCATTGACGCAGGGCGGGCACGCATGCGGAATCTGCAGATCGATACTGCAGCCCGAGATCTGCGCATGGCCCTCGCACAGCGCGCGCAGGCGCTCGAGCAGCGCCTCGTGCACGTCCTTCGACAGCGCGCGGATCGTGCCGCTGAGCGATGCGGTCGAGGGAATGATGTTGTGCGTGGTGCCGGCCTGCAGCGAGCCGACGTTGATCAGCGCCGCTTCCATCGGATCGATGTGGCGACCGACGATGGCGGAAATGTCGACCGCGAGCCGCGCGGCGACCTGCAGCGGATCGTTGGCGCGATGCGGCGCGGCCGCATGACCGCCGACGCCTTCGATCGCGATCTCGAACACCGCCAGCGACTGCAGCGTCGCACCGCTGCGTACGCTGGCGCGGTCGCTCGGCAGCGCCGGCATGTTGTGGAAGGCGTAGACCTCGTCGCAGGGCCAACGCGCGAACAGGCCGTCCTCGATCATCCGGATCGCGCCGCGCCCGCCCTCTTCGGCCGGCTGGAAGATCAGCACCACGCGGCCGGTAGCCGGCGGATGCGTGACCAGATGCGCGGCCGTGCCCAGCAGTGCCGAGGTGTGCCCGTCGTGGCCGCAGGTGTGGGCGACGCCGGGACGCTGCGAGCGGAACGGCAGGTCGCTCTGTTCGTCCATCGGCAGCGCGTCCATGTCCGCGCGCAGGCCGATCGACAGACCCGGCTTGCCGCTGTCGATCACCGCGACGACGCCGGTGCCGCCGAGACCCGTGTGCACCTCCAGGCCGAGGCCGCGCAGTTCCTCGATCACCAGCGCCGAGGTGCGCTCCTCTTCGAAGCCGAGTTCCGGCCAGGCGTGGATGCGATGGCGCCAAGCGGTCATGCGCGAGGCGAGGTCGGCGATGGGCGCGGGAATGTTCCGGGTCATGGGCAATCCGTCAGCAGATGTCAGAGCAACAGCAGGCTTGCACCCACCAGATAGAGGAACAGCGCGAACACGCGCTTGAGCGTGGCGCCGCTGATCGCATGCGCGATCCGCGTGCCGTAAGGCGCGGCGAACACAGAGGCCAGCGCGATGCCGATCGCGCCCGGCAGGTAGACATAGCCCCAGGACACGCCCGGCACCACATCGGCCGGCGCCTGCAACGCGTAACCGGCCGCCGCGGCGAAGGCCACGAACACGCCGCAGGCCGACGACGTGCCGACCGCACGCACCGGCGACACGCCCAGCCACACCAGCAGCGGCACCGTCATGCCGCCACCGCCGATGCCGACGATCGACGACAGTGCGCCGATGCCGACACCGGCGCCCGACAGGCCGGGACCGGTCGGCACCACGGCATCGCCGCTGGCCTCGGGTGTGCGCGACAGCAGCAGTTGCGTGCCGACGACACCGCAGTAGGCCACCACGCAATAGCGCAGCACGTCGCCGTCGAGCAGCACCGCCAGCCAGCTGCCGAGCCAGCCGCCCAGCAGCACGCCGGGCAGCATCCACGCCACCGAATGCCACAGCACGCTGCCGCGCAGATGATGCGCGCGTGCCGAGGACAGGCCGGTCAGGATGATGCTGGCGAGCGCGGTCGCGAGCGCGGTATGCATCGCCGCGTCCTGCGGCACGCCGTACAGCGGCAACAGCCAGACCAGCGCGGTGACCAGCACGATGCCGCCGCCGATGCCGAGCAGTCCCGCGAGGATGCCTGCGACGGCGCCGAGCAGCGGGAAGCAGAGCATGGACCAGGTCAGCATGCGTGGCCCGCTTCGACACGAGCGCGTAGGTCTGCATGCGCGCGTGGAGAAAAAGCCCTCCCCCGTGCGCGGGGGAGGGTTGGGTGGGGGCGAACCTTCAGGTCGCACTGAAAAAGAGGTTCGTGCGAACAGCGCTGCCCGAAATCCGACAACGCCGCTATCGGAACGTTTGCCCCCATCCCAACCTTCCCCCGCGCGCGGGGGAAGGGGCTGGATCGCGCTCGATTCCAGATCGGCGAAAACTTCACGTGCCCGATCAGGTCCACTCGATCGTGATCGCAGCCGCCGCCTCGCGCGCCGTCGCGCGTGCCGTCTCCACGTCCGCGCCGCGCGCCAGCGTCACACCGACGCGGCGCTGGCCCTCGACGCGCGGCTTGCCGAACAGGCGCAGCGCGCTGTCGGGCGACTGCAGCGCGGCGCCGATGTTCGAGAACACCGGCACGCCCGTGCCCTGCGCCAGCAGCGCACACGACGCCGCGGTGCCGTGCGCCACCACACCATCCGCATCGACCGGAATCGGCAGGCCGAGGATCGCGCGCGCATGCAATGCGAACTCGCTGAGATCCTGCGACGCCAGCGTGACCAGGCCGGTGTCGTGCGGACGCGGCGAGACTTCCGAGAACCACACGTCGTCGCCCTTCACGAACAGTTCGACACCGAACACGCCGCGCCCGCCGAGGTCGTCGGTCACCGCGCGCGCGACATCGCGCGCGGCCTGCAGCGCGGCCGGCGACATCGCCTGCGGCTGCCAGCTCTCGCGGTAGTCGCCGGCGATCTGCACATGTCCGATCGGCGCGCAGAACGCGGTGCCGCCGGCATGGCGCACGGTCAGCAGGGTGATCTCGTATTCGAAGTCGATGAAGCCCTCGACGATGCAGCGGCCCGCGCCGGCGCGGCCGCCGGTCTGCGCGTAGTCCCATGCGGCATCGATGTCGGCCTCGCTGCGCACCGTGCTCTGGCCCTTGCCCGAAGACGACATCACCGGCTTGACCACGCACGGCAGGCCCACGGCCTCGATCGCGGCGCGGTATTCCTCGCGCGTGTCGACGAAGCGGTAGGGCGAAGTCGGCAGGCCCAGCGTTTCGGCGGCGAGGCGGCGGATGCCTTCGCGGTCCATGGTCAGGCGTGTCGCGCGTGCGGTCGGCACCACGTTGAGGCCGCCCTGCTCCAGCGCGACCAGGGTATCGGTGTGGATCGCTTCGATCTCGGGCACCACCAGATGCGGCTGCTCCTTGGCGATCAGCGCGCGCAGCGCGGCCGGATCGAGCATGTCGAGCACGTGGCTGCGATGCGCGACCTGCATCGCCGGTGCATCGACGTAGCGGTCGGCGGCGATCACTTCCACGCCGAAGCGCTGCAGCTCGATCGCGACTTCCTTGCCCAGCTCGCCCGAACCGAGCAGCAGCACGCGGGTGGCGGACGGGGACAGCGGCGTGCCGAGAGTGATCATGTGCGCGGGACCGGACGGGAGGGGCCGTCATTCTAATCGGTGCCTGCCGCAGGGCCCGGCGCGCACGCCTGCATTGAACGCGGCACCGTGCGAAAGAGCGCTTCAGCCCGCCTCCGCTATAGTCGGCCGCCATCCTCGACATGCCCGTGCCGATGCCGCAGATGCCCGCTGTTTCCGCTCCGATCACGTCCCTGCACCGACGCGTCCGCCGGCTGTTGCTGCCCGCGCTCCTCGCGTTGTCGCCGCTCGGCGCATCCGCGCAGTCGAACGACGACGCCGCGTTCCGCGCCGCGATGCAGGCGGCCGAGCGCGGCCAGCCGGTGTCGCCGTCGCTGCAGTCGCATCCGGCCGCGGCCTGGCTGGAACTGGCGACGCTGCGCCGCAATCTCGACACGCTGCCGATCGCGCAGGGTCGCGACTTCCTCGAACGCCACAAGGGCACGCCGGTCGCCGAGGTATTCCGCGAAGGCTGGCTGCGGGCGTTGGCCAAGCGGCAGGAATGGACGGCGGTGCGCGCGGCTTGGGTTCCGGGCATCAGCAATGCCACCCTGCGCTGCATCGAACTCGATGCACGCGCGCGGACCGGCGCGACCGATGCGCAGTGGACGCGCGATGCACAGGCGCTGTGGCGCAGCAGCGGCAAGTCGCTGCCGAACGAATGCGACGCGCCGTTCGCGACGCTGGCCGCCAATGGCGGGCTCGACGACGCGCTGCGCTGGGAACGCTTCGATCTGGCCGCCGCCGAGTGGGACGTCGGCGTCATGCGCACCATCGCGCGCGGCATGTCCGCCGGCCAGCAGGCGCTCGCCAACGATTACGCCGACTACATGCAGGCGCCGCACGCGCGTGCCGCGCAATGGCCGAAGACCGCGCGCAGCCGTCTGGTCGCCTCGCAGGGTCTGGCGAAGTTCGCCAAGGACGACCCGCTGGCCGCCGAACAGCAGTTGCCGGCGCTCGCCGCGGCGCTGGACTTCGGCGAAACCGAGAACGGCCGCGTGCTCTACCAGGCCGCGCTGTGGACGGTCGCGTCCTATCTGCCCGACTCGGCGCGCCTGCTCAATAGCGTGCCCGAAAGCGCCTACGACGAGCGCCTGCACGAATGGCGCGTGCGCGAGGCGCTGGCGCGCAAGGACTGGGCTGCGGCACGCACTGCGATCGGCAAGATGGGCGCCTCGCAGCGCGGCCAGTCGCGCTGGACCTGGTTCCAGGCGCGCACGACCGAGCTGACCGGCGACCGCGCCGGCGCGACCCCGCTGTTCCGCGAGGCGGCGAAGAGCTCCGACTTCCACGGCTTCCTCGCCGCGGACCGCGTCGACCAGCCCTACGCGCTGTGCCCGCTGGACCATGCGCCGACCAACGATGCACGCGCGAAGGTCGCCGCCGATCCTGGCCTCACGCGCGCGCTCGCGCTGTACCGCATCGACCGGCCCGGCTGGGCCGCACGCGAATGGAGCGCGGCGCTCGAACGCTTCGACGATGCGCAGCGCCGCATCGCGGTGCAGGTCGCACAGGAGAGCGGCTGGTACGACCGAGGCGTGTTCGGCCTCGGTCGCAAGCCGGAAGAGTCGCGACTGTACACGCTGCGCTTCCCGCTGACCCAGCAGGCGCTGATCGAACGCGAGTCGCAGCGTCAGGGCCTCGACCCGGCCTGGGTCGCGGCCGAGATCCGCGCCGAGAGCACCTTCAATCCGAACGCGCGCTCGCCGGCCGATGCCCGCGGCCTGATGCAGGTGATGCCGGCCACCGGCGCCGCCGTCGCGCGTCGCCTCGGCATCGCCTACGGCGGGCCGGACAGCCTCTACGATCCGGCGACCAACGTGGCCATCGGCACCGCGTACCTGCGCGAGAAGAAGGACATGTACACGCTGCCCTACGTCGCTATCGCCGCGTACAACGCGGGGCCGACGCCGACGGGGCGCTGGCTGTCACAGCGTCCGGACATGGACCCGGACATCTGGATCGAGACGATCAGCTACCGCGAGACGCGCGAATACGTCGCGCGCGTGCTGGCTTTCAGCGTGATCTACGACTGGCGCATGTACGGCCAGGCCGCGCCGCTGGAGCCGCGCATGCGCGGCGCGCCGGCGCAGCGGAACAAGCGCTTCGCCTGCCCGGCCTGACCTCGCGATGGAGATCCATCTCGTCGGCGGCGCGGTGCGTGACCGCTTGCTCGGCCAGCCGGTCGGCGACCGCGACTGGGTCGTCGTCGGCGAGACGCAGGCGTCGATGGAAGCCGCCGGCTTCCGCGCGATCGGACTGGATTTTCCGGTGTTCCTGCATCCGCAGACGCAGGAAGAGCACGCGCTCGCACGCACCGAGCGCAAGTCCGGCCGCGGCCATCGCGGCTTCGTCGTCGACGCCGATCCGTCGGTGACGCTGGAGGACGATCTCGGCCGTCGCGACTTCACCATCAATGCGATCGCCGAAGGCGCCGACGGCAGGCTGACCGACCCGTTTGGCGGCGTGCGCGACATCGAGGCCCGCGTGCTGCGCCACGTCGGACCCGCCTTCGCCGAGGATCCCCTACGCGTGCTGCGCGCCGCGCGCTTCATGGCGCGCTTCGCGCCGCTGGGCTTCACCGTCGCCGACGGGACGATGGCGCTGATGCGCCGCATGGTCGAGGCCGGCGAACTCGAAGCGCTGACGCCCGAGCGCGTGTGGAAGGAACTCGCGCGCGCGCTCGCGTCGGCGCAGCCCTCTGCATTCGTGCGCACGCTGCACGACTGCGGCGCGCTCGCGGTCGTGCTGCCGGAGGTCGACGCGCTCTACGGCGTGCCGCAGCGCGCCGAGTTCCATCCGGAAGTCGACACCGGCGTGCATGTCGAGATGGTCGTCGACATGGCCGCGCGGCTGGCGCCCGGTGATGCGCTGATCGGTTTCGCCGCATTGACCCACGATCTGGGCAAGGCGCTGACGCCGGTCGACAGGCTGCCGCGCCACGTCGGCCACGAGCACGCCGGCATCGCCCCGCTCGAAGCGCTGTGCGCGCGGCTGAAGGTGCCGGCCGCGTACCGCGAACTTGCGATCGTCGCCTGCCGCGAACATCTCAACGTGCACCGCATCGCCGAACTGCGCGACGCGACCCTGCACGATCTGATCGCCCGCTGCGACGGCTTCCGCAAGCCGGCACGCATCGACCAGCTCGCCCTGGTCTGCGAATGCGACAAGCGCGGCTGCCTCGGCAGCGCCGACGACGCCTATCCGCAGGCCGGCATCCTGCGCCGCGGGCATGCCGCCGCGCTGGCGATCAACGCACGCGATCTGGCCAGCGAGGGCATCAGCGGACCGGCGATCGGCGAAGCGCTGCGCAAGGCGCGCATCGCGGCGATCGCGCAAACGCGCGCGAGCTAGCGGGCCGCTTCGAGCCGCTGCTGCAAGGCCATTGCCGCGGCGGGATTGCGCGCCTTCGCGGCCGAAATGAAGAACACGAAAGTGTCGCGCCGCTTCGCCGCTGCGGCGTCGCGCGCACCCACATACGGCAGATCGGCAGGCGCGTCGCCTGCCGACCATTGCAGCGCGCGCTTGGCCCAGGCATCGAGCTGCAGGCCCGGATAGCCCTGCGCGTGGTCTTCGCGGCTCGACATCAGGCGCGCGTAGACGAAGTCGCCGGTGATATCCGCGAACGACGGGTAGTCGGGCGAATCGGTGAACACCGTCGCGACGCCGCGTGCGCGGGCCAGGCGCAGCCAGGCCTCGCTCCGGAACGACGGGTGCCGGACTTCCACCGCATGTCGCAGCGGCAGGCCATCGACCTGGTCCGGCAGCAGTGCGAGAAAGGCCTCGATATCATCGGCATCGAAGCGGCGCTGCGGCGCGAACTGCCACAGCAGCGGGCCGAGCCGGTCGCCGAGTTCGCCGATGCCGCCGTCCACGAACCCTGCGATCTGCTTCGCCGTGCCGGCCAGCGCGCGTGCGCCGACGATGTGGCGTGGCGCCTTCAGCGAGAACACGAAGCCTTCGGGCGTCTCTTCGGCCCATTTCGCGTACGTCGCCGGCTTCTGCGCACCGTAGAAGGTGCCGTTGATCTCGATCGCGGTCAGATGCCGGCTGGCGTACTCCAGCTCGCGCTTCTGCACCAGACCCTTGGGATAGAAATTGTCGCGCCACGGCGCGAAGGTCCAGCCGCCGATGCCGGTGCGGATACCCTGGACGGGCTGCGGCGCATTCGCGAACAGGTCGATCATCCGGCGGCCCCGTCATCGTGCCGGGCGAAGCGCAGGCGGTTGTGGTCGGGATCGACCACCAGCATCTCGCGCGTGCCCCAGTCGGTGTCCCAGGGTGCGTGGAGGATCGGCACGCCCGCGTCTTCGAACGCACGCGCGCAGGCGTCGACGTCATCGACCTTGAAGTAGACCGCGCCGCCGACCGCGCAGTCGCCGGCGTGCCCGCTGAGGAAGATCGTCTGCCCCTCGCGCGTGAGTTGTGCGAACAGCGGCAGGCCGGCCTCGAAGCGGTGTTCCCAGTCGACCGTGAACCCGAGCGCGGCGTAGAAGGCGAGGCTGCGCGTCGCGTCGGTCATGCGCAGCTGCGGGATCACGGTCTGGGGCATGGCGGGCACCGGGACGATCAGCTCAGGAACAGGCGTGGACGCACGTGCCGGTCGAGCAACGCGGCCAGCGGCGCAAGCGCGGCGTGGAACGGCACCACCGCGTCGAGGTAGGCCAGAAAGCGCGGCACGTCGGTCAGGTATTTCGGCTTGGCATCGCGATGGTGCAGCCGCGCGAAGATGCCCATGACCTTCAGGTGGCGCTGCACGCCGGTCAGGGCGACATCGGTGCGGAAACGCTCGAGTGCCGGCACCGGCAGCCCCGCAGACGACGCGCGCGCATGCCACTGCGCCAGCCACGCATCGGCCTGCGCCTCGGGCCAGCTGTGGAAGGCATCGCGCAGCAGCGAGGCCGGGTCGTAGGCGATCGGACCGACCACCGCGTCCTGGAAATCGAGCACGGCCACGCCGCCTTCGACCGGCATCAGGTTGCGCAGCATGAAATCGCGATGCACGAAGACCTGCGGCTGGGCGAGCATCGCTGCGACGAGGTAGGCCTGCACGCTGTCCCAGCCGTCACGCTCGTCATCGGACAGGGTCACGCCCAGATGGCGGCCCAGGAACCAGTCGGGAAACAGGGCCAGCTCCCGCCGCAGCATGGCCTCGTCGTATGCCGGCAGCGCGGGCGGCGGCACGACGGCCTGCACCCGCACCAGCTGGTCGAACGCGGCGTCCATCAGCGCATCGGGCTCGAGTTGCGCCAGCGCCTGCAGGCAGGTCTCGCCGCCGAGATCCTCGAGCAGCAGGAAGCCGCGTTCGACGTCGCGCGCGAGCACGTGCGGCACGCGCACACCGTGCATTTCCAGCAGATCGCGGATCTGCAGCCAGGGCCGCACGTCCTCCAGATCGGGCGGCGAATCCATGACGATGCGCGAGATGCCCAGCGCGGTGCCACGCCAGTAGCTGCGGAAGCCGGCGTCCATGGACGCGCGATCGAGCACCAGCGTCGGGTCGCCGGTCGCCTCGCGGGCGAATGCCAGGCGGGCGTCGTCGCGGAAGCGAGTGTCCGGAGCGCTTGTGGACGTCGTGGAAGAGGCGTTGGACATGGTCGGCGCGTTGTGGGATCGATCGCGATTATCGGCCAATCGACGCCAGGCGGTGCCGCGGGTTCATCGCGGCCTGTCGACGCCGTCGATGCGTAGCAGCAGGTCGCGCATCCGGGTCAGCCGCGTCGCCAGCCCGGCGATCACGCCGAGCGTGTTGGCCAGCGCATCCGCGGGGTCCTGCATCCGCGTGTCGGTCAGCGCGCCCTGCGCGTACTCCAGTCCGATGCCCAGCAGCACCAGTCCGATGCCGGCGCCGAGCAGGGCCGGCCAGCGCGCGTACAACTGCACCGCCGATGCGGCGAGCGCGAAGTAGGCGAGGAGATGGCCGAGCTTGTCGCCGTCGGGCACGTCCGGCATCGGCACCGACGGCGCCAGTGACAGCACGACGACGATCGCGATCGCCGCGATCCACAGCCCGCTCCACCATCGCGGATGTCGCAGCGGCTTGAGCGACCGGCCGAAGCGCGGGCGTCGCGTCATGCAGGCAGGTTCACAGACGGTGGCTCATGTCGCCGATCAGGAAGGCGTGATCGAAGTCGACATCCTTCGCGAATCCGATCGCCTGGAAGGCCTCGCCCATCTCGCCCGGCAGGGTGAGTCGCTTGGCCTGCTGGCGCAGCGCGTAGCGCGCGGCTTCGTCGGCAGCGCGTTCCTCGTGCGCGGCGAGCCGCTGTTCGAGCCGGTTGCCCAGCAGCAGCGAGGTCTGGTTGCAGTAGCCGGCGAAGTCGAAGCCGGCATGGGTGCCGGCCTCGGCGAGCGCGGTGAAGTCCACCGACGCGGTGAGGTCCTGCAGCCCCGGCAGCGCGAACACGTCGCCGGTGACCTGGTGGCGATGGAAGGCGCGCAGCGTGCCGGCGTCGCGGTCGTCGCGGTAGAACTCGCGACGCGTGTAGCCGTAATCGATGAACAGCATCGCGCCACGGGTCAGGCCGCCGGCCACCGCCTGCACCCAGTACGGCAGCTGCGGCAGCAGTTCGGAGCGGTAGCCATCGGGCAGTGGCGCGCCGCGCTGCTGCTCGACATGACGCACGGCCGAGCCCAGCAGCGCGTCGGCCGGATGGAGGGTGCGGCCGAAGCCGTCGCCGTCGCGGGTGACGTACTCCTCGTAGACCTCGCCCTCGCCGATCACGAAGCGTGGCGTCGGCAAGGCATCGATGACCTCGTTGGCGAACAGCACGCCTTGCCAGTCGCCCGGCATCGGCCCGTCGACCCATTCGACGCGCGCGAACAGATCCGCCGGCAGGCGCTGTTGCAGATGCGTGCGCTGGCGATCGCGCAGATCGGCACTCGGCTCGAGGATCGCGTAACGCGCCGGCACGGCGCCGAGCGCTGCGAGATGCGCCAGCGCATCGCCGGCGAACGCACCGCTGCCGCCGCCGATCTCGAAGAACTGCGCATCACGCCCGATCTGCTGCAGCACCGGAGCCACCGCCTCGGCGATGCATTCGGCGAACAGCGGCCCGAGCTCGGGCGCGGTGACGAAATCACCGGCGGCGCCGAATTTCGCCGCGCCCGCGCTGTAGTAGCCCAGACCAGGCGCATACAGCGCCAGCTCCATGAACTTCCAGAACGGAATCGCGCCGCCGGCGTCCTCGATCTGCGCATGGATCAGCGCGCGCAGCTCGGCGCTGTGGGCGAGTGCGTCCTCGGACGGAGACGGGGCGGCAACGGACATCGGGTGTTCTCGGAAAGTGCGACGCCCAGAATACGCGAGGCGTCCGCAACGCCCGCGTCAGCGCCGGCCTTTGAGCTCCACGACATTGCCTTCTGGATCGGCGAAGCGCAGCGAGTCGCCGTCGCCCCGGGCGCCGTAGTTCGATTCGGCCGGGCCTTCGGGGGCGACGCCGTGCGCGGCGAGGTGCGCGATCAGCGCAGCTTCGTCGAAAGGCGCGATGCGCAGGCAGACGTGGTCGACGTCGCGGGCGCCGGGATCGGGCGCCGCGCCGCCGCGCAGGCCGAGCCGCCCAGCGGTGTGCACCAGATCGATCATCGAGCTGCCGGCGCGCAGATGGACCATGCCGAGGTCGTCGCGGCGGCGGGCGATGTGGCAACCGACGACGTCGACGTAGAACGCGACCGCGCGCTCCAGATCGCGGACGCGCAGCACGACGTGATCGATCGCATCGATGGCGTAAGGCATGGTCATGCCGGTCTCCTGCAGCGCACGTCCGGTGCGCCCACGCGACGAGCTTAGCGCCGCTGGCGTAAGGTGGCGGCCTGCCGATCCGTGACGCCCCATGCCCGATCCCAACGCCGCGCCCGTCGCCCTCGTCACCGGTGCCGCCCGCCGCATCGGCGCGGCCATCGCGCGCCGGCTGCATGCCGACGGCTACGTGCTCGCCCTGCACTGCCACCGCTCGCGCGGCGAGGCCGACGCGCTCGCCGCCGAGCTGGATGCCGCGCGTCCGGACAGCACCTGCGTGCTGCAGGCCGACCTCGCCGACGCCGCCGCGTTGCCGGCCCTGGTCGCGGCCACGGTCGCGCGCTTCGGCCGGCTCGACGCGCTGGTCAACAACGCGGCCGCGTTCGCGCCGACGCCACTGGAGACGACCGACGCCGCCGCATTCGACGCGCTGATGGCCACCAATGCCCGTGCGCCCTTCCTGCTGGCGCAGGCGGCGGCGCCGCAGCTGCGCGCCACGCACGGTGCGATCGTCAACATCGGCGATCTGTATGCCGAACGCCCGCGCGCCGACCTCGTCGCCTACGCTGCGTCGAAGGCCGCGCTGCTCGGCCTGACCCGCGGCCTCGCGATCGCGCTGGCGCCCGAGGTGCGGGTCAATGCGGTCTCGCCCGGCGCGATCCTGTGGCCCGAGGACGGCGCCGACCCCGCCGTGCAGGCGCGGATTCTCGAAGCGACGCCGTTGGCACGGCTCGGCAGCGCCGGGGAAATCGCCGATGCGGTGGCGTGGCTGCTGCGCGGCGGCTTCACCACCGGCGAGGTGCTGCGCCTCGACGGTGGCCGCTCGCTGTAGGCCTCAGCGCCTGGGTTCGAACGCGTGCGCGAGCTGCGCGCCGGTGAAGCCCGCCGGCACCTCGTGCGAGATCGCATAGCGGTACAGCGCCGCGGAGTAGATGCCGGTCAACGCGGCCTGGTAGACGCCCAGCAGCAGCACGCCGAGCGCGCAGACCACGCCGATGGCGATGCCCAGCACGACCGAGGTCTGCAGGGCGATGAAGGTCAGGCCGACGCCGATCAGCACCGCCAGCATCGTCAACAGGCCGAACGCCGCGCCGATGCCCACGTTGCCGATCGCGTTCTCGCCCCAGGTGCGCTTGAGCAGGCCCACGCTCTGCTTGAGCGCGTCGATCGGGCCGACGTCGCGGCTGACCAGCACCGGCACCACCAGGAAGGTCGCCAGCGTCCACGCCGCACCGAGGCCGCTGCCGAGCAGGCGCACGAGGAAGTTGTTCTCCTTGTGCTTGAGCGACTGCAGCAGCACGCCGACGGTCGCGGCGATCGCCGCATAGCCCAGGATCGCCGGCAGCCGGCGCTTCGCCGCGGTCAGGCCGTCGGACAGCGTGGGGTCGCCGCCGTCGAGGCGGATCATCGCCGCGCCGACCAGCGCCGAGTTGAAGAACACGATCACCGTGTACTGGCAGAAGTAGAAGACGAAGGCGAGCAGCAGGCCGGCGACGCCGATGCCGTGCTCGAAGACGCGCAGCGCGAACAGCGGCAGCACGAAGGTCGCGAGCACCGCCAGCGTGGCCAGCCCCGAGAGCATCGGGAACAGCATCAGCTCCTTGTCCGAGCGCAGCACCGCGGCGCTCGCCTTCACCAGATCCCAGCTCCGCGACAGCTTGTCGAACATGTTCGGCACTCTCCGTAAGTAGCGCGACGCCGGCACGCGGGCGTCGAGCGGATGATGGTGCGCGCCGGGCGCGCCGCCCAGTGACAGACGTCACTTCCTGCCTCGGGCACTACCTCGACGTGTCGTCGGCGACCAACGTGACCAACGGATGCGTGGCGACCGTCGCGCGCACCGCGGCCTGCAGCGCGGGCAGCCCCGCGAACAGGGCCGGCTCGGCGAAGGCGCGGCGTACCGCGGGCTCCAGCCCGGCGGGGTCGCGCAGCCACAGGGCGGCGCGCGCGTGCTGCAGGCGCGCGGCGTGGTCGAACTGGTCGTAGTCCTGCGGACAGACGATCGCCGGACGTGCCGCGGCCAAGCACTGGTAGAGGATGCCGGCACCACCGTGGTGCACCACCAGGTCGTAGCGGTGCACCCAGCGCGCGTAGTCGACGTAGGCCAGTCGCTGGTGGTTGCCAAGGTGCGCGTGGTGCGCGGCCGCGGCGTCGCCGTCGGTGAAATGGAATTCGATGTCCGGCATCGCCACGGCCAGCGCGCGCAGGCGCGCGTCGAACGCGTCTTTGGCCCATCGCAGATGGGTGCCCAGCGTCACCAGCACGTGCCGGCGGCCCGCGACGAACCGGGGCGCGGCGCGCGGCGTCAGCCAGGGCGTGTCCTCCCCCAATGCAGGCAGCCGCGGGCCGATGAAGCGCAGCGCCGGCGGCCAGGTGCGCGGAAACTCGAGCGCCTCGACGCCCAGCGCGAGAATCTGTCCCGGCGAATAGACCGCCTCGCTGCCGTCGCGCCGATACAGCCGCGGCAGGCCGAGTGCCGCCATGCGCGTGCGATGGACGCGATGCACGCAGCGTTTGAAGACACGTGTCGCGATGCGCGCCAGTGCGTGCCGCAGTCGCGTGCCGGCATGTGTGCCCGGCGACAGCCCGCCCATGTAGGCCGGCGGACCGTCGGAGGCTTCGAGCACGCACGGCGACGGCAGACTGGTCCACCAGCGGATGCCGAGCGCCCGCGCGACCGCGCCGGCTGCCGGCACGGTGAAGTCGGCGATGACCAGGTCGGGACGCGTGTCCGGCCGGGCGTACAGCGCCCGCAGGGCATCGGCGAATCGCGCCATGACATCGAGCGCGGCGCGCAGCTGCCGGTGCATGCGCAGCGGATGGTTGCGCACCGCGTGACGCGGATCGGAAATGGCGTCGAGCGTGCGTTCGGCATCCGCATCCAGCAGCGGCACACCCACCAGTCCGGCGCGCGCCACCTGCGCCATCGCCGAAGGCGTCGACAGCACGCGCACCTCATGCGCACGCGCGAGTTCGCAGGCCATCGCCAGCACCGGATGCAGGTGGCCGCTGTAGGGCGGCGCGATCAGGTCGATGCGCATGGCGTCGCCCGGATGAAGGCCTCGCACAGCCGCAGCACCTCGGGCTGGCGCAGGTAGTCCATATGGCCGGCATCGACGCGCTGCACCGGCCCGCGCCAGCCCGAGCGCGAGATCCAGTCGGTGCGGCCCTGCACGCACAGCAGGCGCGCGACCTCGGGTGCGCGCCGCGCCACCGGCCCGTAGGCGAACACGTGCAGACGCGCGCGCAGCTCGACCGGCAGCTGCAGATTGGCCAGCAGTTCGAGTCCGCAGCTGCCGGCGAGCACGACGGTCCCGCCGGGACCGTCGAGTGCTTCCACCACCGATGTACGGTGATGGCGTGCAAAGACGGCGCGACGCGAACCGAGGTAGTCGTGCGCATTGCGGAACGCCGCCAGCGGCAGCGCGACCGGTACATGGCCTGCGCGTGGCGTCACATAGGGAAAATTGCGGTCGACCATCGCGCGGCCCGGTCCCGCCAGCGCGTCGAGGAATGCCTGCTGCTGAGCACTCAGACCGCAGCGCGCGGGATCGCTGCGTCCGGTGAGGAACGCGATGCGGACGGGCGCGGGATCAGACGGCACGGAAGCCCCCATCGGCCCGCACGCGATAGCGTCGGCTGCGCCAGCGGATCGTGCGCACGTAGCACGCATGCAGCAGGTGCAGCGGCTGCAGCAGTTCCGACCATACCGACAGCACCGGGCGCTGCGGCGCTGGCGCGCCGAGTGCGTCCTGCAGCATCCAGGGCACCCCCGCCCGCAGCATGAGCACTCCGGCGACGCTGGTCAGGCCGCCCCAGTCCGGCTGCAGCACCAGCCCCACGCCCATCGCCCACAGCAGCAGCGGCGGCAGGCCGTGCAGCACGCCGATGGTCAGGCGCATCGACACCGGCTGCCGGCGCAGCAGCAAGGTCGCGAACAGCATCCAGCGATGCATCTGGCGGACGTAGTGCGCCGCATCGTCGACGCTGGTGCGCACGCGGACCGGCGCGATGGTCTGCGCGATGCGACCGCCGTGCGCGCGTACGTGGTCGGCCATCGCCAGGTCGTCGGCGAGCGCATGCAGCAACGGCGCGAACCCGCCCAGCGCGCGCAGCCGACCGGTGCGCAGCGCGTAGCACATGCCGTTGATCGACACCGGCGGCGCCAACGCCAGCGGCGCCAGATACGTCAGCGCGGCGTTGTCGTTGACGAACTGCGCGAGCAGGCGCCCGGGCAGGCGCTCACCCGCGGCGACATAGCCCGGCAACGCGGTGGCGATGTCGGCCCGGTCGAGTGCCGACACCAGCCGCGCAAGCGCGTCGGCCGACAGCGTCGCGTCGTCATCCAGCACGAGGCAGACGGGCGCGTCGACCTGTGGCAGCGCGCGATCGAGCTTGAAGGTCTTGGGATTCGTGCCATCCGGCGCCGGCGGATTCTCATGGACCCGGATCGCGACCTGCGGGTGCGCGGCGCGCAGACGCGCGACCGCCCAGCGTCCGGCCGCATCGTCGGTGTCGACGAGCCAGTGGAACTGCGCCTGCGGCAGTGCCGCCAGCGTGGCGCCGAGCACGTCGGGCAGGCGCGGATCGCCACCGAGGATCGGTTGCAGCACGGCGACATCGCGCATGCGAACCGCGTCGTGATCCACCGGCGCGGCCTGCTGGCGGCGGAGTTCGCGCCACGCACACAGCGCGCGCACCGCCAGCAGCACGGCATACGCGCCGGCGCACCACGTGGCGACGCTCAGCCCGCCCACTGCGCCCGCTGCCAGGCGACGAAATCGTCGATACCGGTGGCGATCGACACGCTTGGCGGGCCGAGGTCGGCGAGCATGCGCGCCGGGTCAAAGGTCTTGGAATAGGCGAACACGCCGACACCGAAGCGAGTCAGCGGTGGCTCGCCGCGCAGGCGCAAGCCCCGCCACAGCCATTCGGCAACGGTTGCCATGCGCAACGCCGCGCCGATGCGCACCCGGCGCGTGGGCGGCGGCAGGTCCAGGCGCGCCAGCACGTCGAGCAGCAGCGCCTGGATGTCGACCGGCTGCGCGTTGGTCAGGTTGTAGCTGTCGGCCGGCCGGTCCATCGTCGCCACGCGCAGCAGGTAGTCCGATAGCGTGTCGATCTGGATCAGATCGCCGATCACCGGCCGGTCCTGTCCGGTGAACAGCGGCAGCGCGCCGCGACGCGCGGCTTCGAGGATGCGCGGGAACAGCACCGTGTCGCCGACGCCGAACACCGCGCGCGGCCGCACGATGACGTGCTCGCCCGGATAGTCGCGCACCAGCCGCTCGCCGGCGTACTTGGTCTGCGCATAGGTGTTGACGAAATCCGGGCCGACCGGACTGTCCTCGCGCAGGCCGAGCTGGTGCGCCTCGCGGTAGAACACCGAGCTCGAGGACAGATAGACCAGGCGCGGCAGCCCGTTGCGGCGGCAGAACTCGATGACGTGACGCGTGGCGTCCACGTTCTGCGCGGTGTATTCGGCGCGCGTGCCCCATGGCGACGAACGCGCGGCTGCGTGGATCACTACGTCCGGGCGCACCGGCAGATCGAAGGGGCGGCTGAGATCGCAGCGGATGTAGCCCGGCAGCTCCGTCTCGCGTCGTCCGGTGCCGGTCATCTGCAGGTCCGCGCGGCCGGCGTGGCGACGCAGGAACGCGCCACCGACGAAGCCCGACGCGCCGGTCACGAGGATGCGCATGCACGACCTCCAGGCTCGTGCGCACTGCGATACGCGGCGATGCTCTCGCGGCAATGCGAAGGCACGATCGCGACCTCGGGCGCGGTCGTCGTCAACCGGTGCAGGCGCTCGACGGTCCGCACGTAGGCCGGCCAGTCGTGCGTGACCAGCCGCGCCGGCCAGGTCGGCAGACGATGCTCGCGGAACGTGCGGTGCGACCAGCAGGCGTCGGCACACAGCAGGACGCTGCGATCGTGGGTATCGCGCAGGCACAGGCCGAGCTGGCGCGGCGCGTGGCCCGGCAACGCGACCGCGAACAGACTGCCGTCGCCGAACAGGTCGATGCCGTCGCCCAGCGCGGTCCACGGTGCCGGCAGTGCGCGCGCCACGCCGTCGCCCGCATACCGCACGCGCGCGTCGAACGTGTCGGGCAGCAGGGCCGGCAGCCAGCCGTTGCGCAGACCGGTGAGGCGCGACATCGCGCGCATCGCGTCGAGGTCCTCGCGCATGCACACAAAGCGCGCATTCGGCAGGTCGCGCAGCCCTGCGATGTGGTCGGCGTGGAAATGCGAGACCACGCACCAGCGGATGTCGGACGGCTGCAGTCCGTGCGCGGCGAGCTGCACGTCCAGCCGCTGCGCCGGCGGCAGCTCGACCGGCGTCGCCCAGCGGTACAGGCGTTCGGGAAATCCCTGCGTCGCGTCCATGAAATGCGGCGCGTAGCCGGTGTCGTAGAGGATCGCGCCTTCGGTCGGGTGCACGATCAGCGCGACCATGGACGGGAACGCGACGTTGCGCCAGGTGCCACCGGCCAGCGTGACGCGCTCGCAGTGGCGGCACTGTCCGACCTCGAGCAGGGTCAGCGCGACGCGCATGTCAGTAGCGCAACACCGCGCCGCCCAGCGACAGGCCGGCGCCGGTGCCGAGCAGCAGGCAGGTCTGTCCGCGCTGCAGGCGGCCGCTGTCGATCGCGTGATGCAGCGCGTGCGGCAGCGAGGCCGCGACCTGGTTGCCGTGCCGCCCGAGGATGCGCACGGTGCGCGCGTCCGGCAGACGCAGCGCGCGCACGATCCGGTCGAGTCCGCCGCCCGAGGCCTGGTGCGGCACCACGCAGTCGATGTCGCCCAGCGCGAGGCCCGCCGTGTCGAGCAGTTGCGCGAGCAGCCGCGGCATATGGCGGCCTGCGGCGCGGAACGTCGCGGGGCCATCCATTTCGAAGCGGTAGGCGTCGCGGTCGTCGTTGCGCGGATCGCCGGGCGCGATGCGCGTGCCGCCGCCGCGGATGCGGCAGGCCTCGGCGTGGTCGGCGCGGGTTTCCATGCGCCAGGCCAGCAGTGCCGACGCATCGCCCGCCTCGGCCGCGCCCAGCACCGCGGCCGCGGCGCCGTCACCGAACAGCGGCGCGGTCATCGGATCGTCGGCGCGCAGGCCGCGCGAGGGCACTTCACTGGCGACGACGAGCACGCGGCGCCAGCGGCCGGTGGCGATCGCCGCGGCGACCAGATCCAGCGCGACCAGAAAGCCGAGGCAGGTCGCATTGAGGTCGAACGCCGGAATGCCCGACGCCCCCAGCCCCAACGCGCGTTGCACCAGCGCGGCCTGGCAGGGAATCGGCTGCTCCATGACCGCGCAGGTCGAGACGATGGCATCGAGATCACGTCCGTCGAGGCCCGCGGCGTGCAGCGCGGCCTCGGCCGCACGCGCCGCCATCGCCGACGCGGTCTCGTCGTCGGCCGCCACGCCGCGCTCGGTCACGCCGGTCGCGGCTTCACTGCTGCCGGGCGGCAGACCCAGCCGTGTGTCGAAGTCGGTCGATGCGACGCGGTGCGCCGGATGGTGGCAGCCGGTGCCGAGAATCCGCAGCGCAGGCGCGCCGGCGTCCCGCATCAGGCGGCCGCCACGTCGAGTCCGTCGACCCGCGCGAACGCCGCGCGGCGATCGGGATGCGCATCCCACAGTGCCGCCAGCGTCGCGCCTTCGACCGGGTGTCGCCAGTCCGGCACGATCTCCGCCGCCGGTCGCAGCACGAAGGCATGGCGCAACTCGTCGCGGGGAATCCGCAGGTTGCCCGCACCGCTCAGCACCGCGTCGTCGAACAGCACGATGTCGATGTCGAGCGTGCGGTCACCGAAGCGCGGGCCGCTGCGGTCGCGGCCGTGCGCATCTTCCAGCGCATGCAGCCAGGTATTGAGCGCTCCGGCATCGAGATCGGTGCGCACCGTGGCCGCGGCGTTGAGGAAATCCGGCCCCGAGTAGCCCACCGCGGGAAAGCGGTAGACCGCGGACACCACGACGTCCTCGAACCGCGCGCGCAGGGCGGCGATCGCGCTGCGCAGATGCGTTTCGGGCTCGACGTTGCTGCCGAGGCTCAGCAGGGCGATGGACATGGCGCGCTCCGGTGGGGGCGCCATGATCGCCGATTGCCCCGCATTCGCGCGAGGCGTCAGGTGAGGTCAGCCGGCGTCGAGCGCCGGCATCGGCGGTGCGGCCCGCTGCAGCGCTGCAGGCGTCGCATCGGCACCCGGCGCCGGGTGCAGGCGCACGTCCAGCGGGGCGTCGCTGTGCGCCTGGAACACGCGCAACCCGAACTCCGGCAGGATCGCCAGCATGTGGTCGAAGATGTCCGACTGGATGCCCTCGTAGACGCTCCAGGCCGTGCTCGACGTAAACGCCCAGATCTCCAGCGGCAGGCCCATCTCGGTGGGCTGCTGCTGGCGCACCAGCATCGTCAGATCCTGGTTGATGCCGGGGTGGTTGCGCAGGTAGTGCTCGACGTAGGCGCGGAACGTGCCCAAGTTTGTGACCCGGCGCTGGTTGACCGGCTCGGCGCCGGCTTCGGCTAAGCGCGCGTTCCAGTTCTGCAGTTCCTGCTCTTTCCTGTCGAGGTAACCGTCGAGCAGGCTGAAGCGCCGGAAGCGCTCGATCTCCTCGGGTTCCAGGAAGCGCACGCTGTGCTGGTCGAGGTGCAGCGCACGCTTGATGCGGCGGCCGCCGCCTTCGGACATGTGGCGCCAGTTCTTGAAGCTGTCGCTGACCAGCTTCTTGGTCGGCACCGTGGTGACGGTGCGGTCCCAGTTGCGCACCGTGACGGTGTGCAGCGCGATGTCGATGACGTCGCCGTCGGCGTTCTGGCCGGGCATCTCGATCCAGTCACCCACGCGCACGCGGCCGTCGTTGCTGATCTGCACGCTGGCCACCAGCGACAGGATGGTGTCCTGGAAGATCAGCATCAGCACTGCGGTCATCGCGCCCAGGCCGGTGACGATGTGCAGGAACTCCGCGCCGATCAGCGTGGCGACGGCCGAAATGCCGACCAGCACGAACATGATGATCTTGGCGACCTGGAAATAACCCTTGATCGGCTTGTTGCGCGCCTCGGGGCGTCGCTCATAGCCGCGGTTGATGGCGTCGAGCGCCTTCGACACGGCGAGCGCGATGGTCACCACGACGAACACCTGGCACAGCGCCTTGACCACGGTCACCAGCTGCGGCGGCAGATCCGGCACGATCGAAATGCCGGCCGAGATCACCAGCGCCGGCACCACATTGGCCAGGCGCGGAATGATCTGCAGACGCACTTCGTGGTCGTGCTCCGCGCCGCCGAGCGGCGTGCGCATCAGGACACGTTTGAGCCCGCGCACCAGCACGCGCTTGGTGACGAAGTTGGCCAGCCAGGCCAGTACGAGCAGTGCGCACAGCACCGTGACGGTATAGGCCCAGGGATATGGGGCGAGGATGTCCTGGAGCTGTTCGAGCTGCTGCTGCATCGTGCGGGAATCTCCTGTTCCGGCGCCGGAAATGGCGCGGCCAGGCTTCGCGTCGATCAGGCCCGGCGTGTACGTTCGATGGATACGCCGACCGCGCGTGCACCACGCACCGCGCCCGGCTTGCTGAGCTTCAATCGTACCCGTTCGACCTTGAACTCCTCGATCACGATCGCCGCGCAACGCTCCGCGAGCGTTTCGACGAGACCGAATTCCGACGCCGACACGTAGTCGATCAGACGCTTGCTGACGGCCTTGTAATCGAGAGTATGGGCAATGTCGTCGCTGGCCGCGGGCACGCGGTTGTCGAACGCCATTTCCAGATCGAACACCAGCGGCTGGCGGATGCGCCGCTCCCAGTCGTAGATGCCGATCAGCGCCTCGATCTCGAGGCCTTCGATGAAGACGTGGTCCATGGGGAGCCGTGATTGGGGATTCGTGATGGGTGATTTGAAACAGCAACGGCAACAGCTTAGCCCGTCGATCCGCGTGGAAACATCACGCTCGCGACCGTGCGCTCCTACGCATCACCAATCACCAATCACCAATTACCAATTACACGGCCGCCGCCACCGGCGGCAGCGACGCCATATCCCAGCGCGGCACCACGTGCACTGCGGCGTCGCCGTGCTGCCCGGCCTCCAGACGCAGCGCGCCGGCGAACGCGATCATCGCGCCGTTGTCGGTGCACAGCGCCGGACGCGGGAAACACACGCGGCCGCCGCGACGCTGCGCGTCGGCGCGCAGCTTCTCGCGCAGACGCGTGTTCGCACCGACGCCGCCGGCGACGACCAGCGTGTCGCAACCGGTCGCATCCAGCGCGCGCGCGCACTTGATGGCCAGCGTGTCGACCACCGCGTCCTCGAAGCCGCGGGCGATGTCGGCCTTCGTCGCATCGCTCTGGTCGCTGCCGCGCCAGGCCAGCAGCACCTGGGTCTTCAGGCCGCTGAAACTGAAATCCAGGCCCGGACGCGTGGTCATCGGCCGCGGAAAATTGAATACGCCGGGCGTGCCGGTCTGCGCCAGCGCCGCGAGCTGCGGGCCACCCGGATATGGCAGACCCATCAGCTTGGCGGTCTTGTCGAAGGCCTCGCCCGCGGCATCGTCGAGCGTCTCGCCGAGCAGCCGGTAGACGCCGATCGCATCGACCGCGACCAGCTGCGTGTGGCCACCTGAGACCAGCAGCGCAACGAAGGGCGCGTCCGGCGGATCGTCCTCCATCAGCGGCGCCAGCAGATGGCCTTCCATGTGGTGCACGCCGATCGCCGGCACGTCCAGCGCCCAGGCCAGCGAGCGTGCGACGCCGGCGCCCACCAGCAGCGCGCCCACCAGGCCGGGGCCGGCGGTATAGGCCACGCCGTCGAGATCGCGCGTCGACAGGCCGGCCTCGGCCAGGGTCTGGCGGATCAGCGGCAGGAGTTTGCGCACGTGGTCGCGGCTGGCGAGTTCGGGCACCACGCCGCCGTACTCGGCGTGCAGCGCGATCTGGCTGTAGACCGCGTGCGCACGCAGGCCCGCCGCGCCGCCGGCCGCGGTGTCGTAGACGGCCACGCCGGTCTCGTCGCAGGAGGTTTCGATGCCGAGGACTTTCATGGCGGGACCTTTCGAAGCGGGCGGACACCCGGCGACTTGCACCGGCCGTCGGGAGGCGGCTATGATACGCGGCTCACCGGGACCTCGTGCCCGGCACACCCAGAATTCGCTAAGCGTCGATCCGGCCCGATCAGGTCGGGTTTCAGATCCCCGGAGATTTCATGCCCAGCGTCAAAGTCCGCGAAAACGAGCCCTTCGAGTTTGCGCTGCGTCGTTTCAAGCGCACCTGCGAGAAGGCAGGCGTGCTCGCCGAAACCCGCAAGCGCGAGTTCTACGAGAAGCCGACCCAGGAGCGCAAGCGCAAGGCCGCTGCCGCTGTGAAGCGTCAGTCGCGTCGCGTCTCGCGCGACGTCACCAAGCGCAAGCGCCTGTACTGATCGGCGCGCGCCGGACAGCCGTCCGGTTAGATCGTTTGATGATGCGAAAGCCGGCAGCGCTCTGCGCCGCCGGCTTTTTGTCGTTCCCGTGATGCCGGGCATCGCGGCCACCCGTTCCGATGGAGATCGATCCATGTCCCTGAAGCTCCGACTCACCGACGACATGAAGGCCGCGATGAAGGGCGGCGACAAGCACACGCTGGGCGTGGTGCGCCTGATGCTGGCCTCGGTGAAGCAGCGCGAAGTCGACGAGCGCGTCGAGCTCGACGACGCCGCCGTGCTGGCAGTGCTGGAGAAGATGGTCAAGCAGCGCCGCGACTCGGTGAGCCAGTACGAAGCGGCCGCCCGCGAGGATCTGGCCCAGGTCGAGCGCGACGAGATCGTCGTCATCGAGCGCTACCTGCCCGAGAAGCTCGGCGAGGCCGAGATCCTGGCCGCGATCGAAGCCGCCAAGGCGCAGACCGGCGCCGCCGGCCCGGCCGACATCGGCAAGCTGATGGGCGTGCTCAAGCCGCAGCTGGCCGGCAAGGCCGACATGGGCGTGGTCTCGCGCCTGGTGAAGCAGTCGCTGGGCTGATGCCCGCCGACGGCCTCGTGCTGCGCCCGGCACGTCGGGACGACGTGCCGCTGGTGCTGGCGCTGATCCGCGAACTGGCGGATTACGAGAAGCTCGCCGATGCCGTCGTCGCCGACGAGGCGCTGCTCGCCGCGTCGCTGTTCGGCGATGCGCCCGCAGCCGAAGTCGTGATCGCCGAAGCCGATTGCGCGCCCGCCGGTTTTGCGTTGTTCTTCCACACCTATTCGACCTTCCTCGGGCGCCGCGGCCTGTATCTGGAAGACCTGTTCGTGCGGCCCGCGTTCCGCAGCCGTGGCATCGGCCTGGCGCTGATGCGGCATCTGGCCGCGCTCGCGGTCGCGCGCGACTGCGGGCGCTTCGAGTGGACCGTGCTCGACTGGAACGCGCCGGCGATCGGCTTTTACCGCGCACTCGGCGCGCAGCCGCAGGACGGCTGGACGGTGCAGCGCGTCGAAGGCGCGGCGCTGCATGCGCTCGCGCGCGACGCGGGCTGATTCCCCGTCCGCGTTCGTCACGTCGGGCTACGGCCCGATGCATAAGGTGACGGCAACGCCGCAAGGACGCATGCGTCCGCGAAGACGGCCTGACGACGACGCCACGCATGACCACATCGCCACAGGATCTGCCCGACCCGGATGCTCCGGTCCGCCACACGCGCTGGGGGCGGCTGCGCACCCGCGTCGACAAGGGCGTGGAGAAGTTCGAGGACAGCCTGCCCGCCGCGCTGGTCAAGCGTTTCGTCGATGCGGACCTGCTGACCCAGGCTGCTTCGCTGTCGTTCTACACGCTGGTCTCGCTGGCCCCGCTGCTGATCCTGGTGCTCTGGATCACCGCGTCGCTGTATCCCGCAGCGCAGGAGGCCCTGCTCGAGCAGATCTCCGAACTGGCCGGCGAAGGTGCGATGACCGTCGCCGATACCGTGATCCAGAACGCCAACGAGCAGCCCGACGTAGGCTCGCTGGCCGGCATCTGGAGCACGCTGCTGCTGTTCGTCGGTGCCACGGTCGTGTTCGCGCAGCTGCAGGGCACCTTGAACCTGATCTTCCGCACCGACGGCGACCGCATTCCCGGCGGGCTGATGGCGTTCCTGCGCAAGCGCGTGTTCTCGGCCGGCGTGGTGTTCGCGCTGGGCTTCCTGGTGCTGGTGTCGACGCTGATGACCACCGCGGTGGAGGTGATCTTCGCCAACGTGCCGTCGATCCTGCCGTTCCTCGGCAATACGCTGATGCTGGTGATCTACTCGCTGGCCTTCGCCCTGCTCTACCACTACCTGCCCGACCGCCGCGTGCGCTGGCGTCAGGCGCTGTTCGGCGGCGTGGTGACCTCGGTGCTGTTCGTCGTGGGCCGCTGGGGCATCGGCCTGTACATCACCCACGCCGCGCCCGGCAGCGCCTACGGCTCGTTCGGCACGCTGGTGATCCTGCTGATCTGGATGTACTACGCCGCGACGATCTTCTTCGTCGGCGCCCTGCTGACGGCGGTCATCGACGAGCGCATCCGCCGCGCGTCGGTCTCGCGCGCATTGCAGCAGCGCGCCGAACGGCAGGCGGCCGCACTCGCCAAATCGCCGCCGCCCACGGCGCCCTGACGGATCGTCGATGCGGGATCGCGGGCCGCGCATGGCATCCTAGCGCCCGCATGATCCGCGTCGTTTCCGCCCCATTCCTTCGTGTCCGCGCCGCGCGTGCGGCGGCGCGCGCGCGCCCGTGGGACGCCTGCTGATGGCCCGCATCCCCGACGCCTTCATCGACGATCTGCTGGCGCGCACCGACATCGTCGAGGTGATCAACGCGCGCGTGCCGCTCAAGCGCCAGGGCAAGGAGTACGCGTCGCGCTGCCCCTTCCATGACGAGCGCTCGGCGAGCTTCACCGTCTCGCCGACCAAGCAGTTCTATCACTGCTTCGGCTGCGGGGCGCACGGCACGGCCATCAGCTTCCTGATGAATTACGACCGCCTCGAGTTCCTCGATGCAGTCGACGAGCTGGCCAAGCGCGCGGGCATGGAAATCCCGCGCGATACCCAGCAGCGCGAGGCGCGGCCCGACAGCGCCCCGATGTACGACGCGCTCGATGCCGCATCGCGCTTCTTCGTGCGCGCACTCGCCGGCAACGACGGCGCCCGCGCCTATCTCGACGGCCGCGGGCTGGACGGCGCGATCCGCGACACCTTCGCCATCGGCTATGCGCCGGACGGCTTCTCCTCGCTCAAGGACGCGCTGGGCAAGGACGACCCGCGTCGCATCGCGGTGCTCGAGAAGGTCGGGCTGCTGTCGAAGAACGACCGCGGCCACAGCTACGACAAGTTCCGCGACCGGGTGATCTTCCCCATCCACGACCGCCGCGGCCGGGTGATCGCATTCGGCGGACGCGTGCTCAAGCCCGAGGATTCGCCCAAGTACCTCAACTCGCCCGAGACGCCGCTGTTCCACAAGGGCCGCGAACTCTACGGCCTGTGGCAGGTGCGCCAGGCCAACCAGAAGATCGAGCGGCTGGTCGTGGTCGAGGGTTACATGGACGTGGTCTCGCTGTTCCAGTTCGGTGTGCCGCAGGCGGTCGCGACCCTGGGCACGGCGACCACGCCCGACCATGCCGAGCTGCTGTTCCGCAACGCGCCCGACGTGTTCTTCTGCTTCGACGGCGACGCCGCCGGTCGCCGCGCGGCGACGCGCGCGATGGAATCGGTGCTGCCGCGCATGCGCGACGGTCGCCAGGCGTTCTTCCTGTTCCTGCCCGACGGCGAGGACCCGGACACCATCGTGCGCACCGAGGGCGCCGCCGGTTTCGAGGCGCGCCTGGCGCAGGCCACGCCGCTGTCGACGTTCTTCTTCGACACGCTGGGCGAGGGCATCAACCTGTCGACGCTCGACGGCAAGGCGCGGCTGGCCGAGCGCGCAAAGCCGATGCTGGGACAGATTCCCGACGGCGCCTTCGCCGATCTGATGCGCCAGCGCCTGTCCGAACTCACCGGAATCGGCGCCGCCAACCCGGCCGCGCAGCCTGCGGCGCCGCGCATGCAGCGTGGCGGGCGCGGTGCACCGCCGCCCAAGCGCAGCCTCGTGCGCCACGCGATCGCCCTGCTGCTGCAGAAGCCCGGCCTCGCCGCCGGGCTGCCGCCGCCCTATCCCTTCGTCGCCCTGCGCCAGCCGGGCATCGAGCTGCTGACCGAACTCATCGCGATCGGCAGCGTGCGTCCGGACATCACCACCGGCGTGCTGCTGTCACAGTTCGACGAGCGCGAGGAGGCGCCGGCGCTGCGCAAGCTGGCGATGCAGGCACTGGCCGGCGACGAGGTGTCGTGGGCGCAGGAATTGCGCGACGTGATCGGCCAGCTCGACCGCCAGGTGCTGCAGCAGCGGATCGACGACCTGCTGGGCCAGCAGCGAGAGGGCACGCTCGACGCGGCCGGCAAGCAGATGCTGCGCGACCTGCTGGCGCAAAGCGCACGGTGATGGAATGTAAGCGTTTTCAGATACATAGCGCTTACTTCGCACTGACGATTCTTTAACCTTCACGCTGTTCTGATCGGCTTCAGGGGGATCGACCGGCACGGCCGGCGCATCTGCGTCTCCGACCTGTCCTTCCAGCACCGCATGCTTCGCCGAGTCCGCGCAGACGGGTCCGGCGCGGTGCCCCGTCCTTTCCTTCCCCGACAGGTCTTCCGCCATGTTCCGTTCCCACCGCCTTCCGTCCGCGCGCCGCCTCGGCGCCGGCCTCGCACTGTCCGCCACGCTCGCACTGTCCGCCTGCGCGAAGATCGACACCCCGCCCGCGCTGGCCAAGCCGTTGCACATCGACCTCGCCGCGCCCGTTGCCGAACAGGTGGATCTGGCCTGGCCGCAAACCAACGGCGTGCTGGCCGCCGAGCACACCATCGCCCAGTCGCGCGAGGTCACCCTGCGCCTGCCCAATGGCCAACAGATCCTGGTGCCGGCCGATCGCGTGGTGTTCGAACAGACCGGCGGCATGCTCACCGGGGTCAACATCCAGCCGGTCGGCGGCGCCCTCGATCACCCCGAGGCGGTCGCGCAGACCCGCAAGCTGCTCGACGACAACCGGCTGCTCGACGCGTCGCTGTCGCGCACGCTCGACGGCTGGGCGGTTGCCGGCGACGCGCAGCAGACCACGCGCGTGACCATCCGCGACGTCGACGTCGAAGTCGCGCTGACGCCCGGCCAGAAAAACGGATGGCAGGCCACGCTCGATTTCGAACCGCGCGCCTGCGAGATGCCGGCCGGTCTCGACGGCGATCCGGATGCCTGCCTGATGGCCACGCCGACCCCGGCGGTCGTCGCCGGCGGCTGATCGCACCTGCGGCGCCGCGTCGTGCGACTCGGCGTGGTGTCCGACATCCACGGCAATCTCGCCGCGCTCGAAGCGGTGGCCGACGCGCTGGCGTCGGCCGGTGTCGATGCCATCGTCAATCTCGGCGACTGTGTCTCCGGCCCGCTGTTGCCGGCCGAGACCGCGCGGTGGCTGATGCACGTCGGCTGGCCGACGATTGCCGGCAACCACGAACGGCAACTGCTCGCGCTGCGTGACCGCGGCGTGGGCGAGAGCGCGTCGGACCGCTTCGCCGCGGCGCGGCTCGATGCCGACGCCTGGCACTGGATCGCGCGCCTGCCGCCGGTGCTGCAACTGCGCGAGGGCCCGCTGCTGTGCCACGGCACGCCCGACAGCGATCTGGCGCCACTCGCGCATGCGATCGAACAGGCGCGGATGGTGGCGGACACGCCGGCACGCATCGCGACGCGCCTGCCCGACATCGACGCGCCGGTGATCGCCTGCGGTCACACGCATCTGCCTGTCGCCATGCGGCTCGAAGATGGCCGGCTGGTCGTCAATCCGGGCAGCGTCGGCCTGCAGGCCTTTCGGGAAACACGCGGCACCCCGTATGTCGTGGAAGCGGGTTCGCCCCATGCGCGCTACGCCGTCCTGACCCGCGACGCCCACGGCTGGCGGGCCGACCTGCAGCACGTTGCCTACGACTTCGAATCGATGGCGCACCTGGCCGAGCGTCACGGTGCGCCGGACTGGGCGCACGCACTGCGCAACGGCCTCGCGCCCGCATGAGTCCGCACGATGGACGGACGGCGGGATCCGGTGGACGCTGCTGCGCAGCGTCACGTCCGGCGTAGGATGCGTGCAGATCCGCCCGGAAGGCGCGGATCGAACCCGGCGCGGAACCGTGTTCCGTCGCCGCCCCGACGCGTTACCAGCGGAGCACGACGATGGCCAAAGGCCTCGACAAGAAGAAAGAGACCAAGAAGAAGCCGGTCAAGACCCTGAAGGAAAAGCGCGCCGAAAAGGCCACAAAGAAGGCCTGAGGGCACATCTCCGGTGCGCTGGCCGGCGCACCGGAGTCTTCGCGGATGCGCCCGACACTCAATGAACATTCCCGATGACCAGATGACGCCCGAGGCGCTTGGGCGCTCGGCCTGCAGGCAAGCCGCATGCTGTGCGCGGGCGAGTTCTCCGCCTTGGCCGACCAGTTCGGATATGCCCTCGCGTTCGGACGCGAACCGGCCGTCGCGATACACGAAGATCTTCTCGCCAGCCTGGCGGACCTGGGCGCATCTTCGCTGGATGACACAGCCGGGCCTGTCCCGTCGGTGCGCTTTCGCCGAGAACGATGCCGGGCTGATCGCGGTCATCGAGCAGACCTTGCCGGCGGACAATGCGCGTGAGGTCCTGCTCTAGCTCGTGGTGATCGGAGACGGCGCGGAGCACTTCCTTTCGCTGGAGCAGATCAGTGCCGTTCGGTGACGATGCGTCCGCACGCGGTATCTCACACAACGTGCAAGCCGCGAATCGTGCGCGCATCGGGAAGCGCCAAGGCTGCCACGCGACGCTCGCTGGATGCAGAGGCGTCTCAACGCGCTTCCCCCCGCTGATTTCACGGTGGCCAACCTCGGGGAACTCCGGTGCAGCGCAAGGACGCACGGCCCCGGCAGCGCGATGCGTCAGCCGACGCGCTGCCAGTCCAGCCCGCCGGCGGCACCGGCGCCCGGCAGCCACGGCATCAGCCAGTGGTCGATCAGCAGGAACGCGAACAGCGCCATCAGGTAGACGACGGAGTAGTTGAACATCCGCATCGGAAAGAAGTCGTCCGGCGGGTCGAACATGCGCCACGCGTACCAGAGGAACACCAGACCCAGCACGACCGCGCCGCCCAGATAGAACACCCCGCTCATGCCGATCGCGACCGGCAGCAGGGTGATCACCACCAGCAGCACCGTGTAGACCAGGATCGACCAGCGCGTGTAGGCCACGCCGTGCGTGACCGGCAGCATCGGCACCAGCGCGCGGGCGTAATCGTCGCGGCGGAAGATCGCGAGCGCCCAGAAGTGCGGCGGCGTCCACACGAAGATGATCAGCACCAGCAGCAGCGCGTGCGCCCAGTCCCAAGCGCCCTGCATGTTGGTCACCGCGGCCCATCCCAGCAGCGGCGGCGCGGCGCCGGCGACGCCGCCGATGACGATGTTCTGCGGCGTCGCGCGCTTGAGCCAGCCGGTGTAGATCACCGCGTAGCCGATCAGCGAGGCGAAGGTCAGCACTGCGGTCAGCGTGTTCACCAGCAGCACCAGGATCGCCATCGACAGCGCACCCAGCGCGAGCGCGAACACCAGCACCTGCACCGGCCGCAGCGCGCCGGTCGCCAGCGGCCGGTGCGCGGTGCGCGCCATGACCTTGTCGATGCGCTGGTCGATCAGATGGTTGATCGCCGCCGCCGATGCCGCCGCCAGCCAGATGCCCAGCAGGCCGAACACGCTTTCCCGCCACGGTGGCAGTCCCGGCACTGCCAGGAACATGCCCACCAGCGCGGTGAACACGATCAGCGAGACGACGCGCGGCTTGGTCAGCGTCCAGTATTCGCGGGCCTTGAACGCCATGTCAGTCCGGCGTCTTCAGGCGCGCGAGCAGCGACACCAGCACGAACAGCAGCAGCGCCGCGCCCCCGTTGTGCATCACCGCGACCGGCAACGGCAGCGCGAGCTTGACGTTGAGGATGCCCAGCGCGACCTGCGCGCAGCTCAGCAGTCCCAGCGCGACCGCCCAGCCGCGCAGGCCCGGCGTGCGCATCAGGCGCACGACGAACGCGAGCAGGTACGCGAACACGGCGATCGCCATGACCCGATGCGCCAGCTGGATGGCCACGCGCGCCGCGCCGTCGAGCACGCCGCCCTCGTAGTCCACGCCGACGCCGCGCCACAGCACGAAGCCTTCGCGGAAGTCCGCGTGCGGCCACCACTCGCCGACGCACTTGGGGAAATCGACGTAATGGTGCACGTCGGTCACCCAGCCGCCGGCGCCGCACGACAGCGCGGCGTAGTTCGCGCTGACCCAGCCGCCGAGTGCGATCTGCACACCGACGAACCCAAGCGCACCGAGCGTCCAGCGCCGCAGCGCGGGTGCGTCGACCAGCACGATCGGCTGCACCGTCGCCCGCCACGCCATCCACAGCAGCAGCGAGAACGTCAGCATGCCGCCGAGCAGGTGACCCATGACGATCACCGGCTTGAGCAGCATGGTGACCGTCCATTTGCCGAGCAGCGCCTGGAAGATCACCACCGCCAGCGTCAACGCCGCCGCGCGCGCCAGGTCGATGTTCGACCAGCGCAAAGCCGCCAGCAGCAGGATCGCCTCGCCCAGCGCCGCGACGCCGAGCGCGGCCATGACGTGGCCCTGCATGTACAGCGGAATCGCGACCGCGACCAGCGTCGAGGCGCCGACGATCTGGAGCACGCCGAAGCGGCGCTTGCGTGCGGCCAGCAGCGCCAGCATCAGCACCAGCACGCCCAGCGACGCCGCCAGATGGCGGTGCACCTGTTCGCGCCAGGCCTTGTGCGACTCGAACTCGCGGATCGCGGTCGCGGCGTGGTCGACGACCTCGCTCGCGGCCTGCGGCCAGGCGGCGCGGCCGTAACACGTGGGCCAGTCCGGGCAGCTGAGGCCGGCGTCGGACAGACGCACGAAGGCGCCGAACACGATCACGCACAGCGTCAGCGCCGTCGCCAGCCACGCGATGCGGTGAAAGTGCTTGTAGGTCGCCGGGCGGAACGAGGTCGCGCGCGCGGGAGGCGTGTGGGTCATCACTTGAGTTTCAGCAGCTTGGCCATGTCGCTGCGCAGATCGCCCGGATCGAAGCCCGGGGCGTAGCGCAGGATCACGAACCCGTTCGGGTCCACGACATAGGCGGGGACGCCATTGTCCGCCTCGCCGGACCCGCCGTCGACGCGCGGCAGTGCTGTGCGCAGGGTCGGGTCAGCTTCGACCACCCGCCAGGCACTGTTGCGAACGGCGCCGTCCGGCACGGAACCGGCCCACAAGATGTCGACATGATCGGCATTGCGGCCGAACAGCTGCCAGACCAGATCGAGCTGCTGCGACAATCGGACGCAGTCCTGCGCGCAGCCCGCCGGCGGTGCGACGAGGATGCGCCAGCGCCGCTCGACCGGGCGCCAGTCGTAGGTGCCGCCGTCGCTCAGATGCAGCGGATGCATGCGCAGGTCGGCGGGCGGGTCGAGCAGCTCGCCCTTGTTCTGCATGCCCGCCGGGCGCCAGCCGGAAAACCGCAGGGCGCCCGCGACGACCGCGCTGCCGAGGAACAGCACCACGATCAGCGCCAGCAGCGCGCGGTTGCGGTTGCGCTGCCCGGGCGGCAACAGGGGTTCGGCGGGAATCAGGGTCATCGACGACGCTTCCGGAACGTGAGCACGAGGGCGATGACGAGCACCGCGAGCGCCAGCCCGAACCATTGCACGGCGTAGCCGAGGTGCTTGTCGGGCGGCAGGGTGTTGGGCAGGACATCGAGATCGCGCGCATAGCCGACGTCGAGCGCCGGATCGACGCGCAGCACCCGCGGCGGCAAGGCGGGCAGTCCGGCATCGGCGGCGATCTCATCCAGCTCGATGCGGGTCATCAGCACCGCATCGCCCGGCGCCAGGGCCGGACCGAGGGCGAGCCCGGCCGATGGCGGCGGCGCCAGCAGACCGCGCAACGCCATGTCGCGACCGAGCAGGCCGTCACCGCGCACGACGGCCGCCTCGGGCAGCCGCGTCGCGCGGTCGGCGAGCGGCGTCCAGCCCAGGTCGACCAGCAGCGGCGCCGCATCGACCGGCGCGAACAGGCGGTACACGCGCAGGCCCGGCACGCCGGCGTGGATCTGGTTGTCGAGCACGAAGGCCGGCCGGTCGACGAAGCGGCCCTGCCCCGCGCTCCAGTCGTAGTCGCGGGCCCGCGCGGCGTCGCCGGCGACCGACAGCGGCAGCGCCGTGCGCGCTGCCAGCGTCGCCTCGACGGCGTCGAGCATGGCCTGCTTCTGGTGCATCCGCGACAGCTGCCACTGGCCCAGCGACACGAACGCGACGATCGCGAGCACGGCCGCGGTCCAGCCGACGATGAAGGTCGTGCGGGAACTCATGCGGCGCGCCCGCCGGGCTGCGATACTCGCCACACACGCCACGTGCCCGGGAGATTGCGATGGTGATGAACGATTCGCTCAAGACGCTGCTGATCATCGCCTTCGTGCTGCTGATCCTGTGGAACCTCGGCAGCGCGCTGTACTACATGATGACCGACAAGGGCACGACCGACCGCACGGTCAAGGCGCTCACGCGTCGCATCGGCCTGTCGGTCGGCCTGATCCTGCTGGTGCTGCTGGCGATCTGGATGGGCTGGATCAAGCCGCATGGCGTCTACGGCTGAGGCCGGAAAATGAGAGGGGCGGCGACGATGCGCCGCCCGGCGTCGACGCGTCGTCAGACGACGTAGACGAACAGGAACAGGATCAGCCACACCACGTCGACGAAGTGCCAGTACCAGGCCACCGCTTCGAACGCGAAGTGGTTCTCCTTGGTGAAATGGCCGCGGTAGCAGCGCAGCCAGATCACGATCAGCATGATCGTGCCCAGCGTCACGTGCGCGCCGTGGAAGCCGGTGAGCATGAAGAACGTCGAGCCGTAGATGCCCGAGCCCAGCGTGAGATTCAGGTCGCGGTAGGCGTGGACGTATTCCTCGACCTGGAAGAACAGGAACACGCAGCCCAGCAGGATCGTCGCGCCCAGGAACACCAGCAGTTGGGTGCGATGCGCGGCGCGCAGCGCGTGGTGCGCGATGGTGATGGTGATGCCCGACGCCAGCAGGATCAGCGTATTGAGCAGCGGCAGGCCCCAGGCCGGAATCGTCTGGAACGCGCCACCGACATCGCCCGGGCCGGCCGACGGCCAGGCCGCGCTGTAGCCGTCCCACAGCACCGAATTGGTCATCGCGCCGCTGCCCTCGCCGCCCAGCCACGGCAACGACAGCGTGCGCGCGTAGAACAGCGCGCCGAAGAACGCGGCGAAGAACATGATCTCCGAGAAGATGAACCACACCATCCCCATGCGGAACGACACGTCGACCTGCTTGTTGTAGTAGCCCGACACCGACTCGAGGATCACGTCGGCGAACCACTTGAACAGGATCAGCGCCAGCACCGCGATGCCGACGAAGAACATCGGACGTCCCCAGCTGGCCTCGTTGAACCAGCTGGCCAGGCCCAGCATCGTGACAAACAGGGCGACCGAGGCGAACACCGGCCACTTGCTGTCATGCGGGACGAAATAGATGTCGGGGTCCTGCTCGGGCTTGGCGTGGGCCATGGCGGTGTCCGGATCGTCTGGTGCGTGGTTCGGAAGGCGTGCGCTGCGCTCAGGGCGCGGCGGCGACACCGGGAAGAGTGCGTGCCGGCGCCGCCTGGGCGTTCAGACGCGAGGTGAGGACATCGTTCTTGAAGAAGGTGTAGCTCAGCGTGACCGTGTTGACCTCGGCCGGCAACGACGGGTCGATGATGAAGCGCACCGGCATGTCGCGGGTCTCGCCGGCCTGCAGCGTCTGCGCGGTGAAGCAGAAGCATTCGGTCTTCTGGAAGAAGCCCGATGCGCGCGCCGGTGCCACCGATGGCGTGGCGCTGCCGACGACCGGCGAGGTGCTGTCGTTGTGGGCGTAGTACGTGGTCTCGTACTGCTCGCCCACGCGCACGCGCATGCGCGTTTCGTTGGGCCGGAACGACCACGGCAGGCGCGAGTTCACGGTCGCGTCGAACTCCACCGTCACCCAACGCTCGGCCGGCGTGGCGGCCGTCGCCGGTGCGGCGACCGCGCTGTTCTCCAGACGGATGCCGAACACCTTCTCGCAGGCGATGCGGTACAGCGGCACCAGCGAGAAGGTGAAGGCGAACGCGACGACCGAGATGCCGACCAGCTTGCCGATGCCGAAGGTCTTCGGCTTCGGCGCGGCGTTCGCCTGCGGGTCGGGCGTGGGCATCGCGTCGCTCATGCCAGCAGCACCCCGCGCGCGATGAAGCCGACGTAGACCAGCGCCGCGACCGCCGCGATGACGAGCGCCGTGCGCCGGGCGCGACGGCGGCGTTCCGCGAGATCGAAGTCGGGGTCGGTCATCGCACAGGTCATCAGTGGCTGATGTCGTCGTGGGCCAGATCGCCCGGCTTGAGCACCGGCGGCTTGGCGAAGGTGTGGTGCGGCGCCGGCGACGGCACCGTCCACTCCAGGCCCTTGGCGCCTTCCCACGAACGCGCCGCGGCCGGCGCGCCGCGCAGCTTGGAGTGCAGCAGGATGGCGAACATCATGAAGGGCGTGGCGAACATGCCGAAGGCGCCGATCGAACTGATCAGATTCCAGTCCGCGAACACGACGTTGTAGTCGGGAATGCGGCGCGGCATGCCGGCCAGGCCGAGGAAGTGCTGCGGGAAGAACAGCAGGTTGACGAAGACGATCGTCCACCAGAAGTGCACCTTCGCCCAGAACTCGCTGTACATCCGACCGGTCCACTTCGGCCACCAGTAGTAGGTGGCCGCGATGATCGAGAACAGCGCGCCGGTCACCAGCACGTAGTGGAAGTGCGCGACCACGAAGTAGGTGTCGTGGTACTGGAAGTCGGCCGGCACGATCGCGAGCATCAGGCCCGAGAAACCGCCGATGGTGAACAGGATCACGAACGCGATCGCCCACAGCATCGGCGCCTCGAACGTCATCGCGCCGCGCCACATCGTCGAGACCCAGTTGAACACCTTCACGCCGGTCGGAATCGCGATCAGCATCGTCGCGAACATGAAGTAGATCTCGCCGCCGAGCGGCATGCCCACCGTGAACATGTGGTGGGCCCAGACGATGAAGCTCAGGAACGCGATCGATGCGGTCGCGTAGACCATCGCCTGGTAACCGAACAGCGGCTTGCGGCTGAAGGTCGGAATGATCTCGCTGACGACGCCGAAGGCCGGCAGGATCATGATGTAGACCTCGGGATGCCCGAAGAACCAGAAGATGTGCTGGTACATCACCGGGTCGCCGCCGCCGGCGGCGTTGAAGAACGAGGTCATGAAGAACTTGTCGGTCAGCAGCATCGTGACCGCGCCGGCCAGCACCGGCATCACCGCGATCAGCAGGAACGCGGTGATCAGCCAGGTCCAGCAGAAGATCGGCATCTTCAACAGGTCCACGCCCGGGGCGCGCATGTTGAGGATGGTCGCGATGACGTTGATCGCGCCCATGATCGAGCTGATGCCCATCATGTGGATGGCGAAGATCGTCATCGACACGTTGCTGCCGCCCTGCAGCGACAGCGGCGGGTAGAGCGTCCAGCCGCCGGCCGGGCCGCCGCCGGGCATGAACAGCGTCATCAGCAGCAGGGTGAAGGCGAACGGCAGGATCCAGAACGACCAGTTGTTCATGCGCGGCAGCGCCATGTCCGGCGCGCCGATCTGCAGCGGGATCATCCAGTTGGCGAGGCCCACGAAGGCCGGCATCACGCCGCCGAAGATCATCACCAGCGCATGCATGGTGGTCATCTGGTTGAAGAACGTCGGGCTGACGTGCTGCAGGCCCGGCACCGCGAGTTCGGTGCGGATGATCACGCTCATCGCCGCGCCGATGATGAACATCACGAACGAGAACAGCAGGTACAGCGTGCCGATGTCTTTGTGGTTCGTGGAGAAGAACCAGCGCTGGACGAAGCCCTGCTTGTGGGCGTGGTGATCGTCGTGGTGATGCGCGTCTGCGGTCACGGGGTGCGTCGTCGACATGTGCGTGTGTGCCTCGATCGATCAGCCGGCCGCGGGCGCGGCGGGGGCGGACGGGGACTGCGCGGCGGTGGCGGCTTCGCCCGGCGCCTGCGCTTCGGGTGCGGCAGGCGCGGCAGGTGCGGGATCGGCCGGGCCGGGCTCGCCCGGGACCGGGATCGCCGGCGCGTTCTTCGCCTTCTCGGCGGCCAGCCAGGTCTGGAACTCGGCCGGCGGCACCGCGCGCACGACGATCGGCATGAAGCCGTGGTCCTTGCCGCACAGTTCGGCGCACTGGCCGCGATAGACGCCCGGCTCGAGGATCTCGGTCCAGGCCTCGTTGACCAGGCCGGGAATCGCATCCTGCTTCCATCCGAAGGCCGGCACCCACCAGGAGTGGATCACGTCGTCGGCGGTGACGACGAAGCGGATCTTGGTGTTGGTCGGCAGCACCAGCGGGTTGTCGACGTCGAGCAGGTAGTGGCCGTGGGCGTCGAGCTCGGCGCGGGTCGTGCCGCGGTTCTGGCGCAGGCGGTCGCTCTCGCGGTCGAGACGGCTGGTCAGCGTGACGTCCTCGCCCATGTACTCGTACTTCCACATCCACTGCACGCCGGTGACCTTGACGGTCATCTCCGAGTCGCGGGTGTCGTACATCGCGATCAGCTTGTGCGTGGCCGGCACGGCCATGATCACCAGGATCACGATCGGCACGACCGTCCAGATGACCTCGGCCGTGGTGTTGTGGGTGAACGTCGCCGCGGTGACGCCGCGCGACTTGCGGAAGCGGAACATCGCCACCGCCATCGCACCGAACACCAGCACGCCGATCGCCACGCAGATCCACAGCGCGAGCATGTGCGCGTCGTACGCATGCTGGGCGGAGGTGGTGACACCGCGCCCCATGTTGAGCTGCCAGCGATGGGGATCGGCGGATTGCGCCAGAACGTTGGTGGATGCCAGAAGTGCCATCGCACCTCCCATCCACATTTTAAGACAAGCGCCTTGCTTCACATCGAACCCCATGCCTGGACTGGCCTTGGTGCTGGCGGGAACGCGTCCGTCCTCGCCCGGCGTGGGGTGCCGGGAGATATCTGCGCAGGAGCGGCGGCGTACTGCGGATAACGTCTGAATGGTAGCTGTCGATCTTCGGCAGGGGCAAGCCGCAGTGCGGCGACGCCACGCGGCCCCTCGGGAACACCCCAGTGGCGACGACCGCCAACGGACGTTATAGCCGATGCATCCCCCGCACGAGGCCACGCCGATGCCGCCGCGCCTGTATCTGGTTCCAACGCCCGCCCCCACCGGCGCGCGCCGTTCGCAGACCCTGCGGGCGCTGCCCGCCACCGACACCGCCAGCCGTCGCGGCTTCGGCGCGCTGCTGCCGACCCGCCAGCGTCTGAAGCTGGAACTGCGCGACGGCGACGGCCGGGGCGGCGTGTTCTCCGCCGACGACATCCTCGGCGCTGGCGCGCGCCGTCATGGCGAGCACGGCCCGCGCATGCGCCTGCCGGAATCGCTGGAGGGCAGCTTCGCCGATGCCGCCGCGCACTGCCTGGCCGCGGCCGAGTCGGTACTCGACCTGCACCGCACCCGGCTCTACCTCGACCCGCTCGACCGCAGCGGCACCGCGCGCGGCAACGGGCTGCTGATCGAGTGGCGCCAGCCGCACGGCGATGCGCCGATGATCGAGAGCGTGCCCTTGGACGCGTTCTGCAGCGGGCTCTGGCATCCGCGTGCCGGCGCCCTGCCACCGCATCACGGCGCGGCGCTGGTCGAACTGGCCGCCTGCATGCCGCGCCTGCTGCAGCCGCTGACCGCGCTGGCGGCCTCGCACTCGCGGGTCCGCTTCGCGCTGCGCACGTTCGACGCCCCGCGCATCGCCTGAACACGTCGCGCGGGGCGATTCCGCCTCCTGGCGCACGGCGGCGGACAGGGGCGGCAGGCTAGAATTCCGCTTCTGTCCTGAGCCGGTCGTCCCGCCTTGAACGCCAGTCCGTCGCCCGCCGTCCCCGCGACCTCCCTCCAGCCGCTGCGGACCGCGATCACCGCGGCCTGGACGGCCGATGAAACCGAACGCGTGCAGGCCCTGCTGGCCGACGCGCGCCAGCCCGACGCCGACCGCGCCGCCATCCAGGCCACCGCCGCCGATCTGGTGCGCCGCGTGCGCCTGCGCGCGCAGGACCGTGGCGCGATCGAAGCCTTCATGCAGCAGTACGACCTCGGCAGCGAGGAAGGCGTGCTGCTGATGTGCGTGGCCGAGGCGCTGCTGCGCATTCCCGACGAGGACACTGCCGACCGCCTGATCCGCGACAAGCTCGGCGAGGCGGACTGGAAGAAGCACATGGGACAGTCCGACTCGGTGCTGGTCAACGCTTCCACCTGGGGCCTGATGCTGACCGGCCGCCTGGTCGATCTGGCCGACGAGACCAAGCGCAACGTCCACAACGCCTTCAAGCGTCTGGTCGGCCGCGTCGGCGAGCCGGTGATCCGTCTGGCCGTGCGCCAGGCGATGCGCATCATGGGCCACCAGTTCGTCATGGGACGCACCATCGGCGAGGCGCTGACCCGTTCGCGCAAGGGCGACAACGCCGCCTATCGCTACTCGTTCGACATGCTCGGCGAGGCCGCGCTGACCCAGCGCGATGCCGACCGCTATCTGAAGGCCTACCAGGATGCGATCGATGCGATCGGGCGTTCGGGCAGCTTCAGCGACGAGATCGCCGCGCCGTCGATCTCGGTCAAGCTCTCGGCCCTGCATCCGCGCTACGAACACGCCAAGCGCGAGCGCGTGCTGGCCGAACTCGCGCCGCGCCTGCGTGATCTGGCGCAGCGCGCGAAGGGCTACCGCATCGGCCTGACCGTCGACGCCGAGGAAAGCGACCGCCTCGAACTCTCGCTCGACGTCATCGAGACCGCGCTCGTCGATGCCTCGCTGGCCGGTTGGCACGGCTTCGGCATCGTCGTGCAGGCCTACCAGAAGCGTGCGCCGTTCGTAATCGACTGGATCGCAGCGCTCGCCCGCGCGCACGGCCGCCGCATCCCGGTGCGCCTGGTCAAGGGCGCGTACTGGGACAGCGAGGTCAAGCGCGCCCAGATCGAAGGCCATCCGGGCTATCCGGTCTTCACCCGCAAGCCCAATACCGACGTCAGCTATCTGGCCAACGCACGCCGCCTGCTGTCGGCGACGGACGCGATCTATCCGATGTTCGCCACGCACAACGCGCACACCATCGCCGCGGTGCATCGTCTCGCGCAGGGCGTGCTGCCGAACGGTGCGGTCGCGCGCACGTCCTACGAGTTCCAGAAGCTGCACGGCATGGGCGACGACCTGTATGCCGAAGTGATTCCGGCCGATCGCCTCGACGTGGCCTGCCGCGTCTACGCGCCGGTGGGGTCGCACGAGGACCTGCTGCCGTACCTGGTGCGCCGCCTGCTCGAGAACGGCGCGAACTCCAGCTTCGTCAACCGCATCAGCGACGAGGACGTCGCGATCGACGACCTGATCCGCGATCCGGTCGAAGTGGTCGCCGCGTTCGAATCCATTCCCCACCCCCGCATCCCGCTGCCGGTCGATCTGTTCCGCAGCCAATCGCACGACAGGAGCAACTCCATGGGCGTCAACCTCGCCAACGACGCAGCGCTCGAATCGCTCGCCGGGCAGATCCGCAGCGCGACGACGACCTGGTCGGCGACGCCGCTGGTGCCCGGTGCGCAGCCTGCAGGCACGAAGATCGAGGTGACCAACCCGGCCGACCGCCGCATGCACGTCGGCGACTGGCTGCCGGCCGACAGCGCCACCGTCGAACGCGCGCTGGTCAACGCGGTGGCCGCGCAGCCGGCCTGGGACGCGACGCCGGCCGCCTCGCGCGCCGCGATTCTCGAACACGCCGCCGACCTGCTCGAGCAGCGCATGCCGCAGTTCATCGCGCTGTGCACGCGCGAAGCCGGCAAGACCATTCCCGACGGCGTCGCCGAAGTGCGCGAGGCCGTGGATTTCCTGCGCTACTACGCCGGTCAGGCGCGCAGCGCCTTCGTGCCCGAGGCGCTGCCCGGCCCGACCGGCGAGTCGAATGCGCTGCAGCTCGCCGGCCGCGGCGTGTTCGTGTGCATCAGCCCGTGGAACTTCCCGCTGGCGATCTTCGCCGGCCAGATCGCGGCCGCGCTCGCCGCCGGCAACAGCGTGCTGGCCAAGCCCGCCGAGCAGACCACGCTGGTCGGCTTCGAAGCGGTGAAGCTGCTGCACGAAGCGGGCATTCCGAAGGACGTGCTGCAGTACCTGCCGGGCGACGGCGCGACCGTCGGCGCGGCGCTGACGTCCGACCCGCGCGTGGCAGGCGTCGCCTTCACTGGCTCGACCGAAACCGCGCGTGCGATCAACCGCGCGCTGGCCGCACGTGACGCCGCGATCGGCGTGCTGATCGCCGAGACCGGCGGACAGAACGCACTGATCGCCGATTCCTCGGCGCTGCCCGAACAGCTGGTCAAGGACGCGCTGGCCTCGGCCTTCACCTCCGCCGGCCAGCGCTGTTCGGCGGCACGTGTGCTGTTCGTGCAGGCCGACATCGCCGACAAGGTGATCGGCATGATCGCCGGCGCGATGGCCGAACTGGTCGTCGGCGACCCGGCACTGCTGTCGACCGACGTCGGCCCGGTGATCGACACCGACGCCAAGGCGCTGCTCGACGAGCACGCGACGCGCATGCAGGGCGCAGCGAAGTTCATCGCCGAGGCGAAGCTGGGCGCCGGCACCGAACACGGCACTTTCTTCGCGCCGCGCGCCTGGGAACTGCAGTCGCTGTCGCAGCTGACCCGCGAGAACTTCGGCCCGGCGCTGCACGTGATCCGCTGGAACGCCGACCAGCTCGACGCCGTGGTCGATGCGATCAACGCGACCGGCTTCGGCCTGACGCTGGGCATCCACTCGCGCATCGACGAGACCGTGGAGCGCGTGATCCAGCGCGCGAAGGTCGGCAACGTCTACGTCAACCGCAACCAGATCGGCGCGGTCGTCGGCGTGCAGCCCTTCGGCGGCCAGAACCTGTCGGGCACCGGCCCCAAGGCCGGCGGTCCGCACTACCTGCCGCGCTTCGCGACCGAGAAGACCGTGACCATCAACACCACGGCGGCCGGCGGCAACGCGTCGCTGCTGACGCTCGGGGAGTAAGCGCGGTCTACGTTCGCCGCGGAAGACGGCGAACGTCCGGTCCAGCGCTCCACCGTCATCCCGGCATTCGCCGGGATGACGAGGCTCGGACAGCCGCCGACGCAGCGTCCCGCCTGTGGAACCACCGGTACGGGCGCGCGCCCTAGAATCACCGGCTCCCCACGTCACTCACCAGGCCCCCATGGCCTTCGACGCTTTTGCCCTGATCCTGGCGATGCTCGCGCTGGGCATGCTGTTCGCCCGCCTGCGGGCGATGCCGGCCAATGCCGCCGAGGTGCTCAACCTCGTCGTGCTTTACGTCTGCCTGCCGGCCGCGGTGCTGGTGAACGTGCCGAAACTGAAGTTCGACCCCGCGCTGGTCGGCGTGGCGGCGACGCCGTGGCTGCTGATGCTCGCCACGCTCGCGCTGGTGCTGCCGCTGTCGCGCTGGTTGCGCTTCGGCCGCGACGAAACCGCGGTCGTACTGCTGTGCGTGGCGCTGTGCAACAGCAGCTTCATCGGCTATCCGATGGTGTCGGCGCTGCTCGGCGCGGATGCGTTGCCGTACGCCGTGGTCTACGACCAGTTCGGCACCTTCGTGCTGCTGTCGACGTTCGGCCTGACCGTCCTCGCGCGCTACAGCGGCGACACGCCGCCGGGCTGGCGCGACATTGCGCGTCGCATCGTGCGCTTTCCGCCGGTGTGGGCGCTGGCGTTCGGCCTGACGCTGATGCCGGCGGCGCCGCCGGCGTGGATCGCCGGCGCGCTGCAGAACCTGGCCGAGGCGATGCTGCCGTTGGCGATGCTGGCCGTGGGCCTGTCGATCCAGTTGCGCATGCCGCGCGACGAATTGCGGCCGCTGGCGACGGGCCTGCTGCTCAAGCTGCTGGTGATGCCGGCGATCGCACTGCCGCTGTCGCTGCTGTTTCGCATGTCCGGGACGATGCTGCAGGCGAACGTGCTGGAGTCGGCGATGCCGAGCATGATCACCGCCGCCGCGCTGGCGATCGCGCAGGGCCTGGCGCCGCGGCTGGCGGCGGCGCTGGTCGGCTACGGCATCCTGCTGTCGCTGGTGACCCTGCCGGCATGGGCGTGGGTGCTGGGGCGGTTCGCGTAACGGCGAGGCAGACGTCGCCTGGCGACGGGTTTCGCTGTGCGTTACCCATCCAGCGAAAGCTGCGCGCTCCCACAAACAGCAAAAAAAAAGCCCCGCCGAAGCGGGGCTTTTCCGTATCACGATGTCACCGGATCAGAAGCGGTACTGCGCCGACACGCCGAACAGGTTGGCATTGCCGTCGAAGTCGCCGGCCACACGGCTGCCGCCACTGGTGGTGTCGATCTTCGGGTCACGCGGCTCGATGCGGGTGTAGGCGAAGTTGACGTCGAACGCGTCGCTCATCGCCCAGGTCGCACCGACCGAGTAGAAGATGCGGTTCGCGTCGGGCAGGCGCGGGGTGCGGTGCGCCAGGCTGGTCGGGGTTTCGTCGTACGCGACGCCGCCACGCAGCTTCCAGCTGTCGTTGAGCTTGAACTCGGCGCCCACGGCGGCGAAATACGTGTCCTTCCACTCGAACGGCTCGACCGAATCCGGATCCGGGTTGTCGAACTGGATGCGCACTTCGCGCAGCGACGACCAGCCGGTCTCGGCGTAGGTGGCCGACAGCATCAGCGCGTCGTTGACCTGCCAGGTGGCGCCGATGTTGAGGATCGACGGCGTGGTGAGATCGGCGGTGACCGGGCCGTCCAGGAACAGCGGACGGGTGGCCGGGCTGCTGTTGAACACGGCGCGGGCGTTGTCCGGCACGGTCCAGTCGGCGGTGCCGCTCAGCTCGTAGTCGATCTCGGAGCGGTAGCTGACGCCGATCGACACGTTGTCGGTCGGACGGAAGTGCGCACCGACCAGCCAGCCGAAGCCGTTGTCGTCGCCCTGCACTTCGGCCAGGCCGTCGGCGGCCTGCGGACGCGCGAACGGCAGCGGACGGGTCGCCGGGTTGGCGAACAGCAGCGAACCGAAGTCCACGGCCTTCGACAGGGTGACGTCGGCGCGCGAGGCGATGACGCCGATGCCGACCGAGAAGCGGTCGCCCAGATCGACGGCGCCCGACAGGGTCAGGTCGACGATCTTCACGTCCGAGGTCTGCGCGGCGTAGCGGCCGACCCAGCCGGCGTCGTATTCGGTCTTCAGACCGAACGGCGCGCTGACCATGGCGCCCAGTGCGACGCCGTTGTCGAGCTTGTGCACGACCGACAGGGCCGGGATCGGGGTCACGTCGCCGGCGTTGCCGCCGTTGCTGCCGGTCAGCGGACGGCCGAGCGCATCCTGGCCGCTGCCCTTGAATTCGTAGTTGAGGTCGATGACGGTCAGGTCGGCCTGCACCGTGGTGCCTTCGAACTGGGTCATCACCGCCGGGTTGTTGGTCACGACCGAGCTGTCGCCGGTCTTGGCCGCGGTGCCGGCGAACGCCGAACCCATCGACTTGACGCTGTTTTCCTTGAGCTGGAAGCCGGCTGCCTGAGCCTGGCCTGCGAACGCCAGGGCAGCGGCGATGCCGACGGCCAGGACGCTGGACTGCATGAAGCGGGGGTTGGTCGCCATCTGATCTCTCTCCCAAACAGGTTTTTTTGTCGTGTTGCTTCGCCCGGCGTCGACGGCGCCCCCTCCGTCCCCGCCACCTGTCGGAATTCCCCTCCCGAACGCGCGCAGCGGGCGCACTATACCGTACGAGTGCGTGTGGAAAACTTGCTGCAATGCCGCATCCCGGCGGCCTTGCGATGTCGCGCTTTACCGGCCTGCCGACGCCGCTCGACAATGGCGGTCCGATGTTCGTCTCGATCCCCAACCGCCACGCCCGCACGCCGCTCCGCTGGGCGGTGCCGATGCTGTGCGCGCTGCTGTGGGCGGCGTTCCTGTGGGCCAGCACGCGCTCGGCCAGCGAGCACTACGCCCTGCTGCTTGACTGGGGCGCGTTGTACGGCGGCCCGGTCGGCGCGGATGGCACATCGTCGCACTGGGTCGATGCCGGCGCCTGGCTGCGGCTGGTGACCGCGCTGTTCCTGCATGCGGACTGGGCGCACCTGCTCGGCAATCTGGTGTTCCTGATGATCTTCGGCCTGCCCGCCGAACGCCTGATGGGCGCGTGGCGCCTGCTGCTGCTGTTCCTCGTCGGCGGCGCGCTGGCGAACCTGTCGGCGGTGCTCGCGATCGGCGCGCCCGACCGGCTGATCATCGGCGCCAGCGGCTCGGTGTCGGCGCTGATCGGCGCGTACCTGGCGCTGTTCCCCCGCGCGCGCCTGGGCGTGGTGGTGCCGCTGGGCCTGTTCCTGGAATTCGTGCGCGCGCCGGCCTCGCTGCTGATCGGGCTGTGGGCGGTGCTGCAGGTGATCTTCGCCTACATCGGTCCGGCCTTCGGCGCAGTGGCGTGGACGGCGCATCTGGCCGGCTTCCTGTTCGGCGTGGTGTTCGCGCTGCTGTCGCGCCATGCGATCGGCCAGCGCCTGCGCCGGCTCAAGGGCTATTGAGCGGCGCTCTATAATCGACGCATGACAGGCAGGACGCTCTACAAGGTCACCTTCCTCACCCACGGCAAGGTCTACGAACTCTACGCACGCCAGGTCGAGAGCGGCCGGCTGTGGGGCTTCGTCGAAGTGTCGGAGCTGGTGTTCGACGTGCACGAGGGGCTGGTGGTGGACCCGACCGAAGAACGCCTTCAGGGCGAGTTCGGCAACACGCGCACGCTGCATCTGCCGATGCAGAGCGTGCTGCGCGTCGAGGAAGTCGAGAAGAAGGGCCAGTCGGCGATCCGCGACGCGGCCTCGGGCGAAGTGGTCACGCCCTTTCCGCTGCCCGCGCGGCCGCGCTGACCCGTCCACCCACGCGACCATCGCGTGGCGGCTGCAATGCTGGCCGCACCGCGCACCCAGGCTCAACGCCCAAGGCAACGATGACGACTCTCCAGGAACTGCTCGACACCCACGGCCCACGCGAATCGATGGAGTACGACGTCGTCGTCGTGGGCGCAGGCCCCGGCGGCCTGGCGACCGCCATCCGCCTCAAGCAGCTGGCCGCCGAGTCCGGCCGGGAAGTGTCGGTGTGCGTGCTGGAGAAAGGCTCCGAGCCGGGCGCGCACATCCTCTCGGGCGCGATCATCGACCCGCGCGCGCTGACCGAGCTGATTCCCGACTGGAAGGAGAAAGGCGCGCCGCTCAAGCAGGCGGTCACGCGCGACGAGTTCCTGTTCCTCGACGCCACTGGCGCGAAGTCCACGCCGGACTTCTTCCTGCCCGACTGCTTCAAGAACCACGGCAACTACATCGTCAGCCTCGGCGCGGTGACGCGCTGGCTGGCCACGCAGGCCGAAGCGCTGGGTGTCGAAATCTTCCCCGGCTTCGCTGCGGCCGAAGTGCTGTACGCCGACGACGGCAGCGTGCGCGGTGTCGCCACCGGCAACCTGGGCATCGGCAAGGACGGCGCACCGACCGCCGAGTTCCAGCTCGGCATGGAACTGCATGCGAAGTACACGATCTTCGCCGAAGGCTCGCGCGGCCAGCTCGGCCGCCAGCTGATCGCGAAGTTCGAGCTCGACGCAGGCCGCGACCCGCAGAGTTATGGCCTCGGCATCAAGGAGCTGTGGCAGGTCGACCCGACCAAGCACGAGCCGGGCTTGGTGGTGCACACCGCCGGCTGGCCGCTGACCGACGACACCTACGGCGGCTCGTTCCTGTATCACGCCGAGGACGGCAAGGTCGCGATCGGTCTGGTGGTGGGCCTGGACTACAGGAATCCGTGGCTGAGCCCGTTCGAAGAGTTCCAGCGCTTCAAGACGCACCCGGCGATCGCCAAGTATCTCGAAGGCGGCAAGCGCATCGGCTACGGCGCGCGTTCGATCACCGCCGGCGGCCTGCTGTCGATCCCCAAGCTCGTATTCCCCGGCGGCGCCTTCGTCGGCTGCGAGGCCGGCACGCTCAACGCCAGCCGCATCAAGGGCAGCCATGCGGCGATCAAGACCGGCATGCTCGCCGCCGAGGCCGCGTTCGCCGCGCTCGGCGAGAATCGCAGCGGCGACGAACTGGCCGCGTATCCGGTCGCGTTCGAAAGCAGCTGGCTGCACGCCGAACTGGCGCAGTCGAAGAACTTCAAGCAGTGGTTCAAGAAGGGCCGCACCACCGCGACGCTGATGACCGGCATCGAGCAGTGGCTGCTGCCGAAGCTCGGCATGCGCGTGCCGCCGTGGACGATCCACCGCGACAAGCCCGACCACGCGTGTCTGGAGCCGGCCGCAAAGCACACGAAAATCGACTATCCCAAGCCCGACGGCGTGCTGACCTTCGACCGTCTGAGCTCGGTGTACCTGTCGAGCACCAACCACGACGAGGACCAGCCGGCGCATCTGACGCTCAAGGACGCCTCGGTGCCGGTCGACGTGAACCTCGCGACCTATGCCGGTCCCGAGGCGCGCTACTGCCCGGCGGCGGTCTACGAATTCCTCGACGGTCCCGAGGGCCCGTTCCTGCGGATCAACGCGCAGAACTGCGTGCACTGCAAGACCTGCGACATCAAGGATCCGACGCAGAACATCGTGTGGGTCGCGCCGCAGGGCGGCGGCGGTCCGAACTACGCGGGGATGTAAGCGCGTCGCGCCCCGGGCGCGATGCCGCATCGCAGCAGGCGTGCAGGGCTCGGCATTCGGCGAACCCTGCCCGTATACTCGGCCGCAGCTGTGGCCGCAGGCCATGTCGCCAAGGGTGTTTCGTGCGTAATTACGATCTCGAATTCCTCAAGCGCTTCTCGATGGTCATCCTGTTCCTGACCGTCGTCACGCTGGGCCTGATGGTCGGGGCCTGGTTTCTGCACAAGTCGTTGCCGGTCGACGTGCCCGAAGGTGTCGCCAAGCGCACCGAGGCGCGCATCGCGCCGGTGGGCGCGGTCTACGCCGGTGCCACGGGCGCCGCATCGCAGGCCGCCGCGACGGCTGCAGCGGCGGCGTCTGCCGCGGCGCAGGTTGCCTACGGCGGCACCACCGACGGCTCGGTGATCTACCAGAACCTCTGCGCGGGCTGCCACACCTCGGGCGCCGGCGGCGCACCGACGCTGGACCACCAGCACTGGGACGCCCGCATCGCCCAGGGCACCGAAACGCTGTACCGCCATTCGATCGAAGGCTTCACCGGCGCGGCCGGCGTGATGCCGCCGCGCGGTGGCAATCCGGCGCTCAACGACGAGCAGATGCACGCCGCCGTCGACTGGATGATCGACAACCTCAAGTAATCCGCGGCGGGTATCGTGCCCGTCCCTGACGCCGCCCGCCCGGGCGGCGTCGTCGTCTGTGGAGTTTTCGATGTTCCGTCCCGTCGCCACCCTGCTCGCCTGCGCGCTGCTCGCCGCCTGCCAGTCCACCGCGCCCGCCCCGGCCGACGCCACCATCGCCATCGGCGAGCTGCATCGCGTGCCGATGGCCGGACCTGCGCAGATCGAAGGTCGCGTGACCGCGCGCTTCGAAGGCCTGGGCGGCTTCTTCGTGCAGGACGCGGGCGACGGCGATGCGGCGACGCCCGATGCCGTGTTCGTACAGGTGCCGGCCGGCCTGCCCTTGCCCGCGCTGGGCGCGCACGTGCGTGCGCTGGGCATGCGCGACGACGGCGACGTCGTGCGCCTGAAAGGCCAGCGCGTCGAGGTGCTGCCGACGCCGGCACCGGCGATCGCGCCGGTCGTGCTCGACGCGCCGCCCGCCGACTGGTCCGCGCTGGCCGGCACGTGGGTGCGCATCGCCGCGCCGCTGACCCTGACCGGCCAGCACGAGCGCACCCGGCGCGGCACGCTGGCCGCGAGCTTCGACGGTCGACTGTTCACGCCGACCGAAGTCGCGCGCCCCGGCGCCGGGGCCGCACGGGTCGCCGGCGACAACGCGCGCCGTCGCGTGCTGCTCGACGATGGTCGCGAAGAGGCGCCCGTCGACGGTCAGCTCTGGTATCTGCCCGACACCGCACAGGCGTTGCGCAGCGGCAGCGTGCTGACCGGTGTCGAAGGCGTGGTCGACCACCGTCATGGCGCGTGGCGCCTGCAGCTCACCGCGCCGCTGATACCGCAGCCGGCGTCGCGTCCGGAGGCGCCGGTGGTCGGCGGCGATGTGCGCGTGGCCGCATTCAATCTGCAGAACCTGTTCAACGGCGACGGCCGGGGAGGTGGCTTCCCGACGCCGCGCGGTGCGCGCACGCAGGCCGAACTGACGCGCCAGCTCGAAGGCCTGGTCGCGACGATCGTCGCGCTCGATGCCGACGTGGCTGCGCTGATGGAACTCGAGAACGACGGCTACGACGCGCAATCGAGCATCGCGATGCTGGTCGACGCGCTCAACGCCGAAGGACCGGCGCACGACTGGCGTTTCGTCGATGCCGGCACGGGGCCGGGCACCAACGCGATCCGCGTCGGCCTGATCTATCGCGCCACGCGCGTGCGCCCGAAGGGCCAACCGGCGATCCTCGACGGCGGTCCGTTCGCCGAACTCAGCCGCGTGCCGCTGGCGCAGGCCTTCGTGCCGCTGCGCAACGGGCGCGCGGACGGGCTGGATTTCAGCGTCGTCGCCGTGCACCTGAAATCGAAGGGCTGCAGCGAGGCCACCGGCGCGGACACCGACCAGCGCGACGGCCAGGCCTGCTGGAACGCGACCCGTGTCGACTCCGCGCAGCGCCTGCGCGACTGGCTCGCCACCGCGCCGACCGGCACCGCCGATCGCGTCGCCGTCGTCGGCGATTTCAACGCCTACGCGATGGAAGACCCGGTGCGCGTATTCACCGACGCCGGCTGGCGCGACCCGTTCGCCGGCGGCGATGGCGATACGCACTACAGCTTCGTGTTCGACGGCCAGGCCGGGCGTCTGGACCACCTGTTGCTCGGCCCGGCGCTCGCCGCGCGCGTGGCCGGCGCTGCGAAGTGGCACAGCAACGCCGACGAACCGGCCGACACGCGCGAGCGCGAATCGGCCGGACCGTGGCGCAGCTCGGACCACGATCCGCTGGTGGTGGGGCTGCGGCTGCGCGGTCGCTGAATCAGCAAGGTCCCGCATCGCATGATCAAAGCCTTCCCCCGCCTGCGGGGGAAGGTTGGATGGGGGCGAACCTCCAGTCCTCGCGAACTTCGGGTTCGAGCGACGTTTTCGATCTTTTTGCGCGTGGCGGGCTCCAGACAGCCGGAACGATCGCCCCCTCCCAGCCTCCCCCGCGAGCGGGGGAGGAGCGCCTTCCTAGCACGGGCCTTATATCCACCCACAGCCCCGTCGCAGCCGCGCCGGTATCATGCGCGCATGACGTCCCCCACGTTCCCCACCGCATCCGGGCCGCTGGTGCTGCCCGGTCCCGTCGGCGACCTCGAAGCCGCGATCGACCTGCCCGACGACGACGTCGCGGCGCTGCCGCTCGTCATCGTGGTCTGCCATCCGCTGCCCACCGAGGGCGGCACCATGCACAACAAGGTCGTCACGATGGTCGCGCGCTCGGCGCGCGAACTCGGCGCGACCTCGGTGCGCTTCAACTTCCGCGGCACCGGCGCGTCCGCGGGCACGTTCGACAACGGCGTCGGCGAGCTCGACGACCTGGCCGCCGTCGTCGACTGGGTCCGCCGCGAGCGGCCGGGCCACACGCTGTGGCTGGCCGGTTTCAGCTTCGGCGCCTACGTTTCGCTGCGTGCGGCCGACGCAGTGCAGCCCGACCTGCTGATCTCGGTCGCACCGCCGGCCGGTCGCTGGGATTTCGAGTCGATCGTGCTGCCGAGCTGTCCGTGGCTGGTGATCCAGGGCGAGAGCGACGAGATCGTCGATCCGCAGGCCGTGTACGACTGGCTCGAGACCAGTGGCGCGCAGGCCGAACTGGTGCGCATGCCCGAGACCAGCCACTTCTTCCATCGCCGCATGATCGATCTGCGCGGCGTGGTGAAGCACTGGCTCGAACCGCAACTGCCACGGGCCTCGGCGTGAGGGCATCGATGCGGGTCGCGGCGCGGTGCGCCGGTCGAACGGCACTGCGCGCGTGAGCGCGCTGCCGACGCCCTCCGAGCGCTACGCCGCCGGTGTCGCCCGCGGCGACTGGCAGGCGGATCCGGCGCAGCAGCCGGCGCTGGTCGAACTCGACCGCCTGCATGCCGCGCTGGTGCAACCGCCCGCGCGCCGCGGCGTGCTCGGCCGCCTGCTCGGCGGCAGGGACACGTCCGACGTGCCGGCCGGCCTCTACCTGTGGGGCGGCGTGGGGCGTGGCAAGACCTTCATGATCGATCTGTTCCACGACGGGCTTCCGCTGCAGTCGATGCGGCCGACGGCCGCGGACGATGCGAACATCGCGCCCCCGCAGAAGGACCCGGCGCGTCACGCCGCCCCCGACCCGAAGCTCGGCCGCAAGCGGCGCACGCACTTCCATCGCTTCATGCGCGAGGTCCACGAATCGCTGCGCACGCATGCCGGCGAGCGCGATCCGCTGGCGGCGATCGTGCGCGGCTGGCGCGATGCGGGTCTGCGCGTGCTGGTGCTCGACGAGTTCTTCGTCAGCGACATCGGCGATGCCATGCTGCTCGCACGCCTGCTCGACCGTATGTTCGCCGACGGCATCGTGCTGGTGACCAGCTCCAACGTCGACCCGAAGGACCTCTACAAGGACGGCCTGCAGCGCGCGCGCTTCCTGCCGGCGATCGAACTCCTGCAACGCCACACGCACGTCGTGTACCTGGAGAGCGACACCGACTACCGCATGCGCGCGCTGACGCGATCGCCGGTCTACCGCACGCCGCTCGATGCGCAGTCCGACGCCTGGCTCGACACGCGCTGGCACGAACTCGGCGGCGACGACGAACACCGCGACGCCGGCATCGAGATCGACGGGCGCCGCATCTGCGTGCGCGCCCGCACGCCTGGCATGGCGTGGTTCGATTTCGACGCGCTGTGCGAAGGCCCGCGCGGTGCCAGCGACTACATCCAGGTCGCGACCGAATTCCACACCGTGCTGCTGGGCGGCATCCCGCACATGGATGCCACCCGCGACGACGCCGCCCGACGATTCGTCACGCTGATCGACGAGCTCTACGACCGCAACGTCAACCTGGTCTGCACCGCCGCGGCCGAGCCGCCGGCGCTGTACTCGGGCGAACGCCTCACCGGCGCCTTCGAGCGCACCGCCTCGCGCCTGATCGAGATGCGCAGCGCGGAGTTCCTGGCGCGCGAACACCGCGGCTGAGGCGGGGGCGTCGGGAAACGGCGCGTCACCCTGCACGTCGTGGCCGCCGTCTCGGCCCCGCGAGAGACTAAAGGTCATGGACGCCTGACCGTTCGCCCCATCCCCGTGCCCCGCAGGCGGTGGACGGCGACAGGCTGCAGCCCCGCGCCCGCCCAACCACCACCGGCCGGCCGGTCGTCTCAAGCGGGTTTCGGCGTGTGTTTCCGGCCGGGCCTGTCCATCGACGCCGGCGGTCCCATCCGACGAAAAAACGGACCGAAATGTCCCCTCACCCCCTTGCCCGGCGCACCCCGATCTGCATGTCCGGGCGCCCTCCAGGGGCTTGACGAACGCGGATTCCCTACACCATGCGGCTCACCGCATCTTCACAAGATTTTGCGTTGACGGTGCCGTGACACCCCACTATCTTGGGGCTGTCGGTTCCGCAGACCCCCAAGGGGCTGTGGATTAAAACGGGAAGCCGGTGACGCCTCGCGCCACTCCGGCACTGCCCCGCAGCGGTAATTGGGAACGACCCCGCCATGGCACTGGAGCGATCCGGGAAGCGGCGGGCAAGGGGAAGGCACCGCCTTCGCGCCCATGAGTCCGAAGACCTGCCGACAGCCGCGCGAAAGCACGACGCGCGGTGCCGGCTGCGGACGCTCCGTGGGGGGCGGGCTTGCGGAGCGGGACAGCGGTGGCGCACGGCGCCGATCGCGATTCCTGCGACGCCGTCCGACCACATTGAGCGCCCGACAGCCGCCGGACCCCACGCGGGCGGGCCGGAAGGCGTGCGCGAATGCACTGGACTACGAGAGGACGCATGACCAGCCACGACACCGTCGCGACCGATGCACCGGCCGCCGCAGACGCCACGCCCAGCACCACCCCGGACACCGCGACACCCCCCACTTCCGTGGCGCCCCCCGCTGTCGATGTCGACGACGAGGTGCCGCCGCCCCCGAGCGCCGCCATGAACACCGCAATCGCAGACACCACCGCCGTCGACGCCGACGTCTCCAACTGGATCACCAAGGAAGCCGGCAACCGCCGGATTCCCTACGACCGTGCGCGCCTGGAGCGCAGCATCGATCGCACCCACGCCGAATTCCCGCAGCTCGACATCGCCGACTATAAGCGCAGCGTGTTCGGCTTCGTCGAGCGCAAGGACGCCGTCAACGCCGACGACCTCACCGACCATCTGATCCGCGAGGCCGAAGCCCGCGTCGATGTGACCGCGCCGGAGTGGGAATTCTTCGCCGCCCGCCTGTACCTGCACCGCCTGTACAAGCGCGCCAGCCGCAACCGCTTCTACGACGCCGAGCAGAAGTACGGCTCCTACGTCGGCCTGCAGGAGTCGCTGGCCGACCGCAACATCTATTCGAACGACATCCTGCGCGCCTATTCCAAGGAAGAGCTTCAGGAAGCCGGCCGCATGATCGAGGCCGAGCGCGACAAGCTGTTCGCCTACAACGGCCTGTACCTGCTGGCCACGCGCTACCTGGCCACCGACACCTCGCGCGCCGTGTTCGAGCTGCCGCAGGAGCGCTGGCTGACCATCGCCCTGTACCTGATGCAGAACGAGACCCGCGGCGGCCGCGAGCGCCGCATGCAGCTCGTCGGCGAGGCCTACTGGGCGCTGTCGAACCTGTACATGACCGTGGCCACGCCGACGCTGCAGAACGCCGGCAAGGTCGGCGGCCAGCTGTCGTCGTGCTTCATCGACACCGTCGACGATTCGCTGCAGGGCATCTACGACTCCAACACCGATATCGCCCGCGTCTCGAAGGGCGGCGGCGGCGTGGGCGCGTACATGGGTTACGTGCGTTCCAGCGGCTCGGCGATCCGTGGCGTACCCAATTCCTCGGGCGGCGTGGTGCCGTGGATCAAGCAGCTCAACAACACCGCCGTGTCGGTGGACCAGCTGGGCCAGCGCAAGGGCGCGGTCGCGGTCTATCTGGACGTGTGGCACCGCGACATCGAGAACTTCCTCGACCTGCGTCTGAACAACGGCGACCAGCGCCTGCGCGCGCATGACGTGTTCACCTCGATCTGCATCCCCGACCTCTTCATGGAAGCGGTCGAGCGTCGCGGCGACTGGTACCTGTTCGACCCGCACGAGGTCCATCGCGTGAAGGGCTTCTACCTGCAGGACTTCTTCGACGAGAAGAAGGGCGATCCGAACGGCAGCTTCCGTCGCAAGTACGAGGAAGTCGTCGCCGACGAGCGCATCTCGCGCAAGACTGTCAAGGCGATCGACATCTTCAAGCGGATCATGGTCTCGCAGCTGGAGACCGGGAATCCCTTCATGTTCTACCGCGACGAAGTGAACCGGAAGAACCCGAACAAGCACGTCGGCCGCGTCTACTCGTCGAACCTCTGCACCGAGATCCTGCAGAACATGAGCCCGACGAAGATGATGCAGGAGATCATCTCCGGCAATCAGATCGTCACCACCAAGCAGGCCGGCGACTTCGTCGTGTGCAACCTGTCGTCGGTGAACCTGGGCCGCGCGATCGTGCCGCAGCAGGGCCAGGGCGACCTGATCACCGACGTGCTCGAGCGCCTGATCCCGATCCAGGTGCGCATGCTCGACAACGTGATCGATCTCAACATGCTGCCCGTGCCGCAGGCGACGATCACCAACCAGAAGTACCGCGCGATCGGTCTGGGCACGTTCGGCTGGCACCACCTGCTGGCGCAGAAGGGCATCCACTGGAACGAGCAGGCGGCCGAGGACTTCAGCGATTCGCTCTACGAGCGCATCAACTTCCTCACCGTGCAGGCCTCGATGGAACTGGCCAAGGAAAAGGGTGCCTACCAGGTGTTCGCCGGCAGCGACTGGCACACCGGCGCCTACTTCCGCGACCGCAATTACAACTCGCCCGAGTGGCTGGACCTGGCCGCACAGGTCGGCGTCAACGGCATGCGCAACGGCTGGCTGATGGCGGTTGCCCCGAACATGTCGACCGCGCAGATCGCAGGCTCCACCGCGTCGATCGATCCGATCTACTCCGCGTTCTACTACGAGGAGAAGAAGGACTACCGTCGCCCGGTCGCCGCCCCCGGCCTGTCGCTCGACACCTGGGCCTTCTACGAGAAGGGCGCCTACAAGGTCGACCAGTTCGCCTCGGTGCGACAGAACGCCCGTCGCCAGCGCCACGTCGACCAGGCGATCAGCTTCAACCTCTACGTGCCCAGCACCATCCGCGCGAGCACGCTGCTGGAGCTGCACATGACCGCATGGCGCGAGGGCATCAAGACCACGTACTACGTGCGTTCGAACGACATCGATATCGCGGAATGCGAGTGGTGTAGCAGCTAAAGCGGGACACGGCAGCGCATTCGCGCTGACGCTTCCACGGTTCGCGATGCGAACCGTGGACCCTGGCTCATCAGCACCCAGACCCCCGCGCCTTCGGCGCGCCCCCCTGACTCAGGGAGGCTTTCCTCCAGATTGAATCGTCGCGTCGAATCGTGATTCGGGGCGCGGCACCGGAATACGAGAAACAACCATGGCCGTTACGTCCACTCCGCTCGACCGCATCAAGATCCTCGAGCCGCGTCACCCGAACCGTTCGACCGGCATCATCAACGGCACGACCTCGGGCATCCTCAACTGGAACGACATTCCGTATCCGTCGTTCTATCGCGCCTACAAGGAACTCTCGACCAACTTCTGGATTCCGGACGAGGTCGACATGAAGGGCGACGCCAAGCAGTACGGCGAGCTCTCGGCGCGCGAGAAGAACGCCTACGACTCGATCATCGGCTTGCTCGCCACGCTGGATTCGCCGCAGACGCGCTTCATCTACAACGTCGCCGAATACATCACCGACCCGGCCGCGCATGCGAACGCCGCGATCATCGGCCAGCAGGAAGTGATCCACAACGAGAGCTACAGCTACGTGCTGGCCTCGATCACCGGCCTGGCCGACCAGAACCGCGTGTTCGAACTCGCGCGCACGCATCCCACGATCATCGCGCGCAACCAGCCGATCATGGATTCGTACAACGACTTCATGCGCGAGCGCTCGGCCGAAACGCTGATCCGCTCGCTGGTGCAGTCGTCGATCCTGGAAGGCATCAACTTCTATTCCGGCTTCGCCTACTTCTACAACCTGGTCCGCCAGAACCGGATGACCGGCACCGGCAAGATCATCAGCTTCATCAACCGCGATGAACTGGCGCACAGCAAGTTCATCAGCGAACTGATCCGCGCCATCGTCGGCGAGAACCAGAGCCTGCAGGGCGACCAGCTCACCCAGTACGTGCACGACGCCTTCGAACACGCCATCCAGCTCGAAACCCGCTGGACCGCCGAAGTGCTCGACGGCATCGACGGCATCGACGTCGACGAGATGGTCCGCTACGTGAAGTACCGCGCCAACAAGATGGCCGGCATGCTCGGCATCGAGAAGCTCTACAGCGAATCGAACGAGAACGTCATGCCGTGGATCAAGGCCTACGCCGACAACTTCACCGAGACGAAGACCGACTTCTTCGAGATGCGCAATGCGTCGTACAAGAAGACGAATTCGGATAACGGGTTCGACGATCTTTAAATCTCTACCTCCAGAGGTAGCTGGATCTTCTTCATAGTTGGAACGAACAGCGGAGCATGGTCAGTGGACAGATCAATCAATCCTCAACTGTTTTTTACCGACTATTTTCACGTCAGCTCGCAGTCTTTACAAAATTTCGGCGCTTTAGACATTTGCCTTGAGGCAGATCTGCCACTTTTCATCGATCCTTTCTTATTGTTTGCTTCAGAGCGGCCCGAGTACAAACAACTTCATGACAGAATTGTGGGCCACTTGCTTGAACTCAAGAACCTAGCCCTCTCTCAAGACCCGCCTAACGAAAGTCTGTTTAAGTTTCCAGAAGTCAAACAGAATTGGCTCGGCGTATGCAAATGGGGAAATAATGGGCGCGGATTGGGGTCAAAGTTTGCTCGTGATCTGATAAAAGCGTTTCGCGGCTTCTATAGAAACTTCGGCGAGGAAGATATCCTCGAATCAGCTCACATCGAAAAGCTGACACTGGTAGGCTCAGGAATTGGGCGAGACTTCATCAGCGACTTTACCGCAAACTTAGCTCTTGAGTACTTGCTTGAGTACACGCAGCGATTCGCTGAAGAAAACCTCAGACCAGAACAGATTGGCCGGTTCAGCGTTAGATGTTCGTACGACAAGAGCCTGAGAATCTGGCGACCGCGCAGTTTCAACCTTCCTTATTTTTACAAGGACGGAGACAGCGGAGATTTTATCGTTCTGACACCCTTGGATATTTTGAGTAAAGATGAGTCATTCATCTCTCACTCAAGCTTTGTTGCGCAGTTCAGGTCAATTGCGAGCTCGCTGGATAATTTATCTTTACGCTCGTCAATCAATGAATTCTTTTCTTCGAAGTTGCCCGCAGATCCGAGACGGGCGGATATTGAGTACGCGATCGATAAAACCGTTGAAAGATTCCCAGAGATCATCGATCACTACATTCGGCACCAAGAAAACAATCGAGGCGTCGCGACTGCAATTTCTGCCGAGAAGGTACAGAAGCTTAGGATCGAGATTATAGATACGATCGGGAAGCTCACTAGCGCGCTTTTTGACGGAAGTGACTTCTACACGACTCCGACGACCAGCTACTCTGAGGCCTTAGCGCGAGCAAAGTTCCTCAAAGAGGTCATAGAGAAGAATGACGGCTATAGAATTTTCTACAAGAATGGAAATCCGATAGCCCAAGAAGAATCGATCCAGAGAATATTTCGACTAACTTGGTTTTCCTCTCCGTACGATGTCAATTCTGAAGTTAACAACGGGCGCGGCCCAGCAGACTACAAGATCTCTTTCGGTCAACGCGATTCAACAATTGTTGAGTTCAAACTTGGAAGCTCGACTTCGCTTGAAAGAAATCTGATAAACCAAGCCTCGATATACAAAGAGGCATCAAAATCAATCAATGATATTTCCGTTATTTTATGCTACACGCCGGCCGAGATCGCAAAAGTCAAAAAGATTATGAAGCGACTTAAAATTGAGGATGCGGAAAACGTCCTCGTGATTGATGCAACACCTAAGATATCGGCATCAAAGGCGTAGCTGAAAAAATGGGCAGGTCAAATTTCTCGCGAGCCGGGGTCGTAGCCGTTGTTTGCGGAACGCCCGTCGCCACTTGAGCTTGTATTATCGAAAGCCGGATCTGACCCTTGCGCATCCTCCTCGCCCACACATCGCTCAGCGGCAACACCCGCGATGTCGCGCGTGCGATCCATGCGCGGTGCGAAGAACAGGGCCATGCCGTCACCTGGATCGATGCCGACATCCAGACGCTCGCGAAAGCCTGCCCCGAAGGCGCCGCGCATGATCTCTACGTGCTCGGCAGCTGGAGCATCAACGCCGGGCGCACGCCGCCGGAGATGAAGCGCTTCATCGAGGACCTCGTCGCCGCGGTCGGAAAGCCGGAGCGCGTCGCGGTGTTCGGCACCGGCGAGACGCAGTGGGGCGAAGAGAACTACTGCGGTGCGGCCCGGCGCATGGCCGCGTTCTTCGGTACGCGGTATCCGCGGCTGGAGATCGAGCAGATGCCGCACGGCGAACACGACGCCACCAAGATCCAACGCTGGACCGACCACATACTTGCCGTAGCTTCACAACAGATCGAGATTGCCCCCCATGCAGACACTCCACGCCTCCACGCCTGACGACTACGCCGCGGCCCTCGCCGCGCATCCGCGCCTGCTCGTCGACTACTACAAGGACGATTGTCCGGGCTGCAAGATGCTCGACATGTCGCTGGCCAAGTTCGCCGCCGATCCCGCCTCCGAAGGCGTGGCGCTGCTGAAGGTGAAGATGGAGATCGTCGGCGAGGACTTCTTCCGCGGCCTCGGTCTGCGTCAGACGCCGACGCTGGCGCTGTTCAAGGACGGCAGCGAAGCCGCCCGCCTGCCGGGTTTCCAAACCCCGCCGCAGATCGCCGGCGCAGTCGCGCAACACCTCTAGGAACGTGTGGCGCGGGCGCCCGCGACGCCCACCGCCTGCGGAACGGGCTGCGCCACGGCGTCAGTCCGCGGCGCGGGTTCCGATCAACCGCCGCCGACGAGATCCTCACGCGGGATGCGCAGGTCATCCAGCGAATAGATCTGGATCTCCTCGAGCGGCTCGGTCTTGTCGCGGTACTTGTCCGCACCACTCTCGTGCGTGACCCAGAGTTCGCCGTTGATCAGGTTGAGCTCTTCCCCGTAGTACGGAAGCTCGGCGGCCACCACCGCGTTGCCGTCGGTCTCGAACCGGGTCGCAGTGTCGATCGTCGGCTGGAACACGAGCTGCGCCGTCGCCAGCACCGGCACTGACCCGTAGGACGTGGAGAACAACACCCCGGTGTCGGTCACCGCCGCGCCCTGCGCATTGTGGGGCGCGGCGATCGATTCAAAATCCCCGGGATTGAACAGCCCGGTATCGTCGTCGATCGTGTAACGCCGCAGTTCGGCGTCATGCGTGGGGAAATCGCTGTTGAACGATGCGGGGTCGAGCGGATCCTGGGTGAACTGGCCGATGTAGAGCTCCCCGTTGTGGACGGTGACGTAGCTCGCACCGAAGGGTGTGCTGCCTTCCGCAATGTCGATCTTCGCAATCGCCTGCACCGGCGTGTCGGGCGTGACGTAGGGCTCGAACACGGGTTCGCCGTCGAGGCCGATGACCGGCTCGCCGGCATCGAGGTTAGGCGTGGGCACCGTGGCCGGCACTTCGTTAGCCGTGACCGCTGCGTCGATGTCGGCGCGGTCGTAGACATACACTTCGCCGCCGTCGGCGACATAGACGTAATCGCCATGGACGGCCACGCCGCCCGCCTTGGTGGGGCCGCCCGCAGACGGGTTTCCCGTATCGGTACCGCCCAGGTACACCGAACGCTCGTTCTGCGCAGCGCCGCCGATCTCGGCGTCCTGCACCGAGAGCAGTACGCGCTCGCCGCCGTCGTTGTAGCTGGTCAGCACTTCGTTGCGGGTCGCGTCGTACCCCTGGCCCTGCGGGATCCAGGGCTGCCCGTCGCCCGCATGCACCAGGCTCGGCCCGCTGCGTCCATCGATGGGGTTGCGCAGGAAATCGTTGGTGGCATTCACGCCGTCCAGTGCGACGTCGCGGATCTGGCCCGCTGCACTCTTGATCTGGTCCCACGATGGGAGATCGAACGGAAGACCGATAGACATTGGCTTACCTCGCCTGACGTGCTGGAAGGGTGTCCGGCGCCAGCGACCGGCGCTCCCGCCAATGTTGCGCGTCCGTCGCGCGACGCAGTACTGGGGAAATCCCTTGGCGCGAAATGCCGTTCAGCAGACGTCGCTTTTTACCGTCTCGATCCTGTGCTGAAGACGCCCGATCTGAATGCGCCATGATTGACCCTCGCCCGGTGCGCCTCAGCGCGCGACGGGCCGCAACTCGACACGCGCGTTAGAACCAGCGCGTCGCAAAGCGGGGGCGGCGCCGGTCAGATCGCGACAGGGCTGCACGGACTTCGGCGCGGGTTCGAGATACCAGCCGCCTTCGCGCTCGCCGGCCTGATCGACCTGCGCGCGTCGCTTAAACTGGCACGCCACACGGGCGCGGTCCACGGAACGCGCCATCACGCAGGTTGCCATGACACCGCCCATCGACCACGCCCCCACGACCGAAGCACGCATGCTCGAGATCGTGTTCCCCGACCACACCAACCACCTGGGCACGCTGTTCGGCGGTACCGCGCTGGCGTGGATGGACAAGGCCGCGTTCATCGCCGCGTCGCGCTATTCGCGCCGCACGGTGGTGACCGCGCGCTCGGAGCAGGTCGACTTCAAGTTGCCGATCAAGCAGGGCCAACTGGTCGAAACGATCGCGCGCGTGGTCGAGGTGGGTCGCACCTCGATGCAGGTGGAAGTGGAACTGATCGCCGAGGACCTGCTCAGCGGCGACCGCGAGCTGTGCACGCGCGGCCGCTTCGTGATGATCGCGCTGGATTCGCGCGGCCGTCCGGCGCAGGTGCAGGCCCTGCCGGGCAGCGCGTCGTGAACGAGCTCTCGATCCTGCAGTGGCTCGCGCTGGGGCTGTTCATCGGCATCGTCTGCGGCGCGGTGCTGACCTTCCTCAACCGCAAGCGTTGAGGCGCGCGACGGGTCGATGCCCGTCGATCGCGACCGGGTCTGGGCGCGCCGTGATCTGCTCCTTCCCCCGTTTGCGGGGGAAGGCTGGGATGGGGGCGCACCATCCGCATCAAGTCCAATCCATCGAGCGCGATCTCACGGTCATGTCCGTATGAGAGCGGTGATGCCGCCAGCGGACCGTTCGCCCCCACCCAACCCTCCCCCGCGTGCGGGGGAGGGCATCGCGCCGGCGCGCGATGAAACCGCCCGCATTCCATCGGCACGAACGTCTCACTGGAGCGGGCAGAGCCGCGCGCGCATGCGCGACAATGCGCACGTCGCCGCATCCACGCCGCCATGTCCCGATCCAAGCCCCCTGCCGAGACCGCCCTGCCCGCCGCCAGCGTGCACGTCGAGAGCTTCCGCCAAGTGCGCGAGGCGCGACGCTCGGAACTGGTCGAGGACTACGTCGAGCTGATCTCCGACCTCATCGCCGATGGCGGCGAGGCGCGCCAGGTCGACATCGCGGAGCGCCTGGGCGTGGCCCAGCCCACGGTCGCGCGCATGTTGCAGCGGCTGGTCCGCGACGGTCTGGTGCTGCAGAAGCCCTACCGCGGCGCGTTCCTGACCGATGCCGGCGAGGCCCTTGCGCGGGCAAGCCGTGCACGCCATCAGACGGTGGAAGCCTTCCTCGTCGCGCTGGGCGTGCCGTCCGACATCGCACGTCGCGATGCGGAAGGCATCGAACACCATGTAAGCCCGGAAACGCTGGCGGTCTTCGAAGCCTTCGTGACGCAGGCGCAGGCCGGTCGCGCTGCGCCGGACGACGCGTCGCCCTGAGACGGCGCTGACCCGGTCAGAAGCGGTAACTCACGCCGCCGAAGATCGACGGCATGCCATTGGCGCCACGCTCGAGCAGGGGACTGTCGGTGAGTGCATCGGGCAGCACGCGCCAGGTCGCGCCTCCGATGAAGTTCCAGCGCTCGCCCAGCGGCCGCGCCGCGGTGATGCCCAGCGAGGGGACGACGGCGGCGCCGGGCGTGTAACGCGGCACCCCGCGTGCGACCTCGGCGTCCAGTGTGCCGAAGTAGTAATTCGTCAGGTCGTCCGACATCCAGCGCACGCCGACGCTGGGCATCCACAGCCACGCACCGCTGCGCAGCATGTAGGTGTACTCGGCGCCGAACTCGTGACCGCCGCTCGCATCGCTGACGTCCGTCAGTGCCTGCAGGCGCACGCGACCCCACGTACCCGACCAGGCGACGCCCGCGCCGACGTCCAAACCATGATCGCGGTCATCCAGCCGCGCCGCATCGAGTCCGTTCGCGGCCAATCCGGACGCACCGAGGTCGTCGATGTCGAAGCCGTCGAGACGCGCGGACACCAAAGCATCGATCTGGAACGCGCCTGTGTCGAGCAGATGCACGCCACCGGAAATCCCGCGGAAGAACACGCGATCGCCTTCGTAGGCGAGGATCGGGAACGGCAGCACACGCGCACCTTCACCTACGTATGGACTGTCGGAGGCCGCGACGGCGACGCCGACGGACCAACCGCGATGCGGCGCGTTGTCCGCGCTCGCGTTCGATTGCGCGAATGCGGCCGTGGGTGCGAGCGCAAGCAGAACGAGTGCGGCTTTCATCGGACGGTCTGTGTGGTGACGAGAAAGCCCGCACCATAGCAAGGACCGGTGCGCGCGCGAGCGCGCAATGCAACAAGGCGTGACGCCTTGTCCGATTCACAGGAACGCAGTCGTCACCCGGCGCGACGCAGGTGACCAGACTGCTCGAACGAGACGCTGTGCTGACGCGTGTCGCCGCCGCGGGCCTTGCGGTCCAGACGACGTGCGAAATCCGTCTGCGCATCGGACGGCGTGGACTGCGTCCGATCGGCGGATTTCGGGCGGCGCACCATGTAATAGGTGCCGAAAGTCGGGAGTGACATGGGGTGGTCCTCCAAGCGTTGTCTTGACGGGTCCACGCTATGCACGGCAGCGGCATACAGCGGTGTATTTCGCTGCAATTCCGCGGCGTCGTTTAGGTGTTCGAAGGACTTGTCACGACGCGGTGGCTTCGAAACAACCGGTTTCTAACGTTCGCGTATCCAGCTTTCACGCGTACGTGCCGGAGGTTTCACGTGGCGCTGATTCCACGAACCGCGCCGTTGCTCCCGTGCTCCCGGTTTGCACCGGATCACCCATCGCCCATGAAAAAGGCCGGCGCATCTGCGCCGGCCTTGATGTCACCCGCGACGGCGTCGGTCAGGCCACGGACGCGCGATAGATCGACTCGATCGCCTTGTCGAGCGACGCATTGAATTCCGCATCGCTCTGCTGCGCGCTCAGGCCCTCGGTCAGGGCGCGGCTGAAGCTCGCGACCACGCCCGGGTTCTTCGCCAGACGTGCATTCGCATCGTCGCGGACGTAGCCACCCGACAGCGCGACGACCTTCAGCACGCTCGGATGCTCGACCAACTCCTGGAAGAAGCCGTCGACTTCCGGCAGCGTGAGCTTGAGGATCACCGGCGTCGACGGCGCCACCTTGTCCAGACGCTCCAGCAGGCCCTGCTTGAGCGTGGTCTCGATGTCGGCCTTGTCGGCGGCGTTGATGTCGACTTCCGGTTCGATGATCGGCACCAGGCCCGCGTCGAGTACCTGCTGGCCGAGTTCGAACTGCTGGTCGAGCACCGCGGCGATGCCGTCGGCGTTGTTCTGCTTGATGACCGAGCGTTCCTTGGTCCCGAACACGCCCTTCGCCTTCGCGCGCGCCAGCAGCTCCGACAGGCCCGGAATCGGCTTGAGCAGCTGCACGCCGTTGGCCTCGTCCTCCAGACCCTTGTCGATCTTCAGGAACGGCACGACGCCCTTGGTCTGCCACAGGTATTCGGCGGCGCCCTGGCCTTCGAACGTGTCGTCGAGCGTGCGCTCGAACAGGATCGCGCCGAACACGCGCTCGCCGCTGAAGGCGGGGCTGGTGACGATGCGGGTGCGCATCTTGTGCACCAGGCCGAACATTTCCGCGTCATTCGCGTACTCGTTCTCTTCGATGCCGTAGAGCTTGAGCGCCTTGGGCGTGCTGCCGCCGCTCTGGTCGAGGGCGGCGATGAAGCCCTGGCCCGACTTGATCCTGTCCAGCTGTTCCTGATTCACGGCCACGTGCATAAGTCCTGTGCGATCGGTGGGAGACCCGGGGCCGCGATGATACCGTCCCGCGCCCGACGGCGCGGTCCGCCGTGCCGGAACACCGGCGCCGGGACGCTGAAACCGCACCCGCGCAACGGTGCCGCCACCGCGTCCTGCTAGGCTGCGCGGCCCATGTTGCGGCCCGTACCCGTGATCCGTTTCGAAGGCGTCCACAAGTCCTATTCCGCTGCCGGCCGCGAGGCCGTGGCACTGCATCCGCTCGATCTGGAGATCCGGGCCGGCGAGGTGTTCGGCATCGTCGGTCATTCGGGCGCGGGCAAATCGACCCTGCTGCGGCTGATCAACGGACTGGAGACGCCGAGTGGTGGCGTGCTGACCGTCGACGGCCAGCGCCTGGATACGCTCGACGGCGACGGCCTGCGGGCGCTGCGGCGGCGCGTGGGCATGATCTTCCAGCATTTCAATCTGCTGTCCGCCAAGACGGTCATCGACAACATCGCGTTTCCGCTGCGGCTGGCGGGTGTGTCGAAGGCGAAAGCCCATGCACGTGCACAGGAACTGCTGGTGCGCGTGGGTCTGGAAGCGCATCGCGACAAGTATCCCGCGCAGCTGTCCGGCGGGCAGAAGCAGCGCGTCGGCGTGGCCCGTGCGCTGGCGACCGAACCGAAGATCCTGCTGTGCGACGAAGCGACGAGCGCGCTCGACCCGCAGACGACGGCCTCGGTGCTGCAGCTGCTCGACGGCATCAATCGCGAGCTGGGCCTGACCATCGTGCTGATCACCCACGAAATGGACGTGGTGCGCCGCGTCTGCGACCGCGTCGCGGTGCTCGACGCCGGGCATCTGGTGGAAAGCGGCCCGGTGAGCGAGGTGTTCCTGCATCCGCAGCACGCGACGACGCGCCGCTTCGTCGCCGAGTCCGACGACGTCGACGAAGCCGCTCAGCACGACGACATCGCCCACGTCGAAGGCCGCCTGCTGCGGCTGACCTTCACCGGCGAGGCGACGTGGCAGCCGCTGCTCGGGCGCGTGTCGCGCGAGACCGGCATCGACTACACCATCCTCTCGGGCCGCATCGACCGCATCAAACGCCTGCCCTACGGCCAGCTGACGCTGGCGGTGACCGGTGACCACTTCGACACCGCGGCGCAGCGCTTCGCCGACGCCGGCGTGCACGTCGAGGAGATCGCCCGATGAGCACACCACTGCTGCCCAACGTGGACGCCGGCAAGTGGGTCGAGATCGGTCAGGCGACCGTCGACACGCTGCTGATGCTCGCCGGCTCGCTGCCGCTGACGCTCTTGATCGGCCTGCCGCTCGGTGTGCTGCTCTATCTCACCGGGCCGCGCCAGCTGCACGCGCGTCCGGCGTTGTACGGGGGCCTGTCGCTGGTGGTGAACCTGCTGCGCTCGGTGCCCTTCATCATCCTGATGATCGTGCTGATCCCGGTGACGCTGAAGGCGATGGGCACCTCGCTCGGCGTGCGCGGCGCGATCCTGCCGCTGGTCGTCGGCGCGGCGCCGTTCTATGCGCGCCTGGTCGAGACCGCCTTGCGCGAGATCGACCGCGGCGTGGTCGAAGCCAGCCTCGCGATGGGCGCAACCACGCGCCAGCTGGTGATGCGCGTGCTGCTGCCCGAAGCGCTGCCGGGCCTGATCGCCGGCGCCACGGTGACGACGATCGCACTGGTCGGCTTCACCGCGATGGGCGGCGCGATCGGTTCGGGCGGCCTCGGCGATCTGGCGTATCGCGACGGCTACCTGCGCTCGCGCACCGATGTCGCGGTGGTGACCGTCGTGGCACTGCTGGTGATGGTGCAGGTGCTGCAGATGGTCGGGGACCGGCTGGTGGCGCGGTTTACGCGGCGATAGCGCTTCGAAGCCCTCCCCCGCGAGGCGGGGGAGGGTTGGGTGGGGGGCGAACGGCCAGACCTTCCTGTCGCTGAGCGAGGCGGACGGCATCGCTCGAAATCGCGCATCCACCGATCGGAAGGTTGCCCCCATCCCGGCCTTCCCCCGCGCGCGGGGGAAGGAGCGGGTTTCCGCCCCACCACACACTGATTTCCACCCCCGCACTCGATCCGCACGCGTGAGCGCCGATACTGGCCGGCCCCCTCGCTTCACCGGAACGTCCATGGCCCTGCTGCCCCGCTTCGCCGCTGCCGCCCTGCTGCTGTCCACCCTCGCCGCCTGCGGTGGTTCCGGCGGCAACGCGAACGGCGAGCGCCTCACCATCGCCGCGACCGCGGTGCCGCACGCCGAAATCCTCGAAGTGGTGAAGCCGCTGCTGGCCAAGGACGGTGTCGACCTGCAGGTACGCATCTTCAACGACTACGTGCAGCCCAACGACCAGGTCGCGCAGGGCCAGATCGACGTCAACTATTTCCAGACCGAGCCCTACCTCGACGCCTACAACCGCGACCGCGGCACCGACCTGACCACGCTGGCCGGCGTGCACATCGAACCCTTCGGCGCGTACTCGCGTCGCTACACCTCGCTCGACGCCGTGCCCGACGGCGCGGACGTGGTGATTCCCAACGACCCGAGCAACAACAGCCGGGCGCTGATCCTGCTGCACCACAGCGGCGTGATCACGCTGAAGGATCCGACCGACGCACTCGCCACGCTGCGTGACATCACCGCGAACCCCAGGAACCTCAAGTTCCGCGAACTCGACGCCGCGATGCTGCCGCGCGTACTCGACCAGGTCGACCTGGCCCTGATCAACACCAACTACGCGCTCGACGCCGGCCTCGACCCGGGCAAGGATGCGCTGGCGATCGAAGGCAAGGACTCGCCCTACGTGAACTTCCTGGTCGGCCGCCCCGACAAGCAGAACGACCCGCGCGTGCAGAAGCTCATCGCCGCACTGACCAGCGAAGACGTGCGCAGCTTCATCCAGGGCAAGTACAAGGATGCGGTGATCCCGGCGTTCTGACATCGGCCCGGAGCCCGCATCGGCCATGGAAACGCGCACCTTCACGGTCTACCGCGAGGCCGTCTGTTCGGCGGACGACCAGCTCGGCCCGTTGGAGCTGACCTGCGTGCTGCCGGTCGACGCAACGCTAGAACAGCTCGTCGACGCCGTGCGGGGCGCCGGCTTCCTCCAGTTCTCCTCCACGCACCGGGCGATCACAGGTCGCGTGGGAGATGCCGCGGTGGTCTGCGTCCACGCGACCTGCTTCTCCACGCGCGCCACGTATCGCATCGAGCCACGGACACCGCTTGCGGTCTGCATGCCTTCAGGCACGCTCACCTTCGCGTGGTCGCAGGCCGACTGATGGCGCGCGAAGTCGCGTAGCGCACTGCGCCTGCGACAAAGGGTCGCGCCCGTGACGCGTCGGGCTATGCGCGGGCGCCGCTAGACTGCGGTGATGCTCGGGGGCAGACGATCGGGAAACTTGTTTGCATGGCTGTCGCTGACAGCCGTGCTGCTGCTCGCGTTGTTGCCGTCGATCGGACGCCTGGCGAGTTCGCATGAAACGGGTCCGCGCACGATCCTGATGGAGATGTGCACGACCGGCAGCGAGAAGTCGATCGCCATGGTCGATCCCTTCGACCTGGCGGATACGCCGCGGCCTGCGCCGATAGATCACGGCGACATGCCCGACTGCGCTTACTGCCCGTTGCTCGCGACGGCGCTGATCGCAGTGCTGTGGCTGGCCTGGTCGTTGATGCAGCCTGCAACGCAGCATCGCGCTTTGCGTGTTGCGGTGCGCGCGCGGGGATGGCATCCCTGCGGACTCGGCTCGCGCGGTCCACCGCTCGCGGCTTGATGTGCGCGCCCGGATCGCCGGGCTGTCCTGCCATTCCGATCCGCGGATCGGATCTCCCGTTCGCGTGATCGCCGCGCTTGCGCGACGCACGCCGGCGCGTGCGGCCTTGCCGTCGCGCTTCGCACATGGACATATCGAATGTCGATCCGTCTTTTCCCGCGCGCCAGGCGCGCATCCGCGTGCGCGTGCGCGCTCCCACCGCATGCGGCCGCACCTCGCGCGGCCCGAACTCCATCGCTCCGCCCGCACGCCCTGACGCTGGCGGTCGCGAGCATCCTTCTGCACGCGCCGATCGCTGCGGTGCATGCACAGACATCAGACCCCGATGCCGCAACGACGCTCGACCGCATCGAGGTTCGCGCCACGCGGTCCACCCTGGATCGCACCGCGACGGGTGCATCCCGCCTCGATGTCAGTGCGCTCGAGACGCCCGCATCGGTGTTCCGGGTGGACCGCGACACGCTCGATGCGCGCAGCGTACGCACCACACAGGAGGCGCTGTCGGCGATTCCCGGCCTGGTCGTCGCCTCGCCACCGGGCCACGGCAACACCGTCACCTGGCGCGGCTTTTCCGGCGCGCAGATCACCCAGCTGTTCAACGGGATCGACGTGAAGTACGCCTCGATCGCCGCGCGCCCGGTCGATACCTGGATCTACGAGCGTGTCGAGGCGATCGGCGGTCCTTCGAGTTTCCTGTACGGCGCGGGTGCGGTCGGCGGTTCGATCAATTACGTCACGCGCGTCGCGGACTTCGACGCCGACACGTCCGCAGCAATGGCGAGCGCCGGCTCGCACGGCAGCCGCGTGTTCGCGGGCGGCTTCAATCGTCGAACCGGTGGCGCCGTGCCGGCACAGGCCTTGCGACTCGACATCGCCCACAGCGCACGCCGCGGTTGGGTCGACGCCGAACGTCGCGAGGCGCTGACGGTCGCCGCCTCGCTGGTCTCGCGGCTCGCACCCACGCTGACGCACACGCTCGCGATCGAGTACCAGCACGAGGACAACGCACGCGTGTACTGGGGCTCGCCTGCCGTCGAGACCGGCGCCGGGCGTCTGGTCGCGCTGCCGGGCAGCATCGGCCGCAACTACAACGTCGGCGATGGCTTTTACGGGCAGGACGTGACGTGGGCACGCTCGCTGCTCGAATGGGACGGCGGCGCGCGCGGGCAGGTGCGCAACACGCTCTACCACTACGACGCACTGCGCGATTACCGCAACGTGGAGGTCTACCGCTGGGACGCTGCGCGCGGCGGGATCGCACGGTCCGGCGCGCTGCAGCAGCGGCACGATCAACAGGTGACCGGCAATCGGACCGACTGGCTGCGCGCGGGCACGCTTGCAGGCCTGCCGACGCAGTGGGCCGCGGGGCTGGAACTGAGCCACAACCGGCAGACGCGGTTCCCGCAATCGATCGGCGGCGAGGTCGATCTGGTGCCGGTCGACGCGCACGCGCCCGGGTCGTTCTTCGACATTCCCGGCACGTCGCCGGCACACGTGCCGGGCGCGACCAACCGGCTGCGCACGGTCGCGTTGTCGGCGGAAAACCTCACCCGCTTCGGCGCGCACTTCGCGCTGATGACCGGCGTGCGCCACGAACGCCTCGCACTCGACGTCACCAACCACCGCGCGGCCACGGCCGCCAGTCCCGCGCGCTGGGCGCGCGACTACACCTCGACCACCGGCCGCATCGGCCTGACGGCCGCGATCCGTCCCGACGCGAACGTCTACGTACAGGCCAGTACTGCGGCCGATCCGCCCGCAGGCATCCTGTCGACCGCCGGCTTCTCGACGCTGCGCGACTTCGACCTCAGTCGCGGCCGACAGGTGGAAGCGGGCAGCAAGTTCGATTTCGCGGGCGGCCGTGGCAGCGCGACGCTCGCGGCGTACCGCATCGTGCGCGACAACCTCGCCATCGCCGATCCGGCCAACCCGGGACAGACACTGCCGGTCGGTCGACAGTCGGCGCGCGGCGTGGAGGCGTCGCTCGACGTCAGGCCCCTCGATGCGCTGCGTCTGCAGGCCAACGTCGGCTGGGTGGACGCCAGGCTCGACGAGTTCGTGGAGACCGTCGGCGGCGTGCCGGTCTCGCGCGCGGGCAACCGCCCGGCGAACACGCCGGCGCGCGTCGGCAACCTGTGGGTCGACTACACCCTGTCACCACGCTGGTCGATCGGCACCGACCTGCGCGCGGTGGCGGCACGTGCCGCCGACACTGCCAACACGCGCGAGACCGCCGGCTACGCGCTGTGGGGCGCGCACCTGCGCTGGCGGCCGACGGACGCGCTGACGATGACCTTGCGCGGCCGCAACCTTGCCGACCGCGTGTACGTGCAGCATGCACTCGGCACGCAGATGGTCTATCTCGGCGAGCCGCGGAGCGTCGAACTGGAGCTGCGGGGCGCGTTCTGAGATCTGTTGCCGCGCCGTTCGTGAGATCACGTCGTCGCAAGGCTGCACGACGGGTGAGGCGCATCGCCGCCTCGTGTCGACGATGAATGCGGCGAGCCGTGCTGCATGCATGCGGCAAAGACCGCGTGGAGCGCGCTTTCAGCCGCGTGTCGGGGCCGCACCTAGGGTCTCTCCCATCTTGAGCGCGCGTTCCGTTCGATCGAAAGTGAGATATCGCCGCTGTGCGAGCGCGGCACCCGACTCACATTCGGAGACACTGCAATGACCGCTGTCGGAGGCGCTACACACAACATCGCCTGGGGCGACACGCTCTCGGGCCTGGCTGCGCGCTACGGGACATCTGTCGACGCGCTGATGTCGGCGAACAGCAAGATCAGCGACCCGGACATGATCTATGCCGGCGACACGCTCAACATTCCGGGCCGGTCCGGCTCCACCGGATCGGCAGGTGGCGCTGGTGGCGTCGAAGGCACGGGTCCGGTCTCGGGTCCTCGCGAACCCGGCAGCAACAACGCCGCGGCGATCGCCGAGCAGTTCATCGGCCGCAATGCGGGCGAGCTCAAGTACAGCGACGAACTGCCGATGCAGTCGTGGGTCCCCAACAACGTCAACTGCGCGAACTTCGTCTCGGCCGTGCTGCAGAAGGCCGGCATGATCGAGCCCGGCCAGGCGAGCGCCTCGGTCGACCAGCTCGCGAACAATCTGAAGGGCGACGGCTGGCAGACGGTGTCGCTGCAGAACGCGCAGCCAGGCGATGTGGTGCTCATGCAGCGCAACGGCCAGTCGCACGTGGTGCTGTTTGCGGGCTTCGAGAACGGCCAGCCCAAGTTCATCGGGTCCAACAACGTCAATGCGGATGGCTCCCAGCGCATCAGCTGGGGCGGCGCATCGGGCAACTACGAGATCATTACGCCGCCGCGCTGAGCAGGCGTCTCGCATTGAAGGCCGGCATGATGCCGGCCTTCGGCGTTTCCGGTATCAGAATCCGAACAACTGCCTCGGCGCAGCATGCTGCGCAGGCCAGCCGAGCCAGCTCACATCGGACGGGCCGATCGAGTAGTCGATGATCTTCCAGTCGGGCACGCCATCGGCGGCGCTCTGCGACGTGTGCGCTTTGCCCGCCTCGCCCGACGTATCGATGGCCTCGGCGCCTGCCTCGCCCGGCGCTTGCAGCAATGCCACGTAGACGTCCGACATGCCGCCCTGCGCCGCGCGTTCGGCGAACGATGTCTCAGCATAGTCGGGTCGCCCGCCGCCCGGACTGCGGAGCGTGCCCTGCAGGAACGCCCATCGGCCGAGCCGGTCCAGACGCTCCACTTCGACCACGACCGTCGTACCCAGCGCATCGCGCACCGGTGCGGTCGCGGCGGCGAGAAGTGCGTCGTAGCCGGCATCACCGGGATGCTGCGGGCTCGGCGCGGATTGTGCGAAGACAGGTTGCATCAGGCCTCCTACGACGAGCACAGCGGTCGCTGCGGATTGAATGAGGTGCATCAGCATGCTCCTGTTCGAATCCGCAGTATCGCGCGCCGCAGGCACGCAAATGTAAAAGCGATCGATGCGCCGCCGACGCTCACGCGCCCCTTCGCGCGCGAAGGGCGCGGGCTGCAGTGTCTGCCCCCGGGACGCCGCTCGCGCATGCGGCGTCCCGTCGCCAGGATCAGAAGCTGTACTTCACGTGCGTGTGCACGCGCTGCAGATCGCCCTCCAGACCGTTTTCCAGCCGGCGGTCCGCCCAGCTGATCTCGCCGCCGATGTCGAGCTTGGGCGCGGGCGAATAGATCATGTTGACGCGGAAGGACTGCGCGCGCTCGGTGACGAAGCCGCCGGTGAGCAGGGCGTCGTTGTCCAGCGATGCCACCGAATAGACGACGTTGCCGCGGAGCTTGGCGTTGAAGGCGTGGCGCCACGCGGCGAAACCGCCGTAGCCGCGCAGGCTGTGCAGATCGCCGTCGGCGTCGAGCACGGTATCGCTGCCGAGGGCGAAGCCCAGATAGCGACCGATGCCGTCGCCACCGCTGACCATGTAGCGGATGTCGTCATTGGCGCCGAGGTTGACGCGGCCCGAGACGCTGAGCGCCGCGCCCGATGCGGTCGCATCACCGTTGCGGAAGCTGCGCGCGAGGCCCGCGACGGTGAAGTGGCCCCAGTCGCCGCGGGTGATCCAGCGCGCGGTGACGTCGGGCGCGCGGTTGTCGCCGCTGTTGAAGCGCGCGGCCTGCGACAGGTACGGCGTGACCGTGGTCTGCGGGTTCTCCACCGACACCGACCAGGGCCCGCGCGTGTAGCGGATCTGCGCCTGCCTGTTGAATACGGTGCCTTCCGACGGACCGGTGAAATCGACGGTGTCGGGCAACGCAGCGACATCCTGGAAGTTGGACCAGGTCTGGCCGGCCAGCCAGCCGTTGTAGCTGACGTAGGCCTGCCGCAGGGTCAGCGCGTAGGTATTGGTGATGGTCTCGTTGCCGGCGAAGGCGTTGCTGCCGCCGCCGTACATGTCGGCTTCGATATAGGCTTTGATGACCTTGCCGCTGTCGGTGCGCGTATCGGCACCGAACGAGAAGCGCGAGAACTGCGCGTGCAGGTCGCTGTAGGTGCTGCGCTCGCCCTGGCCGTCGGCGGCCACCGGCGTGGCGCCGGGGAAATAGAACAGGCGTCCCGGCGTGCCGTCGGCGATCTTGCCGTCGCTGGTCGACGTGGTCATTGCATCGAGCTTGATGAAGCCGCCGAACGAGAACGTCGTGCCGGGCGCGGCGCCGGGCATCGAGACGCCGCCCGCCGCGGGTGTGGATGCCGCGGCGACCGGCGCGGCCGCGACCGGTGCTCTGGCGACGGCGGTCGTCGGCGCAGCGGGCACGGCGGCACGTCCGCCGTGGGCCTCGAGCAGCGCACGCAACTCGCGCATCTCCTGCTCCATCTGGCCCAGCCGCGCCTCGACGGCGGCGACGTCCACGTCCTGCGCGGCGGCAGGCGCGGCGCAGGCGGCCGCCAGGGCCAGGACGAGCGCCAGGCGCCCGCCCTTCGGGTTCGAACTCGACATACAACTCCCCTCCCAGGGCAACGTCCGCGCCCCGATGGCGCGGACAGAACGTGTGCGGATCAGACGAAGCGCAGGCCGGTGGACCCGAGTCCGTCGATGCGGACCTGCACGTCATCGCCGGCTTCCACCGCGACGGCGGCAGTGATTGCGCCCGACAGCACCACGCTGCCGGCGGCCAGCGACTGCCCGCGCGCATGCAGCATGTCGACGAGCATCGCGACCGCGCGCGCGGGATTGCCGAGCACGGCGGCGCCTGCGCCGACCTCGACGACCTGGCCGTTCTTCTCGAGCACGACCCCGATCGATTCCAGGTCACGTCCGTCGGCCGACGCTGCCTTCGAGCCGATGACGTAGCGCGCCGCCGAGGTGTTGTCGGCGATCACGCTCGGCAGGTCGAAGCGGAAGTTCTCGTAGCGCGAATCGATGACTTCGATCGCGGGCAACAGACATTCGGTGGCGGCCAGCACCTGCTCGACACTGCAGTCGGGCCCCTGCAGGGCATCGCGCATCACGAAGGCGATCTCGGCCTCGACCTTGGGATGGATCAGCGCCGACGTCTCGACCGCAGCGCCGTCGTCGACCGCATTGTCGCTGCCGAGGAAGCCGTAGATCGGCGTGTCCACGCCCATCTGCGCCATCTTCGCGTACGAGGTCAGGCCCATCTTCATCCCGACCAGCCGCACACCGCGCGCGAGCTTGCGCGCACGCAGCGCGTCCTGCACGTCGTAGGCACGCTCGGTCGTGAGATCGGGTTGTGCATCGGTGACCTTGACCACGTCGCGCACGTCGCGCTCGGCGTCGTGCAGCAGGGCGGCGATCGATTCGATGGTGTCGTTGGACAGACTCATGCGTGCGCCTCCGGCTGGGCGTCCGCCGTGCGACGCGCGCGTGCCACGTCCAGCGCGACGTCGACGATCATGTCCTCCTGTCCGCCGACCATGCGCCGTTTGCCCAGCTCGACGAGGATGTCGACCGCGCTGATGCCGAAACGCGCGGCCGCGGCCTCGGCGTGGCGCAGGAAGCTCGAATAGACGCCGGCGTAGCCGAGCGCGAGCGTCTCGCGATCCACGCGCACCGGACGTTCCTGCAGCGGACGCACGATGTCGTCGGCCGCATCCATCAATGCGTAGAGATCGCAGTTGTGCGACCAGCCCAGCCTGGACGCTGCGGCGATGAAGACTTCCAGCGGCGCATTGCCGGCGCCGGCGCCCATGCCGGCCAGACTCGCATCGATGCGGTCGCAGCCTTCCTCGACCGCGACGATCGAATTGGCGACGCCCAGCGAGAGATTGTGATGCGCGTGCATACCGGTCTGGGTCGCGCTGTCGAGCACGTCCTTGAACGCGCGGAAGCGGTCGCGTACCTGGCCCATGCCCATCGCACCGCCGGAATCGACCACGTAGACGCACGAGGCGCCGTAGGACTCCATCTTCTTCGCCTGTGCGGCAAGTGCGGCCGGCTCGGCCATGTGGCTCATCATCAGGAAGCCGACCGCGTCCATGCCGAGCGCGTTCGCCGCTTCGATATGCTGGCGCGCGACATCCGCTTCGGTGCAGTGCGTGGCCACACGCACCACGCGTGCGCCGGCAACGTAGGCATCCTTCAGGTCGTGCACCGTGCCGATGCCCGGCAGCAGCAGGGTCGCCACCTGCGCGTGCTGCACGGTCTCGGCGACGGCCTCGATCCATTCGAGGTCCGAGTGCGCACCGAAGCCATAGTTGAACGATGCGCCCTGCAAGCCGTCGCCATGCGCGACTTCGATCGAGTCCACGCCCGCCGCATCGAGCGCCGCGGCGATCTGCCGCATCTGCGCGACCGTGTACTGGTGACGCACCGCGTGCGAGCCGTCGCGCAGCGTGACGTCGGAGATGTAGAGCCTGCGCGCGCTCATGCCGGCACCGCCTGCGCAGCCGCCTGCAGCGTCGCGGCGATGCGCTCGCCGGTCGCCAGCGCGGCCGAGGTCATGATGTCGAGATTGCCCGCGTAAGCCGGCAGGTAATGCGCGGCGCCCTCGACTTCGAGGAACACCGAGGTCTTCAGCCCGGTGACCGCTCCGATACCCGGCACGTTGACCGGCTGGCTGATGCGCTCGAACTGCACGGTCTGCTTGAGGCGATAGCCCGGTACGTCACGTGCCACACGCGCGACCATCGCCTCGATCGCGGCCTCGACCTGCGCGGTGTCGGCATCCTCGGACAGCACGTAGACCGTGTCGCGCATCAGCAGCGGCGGCTCGGCCGGATTGAGCACGATGATCGCCTTGCCCTTGCGCGCGCCGCCCACCGCTTCGATCGCATGCGAGGTGGTCTCGGTGAATTCGTCGATGTTGGCGCGCGTGCCCGGCCCGGCCGAACGGCTGGAGATCGACGCGACGATCTCCGCGTAGTGCACCGGCGCGACGCTGGCGACGGCGGCGACGACCGGAATCGTGGCCTGTCCGCCGCAGGTCACCATGTTGACGTTGGGCGCATCGAGATGCGCATCGAGATTGACCGACGGAATGCAGTACGGACCGATCGCGGCCGGCGTCAGGTCGATCACGCGGATGCCCGGACGCGCCGCGCGCAGTACGGCGTCATTGTTGACGTGCGCCGAGGCCGACGTCGCGTCGAACACGATCTGCACGTCGTCGAACGCCGGCGAGACGACGAGGCCGTAGACGCCGGCGTCGCAGGTCTCCACGCCCATCGAACGCGCGCGGGCCAGGCCGTCGGATTCGGGATCGATGCCGACCAGCGGCCCCATCGTCAGCGCCTGCCCGTGGCGCAGGATCTTGATCATCAGATCGGTGCCGATGTTGCCGGACCCGATCACGGCTGCCTTGACTGGCATGTGTGACTCCTTGAAGCGAATGAAGGAAGCGGTCGCGTGCGCGTCGGCACGCAGACGCGGCTCAGACGAAGTGCACGCCCAGTGCGCCGATGCCGCCCACGCGCAGGCGCAGGTGATCGCCGCGCGCCACCGGCGTCAGCGGCACCAGCGCGCCGGAAAGAATGGTGTCGCCCGCACGCAGGCCGTCTCCGAGGCGACCGAGCTGGTTGGCCAGCCAGACCACGCAGTTGAGCGGCGAACCGAGTGCGGCCGCGCCCGCGCCGGTGGAGACCAGCGCGCCGTTCTTCTCCAGCACCATGCCGCAGGTGCCGAGGTCGCGGCCGACCGGCGAGACGCGCTCGGCACTGGTGACGAAAGCTGCGGCAGATGCGTTGTCGGCGACCGTGTCGAGAATCCCGATCTTCCAGTCGCGGATGCGCGAGTCGACGATCTCGAAGCAGGCCGACACCGACTCGGTCGCCAGCAGCACGTCGTGCAGGGTGATGCCCGGCCCTGCGAGATCGCGCTTGAGATGGAAGGCGATCTCGCCCTCGGCGCGCGGCGCGATCATGCCCGCGACCGGCACCTGCGTGTCGGCCGAGTAGTCCATGCGATCGGTCAGCACGCCGAAGTCGGGCTGGTCGACACCGAGCATGCGCTGCACCGACGCGCTGGTCAGGCCGATCTTGCGGCCGACCACGCGCTCGCCTTCGCCCACGCGCCGCGCGATACCCGCCTGGGCGATCGCGTAGGCGCCGGCAAGATCGAGTCCGTCGACGCGTCCGGTCAGCGGGTCGATCGGCGTGCCCGAGCGCAGCGCCGCGTGCAGCGCGTCGGCGTGCGATTCGAATGCCGCGCTCATGGCACGGCCTCCGCCGGGTCGCTCTTCAGACGCGTGCCGACCGCGAAGCGGTTGGCCGGCACTTCGTGGACCATGACGCGAATGGAGGCCAGCGGTGCGTCGAGGGTTTCGCTGGCCACCCGCGCGACTTCGCGGATGCAGGCTTCGACGCGTTCGGAATCGCGGCCTTCGACCACGGTGATCTGGATGATGGGCATGTCGGTCTCGTGCGGAGGTCAGGCCAGTTCGCGGCCCTTGGTTTCGGGCAGGAACACCCAGACGATCAGGCCGGCGAGCGCGAAGAACGCGGCGGTGGTGACCAGGCCGCTGGTCACGCCGTAGCGCGTGGACACGAAGCCGATCAGGAACGGCGCGATCGCGGCGATCGCGCGGCCGCCGTTGTAGACGAAGCCCTGCGCGGTGGCGCGGATGGTCGTGGGGAACAGTTCGGCGAACGTCGGCGCGAAACCGCTGTAGAAGCCGGTACCGAAGTAGGCGACGACGATGCCGAACACCATCAGCATGTCGGGCGAGCGGATCGTCGCGAACACCGGCACGACCACCGCCGATGCCAGGAAGAACAGCAGGAACGCCTTCTTGCGGCCGATACGATCGGCGAAGTAACCGAAGGTGATGAAACCCGCGGCCGCGCCGACCTGCATGATCACGATCCAGATCGTCGACTTGACCAGATCCAGCCCCGGGCCGCCTTCGGCGACGGGCGTGGCGAGGTAGGTCGGAATCCAGGTGAACAGACCCCAGTAGCCGCACATCGCCGCGGTGGTGAACGCCAGTCCGATCCACGTGTTGCGCGCGTACTGGCCGCCGAACAGTTCACGCACCGTCTCGCCGAAGCCGAGGCGTTTTTCCTGCTTGAGCCAGATCTCCGGCTCCTTGACGTGGCGACGCACGTAGAACGCGAGCAGTGCCGGCAGCAGACCGACCGCGAACACCCAGCGCCAGCCGGCGATCGGAATCACCACCGCCGCGACGACGGCCGCGGCCGCGTAGCCCGCCGCGAACGCACTCTGTACCCAGGCCATGACCTTGCCGCGGTGCTTCGCCGGCCAGGTTTCGCTGACCAGCGCCGAGCCGGCCGACCATTCGCCGCCGACGCCCAGGCCGACGATGATGCGGAACAGCATCAGCTGGCCGAGCGTGTCGGCCAGACCGCACAGCGCGGTGCCGACCGAGTAACAGATGATGCTGAGCATCATCGAGCGCGCGCGCCCCAGACGGTCGGCGAGGAAGCCGAACACCAGACCGCCGGCGGCCGTCGCCATCAGCGTGGCCGACATGACGAGACCGGCCGAGGACTTGTCCATGCCGAGATCGACGATCACGTACTTGATGACCATCGCGAACAGCATCAGATCCATGATGTCGAGCATCCAGCCCAGATAGGCCGAGTTGAACGCGCGCCACTGCTGCTTGCTGGCGCCCTTCCACCAGCGCCCCGACTGCGCGTGCCCGCGCAATTCCGTACTGCTCTCTTGAGACATCGCACGCCCTCCCGAGCGATCTGGCGGCAGGCCCACACCTGCCTTGCGTCTATGCCACGAATGTATCGTTGATCGATACCGTCGTCTCACTATACAATAAGTTTCGATCAATGATCCAACACGTCTTTTCTGTATCGTCCATCGATACGAAACAAGGAGATTGCGATGCGCGCCCTGACCCTGCGCCTGTACGAGGACCGCCTGCCCGCGGGCTGCCTGCCGGTGTTCCTGCCCGCGCTGCCACGTGCGCTCTATGTCGCCGAGGGCTCTCTGACGGTGGAAGGCCCGGACGACGGCCAGTGGCTCGCGACCGGCACCGCGCGCGTCTCTCAGCAGCCGGCCACATTGCTGGCGGAGGATACGGACGTGCGGATCTGGCGATGGGAACTCGATGCCGCGACCGGGACGGCCGGCACCGCGCTGCCTTCGGCGCCCTCGACGTCGACCACACTCAAGCTGGAAGCGGACATCACGCTCGACCCGCGCTTCGACTGGCTGATGCGCTGCGACGAGGTCGGCTTTCCGCCGGGTGGTGTCGCGCTGACGCACGTCCACCAGGGTCCCGGCATCCGCATCTGTGCAAGCGGCGAGATCGCGATCGAAACGCAGGGGCAGCGGCATGTGCACGCGCCGGGCGAGGCATGGTTCGAGCTCGGACCCGCACCGGTGCTGGCGCCGACCACCGAAGCCGCATCGACGCGCTTCGTGCGCTGCTTCCTGCTGCCGCGCGCGGTGAAGGGCCGCAGCTCGATCCGCTACGTGCGTCCCGAAGATGCCGACGCACCCAAGGTGCAGACCTATCGCGTGTTCGCCGAGCGCGACATCGACCTTCCGGCCTGATCGACCCGCGGGTTACCCTCCCGCGGCGCCCGTCGCGAACGTCCTCAACGGAAGAGCACTGCCTGCCCCATGTCGACTGCTGATTCCAACGCCGAACTCGGCGACGCCGCACTGCCCACCGCCGTGGTGTCGCTGAAGGTGATCGAAGCGCTGGCCAATGCGCCGCAGGGCCTGGGCGTGACGCAGTTGTCCAACCTGCTGGGCATGCCGAAGGCACGCGCGCACCGGCATCTGAGCGCACTGCGCGAACACGGCTACGTCACCCAGGACGCGAGCAGCAACCACTACCGCGTCGGCTGGCAGCTCTATCTGCTGGGACGCGCCTGTGTGAGCCGCTTCGATCTGATGACGCTGGCCAAGCCGGCGCTGCAGCGCCTGCGTGACGAGGTCGGCCAGACGATCGTCATCTCCTCGTACGCGGACGACTCGGTGATCGTCATCGACTTCCTGCGCGGCACCTCGCCGATCGAGATCACGCTGCGCCCCGGCAGCCGCTTCCCGCACAACACCAGCGCGCAGGGCAAGGTGGTGCTGGCGTTCGGCCCCGCCGACGTGCGCGAGGGGTTCCTGTCGACGCCGTTGCCGCAGAGCACCGCGCGCTCGATCGTCGACGCACCGGCGCTGCGTGCCGAACTCGATCGCGTGCGCGCACGCGGCTGGTCGGATGCCCCCGAAGAACTCTTCACCGGCATCAATGCACTCGCCGCGCCACTGCTGCAGGCCGACGGCTCGCTGTTCGGCACGCTGGCCATCGTCGGCTCGATCCACTACCTGCCCGAGACACCGGACCCGCAGCACGTCGACTCGCTGCTGCGGACCTCGCAGGAGATCTCGCAGCTGCTGGGGTTCCAGCGCGCGACGTGAAGGCAGCAGCTCACGGGCCCGCGCGGTGCGTTCGCGTCATCCGCCCGGCCTCCGGCATCGCGCAGGCGCGTGCTTCGCCGGTGCTTCACACCACGGCGCCGGACACCTTCGCCAGTCGCCTCGATGACAGGTCGCCCTTGCGCTCGCTGTAGCGGTCGGTGAGCCCTTCGCTGCGATCGCGCACCAGCCAAGTGAACTTCACCAGCTCCTCCATCACGTCGACAAGGCGGTCGTAGTACGCCGACGGTTTCATGCGCCCGCCTTCGTCGAACTCCTGCCAGGCCTTGGGCACCGAGGACTGGTTGGGGATCGTGACCATGCGCATCCAACGGCCGAGCAGGCGCAGCGCGTTGACGACATTGAAGGACTGGGAGCCGCCGCAGACCTGCATCACCGCCAGCGTGCGCCCTTGGGTCGGACGCACGCCGCCATCTTCAAGCGGCAACCAGTCGATCTGGTTTTTGAACACTGCGGTCGGCGCGCCATGGCGTTCGGGGCTCACCCAGACCTGGCCTTCCGACCACTGCGACAGCGCACGCAGCTCCTGGACCTTCGGGTGCGTGGCGGGCACCGAGTCGAGCATCGGCATGTCGTGCGGGTCGAACAGCCGGGTTTCGGCGCCGAAGCGTTCGAGCAACCGCTGCGCTTCCAACGCCAGCTTGCGGCTGTAGGACTCCGGGCGCAGCGAACCATAGAGGATCAGGATGCGCGGCGGATGGTCGCCGGCCGACACGCCGAGCGCGATCGGGTCGACGGGCTGGAAAGCGGTGAGATTGGGCAGATCAAAGGCCATCGAACGACTTGTGATTGTCACAAATGTTCGACTATTCTAGAAACATGGAACATAAAGCCGCAACCTCTGCACTCGCCGCCCTCGGCCAGGACACGCGCCTGTCGGTGTTCCGGCTGCTGGTGCGGGCCGGTCGCGCCGGCAAGCTGGCCGGTGACATTGCCGAAGCGCTGTCCCTGCCCGGCGCCACGCTGTCCTTCCATCTGAAGGCGTTGACCGCCGCCGGACTGGTGAGCAGCGAGTCGAGCGGCCGGACCATTCGCTACCGCGCCGACTTCGATGCGATGAACGCACTGGTCGGCTACCTCACCGAGAACTGCTGCGCCGACGATGCGGGCGACTGCGCGCCGTCCGCTGCCTGCGGGCCCTGATCCATTCCGTTACGCCATCCATTCGAGAGCCCGTTCCATGACTCGACGCGTCCTGTTCCTGTGCACCGGCAATTCCGCCCGCAGCGTGCTGGCCGAAGCCACCCTACGCGCCTGGGGTGTGGGGCGTTACGAGGCCTACAGCGCCGGCAGCCAGCCGGCCGGCCAGGTGAATCCGTTCGCGATCGCGCAGCTCGAGCGCGAGGGTTTTCCCACCGACAACCTGCGCAGCAAGTCCTGGGACGAATTCTCGGCCGAGACCACCGCAGCGATGGATCTGATCGTCACCGTCTGCGACAGCGCGGCCAACGAGAGCTGTCCGATCGTCCACGGCGATTACGTCCGCGTGCACTGGGGCTTGTTCGATCCCGCCGCGGTGACCGGCAACGACGCCGACAAGCGCGCGGCGTTTGCCGAGGCGCACGCGATCATCCAGAAGCGCATGCGCGCGTTTCTCGATATCCGCGACGACGTCTGGGCTGACAAGGCCGCGGTCAAGGCGCTGCTCGAACCGATCGCCGAAGTCGGATGAACACGCCCGCGCCCGCTCCTGCGCCTGCGCCCGGTCGCCTGTCGTTCCTCGATCGCTGGCTCACGCTGTGGATCTTCGCGGCGATGGCGCTGGGCATCGCGCTCGGCACGCTGTTCGACGGCCTGCCGGCCGCGCTCGATGCGCTCAGTTGGGGCAGCACGAACGTGCCCATCGCGATCGGCCTGATCCTGATGATGTACCCGCCACTGGCCAAGGTGCGTTATGCGGAACTGCCCAATGTCTTTCGCGACAAGCGCGTCCTCGCGCTGTCGCTGGTGCAGAACTGGCTGATCGGGCCGTTCCTGATGTTCGGGCTGGCGGTGCTTTTCCTGCGCGACCATCCGGACTACATGACCGGCCTGATCCTGATCGGTCTGGCACGTTGCATCGCGATGGTGCTGGTGTGGAACCAGCTGGCCCGCGGCGACAGCCAGTACGTCGCCGGGCTGGTCGCGTTCAATTCCGTGTTCCAGATCCTGTTTTTCAGTGTCTATGCCTGGTTCTTCCTCAGCTGGCTGCCGCCGGTGTTCGGGCTGGGAGGCAGCGTCGTCGACGTCAGCACCTGGACCATTGCGCAGGCAGTGCTGGTGTACCTGGGCATTCCGTTTCTTGCCGGCTATCTGACACGCCGCTGGCTGGTCCGGGCGAAGGGTGAGCGCTGGTACGAGACGCGCTTCCTGCCGAAGATCAGCCCGATCACGCTGGCCGCCCTGCTCTTCACCATCGTTGCGATGTTCAGCCTCAAGGGCGCCGACGTGGTGCGGATTCCGATCGACGTGGTGCGCATCGCGGTGCCGCTGACGCTCTATTTCCTGATCCAGTTCGGCATCAGTTTCTGGATGGGCAAGCTGATCGCCAAGGACTATCCGCACACGACCGCCATCGCGTTCACCGCGGCCGGCAACAACTTCGAGCTGGCGATCGCGATCGCCATCGCCGCCTTCGGTCTCGCGTCACCGGTCGCGTTCGCGGCGGCCATCGGGCCGCTGGTCGAAGTGCCCGTGCTCATCGTTCTCGTCCAGCTCGCGCTTCGCCTGCAAAGGCACTTTCCCTCGGCTCAGGCCGGCACCCGGTGACCAACCGCCGGGTGGCGTTCGCCCGCCGCCGTGAGCGGGTGTCAGGGACGACGGCTCACGACTTACTTGCATCGCTGCTTGCGGGACCGCCGTCCAATTCCCGGGATTGCCGCGCCGTCCACGCCGCCAGCTGCTCGCGGTAGTACTGCAGCTCTTCGGCGTAGGTATCGTGCACGCACACCGCGCAGCCGCTGTCGCAGCAGTCGCTGGGCAGCGGCGGTTCGGGCGGCAGCGGCTTCGGGTCTTGCGCGGACATGATTCAGTCGCGCGCGTCGGCGGCCGGAACCGGCGACTGGCGCAGGCCGACGGTTTCGGTATCGCAATGCCGGGGCGTCGCGCCGGCGGCGCGCTGCGCGGCGATCTCGACACGCGCGGCGTCGAGGTCGGCGCGGAAGTCCGGCGACGCCTGCAGGCGCGCGAAGGTCGCGGCGCCGACACGCTCGCCTTCGACGATGTCGCTGTGCCAGTGCACGTTGCAGACCAGCCGGCTCTCGCCGAAGGCGCGGCCACGCTGCAGCAACGCGTCACTGCGCTCGGGTGCGAGTTCGACCAGCGTCAGCGCCCAGGTCCAGCCGATCGCGGTGTGGCCGGACGGGTACGAGGCGCTGTGGGCCATGCGCGGCAGGTCTTCGGGCGTGCACACCGGCGCGCCGTTGCGCACGAACGGGCGCTGCCGCTGCCACTGATCCTTGGCTGCGCGGCCCGCGTTGGAGGCATCGGCGAGACTGCGACGCAGCAGCCGCACCAGGTGCGGGGTCGCCTCGCGATTGATCTCGACGCCGAGCGCACACGCGAACAGCGGCTCGGCCGCCGGGAACGACAGGTCGGCATCGACCGTCGCCTGACGCCAGCGCGCGGTGTCGTGCAGGGCGAGGCTGCGCCTGGCGATGTCGTCGTCGTACGCCTGCGCGGCGGAACCGGGCGCAGGCGGCGCAGGCAGCAGCGCGCGGCTGTCGAATGCGGGCGCGTCGAGGTAGCCGATGCTCACGCCGGGCTGGCTTTCCGGCACGACGACTTCGTGTCCAGGCGAGACGGGCGCATTGCCGTCGCGCGCGGGCAGCGCGCATGCCGCCAGCACCGGCAACAGCGCGCCGCACGCCGCGATGCGCAGTCCATCCCGCACCCGCGGGCGCATGTCAGCGTGCCTGCAGGCGCTGGGCGATCGTCGCCCGCAGTGCGTCCAGATCCTTGGCGAACGCGGCGATGCCGTCGCGCAGCTTCTCGGTGGCCATCGGATCGTCGGCGAGATCGCGTGCGTAGCGCTCGGCATCGACCGGCGGCGCGAACGCACCGTCGTCGTTCTTGCCAGGCGCGAGCTTGCGCGGCAGTTCGCCGTGTTCGGCGGCCAGCTTCTCCAGCAGATCCGGCGAGATCGTCAGACGGTCGCACCCGGCCAGCGCCTCGATCTGCGCGGTCGAACGGAACGAGGCGCCCATGACGACCGTCGGCGAACCGCGGCGCTTGAACTCGGTGTAGACGTCGCGCACGAAGCGCACGCCCGGGTCTTCGTCGATCGTCGCCGGCGTCTCGCCGCGGGCGACGTGCCAGTCGAGAATGCGGCCGACGAAAGGCGAGATCAGGAACACACCGGCTTCGGCGCAGGCGATCGCCTGGGTGCGGTTGAAGATCAGCGTCAGGTTGCAGTCGATGTCCTCGCGCTGCAGTTCCTTCGCCGCACGGATGCCTTCCCAGGTCGCGGCGATCTTGATCAGCACGCGCTCGCGCGACACGCCGGCGTCCTGGTACATCTCGATGAACTGGCGCGCCTTGGCGATCGTCGCCTCGGTATCGAACGACAGATCGGCATCGACCTCGGTCGACACGCGGCCGGGCACCAGACCAGCGAGCTTGCGGCCGACGCCGACCGTCAGCCGGTCGACGACCTGGCGCGCGATGCTGTCGACATCGCCGTCGAGGTCCTTGGCGCGCTCGAGCTCGCGCTCGACGAGATCGGCATAGATCGGCAGGTCCAGCGCCTTGCGCACCAGCGTCGGGTTGGTGGTGCAGTCGACGGGCTTGAGCCGCGCGATGGCCTCGGCATCGCCGGTATCGGCGACGACCACGGAGAGGTCACGCAGTTGCTCGAGCTTGGAAGGCGAAGCCGTCATGGAATCCTCAATCACCGGTGCGGGCCCGCCATTGTCCGCGTCCCGGGGCGCGAGGGCCACCCGGGCCCGCGGTTGCGGGCCCTACCCGTTTTGGCTACAACCTGTCGTGCGTGTTGCAGGCCGGATTGCCCGACGCGCAGATCACCTCGCCATCGGATCCGGCCGCTGCCTTGAGCAACGCTCTGCCTTCGTCGACCACCCGCCCGCTCAGCGTCGCCCTGCTCGAGGACGACGACATGCTGCGCGACCGTGTGCTGGTACCCGGGCTGCGCCGGCATGGGCTGGAGATCCATCCGCTGCGCACCGCGGCGGCCTTGCGGGCGCTGCTGCCGCAGACGCCGGTCGACATCGTGGTGCTCGACATCGGGCTGCCCGACAGCGACGGCTTCACCGTCACCCAGTCGCTGCAGGCCGCGCACCCGGGACTGGGCATCGTGATCCTGACCGGCCGCGGCGAATCGCCCGACCGCCTGCGCGGGTTGAGCGGCGGCGCGGATGCATATCTGGTCAAGCCGGTGGAGATCGACATCCTCGCCGCCACGATCTTCAGCCTCGCGCGGCGACTGACGCGTGCGCCACAGGCGGTCGAGGACGGCTGGCAGCTGCAGCCCGACGGCTGGTGCGTGTTCGCGCCCAACGGCAAGTCGACGGCGTTGACCGGTTCGGAGCGGCACGTGCTGCAGGCGCTGTGGTCGCAGCGCGACCGGCTGGTCACGCGCGAGGCGCTGCTGGACTCGGTGCCGGGTCGCGCACGCGATGAAAGCGGGATCGATCCGCACCGGCTCGACGTGCTGCTGCACCGCCTGCGGCGCAAGGTGCTCGACCGCACCGGGCTGGCCTTGCCGATCGATGCCGTGCGCGGCGAAGGCTACGTGCTGCGGCCGGGCAGCTGAGACTCAGGCCACCCGCGGCAGGCGCAGGGTGAACCGCGTGCCGCTGCCGGGCGTGCTGTCGACCGTCAGCGAACCGCCGGCTTCCTGCGCCATCTCGCGCGCGACCGCCAGGCCCAGGCCCGTGCCTTCGCCCGCCGGCTTGGTGGTGAAGAACGGCTCGAAGGCCTGGCGCATCACCTCCGCCGACATGCCCTTGCCGGTATCGGCGACGACGATGCGCGCCCAGCCATCCCCGCTGTCGCGCAGGGTGATGCCGAAGCGACCGCCACCCGGCATGGCGTCACGCGCGTTGGCGGCGAAGTTGAGCATCACCAGATCCAGCTGGCTGCGGTCGAGGCACACCGGCACGGGCGTGTCGGGCACGTCGAGGACCACGTCGGCATGGCCGTCGAACATCTGCCGCAGCATCGGCAGCAGGTCCTTGAGCGACTGCGCGGCATCGAAGCGCGCCGGCACCGCAAGTTCGCGCCGGCTGAAGCTCAGCAGCTTGCGGCTGAGCGCGATGCCACGCTGCGCGGCCAGTTCGATGCCTTCGAGCGCCTCGCCCATGCGGCGGGCATCGGGCTCGGGATCGAAATCGAACTCGTCGAGGCGGTGGCGCTCGGCGGTGTAGCCGACGATCGCACCGAGCACGTTGTTGAAGTCGTGCGAGACGCCACTGGCGAGATGACCGACCGATTCGATCTTCTGCATGTGCAGCATGCGTTCGCGCATGCGTTCGCGTTCGACCATCTGCTCGCGCAGCTGCTGCGCGCTGCGTTGCGCCTTCCACAAGGTCTCGCGCAATGCGGCCACGGTGCGGTCGAGCACGATGGCGATCATCAGATAGCTGAAGGCCAGCGAGGGCAGGTTCTGGAACGCGCGACCGCTGCGCTCCGGGTCGAAACCCCAGGGGCTGGCCATGCCCAGCGCGAACACCATCGGGATGCACGCGTAGACCAGCCACAGCGCGCGCCGCCCGATCACCAGCGCCGCCACGGTCAGCATCACCATCGGATAGGGATCGAAGGCCTGCAACTGGTAGCCGAAGGCGAGGTTCGCCGCGACCGCGCAACTCATCAGCACCGCCAGGAACGTGGCGATGCCCTGGCGCAGGCGGCCGCGCCGGATCATCCAGACCGCGAAGAACGAAGCACCCGCGATCGCGACGTCCGTACCCAGGTCCACTGCCAGCCGCCAGCCGGTCATCGACACGTGCCCGGCCAGCAGGTGATAGCCCTTGTTGAGCGGCACCTCGATGCCGAGGAACAGCAGCAGCACCTGCAGCGCCGGCGCATTGCGACGGTCGACCGGATCGGTGATCGGCACCCGGCGCAGCCAGGCGCCGACGCGACGGGTCCAGGTGATGAGCGGCGACGCCAGGAACATCGGGAAGCGTGGTCCCCGCGAGCGGCGGCTCGCCTTGCGGAGTGAGAGGGAAGTGTAAGTCGCCGGTGAGATTCCGTGCATTGAGCGACGGGCGCCGCAGGGGCTTAGATCGGATTCCAGCGCCGTTCACGGCGCCGTCATCCCGCCGCTTCCGGAAGCCAGACGATGTCCACGAGCACCCGCCTCCCCTCTCCTCATCCGGCCGCGCTGCGACCCGGCCTGCTGACGGCTGCCCTGCTGCTCGCACTTGCCGGACCCGCGGTCGCGACCCAGCCCGCTGCGCAGGCCGCGTCCGACGACGCCGTCGCCGAGGCATCGACCGCGCCTGACACGCAGGCAGACGACGCGGCCACCGACGACGCCGACGCCAACGCCGACGACGTGGTGACCCCCGCCTACTCGCTCGACGCCGCCGCGTACTACTTCGCCGTCAACGGCGCGCAGGACGGCAGCGACGACGCCAGCGCCACCGGCGCGCGTTCGATCGCGGCCGGCACGCGCGCGAACGCCGCGGCCAGCGATGCCGTCGCCATCGGCAATCGCGCCACGTCGAGCGCGTCGGCCGCGATCTCGATGGGCGACGGCGCTGCCGCCTCCGGCATCGGCTCGGTCGCGATCGGTGGCACCTTCTTCGGCAGTGATTTTAGCGAATCGGATGGTGCGCGCAGCAGCGGCTTCGGCGCGGTGGCAGTGGGCGCGGTCAGCGAAGCCACCGGCGGCACCTCGACGGCGCTCGGTTGGTCGTCGCGCGCGACGGCGAACGACACGGTCGCGGTCGGCGCGACTGCATTCGCCGATGCGGAAGGCGCGATCGCGATGGGACGTGCGGCGAACGCGAGCGACGTCGTCGCCGTGGCGATCGGCTACGGGTCGCAGGCTGCGCAGTTCGGTGCGACCAGCCTCGGTGCATTCGCCAGCGCCACCGGCTACGCCGGTACCGCGCTCGGCAGCGACGCGCGCGCCAGTGGCGACGGCGGTGTCGCGGTCGGCGAAGGCGCATTGGCTGCCGGTCAGCAGAGCGTGGCGATCGGCGCCAGCAACGCCGGCATCCCGACCCAGGCCAATGGGCTGGGCAGCGTGACCGTCGGCGCCGCGTCGTGGGCGCTGTCGGATTACGCGACCGCGATCGGCTTCGACAGCCACGCCGATGCCACGCGCAGCCTCGCCGCCGGCGCGAATGCACTCGCCGTCGCGGCGGATTCCAGCGCGCTGGGCGCAGGCAGCAATGCGAGCGGCGAGTACGCCACCGCCGTCGGCGCGAGTGCCGCGGCGTGGGGCGTCGGGGCGACGGCGCTGGGCAGCGGTGCGTTCGCATTCGCCGACGACAGTCTCGCACTCGGCTACAACGCCAGCGCGACGGCCATCAACAGCATCGCGCTCGGCGCGAACTCGGTGGCCGATCGCGACAACGCGGTGTCGATCGGCAGCGTCGACGGCGAACGACAGCTGACGAACCTCGCGGACGGCACCGAGGACACCGACGCGGTCAACAAGCGCCAGCTCGACGCGGTGATCGCCGCCGGCAGCGAGGCGCAGCAGTACTTCTCGGTCAACGGTCTGGGCGACGGCAGCGATGTCGCCAGCGCCACTGGATCCCGCGCAGTCGCCGCGGGCACCCGGGCAAACGCCTCGGGCGGCGACACCGTCGCGATCGGCAATCGCGCCACGTCCAGCGCAGCAGCCGCCGTCTCGATGGGTGACGGTGCTGCTGCGTCCGGCATAGGCTCGGTCGCGATCGGCGGCACCTTCTTCGGCAGCGAGTTCGGCGAGTCCGACGGTGCCCGCAGCACCGGTTTCGGCGCGGTGGCCGTCGGCGCGGTGAGCGAGGCGACCGGCGGTACTTCGACAGCGCTCGGCTGGTCGTCGCGTGCGACGGCCAACGACACGGTCGCGGTCGGCGCGACCGCCTTTGCGGATGCGGAAGGCGCCATCGCGATGGGACGTGCGGCGAGCGCCAGCGACACCATCGCCGTGGCGATCGGCTACGGTTCGCAGGCCGCCCAGTTCGGCGCGACCAGCCTCGGTGCATTCGCCAGCGCCACCGGCTACGCGGGGACCGCCCTCGGCAGCGACGCGCGCGCCAGCGGCGACGGCGGTATCGCCGTTGGCGAAGGCGCACTGGCCGCCGGCCAGCAGAGCGTGGCGATCGGCGCCAGCAATGCGGGCGTGCCGACGCAGGCCAATGGCTTGGGCAGTACGACCATCGGCGCCGCGTCGTGGGCGCTGTCGGATTACGCGACCGCAATCGGCTTCGACAGCCACGCCGACGCGACCCGCAGCCTCGCCGCCGGTGCGAATGCACTCGCCGTCGCAGTGGATTCCAGCGCGCTGGGCGCAGGCAGCAACGCGAGCGGTGATTACGCCACCGCGGTGGGTGCGAGTTCGGCGGCCTGGGGCATCGGCGCGACCGCGCTCGGCAGCGGCGCGTTCGCGTTCGCCGACGACAGCCTCGCGCTGGGCTACAACGCCAGCGCCACAGCCATCAACAGCATCGCGCTCGGCGCGAACTCGGTGGCCGATCGCGAAAACGCGGTGTCGATCGGCAGTGTCGGCAGCGAGCGCCAGCTGACCAACGTGGCCGCCGGCACGCTTGCCACGGACGCGGTCAACAAGGGCCAGCTCGACAGCGCGATCGCGGGCGTCGGCGGCGATGTCGGCGCGCTCGATGCGGCGGCGGTGAAGTACGACGACGTCGCGACGAAGGATTCGGTGAGCTTCTCCGGCGCCGCTGGCACCACGCTGCGCAACGTCGCCGATGGCGCGCTCGCGGCCGGCAGTCTCGAAGCGGTCAACGGCGGCCAGGTCTTCGCGATGGGCACTGCGGTCGCGCAGTCACTCGGCGGCGGCGCGTCCATGACGGGCGCCGGCTTCAGCGGTCCGTCGTACACGATCCAGGGCAGCAGCTTCGGCTCGGTCGGCGCTGCGTTCGGTGCGGTCGACAGCCAGTTCGACGCGATCCGTGCGCGCTTCGATGCGATCGACGGGACGCCCAGCGTGCCGGTGGGCACGGGCGACGGTCTGGCGATCGGCACCGGCAGCGTGGCCACGACGCCGACCAGCACCGCGGTCGGCAGCGCCGCGCAGGCAGGCACTGGCGGCACCGCGGTCGGCGCGGGCGCCGTCGCCACCGGCGACAACTCGGTCGCGATCGGCCAGGGCTCGGTCGCCACCGCAGCCAACACCGTCTCGGTCGGCAGCGCGAGCAACCAGCGCCGCGTGACCAATGTCGCCGACGGCATCGCCGCCAGCGATGCGGCGACGGTCGGCCAGGTCCAGGCCAGCGCGACCGCCAGCCGCACCTACGCCGATGCAGGCGATGCCCGCACGCTCGCCGATGCCAAGGCGCATGCCACCGCCGGCGATACCGCCACGCTCGCCAACGCGCGCAGCTACACCGACGACGTGTTCTCGCGCGCCATCGGCCGCAGCGATTTCGACGCGTTCCGCACTAGCGTCGATGACCGCTTCTACCAGGTCGATCGTCGCGTCGACCGCATCGGCGCGATGGGCACGGCGATGTCGCAGATGGCGGTCAACACCGCCGGCCTCTCGGGCGCGAACCGCGTCGGCGTGGGCATCGGCCAGCAGGGCGGCGAGGAAGCCTTGGCGATCGGCTACCAGCGCGCGTTCCGCGACAACCGCGCCAGCGTCTCGATCGGCGGCTCGATGTCCGGCTCGGAAAGTTCGGTCGGCGTCGGCGGCGGCTTCAGCTGGTAACGGCAGGCGTCATTTCACCTCTCATCCCTCTTCCAGGAATCGCATCCATGTCCCTGTCGTCCCGCTCCTTCCGCCGCGGTCTGCTGGCCGCCGCCCTCGGTACCGCCATTGCACCGGCGTTCGCCGCGTCGCCGTCCGCGCCCCTGTCGGTCATGTCGACGCCCGATCCCGATGCACCGCGCGTTGCCTACGACGGTCTTCTGGTGACCTACAAGACCGGCACCACCGAAAAGCGCAGCGCCACTGCCGGCGCGGCGACGATGCAGCGCATCCTGCGCGCGCCGGCCACGGCGTCCCGCTTCGCTGCCACGCACCGCGCCGCGGCCCCCGCGCTGGCCTCGACGCGCCGCCTGGCGATCGGCGCCGATCTCGTGCGTCCCAGCCGCAAGCTGTCCGAAGGCGAGCTCGACACGCTGATGCGCACGCTGGCGGCCGATCCCGCCGTCGCGCACGTCGAGCCCAACCGCTACTGGCAGCGCCTGCGCACGACCTCGGCCGCCAAGGCAGCCGCGCCGAACGATCCGGGCTTCGAGGTGCAGTGGCACTTCCGCGCACCCGACGGCGCGATCGAAACGCTGGCGCCCGATCCGGGCGTCGCCAACCGCGGCGGCATCGACGTGCTCAACGCCTGGCAGTACGGCCGCGGCGCGGGCGTGGTGGTCGCGGTGCTCGACACCGGCATCACCGCGCACCCCGATCTCGACACCTCGCTTGCGGCCGCCGGCTACGATTTCACCAGCGACGCGCTGAACTCCGGTCGCGCCACCGACGGTCGCGCGCCGGGCGGCTGGGACACCGGCGACTGGACCACCGAAGACCGCTTCCTCGCCGAGAACGGCGGCTGCGTGTTCCCGGGCGGGCAGAGCAACAGCAGCTGGCACGGCAGCCACGTGGCCGGCACGATCGCGCAGATCACCGGCAACGGCGTGGGCATGGCCGGCGTGGCGCCGGATGCGAAGGTGCTGCCGGTCCGCGTGCTGGGTCACTGCGGCGGCACCACGGCCGACATCGCCGACGCGATCGTCTGGGCGTCAGGCGGCAGCGTGGCCGGCGTGCCGGACAACCAGAATCCGGCCGAGATCATCAACATGAGCCTCGGCGGCTTTGGCGTCTGCGATGCGAACAGCGCCTACGCGCAGGCCATCGCCTCGGCGCGCCAGCGCGGCACGACGGTGATCGTCGCCGCCGGCAACAACAACAGCGATGCGGGCTCGTTCACGCCGGCAAGCTGCCCGGGCGTGATCAACATCGCCGCGACCGGCATCACCGGCAAGCGCGCCTACTACTCGAACTTCGGCGCGAACGTCGCGCTGTCCGCGCCGGGCGGCGGCGTGTACCCGGACGACGGCGTCAGCGGCCAGTCGGTCCGCACCGGCTTCGTCTGGTCGGCCGGCAACCGGGGCTTGACCGTGCCGGGCGAGCCGGCCTACGTCGGGCTTTCCGGCACCTCGATGGCCGCGCCGCACGTGGCCGGCGTGGCGGCGCTGGTGATCAGCGCGGCGATGCAGGCCGGGCGCCCCGTGCCGACCCCGCAGGACATGCGCGAGATCCTGACCCAGACCTCGCGCGACTTCCCGGTGCGTCCGCTGCGCCAGATCGGCGTGGGCATTCTCGATGCGGCCAAGGCGGCCGCGCGCGGTGCGGGTGCCGCGGCCGGCGGCGACGAGCCGACCGCGGTGCGCATGGTGCGCGCGGTGCCGGTGACCGGCGCCTCGGCGGCAGCCGGCGCCGGCAACCTCTACCGCATTGACGTACCGGCCGGCGCGCGCAACCTGCAGATCCGGACCTATGGCGGCAAGGGCCAGGCCAACCTGATGGCGCGCGTCGGACGCGCCCCCGGTCCCGATGGCAGCAATGCGGCCCTGAGCTCGACGCGACCGGGCACGACCCAGAGCGTGCAGGTGACCATCCCGCTCAACGACAGCTACTTCGTGCGCCTGATCGGCGGCGCCGGCGGCTACCAGGGCGTGGGCATCGTGGCCACGTATACGGCCGCGCAGTAAGACGTTCGCGCTGCACGCGGCGAGACTGCCGCGTGCAGCGTGGGATGGACATGGGCGGCGGATGGCCGCCGCCTCATGCGGCGCAGGTGATGCGCCCCCGTGCGCGACACGTCCCGGCAGTGCGGGCAGCACGCGACGTCCGCGCCGCAGGCGGTCCCGCTGGCACACGCACACTGCGGCGTGTCGCCGACGCACTGTCGGCTCGCCACACGCACCGTCGCGATCGCCCTGATGCGGGCGACAGCACAGCGCAGGCCGCACCACTGCACACCCGCGCAGCGCGCTCCGGCCGCATGTAGACGCGGTTTTGCGTGAGGCCCGCATCATGCGCCCCCCCGCCGAAGCGGGTAATCTATGCGGCTCCTTTGCCAGATCCGGCGCCCAGCCCATGCTCTTCAAGAACGTCGCCATCGCCGGCCTCGCCCATGTCGATGCGCCGCACCGTGTTTCCAGCGACGACATCAACGCACGGCTGAAGCCGACCATCGACCGCCTCGGCATCAAGACCGACGTGCTGCAGGACATCGCCGGCATCCATGCCCGCCGCCTGTGGGACGACGAGGTCCAGGCCTCCGACGCCGCCACGATGGCCGGCCGCAAGGCGCTCGACGATGCGGGCATCGACGTCGCCAAGCTGGGCCTGCTGGTCAACACCTCGGTCAGCCGTGATTACCTGGAGCCGTCCACCGCCAGCATCGTCGGCGGCAACCTCGGCATTCCGGACACCTGCCAGAACTACGACCTGGCGAATGCGTGCCTCGCGTTCGTCAACGGCATGGACGTCGCCAGTCGCATGATCGAACTGGGCGAGATCGACTACGCGCTGGTCGTCGACGGCGAGACCGCGAATCTCGCCTATGAGAAGACCATCGAACGCCTGCTGCGCCCGGAGACGACCGAAGACGACTTCCGCAACGAACTGGCGACGCTGACGCTGGGCTGCGGCTCGGCGGCGATGGTGCTGGCGCGCGCCGACCTGATTCCGGACGCGCCGCGCTACAAGGGCGGCGTGAGCCGCTCGGCGACCGAGTGGAACACCCTGTGCCGCGGCAACCTCGATCGCATGGTCACCGACACGCGCATGCTGCTGATGGAAGGCATGAAGCTGGCGCAGAAGACCTTCGTCGCGGCGCGCGAGGCGATGGGCTGGGTGGTCGACGAGCTGGACCAGTTCGTGATCCACCAGGTCAGCAAGGTGCACACCGGCGCGTTCGTGCAGAACTTCGGCATCGACCCCAAGAAGGTCCACACGATCTTCGGCGAGCACGGCAACATCGGGCCGGCCTCGGTGCCGATCGTGCTGAGCAAGCTCAAGGAGCTGGGCCGCCTGAAGAAGGGCGACCGCATCGCGCTACTGGGCATCGGCTCGGGCCTGAACTGCACGATGGCCGAGGTGGAGTGGTAAGCCAACCACGCAAAGCATGATCTGGGAAAGGCCGGCATGTCCGGCCTTTTTCATATCCTCACCGTACAGCAGCTATCGTTCATGTCGAATAATTATTTATTTATCGACACGTAGGGGCCATCATGTCGACGCCATCGACATGAGCGGTCCGCATGGATCCCCAGCGCCCTTACAACGATCTTCCCCTGCTTCCGCCCGCCGTCGAGCTGGAGACCCGTGACCTGTTGAAGGCCTGTATCGAAGCGCACAAGGCGCTGGCATCGCTCCGACAGGCCACAGGCCATCTGCCCAATCCCGCGGTTCTGATCAATACGATTCCGATCCTCGAGGCGCAGGCGAGCTCCGAGATCGAAAACATCGTCACCACGACGGACGAGTTGTTCCGCTACGCGGACCACATCGAGACAGCCAGCCCCGCCACGCGTGAAGCGCTGCGCTACCGCAGCGCATTGAACGAAGGCTTCCAAGCCCTGTCGACGCGACCGCTGTCCACAACCACAGCCGAGATCGTCTGCTCCCGGATCAAGAATGCCCGGATGCAGGTCCGTCGCATCCCCGGCACGGCACTGGGCAATCAGCAGACAGGCGAAATCATCTACACACCGCCTGTTGGCGAAGCCTTGCTGCGCGACAAGCTGGCCAACTGGGAGCGCTTCATCCATGACGCGCGCGACATCGACCCGCTGATCCGCATGGCGGTCGCGCATTACCAGTTCGAAGCGATCCATCCCTTCACCGACGGCAACGGCCGCACAGGTCGTGTGCTCAACCTGTTGATGCTGGTGGAACAGGATCTGCTCGACCAGCCTGTGCTGTACCTGTCGCGCTACATCATCGAACGCAAGGCGGATTACTACCGCCTGCTGCTCGAAGTCACGCGGGACGGCGCCTGGACCGAATGGGTGGCCTACATGCTCGACGCGGTCGCCGACACCGCACGCTGGACCAGCGCCAAGATCGACGCGATCCGACGCCTGCATGAAGACGCCTGCGAGTGGGTGCGCGCCCAGCGACCCAAGGTCTACACCCGCGAACTGGTCGATGTGCTGTTCAGCCAGCCCTACTGCCGCATCCACAATGTGGTGGAAGCCGGCATCGCCAAGCGCGAGACGGCGGCGCGCTACCTGCGCGAACTGGTGGACATCGGGGTGCTGCAGGAGCAACGCATGGGCAAGGAGAAGCTGTTCCTGCATCCGGCCTACCTGCGCCTGCTGTCCGACAACGCCCACGCGCCGCAGCGCTACGCACTGCCGCAACAGGATGTCCAGTAATGCCTGATTACAACACGCTCGATCGCGAGACTCTGGTCCGCCTGTTGCAGCGCCGCGATGCCGAGCGTCAACTCGGACTGGTGTGGGAGCGTGACGAGATCGAAGGCGACAGCGCCATCAACAGCGACTTTGTCGCGTTGACGCTGGACCCGGCGCTCAGCCACGGCAATGCGCCTTGGGACAACCTCATCATAGAAGGCGACAACTTCGATGCATTGCGCGCCCTGCGTGCCAGCCACAAGGGCGTGATCCGCTGCATCTATATCGACCCGCCGTACAACACCGGCAATCGCGACTTCGTCTACAACGACCGATTCGTCGACCGGGCGCATCGCTTCCGCCATTCGCTGTGGCTGGAGTTCATGTACCAGCGGCTGCTGCTCGCGAAGGAACTGCTGGCGGATGATGGCGTGATCTTCGTCAGCATCGATGACAACGAGCTGTTTCGGCTCGGGATGCTGATGGACCGGGTATTTGGCGAGGATGGGCATGTCGCTACTTGCGTCTGGCAAAAGCGCTACTCGCGTGAGAATCGCGGGGCGATCGGCGATGCTCACGAGTACTTGCTGGTCTATTCCCGGGACCAAAATGCGTTCAAAGCCTGGCGGAACCTGATACCCCTTGACGAGAAACAAGCCTCGTCCTACAGAAACCCCAACGAAGATCCCAAGGGTCCTTGGCAGTCAATCTCATTCACTGCACAAGGCTTTCGACCCAACCAGATGTACGAAATCACCGCACCCAACGGTAAAAGCCACTTTCCTCCGGAAGGTCGTTGTTGGGCAATGGTGGAGCAGGAATATCTAAAACTTGCTGCGGCTGGTCGAATCTACTTCGGACAGGATGGCAACGGCGTGCCGCGCAGCATCCGGTACTTGTCCGAAGTGAATGGCGTAGTACCTTGGACTTGGTGGCCCCATGAGGAAGTGGGTCATACGGATGAGGCACGAAAGGAGGTGCAGTCGATCTTTGGGTCACAAACGGTCTTTGATACACCAAAGCCAGTGCGCCTGATGGAACGTGTGGCACGCATTGCCACGAAGGCAGATGACATAGTTCTCGATTTTTTTGCGGGCTCTGGCACGCTGGCTCACGCCATCTCTAAGCTCAACGCCGAAGACGGCGGCAACCGGAAGTTCATCCTCGTCAGCAGCACGGAAGCAACCGAGGACCAGCCCGGCAAGAACCTGTGCCGGGACGTGTGCGCCGAGCGCGTGCGTCGGGTACAGGCCGGCTACACCAATGCGAAAGGCATCGAAGTCGACGGCCTGGGCGGTGGCTTCGCGTACCTGCGCGCGCGCCGCGTACCGACCCACCGCATGACCCAGAAGCTGGATCACGCCGAGATCTGGACCGCATTGCAGCTGCTGCACGGACACACGCTGACACCTTGGACGGGCGGCGGATTCGCGGCGAGCACGGGAGGCGACGGTGACACCTTCGCGTACCTGGCCGATGCCTATCCGTCCAGCCGTGCCCGCATGACCGCATGGCTCGACGCGCGCGGTACGCATGCCGCCACGCTCTACAGCTGGTCGCCGGAGCGCGACCGCACCGCCGATTCGCCGCACGACTGGCGTCTCATTCCGCACCACCTGCGCGAACGCTTCGGACGCTGACATGGCCGCCTCACTGAAACCCTTCCAAGAGACCGTCTGCAGCGGCATCGTCGCGCGATTCGACAATGTGCGTGCGCTTTACGCGCAGTTGGCCAACGCCGCGCCCGAGCGGTTGACCGAGGCACGCCGCAACGATGCGGCGCTCGTACTGCAGGCGCCGACGGGTGCCGGCAAGACGCTGATCGCCGTCGAGGCCATGCGTCGCACGTCGGCGCAGGAACGTGTGCTGTGGTTCTGGTTCGCGCCGTTCACGGGGCTGGTTGACCAGTCGCAGCGGGTGATCGCTTCACAGGCACCGGAACTGACCGTGTTCGATCTGGACAGCGACCGCCAGCTCGATGCCGTGCGCAGTGGAGGCGTGTTCGTGGTGACCTGGGCTTCGCTGGCGGCACGCAACGCCGACTCGCGACGTGCGCGTCAGGCCGGAGATGCCGGCCTCTCGATCGATGCGGTCATTGTCCTCGCCCGCGAACAGGGCGTGCGGATCGGATGCATCGTGGACGAGGCGCACCATGGCTTCCAGCGCGCGACGCAGGCGCGCAGCTTCTTCAGCGATGTACTGCAGCCTGACTACGCGCTGCTGATGACCGCGACGCCGCGCGATGACGACATGGGAACCTTCGAGCGCGCCACTGGATACACGCTGGGCGAGCCCGCGGACTGGGCATCGGTCAGCCGGTTCGATGCCGTCGAGGCCAGACTGCTCAAGCGCGGCCTTCGCATGGTGCGCTTCATCGCGCGCGACGGCGACACGGCGCAGCTGGTGGATTTCGAGCATCTCGCGCTGCGCGAATGCACCGCGATGCACCGGCGCATCAAGCGCGATCTGGAAGCGCAGGGTGTGTCGCTCACCCCGCTCATGCTGGTGCAGGTGCCTGACGGCAAGGACGCGCAGGAGGCAGCGCGCCGCTATCTGGTCGACACCCTGCAGTTCGATCCCACTGCGGTACGCGTACATACCGCTGCCGAGCCCGATCCGGATCTACTGGCGCTTGCACACGATCCAACGGTCGAGGTGCTGATCTTCAAGATGGCAGTGGCCCTCGGATTCGACGCGCCGCGCGCGTTCACACTCGCCGCATTGCGGGGCGCGCGCGACGTGTCGTTCGGCGTACAGGTGATCGGTCGGATCGTGAGGCGTCATGCCCTGCTACAGCCGCGGATTGACCTGCCGCCCGTGCTCGATCATGGCTACGTGTTTCTGGCCAATGCCGAATCACAGGAAGGCCTGCTGGAGGCCGGCACCCAGATCAACACGCTGACCACACAAGCGCCGGAACTGGGTACCCAGACGGTGGTCACCGTGGTGGGAGATGCCACGCGTTTGCAGGTCGTGCGTAGCGGCGAACCGCTGAGTCTGTTGGTCGCGGATGGTGCGGCCAGTCTCGTGGATACGACACAAGGCGGTGACGACAGGCCGCTAGGCGATATGAAGAACGCCGACGGCGCGTTACGCGATACGCCGTTCTCCGGCTTTGCAGAGGTGACCCAGGCCTTGCTCGAGATCGCAGGTAGCACTGGCGACGCTTCGGCGACAGCGATCGCCGGCGTGACCAATGCGCTTTCGCTGGCACAGGACGCGTTTTATCGGTACCCGCGTCGCGAGGATGCGCCGGCCACGTTGCGGGGTGAGGCATTGCCGCCTCCCCCTACTGACTTCGAGGCGGGCCTTGCAGCGCATGTGGATTTTTCCGCAGAGGTGCTCAACGACCGAACGCGCGGCCGCGTCCAGGTGCAGCGCGTTGACAGCGGTTTGTTTGAACGCAACGGAATCGCCGAGGACGGCGCGGACGTATGGGCCAGCCTGTCGACAGAGGCGGTCGCAGATCGAGCCGAGCAGATTCGTCTGCGTCTACGCGAAGCCAATGACCGCGAACTCTATGCCCGTCTGCTGGAACGCTTCGTCCAAGCCATTGAGGCATCGGGCGCCGAGGTTCCAGCGGACGAGGAAACGCGCATGCAGCAGCTCGATCTGGTGTTGGTGCGACGACCCCACCTGCTGCGTGATGCGTTCCGCCGTCTACGCCAGCACCAGATCAGGGACATCGATGTCGCGCTTGCGGCAGAACTTCAAAGCGATCATCGGCTGCGTGCGGCGAACAAAGGGCTGTATGGTGTATTCCCGCCAGGCATGAACAACGACGAGCATGCAATCGCCGAACAGCTGGATCGACACCCGCTCGTCAGATGGTGGCATCGCAATGTGCCGCATCACGGGGTAGGCCTCTATCGCTGGGACGATGGCGCCGGCTTCTATCCCGATTTTGTTGTCAGCCTTCCGGACCGACCGGGCGACGGCATCGCCCTGCTCGAGCCGAAGGGCGCCCACCTCTGGGGTCTTGAAAGCGAAGTAGAGAAAAGCGCAGCCGTGCATCAAGACTATGGACGCGTCTTCATGGTTGGGCGCAAACGCGGAGAACGCGATTTCACGTTCCTGCGCCCACTTGGCAACCGGTTGCAAAGCGACGGCACTTTCAGCATCGACAGACTGCGATTTCCTTAGCTCCGAGCGTCGAGGACCTTCGAAGCCTGACCCGCAGTCCGGAGCGTGAGCCAGCATCGAGCCCAAAGAAAAAGGCGCCCGACGGGCGCCTTTTTTTGTTCCGCGCAACGGGACGATCAGTCCGCGTTGGCGACGCTCGGCGTGCCGATCAGCGACTGCAGATCGCTCTCGAGCTTGTTGATGCGCTCCGACAGCTGGGCCGATTCCTGCGGACTGACGTGCACCAGACCTTCGAGCAGTTCGGACAGCTGCAGCAGGCGCGCCCGCTGGTCGCGCACGTCCAGACGCACGCGGTGCGCCTGCATGTCGCCAACCTCGGCATGCACCGCACGGCGGCGATAGCGCTCGCGCAGCATCATGTGCAGACGGCCGACGATGCGACGGTCGCCGTCGCTCCACGGCGCGCTGGTGCCGCGCACGGTTTCGTGCCACGCCGAGAAGCTCGCGCGCGGACCGATCTTCTCGCCGTCCTCGTTGACCAGGAACGGTTCGTCCGGCCGGCCGGCCCAGCGCACTTCCTCGACCTCTTCGCAGCGGAAGAAGAACACCCACTCGTTCTTCGCCAGATCCAGCGGCAGTGCGAGGACGCCCGCCAGGCCGTCGGCCGCCTCGACGTTGCCGGCCCAGTCGACGGCGCGCTCGGTGCTGACCGCGCCGGTGCCGGTGTTGCTGCGCTGCAGCCAGTCGAGCAGACCGGGCAGCTGGGTCTCGTCCGGTGCACGACCGGCGCTGTACCAGTGACCGCCCTGCACCAGACCGACGCCGTCGCAGTCGATCGCGCGGTTGAGCAGGTCGAGTTCACCCTGCATCGCCAGACGCGGATCGGCGGCGTTGTCGAGACGCAGCGCCAGCGTGTCGCGCACGCTGCGTGCGTTCTCTTCGAGCGCGATCGCGTGCTGCTGTTCGCGCGAGGCCACGCGCATCGACACGAACAGACCGAACAGGTCGGCCGCGGCGCGCACGCCCGGCGGCACGCGGCGCGCGGTGCGGTGGTGACAGGCGATCAGGCCCCACAGGCGACCACCGGAAATGATCGAGATCGACATCGACGCGACCACGCGCATGTTCGCCAGATATTCCAGATGCACCGGCGACACGCTGCGCAGCGCCATCTGTCCCAGATCGAGCGGCGCGCCGCGGCTGTCGCGGTCGGGCAGGATCGGCACCGGCACGTAGGTCGCATCGGGGATCACGCGGATGCGGTTGCGCAGGTACAGCGAACGCGCCTGCACCGGAATGTCCGACGCCGGATAACGCAGGCCCATGTAGGCCGGCAATGCGGAGTCGCGCGACTCGGCCACCACCTCGCCCGAATCATCGTGGCGGAAGCGGTAGACCATGACGCGGTCGTAGCCGGTCAGCAGGCGCACCTGCTCGGCGACGCGCTGGTTGAAATCGTCGATGTCCTCGCTCGCGGCGACGCGCGCGATCATCGTCTGCGCGACCACCGTCGGCGAACGCTCGCCGGCACTGCGCGGCTGGGGTTCGATCTCGATGTGCACCAGACCGTCGGCCACGTGCACGCTGATGTCGCACAGGTTCGCCATCGGGCCGATGTTGCCGACCGCCGCACGCTGCGGCGGCGCACCGGGCTCGCCGAACCCGATGGTTTCGGCGATCGCCTGGATGAGATCGTCGGTCAGGAACTCGCGCAGCGAATGCCGCAGCATTTCCTCGGGCGTCGCGCCGGTCAGCGCTTCGACGTTCGCAGAGACGTGACGGATGGTCCAGTCGGGCAGCTGGCAGGTGATCAGATATCCGTGCGGCTGGATCGCGCCGGACAGATGGATGGGTTCGTTGGCGCATTCCTGCAACGCGCGCTGGAGTGCTGGGTTCATGCGGCGGGTCCCTGTAGCGAATCGGGAATCATGTGGGCACTTCGTTCGAAGCAACTCTGCACCAGCGCGAATGCGTCACGCGCGCCCTGCAACAGCGGGTCGGCGGGTCGATCACTTCCGGCGCGCGCGGCGAGGCGCTCGAGCACCGTCTTCCACTCGGTGCCGGCGGCATGTCGCGCGAGGAAGCACGCACCCGCCGCTTCGCTGTAGCCCAGCGACTGCACGCCACGCAGCAGATGGCGCGCGCCGAGGCTGCTGCCGGCCATGACGTATTCCCAGCCCAGACGTTCGTCGGCATCGCGGGTGAATCCCCGCACGCCCGAAGGCGGCATGGGCGCCAGCCCCAGATGACGCAGATCGTTGGCAAGCCAGAACGACAGACGCGGCACCGCGTCGATGACGATTTCGAAATCCGCCGCAAAGCGGTGCATGCCGATCAGATAACGCGCATACGCACGCGGCGTGCCGAGCCCGTCCGCGAAACACGCGTCGACGCGTGCATGCAGGTCCGAAGTCCCGGCACGCAGCAAAGCGCGCAGATCATGCCGATCCGCGCCAAGTTCGCGTGCAGTCGTATTCATTTTTACAGCATACGCCGATGCCACGCGGGGCGCTGCCGGTCAACGCGCATAGCGGCGAAGAAACCGGTGCAGGTACAGGCAGCTGAACGGGTTTCGCAGCCCGGATCAGCCGCCCCCTCTACAATGAACGCATTCATTGTGAACGAAGCGGTCTTCCAGCCCATGCAGCGCCCCGACTATCCCTTCACCGGTCACCGTTTCGAAGCGCGTCCGGGCGTACAGCTGCACTATCTCGACGAGGGTCCGCGCGACGGCGAGATCGTCCTGATGCTGCATGGCAACCCGTCGTGGAGCTACTACTGGCGCCACCTGGTGCTGGGCCTGCGCGACCGCTACCGCTGCATCGTGCCCGACCACATCGGCATGGGCCTGTCGGACAAGCCCGATGACGCGCCAGGCGCGCTGCCGCGCTACGACTACACGCTGTCCAATCGCGTCGAGGATATCGGCGCGTTGCTTGCGCATCTGGGCATCGACGGACCGCTGACGCTGGCGGTGCACGACTGGGGCGGCATGATCGGCTTCGGCTGGGCGCTCGAGCACATGCCGCAGGTCAAGCGGCTGGTGATCACCAACACGGCCGCATTTCCGCTGCCGGGCGACAAGCCGATGCCGTGGCAGATCGCGCTCGGTCGCGACTACACCGTCGGCGAATGGATCATCCGAGGCTTCAACGCGTTTTCCGGTGGCGCCTCGTATTTCGGCGTCGAACAGCGCATGCCGGCGGACGTGCGTCGGGCCTACGTCGCGCCCTACGACTCCTGGGCCAACCGCATCAGCACCGTGCGCTTCATGCAGGACATTCCGCTCGGTCCGAAGGATCGCGCCTGGCCCCTGCTCGAGGCGGCCGGCAAGCGGCTGCCCGACTACGCCGACCGCCCGGCGTTCATCGGCTGGGGCCTGAAGGATTTCGTGTTCGACCACCACTTCCTCGCCGGCTTCCGCGCGGCGCTGCCGCAGGCCGAGGTCATGGCCTTCGAGGATGCGGGCCATTACGTGCTCGAAGACAAGCACGCGGTGCTGGTGCCGGCGATCCGGTCGTTCCTGGACGCGCATCCGCTCTGAGGTGTTCGCGGGCATTTGCCCGCAGCGGTTCCCGGTCAGGCCTGCAGGCTGGCGACCGCCATCGGGGCGGCCGCCGGCGGCGGCTCCGGCACGTCGATCGCCTCCACCAGCACGACGCTGATCGACCGCGCCCAATCGGCGGTGGTCAGCACCGGCAGTCCGTGCGCGCTGCGCGCCTTGTCGCACTGCGGACTGGCCGCGCCGTGTTCCCACGAGGCCTGCACGTCGCGGCACGGCTGCGGACGCACGGGATGGATCGAACAGCGCGAGTGGCGGCCGATGTCCGCGTCGAGTGCGATGCATCGTGGCTGCGCTTCCCAAGTGCCGCGCATCACGGCCTGGTGCGGCCCGAAAGCTTCGGTCAGGGCATGGGGCACCACACCGCCGGCGGCATCGGTCTCCATCCAGTGCATCGACACCCGGTAGTGGGCGCAGCAGGCGCCACAGGTCATACACGGATGGCGCATGGGACGACCGGCAATGGCGGCGGAAGGAGCGCGAATTCTTCGCAGCCGCCGGTCCCTGCGCAAGTGCCGCGGCAATGGGCCGCGGCGGGGATTCAGGCGTTGGCGGCCGGGCGACGGATCGCCACGTAACGCGCCTGCATTTCGGTCGCCGTGCCGCCGTCGGGCAGGCCGATGCGCGCGGTCAGCGCGACCCGCGCGCGGCCGCGTTCGCGCAGGGTGCGGGCGAAGGTGTTCCAGTCAGCGTCGGCATCGAGCGTGGCCTCCGCTTCGAGGTCGTCGAGCAGCGGCGCGCGGTACTTCACCGACGAATCGGCGACGTAGACCTCGGCGTCGAGTCCGGCCTGCTCCACGCGCAGCGTCACCAGCCCCCAGGCCGCCAGCGTCATCACCGACACCAGGCTGCCGCCGAAGGCCGAACCCTTGTCGTTGACGTGCGAAGCGAGCGGCGCATGCAGGCGCAACCGCTCGCCGTCGTAGCCGGCCACGGAGACATCCATGGCGGCGACCGGCGGCATCGAGGCGTAGTACGCCTCGAGGGCGCGGAGCGAATCGTCGAGCGTCATGCAGGGAGTTCCTGTGGGGGAAGGCACGCGGTCGTCCGGCTTGCGCCGCATCACCGCAGCCACCAAGCTTGGCGCATGCATCCCGCGCCGGCTTTCCCGCATCAGGCGGGATGTTACGTCATCTCCCTGCGACCTTCCGGAGCGCATGACGCACTTCGACACGCGGCCAATCGCATGCGCATGCGTATGTTCGCGCTGTCGCCGTGGCGCATCGTGCAGCGCGATGACGACGCTACGCGCGCCGCACTGCATGCGGCGCTGAACGCAGACCTCGTCGTGTTCACCAGTCCGCCCGCGGTCGCGGCCACACACGTGCTGCAACCGCTCGTCGCACGCGACGACCAGGCCTGGCTTGCCGTCGGCGCAGGCACTGCGCGTGCGCTTGCGCGCGCCGGTGTCGCCAACGTCCAAGCCCCGCTGCGCATGGACAGCGAAGGCCTGCTGGCATTGCCGGCCTTGCGCGAGGTCGCCGGTCGCAGTGTCGGTCTGGTCACGGCGCCCGGCGGACGCGGCGTGATCGCCGATGCGTTACGCGGCGCGGGCGCGCGTGTCCATCGCGCGGACGTGTACATGCGCGTGCCGACGCCGCCATCGCCGACGCGCATCGCGCAGCTGATGGCATTGCCGGGCCCGTGGGTACTGCCGCTCAGCAGCGGCGAAGCCCTGCAGCGCACGCTCGACGCGTTGCCGGCCGAGGCCATTGCGCGCCTGCGCGAGGCGCGGGTGCTCGCGGCCAGCGACCGGCTTGCGGATTTCGCACGCGACGCGGGATTTCCGGACGTCGTCCGCGCTGCCGATGCGCGTCCGGCGTCCCTGCTCGCGGCGGCTGCGCCGTCGCAGGGTGCGTGACGACGCATCCCGGCTGCATTACCAGCGCAGTGCGAAATGCGCGAACCAGTCCAGCTCACGCGTCCACGTCGCCTGCAGGCCACGGCGTGCCAGCTGTGCGACGACGCTATCGAGATCGACATCGGACATGCCACTGACGTCGACCGTCCATCCGAACTGCCGCGTGTCCGCGTGCGGACGCAGCCGCCATTGTTCAATCAACGCATTGCAGGTCCGACGCGGGGTGCGGCGTCGCGAGGTGCCATGCGTGGGCTGGCGCGGCGGATCATCGAGCGTGTCTTGCATGGAACGCGGTATCGTCGAAGCGGCGGGCACGATGCGGTGCGGTGCACACGCGCACAAGTGCGCGGCAATGACTGCGGTTCATGCGCGTGCAACAGTTGCAAGGCCCGACGCCGAGAGCCTGCAACGACGCGGCAGACCGGGTTGTCAGCGCGCGGCGGGTTGTCCGTCCGCGACGAGGGTCAGACCTTCGCTCAGCAGCCAGCGCGTCGCCAGCACCCGCTCGCGCTGCGGGCGGTCCTTGAGGACGTCGACCATCTGCCGGAACGAACTGCAGCGCGCCTGACGGCTTGCATCATCGGTGCCGGTTGCGGTGAGCCCGAGCATGAAACCGTCGTGCAGTAGCGTCGCGGTGACCGCGGCCGCGCGCAGCACCTGCTGCGCCATCGCAGGGTCGTAGGCCTGCGGCTGACCTTGCAGTCCGCTCATCGCCAGATCGGTGAACGCATTGGCGAAGCGGTTGCGGCTGGCCGGTCCGAGCGTGTCGACCGTGCGCTGGAACGCGGCGAGATCACGACGCGCGTCGGGTTCGAACAATGCGCACAGCGCGCGCGATTCGCGCGGATCGCGCGAGGACTGCAGCACGGCCTGGAACAGCGCGTCGATCGACGGCGTCGATGCACGCCGCAGCACATCGCCACCGGTCGACAGCACGGCGGCAGGATCGATCCGCGACAGATCGATCTCGTACTGCTGGGCGGCGGACAGGCCCGGCGCGGCGCAGGCGGCGAGCAGCAGTGAGGTAGCGAACAGTCGGCGCATCGCGTTGGACTTCCGTGGACCGCGGTCGATAACCGCGAGTCTAGGCGGCAATGCCTGAATGCCCGGCGCCGTTTCCAGATGCGGACCTGTCGCGCGCCGCACAACCGGGTCAGACGCCCATGTAGCGCCCGGGCCGGTGGTTGAACAGCAGCACCAGATTGAGCACCAGCACACCGAGCGCCGAGTACAGCACCTGCGCCGGCGGCACGATGGCCAGGGCGACCAGCATCAGCACACTGTCGAAGCCGAGCTGGAGCTTGCCGGCGCTCCAGCCGCGGCTGCGCTGCAGCCACACCACGACGATGCCGACGCCGCCCAGGCTCGCCCGGTGCCGGATGAAGGACAGGATGCCCATGCCGACCAGCGCCCCGCCGAAGATCGCCGAGAACGCCGGATGCATGGATTCGAACGGCGCCCAGCGTGGAATCGCGTCGGCCACGAAGCCGGTCACGCCCACCGCGAGAAAGGTCTTCAGGGTGAACTCCCAGCCCATGCGCCTGACCGCGATCCAGTAGAACGGCAGGTTGATCAGCACGAACAGCAGACCGAAATGCCAGCCGGTGGCGTAGTGCACCAGCAGCGACACGCCGGCGATGCCGCCCACCAGCAGGCCGCCGGTGGCGAGGATGGACATGCCCAGCGCGCCGACCAGGCTCGCCAGCACCAGCCCCTGCACGTCCTCGACCAGCGTGTGCCGTTGCGGCGACGGTGCCGGCGCGGCCACGGCGATGGCGGCCGCGGTTTCGGCAGCGTCGTGGGGATCTGGATTGACGTGGGCTGCGGACACACGGATCACCGGAGGATGTTGCATCGCAGCATACCCGAAGGCCGCGGAACGGCCGGCAACGCGTGGACGGTCGAACGCGGCTTGGCCGTCGGCCGAGCCAGGCCCGACGCGCAGGCATTGCCGCTGAATTGTAATGTTATTACATGATAGAGTCCGCGCCCTCCAGAAGTGCCCGAGGCCGCCATGACCACGCCCACGCCCGTCGTCGACATCCGCAATCTGTCCGTTTCCTTTGCCGGCAAGACGGTGCTCTCCAGCCTCGATCTGCAGGTGGAGCCGGGCCGCATCTACGCGCTGCTCGGCGGCAACGGCACCGGCAAGTCGACCACGCTGTCGGTGCTGCTGGGCTTCCTGAAGCCCGACGCGGGCGAAGTGCAGGTGGCCGGCGTCACGCCTTGGGAGGCTCCGGACCGGGCGCGGGCGCAACTGGCCTATCTGCCCGAGAACGTCGCGCTCTACGAACATCTGACCGCAATCGAGAACGCCGACTACCTGCTGTCGCTGGCCGGTCGTCGTCACGACGCCGCCGCGATCGGCGATGCCCTGCGCGCTGCGGGCCTGCAGGAATCGGCCTGGCGCCAGCGACTGGGCGGGTTCTCCAAGGGCATGCGCCAGAAGGTGGCGATCGCGATCGCGCTGATGCGCGAGGTGCCGCTGCTGCTGCTCGACGAACCCACCTCGGGACTGGATCCGGGTGCCAGCGCCGACTTCCACGGCCTGCTCGAATCGGTACGCGCGCGCGGCACCGCGGTGCTGATGGTCACCCACGACCTGATGGGCGCGGTCGACGTGGCCGATCGCATCGGCGTGCTCGAACACGGCCGCATCGCGCACGCGTCCGATCGCGACGGTTTCGATCTCGCCGCGCTGCATGCGCACTTCTCGGGCCGGGCGCGCGCGGCATGAGTGCGTTCGTTCCGGTGATGCGCAACGAACTGCGCGCCATGCGCCGCAACCGCACTGCCCTGGCCGGCATCGCCCTGCTGGCGATGCTGTCGGTCGTGGCCACGGTGGTCTCGCTGCACCACATGGGCAGCGCCGCCGACTACCGCGAGCGCCAGCAGGTCGCCGCCCAGGATGCATTCGACGCGCAACCCGACAGGCACCCGCATCGCGTGGTGCACTACGGCCACTTCGTCTACCGCCTGCCCTCGGCACTGGCCGCATTCGATGCCGGCGTCGATCCGTTCACCGGCAGCAGCATGTTTCTGGAAGGCCACCGCCAGAACACCGCCAACTTCGGCGATGTCATGCAGGGTTCGATCCTGACCCGCTTCGGCCAGCTCACCCCGGCCTTCGTGCTGCAGGTGCTGGCGCCGCTGGTGCTGCTGGTGCTGGGCCATGGCGTGCTGGCGCAGGAACGCGAGCGCGGCACGCTGCGGCAGTTGCTGCTGCAGGGTGCGTCCACGCGCGCCGTGATCGGCGGCAAGCTGGCGGCGCTGGGCGTGGTGGCCGCGGTCTTCATGCTGCCGGCCTTCATCGGCCTGGCCTCGATGGCGCTCGCACCGGGCGCATCGCTGGGCGTGGCCGCCGCGCTGATGCTGGCCTACGTGCTGTATCTGGGCCTGTGGTGCGTGCTGATCGCCGGCATGTCGGCGCTGTTCGCGCGCCGCCGCGACGCGCTGCTGGCGCTGGTCGCGATCTGGGCGCTGACCGCGCTGCTGGTGCCGCGCATCGCACCGGACGTTGCGCATGCCGCCTATCCGCTTCCCGACCGGCTGCAGACCGAAGTGGGCATCGGCGAGGACCTGCGCGCGATGGGCGACAGCCACGACGCCGACGACCCCTACTTCGCGAAGTTCCGCCAGGACGTGCTCGATCGCTACGACGTGGATCGCATCGAAGACCTGCCGGTCAACTACAAGGGCCTGCTGGCCGTCGAAGGCGAGCGCATGACCTCGCAGCTGTTCGACGACTACGCTGCGCGCAGCGCGGCCATCCAGCACGATCAGAACACGCTGGTGGGCAAGTTCGCGCTGCTGAGCCCGGCGATCGCGCTGCGCCAGCTGTCGATGGCCGCCGCCGCCACCGACCTCACCGCGCACCTGCGCTTCCTCGAGCAGGCCGAAGCGCACCGCTTCGCGATGGTGCAGCAACTCAACCAGCTGCAGGCCGACGCGGTCACCTATGCCGACGACACCGCCAGCGACGCCGGCGCCGATCAGCGCAAGCGCATCGACCAGCGGCACTGGCAGGCGATTCCGCACTTCGACTTCCAGCCGCAGCCCGCAACCGCGTTGCTGTCGGCCATGCTGCCCGGCCTGCTGGTGCTGCTGGGCTGGGGCGTGGCGGCACTGCTCGTGCTCGGCTGGGCGTCGCGTCGCCTGGGGATGAGCCGATGAGCGCCTGGGGCTTCGAATGGAAACTGCTGCTGCGCGCGCGCATTCCGGTCGCGGGGCTGGCCCTGCTGGCAGTGCTGGCGATCGCGAGTCTGGTTTCGGGCGTGCAGCGCATCGATGGCCAGCGCGCGGCGATCGCGCGCATTGCCGGCCTGCAGGCGACCGACATCGCCGCGCTGAAGGCCCAGCACGGCGACTCCACCGATGCCGGCAGCGCGGCCTACTACACCTTCCACCCCACGTGGCATCCGCCGTCGGCGCTGGCATTCGCCGCAGTGGGCATGCGCGACGTGGCGCCGTACATGCTGCGCGTGCGTGCACTCGGGCTGGAGGCGCAGATCCACGACGGCGACATCTACAACCCGGAACTGGCACTGGCCGGACGCTTCGATTTCGCGTTCCTGCTGACCTTCCTGCTGCCGGTGTTCGTGCTGGTGCTGTGCCACGACCTGCGTTCGGCGGAGACAGAATCGGGACGCGAACGCATGCTGCGCAGCCTGCCGCTGCGGATGCCGGGGCTGTACCTGCGCCGGGCGACCGTCCGCGGCCTGGCCTTGCTGGCCTGCGTCGGCGTGCCTTTTCTCGTCTTGGCGCTCTCGCAAGGCGTGCCCGTGCTGCAGATCGCGGGCGTGCTGGCCCTGGGCGCGGCCTACATCGCATTCTGGATCGCGCTGGCACTGCTTGTGGCCACGCGCGGTTGGCGCTCGGCGACCAATGCCGCGACGCTGGCCACGCTGTGGGTGGCGATCGCACTGGTGCTGCCGGCATTGGCACACGTGGCGATCGAACGCGCGATTCCGGTCGAACAGGGTGCGGAGATCGCACGTGCCCAGCGCGAAGCGGTGAACCACGCCTGGGACATCCCGCGTGAGGACACCATGCAGCGCTTCTACGCGCGCTATCCGGAATGGCGGGACTCGGCGCCGCTGGGGACCGCGTTCCACTACAAGTGGTATCTCGCGTTCCACCAGAACGGCGACGACGCGGTCGCACCGATGGCGGCGGCCTACCGCGACGGCATCGAGCGCCGCACGCAGGCGGCGGCGACGCTGGGTTGGCTGCTGCCGCCCGTCGGCCTGCAGGCCGCACTGACCCGCATGGCCGGGACCGACATGCAGGCGCACCTTGCGTACCAGGACCGCATCCGCGCGTTCCACGCCGATCTGCGCCGGCACTACTACGGCTACCTGTTCCGCGACCGCCCGTTCCGTCAGGCGGACTACGCCGACACGCCCGCTTTCGAACCCCGCTGATCCGCTTTCCGTCTCCCCACACCACCGGCATTCCGTGCCGGCACACGCCAGGTCGTTGTCCATGAAGATCCGTTTGCTGAGTCTCGCCCTGTGCGCGGCCCTGTCCACAGGCGCCGCCCACGCGCAGTCGACCAACGCCACCACGATGGGCACCGTCCACGTGCACCAGACCCGTGGCCAACTGACGGCGCACGAGGTGCTGACCTCGGTCGACGTCCTCGGCGCGGAGCAGATCGAAGACCAGAACGTCGGTCAGAGCTGGGAACTGCTGGGCCAGATGCCCGGTATCCAGCTGACCGAGACGCGTCAGGGCGCCGAATCGGGCAAGGTCAGCTTCCGCGCCTTCAACGGCGAGGGCTATCTCAACGCGATCAAGACGCTGATCGACGGCATCCCCAGCAACGTCAACAGCGGCAACCAGCGCTTCATCGACATGCTGTTTCCGCTGGAGATCGACTACATCGAAGTCGTGCGCGGCACCAACGATCCGCGCTACGGCCTGCACAACATCGGCGGCAACATCAACTTCGGCACGCGCCAGGGCGGCGACTACACCGACATGCGCCTGGGCTACGGCAGCTTCGACACGCGCCAGGTGCAGATGGCGATCGGCCGGGAGATCGGCGATTTCGCGCAGAACGGGTTCCTCGGCTACCAGGCCTCGGAGGGCTACCGCGATCACGACAGCTCGGAGAAATACACGCTGGGCGGCAAGTGGTTCTACGGCGATCTCGACGACGGCATGCGCATCGGCCTGACCGCGCGCGTCTATCGCCAGCAAGCCGACGAGCCGGGCTTCATGACCGCCGAGGAGCTTGCCGCCGATCGCCGCGGCTCCGCGCTGCGCAACCGCAACGACAGCGACGTGCGCGACATGTCGCAGTTCGGAGTGCACGTGGATCTCGCGCTCGCCGACGCGCTGGTGTTCGGCACCAGGCTCTACCACAACCGCTACAAGGACGACCGCAAAGTCACCTTCAGCGACCTGCCCACCGGCAATGCACCGCGGCAGCGTCGCTTCTGGGACGAGCAGCAGACCGGCATGCTCGCCACGCTGACCTGGACGGCCCACGACCGGCTCACCCTGGAGGGCGGCGCGAACCACGAGCAGCAACGCAACGCCTATGTGCGCGAGCGCTTCGCCTACAGCGAACCGACCGACTTCAACGCGCCGCCGGCGCGCGTGCAGAACGACGACTTCCACACCTTCGACAACACCGGCGCCTATGTGCAGGCCATCGTGCAGGCGACCGACGCGCTGAAGATCGTGCCGGCGTACCGCGTGGACCGCTTCAGCGGCGCGACGCAACTGCCCGGCGGTGTGCGTGCGCGGCTGCAGGACTACGGCACCATCGGCCAGCCCAAGCTCAGCGTGGTCTATGCGCTGGGAACAGACACCAACCTCTACGCGAACTGGGGCCGCACCTTCCAGGTCCTGACCGGCTCGACCCCGCCGGCGTATCTGACGCCCGGCCAGATGGCGATGCGGCCCTCGACCAATACCGGCGTCGAGGCCGGCATCCGCTTCGCACCGTTCGACGGCGCCCAGGCGCGACTGGCGTTGTGGCAGCAGGACGCCGAGAACGAGATCTCCAACATGCCGGCCACCGGCACGACCGTGGTGCTGGGCGAGACCCGTCGCCGCGGCGTGGACGCGCAGTTCGACTGGCAGCTGGGCGACGACTGGACGCTGTGGGCCTCCCACGCCTGGCAGGAGGCGAAGATCACCCGCGACGATCGCGCCGCCGCGCTGTCGATCCAGGGCAACGAGGTCGCCGCCACGCCGCGGCACATCAGCAACCTCGGTGTGGACTACCGCTGGAGCGACGCGCTGCAGTTCGGTCTGCAGGGCCGCGCGCAGGGCGACTACTACCTCGAAGAACGCAACATCACCGGCAAGTACGGCAACTTCGCGGTGGTCGACCTCAGCGCGAAGTACACGATCAACCCGAAGATGCACGTCGACGTGCAGCTGAAGAACGCGACCGGCCGCGAGTACGTCTATGCCTGGCACGACAGCTTCTTCCAGGACACGCCGCAGCCGATGTTCTCGCCGTCGACCGGACGCGCACTGTTCGTCGGTTTCACGATGAAGCTCTGAACGCTCAGCGCCGCTGCGCGCACCAGCCGTGGATCATGCCGGCCTGGTGAAAGCGCAGCGGCGGCGTGAACCCCGCATCCTCCACCAGCGCTGCCACGCGCGCGGGCGGCAACACGGCCACATCGTTCGCGTGCGCGGCGCGCATGCGGGTGATTGCCGCCTCGTCGAGGCCCGCGCCCGACAGCGTGCGCATCCACAGGCGCAACATGGCCTCGTAGTCGGGCGCCTGCGTGTCCCAGGCCAGGTCGGCCCACGCGAGCGTGCCCCCCGGCCGCAGACGCGATGCGATCGCCGCGAAGAAGGCCGTGCGCGCGGTCGGGTCGAGCAGGAACTGCGAGACCAGGAAGCATGTGGCCGCATCGAAGGACGCGTCGGGCGCCAGGGTGTCGAGCACACCGGCGTGGAACGCGCAGCGATCGATGAAGCCGTCGCGCTCTGCGCGTGCGCGGCAGGCCTCGATCATCCGCGCAGACGGATCGAGTGCCAGAAAGCGCCAGCGCGGGAAACGCCTGGCGAGATGGGCCATCTCCGCGCCCGTGCCTGCGCCGACGCACAGGATGCGGGCGTCGTCGGGAAGATCGGCGAACACCGTCTCGAGCAGGAAATGCAGGCTCTCGCGGATGGGTGCCATCCGCGTCCACTGTGCGTCGTAGCCCGCAGCCTGCTGGTCGAAGAGCGCGTCGAGTTCGTGCTGCTGCATGGTCGGACTCCCGTAGGGTGTCCATCCACGATACAGAGCGCGTCAAGCCCGACGACCCGGGCGCTTGCGCACCCGACCGTCAGCCGGCGAGTCGTTCCACGCGATAGTCGATCGGCTTGTAGCTGAAGTTGTTCGACTGGCCCGCCGAGCAGGCCGTCATCGCCACGATCAACGGCATCTCCGCGCGCAGGCGGATGTGGTCGCCGGCCCGGCTCAGCGGCGGCAAGACGGCGACCTTGCCCTCGGCATCGAAGGCGACATGCATGAAGATGTTGAAGGCGATCGGCACCCGGTCGACGCTGATACCGTACGGCGCCAACGCTGCCGCGAGATTGCCTTCGCAGCCCGGACGTCCTTCGGTCTCGCCGTAGATGATCTCGAACATCTTTTTCGAGCACGGCGTCAGCGTGAAATCGTGCCGGCCGCAGGTGTCCTCGAGGATCGTGAACATCGGCGTGCTGCGATTGGAGTACAGCGTGTCGCCCGTACTCAGCCAGAGTTTGGACGCGTAATCGATCGAACGGCCCGACGATAGATACTCCGCGGTGTCGTCTCGCGAGAACGCCGTCAGGTCGCTGACCTGTTGTCCCATGGGGTCGATCACGACCAGTTCGTCACCGGCCTCCAGTTCGACCGCGCGCCCGGAACACGGTGGAATGCGCGCGCTGCAGACCTCGACGCGGCTCATCGGGCGCTCCGCATGCGCAAGGGGCAGGCCCAGTGCGGGTCGACCTTGCGGCCGCTGTACTGGCGCGTCTCCGCCGCGGCGCCGAAATCGGCCAGATTGGGATTGATCGAACCCTGCAGCGCGGTGTCGCGCTCGCGCGTTGCCGCCTGCATCTTCTGGTAGCGCCCGTCGGCGCGCAGCTGTTCGAACTGGCGATGCGAGTTGAAGACCAGCGCCGGCCGCTCGAAACGTCGCGCGATGCGCGAGGCACCGGGATGCAGTCCGATCACGAAGAAGGGGTGCGACCCCAGGCTCAGGCTGAAGTCCGGCGCGTCCGGATCACGGCCCACGTCGGCGGCCCAGGGATTGCCACGCGCCGCGTCGAGATCGTGCAGGCGCTGCAGCAGCGACCACAGCAGGGCTTCGAACCGTTGCTCGTCCGTGTCGAGCGGGCCTTCGAAGATCGCCACGCAGGAGTGCACGGTGCGGTCTTCCGGGTCCTGCGCATCCAGGCGCTCGGCGAACAGGGTCAGCACGTCGAGCAGACGTGCATCGTTGGCGCGGTCGCCCAATCGTCCGAAGGCATGCGTGCGGATCGCGTCGCGCGCCAGTGCCGCCTTCGAGCCCACGCAGGGAAACGCGCCGTCAGCCACGAAGGCACGGAATGCCTCACCCGGCGCGCCGCCGCTTTCTTCGAGTGCGGCGGGCGCCGCATGGGGGCAGCGTTTGGGAATGGGGCTCGGATACATGTAGATCGCCTGACGTTTCTAGGAGGCGCCGACGCTAGAAGCCGAGGTGGCACATCAACGTGTAGTAACGCATGGGCAACATTTCGAGGTTCAGCGCGCAGTGGCGCAGTTGCCGCAAACGTGAAGCGCTGACTCACAACCTGCTCACGGCCGAGATCGGCATCCAGACGCCGGAGTTCGCGTGCAATTTGTTCGTCACCGGAACGGCCTGCGCGCGAGTCCCCGTCGATCCGCCAATCGTTGGGCTTTGTACCGCCACAGCGCGCCGACGATTCACGTCAGCCACGCGGCGGCAGCACCAGCATCCGCACCCCATACCTTGATGCGGATGCCCGTCATGAAACGCGCGAACCTCCTGTTGGTCGGTGCCGTTGTGCTCGCACTCGCCGCCTGCAATGACAACAACTCGACCACCACCGACAGCGGCAGTGGCAAGGCCGAAGCACGCAATTCCACCGGCGCCACCGAAGACCATGCGCGCGGCATGGCGACCACGCTCGGTGATCCGGATTCGCCGCCGGGTGCGGGCCTGCCGGAAACCGAGGGCACGTCGACGTTCGTCGAGGCCGATCGCAAGGCGCTGCTCGCGGTGATGGAAGTCGACCAGCACGAGATCGCCGCTGCCGACGCAGCGCTTGCGAAGAACGTGCAGGGCGAAGTGCGCGCCTATGCGGAGACGCTGCGCGAGGACCATACGCGCAATCTCGAGGCGACGCGTGCCCTGCTCGGCCCGTCGGCCGACGCCACGGGCGAGGCGATGACGACCGTCGGCGGCGGCACCGCCGCCACCACCGAATCGGCAACCGGCACGCCCGGGTCCGGCGCGCAGCACCTGACCGAAATGAAGCGCAAGCACGATGCCGAGCGCGAGCATCTGCAGACGCTGAGCGGTGCGGCGTTCCAGAAAGCCTGGATCGAATCGATGGAGAAGGGGCATGCCGAGGCGCTGGCCAAGCTCGACGACGAACTGATTCCCAACGCGCAGGACGATCGCGTGCGCAGCCATCTGCAGACCACGCGGACGGCCATCGCCGCACATCTGGAGACTGCGCGCGGTCTGCAGTGACGGAAACGCGGGATCGCCCTTTGCGCGGTGCTCTCCCCACGCGCACGGGCGATGCTGGGGCCACGGGCGGCCTGAAGCACCTTCGAAATGCCACATCGAGACCGGCTTTGCGCCGGTGCACGCCGGGTGCGCGCCCGCGCAGCAGTTGCAGCCTTGGACGGTGCGGGTGCGCTCAACCGGGCGCGCGGGACCCCAACGGCACATCGATCGTGCAGTGCACGCCGTCGCCGGTCAGCGCGAAGGTCGTGCGCGCGGAGAGCTGGTAGGGCAGCGCCTGCTCGATGAGCACGCGGCCCTGACCGGTCCCCTGCACCTGCAGGGCGGTCATGTCGACGCCGGTCTCGCGCCATTCGAGATGGAGTCGCCGTGCGTCGGATGCGGCTTCGACGTGCCAACGGATCGACAGACGCGCACCGGCATGGCGCAAGGCGCCATGTTTGACCGCGTTGGTCGTGAGTTCGTGGAGAGCCATCGCCAGGATCTGCACCGAATCCGGTGACAGCACGACACCCGCGGGGCCGACGAGCCGCACGCGTGCGTCTTCAAGGGCGCCGAAGGCATCCAGCTCGCCGCGTACGAGTTCGTCCAGTGTACCGACGCCCGCACGTGACAGCAGCCGCTGCGCACGGGCCAGCGCGGCGAGCCGGCTGTTGAACTTGGTGAGGAAGTCCTCGAGCCCCCGACTGCTGCGACGCGTCGTCTCGGCCATCGACTGCACCAGACCGAGCAGATTGAAGGTGCGGTGCTGCAGTTCGGCGACCAGCACCGTCTGCTGGTTCTGCAGCCGGCGCATGTCGTCGACATCGGTCGAGGTGCCCAGCCATTCGACGATCGTGCCCGCCTCGTCGCGCACCGGCACCGCGCGCGACTGGAACCAGCGCCAGCTGTCGTCCTCACCGCTGCGCAGCCGGTACTCCGCCGACAGGCCGCCCAGTTTCGACGCCTCGTGCCACGCGTCCCGGGCAGTCGCGCGATCATCGGGATGCACCGCCGACAGCCAGCCCCAGCCATGGCTGTCGCGCGGACTCCGGCCGGTGAAGGTCGTCCACTGCGGGCTGACCCAGGTCCAGGCGCCATCGGCGCCCGCGCGCCAGACCAGTTGCGGGATGCCTTCGACGAGCGCGGTCAGACGCTGCCCGGTCTCGCGCAACTCGGTCATGTCGTGACCGATGCCGCCGATCAGCGTGATCGACCCTTCCGCGTCGAAGATGGGGAAGTCGGTACTGCGTACCCAGCGCACGCTGCCGTCGGACGGCCGGCGGATGCGGTACTCGAACGCGACCTGCTCGCCTGCACGCACACGGTCCATCATCGCCATCGCACGCGGCTGGTCCTCGGGCACGATCAGCGCCAGCCAGCTGCGGTAGTCGTTGTCCGCCAGCGCCGCCTCGCGCGTCACGCCGTAGAGCGTCTCGAATGCGGGCGTGAGGTATTGCCACTGCAGGCTGGCCGCATCCCGGATCCACAACACGTCCTGCGACGCGTCGCCGAACTGGCGCAGCCGCTCCTCGCTTCGGCGCAGGGCATCGAGCATGCGCCGGCGCCCACTGATGTCGCTGATCACCGTGACCGCACCGGTGACGGTGCCGGCGGTGTCCCAGATGGGCGCGGTCGTCACCTCGGTCCAGATCTCGCGACCGGTATCGTCGACATGCAGCATTTCCTGGCCGGGCATCATGCGTTCGCCGCGCAACGCGCGTGCGGCCGGAAAATCGTGCGGCGCAAGTGGCCGGCCGACGGGGTCCCAACCGCGCCAGTGGTTGAGGCTGGCGGGATCACGCGAGGGGATGAGTCCACCGGGCACATAGCGCTGGTACTCGGCGTTGGCGACGATCGTGCGGCCCGCCGTGTCGATGGCGGCGATGCCTGCCGGCACGCTCTCGAACGCGGCGGCCAGGCGCGCTTCGCTGTCGCGCAATACGGTGGCGGCGCGCGCATGCTCGACCGCGGCCCAGGTGCGTTCGGCCGTCAGCCGGGTGAGTGCGATCTCGTCCGCGGTGAAGTCGTGCGCGATATTGAAATTGACGCCGATGAAGGCGAGCAGCCGTCCGTCCTTGACCAGAGGTACGTTCATCGACGCGCCGATGCCCAGTTGGGCGAACGCACGGCGCTGGTCGGCATCGAGCGTCGGGTCGTGCGCGAGGTCCGGCTGCACGAGGTCGCGCCCGGCCAGCAGCTGCGCGCGCAATGCGTCTCCGTAGTCGGCATAGCGGAACCGTCCGGACAGATCGGCTGCGCCGTCGACGTAGTTCGGGTACACGAGAAAGTGCGCACCGTCACCGCAGTCTTCCGCATAGGCCACGCGAGGGGCGCCCAGGTGCCGGCCCAGCACTGCGGCAGCGGTCTGACGCACCGTCTCCGGGTCGCCCAGCGGCCGCAGGGCATCACTGAGTGCGAGCTCGTACGCCTGGCGCGACTGTCGCGCGCGTTCGGCCTGTATCAGCTGCTTGTCGCGGGTGATGTCGTCGAAGATCACCGCCACGCGATGCTGGTGCGGCTCGCCGACGCGGAACGCGTGCACGTTGAACCAGCGCCCGATGGGGCGTGCGCTGTGCTCGAAACGTTCCGAACGACCCGTACGTGCGATGCGGCCGTAGGTCTCGAACCAGAACGGCTCGAGCATGGGCACGACCTCGCTCGCGCGGCGGCCCTCCACGTTTGCCAGGCCCGTATGGCGGACATAGGCCGGATTGGTTTCCAGCAGGATGTAGTCGACCGGTCTGCCCTGCGCATCGAACAGCATTTCGATGACGCAGAAGCCTTCTTCGATCGACTCGAACAGCGCGCGGTAGGTCTGGCGGGTTTCCCGTTCGGCCAGCACCCGCTCGGTGGTCTCCAGCGCCGCGCAGTAGAACCCGCGCACGACCCCGGCATCGTCGCGCAGCGGCGTGATGGTGAAGCTGAGCCAGCTGGTGGATCGGCCGGATCTGCCCGCCAATGCGAGCGGTTGATCGACGAACGCGCGCGAACGTCCGGCGAAGATCGCGTCGAAGACCGGACGGAATTCCGCCCACAGCTGCGGCCATACCGCGCGATACGGTTTGCCGAACGACGCGGGATGGCGGCCGCCCACGAACGGAATGACGCCATCGTTGTAGAGCGAGACCAGCTCGGCGCCCCAGCCGATGTACACGGGCTGCGCGCTGTCGAGCATCAGCTCGACCGCCGCGCGCAAGGCGGTCGGCCACGCCTGCCTGGGACCGAGCGGCGTCGTCGCCCAGTCGTGCGCGGCCAGCAGCGCACGCGCCTCGGGATTGGCGGTCTCACCGGTGTCTGTGGGCGGCGTCAAGGCGGTTGTGTCCCGATCGCGGGGGCGTCGATGCCGCCCACGCTATCCGCTTCGCGCATCGTGCGCGATGCGATAGCGCACACGACACCGATCGCATGCGCACATCATGCGCACCGCCGCACCGGCTGCCGCTGCAGCACGCGTGCAGCGCCGCCGCATGCGTACCGGTTTCAGTCGGTGCTGCGTCGTCTCACCGGAATCGCGCTGGCGTCGAAACGCGCGAGTTCTTCGTCGCCTTCGCGGATCGGCGCACCGTGCTTGGGCGACCACGCCATCGCGGTGATCCACTCCCAGCTCGCCGGCAGGCCGCGTTCGGTGCGGAACTGCTCGTAGTGCCCGGCCGCGGCCTTGAAGCGCGCGCGACCGGTCAGCGCGCGGCGGCGTGCGCTCAGCGCATTGGTCGCGCCGATCGCGCGTTGTTCGCGCATCAGCGCGGCCATGTCGGGATGCCAGTGCACGGCGACATCACGATCGACCACGGGATTGCGGAAGCCTGCACGCATCAGCGCATCGCCGAACTCGGCGATCGACGCGAACGGGCTCACGTGCGGCTGCGCGTCGGCGACGCCGAAGGACTCGCGCAGTTCGATCAAGGTCTGCGGGCCGAAGGTCGACACCAGCAGCAGGCCGTCGGGCTTGAGCACCCGGCGGAAGCCGGCGAACGCCGCCGGCAGATCTTCCACCCACTGCAGGCACAGGTTGGAGAACAGCACATCGACGCTGTTGTCGGCGAACGGCAGCGCGCGCAGGTCGGCGCAGACGCGCTCGATCGGCTTCTGCAGGCCCAGCCGGTCGCGCCAGCCGCTGCGCACCTTCGCCTGCTGCAGCATCGGCAGCGCGAGATCGACGGCGACGATGCGCGACTTGGGCCAGCGCTGGCGCATCGCCAACGCCGCGTGTGCAGGCCCGCTGCCGACATCGAGCACGACCCCGGGAACGCGGTCGTCGAGGTACTCGAGCGATTCCATCAGCTGCTCGCCGATCTCGCGTTGCAGGGCCGCGGTCGCGGCGTAGGTGGCGGACGCGCGCGAGAACGCGCGGCGGATCTGGGTGGGATCGAAGATGCGGCTCATCGGGACACGTGGGACTCGGTGAATTCGAGCAGTCGCGCGGCGACGGCATCGGCGTGGGTCAGGAACGGCGCGTGGCCGGCGTGGGCGACGGTGTCGGCGCTCGCGTCGGGCGCGAGCGCAGCCGCGGCCTGCATCGCCCGCGGATCGACCAGACGGTCGCGCCGGCCTGCCAGCCACAGGCTGGGCACGCGGAGCGTCGGCAGCTGCGCGCGCAGGTCGGTCTTCTCGAGCAGCGCCAGCCCGTCGGCCAGCACACCGGCGGCCGGTTCACCGCGGGCGAAAACCTCGGCGCGGAGCGCGCGCAGCTCGCCCTTGGGATCGTCGGAGCCGAAGGCTTCGAGCGCGATGAAGCGGTCCAGCGTGCCGCGATAGTCGGTGCGCAGGCCGGTCTCGAAGTCGCGGAAGATCTCCGCCGACATGCCATGCGTCCAGCCCGCGCCGCGCACGAAACACGGACTCGCGCACAGCATCGTCAACGCCGGCACGCGCGACGGATGCGTGGCCGCGGCCTGCAGGGCGAACAGCCCACCCAGCGACCAGCCCAGCCACGGCGCGGGCGGCAACACCTCGACCAGCGCATCGACGACCGGCGCGAGCGCCAGCGGCAGTGTGCTGTCGCGGCTTGCGCCGTGCCCGGGCAGATCGACCCGATAGACCGTGCGCTGCGCCTGCAGGCGCTCGACCAGCGGTGCGAACACGCCGCCGTGCATGGCCCAGCCGTGCAGCAGCACCAGCGGCGGCCCGCTGCCGTCGACTTCGATGTGCAGACCGTGCGGATTGTCCAACGTGCTCATGCGCCCTTGTCTCCCCGCAGGATCTTCGTGCGCCGCGTGCTGCCCGCGGCCGGGCGCGCGACGACGATCGCGAACGCGACGATGCCCGCCGTCACCACCACCGCGCCCAGCAGCGCCCGGCCCTGCGGCCAGGCTTCGTGCAGGAACAGCGCGCCCAGCGTCGCGGCGAACAGCAGTTCGGCCGCCTGCATCGCTTCGGCCGCGCCCAGTGCAACGGGGTTGTTGCGGACCATGCCGGTGGCCTGGAAGAACAGGATGGTCGCGATCACGCCAGCGCTCAGCGCGACGCCGGCGGCCAGCCACACCTGCGACATCGACGGCGTGCCCGCCTCGTGCCACGCGAACATCGCAACCAGCAGCCACAGCGGCTGGCTGGCCAGCGTCAGCCCGAACACACGCTGGGTCGCGTTGAGGTCTTCGCCGGTGCGCTCGAGATGCAGCAGCAGCAGGCGATTGCCCAGCGGGTATGCGACCGCCGCCGTCAGCACGCACAGCAGCGCGATCCAGCCGGCACGATCCAGGCCCGGACCGCCCTGCCCGAACTGCATCAACAGCACGCCGGCGAGGATCGCCGCGGCGATGCCCAGCGCGGCCGGCGGCACTTTGCGGCGCGCATCGCGGTACAGCAGCGGCGCGCACAACATGCCGGCGATCACGGTGAACTGGAAACTGCCGGCGATCAGCCACGCCGGTCCGCTCGACGCGGCGAACGACAGCGCGCAGTAGAACAGCATGAAGCCGATCGCACTGCAGCGCAGCCAGGCCCAGGGGTGTGCGGCGATCGCGCGCAACACCGGGGCCGCGCCGCCCTGCAGCGGCATCAGCGGCAGCAGCAGCGGCAGGGTGATGAAGTAGCGCAGGCAGGCCGTCCACGCCCAGTGGCCGCCGCCGCTCGCGCTGGCGCGGTTGAGCACGTAGGTCAGGGTGAAGAACAGCGCGGAGGCGAGTGCGATCCCGACCGCGAGCAGGGCGCGGCGGGACTCGTGTTGCGGGTCGGTCATGGTGCGGGGACTGCGGGGGAATCCTGGGCCGGTGCGTGCACGTCGCGCGCGGCGGCGATCGCATCGACGAGTGCGTCCACATCGGCATCCGCATGCGCGGCGCTCAGGGTCACGCGCAGACGCGCCTGGCCCTCGGGCACGGTGGGCGGACGGATGGCCGCGACCCAGAAGCCGGCGGCATCGACCGCACGCGACATCGCCAGCGCGCGTGCGTTGTCGCCGCAGCGCAGCGGCTGGATCGGCGTGTCGGACGACATCAGATCGAGGCCGCGCTTCGCTGCACGCGCGCGGAAGCGCTGCACCAAAGCGGCGACGCGTTCCCGGCGCCAGTGTTCCTGGCGCGCAATGCGCACCGCGGCCAGCGCGGCACCGGCAACGGCCGGCGGCAACGCGGTCGTGTAGACATAGGGCCGTGCGGTTTCGGCGAGATGCCCGATCAGATCGGCATCGCCTGCCAGCACCGCGCCGCAGCCGCCCAGCGCCTTGCCCAGCGTGACCAGCTGCAGCGGCACCGCGGCGACATCGAGGCGTGCCTCGGCGACGCTGCCGCGGCCATCGGGGCCGAGCACACCGACGCCGTGGGCGTCATCGACGTACAGCAGCGCCTGCTGCACGCGGCAGATGATCGACAGTTCGCGCAGCGGCGCGACATCGCCGTCCATGCTGAAGACGCCGTCGGTCGCGACCAGCGCCGCGCCGTCGGGCAGCGTGCGCAGCTGGCGCAGGGCGCCCTGCGCATCGCCATGCGGATAGCGCCGCAGGCGACAGCCGGACAGGCGCGCGGCATCGATCAGACTGGCGTGATTCAAGCGGTCCTGCACGCAGGCGTCGCTTTCGCCGAGCAGACCCTGCACGACCGCGAGGTTCGCGGTGAAGCCATTGCCGAACAGCAGCGCGGCCGGCACCTGCAGCCAGTCGGCAATCTCGCGCTCGAGCGCTTCATGCAGGGCGTGGTGCCCGCTGACGAGATGCGAGCCGCCGCTGCCGGCGCCATGCAGCGCCGCGGCGTCCTGCAATGCGCCGGATACCTTGAAGTGCGAGGCGAGGCCGAGATAGTCGTTGCCGCAGAAATTCAGCAGCCAGCGGCTGCGACCGTCGGCGTCCTGCACTTCGCTGCGCATGCCGTCGCGTCGCAGCACCGTGCGGCGCACACGGCGCGCCTGTGCCTGCGTTCGTGCATCGCGCGCCTCGCGGGCGCGGACGCGCAGGTCGGGCCGCTCAGGCGCCACGCCCGGCCCAGATCGCCAGTGCGCCCATCGCGATGGCCGGCAGCATCAGCAACCCGTTGATCGCCACGCCGACGCGGCCCGCGCGATCGAGTTGCAGGTCCTGCGCCTGACGCGCGTCGGCCACACTCTTCTGCACCAGCAGCAGCACCGACACGAACAACGCACCCGCGAACAGCACCGAGGCGCCGGCATCGCGGAAGTACAGCACCACGCCCCACGCGAGCACGGCAACCGCGGCGAGGCGCGCGATCGCGAACGGCTTCGATTGTCCGGCGCGCAGGCTCAACGCGAGCCCGCTCAGGCCCACCAGTGCCAGCAGCACGAGGTAGACCCAGCCGAACCACGGGATCATGCCGCGCAGCTCCGCGGGTGCTGCGGCAGTTCAATGATGTCGGCGTGGACGGTGCCCGGGTGATCGTGATGCTCGGCATCCACGTGGATCTGCATCGGCTTGATGCCCAGACGCTGGAACAGCGCCATGTCGCGCTCGGTATCCGGATTGCCGGTCGTCAGCAGCTGCTCGCCGTAGAAGATCGAATTGGCGCCGGCGAGGAAGCACATCGCCTGCAGCTCGTCGCTCATGTCTTGGCGGCCGGCCGACAGACGCACCATCGAGCGCGGCATCAGGATGCGCGCGACCGCGATCGTGCGCACGAAGTCGAACGGGTCGATCTCCGCGGTGCCGTGTAGCGGCGTGCCTTCCACCTGCACCAGACGGTTGATCGGCACCGAGTCCGGATGCACCGGCAGATTGGCCAGCGTGCGCAGCAGGCCGGCGCGCTGGCGGCCGCTCTCGCCCATGCCGACGATGCCGCCGCAGCAGGTTTTCAGGCCCGCGTCGCGCACGTGTTCGAGCGTGGTCAGGCGGTCCTGGATCTCGCGCGTCTGGATGATCGAGTCGTAGAACTCGGGATCGGTGTCCAGATTGTGGTTGTAGTAGTCGAGGCCGGCGTCCTTGAGCGCGCGCGCCTGTTCGCCGGTCAGCATGCCGAGCGTGGCGCAGGTCTCCATGCCCAGTGCCTTGACCTCGCGGATCATCGCCGCGACCTTCGGCACGTCCCGGTCCTTGGGCGAACGCCAGGCCGCGCCCATGCAGAAGCGCGTCGCGCCGGCCGCCTTGGCCTGGCGGGCCTTTTCCAGCACCGCCTCGGTCTCCATCAGCTTCGTCGCCTGCACGCCGGTGTGATAGCGCTGGGCCTGCGGGCAGTAGCTGCAGTCCTCCGGGCAGCCGCCGGTCTTGACCGACAGCAGCGTGCTGACCTGGACCTCGGTGGGATCGAAATGCTGGCGGTGCACACCCGCAGCGCGGAACAGCAGCTCGGTGAGCGGCAAGGCGAACAGCGACTCGATCTCCGCGCGCGACCAGTCGTGGCGCACCGCGGCGTGGACGTGGGCGGGCTGGCCGGCGGACTCGCGGGCGTGGCTGACGACGGACATGGCGGTTCACCGGTGACTGCGACGGGACAAGCCCGGCAGTCTGGAAACCATGCCCGACGCTGTCAACCAGAATCCGCCCACGCCGGTTGACGGACCCGTCCGACGCCTGTTGCGACGCATGTTCGCCGGATGTTGCCTCGTCTGCCGCGAGGCCGGCGCCGACGGGATGGATCTGTGCCCGGCCTGCCGCGACGCGCTGCCCTGGATGCCGCACGCCTGCACGCGGTGCGCCCAGCCATTGCCGGGTGGCGATCCGGTCTGCGGCACCTGTCTGCGCAAGCCACCACCGCTCGACCACGTCATCGCCGCGTTCGACTACCGCTTCCCGGTCGACCGGCTGCTGCCGCGGCTGAAGTTCCATCGCGATCTCGCAGCAGGCGCCCTGCTCGGCGACTGCCTCGCCTCGGCCACGCGCGATGCCGATCGACCCGATGCCCTCGTGCCGATTCCGCTGCACGTCGCCCGGCTGCGCGAGCGCGGCTACGACCAGGCCCTGGAACTCGCACACATGCTGGCGCGGCGCCACGTGTTGCCACTGCACGGCAATCTGCTGCGCCGCGTTCGCGCGACCTCGCCGCAGTCGCGACTCGATGCGAAGGCGCGCGCACGCAATCTGCGCGGCGCTTTCGTGGTGCGTGACGCGCCATCACTGCCACGCCATGTCGTGCTGGTGGACGACGTCATGACCACCGGCGCCACCCTCCACGCCGCGGCGCGGGCCTTGCGCCGTGCAGGCGTGGCGCGCGTCGATGCGTGGGTGTGCGCGCGGGTGCGCTGAACGACGGCGAGCGCGTCAGCGCGCGGCACCCGTGCCGAACAATGCGTCGAGCGCCTCGCCACTCGATGGCTCGACGATCTGCACGCCGTTCTGTCCGGCGCGGAAGGCCGACATCGCCCGATAGACCTCGCGACGCGCGCGCATGATCGAGCCGAGGGGCTGGTGCAGTCGCAGCGCATGCCAGGGATTGAACGACAGCCGCTGGTCGATCGCTTCGCTGGCGCCTTCGATCCAGGACGGTTGCATCGGCACGACGAGACTTGCGACTGGCCGGAACGGACTCGCGTCCTGGTCCCATTCCTGCGACGCATCCTCCACCGGCATGGTGCCGGCATCGGTGCACAGCTGCACGCACAGTTCCCATTCGGCCTCATGGGCCGCAAAGAACGCCTGCAGCGCTTCGCGCAGCGCGTTCTCGTGGCCGCGCTCGTCCATCGGCGCGTCGGTCAGTGCCGCCAGCTCGGGTGATGTCGGGCGCAGCGCGTACTTGGCGATGTAGTCGCCGTGCCGCGAGGCGGCCTGGCTGAAATAGGTTTCGCCCAGCGGATGGGTCTGCGGGTGGCCGCCCATCGCCTTGAGGCTGGCGCTTTCGCCGCCCACCGCTTCGATGGCCTTCTCGGTGCCGCGCAAGGTCGCGGACAGCGCTTTCTTCGCGCCTTCAGCGCGGTCGGTCGTGGCCGCCAACACCTTGAGATTGCGCAGGAAGGCCTTGGGATCGCGCTTGGGAAACGTCGGACCGTTGGCCATCACGAAGTCCTGCGTGCGGCCGGGCGTGCCGATCTGGAACCTGTCGCCATCCACACCGATCACCTTCAGCGCCAGGCCGCGCGGCAACGACACGTTGTCGTGGATGGGATCGCCAGGCGATGTCGAGGCGCGCAGCAGCGCCGGATACGTCGCCGGCGTCGCGAACAGGCCTTGCGCGAGTTCCGGCGCGAGACCTGCGTAGACGCGCAGCGTGCCGCGCAGCAGTCCGTGGCATTTCGCATGCACGGTCCGCATGCCGCGCCGGTAGTCCTCGTGGGTCTTGCGGCCGATGCTCTGCAGCGTCTCGATGAGCTCGGCAATGGTGTCGGTCTCGTCGGGATCGACGGTCTCGACCGATGGCGAGTAGCGGACGAAAGCGTTGGGATCTGGCACGGCGATCTCCGGCGGCCTCAGGCCGCGGCGGCAGCAGGTTCGATGCGGATGGGAATGCCCTTGGCGGCCGGCGTGGCCGAGGCCTTGTCGTGATACCAGAGCGGCATGAGCGGATTGAGTTCGGGGTAGTAACCGGCCACGCAGCCGTCGGGCAGGTTGAAGGGCTGCACGGTCAGGCCATCCACGCGGCGGTCGATGCCGTCGTCGGCGTCGCAGACCAGCGAGACCGCATCGCCTTCGGCCAGGTCGAGCCGGGCCATGTCCGCGCGGTTGATCATCACGATCCTGCGCGAACCCGACAGGCCGCGCAGGCGATCACTGAAGCCGTAGATGGTGGTGTTGAACTGGTCGTTGGATCGGATGGTGGTGAGGTGGAAACGCCCCGGCGCATCGCCGATGCCCAGCGAGGTCAGCGTGTCGGGCGTCATGAAGCGCGCCTTGCCGCCCTCGGTTTCCCATTCGCGCTCGCGCGCGGGATTGCCCCGGTAGAAGCCGCCGGCGTTGAACATCCGTGCATTGAAGTCGGCGAACTGGTCCGGGTACGTCTGCGCGATGAGATCGCGGACCTTCGCATAATCCGCCGTCCAGGCGTCCCACGGCTGTTTCGCATTCGGCGCCAGCGTGGCTTTCGCGAGGCCCGCGACGATGGCCACTTCCGACAGCAGCGCCTCGCTGGCCGGCTTGCGGCGACCGATGGAGCCATGGATGTGGCTGAAGGTGTCCTCCATCGAGACCGACTGCGGTCCCGATGCCTGCAGGTCTTCCTCGGCGCGCACCAGGCACGGCAGCAGGTAGGCGGTGCGGCCCGGATACAGATGCGTGCGGTTGAGCCGCGTTGCCACCGAGACCGTCAGCTCGATGTCCGGCCACGCGGCTTCCATGCGGTCGTGGTCGGGAATGGCGCGCAGCAGATTGCCGCCCAGACCGATGAAGGCCTTGATGCGGCGTTCGAGAATCGCTTCGCAGGCCGCGACGGTGTTGAGCCCCTCCTTGCGCGGCGGGGCGAAGTCGAAGAGTTCGGCGAGGCGATCGAGCGGCACCAGTTCCGGCTTCTCGGCGATGCCGACCGTGCGCTGGCCCTGCACGTTGGAATGCCCGCGCATCGGCGAGATACCCGCGCCCTCGCGTCCGATGTTGCCGCGGAGCAGCAGCAGGTTCACCAGCATCTGCACCGACTGCGAACCGTGCACATGCTGGGTGAGGCCCATGCCGTAGACGCCGATGACGCGCTCGGACTGCAGGTAGACCTCGGCCGCCTCGATGATCGCCGCGCGGGTCAGGCCGCTGTGCGACTCGATCTCCGCCCAGTCCGTCGATTCGACCTTGGCCACGAAGGTATCGAAGCCCTGCGTATGCCGGTCGATGAAGTCGCGGTCCAGCGCCTGCGGCTGGGCGAGGATGTGCTTGCACATGCCGAGCATCGCGGCGATGTCGCCGCCCGGCCGCAGCTGGTGGTACTGGCAGGCGAGTTCGGTCGATTGCCCGGTCAGCATCTGCACCGGGCTCTGCGGATTGGTGAAGCGCACCAGGCCCTGCTCGCGGATCGGGTTGAAGACCACGATGCGGCAGCCACGCTGCGCCGCCTGCTGCAGCTGGTGCAGGAAACGCGGACTGTTGGTGCCGGCGTTCTGGCCGAAGCAGAAGATTGCGTCGCAGTGCTCGAAATCCTCCATGACGCAGGTACCGACCGGCGAACCGATCGCTTCCTTCAGCCCGACGGAGGTGGTTTCGTGGCACATGTTGGAGCTGTCGGGCAGGTTGTTGTGCCCGTAGATGCGCGCGAACAGCGCATACAGGTACGACGGTTCGAGCGCGGCCTTGCCCGAGGCGTAGAACACCGTCGATTCCGGATCCATCGCACGCAGTCGCGTTCCGATGTCGGCGAATGCCTCCGTCCATGACACGGGCTGGTAGGTGTCGCTCTGGGCGTCATAGCGCAGCGGCTCAGTCAAGCGTCCTTCCATCTCCAGGTCGTAGTCGGACAGCGCCCGCAACGCACGCACCGGATGATCGGCGAAGAAGGCCGGCGTGCAGCGCGCGTCGGTCAGATCCCACAGCGTCGCCTTGGCGCCGTTCTCGCAGAACTCCGCGGGGTGCGGCTTGGCCGGCTTGCCGTAGGCGCAGGAACTGCACATCGTGCCGCGCGGTTTGTTCTGTGTGCGCAAGGTGGCGAGCGCATCGACACCGATCCCCGCATGGCCGGCCACGGACGCGATGCCCTGCATCGATCCCCAGCCGCCGGCGGCGCCCTCGTACTGGTCCGGATTGCCTGACTGTGTCATCGCGCTGGCTCCTGCTCGCTGATCGACGATCGCCGCGCAGGCGATCGACTGTTCGATCGGGGACGGCCCATCTTCCAGCGCGGGGGTGATCCGGGCGCGAAGTACCGGAGCGGGCAAGCCCTGCAGGCAGGCCGGTCCCATCGTCTTGTCGCCGCAACCGGTGCACCATGCGCACCACGGACAGCGCGGAGCGCGAGGCGGATGCGAGCGGAATCGGGACTTGCCTGGATGCACAGCTGGCTGCTCTGCATCGTCCTGCTGTGGCCCGGGGCGGCGTGGGCGCAGCAGGACGACAACGCCGCGGCCGTGCGCGCGCTCGAGAAGGAAGTCGCGTCGCTGTCGCGCGATGCCGAGGCCGCGCGCACGTCCGAGCAGCGCGCGGCCGTGCTGGGCCGGGCCCGCGACGCGCACGGCAAGGCTTCGGCGCTGCAGAGCACGCTGGGCGCGCCGGTCGCGGAGATCGAGCAGCGGATCGCGCAGCTGGGCGAAGACGCGGCCGAGAGCCCCGACAACGCCGTGCGACGCCAGTACGTGGCGCTGAACCGGGAACTCGCCGCGCGCGTGGCACTGAGCCGGCGCACGGCGCTGGCCGAGGTCGAGGCCCTGCAGACGCTGAACCGGCTGACCGGCGACCAGGCCCGCGCGATCGGCGCCGAACTGTTCGAGCGCACCGAATCGCCGCTGACGGCGGATCTGTGGCAACGCGGTGGCCGTGCCCTGGCGAAGGACCTGTCCGGGTTCCTGACGCCCGGCGGCCGGCCCGACCGCGCCGGCGTGCTGTGGCTGTTCGCCGGCGCGCTGCTGGTCTGGAGCCTGCTCACCTGGTGGCTGTCGGCGCCGATCGGCCGGCAGATGCGTCGGACCATGATCTGGTGGACGGCGAAATCACCACCGCGCGAGGTGCGCTTCCACAAGGCGCTGCTGGCGCTGGGCACGATTCTGGTCGCGGTACTGGCGCCGGCGATCACGGCGACGCTGCTGTTCGCCGCGCTGCAGCTCGCACGCCCCTCCGAACTGCTGAGCCAGTCGGCCGCCATCGTCACGCTGTCGGTGATGGCGGCGCTGTTCGCGCGCGCGGTCGCGTGGGCACTGTTCCAGCCGGGGCATGGCGACTGGCGCCTGGTCGACGTGGACGACGCCGGCGCCCGCCAGGGCGTCGCCGCCGGCAGCGCGATCGGCTGGACGATGGCGGTGGTCCTGGCCGTGGAGGCCACGATTGCGCGGCTGGAACTCGGCGACACCAGTCAACTCGCGCTGCACTCGGCGCTGGCGTTGCTCAGCGCGGTGCTGCTGGCCTTCGCCCTGCGCGCGGCGGGTCGCATCCGCCGTCGCGAGGGACACGTGGAAACCCCCGATGCCGGCAGCGGCATCGGCCTGCTGACGCTGTGCGTGGGCCTGGGCTGGCTGGCGCTGGCGGTGCTGGCGCTGGCCGGCATGCTGGGCTTCGTCAACTTCGCCAACCGCATGTCGCAGTGGGCGGTCTGGGGCGCGGGCGTGATCGCGACGACCTGGGTGCTGATGGCCTTCGTGGACGGCGCCTGCCGCCTGCTCGCCACCGCAGGCCCGGGCCATCGCCGCAGCGTGGCGACCCGACGCGCGCTCGAACAGGCGGCCGTGCTGCTGTCGGCGGTCGCGCGGCTGTTGCTGATCTTCCTCGCCTGCGGCGCGCTGCTGGTGCCGTTCGGCGCGGGCTTCGTGTCGGTGTTCGAATCGCTGGGCGCGCTGGCCGACGGCTTCGAGATCGGCGGCGTCACGGTCTCGGCGGCCGCGGTGTTCCGCGCGGCGCTCGCGTTTCTGGTGGTCGTGGCACTGGTGCGCTTCATCCGTACCTGGATCGTCCGCAGCTATCTGCCCACGACCACGCTGCAGCCCGATGCCCGCGATTCGGTCGACAAGATCCTGCGGTACGTCGGCCTGCTGCTGGCGGTGCTGTGGGCGCTCACCGCGTTCGGCGTGGGCATGGAGAAGGTGGCGATCCTCGCCAGCGCGCTGTCGGTGGGCATCGGCTTCGGCCTGCAGGCGATCACCCAGAACTTCGTGTCGGGCCTGATCCTGCTGGTCGAGCGGCCGGTGAAGATCGGCGACTGGGTCAAGCTCAACGATGTCGAGGGCGACATCCGCCGCATCAACGTGCGTTCGACCGAAATCCAGATCGCCGACCACTCGACAGTCATCGTGCCGAACTCCGAACTGATCACCAAGGTCGTGCAGAACAAGACCAAGGGCAACTCGCTGGGACGTGCGCAGATCCTGTTGTCGATCCCGCTGGAAAGCGATCTGGACGCGGCCATCGACGTGGTCACCGCCACGCTCGCCGCCGATGCCGAAGTGCTCAAGACGCCCGCGCCCGGTGTCTTCATCGACCGCATCGAAAACGGCATGGCCGTGCTCAACTGTTTCGTCCACGTGGTCTCGCCGCGCCAGGCCTACGGCGTGCGCAGCCGCCTGATCCGCGCCACGCTGCGTGCGCTCAAGACGCACGACATTCCGGTGACGCTGCCGCCGCAGCAGTTCGTGCTGACGCCGGCGCCGCCGGGTTGAGCGTCAGGGCGCGCCGGCCGCTACGGCCTGCACGCCCAGCAGGAAGGCCTGCAGCTCTTCGGCGCTGCACGGCCGGCTGATCAGATAGCCCTGCGCTTCATGGCAGTGCCAGCGGCGCAGCAGTTCGAGCTGCGCATCGGTTTCCACGCCCTCGCCCACCACGCGCAGGCCCAGTTCGGACACCAGCTTCACCAGCGTGCGCACCAGGCGTGCACGGCGGCCGTCGGCTTCCATGCCGTCGATCAGCGAGCGGTCGATCTTGATCGTCGTCGCAGGCAGCGCGTTGAGATAGGCGAAGTTGCTGTAGCCGGAGCCGAAGTCGTCGAGCGCCAGCGAGAACCCCAGCGTGCGCAGCGTGCGCAGCTGCGAGATCGCCGACTCGCCCTGCAGCCACTGCCCTTCGGTGATCTCGAATTCGATGCGCCCCGGCTCGACGTTGTACTGCTCGCTCAGCGCATAGGCGCGCTCGGCGATGCGGCCCTCCTCGAGATCGGCGCCCGAGAGATTGATTGACAGGTCGATCTGCCGCCCGGCGGCGTCCCACTGCGCAATCTGCCGCAGCGCATGCTGGATCACCCACTGGGTCACGCGCGGCATCAACGTGGTGCGCTCGATGACCGGCAGGAATTCGCCGGGCGCGATGGGGCCGAGTTCGGGATGATTCCAGCGCAGCAGCGCCTCGACCGACAGCACCTGGCCGCTGGCGATGTCCAGCCTCGGCTGGTAGACCAGATGGAAGGCGTTGTCGCGCAGGGCGGCGTCGACCTGCAACGCGAGCATGTGCTGGCGACGCAGTTCGAGATCGCGCGCGTGGTCGTAATGCCGCCAGGCCATGCCGTGCTCGACCGCGCCGTGCAACGCGGTCACCGCGCGGCGCATCGCGTCCTCGAAATCCTCGCCGCCGAACGGCGCGATGCCGGCGTGGAAGCTCGCCGAGACATCGAGGCCGTAGGTATTCACCGGTGCGATCACGCGCTTGCGGATCGCCGACAGCAGGGTCGGCAGACCGTCGCCCGCGTACTCGTCGAGATGGAAGGCGAAGCGCAGCTCGCCGACCTGGTAGAGCGTGGTGCCCGCGGGCAGCAGGTCGACGATGCGATAGCCGAGCTGGCGTGCCATCGATTCGGCCGGCCCCGGGCCCAGCGCCTGGTCGAGGCGGCCCGATGCCTCGGCGCCGAGCACGTCCACCAGCACCAGCTGCCGCTCAGAGAGGCGATCCTCGAGCCGCAGCGTCGCCAGATCCGCGCTCAACTGCTGCCGGTTTGGCAGACCCGTCACCGGATCGCGCCGCCCGACCAGACGCAGCAGCTGGATCTGGTTCATGGCCAGGTCGCCGAACATGCGCAGCGTCGCGCGTTCGGTCGCGTTGAGCCGCCGTGGCTCGAAACCCACGACGCACAAGGTGCCCACCTTGACGCCGGTCGACAGCGACAGCGGCGCGCCGGCGTAGAAGCGCATGCCGTCTTCGGTGACGGTGCGGAAGCCGGAGAAGCGCGCGTCGGCGGACAGGTCCTCCACTTCGAACACGCCGTCGTGTTCGATCGCGACCGCGCAGACCGAAATCTCGCGCTCGGTCGCCTTGAGGTCGGTGCCGGCAGTGGAAATGAAGCGCTGCTCGAACTCCTCGATCACGGTGATCAGCGCCATCGGCGCGCGCAGCGTCTGCGCCGCCAGCTGCGTGATGCGGTCGAGGTCCGGCGTGCCCTGCAGGGCCAGCAGATCGAGGCTGCGGATCAATGCCAGCCGATCGGCCTCGTGCTTCCCGTGTTCCATTCCGCCTCCCTGTTCCGTGCATCCAATCTGCAAAGCCACGCGTCGCGGCGAGATGACGGGCCAACGCGCGGTCGTGCGCCGCACCATGGAGTCACAACGGTATCGGGCACGACACTCGGACACGTGGCGCGCCAGACCACACCAGGCTTTGCGCATCCATTACAGACAGCCGGCAATACCGACCCCATCAGAATCTTCTGAAAAAACGCCGAGCGCGCTCCAGAAAAAAGAAGGGGCGCCCGAGAAGGCGCCCCCTGTGTTCCGTGCCGGTATCGCGCGCGACCTACTTGCTGAACATGTAGGTCTTGGTATTTGTGAATTCGCACAGGCCCTCGTGCCCGTTCTCCACGCCCATGCCCGAAAGCTTGTGGCCGCCGAAGGGAATGTCGATGCCGTGGATGTGGATCTCGTTGACCCACACCGTGCCGGTCTCCATGCGCTTGGCGACCTCGATGCCGCGCGCACGGTCGCCGCTCCACACCGAACCGGCGAGGCCGAACGGACTGGCATTGACGCGCTCGATGACCTCCTCGACGTCGTCGAAGGCGATGATCGGCAGGATCGGGCCGAAAGGCTCCTCCTGCACGATGCGGCTCGACTCGGGCGGGTTGTCGACGATGGTGACCGGCACGAAGTTGCCCGGGATGCTTTCGTCGATCGTCCCGCCGAGCGGCACCTTGTAGCCGTTCTTCTTCACGTCGGCGAACAGGTCGAGCAGCTTGCCGTACTGCATCGTGTTCTGGATCGGGCCCAGGTTGGTCGCCGGATCCATGCCGTCGCCGACGACCTGCTGGCGTGCGTACTCGACGAAGGCCTCGACGAACTGCGCATGGATGCTCGAATGCACGTACAGACGCTTGACCGCGATGCACCACTGGCCCGAGTTGCCGAACGCGGCCCAGAACAGTGTCGGCACGATCGACTTCCAGTCCGCGTCGTCCAGCACGACCGCCGCGTCGTTGCCACCCAGCTCCAGGGTGATGCGCTTGAGCGTGCCCGAACCGCTGGCCATGACGCGCTTGCCGGTCGCGGTGGAGCCGGTGAAGCTGATCTTGGCGATGTCGGCGTGTTCGGTCATCTGCTGGCCGAGATCGTTGCCGCCCGAGACGATGTTGAGCACGCCCGGCGGCAGTACCGACTGCGCGATTTCGCCGAAGAACAGCGAGGTCAGCGGCGTGTACGGCGAGGGCTTGAGCACCATCGTGTTGCCGGTCAGCAGGCACGGCGCGACCTTCCACAGTCCCAGCAGCACCGGGAAGTTCCATGGCGTGATCGCGCCGACCACGCCCAGCGGCACGTGCGCGACTTCGACCACGTGCTCGGCGGTGTCCTCGATGGTCTCCACCGGCAGCGTGCGCTTGGCGACTTCGCGCACCCAGTAGATCGCCGCCTCGACTTCGCCGGTCGCCATCGTGTGGCGCGGCTTGCCCTGCTCGAGCGTCAGCAGGGTGATCAGATCGTCCTTGCGCGCTTCGAGCGCGTCGGCGTACCGGGTGACGTAGTCCGCGCGCGTCTCCCACGGCAGGCGCGACCAGTCCTTGAACGCGCGCGCCGCGGCGGCAACCGCGGCATCGAGCTGCGCGGCGCTGCCTTCGGGCGCGTGGGCGATGACGGCGTTGCTGGCCGGGTTGTAGACCTCGAACGTGGCGTCGGCGTCCAGCAGCTGGCCGCCGATCGACAGCTTGAACGGGTGGTCGAGGATGTCGTGCGTGGCGGTCTTCGGAATCGCGTTCATTGCAGTCTCCCAGGATGCAGTGGAAGCGCGCGTCCTCCGCACGGACGCGCGCGCAGAGTCGGTCAGGGTCAGATCGTCCGGCCGCCGTCGACCGGCAGGGACACGCCGGTGATGTAATCGGCGCCGGCGAGATACAGCGCGGCCTCGGCCACGTCGCCGGGCTCGCAGAACCGGCCGAGCGGGATCGAGCCGAGATACTTCTGCCGGTTTTCCGGCGTGTCGGGCATGCCCATGAAGTCCTCGAGCATCCCGGTGACGCCCATCACCGGGCAGATCGCGTTGACGCGGATCTTCCACGGCGCCAGTTCCACGGCCAGCGACTTGGACAGCGTGTTGGCCGCGCCCTTGGACGCGTTGTACCAGGTGAGTCCGGGGCGCGGCCGGATGCCGGCCACCGAGCCCACGTTGAGCATCACGCCGCCGCCGTTGTCGCGCATCTTCGGCACCACCGACTGGACCATGTTGTAGATGGCCTTGACGTTGACGGCGAAGACGCGGTCGAAGGTCGCCTCGTCGACGTCCAGCAGCGGCCCGTTGCGATGCGTGTAGCCGGCGTTGTTGACGACGATGTCCGGCACGCCGAATGCCTCGATGGTCGCGTCGATGGCCGCGTCGATGTCGGTGCGTACCGAGACGTCGGCGCGCACGCCGAGGGCGCGTCCCGCCCCGATCGAGTCCGCGACCGCGCGGGCCTTGTCGGCGTCGAGGTCGACGATGACCACGCGGGCGCCCTCGGCCGCGAAACGACGCGCGGTCGCTTCGCCGAATCCGCTGGCCGCGCCGGTGACCAGGACGGTCTTGTGTTCGAACTTCACAGGTCGTGCTCCCTTGCTGGTCGTGCGCTTAGCCGTGGTGGATGACGAGCGTCTTGGTGATGCTGAAATCGTGCATGGCCGCGAAGCCTTTCTCGCGTCCGTGGCCGCTCTTGCCGGTCCCGCCGAACGGCAGTTCGATGCCGGCGCCGGCGCCGTAGCAGTTCACGAACAGCTGGCCGGCGCGGACCTTGCGGCCCAGGCGCAGCTGGCGCGCGCCGTCGCGGGTCCAGATCGCCGCGACGAGGCCGTAGTCGGTGCCGTTGGCGAGCGCGAGTGCATCGGCTTCATCGTCGAACGGCAGCACCGCGAGCACCGGGCCGAACACTTCGTCGCGCGCGAGGTCGTTGTCGCGGGGGACCGGCCCGAACAGGGTCGGGGCGACATAGAAGCCGGCCGGATCCGCGTCTTCGTCGATGCGACCCTGCGCCAGCACCGGAATGCCGTCGGCGCGGGCCTGATCGATGAACTGCTGCACGCGCGCCTGCTGCTTCGCGGTGATGATCGGGCCACAGGCGCGGTCTGCGGCAGGCGCGCCCACGCGCACCTGCGCGAATGCCTCGGCGAGCCTGCCCACGACCGCGTCGTAAGCACTGCGCTCGACCAGCAGGCGGCTGCCGGCCGAACAGGTCTGTCCGCTGTTCTGGATGATCGCCTTGACGATCACCGGAATCGCCGCGTCGAGATCGGCGTCGGCGAACACGATCTGCGGCGACTTGCCGCCCAGCTCCAGCGTGCAGGTGATGAAGTGGTCGGCGCAGAGCTTCTGGATGATCTGGCCCACCTGCGGCGAGCCGGTGAACGACATGAAGTCCACGCCCGGGTGCGAGGCGAGCGCAGCGCCGGCACCCGCGCCGCGGCCGGTGACGACGTTGATCGCGCCGGGCGGGAAGCCCGCTTCGGTCGCCAGCTCGGCCAGCTGCAGCGCGCTGGCGGATGCGTCTTCGGCCGGCTTGAGCACCACCGCGTTGCCGACCGCGAGCGACGGCGCCAGCGTGCGGCCGAACATCTGCGCCGGATAGTTCCACGGCAGGATGTGGCCGGTGACGCCGTAGGGCTCGTGCACCACCGCGACCATGTAGCCGTCGAGATACGGAATCGTCTCGCCGTGCAGCTTGTCGGCCGCGCCGCCGTAGAACTCGAAGTAGCGCGCGAGTGCGGTGATGTCGGCGCGGGCCACGCTGTCGGGCTTGCCGGTGTCGCGGGCTTCCACGGCGGCGAGCGACGCCGCATCGCGTTCGATCAGCGCGGCGAAGCGCGACATCACGCGGCCGCGTTCGGTCGCGGTCATGCGGCCCCATGCACCGGTATCGAAGGCAGTGCGCGCCGCGGCGACCGCCACGTCCACGTCGCGTGCATCGCTGTCGGCGATGCGGTCGTAGGTCCGGCCCGTTGCCGGCTCGATCATCGGCAGTGTGTCCGCCGACTGCGGGGCACGCCACTGCCCGTCGATGTAGTTGAAGCCCGGTTCCATCAATGCGTCCTTCTGTCGCGTCAGTAGCGCTCGAACACGAGGTCGAGCAGTGGCGCGTGCTGCTGCGCGCCGTAGATGTCGGTATCGCCGACCGCACCCGACGGCGTGGGCCGACGCAGCGTCGCCTTGATCGCCCAGGCCGGCTCGAACGCGATGACCGACAGCACGTCGTCCTCGCGCTGGCCGTAGAGCTTGGCGATCAGCGCCTTGTCGATCAGCCGCTGCGCGACCACGCGCTCGAAGGCTTCGCGGGTCTTGAAGATGATGTCGAGCGTCAGCTCGCCGGGGCCGGCGTTTTTGCTGCGGATCACGCTGGCCAGATCGATCAGGCGCGCACTCATGCGCACAGGTCCCGGCGCACCATCGGCTGCACCTGTTCGTAATGCACGGGAAATCGCGCAACCGGATCGTCGACCGGCAACAGGTGGTAGACGCTGAAGCGGTACACCTCGCCTGCCTTCAGATCGGACGGCGAATACGGGAACGCCAGGTTGCCGGCCGTCGACACGCGCCCCGGATAGCCGTAGTGCAGCATCGTCGAGCGTGCGAAGCCGCAGATGGTGTCCGCCAGCTGCTGGGTCGGTGCGACGGCCTCGATGACGATGCCCAGCTCGTGCACGCCGGCATCGGGGCGCGGTTCGAGCGCACCCATCACGCCGTCGCGGCCGTAGAGCCGGAACAGCAGCGAGTAGCTGTCGGGATGGATGTCGCTGAAGTTGTCGGCGATGCGCGCGCGCACCGCTTCGACGATCGATTCGACCTGGCGGATGAAGACCGGATCGCGCACGCCGGCGATCGAGATCGTGCGGTAGCCCACGCGCGCCGCGCCTTCGAGCTTGACCGCATATGCGCCGGGCACGTGACGACTGCCGCTGACGCGCACGGTGCGCGCATCGACCTGTTCGAAGCGGCTGCCGGTGAGATCGAGCACGCCGCCCGGACCCGGCAGGTGGAACGGGTCGCTCTTCTCGTACAGCGTATGGGCCGCAACCGAGGCGACCGTGCAGGCGCGAGCGGGATCGAGCGGATGCAGCAGGAAATGGTCGTGCCGCAGCACGCCCATCATGCAGTCGCTGCCGCTGCCTGGCGTGCAGGCGATCGCGGCGCATTCGAGGATCTTGCCCATGTGCAGGGCGAGGCCGTGGTCGAAGCCGCGCAGCACCGGCAGCGCGGCGAACACCACCGGGTCGTAGGCACGTCCGGCAAGGATCACGTCGGCGCCCTGCGACAGCGCCTCGACGAAGGGTTCGACGCCGAGCTGCGCGACGATGCGCGTGCTGCCGTGCACGTCCTCTTCGCTGAGTGCCGGCCACTCGCCGCACGGTGCGATCTGCTCCGCGCGCAGCGCCTGCATGACCGCGGCGCTGTCGACTTCGGCGTCGATCACCGCGAGCTTGAAGGCGAGCGCCTGTTCGCGGGCGAGCTCGAGCAGAATCTGCAGCGTCCAGTCCAGATGCGGCTGGCCGCCGGCGCCGCCGCACGAACCGACGATCAGCGGAATGTCGTGCCGGCGAGCAGCGCGCAGCATGATGCCGAGGTCGCGCTTGACTGCATCGCGATCGGTGAACGAGTAGCCCGCGCCGAGGTAATGCGGGCCGGGATCGGACGAGCCGGCGTCGACGGCGATGACGTCGGGTTGGAGCGCCAGACCGGCTTCGAACGACGCCATCGGAAAACCGTAGCCGAGGATCGCGGTCGGCGAGAGCACGCGGATTTCCTGCTGGCGCGGCGGGACGCTGGACATGACGACTCCTGGGGACCATGGACCCGGATCCAGCCGGGCGAGCACAGGCTAGGCCCGGCCTCAGGATTCGTCCAATATATGGATCAGCATCCGATCATCTCGACTGAATATGGAACTGCGGCACCTGCGCTACATGATCGCGATCGCCGAGGAACTGCACTTCACCCGGGCGGCGGAACGGCTCGGCATCGCCCAGCCACCGCTGAGCCAGCAGATCAAGCAGCTCGAAACGGAAGTGGGCACACCGCTGTTCCATCGCAGCGCGCGGGCGGTGACGCTGACCGAGGCCGGCCACGCCTTCCTGCCGCACGCGCGCGACGCGGTGGACGAGGCGGACCGCGCGATTGCCGCCGCCCAGCGCGCGGCGCGTGGCGACATGGGCCATCTGCGCGTGGGCTTCACCAGCTCGGCCTCGTTCAATCCTCTGGTGCCGGGCATCGTGCGTCGCTTCGGCGAGCTGTACCCGGACGTGACGATGGATCTGGCCGAGCAGGCGACCAGCCAGCTGCTCGACGCCCTGCGCGATGAGCGCCTGGATGTCGCGTTCCTGCGCGCGACGGCCGGCGAGCGCGACGGTCTGGACACGGTGGAGTTGCCGGCTGAGGAACTGTGGGTCGCGCTGCCGTCGCGCCATCCGCTGGCGACGCACAAGCGCATCGACCTGCTGCAGCTCGCCGGCGAAGCCTTCGTGCTTTACCCACGCGCGAACGGCCGGCTGCTCTACGACACGATGATCAGCGCGTGCGCCAACGCAGGTTTCAGCCCGCGCATCGCACAGGAAGCGCCGCAGATGGCCTCGACGGTGCATCTGGTGGCGGCGGGCGTAGGCGTGGCGCTGGTGCCGGCCTCGATGTGCCAGCTGCATGCGTCGGGCGTGACCTATGTGCGCATCGCCGGCGACGTGCCGCGTGCGCAGTTGTGGCTGGCCTGGCCGGCGCACGTGCGGCTGTCGGCGGCCGCGCACAACCTGGTGGCGCTGGTGCGCCAGGATCTGGGGCCGTTGCGACGGCGGCTCCCGGCGCGCGACGGGACCTGACGACGCAGGACGCCGACGCGCAGCGCGCGCCGGCGTCGCAGGCTCAGGCCGAGAGCATCTCCGCGGCCTTCCAGCCGATCAGGATCGACGGCGCATTGGTGTTGCCGGTGGTGATCGACGGCATGATCGACGCGTCGGCCACGCGCAGGCCTTCGACGCCGTGCACGCGCAGTTCCGGATCGACCACCGCGTCGCTGCCCGTGCCCATGCGGCAGGTGCCGACCGGATGGAAGAACGTCGAGCAGGCCTTGCGCAGGAAAGCTTCCATGTCGGCCTTGCTCTTCACCGACGGGCCCGGCAGTACCTCGCGCTTGCGGATGCCCGCGAACGCCTCGCCATTGCCGATCTCGCGCCCGAGTTCGGTCGCCGCGAGAAACGCGCGACGGTCCTGCTCGGTGGTCAGGTACGCCGGATCGATCAGCGGATCGACACGCGGATCCCTCGAGGCCAGCGTGATCTGGCCGCGCGAGGACGGGCGCATGACGCCGGTGAGGATCGAGTAGCCGTTCTCGAACGTCGCCGGCAGTTCCGGCGTGTGGAACGGCAGGCTGACGTAGAGCGTGTTGATGTCCGGCGCCCGCAGGCCCGGGTTGGACTTGGTCCAGAAATAGGTCTCGGACATGTTGTATTCCGAGGCCGGCACCGGCGCCTTGGCTTCCCAGTTGAGACCGCCGCCGAGCACATGGTCGTGCAGGTTCTGGCCCACGCCCGGCAGCGCGTGCTGTACGGCGATGCCGTGCTTGCGCAGTTCGGCTTCCGGGCCGATGCCCGAGAGCATCAGCAGCCAGGGCGAGGTGATCGCGCCGGCCGAGAGCACGACCTCGCGCGAGGCCCGCACCATCGCCGGCTTGCCGTCGTGCAGGTACTTCACGCCGACGCAGCGCCCGCGCTCCATGACCAGCTCCAGCGCCGGCGCCTCGCACAGCACCGTCAGGTTGCTGCGCTGTTCCATCGCCGGATGCAGGAACGCGACCGCCGAGGATTGGCGCTTGCCGCCGGAGATCGTGAAGTTGACCCAGGTCGGACCTTCCATCGACGGGCCGTTGAAGTCCGGATTCTCGGCGTAGCCCATCGCGATCGACTGGGCCATGAAGGCTTCGGCGCCGGGATGGCGATGGCCGGGCGCGGGCTGGGTGACGAACAGCGGACCGCGATCGCCGCGGTATTCGCTGGCGCCACCCTGCCAGTGTTCGAGCGCCTTGTAGGCCGGCAGCACCGAGGCGTAGTCCCAGCCGTAGCAGCCTTCATGCGCCCAGCTGTCAAAATCGCTGACGTGGCCGCGCTGGTAGATCATGCAGTTGACCGCGCTGCAGCCGCCGAGCGTCTGCGTGCGCGGCCAGGCGACCGAGCGGTTGTCGGCATGCGCCTGCGGCGTGGTGTTGAACATGCGCGTGAGCGGCATGCCGAGCACCTTGGGCCAGTCGCGCGGGTCGTGGATCTCCGGCGCGCTGTCCGGCACGCCGGCCTCGAGCAGCAGCACCTTCGCATCGCTGCGCATGGCCAACTGGCCGGCGAGCGTGGCGCCGGCCGAACCACCGCCGATGACGATGTAGTCGAACGCGCCGCGCGGCACCGGGCTGGTCCGGGTGGACTGCGCGCGCGCCTGCGGCGACCAGATGCTGGCCAGCGTGCCGGCCAGGCCGATACCCACGCCCGCGGCAGTCGCCATCTTGAGGAAGCCGCGACGGCTCACCTGGCCCTCGCGGTAGGCACCGAGCGCGCGCCCGATGGTGTCGTCGTCGTTTCCGAATTTCATGATCCCTCCCAGGGCATGCGAATGATGGACCTCAGAACGCCTTGAGGAAGCGCAGCTGCACGCGGCTTTCTTCGCGGAAGCCGTTCTCGATGGAGATGTCGCGACCGGCCTGCAGCAGCAGCTGGGTATTGCCGGGCAGCGCGCGGCTGTAGGTCGCCAGCGCGGACCAGTTGCCCAGTTCGTCGTCGCGGTCGATGCCGTTGACCCGGGTCTCGCCGCCGGCCTGGTAGCGCACGCGCAGCGAGACTTCGTTGGCGGGATTGAAGGTGTAGCGCAGGAAGCCTTGGGTGTCGTAGAGCGGCTTCTGCTTGAGCGTGTTGTTGCCGGCGAACTCGTCGTTCTCGCCGTGCACCTGCACGTCGAACGACAGCTCGGTGGTCCAGTGCTCGCCGAGGCCCTGCGAGACGACGGCCTGCAGCGCACCCTTCCAGCGGTTCTCGCCGGGGTTCAGGGCACGGTTGCGGTCGTAGCTGCCGGTCGGCAGCCAGACGTAGGGCGTGACACCGAAGTAGCGGCGCTGGTCCTTGTCCTCGACCAGCCACAGCGTGCTGACCAGGATCACGTCCGCCATGCCGCTGGTGCTGCCCAGACCCGCGGTGCTGCCGCCGCCCTGCAGACGGACCCACGGCGCGAGCACCTGCAGGTCGAGCGTGCGCCCGCCGACCTCGACGAACTTCACGTAGCGACCCATGACCAGGTCCACGCCCAGGCGTGCGTCGTCGTCGATGCGGTTGCCGTTGGCGTACAGCCCCTTGGCGTCGGAATGCTGGGCGTAGATCAGGAACAGATCGGTGCCCGGGGGCGCGGCGACGTAATCGCCGGCATCGATGCCGACGGCGCTGGCGGCGCCGCTGGCGAGCAGCGCGGTGGCGAGCAGCGCCGGACGCAGCGCGCCTCGCAGACGATTCGACGGACGGCGCCCGGCGGACGTGTGAAGCTGGACTTGCATGATCCCCTCCCGTGGACATGGCCGCGGACAGGTGGCGGCGCTCGCAGTGTCTTCACATCCGCGTCCACTTGGAATTCGAAATCAGGCCATGCCGATTTCGCAGACTGCGAAGGCAGGCGTAGAGTGCGTGCATCCCATCGACGGCCCCGTTCCGATGCTGCCCGACCCCAGCTCGCTCGCCCTGTTCCTCAACGCCGCCGAGATGGGCAGCATCTCGCGCGCGGCAGAGGTGTCCAACATCGCGCTGGCGGCCGCGAGCCGGCGTATCGCCCTGCTCGAGCACCATTACAAGGTCAAGCTGCTCAAGCGCACCTCGCGTGGCGTGGAACCCACCGACGCCGGCAAGGCGGCGATTCCGCAGATCCGACAACTGCTCAACATGGTCCAGAAGATCGATCTGGACCTGAGCGATTACGCGGCCGGCATCACCGGGCACGTGCGCATCCAGGCGGCCACGTCGGCGCTGGCGCAGTTCCTGCCGGACGATCTGGTCTCGTTCTCCAACCTCCATCCGCAGGTGCGCGTGGACATCGAGGAGCGCTGGAGCCACGAGATCGTGCAGTCGGTGCGCGCCGGCGCGACCGACATCGGCGTGATCGTCGACAAGGACAACTGCGACGACCTGTCGGTGTTCGACTACCGGCAGGACGATCTGGTGGCGATCGTGCCTGCGAGCTACGACATCCGCCGCAGCCGCATCCGGTTTTCCGAACTGCTGGCCTACGACTTCGTTGCGCTCGAAGGCAGCACCGCATTGACCCGGCGCCTGCTGGTCGAGGCGATGACCGCGCGTGGCGCGCTGCGGTTGCGCGTGCAGGTGCGCAGTTTCGATGCGGTGTACCGCATGGTCGAAGCAGGCCTGGGCGTGGCGGTCCTGCCGCGCAACATCGTGCGCGCGTTCGCACTCGACCAGCGTGTGCGGCTGATTCCGCTGCAGGACGCGTGGGCGACGCGCCGCATGCACCTGTGCGTGGCCTCGTTTGAACGCCTGCCGGCGGTCGCGCGCAAGCTGGTCGAACACATGACCCGCGCGGCCTGAGCCGCGGCGCGCGTCAGGCCAGCAGCGCCGTTGCTGGCGGCAGCGCGTAGTGCGCCGCGATGCCGGCGAAGACCGCCATGCCGACCCACTGGTTGTGCAGGAACGCGCGGAAACAGGCCTCACGCTCGCGATGGCGCGCGATGACGAATTCCCGGATCACCAGGAGCGCGGCAACGCCGAAGCCCAGCCAATAGTTCACGCCGAGCCCGGCTTCGCGACCGACCAGCGCCAGGGCCGCGAAGGCCAGCGTGTACAGCACGCCCTGGGCGACGAGATCGAGATCGTCGAACAGGATCGCCGTGGATTTCGAGCCGGCGCGGATGTCGTCCTCACGGTCGACCATCGCGTACCAGGTGTCGTAACCGGTAGTCCAGAAGATGTTGGCGACGAACAGCAGCCAGCCGATCGGAGGCACCGTCCCCTGCACGGCCGCGAACGCCATCGGAATCGCCCACCCGAACGAGATGCCCAGATACACCTGCGGCAGATAGGTGTGGCGCTTGAGGTACGGATAGGTCGCGGCGAGAAAGATGCCGACCACGCTCATCGCGATGGTCAGGGTGTTCATCGTCAGCACCAGCGCGAACGCGACCAGCATCAGACCCGCGAACAGCGCCAGCGCTTCGCGCCCGCGCACCGCGCCGCTCGCGAGCGGACGGTCCTTCGTGCGTTCCACATGCGGGTCGAGCCAGCGGTCGGCGTAGTCGTTGATCACGCAGCCGGCCGACCGTGTCAGCCACACACCGGCGGTGAACACGAACAACGTCCACAGCGGCGGCACACCCTCGGCCGCGATCCACAACGCCCACCACGTCGGCCACAGCAGCAGCAGCCAGCCGATCGGCCGATCGGCGCGCATCAGCACCCAGTACTGGCGCAGCCGCTCGCGCGCGCTCAGGGTCCTGGGCGCGGAATAGCGTTCGTAGTCGTGCATGGCGCGGGAGGATAGCAGCGGGGCGATCGACGAAGGCGGCGAGAAGCGCCCTCACCCCAACCCCTCTCCCGGGGGGAGAGGGGCTTGAATCTGCGAGCTTCAGCTTTCAGACCGCTCGCCCGGAGCGAGAGAGGCCTGAATCTGCGAGCTTCTGCTTTCGAGCCCCTCTCCCTCCGGGAGAGGCGTTGGGGTGAGGGCGCTTTACCCGTGGGAGGCCTTAGGCCTTCGCGTCCGCCTTGTACTCGTAATAGCCGTAGCTGTAATAACCCGTGGCGCGCTTCTCGACCGCGTTGAAGATCGCGCCCTTGATCGTCACGCCGTTCTGCTCGAAGCGCTTCTTGGTGAGCAGGATTTCCTTCGGCTGGTTCACGCCGAACCGGGTGACCAGCAGGCTCGAACCTGCGTGGTGCGCGACGATCGCCGCGTCGGTCACGGCGAGGATCGGCGGGGTGTCGATGATGATCAGGTCATAACGCGGCGAGAGGCTCGCGAGCAGTTCGCCGAAGCGCGGATGCATCAGCAGTTCGGACGGATTCGGCGGCACGTCGCCACGCACGAGGTAATCCATGCCCTCGACGCCGGGCGCCGGCTTGATGGCATCTTCGACCTTCACCTTGCCGGCCAGCACGTCCGACAGGCCATCGGTCTGCGTGGTGCCCAGCACCTTGTGCAGCGTGCCCTTGCGCATGTCGGCGTCGATCACCAGCACCTTCTGGCCGGCCTGCGCGATCACCGCCGCAAGATTCGCCGACACGAAGGTCTTGCCGACCGCCGGACACGGGCCGGAGATGGTCAGGATGTTGTTCTTCGCTTCGAGCATCGCGAAATGCAGGCTGGTGCGCAGGCTGCGGATCGCCTCGACCGCGAGATCGGCCGGCGCGTTGATCGCGAGCAGATGCTGGCGCTTGTCGAAGTTCGCATCGCGTCGCACGCGCCCACCGCGATTGCGGCGTTTGTCGGTGATCAGCAGATCCTTGGCGGTGCTCAGCGGAATGGCCGCATACACCGGCAGGCCGAGTTCCTCGATCTGCGCGGGATCCTCGATACCGGGGTTCATGATCCGCTGCAGGAACACCAGACCGACGGCGAGGAAACCGCCGAGCAGCGTACCCACCAGCACGATCAGCGGCTTGCGCGGCTTGACCGGCTTGGAGGTGTCGACGACGGCCGGATCGACGATGCGCACGTTGCCCACCGTGCCCGCGCGCGCGACATCGAGCTGCTGAGCCTGGTTGAGCAGGCCGGTGTAGAGCTCGTTGCTCACCTGCAGGTCGCGGGTCAGGCGCAGCAGTTCCTGCTGGGTGTCGGGCAGGTCACCGACCTGGCGCCGGAAGCCGGCCTTGCGCGCCTCGAGTTCGCCGATCTGGCTCATCAGCGCGCGGTAGGCCGGATGCTCGCGGGTAAAGCTGCGATCCATCTCGGCCTGCTTGAGGCGCAACTGCTGGATGCTCGTTTCGACCGCGACTTCCTGCTGCAGCAGACCTTGGGTCTGCATGGTGATGTCGACCGAGTTCGCACGCGTCTGATAGCTGCGCATCGCTTCCTGCGCCGCCTCCACCTGCTGGCGGATCGTCGGCAGCTGTTCGCGCACGAAGGCGAGCTGCGAGGACGCCTCGGCGGAGTTGCGCTCGACGTTCTGGCGCACGTAGGCGCCGGCGACCTGCTGCAGGAACGCTTCGGCGAAGACCGGGTCGGTGTTCTCGAACGACAGACGCAAGATGCCGGACTCCTTGCCCTGCTCGGAGGCCTTGACGTCTTCCTGATAGCCGGCCACGACGTCGAGACGGCGCAGGCGCGTCACTTCGAAGCGCGTGCCCGGGTTGGCGCGCAATTCGGCGACCTGGATCTTCACCCCACCGCCTGCGGCGTCACTACCGACCATGCCCTGCAGCAGCGTGTCGCCGTCAGGACCTTCGAGGGTGAAGCCGTCCGCATCACCGGCCACCAGCACCAGCGGCTCGCCGACCAGATGCGACGGCACTTCGAGGCCCTGCACCTGAAGCGCTTCGCCACCCCAGCCATAACTCGACGCGCCGAACTTCGGCGGTGCAACGGCATCGGGCGCATCACCGACGAACCGTCGGGCGAAGAAGTCACCGATCAGCGGAAAACGCTTCGGCTCGACCACGATGTCCGCTTTGAGCGCATCGACCGCATCGCCGATGACCGCACGCGAGGTGATCAGCGCGACCTCGGTCGTTGCCGCGGAACTCGAGCCCCCGAGCCCCAGCGACGACAGATCGGACAGACCGGGAATCGACGGCATCTTCGATTCCACCTGCACCATCGACTGCGCCTGGTAGATCGGCGTGGCCAGCAGCGCATAGGCCACGCTGACGACGAAGAACAGACCGGTGACGCCGACGATCCACCACTTGCGATCGATCAGCATGCCGGCCAACTCACGCAGGTCGATCTCGTCCTCGTCCCTGGACGTGCTCTGGGTTTCCTTGGTCATCTCGATTCCGGTCGTAGCAGATGGCGCGAAGACGCCGTTCAAAAAATCAGCGCAGGTAGGGCTTCCAGCCCGCCACGCTGTCGTCGATCAGGCGCAGCACGTGCTCGAAGGCCGGTCGCTGCTGGCGGTAGGGATCGGGAATCTCCAGATCACCGCGCCACTTGCCCAGCAGCAAGGTCTTGCCACTGGCTTGAGGCGCATCGCGGACGATGCGCGCCTGATGCGCGCGCTCCATCACCAGCACGAGGTCCGCCGCGCCGAGCAGGTCCGGCGTGAGCTGGCGCGCCCGGTGCAGATCGCTGTCGAGTCCCCGCTCGCGCAGCAGTTCTGCCGCCGTCGGATCGACCGGACGGTCGACCAGCGCCTGCAGACCCGCAGAGGACACGTCGAAGGACGGTCCGAGCGTGTCTTTCAGAACGATTTCGGCCGTGGGACTGCGGCAGATGTTGCCGATGCAGACCAGCAGAATCTTGCGGAACACCCCGACCTCACCCCTATCCCGAACAGCGCGCGTCCGTGGCGCGGCGCACAGGATACCCGCCCGGCGGCCTCAAAAACGGACCTGCGCCGTGGTTTTTTTCGCACCGCAGCATTTTTTCTTGACACCGGGTGCCTACGACACCTAGCGTGCGCGGTCGAGTACACCCGCGCGCCACGGCGCAATCCAGGAACGGAGACTTCACATGCGCCAGACCGCCCGCCTCATCGGCACCCTCGCCCTCGCCGGCATGACCAGCGTCGCGTTTGCGCAGGCGCAGAACACCACTGCGGTCGGCGCGCAGTCCGCCGAGACCGCTTCGCAGGCCGCCGTCGACGCGACCGAGGTGACCACGGTCGAAGTGGGCACGACCGCAGAAGCCGCAACCGCCGCTGAGGCTGCCGCAGCCGCCGAGGCCAGCGCCGCTGCAGGGACGGGCGCCGCCGCCGGCACCGCTGCCGCGACGGGCGCGGGCATCAGCGCCGCCGCGACGGTGGGCATCGTGGCCGCAGGCGCCGCACTGGCCGCGACGGCACTCGGCTCGGGCAGCGACAGCGCCGGCAACGATGCCGGTGGTGGTGGCGATGGCGGCGGTGGTACGGGCGGCACGGGTGGTACCGGCGGTACCGGTGGCACCGGCGGTACCGGCAACTAAGCCGCTCGATCAAGCACAACTCTCCCGCCGGGCCTGCCCGGCGGGTTTTTCATGGGCGACAGGAAAGTTGCCCTGTTCAGACTGGGGAAGTGAGGCATGAAGTCGTTGCGTCCGTTCGCTGCCGCCGTGGTGGCAGCCGGCCTGTTGTGTGCCTGCGTGCTGTCGCCGGGCCAGCATATGGGGACCAGTTCCAAGGGGCCTGACGGCATTCGCACCCTGGGCAACGACCAGCTGGACCTGGTGCCGATCACGCCGAAACTGATCGCGATGGATCGCGCCGCGCGTGCCGAGTCCGGCGCCATTCCTGCCGCGCTCGCCGACTATCGGCCACCCGCGTACACCATCGGCCCCGGCGACGTTCTGTACATCACGGTATGGGACCACCCCGAGCTGACCGTGCCCGCCGGCCCACAGCAACAGCTCAATGCGGCCGGTCGCCTGGTCCAGTCGGACGGCACGCTGTTCTACCCCTACATCGGCACGCTGGAAGCGGCAGGCCTGACGCCCGGCGAACTGCGCACGCTGATCAGCTCGAAGCTGGCGCGCTACATCGAATCGCCCCAGGTGGACGTGTCGATCCTGACCTACGCCAGCCAGCGCGTCTGGGTGACGGGCGCGGCGGCCAATTCCACGGCCGTGCCGCTGACGGTGGTGCCCGTCACGCTCAACGACGCGATCAGCCAGGCGGGCCTCAACCCGACCGTCGCTGATCTCTCGGGCATCCGCCTCACCCGCGATGGTGTGACATGGACGCTCGACCTGGACCAGCAGGCGCGCGGCACCGTCTATCTCAAGCCCGACGACCATCTTTACATCCCGTACCTGGATTCGAAGGAAGTCTTCGTCGTCGGCGAGGTCATGCAACCCGGCGCGCTCGATTTCCGCACCGGCAGCATCAGCCTGAGCCAGGCGCTCGGACGTGCGCGCGGCCTCGCGCAGACCACGTCGAACGGCAATGCCGTGTACGTGATCCGCGGCAACAAGGGTCTCGACGCGGCGCCGTCGGTCGTCTACCAGCTCGAGGCGCGTTCGCCTGCGGCGTTCGCCGTCGCCAGCCAGTTCGAACTGCTGCCGGGCGACGTGGTGTTCGTCGGCGCGGCCGGCATCACGCGCTGGAGCCGCTTCGTCGGACAGCTGCTGCCGTTCTCGGGAATCATCAGCAACGCCGCCAGCGCCGGCAACGATCTGCGCTGAGCGGGTCGTGTCGGCGTTTCCGTCCATCGCCGTGCGACGCGCGGGCGCGTGTCTGTTGCTCGCCATAGCCGTCGCACTTACTGGCTGCACCGGCCTTCCGCGCGGGAGCTATGACGCGTTGCGACTGGCAGTGAGCGGACGTGGTCTCGACATCACACCCGAGCAGGTGGCGGCCAATCCGTACGCGCAGATCCTCGTCGAAGGGCCGCAGGGCGAGTCGCTGATGGTGCTCGGCAACGACGATGCGGGGCTTACCTCGTGGTTCACGCCCGATCGGCGCATCGTGTTCCTGCGCGACGGCATTCTCGCCGGCACGTCGGGACAGTCGACCGACGCGATCGAGATCCGCATGCTCGGTGACAACCCTTTCAAGCGTCTGGCCAGCGTCGAATCCGCACAGACGCATCGTCGCTACGACTGGATGCCGGGCTACCGTTACGGCGTGGAACTGCGTGGCCAGCTGCAGCGTGGTGCGCTTGAAAGCATCGACGTGCTGGGATCGCGCCGCGAACTCCAGCGCTTCGACGAGCACCTCGAAGGCCACGGCCTGACGGCACACAACCGTTATTGGGCCGATCCGCATACCGGCGCGATCGTCCGCAGTCGCGAGCTCGTCGGGCCGGGCGTCGAATTGCAGATCACCGTGCTCAAGCCTTACACGCCGGGTGCGCCGCGATGACGCGTGCCTTGCTGTTGTTTTGCCTGCTGGCAACTGCGACGTGCGCGCATGCCCAGGCCTTGCGCGTGCAGATCGAGGGCGCCGTCCGCACGCCCGGCATCCAGACACATGCCGTGGGCGCCCGCTTGGCCGATGCGGTGATTGCGGCCATGCCGACCGACGACGCGTATGCGTCAGGTGCCGTGCTGACCCGACGGTCCGCACAGCAGGCGCAGATCCGGCTCAAGGCCGGCCTGCTGCACGATCTCGGTGTACTCGCAGCATCGGCGGACCCTGCGTTGTCCGCGCAAGCCGACGCACTCGCCAGTCAGGTGTACGCACTTCCCGTGACAGGTCGCGTCGTCACCGAACTGTCGCCGCGTCGGCTTGAGATGTCGCCTGCTGCGAACCTGCCGCTGGTCGATGGCGATCACGTGTACTTCCCGCGGCGTCCGACACAGGTCCGCATCGTCGGCGCGGTAGTCGCGCCTTGCGTGGTGCCGCACGCGCCACTCGACGATGCACTCGCCTATCTGTCGCACTGCCCTGTGCAGGGCGCCGACCGGGACTGGCTGTTCGTCGTGCAGCCTGACGGCGCCGTGCAGAAGATCGGCATCGCCCTGTGGAACCGCAGCGAGCCACAGGCACTGGCACCAGGCGCTACGCTCTACGTGCCGCTGCCTGCGCGGCAGTTGCGTGGACTGAGCGGCCAATTCAACGCCGAGTTCGCGGCATTTCTCGCGACGCAGCGCCCGCACGCTTTCGGAGATTCGCCGTGACGCGGACGCGCCTGTTCGCTGCTGGTGCGCTCGCTTGGGCGGTGTCCGGCGCGCTGCATGCGCAGGATCGCGTCACCCAGAGCGATTGGGGCGGCGCGGGGCTGATGCAGACGCCGATCGCGCGCATGGAGGACGAGGGACAGATCAGCCTCACGGCGAGCTACACCTCGCCCTATGCGCGCTACAACCTGTCGATGCAGCCGTTTCCGTGGCTGGAAGGTACGTTTCGGTACATGTCGATCAACAACCGGGCCTATGGTCCGGCCGACGTCGACGGTGACCAGCATTACAAAGACAAGTCGATCGATATCAAGGCGCGACTCTGGCGGGAGAGCCGGTGGCTTCCCGAGGTGGCCGTGGGATTCCGGGATATCGGCGGTACCGGGCTTTTCTCGAGCGAGTACCTGGTCGCCAACAAGCGGTTCGGCAGTTTCGACGCGAGCCTTGGACTCGCCACGGGATACATCGGGAACCGTGGAGACTTCGAAAATCCGCTGCGTCTGATCGATGAGCGATTCGCGACACGGCCGATCATCAGTGGTGCAGGCCAGCTCAACGCGACGAGCACGTTCCGCGGCCCCATCGGAATCTTCGGCGGTGTCTCATGGCAATCCCCGCTTGAGCAACTCCTCGTCAAGATCGAACTGGACGGCAACGACTACAAGAACGAGCCCCAACGTAACAACCAGTTACAGCGCACTCCGATCAATCTCGGCGTGGTGTACACGCCGCGGCCGGGCATCCAGATCACGGCGGGATTCGAGCGCGGCGCCGAAGCCATGGTAGGTGTCGCTTTTACCGGGAATCTGAGGAACGCGCGAAGTGTCGCGCCTCTCCTGGATCGACCGGTCGTTCCACTGGCTGACCATGCGTCGCGCGGAGTCTCCAACCCGGGATCCTGGCCGGCACTCGCGACCGCGTTGCAGCGTGAGGCAGGCCTCAAGGTCTCCGAGATCAGTCGACGAGGGCGCGAGCTGATCGTCACAGGTGAACAGCAGCGATACTTCTACGGCGCACAGGGCGTCGGAAGAAGCATCCGGGTGCTCGACACCGGGACCAACGCCGATTTCGACTGGTTCACGATTGCGCATCAGCGCGTCGACATGCCGATTGCCGAAACGAGCGTTTCGCGCGAAGCGTTTGCCGACTACGTCGATCGGCGCATTGATCTGGACACATTCGCGCGCAGCGTCGAGATCGCGCCCCCTGCATCCCAGCGGCGCGAGGTGCTCTACCAGGCCCCGTTCGACCGCTTCCAGGCAGGCATCGGCCCCGGCTACAAGCACGTGATGGGCGGTCCGGACGGCTTCATCCTGTATCAGGTGTCCGCCGATGCCAGTGCGACGTACTGGTTCGGGCGCCATACGTGGGTCAGCGGCATCGTCAGTGCGGACGTCCTCAACAACTTCGACAAGTTCCGCTACAACCCACCCAGTCGCATGCCGCGGGTGCGAACCTACCAGCGCGAGTTTCTGACGACGTCGTCGGTGACGGTGCCCAACCTGCAGCTGACGACCGCCCACTACCTGGGCGGCGACCTGTACGGCATGGGCTATGCCGGTTATCTCGAATCCATGTACGGCGGCGTTGGTGGAGAAGTGCTCTATCGCCCGTTCGGCGAGCGGTGGGCGCTCGGCGTCGATGTGAACCACGTGCGGCAGCGCAACTTCGACCAGCGCGCCGGTTTCCGCGACTACGACCAGACCACGGGCCACGCCACCGCATACGTGACGCTGGGCGATGCCCAGCGCGTGCAGGCCAATGTCAGTGTGGGTCGCTACCTGGCCGGCGACATTGGCGCCACTGTCAATGTCGCGCGTCGCTTCGACAATGGCGTAACTATGGGCGCTTGGGCCACCAAGACGAACGTCTCCTCTGCGACGTTCGGCGAAGGCAGCTTCGACAAGGGCATCTATTTCTCGGTACCCATGGACTTCCTGCTGCCGCGACCGACGCGCGCGCGCGCCAGCATCATCTGGCAGCCCTTGGTGCGCGACGGCGGGGCCCGCCTCGCCCGTCGCTATGCGCTCTACAGCCTGACGGCGGAACGAGACCGCAATTTCCTGCTCGAAAACCTCGACTGGATCGACCGTTGATCGACGTGCGAGTGGCCGTCCCAGCCGTTTGCAAAGCAGACGGTCTTAACTGGAAGTGGCTGTAGCCGGCCTCCGAAGGAATGATTTATCGAACCTCCGCGCGCGGCAAAGGTCTTCAGCTGGACTCGTCTGTTTACGCGTGACGGGCCGCTAAGAACGCGCAACTCACGTTGCGCTGCAACAGTGCATCTGTCACAGTTCCACTCGGCGTCAGGGGACCGGCAGCAGCGTATGGCACCGGGGGACAGCCGAATGGAATCAATTACTTAGAACGTGCCGATCGCAACTGCGCCTGCTTGGCCGCATTGCGAGGAGGGGCGTGAGGATCGGGACATGCTGTTCTCACCGATTCGGCCGCATGCCGAATCCGACTGGCGTCTGGCCAGCAAATTCACCGCGCTATTCGCGTGGAGCCTTCGCGTATCCGATCTGGGCGTACTGGTAGGAGCGGGTCTTCTCGCTCACTACCTCCGTTTCGACACGTTCACCATGCCGATCGAGTATGTGCGCGGGCTTGCCCGCGGAGTTCTGTTCGCGCTGATCGTGCTGAATGGCTCGTCGCTCTATCGCAGCTGGCGAGGCGGCAGCCTGACCAGAGAAGGCTTCAAGCTGGTCACGCTCTGGTCGCTGGTGTTCGCCGCCGGCGTTGTCTACATGGTCGGCCTGCAACTGGCAGAGGAGTTCTCCCGCCTCTGGTGGCTGACCTGGTTCGGCTTGACCCTGGCCGGCACGCTGATGACCCGGGTATTCATCCGTACGCTCGCGGACCAGTTGCGCGCGCGCGGCATGGACCACCGGAAGGCGGTCATCGTCGGCGGTGGCCATGACGCGCGCCGCATCGCGCAGGGCTTTGCCGCACAGCCTTGGACCGGGATCGAGATCCTCGGCTGGTTCAGCACGCCGTCGTCCCACAAGTATCTGGACGAGGTGCCGCTGCTCGGCGAGATTGGCGACCTCGCGGCCTACATCGAGACGCACGGCATCGACCAGGTCTGGATCTCGCTGCCCATGAGCGCCGAGGCGGATATCCAGGCGGTGCTCGGGCGTCTCGCTCATTCCGCCGTGGACATCAAGCTCGTGCCGGATCTCTTTGGCCTGCACCTGCTCAACCACGGCATCGATCAGATCGCCGATCTTCCGGTCGTGACACTCCAGCAGTCGCCGCTCCAAGGCAGTGCGCGACTGCTCAAGGGCATCGAGGACCGGGTGCTGTCGGCCTTGATCCTGCTGATGATCGCCCCGCTGATGGCGTGCATCGCCATCGCGGTGAAGCTGTCGTCGCCCGGCCCGGTGTTCTATCGGCAGGAACGCGTCAGCTGGAACAACCGCCGTTTCGAAATGCTCAAGTTCCGCTCCATGCCCGTCGACGCGGAGAGCGGCTCGGGGGCGGTCTGGGCGAAGTCGGGCGAGTCGCGCGCGACGCGGGTCGGCGCTTTCCTACGCAGGACCAGCCTGGATGAGCTGCCGCAGTTCCTGAACGTGCTCAAGGGCGACATGTCCATCGTTGGACCGAGGCCCGAGCGACCGGTCTTCGTGGACAAGTTCAAGGAAGAGATTCCCGCCTACATGAAGAAGCACCTGGTCAAGGCCGGCATCACAGGCTGGGCGCAGGTGAACGGCTGGCGCGGATCGACAGACCTCCAGCGCCGGATCGAGTGCGACATCTACTACATCGAGAACTGGTCGCTTCTTTTCGACCTCAGGATCATCTTGCTGACGCTCTTCAAGGGTTTCATTCACAAGAACGCCTACTGAGGAGCTCCAACATGATGAATATTTCCAAGCGCAACGAAGGTCGGCGCCGGATCGCCATTGCCGGCACCGGCTACGTCGGTCTGTCGAACGCCCTTCTGCTGGCCCAGAACCACAGCGTCGTCGCACTCGATATCGATGCCGCGAAGGTCGAGATGCTGAACCGCCGCGAGTCGCCGCTCGACGATCTCGAGATCCGCGAATACCTCGCCCGGCCGGAGCTCGACTTCACCGCTACCCTCGTGCCCTCGGAAGCGTTCACAGATGCCGACTACATCGTCATCGCGACACCGACCAACTACGACAGCACCACCAATACCTTCAACACGCGCTCCGTCGAAGCCGTGATCGCCAACGTACTGGCGATCAATCCGGACGCCGTCATGGTTATCAAGTCGACAGTACCGGTGGGATACACGGCATCGGTGCGCGAGAAATTCGCGACCGACAACATCCTGTTCTCGCCCGAGTTCCTGCGCGAAGGCAAGGCGCTGCACGACAACCTCTATCCCAGCCGCATCGTGGTGGGAGAGCGCTCCGCGCGCGCGGAAATCTTCGCCGATCTGCTCCGCGAGGGCGCGCTGAAGACTGACATCCCGGTCCTGTTCACAGACTCCACGGAAGCCGAAGCGATCAAGCTGTTCGCCAACACCTACCTGGCGATGCGGGTTGCCTACTTCAACGAGCTGGACACATACGCCGCGACACACGGTCTGGATACACGTCAGATCATCGAAGGCGTCAGTCTCGATCCTCGCATCGGGGGGCACTACAACAATCCGTCTTTCGGGTATGGCGGTTACTGCCTGCCGAAGGACACCAAACAGCTGCTGGCGAACTACGACGCGGTACCGCAGAACCTGATCCAGGCGATTGTCTCAGCCAACACCACGCGAAAGGATTTCATTGCGGAAGACGTTCTCCGCAAGCAACCCAAGGTCGTGGGTATCTATCGCCTTGTCATGAAGGCGGGAAGCGACAACTTCCGTGCGTCTGCGATCCAAGGTGTGATGAAGCGCATCAAGGCAAAGGGCATTGAAGTCATCGTTTACGAACCTGTCCTTGATGAGCCCGAGTTCTTCAGGTCACGCGTGATCACCGACCTGGCCGAGTTCAAAGCAGAGGCAGACCTGATTCTCACCAATCGACTCACCAGCGACCTGCACGATGTGGTCGAAAAGGTCTACAGCCGCGATCTGTTCGGCAAAGACTGAAATCCTTCCCTCGAGAGCGAAATGCTGATCCTTTTATCTGCCCTTACCGCACTCTGCATTCTCGCGGTGATCTATCCGTACGCTCTGTACCCGGCAGTCCTTGCCCTGATTCCGAAACGCCCAATTGCTCGGGGCATAGTAGATGCGGGCGACGGAAGTCGCTTCAGTCTGCTCTTCTGCGCGTACAACGAAGCGGCATCTCTGCCGGACAAGATCGCCAATTTGAGGGAGCTGAAGCTGCGGTACCCGGAGCTCGAGATCCTGTCGTTCGACGATGGCTCAAGTGATGGCAGCGCAGACATGATCGAGCGCGACGCTCCGTTCGTGCGCCTGATCCGGGGCGGCGGGCGAAATGGCAAAGCGCATGGCATGAAACTGCTCGCAGCCGAGGCACGAGGCGATCTTCTCGTTTTCACCGATGCCAATGTCCTACTGCACATCGAGTCGCTCGACAAACTGGCCGCGTGTTACGCGGATACCGAAGTTGGCGGCGTTTGTGGGGCTCTGCACTATATGGGTGCCGACGGATCTTCGACCGCTGCGGTCGGTGGCCTGTACTGGCGCTTAGAAGAGCTGATCAAGGACTTGGAATCGGGGACCGGCAGCGTGATGGGGGCGGATGGCTCCATCTTTTCTGTCCGGCGCGCCCTGTATCCCCAATTCCCCGACACCGTCCTGGACGACTTCACCGTTTCCATGCAAGTCGTATTCAGCGGGCAGCGGCTGATCAAGTCGAATGACGTGATCGCCTATGAACGACTCGTAGCGGCAAGATCAGACGAGTTTTCCCGAAAGATTCGTATCGCTGCGAGAGCCTTTCATACCCATACAAGCTTCTCGGAAAAGCGCGCACGGATGTCTTCGTTCAACCAGTTCAAGTACTTCTCACACAAGACGCTTCGCTGGTTCGGCGGTTGCTTTCTGATCTTCGGCGTAATCTTCTCGCTAACAGCTACCGCGCTGCTCTATCCCATGCTCAGCGTTCTTCTTGCATTGGCGGTAGTGATCTGCGTGCTGATTGGTCTACGCTCGTCTTCCGGTGCCATTTCATCACTGACCGAAATCATGTTGGCAATGATAGCCACCTTGATTGGTGTTCTTCGATCTGTCCGTGGACATACATTTGTTACTTGGAGTCCGGCTAAGTCCAGGGATTGAGGTATATGTCAATTGAAGAAAAAGATAATCTAAGAACCGACGATTCTGTACTTTTGCTTTGCATAGTCTATAAGAACCATCAAGATGTGTCTTGCTTCCTACAGAATGTTCTGGAGCAAGACACAGACCGAAGACTACGTATCGTAGTAACTGACAATACTCCGGGCCACAGCGACCTCGACTGTTCTTGGTTGCAAGACAGCGGAAAGACAGCCCTAGAAGATGGGCGATTGAAGGTCATAGGTGATGGCAGTAATCAGGGCTACTTTGGTGGATTTCGAAAGGGCCTTGAACTCGCCAGAACGGAGTGGGACGCACCTGCACGGTGGACAATCCTTAGCAATACAGATCTTAGAATAAAGTCACGTCAATGGATAAGCACGCTTATAGATGATAGTGACAGCACCGCAATACTGGCGCCTAAGATCATCTCTGGCCTTTCGGGAAAGAATCAGAATCCAATCTATCGATCAAGACCTCCTGCGCTCAAGTTCATTTTATTGAGGCATGTATTCGCCTACGGATGGAGCACCGCGCTGTATCGATACGGAGCGCTCATTAAGGCCAAGCTGACCTCTCAGAACCGTACCCAGCAAAGCCTTCCCGATGGGCAGGAAATATACGGCGCACATGGTAGTTTCATTTGCATTCCTGCCGCTTACTTTCAATGTGGCGGTCAGCTGGCCTGCGAAAGTTTCTTATACCTAGAGGAAATTTTTCTCGCCGAAGAAGCGGCTAGCCTTGGAATCAAGATTCGTTATACCGATCGCATCGTGGTATATCACGACGAACACGCTTCAACCTCACTCATCCCCCCACCTCAAATTCGAAAACATTTAGCAAAAGCACACGAATTAGCTTACGAGATTCTATCAAGATGACATGGCTATGCCTGCTACTGCAGGTCTTAACTCTACTAATATGCAAAAGAGTGCTTCGTTATTGGATGCACCCGGTAACAGTTTTAGCCATATTCTGGTCGGCCCTATCTGTCGCAACCGTTGTACTCGCGCCTGAGTATCATTTCTCTGCAGCGTCATACTTAGCTATCGTTTTACTTCAGATTTCCGCGCTCATTGGCGGAGTTTTGGGATTAAGTATTCTTGCGCCACGAGCGAAGACGCAGAAGGAAGTAGTCCTGTGGCACCCTAGGGCTATCTCTTGGGTGTCAATTGCTTTTGGCTTCTCGGCAGCCGCTCTCATTCTATGGTCGAAAGGAAACTCTATATCCTCGCTGATCAGCTTTTCCCAGCTGGCCGATGTAAGCCGGGACCTCTCAGTAGCCAGATACGAAGATGACTACCGTATGCCGCTCCTCGCAAGGATACTCCAGATGTTCGTATTCTTCTCTGCGATGGTATGCGGCTCCCAGTTCGCACTTAACCCATCTTCAATGCGAAAGTATGAATTCTTCCTACCGATTGCCGCGCTGGCATTTATATCCGTCTTACTAACCACTCGAGCCACCATCATATTCGGGCTCCTATTCTGGATAGGCGCATGGCTTGCATCCGCGTTCTTCAAGGCCAGTTCGGCAGACTGGCACCCGCTCTCGACAAGAGTAGTCATTAATTCGCTATTAGCCGCTTGCGTCGCCGCGATCAGCTTTATCTGGCTGCAATTTCTTCGCGGCGGAATTACCGATGACTTTAGCCGACTGCCCGAAGTAATGGCGCATCTCAAGAAATGGCCGCTTGGCAGTCTTGCTGGTTTCAGTGCTTGGTTTGACTCAGGTGAAACACCAAGTCCAGCCTTAGGCTATTATTCTTTCACTGGAATATTCGACACACTGGGAATTCGAGAGCGCGAAACGGGGCTATATACTAATTTTGTGGACCTAGGCGACGGCAGCCAAGGAAATATATTCACAGTATTCAGAGCGCTTATCGATGACTTCTCTCTTGGCGGCGCATTCTTAGCTATTTTCCTGTTCGGGATCGCTTCCTCGTTAGCAATATCTCTTTGCAGACGGAAATCTTTAGGCGGCCTTGCGATGCTCGCCATAATCTATCCATATGTCATGTTTAGCTCTTTTACCTCATTTTATTCATTCCTCGGGCACATAGTAGCGGCTGCCGCCTTTACTTTCTACCTTTCTGTCTTCTGCAAAAAGAAAGGCTAGCCCGTGTTTAATTTTAAGCGAATTAATATTGAAGAGATGCGTGGCACAGGACTTTTCTACGCCGCGCGCCTTGTTCCAGGCCTCCTCAACCTAGCGCTGGTCGTCTTTCTCATAGATGCGCTGCCTGCCGCGGATTATGGAAAGTTCTCAACTTGGTTTGCGCTTTGCTTGGGAAGCGCCTTCTTCTTCTTCGGCTGGATAACACAGTCTGTCGCACGCCACGCCAACGCAAAAGACGACTTGATTGGTAAAGCTCCGGAGGTTTTTGCGGTTTCAGCGGCAATTTCTTTCTGCTGCATGATTATTTTCTACGGAGCGGCAACGACTCTATTCTTGCCGCCTGCCGTTAGCACAAGTTTCGTCGTTCTGTCGTTTTCGATTGCGTTGCACGGAGTGCACTCGATTGTATCTGCCACTCAGCAAGCTAGATTTAATTACTCGCGATATATTCTTGCAGAGATTTCAAGGCCTCTATTTGCGCTTCTAATGTGCATGCTGTCGGTCTTTCTCTTTGAGGCTGACTCTGAGTTCGCAAAGTCAGGCTATCTTTCGGGACAAGTCATTGGTGTTGTCGCACTGTTAGTACTTTTTCGCCGCGAGGCCGCTTGGCTCACAAGTCGCATACGTCAAGTCCCACATCTTCTACCTGAAGTGAAAGAGAAGGCTCTTCGCATATTTAGCTACGGAGCCCCAGTTTCTATATGGCTAGCGATTAACTCGGCTTGGCCTGCATTTGAGCGGTATCTAATAGAGTTACATTCAGATTCAAATGAAGTGGGCATCTACGCAGCTGAGTACGACATTGTATTTCGGGCATTCGTGTTTGCTCTCCTTCCAATAACACTTTATTCTCAGCCCCATATATTTCGCGCCTACGCTAACGCGGACTTTGACCTTGTGAGCAGGCTGATCCGCCGAGCCATCACCGTGCAATTTGTAGTTGGGATCGTGTTCTCCACGGTTTACCTAGTTACTATCTTTGCAGTTTTTCGGGATTACGAAGTCTTTTCCAGCATGCGTTTTGAGAATGTTCTATTGCTCTGTGCTGCGGCCATGTCCTGGCAAATAGCTTTGTCTTCTCATAAGTGGCTAGAGTGCAAGAAAAGAGTAAGCGCCATGCTTGTCATTCAGATTGCCTCGTTAGTTTTCGGCGCCCTCATCGCAACTACTCTCTTCAACAGGTTCGGCACAGCTGCTTTTGCTGTCGGGCTCACCATCGCCGGGACTATTTACTCTTTTACTTGTAGCTCCGTTGGTCGAAGAATGCGAGAGACGCAGTGATGAAGAAGAATTTTAGATGGGGGATCTTTGGTACTGGCGCTGTGTCGGCGAAATTTGTTGCCGGACTTTCAGCAGCCCAAGGGATGAGTGCTGTATTCGTTGCATCTCGATCCCAAGACAGGGCGGACGATTTTGCAAGTAGCATGGGGATACCCTATGCAATTGAAGGTTACGCAAAGGCGGCCAAGTTCGGCAATGTGGATGCAATCTATATTGCCACTCCACCATCGGAGCACTGCGAACACGCTCTTCTTTGCATCGAATCAGGCATCCCTGTCCTCATCGAGAAACCTCTTGCAACGTCTCGCGAGGATGTAATTCGGATTATTGAAGCCGCTGCGCGATTCTCTACATTTGCGATGGAGGCGATGTGGACTCGATTTATTCCCGCTGCTCAACTACTAAAGGCGGAGATCGCAGGAGGCACAGTTGGTGAGGTGAGGATGATTTCTGGAAGTTTCGGGACTTCTAAAACGCCTGACTTAGGAAGTGGTAGTTTTGACCCAAAGCGCGGCGGAGGATCGCTATCCCACCTTGGCGTTTACCCACTGTCACTAGCTCAATGGATGTTCGGTGCACCTTCTCAGCTTCACGCTTTAGGAAGAATTGGAGATACAGGCGTAGATGAGGACGTGGCATTCCAGTTGCAGTATCAAGATAGAATTACGGCATCTTTCTACTGCAGCATTAGGAGTTGGTCTTCAAATGACTTTCAAGTCATGGGTACGGAGGGACTAGCTTCTTTTCATGGATCTATAGTTCGGCCACATGGACTGAGAATTTCAAGACAGAAGCCGCTGCTCAATGTTTCGACCAGCGCTAGTTGGCGCACGCGCCTGCGAGAACATTCATTGACACATAAATTGGCTCAGCTGACAGGCCTTTCCAGCAGGAAGGGCAGAAGGACCGTAAATTGCAGCTATAGCGGTAATGGGTACCACTACCAAGCTGAGGAGGTGCGCGCGTGCGTCTATCGAGGCGACCTAGAAAGTAAGACAATGCCCCTCTCTGATAGCCTAAGCGTCATTTCTACTGTTGACACAATTAGAAGAAAAATATCTGAGAAAGAACGGGGGGTAAGTCAATGAGAGTTGCAATTGTAGGCTGTGGGTTTGTATTTGATATCTACATGCGCACTCTTCACGCGCATCCAGAGATTTTCGTTACGGGGGTTTTCGATTTGATTCCAAGTCGATCAACCGCTGTTTCGATCCACTACGGATTTCATGTCTATAACTCTTATGCTGAACTTTTATCAGATGATAATGTAGAGACAGTTATCAACCTTACTACAATTAGCTCGCACTTTGAGGTAACAAAGCGCGCCTTGCTCGCTGGAAAGCACGTTTACTCCGAAAAGCCACTTACTAAGAGCCTTGAGGAAACGAAGTATCTATTTGCCCTTGCCTCATCAATGGGCGTTGTGTTTCAAGGTGCACCTTGTAATGTTTACAGCGACACAGTTCGAACGATCTTTAAGGCAGTTGAAGAAGGATCTATCGGGAAGCCTCTCCTCATCCATGCAGAGCTTGACGACAACCCTATTCATCTTATGGGTTTTGAGAAAGTGCTCAGTCCGACTGGAGCTCCATGGCCACTTGAAGAGGAGATTCTTGAAGGCTGCACCTACGAACATGTCGGCTATCACTTGGTTTGGATATGCGCTTTACTCGGCCCTGCGGTTTCTGTTACCGCGTTTTCCAGTGAGCTCATAGATAACAAAATGAATGGGTTGCCGGTGAAAGTGGGCACCCCTGATTACTCAGTTGCTTGCTTGAGTTTTGCTTGTGGCGCGGCCGCAAGGATTACATGCAGTGTCGTCGCCCCCCGCGACCATCGAATGCGAGTCATAGGGGATTCGGGCGAGATATCAACGGATGGCTATCGCCATTATCAATCGCCCGTGTATCTTGAACGATTCAGCAGTAGAAGTCTTAATGCTAGAAAGTTTTCTACTCTGCGCTCCTGGCCTGGCTTGGCACGACTTTTCGGCGTCGGCGGCAGACGGCTGCCGTTAGTACGGCACTGGAAGTCAAAGGCAGTAGAAAGTAGCCGGCCAGCTGGGATGCCGCTAAAATCCAAGATGATTGAGTGGTTACGTCGGCGTGAAGTTTATGCTCAAGATAAATTTCTTGGTGTTGCGGAGATGTCTAGATCCGTAAATGGCGATGGAAGTAGTTTTCTTACAGAAGATTTTCTCATTCATATCAATGAACTCACACTGATGATTCAGGGTGCTGGAAAGCAGGGTTTAGCGTCGAAGCCGACCACTACTTTCTCGCCCCTAGGATCAATTTCAAGATTTTCATGAATCCGGCAGCTGCGTTATTTCGTTCTTAGCCTTCCGTTCTTTATTTAGTGCGCTCTGGGTCTGCAAGGATTGGGTATGCGGATTTTAGTTTGTGGCGGCGGGGGTTATATCGGCAGCCATATGGCAAAGTGGCTTGATCGCCACGATGCCGATGTCGTTGTGTTGGACAACCTGTCGACGGGGCATCGCGAGGCGGTGCAGTTCGGGCAGTTGATCGAGGCGGATCTGCTGGATCCGGCGTCGCTGGATTCGGCGTTCGCACTGGGACCGTTCGATGCGGTGATGCACTTCTGCGCACGTTCGCTGGTGGGCGAGTCGGTACAGCAGGCCTACGACTACTACGACAACAATGTGGTCGGCACGCTCAACCTGCTGCGCGCGATGCAGCGACATGGCGTGGGGAAGATCGTGTTCTCGTCGACGGCGGCTGTATTCGGTGAGCCTGTGTCAGAACGCATCGACGAAACGCACCCCAAGGCGCCGATCAATCCGTATGGCGCCAGCAAGCTGATGGTGGAACGCGTGCTGGCTGACGCTGGGGCTGCCTATGGTCTGCGCTCGGTGTGCCTGCGGTACTTCAATGCGGCGGGCGCCAGCCCGGATGGCGATATCGGCGAAGCGCACACGCCGGAAACGCATCTGATTCCGAATGTCCTGCGTGCAGCGCTGGGCAGTGGCGACCGGTTGAAGGTGTTCGGCAACGACTGGCCGACACCGGACGGCACCTGCGTGCGCGACTACATCCACGTCGATGACCTGGCACAGGCGCATTGGCAGGCGCTGGCCTACATGGATGCCCATGCAGGCGCGCATGTGTTCAACCTCGGCAACGGACAGGGCTTCTCGGTACGCGAGGTGATCGCGGCGGCCGAAGCCGTGAGTGGCCGCGAGGTGCCTTGGGACATGGCGCCGCGGCGTGCTGGCGACCCGGCGGTGCTGGTGGCATCGAGTGAGCTCGCTCGCCGGGAGCTGGGTTGGACGCCGCGGTATACATCGTTGCCGGAGATCATCGAGACCGCGTGGAGGTGGCATTGCGATCCGAAGTTCTGAGGGATTGCTGCTTCGGCGACTTGGCGGGTGATCGGTTTCGCTGCGCTCTACCCATCTTGCTTGGGCGTGGCGGTTCGGCCTGAGCTCGCGTCTACTCTGCACGCCATCTGGCGCGGTCATGCGGACTCTGCGCGCCTGACAGCGTGGTGGCGATGGCCTGGAACCAGCGTTCGGTATGGGGCCGATCAAGGCCCGCCTGCGACACGATTGCGAGCGTGAGCATTACCGCGCCGATCAGTGCACGCGCACGCATGTCGAGCGCTTGCTTCCACAGCACACGGATACAGAGACCTGCCGCACACGCGCCGAGCAGGGCGCCGGCTATCACTTCGCTCAACGGATGCGCGCCGAGCGGTACGCGTGACCAGCCAACCAGCAGCGCAATGACGATGCCTGCGACGAATAGCGCAATGCGCAGCGATCGCATACGCGCGGGCGCCACCAGCATCGGCAGCACCGGCCACGTGAGCCACGCGGAGACGGTGTGGCCGCTGAGACAGGTCAGGTTCCAGTGACGGATGCCGGTGCCCCAGCCGTAGAAGGCGATCTTGCTGGCGGCGACGAGTACCAGGCTGGTCGCGACGATCGCCGCCCATCGCAGCGCTGCGCGGCGTTGCGGCTTGCCCTGCAGGGCGAGACCGGTCATCGCGGTGACAAGCAGCGGGAGCACCAGGGCGGCATCGCCGAGGTGGGTGATGAGGGACCAGTTCACGGGCGTGGGGTTTGTTCCGGGGGAGGCGCGATGGGTTTCGCTTCGCTCTACCCATCCTACAAGGGCAATGCCTGGGTGGCTGGAGATGCGGAGCGGCGTATCGAACGTCCAGCTGGCTGGGGTGTCGGTGGCGCGGGGTTCCGATACAATGCGCGACCGCCCTGCCCGTTGTCCGGCATGGTGTGGACGACGCGCCTGTAGCTCAGCCGGATAGAGTAGTGGCTTCCGAAGCCATTGGTCGGGGGTTCGAATCCCTCCAGGCGCGCCAATTCTGCGATGTTCCTGAGCGGCCTTCGATGCCGCCTGCGAGGACCGATGCCGCGGGCCTTCTCTCCTATCGTCTTTCCGGTCTTCGCTGATCGGGCGACGCGCCGTGCCTGCTCGTTTGCTGCGGAGGCGCGGCCTTGAACCGCCTGCTGTTGATCGCGCTGGGCGGCGCGTTCGGTTCGGTGTGCCGCTATCAGCTGTCGGTGTGGATGCTGGCGTTTGCCGGCGCGAGTGCGGAGGCGCCGCCGCGGTTTCCGGTGGGGACATTCGCGGTGAATCTGCTGGGGTGCCTGGTGGCCGGATTGCTGGCCGGCGGCATCGCGCGGCATGGGTGGTTCACGCCGGACGTGCGGGCGATGCTGATCGTCGGGGTGATGGGCGGGTTCACCACGTTTTCGGCGTTCGGGCTGGAGACGCTGGCGTTGCTGCGGCGTGGGGATGTGGAGATGGCCGCGGTGTATGTGATCGCGAGTGTGGTGGTGGGCGTCGCGCTGGCGGGGTTGGGGTGGTGGGTGGTGGCGCGGGGGTGAAGGTCTGGCCGTTGCGTTCGGATCGGACCGTCGGAGAGCGCGTCGGTACTTTTGAGTGGTTCAGCGAAGCATTGACACGCGCTCACGCGCGTCAAGCTCCGCAGCGCTTCAAGCGCATTCGAGCAGATCAAAATGGGCCCCAGCGTGCGCTGGGGCGACGGGTTCTCGTTTGCTGAAAGTTCGCGCGCGGTACGAGACTGCGCGGAAGTCGCTGGATCCCGGCCTGACCAGGCAAGCGTCGGTTGAAGGCCGCGGGATGACCGATCCGTAGATCAGCTGCCGGGCGTCGGTGTCGGCGTTGCCGGTGCGGCTGGCGTGTCGTTCGACTCCGGGACATCGGTGGCATCCGGCTCGGCGGGCGCTTCGGCCGGTGCTGTTTCCGATGCGGGCGCGTCTGCGGGCACGGATTCCGGAGTCGCCGCCGCAGGTGCTTGTGCGGGTGCGGTGGCGGGCTTCGTGCGCTCAGCCGGGACCTGCGCGGTGGGGACCCACGGCTTCTTCAGTTCGGCGAGCGCGGCGGCGATCGGTGCCTCGCCCGGCAGGGCTTCGCCGCCGGTGGAGCCGTCTTCCTCGTCGCCCTGCAGGTGGCCCGGCAGGTTGGCTTCCGTATAGGCGCTGGCGGCGCGCGGGGCGTCGGCGGCGGGGGAATTCTCGGGGCGCAGCACGGTGTCGGGGTCGATGCCGCGGGCCTGGATGGAGCGGCCGCTGGGGGTGTAATAGCGGGCGGTGGTGAGCTTCACCGAGTCGCCGTTGTCGAGCGGCAGGACGGTCTGCACCGAGCCCTTGCCGAAGGTGCGGCTGCCGATGACGCGCGCGCGGTTGTTGTCGCGCAACGCGCCGGCCAGCACTTCGGAGGCACTGGCCGAGCCGACGTCGACGAGGACGATCACCGGTGCGCCATCGAGCAGGTCGCCCGGCGTGGCGCTGAACTCGGCATCGCTGATCGGAATGCGGCCGCGGGTGCTGACGATCTTGCCGCTGTCGAGGAGGTCGTCGGCGATCTGCACCGCGGACGTCAGCAGGCCGCCGGGATTGCTGCGCAGGTCGATGACCAGGCCTCGCAGCTTGCCGCCGGCCTGCTGCTTCAGCGCGTCGACGTTGCGCGAGAAGTCGGCCGCGGTTTCGACCTGGAACTGGCTCACGCGCACATAGCCGTAGCCCGGTTCGAGCATGCGGCTGCGCACGCTGACCACGCGGATGGTCTCGCGGTCGACGCGGATTTCCAGCGGCGCGGTCTCGCCGTCGCGCAACACGCCCAGAGTCAGCGACGTGCCCGGTGCACCACGCAGCGGGCCGGGGCCGTCGTTGTCGGCCGGCGTGAGCGTGCGGCCGTCGACGCTGACGATGACGTCGCCCGCGCGGATACCGGCCTTCGCCGCCGGCGTGCCGTCGATCGGTGCGATGACGCGCAGGCTGCCGTCGCCCAGATACATCACTTCCACGCCGATGCCGTCGTAGGCGCCTTCGGTGCCTTCGTCGAACGCGGCGGCGTCTTCTTTCTGCATGTAGACGCTATGCGGGTCGAGATCGAGCAGCAGGCCGCGGATCGCCGAGGACATCAGCTTGCGGTCTTCGACGGGCTCGACGTAGGCCTCGCGCACCGCGTTGAACACGCCGACGTAGCGGCGGATCTCCTGCAGTGGCACGCGGTTGGAGGCGTGTTCGATCGCGGCCGGGTCGTCGCTGGCCAAGACCTCCTGCGTCTCGTCCGCAGCGGGTTCGGACGGGTTCGCGGCATCCGGCGCGGGTGCATCGGCCGGTGGCGGCGTCGCCTCGGGCGCGGTGTCCGGCGGGGTCTGCGCGAACGCGGCTGGCGACAACAGCAGGGACAGGGCCAGCGTCAGGGAACTCACGCGCATGCACAGACTCCGGAGAAGCGATCGATCCGCGCGGGCGCGCGTCGATCGATTATGCGGTCAGCCTGCGTGAATGCGTTAAGGACGGCCGGGGATGTTCAGTTCCATCGATGCACGCGCGCCGCGGGCCTCAGCGCCGCTGCAGCCACGTCGTCGGATTCACCGGCGTGCCGTTCTGGCGCAGCTCGAAGTACAGGCCGCTGCGGCCCTGGCCGCCGGAGCTGCCGACGCTGGCCACCGTGTCGCCGCGCCGCACGGCGTCGCCCACGTTCTTCTGCAGACCGTCGTTGTGGGCGTAGAGGCTCATGTAGCCATTGCCGTGATCGACGATCAGCAGCATGCCGTAGCCGGTCATCCATTCGGCGAAGACCACGGTGCCGTCGGCCACCGCCTTGACCGAGGTGCCGGCCGGCGCGCCGATCAGGATGCCCGTGCTGCTGCGGCCGTCGGGCAGCTTGCCGCCGTAGGGCGTGAGCAGGCTGCCGCTGATCGGCCAGCCGAGGCCACCGACCTGCGGGGCCGCGTTGCGCGCGACCTGGGTGGGCGGACGCGGCGTCGGACGCGGGCGGCCTGAGGCCTGCGCTTCGCGGGCCTCGCGTGCTTCGCGTTCGCGCGCGGCCGCCGCGGCAGCGCGGCGTTCGGCTTCGGCGCGGCGTGCGGCTTCGCGCAACTGCGCGAGCACGCGTTCGAGCGAGCGTGCGTCGCGGCCCAATGCCTTCTCGCGTTCGCTGCGATCGTTGAAGCGCGACTCGATGCCCTTCACCGCTTCGGCGCGCTGGCCCCGGTCGGCCTCGACCTTCGCCAGCTGCGTGCGCTGTTCGACCTGGGTCGCTTCGAGCGCGGCGCGCCGGTCCTGGATGGCGGCTTCCAGTCCGTCGAGTTCTGCCATCTCCGCGCGCAGCTCGGCGATGCGCGTGCTGCGCTGCTGCTGCAGGTAACGGTGATAGGTCAGCAGGCGGCCGGCGTCGGCGACGCGGTCCTGGGCCAGCATCAGCTTCAACGCCGCTTCGTCGCCGATGGTGTAGGCCGAGCGCAGCAATGCGGCGAGTTCTGTGCGGCGCGTCTCGACGGTCGACTCGAGTTCGACCCGGCGCGCCTGCAGCTTCTCCAGCGCGATCTGTTCTTCGGCGAGCTTGACGCGCGTGTTGCGCAGCGCGCGCGTCGAGGCGGCGACCTGTTCGTCTGCGGCGCGCAGCTCGCGGGCGGCGGTGCCACGCTCGCCCTCGAGACGACGGCGCTCGCTGGCGACGTCGCGCAGTTCCTTGCGCACGCGTTCGAGCCGGCGCTCGGTCTCGCGGCTGTTCTGCGCCGATGCCTCGAGCACCGGCAGCGCCGCGACGAGCAGCGCGGCCAGCAGGAGGATGCGGCTGCGGATCATGCCCGGCCGGCGGCCTGCAGCAGGCTGCGGCCGGTCATCTCGGCCGGGGGCGCGATGCCGACGAGGTCGAGAATAGTCGGGGCGAGATCGCGCAGCGCGCCACCGCCGCGCAGCGGCACGTCGCGGCTGCCGACGTAGACCAGATCGACGGGGCCGACGGTGTGCGAGGTGTGCGGCTCGCCGGTTTCCGGGTCGCGCATCATCTCGACGTTGCCATGGTCGGCGGTGACCAGCAGTTCGCCGCCCTTTTCGCGCACGACCTCGACGATCTCGCCCACCGCGCGGTCGACGGTTTCGACCGCCTTGATCGCCGCCTCCAGCACGCCGGTGTGGCCGACCATGTCGGGATTGGCGAAGTTGCAGATCACCACGTCGAAGCGCTCGTCGCGCACCGCCTGCATCAGCTGCGCGCAGACTTCCGGCGCGCTCATCTCGGGCTGCAGATCGTAGGTAGCGACCTTGGGGCTGGGCACCAGGATGCGGTCCTCGCCCGGATACGGGTCTTCGCGACCGCCGCTGAGGAAAAACGTCACGTGCGCGTACTTCTCGGTCTCGGCGATGCGCAGCTGACTCAGGCCATGCGCGCCCAGCACCTCGCCCAGCGTGTTGGGCAGATTGTCGGGCGCGAACGCGAGCGGCGCCGGCAGGCGCGCGTCGTACTCGGTGAGGCAGACGAAGCGCGCGAGCTGCGGGCGCCGTGCGTCGAAGCCGTCGAACGCCGGATCGACGAACGCGGCCGTGAGCTGGCGGGCGCGGTCGGCGCGGAAATTCATGAAGACGACGGCATCGCCATCGGCCATCGGCGCGGCGCCCTCGATGACGGTGGGCAGCACGAACTCGTCGTTCTCGTCGCGCGCGTAGGCCGCCTGCAATGCGCTCACCGCGTCCGGCGCGTGGTACGGGGACTTGGCCTCGACGATCGCATCCCACGCGGCGCGCACGCGCTCCCAGCGCTTGTCGCGGTCCATCGCGTAGTAACGGCCGGACACACTGGCGACGTGGGCATTGCCGAGAGCGGCGCAGTGGTCCTGCAGCGCACGCAGGCTGGGCTCGGCCGAACGCGGCGGCATGTCGCGGCCGTCGGTGAAGGCATGCACGGCGACGCGGGCGACGCCGCGTTTCGCGGCCAGGTCGAGCATCGCGGCCAGGTGCGCCTCGTGGCTGTGCACGCCGCCGGGCGACAGCAGCCCCATGACGTGCAGCGTGCCGCCGTTGCCGCGCACCGCGTCACAGGCGGCCAGCAGTTCGGCGTTGTCGAAGAAGCTGCCGTCCTCGATCGCCGCGTCGATGCGGGTCAGGTCCTGGTAGACGATGCGGCCGGCACCGATGTTCATGTGCCCGACTTCGGAATTGCCCATCTGCCCGTCCGGCAGGCCGACGTGACGGCCCTCGGTGTGGATCAGTGTGGTCGGATGTTCGGCCAGCAGACGGCGCCAGTTGGGCAGGTCGGCGAGCGCCAGGGCATTGTCGCGCGGGTCGTCGCGATGACCCCAGCCGTCGAGGATCAGCAGGACGACGGGGCGCGGACGGGGAGAGCTGGCAGCGTGCGGCACGACGATCGACCCAGTGACCAAAGACAGATGCGATTGTAGCGAAGCGGGGGCAACCTACCGTCGACGGGCCCCGCGCCCGGTCCGCCACAACTCCAGAGGTCACGGCCATGTCCACCGCCCGCTTCCGCCCCGCCCCCCTGCTGCTCGCTGCCGCACTCGCCCTGGCCACCGGCGCCGCATTCGCGCAGGAGGACATCTCCAAGGTCAACGGCAGCGTCGACGCCGAGTCGGGCCAGACCTACCGTGACCTCAGCACGGTCAACGGCAGCGTGCGCATCGGCGACAACGTCAAGGCGCGCGACGTGGAAACCGTCAACGGCGCGATCCGTGGCGGCGATGGCATCCAGGTCGACGACGTGGAGACGGTCAACGGCGGCATCACGCTCGGCGCGCGCGCGCAGGTCAAGTCGTTGAGCACGGTCAACGGCGGCATCCGCACCGGCACCGGCGCGGTGATCGGCGGCAATGTCGAAAGCGTCAGCGGCGGCATCTTCGTCGACCGCGACGGCCGCATCGACGGTACCGTGTCGACCGTCAACGGCGCGATCGGTGTCGTCGGCACACAGATCAGCGGCGACGTCAAAACCGTCAATGGCGACATCACCATCGGCAGCGGCTCGCAGGTGCGCGGCAAGATCGTCGTCGACAAGCCGTCGTCGGGCTGGTTCCCGGTGTCGATCAACCGCCGCAATCCGCGCGTGATCATCGGACCCGATGCGGTCGTCGACGGCCCGCTGGAGTTCAAGCGCGAGGTCACGCTGTACGTGCATGCCAGCGCGAGAACCGGCGCGATCAGCGGCGCGACCGCGATCCCCTACGACAGCGCGCGCGCGCCGCAGGAGTAAGGGGACCCTCACCCCGACGCGCTAGACGGTCGACACCTCTCCCTGCGGGACCTGATTGATGTGGTGTCTCAGCTGGGCTGCGAGGTGTCGCAATCTGCGCCTTCCCCCGCGCGCGCGGCGTTGGGCCCTTTATGGGTCGAAGGCTGGGATGGGGGCAAGTCGGACGGACGGATGCAATGGCACCGGGCGCGATCGCTTTACCGCATTCGCACGCGGCGGGCAGTGCCGCGGCCTGACGGTTCGCCCCCACCAACCCTCCCCCGCAATGCGAGGAAGGGCTTGAGTCGGTCGCAAGCTGGGACACGACACTGATCAGGTCCCGAAGGGAAAGGGGCGCAACGGCGTCACCCGACGTATCCCCGCCTGAACGCACGTATAGTGCGGCCTCCACGATTGTCCGGAGGTTCCAGGATGCGCAAACCCCTTCTTCTGCTGGCATTGCCGGCTGCTCTGGTGCTCGCCGCGTGCGGCGACAAGAGCGCCGCGCCGGCTGCGGCCACGCCTGATGCGCAGGCCGCGCACACCTTCTCGCCCGACATCAGCGCCGGCGACTTCGGCGAGATGGTGCGTGTGCTGGCCTCCGACGAGTTCGAAGGTCGCGCGCCCGGCACCGCCGGTGAAGACAAGACGGTCGAGTACATCAAGGCGCAGTTCGAGCGTATCGGCCTGCAGCCGGGCGGCGACAACAACAGCTGGTACCAGACGGTGCCGATGATCGAGACCACCGCCGATCCGTCGACGGTGCTGCGCCTGCAGACCAGCACCGGCGCGCGCGAACTGAAGTTCGGCGACGAGATGGTGATCGGCACGCGGACCGGACAGGCGAACATCAACGTCGCCGACAGCGAGCTGGTGTTCGTGGGTTACGGCGTCGATGCGCCCGAGCAGAACTGGAACGATTACGCCGGCCTCGACCTCAAGGGCAAGACCGTCGTCATGCTGGTCAACGACCCGGGCTTCCACGCCGGCGACGCGACGCTGTTCGACGGCGAGAAGATGACCTACTACGGTCGCTGGACCTACAAGTTCGAGGAAGCCGCGCGCAAGGGCGCGATCGCCGCGCTGATCATCCACGACACGCCGGGCGCCTCGTACGGCTGGGACGTGGTCAAGAATTCCTGGTCGGGTGCACAATTCGATCTGCGCGCCGAGGACGATCCGGAACCGCGTCTGCCGGCGCAGGGCTGGATCACCGGCGATGTCGCCAAGCAACTGTTCGCCGATGCCGGTCTCGATCTCGACGAACAGATCAAGGCGGCCAACACCCGCGGCTTCAAGCCGGTGTCGCTCAATGCCAAGGTCGGCTTCGATCTCAAGAGCACGATCGCCGAGAAGAGCTCGCGCAACGTGGTCGGCATCCTGCCGGGTACCGAGACGCCCGAACAGGGCATCCTCTATCTCGCGCACTGGGACCACCTGGGCAAGCACGAGGGCGAGGGCGAGGACACGATCTACAACGGCGCGATCGACAACGCCACCGGCGTGGCCGGCATCATCGAGATCGCCGAGAAGTTCGCCACCACCGAGCCCAAGCCGAAGCGCTCGCTGGTGTTCCTGGCGGTCACGCTCGAAGAGTCGGGTCTGCTGGGCAGCAAGTACTACGTGGCGCAGCCAAGCATCGACCTGGCGCAGACGGTCGGCGTGATCAACCTCGATGCGATGAGCGTCGCCGGTCCGTCGCGTGACTTCGTCGTGACCGGCAAGGGCAACTCGGAACTCGAGGACATCCTCAAGACCTACGCCGACCAGCAGAACCGCACGCTGGTGGAAGAAGGCAACACGGCCGGCGGTTTCTACTTCCGCTCCGATCACTTCAATTTCGCCAAGGCCGGCGTGCCGGCGCTGTATGCGAAGGGCGGCAACGATCTCGTCGACGGCGGCACCGCCGGCGGAAAGGCCGCCACCGACGACTACGCCAAGCGTTATCACCAGCCGAGCGACGAATACAACCCGGACTGGAATCTCGAAGGCGTGGTGCAGGATCTCGAAGCGCTCTATGGCGTGGGCCGCACGCTCGCCGACGGCGACCAGTGGCCGAACTGGTACGACGGCAACCCGTTCAAGGCCGCGCGCGACCAGATGCGCAGCGAGGCGGGCGGCGCGCCGTAAGCGCAGCCTGCGAGACGTAATGCAGAAGGCGGCGACAGCGATGTCGCCGCCTTTTTTTAATGATGGCTTGCACCGATCGCAGTGGATTCGCAGCATCCCGTCATTCCAGCGAAAGCTGGAATCCATTTGCTCCGGCGCATTCCCGACGCCGCCAATCCTCTCGCGAAGATCAAAATGGATTCCGGCTTTCGCCGGAATGACGGGAACGGAGCGGCTCTACACCGTCCACCCGAACCTCCCATCATGCGATAAGCCCCAAAACCCACCGGAAACACACCATGTCCCTTTCCACCGCCTACTGGTGCGTCCTGATCGCCGCGCTGCTGCCCTATCTCTGGTTGGCGGTCGCCAAGGCCTCGGCGCCGCGTTACGACAATCGGGACCCGCGGGGCTGGGTGGCGCGACAGGAACAGCCCCGGCTGAAGCGTGCGTACAACGCGCACCTCAACGCGCTCGAAGCCTTCGCGCCGTTTGCCGCGGGCGTGGTGCTCGCGCAGCTCGCGGGCGTGCCGGTCGAACGCATCGCGGGCCTGTCGATTGCGTTCGTCGTGCTGCGTGTGCTGCACGGCGTCGCCTATGTCGGCGATCTCGCGCTGTTGCGCAGCCTCGCCTGGTTCGGCGCCTTCGGCTGCGTGGTCGCGCTGCTGGCACAGGCGGCGCTGTCGGTCGCATGACCGTCGGTCCGTCGCCCGACTCGCGCCCGGTGCTGGCCCTGTTCGACTTCGACGGCACCCTCACCACACGCGAGACCTTGCCGGACTTCCTGCGCCTCGCCGCTCCGCGAGGACGACTGGCGCTGGGCAAGCTGCTGTTTTTCGCGCCGGTGCTGGCCTACAAGGCGAAGCTGTTGCCGGTGCACGTCCTGCGGCGCTGGCTGGTGCGCTACGTGTTCTCCGGTCTGGGTGTCGCGGATGTCGAGCGCGCGGGCCGTCGCTTCGCGGTCGAAATCCTGCCGGCGTTGATACGCCCGGCCATGCAGGCGCGCATCGACGCGCACCGCGCACAGGGCGACACCGTCGTCGTGGTATCCGGTGGCTTCGACATCTATCTCGCGCCCTGGTGCGCGGCGCAGGGGATCGAACTCGTCTGCGCGTCGCTGGAATCGGTGAACGGACGTCTCACGGGTCGCTACGCCGGGGCGCAGTGCGTGGCGGACGAAAAGGCGCGGCGGGTGCGTGCCCGTTATGACCTCGCCGCCTATCGCGAGGTGCATGCGCACGGGGATACGCACGAAGACCATGCGCTGCTCGCGCTGGCGCAGGTGGCGACGTATCGCGGCGTCGCATGGACGGGCGACACCGGCGCTTTCACACGTTGACGTTTCCCTGGCGCGGGTGCGCGTGCAGGCAGACACTGGTCGTGCCTGTCGACGCTCCGACGTGCAACGATCCACGCCGCCTGGCGACCTTCATGCCCGACAAAGAAAAGCCGCCCGCCCGGGGGAAGGGCGGACGGCAATAGGACCGGACGGAAAGAGAGTGCGCTGAAGGCGCTGACGTCGGAAACGTCGGACCGGTCGCGTGAGCTCAGTATTCTTCGATCAACGCCTGATCAGGTGGTCCCGGTCGTGCCCTCACCCTCGATCGGCGGCGTGGCGGGCGGCGTCGTGGTGGGATCGGTCGGCGGCTGTGTCGTGGGGTCCGTCGGCGGCGGCATCGTCGGATCAGTCGGGGGCATGCTCGGATCCGTCGGCGTGGGGCTGGCCGGATCGGTCGGCGGCGGCGTCATCGGATCGAGCGACGGGTCGGCCGGCGGGGTCGCGGGGTCGTTCATCGGCGCCGGATCGGTCGGCGGCACATCCGGCGGCGGCGGTTCGTTGCTGCAAGCGGTGAAGGCGAAGGCCATCGCGGCCACCAGCGGGAAAGCAATGCGTCGCATCGGAAGCTCCTTCTTGGATGTTGGACGCCAGTGTCCCGGTGCTGCCGTAGTGCCCGTGTGGTGCATGCCATTTGATTTCCGTTAGCGGGAGCCATTTTCTGCAGATGGTTCAAGGACATGGCGCAGACGTGAATGGCGCGTGCGACCTTCGTCCATGTTCCTATGACGGGGCCGTCACGGTGGATACCTAAGCTTCTCCTATGGGAATGCGCGAAATGGTTCCGTCTTGCGCTACGTCCGAAGGCGGGGATGCTCGTTGCCGTCTGCTCGCGGCGCGATTCGAGGCGGTGCGCGCGCGTACGGCGCAACTGGCGGCGCCGATCAGCGCCGAGGACGCGATGGTCCAGAGCATGGACGACGCGAGTCCCACCAAATGGCATCTCGCGCACACCACCTGGTTTTTCGAACGCTTCGTGCTCGCGGACGCGTCGGACTACCGCGCGTTCGATCCCGCCTGGGACTATCTGTTCAACAGCTACTACCAGGGCGTCGGCCCGATGCATGCGCGGCCGCATCGCGGCCTGCTGTCGCGCCCGACGCTGGCGCAGGTCATGGACTATCGTGATGCGGTCGACACGCGCATGCGCGCGCGCCTGCAGCGCGGCGATCTCGAAGCGCGCCTGCTCGACATCGTCGAGCTGGGCCTGCACCACGAGCAGCAGCACCAGGAACTGCTGCTGACCGACATCCAGCACGCGTTCTGGTCCAACCCGCTGCAGCCCGCGTATCGCGACGACCTTTCGCATGCACGCGGCGAAGCGACGGCCCTGCGCTGGATCGCGCGCCCCGAAACGATCGCCGAGGTCGGCCATGCCGCCTGGCCGGGCCGCGACGGGTTCGCCTACGACAACGAGTCGCCGCGTCATCGCGTGCTGGTGCCCGCGCATGCGCTCGCGAGCCGCCCGGTCACCAATGCCGAGTTCGCGGCCTTCATCGCCGATGGTGGCTATCGCACCGCCGGTCTGTGGCTGAGCGCCGGCTGGGACGTGGTGCGGTCACGCGGCTGGAACCGTCCGTTGTACTGGGACGAGGCCTGCGTCCGCGCGTTCTCGCTGGGCGGCTGGGCCGCGCTCGACCCCGATGCGCCGGTCTGCCATCTGAGCTATTACGAGGCCGATGCCTTCGCACGCTGGGCCGGTGCGCGCCTGCCGACCGAGTTCGAGTGGGAGCAGGCCGCCGCGTCGCTGCCGGTCGACGGCAACTTCGTCGACAGCGGTCGCCTGCGTCCCGGTGCGCCCGCAACCACGTCCGCCGGCCTCCAGCAGATGTTCGGCGACGTCTGGGAATGGACCTCGAGCGCCTACACCGCCTATCCGGGGTATCGCCCGTGGCCGGGCACGCTGGGCGAATACAACGGCAAGTTCATGGATGCCCAGTGGGTGTTGCGCGGTGGCAGCTGCGCGACGTCGGCCGACCATGCGCGCGCCAGCTACCGCAACTTCTTTCCCTCCGATGCGCGCTGGCAGTTCGCCGGCCTGCGACTGGCCAAGGATTCCGCATGAATGCCGCCCTCGCCCGTGCCCGCGCACAGGCCGCGCTGACCGATCTGCGCCCGCAACCCGACGACATCACCGCCGACGCGGTGGCCGGCCTGTCACGCGCGCCGAAGACGTTGCCGTCCAAGTACTTCTACGACGCCGAAGGCTCGCGGCTGTTCGAGGCGATCACGCGACAGCCCGAGTACTACCTCACCCGCGTCGAGCTGGCGCTGCTCGAAGCACGCATGCCGTCGATCGCGCAGGCGGTCGGCAACGACGTGCACGTCGTCGAGTTCGGCAGCGGCAGCGGCCGCAAGACCGAGCTGCTGCTCGAAGGCCTCGCGAACCCGGTCGCCTACACGCCGATCGAGATTTCGCGGACCGCGCTGATGGACAGCGTGACGCGCCTCGGCCAGCACTTCCCCGACGTGCAGATGCTGCCGGTCTGCGCCGACTTCACCCGGCCGGTGCCGCTGCCCGCGGCGGCGCTGCGTGCGCGTCGCACGCTGGTGTTCTTTCCCGGCTCCACCCTGGGCAACTTCTCCGGCGAGGACGCCATCCGCCTGCTGGCTTCGATGCGGGACACGATGGGCACCAACGGCTGCGCGCTGATCGGCATCGACCTGGACAAGGACCCGTCGGTCATTGAAGCGGCCTACAACGATCTGGCGGGCGTCACCGCGGCTTTCACCCTGAACCTGCTCGCGCGCCTCAACCACGAGATCGGCAGCGACTTCGATCTCGAAGCCTTCCATCACAAGGCGGTGTATGCGCGCGAACGCATGCGTATCGAGACCACGCTGGTCAGCGATCGTGCGCAGTCGGTACGGATCGGCGCGCGCAGCTTCGCGTTCGAAGCCGGCGAGGCGATGCACGTCGAGGTCAGCCAGAAGTACACCGATGCCTCGTTCGCGGCGCTCGCCGCGCAGGCCGGCCTGCGGGTGACGCACGGCTGGAACGATGCGCGCGACTGCTTCGGCCTGCGTCTGCTGCAGCCCGCCTGAGCATGACCGACGACGCGGCGATCGCCGCGGACATCCGCCTGCTGCTGTCCGATCGCGCACCGGATGCGTCGATCTGCCCGTCGGAAGTCGCCCGCCGCCTGTGGCCCGACGATGCGTGGCGCGATGTGATGCCCGACGTGCGGCGGGTCGCGGTGCGGCTCGCGGAGATCGGCGTCATCCGCATCACCCAATCGGACGCCGAACTCGATCCGGGCGCGCCGATGACCGGGCCGATCCGTCTGCGTCGCGGGCCGCGCTGGCTCGACTGACGCCGGCGCACGTATCGTGTCGCGCATGACGCCACCGACCTCCCGTCCCGAACGTCCGTTCGCACCGTCGTGCGAGCGCAACCGCGATCCCATCCTCGGCGTGCTGCACGACGTGTTCGGCGATCGCAGCGCGGTGCTCGAGATCGGCAGCGGTACCGGCCAGCACGCGGTGCACTTCGCCGCGGCGATGCCATGGCTGCGCTGGCAGTGCTCCGAGCGCGCACCGCATCTGCCCGGCATCACGCAGTGGCTGGATGAGGCGGCCCTGCCGAACACGCCCCCGCCGATCGCGCTCGACGTCGCCACCGGTCCCTGGCCGCCCGCGCGCTTCGATGCGGCGTTCACCGCCAATACGCTGCACATCATGGGCTGGCCCGAGGTCGAAGCCTGCTTCGCCGGGCTCGACGCGACGCTGGCCGCGGACGCGACGCTGGTGGTCTACGGCCCCTTCAACTGCGACGGCCGCTACACCAGCGACAGCAACCGCGAGTTCGATGCCTGGCTCGAGGCGCGCGACCCCCGCTCGGGCATCCGCGATCTCGAGGCGGTGGATGCGCTGGCACAGGCGATCGGCTTCCAGCGCGAGGCGACGATCGAGATGCCGGCGCACAACCTGTCGGTCGTCTGGCATCGCGGGTCCCGCGCCGGCTCCTGAGGCCTCACGTCCCGCCGCCCATCCGTGAAACCGGTCGCGGCGCGGAGCGGCGGCCCGTGGCTACAATCGATGCGGGGAGACGGCGTCACCCGGACGACGTCTACGAGACACACAGGGGACATGGACATGGGATACCTGCGTTCCGGCCTGTGCGCGCTGGGGCTGCTGCTCGCGTCGACCGCAGGCGCGCAGACGCTGCCGGCGCCGGCCGAGTTCTACTTCGACGACGACGCCCGTACAGCCGTGCCGATCGTCGCGATCGCCGGCGACGACGACCAGACGCACGCGCGTCTGATGCAGCTGATCGATCGCAACGCGCGCACCGCCGACCAGGCGCGTGCGCAACTCGCCCGCGCGCTGATGCAAACCGGACGCGAGGACACCGGCCGCGCGCTTTACACGCAGACCATCGCCGCGCTGTCGCCGCGCGCGCCGTTGCGCAGTGCAGTGCACTGGAACTACGCATGGGATCTGTATCGGCTGGGGCACTACGACGAAGCGCTCGAGCAGTGGCGGCAATCGCTCGACGGCCGCCTGCTCAAGCCTTCGTGGGCGCCGCCGACGCTGGCGCTCGCCCTGTGGTCGGCCGGGCGCCGCGACGAGGCGGTGCGGTGGTATGCGGCGGCGGTGCGCACCGAGCCGACGCAGTGGAGCGATCCGGCGCGTTATCCGGCGCTGCTGCCCGGCTGGGCCGAGCGCGAGCGCGCCACCCTGACCGAGGTGTTCAACGCCTGGCGCGCTGCGCCGCCGGCATGGCCCTGAGCGGCGCTCGCATCCCGCAACCGCGCACGCGCATACGCGGCTGACGCACCGCGGCGTCAGTGCTTGTCTTCGACCGGAATCCGGCGCGCGACCAGCCATTCGCGCACGGTCTCGCGGTCGCGCCGCGAGTCCGCCGACAGCACCGCATCACGCGCGCGGAAGAACGATGGTTGGAAGGTATTGCCGGTGCGGTCCTTGGCCGTGGGATCGGCGCCGGCCTCGAGAAAGCGCACGACCCACGCGGTCGCATTGATGCGCGCGGCCTTGTGCAGCAGGGTCGCGCCGAAGGCGTCGGTGGCATCGACCGCTGCGCCCGCGTCCAGCAGCAGGCGGATGTTCGCGTCGTTGCGCGCTTCGAGCGCATTGAACAGTGGCGTCTCGCGATTGCGGGTGTTGGGCGTATCGACCGGTACGCCCTTGGCGAGCAGTGCCTTGAGATAGCTGTCGTCGCTCTGCATCGCCGCGAGGTGCAGCGCAGTGTTGCCGTTGGCGGCGCCGGCAGTCGGGTCCGCACCGGCATCGAGCAGCGTCTGGAAGGCGCGGCGATCGCCCCGCAGGATGGCGCCCTGCAGCAGCGGCGAGCCGTTGGCATCGGTCGCGTTCGGATTGGCGCCATCGGCAATCAGTCGCCTGGCGTCGGCGCCGTCGCCGGCACTGGCCGCGCGTGCCAGCGCTGCGGCGGACGGATCGGTGGACTGGTCCTGGGTCATGCTTGTTCCTTGTCGGGCGCAGGCGCTCCCCGCCACCAGCACCAGCAGGGTGCAGGCGACGGTGCGCCACCGCGCGGGCGGGGCGATCGAAGCAGCAGCCATCATGGCGAGGGCCCGGAAGCGGTACAAGGCATCAGCCTGCCATGCGCGGACGCAGGCACGTGTGACAACGCGGCGCACGGACTCACGCCTGTTGCACGCCCCGCATCGCTCAACGGAACCAGTTCATCGGATTGAGGTTCTCGCCGGCCCAGCGCGCACCATCGGCGATCTTGCCGCCGGTCCAGCTGGCCGCATCGCCCACCGCATTGGCGCCGTCGACCACGCGGTCACCCACCCAGGCGGCACCGTCGGCGATCTTGCCGCCGGTCCAGGTCACGCCGTCGACCACGCGATCGGTGGTCCACTGCGCGCCGTCTCCGACCTTGTCGAGCACGAACTCGGCACCGTCGCCGACCTTGTCCATGCCCCACTGCACGCCGTTGCCGACGCCGTCGGCCACGTTGTCGACCGCGCGGCCGGTCCACTCGACACCGCTCGCGACCGCATCGAAGGGCGTGTCGAGACCGGTGCGGTCGCCGAGATCGCGCAGCACGCTGCCGCCCAGGTTGGCGACGTTCTCGACCACGTCGCCTGCGGTGCCCAGCGTATTGGACACGACGTCGCCGGCCAGACCGGTCACACCGTCGACCACGTCACCGGCGATGCGGAAGGTGCCGTCGACGTAGCGGCCGTTGCCGTAGTCGCTGCTCACCGCGTCGCTGATGCCGTTGTAGGCGTCGGTGACCGTCGAGGCGCCATCGCTGTACAGACCGCCGATGCCGTTGGCCAGCGAACCCAGCTGGTTGAGGTTGTGCTCGCCGATGTTCTCGATCGTGCCCAGTGCCAGGCCCAGGTTGGTGCCCGACCGGTCGGTGGGCGCCGTGGCCTCGTGCTGGCGCAGCGACTCGACGTAGGACGGGTTGTCGCCGCCACCGCCATGCAGGCCGAGCATGTCGAAACGGCCCATGCCTTCGGGCGGCGCGACGCGCAGCTCGGTGCCGACCGCGTTCGGCGGCGACAGCGGCAGGCCGATGATCGGAATGTCCTGCTGCGCGAGCGTGAGCGGATCGCCATCGACGACGTAGCGGCGGATCTGGCCGCTGTCGGCGATCTCGCTGCGCGCAGCGTTGGGGTTGAAGCCCAGGCTGGCGAGCGTGTTGTTGCTCAGGCCCGACGAATTGAAGGTGACGCCCGGAATGTCCGTGGCGAGCATCGAGGCCGATGCCAGACCGCCACCGAGCGAGTGGCCGGTGATCGCCACGTTGCCATCGCCGAAGGTATCGGCAGCGAGGTTGGCCAGCTCCATGGCCTGCGAGTACTGCGCGGTCTCCATGCCGAGGCCCTGGCCCCCGTTGGCACGCGAATCGCCACCTGCGCCGAGGCCCCAGTTGTCGGTGCCGCGGTAGGCCACCACGTACTGGCCGTCGGCATTCTGGTAGATCGCCGCGTCGAAACCGGTCTGCGGGTCGTGCAGCGCATCGGGGGAAATCGGAATCTGGTTGCCCTGCGCATCGACCAGATGCGTGCCGTCGGCGCTGGGCTGCAGACGGTTCCAGCCGGCGGCTTGGAGATCCGCCTCGGCCGCGGTGCCGGTAGTGCCGTCGGGACCGGTCAGCGTGTAGCTGTCGTTCGCCATCAGCGCGAATTCGAGATCGCGACCGGGCTGCGGATCGGTCCCGCGGACCGAATCGGCGAACGTGCCATCGCCCTTGGGATAGCCGGCGCTGCTGTCGACGTTCGCGGGTGTGCGCGGCTGCAGCGCGGACGACGCCTGCAGCGCCGGGTCGAGCGCGAAGTCGCGGTACGGATCGACCGGATTGCTGTTGCCGGAGACTGGGGACAGGCTCATGGCGCACACCTTCGGGAAACGATGACCCGACGATAGGCGGCGCCCGGTGCCGCCGACAGCTGGTGCGGACCCTAGGGTTGCGCCTCAGGACTGTTCAGCGGACGGCCTCAGTACGTGGCCTGGACGTTGGCTTCCAGCGGCACGCCGTTGGCCTTGAGCCAAGCGACGATCTCGCGCCGTTCGGCGCGGGCGCGGTCGTTGAGCAGGTTGGCCGGAAAGCCGAAGTATTCGGACTGGAAGGTCGCGCCACGGGAATTCTCCGTCTGCGGCCGGGCCCCCTTGCGCAGCAGCGCGAGAATCGCCGCACCGCCATTGGTACGGCCGGCGACGTGCAGCGGCGTATCGCCGTTGCGGTCGGCACGGTTCGGATCGGCGCCGGCATCGAGCAGCACCTCGGCCTGGCCGGCGGTCGGCGACAGCAGGGCCTGCACCAGGGGCGTCGCACCGGTGTGCGGATTGACCGCGTCGACATCGCCGCCCTTGGCGATCACCGCGCGCAGGATGGCCGGATCGCCGGAGAACGCTGCCGCATGCACCGGCGTCTCGCCCCGCGCATTGACGCGATTGGGATCGGCGCCCCCGTCCAGCAGGGCCTCGACACTGACCGCGCGCCGCTGGCGGATGGCGTCCATCAGCAGGGTGTCGCCGTCGCTGCCGGGCGTGTCGGGCGCGACGTGTTCGAGCTGGCGGCGGATCTCGGCGGCATCGCCGCGGCGGACGGCGTCTGCCAGCTGCGCGGTGGCCGGGGTATCGAAGGCGTCGTTGCTCATGGACGGCTGGGCGCACCCTGCGGCGCAGAGGAGAATAAGGGAGGACGCGAGGGCGCGGATGCCGGTCATGTCAGCGTCCGATCATACGCACGCGGCCCGCGCCGGCGGTGACGCCGGGATACTGACGCGATCGGTCCGAAGCGGATCCACGGCGTGCGGACGCGGCATCTGTATCAAGGCCGTCGTCCAGCGGGCGCAGATGCCCGGGCCGGGAACCGCCAGCACACATCCTGCGGATGCTCAGCGACCGAACAGACCGCCGATGAAGTTGCCGGCACCCTGCGCGACCCAGCCCACGCCGTCGGCGACACGCTCGCTCACTTCGCCCGCGACGTCAGTGGCGAACTCGGCAACATCGCCGGCGCCGTCGATCGCACCGGACAGCACGTCGCCGACCACACCGTCGACATGGGCGTCGACGTAGCCGGCGGCCTGGTCTGCATACCCGTCAACGGTGTCACCCAGCGAATTGAAGGCCCCTTCGGTGAAGTCGCCCGCGAGGCTGGCGACGCCCTGCGCGTACTGGCCATTGGCGAATTCGTTGGCGACGACGCTGTCGATGTCGGTGGCGAAGTCGTGCACGTTGCGGGCGTAGTCGTCCTTGGTCGCGTCGGGCAGCAGGTTCTGCAGGTCGCGGCCCATCGAGGACGGGTTCTGGTAACCGGGCTGCCACGGTTGCTGGTCGACCATCGCGGCGGTCAACGCATTGGGGCTGTGGCTGATCGCGGCATAGGCCAGCTCGCCGCCGCCGGAGACCAGCACCGGCGCAGCGAACGCGCCGATGGCAGCGCCGCCCAGCGGATTGCCGAACAGGGTGCCGACCACCGCGCCGCCGGTGGCGGTGACCGGTGCGAGCGCGGTCGACAGCAGCATGCCGGTGACCGGGTCGCGCGCCGCTTCGACCGCGGTGTTGATCGCGTCGCTCTGGGCCTGCGTGAAGCCTTCGGTCGGGCCATAGTTCGAGAACATGTTGTCGACGTCGGCCGCGGCCGGATCGACGACGATCTGCGTGCCCAGCGCGTCGGGCGCGACGATGCCGGTGATCCAGCTGTCCTGCGCATTGGTCAGCGCGTCGCTGGACAGCGAGTAGGCGCGGATCTGGCCGCCTTCGGCGACGTCGCGCGCGGCCTGCGGATCGACACCGATACGGTCGAGCGTGTTCGGATGAATGCCGGACGCATCGAAGGTGACCGCCGGGATCCCGCTGGCCAGCGAACCGACGCTCGCCAGTCCGCCGCCCTGCGAATGGCCGGTGATCGCGAGATTCGAGGAGTTGGCGCCGTTGTCGCCGAACACGTTCGCGAACTCGCGCGCGGTGTTGACCGCGGTGACGCTGAACTTGTCGCCGTCGTTGGTTTCGTAACCGAGGCCCTGGCGGAAATTGTTCTCCCAGTCCGGGCCGCCTTCGGCAGTGCCCCGATAGGACAGCACGTAGTTGCCGGCGCCGTCGGTATAGACCTCGGCGCGGAACTCCTGGGCATTGGTGGCGACGCTGTCGTTGGCCCCGAGATACTGCAGGCGCCACGCCTGCGGATCGGCGACGCCGAGATCCTGCAGCTGCTGGTCGCTGACCTCGCTCCAGCCCGCCGGCGGGCCGCCGCGGGTCTCGTAGACCGCGGTGGCGAGCTGCGACAGGGTCACGTCGAAGGGCTGCGCCTGCGTGCCGCTGGCGACCTGACCCAGCGTTGTGTTGGCGGGAATCGCGTACGGGCTGGTGCCGCCCTGCCCTTGCGACGGTGCCGGCGGCTGCGCGGCGGCCTGGATCTGCGGGTGGAAACCGGCATCCGGCCGGTACGGGCCGACCGGCGGCTGCGGTGCCAGGGGCGCCACGGTGCACTGCGAAAGCGTCTCCGGCGGCCGGACCGGTTCGTAAGTGCGTCCGACGCCATCACCGATGGTCAGGGACATGCCCGCGCTCCGCTGGAGATTCGAGCGTCCACGCTAGCGCGGTCGCGGCCGGCTGCCATCTAGGGCGGCACCTAGGCTCGCGGGACGCGGTGCGCGCGCGCGCGCGGGGCTTTCGCAGTAGAACCATTCGCGTCCGCGCTCCGGCACACCCTTTCGCTCGATGGTTAGAGCGCGGCGCGTGGGATGGATGGATCGCAGCGACACCCGTCAGCGTCATCTGCGGGTGCCAGCGGCCAGGATCGCGGCTTCTGCGTGCCCTCCTGCGCTGGTGCGCGAAACGACATTCCGCCGACAGGTGTCGCTGCGCTCCACCCATCCTGCGAAGCATCCAGGATCCCGCCGGGAATGCCCCTCGCACGCTCGCCTACCGAGGCATGCGATCAAACCGCACGACTCCGCTCAGTGCGCGCCCGCCTCGAGCTGCACCTGATGCGCCTGCAGCCAGCCGGTCACGGCCTCGCGTTTCGCCCGCGCGGCATCGTTCAAGCGGTTGTCGGGCGTCTTGAAGAAGTACTGCTGGAACGTCGCGCCCTGCGTGTTCTTCGCCTGCGGATCGGCCCCGGCCTCGAGCAGGGCCAGCACGTGATCACCGGCGTTGATCATCGCGGCCTTGTGCAGCGGCGTGTTGCCGGTGCGGTCCGGGGCGCCCGGGTCGGCACCCGCATCGAGCAGCATGCGGAACTGCACGTCCGTGCGCGGCCCGGTGGCACCGGCCAGGGGCGTGGCGCCGGTCTCGCCATGACGCGCGTCGGGGTCGCCACGATGGGCGAGCACGATCCGCAGATACTCCGGATCGTCGGCGATGGCGGCGCCGTGCACGGCGGTCGCGCCGCCCAGGCCAGGCGCGTTGGGGTCCGCACCGCTTTCCAGGAGCGCCCGCAACGCCTGCTTGGCCTGCGCCAGCATCGCCATCTGCAACAGGTTCACGTCCTTGTCGCCGCGCGCGTTCGGATCCGCGCCGGCCTGGATCTGCGCGCGCACCGCGGCAGCATCGTCGGCGGCCACGGCATCGGCCAGCGCACCGGCGCTGGCGTCGGAAAAAGCGGCTCGGGCGTCCATCGCGTCTCCACTGCAGGCGGCGCCGGACAGCATCAGCAACAGGCTCAGGACTGCGGCGCGCATGCAGGCATTCTCACACAGGCAGCGCGGGTGCCCCGTCGATACGCATCACCGGTCAGTTCGCCCAGGGCCGCTGTTCGCTCAGCGCCTCGATCACGACATCCTGCATGTGCTTGGCGATGCTGTGGGAGACGATCTTGAAGGGGTTGAAGCGGTCGAATCCGGTCAGCGGCGAGGGGTCGTCGAGCACGATCTCGTGGCCCGGCGCGTCGGGAATGTTGTTGACCACCCAGATGTCCTGCTGCGCCTTGGTCAGGGCTTCGCCGTCGACGTTGTAACGCCGGATCTGCCCGTCGGCGGCATCGGCCTTCGCCGTGGCGGGGTCCAGACCCAAGCCTTCGATGGTGCGGTCGTGCACGCCGGATGCGTTGAAGGTCACGGCAGCGCCATCGACGGCCATCGCGGCGGTCGCGGCCAGTCCGCCGCCGAGCGAATGCCCGGTGATCGCCAGATCGTCGCCATATGCGGCGGACGCCAGCTGGGCCAGTTGCACGGCTTCGTCGTACTGCTCGGACTGCCAGCCCAGCCCCTGGCGGAAATTGGCGCCCGTCCAGTCCTTCAGGTCGTTGGAGCCGGCAAACGCGAGCACGTGGTTGCCGTCGCCGTCGGTATAGATGCCCGCGCGGAACCCGCTCTGCGGGTTCTCCAGCAGTGACGGGTCGATGCCCGCGGCCATCAGCTCGGCGTCGCTGACCCGGCTCCAGTTGCCGACCTGCTGCACGGCCGGGTCGTAGACCGCCGCGGAGATCTCCATCAACTCGAGGTCGATCGCTTTCGCATCCTGTCCGCGCACCTGGGCGTCGAACGATGCCGCGTTCGCCGCGTTTCCGTTCGAGGCGAACAGCGCGCCCAGTTGCGGGTGATAGCCGGGTTCGAGTTGATAGCTGCCGGTCGGCGTCGCCTGCGCACCCTGCGTCTGCGCGCGCAGCATCTCGGGGGGCGGCAGGCTATGAAGATTCGACTGCGCGACATTCGACGACTGGACGTTGAAACTCATGCCGCACCTCCCGGACCCGAGACCTCGACCCTAGGCACGCCACGGCGCGTCCGACAGCTGGGGCTGACCCCAGCTCCTGCATGCCACGCATTCAGAACGCGCGTCGATTCAACGGTCCGGACTGCACTGGGACGCCTGCTCGCGCTGCGCGACGCGCTCCGACTCGGCGACCTGCGCCTGCTGGAACATCCGCCCGAACCGCGTTGCGGCGAACCCGTCCATCGCCGCCTGCAGGGTGCCGGCGTCCCCGCTGCGTGCCGCTGCGAGCAACTGGTCGACCGGCGACGTCGTCACCGCTTCCGCATCGCGCGGCGGCGCCTTCTCGACCTGCAACGCGCGATCCAGCGCGTCGCGCGTCGCCGGTCCGACGACGCCATCGACTTCGAGGCCCTGCGCCTGCTGGAACGCGCGCACCGCTTGACCGGTGCGTGACCCGAAGACGCCGTCGGCTTGCAGGGGCACATCGCGCGCGTCGTGATAGCCGAGCCCGGTCAACGTGGCCTGCAATTGGGCGACATCTTCGCCACGCTGTCCGTCGCGCATGAGCATTGCGCTTGGAGATGCAGGCGCACGCGTCTCACTGCGCGTCTCGTTGCTTTGCGTGACGCCAAAGCGCGATTCCACGAACTGCGTGTACTGCTCAAGCAGGGGCATGACCTTGTCGCGCGACAGTGCCAGCCCACCGTAATCGCGTACCGGGCCATCATGGTGGTACTTGTAGATCCAGGACTCGTCCTGTCCGCGCCGCTGCGCAAGGTTGCGGTTGTCGATGAAATGCGCGACGAGAGCACCTGCCTGGGCGTCGATGTCAAACCGGTTTCGGTCATCGAGACCGTAAGCCTTGCCCGTGTCGTCGATGAACTGTCCCAGGCCGGAAGCAGAGGTGGTCCCCGCAGCCGCATCCGGGTTGAAGCCGGACTCGACGCGCGCGATCGCAAGCACATGCGCGGTCTCACGAGAGCCGAGCCCAGTGGCGCGAGCGGCGTCGACGAGCGCGTCGATCGAGCGTGACTGGACCTCGGGATTTGCGTCGCCCCACACGCGCGAATTGCCTGCCATCCGTCCTGCACCTTGCTCGACCGGCTCGAGGTAGTGACTTCTCGGATGCACCTGCGAGGCGCGATAGGCTGCGCCGCGCGGTTGGATCAGCTCGTCATAGATGTCGTCGGGCATCCTTGCCTCCTCATCATTGATTGGACCGTCTCAGTCGATCGTCACTCGCCTTGTCTCGTCGTACTCGATTCTGGGCCGTTGCAGACCGAGCTCCTGCGACACGCGGGCATATCCAGCGTTGTTGGGAGCCAACGAGTCACCTTGTCCCCAGAACGCGGGGACGCTGTCATGCATCGGACGACCGGCATGGTCGTAGACGAACACCCACTCGCATACCTTGCAGCCAAGCGGCACTTCGCCGTATTGGACAACGAGGTACTCGTCGCCTCCCGACGTCTGCGCGCAGCCCAAACCGACCGGGACGTATGACTGCATGCCGCCTGGACGCTCCAGGACGACGCCATCGCTGCGCTGCACGCGAACAACGTCCCCCTCACCTATCAGGCCGAACTCATGTTGTGTGCATCGGGTCGGCACGCGCGGTGGGGCGTCCGATGCATGGGTCGATGCGACAAGCGCAATCTCGGATGCGGCCGGTGTAGAAGGCGCCGCACATGCGGCCAGCGCGATTGCAGCAACAAGCGGGATCGCAGGTGCCAGCTTCATCGCGCTCTCCAGAAGTGAAGCAGATTCGAGAGCATCCACGGACGAAAGCCCACGTGGGATCGGCTCTGGCGCCGCCCTTGCGTCGGCCGTTGCCGCACATGGAGGTCCGTGCTTATCGCAGGCCCTCCGACACCGCGCTACTGTGTCCGCCCCACCGGCCCCGGATCCACCTGCCATGCCCCGCCTCTTTCCGTCCCTGCTCGCGGTCGCCGTCCTCGGTCTGGCCGGTGCTTCGAATGCACATGCCGCCGACCGCATCACCGGCCAACCGTTCGCGACCCGCAGCGAGGTGCATGCGCCGCACGCGATGGCCGCGACCTCGCATCCGCTGGCGACGCAGATCGCGCTCGACACGATGAAGGCCGGTGGCAGTGCGGTGGATGCGGCGATCGCTGCGAATGCCGCGCTCGGGCTGATGGAACCGACCGGCAACGGCGTCGGTGGTGATCTGTTCGCGATCGTCTGGGATCCGAAGACCAAGCGTCTGTACGGCTACGACGGTTCGGGCCGTTCGCCGCGTTCGCTCACGCTCGCCGAGTTCCAGCGGCGTGGCCTGACCGACATTCCGGCGCACGGTCCGCTGCCGGTGACCGTGCCCGGCGCGGTCGACGGCTGGTTCGCGCTGCACGGCCGCTTCGGCAAGCGCGCGATGGCCGACAACCTCGCGCCGACGATCCGCTACGCGCGCGAAGGCCATCCGGTGCACGAGGTCATCGCCTACTACTGGGACCGTTCGGTGCCGCGCCTGGGCAAGTGGCCGGGATTCACCGAACAGTTCACGATCGACGGCCGCGCGCCGCGCACCGGCGAGACCTGGCGCAACCCGAATCTGGCCAACACGCTGCAGGCGATCGCCGACGGTGGCCGCGATGCGTTCTACAAGGGCGACATCGCGCGCACGATCGGCGACTACTTCGCCGCCAACGACGGCTTCCTCGCCTACGAGGACATGGCCGCGCACACCGGCAACTGGGTCGAGCCGGTGTCGACGACGTATCGCGGCGTCGAGCTGTGGGAGCTGCCGCCGAGCGGACAGGGCATCGCCGCGCTGCAGATCCTCAATCTGCTCGAACCCTACGATCTGAAGTCCTACGGCTTCGGCAGCCCCGAGCACGTGCACCTGTTCGTCGAGGCCAAGAAGCTCGCCTTCGCCGATCGCGCACGCTGGTATGCCGACCCGGCTTTTCATCCGGCACCGGTCGAACGCCTGATCTCCAAGGACTACGCCCGCGAGCGCGGCGCGCTGATCTCGATGGACACCGCATTGCGCGAAGTGCAGCCGGGCACGCCGAAGCAGCTCGACGAGGGCGACACGATCTATCTGACCACCGCCGATAGCGAGGGCATGATGGTGTCGCTGATCCAGTCCAACTACCGCGGCATGGGCAGCGGCATGGCGCCGCCGGGTCTGGGGTTCATCCTGCAGGATCGCGGCGAACAGTTCGTGCTCAAGGAAGGCCACCCCAACAGCTTCGAACCGGGCAAGCGCCCCTTCCACACCATCATTCCCGCCTTCGCCACGAAAGACGGCGAGCCGTGGCTGAGCTTCGGCGTGATGGGCGGCGCGATGCAGCCGCAGGGCCATGTGCAGATCCTGATCAACATGCTCGACTTCGGCATGAACCTGCAGGAAGCCGGCGACGCGCCGCGCATCCAGCACGACGGCTCGACCGAACCCACCGGCCAGAACACCGCGATGACCGACGGCGGCGAAGTCGATCTGGAAACCGGCTTCCCCTACGAAACCGTGCGCGCGCTGATGCAGAAGGGCCATTCGGTGCGCTTCTCGCACGGCCCCTATGGCGGCTACCAGGCGATCATGAAGAACCCCTACGGCGGCTGGACCGGCGCCAGCGAGTCGCGGAAGGATGGGCAGGCGGCGGGCTACTGACGGTAGCATCGCCTCCGGATATTCTCCGCCGCCTCATTCGAAGGACTGGCGGACATGCGGGGATGGATCGTGGCGGGGCTGGTGGTGCTGGCGGTTTCGGGTGCCGGTCTGCGTGGCCGGGACGATGTGCAGCCGGCCCTCGCCGACATGACCGTTGACGAGCATGCGCCGGATGCGTTCTCGCGGATGCAGCGGGCGCGCCCTGCCGCAGCGCCTGCGAAGCCTGCCGAAGCGTCTGCCGCCGAGGTTGCACCGCCTACAGTCGACGACTGATCGTTCCGCGGCGCCCGTCACCGCGGCAGGCCCGATAGACTGCGGACACACCGTTCACAGGGATGTCCGATGCGCCTGCTGCCACTGACTGCCGTGCTCGTGCTCGCCTTGCAGGCCACCCCTGCCGATGCACAGGCGCCGTATTCCCGCTTCGGCGAGGATGCGCCGCCTCAGGCCACGACAGACGAGGCCGCCATGCGCGGCGCGTGGCAGAGCTGGTCGCAGCGCAGCGCGGCCGCACTGGCTGCGACGGGACAGCCGCGCGAGCTGGCATTCGCCGCCGTGCTGCATGGAATGGCCGATGCCCCGCCACCGGATCCGGATGGCGACACGCCCTCGCGCCCGGTCACACCGGACCCGCAGACCGCCGCCTGGCGGCGCGACGCCGCGGCGCGTGCCGGCAACGACGTGCTGGCCAACACCCTGCTCGCCTACGGCAGCGACGAGGCGACCCGGTTGCGCGCCGCGCAGCGTTGGCTGGGCGCAGATCCGCAGAATCTCGCGCCGCTGTTGATGCGCGGTGGCAATGCCGACGTGCTGCTGTCCGACGCGCGCACCGCGACGCGGTTCGACCTGGGCATGCTCGAACAGGTGCGCTGGATGAAGGCCGCCCTGTTGCGCACGCTGCCGACCGCATCCGAGCGTGCCGCGTTCGCCGACGCGGGTGACTTCGTGGCCGAGGAACATGCCGCGATCCAGGCGATGGGTCTGTGGGCGGCGGTTGCGATTCCGGGCCTGCAACCGCTGATGGAAGGCTGCGACGTCGACGCACTTCGCACCTCGACGTCGCGCGCGCAGGATTGCCGCCACGTCGCCCGGCTGATGGCCGAGCATTCGGACACGCAACTCGGCACGATGATCGGACTTGCACTCTCGGAGCGCACCGCGCAAGGCGCCGCCGAACGCGCCGAGGTCCAGGCGCGTCGCCGCACGCTGGACTGGCGGAACCTCGAATGGGGGCGCGCGTCGATGGACCTGCCACGGGACGGCGCACCGCAACTGGTGCGCCTCCTCGCCGACCCGTCGATCCGCACCGAGGCCGACCTCGTCAGCCGGGTCTTGCAGGAGGCGGGCGTGCCGCTCGAACCGCCGGCGGGCTGGCAGCCACCGCGCTGAATCGTCGCGCGGGGCGCCGGTTCAGCGCTCCAGCGGATAGACCTGCGACACCTCGCAGCGCGCGCCAAACGGCGATACGGCGCCATGGAACGTGTCGAGGCCGGGCATGCCGCCGGTGTTGTCGCGGGTGAACACCACGTGGTCGCCGGCATTGCCGCAGACCATGCCCAGCCCCATCGCCGAGACCAGCGACATCGACGCGGCGCCCGATTGCATGCTGCAGGAGCCCCGGGTCTCGATGCGATAGAACCGGTGGCCACCCGAGCGACGCGGTGAAACCTCGACCACGATGCCCTCGGGCGTTTCGTGCCAACCGCGCATCCAGCTGTTGGCGACGCAGTAGTCGGGCGTGCCGCGGAAGCCGCGTTGCCGCGCACTCGTCACGACCACCGTGTCGAGCGTCTGCATGTCCGCGTGCGCGCGCTTCAGCAGATCGGCATAGGTGCGCGTGTCGATCACGGCGGTTCCCGCGACCGGACACTCGCGCGTCCCGGAACGCACCACTTCCCCGTCAAGACCGCAGACCCAGCCGGACCAGCCGATCACCTGCACGCCTTCGCCCTCGAGAATGCCCGGGCAGGACGCGCCCAGTGCCAGCACATGTCGCCGACCATCGCCGCCGCGGATCGCGAGCGTCCTGTCGTCGGCCTGGTAGGACTCGGTGATGGTGCGCCCGTCGATGCAGTGTGCGGCGGGAAGCGCCCGCGTTTCGGCCGGGCAGACGCCGGGCAGTGCGGCCAGTCCGATGGCCAGCGTGGCGTTGCGGAATCCATGCATCCGTGCGTGCTTCCATGTCCATTGCGCGCCGAGGGACGCAGAGCCTAGCAAGCCGGCGCGCCACGATGTCACCTCTGGTGGCCGGCGATCGCCAGGCGCAGAATCGCGCCAGCGTCGGCACCGCGTCGGCGCATGGGGACGGAGACATCCGATGCGACATCTGTCGACCGCCTGCGGCCTGCTGGCCGCGGTGCTGATCGGCTGCGCCAGTGGTCCGGCCGCGGCGCAAGCCTACAACAGCTTCACCCTGGGCGCGGGCTTCACGCCCGACCCGCAGACCGGCAACGGCGAGACCGGCGGACAGACCCAGGCCACGCGCTTCGGGCCGCAGTGCAGCGGCGTCATCGACAGCACACCCGACCACACCATCCGCGTGACCTCGCCGCTGGACCTGCGGCTGTCGGTGGAAAGCACCACCGACTCGACTCTGGTCGTGGTCGGACCGGCCGGCGTGTTCTGCGACGACGACAGTGCCGGTCAGCTCGACGCTCAAGTCGATGCGCGACTGACCCCGGGCGACTACGCCGTCTACGTCGGCCATATCGAACAGCCCGGTCGCTACACGCTGACGCTGACCGAGACAGACGGCGCGCGTGCCTCGGCAACCGGCGACGGCCAGTACGCCAACTTCAGCCTGGGTGCCGGCTTCACGCCCGACCCGCAGGTCGGCGCCGGCGAAACCGGCGGCAACGTCGAGGCCAGCCGCTACGGTGCGCATTGCAGCGGCATGATCGACACCACGCCCGATCACCGGTTGACGATCACCAGCACCGTCGCGCTGCAGCTAAGGGTCGACAGCACCACCGATTCTAGCCTCGTGGTCATCGGACCGGGCAAGGTGCTGTGCGACGACGACGGGGCCGGCGCGCTCGACGCGCAGGTCGTCGACACCTTCCGGCCGGGCGAGTACGAGATCTACGTCGGCCATCTGGGCCAGGCGGGCACGTACCGGCTGGAGATCAGCGAGACGAACTGACAGCGCGAAACGCGCGGGCGTCACTGCACCGGTGACGCCTGCGTCCACAAGACGCGACCGCCGCGTTCCGACGAGAACGCGAAGACGTAGCGCAGACGGATCGACACCGGATCGACACGCACGTCCGGCCCCTCGCAACGCGGGTCGGAATCGGGGTCGCCGCCGTCGGGAAAGGTGCAGACCGCGGCGCCGAAATACCGCCAGCGCTGCAGCGCCGCGCGCACGGCCGTCTCGAACGGCGCCGTGGCGGGATCGTCGGGATCGGCACAGTTGTCGCCCTGCTGGTCGATGGCAACGTCGGCGATGCCGCCCTCCGCTGTGACCACGAAAGCCGCGCACAGCTGCAGCACACCGCGCAGGGCGGCGCGCGCCGGATAGACGGGGTCGGGATCTTCGATCGGCGCCGCCATCAGGAACCGCTGGTTCGTGTCCACCTTGTGCACCTGCGCGAAGGGCGGCAGCACCATCTCGCGTTCCACACGCTGGACGCGATGGCTGCAGGCGGTCGCGAGCAGCGTCGCGACGACGGCGGCGGTGGTGATCGGCAAGCATCCGTGCGAAACCATGTGACATCTCCGTGTCGCCGCGACCCGTCGCCGCGATGAAACTTCCGTAGCCTGCCGCGGCCAAGCGCCGCGCCTGCGCAGGCCAGTCGATCAGTCCGCGGGCACCGTGCGTTCGCGCGCCCAGCTGCGCAGCGCGTCGACCTGCTCGCGCATCATCACCGACAACGGCCGGGTGTCGCGCAACGAGTCGAGCAGCAGCGGTTGCGCCAGCGGCGCGCCGGCGGCGTGTGCGGCATACAGCGCGGCGACGATGGCCTGTTCGATCTCGGCACCCGAAAAGCCTTCGGCTTCGATCGCCAGCGCCTGCAGGTCGAAGTCTGCAAGCGTGAACCCGCGACGGGCGAGGTGCACCGAGAACACCTCGGCGCGCACCTCGGCGCTCGGCAGGTCGACGAAGAAGGTTTCGTCGAAGCGGCCCTTGCGCAGCAGTTCCGGCGGCAGGTCGTGGACCTGGTTGGCGGTCGCGACGAGGAACACCTTGGACTTGCGCTCGGCCATCCAGGTCAGCAGGAAGCCGAGCACGCGCCGTGAGACGCCGCCGTCGCTGTCGCCGCTGGAGGCCAGGCCCTTCTCGATCTCGTCGATCCACAGCACGCAGGGCGCGAGCTGTTCGGTCGAGGCGATGGCCTCGCGCAGGTTGCGCTCGGTCTCGCCGTGGTACTTGTCGTAGAGCGTGCCGAAATCCAGCCGCACCAGCGGCACGCCGAAGCCGCCGGCGATGGCCTTGGCCAGCAGCGACTTGCCGCAACCCTGCACGCCGAGCAGCAGCACGCCCTTGGGCGGGTCGAGGCCGGGCGGCGCATCGCCTTCGACGAAGACGCGCCGGCGCTGTTCGACCCAGCGCTTGAGCCGACGCGCACCGGCGACATCGGCAAAGCCCGCCGTGTCGTACTCGTAATGCAGATGCCCGCTCTTGTTGAGCAGTTCGAACTTCAGCTTGGCCAGCGCCGGCAGGTCGTCGTGCGCGAGTGCGCCGTCGGCGTGGATCAACTGCCGGGTGATCCGGCGCGCGTCGCCCAGCGACAGCCCCTGCAGGTTGCGCACGATCTGCCGCACCGCATCGGCGTCGGCCTCGACCCGGCGGCCGCCGTGCTCCTGCTGGTAGGCCGCGGCTTCCTCGCGCACGAGTTTCAGCAGGGCATCGGCATCGGGCAGTCGCGGGCGGAAGCGGACGGCCATCGCTTCCAGATCGGCCGGCAGTTCGACCTTGTGGCCGACCAGCACGATCACGTGCGGCAGGCAGTGACGCCGCTGGATCAGATCACGCAGCTGGCGCTGGGTACCGGCGTAGCCGAGATAGGGATGGAAATCGAGCAGCAGGTAGATGCCGCGCTGGTCCGCATCGCGGATCGCGGCGAGCGTGTTGCTGGCATCGGCGGCGGTGTCGGTCTCCGACTCGCCGTCCAGATCGATGCGGCGCAGGCCTTCGGTGATCGTCCAGCGGTACAGCGCGCGCCAGACCTGCAGCAGCGATTGCCGGAACAGTTCGACCACGCGCGGTTCGTCAGGGGTTTCGACGACCACCAGGGGCGTGTTGGCCCGGATCAGCGCGGCCAGGTCCTGCAGTTCGCTCATCGGGCGTCGCGCTCGGGTTCGAAGGTGTTGGAACGCCGATGTTAAACGGGCGACGCGGGCCGCGGTCGCCGTTGTCCGGCGGAGCGGTGTACGCTCGGTTGCGCGAACCGATCCGGAGACTTCGATGAAGACGGTACTGGTGGCCAGCTCCAAGGGCGGCGTCGGCAAGACCACGATCGCCACCCATCTCGCCGCGCATGCCACGCTCGATGGCGAGTCGACGGTGCTGATCGATGCTGATCCGCAGCATTCGTCGACGCGCTGGGCCGAGCGTCGCGCCGGCATGGAGGCCGCGGTGCTGCCGATCGACGGCAGTGCGCGCCACAAGAAGGTGCTGGCCTCCATTCCCGACGGCGCGACGCGTCTGGTCGTCGACGGCGCGGCCGGTGCGATGGCCGACGACCTCGACGCCTATCTCGAAATCGCCGACGCCGTGGTCGTGCCGGTGCTGCCCTCGGCGCTCGACATCGACGCGACGGTGGGCTTCCTCAATACCCTGGCCAAGCACCCGCGCGTGCGTCGCGGGCAGACCCGCGTGGGCCTGGTCGCCAACCGCCTGCGCCCGCATACCAACGCCTCGCAGCAGGCGCTGGCGCTGCTGGAACAGTGGCCGTATCCGGTGGTCGCGCAGCTGCGTGACAGCCAGGCCTACGTGATGCTGGTCGGGCTGGGCAAGAGCCTGTTCGACTACCATTCGGCGCAGGTGCGCGACCATCAGGACGACTGGGCGCCGCTGCTGAAATGGCTGCGCAAGTAGCACGTCGCGTGCGGCGTTCACCGTATCCGAACGCCGTATCCGCCATCTAAGCCACCACACGAGGCCGACGACCGTCCATGCGCGAACTGATCCTGCTCCGCCACGCCCACGCCGATCCTGCCCTGCCGGACCAGGCCGACATCGATCGGCCGCTGTCGGCCGAAGGCCTGGCGGAGGCGGAGTCGGCCGGCCGCTGGCTGCGCGAGCAGAACCTCGTGCCCGACTGCGCGCTGTGTTCGCCTTCGCGTCGCACACGCGAGACGCTCGAAGCGGTGCTGGGCGTGATCGGCTATGTCGACCAGCGCCTGGAACCTACGGTCTACGACGCAACCCCCGGCACGCTGGCTGCCCTGCTCGACGAGCATCGCGAGACCGGCCGCCTGTTGCTGGTCGGCCACAACCCCGGTCTCGAACGCCTGGTCGCGCTGCTGCACAGCGGCCAGACCGGCGAGTACCGAGGCATGCCGCCGGGCGGCATCGCGGTGCTGTCGCTGCCCGATGGCGCGGCTGTCGAACCGGCGGTGGCGTCGCTGTCGGCGTTCTGGTGGCCGTAGCCGTACCGGCGCTCGCCCGCTGTCCGCCGTACCGTCCATGACCCGCGCTGCCGTTCCGCTGCTGCGCACGCTGGCGCTCGCCGGCCTGGTCGCGCTGTGCGTCGCGCCGGCCACCGGCGTGGCGGCGGCCGGACCCGGCCATGTGATCGGGCTGGACACGAAGCGTTCGGAGATCGGCTTCAACCTCAAGACCCGCTGGGGCCAGCAGCTCGACGGGCGCTTCGACGACTGGCGCGGCGAGATCTCGGTGCTGGCCGACGGCCGCCACCAGGTCCATCTGGTGCTCGATGCGGGCAGCGTGGAAATCGTCGACAGCCGTGCCTACACGCGCATCACCCGTGGCCCGGGTGTCTTCGACGTGGCCCGGTACCCCGAGGTGCGGTTCGTGTCCGATCCGTATCCGGCCACGCTCGCCCGCGAGGGCGGCGAGATGACCGGGATGCTCAGCATCCGCGGCGTCCAGCACCGCGAAACCTTCCGCATCGCGGCGGCGAATTGCGCGCGGCCGGCGTTCGACTGCGAGGTCTACGGCGAAGGTGACGTGCGCCGCAGCCGCTACGCGATGGACCGCTGGGGCTATGCGATCGCCGACCAGGTCCGGTTCACGCTGCGGATCCGCGCACTGGGCCCGCAGTGATGCCGTCCTGGATCCGGCTCCTGGTGCTGGCGATGACGCTGGCCGGCACCGCCTGCACCTCGCTCTCGCCCGCCAAGCGCGATGCCGCCGCGCACATCGCGGTCGAGGCGCGTTCGACCGAAGTGGTCTGCGACCGCAGCGATGCCTGCGCGACGCCTTCGCCGCTGCGCGAACTGGGCACGCGCGCATTCGCCCGCAGCACGCCGGCGTCGCCGCGCCACTACGCGGTGCTGCTCGAGTACGGGCAGGACGCGCTGCTGGCGCGGCTGGACCTGATCCGCGGCGCGCAGCGCACGATCGACGTGCAGACCTACATCTTCGACGAGGACGACGCCGGCCACCTCGTGCTCGAGGAACTGCTGGCCGCCTCGCGCCGTGGCGTGCAGGTGCGTCTGCTGGTGGACCAGCTCTCGGCCATGCGCACCGTAGAGACACTGTCGGCGCTGGCCGGTGCGCACACCAATTTCGAGATGCGCATCTACAACCCGGTGCTCGGACGCGCGCGCATCAGTTATCCGCAGTACGCGCTGGCCGCGGCCTGCTGCTGGCGACGGCTCAACCAGCGCATGCACAGCAAGTCGCTGCTGATCGACGGCGTGGTCGGCATCACCGGCGGGCGCAACTACCAGGACGACTATTTCGACTGGAGCGACACCTTCAACTTCCGCGATCGCGACGTGCTGATCGCCGGCCCGGTGGTCGAGGCGATGGAGGAGAACTTCGTCGCGTTCTGGCATGCGCCGCTGAGCACGCCGGTCGAGCAGCTGGGCGACGTGGGCCGCCATCTGCTGCGTGATGGCGTGCCCGAGGTGTCGTTCCAGGCATACGAGCGGCCGGCGCGGGTCGCGGCGATGTCGGCCGATGCCGAGGACACCGCGCTGGTGCGCACGCGCCTGGCCGACATGGCGCTGGAAGTGGGCACGATCGAGTTCATCGGCGACCTGCCGGCCAAGCACCGCCGCAACCGCGAAGCCGCCCAGGCGGCGATCGCCGCGACGCCGCGCCTGCGCGAACTGATCGAATCGGCGCAGGACGAGGTGCTGCTGCAGACGCCCTACCTGGTGCTGTCGAAACCGGCCGAGCAGATGTTCGCCGACCTGCACGCGCGCCCCGACGCGCCGCAGGTCTCGGTGTCGACCAACAGCCTGGCCGCGACCGACTCGTTCATCACCTACGCGCTGTCCTACAAGTACAAGCGCCGCCACCTGCGCGATTTCGGCTTCCACATCTACGAGTACAAACCGTTCCCGGAAGACGCGCCGATCGACCTCGAGGTCACCGGCGCGGTCGGCCTCTCCTGGAACGCCGACGGCAGCGTCAACCTCGACGAAAGCGGCACGGCCGGGTCGTCGACGACGCGCGAGGACATCATCGCCGCGCGGCCGGCGAGCGCACCGCCGCTGACGCGCGAGTATTCGGCGCTGCGCTATGCGGGCGTTGGCGTGAACCGCCGTGTGCCGCTGAACCGCACCGGCTTGCGCATGGGGCTGCACGCGAAGTCGCTGGTCGTCGACGAACGCATCGGCGTGGTCGGCACCCACAACTTCGATCCGCGCGGGGACAACCTCAACACCGAGAGCGCGGTGGTGATCGACGACCCGCGTTTCGCACAGCGTCTGGCGGCGAGCATCCGGCGCGACATGTCGCCAGCCAATGCCTGGACGATCGCGCGTCGCGACCCCGCGCCGGTGCTGTCGGGGATCGATTACCAGATGGCGAAGGTGTCCGAACGCCTGCCCCTGTTCGATCTGTGGCCCACCCGCTACGCGACCAGCTTCGAGTTCCAGCCCGGCCCGGACTGTCCGACGCCCCTGCCGCCGGACGCGCCCGGATTCCGCGAGTGCTACGTGCCCGTGGGTGACTTCCCGGAAGTGAGCATCGGCTTCCGCAGCCTGTTGACGCGAATCTTCACCGCGTTCGGCGCCGGGCTCGTCCCGATCCTCTGACGCCCGCGCGGGCAGGGCCAGCAGCCCGCATTCCGCCTTCGCCTGCACTCCCGGTCTGCTCAGACAGGCACCTCCGTGTCGCGCCCGGGGTTTTATGAACGCAGGATTAATGAAACCGGTGAATTCGCACAACATGACTTCCTGCAGGTGGTGTTCTCGAACAGTGGTGTTGTAGTCTACCAACACACCAAATCACAGACACACCGGAGACCCGCCATGCAGACCCAGAGCACCACCGCCCGCACCGCCGCTCCCGTCCGCGCCTTCGGCACCGGTTACGGCCGCAGCAGCAGCTACGGCACCCCGCGCAGCTACACCGCCACCACCGTCCCCGCGCGCTTCCGCGTCGCCTGATTACCCGCCCTTCTCTGGAGAACGCCATGTCCCGCATGCACGCCATCGTCCACGCCGCCGCCCATCTCGCCCCGCCGGTCGCGGCCATCCGCCAGGCCCGTCTGTTCGGTGTCGGCTACGGCCGCAGCAGCGGCTACGGCACGCCCCGCAGCTACGCCGCCGCCTCGGTGCCCGCCCGCTTCCGCGTCGCCTGATTCCCACCCTGTCCTGGAGACCGCCATGTCCCGCATGCACGCCATCGTCCACGCCGCCGCCCATCTTGTTCCGGCCAACGCTTCGCGCCCCGCCCGCCAGACCGGTACCGGCTACGGCACCAGCAGCAGCTACGGCGCCCCGCGCAGCTACGTCACCGCCACCGTTCCGTCGCGCTTCCGCATCGCCTGATCGCCCCACCGCGATCACCGCCGGTCCCTGAAGCGTTCCCCCGATCCTCAGGAGTTCCGCCATGTTCCGCACCGACACTACCGCCCCGGCCAGCGCCGCGTTTCCGATGCCGGCCTGCATCGCCCAGCCGACCCGCTTCCATGCCCAGGTCCGCGCCACGCGCAGCGCCTTCCGGCTGGACACCCGCGACAGCGCGATGCCCGCGCGCTTCCACATCGCCTGATCCACCGCATCCGCCGGTCGAATCCGGCACACCGCGGCCGGCCCACGCGTCATTGCGACGCGCCATTCCGCCGGCCGCGCTGCGCACAGCGCCACAAGGGCCTAAGCTGCCCGGCTTTCCTCCGGAGCTCCCACGCGCATGTTCCGCAGCGACACCTCGCTCGACCAGCTCAATACGATGTCCGCCAACACCGCGATCGCGGCGCTGGGCATCGTCTTCACCGAGATCGGCCCTGACTTCCTGCGCGCGACGATGCCCGTCGACGGCCGCACCCATCAGCCCTTCGGTCTGCTGCACGGTGGCGCCTCGGCGCTGCTGGCCGAAACGCTGGGCAGCACGGCCGGCGGACTCGCCGCGCCCGACGGCTGCGGCGTGGTCGGGATCGAGATCAACGCCAACCATCTGCGCGGCGTGCGCAGCGGCATCGTCACCGGGACCACGCGTCCGTTGCACGTGGGCCGCAGCACCCAGGTCTGGGAGATCCGCGTCGAGGATGCGGCCGGCAAGCTGGTGTGCATCTCGCGACTGACGCTCGCCGTGGTGCCGAAACCGTGAGACGCGACGTCTCCGCTTTGGGTATCGTGCAGCGATGAATTCCGCTTCCGTTCGCGCCGACGCCGGCGGCACGCCGGTGCGCGTGCTGCGTTACTGCGTGCGCGTGCCGGTCCTGCTGTGGCATGTGTTCGTGCACTTGCCGGTGTTGCTGTTCACGATGCTGCCGCCGATCGGGCGCCGTCGCCTGCGCAGCGGCGAGCGCGTCGACCACCGCATGATCCGCTGGTGGCAGGGCGGGCTGATGCGCGTGTTCGGCTATCGCATGCATCGCCGCGGTACGCCGCTGCCGGGCGCGGTGCTGTTCGTCGCCAACCACGTCAGCTGGGTCGACATCGTCGCGCTGCACAGCCAGCGCATGGTCGGCTTCGTCGCCAAGCGCGAGATCGCCGGCTGGCCCGTCGTCGGCTGGCTGGCCGCGCGTGGCGAGACGATCTTCCACCAGCGCGGCAGCACCGAATCGCTGGGCGGCGTGCTCGAGGAAATGGTCGCGCGGTTGCGCGACGGCCGCCCGGTGGCGGTGTTTCCCGAGGGCCGCACGCGCGGCGGTGATCATGTCGGTCCGTTCCACGCGCGCATCTTCCAGGCCGCGGTCGAGGCCGACGTGGCGGTACAGCCGGTCGCGCTGCGCTACGGGCACGCGGGTTCGGCACAGACCATCGTCGCGTTCCGCGAGCGCGAATCGTTCTTCGCCAATTTCCTGCGCCTGCTCGGCGAGCCGGGTGGCGAGGCGGACGTGATGTTCCTCGAACCGATCCGCGCCATCGATGCCGAAGGGCGCCGGCGCATGGCCGGACTGTCGCGCGAGCGCATCGTCGCCGCGCTGGGCGATCGCACGTGAGTGCCGCGCATCCGTCGTCGCCGACGGATGCGGTCGGCCTGGCGCCGGACGGCATGCGCGTGGGCGGCAGCGACTACACGCCGCCGCTGTGGCTGCGCAGCCCGCACGTGCAGACCATTCTCGCCAGCAGTCCATGGCGGCGGCGGCGCGGTGCGCGCGCGCTGGCGGCCACCGGCGCGGTCACTACCGAGCATCTGGTCGACGGCGGCGATGGCGTGCGCCTGCACGGCCTGCACAGCGTGGTGCGCGGCACCGAGCCGCGCGGTCTGGCCCTGCTGCTGCACGGCTGGGAAGGCAGCACCGAATCGAGCTACATGCGCCAGACCGCGGCCCACATGCTGCGCGCGGGCTACGAGGTGTTCCGGCTCAACTTCCGGGATCACGGCGACAGCCACCACCTCAACCAGGCGATCTTCCACTCCAATCGCATCGACGAAGTCGTGCATGCGGCGGTGGACATCGCCGCGCGTTTCGCCTCGCGGCCGATGATCGCCGCGGGCTATTCGCTGGGCGGCAACTTCGCGTTGCGCCTGGCGCTGCGCGCGCCAGCGGCCGGCCTGCAGCTGGCGGGCGTCGCGGCGGTGTGCCCGGTGATCGATCCGGCCCGGACGATGCTGCACATGGAGCGCGGGCACCGCATGTACCTGCGCCACTTCGAGCGCACCTGGCGCGCCTCGCTGCGCCGCAAGCGCGACCTGTTTCCCGACCACCACGTGTTCGACGACGCGACGCTGCAACTGGGCATGCGTGAGCTGACCGACTGGCTGGTCCAGACGCACACCGATTTCGGCACGCTCGACAATTATTTCGACGGCTATTCGGTCGCCGGCGAGCGGCTGTCGTCGCTGCAGGTGCCGGTGGACATCCTGATGTCGGCCGACGATCCGGTGATTCCGCTCGACGCCTTCCATGCGCTGGCACTGCCGGCGCACGCGCGGCTGGAGATCAGCCGCTGGGGCGGGCACTGCGGCTTCCTGCTCGATCGCCACCTCGACGGTTTCGCCGAACGCTGGGTCACCGAGCGCCTGGGCGCCCACGCCGACGCCGCCCGCGAAGCCACGGCGCGCACCCGGTTGGCGACCGCAGTGCACGCGGGAACATCGCAGCCGCCGCTGTAGAGATCGACGCGCGGGTACGCGTGCTGCGCGCCGCACTCCCGTTTCCGGCCCAGGCCAGACGCGGTCGCCCGGCCGGCTGCACGGGCGCCTGCAGCCTCGGGCCGGCCTGCGCATGGCCGCTACAATGCGCGACCTTGCCTTTGTTCGGCCCTGCGCCGGGATGTCCAGCATGTCGCAACAGATCTTCGAAGCCCTGCATCGCGGTGACAACGCACAGGCGGTCGCGCTCGCGCGCCGTGCACTGGCGGCCGCGCCGGACGACCTCGAAGTGAAGCGGGCCGCTGCCCTCGCGTTCCGTGCGACCGGCGACCGGGACGCGGCGCTGTCGACGATCGACGCGGCGATCGCGCAAATGCCAGACGACGCGGAGTTGCACTTTCTGCGCGCAGGCATGCTGCTCGACATCCAGGACGTCGGCAGCGCCCAGGCGGCGCTCGCGCAGACCGTCGCCCTCGATCCCAACCAGTTCGGCGCCTATATCGTCCAGGCGCAGATGGCCGTGGGTCGCAACGATTTTGACGAGGCCGAGCGGCTCACCAAACTCGCGGCACGCGTGTCTCCGGACCACCACTGGACGCTGATGCTGCAGGGATCGCTGGCGTCGCGCCGGGGCGAGCACGATCGTGCGCTGAGCCTGCTGTCCGCCGCGTCCCAGCGCGCGCCCGATGACCTGCAGGTGCTCAATGCTTTGGCGTTCGCCTATCTGGCCAAGGGCCACCTGGCGTTCGCCGAGCAGTCCTTCCGTCGCATGCTCGATCGAACCGGGCACACCCCGTTGCGCGGCCTGCTCGCACAGATCGTGCTGCAGCAGGGCCGGCCTGCCGAGGCAGCCGACGAGATCGCGGCCCTGCTGTCCGATCCGTCGCAGGTGACGCCGGCGATGCAGACGCTGGCTGGCGAACTCGAGCTGCAGGCCGGCCGACCCGAGCGCGCGAAGCCGCTGCTGCAGGCTGCGTTCGCCGCGCATCCCGAATCCCACCGTGCGACCAATGCCCTGTTGCTGTTGTGGGAGGCCACCGGCAACACCGAGGACACGCAGGCCACGCTCGAAAACGCGCTCGCACGCGAGCCCGGGCTCGATCATTTGTGGGTCGCGCGCCTCGCAATGGCCCCGTTCGGCAGCGATGAAGCGACGGCGATCGTCGACCGCTGGAATGCGGCGCGTCCCGATCATCTGCCGGCGCTGCAGGCCCAGCTCGCATTGGAAGCCGGGACCGGTGCCCACGCGGCATCGGAGGCGACCGCGCGCAGGATCGCCGCGCTGCAGCCCGGCCATGGCAATGCCACCCAGGTGCTGTTCGACCGCCTGCTCGACCGCGACCCCCCGGCCGCGGTGACCTTCGCCGAAGGATTGCTGCCGTCCGCCAGCGCGCAGGCGCGTCCGATGCTGCGGCGCTGGATCGGCATGGCGCAGGACGCGGCGGAGCGACCTGCCGATGCGCTCGCGACATGGCTCTCGCTCGCGGTCGAGGAAACGGCGCAGACGGGCGCGCCCCCCGTGTCGACGCCCGCGCCGGCTAGCTGGCCCGACAAGGCGTCCGTCGACGGCGCGCGCGCGCCGGCGGTATTCCTCTACGGCCCCCCTGGCTCCCAGGTGGACCGGATTGCCAACGTGCTGCAGCGCGCGCTGCCCGAGTTCCGCTCTGACCGGTTCGCGACCGCCGTCCAGGACCCGTTCCAGGACAGCAACGTGCCGGCGCGTCTTGCAGAGGGCGTGTTCACTGCGGAGCAGGTCGCTGGCGGCTGGCAGTCGCAGCTGCCTGCACGCGGCGTCGGTGCGAACGGCGCCGTCATCGACTGGATTCCGTTCTGGGACAACAGCTGGCTGCTGGCGCTGCGCCCGCAGCTGCCGCAGGCGCGTCTGCTGTTCGCGGTCCGCGATCCGCGCGACATGCTGCTGGAATGGTTCGCGTTCGGCGCACCGGTGACGATGCGCATCACCGACGCCGACAGCGCCGCCGAGTGGCTGGCCGCACACCTGGCGCAGATCGCCGATGTGATCGAGCAGGACCTGTTCCCGCATACGGTCGTGCGCACCGACGCGCCGGGCGAGGATCCCGAGCGGCTGGCCACGCGTTTCGCCGAAGCGCTGGGCGTGCCCGCGTTCCCGACGCCGCCGCGCGAACTGCTGGGTCCCGATCGCATCCCCGCCGGCCGCTGGATGGCCTATCGCGAGGTGCTCGCCGGTCCGTTCGCCGCGCTGACGCCGGTGGCGGTGCGCCTGGGCTACCGTCAGGACTGACCCGGACACAGGAGACACCATGCGCATCCACAGCGACAGCTTCGAACACGGCAAGCCGCTCCCGGCGCGCTTCGCCGTCGGTACGCCGGACGGCTTTGGCGGCAACCGCAGTCCGCACCTGGCCTGGGACGACGTGCCCGAGGGCACGCGGTCCTTTGCACTGCTGTGCCTCGATCCCGACGCACCAACCGATCCGTCGCTCGCAGGCAAGGCCGGCGTCGAGATCCCGGTCGATCATCCTCGCGGCACCTTCGTGCACTGGGCGGTCGTCGATCTGCCGGCCGACCTGCGCAGCATCGGCGAGGGCAGCGCCAGCGACGGCGTGACCAAGGGTGGCAAGCGTCATCCGCCCGGTCCGTCCGGCGCCCGCCAGGGCCTCAACGACTACACCGGCTGGTTCGCCGGGGATGCCGAACTCGCCGGCGACTGGTTCGGCTACGACGGCCCGTACCCGCCGCCGAACGACCTGCGCACGCACCGGTACTTCTTCCGTGTGTTCGCGCTGGATGTCGCGACGCTCGACGTGCCCGAACGCTTCACCGCGGGCGACGTGCTGCGCGCGGTACAGGGTCACGTGCTCGCCGAAGCCACCACCTGGGGCAGCTACGCGCTGCATCCGGAGGCGGCGAAGGTCTGATCCGCGTGCACTGAAGGCGGGGCGCCGGCCGCGACCGCCGGCGGCCCTTCCCGGCCGCGTGGCTTGCACGGCGCGCATTGCGCCGTGGTCCTGCCGCCTCAGCGCGCGGCAGTCTCCGATTCGACGACCATGTCCAGCACATAGGCCTGCGCCGGGGCGTCCGCGGCCGGTTCGGGCACCTGGTAGCGCTTCACGCGCACGACGTTGCGCACACCGTCCTCGTGGGTGAAGCCCTCGATGTCCTCGAACATCGGCGCCCATTCGGCGTCGCCCGCCGTGCGCACGCCCTCGTCGTCGTACTGGATTTCGCGCACCTGCAGACACCGGTGTTCGGGCATCAGCGGATGCGTGCAGGCGACGCGCTCGGGTGCGATTTCCAGGAACACCGTCTCGCCGGCGCCGCCGTAACGGGCGTCCGCGGTCTGGCGACCATCGAAGGACAGCACGTCGCCGTTCTCCAGCGTCAGCGTCAGGCGCTTGGGCTCGCCGGCGCGCAGTGCGATCCGGTGCGTGCCGGGCAGACGCTCGCCGATCGCGCGTTCGCGCGCGGCCAGCGCCTCGTCCGGACAGGCCATCATCGTGGAGATCACCTGGTCGACGGTGATCCGGTCGTCGTCGAGCGCGGCGTTCGCGCCCATGCGATTGCAGACGTTGGACACGTGCACGCCGCCGTCGGCGAAATCCAGCTGCAGGGGCGCTTCGGGTCCGTCGAGCAGCGCGTCGATGCGGGCGCCGGCCGAGGTCTGCGCGTCGGTAAGGCGCCAGTGGTGGCTTTGCAGCATCGCCGTGTGATCGGCGGGTGCTGCATCCGGAATCGCGGCCGGCGCGGTCTCCGGAGTGGAAGCGGTGCCGGCCGGCGGGGCCGACGGTCCGCAGGCGGCCAACGCCAGCGGCAGCAGGAGCATCAGGGGGCGGCGCATCATCGGCGTCTCCTCGTTGCGATTCGGTCCGACAGCCTAGCGACCAGCGCCCGAACGCGGTGTGGTGGCGGCCGCCGGAAAAATTTCGCGGCGATGTCGATTTCCGCCGCGGTTGTCCGTCGTCATCACAGGACCGCCCTTCTGGCGGACGACCGGAGACCCCGATGCGATTCGATCCCTACCTGTATTTCGACGGCGATTGCGCCGAAGCGTTCCGCTTCTACGGCCGGCTGTTCGGCGCCGAGCCGGTGCTGATGCCCTACGGCGATGCCCCACCGTGCCCCGAACATCCGGTGGCCGCGCCGGAGCGGATCATGTACGCCTGCATCGCTGTGGACGGGCAGATGCTGATGGCCTCCGACGTGCCGCCGGGCACACCGCTGCCCGACGCGCCGCATGCCTTCGTCAACCTGGGCGTCGACAGCGACGCGGACGCCGAGCGGCTCTTCGCCGCATTGGCCGAAGGCGGACAGATCCGCGCGCCGATGGAGGAGACTTTCTTCGCGCACCGCTTCGGCATGGCCGTGGACCGCTTCGGCACCGGCTGGATGGTGCTGCACGCGAAGACCGGTTGCTGAGCCTCACCCCATCCCGTTCCGCACACCAGGAGAGCGCCATGTACCGTCCGCAGATCTACGTCAATCTTCCCGTCGATGACCTCGACCGCAGCGTGCGCTTTTTCACTGCGCTGGGCTTCGCGTTCGACCCGCGGTTCACCGACGAGAACGCCACCGCCATGATCATCGGCGAGGACAGCTTCGTCATGCTGCTGGTCAAGCCGTTCTTCCAGAGCTTCACGAAGGCGCCGCTGCCGGCGCCGGGGCACGTCGGCGCGATCATCGCGCTGTCGCAACCCGATCGCGCATCGGTCGACGCGATCGTCGCCAGGGCGCGTGCCGCCGGCGGCACGGTGAATGCCGAGCCGGTGGACCACGGCTTCATGTACCAGCACGGCTTTGCCGATCCCGACGGCCATCTGTGGGAAGCGGGTTTCATGGACATGGCCGCCTTCCCCTCGGAATGAGCGCACGACCGTGCATGCGGCAGTCGACCGTCGTCCGTGTCCGGCGCGGCCCGCGCCGCAGCGCGGCTTGCCCGCCGGCACGCGGAATGCTGTCATCGCCGCCCATGGACACGGCCGCCCTGCATCGCACGATCGAGACGCTCTGCCGCGAAGAACTGCCGAAGATCATCGGCGGCCTGATGCGGGTGGTGCGCGATCTGGATCTGGCCGAGGAGCTGGCGCAGGACGCGCTGGTCGCCGCGCTCGAACGCTGGCCGCGGGACGGGCTGCCCGACAATCCCGGTGCGTGGCTGATGACCGCCGCGCGTAACCGCGGCATCGACCGGCTGCGACGCGGGCGCCTGCTCGACGCCAGGCACGCCGAGCTCGCGCGCGAGATCGAACAGGCGCAGCGCGAGGCCGACGCGCGTGCGCAGGATGCGCTCGACGATGCGATCGGCGACGACGTGCTGCGGCTGATGTTCGTCGCCTGCCATCCGGCGCTGACGGTCGGATCGCAGGTCGCGCTGACGCTGCGCATGGTTGGGGGCCTGACCACCGACGAGATCGCGCGTGCGTTTCTGGTGCCCGAGGCGACGATCGCGCAGCGCATCGTCCGCGCTAAGAAGGGCATCGCCAAGGCCGGCACTCCGTTCGAAGTGCCGCAGCGCGCGGATCTGCCGGCGCGTCTGGCGGCAGTGCTGCACGTGCTCTACCTCGTCTTCAACGAAGGCTTCGCCGCCAGCAGCGGCGACGACTGGGCGCGCCCGGACCTGTGCGCCGAGGCGTTACGGCTGGTGCGCGTACTGGCCGGACTGATGCCGCACGAGGCCGAAGTGCATGCGCTCGAATCGCTGATGGCGCTGCAGGCCTCGCGTCTCGACGCGCGCGTCGATGCCGATGGCCATCCGGTACTGCTGCCCGACCAGGACCGTTCGCGCTGGCATCGTCACCTGATCGATGCGGGTCTGGCCGCACTTGCGCGCGCGCAGACGGCACGCGGCGCGGCGCCGCCCGGCGCCTACGAACTGCAGGCGGCGATCGCGGCCTGCCACGCACTGGCGCCGAGCGCCGCGACGACCGACTGGACGCGTATCGCCGCGCTCTACGGTCAACTGCTGGCGCTGACCGGCTCGCCGGTGGTCGCGCTCAATCGCGCGGTCGCCGTCGGCATGGCCGCCGGTCCTGCCGCGGCGCTACCACTGGTCGAAGCACTGGGCAGCGAGTCCACACTCGCCGACTACCACCTGTTGCCAGGCGTACGCGCTGATCTGCTGGCGAAGCTCGGCCGGCATGCGGATGCCGCTGCCGCGTTCGAACAGGCGGCATCACTGGCGCGCAATCCACGCGAGCGGGACTGGCTCGACGCACGCGCGGAAGAATGCCGCGCCCAGCTTTCCGCTTGAGCCCTCCTCCGCTTGCGAGGGAGGGTTGGGTGGGGGCGAACCGTCACTGCACAGTAGTATCCGTCGCGTGCAAATACGGTTGCGCTTTTGCGCTCAGTGCGTTGCATTCCGCACGTCCTGCTTGCCCCCATCCCAGCCTTCCCCCGCGCGCGGGGGAAGGGGCAGATTGCGACGACTCGCGGCTTGGCTGAGCCATCACGCCAGTCGGGGTAAAGGGCAGAGCTCAGCGCGAAGTCAATCCCGCGAGAGTTGCGTCGAACGCCGCGGCCACGCCGCGAGCAGCGCCCACAGCCCGCCAACACCGGCGACCCAGGTCGCCACCGGCAGTCCGACGATGCTCGGACCGCCTGCTTCGAGTGCGTACATCACCGCCGCGACGATCAGCAGTCCCACGCCGAGAATCGCGGCGACCACACGACGTTGCATGCCGTGCAGGGTCGCGTTCAATGCCGCGAGATCCTCGGAGCGCATCCGCAGTTCGTGGCGGCCTTCGACCTGCTGCTTGAGCCAGCCGTGCAGCAGGCGCGGCATGTCCGGCGCCTGGGTGATCAGTTCCGGCAGGCGGTCGCGGAACTCACGGCCCAGACGCTGTGGGCTGTAGCGCTCGACGAGGATGCGTTCGAGCACCGGCCGCGCGACCGCCCAGATGTCGAGCTTGGGATCGAGCAGACGGCCGATGCCCTCGATGCTCAGCAGCGTCTTCTGCAGCAGGATCAGCTGCGGCTGCAAGGTCAGCTGGTAGCGCTGCGCGGTGCGGAACAGCTTGCCCAGCACTTCGCCCAGAGAGATTTCCGACAGCGGCCGGGTGAAGTAGGGCTCGCAGACCGAACGCACCGCGGCTTCGAGTTCGTCGATGCGGATGTGGCCGGGCATCCAGCCGGCCTGGATGTGCAGCTCGGCGATGCGCCGGTAGTCCTGGCGGAAGATCGCCATGAAGTTCTCGGCGAGGTAGTACTGATCCTCGCGCGAAAGCTGGCCCATGATCCCGAAATCCAGCGCGATGAAGCGCGGGTTGGTCTTGCGGTCCCGGTCCACCCAGATGTTGCCGGCGTGCGCGTCGGCATGGAAGAAGTTGTCGCGGAACACCTGCGTGTAGAACACGCGCACGCCCTTGGCCGCGAGCGCCTTGCGGTCGATGCCGGCGGCGTCCAGCGCGGCGATGTCGTCACTGGGAATGCCGTGCACACGCTCGAGGGTGAGCACGCGCTGGGTGGTGCGTTCCCACACCGGCGCCGGCACGTAGAGATCGACCGAGCCGGTCCAGAAGCGCCGCAGCACCGATGCGTTCGCGCCTTCGCGCTGCAGGTCGAGTTCGGCGGCCAGCGTGTTCTCGATCTCGGCCACGACTTCGCGCGGACGGATCTTGTCGGCATTGGGATGCGTGCGGTCGACCAGTGCGGCGAGATTCTTCAGTAGCGCGACGTCGGCGGCGATCTGCTTTTCGATCGTCGGGCGCAGCACCTTGACCACGACCTCGCGCTGCGGGTTGCGGTCGTCAGCGGCCAGCGTCGCCGCGTGCACCTGCGCGATCGACGCCGATGCCAGCGGCACCGGGTCGAACTTCGCGAAAGCCTGCGCGATCGGCAGGCCCAGTTCGCGTTCGACGATGGACTGCGCGAGTGCGCCGTCGAAGGGCAGCACGCGGTCCTGCAACAGCGCGAGATCGTCGACGATGTCCGGCGGCACGAGGTCGCGGCGGGTCGAGAGGATCTGCCCGAACTTGACGAAGATCGGCCCGAGTTCCTGCAGCGCCAGACGCAGGCGCGCACCACGCGACTGCGCGGCGATGTCGGCCGAGGCACGCGGCACGAACGGGCGCGCGAGTTTCAGCCAGCGCTCGGCCGGCGTGCCGTCGAGCAGATCGTCGAGGCGGTAGCGCAGCAGCACGCGGCCGATGCGCGAGGCACGCAACACACCCTTCATGCGGCGGGACCGCGCTGCAGGCGCGACACGCGTGCGGCAAGCCGTTCGACATCGTCGCGCAGGCCGTCGACGTCGTCGTTGAACGCATCGAGCTCGTCGCGGCCGACGACATCGCGCGATTCCTCGGTCACGTATTCGACCGCGCTCTCGCTCAGCGTGCGTCCGAGATCCTGCGCCTGGCGCAGCGCCGAGGCGAAGGCGTTGGCGACCTGCACGCCGATGACGTCGCCGAACACCGCGACGAACGGCTTCTGCCAGTCGGGATCGAAATGGCCGGCCAGCTTCTGCAGCCGGCGGGCGAGTTCGGCATCCCCCGACACGCGGACCTTGCCGATCGGCGGTGCGTCGTCGCGGCGCAGGAACGGCAGTTGCGACAGCACGCCGGCGAGCGTGGTGCGCACGGCAAGATCCGGTTCGACGGCCTCGTCGACCGGGCCGACCCGCAGACGCTCACCGTCGACGCGCAGTTCGAGCGCCAACGGCGGCGACGCCAGCGTCAGTGCGATGCGTTGTCCGTCGAGTCCGGCGAGCGCGGCGCGCGTGTCGGCATCGAGCGCGAGCGCCTGGTTGAGCGCGGTTTCCAGCGCGCGTCCGGCGATCGGCTTGAGCGCCGCGAAGGGAGAGGGAAGGAATCCGGCCATGGCCGCATTGTAGCGGCCGATCACGCGGCATCACGTGCGCGGCGCGGTCGACGCCGGTCGGCTTCAAGACGCGGCGGAGGCCAAAAGAAAACGCCCGCCGGAGGGCGGGCGTTTCGAGTGCGTCGCAGAGGGGACCGTTACGGCCCGCGGCCGCGGAGCATCGAGATCACGGCCAGGATCAGGAACACGACAAACAGGATCCAGGCGATGTTGGTGGCGGCACCGGCGACACCACTGAAGCCGAGGACACCGGCGATGATGGCGACGACGAGGAAGATGACGGCGTAACGAAGCATGGGTGGTCTCCTGGTTCCCGTGAGCGGTTCGGGGGTCACCCTATGCCCGCTCCGGTCGCGATCAGGTGACGGTCAGGTACCTGTCCACGAATCTTTCAGCCGGGTGAGTCCTTCGTGAAGGGTGACCCGCGGGACGTAGCCGAAATCGCGCGTCGCCGGCGCCATGTCATACCAGTGCGTGGTGCTCAGCTGCTCGGCGAGGAAGCGCGTCATCGGCGGTTCGCCCGACAGCCGCAGCAGCGGCCACACCGATTCGCAGATCGCGCCGATCGCGTACGCCGCGCCGAACGGCAGGGTCTTGGTCACCTGTGGTGCGCCGGCGGCCGCGAGCAGCGCGTTGACGATCTCGCGCACGGTCGTCGGCTCGCCGTTGCTGATGAAATAGGCGCGCCCGGCGCAGGCCGCGCCGGGCGCCAGATGGTCGAACGCGTCGAAATGCGCCTGCGCGGCGTTGTCGATGTAGGTCGTGTCGATGCGGTTCTCGCCGTCGCCGACGAAACGCAAGCGCCCGGCTTTCGCGCGTTCGACCAGACGTGGCAGCAGCTGCTGGTCGCCCGGGCCCCAGATCAGACGCGGGCGCAGCGCGACCGTGGCCAGGCCCGGCCCATTCGCGGCCAGCACCGCCTGCTCGGCGATCTTCTTGGTCGTCGCATACGGCGCCTTGAAGCCTTCGCCGTAAGGCACCGTGTCCGCGGTGCCGCCCTCGACCGGGTGTGTCGCGCGGTGGGTCACGCTGGGCGTGGAGGTGTAGACCAGCCGGCCGATGCCGTGCGCGCGGCAGGCGTCGAGCACGTTCTGCGTGCCGACGACGTTGGCCTGGTGATAGCTGTCAAAACTGCCCCAGGCACCGGCCTTGGCCGCGTTGTGGAAGATCGCGTCCATGCCCTGCGCGGCAGCGCGCACCGCGGCCGCATCGGCGAGATCGCCACGCACCTGACGCACGCCGATGGCGTCGAGTTCCGGGTAATGCCCGCGGTTGAAGCTGGTGACCGCATGCCCGCGTTCGACGAGGCCGCGGCAGAGGGCCTGGCCGAGGAATCCACCGCCACCGGTGACGAGCAGTTTCATGCGAGGTCCTTTGCGTGTTTCGCCGCCCACACGGCCAGCGTCTCGCGGCCGATCTTGGCATTGTGGCGGATGTCGACCGGGAAGCCGGGATGGAACAGGAATCGATCGATGCGCCCGGTGTGCACATGGCCTTCGCCGATGTGCCGCAGTTCGTCGGCAATGCGCGTCTGTTCGGTCTTCGCGACGCCGGCTTCCAGCTCCACGCACAGCACCGGCGTCTGCGCACCCTTCGCACCCACACCGACCAACGCGGTGCGACGCACGTCGGGATGCACGTTGAACACCGGCTCGACCTGCTCGGTGCACAGCGTGCCGGTGGCGGTCACCACACGATGGCCCTTGCGGCCGCAGAACCACAGGCGCCCTTCGGCATCGAAATAGCCGAGATCGCCCATGCGATGCACCACGCGCGTGCTGCCGTCGGGCAGCGTCTCCACGATCTTCGCCAGGCGCGTCTGCGCATCGCGGTTGAAATACGTGTCGGTGGCGCTGGGGCCGGCGACGGTGATTTCGCCGACCTGTCCGCCCTGCACCTTCAGCCCGTCCGACCACGCCTCGATCGCCGCATCGTCTACACGGATGATGCGTACCTCGTTCGGCGGCACCGGGCGACCGACGCAGGTGCCGGCGCCCTGCTCGGTGCGCGTGCGCAGCACCAACAGTTCGCGCCCTTCGACCACCGCCACCGGCAGGCATTCGGTGGCGCCATAGGGCGTCCAGAAACGCGCGTCGCCGGGCAACAGTTCGAGGATCTTCGCAACCGTGTCTGGCGGCACCGGCGCGCCCGCCGATGTCACCCGACGCAGGCTCGGCAGCGGGCGTCCATATTTCGCAAGCACGCCCATCAGCGCAGGTGAACCGAACAACTGGTCGACGCCGAAGCGTTTGATCGCCGCATGCAGCTTGCGTGGATCGGCCTTGGCCGGTTGCGTGGGATCCATGTCCGGGATGATCGAGGTCAGCCCGAGCGCGGGATCGAACAATGCGAACGGCGGGAAGGTCGGCAGGTCGACGCCGCCGGCGCCGATGCCGAAGGCGTCGCGCAGCATGTCGATCTGCGCGGCGAAGTGGCGGTGCCGGTAGACCACGCCCTTGGGCACGCCGGTCGAGCCGCTGGTGAAGAGGATCGCCGCGATGTCGTCGCCGGCGGTCGCCGCCAGTTGCGGACCCGCGCCGGCACCGGCGCGTTCGACATCGGCAAACGTCGCGTCACTCAGCAGCGCGCGGCGTCCGGTGGTGATGCGCACACGCGCGGACTTCGCCCAGCCCAGCAGCACGCGTGCGAACTGCGCGAGCGGAATGCCGATGAAGGCCTCGGCCTGCGCCTCGCCGAGACACTGCTTCAGCGCGCGCTTGTCGATGCCCGGGTCCACCAGCACCGGCACCGCGCCGGCCTTGAACAGCGCGAACATCAGCAGGAAGAACTCGGGCGTGGGTCGCACCATCAGCACCGTGCGCGTGCCGCGAACAATGCCGTGGGTGGCGAGACCGGCGGCGATCGCGTCGCTGCGCGCGTCGAGCGCGGCGTAGGTCAGGGCGTGCGCATCGGCGTAGCGGCCGTCGGGACCCGGGCAGCGCATCGCGATGCGGTCGGGCGCGGCCTGCGCCAGCCGCGGCAATGCGGCCGCAATGTTGACCGTGGCGGCCGGAGAAGAGGAAGTGGCATCCATCGGTCACAGGATACCGGCAGGCGCACGCGCGGCTGCGGTGGCGGCTACGATGGCGGCCTCACGTCAGGGGACATGTCGATGCGCGCTTTCGCTCACCTCCGCCCGTACACGATCTGGTGCCTGCTCACGCTGGTGATGCTGCTGCCCGGCTGCGCCAGCACCGGCAAGCAGGCCAGTGCGCTGGAACGTGCGCAGTACGCCTGGTCGGGCGCGGTGCGCTGGAACGATTTCCAGACCGCCTGGCAACTGGTCGATCCCGATTATCGCGCCGCCCATCCGGCTAGCGACCTCGACTTCGCCCGCTACGAGCAGGTGCAGGTGACCAGTTATCGCGAGACGGGCGGCCAGGCGGGTCCGGAGGACGCGACCCGTCAGGTCCAGATCGGCGTGGTCAACCGCCACACCATGGCCGAGCGCACCGTGCGCTACACCGAGCGCTGGCGCTGGGACGCGGCCGCCGGCACCTGGTGGATCGTCGACGGCCTGCCGGACTTCTGGGCCGGCCAGTAAGCCGCGCCGCCGCCCGCCAAGCGGCCGCCGCCGGGCGGTCATGGTGGTGTGCGACAATCGCCGCCCGCTGACATCCCGCGATCCATCCGTGAATTTCGAAGAACTGCTGGCCTTCCTCGGCCGTAACCAGATGCTGTCGTTGGTCCTCGCCGCATTGACGGTGGCGATCGTCTTCAACGAGATCTCGCGGCTGTTCCGCGGTTTCAAGGTCCTGCGCCCGGCCGAGCTGACCGCGCTGGTCAATCGCGAGAACGCGCTGGTCGTCGACCTGCGCCCGTCCGCCGACTTCGGCAAGGGGCACATCCCCGGCTCGAAGAACGTGCAGATGAGCCAGTTCGACCCGGAGAGCAAGCAGCTTGCCCCGGCCAAGGCCCTGCCCGTGGTGCTGGTCTGCAAGACCGGCAGCACCGCCAGCGATGCCGCCAAGCGCCTGAAGAAGGCCGGTTTCACCAATGTCTTCGTCCTCGACGGCGGCATCGGCGGCTGGCTGCAGGCCGACCTGCCGCTGGCCAAGGGCCGCGGCTGAGCCGGCAGTCCCGCCACATCGGAATGCCATAATCGGCAATCCGCTTTGATCCGATACGTTCTCTCAACACCTTTTTGCCGGAGTCGATTTACATGTCCGAAGAACAGACCAACGGCGCCAACGGCGCAGCACCCGCGCAGCCGGCAGGCGCGCAGTTCAGCGTCGAGAAGATCTACGTCAAGGACGTCTCGTTCGAGTCGCCCAAGTCGCCGGCCATCTTCAACGAGCAGGCCCAGCCGCAGCTCAACATGAACCTCAACCAGAGCGTCCAGCGCGTCGGCGACAACGCCTACGAGGTCGTGCTGGCGATCACCCTGACCTGCACCACCGGCGAGGACAACGCCAACACCGTGTACGTGGCCGAAGTGAAGCAGGCCGGCGTGTTCGGTCTGGCCGGCTTCGACAACAACACCCTCGACGCGCTGCTGGGCACCCAGTGCCCGAACGTGCTGTACCCGTATGCCCGCCAGCTGATCGGCGACCTGATCCAGGCTGGTGGCTTCCCGCCGTTCCTGCTGCAGCCGATCAACTTCGACGCGCTGTACGCCGAAGGCCTGCGCCAGCGCGGCGCGCAGGGCAACGAGCAGCCGACGACCGACCAGATCGGCAACGCCTGAGCGTGACCGACCGCAAGACCGCGGTCGCGGTGCTGGGCGCGGGCTCCTGGGGGACCGCGCTCGCTTCGCTGATCGCATGCAACGGGCACCCCACCACGCTGTGGGGCCGCAACGCGGAACAGATCGAGGCGATCGACCAGCGCCACGAGAACCCGCGCTACCTGCCCGGGATTCCGCTGCCCGACTCGCTGCGCGCGACCACCGATCTGGCCGCCGCGCTCGACGGCGTCGGCCTGATCCTGGTCGTGGTGCCGTCGCACGCCTTCACCGAAACGCTGGAACTGCTGGCGCCGCTGCGCCCGGCCGGTGTCGGCGTGTCGTGGGCGACCAAGGGCTTCGAACCCGGTTCTGGCCGCTTCCTGCATGAAGTGGCCGGCGCGCTGGTCGGCGAGGATGTGCCGCTGGCCGTCGTCACCGGCCCATCGTTCGCCAAAGAAGTCGCGTCGGGCCTGCCGACCGCGATCACCGTGCAGTCGGACGACGAGGCCTTCGCGCAGGCCGTCGCCGACGTGCTGCACGGCCCGACCTTCCGTGCCTATACCGGCACCGACATGCGCGGCGCAGAACTCGGCGGTGCGATGAAGAACGTGCTGGCCGTGGCCACCGGCGCGGCCGACGGCATGGAGCTGGGACTCAACGCCCGCACCGGCCTGATCACCCGCGGCCTCAACGAGATCCTGCGTCTGAACCAGGCGATCGGCGGCCGTCCGGAAACCCTGATGGGTCTGGCCGGTCTGGGCGATCTGGTGCTGACCTGTTCGGGCGATCTGTCGCGCAACCGCCGGCTGGGGCTGGCGCTGGGCCGCGGCGAGAAGCTCGAGGACGCGGTGCGCGCGATCGGCCAAGTGGTCGAGTCGGTGCAGACCGCCGACGAGGTCATGCGTCTGGCCGAGCGTCACGGCATCGAACTGCCGATCTCCAGCAACGTGCGCGCCGTGCTGCACGGTGACATCACCCCGGCCGAAGGCCTGGCTCGGCTGATGGCGCGCGAGCAGAAGCCGGAGTATCCGGAGTCGCTGTTCGGCTGAGCATTCGCTCGCGAGGCAGTCTGCCTCGTCGTATGAGCGCCCGATCGGGATAGGACGTCATCCCGGTGCAAACCGGGATCCAGCGACTTCAGTCACGGTCTCGCGCACTGCACGAGCAGCACAGCGCGCGACAGCTGGACGCCAGCGCGAGAAGGGCTTTGGATCCCGGCTTGCGCCGGGATGACGGGCAATACCAAGCACCGCGCATCCGGCTAGCGGCTCGAATCGTCTTCCCGAAAAAAAGAACCCGACCATTGCTGGCCGGGTTCTGGCGATGTCCGGGAGAGAGAGGCGCCGGGGAAGCGCTGGGGACCGGACACCGCGGGGGAGCGGTGGTGCGTCGGATTACCAGGTCAGGCGCGGACCGACGAACCACTGGGTGTCGCCACCCTTGATCAGCTTCACGTCGCCGGCGACGCCGAAGTTCTGGTTGAACTTCCACTGCGCGCCGAGGCGGCCGTAGAACTCGCTGTCGAAGCCGTTGTCGAGATCCTCGTAACCGGCCAGGGCGTAGCCCTCCAGCGCGGGCAGCAGCGCGCTGCGCGCGCCCACTTCGACCGAGTAACCGTCGGCGTTGAAGCCGTGGCCGAAGTCGAGCTTCTGGTAGGCGACGCGGGTCAGCAGATCGGTGCGCTGGCTCAGTTCGTGGTTGTAGCCCACGCCCAAGCGCCACTGGTCGCGGTCGAGCGGGCTGCGGTCGACGCTCTCGCGGGTGTAGTCGCCGAAGGCGTGGAAGTTCGGCGCGAACGCGGCCGAGCCACGGATCGACCAGCCGTCGGAATCGACGTCGCGGTTGACCGGCGCGATGTCGGACTTGCTGGCCGAGTAGCCGCCTTCGAGATAGTTGTAGGACAGGCCTTCGGCGGCATTAGCGGCGAAGGGAAGCGCAGCGGCGAGGGCTGCGATCGGGAGGAAGCGCTTCATTCGGGGTCTCTCTCCGGACGGACGCTACGTGGCATCCGACTCTTATGGGGTCACACGATCGGGGTTGGAAATGCCGGCCCGGATGACGGGGAGGGGATGCGCTTCAAGGGGAGGGGAAACGCGGTCATCCGGGCCGGTGACCGCATTCTGGTCCCGCCCCGACAACCCCTGCTGAATATTGAACTGGAAAGTACAGGAACTTTTGCCGCGCGTTCAGGTCGCGGCGTAACCGTTTGGTCATGACACCAAAGGTTGGGGCGTATGTCGCAACTATGGTGTCCATTAAGACTCGAACCGCTCCTGGCCGCCTCAAAAATGAACGGAAAGTTAAATACCGGCGCCGAGCTAATGCTGTGCACCAATGTTTGAGCACCTTGACCTCAAGCGTCATTCACTCGCCGGTAGCTGCCACGAGCCTATTACGCCCCCTCGTCGACCTGATACTGGACACCTAGACCCCATCTAGGCGCGAGCCGCCACGGCGTGGGCTACGCCGTGCTCACTCCATGAGCATGCGCCCTACGGTTAATCGTGACTGGGAGGCGTTGAGCCCCAAGCGAAGCGGGTTCACTTGTTATCCCCATTTCACCCAGCAAAACTTCAACGGAGTCCCTAGGCTCCTCACATGAACAACGTCCATAGAGATCGCTGCCAGTGGTAGACGGGAACAGCGTCCCGGCATCTTGAGAGGTCAGTTGGCGGTCGAGCAGGAGTCGAGCTCGGAACTGAGACATTGCACTCAGCTGCGAAAGCCGTTGAGCAGAAGCACTCAGGCCACTTTTGAGTCCGCAACTAACTCTCGGCCCTGCCCGTCGCGTTTGACACCTCAGTCATTCTTGTTAGGCGCCATCAGCTGTTCCATCGGTATGAAATGACTATCGTTAACCTGCGAGTAAATCCACTTTCGATAGTGAGCTTCGGCAGCATCCGCTTTGGAGATGCACAGCCCAGAATTCCAAATGCAATCGGATATGAAAACGCAAGTACGGGCAATCTCCGCAAGTAGAAGTGACTTCTTATTATCCGGATATAGAGCAACAAGATATGCGAGAGCAGATTGACCATCAGCTTTCGTTGAAATGCAGTATGACATTGCAGACGAGAAGAGTCCTCTGTGAAGATGTCTTGCACCGATTGCCCTAACAAACCACTCGCTTTTCTCTTTAAAGCTTACGCGAGTATATATGTGTCGCGCGTCCGACTTAGGCAGTCCTAGCCATGTGACAAAATCCGCAACGGGCGGCACAGCCACGAATCTCTCGTCAGACACTATGCAACTGAAGATTAGTATTGCGAGCACGACCTTGGTGCCAAGCTCACGCCCTGATGTGAACCGTGCCGGAAGATCTTCGAATAGAAACTGCTGATGTTGAGACAGAGGTCTGATGAAACAGTCTAGAAGACTGCATCCTGACTCTATCGCGATCTCCGCGGCACTCGCGATGCTGATTCGTCCGTCCTCAGAATCGGAAGCGAGCGATATCAGCGAAAGCTCTCCGTTGCAGCCCGTATGCATAGCTCTTGGCTTCCGCCCACCTACGTGATCCAAACGGAAAGGGGAGTCCTCAGGATCAGCCGTAGCGAGCCACTCAACGAACTGCTCCAAGTTCGTATTGATCCAATGCGATCCCTTGAAAGAACGACTAGCTTGAAAGCATTGCGAGAGCGCGAAACCGCAGTTTCCACAGAATATTTCGCTCTTCTCAGATCTTCCGTAATTCTGCTCAGACCCACATCTTGCGCACTCGCTCACGATTCTATGATCGTGCAAAGAGCAAGCGGTGTAGTCTTCCAAGCACCAGATCAAGCGATTCGTCACTTGACCTTCCTCATTGCCAAGGCAGACCGGACACCATCTGCGCTTAGTTGAGATCCCTCCCCGTTGCTGCATGATCTCCTTCAGCGCGCAGAACGTCGATCCTCGTAGATCAACTCCCGTCATGATTTCAGTAGCTCGCCGCCTTTTTGAGGAGCGAGCAGATGGCCCAACTAACGCGTTTCGCCGCTGCGTCACTGACCCGCTCGTGACAGTCGACATCCCATCTATCTCGCTAAGCATCTGAAGCACACTCATGTTGAGTGTCGCTGCGAGTCTGCCGACATAACTGTCCAGTGACTCGACTAGCCAAGTACCTGAGCCATCCAAAGGCACCGGTGGAAGCGAGGTCCACCTACTCTGAGACGTCATACTAGTCACCTCCGCGCCAAGACACATTTTTCACTAGCGCGGAAAGCTTAAAGTTTCCTTTCGCGTCGGCAATCTCATCAAAGGCTCTAGCCTTATTCCACAGGTCTTCCTGTAGATAAACTTCAAGAGTCGCTTTTCGTAGATCACATAGCTCAACCTTGTCTGCTCGACGGATGTTTCTATGAGCATCAGCTCTATCGAGCCAGTTTAAAAGAGAGCCCATGATCCCAGCGCTATTAACCAATGCTAGTTCCAAGTCACTTGTCAGCAGATCTTTCCTTGAAAGCTCATACCTTGCCCCGGCAGCTCGAACCATCTCAGCAAAAGGACGCAGATCTTCCGGCTCGTACTCCCGATATCGACGAACCCACACCCACCGAGATCTGTTCCTGACTTCCTCATTCTCCATCCACAATGGAAAAGCTCTTTGTGTTCCGAAAAGTACGAGCACCACGCCAATCTCTTCCGCGATCTGCATCAAGCTCGTCATATAGTTAGCGACACTATGACCTCTGTGAACCTTGACGATTGATGCTATCTCCTCAATGAAGAGCCACTTTAGATCTCTGGCGCGGGCATGCCTCTCGAATTCGCTTCGCATAGCGTGCTCTGAGGAATCTCTCCTTCCTAAGAACTTGTGACTGGAACTGACGGAGCTTAAATAACTCTCGATGGATTCGAGCTGAGTACCTGAGACGTTGAGCCTTAAGAAGTCCAAGTTTGGCTCACGCAGGCTATCGGCGAGACGACGCGCCAGATCCTTCGGATTGAATCGGCTTCGATCTGTAACTTGCGCTCGAACCGATACCAGCGGCAGTCGGCCGTCACCCCATTGACTAGGATCCCCCACGAGCACTCTGGCTACCTCGCTGCGGATATGACTCTTCCCAGCTCCGGAGGGGCCGATCACCCAGACGATTCCACCCGGCTTAGTGCAGTTGATGCTGTAGGTCAAATCTTGGAGAGCGGTTGCATACGCCAGATGACTTATCGTCTTAGGGAGCACGCTATACCTCCCCAATTTCATCGTAGGGAATAGATATCCGCGAGGGAGGTACGGTCGCTTTGGACTCGTCCGACCTAGGTCCATCTACTTCAATCTTCTTCTTTTCGTTCAATTCTCCCTTTACTGCTTGAGCCAAACCCTGGCGAATCGAGTCTGCTTGTCCAGGTTGTTCTTTTCGCTTCGTAGCCCTTTCCGTACGTCGTCTGAAGTGCATCATCTTCTTCTCATGCAAACTCAGGCCGTTCGCAAAATAGATCTCGCTATTCCACGCTTTCACGAACCCAACCGTCGTTCGTACCCAAGCGAGTGACGGGTCCTCGCAGTCCAAACGCGCTTCAACCATCTGCCCTCGCCGTGCGGCAGATAGAAGCTCATTGCTAACGTATGTGCCCGTTGAGAGTCGGAGCCCACGGCAGGGATCAATACGCTGGCTGGTCGAAGGAACAGAGGTCCAGAACATGAACTCATCGTCATCGGAGATTCTTATTCCGCCTCGCGGTCTATCGACTTCATTGAATCTATCCCGTGGCGAGATCCCTTCATCATCTGTAATTCTGGGAATTTCCTCCAGAATAATGGATTCCACAATCTCCACTTGTCTCGACATACGCAGGGCGGCTGTCGCCCTTCCCTTGAATCTACCGTCTACCGATCGTCCCTTCTTGTCGTTCCTCGTGCTTCCTGGCAATTCGTCAAAGATGAGGTTGTTAGCCCTCTTGAACGCGGTTTCCACAAAAGACTTGGTTCTTCCGCTTCCCGTTGGAGCAAAGCTCACGGACATTCCATATCGATCCGCGATCTCACGAACGAACTTCGACGTTAACTCCGGGCCCCGGTCTACTAGCAGGCGCCCCGGCAGGGAACCATGCCTTCGTACGACGTCTCTTAGAATTGACCCAAGCGCATTCCTATCTGATTCCCCCGGGCCCATAGCGAAGCCTACGTAGTCCTTTGTGTTGCAATCGACAGCAACGTAGACTGTCGACTTTCCAAGCTTTGGTTTATCTTCGTATAACAATACAAACTGGTCCGCGACCGTTGAATCGATTTGCAATGACTCCAACGTCGCTTGCGCCATAAGCGTACGAACGCGAGGGTCCGAAGCAGTCCTTGCTGACTGAAAGCCCCTCATGCCACCAATATTCAGCGCTCTCGTTTCGTCTTTTACCTTTCTCGCTGCCCTTGCAATCGTTGTTCTACTCACGGGCCGGCACCCAGCTTCAGCCAGAGCATGATTAACACGCGAACAGAGGGTCGATAAGGTGCTTACAGCACCTCCTTCCCAGTCCTCTTTCACGACGGAAGCTAAAATTTCAATTTGCCCATGAGATATTCTGCGCGTCCGATTTCCACTCTTGTGGAAGCTTGTAGCTAGGTCCTGTAGATCAAGGCTAGGCGCTTTTTTCTTTATTCTCTTCTCATATCGATTTAACGCGCGCCCGTGATCTTCTGCGGCTAGTAGTGCTTTCTGTCTTTCTATTGCTCTTGAAAAGTCAACGGTGCTAGCGTTAGCGATCCACGAGGTGACCGGACTCGCATCTAGAAGCGCCTGCTTCTCTACCCTCAACTCATGCTCTTCGGCGGCTTCTTTATTCAAGAAAACATGAAATCTAGTCGTGTCCGAAATCCGGATACGACGCTCTGGCCCATACAGCACACTACCCCATAGCAGCAGGGCGATATTCTGTACGGTGAGCTTATCGATGCACTGCAGAAGTTCGTAAATCGTTTTCGAGCTAACTCTTAGCTGATTCTCAATTCTCGCGATCAAGTGTTGTGTAACGCCATTCACACCCTCTTCTCGCGCGGCACCAAACATCATTTCAAGGTTTGATAACCATATGCCGTCTAGGTATCTGGGGCACCAAGTCTCATACCTTAGCCCCCGTTCCTCTGCCCACTTGAGAAGCGGCCTATGCAGAGGCATACCGTTTGCGTAAATCCACTCCTGAGGCTTTGATTCGCGGAGCTTCTCCAGCCTGTCCTCGTTCTTGCACTCAACGAGTGTCAGCGAGTCTTCTCTTACAATCAGGAAATCCACCGTAATTGTTGAAATGTGATGCTTCCCATTGTTGACGAAGCGCTCAACTCGCCGACAAGCAACTTGGTTGAAGTAGGCGAGCACCGTCGAGTCACGCTCAAGCTCATATGCGAGCTGCAACTCCACGGTGGTGCTCTCTAGAAGTCTCGGTGACCCGTTCTTTTTTGACTGAAATCTCGTAATCACGTTAGTTAAAGCCCTATCGCCGACACGGCGACTAGGCTCCCTGCACATGCTAAGGATCTCTTCGGAAACTGCCTTGGGAAGGTCCCTCGACCTCAGGTTCTGAGCTAGAACCTCGTAGGCGTGCTCACAATTGGATGCACCACCGCGCCTCTGTCGGCGCTCAGCTCCACTGACCATCGGCTCACCTCAACTCGGCCGCTTTTCACACGCGAGCCTCACCCGCACGCGAGACAGCGTGTTGATGTCTGTTTCGGAACCGGATACGATCAGGGTTAAGCGGACACTCGATCGCTTACCCGCAAAACCCCAGCCCCGACAGCTGGGGTTTTGCTTTTCACGTAGCGGCATTTCTTACTTATCTACCGCGTCATCTCTTGTTCTCTTCTGATTGAGCTTTTGGCGCCTGCTCGCATGCAAGTAGCACCTCTAGATCGCGTTGTGCGGACTCTTTGATTCCCAGCGCGGTGGCAATTCTGTGCGCCTCGCCCCTGCGACCCTTCGTTCTTCCATCCAAGACCGCGTAGACGGCAGCACGCGTGAAGCCGCGGGCGTCGGCCCAAGTGGCGACACTCATCCCACTTGCTTCAAAAGCAGCTTTCACTTGTTCGAGCGTGTACGGCATCGACCCACTCCGGCGCTTGTGGACAAATTATGTCACAGCCGCCACTAAGTCAATATGTGCAATATTCTGTAACTTTATATAACTTAATGTTTGCTGGAAAATATTGCTGGTGGTTTGGATTAATCAATTGGTCGGGTCAACCTCTAACGGAAACTGTGAATCGCCGAGGTCTCCGCTGCTAGCCAGGTGTCGGTCTCAGCCCGCGAGACCCGTATGCCTCAGCGTAGCGACCGCATACGGAGCTGATCCATGTTTCCACTGTTCTACGCACACGCCACATTCGTCGGTTGCGCCGCGTTCGACGCCCCGCCGCAGCCCCTACCCATCGGCGCTGCGGCGGTGCAGCTGGGATTCCCCTCACCCGCCGAGGACTTCGAGGAAGACAGGCTCGACCTCAACCGTCTGCTCGTGCGTAACCCACTCGCGACCTACATCTATCGGGCCAGCGGCCATTCGATGGCGCGCGCAGGAGTCCTAGACGGCGATCTGTTGGTGGTTGACCGCTCGGTCACACCCCAGAACGGCAGCCTTGTGATGGCAGTCTGGGAAGGAAATCAGCCGGCCTGCAAGATCCTGAGGATCTGTGAGCGCCACATCGAGCTGCACTCCGCCAACCCTGAGTTTCCGCCGATCGTCATCGAGTCCTGCACCGAGGTGGAGGTGTTCGTCGTCGTCAGCATTGCGCGCCAGGTGAAGCGCGCCGCGGTGCCCCGTGCGGCCGGTGCGTGACCGGCGGCGGGAAGCCGCCGCGTTGTACGAGTACCCTGAGCATCTGCGCAGCGAGATCGACACCCTTCCTCGCGCGCCGGGCGTCTACACCTTCCACGGCCCCCAAGGCGACGTGCTGCCGCTGTACATCGGAACGTCTGTCGACATCCGCGGTCGCGTGATGGATCACTTCCGCACGCCAGAGGAGGCGATGCTGTTGCGCCAGGCGCGTCGCATCTCCCACGTGCGCACGGCCGGCGACATCGGCGCCCAGTTGCTCGAGACGCAGATGATCAAGGCTCAGAGCCCGCTCTACAACCGCAGATTACGGAGCACGACGCGACAGTTCTCGCTGCAGCTACATCGGGGCAAGGTGACCGTGGTGAAATCGGCCGAGATCGACCCGGCGCGTGCGCTAGTGGTCTATGGGCTCTACTCCAGTTCCCGGTCTGCGATGTCTGCGCTGCGACGCATCGCCGACGATCAGCGGCTTTGCTACACGCTGATAGGCATCGAGCGTGGCGTGGCCGGACGGCCGTGCTTCCGGGCGATGCTCAAGCAGTGTGCCGGTGCCTGCCACGGCGCCGAGACGTTGGGCGACCATGAGGAGCGTCTACGCGCGGCACTGGAGGACCGGCAGGTTTCGGCGTGGCCGTGGCGCGGCCCCGTGGCACTGGAAGAGCGCGGGGCCGACATGCGGCAGTACCACGTGGTGTTGGACTGGCAGTACCTGGGCAGCGCAGACAACCTCACAGCGGCCAGACGCATCCGCGGCACGACTGGGCAGTTCGACCGCGATGCCTACCGCATCCTGCAGGTCCCGATTCTCGGCGGTATGCACAAGATCGTTCAGCTGGCTGCCTGACATGTTCGCCCTGGTCGACGGCAACAACTTCTACGCGAGCTGCGAGCGCATCTTTCAGCCCCGGCTGCGCGGCGTGCCTCTGGTGGTGCTGTCCAACAATGACGGCTGCGCGATCGCGCGTACGGCCGAGGCAAAGGCGCTCGGCATCAAGATGGGGCAGCCTGCGCACGAGCTGAAGCATCTGGTGAAGCACCAAGGGCTCCAGATGCGCAGTGCGAACTTTGCGCTGTACGGAGACATTAGTGCGCGCGTGGTCGGTATCCTTCGCGCGGAGGCGCCACGGGTTGAGGTCTACAGCATCGATGAGTCGTTCCTTGACCTGACCGGCATTCCTGATCGCGAGCAGTTCGCACACAGGGTGCGAACGAAAGTGCACCGCTGGACTGGCATTCCCAATTGCATCGGCATCGGCCCGACCAAGACGCTGGCCAAAGCCGCGAACAAGTCAGCCAAGTCCGGTGCGGGCGTCGTCGACCTCACGGATCCAGTTCGCCGCGCGCAGGTGTTGACCTCGTTTCCTGCGACCGACCTGTGGGGCGTGGGTGGCCGCTGGGGCGCTCGCTTGGCGCTAATCGGAATCACGACCGCTGCACAGCTGCGGGACGCACCACCCGACGGCATCCTCCAAGAGTTCGGCGTCACCTTGGCGCGTACCCAACGCGAGCTGCAGGGCCACCCCTGCATCGAACTGGAGGAGGTTGCCCCTGATAAGCAACAGATCATGGTCAGCCGATCTTTCGCCGATCGTGTCGAGGATCACGAAGCCGTGGCGCAGGCGTTGGCGACCTTTGGGGTACGCGCGTGCGAGAAGCTGCGCCGTGACGGCCTGGTGGCTGGCGCTGTGGGCATCTTCGCTATGAGCGACAGGTTTCGAGCTGAGCTGCCACAGCACAGCCCCAGTCGCACGATCAACATACCTGCTGCGACCGACGACTCGCGGCTGATCCTTTCGGTGGTGACGCAGCTTCTCCGCGGCATGCTCAAGCCGGGCATCGGCTACAAGAAGGCCGGGGTCGTGCTGATGGACCTATCGCGCCCAGAGCAGCGCCAAGGTGATCTGTTCACCTCGGCAGTTGCAGGCAACCCCAAGCTCATGGCGGCGCTGGACGGGATCAATCGCAAGTTCGGCCGCGGCGCCGCCGGGCTGGCCGCGACAGGCTGGGAGAGCCGCCCTGCCTGGGGCATGCGACAGAACTTGCTCTCGCCCCACTACACGACACGCGTACGCGACCTTCCACTGCTGAAGTGCTGATAGGTCTCCTCACCCGAGATCGCTCCCTCTGAGCGTTACGCTCGCCCCAACGTCCCTGAGGAATGCAGCCCATGTGCTATTCCGCCCAAGTCCATGCCGAGTTCAAGCAGTACAAGCGCGAGTTCGGTGCCGTGATGGATCTCAAGACCTATGTCAAAACGTTCTGGTGGGATCGCGGACTCAACCCGCTGAAGACGAAGGCGCCTCGCGCGGCGATTCGTGAGCTGATGCAGATTGGACCGCCCGATCTTCAGGCCAACTTGCGAGAAGCGGACATTGCCGCGATCGCCGCGCTTGAGCAGGAGATGTTCGCGCAGCGGAAGCGCGTGGCCGACGCGGAGCGAAGGTTGCTGACGAGGGAGACGAAGAAGGCACGAGAGGACGTTCGAATCGGTGGGAACGCCGTGGCCAACGCCAAACGTCGACTGGAGACACTCAAGCGCACAGCCATGCTGCCCGAAGACTCACGGATCTATCCAGGCATCTACTGCCCAGTGATGGTTTGGGAGGACGGACAGCGGGTGGTAAAGCCAATGCGCTACCAGTGTCGACCTGCGGGCCTTCCTTCCCGATTCGATATTGAGAAGCCTGGTACGTACAACGCCAGACGCGACAACTTGGAAGGGTTCTGGAAGCGCCAGTTCGGCTACACGCATGGTGTCATAGTCGCCGACCGCTTCTACGAACATGTAGAGATAGACGGTCGCAACCGGACTCTGGAGTTCGTGCCTCGCACCGGCGAACCGATGCTCATTGCTTGTCTGTGGTCACCCTGGATTGACCCCAAGGGCGTCGAGCCCGATCTGCTCTCGTTCGCCGCGATCACCGACGAGCCAGAACCGGAGGTTGCAGCAGCTGGACATGACCGGACCATCATCAACATCAAGCCCGAGCACTTGGATAATTGGCTCAGACCAGATCCAGGCAATCTCGAGGCGCTCTACGCCATCTTCGACGACAAGCGGCACCCGTACTACGAGCACAGAGAAGCTGCGTGACCGATGGAACGGACTACATCGGGAGAAGCGCCCGCGCTGATCATTCGCAATTATGCGATTCCGCATAAAAGCCAATAATTGTGACCTGCAGCGACGCTAAGGCGGCCTGAGGTTAGTTCAAACGCCCTTGGATTCGCAGTCAGAGAGTCCTGACACACGTGGCGTGCTTGAGCTGATGGCAGTCGTTGCCGCTGATGGTCGACGCTGCAATGACCTTAAGCATTGAGGTCGCCGTGATCGAGATCAGAGCTTTGCCTGGTGGGCGTTATGAGGTCTTCGCCGAGGGGATTCACCAAGAGGCATTCGAAGGATGCTTGGGCGCAATCGCTGTCGCGCAAGCGCTGGCGAGTAGAGTGGCTTCGGAGACCCTCACTCCAGTCACTATCTCAACGCCTTGGGGGGAGCGCAGTGTCGCAGTGCCTTCCCACGCCCTCGAACGGGTCCGCGCCCACAGGGACCTCTACGCGGGGCAAGATCGAGCGTGATCGAAGCGTAGTGGTCCACTTGCGCAGCCGGTCCTGATAGCTCACGGCACGCGGTTGGCGGTAGCTCTAGACTCGTCTGATGGAATGGCATACCGACCCCTTGCTGCGTGAGGAGATCGAGGCACCAAAGCATCGCAAGGCCTCCCCTTATGCATGGTCGAGTGTCTCGGGGCTTTGGCTATTGACCTACGAGGGACATCCCGTGGGACGCGTCCATGCGAACGTTCAGTACAGCCTTTCTTGGAGAGATCGGGTGCACGAAGGAACAGCTGCGTCGCAGGCACAGGCCAAGAGGTTCATGACTCGGTGGATCGCAGCTCGAGGGCAGCAGTCACCTATGCGGCCCGGCCACACGCCGCCCGCAACTCTTGTTCCGTTGGCAGACTTCCTTCGCGACTACGACGCTGGGAAGTTCTGAGGCCTGTCGCGTCGCAACGCCAAGGCGAGATGCGACGTCTAATTTCGGCCAAGAGCAGGCGCTAGCGATAGATGGCCGCTTTCCAGGAAAACCACAGATCATTCGCCACACCGACGCCATACCAGTCTCACTCTGCGTCCTTCGTATCGGTTCGGTAGCGTCCCGGCGAAACGCCATACTCCCTTTTGAACGCAACACCAAAGGCGGCATCAGAGAGAAATCCGAGTGACGCTGCAACGCTCGAAACCCGTTTCGTCGTGTCGAGCAGTGCCCTGGTGGCGATCCGCATACGCCACTTCGCCGCGTATATCACGGGCGGCTGTCCCACCCGCCGCTTGAACCGCAGCGCGAACGCGGAGCGGGACATCGCCGCGATTGCCGACAGCGCCTCGAGACTCCAGGTCCGCGCCGGTGACGCATGGATCGCACGCAATACCGCGGCGATCGGCGGGCCTGCGAGCGCACCTATCCATCCGAGCGCAGCGGGGTCTCCCGCATCGATGTGCTGCCGCAAGGCATGCACGAACATCAGCCGGAGCAGGTCGTCGCAGATCGCGCGGCTGCCGATCCGATCAGAACGCCATTCCCGCTTGAGTTCGTCGAGCAACAGTGCCAGCGGTGCGCCGCCACCGTGCCGAGCACGTATCACGATGACCGGCTTCAACAGCTCGAGAAGCTCCCCGGCTGCCGGGCCGTGGAGGGCGACGCTGCCGCCAAGCAGGGCGACCTCATCACACTGGCCCACGCGAGCCGCCAGCGGCGAGGACGAAAAGACCTCGCCGGCGTCCACGGCGGACATCGATGGGTCGCTGGCCAGCAAGAACGTCGAGCCCGAGACGACGAGGGCGTCGCCGGCCATCAGCTGCACCGGCGCATCGCCGTCCGCCGCCCGCCAGCATGTGCCGTGCTGCACGACGTTGAACTTGAGCGCAGTGGTCCGGAATCGCAGCGCCGCCCGCCGTCAAGCGGCCCGAGCAGGCGGCGCGTAGGCCGGCCAGTCTCAGCACGTCGCACAGGCGGCCTGCGAAGAGGGTACTAGCGGCTAGACAATGAACCCTTTTCCACCGGCATTGAGTGCTTCACCTACTAGAGCACTGCGGTAGCGAAGCCACCTGCAGCCCCCACAATCACCACGACGCCAAGAACAAGCAGATGTCGGAACTGCCGCTGGGCGGTCGCTTCCACGCAAGCGAGATGACGCTTGGTCTCCTCGAGCGCTCCACCAAGATCGCGGGTTGTGCGCTCGACCTCTGCGACACAGGCGGCAACACCCTTCGTGAGGGTCGAAATGTGCTCCGCACTGATCGTGGCCAACTCCTGCAACTCACCGATCGTCAGCAGGGTCGCCCGAGCCTGCTCCTTTTGCTCCTTCAAGCCGGACTGCAAGGTGTCGAATCCCGCTTTCCATGAGCCCGCCAATGCGTCCGCCCGCTGTTCGATTTGTGCACTGCGGGCGGAAAAGAGCGACTCGCAGGCCTCAGTACGCGAGCTGACGTCAAGAACGCTGCTGCGAAATGACTCGAGAAGCGAGTCGCGCGTGCCTTGCACCTCTTTGGCGACCTGGATCAGCTTTGCTGCCCCGTCGAGGGTGAGCCCCTTAAGTTCGAAGTACTCCCGAACCAGCTTGTCCAGCTCTTCATTTTGACGGGCCAGGTCTTTCTGCTGGTCCGCAATCGTAGTGGCCTGATCCTCAATGCGACAGGCCTGTTTGCGGAGAGCCTCCTGCTGCGCCCCGAGCTTGCACTGCTGCTCCTGCAACTGTTTGGCCTGCGCAATGGACAGAACCATCAGCTGGCCCAGCATTTTCGAGAAGGCTTCCTGAGTTTCCACAGCGTCCAGCTGCGCGACTTTTATCGTGTCGTCAAACGTTATGAAGTCCCAAAGCTTCTCCCCGGCGCTGCGACCGTTGTGCTTGTCGCGGGTGGCCTTGAACGCACCGAGCTTGCCGAAGGTTTGGGCGAAGCTCTTCAGGAGATCGTCCGGGTTTGTCAGCCTGACCAGATCGGCCGACAGAGGCAACTTGGATACGTGCTCGACCAGATTAGACATTTGCGTTGTTTCCATTTGTCTCGTAGGCAAGGGTCGCCAAGAAGCTCGCGACCTGCTCATCTGCCGCCTGCATATGCACCCGCCAATGGCGCAGCGCTTGCAGAGTTTCGTTCCGAGACCGAACCATGCTGCCGCCGAGCTCAGCTGCCTCCGCGATGGCCTTTTCACTGTTCGAGATCGCCTCCGCGATCAGTGCGTCCGTTCTTGCCGAATCAAGGAAGCTCTCGGACAACACGAACTGCTGCTGGGCGAGTTCCGCAATCTTGGTGCCGAGGTCCGCGCTCGCTTCCAGCGCGCCGATGCAAACCTCAAGCTCTTCCGTTCCCGAGGACGCCAGCCAATCAAACAGGCGATCGATGCCGTAGATGACCAACGAGGCCGCGACACCGGTGAGAATTCCCGTGATAGCGGGTGATATAAGCCCTGCCACCGGCAGTAAGAAGGGAATGCTGTGCAGAAAGCTGCTGACGGCCTCCTCAAACAGCATGCCAAGGACCGTTGTGACCACGCCTGCGATGATCTTCGTAGACGAACGCGCGACCTCAATCCCGGGCATCCCGGCCGGCGGGCTCACGAGGATCTTCGCCGCGTCGTACAGCCCACGCATGCTCTCGCGAATGATGGTAACCACGCGCGCAGAGGTCGTGATCAGGTTGTTGATCAGGAAGGTCAGCAGGTTACTGACAAAAGCTTGGAGGCCTCCATGGAGGGCGGCATCCAGCGTTGCGCTGACCTTCAATCGGACGCGCTCGGTGATGCGCCCAAGTGCCGCGGTCAGACGTTCCAACAGGCGGTCGATCTTGCCCGGGGTGCTGATCAGTTCTTTGATCTCGACAAAGAGCCCGTTTACCACCTCGTAGAGGACGACGCCAATGGCCTGCCGCAAAGCGCCCTTGGCGGCTTCGGGTGCACCGGTCAGGGCAAGCTCGTGCGAGTGATACTTCACGCGATCCATCGTGGACGGCATGTGCCCTGCGACGGCTTCCCGTGCGCGCTCGATCTTCGGCGCTACGACGCTCTGGTCAAATCCGTTTTCCTCGGTGAGGAAGTCTTCGGGCCGCTTGGTCTTCTTCGCCTGATTCGTCTTGTGCGTTGTGTAATGCAGGTTGGCCTTCTCGGAGCTAACGGCATCGCGCTGTTCCTTGGTCATCATCCACCCGCCCCCGCGGTGGATCTCCTGCAGCGGAACCAGATGGTCAAGCTCCGCATTCATAACGGACTTGCCTTTTGCATTTGTCTGCTTGGTCGGCTCGTGGCGGTTCCCGTAGCTGTCCAGGAAAGTCTGGCTCGACATCTCTCCGCTCGCCACAAGCGATCGCTTGATCTCCGTTTTGGCGGCGTCGTATTTGTAGTCCTTGTTACGGTCGTAACCTTCGCTGTCCTTCGCGTATATCCCCTGACTTGCGTTGTACTGCGTTGTCACGTTTCCGCCGCGCTTGTCATCGAACATCGCGGGCGTCAAGCCGAAGGGCCCAATCAGTTGCTGAAGGACTTGGCTCTGGCAACTGTCCAGCAATGCCTGGTTGCGCTCTGCCTTAAGCCGGGCGCGACCATGCCGCGCCTGCTGCGTCGTTGATTCCTGCATTGCTCCCCCTGAAGAGCGTCCAAACTGGCGGCCCTCGCAGCGCCCCCCTCTCGTATGCTCGTCGGCTAAAGCCGGTCGGTCAACGGGAGAACGGCAGTTGATGGGGCGGGTCCCAGCGCGACGCATGGCGTCAAGCGTTTATTGGACATCTGGACGAAGTCTTGAAGCCGCACTTCTCTGGCTGCCCAGTCGCCGGAAAGCGGAAGCCGTTACCATCGCGCTGCTTTCGGGCCGGCCGTCGGGGATGCGACAGACGCACAAGTCAAACGGGATTGAGGCAATTTGCTCCGCTTACATGCCTTTGAAAGTGCCGATGCGATCAGGCTGACCTCATCCGCTGTCCACACGCCTCCTCGGCGTCACCGGCCTACGCCGCAGGCCTCGTCAGGCATGTCTGTCCGCACTGCCATCCGCCACGACCCGGCGATCTGTTCGATTGCGCCCGGGCGAGAGGCCGTACTCCCGCCCGAACGCAACGCCGAAGGCGGCGTCGGACAGAAATCCGAGGGACGCTCGAGACGCGTTTCGTGGTGTCGAGCAGTGCCTCGGCGGCGATCCGCATGCGCCACTTCGCCGCGTATGCCACGGGCGGCTGTCCCATCCGCTGCTTGAACCGCAGCGTGAACGCGGAGCGGGACATCGCCGCGATTGCCGACAGCGTCTCGAGGCTCCAGGTCCGCGCCGGTGACGCATGGATCGCACGCAATGCCGCGGCGATCGCCGGACGTTGGCGCCCGGCCTGAGATCCTCCACGAGACTTGCCTTCACTATGGGTAACGACAGCAACAGAATCGTCTAAGGAGGTCCGCTGTATCACCTCTGTTCACATCAGCACACGCCTTGGCAGACGCTTTGGGGGCGGAGCGCCAGGTCGCGCAGCTGGAATCCACCGGCTTCACGTCGGTGTTATATAGGTCTGAATTGTGTCGGATCTTAAGGCCCAACGTTGGCCCGGCGCTTCCAACACACAGCAACTTGCGTCACGCTTGGCGGCGCCACGCAACTAGCCCCGTTCTCTGTTGTAGGCGCACAAGTCCAAGCAGGCGGCGCCAACCTCTGAAGCTTCGCCTTGCTCCAACTTGATCTTCAACACGTTCATTAGATCGTTCTGATCGGGCATGCCCAGGACCAAGCGGTACAAAGCGCGCTCCTGGTTCAGTGCGTCTAGTCCGATGCGCTGTTCGCTCGTAAAAGCAGAGAAAACGTAGTTCTTGCATCTCGCCCCATCAACGGTCCACCAAGGTGCGAGCCCTGAATCGTCTCCGAGTTCGCTTTCCGCCAATTGCGCTAGTTGCTTCCACGGGCTGCCCGTTCCTACGTTCATCATAAGACGCAACTGCATTCGGCTGGCAATGGCTCGCCGGACCGCCAGCCCCGCAAACCGAGTGATTCGCCCCTCGCGCTGCTCAAGCGCCACCGGCCCTGTTGCCAAGTCCCAATGTGCTAGAGCACTGCACCATGGATGTAGATCGAGCCCCTCTTGGCCGATTGATGTGGTCACCAGCACCTTGGGCCAGAACGGGCTGTTAAACGCCCTGCGAACCTCGTCTGGCCGCAACGGTTCGTCTGAGCCAATTTCACGTTTTCCGTGGATGCGCCCCTCGGTCAATGGAATGGCGACATGACAGCGAACGCGAAACGACTGATCGCACTCGGCGGCCTCCGCATCATCGGCGGGTTCGTGGAACGTCACATTGGGGTCGCGCAGACGCAGAGCCGCACGAAGCTCAGCCAGTACTTCGGAGAGCGTGCTTGCAGGCTTCTGTGACAGGTACCAGAAGTGTTCATCCAACACGGACTCGAACCCACCTTCGATCACAGCTAGGCGGATCGCGGCTGGATAGCGACTCACCTTCCGACTCGTGAGAGCCGAGACAAACAATGGACGGTTGAGATAGTTGCGCAACCCGTTCCAAGCGGTACTTACGACGTCCGACATATGGTCGGTCGCCTCAGGCCAATGCCGCTGAAGTGCACGTAGCAGTGCCACCCCAGGCGCTTCCATCGCCAACGCCACCAGCTCGTCCAACTCACGGGCGGAGATCTCAGTGCACTCTCGAACGGCCGCCTCATCCCACTTGTGAAGGGCTTCCGTCAGAAGCCCACCAGAGTCATCACCTAGCTCATCACTTGTATCGAGCCAAGCTTTGCTGGAAGTCGCCCACAGCCCTGCTCTGAGCTCAAGCGCGGGCAGCAACTCCCAACTTTTGCGATGCCCCTTTCGCTTCGCCACTAGCTTGACCCCTAACTCAGCCAAGCGCTCACGCAGCTGCCGCCTGACCCCTGTCTGCATAACAGCAAGCTTGCCTATGGGCGCCTGCAGCGGCTCAATCGAAGCCAGCAACGGCGACGGATGGAACAACTCCAGCAGCGCACTTGAGGGCTTCAGCCAGTGTCTGGGTACCGTCTCATAGCTGGTTTCACCATCTCGCAGGCGCGGCACCATCCGCTGTTCTGCGGTGTAACTGAGCAGCCCAGACAACGCGGTGGGCACGGCGCGAAAGCGACTGAACACCAACAGCTTATCGTCGTCAGCGGCACTGCCATCAAACTTCCAATTCCGCGCCAGAGGCCACCATGGCAGTGACGGCCGCGACCACGGCATAGCCATCGAGACGCCCGACGTCGTCGCTATCAACGCGCGCAGACGTGGATGCGGCCAATGGGCGGGCTTCTTGTACTCGTCGCGGACCTGTTTAGATAGTTCGACCTGGGCCGGCATTCTCCTCTTTCGCCGCCATGCTGTGTAGCGGTTACCCAGCGTTTGCATGGGCAATGGAACGGACTGCCATAGCGGGACTATCCAGTCCCGATCCTGCTCACTAAGGCAGTCGTGCATGTCTTGAAACTGGCGCAAGTCCGATGGAAGCAGTTCGCTCTCAATCAGCTTGGAGGACGAATGGCCATCGCAGGAGTTGAGGCGAACACTCGTCCGCTCTGTACGGGACATCAACGGGGTCAGCAGCGCCGTCAGCTCCCCACGCAGATCAACGGCCCGCTCGGAACGAAGTTCGCCCTTCTGCAATTCCTCACGGAGCTTGGAAAACAGCTGCAATGCTTGGTCCGCAACCATTCCGTCCGCTGCCAAGAAGGACACCAAGCTGAAGAAATCCGAGCTGTGTTGATCCTCAGCTGCCCCTGCGACTCGCCGCTCCTGTCGGCTGCGATACGGCGTATAGGGCGTAGCCGACAGCAAAAGTAGCGCGGGGGCATCACTGCCAGCGTCGCCACGGATCGCATCCATTACGCGTGCCGCTGCACGCTCACGAATGTCTGCGCTTTCATTCCCATCAGAATCGGCTTCCGGCTCATCGCCTTCATCTGTCAGATCGCGGAAGCGCTGAAACTCGTCAAAGATCACCAAATCTGGCGCGATATCGCGCAGAGCAGCGATCGCCAGCGCCGTGCGCGCTGCAGCGACAAGGTCCTGGTAGTTGCGCTCCTGCAGAAACTGGTTCAATCGTGGCGGGAGATGACCGCCTTCTGTAATGCCAAGCACCTCCCGGAGGGCATCCCGGAATCTGGCGCGGTATTCGCCGCCGCCTAGACCCTTTCGTTCTGCACCCATTTGCTGGTAGTGCTTTACCCAACCTTTAAAGGAAACACCTGCGTTGCGTTTAAACGCGCGGAAGAGGCCCGCCGTGCTTACATTTGGTGCGATCTGTCTGATCAGTACCAGCGCGAGCGCACGCTCCTCCATTCGGCCGTCGCGACGCTGGCCCTTGCGGGTCGGAATGGCCGTGTCAGGTGTGAGTTGGAACACCCGTACCCCAGGATGGGTCGGCATTTCCCGCGTCGGCATCAGACTAGGACGGTCGATCGTGCCAATTGCTTCCTCTCGCTCCTTTTTCCCAAGAAACGACAACAACCCATCCATGTTCTGTCGGGCAATGGTAAGGTTAGAGCACACGTACAGGACGCAAAGTGGGCCCTTGCGGCGACTGCGCGTCATCTTCTGGATGACGCCACTGGCGACGATGGTCTTGCCTAGCCCTACCTCGTCCGCCACCAGAAAACGGCGGGGGCCACGACTGGTCAGAGTACGAAACGCAGCTTCGATCGTGGCCTGTTGGAAGGGCTTCGCGCGGATGCTCACGATGCGGCCCCCGGCAATCCCGAGCGAATGACCCGCCACGTCGTGGCGAAGCGGTCGAGATGCTCCCTTTCTGCATCAGCCTGGTCACCACCTATGCTGCGGCGACGCAATTCGAGGATGCGGTCCACTTCGTCAAGTCGCGACCTGTCCTTGAGCCACATGCGCAAGGCCTGTTCCAGCGTCGGCAGCTCCAGATGCGTCACCCGGCTCTTATGAGGACGCTTAGGGGCGCGAGACGGGTCATCATCCCAGCGTCCACCCTCATCCCCATCCGTGTAGCCGGTTAGCACGGAATGGATCCACGACAACATCTGGCGGGATCCCAGGTACTCGCTGAGCACCTGCGCATCACGCTGCTCGACATCGAGCGAAGGCTCGAAGGGCACGACCTGCACCCACGATATGGCCACGCCCTCTAGCTCAAGTCGACAGTGCACGCAATCGGAATCAACCCCACCAGCCGCCAGGACGTGACTGGTGGCACCATCTGGCCACTCAGTCAGTGCTCCCCTCATTTGCCCACAATGCAGGGTGATCTTGGCATCTGCGGGGCGTGGGACCTGGCCACACTGAATCACCACGCCCCCCGACGGCGTCCTTCTCTGTTTCCCGATGGCAAGCTGAGCAGCCACTGCGTTGCGCGCCGACGCTAAGCGGTCCTCGATGGATGGCGCGCTCACACTACCGTCCAAGGCTTCGTCGTCGATCGTGTCGGCGCAGTCAAGCAATGCTTCCAGGCCACCGCGTAACAGATCCGTTCCGTATTTATCTTGAGCTTCTAGTTTCAGCACGCACTCGGCGTTTCGCGTCCATGCGCGACGTGTCAAATTGGGACTGCCCAGCCAAAGCGTGTTACCTGTCGCATGTTCTGCGTAGATCATCTTGGCATGCAATCCAATGCGGTCCGCCTCGATCGCTTCGTCATCGGACAGCGGGGCATGGGGAGCGGATTCCAGCTCCGGCTCGGCAAGGGCCAGCAGTTCGTAGCCAGCGAGTTTTCCGCCCTCCCCCAGCACCCCCTCCAAGGCGGAGCGGGTCGACAGCAACTGGAAGCGTGTATGTTCGTCACGGCGGGGCCAGCGCCCAAGATCAGCGACCGCGCCCTTGTCGAGGAAGGGCGACACGGCTACCAATCGCTGCAGCTGCGGTATCGGCTTCGGCAACGAGCGCGTCACGTCACCCGGCAACATCAGTTGCAGGTCAGCGACTGAGAGGCCACGGGGTACGGACCACGCCACCGAACGGAGAGCGCTGGCCAATTCCGTCCAACGTGCAAGTGCCGGGAACTGGGCCCCCAAGTCCGTAGCAAGCCGTGCGACACCTTCAATTCGCTGGGGCGTCACGTCTCGGCCACCAGGTCCACCGCCCTTCAACGAGAAACCGATATCCCATGACGTGTCCAACGTCAGGTTGCGACTACCGAGCATGAACACCCAGCGCTCCGCCGTCGACCCGCGCTCTTCGGGGACCTGACGCACAAGCATGAACTTGGCATGCCAGGACTTCCCATCAGCGCCGGCCGATTCATTCCACGGCACCTGCACCAGGAACTGATCAAGCAGTGCAGCTATCGCGCTGTCATGCCTTCCTTGGGTCAGCCGTCCAGATTGCAGTACGACGTGCACCTTGCCGCGCAAACCCGTTAGCGCACGCACCAAACCCACCCGTGATCCGGACCCGGTCTCGTCCACCTCACCTGATAGCGCCAACAAGACGGCCGCGATCACGGGCACCTGCGCCGAGTATGTGGACACGAGGGCGCAGTCCGTCTGCCAACCCGGTTCCGGCCGGATGCAGTCCAGAAATGATAGATGCGGAAACTGCGATTTCATCGCTCGTTGAGATCGTTCAACAGCATGCGCACTTTTCCCCAACGGTAGTGCAGCGTCTCCGCAAGCGGATGCGGCATACGCGGCGTGTTCCACTCGGCACGTCGCTTCCGTGCACCCAAAGTCGCGCCGAGACGGGCCCGATCGCGCTTCCGCTCCACCTCGGCGCGGCGATACACCTCATGGAGGTAGGCGCAATCCGACCGACCGGATCGCAGCCAGTCCTGCGTCGCACCAAGCACCTGAACCAACGCTTCCGGCTGACCGGGGACACATGCCCGCAACGCATCCAATTCCAGTGCCTGTGCGATAGCGCCATGCTCATCGCGCATGACCGACAAGTGGTCCCGGTAGGTGCGGCTACGCTGGCCGGTGTCGCTGTTCTTGGCCTGTTCGACCAGGGCGGCGTAGACCGCACGCCCGATGCCTGCGAGCGCCGAGGCTTGCTCGGCCAGCATCAAGACGTTCCGGTCCTCAGTATCGGCCACTCGCCTGATGGCGTTGTGCCAAGGAGAATCGATGCTTGCCACCGAGGTTCGGTGTTCTGTAAGCCGACCCAACAGGCTTTGCTGTCCGTCGGCGCGCTGGACCGCCATGAGCTGCCTTCGAAAGAAGGCTCGCTCCGTCGCTGTGAGTGCGAATCCGATAGGCTTGTCTGGGTGTCCCAGCTCAGCAGGCGGGGACGGAAGCGTGACGAAGGGTTGCGCATCCAACGACCACGCGGTCTCTCCATCGATCGACAATTGACGCATCGATCCGCCGGCCTGCATAGACTCGATCTGCCGTAAGACTTGGATGCGTGTCTGCGGCGCCTGCCCCGGTCTGGCATGCAGGATCTTCCAGCGTGATAGCGCGCTCCAGTAGATCATCGCTGCGGTCTGGCTGGGCTCGCGCTGAAGGCTGCCACCGATGATGCCATCCTGCCCTCTCCCTGCCGGATCCTTCCACTGCACCAGCTGCCGGGTAAGCGTCAGCGCGTCCTTACGAAATCGATCAGACCGACCGCCTGACTGCATCATCAGCCACGGGATAAACAACGCGTAGCGGAGCCTCGTGTGAAGTACAGACGTTCCTGGGAACAACCGGTCAGCAATTCCCTGATGCAGCGCCAAGAAGCCAATTTCATCACGCACGCCCTGCTGATCATTGCGCAGCGCTCTCTCGGCGCTGGCAACCGCTTGGCGCGACAACAGTATCCAGCCGATCACGTGGGTTCTTCCGTTCGAGGAGCTTTGGTGGCGAACAAGTATGCAGACTTGGCACAGCACACGCGGCAGAAGATAACCCTTCCTTGACTAGTGTCTGCGCTCGACTAGGTGAGGTCTCTCGATTCAACCGTCAACGTTCCGACAGAGGTCCGCCTCGAGCCTTCTAGATCTTCTAAAAGTCGGTGCAAGAGAACGTTCTTGCCACGTCACAGTCACTTTCCAGCGAGCCTACGAATGGCCGCGTGACTGATGCGACCATGGAGGTGCGCAGACAGCCATCAATGACGGTGGCCACGGATAGGCTGACACCCATCGCTCAGTGATCGACGCAAGAGCGACCAACCATGAGGACCGAAACGCCAGGCTGCAGCGCCTCTCTCCACTCATAGCGAATGTTGACATGCACCTCGGCCTCGAAGGGCCCGGATGGCCCCTCAAACACATCGCCGAATGCATCGAAGACTTGGAAGTGGAGAGAGTTGCTATAACGCACAGCCCCAATCACTCCGACAGGGCTCATCGACGTGTATCTGGGAACCAGTAACTGCAGGCCGTCTCTTGCCTCCTCCACAGTTGCTGCTGGAACGTCATGGAACTCGATCGCTGCGCCCTTGCGCATGCACTTCAACTCTGGATCTAGGGATCCGGTGAGTAGATGGTCGTCGCCATGGAGATCCAGCACAGCATTAATCGTTTGTAATTGCCCATGATCTGTTGGTGGCAGCGTTAGTACCGACTTGACGTTTGATGGAATCTCGGAGGGCGATGCTATGGTCAGCGCCATCGTTAGCCTTTCAGCGTTGCAGACAGGTGCAACCCAATCCCAGAAGTCCGCATTGGATCCAGGAACCAGCACCTCAACGACAACACCCTGCTCTTGATGCACTACGGGATCTCCCTCATGCAGCACGATGCATTGCAGGCGGGGATGTGCAGCGTCGATCACTGATGGAGGAACAACAGCTTTCTTACCCACAAGAACGCGCCAGATGAGATCTGGCACGCAGGGGCTAGCGGAGTACGGTGCACTTGAACCTTGGTAGACACTCATCCAACGATGTCATCGTTGCCGTTGATCTTGTACGTCCCCTTGCCACCACAACGGCTGCAGCTTTCATGCGCTCCATTACATGAGCACAACTGCTCGCGAACTTCTTGTTTGCGCTTGGCATACGCGATCTTCTTGTCTTCCTCGATGCGGGCCTTGGTTTCAGGCGACAAGTCGCTGTAGACGAACTGAAGGTCTGCAAGTTTCTTCTGCAGTTCGGCCATCGCCGCATCAACCTTCTTCTGCTCCACAGCAGACATGGCCTGACGCTCACGTTGGTGTGCCTGAGCCTTCAGTTCCAACTGCTCTTTTAGATCTTCCATCTGATCTTCCAGATCAAATTTGGCGTCCATGACATCCATGAGTGCAACCTCGTGGTCGTCCTTCTGCTGATCCAAGAGGCGCGTGTACTTACGCTTGGCACTGCGCTTGCCCTCCCGCATCAGTCCTTCCACCAGACCATCGAGCTCGAAGTATGAGTAGTTGTGCTTGACCTTGCGCACCAAGGCCTTGCCACCGCATTCGACTGGCATGAAGACATGGACCTCATCTGCCTCGGTCAATTCGATGATCAGGTCACGCAGTTCTGCGAGCGTTGCAGGTGCCTCTCGCGGAAGCCTCGGCACGGTATCCAACTCAACGTCAAAGCCCACAAAAACGCCGTAGCGCTTGAACACCTTGAGGATGAACTGCTGCGAAGGATTCATCTGATCGTCCTTTTTCTGAGTTGCCACTCAAGTGGCTGAATTGTGATTTTAGATCACACTGTGATCTATTGTCTAGCGTTACACTTCTCCCATGAATTCCGACAACGCCCCCAATCGACCCCAGCAGGCCATCACTTGGCTTGAGATTGTGGGCACCATCCTTCGCCTCCACAGACAGGCTGCAAACGTCACCCAAGGCGACGTAGCGACAGCCATTGGGGCCGCTGGTCACGGGTCAGTGGCCCGCTTTGAGCGGGGGATTGCTTCTCCGAGCGTGGAGCAGTTGGCTCAGATCGCGCAGTGCTGTCGGACCTCCCCCAGTGCCTTCATGAGGGACGCGGACGGGGCACGGCTGCTTCTAGAGCGCCTAGGAGTGCGCATCACTGACACTAGGCGTGAGATGGATGCCTTGATAGAGGCCGGCGGCTACTCGCGTGATCGATCTGTGCTGGATCACGTCAATCGCTACATCGATGGCTACCACGGCCGCGCTGATGAACGAGCCACCGCGATCCAGTTGATTAGAGAAGCCTCAAGGGGCTTTCATCTTGAAGACTATCGAGGTGACGTGCCGTGGTAGACGATGACCCTGCTCATACGGAGTGGCTCTCAAGCCTCAGGAGTGCACACCCTACCCTCGTGACAGATCAGACCATTGAAGCGAGCCAGTACATCCTCCCAAGCGGATGGCGCCTGGTTGTCGAGGAGACGATTGACGCTATCGCAATGCAGTCGATCCGATCTCAGACGATCGAACAGATCAAGGAGAAGTTTGGTGTTCTGCACGTCAGCCTGAGCATCCGTAACCCAGGCACGCAGGCACTGATTGAGTGTGCACGAGCGAAGGCATCAGTCACGTGCGGATCCTGTGGTGGATCAGCACCACCTAACGAGTTCGATACCCCAACCTGCTTGAAAAGTCGCATTACCAAGGTCAATGCATGAACTTCTTCAGATGGCTGTCATCCCTCTTCCACAGAGAATCGGTGGAAGCTCCCCCTGACAACCGCCGCCAAACCTCGATTGCATGCCGTTACATTGAAACCGAAGAGGATTTGATTAGAGTGCTAAACGCTATTGAGGCAGAGACTCGCAGGCAAGAAGCCCTTCAGCACAGAGAAGATCGCCAATGATTAGGCAGCAGTTCCCCGTCCGCTCCGCCTCACTGCGCTTCATTAAGCTCGGCCGTTAGGATTCATGGGAAGGTTGCGCAAAGAAAGATTGAGCTTGTCCGACACGCCTGCGGCTTTGACAGCGGCGACGACTCAGACGCAGCACGGCATTCCGATGCTGGGTCAAGTAGATCCACTGGTAGTTTTTTTTCGTGACTCGCCAGTCCGGAGCCGCCGGCCAATTGCCCGGGACTCTGCTTTTCAGCCAGATGCCCTTCGATGCGCGCGAAGTTCTGCGGCCGACTGCTTTCGTATGCGGGTAGCCATTGACTCAGCCGCCGCGAATGCCATGAGTCACAACTGCCGTTAGTTGCGTTACGGCGCTGCTCACTACTGACCGTGATCGGTGCGCGTTCGAGCGGAGTAACAGAACGTCCGCATTGGTTGAGAAACCGCTCCCCTACCCTCGATAAATTTCCCTAATGCCTACCCTGCTCTGTCCCGAGTCACCACTCCTGAGCTGGTCCTGATTCGCTTGATCCCGAACGCGCTGCACTCTCGGCATCCACGTGCTCAATCGCGTGCCACTTCTTCCGAGTCCCGACCGCTGCGTCGCTCTGAAATCCCGGGCTTGCCGAGATCGCCTTCCATGCCTTACATCTGATGAGTCCAACCACATTGCTATGGAAAGCGACGCCATGAGTCGACCGAATTGCCTCGTTCCCGATCTGCCTGTCTGGGCGTTGGACAATCCGTACCTGCAGGCGCTGAAGCCCCGCTTCTTCGCGCGCCCGGCGGAGGGGGTGTGGGGCGAAATCCCCAAGCGGGTGCAGCGTCTTTTCGTCGAAGTTGAGCGCCGGTACACGTCGACGGACCGGGCGGAGGCACTGGGTGAGACACTGCGAGCACTCGTCCACGATGGCGCGTTCTTCCCTAATAGCCCGGCGATGATGAACAGCGAACAGGAGAGCCGGGTCAACCTGTTTGCCTGCCACGTTCTTTCGCCACCGATTGAAACGGGGGGATTCGAGGTCGCTCGGACGATTCACGACGGGTGCGGCGGTATCGGCTACGACCTGACTGCACTCGAGGACCCCGTGTCCCTGACCGAGGTAATCGAGCGGGAGACTACCGCGCTCAATCCGGGTAGAAAGCGTAAGGCGCACAGCGCCGTGACGGTGGACGCCCTCCATCCCCGCTGCGATGCGTTCATCGAGCTGGCCGGACGCCTATCAGTCACGCATACCAACGTCGAGCTGACCGATGCGTTCTTCGCGTTGCTCGCGGCAGGCGATGACGAAGCAGTGCGACGGTGGGGCACGATCTGCGACTCCATCGCGGCGACAGGCACCCCGTCGATCGCCTTCGCTGGCCAGAAGGCAGCGCGGTCGCCCAATGGCGAGCGCCTGGTGCTCAATCTCTGCGGCGAGACGCCACTCCGCGAGAACGAATCGTCGCTCGTGGGCACGCTCAACCTCGCCCGGTTCGTCTCAAGCGGCCACTTTGACGTCGCGCGCTTCATTCGCGCCGCGAGAATCGGCGTCCGGTGCCTCGACAACATGCATGACCTACAGCGGCATGCCTCTCCCATAGTCGCGGAGCGTTGCGCGCAGGGCCGCAAGATCGGTCTCGGCGTCATGGGGTATGCCGATGCGCTGCTGGAGCTGGGTATCCGGTACGGCTCGGAGGATGCTCTGGCTTTTGCGCGTACCGTCATGGGACGGCTGTCCCAGGTCGCCTACGCGGAGAGCGAGGCGCTCGCGCGCGAGCGCGGCTCCTGCGACCCCTCGCTGCAAGGCGGGGATGGGCGGCCGCCTCGGCGCAATGCCGCGCTCTTGGCGATCGCCGCCAATGGCACGCTGGGCCTGCTCGCGAACGTGACCGGAGGAATGGAGCCGATGTTCGGTCTATACACCCGCCAGATGGTCGAGGACGCCGAAGCGACTTGCCAGCTCCAACCCAGCCTCGCGCGGGCGCTGCGTGCAGCCGGCTTCGATGAGGACGGCGTCGTGCGCGTCGCGGAGCTGCTGGCCGCTGGCATGAGCCTGGGTGACATCGATGGTGTACCCGAGAGAATCCGAAACACCGCGGTCTGTGCGCACGAACTCGCATTCCAAGCCCATATCCGGACCCAAGCCACGTTCCAGGCATTCATGGATGGCGGCATCTCAAAGACGATCAACCTGCCCCGGTCCAGCACGGCCGCGGACGTTGCGACTGCCGTCCTGACGGCGCGTGATGAGGGGTGCATCGGGATTTCGCTGTACCGGGATGGCAGCGTCGTGGGCCAGCCGTCGCAGGCGCTCGGCGCCGATCAGGCCGTAGGTGCCGTGACCGCATGACGGTCTCGAGCGTGCGCACTGCGACGTTTATCTGCTTCGACGGCCCAAAGGGCGTTGGCAAAACCACGCTTCTCAACGCGGTGGCATCTGCACTGCGCGACGGCGGACGCAGATGCGTCACGTGGACGGAGAAGGACTTGGATCCGTACCGCGAGGCGACCCGCCAGTCGCTTCAGGCGTTTCGCGCCTCGCCCAGCCCGGCCGTCGAGCTCGCCATCTGCGAGCAACTGGCACGTGGAAGGGCCTGGATCTCTCGAGAGGTCTTGGCGAGCGCCGCCGATAGCAGCGTGGTGCTGATGGACCGATGGTATCCATCGGACGCGGCCTTCAGGCGAATGGTTCCGTTCGAGGACGTGCTGCGGATCAATGCGCAGCTCGGCGTACGGCGTCCTGACGTCGTCGTGGCCGCCACCTGCCCGCCTGAGGTGTCATGGGACCGGGCGCATGTGCGCACGCGTGGACTCGACAGCCTGGTGGTCACCAACTTCGACGAGCACGCCGCAACGACCGGCGCCTTCGATCGGGCGGCAGGAGTCCACGGATGGCTGCGCTGCGATACTCGTCGCTCCGTGGAGCAGTGTGCTGCCGATGTCCTCGCCGGGCTGGGTGGATTCCGCGAGACCTGAGGTTCGCTCGATGGCGGCGAGCGCTTGGGGCGCTCTAATGTCCAGCGAGGGTTCCGCGGCCACGATGCCGGCAGGCTGTGGCGCCCTATCCCGTGGTGCGCGGAAGTGCTAGGACGCGGTCCCTCCAAGAGGGCGATGGCCGTGCCGTCGAGGCACGCGGCATTGAGAACGACTGCGTCGCGGCAGAGCCCGCACGGCGGCGCGAGGTCGGATGACAGTCCGTACTAAACGTGGCGCCGTACGGCGGTCGCGAACGGCGGGTATTTGTAGGCGGTCGCCTTGTATCGACCCACGCTGCGTCAGACCTATTGGGGAATAGATGTGCACTGAAGTGTGCCGATTGTAGGATAGGTTCTACTTAAGTGGGCCAGAATCGGTTTGTAGAAGCGGCGCTAGCGGCGATAGTGGCTCCACCCAAGCCAAGCGCGACCGCGATGACCAAAGCCCGCTCCCCCCTACAGACCGAAGTCGCAGCCTCCTTCGTCCGGACGGTCCTGCGGATCAGTAATGCCCGCCCCATCGTTCGGGGTGAGGGGCGACGCCGGGTCAGCCAACGTGACATGGCGCGGGCTCTGGGGCCGGGCAAGCTCTCCCGGTCCGGCATCGCAAAGCTGATGACCGACGAAGCCGAAGCGAACCCAACCTTGAACACGATCTGCCAGATCGCCGAGGTGCTCGGCGTCCCACCGGCCTATCTGCTCATGCGAGATGTCGACTGGGAATTGCTCGCCCAAGCGATCGATGACTACGAGGCCCACGCGAAAAAGCCGACGGTGATGCAGCTCGCGGCGCGTATCGCACAGGACCCGGACCACAGCGCGTTCAACAGTGTTGTGCACGGCCGTCAGGTTGCCGAGACGGTGCTCGAGATCTCAGAGCCCGCGAGCGGCGATCCGCTCATTCGCGAGCCCTACGACGAGCGCATGGATCACATCGGCGCCGCTTGCGCGGCGCCGCCCCTACACCGGATTCACCTCAATCGCCCCGGCCTCGTGGCCCTGCTTCTCACCATCTGTGCACGCATGGGCAGTGCCTTCCGAACCACTTCTCCCTGATCACATCAACACGAGTGACCCGACCATGGATGCCCATCTGATTCAGCACACCACCGATCTCAATCTACTGCTGCACGAGGCACTCCCGGATGACCTCGACATCCTGGTGGACTACGTGACCGACCGCGGGAAAGGCCGCCTCGCCTTGGATGGAACCATCTGCAAGGTCCTCGTCCGGGCGAAGCAGACCCAGAGTTACGGGCCGAACGAACGCGCGGCTCTGGCGAACGAAATCCTTGAGTTCGGCGGCAACACGCTCGGCAATGCATTCCGCCGCGTGCGCTCCAGCCTGCCCTTCATCTCCGACAGCGGGGGCGCTGCTGCCTCCGGCACGGTGCCCTACGACGAGATCGTCGGAGACGTCGCGAGCCACCTCGGCGTCAAGGTCTCGAAGGGCTCGCCGATCGCCATTGTCGAGGAAGGGATCCTGCGCAAGATGATGGGCGATGCGGTGCAGAAGATGACCGATGCGCAGCGCCACGAGGTGGAGGTCGCCCTAGGCTTGGGTACCTCTGCGGTATCCCAAGCGGCATTGATCGTGCTGCTGCAGACCGGGCGCATGGGCGGGTTCGCCACTTACAAGATGGCGGCGATGGTGGCCAACGCCTCGGCACGGGCCCTGCTCGGACGGGGTCTGCCGCTCGCCGTGAACTCCGCGCTCAGTCGCACGGTCGGCGTCGCGCTGGGACCGATCGGCTGGGCCCTCATGGCGGCCTGGACGTTGGCCGACTTGTCCAGCCCGGCCTATCGCGTGACTGTGCCCTGCGTGGTCCACATCGCCTACCTGCGAACCCGGATGCTGGCGGAGGCGAAGTACATCGAGTGTCCGGCCTGCCACGACATGATCGAACGCACGGCGCGCTTCTGCTCCAGCTGCGGTGCCGCCCAAGGGGGGAACGCCTGATGTTCCCGTTGCCGTCTGACTACCTCAAGACTTTTGTCATCGCGTTCGCCGCCGGCGCCGCTGCAACCGTCGCGAGCGCGGCCTTCGGTCGGCTCATGTACACCCTCGGGCGAAACGCCGGATCCCCGGCCCGATAGCCCATCGGCGGCGTAGGTCGCCTTCCCACACCCACTACCCGCAACGCCGGTCGACTTCCCGACCGGTGAAAGGAGAGCTCATGTCCAACGAATTCAAAGACGCCCGCAACGACGCCGGCCGAGATGCCAAGATCATGCAGGCCCCGCCTGTCACATCCCGGATCCACGACGCGATCATCGAGCCGGCGGACGACGCGCGGGCGACCCTCCAGAGCGTCGCTGGCATCTCGGCTTCGACGTTCGCCCAGACGATCGAACGCACACAGATCAGCCGCTACCACACGGCGAACGGCTTTGGATTTGCTGCCGAGGATGCGCTTAATCTTAATGACCGTCTGGCTGGGAGGACAGTCATAGCAGCGGGGCAGAATGGGGTGCGCAATGGCGCCGATCGGATCGTCGACGGTATCGCGTACCAGACCAAGTACTGCCGGAATGCACGTGCCACGGTGCGCTCACTGTTCGATCCGAAGACGGCGCTCTACCGGTACGGGGACATGAAGGCCGAAGTCCCACCGGAACAGTATGAACTCGCGGTTCGTCTCATGGAACGCCGCATCGCGCGTGGCCAAGTGCCAGGAGTGACCGATCCAAAGGACGCGGCGAACCTGATCAAAGCGGGTTCAATCACCCGGGCGCAGGCTGTCAAGATCGCTCGCGCAGGCACCATCGAAGGCCTGACCTATGACGCCAAGCTCAACGTGCTCAATGCAAGTTTCACGTGCACTCTTACGTTTCTGGTCAGCCTCGCGCAGCGCAAATGGGGTGGCGCCTCTGCACGGGAGTCTTTTGAAGGCGCGGTGCGTGATGCTTTGGCCTCCGGTCTGCTTTGTATGGGAACGGTCGTGGGGTCCGCGCAGTTGATGCGGACCCAGGGGGCGCGCGTACTGCGCGTCGGCATGCACGATGGCGTCAAGGTTGCATGCCGCACCGAGGTCGGACGAAAGGTGGTCCATGCCGTAGCGAAGGCGAGCTTGAGGAAGGCGGTCTACGGCGGTGCTGCGATCTCCCATGTGGCCAAGCTCGCGCGCTCGAACACCATCGCCAACGGTGTCACGACGGTCGCAATGTCGGTGCCCGATCTCTACCGAGCGACGATCAAGAAGAACATGTCGTGGGCACAGGTGGGGAAGAACGCTGTCATCAACGGGGCCGGCGTCGCCGGAGGTTCTCTAGGATGGTGGGGCGGCGCGACCGTGGGCTCGCTCGTCGGTACTTCGCTGGGACCGGTCGGAACGGCCGTGGGATTCGTCACAGGGGGCCTTATGGGCGCATTTGGCGTGGGCAGCGGCTCCTCATGGCTGGCATCAAAAGCGATGGATGGCGTCGTCGAGGACGATGCGGCCGAGGTGCTAGAGCGTATGCCGGAATGGCTCACGCCCCTAGTCCACGACTACCTGCTGACCTCGCCCGAACTGGATGAGCTGTTGAAGACCGTGCGCCAGCATTGCACGCCCGAGTTCCTGCGCAGGCTCTTTGGCGGCCGCGCCGACGCGGCGCGACTGGTCTACGAGGAGTTCGAACCCGCCTGCTTTGCCATCGTAAGAAAGCGCGGCACCGTCACGCTTCGTGCAGTGTGACGCGCGGCCGGCCCGCACTCCAAAAGCGGACCGACGCGGGCGGAGGCCAGCGTCGGTCATGCGTATACGGCAGAGACCCCCAGCTCAGGGATCATGATCCGATTATCGATGCGCTCGTGCTTGAAGATACGGCGCTCGCTGACGGCGCGCTTGGTTCGATAGTCGATGAAGTTGTCGTTGCTGACCACGTAATCGTGCTCGTTGGAGGCAAGGTCGAGCACGACCTCATCGGCCGCACCGTTGACGATGTGAACGATGGCATCACTGCCGATCGACTCACGCAACTTGGCTTCGTTGAACCCGCGCTTTCGGATCGATCCATCGAAAACGAAGATTGTCTTGGCCTGACGATCGAGGGAGCGGACCACAGCCTGAAGTGGCGCGACGCCAATGAAAGCCCCGCGACTGAAGCACAGGTTCATTCCGTCGAACACAAGCTTTTCGATCCGGCGGGAATGCCGCGTTGAGATTTGTTTCAACCGGTTTTTCAGCTTCTGGATGTCGCGAACTGAAGCTTCGATATCCCGTTGGAATACCTTGATCGCTTCGGCGGGACGGCTGTAGCCCAACTCGAGGCGGGCGCGGTCGTGGAGAAGGCGACGTTCGCGGCCGGAGCCCGCCAGTTCCAGTTCATTCTCGAGCTTCACCGCCTGCCTGGACTTGGCGTACGCAGCAGCATGACGGCGCTCCGCTGCCTCAAGGTCCTTCAGATACGGCCTTAGTTCCTCATCGAGGCAGCGGCACTGGGCTTCTAGTGCAGTGCACTCGGCCTCAAGGGCGTGGATGCGATCCGTCACGGCCTGCAAGCGCGCCTCCGCCGACACCGGATCGAAATCCGCGCGCCATACAAGTGCGCTGTTGACCTGCTCCGAGAACGCCTTTGCCTTTTCGAGTGAGGCCTGTGCGATCTTGATTGCTTCGGTCAACTCGTCATGCGACCTGATCGCCGCGTCACGCCGCTGGAGAATGAGCTTGCGCTCGGCAGAGAACCAATGCAATGGGTTAAAACCGAACGAGGCCTGCTGTACGAGATTGGCGACGATCCTGTCCGCTTCCGTCAAGCGCGTTTGAAGATCCTTGAGTCGCTTCGTCCGTCCTGGCAGCACGGTAGCCGCCGCCTCGGCTTGCTTGCGCACATGTGCGACGTCGAACCGCTTGTAGCGCTGGCACTGCTGCAGAAGCGCATCGGCTTCCGCCCGCGCTTCCCCCAGTTCCACGATCAATTTATCGAGCTTCACCCGATGCGGGTTGTAGTGCATTAAGGGCCCCCTATCCGTCTTACTTCTAGCCGAAGCGTAATGCGCCGCTGTCGATCACGGAAGGACGACGCATCCACGCCATTGCGCTCAAGGCGTGGTTAAACAAGTCAGGCTGACGCACAGTGCACCATTCGCCCGAATGGCCCACTCGATTCGACAGGTTCTCGCCCGACCTTCCGGCATCACGAGCGAATCGACCTCGCTAGCCACGTGTCGAACGGCTCGTGTCGCCTCCCGACGAGGCGGCTGTCATCGCCGCTCCTGCGCTCACAGCAGAAGATCTCAGAGACATCCGGAGCTTGATTGCCTAATGGCGCTTTACGGTGCGTTGGACTTCGCTAGGCGGGAGGTTCATTTGCCTGAGAGCCGGTGCGTCGAAGCCGCAGAGTAACGCCATCCCCACCTTCACCCACGCTGCCCAGCCGGACTGAGGGCATTGGATTCTGATTATTGTTGGATCCTTGGGCCTGGCCGGGGCGTTAGCGTCCACCGCGGAGTTCGTGCGAGCACGCTACAACGCGGCCGATTGCGTGTTCTGGGCGCAGTTATCCCGCGTCGGTAGATTCAGGAAGGTCAAAGGTAAGCGTTGTGCGCATCGTTCCGGATTTCCTGGGACAACCTCCAACCAGGCCGGGATCAACCTTCCATTTCCTCGCTGCTTCAGCAGCCGCACGATCGAGATCTCGGTTCCGACTAGAACCTACGACAGCCACACCACTCACTTGACCGTCGCCGTCGTACTCGAGTTCCACCTCGACCTTACCCGAAACGCCGGCTCTAGCCGCTGCTGGTGGATAGCGCGGCGACACCACTTCTACAATTTGGGGCTCGCGGTCAGGCTGCCCGAGCGTGGCTGTGCAGCGAGACGCAGCTTCTGCCTCTTCTTCAGCTAAGAGTTCAGCGCGTGCAGCATCTTCCGCAGCGGCATTGATCGACTCGATACGCGCTCGGTGTTCTCGTTGAGCTTCATGGTTCGACGAAGCGATTTGGTTAGCGGAGTTCTGACCAGGTACTTGACTTCCAGTGACGGGTGATCGAGCGGCAGTTGTGTCGTCTCCCGTCCGATCATCAGATTCGTCCGTAGCTGTTGCGGGATACGTGGATGCAGACGATCCGGAACCGTCGGTCGTTACGGCTTGCTGATTGCGACAAGCCGCATACACGCTTTCTGAGAAAAGCTTGGCATTGTTCATTTCTGGAAAATCAACGCGAGCCTTCCTGACGAGACCGGGATCTGCAAAGGCAGCCTCAACAATGCGCCGCCCGTACTCGGCTGGAATGGGTCCAGAACTGGTTGCAGACTGGACTTGTGCCAACAGTTCGATTCTTTGGACGCCTTCCATACGTGCCATCGCAACGTCCCACGCCATCCCCTTAACCCCGACGCAGTCGATGGGCTGGCTCGCACCTGGCGAGCTGCCTCCTTGGCCGCAAGACGATAGAAGCAACGCAGTACAGAACATCATAACAACAGGCAACCAGCATCCAACCACCTTCATTCGTCGAGTCCCCAATCTCATAATGATCATTCTAGAAAAAGCATGCCAAGGCTTCCCACGCCTTGACAGCGTGATGGTATAGCAGCTCTCGAAGCACGAGCATCCCTATGAAGTTGGCGGCCTTGTAATATTCTTCACGACATTACGGCACGTGCGTTGCACTTCCATAAATGCGCAAGAATGGGCGCAACACACATACTCGCTTGCCGCTGCTCATCGCCATGCTTTTCGCACTCCACATTGAAGTGGCCCACAAGCTGGTGGGCATGGCCCCCGCGGCGTTCTTCGAGTACGCGACCGGGCTGAACCACATGCTCTATCGCCGGGGCCGCGGCTACGCAGCCCTCATGGCCAATCGTGAGCAAGTCGAAGCGCATTCCGACTCCTTACTGCTGCGCATGCTCCAGAAGCGCGGCGTGCCCGATGCCGAGTTCCGCGGGTTCAAGGAAAACATCCCCCAGGGGCATTCGGCACTCATGGTCTACGGGATGGGATTGCTCGACGCGCACAGCACGTCCGCCACCCGCGAGCTGGTCGCCATGTTCGATGCGTCAGACGAGCGGCTCTGCCAGCTGGATAACACGGACGTGCCTGGCTTCCTCGACGAAATCGGGCCAGAGTCCGAGCTGGGGCCTGCCTACTGCGCCCCGTTGGCGGTGGGTGGCATCCGAGGCCCTACGTTGGAGCTGTCCGCGCCTGAGCGGGCCGCCTTCGATCTCGCTTTGAACCGTCGCGCCCACATGGCGCTGTCGTTCTTGGCGGCTGTGGACCATGAAATCGGGCATTGGATTAGCCGCACGAAGCTTGCCGATGCCATGGGGGGCCTCCCCAGATTTGCGGTGCTGTTGGTACCACCCGGCCCGCCCGATCGGCGTCGCCATACGCCGGCCGATCCGGCCGCGCGTCTCGTCGATTTCATCGGCGCGGTGGGCCACTTCGCGCGCGAAGGTCGCTGGCCTGAGCGCCCGATCTCGATCGCGGACATGGGTGCCCAGGCAGATCGCTCAGGGATACGGGGTGGTGAGAGCGACCGGTTCATTCGAGCCCTCAGAAGTGGCAAGGACCCACTGACTCGAAAGTCGTTCAGGACCCTGGTCCACACCCAACTTTGGACACCAGAAGCCAAGGCATCCGACCTCGACGATCAAGCAGACCTGCTTGAAACCTACTTGGTGGCCACTCTCCTGTTGAACCTGCTCCTGCCAGATCACCCAACCGCCGTGGGCCACCTGGACCGCATGGGCTGGCGGGAGGCCTACCTGGGATGGTGGGCGCGGCATCAACACCGCTACCCACCCCCGGCCCCGTCGACAGGGTCCCTGCCCCCAGCTTGGCTGATCGACCCTTAGTTAGCGCTTCGCAGGAGCGTTGCTGCGGTTGCCGCCCGATGGCACGCCGGTCTTGGTCGACGGCCAGCCCCCCGCATTCCCCTGCCCCCGAGCACCACCGGCAGTCGAGCCACCCTTCGAGCCACCACCGGCCTTGCCAGCCGAGCCGCTATTACCCTTTGCCATGTTCGTGTCCTCGTAAGCCCCACATGGGGCACGGAAAGCTTGAACGTTGGCGCGCGCCGCATAAGCCCCAAAAATTCACAGGTGGGGCATAGCGCTGGTGCTGGGAAAGGACTTAGGCAGCGCCCGCTTTGTAGACGGTCCGCTTCCCCACGGCGGCCTGCTTCTTGGCCGTGGGCTTGGCCAGACCTGGGATGAGGAAGTCGGCCGCCTGGTGGCCGCGTTTCACCTTCGCGGCCAGCCATCGGGGTTGGCTCCCTCGACCCGACCAGGTATTGCGGCGGTTCTCGGGGTCGCGGTACTTCGCAGCCACTTTCGGCAGCTTTCGCGCGGCGCGCCTCTTCGGCCTGGCCGGCTCAGGTGCGGTGCCCAGCAGATCTCCGATCGCGTAGCCCTGCGACGCTGCGAAACGTGTGAGGTCGCGCCGAACATCTGCGATGGGGCGGCGTTTGCTGACCACCTTCAATCGTTGTTCGGCGATTTTGATCAGCTGCGTCAGCTCAGCCAGGGAAAAGTGATCAAGTGCGAACTTCATGGTCATAACCTCAGGCTGATCTTCAATGACGAACCGTCAGGTTCGCGGTGGCGCGGCATCCATCACGGTAGCGCGAACAGCCGAGAAACGGACCGTTCGATCCATTCCGCTGCTGGAGGTTGCCCTTCTTGCAGATGGGGCACCGATCACCTGCCGACACTGGCGTGGTGATGCGTTGGGATGTGGCGGGCTGGGTTCGCCGTGTAGCCCCATCCTCAATGTTGCGTTTGTAGTCGCAGGCCGGGAAGCGACTGCAGGACAGAAAGGGGCCGTATCGCCCATCCCGCTGCGTCAGGACGCCAGCGCTACATTTCGGGCAGGCCTCCAATGCCTCTCCGTCGATGGGCTGAATCTCCAGCCCATTCTTCTTGCCTAGCTCCACCAGGAATTGCGAGGGCTGGCATAGCACCGTGTAGAAGCGCACCTGCTTGCGCGCGCGCGTCATGGCCACGTAGAACAGCCGGCGTTCTTCGGCGAAGGGATACGGATCGGGCACGGGCATGGCCAGCTGCAGCGCCGGGTCGTCCTGGATCTGACTGGGAAAGCCCATCGTGCCTTGTACGACGTTGAGAACGAACACGTACTCGGCTTCAAGGCCCTTGGATCCGTGCGCGGTCCGATATTCGATCGACAGGCGCTCAGCGAACTGGCGCTGCCACGCCTTCAGGCCGGCAGGCTCGTCGTTGCGATATCGCCCCAACAGCATCACGGTCATGCGCGTGCCCTTGGCGGGCGTAAGCTTTCCATCCACTAGCAGCTCATGCATGTGAGCCAGCTGCTTTTCAACGTACGGCGCGATGTTCGCTTGATCCGCGAACCCATAGGCCAGCATGGGCGTCTTAGTCAGCGGATTGGTCGTCTTGACCTTCTTTTTGATCTGGGCCGGGTTGGCTTGAACGAACTGACTGGACACGTCGCACAGGCTTTGCGGACACCGGAAAGTTGTGGTGAGCGACAAGCGTGTGGCGTGCTCGAACGTCTTCTCGAACTCGGTCATCACCGTGATATCTGACCCAGCGAAACGATTGATGCCCTGCCAGTCGTCGCCCACCACACACAAATGCGCGGGGGGACTGGCCTGGCCCGACAGCGCTTTCAACAGTCGGATGCGGGCGCGCGAGCTGTCTTGGAACTCGTCGGCCAGGATCAAGGTGTAGGGGCTCTTGTAGGCCCCGGACTCCACGTGGCCGGCCGCGAGGATCAACATGTCCTCGAAGTCGATGAAGCCGCCGCTCTTGAGGCGCCTTTCCCACTCCGCGGCTATGCGCTCGTAGATGGCCAGGTACATCCGCAGGCGTGCGCCGAACCCATCTTCTGATTGTTCGGCAAGCGCGTCGACCAGGTTCCGGTGGGTCAGCCCGTTGTTCTTCACGTGCTGCTGGAACACACGGAACGATCGGGCCAGATCCTGCTCGTGGACCGGCGCAAGACCCGTGGCCTCCTTGTTCGGATCGAAGACCGGCTGGATGCCCGCCTTGATCAGCGCTTGCTCTAGCGCCGGGATCGCCTCGCCGGTCTTCAGCCCATGCGAGGTGGTCTCGAAAAGCGCCGTCCCCTTCTCTTTGTGGATTTTCCGCTTCCACCTCACACCCTCCAGGTAGTCCCCGAAATGCTTAGGGGCCTGCCCTTTTTCGTTCAGTGCGAAATGCTCGTGGTAGAGCTTGCCTTCGGGGTAGTAGAAGTCGGGAAAGTACTGCCGATGGTGGGTGGTTGCGGTGTCGTGTTCGTAGGGTTGCTCGTACACATAGTTCACACCGTTGTAGAACAGCCAGTCGGCGATCGTGCGCTCTTCCTTGCTCTTGACCACTTCGCCGCGTGCTGTCCGAAAACCTCGAACGCCGTTGCCGTAGGCATCGGGCACGTCCGGCTCGTTCCACTTTCCGACATCGCGCGCGTAGACCACGCGGAACAGATCCCAGTCTCGCTTGAAAGTCTTGTCCTGCTCGGACAGCGTCCGAATGATGTCGCCAACCTCGCGGACATCCCCACCTGGATTACTGGGATCTACCCAGGGCGCAAGCGCCGGCTTCTTACCGGTGGCCTTGGCGATGACATCGATGCCGAACGCATGGAAGGTGTTCGAGCGCACCTTCTCGACCTGAGGCACGCCCTTCAACTGCTGCGCGATCCGCTGGCCGACTTCTTCTGCCGTGGCCTTGTTGAATGCCAGCAGCAGAATTTGATCGGGCGTGGCCAGACCTTGGTGGAGGGCGTAGCCCGTCTTGGCCACCATCGTCGACGTTTTGCCGGAGCCAGCCGCGGCCACCACCATCACCGCGTCATCCATGCAGATACACGCATGGATCTGTTCGTCGGTCAGTGGGTTCTTCTCGACCTTCGCGAAGAAGTCGCCGCGCTTGAGCCTCACCAGAATGGTGTGCTGCGTATTCGCCTTGTCGAACTGGTTGCGCAGTGTCGTCAGAGGCGAGTCATCGCCTACCGCCTGCTTCCAGCTTTTCGTTTGGTGCTTGGGCGCGGGGTTGGACGCCAGGAAGCGGCTGGCTGTGCCCTTAGGGATCCATCGCACAGAACCTGTGCCGGCGTATCGCGTGGCGGCGTCGATCCACTCGCGGTACGCCGCGTCGAACGCTGCCTGCCAGCGGGCCGCATTCGCTCGAGCCTCTTCGGCCACCTTCGGATCGACCGGCGGCGTGGGCGGTGCTTTCGGGGTTTTGTTGCCAAAAATGGTCCCAATGAGCCAGAGCAGCCCAATGACGATCAGAAACTCCATATCCCCAAACCCAGTCCCGTGGCCCCCGGCTCCTTGGGGTCATATTGCCACGCAGGCGGCAGACTGGGCCTAACGGCGCTTCCCCAGCCCGGGGCTGCCACCCTGGAGGACGGGACTGCCGCCCCGGCGCCTGCGCTCGCCCTCATCCGGGCCCAAGGCACGCTCCATGCGCTCCTTGGCGTTGCGCGGGGGTGGCCTGGGCGGGACGGCTGGCGGTAGCTTGGCGATCTCCGCACGGGTCAGCTTGACCGGGGTGCGGGGCTTCTTGGGGATGATGGCCTTCGGTCCCGCCATCACCCCAGTCTTGCGGTAGCGCCTCACGGCCGCCCGCGCCAGCTTCTCTGCTTTCGACCGGCAGTAGCGACGCTTCATGCCGTCGATCACCAGGCGGTCGTAATACGCCTTCTCGGTGGCGCTCATCGGACTGTGGGCGGGCTGGGCCTGGGCAGGTTGCGGCGTTGCCTTCGTGGCTGCTCGCTTCGGTACTGCAGCGGGGGCAAGACCCCTGCTCTTCTGGCGCTCGGTCTCCGCTCTCTTGGCCCGCAGGGGACGCGCCACGGCCACGCGCTTCTGAGGCTCCAATGGCCCAGCCTTCTTATCCCCTGGAAAGTATCCGAGCTTCCGGAACCGCTCGACCATCTTCCCAGCCATGGTCTCAGCTTTCGCTCGGGAGTAGCCGAACGCACGCATGGCGTCTTCCACCATGCGCTCGAACTTGGGCTTCTCGTCATCCGTGAGTGTGATCACGGAAGCGACTCTTGCCCGCGGAACTGCTTGGCCAGTTCGCTGGCACACAGCGGCGCGCCCTTGGGGTGCGCATTGGCCACCGTGAAAGCGGCCACCTTCGTTGAATGTTCCAGCACCTGCTTGGTCATCCCGTCCTCGGCCCAGTCATCAGGCAACGCCGCAATCGCCCCCAGCGCTTCCTTGCCAGAGAGATATTGCATGCAGGTCAGAAGCGACCACTGAGTGCCTGTGGCCTCGCGCAGTAAGCGCCCCGCATCTTTCTCGGACATACGATCGGCCAGCACCGCAGCCAATGCGAACGCGGCCAGCTTCACCTTGACGAGGGGTGTGAGCTTCTTTTTGGGTGGTGTGAGGTTGTGGTCCCTCACTGCTGCATCTGCTTGTCAGGCACGGCCCATCCCGCGTCATCAGGCGACGCAAGCAGATCAGTGAAGTGCTCTCGCAGCTCAAGGTCCGCATCGTCTGACCACACCTGGTCGACCAGATCGCCAGCAATGCGATCCCACCCTGCCCAGAATTCGGTGTGGGTGATGCTGTGATCAGTGGTCCTCAGGTACTCGGACAGTTGGGCGAGTCGTGGATCAGTCATGTGCGGGCTCCGGGGCGTCCTCGCCCATCTTCATGATGTAGTGCGGTTCCTGACCAATGGCTTCGAACATCGCGCGGAATTTGCCCAACAGGTAAGGCACGTCGTACTCGGTCCAGTCAATGGGTGGGCCATTGATCGCGTCTCGGTGGGAGCCTCGATCGACGAAACGATCCAATGCCGCGTACCTGCTGGAGGTATCTGCGTCAGCCAATTGCTGGACTGCCACGGGGAAGTCAGAAGACCCGGTGGTGAAGGTGAAGAACTGTTCCAGGATGTTGCGCATGGCGTTGGGCACGATCTGGGTGGGGATCTTCCCGTCCTTGGCATCCCGGAGGATCTGCCACCACACGTCGTAATCGTTCAATAGCTTGGTGGGATCCAGCGTCTCGACTTCCGAATGCGCGATCTTGACCACGCGTAGTAGCCCGCAATGGTTGTGCGCCTTATCCAGGTTCATCGTGTGCTGGCGGATAAGCTCGTGGAAGAAGAACAGATTGTGGGTCAGGACGATTACCTGTTTGACGAGCTGGGGCCGGTTCTGGGGCTTAGCCAGCTCGCGGTGGATCATCGTGGCGATGTCATACACGTAGTTCTGGGACAGGCTGGAGATCGGATCGTCGATGACGGCAATCGTGCGCCGTGCGTCCACGGTCTCGTGTTCGTCGTGCGACCCCTTGAGCGACTCCATGAAGTAGAGAAACGCGATCAGCGTCTTCTCACCTTCGCTCAATGACTTCGTCTCGCTGCTAGCTACTCCTGGGCGCGCCAGGCAGTACACGCGATCCTCGCCCGCTTTTCGATCGATGCTAAATGCCGTGATGCCCAGGCTGCGAAGTCGATCGTTGATCGCATCGATTGAGGCATCGACGCCCTTTTGAAGCCGGCGCAGATCACGCAACTCGGTGTTGAGTCCGTCTCGCTCCTGCCGCTTCGCTTGCAGGTCTGCCTTTGCCTGCGTCTCGGCCTCCAGGAGCGGTCCGAGCAACGCGTCATGGTGCGCGTAGGCCTCCATACGCTCGGCATGCATGACCTGGAAGAGCATGGCCTTGATCCGATCTCGCTCGCCCCTGCGATCCCGGATACGTGTGTTGAAGTCAGCGATCAGGGCGTTGAGCTTGGCCAGTGCCTCGACCAGTGCGTCCACATTGACGGGGACAATGGAGACCGCCTCCCCCGGCTGCGCTTCCTTCCGACGCAACGCCGTCAAGGTGTCATGGAACGCCCCACGAGCCTGGGACCAGGCAAGCTCCACCCCTGCTTCTTTTGCGTCGGGGTCGGCCAGAATCGTCTGGGCACGCTGTTCCAGCGCGTCGAGCTGGGCGGCGTAGTTCTGAACTAGTAGGGCGATCCTGTCGACCTTCGCCTTGCGCTCGCCTTCCAGGAGCCGCGCCAACTCTTCGCGGAAATCGTGAGGCAACCCCTGCTGGCAGAACGGGCACTGGTCTGTGTGCGTGTACGCCTGACCACGGGCGACCCAGTCCGCGTTGCCCAGGTCGGCAACAAGCGGTGCCAGGCGACTCGTAGTCGACACCTCCACGACCTCGCCCCAGATGGGATCGCTCTCGATCCGGCTCAGCGCAGTGGTATCCAAGGACACTGATGCACGCTCGCTTTCGGTGCCAGAGACATCGGCCCAGCGCTTTTCCAGTCGCTCGATTGAGTCCAGCTGCCCGTCCTCGGGCAGGACATGTGTGCGCAGGTCGGTGAAGAACTTTTCCTTGTTCCGGCCGTAGCCTTCAAGCAAAGACGCCAGAGCTGTCTTCTTGCCCCATTCGTGGGCCTTCCAGATGTCGTCTTTGGCCCGCACGAACTCCTTGGCAATGTTGCCCTCGGCCGTGCTGACGCTAGCGGTGGCGTCTGCGATCAGACCATCCAGCTCGCCGTTGCGGGTCTCGATGTCCTGGATGCGTTGCTGGCGAACGGTATCGACTTCGCCAACGGTGAAGATGCCTTGGATCGGCTGACCAATCAGGCGCTCCACATAGTGGTGGTTGTAGACCACGTACCGATAACGCGCGTTGTCGGTTGTCTCAATCCGGCAGTGGGTGAACGCAGCATCGTTGCGCGCGAGGCCATCGACGACTTCACCGATGGCAGACTTCCCTGCTCCATTCAGTCCGTAGACGTACGTCGCGGTCTTGTTCGGGATCTCGACTGAATGGGCGTTGGTGGGATGAAAGCTCTTGTGATGATGAATTGAAATAGTTCTGATCATGCCCGCTCCCTGCGGGATCATTGTGGATCGGGCCGTGAGGCCGCTTCCTTGACCGCCCGTAAAACGGCTGGCACTTGTCAAACGACTATAGCGAACAGTCGGCTCTGCTTGACATGGGCTTCGTGGCTTACGGATGCCCTGGCCAACTGGCGCGGGGCGCTGCTCCCTCCTCTGCACAAGTTGAGAACCCCGCTCCTACAAGGCTCATGGATGTCCGCTCCTAGCCGAAAGCGGTCGCGGCCTAGGCTGGGAACGGCTCGAGCTCGGGTAGTACGTCGGCGAACTCGTGATGAAGTGCATTCATGACCGCTACAAACTCGGCGTCTCCGGTTATTTCCGCAAGCATGATCACCGTCAGCATGGTCATCGCATTGGTGTTCTTAAGCAGGTCGGAGAGCAGCTGCGCGGGATAGCCCGACTCACCTCGCTGAAACGGATGGATGCCGCCATGAACGTAGGAGTTGAGCCCATCCCACAGTCGTGCGCGTGCTCGACCGAGGAGGGCGGCAGCTCCTCGGGGCCCTAGTGTTTCGAGAGCTGCAAGCATATCGGGCACCCCGGGGAGCTTCTTCGCTGCCTGTTGGCTTTCCGGGGTGAGCGGGGCTAGTAGCCGAGCTAACTCGGACTCTTTCGCGGCGTGCCGCGCCCACACGGCCCGCACCAGAGCCTCGAACTGGGATCGCAAGAGAGCCGTGGCCGAGGGCGGGACCTCCACCAGGAGCATTCGAACAGCACGGCCGTGTTCCAGGGATAGCGAGCACAGGCCAGCAGCCGCGATTGCTGACGGCTCAGATCGGACTTCGCCCCTTTCCCACGCCGCGCAGACAAGCGTCTCTAGCGCCACTGAACGCTCAAGCTCGGCAGTTAGCCGCTCCAGCGCATTGATCAACTGAGGCTCGGGTCCGTCCATCCGACAATGGTATGTCGGCTTCCGGCCAGAAGCGGACTGGCAAGACGATGCGGTCAGGACCTTATTTCCAATAATGGGGTGCGACACCGAACCAAGCCCGGATCTAAGCGGGAAGCAGCTGTCAGGAAATCATGCCGCGGCGCCGATAGAATACTTCACAGATCTCGTCGACAAGGAAATGACGTGGGCAAGGTGCTGAGAGATACAAATCACATCGGTCAACTTGGGATTAGCTGGCTTCAATGGATTATCGAAGGGCAATGGGCCTGCGGCGTGGAAGTCGTTTCTGCACACAATGATAACAGTCTGGACATCCTCATTCTTCTCAAGAGGCGCGATGGGAAGAAGGGCTATAGAGGTGCTACCGGAGATGTAATATTTGCCCAAGTGAAAACTGGATACGTTAAAACGGTGCCGACTGGTCCATACAAGATCCAGCTCGGAAAGGATTACGTCACCAGCCATCGACCCCGATGGCTATCGTTTCCGGGACCCGTGATCATGATTAACGTTATCCCACCTAAATCTCAAGGAAGTAACCCGACTGCATTCTGGACTGACCTGAGGAACCCTTTGAGCTACGCCGGATCCGGAGATATTATTTTTGATCCAAAACGCACCCTGGCCGGCCTGGTCGGGAAGTCCGCTATGTTCAATCTCTGCTGGCGTTGGACCGAGTTTCGAAAGTTGCCACGCATAGAGGCACCGCGGGGATTTGCGTGGTCGAAAAACTTGCCAGATCAGAATGTGGCTGTACACGAAAGCATTCATGAACGTAGCAAGAAGTTCTACAAAGACTGGATGAACGAATCCAACATTAGTCCCGCGTCATTTGGTGATGTCAGGATTACTAACCGCGGTTGGCGGCATATGACTAGAGCTGGTCGAACGAAGTCAAGGATACTCCAGTCATTGCTGTTACTTCCGAGCGCAAGCAGGCTACTTGAGCCTCAGCACGGGATCGCCAAGAAGCGCCTGACCTCATCTGAAAAATCGATACTTCCTAACGGTCAGGTCCGCGAACGATTCTATGAGGGAGTTACGGCAAGAATCACGTTCTTCCAACGTCACGAGGCAATCGTTCGGGTGGTGCTAGAGCGAAACATTTTTACGACCGCGAATGGAGAACCGTCAAGTGACGAATCGACTCTTTATTCGATCTATGAGATAGCTCGTCGCCGATCGAGCGTGTAAATAGTGGAAGGGGCTGTTCGAGACAGACCTAGAACTGTCACCGAAGCAACATGCGCTTTCCCCTTCTTGCGGGTCAGGGCGCACCTGAAACCGTCTTTACTAGGCCCCCTCCGCCTCTGAGCTTACCGCAAAAATACAACATGCAGGAGAAGTGAAAGAGGCGCTGTGGACAGTGACTAGGTCTGCTCCTACGCCGATGCGAAGCTTTAGTCTCAGAAGGCGCTGTTCATGTGTGGGATTTCCCGGATCTTCAAATCATCTCTGGATGAAATGGCTCATCCGTTCCGGCCTCTCGCGAGTCTGACCATACCTCGACAGACTGTCAGGCCAGCGCAGAGTGAACAGTTCGATCAAGGGATCTTGCTCAATCCACAGAATGCACCCGCAGCACATCGTCTACCAGGATCGATCATGCGAGCGCGCCGAGTGGTTTGTGAGAAAGTTTCGGGTTATCAAGCACGGCAAAACGATGTCGATCCTGAGGTCTTAGCCACCTGACAGCAGTTCCGCATGACGTCGATCAGCGTTACATGCTACAGCCGATGTCCGCTTTTGGCCGAAAGCGGACCTTGAGGGGAAGATCACCGCGCCCCTAGGAGGCAGCTCCCTGCTGCAGCACGCTACAGGTTTGCGCAGTTCTCCTGCCAAGCGCAATCGGACCGTGAAAAGGACTTCTCCATGGAATTGGGAGCGAATAGTCACCGAGCTTCTCAGGATTTAATGCCGGTGCCCTTAAAACGGCAACGATCGGTGTACACGCCCTCTTAGATCAAACAGTCATCACATCCCGGCTCACCGCTCCTTCGACTGGCCTCCACTAATCTTGGCGCCCCCTTCTGAGGTGCGGCGGGCACTTGACGAACAATCGCCTCAGAACTTCGAGAAGTGAAGGGTGAGGCGCTTACCCGTACGGCGCTGATGAAACATGAATCTGCGAAAAGTCCAGCGCTAATCGATAGCGGATAGGAACCGCACTATCGCGCTCGCTTTCCTCAATTTCAGTCACGATGAAGGGAAAGTCGTCAACAAGTTGATGCATGAGAAGGTGCAAGAAGAGCACTTCGGCGAGCGAGCGAACAAACTCAGTCGCAGCGACGATCTCCTCTTTCACAGACATGGCTTGTGAGCCTGGTTCTCCCACCATTTGCCATGTCGGCTCGCAGATGTCTCCGCTGGGTAGCGCGTGGAAGTTCTTGATGACGGTACGGATCTCGCGTGGATGCTCGTGGTAGTTCCTAAGCTCTGCGATGTAGCGGACCCTGTCAGCGTGCGCTCGAACAAACCTGGTCAGAGGTGTGTCCTCGCCAACATGCTTGGCAAGCCTTGTGGCGAGATGATCGAAGTTGCTATCAGGGCGCTCAAGATCGAAGAACAGGGTAGGCAGCTCGCATACAAGCTTTACAGCTCGGTTGATCTGGACGAGGAACGCTCCGCAATCGAGCTCCAAGCCCTCGACGTGTGGAAACGGATTGAAGCCACGACCGCCATTATCACGTGGAATTCCCCTCTCCTCGATCTGATTGGTGAGCTTAGAGATGCCGGATGTGACTCGATCAGACAGCGTCTCACATGCCAGGAGCACTTCCTTGCAGCTATGCATGTGCTGAAGAACTGCTTCCTTATCGACCGTTCCGTCAAAAGATGCCGAGCTCAGCATCTCCTTGGACTGAAGCAGCACGCGTGCAACAGTCAGATTCGCGGACCCGTAGTTCGAGACCGGGGTCGAGACCCAGGGAGCATTGGGGTTCGTCTCTTCCGGATCTACAGACTCGGGTGTCTGAATTCTAAAGGTCCTGTCTACCTTGAAGATCTCCAGAAACGATCCACATGGGCACATGGCAGTGATGGGGCCAGTCCCCTCCTTGAGTTCTATGGATCCAGGGTAGTGCCGCGGGGAGCGTGCACTGATTTCCGCATTTTTCGACATGTGGGGTTCTCAGAAGACGCTCAGCAGAGTGGGGCTACAGCCTTGGCCCAGCGGCGATTATGCGCAATTATGTAGATCCGCATAAAAGCAAGTAAATTGATGTGGGAAGAGACGTTGGGAGCCTCTTAGGCGTCCAGCGACCGCTCTTGTGTCAGGTTCTCAGCACGTTGAGTTTGCGTCCGCTGACAACCTTGATGCCATCTCGAATCGGAGGCACCCTTGAGCTACCAGCAGGGGAAGGTCATGTTCGATCATCTGAAGAAGGAATTGGATCGTCTGTCTGTTCCGCAGCAGGTTTCAGTTCCGATCGAGAGTGACTCCGACGGCTACTGGGACAGGGAGTGCCCTTCGCCCGAGTGCCTCTTCCAGTTCAAGATTCTCTACGAGGACTGGAAGAACATTGTGAGAGACGAGGAGGTCTTCTGTCCCTCGTGCCGGCACGCAGCGCCCGCCAAGTCGTGGTTCACGACTGCCCAAGTCGAGGCGGCTCGAAAGTACGCATTCGGGACAGTCGTCAATCGCGTGAACAGCGCGATCAGAGCGGATGCTGATGCATCCAAGCGAAGGCAGAGCCGGAGCTCTATCCTTCGCATTACCCTAGAGGCCAAGGGGGGGCAAGACGCGATATTGCTTCCTATCGCTGCAGCGGAACCCATGCGCCTGAGGGCGAGCTGCGAGAACTGTTCGTGTAGGTACTCCTACATAGGCGCTGCCTACTTTTGCCCGTCATGCGGCGAAAACTCAGCCAGCCACACATTTTTCCAGACTCTCAGCTCGATTCGCACTGCTGCCGGACTTCGTGGCACATTGGCCAGTTCAATCGGCGCCGATGAGGCCGAGGTCGTAACGCAGTCTCTCATCGAGAAGGGCATGTTGGATGCGGTGACATCTTTTCAGAGACTCTGCGAGCAGCTCTACGCGCAATGCACCGGGAAGCACCCCAGACGAAACGCGTTTCAGAGTCTGGACGCTGGGTCAGAGCTCTGGGAGTCCGCGGTCGGCCTGAGCTATGAACAGATGACCGATTCCGCCTCTTTGGCCAGGCTCAGGGTGTTCTATCAGCAGCGGCATCTGCTTGCGCACCAGCAGGGAATCGTGGACGCAGACTACATCGAGCGTAGCGGTGATCATCGCTACGTGGTCGGCCAGAGAATTCTGGTTCGAGAGAGGGAAGTGCTTGAATTTGTGGAGATCATTGAGGCACTGGGCAGCAGCCTGCTGGAACGCACGAAGAGTTGAACTCTTGCTGTGCATAGAAGCAAGTAACGGGCCGATATCATCTAGATGCCATCGCCTTCGAGGCATGGCGCGCTAGGCAAAGCGGCCGCGCGATCCGCCCAAACTGAGTTCTTCCACTGCCCCAACCGAAGGCCTAGTGCCGAGGGCGGAGTTCTTCCACCGCTCCGATGACCTGTCCGATCAACCAGCGCCAGGGCATCCACTGCGCGATCGAGGGCACGCGCCCGGCACCGAGCGTCTCTTCCAGCTCGTTGAACACCAGATAGTTGGCAGAGACGGCTGGGCCGGTGACAGGCCGCTAGGCGGCAAAGCCGCGGCATCGGAAGCCGGAGGGAACTAGGCTTGGGCGGCAGCCAGCATGCCTCACTCCCAGGCACTGAGACGAAAGTCCAACGGAGCATCACCGGTTCGAAACTTTGTCTCCGCACTGCAGGCCGGGGACTCAGCAAAATTGGGCCGGCCGGTTGGCTGTGGTCAAACATCTAATACAACTGGCCAACATCTTGTTCGATTCGCGCAAGCAGGCGCTGTGGGTGTTCATCGCGATGATGTCGTTGTACGACCGTGGCGCCCTTTTTTGGCTCAGGGTGATAACGACGCTTGGACAACCAAGGTGCATCAGTATCACAACGGATGGCTAGCGCGGGATCCGCAGTTCGCCACAGACAATCTCTACAGATCACTACTTACGTTTCTGATCCCTAACTTTGCGCTAGCGCTAATCGAGAACCCCATCTCTTACGTCGAGCGACGTAGGGCTAGGCGCTCTGGGTAAAAGCCTTAGTTAGGCTGCTCCCTTCTAAGACCTCTGAAGAGACGGCGATTCGCGATCGTACTGATGACCGCTTTTCACACCGTCGTTAGCAAGGCTATCCAGCACTTCATTTGCCCACGAGCGCAGTCTGCTCATTTCTGAGTTGGAGAGCATCCGGGGAACCATCTGGCGCCTCTCGTCACCAGTTTTTTGAGCGGCGCCATCCAACGCGGAGAACCTTCGCCCTAGTGAACTCTTCGGCGAGCTAGAAATTTTTGCTTTATCCATGGCCAGGGTGGGTGTTTGCCTTAGCAGATTGCCGGTGACAACCGCACTTGCAGCAGTATTTTCGTGATCTGCTGTTTTGCTTGAACGCCCAGTAGGCAACGCCGATAGCGAGCGCAAGACAACCTAAAACCATGCCGGCTGCTAAGAGCAGAACATCGCTGAACTCGATTGCATTTTCCATCACGGGACTCCGCCACGCGCTTTTATGGATCTTAGGGCATCTGAAGGACTCCAGTTTTCTTCGGACTCTTTGGAATTCTTCAGTTCGAGTGACACCATAGTTTGTGCACGTATTGGAAAAATGTGCACAAACTATGGTGTACAGCCATGCACAAACTATGGTGTCACCACCACGTTTCCAGTCGCGTGGCTGTGGCCTCGCTCTCGATACTTCAGAGTCCGCCGGCGTAGCCGTGCTGGCGCCAGGCCTCGAACACCACGACCGCGACCGCATTCGACAGGTTGAGGCTGCGGTTGCCCGGCTGCATCGGCAGGCGCAGGCGCTGGCCGTCGGGCACGCGGCCCAGTACGTCGTCGGGCAGGCCACGGGTTTCGCTGCCGAACAGGAAGGCGTCGCCCGGCGCGAACGCGGGCGCATCGAACCGCACGCTGTTGCGCGTGCTCAGCGCGAACAGGCGCTCCGGCCGGATCGCCGCGAGTGCGGCGTCCAGGTCGTCGTGGACTTGCAGCGTCGCGTACTCGTGATAGTCGAGGCCGGCGCGGCGCAGGTTGCGGTCGTCGAGGTCGAAGCCCAGCGGCCGCACCAGATGCAGGCGCGCGCCGGTGTTGGCGCACAGGCGGATCACGTTGCCGGTGTTGGGCGGAATCTCGGGCGTGTGCAGGATGACGTTGAACATGGCGCGGGCGCAGGCGGCAGGCCGGCCATTGTCGGTCACCAGGGCAGGGCTTTGCCGTTGAAGTCGAGGAAGCGGCCGCTGTCCGCGTCGCGCAGCCCGGCGATCACGCGACGCAGGCCGGCAACGGACGCTTCCGGCACCTCGCTGGCCCCGGCGCCGCCCATGTCGGTTTGCACCCAGCCCGGGTGCAGAGCCACGACCACGATGCCGCGCGCGCGCAGCGCGTGCGCCAGCTGCACCGTCGCCATGTTCTGCGCCGCCTTGCTGATCGCGTAGCTCGGCGTGCCGAAGCGACCGGTGTTGGCGATCGAACCGAGTTGCGAGGACAGGTTGGCCACGCGTGCGCCGTCGGCCAGCAGCGGCGCCAGCGCCTGGGTCAGCAGCAACGGACCGGTGACGTTGATGCGCAGACTGTCGTCGAGCACGTCGGCCGACAGCGTGCCGAAGCGCTCGCCGCTGTGCAGGACCCCGGCGTTGTTGATCAGCAGCCCGATGCGCGCGTCCTCGCCCGCGGCCATCGGCCATTCGCGCACCAGCTCGTCGCGCGAGCGCGTGTCGCCCACGTCGAGCGGCAACACCTTGAGGTGGCCCGGATGCTCGGCCGCGAGCTGGTTGAGCGCGGTCGCCTTGCCCGGATGCCGACAGGTGGCAACGACGGAGGCACCGTCGGCCAGCTGCTGGCGGACGAATTCGAGGCCGAGGCCACGGTTGGCGCCGGTGACGAGGGTCCAGTCGGTCATTTGCGTGCCTCGGGAGAATCGGGCTTCGATGCTAGCGGGCGGGTCGTGAGGATCGGACGGGCAAGGCCGCGGAGATCGCTGGCGCATGGCCAGACCGAGGCAGGTCCGCGATCTGCTCCTTCCCCCGCGCGCGGGGGTAGGCCGGGATGGGGGCGAACGCCCGGATCACGGCAGGAACGGATCGCACGCGTTGCAGATGCCTGGAATCCGGACACCCGTCGGCCTGACCGTTCGCCCCCACCCAACCCTCCCCCCGCAGTGCGGGGGAGGGCTTCGATCCGCTGCGACGATCGCCTCGACCACAAGCAGAGCCCCCGACCATGACCTGCGGCCCGTGTCGGCGGCCCGGCGGCTGGCTAGGATGCGGGTCCAATTCCGCCCGAATCCAAGGATCGGCATGTCCACTGCCCGCCGCGCTGCACCGTCCCGTCCCCGCATGGCCCTGCTCGCACTCGCGACCGGCCTCGCCCTGTCCGGCGTCGCCGCCGCGCCGATGGCGCTGGCCGCAGCGCCGGCCGCCGCGGCCACGGTCGACATTCCCTACGAGACCTTCACCCTGCCCAACGGCCTGCGCGTGGTGGTGCACACCGATCGCAAGGCGCCGATCGTCGCGGTGAACATCTGGTACCACGTGGGCAGCAAGGACGAGCCGGCCGGCCGCAGCGGCTTCGCGCACCTGTTCGAGCATCTGATGTTCCAGGCCAGCGAAAATCACGACGGCGAGTTCTTCGACCCCTTCAAGCAGGTCGGCGTGACCGACCAGAACGGCACCACCAACACCGACCGCACGAACTACTTCCAGAACGTGCCGACTACCGCGCTCGACATGGCGCTGTGGATGGAATCCGACCGCATGGGCCACCTGCTGGGCGCGGTCGACCAGGCGGCGCTCGACGAGCAGCGCGGCGTGGTGCAGAACGAGAAGCGCCAGGGCGAAAACCAGCCCTACGGCCAGGTCTGGGACAAGCTGACCCGCGCGATGTACCCCAAGGGCCACCCGTACCACCACGGCGTCATCGGCTCGATGAACGACCTCAACGCGGCCTCGCTCGACGACGTCAAGCAGTGGTTCCGCACCTGGTACGGCCCCAACAACGCCGTGCTGGTGCTGGCCGGCGACATCGACGTGGCCACCGCGCGCGCCAAGGCCGCGCAGTACTTCGGCGACATTCCGGCCGGCCCGACGATGGCCCAGCCGAAGGTCGACGTGGCCCAGCGCACGACCGACACCCGCGAGACCATGGAAGACCAGGTGCCGCAGGTGCGCATCTACCGCGTCTGGAACGTGGCCGAACTGGGCACGACCGACATCGACCACCTGCAGGTGCTGGGCAGCGTGCTCGGCGGCGCCAAGGCCTCGCGCCTGGACAAGCGCCTGCTGCACGACGACCGCCTGGTCGACAACGTCAGCGCCGGCGCCTACGGATCGCAGCTCGGCTCGATGTTCGCGGTCATGGCCACGGTCAAGCAGGGTGTGGACCCGGCGACCGTCGAAGCCGCGATCGAGGAGGAAATGCAGCGCTTGATCGAGCAGGGCCCCACGGCCGAGGAACTCGAACGCGCCAAGACCTCGTTCCGGGCCGGCTTCGTGCGCGGCATCGAGCGCATCGGCGGCTTCGGCGGCAAGGCCGACGCGCTGGCCGAATGCGCCGTCTACGCCGGCGACCCGGGCTGCTTCCGCGAATCGCTGGCGAATGTCGCCGCGACCACCATCGACGACGTCAAGGCCGCCGGTGCCAAGTGGCTCGACGTCGGCAGCCACACGCTCACCGTCATGCCGGGCGCGCGCACGCCGCTGGCCGAAGAGCCGGCCGTGACCCCGGCCGCATTCACCCCGCCGACGCCGGAATCGAAGTTCCGCACCACCCGCAGCACGGTGGACCGCAGCAAGGGCGTGCCGAAGACCGAGTCGTTCCCCGAACTGAAGTTCCCCGAGCAGCAGCGCGCGACGCTGTCCAACGGCACCACCGTGATCCTCGCGCGTCGTCCGGAGATTCCGGTCGTGCAGCTGAGCTACGAGTTCAAGGGCGGCTACACCGCCGACCAGGGCCGCACGCCGGGCACCGCGAGCTTCGCGATGAACATGCTCGACGAAGGTGCCGGCGGCCTGGGCTCGCTCGACTTCGCCGATCGCGTCGAAAGCCTCGGCGCCAGCATCGGCGCCGGCGCGTCGCTCGACGGCAGCAACGCCTACGTCTCGGCGCTCAAGGAGAACCTCGACCCGACGCTGGCGCTGTTCGCCGACATGGTGCGGCAGCCGAACTTCGAGCAGAAGGAAATCGACCGCATCAAGGCGACCTGGATCGCCGGCATCGCCCAGGAAAAGGCGCGCCCGGCCAGCGTGGCGATGCGCGTGCTGCCGCCGCTGGTCTACGGCGCCGGTCATCCCTACGCGATTCCGTTCACCGGCAGCGGCAACGAGGACGCGATCGCGAAGCTCACGCGTGACGAGCTGGTCGCCTTCCACCGCGACTGGGTGCGTCCGGAAGGCGCGACGCTGATCGTCGTCGGCGACACCACGCTCGACGAGATCGTGCCGATGCTCGAAACGCACTTCGGCGACTGGCGCGGCACCGGCCCGGCACCGCAGCCGGTGACCGTGGCCGAAGTCCCGCGCCCCGACGCCTCGCGTGTGTTCCTGATCGACCAGCCGGGCGCCGTGCAGGCCAACATCTTCGCCGCACAGGTCATCGCGCCGACGAACGACCCGACCTCCACGCGCTTCGACATGGCCAACGTGGTGATCGGCGGCGACTTCACCGCGCGTCTCAACATGAACCTGCGCGAGGACAAGCACTGGTCCTACGGTGCGCGCAGCTCGGCCAGCGGCACGCTGGGCCAGCGTCCGTGGATGGCCTCGGCGCCGGTGCAGATCGACAAGACCGACGACGCGATGGCCGAGATCCAGCGCGAGCTGTCCGACTTCGCCGACGGCACGCGTCCGCCGACCGAGGCCGAACTCGCCCGCGCCAAGGCCATCAGCACGCTGAGCCTGCCGGGCGCGTACGAAACCGCGTGGTCGGTGATGACGACCATCGGCGGCAACGTGCGCTTCGGCCGTCCGGACGACTACGTGTTCCAGCGCAAGGCCGAGATCGAGGCGATGACCGTCGCCGATCTGACCGGCGCCGCGGCGACGATCGATCCCAAGGCGCTGACCTGGGTCGTGGTCGGCGATCTCAAGCAGATCGAGGGCGAAGTGCGCGCGCTCGAGCTGGGCGAGGTGCAGGTGCTCGACGCCGACGGCAAGCCCGTCGCCCGTTGAGTGACGCGTAGCGTGGCGGTGCACCTGCATCGCCACGCGCCGACGGTGAACCCGCACTCAGCCGATGCCCGCCACAATGGCGGGCATCGCGCTGCCACCCCGACATCCGGAGCCTTCCCCGATGCGCAAGTTTCCGCTGGTCCTGCTGTTGTCCCTTTCCGCCGCCGGCTGCACCTGGGTGCACATGGCGCCGGGCGCGAGCGCGGTGCGCGTGGTCAGTGCTGCGCCCGCCGACTGTCAGAAGCGCGGCGAGGTGGAGGTCTCGGTCAAGCACAGCATCGCGTTCGTCGAACGCAACCAGCTGCGCGTGCGCGAGGAACTCGAAACCCTCGCCCGCAACGAGGCCCCGGGCCTCAATGCCGACACCATCAGCCCGCTCGGCGAGCCCACCGGCGGCAGCCAGCGCTTCGGCGCCTGGCGCTGCGCGCGCTGATCGCGGTTCCCGCATGACCGTGGACGCGCCAGCGCGCGTCCACCGCATTTCGCTTTAGCATCGGGCGATCGTCCTTCGAGGAGTCGCCGATGCACCGTCTCGCCGCCGCCCTGCTCTGTGCCTGCTCCGCAATGCCCGCCTTCGCGCAGGAGGCGCAGCGTCCCGCGGTCGCGCGCGCTGCGACCGCGCTGCAGGCGAAGGTCGTCGACTGGCGGCGCGACATCCACCAGCACCCCGAACTCGGCAACCGCGAGATGCGCACCGCGGCCAAGGTCGCCGCGCATCTGCGCAGCCTCGGCCTCGAACCGAAGACCGGCATCGCCCACACCGGCGTGACCGCGGTGCTCAAGGGCGGTCGCCCGGGCCCGCGCATCGCGTTGCGCGCGGACATGGACGCGCTGCCGGTGACCGAACAGACCGGCCTGCCGTTCGCCTCCACCGCCACGGCGACCTATCGCGGCCAGACCACCGGCGTGATGCACGCCTGCGGTCACGACGCACACGTCGCCATCCTGATGGGCGTGGCCGAAGCGCTGGCCGGCATGCGTGAGCAGCTGGCCGGCGAAGTGCTGTTTGTGTTCCAGCCCGCCGAGGAAGGCCCGCCCGACGACGAAGACGGTGGCGCTTCGATGATGCTGGCCGAGGGCATCTTCCGCGACTTCAAACCGGACGCCGTGTTCGGCCTGCACGTGTTCTCGACCCTGCAGGCCGGCCAGATCGGCGTGCGCGGCGGCCCGCTGATGGCGGCCTCGGACCGCTTCAACATCAAGGTGATCGGCCGGCAGACGCACGGCTCGCGGCCGTGGGGCGGCATCGATCCGATCGTCGCCGCGGCCGACATCATCGGCACCGCGCAGACCATCGTCAGCCGCCGCACCAACATCTCCGAATTGCCGGCGGTGGTAAGCTTCGGCGCGATCGACGGCGGCATCCGCTACAACATCATTCCCGATTCGGTGGAGCTGGTCGGCACCATCCGCACCTTCGACGAGGACGTGCGCCGCGACATCTTCGCCGACCTCACCAACGTCGCCGAACACGTCGCCGCCGCACACGGGGCGAAAGTCGAAGCGCACGTGCCGGACTCGACCGGCAACCCGGTCACCGTCAACGATCCCGCCCTGACCGCACGCCTGCTGCCGAGCCTGCAGGCCGTCGCCGGCGCCGACAACGTCATCGAAACCCCGCTCAACATGGGCGCCGAGGATTTCGCGTACTACGCCAAGGAAGTGCCGGCGATGTTCTTCTTCGTCGGCGCGACGCCCAAGGGCCAGGACCCGATGACCGCGCCGAGCAACCATTCGCCGCAGTTCGACACGGACGAATCGGCGCTGGATCTGGGGCTGCGTGCGATGTTGCAGACCACGCTCGACTTCCTCGAGACACCCGCGTCCTGACCGGAGACCCCGCATGCGTCGATTGCTGCTGTGTAGCGCGTTGTCCCTCGGCATCCTGCCCGCGTTCGCGGCCGACCGATGGGAGGTCCAGGCCACGCTGCGCCACGATGGCGCCGTATTCGCCAATCCCTCGCTCGTCGTGCGCAACGGCGCGCCTGCCGTCGTCGAAGTCTCGGGCGAGGCGGGCTTCCGCCTCGAACTGACCGTGACCGACGCGCCGGACGGTGCGGTTCGTGTCGCAACGCAGCTGCAGTCGGTGCACGGCGATGCGGCGCCGGTGCTCGTCACCATGCCGGGCGACACCGCCGAGGTGCGGATCGGCGCGCTCGGCATGGACCTCGTCGTTACGCCGGCAATGGATCGCGGCTGAGCCTGCGATTCGCGCGGCGGCATCGGGGCCGGTGCCGGGCGCTAAAATCCCCGCATGTCCTCCCACGCATCAGACGCGGCCGCGCCGCCCATTCCGCTCGGCCGCGAGGTCGCCTATCCGCGTCACTACGATCCCGGCCTGCTGTTCCCGATCGCGCGCACGCTCGGGCGCGCGGAGATCGGCATCGGCGATGCGCTGCCCTTCATCGGCCATGACCGATGGCATGCCTACGAGCTGAGCTGGCTCGACGGCCGCGGCAAGCCGGTCGTGGCGACCGCGACGATCACCGTGCCGGGCAATTCGCCGCATCTGGTCGAGTCGAAGTCGCTCAAGCTCTATCTCAATTCGCTCAACCACACGCGTTTCGACACCGCCGACGCCGTGCGCGCGCGCGTCATCGCCGATCTGTCGGCGTCCGCCGGCGCCCTGGTCGACGTGGTGTTCGGCCTGCCGGCGATGGCGGATGCAGCGCAGGACGGCGATTCGATCGACGACCTCGACGTCGAGATCGCCAGCTACGGCCCGCCCGATGCGTCGCTGCTGGCCGCCGATGCAGGCGACATCGTCGAGGAGCGCCTGCAGTCCGCCCTGCTCAAGTCCAACTGCCCGGTCACCGGCCAGCCCGACTGGGCCAGCCTGCACATCGCCTATCGCGGTCCACGCATCGATCGCGCCGCGCTGCTGCGCTATCTGGTGTCGTTCCGCGACCACGCCGAATTCCACGAGCAGTGCGTCGAACGCGTGTTCGTGGACCTGCGGGCGCGCTGCGGCTGCACAGCACTGTCGGTCGAAGCGCGCTACACGCGCCGCGGCGGTCTGGATATCAATCCGTGGCGGGCGACACCCGGCCATCCGGCGCCGGTCCGGCTGCGTGACGAGCGCCAGTAGGCCTCGCCGCGCGATGGATTCTTAACACGGTGCATGGGAGCCTGCGGCGTCGTCTTCCAGACCCGGCCCGAGCGGCGCAGGCACTGCCCGCGAGACCCGATTCCCGTTCTTCGAGTGCAGGAGCTTCCATGTCCCGATCCGTCGTGATGACGTCCCTGGCCGCCACGCTCGGCGGTGTGTTGCTGCTCGCCGGTTGCAACCGCGATGCGCCCAGCGCCGCGCCGCCGCCGGCACCGGTCGCGCCCGAGCCGTCGCCCGCACCGGCCGCGCCTGCGCCGGCCACGGTCACCAGCGTGGAACTGGGCAATGCCGTCGACGACCAGAACCGCGTCGCCACGCCGGCGTCCGAGTTCGCGACCACCGACACCATCTACGCCTCGGTCGGCACCGACGGCGGCAGCGCGGCCAAGCTCGGCGCGCGCTGGACCTTCGGCGAAGGCCAGCTGGTCAACGTGTCCGAGGCCGACGTCACCGCCGGTCCGCAGGTCATCGCGTTCGACATCCGCCATCCCGAAGGCTGGCCGGTCGGCACCTACAAGCTCGAAGTCTCGCTCGACGGCACCGTCGTCGAGACACGCGAGTTCTCGGTGAAGTAAGCCGGCACACGTCGTGTCGGACACGCGCGAAAACGCGGCTTCGGCCGCGTTTTTCCGTTGTGGCGCAGGCACATGACCATGCTGTGGCGTATGTGCGTCCCGCGGCCGTCGCCTTTCGTGGTGCACGCAAACGCGCGACAATCCCCGACGCTGCATCCGCACGCATCGGCACTCGCCATGCGTCGCGCGCATGCACCGGCACGCGCGGCCACTGGATGCCGCGACACGCGCCGGCCACGCACTCCCCCGCCCGCTTCCGAGACGAGACACGCCCGCATGTCCGAGACCCACCAGTCCCCGAAGATCCTCTACACGCTGACCGACGAAGCGCCGTATCTGGCGACGCAGTCGCTGCTGCCGATCGTCGAGGCGTTCACCAAACCGGCGGGCATCGCGGTCGAAACGCGCGACATCTCGCTGGCCGGGCGCATCCTGGCGCAGTTTCCCGATCGCCTGACCGACGCACAGAAGATCGGTGATCACCTCGCCGAACTCGGCCAGCTGGCGACCACGCCGGAAGCCAACATCATCAAGCTCCCCAACATCAGCGCCTCGGTCCCGCAGCTCAAGGCGGCGATCAAGGAACTGCAGGGCCAGGGCTACGCGCTGCCGGATTACCCGGACGTGCCGAAGTCCGACGAAGAGACCGACATCAAGACCCGTTACGACCGCACCAAGGGCAGCGCGGTGAATCCGGTGCTGCGCGAAGGCAATTCCGATCGCCGCGCGCCGAAGTCGGTGAAGGCGTTCGCACGCAAGCATCCGCATCGCATGGGCAAGTGGGCTTCGGATTCGAAGTCGCACGTCGCGCACATGGAATCGGGTGATTTCTACGGCAGCGAGCGTTCGGCGACGATCGCCAAGGCCGGTGCGCTGAAGATCGAACTGGTCGGCAGCGATGGCGCGACCACCGTGCTCAAGGACGCGGTGAAGGTGCAGGCCGGCGAGATCGTCGATGCCGCGGTGATGTCGCGCAAGGCGCTCTCCAGCTTCATCGACGCGCAGATCGCCGACGCACAGGCGCAGGACGTGCTGTTCTCGCTGCACCTCAAGGCGACGATGATGAAGGTGTCGGATCCGATCATGTTCGGCATCGTCGTGCAGGCGTTCTATCGTGACGTGCTGGCCAAGCACGCCGACGCGCTCGCGCAGGTGGGTTTCGACGCCAACAACGGGATCGGCGATCTGTACGCGCGCATCACGTCGCTGCCGCAGGACCAGCAGGACGCGATCCGCGCCGACATCGACGCGCTGTACGCGCAGCGCCCGAAGCTTGCGATGGTCAACTCGGACAAGGGCATCACCAACCTGCACGTACCGAGCGACGTCATCGTCGACGCTTCGATGCCGGCGATGATCCGCGACTCGGGCGGCATGTGGAACGCGCAGGGCAAGCTGCAGGACGCCAAGGCGGTGATCCCGGACCGCTGCTACGCCGGCGTCTACCAGGCGGTCATCGATGACTGTCGCACCAATGGCGCCTTCGATCCGGCGACGATGGGCTCGGTGCCCAACGTCGGTCTGATGGCGCAGAAGGCCGAGGAATACGGCAGCCACGACAAGACCTTCCAGATTCCCGGCGACGGCACCGTGCGCGTCACCGACGGCGACGGCAACGTGGTGTTCGAACACGCGGTCGAAGCCGGCGACATCTGGCGCATGTGCCAGACCAAGGACGCGCCCATCCAGGACTGGGTGAAGCTCGCGGTGAACCGCGCGCGCCTGTCGGAAACGCCGGCGGTGTTCTGGCTCGACAAGAGCCGCGCGCACGACGCGCAGGTGATCGCCAAGGTCGAGACGTATCTGAAGGATCACGACACCGCCGGTCTGGACCTGCGCATCCTGCCGCCGGTCGAGGCGACGACGTTCTCGCTGGAACGCATCCGCAAGGGCGAAGACACGATCTCGGTCACCGGCAACGTGCTGCGCGACTACCTGACCGACCTGTTCCCGATCATGGAGCTGGGCACCAGCGCCAAGATGCTGTCGATCGTGCCGCTGATGGCCGGTGGCGGCCTGTTCGAGACCGGCGCCGGCGGTTCGGCCCCGAAGCACGTGCAGCAGTTCGTCGAAGAGAACTACCTGCGCTGGGATTCGCTCGGCGAGTTCCTCGCACTGGCCGCCTCGCTCGAGCATCTGGGCAACGCCTACGACAACCCGAAGGCCAAGGTGCTGGCCGCCGCGCTCGATGTCGCCAACGGCCGCATCCTCGACGAGAACCGCTCGCCGGCGCGCAAGGTCGGTGAACTCGACAACCGCGGCAGCCACTTCTACCTCGCCCAGTACTGGGCGCAGGCGCTGGCCGACCAGAACGACGACGCCGACCTGAGGGCCACGTTCGCACCGGTGGCGAAGGCACTGACCGACGGCGAGTCGGCGATCCTGTCCGAGCTCAACGGCGCGCAGGGCAAGCCGGTCGAGATCGGCGGCTATTACCATCCGGATCTGGCGAAGATCGGCGAGGCGATGCGTCCGAGCAAGACGCTCAACGCTGCGATCGACTCGATCCAGGGCTGATCTCCCCTTGCGATGTCGGAACGAAAGGCCCGCTCCGGCGGGCCTGTCGCGTTGTGGGCGCGTGCTAACGTCCGCGCTCCTGCTCCGGAGTGCCCGCATGTCGCGTCCCGTCTTGTCCGTCGCCTGCCTGCTGTTGCTCGTCGCATGTGGCGGCCGCGACGATGCCGACGCCGCGTTGCAGGCGCAGACCGCGCCGGGCGCGCCGATGCCGGCCGCGCCCGCGGTCGTCAACGACACGCCGGCCGGACAGCGCATCGAAACCGACGTGCGTGCACTCGCCGACGACGCCATGGCCGGTCGCGAAACCGGCACCCAGGGCTTCGACCGGGCGGCCGACTACGTCGCGAAACGCTTCGCCGAAAGCGGCCTGCAACCGGCCGGCGACGACGGCACCTGGTTCCAGCGCGTGCCGTTGGTGCGCGCGGTCGCCGACCCGGCCGCTGCCACGCTGTCGATCAGTCGCAACGGCCGCACGATCGCGTTGCGTGCGCAGGACCAGTTCCTGCCGATGGCCGATTTCAACGCGACCGAAGGCGACGTCACCGCGCCGGCGGTGTTCGTCGGCCAGGCGATCCACGCGCCGGAACTCGGCCACGACGATTTCGCCGGCGTCGAACTGACGGGACGCATCGCGATCGTGTTCGGCGGCGCGCCGCGCGGCTTCGAGCCGAACCCGTTCGCGCACTACGCCAGCCTGCGTACCAAGACCGAAGCGGTCGTCGCGCGTGGCGCGATCGGGCTGGTCGTGGTGAACACCGTCGACGACGAGGCCGGCAGTCCGTGGGCGCGCAGCGTCGCGCAGGCATCGCGCCCGGCGATGCGACTGCGTGATGCGGACGACCGCGCGATCGACGCGCCGGCGCAGTTGCGTGCCAGCGCGCGCGTCGCCGCGACCGCAGCCGATCTGGTGTTCGCCGATGGTCCGCGCACATCGGCCGAGCTGTTCGATGCGGCGCGCGCAGGCACGTTGAAGCCGTTCGCTTTACCCGGGACGCTGACATTGCAGACGCGCACGGCGATCGACCGGCTCGAATCGCGCAACGTCGTCGGCGTGCTGCCGGGACGCGACAGCGCGCGCGCCGGAGAATCGATCGTGCACACCGCGCACCTCGACCACATCGGCACCGGTGCGCCGGTCGAAGGCGACGCGATCTACAACGGCGCACTCGACAACGCACTGGGCGTGGCGATCCTGATCGAGGCGGCGCGCGAACTTGCCGACGCCGATGCGGCGCCCGCACGCAGCACGGTGTTCGCCGCACTGACCGCCGAGGAGCAGGGCCTGCTCGGCGCCGAATGGCTGGCGCGGCATCCGCCGGCGCCGGCCAGTCGCCTCGTCGCCAATCTCAACATCGACATGCCGATCCTCACCGCGCCCACGCGCGACATCGTCGCCATCGGCAGCGAGCATTCCTCGTTGAAGACGGCGGTCACGCAGGCGGCTGCGGAGATCGGCGTCGATGTCTCGCCCGATCCCTTCCCGGAAGAAGTCGCCTTCGTGCGCAGCGACCAGTACGCCTTCGTGCGCGCCGGCATTCCCGCGTTGTACCTCGATGCCGGCGTGGCTTCGGCCAACGAATCGCAGGATCCGAAGGTCGCGGCGACGTGGTTCCTGCGCAACTGCTACCACCAGCCCTGTGACCAGGTCGACCTGCCGATCCAGTACGGCGACGCGGCACGCATGGCGCGCGTGTCGGCGGCGATCACGCGCATCGTCGGCGATGCGGAGACGGCGCCGCAGTGGAATGACGGGGATTTTTTCGGGACACGGTTCGGGGCCAGGCGTTGAGGGACTGACGCGGCGAGACCACGAGGGAACTCCCGACGCGCGTCGCGTCTCCCGCGTCGTCGAAGGCTCACACGAATCCGCCGCTTCCCCCGCGCGCGGGGGAAGGCTGGGATGGGGGCGAACGATCCGATGCTGGCATTGCCGACAACGGAAGATGACGTGACCGCCGCACGCGCTCGAATTGTGATGCGCGCTCCCTGGCGGTTCGCCCCCACCCAAACCCTCCCCCGCAGACGGGGGAGGGCTTCGGATGTCCGCGCGGCCCTGATACACCCTTCAGCCTCCAACAGGCGAGCGGCCGTTATCCTCGGCGCCAGTCCCGACTCCGGCGTCCTTCCGCATGCGTCTTCGCACTTCCCTCCGCCATGCGCGTACCGCGCTGCTCGTCGCCGGCCTGTGCGTGCTCGCCGCCTGCGGGCGTGAGGATGTGCGGCCCACACCGCCTGTAACGCAGCCGGTGACCGCGGCGCCCGCTGCGCCGCGGCCGCAGCCGATCCGCATCGGTCTCGCGCTCGGCGGCGGTGCCGCCAAGGGTTTCGCGCACATCGGCGTGATCAAGATGCTCGAGGCCAATGGTTTCAAGGCCGATGTCGTGGCCGGCACCAGCGCGGGCAGCGTCGTCGGTGCGTTGTATGCCAGCGGCATGGATCCGTTCCAGATGCAGGAACGCGCGGTCGCGCTCGACGAGTCGAGCATCCGCGATGTGCGGCTGTTCTCCGGTGGCTTGGTGCAGGGCGTCGCGCTGCAGAACTACGTCAACGAACAGGTCGGCAACCGCACGCTGGACCGCATGCGCATTCCGTTCGCCGCGGTCGCGACGCGTCTGGAAACCGGCGATCGCATCGTGTTCGTGCGCGGCAACACCGGCCAGGCGGTGCGCGCGTCGAGCAGCGTGCCGGGCGTGTTCGAACCGGTGAAGATCGGCGACCGCCACTACGTCGATGGTGGCGTCGTCAGCCCGGTGCCGGTGGATGCGGCGAAACAGCTCGGCGCCGATCTCGTGATCGCGGTCGACATCTCCAGCAAGGCCAGCGGCACGATGCCCGGCAGCATGCTCGGCATCGTCAACCAGTCGATCGCGATCATGGGCCAGAACCTCGGCCGTCAGGAACTGGCGCGCGCGGACGTGGTGATCCGGCCGCAGGTCAACGACATCGGCCCGGCGAGCTTCGAGCAGCGCAACGCGGCGATCCTGCAGGGCGAACGCGCGGCGCTGGCGGCGATGCCGCAGATCCGCGCGAAGATCGCCGAGCTCGAACGCACACGCGCGGCCGCCCGCGTACAGCCCAAGCCGGTGGAACCCGAACCGGTCGACATCGACTGCGGCGACAGCTGGGTGCGTCGCCTCAATCCGTTCGCGAAGGAACGCGCCTGCTGAGTGCGGCGCGCGCCCGGATCAGCGGCGCGCCAGCACGACCTCTTCGCTCTCGTCCGTTTCGACGGGCGCCACCACACGTCGCGACACCTTCTCCAGCTCGGCCAGCGCGACCTTGCCCGCGGCCTTGGCCTGCATCGCCTGCTGCTGCACCTGACACAGCGTCTGCATGTGGTCGGCGTCGAAGTTGAGACGTTCGATCAGGAAGTCGACGAAGGCGCGGACCTTCGGCGACATCAGGCGACCGCCCGGGAACACCGCATTGAAGTCGACTTCCGGCCCCGTCCAGCCGGCGAGCACGCGCTGCGCCATGCCGGCTTCGACGAAGGCCTTGGCCATCACGTCGCCGGTCATCAGCAGTCCCTCGCCCTTGATCAGCGCCCAGTTGAGCGCGGCCGGGTCGTTGGCGACGAGTTGCGGGTTGACCGGGAAATCGCACAGCGCGTGGCCGTCGGTGAGCTGCCAGAAGAAGCGGTTGTTGACGTTGTGGCTCTTGCGCATCACCAGCGTGCGGTGGTGCTGCAGGTCGTCGGGGTGCAGCGGTTCACCGTGCTTCTCGATGTAGGCCTGGCTGGCGAACACCTGCGTGCGCAGGCTGCCGAGCTTGCGCGCGATGAGGTTGGAATCGGGCAGCGTGCCGATGCGCAACGCGACGTCGGCTTCGCCCGCGATCAGGTCGAGCTTCTCGTTGCCCATGTGCATGTCGAGCTGGATCTCGGGGTACTGCGCCTGGAAGTCGCCGAGCAACGGCGCGATCCAGGTGATGCCGATCGAATACGGCACGGTGAAACGCAGCCAGCCGCGCGGACCGCTCTGCAATTGCGCGACCGCGCTTTCGGCTTCTTCCAGACCGCGCGCGATGCGCTGGCAATGCTCGTGGTAGATGCCGCCCGCTTCGGTCAGACCGAGCCGGCGCGTGGTGCGGTTGAGCAGGCGCGCGCCCAGTCGCTGTTCGAGTTCCTGCACCTTGCGGCTGACGGTGGTCTTGGGCAGACCGAGCGCGTTGGCGGCGGCGATGAAGCTGCCCTGCTCGACCACCTTGACGAAGATCAGCGTCTCGTTGAGATCGTGTGCCATCTGGAACTCCTGGGACTGGGAACCGCGCGGGCGCGGACGATTGGACCGTGACGGGGATAATTATTCCCTCGAATGGGGACTAATCAAGTCCCCTTTCGAGGCGGATGATCTGCGGCATTCCCCGACCGGACGCCGCCCATGTCCTCCCCCCGCCCCGCTGTCCCCCACGCCTCCCGCCCAGTGGCCGCCCCCGCGCGCCGCCGTGGCAGCCGCATGGAAATCCCGCCGAATCAGTCGTCTAGCGCACGCCTGAGTACCCCCCGGCGCCTGCAGGCCGGCCATGCCGGCTGGGGCTGGCTGTGGTCCTGGCTGCCCGGTGCAACCCCCGCCCGCGGCGTGCCGGACACGGTCGAATCGCGCTTTTCGGGAGACAAAATCCCATGAAAGGGACAATCCGGCCGCCGCTGGTAATTGTCGGCGCCACCGGGATGGTCGGCGGCCGCGTGCTGGCGCAGGCGCTGGCCGCCGGACGCCGGGTGATCGCGGTGGCCAATGAGCCCGAGGCGCTGGCGCAGCTGCAGGCCCGGCACGGCAGCGCGCTGACGACGCTGGTCGCCAACGTGCGCACCGATGCCGACGCCGCCGATCTGGCGCTGCGTCTGCGCGCCCTGCCGGGCCCGGCACCGGCTTCGGTGATCGCAGCGATCCGCGGCGAGATCGGCAGCCGACGCGTGCTCGATGCCCCGGCGGACTTCCTGCGTCGCCGTCTCGACGAGGACCTGTTGCCGCATCTGTCGATCGCGCGTTATCTGCTGCCGCTGCTCGCCACGCAGCCGCGCGCCGGCTACGTGCTGGTCGGCGGCCCGGGTGCGGACCAGCCGTGGTCGGGCTACGGCCACCACTCGATCGGCGCGGCCGCGCTGCGGATGCTGGCGCGCGTGCTGCACGAGGAAGCCCGCACGCTGCCGGTGCGCGTGCAGATGCTGGCCGTCGACTCGCCGGTGCGCAGCGCCGCGAATGCCGCCCACGCCTGCGCGCAATGGCCCGATGCCGACGCGATCGCCGATCACGCGCTGCGCCTGGTCGATGGCGCGGCCAATGCCGACGTCGCGCTGGTGCGTTTCCCGATCGGCGCCGCCGTGCGTCCGCCCGGTCTGTCCGACGACCTCGACGTCGGCCCCTGTCCGCCGACCTCCCGCCCCTCCGACGAAGCCGGCGCCCTGCTGCGCCGCCTCGCCGCCACCGCCTCTCCCCAGGAATCACGTCCATGATCCGTTCGACCCTCACCCCGCGCGCCTGGCGCGCCCTCGCCGCGACCGGCCTCGCCGCCGCGGTCGCCCTCGCCGTCGCCGGCTGCGACAGCCGCGCGCAGGATTCGGCCATGCCGCCACCGCCGGAAGTCGGCGTCGCGGCCGTGCTGTCGGAACCGGTGCAGGACTGGAACGACGCCACCGGCCGCGTGTCCGCGGTCGAGAGCGTCGAACTGCGCCCGCGCGTCAGCGGTTACGTGCAGCGCGTGGCCTACGCCGAAGGCGACGAGGTCGAGCAGGGCGACCTGCTGTTCGTCATCGACCCGCGCCCCTACCGCGCGGCGCTGCAGCGCGCGGAAGCCGAACTCGCCCGCGCCCGCGCCGATGCGCAACTCGCGACCACGCGCCACACGCGGGCGCAGTCGCTGGTCGAAGCCAGCGCGATCTCGCGCGACGACTTCGAAGCGCGCACCGCCGGTCGCGCCGAAGCCGATGCCGCGGTGCGCGCGGCGCAGGCCGCGGTCGAAACCGCCCGCCTCGATCTGTCGTTCACCGAAGTGCGTGCGCCGGTCGCCGGGCGCGCCGGTCGCGCGATGCTGACCACCGGCAATCTCGCCCAGGCCGACAGCTCGCTGCTGACCACCGTGGTCTCGCAGGATCCGGTACACGTCTATTTCGAGACCGACGAGCGCACCTTCCTGCGCCATCAGGCGATGGCCCGCGCCGGCACCCGCAGCAACGGCCAGAACGCGGTGCGCGTGGGTCTGGCCGATGAGACCGGCTACCCGCACGCGGGCACCGTCGACTTCCTCGACAACCAGGTCGACCCGACCACGGGCACGGTGCGCGCCCGCGCAGTGCTGCCCAATCCCGACCGTCGCTTCACCCCGGGCCTGTTCGCACGCGTGCAGCTGGAAGGCGCGGCCGCACGCCCGGCGATCCTCATCGACGACAAGGCGGTGATCACCGACCAGGACCGCAAGTTCGTCTACGTGGTCGGCGAGGGCAACACCGCGCAGCGTCGCGACATCGTGCCCGGCCGCATCGTCGAAGGTCTGCGCGTCGTCGAGTCGGGACTGGCCGCGGGCGACCGCGTGATCGTCAACGGCGTGCAGAAGGTCTTCATGCCGGGCATGCCCGTGGCACCGGCGGAGGTCGCGATGCGCGGCGGCAAGCCGGTCGACAAGGCGGTCGCGACGCGCTGAGCGGGTCTCGTCCGCGACGCGTGCCGTGAGCGCGCGTCACGGCCTGAATTCCCTGATCGTCATCCCCGCAGTTTTCGACAGACGCATGTCAGGTCAGTCGGGCCTGCAATGAATTTGTTCCGGGAGGCGAAAGACGCTGCATTCCCGCGTACGCGGGAATGACGGATTCGCTTGCCTTCGTTTCCCACTGCGGCCTCCGCGCCGCCCACAAGGATTTCCCCGTGGACTTCTCCCGCTTCTTCATCGACCGGCCGATCTTCGCCGCCGTGCTGTCGATCCTGATCTTCGCCGGTGGCCTGATCGCCATCCCGCTGCTGCCGATCGGTGAATACCCCGAGGTCGTGCCGCCGTCGGTGGTCGTGCGCACCGTGTATCCGGGCGCCAATCCGAAGGTGATCGCCGAAACCGTGGCGACGCCGCTCGAGGAGGCCATCAACGGCGTCGAGGACATGATGTATATCAAGTCCGTCGCCGGCTCCGACGGCGTGCTGCAGCTCACCGCCACCTTCAAGCCCGGCACCGATGCCGACGAAGCCGCGGTGCGCGTGCAGAACCGCGTGGCACAGGCGCAGGCGCGTCTGCCCGAAGACGTGCGCCGGCAGGGCGTGACCACGCAGAAGCAGTCGCCGGTGTTCCTGATGGTGGTGCATCTGACGTCCAGCGACGGCCGCTACGACTCGCTGTACCTGCGCAACTACATGCGCCTGCACGTCAAGGACGAGATCGCGAAGATCTCCGGCGTCGGCGATGCGCAGGTGTTCGGCGGTGGCGACTACGCGATGCGTCTGTGGCTCGACCCCGACAAGATCGCCGCGCGCGGTATGACCGCCAGCGACGTGGTGTGCGCGGTGCGCGAGCAGAACGTGCAGGTCTCGGCCGGGCAGCTCGGCGCCGAACCCATGCCCAACGGCAGCGATTTCCTGCTGCCGATCAACGCCAAGGGTCGCCTGGAAACCGTCGAGGAGTTCGGCGACATCGTGCTGAAGTCCGGCGCCGACGGTGAGCTGGTGCGGCTGGCCGATGTGGCCCGCATCGAACTGGCCGCCGGCGACTACACATTGCGCGCACGCCTGGACGGCAAGAACGCTGCCGCGATCGGCGTCTTCCAGGCGCCGGGTGCGAACGCGCTCGAGATCCGCGATGGCGTCGTCGCGACGATGGAGCGTCTGCGGCCGTCGCTGCCGCCGGGGGTGGAGATCCAGTCGATCTACGACACCACGATCTTCGTGCGCGATTCGATCAAGTCGGTCGTGGTGACACTGATCGAGGCGACGCTGCTGGTGGTGCTGGTGGTGATCCTGTTCCTGCAGACCTGGCGCGCGTCGATCATTCCGCTGCTCGCGGTGCCGGTGTCGATCGTGGGCACGTTCGCGGTGCTGTACCTGCTGGGCTATTCGATCAACACGCTGACGCTGTTCGGACTGGTGCTGGCGATCGGCATCGTGGTGGACGATGCGATCGTGGTGGTGGAGAACGTCGAGCGGCACATCGAGCTGGGCGCATCGCCGCTCGAAGCGGCGCATCTGGCGATGCGCGAGGTATCCGGCCCGATCATCGCGATCGCGCTGGTGCTGTGCGCGGTGTTCGTGCCGATGGCGTTCCTGACCGGCGTGACCGGCCAGTTCTACAAGCAGTTCGCGGTGACCATCGCGATCTCGACGGTGATCTCGGCGATCAATTCGCTGACCCTCTCGCCGGCGCTCGCCGCCAAGCTGCTGCAGCCGCACGGCGCACCGAAGGATCGCCTGACGCGCATCATCGACCGCCTGTTCGGCTGGCTGTTCCGTCCGTTCAACCGCTTCTTCAATCGCAGTTCGCAGCGCTACGAGGGCGCGGTCTCGCGTTCGCTGGGCCGTCGCGGCGCGGTGTTCCTGGTGTACGCGGTGCTGCTGCTCGGCGCGGGGCTGATGTTCAAGGTGGTGCCGGCCGGCTTCATTCCGGTGCAGGACAAGCTGTACGTGATCGCCGGCGTGAAGATGCCCGAAGGCGCCTCGATCGAGCGCACCGACGCGGTGCTCAAGAAGATGGCCGCGCTCGCCAGCGAAGTGGACGGTGTCGCCAGCGAGATCGCCTTCCCCGGCCTCAACCCGCTGCAGTTCACCAATACGCCCAACAACGGCGTGATCTTTTTCACCCTCGATCCCTTCGATGCGCGCTCGCGCACCGCCGTGGAGATCACCGCCGAGCTCAACGCCAGGTTCTCGACGATCCAGGAAGGTTTCACGTTCGCCTTCATGCCGCCGCCGATCCAGGGCCTCGGCAACGGTTCGGGCTGGTCGCTGTTCGTCGAGGACCGCACGCGTCTGGGCTACGGCGAACTGCAGGCCGCGGTGCAGGCGTTCCAGGGCGCGGCGATGCAGACGCCGGGCCTGGGCTATCCGATCAGCAGCTACCAGGCCAACGTGCCGCAGCTCGATGCCGACGTGGATCGCGTCAAGGCCAAGGCGCAGGGCGTGCCGCTGACCGAACTGTTCGACACGCTGCAGACGTATCTCGGTTCGGCCTACGTCAACGACTTCAACATGTTCGGTCGCACCTGGCAGGTCATCGCCCAGGCCGACGGCCAGTTCCGCGACGAGGTCACCGACATCGCCAACCTGCGCACGCGCAATGCGGCGGGCGAGATGGTGCCGGTGGGTTCGATGGTCAATGTGCGCCAGACCTACGGCCCCGATCCGGTGATCCGCTTCAACGGTTATCCCGCGGCCGACCTGCTGGGCGATGCCGACCCGCGCGTGCTGTCCTCGGGCGAGGCCATGGCCAAGGTCACCGAACTCGCCGGGCAGGTGCTGCCGGCCGGCATGGGCATCGGCTGGAGCGATCTGAGCTATCAGCAATCGAACCAGAGCGGCGCGGCGATGGTGGTGTTCCCGCTCGCGGTGCTGCTGGCGTTCCTGGTGCTGGCGGCGCTGTACGAAAGCTGGTCGCTGCCGCTGGCGGTGATCCTGATCGTGCCGATGACGCTGCTGTCCGCCCTGTTCGGCGTGTGGCTGGCCGGTGGCGACAACAACGTGTTCGTGCAGGTGGGGCTGGTCGTGCTGATGGGCCTGGCGTGCAAGAACGCGATCCTGATCGTCGAGTTCGCCCGCGAGCTGGAAATGCAGGGCAAGGGCATCGTTGAATCCGCGCTGGAAGCCAGTCGCCTGCGTCTGCGCCCGATCGTCATGACGTCGGTGGCCTTCATCGCCGGCACCGTGCCGCTGGTGCTGTCGACAGGTGCAGGCGCGGAGGTGCGCTCGATCACCGGCGTCACCGTGTTCGCGGGCATGCTGGGCGTGACCCTGTTCGGCCTGTTCCTGACGCCGGTGTTCTACGTCGCGCTGCGCAAGCTCGCGAACGCGCCGGTGGTGTCGCACAAGCCGGTGACGCACACGTCGCCGACCGCCGGCTCGCATGCATGAGCCGCGCCATCGATCCGACACCGCAGTTCCGATTCGCTCCGCGACGCGCGTCCGCGCGCGGCCCCATCCCGCTGTCCCACATCCGGAGTCACGCATGAACGCTTCTTCCCGCATCGCCCTCGTCACCGGCGCCACCCGCGGCATCGGTCTGGAAACCGTGCGTCAGCTCAGCCAGGCCGGCGTGCACACGCTACTGGCCGGTCGCAATCGCGATCGCGCGGTCGAGGCCGCACTGAAGCTGCAGGCCGACGGTCTGCCGGTCGAGGCCATCGCGCTCGACGTCACCGACGCCGCGAGCATCGCGGCCGCGGTCAAGACCATCGAAGATCGTCACGGCCGTCTCGACATCCTCGTCAACAACGCCGGCATCCTCGCCGACGATCCGACCAGGGGCGCGGCCGGCCAGTCGCTCGAGACCTGGCGCACGACCTTCGAGACCAATGTGTTCGGCCTGATCGCGACCACGCAGGCGCTGCTGCCGCTGCTGCACAAGTCGAAGTCCGGTCGCATCGTCAACGTGTCCAGCCTCCTGGGCTCGATCAGCGAGCACCAGAATCCCGCGTCCTTCATCTACGACTTCAAGGGTGTGCCGGCCTACAACGTGTCCAAGAGCGCGGTGAATGCATGGACCGTGCATCTGGCGCACGTCCTCAAGGACAGCGGCATCAAGGTCAACACCATCCACCCGGGCTACGTGCGCACCGACATGAACAAGAATGGCGACGAGCAGAACGGAGAGCTCGAAGTCGCCGACGGCGCGAAGACCAGCGTGCGCCTCGCGCTGATCGACGATGCCGGCCCGACCGGCGGCTACTTCTATCTCGACGAGGTGCTGCCGTGGTGATGCGTCCCGTCCTCACGGTGCTGGCGACGGCGTTGCTTGCCGCCTGCGCCGTCGGCCCGGACCACGTGCGACCGACGGTCGCCGTGCCGGCGACCTTCGCCGATGTGGCTCCGCCGGATGCGACGGTGGCCTCGGCTGCACCAGCCGCTGCCGATGGTGCGTTCTGGCAGGCCTTCGGCGATCCGCAATTGAGCGCGCTGGTCGACGACACGCTGGCGGCGAACCACGATCTGCGCATCGCGCTGGCGCGCTACGACCGCGCGAATGCATTACTGCGTGGCGCGCGATTCGACCAGTTGCCGACCATCGACGCCAGCGCGCGCGGTGCCAGCAACCGTGCGAGTGCCGACCAGGCGCCCGGCGTGCCGCGTGATGCGCGCGACACCGACAGCTTCGAGGCCGGCATCGGCGCGAGCTGGGAACTCGACCTGTTCGGCCGCGTGCGACGCGGCGTCGAAGCCGGACGCGCCGACGTCGCCGCGAGCGCCGACGATCTGCGTGCATTGCAGGTCGCCATCGTCGGCGAGGTGGCGACGGCCTATCTCGATCTGCGCGGTCTGCAGGAACGTCTGCGCGTCGCGACCGAAAACGCCGGCAACCAGCAGCACACGCTGGCGCTGGTCGACGCGCGTCGCGAAGCCGGACAGGACAGCGACTTCGACGGCGCGCGTGCGTCCGCGCAGGCGGCGTCCACATCGGCGCGCATTCCGATGCTCGAAGCCGAGATCGCCGTCGCGACGCATCGCATCGCCGTGCTGACCGGCCGCACGCCGGACGCGCTGCGCCAGCAGCTCTCGGCCGCGCGTGCATTGCCGGACGTCCCGCGCACGATCGACCCCGGCACGCCGGCCGACATCCTGCGCGTGCGGCCCGATGTCTCGGCAGCGGAACATCGACTGCATTCCGTGACGGCGCGCGTTGGCGTCGCGACGGCGGACCTGTTCCCGCGGCTCACGCTGGGCGGCCTGATCGGCAGCCAGGCGGGCGATGTCGGCGCGCTGTTCGAACGCGACAGCGAGACGCGACTCGTCGCGCTGGGCATCGACTGGTCGTTCCTCGACATCGGCCGTGTGCGTGCACGCATTGCCGCAGCCGATGCCGATGCCTCGGCCGAACTCGCGCGCTACCAGCAGACCGTGCTGCGCGCACTCGAAGACACCGGCAATGCGCTGGTCCGTTTCGACCGCGCCCACGACGCCGATGTCGAGCTCGAACGCGCCGCCCTCGACAGCGCGCGTGCGGCCCGGTTGGCGCGCATGCGCTTCGAAGCCGGTGAGACCGGCCTGCTCGACGTGCTGGATGCCGAACGCACACAGCTCGATGCCGAGGATGCGTTCGCTTCGGGCCGCACGCGCACTGCGACCGGCGCGGTGGCCGTGTATCGCGCGATGGCCGGCGGCTGGCCGCAGACCCTGCCGGCGCGGGAAACCGCAGGCATTCGATAGCCCTGAAGCCCTCCCCCGTTCACGGGGGAGGGTTGGGTGGGGGCGAACCGGCAGATCGCATCGAACGCATCCCGCGCGAAATGCCGACGCGAGCGTCCCGACGCACCTAGAGTGCAGATCCCTCCATCACGGGCGCCGACTGCGCAGACGCACGCTCGGCAAATTCACGCGACTGCCGCTCCAGCACTTCGAAGCCGCTCTGCAGCCAGCTCTGCCCTGCACCACTGTCGATCTGCTCACGCATCAGACCCGACACGGCGATGCCGTCATCGCGCGACGCGGCCGACAGCAGCCCGTTCGCGAACGTCTGCGTCTCCAAGCCTTCGCTGCGGACCGGCACCACGCCCTGTACCGGTCCGATCGTCACCGGCCGCCATGGCACGCTCGCCGCCATCGTCTCGTTACGAGGCATCGCGTCGCGGCAGTCGATCTGGCACAGGGATGGTGGTGCCAGCAGATCCTGCATGCCGCGGGCACCGTTACGATCGTAGATGGAGGTGCGATGGAAGAACGCGTGCTCCTCCGAGCGATGGACGACGTACTGGTCCGGATCGTCCGGCAACGCACGCTTCTCCAGCGGCGAGGGCTGGATGAGCGCATTGATGTAATCGATCGCCAGATTCCCGGACAACACACCCAGACCGTCACGCCGATAGCCACCGCCGATGTCGGTATGCGCACCCGCCACCGAGACGTTGAGAAAGCGCCCGTCCGGCGTCGTGCCCGGATCGATGATCCAGGTGCCCTGGAACAAATTTCGACGATCGTGCAGTGCATTGATCTGGAAACCCGAGATGACCGATTCGGCGAGACGCCGATCGTGCTGGCGAGGAGCACCTGTGCCGACAGGATCGAGCAGGCCGACCGCCTGGACAACCGTTCCGGGTTCGCGCAGCGGCGGATTCGGATAGATCACTTCGCCGATGATCAGGCCGTCTGCGTTGCGTTTAGCGACAGCATTCGTGGGGTTCTGGATACCTCGTTCTTCGACGAGACGGGTGAAGCCCGCCGCCTGCTCAGCGCCTCGACTGAATCCAGTCGAGAGAATGCGGATATCGGCGTTTGGATTCTCATCCACCCACTTCTTTGCCTGCCTGACGAACTGCAGATACATATCCTCCAGGCGGGCGGCGTAGCTCCCGCCGTAAATCGCATCGGCGATTCCGCTGATGCCGCCTTGGGTGCCGGGACCCTCGACGTATCCTCTTCCAAGCGGTGTGTAACCCAGCTCTTGTTCGGTCTGCTCTGCACGCTGCCTGATCTGCTCGTCGATAAGGGCGATATTGGTCAGTTTGTCTGGATCGTCCTTGCTGTTCCCGGTGCCATCGAAGGACGCTACGAACAGGCGCTGATCCGTCCTGCCTTCATCAAGCAGCACTGGCGCAGTGAATTCCTCGAGTGCTTGCTGCGCAGCGTCGAAACTCGCGAGATGCTCGGCCGTCGCAGGATCGGCGCGCACACCGTCCGGTTGACGCAGTCCACCCATGCTCCACCTCCATATGGATGCAGATCAGTACGTCTTGCTCCAAGCCAGGACCAACTCGTCCTGAGAGTCGCTGTGCGGTCGGTCCGGAAACCTCGGCGCCTTCAACGAGATGAACGCCCGCATGTAGACACTGATCGTCCGATCATTGATCTCCATCACGATGTCCGGATTGATCGCCGGCGTGCGATCGGAGACCTCTTCCCGTGGCACGTCGTAGAGCACCAGCTCGTCTTTGAAGATCTCGCCGATATCGACTTGCGTTTCCAGCGGCGTGCCGTCACGGGACTTCCATCGCACGACGGCTGGCGGCGGAAAATTGCGGATCGAGATGTGGCCGCCTCGCGCGCTCTTGCGTGCGTTGGGATGAACATCCTCGAGCGCAGGACGCGGACCACCGGAATACGGCCGGTTGGCGTAGATCACCGTGTATTCCTGCACCGCATACGTCGCGATGCCGAAGTTGTGCCGCAGGAACCGGAGCGGGAATTCTGTCAGCGGGCCTTGTTGCGGAGCGGCGCTGGTGGGTTGCGGCTGATCGTGAGTCATCGCCATCCCCTGGCATCCTGTCGTGGTGAGTGTGGTGGCGACGAGTACGGCCGCGAGTCTGCGCGGCGACGTGTGGTGTCGATCCGGACGCCCGATCCGTTGGGCCATGGGTGTGCTTCCTGCGCTGGAACGGTTCCGCCCTGCGTCCCGGCACCATGCCGTTGGAGGGTGGCAGGTTCGGGCGGACGCGGGACGGATGCAGACAGGGTGACACGCCCGGTCTCCTTGGAGAATCGGGGGTTGCCGGAATGGGATGTGGGGATGCGCGGGTCGATGTTCTGAGCGCTCAAGCGAGGGCTGTTGGAATGCTCGCTTTGCAGAAACCTGCGAGCGGCGTTCCGTCTGCCGCATGCAGCTTCATCGACGCACCCGGGTGCAGACGGTTCGGTCGCACACGTCCATATCACTGCGAGCGTTGTGTTTGCCCCCACCCAACCCTCCCCCGCATGCGGGGGAGGACTCAAGCGTGATCCGCTCGCGACGCGGAACTCAGGCGCTGGTCACGTGCCGCGCGGCCCTCGACAGATCAACCGCCCAGCAGCACCCGATTCATGCGCTGCACGAACGCTGCCGGGTCCTGCAGGGGGGCGCCGGCGGCGATTTCGGCCTGTTCCAGCAGCAACGTGGCGAGGTCGATCGACTTCGCGTCGTCCGCTTCGTTTTCGATCCGCTGCAGCAGGGCGTGCTGCGGGTTGATCTCCAGCGTCGGCTTGCTCTCGGGCACGTCCTGGCCGGCTTCGCGCAGCAGGCGCGCGAGGTGTGGGGCCATTTCGTAGTCGGCGAGTGCGAGACACGAGGGTGAATCGGTCAGGCGCGCCGACACGCGCACGTCGCCCACGCGATCGCCCAGCAGGCCCTTGAGCTTCTTGACCAGCGGCGCGGCGGCGGTCGCGGCTTCGGCCTGCTTGGCCTTGTCCGCCTCGTCGAGCGGCAGCTCGCCCTTGGCGACGTTCTTCATCGACTTGCCGGCGTACTCGTGCAGGCTGCCGAGCATCCACTCGTCGATGCGGTCGAACATCAGCAGCACTTCGATGTCCTTCGCGCGGAAGGCCTCGAGCTGCGGGCTGCCGGCCGCGGCCTTGTAACCGTCGGCCGTGATGTACCAGATGGTGTCCTGGCCGACCGGCATGCGGCCGACGTAATCGTCCAGCGACACGGTCTGTGCGGCGCCGTCGCCCTTCGTCGAGGCGAAGCGCAGGATCTTCGCGATGCGCTCGCGGTTGGTCGGATCCTCGACGATGCCCTCTTTGAGCGTGTTGCCGAAGGCCTTGTAGAACGCGGCAAACTTGTCGGCGTCATCGCGCGCCAGCTTCTCGATCATGTCGAGCACGCGCTTCACGCAGGCGCCCTTGATGCGATCGAGCTGGCGGTTGTGCTGCAGCAGTTCACGGCTGACATTGAGCGGCAGGTCGTCGGCATCGACGACGCCGCGCACGAAGCGCAGGTAGTTCGGCAGCAGCTCTTCGGCGGCGTCCATGACGAACACGCGCTTGATGTAGAGCTTCAGACCCTTGCGCTCGTCGCGCCCGCCCATCATCAGGTCGAACGGCAGCTGCGACGGCAGGTACAGCAGCGTGGTGAAGCTCTGGCTGCCCTCGACGCGGTTGTGCGTCCACGTGGCCGCGTCGTTGAAATCGTGGCCGAGCGCCTTGTAGAAGTTCTGGTAGTCCTCGTCGCTGATGTCGGACTTGGATTTGGTCCACAGCGCGGAGGCATCGTTCGCGGTTTCCCATTCCGGCGCGGCGTCGACCGGGGCGTCCTCACCTTCGGCCGGTGCCGGCGCGTCCTTGGGCATGCGGATCGGAAACGCGACGTGGTCGGAATACTTGCGCACCAGCGAGCGCAGCTTCCAGCCGTCGAGGAATTCGTCTTCGTCCGCCTTCAGATGCAGGATCACCGTGGTGCCGCGCTCGAGCAGCGTGACGTCTTCGAGCGAGTACTCGCCGCGGCCGTCGCTTTCCCACTTGGTGCCGGCTTCGGGCGCGGCGCCCGCGTGGCGGGTCAGCACGGTCACGCGGTCGGCGACGACGAAGGCCGAATAGAAGCCCACGCCGAACTGGCCGATCAGGCGCGCATCGGCCTTCTGCTCGCCGCTCATCGCTTCGAGGAAGCGGCGCGTGCCGGAACTGGCAATGGTGCCGATGTTGGCGACCACGTCTTCGCGGGTCATGCCGATGCCGGTGTCGCGGATCGTCACCGTGCGCGCCGCCTTGTCCCAGCTCACGTCGATGTGCAGCTCGCCCGCGCCGGACAGCAGGTCCGGGTTGGCGATCGACTCGAAGCGCAGCTTGTCGCAGGCGTCGGAGGCGTTGGAGATCAGCTCGCGCAGGAAGATCTCCTTGTGCGAGTACAGGGAGTGCGTGACCAGGTGCAGCACCTGGGCGACTTCGGCTTCGAACTTGCGGGTCTCGGCGGTAGCGGTCATGACGGTCCGTGTGTGGCGTGATGCGGTAGGCCGCCGATATAGGTTCCCCAGGCCCCGAATCCAAGCGGCAGGACGCGGGTCGCGCAATCACGCTGCTGAATGCCGATGTGCAGCGATCGCGCTGCGAACGTGACGGTATGCGTCGTGCATACGCCTCGTCGTGAACCTTCGTTGAATCCGGCCGAAGATGCATGCACTGAATTGCGGAACCTCACGGCGGCGACACATTAACCGGATTTTCACTATCGCCGCCGGACGTCCGACAACGGATGTGGAACGGATCCGACACGCAAGACCGCCACCCACCCCTTGTCGAGGATCCACCTATGTCATCTGTCCGTCCGTCCGCGCGGCTGCGTCGCCGCGTGCTGGCCCTGTCGATCCCGCTCGCCCTGGCCGCGTCCGCGGTGCCGCTGCAGGCCAGCGCCCAGCAGGCCGACACCACCACGCTCGACCGCATCACGGTCACCGGCTCCAACATCCCGCGCACCGATACCGAGACCGCATCGCCGGTGCAGGTGATCTCCCGCGAGCAGATCGACCGCACCGGCAAGACCACGGTCGGCGAGTACCTGCAGAGCCTGTCGGTGGATGGCGCCGGCTCGGTGCCCAAGAGCTTCGGTAACGGCTTCGCCGGCGGCGGTTCGGCGATCTCGCTGCGTGGCCTCGGCGCTGGGTCCACGCTGGTGCTGCTCAACGGTCGCCGCATGGCACCGTTCGGCCTGGCCGACGACGGGCAGAAGGTGTTCACCGACCTCAGCACGATTCCGCTCGACGCCGTCGCGCGCATCGAGGTGCTGAAGGATGGCGCCTCGTCGATCTACGGTTCCGACGCGATTGCCGGCGTGGTCAACGTGATCCTGCGCAACGATTTCGAAGGCGCCATCGCCACCGTGTCCTACGGCTGGTCCGGCGACGGTGGCGGCGACCAGCCCAAGGCCTCGCTGACCGCCGGCACCGGCAGCATGAGCGAGGACGGCTACAACGCCTTCTTCAGCATCGAGGCGGCCAAGACCGATGCGATCCGCGTGCGCGACCGCCGCGGCCGCGACTGGATCGGCACCGGCGACACGCGCCCGTGGGGCTACGGCATCGGCACCAACCTGCCCGGCCGCATCACCGGCGGCGGCACCGGCGCGGGCGGTGGCCCGAGCGGCGCGATCGAGAATCCGAACACCGGCCTGTTCGAATCGCTGCCCGGCTGCGCCGCACTGTCGAACGTGACGCCGCAGGACCCGGCCGGTGGCTGCCTGTGGGACGTCGCGCAGTTCCGCGATCTCTCGCCCGAAGAGGAATACGTCAACTTCTTCTCACGCGCGGCATTCGCCGTCGGCGACACCGGCGAGCTGTACATGGAACTCAGCGGCGCCAACAAGAAGACCATCTTCCAGAACACGCCTTCGGGCGTGTCCGGTGCCTGGGGTTATCCGGGTGGCCCGGTCAACGCCAGCGATCCGGGGCCGGGCGCCACCGTGCTTGGCCCCAACCATCCGGACAATCCGTATCCCGGCACCGCCAACCGGCTGCGCTACACCGCCTTCGACGTCGGCCCGCGTGTGACCTACAACGACAGCCGCTTCGTGCGCCTGCTGCTCGGCTTCAAGGGCACGGCCGGTGCCTGGGATTACGACGTCGGCTATCTGCACTCGGGCACCGATCTGACCAACGAGCGCACGGGCTTCCTGCGCTACAGCCGGGTCAAGACCGCGCTGGAGGATCCGAACAGTCCTGTGGGTTACTGGCGTATCGGCGACAACGGCGGCCAGAACTCGCAGTCGCTGTACGACTACATCTCGCCGCGCATCACCGCCGCCGGCCGCACGCGCCTCGACATCTTCGATGCCAAGGTCACGCGCCCGCTGATGGACCTGTCGGGCGGCGCTCTCGGCCTCGCACTCGGTGCCGAGTACCGGCGCCAGTCGGTGTCGCTGACGCCGCAGAGCTTCACCGACCAGGGCGACATCATCGGCCTGGGCTATTCGGCCTATGGCGGAGTGGAGAAGGTCAGCAGCGCCTACGCCGAGTTGCAGGCACCCGTGCTCGACAGCCTGGAACTCACCGGCGCAGTGCGTGTGGACCATTACGACGGCGGCGACACCGCCACCACGCCGAAGTTCGGTGTGAAGTGGTCGCCGACGGATTGGCTGGCCGTGCGTGGCACCTACGCCGAAGGCTTCCGCGCGCCGAACCCGGCCGAGGCCGGTACCGGTGGTCTGGCCGCCTTCAGCACTGCGGTCGACCCGGTGCGTTGCGCCGCGCCTGGCAACGAACCGCAGGACTGCGACGCCGGGCCGATCGCGCTGATCACATCCCCGAATCCCGACCTCAAGCCCGAGGAGTCCAAGAGCACCACCGTCGGCATCGTGCTGTCGCCGTGGACCGGCGGCTCGCTGGCCGTCGATGCGTTCCGCATCAAGCGCACCGACGAGATCTTCGGCGGCAGCGCGGATGCGGCGATCGCGGCCGGCGGCGACAACGTCGTGCGCGGGACCAACGAGATTCCCGGCACGCCGGGGAGCGGTTCGATTCTCGCGGTGCTGGTCGGCTACGAGAACGCCTCGTCGACGACCGTCGAAGGCTTCGACGTCGACATGGAACAGCGCGTCGATCTGGGCGGCGCAGGCAGCCTGCGCTTCGATCTGCAGTTCACCCACATCAGCGCCTTCGAGCGCGAGGACGTCGACGGCACGGTCTACGAGTTCGCCGGCACCCACGGCAACTGCGACGTGACCAACTGCATCGGCACGCCGAAGAACAAGGCGAACTTCGGCGCGACCTGGGAGATGGACGCGTTCTCGGTCAGCAGCGTGGTGAACTGGCGCGACAGCATCCGCAACGTCACCGAAGCCGGCGACACCGAATGCGCGAACGGATTCGCCAACGGCGACGACGCGCCGCGCGGCTGCAAACTGGCCTCGTTCTACACCGTCGACCTGTCGGCACGCTGGATGCCGACCGAGCACTGGGAAGTGTTCGGCTCGGTCGCCAACCTCACCGACCGCGTCGCCCCACTCGACCCGCTGACCTACGGCGCCATCAACTACAACCCGATGGATTTCAGCGGCGCCATCGGCCGCTACTTCACGATCGGCGCGAAGTTCAAGTTCGACTGAGGCGCGGGCCGAATCGGCGAACGCGGATCGAATGCCCTCCCCCGCCTGCGGGGGAGGGGTGGGTGGGGGAGACCTTCAGGTCAACGATGCAATGATTCGAGCGACAGACACCATTCGGGCTCGATTGGAGCGTCCTCGAGTCACACGAACCCGATCCACTGCCGCAGTACCGCGCGCACCGCTTCCTCCCTTGCCTCCACTTCCGCAAGATTGGCGAACATCATCAAGGCGCGATCCGCTGCAGGCCAGCGCAGCAGTCCTTCCGGATCCTCGATCTGCAAACCGGCTTCCGGCAACGCGTGCGCCTTCGCGCCGAGATGCAGCACCAGCCCGATGCCGGTCTTCGCACGCAACTGCGTCGTCGCGAAATACTCGCGCGTGCGCCAACTCGGCGCATTCCACTTCACGCCCTCTGCGATCGTCGGATCGACACCCAGCACCAGCGCCCGCAGACGTTGCACGGCATCGGCGTGCGGGTGATCGAGACGGTCCATGTACGCATCCACGGCAGCCGAGGTGTCGTCGGGCGTGCTGTGCGGGACGCTCTTCGTCATGGTCGGACTCCTGTCGACGGCGCCCCACCCTATCGAAGCGGACGTCGCAGCGAATTCAAGATCCTGCGCTGTTCTCGCGCGCGACCGCGCTTGCGTTCTCCGCGCGCGGCCCCAGCGGCACGGGCGCCATCGTGCGGAACACGCCATCGCGTCGCACCCAGGCGTGGTACAGCGCCGCGGCCAGATGCAGCAGGACCACCGCGAACAGCGCGCGCGCCAGCCACGTGTGCGCCGCGCGCAGCGCGCTGTAGATCGCGGGATCGTGCGGCGCGATCGGCGGCAGGTGCAGATCGCCCCACAGCACGACGGGATTGCCGGCTGCCGACACCATCGCCCAGCCGATCAGCGGCATCGCGAACATCAGCACGTACAGCGCGATGTGCGAGGCGTGCGCGGCCGTGCGCTGCCAACGCGGGAGGTCGCGCGGCAGTTCGGGCGCGCGCCGCAGCAGGCGATGGATCGACCGCACGACCACCAGCACGAGCAGGGCGATGCCGATCGGCCGGTGCAGCATCAGCAGCGATGGACGCAGCGTCATCGAAGACACCATCGCCACGCCGACGAACAGCATCGCCAGGATCAGCACCGCCATGCTCCAGTGCAGCACGCGGGCGAAGGCGTCATGGCGATCGACGGGCATGCTCATCGCGCGGTCTCCGGCGGCGGCGTGCCATCCACATCGGCACCCCGCGCGACCTCGCGCTCGCGGCGGTCGAAGGATTCCGCATAGACTGCGGCGCGCGCGGCGAGGATGGGATCGTCCGACAGCGCCACGCCGGCGGGCACAACGGTGGGATCGAAGTTCAGATCGCGGCAGGGGCCGGTGGCCTGGTCCTGCGCCTGTGTCAGCACCACGGTACCGACGACGACCTGTTCGCGGTTTTCCGGCCATGGCGTGCTCGGATCGCTGGGGTTGTCGCCTTCGGCGGCGACGGTCGCGACCATGTCCCAGCGCAGCGGGCCGCGCGCCAGGCGTTCGCGCAGCTCGTCCTGCAGAGCATTGCCTTCGGCCGCCTCGCGCTGCGCAGGCGTCATCTCGACGAACGGCGCTTGCGGACGCATCGACCAGCGCACCATCTTTTCCGTGCCGTCATCGCCGACGAAGCGGTAGGCGTGGATGCCGTTGTATTGCGTATTGGCGAAGCTGTCGGACCACGGCGCGGACTTCGCCCACGCGGCGAAGCGCTGCGCCTCGGGATGCCGCGTGGCGAAAGCGGCCATGCGCTCGGGGTCGGGCTTGCCAGTGGCCGGGTCGGGTGCCGACGCACGCGTCTGTTCAAGAAAGGTCTCGATCGACGCCGCACCGAAGAACGGAAAGCTGTTCATCGCCATGCGCCACTCGCTGCCGTCAGCGCCCTGCAGCACCAGCGCCATGCTGCGCACGCGCGCCTGTGCGTCGAGGCCGTAGGGCGATCCGCCGCCGATCGAGAGCCGACCGAGCACCGGCGTCTGTGTCGCACGAAACACCGCAGCGCGGCTCAGCCGTGCGCCGTCCGCGTTGCCGTCGAAATGGCCGGCCACGCAGATGCCCTTGGCATGCGCGCGTCGGAAGCCGGGGTACGGCGTGGTCGACGTCGTCTCGATGGCATCGGTCATCACCGTCGGTGTGAGCCGGTCCGGGCTCAGCCAGCCGGCGGTCCAGGCGAACGCACCGCCCACGGCGGCGACGACGGCCGCGATGGCGATGTAGGCGCCGGTGCGGCGGCGGGGTGCAGATGGCGGCATAGGCGCGGCTCGTGGCGGAACGCCGCGAGCGTACGCCGGGGGCGCAACGGGCCGGGTGAAGGTGCGGCGTCGAATCCGGCCGGCGTTACTGCAGCTGGATCTGCGCTGCGTCGGTCACGCGCACATGCGTCTGGTAGTAGTACTTGCCCGAAAGCACACCCTCGGTCACGAAGTCGATACGCACCCGGCGCGCGGCCCCCCGCACCAGAATGCGCTGTCGATCGAGCGCGCGCGTCAACGGCGCACCCAGCCGCGCTTCGAGCTGACGCGCCGCCGCCTGGGACACGGCGACGGTGAGATTGCGCTGGTCGCGATAGTCGGCCTCGGAGTTGAGATACACCACGTGGCCCGTCGCGCCGACCGCCTTGACCTGCATCGCGAACACGCCGGCAACGCCGCGAGGCGCCGCGTCGGCCGCCAGCTGGATCGCCTGCGGCGGTTGCAGCCAGCGCGCCTGGTCGGCAGGCAAGCGGCTCGTACAGGCGGCGGCCATGACCGCGCACAGCAGCACGGTCGTCGTTTTCAGCAGCATCGGTCTTCCAAGCATGTGTCGAATCGTCCTGTCAGACGGACGCTATCGCGTCCCGGCGCGGATGACGCGCGCGTCTGCACCGTGGCTCAGGCGTCGCGCGCCGCGGCGCAGCTCTCGTGCAGCTCACCACCGGTGACATCGATGCGCCAGCTGTCGGGACCGAGCACTTCCACGATCAGGTGACCCGACTGCCCGAGCGTCACGCCCAGCGGCATGCGTGCGAAATCGAGCACCTCGATGTAGCGCTTGGCGCCGCGGTCGTCACGACGGCTGCCCGACCCTTCCACGATTTGCGTATCCCGCGTCCGCCCGCTCTCGGTGATGATGGTGCGCAGGCACACCTTGGGTGCATCCGCGCCGCCGGGCGCGGCAATCGAAGACGCGAGCAGAACCAGTGCGTACATACACAACCTCCTTGTTCGATCCGGACAGCATACGGGCGGATGTCCCGCCCGTATGCACGACGCGGACGATCAGGGCTGGTAGCAGCCGCCCTCGGGATCGACCTCGATCTGGATCAGCTCGCTGCCGCCACCGCCCCAGACATTGCCGCCGGTGAAGATCAGGCAGCCTTCGCCGCGGAACAGCGCCTGCAGGCGCGTCGCGTCGTTGCCGAAGTAGAACGGGATCCAGCGCTTGCCCGATTCGTAGGTATGGAAGCGGTCCGGCGCGCGGTCCAGCAGTTCCTGCACGTCCTGCATGCTCATGCCGATCTCGAGCTGCGCGAATTTGCTGCCCTCGGCGGGCGTGCCGACGATTTCGCCGGTAAAGGTGCCGTCCTTCGACTGGACTTCGCGGGTCTGTCCGTCGTTCGCAGCGGCCGTGCCGCCGACCAGTGTCGCCAGCGCCAGCGCGGCGCCCATTCCCCAATTGCGCATTGCAATCCCCTTGCACAGACGTCGCCGGGATGGCGACGGCGGGAGGATGCTAGCAGGCGCACAGCGCGTGATGGTGTCCCGCTCTCTCCAGACGGCCGTATAGCGCGGCGCTATGGGCGGAAGGTGATGGCGTACCCGTTGAAGAGACCATCGTTATCGTAGAGGTACAGCTGTCCAAGCAACAGGCGCGTGCCTCCCGACTGCCATCCGGTCGCCACGAGTCGCGCCCTGAGCGGTGGGCGCTCGAAGGTCACGATCATCAGATCGTCCTGGAACTGCACCGCGGAGGGCGTGGCGGTGAGCACCTGCGTCTGACCGTCCCCGAAGAACCGCTCGAATCGTACCGACAGGTTCTTGTCGATCTGCAGCGTGTCGAGCCGCGGTTCGCGGAACACCCGCCCGATCCGATCCATCAGGCCGCCGGAAGGAATCGCGTACCAGGTACCGACCACGCCGTCAGGGCCCAGCGTTCGAGACTCCGCTAGCGCGGCCGGCATCATCAGAAACAAAAGTACAAGCAGTACCGAATGCCGCATGCCAATGATCCTTTTGTATGTTAGGCGACGGACACCACAAACAGCTCGCGCCGCTGCGCATCTGCCGCAATGTGTTGAATTCGGTGGGTCGATCAGGGTTCGACCCGCGAATCCCAGCCGTCGTAGACCGCTGTTCTCCTAGGCAACCGATTCGAAGCTTCGCGGCCGACAGCGGTCCCACGCGTATGAGTAGAAACAGCGCCAACGACCAATGCACAAGTGAGCGTTGCAGTTCCGTCGCGTGTCGTGACTCCCAAATCGCGACCTCGGGGAGAATGCGAGCAGAGAGGCACAGTCATCTGCACCGCCCGGCCTGGGGGATCGCAACCAGACGGGCACCTACCAGGAATCCCAGGCCGAGGGCGCCGGGCAGCACGAAACTCCAATCCGGCGTGCTGCGGAAAGACGTGGCGACCACCAGACCGAAAGCGCCTGATAAGAACGACCATCCGGTGAGATGGATGCCTTCCGCCGGTCGATCGAAATCTAGAGGGTTCGCACGCCAGCTTGGAGCCTCCCAAGTCTTGTGGGCATGGATCACAGACATGAAGACAGAAGCGAAGGCGGCGAAGGCGAACATCACCAGCACGAAGTGCCATTCGGGCCGCTGGCTGAAGTCGTCATCCATCGCCGCGCGAATCGCGAGCCACATGGGTGCCGAGACGATTACGACCAAAAGCCGAAAGCGCAGCCAGAACGGGCGCGCGTCTGAATTTTCGGGTTCGATGCCGTGTCCTTGCATGCCGGCTGGTCAGCGCGAGGCCGCCTCCGCTTCGAAGCCCACCAGACTCTGCGCCGCCCCATTGCTGCGGCCGATGTGTTCCAACGCGAAGATGTCCACGCCTTCGATGCACGCCAGATTGAAGCCGTATTCGTTCGGGGCGCTGCGGCGCTGGTGGTGCGTGTAGATGCCGCAGATGCTGCAGAACCAGTGTCTGGCGATCTTCGTGTTCCACTGGTAGAGGCTCAGCACGTCGGCGCCGCGGACCACGCGCAGGCGGTCGAGCGTCACGCCGGCCATCACGGCGCCCTTGCGGCTGCAGATGGAGCAGTTGCAGCGACGGATGTTCTCGAAGCCGTCGATCAGATCGACTTCGAACGCGACGGCCTGGCAGTGGCAGGTTCCGGTGACGGTCTTCATGGCGCGTGCCTGTGCGGGGGAATCGCCATGATCCCACGCACAACCGGGCGGCGCCCGGGTTGCAGCCGAGCGCGACCGCCGCGGCCACCGGCGCTAGACTGCGCGCTCGGGAGACGGGGCGCCGCGGACCGGGAGCGGCGGGGGATGGATGCGCTGGGGCGTGGTGTGCGCGCTGCTGTGGGCGTTGGCTTGGAACGTGGAGGCCTGGGCGGCCCCCGCGGCGACGGTGCGCGTCTCCGCGCTGGCCGAAGGCCCGACACACGGCGACATCGCCGCGGTCCGCGCGGCAACCGGCTGGCACCCCACGGGCGCGGCCATCCGTCAGCGCGAGGCCGATCGCTGGTGGCGCATCGACGTCGATGCCGGCGCCGAGCCCACGCCCGGCACGTGGATCGTCTCCATCCGCGAGGCCTACGACGCGCAGCTGGTGCTCTATGCGCCGCCCGACTACCGGCCGCGGCGGCTGTCGACGTTCGATGCATCGTCGACACAGATCGGCTCGCGACACCGCCTCGCGCTCGATCTGCCGGCCGACGCGCTGCGCGCACCGGTGTTCGTGGAAGTGATCCGCGCACGCAACCAGCCGATGGGCGTCAGTGCCGAAACGCTGCAGACATACGTGCTGGCCGACAACGCGCGCGTGCGCTTCACCAGCGCGATCCTCAGCGCCGAGCTGCTGCTGGCGGTGGTCGCGGCGATCTTCGCGTTCGCGTTGCGCCGGTGGATGCTGCTGCTGTTCTGCGTCTGGGTGCTGTCGGTCGCGGTGTATCTGGTGGTGATGCGGGGCGAGATCGTGGCCCTGGCGCCGTGGTTTCCCGGCGATCTGGCGATGCGCGCCGCGGGGCTCGGCATCAGTCTCGGATTGCTGGCGGCGTACGCGTTTCTGTTCGTGCTGCTGCAGGTGCGTCGACGCTATCCGCGCGTCGCCCGGCTGTACCGCTACACGCTGGTCGCAACAGCCCTGCTGCTGGTCCTGATCCCCGTGGTGCCGGTGATGACCGTGGCGCCGTACCTGGTGAACGTGCTGCTGCTGGTGCTGGGCCTGCTCGCGCTCGGCACCGGGCTGGCGCGCGCGTTCGCTGGCGATCGCGAAGCGCTGTTCTTCCTGGCCGGCTGGGGTCTGGTGTCGATCGTGGCGATGGTGCGCGCGGTGTATTTCCTGCGCTTCGCCGGCACCCCGGAATGGTTGGAGCATCTGCATCCGCTGGCTGATGCTTTCGGCGCGCTGATCCTGGTGCTGGCGACCGCGCGTGCGGCGCGCTACGCCGAGCGCGAGATGGTGTCCGCGCGTCGCAGTGCCACCACCGATGCCCTGACCGGCCTGCCCAACCGGGCACTGCTCGACAGCGGCGCCGAGCGTCTGCTCGACGCGGCGCACGCGCGCGGCCATGCGCTCTCGGTGCTGTTCGTGGATCTCGACCACTTCAAGCAGGTCAACGACCGCTTCGGCCACGACGTCGGCGATGCCTGCCTGCATGCCATGGCCGGCATCCTGCGGCGCCACGTGCGCGCGAGCGATCTCGTCGCGCGCTACGGCGGCGAAGAGTTCGTGCTGGTGCTCGATGGGGCGGACGCCGCGGCCGCGCACCGGGTCGCACGCTCGCTGCGCGATGCCGTCGAGGGCGAGGGCCGTGACGTGGGCACGTGCGCGGTGGGCCTGACGGTGTCGATCGGCGTGGCGACGCTGCGGTCGGGCGACGAGGTCGCCGGCCTGTTCAAGCGCGCTGACGAGGCGCTCTACCGCGCCAAGCGCGACGGCCGCAATCGCATCGTCGCCGACACCCCGCGTCCGCTCGACGCGCAGCCGGAGCCCGCATGACCCCGTTCCTCGATCCCGCCGCGCTGCGCGCCGGCGACATCCTGCTGATGCGCGGCATCGGCCCGGTGTCCGAACTGATCGCCTGGTTCGGCGATTCCACCTACAGCCATGCGGCGGTGATGATCGACGACGCGCACTTCGTCGAAGCCGCTGCGCCGGTCTCGCGCCGCGTGGCGCTGGCCGACCGGCTCACACAGGGCGCGTACTACGATTTCATCGACGTGCTGCGCCCCACCGGCACGGATGGCGAGCCGCTCGACGACACCCAGCGCAGCGCGATCGCCAGCGACGCGCTCGGTTGCCTCGACGTGCCCTATCCGCTCGATGCGCTGTTGCAGATGGCGGTGTTCGCGACCCTGCGCAACCGCATCCCCGCCGATGCCGGCGTGCGCTGGCTGCTGCGCATGCTCGTCGAGCACCTGATCGCCGACGACCCGTCCCACATGGTCTGCAGCGAGCTGGTCTACCGCGCGTGCCTCGCCGCCGACCTGCCGCCTGCCGTCGTCGTCAGCGCACGGCTCGATCTGCCGTTCCCGGCGATCGACATCGCCGAACTCATCCGCGAATGGCGCGAGGCGCAGGGCAAGACGCATGGCGCGTTGGCGCTTCCGGCCCCGGCTGCAACTGGCATCGCAAGCGAGGAAGACCTGACCGAAGCGTTCGCGCGCCTGCGTGCGCCGATGCCGGCACTCGGCATGCCGCCAGTCGTGCGGCCCGTGCCGCGGGACGTGATGCCGGTGGATCTGGAAGCCAGCCCGCAGCTGCGACGCCTCGGACGCTTGCCGCTTCAGGGCTGAGGGCGCACGCCACGCTGCCGCGAGACGCTTGCGTCGATGGGAGCGCGACGGTCACGCAACGCATCGCAGACGGTGCGTGTCTCAGTCGCGGTCGCCCGCCATGTACTGGCCGTTCACGAGGATCTGCGCTTTGACGTTCAACAGCGCGACCACCCGCACCTCGATCAGATCACTCTTCGGATCGCCCTGCACCAGCCGCGCCGACAGCCACTTGGTCCACATCGGTGCGAACAGGCTGGAATTGCGGTCCCGGCAATCCCCGTCGATGTAGAGGCGGGTGCCGCCTGTCAGCGAATTGACGACGCGGATCTCGTGGTCGTGGACGCGGGTGCTCCATTCCTTCTGCAACATCTCGTACTCCGGCAGGGGGACTCGACGTGCACTGTTGCCGATGCGGCGTAAACGCACCAACAAGACAGCGAACGATCGACCAGGCGGGATGCGCGAGCCCTGTTCCGCGGCGAGGCGGTTACGCCGCTGCCTTCAGACCTGAAGCGCCTGCGTCACGCCGATCGCAAGCACGGCCGACAGCAGCCAGACCGCGCCACGCTTGAGCAAGGCGGTGTCCACGGCGCCTGGTGTCGCCGCGTGCCGATGGCCGAAGCCGACGACGAACGCGTGCGCCGGGAGCGCCACGAGCAGCAGGAAGGCGACGAGCAACAGCATGGTGTCGTTCGCCAGTCGTACCCAGAGCAGCGACATCGCCGCTCCGGCGACTAGACCTGTGAGCGCAGCCGTGATGGGCGAGGGCGATACCTTCAAGGTGACTGCACCATCGATGTTGGAGCCGGCAAGTCTAGGGGACGTGTCTTCTGGATCGCCAGCAGATGCGATGCGCACCTCGTCCGTCCTGACACTCGAATCAAGCCACGCAGCGAAGCAGCGTCGACAGGAACGGGTCGTCAGGACTCAAGCCGGAATGACATGCCCGATCCGCCAGAGCACGCCTGTCGGATCGATGAGTGTGAAGTCTCGGATGCCCCAAGGCCGATCGTCCGGCGGACTGGTCCGCACGGAGAACTTCTCAATGACGCCAGACGCCAGAGTCCACGACATTCCGATACCAGTCGTCTGCACTCGCGACCAGCATGTGCATCACGAAGTTGTTCGCGTGCGCCGGGTTGTAGAACTGCGACAGCAGGATGGCGGTCTTGCTGTGACGGAGTTCGGCGAGATCGTCCGACTCCATCGTCGCTTCGAAGCCGAGTGCCTTGTAGAAGTCCAAGGACTCCGCAAGATCACGCGCGGGTACGAAGGCTTTGATCTCTATCGTCTCTAGATTCACAACGTCGCTTCCCAATCCATGACGTCGAAGTTGGACCACTTCAGACAGAGCTTCAGGTCGCTAAGTGAATCTGACCCCGTTATCCGCTTTCTCGTGGTCTAACGCCTGAGTTAAGCCGCGTCGGGAAACAGTATCGGCTTGAATGAATTGCTAGACCATGGGCTCAAGTCGCAACGTCTCGCTTTGCTTTTCCAGAGTGACTGGATGGAACCACTCAATGATCATGCTGCCATCGTCCGTAAGCCGCAGAAAGTAACCCGTAGCAGGGTCACAGTTGACGGCGGAATTCCGGTCGATGATGTTTCTGATTCCGGAAAGATGGTGAGCGAAGAGGGCTAGCTGTACTTCAACCGCTTCGGACGACTCAGTGAAAACACGAAGTCCTGTACCAAAGTAGGAGTCCGGCTCCGGGAGGAACAGAACGATATCGGTTCTCGGCTCATACATGTCTATGGAACATTTAATTGCGCGTGCAATTGCACGCAGCGAATGTGTTCCAGAGGAAAGTGCAGAGACAACTTTGCTACGAGATCTCCATGACTCTTTAGCAGCCTCTTTTACGAGCTCTGCCACGTATAGCGCAGCGTACGCCGATAGTGCTTGCTGCCACCATGACAGCTCACCTACCAGCCGTATCCAAGAGGGTGCATCTGTCGATTTATAGCTAACGACCCTTGGATCAATCTCGACATCGAAGAACGGCCGAAGATCACAACAGAGATCATCGACTTGGACTTGAGAGACGTCGGAAGTGCGTTGAACTTTCACGGAAGGCCTAACGCCCGGATTAAGCCGAGCCGCGAAGCGGCATCGGGTTGATGAATTGTTATGCCCCAGCTCCACGGCGGCCGGCAAGAGGATCAATGACCTCCAGCGATTTTTCCGTGGAATTGTAGGCAAGAAGCAATGTGCTGCTCACGGGGACGGCGTGAGCCAGTCCCTTGATTGATTCTACGTCCAGAGTGCCGTCATACAGCGAGGACAGAAATCCAAGGAAGGCCGTCTGTGCTTCGTTACAAAGTGTTGCGTCAAAGTCACTTTGGAGCAAGAGCTTGACTCTCAGGCCATCTCCTACTTGGGCCACTATCGAATAGAAGATTGAGTAGCGCGGGATCTCCGATTCGACCTTGCCTTTCGTGAAAACTACTCTGCCTTGCGGCGCGTCCTTGCCAAAGAATCTGGCTGACACCTTTAGCAATGCACTCTTGAGGACCTGATAGTGGTCTTTACCGGCCTCCTTGAGAAAGGCGTCAAAATAGGATCGACCTAAGAACACGACAACTGCTGTCGGAATCAACCATTCAACTCCAGCGTATGCACCAGGATCTGGTCTGGACTCGACGCGAATATCGAGACCAAGCGCAGCGAGCTCCCGACCGAAATCGGCGAACGACGGGTCCTCATATGATTCGATGTACATCAAACCGACATCAGGAACTGCGAATATTTCCATGGGGCATCACACTTGAGCTAAACCGTGCCACAAATCGGCATCGACTTGAACGAATGTTAGGTGTCAAACCAGTTTCTCTACGACGCCGCTGACACCCGCTACGAGTTTCCAATGACGGCGCTCATCTGCCCCAAGTTTGTGGGTAGCACAGAGAATACCGAGGCGAAGCATGTGTGAAGCACTTACGTACGAGTCTTTGATTGCAACTGCCTGAGCTCGTGTGCCGGATTTGTGTATCACGAGCGCACAAGAGCGTTTTATGACCTCAGAGGTATTGTCGTTGAACAGCTTCATGATCTCGTTTGCATGGTTCCAGTCTGGCGAAGAGGAGAAGATATGTAGGATCCACATCGCGTAGTAAGGCGGAGGCGGCCGCCTCTTACTTTGCAGCGGCTTTAAGAGCTTCTTTGCGATCCTCCTCCGTTCAGCACTGGTAAGGTCGTCAAAAGAGAGGACGTAAGTAGCAATATGCTCCGCAACTGGATAAAGAAGCTCTGCATTGTCAATGACGAGCTCAAGAACTTCTCGCTTGAGATCGGCGGGCGCTCCTGGGATTCTCGGAAGCTTCGTGAGTGCGTACGTAACCGCCTGATAGTCGACGAGCTCGGTGTCCTGCATTGATGCTCTTAGAATTCCGACTACGTCATGGCCTTGCAGAGCATTAAGAATCTCTTCTATTTCTTCTTCTTCTGGCTCTTCGGCGTCCTCGTAATCGTCACCGGCGTCTCTGAACATCTGAACTACCGCGTCACGATCAGTCAGCCTGTCGTCGTGACGAATAAGGTGGTGTTCTCGGTAGCCAGCGATCGGCAGAATCTGCGTCTTTGCGGATTGCAACGTGAGTCCATGGCGCGTGTAGAGCCACTCACCGAGGGTGAAAAGCACTGACTGCGCCTCATACTCACTCTTTGTAAAGATGACAAAGTCGTCTACCCATCTGGCGAAATCAACACCACTCGTCTTAAGTTGAGTGTCTACGTCTATTAGAAGCGCTTCGGCGAGCAGGCGAGAGGCGTAGGGACCTACCGGTATGCCGTAGCTATCCTTCCCCATCAGGTTGCCAATTAGTTTTTTAACGAGGATTCGAGCAACGTCACGTACGCGTTGTGTTGTTGCAACGCTCTCAATCACATTCTCGAGTCTGTGCTGATAGATGCGAGCGTAGAAATCAGCTATGTCTGCAACGGCGACGTACTTAAAAGCGGGTCGCTCTGCTAACTCAGCAAGGCGAGCCTGATACAAATCATAGGCGCCTCTAACGTTATATATCTCACCGTCGGTAGTTGGTGCCGCACGGTATGAGAATACGTTCTTCGAACGAGCCGGGAGCCTATTGGCCTCAATGTCTTTCTTCGCGATCAGCGTCAGAGCGGTGTAGATCAGTAAATCATGCGGATGTAGTAGGTGCAAGACACGAACGTTTGCGCGGTTCTTCGGCGAGAAAACCGTAAGTGGTTTGTAAGGGACGTATGTATCGAGATCTATCTGTCCGATTGCATCTCGGATTGCGGGCCAGTTCGCAACTACGACATCCCACTCGGGTGGTGCCGGCAGCATGGCGCTATAGCCATGGTGCTGGATGGCTGCGAAGGAATTGTCTAGATCTTGAGCTGTTAGCGAAAACATTTGGTAGGCACCTAACGCCAGAATTAACCCGCGCCGCGAATAGGCGTCGGTTTGAATGACTTGTTACATTCCTAGCTTGATGCTCGCGTGATCGCTTCAGGACTAAGAACAAACCCCGCTGCACGAAGACGATCAGCAAGCTTTGGCACAGCCTCTTTTACGTGGTCATTAAAGGGAATGTACAGAATTCCTTGTGCGTCGGATGGAACCTCCATGTGGCCACGCTTGAGAATAGCCACGTTTGCACGCCCCACAGCAGAAATCAGCATACCTGTCTCTAGGACGACATTCTGTCTGGCGCGTGGCTGGATAGCGTCTGCACCTTCAGCCTTGGAGTAGCCCATATCATCAGGAGTCATGAGCACTATCCCGAAGCGGGCTTGGTTGTTGCGCGGACCAATTTCAGCTTCGAGCGCCTCAATTATCGTCAATCCGCCGCCTCCAGTATTTGCTAGAACAAAAGGATCGAGGCCGAGCTTATGTAGTACGAGCTCCAACTGCTCGCGGGCGGCGGTGTCGTGCCCATGAACTAGAAAAACCTTCTTATTTGCTGTTGCTGGGTTGACTGGTGCGGCTGGCTCACCAATTGGTTCTGGCGTAGCCGGATCTGCAGCGACACCTGTATATGTGGCCCAAGCCGCATCTATTCTTTCCCGCTGCTCACGTGGACCTTGAAAAAGCAAAGTGCCTTTGGCTGGGTACCAGTTGACGATCGCACCTTCGGTTGTACGGATCTGATGGCCGTGCTCTTGATCCACAACTTGATCAATTGAGAAGCCACACCCCTTTACGGTAGTCATCAAATCTTCAAGCGAGCCGTTGTGCTTCATGCGAAGAACTCCAAAGGGATATAACTACTATTCGGCCCAAATGTGGGGCGTTGCAACGAGTATGACCTGCCACCACAACCCGCGCTATCGGACGACCACCCGCCGAACATCAACGGCTTGGATCGCTTGGGCTTGGCACGTGCTGCAACGTGTTACGCGACATTCCTGTCCTCTCGGCGTTACAGGACGAGTCCGCTGCATATAACGCGTTTATCCTCCCAGAACGAAACAGGGCGGCCGAATGGCCGCCCTGTTTCTGAAGACTACATTCCGCCACTCAATGCGCGACGGCGTCTTTCACTTCAACCCGCGATGCTCCAGCAACGGCTCCACGCTGGGTTCTTTCCCACGGAACTCGCGGTAGGCCACCTTCAGATCACGCGAATGGCCGATCGACAGGATCTTGTCGCGGAAGATCTGTCCGTTTTCGCGGGTCAGGCCGCCGTTCTCGCGGAACCACTGGAAGGCGTCGTGGTCGAGGACTTCGGCGCCGAAGTAGGCGTAGTAGCCGGCCGCATAGCCGCCGCCCCAGATGTGGCTGAAGTAGCTGGTGCGGTAGCGCGGCGGCACGGCGGCGAGGTCGACCTTGTACTTCTCGAGCGCCTGCTTCTCGAAGGCGTCGACGTCCTGCTTGGCTTCGCCGGCGGGCAGCGTGTGCCAGGCGAGGTCGAGCAGGGCGGCCGAAAGGTATTCGGTGGTTGCGTAGCCCTGGTTGAAGGTGCGGGCGGTGACGATCTTGTCGACCAGCGCCTGCGGCATGGCTTCGCCGGTCTGGTAGTGCTTGGCGTAGTTGGCGAAGACCTTGGGGTCGAGCGCCCAGTGCTCGTTGAACTGCGAGGGGAATTCGACGAAATCGCGCGGGGTGTTGGTGCCGGCGACCGATGGGTACTTCGTCTTCGAGAAGAAGCCGTGCAGGGCGTGGCCGAACTCGTGGAACAGCGTGGTCACGTCGTCGAAGCTCAGCAGCGCGGGCTGGCCGGCGGCGGGCTTGGTGAAGTTCTCGACGTTGTAGACCACCGGAATCGTGCCGGTCAGGCCGTTCTGTTCGACGAAGTTGCCCATCCACGCGCCGCCCTGCTTGCTGTCGCGCTTGAAGGGGTCGAGGTAGAACAGCGCGAGCTGCTTGCCGTCGGCATCGAAGATGTCGAACACCCGCACGTCGGGATGGTAGACCGGGATGTCCTTCCGCTCCTTGGCGGTGATGCCGTAGAGCTGGTTGGCGGCGAAGAACACGCCGTCGTTGAGCACGCGGTCGAGCTCGAAGTAGGGCTTGATCTGCGATTCGTCGAGATCGAACTCGGCCTTGCGGACCTGCTCGGCGTAGAAGTCCCAGTCGGCGGCGCCGGCGGTGAAGCCGCCGTTCTGCGCATCGACCACGCCCTGGATCTTGGCGAGCTCGGCGCGCGCGCGCGCGGTGGCGGCAGGCACGGTGTCGGTCAGCAGCTTGAGTGCGGCTTCCGGCGTCTTCGCCATCTGGTCGGCGATGCTGTAGGCGGCGTAGTTCGGGTAGCCCAGCAGCTGCGCCTGGCGCGCACGCAGTTCGGCGAGGCGCTGGATGGTGGCGCGGGTGTCGTTGGCGTCGCCCTTCTCGGCGCGGCCGGTCGAGGCGGCCAGCACGCGCTCGCGCAAGCTCCGGTTCTTGAGCGAGGCAAGTACCGGCTGCTGCGTGGTGTTCTGCAGCGTGAGCAGCCACTGGCCGTCCTTGCCGGCGGCCTTGGCGGCATCGGCGGCGGCGGCGATCGCGCCTGCGTCGAGGCCGTCGAGTTCGGCGACGTCGGTGACGAACACGCCGCCGGCATTGCTCGCGGCCAGCAGCTTGTTGCCGAACGCGGTCGACAGCGTGGACGACTCGGCATTGAGCTTGCGCAGCTCGGCCTTGTCGGCATCGTTGAGCAGCGCGCCGGCGCGGACGAAGCCGTCGTGCGTGTGCTCGAGCACGGTGCGCTGTTCGGCGTCGAGGCCCAGCGTGTCGCGCTGGTCGTAGAGCGTCTTGACGCGCGCGAACAGCGCCGGGTCGAGATGGATCGCGTCGCTGTGCTCGGCGAGCTTGGGCGCCAGCGCTTCCTCGACACCCTGCAGGGTCTCGTTGGTGTTGGCGCCGGTGAGCATGAAGAACACATTGACCGAGCGGGTCAGCAGTTCGCCGCTGCGCTCCATCGCCTCGATGGTGTTCTCGAAGGTCGGCGCTTCCGGGTTGTCGGCGATTTTGCGGATCTCGGCCAGGTGCTGCTTCATGCCTTCTTCGATGGCCGGCTGGTAGTCGGCGTCTTTGAGCTTGTCGAAGGGCGGCGCCTGGAAGGGCAGCGTGCTGGCGGTGAACAGGGCGTTCTCGGCCGGCGCGGCCGTGGCGGTTTCGGTGGCGGGCATCGTGGACTCGGGGGCGGTGCGGTCGCCGCAGGCGGTCAGGGCCAGCGCGATCGCGGAGGACAGGAGCAATGTACGCAACATGGGAGGAAACTCCGGAAAGGCAACACGGGGATGACGTCGGTCGCGCTGCGCGCGGCCCGCCAGCCGCGCAGCGTGCGCCTGTCCGGGCCGCTTGGATATGTGCCGTTGGTTGGCCGATTCAGCTTGCAGTGCGGGCCGAACGGGACGGCGCTTCGTCGCAGTCCTTCGGCCCGATGTCCCCCGCGCCACCATCGGGCCGGAGCGTCGTGGTGTCGGGAAGCGTGGAGGCCGACGGCGTCACGACAGCCTGGGACAGGCGCGTTGCTCGAGCTATCTCGACCGGGGTCGCGGCTGCGCGCAAGGTCGCGAGATGGTGCGCGACCGAGCGCGCGGTCGGGTGATCCGCAGGCAGGCGCGTCACCTCCGGATGACGCTCCAGGACGGAGAACCAGGCCAGGGCGCGGGTGAGGTCCGGCGTGACGACCTGGGCCAGGAACGGGCGCCAGTGCCCGCCATCGCTGTCCGCGTACGCCATCGCAAGTGCGTAAGCGCTGGCCGCATCTCCCTCCGTGGCGGCACGACGCGCGAGCTCTTCCGCTTCCTGGCGGTAGGTCTGCAATGCCGGGATCGCCTCCAGCAGGTCATGCCAGCGGAATGCGTTGCCGATGGCGTAATGGCGCATCGCAGGCACATGGCCCGCGAGCGCCGCCTGTCTCCAGTAGCGCGCGCGGCCCGCGGGGCCCAAGGCAGGCACCGCGTCGCACAGCGCGACGGCCTCGCGGGTGTCACGGATCGGCGCGGCGAGCCGCTCGCGCGATCGCACGATTCGCTCCCGCGCTTCTGCGGGTCCGCGGAAAGCTTCGATGTTCGTCGTCAGTTGGTCGGATTGGAGGGTGAGCGCGCGCAGATGGACGCGTTGCATTTCACAGCGTTCGTGCTCGGACGCGAGGCGACAGGCGGCGCCCGCTTCTCCGGCGGCGGCCCGACTGCGCAGTTCGGCATCGATCTGCGCCAGAGGCGTGCCCACGGGTGGTAACGGCCGAGCCGATACGACGACGCCTGCAGTCGTGTCTGCTCCAACCGTGGCAGGCGTGGCGTCCTGTGCGCGCTCCGGGTCGGCGGCGCCGTCCGGCGCCGCTGGAGACGACATGGGCACTTGGCTTTGGCCAGCGAGATAGCCGACGCCGGCGGCCGCCAGAACGGCCAACAGTGCAACTGCGAGCGACTTCTTCATGCGGCGCAATCCCTGTGCCGATCGATGATCATGTGGTCCCGCGGTTCTTGCCCATCCACGGCACGTACCAAGCGCGGATCTTCGCCATGTCGGCGTCCGGATCGTCGCTGGGCTCGATCAGCGGACCGAAGCCGATGATCCTGTCGGGATAGTGGAAGTACAGCGTCTGGATCGGCACGTTGGCGGCCTTGGCGATTTTCCAGAAGCCGGTCTTCCAGCGCTCCACGCGCTTGCGCGTGCCTTCGGGGGCCAGGCCGTACCAGAACGGCTCGCCGGCATGGATGGCGGCGGCGGCCTGTTCGATGACGCGCGAGGCGCGGCTGCGGTCGACGGGAATCACGCCCAGTCCGCGCAACGCCCAGCCGAGCACCGGCACGCGGAACAGCGAGTCCTTGCCCAGCACGCGGATGTCCAGGCCCAACGCGGCCTTGGCCGCGAAGCCCCAGACGCCGTCCCAGTTCGACGAATGCGGCGCGCCGATCAGCACCAGTCGCGAGATGTTCGGCAGTTCGCCCACCACGCGCCAGCCGCCGATGCGCAGGATGGTGCGACCGATCCAGCGCGCGAGGCCGCTGGGCTTCACGCGCGGTGCCTGCGGCGGTACGGGAATCAGAAACGGATACTTCTGTGTGCTCATGCGTCCTCGGCGCTCAATCCCAGTCGCGCCCGGCGCGACCGCGCTTGATGGTACTGCGTCCACGTTTCTCGCCCAGCCGCCGTTCCTTGGAACCGCGCGTAGGCTTGGTCGCCACGCGGGCCTTGGGCACCACGTAGCCAGCGGCGACGAAGGTCGCGAGGCGCTCGCGCGCGTCCTCGCGGTTGCGCTCCTGGGTGCGGAACCGCTGCGCGCTGATGACCAGCACGCCGGCATCGGTCACGCGGCGGTCGCGCTTGGCCAGCAGCCGCGCACGCACGTGTTCGGGCAGCGTCGGCGAGGCGGCGATGTCGAAGCGCAGCTCGACCGCAGTGGCGACCTTGTTGACGTTCTGGCCGCCCGGCCCGCTCGCGCGCACGAAGCGTTCGACGAGTTCGTCTTCTGGGATGGCAGCCGGGGTGGACATCGGTCGCGATTGTAGACGGGTGGGTATGGCCGAGGCATTCCGCGGTTGTACGGCACGCGTTTGAAGCCCTCCCCCGCAGGCGGGGGAGGGTTGGGTGGGGGCGAAGTGTCAGGCCAAGATTTTTCTTATCGTGCGAATCAGCACTGTGCGCGAATCATTCGCTCGTGATTGGAGGGTTCGCCCCCATCCCAGCCTTCCCCCGCGGGCGGGGGAAGGGGCGGTCATGCGGGTTCAGTCGTATCGCGCGTGCCCGGAAACAACATCAGCGCCTTCGCGAACTCGTCGCCCGGCGGCGTCTCGACCGACAGCCGTTCGCCGGTGTGCGGATGGTCGAAGCCCACGCGTTCGGCGTGCAGCAGCATGCGGTGGATGCCGAGCATGCGGAAGTTGCGGTTGTGGCGGCCGTCGCCGTGGCTGGTGTCGCCGATCAGGTGATGCGACAGATGCTTGAGATGGCGGCGGATCTGGCGGAAGCGCCCGGTCAGCGGCTCGGCGCGCAGCAGGGCGTAGCGGGACGTCGGAAAGCCGGCCGAGGGCATCGCCAGTTCGGTCTTGGCCAGGCGCGTGAAGCGCGTGACCGCGGGCTTCTTGAGCGGCTTGCCGGGGCCGCCGTCGAGCGGATGGTCCACGAGCACGTCGTCCGGCCAGCCGCGACAGATCGCCAGGTAGTGCTTGTCGACGCTGCGCGCCATCCACTGCGTGCCCAGCGCGGATGCGGTCTCGCGGTCGAAGGCCACCAGCAGGCCGCCGCTGGTCGCGCGGTCCAGGCGATGGATCAGGAACAGCGGTCTGCCGAACTGCTCGCGCAGCTTGTCGGCGAGGAATTCCTGCGCCTCGCGCGCGAGGGCGCTGTCGTGGACCATCAGGCCGGCGGGCTTGTCGACGACGGCCAGCCAGTCGTCCGCGTAGCGCACTGTGATCATCGTCTGCGGTCATCCGGGTGCAGCAGCCGTGCCGCAGGTGTCTGCTATTTTCGTCGATCGTCGTCGAAGAAAGGAAACCGCATGCGTCGTTGCCTCCGCGCCTGTGTCGTCGCCGTCTGGCTGCTGGGCTGCACGCTGCCGCTGCTTGCCACGCCGCCGCGTCTCGACGCGCCCGTGCACACGGCCGAAGGCATCAGCGAGTACCGCTTCGACAACGGCCTGGCGCTGGTGCTGTTTCCCGACCGCAGCAAGCCGGTGACCACGGTCAACGTGACCTACCGCGTGGGCTCGCGTCACGAGAATTACGGCGAGACCGGCATAGCGCACCTGCTCGAACATCTGGTCTTCAAGGGCACGCCCACGCACACCGACATTCCCGGCGAGCTGCGCAAGCGCGGCGTGCGCTTCAACGGCACCACGTGGCTGGACCGCACGAACTATTTCGCCAGTTTCGCCACCGACCCGGACACGCTGGCGTGGGTGCTCGGCATGGAAGCCGATCGCATGGTCAATTCGCGCATCGCGCGCGAGGATCTCGACAGCGAGATGACCGTGGTCCGCAACGAGATGGAATCGGGCGAGAACAGTCCGATGCGCGCGCTCGGCCAGCGCGTGATGGGCGCGGCCTACCAGTGGCACAACTACGGCAACTCGACGATCGGTGCGCGCAGCGATGTGGAAGGCGTGCCGATCGAGCGGCTGCAGGCTTTCTATCGGACCTGGTACCAGCCCGACAACGCGGTACTGGTGATCGCCGGCGACTTCGATCCGGCGCAGGCCCTGGCCGTGGTCGAAGCGAGCTTCGGCACGTTGCCCCGGCCCGCGCGTGCCCTGCCCGTCACCTACACCCGCGAGCCGGCGCAGGACGGCGAACGCCACGTCGTGGTGCGCCGTGTCGGCCGCACGCCGTATCTGATGGCGGGCTATCACATCCCCGCCGGGCGCCACCCGGATGCGGCGGCGGTGGCGGTGCTGTCGCAGGTGTTCGGCAGTACCCCCGGTGGGCGTCTGCACCGCGCGCTCGTCGAGAGCGGCCGCGCCACCGGCACGAGCGCATCGACGCTGGCGATGGACGAGCCCGGCTATCTCACCTTCTCCGCGCAGGCCGAGGAGCACGCCGATCTCGACGCGCTGCAGGCGGCCCTGCTCGCGCTCGTCGAGGACGCCGTGTCCACACCGTTCACCGATGCGGAAGTCGACGAGGCGAAGCAGCGGCTGCTGTCGAGCTATGCGCGCGCGATGCGCGACCCCAACGCGATCGGCGTGGCGCTGTCGGAAGCCATCGCGCAGGGCGACTGGCGCCTGCTGCTGCACAATCGCGACCGCATCGAAGCGGTCACGTCCGACGACGTGACGCGCGTGGCGCAAACCTATCTGCGGCGCGACAACCGCACCACCGGCCACTTCGTGCCCACCGATGCCGTCGAACGCGTGACCATCGACGAAGCGCCGAGCGCCGAGGCCGTACTCGCCGATTTCGTCGCGCGTCCGGCGCTGGACGCCGGCGAGGCCTTCGATCCCGGTTACGCCAACATCGACGCGCGCACGCAGCTGTCGACGTTGTCGAACGGCGCGAAGCTGGCGGTGTTGGACAAGTCCACGCGCGGACAATCGGTGCAGCTGCGCATGACGCTGCGCCTGGGCGATGCGGCGTCACTGCAGGACCGCGCATCCGCGGGCCGTTCCACCGCGACGATGCTGATGCGCGGCACCGAAGGTCTCGACCGCGCCGCGCTGGCCAAGCGGCTGACGGCGCTGCGCTCGACCTTGAGCATCGGCGGCTCGGCGAACACGGTCACCGTGGCCGCCACGACCGATCGCGACAATGTCGACGCATTGCTGGATCTCCTCGCCGATGTGCTGCGCAGGCCGAGCTTTCCCGACAGCGAGTTCACCCAGCTGCGCAGCCAGCAGCTGACCGGCATCCGCGGCAGCATGAGCGAGCCGGGCGCGGTCGCGAACGAGGCGATGGGCCAGCACTTCAACGTGTTTCCGCCAGGCCATCCTTACGCCGCCACCACGTTCGAGGAACGGCTGGCGCAGGTCGAGGGTATGACGCCTGACCAGCTGCGCACGTTCCATCGCGAGTTCTACGGCATGGGTGCCGGCACGACGATCGCCGTGGTCGGCGATGTCGATGCCGACGCGGTGCGCGCACGCCTGGAGCGTCTGTTCGGTGACTGGACACTGCCGACGCCGTTCGCACGCATCGAGATGCCGTACGTCGCGCGCGAGGCGGTGGTGCGCCGTATCGTGACCCCCGACAAGCCCAACGCCACCCTGTTGGCGCGGCAGGCACTGCACATCAACCAGGATGACGCGGACTATCCGGCGCTGGTGGTCGGCAATTACATCCTCGGCGGCAGCGGCATGAAGTCGCGCCTGGGCGATCGCATCCGCCAGAAGGAGGGCCTGAGTTACGGCGTCGGGTCGCAGTTCTCGGCCAGCGTGTTCGACGATGCCGGCAGTTTCGGCCTGTCTGCGATCGCCGCCCCGGAGAACATGACGCGCGTGGAGACCGCGATGCGGGAGGAAATCGCGCGGCTGCTGAAGGACGGGATTCGCCAGGACGAGCTCGATGACGCGATCGACGGCATGCTGCGCGCCCGTCGCACCTCGCGTGCGAACGATCCCGAGCTGGTCGGCATGCTGGACGCGAACCTTTACGTCGAACGCGACATGGCGTTCTCGGCGGCGTTCGAGGAGAAGTTGCGTGCGCTGACGCCCGAAGGCGTCCGCGCGGCGCTGCAGCGGCACATCGACCCGGCGGCGCTTTCGGTGTTCGTTGGCGGCGACTTCAAGGAGTGATGCGGGCGCCCCTGCAGGGTGGGTAGAGCGGAGCGAAACCCACCAGTGCCATCGTCCAGCGCATGACGGCAGGGATCGGGATGACGGACTCGATCCTCGCGGTCGCGTGATCAGGCACTGCAGCGACGGGCGTCGCTGCGCTCTACCCCCTACGGTCGCGTTCCGCGCGTGATTCGATCAGCTCGCCGGCGGGGGCGGCGTCTGCGAGGCCATGGCTTCGAGCTCGTCGCACATCTGCGTCTGCTGGGCGGGCGTGGCCTGGGTGAACTGCGCGGTGGTCTTCTCGTGTGCGGACGCGAACTCGGTATCGAACGTGCCGGCGTCGCCACCCATCCTGGCGAACTCGCCGCGCAGCTGGTCCTTGGCCTGGCCGAGCTGCGCTTCCGACACGTTGGGGTCGCACAGCTTCGCGGCCGCGTGCATCGCGCCGGCGATGCCGGCGATCTGGCTGAGCATCTGGCTGGCGGCATCGCCCGTGAGCGGTGTGTCCACCGGTGCATCCGGCGATTCGATCTGCGCCTGCGCGGCCTCCGAGGGCTGGGTCTGCGTGTCCTCGACCGGCTGCGTCTGGGCGGCGGTGTCGTCTGCGGGCTGCGGCGACGCGCCACAGGCGGCGAGGCCCAGTGCGATGGGCGCGAGCAGGGCGGCGAAACGGCGGATGCTGGGCTGCGCCATGCGGTCGATCTCCAATAAGCGGAGGGCGAGCCTAGCAGAGCGTGTGCGATGCCCCGATCGACACGTCAGGGCGTCTGCGGTGTCTCGCGGCGCGTGCGATACGCCTGCAGATGCACCCATGCGGCATCGAGATGCGGGACCGCGATGCCCGCCGCGTGCGCACGCGCGCGCATGTCGCCGACGATCTGGGCCGCCTCGACATCCTGTCCGGATTCGAGATCGCGCAGCATCGAAGCGGTGACGGTGGAGCCGGCGCGGGTCAGCAGGCCGCGTGCATGTGCGGCGGCATCTGGCGGGATGGCGTGTCCCTCGGCCGTGGCGACCGCCAAGCATTCGTCGTGCAGCGCGGTGAGGAATACGGTGCCGCCATCGGTCTCGACGATGCGGCCGATGCTGGCCCGCATCAGGCAGGTCGCGGCGGCCAGCGCCGTCAGGAACGAGAACTTGGTCCAGGCCGCCTGCAGGAACTGCTCGCTGCGCGTGGCATCGAAGCCGTCCGCGCCGGCGCACAGGTCTTCCAGCGCGCGCGTGCGCGGGCTGCCATTACGTGCGGCGTCGCGCTCGCCGAAGGTCATCGACGGCGGCGAGGGCAGATGCACGATCTCGCCGTCGGCGCCCTTGACCGCACTGATGAAGCACAGTCCGCCGAGCACGCGTTCGGCGCCGAAGCGTGCATCGAGCACCGGGTAGTGCAGCAGGCCGTTGAGGATGGGCATCACCGCGGTATCGGTGCCGACGGCCGGTGCGATCGCGTCGACCGCGCTGTCGAGGTCGTAGGCCTTGCAGCTGAGCATCACCAGATCGAAAGGCTGCGCCTGCGCCTGCGCCAGCGCGGGCAGCGCATCCGTGGTGACGTGCGCGACGCGGATGTCGGCATCGCCGAGCGGACTGCGGATCTGCAGGCCGTCGCGATCGAGCTGCGCCGCACGTGCCGGTCGCACGAGGAAGGTGACGTCGACACCGGCCTGCGCGAGACGGCCGCCGAAATAACCGCCGGTCCCGCCGGCGCCGAGCACGAGGATGCGCATGTCTGGATCGATCCGCTGACGTGGGACGGTCATGGTGACCAGCCGGCGGTGTCAGGGCAATTGCACGTTGGGCGAAGACGTTCCCGTGCCGTCATCCCGGCGCAGGCCGGGATCCAGTGCCTTTAATCGAACAGCCAAGAGAACGTGACATCGAAATCGCGCACCCTCACCGGTGGCGCAAGCCAAGTCGCTGGATGACCAGCCTTCGGCTGGTGCAGAGCGCCTCCAGCCTGCGCCGGGGTGACAGTGTTGGGCCCAAATCCACTCCGACTTGCCCGCAGAGGCCGAATCTACTGCCGACGCACCAGCTCGACACGACGATTCTCAGCGCGACCCGCGTCGGTCCCGTTGTCAGCAACCGGCCGGCTGTCCCCGTGTCCAGCGGCTTCCAGCCGATCCGAGGCGATTCCTGCAGCCGTAATCGCCGAGACCACCGACTTCGCGCGCGCCTCCGACAGGCTGCGATTTCGCGCAGGATCGCCCGTGTTGTCGGTATGCCCCTCGATCGACAGCGCCAGTGCGGAATCGGCCTCCAGCAGCTCGACGACTTGGACGATCTGCGGCAACGAATCAGGCAGGATTTCGGCGCGATCGGTCCCGAAGTGCACCTGCAAAGCGACGTGACCGTCGTCCGCTAACGCCTTCTGCAATGCGCTGGCGGGCAGCAAGGTCGATGTCACATTCAGCGCCTTCTCCTGTGCAACGATCAGCCCCGCGTGCGTTCGGCCCCGGCAGGTGCGCACCCAGACATTGCCGTCCTCGCGCCGCAACACGAACACCTGCTGCGGAGAGTTGTGATAGCACTTCGATTCGCCAGGGTAAGGGCGCATCACGCTGGCGAACGCCTCCTTGTGCTCCGACGGGGTTTCGCCGGACGCGATTTCCACCGCTCCCGCTGCGACAACGACGGCTTGCAGATTGCGCACGACTTCCAGGTCCGAGAAGTCCTTCTGTCCGCGCACTGTGTGGTCCAGGCGGATACCAGCCGCGTACACGCGTCCCTTGACGTGTGTGAGGCCATAGCCGTTCCAGAACACGGCCTCGCCGAATTCGAGGGTGCGCGTATTGTTGGGCACCGCGCCGTAGCCGGCCGGGATGGCGAAGAACGGAAACTCGCCAAGAGGGGCGGTCGACATCGGCAAGGCCGTGATATCGAAGCCGGGAACGGTGGCGCGGTTGTCCTCGTCAGCGTGTGGGTCGATGTCGACGGCGTTACTGCCCGCATCGACTGCAGTGGATTCCGCCGCTTCTACCGGCAGGGCAGTGTCGTCGACTGCGGGGGCCGGTGTGTCCTGCGCGCAGCCTGCCAACACGACGGCAAGACACGCCGCCAGCACACGATGCGATCCCGACATTCCCTGTCTCCATCATCAGAAGTGATGCCGGAGACCTTAGCACCCGTCGAAGGCAGGTGCCGCGCGTCGCCTCAGCTGCGCAGACCCACGCCCCGCTTGAGCAGCGTCAGTGCGACCGTAGTCAGCACCACGACGAAGCCGAGCATCAGCGCGTACGCGATCCACAGCGGGATGTCGGACGTGCCGAGCAGGCCGTAGCGGAAGGCATTGACCATGTAGAAGATCGGGTTGGCGTGGGTCATCGCCTGCGCCCAGCCGGGCAGCAGGGTGACCGAATAGAACACGCCGCCCAGATACGTCAGCGGGGTCAGGATGAAGGTCGGCACGATGGCGACGTCGTCGAACTTCTTCGCGTAGACGGCGTTGATGAAGCCGGCCAGCGAGAAGATCGTCGCGCCCAGCAGCACCGTGCTCAACGTCACCAGCGGGTGCGGGATGCGCACGTGGGTGAAGAGCATCGCGATGCACAGCACGATGACGCCGACCGCGAGACCGCGCGCGACCGCGCCGGCGACGTAGCCGCCCAGCACCACCCAGCCCGGCATCGGGCTGACCAGCAGCTCCTCGACGTGGCGGCCGAACTTGGCGCCGAAGAAGCTCGAGGAGATGTTGCCGTAACTGTTCTGGATGACGCTCATCATCACCAGGCCCGGCACGATGAAGTCCATGTAGGACACGCCGCCCATGTCACCGATGCGCGAGCCGATCAGCCCGCCGAAGATCAGGAAGTACAGCGTCATCGTGATCGCCGGCGGCACCAAGGTCTGGCCCCAGATGCGCACGATGCGCACGATCTCGCGGCGCGCGATGGTGCCGATGGCGACGAGGTTGCGGGAGGTGTCCGACGGTTCGGTCATGGCGGTGTCCGGGAGGCGGTCGGGCGCGCTCATGCGGCCGACGGATCGCGCGCGGTCATGCGCACGAACAGTTCTTCGAGGCGGTTGGACTTGGTGCGCATCGAGCGCACGCGCACGCCGGCGGTATCGAGTGCGGCGAAAACGCGGTTGAGATCCATCGCGCGCGGCATGTCGACGTCCAGCGTGTGCGCGTCGGCGGCGGTGATGGTGACGCCGTCGATCAGCGGCATCGCCGCCGGCACGTCGCCGTCGATGTCGAGCAGGAAGCCTTCGACGTCGAGCTGGGCCAGCAGCGCGCGCATCGGGCCCTGCTGGACGATGCGGCCGTGGTCGATGATGGCCAGGTTCCGGCACAGCGACTCGGCTTCCTCGAGGTAATGCGTGGTGAGGATGATCGTGGTGCCGGCGGCGTTGATCTCGCGCAGCGTGCGCCACATGTCGCGGCGGATCTCGATGTCGACGCCGGCGGTGGGCTCGTCGAGGATCAGCAGCTTCGGCCGCGTCATCATCGCGCGGGCGATCATCAGCCGGCGCTTCATGCCGCCCGACAGCGTGCGGCTCATGACCTGGGCCTTGTCCCACAGCCGCGCATTGCGCAGTTCGGCTTCGGCGCGCTGCGCCGCCTCGGCGCGCGGGATGCCGTAGAAGCCCGCGTAGTTCACGAGGATGTCGTAGGGCTTCTCGAACAGGTTGAAGTTGATCTCCTGCGGGACCAGGCCCAGCAGGCGCATCGCCGCGTCGCGGCGCGCGGCGATGTCGACGCCGAAGATGTCCACATCGCCCGAGGTCTTGTTGACCAGCGAGGAGATGATGCCGATCAGGGTCGACTTGCCGGCGCCGTTGGGGCCCAGCAGGGCGAAGAAATCGCCGGGCGCCACGTCGAGCGAGATGCCCTTGAGCGCCTCGACGCCACCGGCGTAGGTCTTGCGCAGATCGCGCACCGACAATGCCGGCGCGGAGGCCGGCAGGGCATTGGATGTGGTCATGGTCCGTGTCCGGAAGCCTGCGTCCACGGAGAGTCCATGGGCGAAGGCGCTAGTATAGGCGCCCGGTCGCGACCGGCCCCGCGATGCAGTGTTGCGTTGCCCGAGGGCGTCGCGGCCGCCCCCGCCCAACCGGTTGAATTCGTGGCCATCCAGCAGTTCCCGCTCAAGCTCACGGGCCGGCGCATGATCGCGCCGACCGTTGCCCATCTGTCGTTCGTCCGCGATGACGGACAGCCGCTGGATTTCATCCCCGGCCAGTTCATCCAGATCCATTTCGAGTACGCCGACGGCACCGCGACCAAGCGCTCGTATTCGCTGGCGACGATCCACGACCACGCCATGGGCCCGGGCGAGGCGGTCGACGTGGCCGTGAGCTACGTGCCCGGCGGCGCGGCGACCGCGCTGTTCGAAGGCATGGCCACCGGCGACACCGTGCAGGCCAGCGGCCCCTTCGGCCGGTTCTGCCTGATGCCGCAGGATACCAACCGCCGCTATCTGCTGATCGGCACCGGCACCGGCGTCACGCCGTACCGGGCGATGCTGCCGCTGCTGGAGAAGGCGATCGCCGAGCGCGGCGTCGAGGTCGTGCTGCTGATGGGTGCGCGCACGCCCGAGGAGCTGCTGTACGGCGACGACTTCCGCGCGTTCGCCGATGCGCACCCCCAATTCCGCTTCGTGCCCTGCTTCTCGCGCGAGCTGCCGGCCGATCCGCATCCCGACGTGCGCCACGGCTACGTGCAGCAGTTCCTGGCCGAGTTCGCGCCGGGCGAGGGCGACATCGCCTACCTGTGCGGCAATCCGAACATGGTCGACGCGAACTTCGAGGCCCTCAAGGACGCCGGGCTGCCGGTGCCGCTGATCCGCCGGGAAAAATATGTCAGCAGCAAGTAAGCGAGTCACCGGCGGATCTCCGGCCGCGCGCAGCACGTGCGGCGCATTTGTCAGGCGTGGGGCTTTGCCTCACGCGCACATGCCGGATGCCAACAGCGAGCAGGACGTCGGCAGCACATAAGCGATTACGGGGACGCGGGGGATGAAGACGGGACTGGATGCCGCCCACGCCGATGACGCCGACGCGGGCGTCGCCGCCCTGATGCCGCCGCCGCCCGGCGCGCCCGTGGTGCCGCGTCCGCGCTGGCGGCGTGCGCTGCCCACGCTGATCGGCCTCGTCGGCGGTGGCGCCGGCGGCTTCGTGCTGGCGATGGCCGGCACGCATCTGCTCGACGGACTGCCCGGCAGCGCGGTCTTCGCCCTGCTCGCCGGCATGTTGCTGTCGCTGTGGCCGCACATCGTGCTGCACGAGGCCGGGCACGCCGTTGCCGGCCTGTCGCGCGGCATGCATGCGATCGCGTTCGGCGTGGGCCCGTTCCGCGTCGAGCGCGGGCATGGCGACCGCTGGCGCTGGCGTCGCGGCGGCGGTGTGCGTGGTATCGGTGGCTTCGCCGCCCTGCTGCCGAAGGGCGAACGCGGCCTGTCGCGCCGCGACCAGATCGTCTTCCTGCTCGGTGGCCCCCTGGCGAATCTCGCAACGGCGCTGTTGCTGCTCGCCTGCGCCGCGGTGCTGCCGATGCACGCCGCACTGGCGTGTGCGGGTGCCGCGCTGACGGCCGCCGCTCTGGGACTGTGGAATCTCGTGCCTTTGCACATGGCCGGCTGGCGGTCCGACGGCCGCGGTCTGCTCGACCTGCTGCGGCGCACGCCCGATGCCGCGCTGCAGCTGCAGATCAATCAGGTCATGGCCCTGAGCCTGGCCGGTGTGCGCCCGCGCGACTGGCCCGATGCCGCGATGCCCGACACCGGCGCGGTCATCGCCAGCACCGGCCTGCAGCAGAGCGGGCGGATGCTGCGGCTGTCGCGTGCGATCGACCGCCGCGATGCGGAGGCCGCAAGGCCCGATGCGCTGGCACTCACCGCCGCCTTCAACGACGCGCCGCCGGTATTCCAGAGCGCGATCGCGGTGACGCTCGCCAGTCATGCCGCGCTGCTGGTCGGCGACCGCAGGCTCGTCTCGGCCTGGCGGCTGCGCTGCGAGGGCGGGCTGATGGACCTCTCGCCGTACCGGGCGTGGCTCGATGCGGAAATCGCGCGGCTCGACGGCGACTCCGTGGCGTGTGCGGCGCAGGTCGAACGGGCACGCGGGCTGGTCGACCGGATTCCGGATGCGGCGAGCCGGGTGGTCCTCGAGGAGCGGCTGGACGTCCTCGCGCAGGCCTAGCACTGCCGCGCTGTAAAGCCTGCTTGACACGACGCGATTCGGGCCGGCATGCTCGCTGTCAAGCTCACTTGACAATCAGGCCGCCATGACCCGCTACGCCTTCCGCACGCCCATGCTCGCCGTCGCCGCGATGCTGATGGGCGCTGCCATCGTCTTGCGAATGCTCGTCCCGGCCGCGCCGATGTGGGCACCGGCCCTGATCCTGCTGTCGGCGATCGCGATCGGCATGGTCGCGCTCACCCGCTATGCCGCGAGCTGCGAGAACGCACCGCCAGCGCTGCAGCGTCGCTACACGCGCGAGATGCTCATCGGCATGGGCAGCTACACCGTGCTGCTGTTCGTCTCGCTGCTGTGGTTGCGCGAGCTCGAGGCCCCGGCATTGCGTGCAGTCGTGGCGCTGCTGCCGGTCGCGCCCATCGCGCTGGTCCTGCGCGCGATGGTGCGCTTCATCCGCGGCGTCGACGAACTGCAGCAGCGCATCGAACTCGAAGCGATCTGCATCGCCGCCGCGCTGGTGTCCTTCGCCTACATGACCGGTGGTTTCCTGCAGGCCGCGCGCGTCATCGACGTGCCGTCGAGCGCGGCGATGCTGTGGGTGTTTCCGCTGGTCTGCGGCACCTACGGCGTCGCAAAATCCGTCGTCGCGCGGCGCTACCGGTGAGGGGTCCGGCATGAAGAGCCGGGTACGGGCGCTGCGCGAGGCACGGGGCTGGTCACAAGCACAGCTCGGGGAACGTCTGGAGGTGTCGAGACAGACGATCAACGCGATCGAGACGGAGAAGTACGACCCCAGCCTGCCGCTGGCGTTCCGGATCGCACGCGAGTTCGCCGAGCCCATCGAATCCATTTTCCTGTTCGAGGACGTTCCATGAGGACAACACGGCTTTCTCTGCTGGCACTGGCCGCGACTGCGGCGCTGGCCGGCTGCAGCGGCGCGGCCCCGGCGCCCGCCGATGGCGAGGCCGCGCGGCCGACGCGGATGTTCGGCCAGATCGCCTTCCACGGCTGCACGCTCGACGGCGGCAACGCCGCGACGCGCGTCGAAGCGCAGTGCGCGGTGCTGCAGGTGCCCGAGAATCCGGAGGCGCCGGACGGCCGCAAGATCGGACTCAACATCGCATGGCTGCCGGCCGATTCGAATGATGGCGGCACCGCCGATCCGGTGTTCTTCCTCGCCGGCGGTCCCGGCCAGGCGGCCACCGAGCTGGCCGCGCAGATCAACGCCGGCCTGCGCGAAGTGCGGCGCCAGCGCGACATCGTGTTGGTCGACCAGCGCGGCACCGGCAAGTCCAACCCGCTGACCTGCACCGATGCCAACGGCGAGGCGATGGAACTCGACGCGCTGACCGCGCCCGACGACGCCGCGCTCGATGCCTACGTCGGCCGCTGCCTGGCCGGTCTGGAAGGCCGCGCCGATCCGCGCTTCTACACGACGGCCAACGCGATCCGCGACCTCGACACCGTGCGCGCCGCGCTCGGCGCCGAGCAGGTGAACCTGGTGGGCGGCTCCTACGGCACCCGCGTCGCCCAGCAGTACGCGATGGCGTATCCGCAGCACACGCGCAGCATCGTGCTCGACGGCGTGGCGCCCAACGATCTGGTCGTCGGCGGCGAGTTCGCGCACACCTTCGAGGATGCGCTGTCGCTGCAGTCGAAGCAGTGCGCGCAGGACGCGACATGCCGCGACCGCTTCCCGACCGATCTGCAGGCGCAGCTGCGCGGTGTGCTGTCGACGCTGCAGACGACGCCGGCGCCGGTGACCTACCGCGACCCGACCACCGGCGCGCAGCGCGACGGTGTGGTCACGCCGGACACGGTGACCGGCCTGGCATTCCTGTTCTCGTACGCGCCGCAGACCGCGTCGTTGCTGCCGCTGATCCTCGACGAGGCCGCGCAGGGCCGTTACGGCCCGCTGATGTCGCTGTCGCAACTGATGTACAGCAATGTCGGCGGCCAGATGACGCGGGGCATGCAGTGGTCGGTGATCTGCGCCGAGGATGCCGGCCGCTACCGCGAGGACGGCCGCGTCGCGGACACCATCCTCGGCCCCGGTGTCGCGCGCATGTTCTTCGGCGCCTGCCGCACCTGGCCCACCGGCACGCCACCGGCCAACCACACCGCGGCGCTGCAGTCCGACGTGCCGGCGCTGCTGATGTCGGGCGAACTCGACCCGGTGACGCCGCCCGCCTACGCCGAGCGCGTGCTCGCCGGCCTGCCGAACGGACGGCACCTGGTGTTCAAGGGCCAGGGCCACGGCACGTTCGCGCTCGGCTGCGCGCCCAAGCTGCTCGCGCAGTTCATCGAAAGCACCGACGCCAAGGCGCTGGACGCGACGTGTCTGGATGCGATGCGTCCGGTGCCGCCGTTCACCAGCTTCAACGGGTGGTCGCCGTGATCGCGTCGCGCCTGTCGATTCCCCTCTTCTTTCCGGAGCTCCGCCGATGATCACGGCCCAGCAACTGCACAAGGCGTTCAAGACCAAGACCGGCACGGTCCAAGCGGTCGACGGCGTCGACTTCGTCGCCGAGGACGGCCGCATCACCGGCCTGCTTGGCCCCAACGGCGCCGGCAAGACCACCACGCTGCGCATGCTCTACACGCTGATGAAGCCCGACAGCGGCCGCGTGCTGGTCGACGGCATCGACGCGGCGCAAGACCCGGCCGCCGTGCGTCGCGTACTCGGCGTGCTGCCCGATGCGCGCGGCGTCTACAAGCGCCTGACCGCGCGCGAAAACATCCGCTACTTCGGCGAACTGCACGGCCTGTCGAAGGCGGAGATCGCCGAGCGCACGCGCGTGCTGAGCGAGCAGCTCGACATGGGCGAGATCCTCGACCGCCAGACCGAAGGCTTCAGCCAGGGCCAGCGCACCAAGACGGCGATCGCCCGCGCGCTGGTGCACGACCCGCGCAACGTCATCCTCGACGAGCCGACCAACGGCCTGGACGTGATGACCACGCGCGCGATGCGCGAGTTCCTGTTCAAGCTGCGCGACGACGGCCGCTGCGTGATCTTCTCCAGCCACATCATGCAGGAGGTCGCCGCGCTGTGTGACCGCATCGTCATCATCGCAAAGGGCCGCGTCGTCGCCGACGGCACCGCCGACGAACTGCGCGAGCGCTTCGGCAAGTCGAACCTGGAAGACGCGTTCGTCAGTGCGATCGGTTCGGAAGAGGGCCTGCTGGCATGAGCAACCTGAAATGGATGTGGTGCGTGGTGCGCAAGGAGCTGCTGGACATCGCGCGCGACCGGCGCACGTTGTTCATGGCGCTGCTGCTCGGTCCGCTGATGTATCCGCTGCTGATGCTGGGCATGAACTTCATGGCCGAGAAGCGCATGAAGACCGAGATGGACCGCGTGCTGGAAGTGCCGGTGATCGGCGCCGAACACGCGCCCAACCTGGTCGCGCACCTGGCGACGCTCGGCATCCAGGCGATCGATGCGCCGGCCGATCTGGATGCGCAGATCGCCGCGCAGCAGGTCGACGTGGCGATCGAGATTCCGGCCTCGTTCGCCGAGGACTGGCATGCCGGCCGCCCGGCCACGGTCGAGGTCATCAGCGACAGCACGCGTCGCAACGCCGAGACGCCGACGCGCCGCGTGCGCAATGCGATCACCGCCTACGGCCAGCAGGTTGGCGCGCTGCGCCTGCTCGCACGCGGCATCGATCCGTCGGTGGTGCAGCCGGTCGCGGTGGGCACGCGCGACATGGCGACCGAGGAAGCCAAGCGCGGCATCCTGCTGTCGGTGCTGCTGCCGTATCTGCTGATCCTGTCGAGTTTCATCGGCGGCTCGTACCTGATCCTCGACGCCACGGCCGGCGAGCGCGAACGCCAGTCGCTCGAACCGCTGCTGGCCACGCCGGCATCGCGCGGCGCGATCGTCAGCGGCAAGATCGCCGCGGCCTGCCTGATCGGCATGGCCTCGCTGGTGCTGACGATGCTGGCCTTCAAGGTGAGTGCGCAGATGGGCGGCGGCTCGGCGAAGCTGCTGGACGTCAGCTTCGCGGCGATCGGCAAGATGCTGCTGGTGCTGCTGCCGATGCTGTTCGTCGGCACCTCGCTGCTGACCTTCCTCGCGGCCACGGCCAAGAGCATGAAGGAAGCGCAGAGCCACATCGTCTGGCTGATGCTGCTGCCGATGATTCCGAGCTTCGTGCTGATGATCAATCCGATCAAGACCGAGCTGTGGCAGTTCGCGGTGCCGTTCCTCGCGCAGAACCAGCTGCTGCTGAAGATCATCCGCGCCGAGCCGATCGAGCCGGCGATCTGGGCGGTGTACCTCGGCGCCAGCCTCGCGATCGCTGCGGCGCTGTGGATGCTGGCGGTGTGGCGTTACCGGCAGGAGAAGCTCGCGGTCGCCAGCTGACCGCGCAGGCTTCGCAACGGAAAAGCCCGGCATCTGCCGGGCTTTTCTTTGGTCCGTCGACCGGTGCGTCGAGCGGCGATCAGTTCGCCGTCGGCGAGAACCCGATCGTGCGGCGCGTCGTGACCGGTGCGGGCACCGGCTCGAAGCGCCAGCGACGCACCGCCGCGAGCGCTTCGCGATCGAAGGTGCGCGGCGGGTCGGCGCGGACCACGCGGGCGTTGCTGACCGAGCCGTCGACATCGATCGTGAACTCGACCATGACCTCGCCGCGGGTGCCGGCACGCAGCGCGTCGGCGGGATAGCGCGGCGCCGGCGTACTGAGCGGGCGCAGTTGGGCCGGTGCCGCCGTAGCAGCGGGCGCCGCAGGTGCGGGCGTCGGCGCTTCTTCGCGGGCCGTCTCCTGGCGGGCCGCCTGTTGCCGCGCGGCTTCCTCGCGGGCCGCGGTCTGGCGGTCGGCCTCGTCACGCGCGGTCTGGTCGGCCGCCTGCTGCTGGGCGAGCTGCGCGGCGGCGGCGGTCTGCTGCTGTTGCTGCTGCTGGGCGCGCTCGCGTTCGAGCTGCTGGGCGCGCTGGGTTTCCTGTTCGGCGGTCAGCTTCTGCTGCTCGACCTTGGCCGCGGCCTGCGTCTCCGCGTTGGCGATGCTGGTGCGCAGACGCTCGAGCGCGGGATGCGCGCTGTCGGCACGCTCGATCAGACCCAGCAGGCGCCGCGCTTCGGCGTAGTCGCCGCGGTCGCGGCTCTGCTCGGTGGCGATGACGCTCATCGGCAACAGGTCGATCAGCGCGCTCGAGGCCGCGGCGTCGCCGGCCTGCTTCTCACGCAGTGCGAGGTAGTACTCCATCGCGTTCTCGCCGGCCGGCGCGTACAGGCGGCTTTCCTGGTACGCGGCCGACGCGGCGGCGCGCAGTTCGTCCACCGACAGGCCGGCGATCGCGTCGTCGGCCGCCTGCTGGCGCGCCGCGGCCTGCTGGCTTGCCTGGGCGGTGACCGCGCCGGGCGTTTCGGCGGCGGCGGGCGCTTCGGCCTCGTCGCTGCGGCCGCAGGCCGCGAGTACACACGCCAGACCGAGTGCGGCGGCCAGCCGCGCGCCTGACGCGCGACGGGTCGTCGGAGTCTTCGAGACCATCATCTTTCCCCAAGGATGCATGTCCGCAAGATGCGTACAACGCGTCAGCGGCGTCGATTTGTCAATGCTTGCGGCGCCGTCGTGATCGCGGCCTGTCGATGCGATCACGAATCTTGGCGTCCCGATCGCCGTCGATGCCGCCTGTTCGCGGGCCGGGGCCGACACCTACTTGCCGATGCAGAAACTCGAGAAGATGTGCCCGAGCAGGTCGTCGGGCAGGGTGCGGCCGGTGATCGCGCCGACCGCATCGTGGGCGATGCGCAGGGACTCGGCGGCGAGTTCGAGGTGCTGCGCGGCCAGCGTACCGCGTGCGTCGTCGACCGCATCGGCGGCGTCACGCAGCGCATCGACGTGCCGCTGCCGCGCGGTGAACGTGCCCTCGCCGGCAAGCGTGTCGCCACCGAGTCGCGACTGCAGCGCGGCGCGCAGGGCATCGAGGCCGAATCCGGTACGCGCCGACACCTGCAGCGCGTCCCCCGCGGTGGTCGACGCCGCCTGCAGGTCGGCCTTGTTGTGCACGACGATGCGATCGGCGACGCCCGCGATCGCGTCCTCCACCTGGGCCCAGCCGGCCGCGACATCGCGCCCGTCGAGCACGACCAGCGCAAGGTCGGCGCGCTGCAGTTCGGCGCGCGCACGGCGCATGCCCTCGCGCTCGATCGCATCGCCTTCGCTGCGCAAGCCCGCGGTGTCGACCAGGGTCAGTTCGACGCCGCCGATGCGCAGCGTCTCGTGCAGGAGGTCGCGCGTGGTGCCGGCGATGTCGGTGACGATGGCGCGGTCCACGCCGGCCAACGCGTTGAGCAGCGAACTCTTGCCGGCATTCGGCGGCCCGACGATCACCGCGTGCAGGCCATCGCGCAGGCGCCGGCCCTGGTCGGCCTCGGCCAGCAGCTGCGACAACGACCTCGCGAGTGCGTCCAGTCGCCGCGCGATCTCGTCGCCACCGAGCGCGTCGATCGGCTCGTCGGAGAAATCGATCATCGCCTCGATGTAGACGCGCAGATGCAGCAGTTCGGCGGCGAGCGCGTCACAGCGATCGGAGAACACGCCGTCGAGCGCACGTCGCGCGGCCCGTGCGGCGCGATCGTCGCCGGCAGCGATCAGATCGGCGACGGCTTCGGCCTGGGCCAGATCGAGCCGGCCGTTGAGGAAGGCGCGCTCGCTGAACTCGCCGGGTCGCGCGAGCCGCGCGCCGAGCGTGCGGCAGCGGGCGAGTAGCTGCTGCAGCATGACCGGGCTGCCGTGCGCCTGCAGTTCGACGACATCCTCGCCGGTGTAGCTGGCCGGCCCCGGAAACGCGAGTACGAGCCCGTCGTCGAGCACGGCGCCGTCGGCGTCGAAGAAACGTGCGTAGTGCGCGTGGCGCGGACGCAGCGTGCGACGGCCGCACAGCGTGCGCGCGATCGGCAGCGCGGCCGGGCCCGACAGTCGCACGATGCCCACACCGCCCGCGCCGGGCGCGGTGGCGATCGCGGCGATGGTCTCGTTGGACTGCGTCATGTCGAGGCTCCCGAACGCACGAGCCCGCCATGCGGCGGGCTCGTGGCTGTCACGTGGTGACGGCGATCAGTCCTTGGCCAGCGCCGCGGGCGCTTCGCTGTAGCGCTTGATCATCCACCACTGCTGCAGCAGACCCAGGCCGCCGTTGGTGACCCAGTACAGCACCAGACCGGACGGGAAGAAGATCATGATCGCGCCGAACACCAGCGGCATGAACTGCATGATCTTCTGCTGCATGGGGTCCATGCCGACCATCGGCGTGAGCTTCTGCGTCGCCCACATGATCGCGATGTTGAGCACCGGCAGGATGAAGTACGGATCGCGCGCGGTCAGATCCTGGATCCACAGCATCCACGGCGCGTGGCGCAGCTCCACCGATTCGAGCAGCACCCAGTACAGCGCGAAGAACACCGGCATCTGCAGCAGGACCGGGAGGCACCCGCCGATCGGGTTGATCTTCTCCTTCTTGTAGAGCTCCATCATCGCCATCTGGAACTTCTGCTTGTCGTCGCCGTAGCGCTCCTTGAGCTGGGCGATGCGCGGCTGGAACTTGCGCATCTTCGCCATCGACTTGTACTGCGCGACCGACAGCGGATACAGCGCCAGCTTCACCAGCAGCACCAGGCCGATGATCGACCAGCCCCAGTTGCCGATCAGGCCGTGCAGCTTGGCCAGCACCCAGAACAGGCCTTCGCCGAGCATCGCGAAGATCGAGAAGCGGCTGTAGTCGACGACGCGGTCGAGACCGCGCACGCCCTGCGCCTGGATCAGGTCGACCTGCTTGGGACCGACCCACAGACGCGCGGTCGTCGAGGCCTGCTGGCCGGCGGCCACGGCGATCGGCGCACCGAACTCGCGGATCAGGTAACGCGCCGCGCCGGTGCTGCGGTCGACCTGCATCGAGATCGTGCTGGCGTCGTCGGGGCGCGGGATCCACGCACTGAAGAAGTGGTGCTGGACCATCGCGATCCAGACATTGGTGTCCTTGGCATCGAGGCGGCCGTCGCCTTCGAAGTCAGCCAGCTGGCGGCGGCCGTAGCCGATGTCGCTGCCGAACCAGGTCGCACCGACCAGGCTGTAGGACTCGGGATTGGTCATGCCGCGCTTGACCGCCGGCGCGGTACGGATCAGCTGGCGATACGGGAAGCCCTGCCAAGCGGCGGCGCCGGTGTTGGCGATCTCGTCGCGCACCTCGACCGCGTAGTCGCCGCGGGTCAGGATGAAGCTGCGGCGGATGGTGACGCCGTCGGGGCCGGTCCACACGAAGGGCACGGTCAGCGTGGTCTCGCCCTCGGCGAGCGTCGCGGTGGCGGCGTTGCCTTCCGGCACGAACTGGCCTTCGTGGCTCGGCGCACTGTTGTTGCTGCTGACCCAGCCGCTCTGGGCGGCGTAGTAGTGCAGCGGGTCGGTGTCGAACATGCGCACCGGCGGCGCGCCGTCGTCACGCGTCTGCGGATAGCCCAGCAGATCGGCCTGCACGACGTTGCCGGCGTCGAGCACCAGACGCAGCACGTCGGTCTGAACCACGACCTGACGCGGCGCGGCGGCGGTCCCGGCCACTGCAGCGGCGCCCGGCGCCGGCGGGACCGGCGCGGCATCGGTCGGCGCGGTCGGCACGGCCGCACTACCGGCGGTCGCGCCCGGCACAGTCACCGACGGCGTGGCCTGCGCGGCGCTGGTCTGCGGCTGGGCGGCAGCGGACTTCTCCTTGCCCCATTCCATCCACAGCAGCACGGCCACCATCAGCCAGGCGAGGATGAGGAAAGTACGGATCTGGTTCATCAGGCGGGCAGGCTCATGCGCCGGGCGAGGCCGGCGTGGATGGAATCGGGGAGGCGGGCATTGTGCCGGCCGTCGATGACGGCGGCAACGCGCGGGCGCGCTTGAGCACGCTCAGAAATGCCGCGCGCAGCGCGTCGTTGTCGGCTTGGGCGGCGGACGGACGGGCCACGACGACGTAGCTGCCGGGCGCGAGGCGCGGCTGCAGCAGGCGGAAGACATCGCGCAGCACGCGCTTGATGCGGTTGCGTCCGACGGCGCGCTTGTCGACCTTGCGCGACACGGCCAGGCCCAGCCGCGGCGGGCCGTCCTCGGACAACAGATGCACGGCCAGCATCGGCGACGCGGTACGCGTCGCGCTGGCGAAGATGCGATCGAAATCCGCACGCGCGCGCACACGCACGTGCCGCGGATAGCGGACACCGGCGGTCATGGAAGCGGCGCTGCGGAACGGGCGGCGAGCGCGGATGCGCGACTCACCGGCCCGGAGAGCTTCAGGCCGAGAGGACCTTGCGGCCCTTGGCGCGACGGCGGGCAAGAATCTTGCGGCCATCGGCGGTCGCCATGCGGGCACGGAAACCGTGGTCGCGCTTGCGCTTGAGGTTGCTGGGCTGGTAGGTGCGCTTGGTAGCCATGATCGAGCCCTTCGGGCAACGTTCGAATAAGGAACCGGAAATTCTAGCGGCTGCGCCGCGGGCCGGTCAAGCCGGCGTGACGGTCGACAGCGTCATGCGCCCGCGCTGCGGGGGCGCGACGGGTGCGCATGATAGTCTGCGTGCCCTTCTCCCGGCGACCGGACCGCGCAGCTGCGTGGCGGCGCCCGCTTTGTCGAATTCCGCCGCATGATGGATGCCTGGCCCCGCTGCCTTCAACGCCTCGAAGCCGAATTTCCGGCCGAGGATGTCCACACCTGGCTCAAGCCCTTGCAGGCCCGCGCCGACGACCGTTCCACCGTGCTCTACGCGCCGAACGCCTTCGTCCGCGACGAAGTGCAGGCGCGCTACATGCCCCGCATCCGCGAACTGCTCGAGCATTTCGCCGGCATCGAGGATGTGAGCCTGCAGGTCGGGTCGCTGCCGCGGACCGCGCCGCCGGCGGTCGCGCCGGCCGCGGGTGCACCGGTCGAGAGCCGCGCCGTGCCCGCCGCGCCGATCGAAGCCTTCGCCGGCAACATGGACAGCCATTACACCTTCGACAACTTCGTCGAGGGCCGCAGCAACCAGATGGGCCGCGCCGCCGCCTGGCAGGCCGCGCTCAAGCCCGGCGACCGCGCGCACAACCCGCTGCTGCTCTACGGCGGCACGGGCCTGGGCAAGACCCATCTGATGTTCGCGGCCGGCAATGCGATGCGCCAGGCGAACCCGCGCGCGCGCATCCTGTATCTGCGTTCGGAAGAGTTCTACAGCGCCTTCTTCCGCTCGATCCAGGAGAAGACCTCGGACCAGTTCAAGCGCCAGTTCCGCCAGATCGACGCGCTGCTGATCGACGACATCCAGTTCTTCGCCGGCAAGGACCGTACCCAGGAAGAGTTCTTCCACACCTTCAATACGCTGTTCGACAGCAAGCAGCAGATCATCATGACCTGCGACCGCTATCCGCGCGAGGTGGACGGCCTGGAGCCGCGCCTGAAGTCGCGGCTGGCCTGGGGCCTGTCGGTGGCGATCGATCCGCCGGACTTCGAAACCCGTGCGGCGATCGTGCTGGCCAAGGCCCACGAGCGCGGGACCCAGGTGCCCGACGATGTGGCCTTCCTGCTGGCCAAGAAGATGCATTCGAATGTGCGCGACCTCGAGGGTGCGCTCAACACGCTGGCCGCACGCGCCAACTTCATGGGCCGCCCGATCACCGTCGAGTTCGCCCAGGAGACGCTGCGCGACCTGCTGCGCGCGCAGCAGCAGGCGATCAGCATCGCCAACATCCAGAAGGTCGTGGCCGACTACTACGGCCTGCAGATCAAGGACCTGCTCTCCAAGCGCCGCACGCGCTCGCTGGCGCGTCCCCGTCAGGTCGCCATGGCCCTGGCCAAGGAACTGACCGAACACAGCCTGCCGGAGATCGGCGACGCCTTCGCCGGCCGGGACCACACCACGGTGCTGCACGCCTGCCGCCAGATCCGGACGTTGATCGAAAGCGACGGCAAACTGCGCGAAGACTGGGACAAGTTGATCCGCAAACTGAGCGAGTAAGCTGTGCGTTGCGGGGGTTGGGATAACCTCGGGACACCGGATGGCGAACCTGTGGACAACCGAGGGGGTCGAAAGTTGTCCACAGCTTGATCCACCCATCCAACCGCCGCTATCCACCGGGTTTGGACGTCGATAAAACCTTTGCGATTCAGTGGCTTGCAGTAGATATCACCCGATTTTCGCTCTACCCAGCTCCACCTTCTTTAGATTTATATCCTTTTTATAAAAGCACGGGACAAGGGGATAACACCGACATGCGTTTCAGTCTCCAACGCGAAACTCTGCTCAAGCCGCTGGCCCAGGTCGTCAATGTCGTCGAGCGTCGCCAGACCCTGCCCGTGCTGGCCAACCTGCTGGTCCAGGTGCAGGACGGCCAGCTGTCGCTGACCGGTACCGACCTCGAGGTCGAAATGGTGTCGCGCCGCGCGGTCGAGGATGCGCAGGACGGCGAAACCACGATTCCGGCCCGCAAGCTGTTCGACATCGTTCGTGCGCTGCCGGACGGCAGCAAGGTCGTGATCTCCCAGTCGGGCGACAAGATCACCGTGCAGGCCGGTCGCAGCCGGTTCTCGTTGTCGAGCCTGCCGGCGGGCGACTTCCCGTCGGTCGACGAAGTGGAAGCGACCGACCGCATCGCGGTCCCGGAAGCCGCGCTCAAGGAACTGATCGAACGTACCGCGTTCGCGATGGCCCAGCAGGATGTGCGCTACTACCTCAACGGCCTGCTGTTCGATCTGGGCGACACGCGTCTGCGTTGTGTGGCGACCGACGGCCATCGTCTGGCGCTGTGCGAGACCACGCTGGAAACGCCGGTCCAGACCAAGCGCCAGATCATCCTGCCGCGCAAGGGTGTCACCGAGTTGCAGCGCCTGCTCGAAGGCGGTGACAAGACCCTGGAACTGGAACTCGGCCGCAACCACCTGCGGGTCAAGCGCGACGATGTGACCTTCACGAGCAAGCTGATCGACGGCCGTTTCCCCGATTACGAAGCCGTGATTCCGATCGGCGCCGACCGCGAGGTCACGATCGACCGCGAACTGCTGCGCGCCGCGCTGCAGCGCGTGGCGATTCTCTCGAACGAGAAGTACCGCGGCGTGCGGCTCGAAGTCTCGCCGGGCACGGTGCGCATCAACGCGCACAACCCCGAGCAGGAAGAGGCGCACGAGGAGGTCGAAGCCGACACCAAGGTCGACGAACTGGCCGTGGGCTTCAACGTGAACTATCTGCTGGACGCGCTGACCGCCCTGCGGGGCGAACAGGTGATCCTCAAGCTGCGCGATGCGAACTCGTCGGCACTGGTTCGCGAAGCTGCGGACGAGCGCAGCCGCCACGTGGTGATGCCGCTGCGTCTCTGACACCACCGGTAAACTGGGCGCACGTCGCCCGCACATGTTTCACGTGGAACACGACGCCCGGCCCCGCCGGGCGTTTTCCGTTCCGGCCCCGCTTGCCCAGGATCTCCGTGCAGCTCACCCGTCTCGACCTTCGCCATGTCCGTAACCTGTCGCGGGTCTCGCTGGCGCCCGGGCCCGGGCTCAACCTGCTGTTGGGCGACAACGGCGCGGGGAAGTCCAGCGTGCTGGAGGCGCTGCATCTGCTGGCCTACGGACGCAGTTTTCGCGGTCGCGTCCGCGATGGGCTGATCCAGAGCGGATGTGCGGCGCTGGAGGTCTACGCCGAGTGGCGCGACGATCCCCTCCACCCCGAGCGGCTTCGACGGGCGGGGTTGCGCCACACTGGTCAGGACTGGACCGGACGTCTGGATGGCCAGGATGTCCCGCAGCTCGGCGAACTGTGCGCTGCGTTGATGGTGGTGACCTTCGAACCCGGTAGCCATGCGCTGATTTCCGGAAGCAGCGAGGTCAGGCGCCGGTTCCTCGACTGGGGGCTGTTCCACGTGGAACAGGACTTCCTGCCGCAGTGGCGTCGCTACGCCCGGGCGCTGAAACAACGTAATGCCCTGCTGAAGGCGGGCGCTGGCGGCAGCCAGCTGGATGCTTGGGATCTGGAACTCGGCGATGCGGCGGCGCCACTCGATGCGCGACGCGATGCGTACCTGTCGCGTCTGCAGACCGCGGTGCAGCGTGTGGCCGCGGAAATCGCGCCGTCACTCGGCGTGCCGGAACTGGTGTTCCTGCCCGGCTGGCGTCGGAACGAGCTTTCGTTGGCGGACGCCCTGCTCGTCGCCCGCGACCGCGACCGCGCCGCGGGACATACCAGTGTAGGTCCGCATCGCGCCGACTGGCGGATCCGCTTCGATGGACGCCCCGAGCAGTCCCTGCTGTCACGCGGTCAGGCCAAGCAGGCCGCGCTGTGTTGCCTGCTCGCCCAGGCCCAGGATTGCGCCAACCGGCACGGTGGGCGCTGGCCGGTCATTGCGCTGGACGATCTGGCGTCCGAACTGGACCGCCACCACCAGGCGCAATTGCTCGAGTCGCTGCATCGGGCCGGATCCCAGGTGTTGATCAGCGGCACCGAACGGCCCGGACACTGGCCGGAAGCGCCGTTGCAGGGCGCGCGGACGTTCCACGTGGAACACGGCGAGATCCGGCCAGACTGAGACCCGCATGTTCCACGTGGAACATGCCGTTGTCTTGAGTCCTCCGCAGCCGTGTTTCACGTGGAACACAGTCGCGCCGGGACGAGACCCGGAGGCCGGCGCCGCGCCCGGATGTTATGATCGGTCAACACCTTATCGCCCGTTCCAGCGCCCGGCAGCCCTGCCGATGCCGCGCTGGGGGCTGCAGCTGACGGTACCGAATGAGCGACGAAAACCAGACCGGTTCCCCCGCCCCGGCGAACGGCAACTACGACGCCAACAGCATCACCGCGCTGGAAGGCCTGGAGGCCGTCCGCAAACGCCCGGGCATGTACATCGGCGACGTGCACGACGGCACCGGCCTGCACCACATGGTCTTCGAGGTCGTGGACAACTCGATCGACGAGGCCCTGGCCGGCCACGCCGACCATGTGGCGGTGACCATCCACGCCGACGGTTCGGTGTCGGTGTCCGACAACGGCCGCGGCATCCCGGTCGGCAAGCACGCCCAGATGAGCGCCAAGCTCGGCCGCGAGGTCTCGGCGGCCGAGGTCGTGATGACCGTGCTGCATGCCGGCGGCAAGTTCGACGACAACAGCTACAAGGTCTCCGGCGGCCTGCACGGTGTGGGCGTCAGCGTGGTCAACGCGCTGTCGGAGAAGCTGCAGCTGGACGTCTTCCAGGCCGGCGCGCACTACCGCCAGACCTACAGCAACGGCGCGGCGACGACCGCGCTGGCGCAGATCGAGTCGACCACCAAGCGCGGCACCACGCTGCGCTTCTGGCCGTCGGTGACGGCTTTCCACAACAACGTGGAATTCCACTACGACATCCTGGCCCGCCGCCTGCGCGAGCTGTCGTTCCTCAATTCCGGCGTCAAGATCGTGCTGGTCGACGAGCGCGGCGACGGCCGCCGCGACGACTTCCATTACGAGGGCGGTATCCGCAGCTTCGTCGAGCACCTGGCGCAGCTGAAGAACCCGCTGCACCCGAACGTGATCTCGGTGACCGGCGAGCACAACGGCATCACCGTCGAAGTGGCGCTGCAGTGGACCGACTCCTACCAGGAGACGATGTACTGCTTCACCAACAACATCCCGCAGAAGGACGGCGGCACGCACCTGGCCGGTTTCCGCGGCGCGCTGACCCGCGGGCTGAGCAACTACATCGAGCAGAACGGCATCGCCAAGCAGGCCAAGATCAGCCTGACCGGCGACGACATGCGCGAGGGCATGATCGCGGTGCTGTCGGTGAAAGTGCCCGACCCGAGCTTCTCCTCGCAGACCAAGGAAAAGCTCGTCAGCTCCGAAGTCCGCCCGGCCGTCGAGAACGCTTTCGGCGCGCGGCTCGAGGAGTTCCTGCAGGAAAACCCGAACGAAGCCCGCGTCATTGCCGGCAAGATCGTCGATGCCGCGCGTGCGCGCGAGGCGGCCCGCAAGGCCCGCGACCTGACCCGCCGCAAGGGCGCGCTCGACATCGCCGGTCTGCCGGGCAAGCTGGCCGACTGCCAGGAGAAGGACCCGGCGCTGTCGGAACTCTTCATCGTCGAGGGTGATTCGGCGGGTGGCTCGGCCAAGCAGGGCCGCAACCGCAAGAACCAGGCGGTGCTCCCGCTGCGCGGCAAGATCCTCAACGTCGAGCGTGCGCGCTTCGACCGCATGCTCGCCAGCGCCGAGGTCGGCACGCTGATCACCGCGCTGGGCACCGGCATCGGCAAGGACGAGTACAACCCCGACAAGCTGCGCTACCACCGCATCATCATCATGACCGACGCGGACGTGGACGGCTCCCACATCCGCACCCTGCTGCTGACGTTCTTCTACCGGCAGATGCCCGAGCTGATCGAGCGCGGCCACGTCTACATCGGCCTGCCGCCGCTGTACAAGATCAAGCAGGGCAAGAACGAGCTCTACATCAAGGACGACGCGGCGCTCGACGCCTACCTGGCCGGCAATGCCGTCGAGGGGGCCTCGCTGGTGCCGGCGGCCGGTGAACCGGCGATCGAAGGCATGGCGCTGGAGCGCCTGCTGCTCGACTTCGCTGCGGCGAAGGAGACCATCGCCCGCAACGCGCACCGTTACGACCCGGCGGTCATCGAAATGCTGCTCGACGCCGCCCCGCTGACCGGTTCCGAAGCCGAGATCGCCGAGGCGCTGCAGGCGCTCGAGGGCCGTCTCAACCAGAAGGGCCTGGGCCGTCCGCGCTATCGCTTCGGCGTCCAGCCGGCCACCGAATCGCGTGGCGCGGTGCTGACCATCGATCGCCGCCACATGGGCGTGGACCTGACCCAGCTCGTTCCGCTGGCGACGCTGGAGACGGGCGAACTGCGTTCGGTCGGCGAGGCCGCACGCCAGTTGCACGGGCTGATCCGCGATGGCGCGCAGATCGTCCGCGGCAATCGTGCCCAGCCGGTGAAGACCTTCGCCGACGCGCAGGCCTGGCTGCTCGAAGAGGCCAAGCGCGGCCGCCAGATCCAGCGCTTCAAGGGTCTGGGCGAAATGAACCCCGAGCAGCTCTGGGACACCACGGTGAATCCGGAAACACGTCGCCTGCTGCAGGTGCGGATCGAGGATGCGGTGGCTGCGGACGAGATCTTCAGCACGCTGATGGGCGACGTGGTCGAACCGCGCCGCGCCTTCATCGACGACAACGCGCTCAAGGTCGCCAATCTCGACATCTGAACCCACGCTTGCCGCGCAACCGTGCGCCTCCGTATGGAGGTGGCGGTTGACGGCGCGTTAATCCGCGCCGCACTACAACGACGGTTCTTGAACAGGGGAGTCCCGTCCATGAAGACGTCAATCGCGGCGCTCGCCGCTGCCGTGCTGCTCGCCGGTTGTGCCACCACCACGTCGCCGACGGGCCGCACCCAGATCGTGGGCGGCGTCTCGCAGGCGCAGCTCAACCAGATGGGCGAGCAGGCCTTCGCCGAAACCAAGTCGAAGATGCGGGCCTCGACCGACGCCCGCCAGCAAGCCTACGTACGCTGCATCGTCACCGACATCGTCCGCGAGCTGCCGGCCAACTGGCAGCAGCTCAACTGGGAGTCGGTGGTGTTCGTGGACGAGAATCCGAACGCCTTCGCGCTGCCGGGCGGCAAGGTCGGCGTGCATACCGGCATCCTCAAGGTCGCGCAGAACCAGGACCAGCTCGCGGCGGTCATCGCGCACGAGATCGGTCACGTCTACGCGAACCACCACGACGAGCGCATCACCCGCCAGATGGGTGCGCAAGGCGCGCTCGGCGTCGCCGGCGCGCTTCTGGGCTCGCGCTACGGAGAAGGCGCGCAGCAGTCGGCCAACCAGCTCGGTGGTGCCGCACTGCAGGCGACCTTCCTGCTGCCCGGCACGCGCACCCAGGAAACCGAAGCCGACGTCGTCGGCCAGGACCTGATGGCCAAGGCGGGCTTCGATCCGCGCGCCGCCGTGGGCCTGTGGCAGAACATGATCGCGGCCAGCGGTGGCAACCGTCCGCCGCAGTGGTTGTCGACCCACCCCAATCCCGAGAACCGCATCAGCGAGCTGCAGACGCGCGCCGCGAGTCTGGTGCCGGTCTTCGAGCAGGCACAGGCCGCCGGCAAACGCCCTCGTTGCGGTTGAGCACGGCGTTGCCCGGATACACGGCTGCATCCAACCGGCGATAATCGCCGTATCCAGACTCCGGCCCGCGACACGTCGCGGTCCATTGCCAACCGAGGTGAACGATGTCGAAGTCCCGCATGTCCCAGCAGGTGCTGGCCGCCGCCCTGACCACCGCCCTGCTCGCGTTCGCCGCGCCGGCCGCCTTCGCGCAGGAAGACGGCGGAAGCGAGCGCAGCAGCCGTGCCGACCGTTCCTCGCGCAGCGCGGACCGCAACGAGCGCCGCAGTTCGCGCCAGGCGCCGCAGAAGGCCGAAGCCATGTATCCGGCCTCGAGCCGCAAGGAACCGGGCGTGTCGGCGAGCCAGCGTCTGGTGAAGGATCTCAACGCGCTGTCCGAAGCCGCCAACGCCGGCGATGCCGCCAAGGGCTTGCCGCTGGCCGACGGCATCCTCGCCAACGAGCGCGCGAATGAGTACGACAAGTCGATGGCCGCCCTGCTCGCCGGCCAGATGCTCATCAACGAAGACAACGCCCGCGCCACGACCTATCTGCAGCAGGCGATCGACACCGGCGGCCTCGACAACAACAACCACTTCCAGGCCATGCTGATCATCGCGCAGCTGCAGGCGCAGGATGAGCAGTACGAGCAGGCGCTGGCGTCGCTGGACCGCTACATCACCGAGTCCGGCTCCACCGACCCGAAGGACCAGGCGCTCAAGGGCAACATGCTGTACCGCCTCGAGCGGTATCCGGAGGCGATCGCCACGCTCAAGCCGCTCGTCGACGCGCGTGGCGAGGTCGATCCGCAGTGGACCCAGATCCTGATGGCGTCCTACGCCGAGTCGGGCAACAGCGCCGAGGCCACGCGTCTTGCCGAGCAGGTCGCCAGTGCCACGCCGGGCGACAAGCGCTCGCAGATGAATCTCGCGGTGTCGTACCTGCAGACCGACCAGAACGACAAGGCGATCGAAGTCTTCGAGCGTCTGCGCGCCGCAGGTGAGCTCACCGAGGAAACCGAGTACCGCAACCTCTACGCGCTGTATCTCAACAGCGAGAACAAGGAACGCGAAGCGATCGCGGTGATCAACGAGGGCCTGCAGAAGGGCATCCTCAAGGAGGACTACCGCACGATGGCCGCGCTCGGTCAGGCGAACTATTTCTCCGACCAGGTCGAGCCTGCGATCGCCGCATGGCGCAAGGCCGCACCGCTCGCGGAGAACGGCGAAACCTATCTCAATCTCGCCCGCGTGCTGCACCAGGAAGGCCGTGCGAACGAGGCCAAGGAAGCGGCACGCCAGGCGATCGCGAAGGGCCTGAAATCCAACGCGGATGCGGAGCGCATCATCTCGGGCCGTTAAGAAAAAGTTGCCTGTTCCATGGATGGTGCAGGCGCCTTGGATTGGTATAAGCTTCAGGGTTCCCGCCGCCCGACAGGGTGGCGGATCAACTTTCCGACCGGGGCCTGCATCCCGGCCTTACAAGAGTTCTTCGCATGACGCAACGCTCGACGACGACCGACATGAACGACGAAGACGAGGGCTTGAACTGGGCCCGTATCGCCGGCTTCACGATGGTGGTCGCGTTCCACGCCGCCGCCGTCATGCTGCTGCTCGCGCCGGTCAATCCGCCGAACGCCGCACAGCAGGAAGAGGCCGCGACGCGCGTGGTGATCATCGAGCCGCCGCCGCCGCCTCCCCCGCCGCCGCCGCCGCCGCCGGAGCCGCCGAAGCCGACGCCGATCAAGGAACTGACGCCGCCGCGTCCGACGCCGGTCCCGCCGCCGCCGGAAGCACCGCCGGTCGTGTTCGACGAGCCGTCGCCGATGGATACCCCGGCCCCGCCGCCGGCCCCGCCGTCGCCGCCCGCACAGGTCGCCGACATCGGCGCCAGCGTCGACATCTCGTCGAAGAACATGAATCCCCCGCGCTATCCGCCTGCCGCCGCGCGCGCGCAGATCGAAGGCACGGTGATCTTGGTCATCGACGTCGACGCCAACGGCAACGTCACCAACGTGTCGGTCGAGAAGTCCAGCCGCAACCGCGACCTCGACCGCGCCGCGATCGAAGCGGCACGCAAGTGGTCGTTCGCACCCGCGATGAAGAACGGCGCGCCCGCTGCCGGTCGCGTGCGCGTGCCGGTCGACTTCAACCTGGGCTGATCGCTCTGGTCCGCGACACCGATTACACCGGCGCCCGAACGGGCGTCCGCAAGAACCGCGTCAACGTTCCACTCTTCATACCACTACATCTAGAAGGTACGCGTCATGCTGCAGGAAACCACTAACGCCGCTGTGTCCAATGCTGCAGGCCTGCAGCAGATGGGCTTCGCCGACATGATCGAGCACATGGACGCGGTCAACTGGACCGTGCTCATCGTGCTGATCGCGATGTCGGCCATGTCGATCTTCTGGATCATCTTCAATGCCATCAAGGCCGCGCGCCTGAAGGGCAGCACCGACCGCGTGATCAACACGTTCTGGGAAACCCAGAACGCCCAGGACGCGATCCGTTACATGGAAGAGCAGCCCAAGAGCGAGCCCTTCTCGAAGGTCGCCCTCGACGCCGCCCAGGCCGCCGCGCACCACCAGCGTCATGAAGGTTCGCGTCTGGTCGAGTCGCTGAACCGCTCGGAGTTCGTGGACCGCGCCCTGCGCCAGGCCGTGACCCGCGAGTCGCTGAAGCTCGAAGACGGTCTGACCGTGCTCGCCACCGTCGGTGCAACCGCGCCGTTCGTGGGTCTGCTCGGTACGGTGTGGGGCATCTACCGCGCCCTGATCCGCATCGGTGCCAGCGGCCAGGCCGACATCGGCGCAGTGGCAGGCCCGGTGGGTGAGGCGCTGATCATGACCGCGATCGGTCTGGGTGTCGCGATCCCGGCGGTGCTGGGCTACAACTTCTTCGTCCGCCTGAACCGCGGCACGAACAACAAGCTCGACACCTTCGCGCACGACCTGCACGACTTCTTCGCCACCGGTTCGCGCGTCGGCGAGACGCCGGCTCCGGCCAAGGTCTAAGCAGTCCGCAACTCGTCGCGATAACGGAGTCCAGATATGGCTTTCAGCTCAGGTGGTGGCAACGACAAGGTCAACGCCACGATCAACATCGTCCCGCTCGTGGACGTCATGCTGGTGCTGCTGATCATCTTCATGGTCACGGCGCCGCTGATGGCGCACAAGGTGCAGGTCGAGCTGCCGGAAGCCGACCTCGACGAACGCCCGGAGAATGCTCCGGGCCCGCCGCCGCTGACCGTGGCGGTGACCGAGAACGGCGACATCTTCCTCAATGACGAGCCCGTGACCCTCCAGCTGCTGGAGAGCGCGTTCTCGGTCGAGGCCCAGAAAACGCCGCAGCCGCCCGTCAACATCCGTGGTGATCAGACCACGAAGTACCGGACGATCAACGACGTGGTCAACACCGCGCAGGCCCAGGGCATGCGCAAGGTCGGCTTCGTCGCGACGACCGAAGTCAGGTAACCGGAGCAACACGCATGGCATTTTCATCCGGTGGCGAAGGCCCGATGGCCGACATCAACATCATTCCGCTCTGCGACGTGATGCTGGTGCTGCTGATCATCTTCATGGTGACCGCGCCCAAGCTCTCCTACCCCATCGACATCGATCTCCCGCAGCGTTCGACGACGCCGCCGGAGAATCCGGTGGAACCGCCGGAGCCGATCCGGCTGCGCATCGACGGCTCGGGCCAGATCTTCTGGAACGACAGCCCGACGCCGGTCTCGGCGCTGCGCAACATGATGGAGTCGGAAGTCCAGCGCGATCCGACCAACCAGCCGACGCTCGAGATCGACACGAGCGGCGACGCCGACTACGGCGTGCTGGCGAAGGTCTTGGCCGAGGCCAAGAACGCGCAGATGCAGAAGATCGGCTTCGTGCGTCAGTAAATCGCAGTCCACATCGGTGCGGGCCTGCAGCACGCCCCGATGTCCGATGCAATGATTTGAACGCCGCCTTCGGGCGGCGTTTTTTTGTCTGTGTTTCACCGGGAGTGACGGTCTCGACGGCGAGCGGTGAGGCACCGGCCGATGCATGCGGCTCGTGGGCGCGACTCTGGTCGCGATCGTGAAAATCCCGAATCGCGAGCGCGCTCCCACCGGTACGCGGCTCCAATCTGCAGGCATCCGCAGGCGAGGCCGAAACAAAAGCCGACAGATTTCGGGTGAAGCCGGCTTCAGAGCGGAGCGGCAGCCCCACAGATCGCGAGATAACGGCGGATCGTCGTGTCCAGTCCGTCGTACAGCGCTTCACCGATCAGCGCATGGCCGATCGACACCTCGTCGATGCCGTCCAGCGCCGCGAGGAAGGCCCCGAGGTTCGCCTGGCTCAGATCGTGGCCGGCATTGACGCCGAGGCCGACGGCGCGTGCCGCGTGGGCGGTGGCGACGAACGCGGGCAGTGCGGCGTCCGGCGTACCGGCGTCGTAGGCCTCGGCCCACGGACCGGTGTAGAGCTCGATGCGG
>NZ_SMTG01000005.1 GCF_004358165.1 Luteimonas terrae
CGCGCGAGGATGGCCGTGCGACGAGGACTTCCGCACCCGCGCCGGTGCAGTCCCGCCGCCTCCATTCGAAGACAGGATCAACCGCCATGAACAAAGACATCATTGCCGGCAAGTGGACCCAGGTGAAGGGCAAGGCGCAGGCCAAGTGGGGCGACCTGACCGACGACGTGTTCGACGTGGCCGCGGGCGACAGCAAATATCTCGCCGGCAAGCTGCAGGAAAAGTACGGCTGGGAGCGCGACCGCGCAGAGCGCGAGGTCAAGGAATTCGAAAAGTCGCTCGACAGCTGAATCTTCGAACGCGCGACGTACGCGCACCTGGTTTACCCCCGAACGGACCGGCCTTGCCGGTCCGTTCGCGTATCCGGGTCACGGATCAGGCACGAAACGGCCGGGAAACGCATCCGGCCGGTGCGCCGACCAGGGCCGGTAGCCCGGCAGGATGCCGCGCGCGATCAGCGCGTCGGGACTGTCGTAGCGCAGGCTGGTGACCTGCGCGGGCTGGCGCGTGGCGCGCTCGAACGCCGTCGACGACACCGGCGCCCATTCGCGTATCCCGTGCGCGGTGCCGACCTGCTGGCGCGCGGCGCGTGCCTCGGACGCCATGTCCGCCGCCGACGACTCGGCCGCAGCGCGCCGGCGCGAGCCCGTAGGCGGCGAGGGCGGCGCCGGCACTGGTGCGCGCGCGGCTGCGATCGGTGGCGGTACGGCGCGGCGCTCCTCGAACACCGCGATCCCGATGGTCCCGACATCGTCCGGACGGCCCGTACGTGCCGCATAGCTCTCGCCGAGCGCGGCGAACTCGAACCGGGCGATGTCATCGTGCGATTTGCGCCAGCCCGTGATCTCGGTCGTCTGCCACGGCGCCAGGACGTAGCCGGTCTGCGCGGGCGAGGCAGTCTCGCCGCTGATCGCATTGACGCCGTCGACCGACAGCACCACCAGAACCCGCGCACCCGTGGTGTTGGTCAGTCGCACCGCATACGGCAGGCCGGGCATGCCGACGATCCAGGTCTCGCCGCGATGGGCGTGCGCCTGCAGCGGCGCTCCGCTGTCGCGCTCGACGACGTCCATGCGGACGCGTTCGACGGCCTTGGGCGCGCGATGCGCGGACGCCTCGCCGGCGATGAGCAGGGCGCCCAGGGTCAGGCAGGCGAGGGTGGTGGAGCCGGAAGTGCGCATGGCGGTGTCCCGCGGTGGAGGTGGACGGTCGAACGCGCCATCACCGCCGTCGGGGTTGCGCCGGGAACACCCGTGGCCAAGGGTTAGACTGGCGCTCAGCTGCAATCCGCATTTTCAGGTCGTTCCCAGTCCATGTCCCAGCGTCCCCTGCGCGTCCTCACCGGCATCACCACCTCCGGCACCCCGCACCTCGGCAATTACGTCGGTGCCGTGCGTCCGGCCATCCAGGCCAGCCGCGCCCCCGGTACCGAGAGTTTCTATTTCCTCGCCGACCTGCACAGCCTGATCAAGGCGCAGGACCCGGCGCGGACCCAGCGCTCGACGCTGGAGATCGCCGCGACGTGGCTTGCGGCGGGACTCGACCCGGCCAAGGTGTGGTTCTACCGGCAGAGCGACGTGCCCGAGACCACCGAGCTCATGTGGCTGCTGACCTGCGTCGCGGGCAAGGGCATCCTCAACCGCGCGCATGCGTACAAGGCCGCCGTCGACCGCAACCGCGCCGATGGCGAGGACGACGATGCGGCGGTGACCGCCGGCCTCTTCATGTACCCGGTGCTGATGGCCGCCGACATCCTGATCTTCAACGCCGACCGCGTGCCGGTGGGGCGCGACCAGATCCAGCACATCGAGATGGCGCGCGATTTCGCCCAGCGCTTCAACCATGTCTACGGGCGCGACTGGTTCACGCTGCCGGAGGTCGTCATCGACGACAACGTCGCGACGCTGCCGGGCCTCGACGGTCGCAAGATGAGCAAGAGCTACGAGAATACGATTCCGCTGTTCGTGCCGCAGGCGCAGTTGAAGAAGCTGGTGTTCTCGATCCTCACCGATTCGCGCAGCCCCGGCGAAGCCAAATCCACGGAAGGCTCGGCGCTGTTCCAGCTCTACCAGGCGTTCGCGACGCCCGACGAGACCGCGGGTTTCGCGCAGGCGTTCGCCGACGGCATCGGCTGGGGCGATGCCAAGCAGCAGCTGTTCGACGTGGTCGAGCGCGAGATCGCGCCGATGCGCGAACGCTACGAGGCGTTGATCGCGCGGCCGGGCGACATCGAGGACATCCTGCGCGACGGCGGCCGCCGTCTGCGCGAGCGCTACGCCACGCCGCTGCTGCAGCAGCTGCGCGATGCGGTGGGCCTGCGCGATCTGGGCAAGACGACCACGGTCGACACCGACGCCGGCACGCTGGCGAAGGCCGCGCCGCCGGTGTTCAAGCAATACCGCGACGCCGACGGCAAGTTCTATTTCAAGCTCGCCGACGGCGACCGCTTGCTGTTGCAGAGCACGGCGTTCGACGCGCCGCGCGACGCCGGCCAGACGATCGCGCGCCTGCGCCGCGGTGAGCTCGCGATTCCCGACGCGCCGGCAACGCTCGGCGAAGGCGTCGATGCGGCCACCGTGCAGGCCGCGCTCGATGCGCTGGCCGCAGCCGATGCCGAGAAGGCCGCCTCGTGAACCCGACCGTCGCCCAGAATCTCGCGCTGCTGCTGTTCCTGCCGTGGTTCCTGATCCTGGGCACGTTGTTCTGGGTGTATCCGCGCCAGCCGCGCGGCACGCGTCGCGTGATCTTCGATCTGGTCAGCCTGGCGGCATCGGTCGCCGCATTCCTGTGGTCGATCCATTGGGCGCATGCCGTGGCCGACGTCTCGCACGGACACATGTGGGGGCAGATTCTCGCCACCGCGGTCGGTTACGGCGTGTTTCTCGCGGTGCTGGGCGTGGCCTTCGCATTGCGGCGTCGCGTACTGCGCGCGCACTGACGCGAGCGTCCGCAGACGCCTGAGGGCGCGCGCTCGCGCGCGATTCGGGGCGTGTGACAGCGCACTGCATCACCGGAATCGCGTGCAAACGCGCTCCCACGAGAGCGGTGCCGGGTCATTCGAACGGGGCCGCATCGACCAAGGGCGGATTCGCCTGCACGCGGTCGAGGCCTAGACTGTCGCTTCCAAGTGCAGGAGCGATGCGATGTCCGATTCGGCTGCCATCACGATCATCGACACCGGCTATGTGCGCCCCGGGCTGTGCGCGGCGTATCTGGTGCAGTCGCAGGGGCGCGCGGCGCTGATCGACTGCGGCACCGCGACCTGCGCGCAGACCGTGCTGGACGCGATCGATGCGGCGGGCGTGCCGCGCGAGTCGGTCGACTGGCTGCTGGTCACGCACGTGCATCTCGACCACGCCGGCGCGGCGGGTCCGCTGATCCGTGCGCTGCCGAACGCGCGGCTCGTCGTGCATCCGCGCGGCGCGCCGCACATGATCGATCCGACGAAACTGATCGCCGGTGCCAAACTGGTCTACGGCGAGGCGATGTTCCAGCGCGACCACGCCGGCATGCTGCCGGTGCCCGAGGATCGCGTGGTCATCGCCGACGATGGTCACATCGTCGAACTCGCCGGTCGGCCGCTGCTGTGCGTCGACACGCCGGGCCACGCGCTGCATCACTACAGCGTCTGGGATGCGGCCACGCGCAGCTGGTTCGCAGGCGACACCTTCGGCCTGTCGTATCGCGAACTCGATACCGGGCAGGGCGCCTTCATCCTGCCGACGACCTCACCGGTGCAGTTCGATCCCGGACAGATGCACGCATCGATCGACAAGCTGCTGGCGAAATCGCCGGCGTCGATCCGCATCGCGCACTACGGCGAGGTCACCGAATGCGCTCGACTCGCGAAGGACCTGCATGACCAGATCGAAGCGATGGTCGCGATCACCCGGGAGGCGCAGGGCGCCGACGATCGCCACGCGCGCATCGTCGAGGGCCTGACGGCCCTCTACACGCAGCGCGCCGTCGCGCACGGCATCGAGGACGCCGAGGCGCGCGTGCAGGAGATCCTGGGCGGCGACATCGAGATCAACGCGCAGGGGCTGGGGATCTGGCTGGACCGGCAGGCGCGCGCGGCCTGATCAGGCGATTCCGGGCCGGCGCTCAATCCCAGCGGTTGAGGTGCGCGTCGAAGGGTTTGCCCTGCGGTTTCACCACGCAGAAGCGATGCCCGCTCGGCGCCTGCATGACCCACCAGTCCTTGACCTGCGCGACGCGCGTGGCGCCCAGGTCTTCCAGTCGCGCGACTTCCGCCTCGATGTCGTCGGTCTCGATGTCGAGATGGATGCGTGAGGCGTGGTCGACCTTCTGCAGCATCAGCACCGGTTCGTCGTCTGCGGTGTCGAGCACCGCGTAGCGACCATCGTCGTCTTCGGGCGGCAGCCGCTTGACCGGCTTGCCGAGCGCCTGTCGCCAGAAGTCGACATGCGGCGCGAGATCCTCGACCTGGCAGTCGAGCACGAACGTTGACAGGCGGCTGCGGTGCGGCATCTGCGATCCTCTGTTGCGGATGGGCGCAAGCATGCACCGCCTGCCGGCGACGTGCGTGAGCGAGAAGGCGTCCTTCGCCTCAGGCGTCGCTGCCGCGCCCCGGCCCGACGTGCGTGCGCACTTCGAACAGTTCCGGGAAGAACGTCAGGTCCAGCGCCTGGCGCAGAAAGCCGACGCCGCTCGACCCGCCGGTGCCACGCTTGAAGCCGATGATGCGCATCACCGTGCGCATGTGGCGGAAGCGCCACAGCTGGAACTGCGATTCCAGGTCCACCAGGTCCTCGCACAGCGAATACTCGCGCCACCAGCGCTCGGTGTCCTCGTAGATCGCCTCGAACACCGGCACCAGACTCGCGTCGAACACGTGCGGCTGGCGCCAGTCGCGGTCCAGATGGCGGGCGTCGACCGCGTGGCCCCAGCGGGCGAGATAGCGCAGGAACTCGTCGTAGAGGCCGGGCGCATCGAGCACCGCCTGCAGGCCGTCGCGGCCTTCGGGTTCGTGGGCGAACACGTCGAGCATCGCCGCGTTCTTGTTGCCCAGCAGGAACTCGACCTTGCGGTACTGCAGCGACTGGAAGCCCGACGACGGCCCCAGCACGTCACGGAATTCCATGTACTCGGCCGGCGTCATCGTCTCCAGCACCGACCACTGCTCGGTCAGCTGCCGCAGCACCTGCTTGCAGCGCGCCAGCACCTTGCGGCAGCGCCAGACCTCGTCGCGCTGCAGGTGACCGATCGCCGCCGACAGTTCGTGGATCAGCAGCTTGAGCCACAGCTCGGAGACCTGGTGCTGCACGACGAACAGCATCTCGTCGTGGTGCGGCGGCTCGGACAGCGGCTGCTGCGCGGCCAGCAGCAGGTCCAGGCGCAGATAGCCGCCGTAGGTGACGCGCCCGGAGAGGTCGAGGTGGATGCCGTCTTCGAGGGGGCGCTGGTTGCGGTCGATCGTCATCGGCGCAGGGTACCTCAGGGCCCTCGCTCCCTGTGTGCGGTGACGCTCCGGGGCCGGGACCGACGCCGCGCGTCATGCAATCGCCATCCAACCGCGGCACAATCGGGCGCGGGGCGCTATCGCCCGGGGACTCCAGGGAATCCACGCATGACTCGAACCACCAGCCGGCTGTTGTCGGCCTTGTTGCTGTGTTGCGGCGCCGGCGCCGCGCAGGCGGAGGTCGTCATCAGCCAGGTCTACGGCGGTGGCGGCAACAGCGGTGCCCCCTACAACGCCGACTTCGTCGAACTCTTCAATACCGGCGACCTGCCGGTCGCACTGGGCGGCAAGTCCGTGCAGTACGCCAGCGCCACCGGTACCGGAAACTTCGGCGCGGGTGCAAGCCAGATCGTCGTCCTGCCGGATGTCGAGATTCCGGCCGGCGGCTATTTCCTCGTCGGTCTGGCCGGCGGCACGAACGGCGCCCCGCTGCCGACGCCCGATGCCAGCGGCACGATCAACATGTCCGGCACCGCCGGCAAGGTGATCCTCGCCAATGCCACGACCAGCCTGGGCTGTAATGGCGGCGGCAATGCCTGCACGCCCGCCCAGCAGGCGCTGATCCTCGACCTGGTCGGATTCGGCAGCGCGAATTTCTTCGAAGGCAGTGCGCCTGCGCCTGCGCCGAGCAACAGCACGTCGATCCTGCGCGCCGGCGACGGTTGCACGGATACCAACGACAACGCCGACGATTTCGCCACCGCAGCACCGGCGCCGCGCAACGCCGCCAGCATCCCCAACATCTGCAGCGGCGGCGGCACGCTCTACCTGAGCATCACCGACACCAGCGGCGCCGAGGGCGACAGCGGCACCACGCCGTTCTTCATGACCGTCTCGCTGAACCAGCCGGCCGGACCGGAGGGCGTCACGTTCTCCTACGCCACCGCCGACGGCACTGCGACGGTGGCCGACAACGACTACATCGCGCGCTCGGGCACCGTCATGTTCGATGAAGGCGAGCGCGAACTCGTGTTGAGTGTCGACGTGGTCGGCGACGAGAAGGTCGAGCCGGACGAGGTCTTCTACGTCAACCTGAGCGATGTGCAGGGCGCCGAAGTGGCCAAGGGCCAGTCCGTCGTGACGATCATCAACGACGATGTGATCACGCTGCCGATCCACGCCATCCAGGGCAGCGGCGCGCGCTCGCCGGTCGAGAACCAGCCGGTCGCGACGCGCGGCATCGTCACCGGCCGCAAGAACAACGGCTTCTTCATCCAGACGCCCGACGGCGAGGACGACGGTGATCCGGCGACCTCCGAAGGCCTGTTCGTGTTCACGTCCAGCCTGCCGCCGGCCGATGCGCAGGTGGGCAACCTGGTGCTGGTGCAGGGCACGGTGATCGAGTACGTGCCGGCGGCCGATCCGCTGCAGTTGCCCTTGACCCAGATCACCAACGCCTCGGTGGTCAAGCTGTCGGAAGGGCATGCGCTGCCGGCAGCGATCGTGCTGACCAACGACCTGCCCAACGCGACCGGTGGCCTCGAGCAGCTGGAGCATCTGGAAGGCATGCGCGTCACCGCGCCGAGCTTCACCGTCGTCGCGCCGACCGGCGGCAACACCAACGAAGCGCAGGCGACCGGCAGCAGCAATGGTCGCTTCGCCGTCGTGGTCACCGGGACGCCGCGTCCGTTCCGCGAGCCGGGCATCCAGATCCCCAATCCGGATCCGGTCGGCAGCACCGCGCCGAACATCCCGCGCTGGGACTTCAATCCCGAGCTGATCGCCGTCAACAGCACGACGATCGGCGCGCCGGCGGCCGATCTCGCCGCGGGCTGCCGCATCACCGGCGGTTCGCTCATCGGCCCGCTGGACTACACCTTCCGCCGCTACACGATCTATCCCGAAGGCCCGCTCACCAGCGACTGCACGGGCGATGGCGAGCCGCGTCCCTCGGCGTTGCCGGGTCCGGACCACGTGAGCTTCGCGACCTACAACCTGCAGCGCTTTTTCGACACGGTGAACGATGCCAACAGCGGTCCGACGCTGACGCCGGCCGCGCTGGAGCGTCGGCTGTCGAAGGCCTCGATCGGCATCCGCGCGTATCTGCACGCCCCGGACGTCGTCGGCGTGACCGAGGTCGAGAACCTGCCTGTGCTGACCACGCTCGCCAACCGCATCAACGCCGACGCCGTGGCTGCGGGGCAGCCGGATCCGAAGTACGTCGCGTATCTGGAAGAAGGCTTCGACGTCGGCGGCATCGACGTCGGTTTCCTGGTCAAGACCGCGTCGGTCGGCAGCGTGGCCCGCATCGAGGTGGCGCGCGTCACCCAGGAAGGCCGCGACGAAGTGCTGACCAACCCGAACGGCTCGACCAGCGTGCTCAACGACCGGCCGCCGCTGGTGCTCGACGCCACCGCGCACTTCGCCGACGGCCGCCGCTACGGGTTCACCGCGATCGTCGTGCACCAGCGTTCGCTGAGCGGCATCGAGGACGATGCGTCCGGCAGCAACGGCTGGGCGACGGCCGGCCAGCGCGTGCGCGACAAGCGCCAGAAGCAGGCCGAGTACCTCGCCACGCTGATCGATGGCATGCAGAAGGATGATCCGGCGCGCCAGATCGTCGTGCTCGGCGACTTCAACGCGTTCGAGTTCAACGACGGCTACGTCGATGCGATGGGCACCGTCACCGGCCTGCCGTCGCCCGACGGCGAGACCGCGGTCGACAACGACGGCGCGGTGCTGATCACGCCGTCGCTGCTCAACATGACGCTGGAAGCGGCGAACGAGGAGCGCTACTCCTTCGTCTTCGACTACCAGGCGCAGTCGCTCGACCACGTGCTGGTGAACCAGGCCCTGGTGGATTCGCCGATGGTCGTGGGCCTCGACATCAGCCACGCGCGCATCAATGCCGACTTCCCGGAAGTCGCGCGCAACGATGCGGCCACGCCGACGCGTCTGTCCGATCACGATCCGACGGTGCTGCTGGTGCGTCTGCAGCCGGCGACGGTGGCCGATCTGGGCATCACCGCCGCCGCGGCGAACGCCGAAGTGTTCGCCGGCGACGCGCTGGACTTCAGCGCGACGGTGGTCAATTCCGGTCCCGATGCCGCGGCGTTCCCGGGCTTCGGCGCGGTGCTCGACGCCGAGCTCGACGATCTGCTGGTGACGCCGCCCGCCGACTGGAGCTGCGATGCGCCGGCGCTGGCCGACGGCAAAACCACCGTGTCCTGCAGCGCCGAAACGCTGGCCAACGCGGGGCAGGCGACGTTCGCACTGTCGGCCACGGCGCCCGAGTCGTCGATCGACGAGACGGTCACGCTGACCGTCGCGGCGACGTCGCAGACGCAGGATCCGGACGAGACCGACAACAACGCCGTGGCCGCGGTGTCGGTGGTCGAGGATCCGGCATCGGCCGCGACGCCGCTGGTGAACGGCGTGCAGATCGGCAATGTCGCCGGCGCAGCGGGCGAGTCGCGCCTGTTCCGCATCGACGTGCCGGCCGGTGCGCGCAACCTGCGCATCCTCACCGCGGGCGGTACCGGCGACGTGTCGCTGTTCGCCAGCCGCGACGTGCTGCCCACCGTCGATGCCTGGCAGCTGCGCTCGCAGCGTCCGGGCAACAACGAGACGGTGACGCTGGCGACCCCGCAGGCGGGCACCTGGTACATCCGCGTGGTCGGCGAGCGTGCATTCGCACGACTCACGGTGCGGGCCAGCTACACGCCCTGATCCGCGCGGTTTGCCTGTAGAGTGAAAAACCCCGGCCACGTGCCGGGGTTTTTTCGTCATCGGCACTGCGCCGGGGCCCGCGCGGGACACGGCTGCTAGGATGCGGGGCTGACGCACAAGGGGATTCCACCGCATGAGCCAGCCTTCTCCGCACACCGCAGCGCCGCGTGGCGCCATTGCCCGGTTCCTCGACGCCGTCGAGCGTGTCGGCAACAAGCTGCCCGATCCGGCAGTGCTGTTCCTGGGGCTGATGCTGGTCGTGTGGGTGGTGTCGGCGGTGCTGGCCAACGTGTCGTTCAACGAGATCGATCCGCGCAGCGGCGATCCGATCCAGATCCGCAACCTGCTGGCCGGCACCAGCTTCACCACCTTCATGGCGGACATGGTCCGCACGTTCGTCAACTTCGCGCCGCTGGGCGTGGTGCTGGTGGCGATGCTGGGTCTGGGCGTGGCGGAGCACACAGGCTTCATCAACGCAGCGCTGCGGTCGGTGCTGTCGATCACGCCGAAGATGCTGCTCACGCCGATGCTGATCGCGGTGGGCATCTTCAGCCACGTCGCCGTCGACGCCGGCTACGTGCTGGTGATTCCGCTGGGCGCGGTGATTTTCTATGCGGCCGGGCGTCATCCGCTGGCCGGCATCGCGGCCGCGTTCGCCGGCGTTTCGGGTGGATTCTCGGCAACGGTGATCCCGTCCAGCCTTGATCCGCTGCTCGCGGGTCTGACCCAGGAAGCAGCGAATCTCATTGACCCCACCGTCGTGGTCAATCCGCTCAACAACTACTACTTCACCACCGCCTCGACCGTGCTCGTGGTGCTGGTGGGCTGGTTCCTGACCGATCGCATCATCGAGCCGCGCCTGAAGACGACGCGTGTCGACGGCGATGCCAGCGACATGCCGAAGATGGAAACGCTGACCGCGCGCGAGCGCCGTGGCCTGTGGCTGGCCGTGCTGTCGATGCTGGTCTGCGTGGTGGCGCTGGTCGCGACCGCATTGCCGGCCGGCTCGCCCTGGCGGGCACCCGCCGACGCGCCGTCGGGCGCGGGCGAGCTGCTGGTGGCCAGTGCGCCGCTGATGCTGTCGATCGTGCCGTTGATCTTCATCCTGTTCGTTGTGCCGGGCATCGTCTACGGCTACGCCTCCGGCACGGTGCAGACCCATCGCGACATCATCGCCGGCATGAGCAAGGCGATGAGCGGCATGGGCTACTACATCGTCATGGCGTTCTTCGCCGCGCAGTTCATCTACGCGTTCGGCCAGAGCAACCTCGGCGCGCTGCTCGCGATCAAGGGCGCCAACGGCCTGCAGGCATTGGGCCTGCCGACCGGCGTGACCCTGATCGGCATCGTGCTGCTGTCGGGATTCGTCAACCTGCTGGTGGGTTCGGCCTCGGCGAAGTGGGCGCTGATCGGCGCGATCATGGTGCCGATGCTGATGCAGCTGGGCATCTCGCCCGACCTCACCCAGGCGGCCTACCGCGTCGGCGATTCGAGCACCAACATCATCACCCCGCTGCTGCCGTACTTCCCGCTGATCGTGGTGTTCTGCCAGCGCTACGTGAAATCGAGCGGCATCGGCACGTTGCTGGCGCTGATGCTGCCGTTCTCGCTGACCCTGCTGGTGGTCTGGACGGCCTTCCTGCTGGGCTTCTGGGCGCTGGGCCTGCCGCTGGGCGTCGGCGCGAGCTACACCTACCCGGGCTGACCGCGGCCTACAGCGATCGCGGCTTCGGGCCGCGATCGCCTGTTCAGCGTTCGACTGCACGCGGACGGGCCTCACGCCGCATTGACGCTGCGGCCGGTGTCGGTGATCCTCGCCGCACTTCGGGCCCCGGCCCGTCCCTCCAGTCCCGTATTCCCAGGGGTTCTCCATGAGTGCCGACGTCGTCGAGCCCAAGGTCGCGGCCATGCCGCCGCAGCCGCCCGCACCACCCGAATTTTCCCAGGTCCTCGGCCATCCCAAGCCGCTGTGGATGCTCTTCATGTCGGAGTTCTGGGAGCGCTTCGCGTTCTACGGCATCCGCTGGGCGATGGTCCTGTACATCGTCGCGCAGTTCCACGGTGGCGATGCCGCCGGTGAACGGCCGGCGAGCGAGATGTACGGCGCCTACCTTGCGCTGGTCTATGCCGGTGCGATTTTCGGCGGCTACGTCGCCGACCGCCTGATCGGCTTCCAGCGTTCGATCCTGCTCGGCGCGATGTTCATGGCGCTGGGCCTGTTCATGCTGGCCTCGCCGAGCGAGCCGCTGTTCAAGCTGGGTCTGGCGACGATCATCGTCGGCAACGGCCTGTTCAAGCCGATCATCTCGACCATGGTCGGCAAGCTCTACATGCAGGGCGACGCCCGCCGCGATGCCGGTTTCACCATCTTCTACATGGGCATCAACATCGGCGCGATGATCGCGCCGGTCGTCACCGGCTGGCTGGCGCGCAAGGTCTTCGGCACCGACACCGACCCGCATTACCAGTGGGTGTTCATCGCTGCCGGCATCGGCATGGTGATCAGCCTGGTGTGGTTCTGGGCCGGCCGCAGCCAGCTCAAGGGCATCGGTCTGCCGGATCCGGGGCAGGAAGGTCTCGGCCGCGTGGGTCTGGTCGCCGTGCTCGGCGCGGCGATCGGCATCCCGCTGTTCTACTTCCTGCTGACCATCGACGCGAGCGCCCTGCAGGCCATCCTGATGGCGCTGTTCGTGGTGCCGGCGGTAATGCTGCTGATCGAAGGCATCCGCGAGGGCAAGATCGCGCGCGACAAGGTGATCGCGATGCTGATCATCTTCGTGTTCAACGTGCTGTTCTGGATGTTCTTCGAACAGGCCGGCAGCTCGTTCACCTTCCTCGCCGACCGCATCGTCAATCGCGACTTCGGCAGCTGGACCTTCCCGCTGGAGTGGTTCCAGTCGGTCAACTCCATCGCCATCATCACCTTCGCGCCGATCATGGCGTGGATGTGGGTGAAGATGGGCAAGGCCAACCCGTCGATCCCGCGCAAGTTCGGTCTCGGCCTGATCTTCAACGGCCTGGCCTTCCTGCTGCTGATGATCGCGCTCAACAGCATGGTCGACGGCAGCGGCAAGATCCCGTTCTGGACGCTGTTCGCGGTGTACGTGATCCAGTCGATCGGCGAGCTCTGCCTGTCGCCGATCGGCCTGTCGATGACGACCAAGCTGGCGCCCTCGCGCGTGGCCGGCATGGCGATGGGCTGCTGGTTCCTGTCGATCGCGATCGGCAACAACCTGGCGGGCATCTTCGCCGGTCAGGTCAGCGGCGAGAGCGGCATGACCGCCGCCTCCGCGCAGGCCGGCTACACCTTCGGCTTCTGGGCGCTGGCCGGTGCCGGCGTGCTGCTGTTCGTGATCGCGCCGCTGGTCAACCGCCTGATGCACGGCGTGAAGTGACGCAACGGCCTGCGCTTGCGCGCAGGTCGGCTTGACGCGGAACGGCGGCCATGTGCCGCCGTTGCGCGTTTCCGGATCACCCTGCAGGGCTGTACAGTCCTGCACCAGCCTTCACCGATGACGAGACTTCCATGACCACCGGACCGCACACCGCGCTGCCGCGCCCGACGCCCACGCAGCGCTGGCTTGCCCTGGTGTTCGTCAGTCTGGCGATGTTCGGCAACTACTACGTCTACGACGCGCTCGGTCCGATCATCGACCTGCTGCGCGAGCAGGAAGGTTTCAGCTACGTCCAGACCGGCTGGCTCTACAACATCTACAGCCTGGCCGCGGTGCTGGTGCTGCTGTTCGGCGGTTACGTCATCGACCGCTGGGGCACCAAGCTCGCCATCGTCGTCTTCTCGACCATCTGCCTGATCGCCGCGGCCGTCACCGCATCCACCGCGCAGTTCGAGGTGATGCTCGCAGGCCGTTTCCTGCTCGGTCTGGGCGCCGAACCGCTGATCGTCGCCGCAACCGCGGTGCTGGCGAAGTGGTTCAAGGGCCGCGAGCTGAGCTTCGCGTTCGGCATCAACCTGTCGATCGCGCGTCTGGGCTCGGCCTCGACCGACTGGTCGACCTCGTTCGCCGCGCCCCTGTACGAGAACTGGCAGGACCCGTTGTGGCTGGCCACCGGCGTGGCGGCGGTCGGTGTGACCGCGGCGATGCTGTACTGGGTCAGCGAAAAGCGCGCTGAAGGCCGCGTGGATCTCGGCGCGCCGCCGGAAACCGACAAGCTCGATCTCAAGCAGATGTACGCCTTCAGCCAGTCCTTCTGGTACATCGTCGGTCTGTGCGTCGTGTTCTACGCGACCGTGTTCCCGTTCCGCGCGTTCGCGATCGACTACTTCCAGCAGGCGCACGGCCTGGACCGCAGCACGGCCGGCATGCTCAGCAGCTTCCTGCCGCTGGCGGCGATCATCGTGACGCCGCTGTTCGGCCTGTGGGTGGATCGCGTCGGACACCGCTCGGTGTTCATGGCGGTCGGTTCGCTGGTGATGCTGCCGCTGTTCCTCGCGGTGACCTATCTGCCGCCCGGGCCCGAAGTCGGCGTGTGGCTGCCCTTCGTCGGCAGAGCGCAGGTGCCGGTCACGCTGCTGCTGGTGATGCTGCTGCTGGGCGGCGTGTTCTCGCTGATCCCTGCGGTGATGTGGCCCTCGGTCGCCTACATCGTGCGCGAGAACCGGCTGGGCGCGGCCTATTCGATGATGACGCTGTGCCAACAGATCGGCGTATTCCTGGTGCCGCTGGCGGTGACCTCGATGAACCAGTTCAATGCGGCCGGTCCGGAGAACACGGGCGGCTACGCGTCGGGCATGTGGTTCTACACCACGCTCGCAGCGCTGGGCCTGTTCTTCTCGTGGCGCCTGTGGCAAGTGGAGCGCGGGCCGAACGGTCACGGCCTGGAGCGCGGCGCGAAGGAAATGGCGGCCGGCTGATCCGGCCGCCGCCTGCGCGGTCTCAGACCACGTACTTGCGGGTGAGCTTGGCCAGCAGGCCGTCGAGCGCGGCGCGCTCGTCCTCGTCGATCGCCGACAGCAGATCGCGTTCGAACTCCAGCGCCAGCGGCACGACCACGTCGTAGACCGCGTAGCCGGCTTCCGACAGTTCCAGCACCGAACGGCGGCGGTCGCTGTCGTGCATCTCGCGTTCGATGAAGCCGCGTTCGAGCAGGCGCGCCACCGCGCGGCTCACTGCGACCTTGTCCATCGCCGTGCGCTCGGCCACCCCGTTCGCCGACAGCTCCGGATAGCGCCCCAGCACCGCGATCACCCGCCATTCGGTCACGCTGATCCCGAACCGCTCCGAATAGATGTCCGCCAGGCCGCGGCTCATGCGGTTGGTCAGCACGCTGAGCCGGTAGGGCAGGAAATGCTCGAGATCGAGGCTGCGGTGGCCGTGGCCGTCGTGGTCGGCGGCCGGCTCGGCCGGAGGTGCTGCGGGAACTGCGGGTCGGGTCATGGTGCGTTGCGCCTTGCAGTAGGTTGCACACGTAACTATAAAGAGGGGTCTGAAGCCGCGCCCCCCGCCGGCCCCATCGCGATGGAGTATCCACCATGAGCGCTCACGCACACACCGCCCCCAATCTCGGCATGGAAGTGACCACGTTCGAGAATCCGATGGGCATCGACGGCTTCGAGTTCGTCGAGTTCGCCGCACCGGCCGACCAGGCCGCGTACATGCACGACTACTTCCGCAACATGGGCTTCACCGCGGTGCTCAAGCACAGGTCGCGGCCGATCACCGTGTACCGGCAGGGCGGCGTGAACTTCCTGCTCAACGAAGATCCCGATTCCTTTGCCGCGCAGTTCGCCAAGGCGCATGGCCCGTCGGCCTGCGGTTTCGCGATCCGCTTCAAGCAGCCGGCCGCGACCGTCTACGAGCGCGTGCTGGCCAACGGCGGCGAGGCGATCGGCGAAGGCGAGTCGACCAAGGCGGTCGATGCGCCGGTGGTCAAGGGCATCGGCGATTGCATGCTGTATCTGGTTGACCGCTACGGCACGTCGGGTTCGATCTACGGCGACGACTACGTGGCGATCGATGGCGTCGACCAGAACCCGACCGGATTCGGCCTGACCTTCATCGACCACCTCACGCACAACCTCTACTTCGGCAACATGCAGAAGTGGTCGGATTACTACGAGAAGCTGTTCAACTTCCGCGAGATCCGCTACTTCGACATCAAGGGCGCCAAGACCGGCCTGAAGTCCAAGGCGATGACCGCGCCGGACGGCATCGTGCGCATTCCGCTCAACGAGTCGAACGATCCCAAGTCGCAGATCAACGAATACCTCGACGCCTACAAGGGCGAGGGCATCCAGCACATCGCCTGCTTCACCGACGACATCTACAGCTCGATCGAGCAGATGCGCGAGAAGGGCATCGCCTTCCTCGACACGCCGGAGACCTACTTCGAGGTCATCGACCAGCGCATTCCCGATCACGGCGAGGATGTCGCGCGTCTGGCGCGCAACAAGATCCTGATCGATGCCGATCCGGAGACCAAGCAGCGCAAGCTGCTGCAGATCTTCACCCAGAACGCGTTCGGCCCGATCTTCTTCGAGATCATCCAGCGCAAGGGCAACGAAGGCTTCGGCGAAGGCAACTTCCAGGCGCTGTTCGAGAGCATCGAACGCGACCAGATGAAGCGCGGCGTGCTCTGACGCACAGCTGGCCTGCAGGCGTCCTCCCGCAGTGGCGTGGAGGACGCGCAACCACATTCGGGTGACGCCATGAACGCATCGACGGACGACACGGTGACCGCGCTACCGCAGGGCAACGCGCAGATGCGCGCTGCGCGCGGCTACATGTCCGGCTTCGGCAACGAATTCGCGACCGAAGCCGAAGCCGGCACATTGCCGGTCGGACGCAATTCGCCGCAGCGCGTGGCGCATGGTCTGTACGCCGAGCAGCTGTCGGGCACGGCGTTCACCGCGCCGCGGGGCGAGAACCGGCGTAGCTGGCTGTACCGCATCCGCCCGGCGGCGATGCACGGCGCGTTCTCGCCGTTCCAGCAGCCGCGCTTTCACGACGGCTTCGATCGCGGTCCGGTGCCGCCGGACCAGATGCGCTGGAGCCCGCTGGCGATTCCGGACACGCCGGTCGATTTCATCGACGGCCTGTTCTCGATGGCCGGCACCGGCGGCCCCGGCGCGCACGAGGGCGTGGGCATCCACGTCTATGCCGCGAACGCGTCGATGACCGACCGCTTCTTCTACAGCGCCGACGGCGAACTGCTGATCGTCCCGCAGCAGGGGCGGCTGGTGCTGGCGACCGAGTTCGGCGTGCTCGAAGTCGAACCGCAGGAAATCGCGGTGATCCCGCGCGGCGTGCGTTTCCGTGTCGAACTGCCCGACGGCGCGAGCCGCGGCTACGTCTGCGAGAACCAGGGTCATGCGCTGCGCCTGCCCGATCTCGGACCGATCGGCGCCAACGGTCTGGCCAATCCGCGCGATTTCCTCAGCCCCGTGGCGGCGTACGAGGACATCGAAGGCGACTTCACCCTGATCGCCAAGTTCCAGGGCCATCTGTGGCAGGCGCCGATCGATCATTCGCCGCTGGACGTCGTCGGCTGGCACGGCAACTACGCGCCGTACAAGTACGACCTGCGCCGCTTCAACGCGATCGGCTCGATCAGCTTCGACCATCCTGACCCCAGCATCTTCACCGTGCTTACCTCGCCGAGCGACACGCCCGGTACGGCGAACATGGATTTCGCGATCTTCCCGCCGCGCTGGCTGGTGGCGCAGGACACGTTCCGCCCGCCGTGGTTCCACCGCAACGTGGCCAGCGAGTTCATGGGTCTGGTGCACGGCCAGTACGACGCCAAGGCCGACGGCTTCTCGCCCGGCGCCTGCTCGCTGCACAACTGCATGAGCGGCCACGGCCCGGACGCGGCGACGTTCGAGAAGGCGAGCGCGGCCGATCTGTCCAAGCCCGACGTCATCAGCGGCACGATGGCCTTCATGTTCGAGACGCGTGCGGTGATCCGGCCGACGCGCCAGGCGCTCGATGCGCCGCATCGCCAGGGCGACTACCAGGACTGCTGGTCGGGACTGAAGTGCAACTTCGTGCCGCCGCGCGGCTGAGTCTCAGGCGACCGCGTCGGTCTCGCGGTCCAGCACCAGGCCGCCCAGCGCCGGCAGGTGCGGCTCGGGCATCACTTCGGCCACGCGTTCGCGCACGCGTGCGGCATAGCCGGGCTTGGTGAAGGCGGGAAGTCCCGCGATCGCTTCGAGAATCGCGGTCACCGTCGCGTCTTCGTCGGTGCCGCCGACCAGACGCGCGCGCAGGACCTGCGGCGCCGGCGCGCGCTGCAGTTCCAGCATGCCCTGCACGTAGATGCGCGCCGCGCTCAGCGAACGGCGACGTGCCGTCGTGGCTTGCGACGGCGCAGTCGTGGCGCCAGTGGTTTCGACAGCCGCAAGCGGCGATGCGGGCACCACGCGGGATGCGTCCACATCGTCCAGATAACCTGCGTCCTGAAGCTGCTGCAAAACGGCCACGGTATCGGCGCCGAGCATCGCGACGAGTTCGGACGCGGTGCGCCGACCGTCGCATAGGATCAGGACGCGACGTTGTCTGAGATCGAGCGCTGCACCGTGGGTCGCGAGTGCACGATGGGCGGATTCGGTCTTGCGGGCGGGCACGGCGCGGCACTTCCTGCGGCAGGCGGGCAGCATGGAAAGCGCCGATGAAACGGCCATGACAGACCGGGTGATGGCGATCACAGCCTGCGCATGCAGCGTGTGTGGAGCGCAGGCCACGTGCCGTTCACGCGTGGGCGCTAGTCTCGCTGCGCATTCCACCCTCGAGGAGTCGCTGCATGTCGATCCAACGTGTCCTGCCGGCGGTCGCCGTACTCGCCCTGTCGCTCGCCGCCTGCCAGCGCGAAGCCCCGCCGGCCGAGCCGGTTCCCGCCGCCTCCGCGCCCGCGTCGCCGGCCGAGCCTGCGCACGTGGCCGATCAGCCCGAGATGACCCCTCCGCCGGCCGGCATGGGCACCAACATGCCGCAGGTCGTCGATGGCGTGATCACCTTCCAAGGCTTCGGCCCGGCCGCGTTCGGCAGCGACGCCGAGCAGGTCCGCATGGCCTGGGGCAACGATCTGGGCGACGCCCAGCCGTCCGAGCCGGGCGGTTGCTATTACCTCTCGCCGCCGCGCACCGGAACGACGGATTTCGGCCTCGGCTTCATGATGGAAGGCGACAAGTTCTCGCGCATCGACGTAAGCAACGACGGCTACACCGCGCCTGGCGGTGGCAAGGTCGGCATGACGCGCGCGGAGATCGAGCAGCTGTATGCCGGTCGCGTCGAAGCCTCGCCGCACAAGTACGTCGACGGCGCCCATACCCTGCGTGTCACCGACACCGGCGGCGGCCAGTCGGCGCTCGTGTTCGAGACCGATGCCGGCGGCAAGGTGACCGGCTGGCGCATCGGCGTGCCGCCGCAGATCGATTACGTCGAGCGCTGCGGCTGATCGTTCATTGCAAGAAAACAAGGGCCGCATCTGCGGCCCTTGTTCATTGGCGCTCCGGCGGCGCCGGATCTTCGCGATCGACGACTTTCTCGTCCGCGTCGGGCGTGCGGTCGGGATGCGGCGGCCGGTCGTCCATCAGCGACAGCGCCGCGCGAGACATGAGGTGCGCGCTGATCGGCGCGGTCAGGAACAGGAACACGGTGATCAGGATCTCGCGCGGATGCACGCCGCTGCCGTTGACCCAGTGGTAGATGATCGACGCGAACAGCACGCAGCCCACGCCCAGCGTGCTGGCCTTGGCCGGACCGTGCACGCGACGGAAGAAGTCGGAGAGTTTGACCATCGCCACGCCGCCGAGCAGGGTGAAGAAGCACCCGACGGCCAGCAGGAAGATCACGACGATTTCGAAGACCGTGCTCATTCCACGATGTCCCGGCGCACGACGTACTTGCTCAGGACCACGGTGCCCACGAAGCCCAGCATCGCGATGATCAGCGCGGCTTCGAAGTACACCTCGGTGTCGAGCAGCATGCCGAACATGATCAGCTGCGCGATGGCGCTGATGTAGAGCGTGTCCAGCGCGAGAATGCGGTCGGGCGCGGTCGGGCCGCGCAGCAGGCGCCACAGCGACAGCAGCATGGCCAGGCCGACCACGTGCATGCCGACGATGATGGCGATATCGATGATCGTCATGGAAAGATCTCCCTCAGCGGCGCTTCGTAGCGGGCCTTGACCTCGGCCACCAGCGCCTGCGGGTCGTCGGTGCTCAGACAGTGCACCAGCAGATACTTGCGGTCTTCCGACAGCTCGGCCGACACCGTGCCCGGCGTGAGCGTGATCACGCTGGTCAGCGCGGAAATGCCGTGGATGTTGGTCAGGTCCAGCGGGATCCACACGAACTGCGAGCGCAGCCGCGATTCGGGGCCCAGCACCTGGCGGGCGACCGTGATGTTCGCGATGACGATGTCGACCAGCAGCCGGCCGATCAGGCGGAAACCGCCACGCAACCGGCCCAGTCGCGCGAACTCGCGTTCCAGCCGCGCCGCCAGCAGCGGCATCAGCCAGGCGAGCAGCAGGGCCATGACCACGTTGCCCGGGCTCACGTCCTGCGCCATCAGCAGCCAGAACGCGAAGACCGTCAGGCTCTGCGGGATCGAGGGCAGCATGCGGCGCTTCATGGCGAGGGCTCCCGGATCTGCGGATCGGTCTGGCGCAGCGTCTGGATGTACGTGTCCACGTCCAGTAACTGCGTTGCCGCCGCGTTCGTGTAACGCAGCACCGGCCCCGCCGCCACGGTCATCGCGATGCCGTAGGCGAGCAGCAGTACGACGGCGCCGATCTCTGCGCGGCGCACGGGTGGCGCCTCGTGGTCGGTCTCGCTGTCGATCCGCCAGAACAACCGCGTGCCACTTCGCGACAGGCCGATGATCGTCATCAGGCTGCTGCCCAGAATCACCGCCCAGATCCACGCCAGCTGCGCCTCGGGCACCGAATTGAGCAGCTGCAGCTTGCCGATGAAGCCCGATAGCGGCGGCAGGCCGGCGATCGACACCGCCGCGATCAGAAACAGGGCCGCCGGCAGCGTCTTGTTCGGCATCGAGGCGATCGGCATCAGGTAGTCGCCGTTGCTGCCGCGATGGCGCTGGATGATGTCGGCCAGCAGGAACAGCGACGCGCTGACGAACACGCTGTGCGCGAGGTAGTACAGGCCGGCGGAAATCGCGCCGGGATTGGCGAGCGAGAACGCCACGAACAGCGTGCCGGCCGACAGCAGCACCAGATAGGCCACGCCGATGCGCAGGCGCGGCGCGCCGATCACGCCCAGCGCCGCCAGCACGATCGTCGCCGCGCCGGCCGGCAGCAGCCAGTCCCAGGCCAGGTTCGCAAGGGGACCGGCGGCCTCGCCGAACATCAGCGTGTAGACGCGCAGGATCGCGTACAGCCCGACCTTGGTCATCACCGTGAACAGTGCCGCGACCGCGGCCGGCGCGCGCGCATAGGCTTCCGGCAGCCACAGGTACAGCGGCAGCAGCGCGGCCTTTGCGCAGAACACCAGCAGCAGCAGACCGGCGCCGGCATGGATCAGCATCGTGCGCTCGGGGGGCGCGGCCGCGATGCGCGCCGCCATCTCGGTCATGTTGAGTGTGCCGAGCATGCCGTACAGCAGGCCCAGCGCCATCAGGAAGACCACCGACGCCGCGATGTTGAACACCACGTAATGCATGCCGGCCTTGATCCGCGCGCCACGGGCGCCGCTGAGCAGCAGACCGTAGGAGGCGATGAGCATCACCTCGAAGAACACGAACAGATTGAACAGGTCGCCGGTCAGGAACGCACCATTGAGACCGGCCAGCTGCATCTGGAACAGCGCATGGAAGTGCAGGGCGCGCTTGTCCCAGCCCGCGCAGGCGTACATCAGGCAGGGAAGGGCGAGCAGCGTGGTGGTCAGCACCATCAGCGCCGAGAGCCGGTCGACCATCAGCGTGATGCCGAGCTTGGCCGGCCAGTCGCCGAGCAGGTAGACCAGCATGTCCTCGCGCTGCACCTGCACCAGCAGGGTCACGCTGACCGCCAGCATCGCCAGCATGCCCAGCCACGCCCAGATGCGCTGGACGGAGATGCGGTGCCGCCGTTCGAGCAACAGCAGCAGCGCGCCGGTGACCAGCGGCACCAGCACCGGCAGCACGGGCAGGTGGTTCATCGGTCACCTCCGCGCGCGGCGTCGTCGGGTTCCTCGCCGTCGACGTGGTCGGTGTGCAGGTCGGCGTGCTCGCGCATCGCCACGACCACGGTCACCGCGGTCATCGCGAAGGCGATGACGATGGCCGTCAGTACGAGTGCCTGCGGCAGCGGGTCGGAATAGTTGGCCAGCGTCTGCGCCACGCCGTCGCGCAGGACCGGCGGCTTGCCGACGACCGGGCGGCCGGCGGCGAAGATCAGCAGGTTGGTGGCGTAGGACAGCAGCGTCAGTCCCAGGATCACGTCGAACGTGCGCGCGCGCAGCAGCAGGTAGATGCCCGAAGCAGCGAGCACGCCGATGGCGGTGGCGATCGCGAATTCCATCAGCGCGCCTCCTCTGCGGCCTGTCGATGTTTGACCGTGCCCATCGTCGAGAGCATCAGCAGGGTGCCGGCGAACACGACCACGTACACGCCGGTGTCGAACACCAGCGCACTGGCCAGCGGCAGCAGGCCGATCAGCGGCACGTCGAGATCGAGGTGGCCACTGGTCATGAACGGCACGCCGAACCACCACGAGCCGACGCCGCCCAGCACCGCCAGCAGCAGGCCGATGGCGATGCCGCGCAGATAGTCGAAGCCGAACGTCGCTTCCACTGCGCGCGCGCCCTGCAGCACGTACTTCACCAGCACCGGCACCGCGAACACGAGGCCGGCGATGAAGCCGCCGCCCGGCGCGTTGTGGCCGCGCAGGAACAGATAGATCGACACCGTCAGCGCCAGCGGGAACAGCAGCTGGGTGAGATCGGCGGCGATGGGCAGCTGTGCCGGCGGACCGGGAATGACTTCGTCGGGCTTCAGGCGCGCCCAGCGCAGCAGCGCGTGCACCACCAGCGCAGCGATGCCGAACACGGCGATTTCGCCGAAGGTATCGAAGCCGCGGAAGTCGACCAGGATGACGTTGACCACGTTGCGCCCGTAGGCCTCGGGCAGCGAACGCACCAGCAGCTCGCTGGAGATCGTATCGGCGGGCGACATCATCATCGCGTAGGCCAAGACCGCCAGCCCGCCGCCGGCGACACCGGCGATGGCGATGTCGCGCGCCTTGCGCAGCGGACGGCGCGAGACCTTCGACTGCTTGGGCAGGTAGTTGAGCGCCATCATCATCAGCGCGATCGTCACCATCTCCACCAGCAACTGGGTCAGCGCGAGGTCCGGCGCGGAGAGGTGCACGAAGATCAGGCTCACCGCCAGACCCACCGCGCCGATCACGATCAGCGCGGTCAGGCGCTTGCCGTGCACGACGACGGTGCCGATGGTGGCGGCCACGAGGACGGCCCACAGCACCCAGCCCACGACCGGCAGCGGTTGCGGCCGGCCGAGCGTGGCGAGCAGTTCGAACGTGCCGCCCAGCATCGGCGTGCCGGCCAGCAGCAGCGCGATCGCGATCATCAGGAACAGGCTGCGCTGCAGGCTGCCGTTGGCCACGCGTGCGGTGAACCGGCGTGCCAGCGCGAACAGCGCCTCGACGTTGAGCTGGAACACGTTGCGGCCGATCGAGCGCGTCACCACGGCATGGAAATCGAGCAGACGGCGCAGGCCGAAATACAGCGCAACGCCCAGCACCACGCTGGCGATGCTCATCAGCAGCGGCAGGTTGATGCCATGCCAGACCGACAGGCTGAATTCCGGCGCCGCAGCGCCGAGCGTGCCGCGCACCATGGTGTGCAGCAGCGGGCCGATGGTCAGTGCCGGCACGATGCCGACCACAACGCACAGGATCGCCAGTACGCCGACGGGAATGCGCATCCAGCGCGGCGGCTCGTGCGGCACCACGTCGAGCGCGCGCGGACCCTTGCCGAAGAACGTGTCGTGCACGAAGCGCAGGCTGTAGGCGATGCCGAACACGCCGGCCAGCAGGGCTGCGATGCTCACGATGGTGCGCATCGTGCCGTGCCCGCCGATTTCCAGCGCTTCGGCGAAGAACATCTCCTTCGACAGGAAGCCGTTGAGCAGCGGAATGCCGGCCATGGCCAGCGACGCGACGATCGCGAGCAGGCTGGTGGCGGGCATCAGCCGCCTGAGGTTGCCCAGCCGGCGCATGTCGCGCGTGCCGCATTCGTGGTCGATGATGCCGGCCGCCATGAACAGCGACGCCTTGAACATCGCGTGGTTGAGGATGTGGAACAGGCCGGCGACCACGGCCATCTCGGTCGACAGGCCGAACAGCAGCGTGATCAGGCCGAGGTGCGAAATCGTCGAGTAGGCCAGCAGGCCCTTGAGGTCGTGCTGGAAGATCGCGAACCACGCGCCGACCAGCAACGTCGCGGCGCCCACGCTGGTGACCACGTAGAAGAACAGTTCGCTGCCGGCGAGCGCGGGGTGCAGACGGGCCAGCAGGAACACGCCGGCCTTCACCATCGTCGCCGAATGCAGATAGGCTGAGACCGGCGTCGGCGCGGCCATCGCGTGCGGCAGCCAGAAGTGGAACGGGAACTGCGCGCTCTTGGTGAAGATGCCCAGCAGCACCAGACCCAGCGCCCACGGATAGAGATGGCTGGCGCGGATCAGTTCGCCCGAGGCCAGCACCGTGTCGAGGTCGTAACTGCCGACGATGCGCCCGATCAGCAGCACGCCGCCGAGCAGCGCCAGACCGCCCATGCCGGTGATCGTCAGCGCCATGCGCGCGCCCTGGCGCGCGTCCTGACGGTGCGACCAGAAGCCGATCAGCAGGAACGAGCTGATCGAGGTCAGCTCCCAGAACACCGCCAGCAGCAGCAGGTTGCCGGCGATGACCATGCCGAGCATGGCGCCCATGAAGAGCAGCAGATAGGTGAAGAACCGGCGCGGACTGTCCTTGGCCGACAGGTAGTAATGGCCGTACAGCACCACCAGTCCGCCGATGCCCAGCACCAGCAGCGCGAACGTCCACGCCAGCCCGTCCACGCGCAGGCTGAAATCCAGCCCGGCTTCGGGAATCCACGCGTACTGCGTCTTGAGAATCGACCCGTCGAACACGTCGCCGGCCAACAGCCCCAACAGCGTCAGACCCAGCAGCGGCACGAGGCCGGCCAGCCAGGCATGGGTACGACGTGACGCATTCGCGGACAGCGCCACGACAAGCGCCAGCACGAAGGGCAGGGCCAAGAGAAGTTCGAGCATCGGGCTCCTTGTGGAGGCAGGTCGGCCAGTCGGCCGGCGGGTCACGCAAGGGCCGGGCAGTCTAACCGATGGCCGTCGACGGCGCGTGGTCGCGGCTCGATATGCTATGTCCCATGCCGCATGTCTCCGACGTTTCCGCCCACACGTCCCGCCGCGCGCTCGTGTTCGGCACCACCGGCGCGATCGGCGAGGCGCTGCTGCCACGCCTGCTGGCTGCAGGCTGGTCGGTCGACGCGCTGTCGCGCACGCCGCCCACCGACCGCGCGGGCCTTCACTGGCACACCGGCACCTTTGCCGACCTGCCGGCGACGTTGCCGGCGCAGGTCGATGCGATCTTCAGCTGCGGCCCGCTGGATCTGTTTTCGCTCTGGTACGCGGGCGCGACGATCGATTGCCCGCGGGTCATCGCCTTCGGTTCGACCAGCGATGCGACCAAACGCGACGCGGCCGATGCCGGCGAACGCGAGCTTGCGACGCGGCTGCGCGATTCGGGCAAGCGCGTGTTCGACGCGGCGCGGGCGCGCGGCGCGGCCGCCACGCTGCTGCGGCCCACGCTGATCTACGGCAGCGGACGCGATCGCAATCTCAGCCGGATCGTGGCGCTGGCACGGCGCAGTGGCGTGTTCGTGTTGCCGTCCGATGCGCGCGGCCTGCGTCAGCCGGTGCATGCCGACGATCTCGGCGCGGCGGCCTTCGCCGCGATCGATGCGCCCGCGGCCTTCGGGCAGGCCTTCGCCCTGCCGGGCGGTGAAACGCTGGCGTACCGGGACATGGTCGCGCGCACGCTGGCCTGTCTGGCGTCGCCGCCGCGTCTGCTGACGCTGCCGGGCGCACTGTTCGATGCCGCCCTGTGGGCCGCGCATCGCGCCGGTCGTCTGAAAGGGTTGCCGCCCGGCGCGGTCGCGCGGATGCGCGAGGATCTGGCCTTCGATGTCGCACCGGCGCAGACCGCGTTCGGCTACGCGCCGCGGCCGTTCCGGCCCGACGCGACGATGTTCGGCAACGACTGAAACCCGGTGGGCGCGCGATCGCGCGCGAATGCTCCGCAAGGAACAAGGCGGGGCCGCCTGCACACTCAAGGCCCCGCCATCGGCTCCTCGACCAGCTGCCGCGATTTGCGCAGCGCCCGCAGCGCGATGACCAGCACGCCACCGAGCACCATCGCGCCGCCGAGCCACAGGCGCGGACCGGGACGATCGCCCCAGAACGCCACGCCCAGGCCGATCGCCAGCACCGGCACCAGCAGCAGCCACGGCGTGACCATCGCCACCGGATAGCGCTGCATCAGCACGTAATACAGCCCGTGGCCGAGCAGCGAGGACACGAAGGCCGCGTACACGACGCCGCCCCAGGCGATCCACGACACGTCGGCCAGGCGCGCCACGCCGCCGGGCTCGACCAGTAGGCTGATCGCCAGCAACGGCAGCACGCTGACCAGTGCCGTCCAGCCCTGCATGTTCCACATGTCGACGCTGCGCAGCCCCTTCATCAGCACCGTGCCGATCGCGAGCATCAGCGCGGAGGCCAGCATGGTCAGCAGCGCGGCCGGATTGGCCAGCACCACCGGGTCGAAGCCCAGGACCAGCACGCCGCAGAAACTCACCGCGATCGCCAGCCCCGTGCGCCACGCGAAACGCTCGCCGAGCACGGCCCAGGCGAGCAGGGCGGTCATCGGAATGTAGCTCTGCATCACGATCGCCGGCGACGAGAGATCGCTCGACAGTCGCAGCGCGAGGAAACTCAGGCCGAAGTGGCAGACACCGATGCACAGGCACACCGCGATCAGGCGCGGCCACTGGCCGCGCGCGGGCGGGCGCAACATCCAGACCAGGGCCACGGCGAGCAGGGCGAAGCGCAGGGCCGAGAACAGGAACGGCGGAATCTCGCGCAGGGTGTTCGCGGAGACGAGGAAATTCAGCGCCCAGGCGATGCAGACGACGAGTACGAGGATCAGATCACGGGGCGACACGGCAAGGGACCTGCGCGGCGCGACAGGATCGCATGCACAGGCTGGAACCTGTTCAAAGTCCGTCGCGAGCGCAGTCAGATGGCGCGTGGCGGAGCGCAGAAAGCGGAGCGTACGTGCAGGTACGTGAGCATTTCGAGCACCGCACGCGCGCCAGCTGGCAAGCGCAGTAGGACTTTGGACAGGTGCTCAGTAGCTCAGGCCGAGCTTCCGATAGAGCTTCGCCAGTACCCACGCCGGCCCGACCAGCAGGTAGCGCAGATCGGTCAGGAAGCTGGGCTTGCGGCCTTCGAACAGCTTGCTGTGGCCGACGAACTGCGCCACCCACGCCACGGCGAAGACGCCCAGCGCCAGCCAGAACAGGAATGCGGTGCCGAACTCGCGCTGCAGCCACCAGGTCAGCGCCGACATCGCCACGAACACCAGCAACATGCCGAGACCGATCGACCGCGAGGCGCGGTAATAGAACATCCACGCCCCGAACATCGCGATGCCCGCCCAGATGCCGGGTTTGAACAGCGTGCCGGTGGGAATGCACCACAGCAGCGCGATCACGCTCCACAGGATCGCCGGCACGGCGAACACGTGGATGCGCTGGTTGGCGTCGTTGCGGTGATCGGCCGAGTAGCTGGCGAACCACTGGTCGATCGGGCGCGTCTGCGCGGCGTCGTGTGTCGCGTCCATCCGCCCCTCCCGAGGGTCGATTCGCGTCGCTGGGAGAATACGGCAATCCGGCGCGCGGTCCGCGCTTCAGTCGACCGAAATCCCCGCGAGCTTCTGCAACGCCTCGGCGTAGCGGGCGCGGGTGCGCGCGATGACTTCTTCCGGCAGCTTGGGGCCGGGCGCGGTCTTGTCCCAGTCCAGGGTTTCCAGGTAATCGCGGACGATCTGCTTGTCGTAGCTCGGCGGGCTGGTGCCGACCTCGTACTCGTCGGCCGGCCAGTAGCGCGAGGAGTCCGGGGTGAGCACCTCGTCCATGACGTACAGACGGCCGTCGGCGTCGGTGCCGAACTCGAACTTGGTGTCGGCCAGGATGATGCCGCGCTCGGCGGCATACGCGGCCGCGTGCGCGTACAGCCGCAGCGTCGCATCGCGCACCTGCTCAGCGAGATCGGCGCCGATGCTGCGGACCATCGTGTCGAAGTCGATGTTCTCGTCGTGATCGCCGACGGCGGCCTTGGTCGACGGGGTGAAGATCGGCTGCGGCAGCTGCTGCGCCTGGCGCAGGCCACCGGGCAGGGCGATGCCGCTGACGCGGCCGGTGCGCTGGTAATCCTTCCAGCCGCTGCCGATCAGATAGCCGCGCGCGATCGCCTCGACCGGCACCGGCTTGAGCTTCTTCGTCACCACCGCGCGCTGCGCGTACAGCGCCGGATCGACGCCGGCCGGCAGCACGCTGGCGACGTCGACGCCGGTCAGATGGTTGGGCATCAGCGCTTCGGTCTGCTCGAACCAGAAGTTGCTGATCTGGCACAGCATCTCGCCCTTGCCCGGGATCGGGTCGGGCAGCACCACGTCGAAGGCGCTCAGCCGGTCGGTCGCCACGATCAGCAGGCGTTCGTCGCCGAGCTCGAACACGTCGCGGACCTTGCCGCGATGACGCAGGTGGAGGCCGGGGAGGTGCGCTTCGAGCAGGGTCGTCGACACGGTTGACATTCCGGGTGGATCGCGAGCGGCCGGCAAGTGTAGTGCGAACCGTGTCGACGTGCAGGGCGCCGCCACGACCGGTCTCACCGACGCCCGGCTACACTGTCGGGCATGCAACGCTGGTACGGAAAACTGCTGGGCTTCATCGCCGGATGGCTGCTGCTGCGCCACCCTGCCGGCGGCGTGATCGGCGCCATCATCGGCCACGCTTTCGATGCCGGCTGGCTGGCCCCGCGCTCGCACAAGGACCACGCCGTGTTCGGCCTGGGCCCGGACGCCAGCCGCGAGGAGATCGACCAGGCCTACCGCAAGTTGATTTCGCAGTACCACCCTGACCGCGTCGCCAACGCCGCGCCGGAACTGCGCGAACAGGCGGAAGTGCGCGCGGCCGAGCTCAACGCCGCCTACGACCGCCTGCGTCGCGGTCGCGATGGACGCAAGCGCCGACGTCGCTGACAGTCGTTCGTAGGGTGGATACAGCGCAGCGAAACCCGTCGCTGCCGTGCGTGTTCTTGCGACGCCAAGACGATGCCCGACTCGCGTGTGACACGCGATTGCGCTTTCTTTCTGCCGCGAGTGCACGCGCGACAACGGCGGGTTTCGCTGCGTTCGACTTACCCTATGTACAAAGAAGCCGGCTTTCGCCGGCTTCTTCGTTGATGCGATCTGGCGGGATGGATCAGAACCGCCAGTTCACCGTGGCGCGCGCGGCGCCGTAGTCGAAGTGCTTGTCGCTGCGACGCATGTCGGTGCCGGCGCGGTTGACGATCAGGAAGGGATTGGTCGCCGGTGCCGTGCCCGGGCCGGTGCGGACGCGCTGGTCGTCGGCTTCAAGGCTCGTGAACAGGTATTCCAGGCCCACCGAGACGTTCTCGCCGAGCTTGCGCTCGTAGCCCACGCCGGCCTGCCAGCCGAAGCCGGTGGTGTCGCCGTTGGTGGTGAAGGAGTTCGCGGCGTTGCTGGTGGTGAACTCGTTCTCGAGCTTGGCGTGCGCCATGCCGCCGGTCAGGTACAGCAGGTTGGCCGAGTCGGCACCGAAGGCCCAGCCCGAGCGCAGGCGCAGCGCGGCGATGCGGTCGACCTTGCGGAACATCGTGTAGTAGGCCGGCGTGGTGCTGAAGGCGCTCACGGCGTCGCGGACATCGTTGGCGCCGTACTCGCCGACGACACCGAACACCCAGCTGCCCATCTGCCAGTCGTAACCGCCGCGCACGCCGTAGTCGGCGCCGCCCTTGTTCTCGGTGCAGCCGGCGGCCGGCGTCGCGCCCTGGGCTGCGCCGTTGCAGAAGCCGGGCGAGAACGCATTGGCGCCTGCCGCGGTGTTGACCGAATCGCCGTAGACGCGGTCGAGATTGGTGTCGAACACGAAGCGGTCGGTGCTGCTGTCCTCGGGCTTGTCGGTCACGCCGCCGTAGAGGCCGACGTAGCCGCCGGTCCAGGTGTCGTCGGTGGACTGGGCGAACGCGGCCGAGGTGCCGGCGGCGAGCAGCGCGAGGCTGGCGGTGGCGACATGGATGGTCTTCATGCGGGTGTTCTCCGTTCTGTTTTTTTTGGGCCCGATCCTTGGGACCGGTGCCGATGCGGGGCGCGGCCGATCGGGGGAACGGCCGCGCGCTAGGATTACGGGGGCTCTGTGAGCACAGATGCATGCACGGCGTCACTCTCTGAATGAACGGGCGCGTTCAATTCAGGTCCGCAGCCGCAAACCGCGTGTTGGCCGGATCGGACGCTTCGCGTCGCCGCCGTAGAATGTCGGGCTGCGGCCTGCAGGCCGCTTCACCTCCGCCGCCTTCTGGAACCGTCCGCATGCAGCCCGCCGTCATTGCCCCTTCGATTCTGTCCGCGAACTTCGCCCGTCTCGGCGAAGAGGTCGACAACGTGCTCGCCGCCGGCACCGACTGGGTGCACTTCGACGTGATGGACAACCATTACGTGCCGAACCTGACGATCGGGCCGATGATCTGCGAGGCGCTGCGCAAGCACGGCGTGACCGCGCCGATCGACGTGCATCTGATGGTGGAACCGGTCGACCGCATCGTCCCGGACTTCGCGAAGGCCGGCGCCTCGCTGATCAGCTTCCATCCCGAAGCCAGCCGCCACGTGCACCGCACCATCCAGCTGATCAAGGCCGAAGGCTGCCAGGCGGGTCTGGTGCTCAATCCGGCAACGCCGGTCGAGGTGCTCGACTACGTGCTCGAAGACCTCGACATGGTGCTGCTGATGTCGGTGAACCCGGGCTTCGGCGGCCAGGCCTTCATTCCGTCCACGCTCGACAAGCTGCGCCAGGTGCGCAAGCGCATCGACGCGACGGGCAAGCCGATCCGGCTGGAGATCGACGGCGGCGTGAAGCCGGACAACATCGGTGAGATCGCCGCGGCGGGTGCGGACACCTTCGTCGCCGGCTCGGCCATCTTCGGCAAGCCCGACTACCGCGCCGTGGTCGACGCGATGCGCGCCGAGATCGCCCGGGCAACGCAGATCCGCGCCTGAGCGTCGCGCCAACGACGCTGCGCACGAAAGGAAGGCCGCATCTCGCGATGCGGCCTTCCGGAAATTTGGAGGCTGATCCTGCCTCCGCCCGTCGTCCCTGCTATGGCCTCCCATGTTCCGGGCGCTCGATGACCGCGTGATGACAGCACCGGCCGCCGCGTGAGGGCGGGTTAACAGGGCGGACGCGGGCGTCCGCTACGCTCCGCGCCACCTCCATCACCGTACGTCCCCTCGCATGTCGCATCCGCACTGGCGCCTGATCCTCAATGGCAAGTCCGCGGGCGACGACGCGGTGCGCGAGGCGGTCGCGGCGATCCGCGCGCGCGGCATCCTTCTCGACGTGCGGGTGACCTGGGAATCGGGTGACGCCGAGCGCTATACCGCCGAGGCCATCGACGCCGGCGTCGACACCCTGGTGGCGGCCGGCGGGGATGGCACGCTCAATGCCGTGGTCTCGGTGCTGGCCGCGCGTGACGCCGAAGCGGACCGCCTGCCGACGCTCGGCCTGCTGCCGCTGGGCACGGCCAACGATTTCGCGACCGCCGCGGCCGTGCCGGTCCTGCCGATCGACGCGCTGACGCTGGTGGCCGACGCCCCCGCGGTGCCGATCGACGTGCTGCGCATCGACACCGACGACGGCGTGCACTGGTGCGCCAATCTCGGCTCCGGCGGCTTCGGCACGCAGGTGACCGTGGAAACGCATGCCGGCCTGAAGAAAGTGCTGGGCGGTCTGGCGTACTTCATCACCGGCCTGGCGCGGCTGGGGCGCATCGAACCGATCGAGGCGCGCATCAGCGGGCCGGAGTTCGCATGGGAAGGCGGCTTCATCGCGCTGGGCATCGGCAACGGCCGGCAGGCCGGTGGCGGGCAGGCGTTGTGTCCCGACGCCAGCATCGACGACGGGCTGATCGACGTCACCATCGTGTCCGAGCTCGAGGGCGAGCTGGTCAATACGCTGCGCACCGCTCTGACCGAGGGCAAGGTGGCCGCGCTCGACCAGGTCGCCGTGCGCACGCAGCTGACGGAGGTCGTCATCGAGGCCGAGGAACCGCTGGTGCTCAACCTCGACGGCGAGCCGCGCCGGGCGCGGCGTTTCGCGATCGCGTGCGTGTCGGGGCGGTTGCGCATGCACCTGCCGGATGCCTGCCCGCTGCTCGTCGGCGCACCGGCCCCGGTGGATTGAGCCGGTCGCGCAAGCCGCCGGGAGCCGCTACAGTAGCCGCCATGCGCACGTCCGCTCCCTCGCAGTTCCGTTCCGACGACGCCGGTTGGCGATGGTGGCGCGCCGCCACCGTTGCTCCCGTTCGTCCGACCTGCCAGGAAATGCCGCGTGACCACGCTTCCCGAGTTCCAGCGCTACGCCGCTGACGGCCATACCCACGTTCCCGTCGTCCGCGAGGTCCTGAGCGACCTCGACACGCCGCTGTCGGTGTATCTCAAGCTCGCCGACGGGCCGCACACCTACCTGTTCGAGTCGGTCGAGGGCGGCGAGCGCTTCGGTCGTCATTCGATCATCGGCCTGCCGGCCGAGCGCGTGTACGCCTTCCATGGCCATACGCTGACCGTGCGCGAACACGGCGAAGTGATCGAGACCCGCGAGGTCGACGACCCGTTCGCCGAGGTCGAGCGCTTGCGCACGCAGCATTCGGTGCCGCAGATCGACGGATTGCCGGTGTTCACCGGTGGACTCGTCGGCTGGTTCGGGTTCGAGTGCATCGAATACATCGAGCCGCGCCTGTGCGAAGGCGCGCGCAGCGACGTGCGTGACGAACTCGGCACGCCCGACATCCTGCTGATGCTGAGCACCGAGGTCGCGGTGTTCGACAACCTCAAGGGCCGGCTGTATCTCGTGGTCCATGCCGACACCCGCGAACCACAGGCCTGGGTGCGCGCAAACCGGCGCCTCGACGCGCTGACGCATCGCCTGCGCCAGGGCGGCGCGGGTTATCCCGAAACACTGCAACCGGCCGCACTCGACGAGTCGGATTTCGTGTCCGGCTTCACCCGCGAAGGCTTCATCGAGGCGATCGCGAAAACCAAGGAATTCATCGCCGACGGCGACGCCTTCCAGGTCGTGCTGTCGCAGCGCATGTCCGTGCCGTTCAATGCGCGTCCGGTCGACGTCTACCGCGCGCTACGCGCATTGAACCCGTCGCCCTACATGTACTTCCTCGATGTCGGCGGCACCCAGGTCGTGGGGTCGTCGCCGGAAATCCTCGTGCGTCTGAAGGACGGCGAAGTCACCGTGCGCCCGATCGCCGGCACGCGTCCACGCGGCGCGACGCCTGCGGACGATATGGCGCTGGAAGCCGAGCTGCTGGCCGATCCGAAGGAACGCGCCGAGCACCTGATGCTGATCGACCTGGGCCGCAACGACGTCGGGCATGTGTCCGCCGCCGGCACGGTCGAGGTCGGCGAGCGGTTCGTCATCGAGCGCTACAGCCACGTCATGCACATCGTCAGCGAGGTCACCGGTCGCCTGAAGGACGGGTTGAGCTACGCCGATGTGCTCCGCGCGACCTTTCCCGCCGGCACCGTCAGCGGCGCGCCGAAAGTACGCGCGCTGGAGATCATCCGCAGCCTCGAACCGGTCAAGCGCAACGTCTATTCCGGCGCGGTCGGCTACATCGGCTGGCACGGGGATGCCGACACCGCGATCGCGATCCGCACCGCGGTGATCCAGGACGGCCGCCTCTACGTGCAGGCCGGCGCCGGCATCGTCTACGACTCGGACCCGGAGATGGAATGGGCCGAGACCATGAACAAGGGCCGCGCACTCTTCCGCGCGGTCGCGCAGGCGGCAAAGGGTTTGTGAGCCGTTCCGACAGTTTCACCACGGACCAGGAGAGTCGACGATGACAGGACGTTTCGTTCGCGGATGTGCGGTGCTCGTGCTCGTGCTGTGCGCGCCGTTCGCGGCCGCGCAGGTCAATGCGCTGCCTTCGTTGCCGCATCTGCTGGTGAAGGGCGAAGCGACGCGCGATGTGGTGCCGGACCGGTTCACCGTGTCGATCACGCTCAGTGCGCTGGACATGCAGCCCGAGGTCGCGCGCGACCGCGTGCAGACGAATCTGGGCGCGCTGCTGGCTGCGCTGAAGTCTGGGCGCGCGATCGCCGACTCGATCGACGCCAGCACGTTCTCAGTGCAGCCCGAACACGACTATGAATCGCAGAAGCGCGTGTATCGCGGCATCCGCGCCACGCGCGTGCTGCGGGTCACTTTTCCCGATGCGGACGCCACGCGCGCGTTTCTCGCCAAGCTGCCGGCCGGTGAAGACGTGCAGCTGGGCGGTATCGAGCCGACATTCTCCGGCGAGGCCGCACTGCGCGGCGAGCTGAAGGCCGAGGCGATGCGACAGACCCGCGAGACAGCGGCGTTGCTGGCGACGAGCTACGGCGCGCGCGTGGGCTCGCTGTACAGCGTGTCCGACGTGGCGCCGAGCTTCGCCTACGGCGTCCAAGCCGGCCAGTGGGCGTCATCGCGCGGCCGTGGTGGCGCGTCCCCGCCGCCGCCCGCGAGTCCGGGGGCGGCATTCGACCGCATCCAGGTCACCGGCAGTCGCATCACGCCCGAAAGTCTCGCCGTCGGCACCGTCACCATCGCCGAACACCTCTACGCCATCTTCCTGCTCGCGGATTGACCCATGCTGTTGATGATCGACAACTACGACAGCTTTACCTGGAACCTCGTGCAGTACCTGCAGGCGCTGGGCGCCGAGGTCCGGGTGGAGCGCAACGACGCGTTGTCGGTCGATGCGATCGCGAAACTCGCGCCCGAGCGCATCGTCATTTCGCCGGGGCCGTGCACGCCGAACGAAGCGGGCGTGTCGCTCGAAGTCATCGAGCGGCTGGGCGCGACGACGCCGATCCTCGGCGTGTGCCTCGGCCACCAGGGCATCGGCCAGGCCTACGGCGGCAAGGTCATCCGCGCGCAGCGGATCATGCACGGCAAGACCTCGGCGATCCGCCATGAGGGGCGGGGCGTATTCGCCGGCCTGCCGGATGGCTACGAGGCAACGCGCTACCACTCGCTGGTCGTCGAGCAGTCCTCGCTGCCGGACTGTCTCGAAGTCACCGCCTGGACGGAACACGACGACGGCAGCCGCGAGGAGATCATGGGTCTGCGCCATCGCACGCACCCGGTCGAAGGCGTGCAGTTCCATCCCGAGTCGATCCTGACCGAGCACGGCCATGCGCTGTTGAAGAACTTTCTCGAGCGCTGACCCATCGTCGTCCCAGCGCAAGCTGGGACCCATTTTGATCTTGCCGTGCTGGTTGGCTCGAGAATCAAAATGGATTCCAGCGTGACCAGCCATTCGGCTGTTGAAAGCCGCTGGGATGACGCGCAAAGACCAACTCCTTTCGCGACAAGAATCCCCCCATGCCCATCACCCCCCACGAAGCCCTGCAACGCACCATCGAGCACCGCGAGATCTTCCGCGACGAGATGGTCGATCTGATGCGAATGATCATGCGCGGCGAGGTGTCGCCGCTGATGACCGCGGCGATCCTGTCCGGCCTGCGGGTCAAGAAGGAAACCGTCGACGAGATCGCAGGCGCGGCGCAGGTGATGCGCGAGTTCGCGCTGCCGGTGCCGGTTGCCGAGTCCGACCGCATGCATCTGGTCGATATCGTCGGCACCGGCGGCGACGGCGCGCACACCTTCAACATCTCGACCGCCAGCACCTTCGTCGTGGCCGCGGCAGGTGCGAAGGTCGCCAAGCACGGCAACCGCAGCGTGTCGTCGAAATCGGGCAGTGCGGATCTGGTCGAAGCGCTCGGCGCGCGCATCGATCTGCAACCCGAAGCGGTCGCGCGCTGCATCGCCCGGACCGGCGTCGGTTTCATGTTCGCGCCGATCCATCACCCGGCGATGAAGACCGTCGCGCCGGTGCGTCGCGAGATGGGCGTGCGCACGATCTTCAACATCCTCGGCCCGCTGACCAATCCGGCTGGTGCGCCGAACATCCTGATGGGCGTGTTCCATCCTGATCTGGTCGGCATCCAGGTGCGCGTGCTGCGTGAGCTCGGCGCCGAGCGCGCGCTGGTGGTCTGGGGCCGCGACGGCATGGACGAGATTTCGCTCGGTGCCGGCACGCTGGTGGGCGAACTGCGCGACGGCGTGGTGCGCGAATACGAGATCCACCCGGAGGATTTCGGCATCGCGATGGCGGCCAGCCGCAATCTGCGAGTCGAGAATGCCGACGAATCGAAGGCGCTCGTGCGCCAGGCCATCGACGGCACCCCGGGCCTGCCGCAGGACATCGTGAGTCTCAACGCCGGCGCGGCGCTGTACGTGGCGGGTATTTCGGACTCGATCGCCGCCGGGGTCGAACGTGCGCGCGCCACGATTCTTTCAGGCGCGGCGATCCGGCAGATGGAGACGTTCGTCGCCGCGACCCGCGCGCCCGATTGAGGGGTCGAAAGTCATGTAGCCCGCATCCGCGCGGGCGCGTATGCTGAATGCGATGCAAGGATGCTGACCCTTCGTACCGTTGCCGAAGAAGCGATCCTGCACATGAACCACCCCGCATTGCCCCGCCCGCCGTACCACGTCGCGATCTTCCGCTACCGCCGCAACGGCGAGGATGCGGTCGGATACGGCGAGGCGCGTCGCGACATGCTGGAGATGGCGAAGCTGCAGCCCGGCTTTCTCGGCATGGATTCGATCGAGGGCGAAGGCGGCGAGGGCGTCACGCTGAGCTACTGGACCGACGAAGCCTCGATCCGCGCCTGGCGCGCCCAGGACGAACTCGGCGTGATCCGCGAGAAGAGTCGCCGAGGCTGGTACGACCACTACGATCTGCAGGTCGCGCGCGTCGAGCGCGCCTACGGCTGGTCGAGCGCCGAGGACGGCGACGGCACCGAGTGGGACGCCGGCAGCCCCTGAGCCCGCGTTCGGCACCGCCTGCGGTATCGTGTGCGGCCCTTCCTGACCGGTGCCGCCGCGCCGGCCCCTGGTGCCGATCTTGAACGACGTCCTGCAGCGCATCCTTGCGCGCAAACACGAAGAAGTCGCCGCGCGCCGCGCCGCCATGCCGTTGGCCGAAGTCGCCGCACGCGCGGCCGCCGCGCCACCGGTGCGCGGGTTCGCTGCGGCGATCGAAGCCAAGATCGCCGCCGGACACGCCGCGGTCATCGCCGAGGTCAAGAAGGCCAGCCCGTCGAAAGGCGTGATCCGCGCCGATTTCCATCCAGCCGAGATCGCGCGCAGCTACGCGCAGGGCGGCGCGGCGTGTCTGTCGGTGCTGACCGACATCGATTTCTTCCAGGGCGCCGACGACTACCTGCTGCAGGCGCGCGCCGCGTGCGCACTGCCGGTGCTGCGCAAGGATTTCATCGTCGATCCCTGGCAGATCTTCGAGTCGCGCGCGCTCGGCGCCGACTGCGTGCTGCTGATCGCCGCCGCGCTCGACGACCGTGAGCTGGTGGAACTGGCCGAACTGGCGATGTCGATCGATCTCGACGTGCTGGTGGAAGTGCACGACATCGACGAGCTCGAGCGCAGCCTGCAGGTGCCCGCGCCCCTGCTGGGCATCAACAACCGCAGCCTGCGTTCGTTCGAGGTCTCGCTCGAAACCACGCTGTCGCTGCAGAACGCGGTGCCGCGCGACCGGCGCCTGGTCACCGAGAGCGGCATCCACACGCGCGCCGATGTTGTGCGGATGCGCGATGCCGGGATCGACGCGTTTCTCGTCGGCGAAGCCTTCATGCGCGAGCCCGATCCGGGCGTCGCCCTGCGCACGCTGTTCGCCCCCGCCGATGCGGCAACGGTGAGCGACGACAGTGCGCCCGTCGACCTTGCCGCGATCGCGATCGCAGCTGTCACTGCGGCTGCGCCCGCGCAGGACGCCCATGACGCGCCGGTCGAAGAGGCGCCCGTCGTGGCGCAACTGCTGCGCGAGACCGCGCCGGAGGCCGCGCCGCGTACGGTCGTCTTCGACTTCGACCACACGCTCTACGACGGTGATTCGGGCACCCACCTGTTCCGCTGGCTGATCACCCGCAGCGTCTGGCGCACCGCGCTCGCCTGTCTGGCCGCGCCCGTGCTCGGGCCGATGATCGCGTGGCTGCCGACGCGCCGGTACGGCATTTCCGGTTTCGTGTGGATCGGCACCGTGGGCATGCGCAGTCGCGGTCTGCTCGATCGCATGATCGATCGCTACGTCGCGCAGAACGCCGACGGCATCCGTCCCAAGCTGTTGCCGGTCGCGCTGGGCGTGCTGCATGCGCATCGCGTCGCCGGCGACGACGTGGTCATCGCGACCGGTGCGCCGCCCGAGCTGGCGCGCGCGATCCTCGCGTTCGTCGCCCACGAGTCGGTGCCGGTCATCGGCACGGCGGTCGGGCCGAAGTTCGGCGCGGTCACCGCCACGCGCCACTGCCACGCCGAGGAGAAGATGCGCATGCTGCGCGAGCGCGGCTACACGCAGATCGACATCTGCTACTCGGATTCCTCGGCCGACCTGCCGCTGCTCAAGGCCGCGAAGGCGCCGGTGGTGGTGAACCCGAAGGCGGGCAATGTCGACATGTTCCGCCGCGTGCTGCCACCGGGCACGCCGATCCTCAACTGGGGCTGCGCCGACCGCGCGGGCGAGCCGGCTGCCGCGCTAGCCCAGCAGTGACCGGCCGATCTGGTAGAGGCTGATCAGCAGCACGAGCGTGCCCACCGCGAGCAGCACCCAGCGCTCGCGCACGTGCTTGACGAACAGCGCCGCCAGAGGCGCTGCAATCATGCCGCCGACCAGCAGGCCCAGGATCACGTCCAGGTGCTGCAGGCCCATCGTCAGGAAGAAGGTCACCGAGATCGACACGGTGACCAGGAATTCGGCAGCGTTGACGGTGCCGATCGTCGTGCGCGCCGTGCCGCCGCGGGCGAGCAGGGTGGAGGTCGCCACCGGACCCCAGCCGCCACCGCCGCTGGCATCGAGCAGGCCGGCGAAGAAGCCGAGCACGGGGACGCGCCTGACCTCGCGCTTGGGCATCAGCCTGCCGGCCGCGCGCAGCAGGATCACCACCGACAGGATGAGCAGGTAGGCGTAGATGAAAGGCCGGATCGCATCGCCCGGCAACTGCGTCAGCACGTAGGCGCCAATCACGCCACCGGCCATGCCCGGCAGCGCCAGCCGCAGGAACAGCCGCGTGTCGACATTGCGCATCACCAGATGCGAGACGCCGGAGGCGCCGGTGGTGAAGACCTCGGCGGTGTGCACGCTCGCGCTGACCGCCGCCGGCGGCACGCCCATGCTCAGCAGCACCGACGACGAGACCAGGCCGAAGGCCATGCCGAGGGCGCCGTCGATCAGCTGTGCGATCAGTCCGACCAGGACGAAGAACAGGAATTGATCGCCGAGTTCCATGTCGCGGGCTCCGATGGACCGGGACAGTCTGCAGGCGTCGCGTGACCGCGACGTCGCCGGTCAGGCGTCGCCGAGCCGCTTGATGAAGCGCAGCGTGCCGTCGGAGAACCCGCAGGCCTTGTAGAACGCGTGCGCATCGGCGCGCTGCGAGCCGCTGGTCAGTTCGAGTCGCGCGGCCCCGGCGAAGCGCGCGCGGCGCTCGGCTTCCTTGAGCAGCTGCCGGCCCAGGCCATTGCCCTGCGATTCGCTGGTGACGACCAGTGCGGTGATGCGGCAGGTCGTCGAGCCCAGCGGCAGGTAGTACATGAAATCCAGCGCGATCAGCCCGCAGACCCGGCCGCCGCTGCGGGCGAGCACCAGCGCCTGGCGGTCGTTGGCGGTGATCAGGCCGATGCGCTCGCGCGCCTCGGCGACGCTGCACGGATAGCCCATCTCCGACAGCAGCGCGGCCACGTCGTCGGCATCGATCGCCGACGCGCTGCGCAGGTCGGCGTCGGGCAGTTCGCCGCGCGGCGCGAAGTGGCCGAGGCTCATGTGCTAAGTCCTAGCGGGTGCCGAACAGCACGATGGTCTTGCCGCGCGCGGTGAGCTTGCCGTCCGCCTGCAGCTTCTTGAGGACGCGGCCGGCCATCTCGCGCGAGCAGCCGACCAGCCGGGCCAGTTCCTGCCGCGAGATCCGCAGCTGGGTGCCCTGCGGGTGGCTCATCGCCTCGGGCTCGCGGGTGAGGTCGTGCAGGGTGCGGATGATGCGGTCGGTCACGTCCAGGAACGCCAGACGCCCGGCCTTGCGGCTGGTGTCGAGCAGACGCCGCGAGAGCTGCGCGCCGATCGCGTACATGATCGAGGTCGCATCGTTGGCCAGGACGCCGTCGAACAGCTGGTAGAGCCGCTCGTAGCTGATCTCGGCCAGCTCGCACTGGGTGCGGGTACGCAGGATGACCTCGCGCACGTCGGACTCGATGAACAGTCCCATCTCGCCGACCAGTTCACCGGTGCCGAAGTAGCCCAGGATCAGTTCGCGACCGTCGTCTTCTTCGGTGATGATGCTGACCGAGCCGCTGACCACGTAATAGAGCGTGCCGGCCGGGTCGCCGGGGCGGAACACTTCGCTGCGCGGCGGGTAGCGGCGGCGGTGACAGTGGGCCAGGAAGCGCTCGATGGCGGCTGGCGTGGGCGCCATCGGGTGCGGCGGGCGGGCGTGGGGATTGATCAGGGCCACGGGTGTCGGGGTCATGGGCGTCGGATCGGGGGAATGCCGCAGAGTAGGCGCTCAGGCTGCCGGGGGCAAACCCGCATCCGCCCGAGGTCGCGAGGCATGGGCGCTTTGCCGCATAATTGGCGTTTCGCCCAACCCCCGAGGGTCGACCGCTGTGGTCAAACCGCTCCCGCGCCTGAAGCTCCAGGGTTTCAACAACCTGACCAAGGCCCTGTCGTTCAACATCTACGACGTCTGCTATGCGGCGTCCGAAGACGAGCGCCAGCGCTACATCGCGTACATCGACGAGGTGTACAACGCCGACCGGCTGACCCAGATCCTGACGGACGTGGCCGAGATCATCGGCGCGAACATCCTCAACGTCGCCCGCCAGGACTACGAGCCGCAGGGCGCGTCGGTCACCATCCTCATTTCCGAGGAGCCGGTGATCGACAAGTCGCAGGCCAAGGGCGTGATCTCCGACGCCGTGGTCGCGCACCTCGACAAGTCGCACATCACGGTGCACACGTATCCGGAAACCCATCCGGACAACGGCATCGCGACCTTCCGCGCGGACATCGACGTGGCCACCTGCGGCGTGATCTCGCCGCTGAAGGCGCTGAACTACCTGATCGAGAGCCTCGAGTCCGACATCGTGGTGATGGACTACCGCGTGCGCGGCTTCACCCGCGACGTGAAGGGCAAGAAGCACTACATCGACCACAAGATCAATTCGATCCAGGATTACCTGGCCAAGAACATCAAGTCGCGCTACGACGCGCTGGACGTGAACGTCTACCAGGAAAACATCTTCCACACGAAGATGCACCTCAAGGAGTTCGACCTCGACCAGTACCTGTTCGAGGAGAAGGCGCGCAACCTGTCGTTCAAGGACCGGATGAAGATCGAGGCGCGCCTGCGCCGCGAGATCGAAGAGCTGTACCACGGCCGCAATCTGGTCGACTGACCGGCGCGACGTCGCAACTCGACGAAAAGGCCCCGCAGTGCGGGGCCTTTTCTGTTCAGGGGATCGGATGCGTGCGGCGTAGCGACGCCCTCACGTCTGACGTCTCATCGCTCTAGAGCCTGTACGCCACCGCCTTCATCAGGCTCGACGCGGTGGCCATCAGCGACGGCACCGGCCACGGCAGCACGCGGGCGCCGGCCTGTTCGGCATGGTCGGCATGGCGCGCCTCGTCTTCCTTCATCTGCCGCAGGATGTCGCGGCTGCGCTGGTCGGCCTCGGGCAGGGTCTGCAGGTGGTCGTCGAGATGGGCCTCGACCTGGCGCTCGGTCTCGACCACGAAGCCGAGGTTCCAGCCGTCGCCGCGCAGGCCGGCGACGACGCCCAGCGCGTAGCTGCCGCCGTACCACAGCGGGTTGAACAGGCTGGGGCGGCTGTCGAGTTCGCGCAGGCGCTGCGCGCACCAGGCCAGGTGATCGGTTTCCTCCTGCGCGGCCTCGAGCAGGTGGGCGCGCGTTTCCGGCTCGCGGGCGACCGCGGCCTGGCCGAAGTACAGGCCCTGCGCGCAGACCTCACCGACGTGGTTGATCCGCATCAGGCCGGCCGCGTGGCGGCGTTCGCTGTCGTTGAGGACCACGTCGGGCGTGTCGAGAGACGGGTTGGGGCGGGTCGCGGGCGGATTGCCGAACACCGTGTCGAGCGCGCGCTGGGTTTCGACCAGCAACTGGTCGACCGGATTGAAGCCGGACCGGGGGAGGGCCATGTCTCGATTCCTGCAGCGGCGGCCGGGCGCCGCCTCGCGTATCATTCTCGACCCTCGCCAGCGGACGCGCCAGCGCCCGGCGGTCGCATGGACCTCCGGCTTGCACGACAAGGCCCGGCCGGCTATAGTTCCGCTTCTGTGTTGCACGCTGTACAACGCGAGGCGACGTTCCGCCGGCAACCGGCGCAACCAGCCCGACCAGTCACCCATCGAGTATTTCCAATGAAGACCTTCGTTGCCAAGAACGAGACCGTCCAGCGCGACTGGTACCTCGTCGACGCTACCGACAAGACGCTGGGCCGCCTGAGCGCGGAAATCGCCCACCGCCTGCGCGGCAAGCACAAGCCCGTCTACACCCCGCACGTCGACACCGGCGACTACATCATCGTGGTCAATGCCGAGAAGATCGCCGTGACCGGCAAGAAGATGACGGACAAGCTCTACCACCGTTTCACGGGCTACATCGGCAACCTCAAGACCGAGACCCTGGGCCAGGCGCTGGAGCGCCACCCGGAGCGCGTGATCGAGATCGCCGTCAAGGGCATGCTGCCGAAGAACACCCTCGGCCGTGCCATGTACCGCAAGCTCAAGGTCTACAAGGGTGCCGAGCACCCGCACGCCGCTCAGCAGCCGCAGCCCCTGGAACTCTAAGTCATGGCAATTTCCCAGAATTACGGCACCGGCCGTCGCAAGTCCTCCGTCGCCCGCGTGTTCCTGCGCAAGGGCAGCGGCGCCATCACCGTCAACGGTCGTCCGCTCGACGAGTTCTTCGGCCGCGAGACCGCGCGCATGATCGTGCGCCAGCCGCTCGAGCTGACCCAGAACACCGAGTCGTTCGACGTCGTCGTCACCGCGTCGGGCGGTGGCACCACCGGCCAGGCCGGTGCGATCCGCCTGGGCATCGCCCGCGCGCTGGTCGAGTACGACGCGACGCTGAAGACCGAGCTGCGCAAGGCGGGCTTCATGACCCGCGACGCACGTGAAGTCGAACGCAAGAAGGTCGGCCTGCACAAGGCACGTCGCGCCACGCAGTTCTCGAAGCGCTGATGTTCGCGCTTGGCCGGATCCGCGCGACATGCGTGGATCCGGTGCTTCAGAAGCTTGCAGAACATCGCGGTTTCAGCGTTACAATATGCACATAGCCCCGTCGCCAAGCGGTAAGGCACCTGACTCTGACTCAGGCATTCGGTGGTTCGAATCCATCCGGGGCTGCCACATTCGAAAGACGAAACAGCCCGCCGCAAGGCGGGCTTTTTCGTGGGCGCAATTCGTTTCTCGCGCAGTGGTGCGATCGCATGCGGGCTGCGTTCCATGCGTGCGCACGCAGATGCGATGCATCCGCATCGGTGCAGGCCTAGAATTCGCCGATGAACGCGTTCGCCCCGCCGTACACCGCCCCCGATGCCGTCGTTGGCGCCTTGCGCACGCATGGCTGCGCGATTCTCGCGCCGTCGACGCTTGCTGCCTTGTGCGATGTCGACATCGCCGCGCTCGAACGCTGGCGCGCGGGCTGGGACGATCTGCCGCCAGATGCGTATCTCAAGGACGGCGGCCGCTACCGCCGCCGCCGCCATGGCTGTTTCGTGCAGCACGCCAGCACGCTGGACCAGGTGCCGCATCGCGCGCACTGGCAGTCCGAGGACTACAACGCGCTGCACGGCGGCATGCATCGCTGGTTCGAACCGCTGTCGCCGACGCTGGTTGCCGATGCGGCGTGGACGCGGCTCGTCGCCGGCCTCGGGGCCACGTTCGCGCAGGCGCGCGACGCCCGCGACTGGCATGTCGAAGCGCACCAGTTCCGCATCGACACCACCGATGGCATCGGACGGCCGACGCCAGAGGGCGCGCATCGCGACGGCGTGGACTTCGTCGCGGTGCTGCTGGTCGGCCGGCACGGCATCAAGGGCGGCGAGACGCGCGTGTTCGAGGCCGATGGGCCGGCCGGCCAGCGCTTCACCCTGACCGAGCCGTGGGCAGCCCTGCTGCTCGACGATCACCGGGTGATCCACGAATCCACGCCCATCCAGCCCGCCGGCGACGCCGGCCATCGCGACACGCTGGTGCTGACCTATCGCGCGGGCGCGTTCCAGGGCGAGGATTGACCGCTGCCGCGGGGCCCCTCCGGCATGTGCGGCGAACAGGCATCGCGGGGCTTCGTTACAATCGCAACGGAATAGCCGCACGCCAACCGGAGTTGCCATGAAGCTGGGTTCTTTGAAGGAGGGCGGCCGCGACGGCACCCTGATCGTCGTCTCGCGCGACCTCGCCACCGCGGTGCGCGCGACCGGCATCGCCGCGACGCTGCAGCAGGCGCTCGACGACTGGTCCAATACCGCGCCGCGCCTCAACGCGCTGTACGAATCGCTCAACGCCGGCGATGCCGACGGCGTGTTCGACCTTGATGTCGCACGCCTGGCCGCGCCGCTGCCGCGCGCCTACGAGTTCGTCGACGGCAGCGCCTATCTGCCGCACGTCGCGCGCGTGCGCCGCGCGCGTGGCGCCGAGGTGCCGGAGAGCTTCTACACCGATCCGCTGATGTACCAGGCGACCAGCGCCGGCTTCCTCGGCCCGCGCGACACGGTGAAGGTCACCAGCGAAGACCACGGGATCGATCTCGAGGCCGAGATCGTCGTGATCACCGACGACGTGCCGATGGCGGTCTCGCCCGCGCAGGCGGCCGGCCACATCCAGCTGGTCGGTCTGGTCAACGACGTGTCCCTGCGCAACCTGATCCCCGGCGAACTCGCCAAGGGCTTCGGCTTCCTCCAGTCCAAGCCGCGTTCGGCGTTGAGTCCGGTGTTCGTGACGCCCGACGAACTGGGCGACGCGTGGCGCGACAACAAGCTGCACCTGCCGCTGCTCACGCACATCAACGGCGAATGGTTCGGTGCGCCCGAGGCGGGCGTCGACATGCAGTTCGATTTCTCGCAACTGGTGGCGCACGCGGCGAAGACGCGGCCCCTGTCGGCCGGTACCATCGTCGGCTCGGGCACGATCGCCAACGAGGACACGTCCAAGGGCGCGTCGTGCTTCGCCGAGAAGCGCACCGTCGAGGCGCTGGAACACGGAAAGCCGCAGACGCCCTTCATGTCCTTCGGCGACACCGTGCGCATCGAGATGCTCGATGCCGAGGGTCGCAGTCTGTTCGGCGCGATCGAACAGGTGATCGAACGCCAGGCCCTGCCGGAGTAAGCCCATGGCGGCCGCGCTGACGCTCTACACCTACTGGCGTTCGAGCGCGGCTTATCGCGTGCGTATCGCGCTGCATCTCAAGGGCCTGGCCTTCGATAGCGTGCCGGTGCATCTGGTGCGCGATGGCGGCGAGCAGCACGCGCCCGACTACGTGGCGCGCAATCCGCAACATCTGGTGCCGACGCTGCAGCACGGCGATGCCGTGCTGACCCAGTCGCTGGCGATCATCGAATACCTCGACGAGGTCTTCCCGGGCACGCCGCTGTTGCCGGCCGACGCGTTGTCACGGCAACGCGCCCGCGCACTCGCGCAGCTGGTCGCATGCGACATCCACCCCCTCGGCAACCTGCGGGTGCTGCAGTACCTGGAGCACGATCTCGGCCTGCCGGGCGAGGCCCGTACGCGCTGGATCGCGCGCTGGGTGCAGGATGGACTCGCGGCCTATGAAGCGCTGCTGGCGCAGCACGGGGCAGGGGACCTTAGCGTCGGGGATGCGCCGGGCATCGCCGACTGCGCGCTGATTCCGCAGCTCTACAACGCGCGACGCTTCTCGATCGATCTGACGCCGTATCCGCGCATCCGACGGATCGATGCGGCCTGCGCCAAGCTGCCCGCGTTCGCGGCCGCGGCCCCGGAACGGCAGGCCGACGCGCCGGCCTGACGGCCTTGCTCGTCGCCCCAGCGGAAGCTGGGGCCCATTTTGATTTTCGCGAATCACACGAAGATCAAGAGGGATCCCAGCATGACCAGACATCCGTCTGTTGAAAGCCGCTGGGATGACGAAGTTTGGTTTGCCGGATGGAGGCGTCAGGTGCTCTGTTGTAAGGCAGCTCTCCTCCGGGCGATGGATCGCTGCCCGAAGTCGCGCGTAGGCGCCCAACAAGTGCGCTTGCCTCAGTGGTCGCTGCCGAACACGTCCGCGTAGGGATCGTGGCTGCCCATCGAGCCTTCCGACAGCCGGAACTTGAGATCCAGGCCATCGCGCGAATCCGCCGCACGCAGCGCGGTCTCGCGTTCGATGCGGCCTTCCTTGTGCAGGCGGAACAGGCACTGGTCGAAGGTCTCCACGCCGTCCTCCAGCGAGTCCTCCATCGCCTGCTTGATCTCGTGCACCTGACCGCGCCGCAACAGATCGCGGATCATCGGCGTGTTGATCAGCACCTCGGTGGCCGGCAGGCGACGGCCGTCGATACCGGCGACCAGACGCTGCGACACGACGGCGCGTAGGTTGAGCGCCAGATTCATCAGCACGTTCTTGTGCGCGGCCTCGGGGAAGAAGTTGAGGATGCGCTCGATGGTCTGGTCGGCGTTGTTGGAGTGCAGCGTGGCCAGGCAGATGTGGCCGGTCTCGGCGAACGCGATCGCCGCTTCCATCGTGGTCGCGTCGAGAATCTCGCCGATCAGAATGACGTCCGGCGCCTCACGCATCGCGTTCTTGAGCGCGTTGTGGAAGGTCAGCGTGTCCAGCCCGACCTCGCGCTGGTTGACCAGCGACTTCTTGTGCCGGTGCAGGTACTCGATGGGATCCTCGATGGTGAGGATGTGGCCCGAGGTGCTGGCGTTGCGGTGGTCGATCATCGAGGCCAGCGTGGTCGACTTGCCCGAGCCGGTGGAGCCGACGATCAGCACCAGCCCGCGCGGGGCCATGATGATGTCCTTGAGCACCTGCGGCAGCTGCAGCTCCTCGATGCTCGGGATGTTGCTGCGGATCGCGCGGATGACCATGCCCGCTTCGCCGCGCTGCTTGAACACGTTGATGCGGAAACGGCCGGCGTCCTGCAGCGAATAGGCCATGTTGAGTTCGTAGTCGCGCTCGAACTGCTGGATCTGGCCCTCGTCCATCAGCGAGTAGGCGATCTTGCGGACCATGCCCGGCGGCAGCCCGGTGCTGCCCAGCGGGTAGAGCTTGCCTTCGACCTTGATGTACACCGGCGCGCCGGTGCTCATGAACATGTCGGACGCATTCTTCTCGGTCATCAGCTTCAGGAAGTAGCCGATATCCATGTACGAACTCCCCCTCGGCAACCGGCCTGCGTTGCGCATCCGGTTGCGGCTGACCACAATGACCCGGATCACGCTTCCGGGCACGGTTTCTCGATGAACACAAGCTTCGCACACATCCGTCCGCTGCTGCAGGGCGTCACGCTCGCCGGCGTGCTGGCACTCGCCGGTTGCGCGAGCACGCCGCCGCCGACCGAGGAGCTCGCCGCCGCGCAGCTGTCGGTGGCCCGCGCCGGCGATGCCGATGCCGACCAGTACGCCCCGGCCGATATCGACCAGGCCCGCATGGCCTTGCGCCAGGCGCAGTCGGCGATGGCCAGCGACCGCAGCGACGAGGCGCGTACGCTCGCGCTGTCGGCCAGCGCGCTCGCCGATCTCGCGCACGCCCGCGCACGCCAGGCCGCGACCGAAGCCGAACTGTCCGCCCGCCGCGCCGAAATCACCAACCTGCGCCAGCGGTTGCAGGTGGAGGAATGAACCCGATGCGCCCGATGACCCGACTCGCCTTCGCACTGGCCGTGCTGCTGCCGTTGGCAGCCGCCGCGCAGCCCATGCCGGAGGGCGATGCGCAGATCCTGCAGCAGCGTCTGCAGGCGATCGACAGCAATCCGGACACCGCCGGCACCGCCGCCTACGAGCGTCTGCAGGCGCGCCAGTCGCTGGCGTCGCTGGTGAACGCACGCAGCAGCCAGCGCGCCGCCGCGCTGCAGATCGCACAATGGCGCGTGGAAACGGCCGAGCTCGCAGCCCGGACCGAGGCCTCGCGCCGCGAGCTCACCCAGCTCGAGCGCGAGCGCAGTGCGCTGATCGTCGAGGCCAGCCGCCAGGACGCCGTGCGCGCCCGGCAGGAGGCCGAGCGCCTGCGCATCCAGGCGCAGATCCAGGCCGAGGAAGCCGCGCGCCTGCGTCTGGCGGCCGAAGAGGAAACCACCGCCCGCCAGCAGGCCGAGACCGTGCTGCAGGGCGTCGCCAGCGGGGAAGCCGCCAAGCTGCGGGCCGCGCGCCAGCGCGAGGCCGAGCTGCGTCGCCGCGAAGCCGAGCTGCTCAAGAGTCTCGAGCAGCCCTGAGGGCGCGTTGTCCGGGGCGTGGTGCTCCGGTATGGCCTGCTGGCGGGTCTTCTCGCGAGAGGGCGCGCGCGGAACCGTGCCAGGTGCGCAGGGGTTTCTCGGAGCGCTCATCCGAGACGTGGTCGAGCGCCGTTCTCGGCGGTCATCGGCGCCGCCGAACGCGCACTGCCGCTGCCTCTTCATTCTGAATCCAAGTGAAATCAATGACTTGGGCGAAATTCGGCACGCTAGCCGCGTCGTAGCGCGCTTGGCCGCGGCTTCCGCTGGAAGCGTTTCAGCACCTGTCCGCGGCGCGCTTCGAAAATCGGACTTCGGCCTCTTGTCGACCCCGGACGGGAGGCGTAGGGTCGGTTGTCCGGGTGGCACCGACTCCTTCCGCCATCCGGTCAACGAGCCAGGCCGATGACCGAGATGATCCCCCACCAGGCACGCGCGTACCGTCCACAGGACGGCGGCGATGTCCTGATCGGATCGTCCGCCGACCATTTCTGGCTGCAGCCCACGTAGCGCCCCTGCCGTCCCCGGTGGGGGCGTTCGTTTTTTCCTGTCAGGAGGATCCAATGTTCGAAGCGCAATCGCAGACCGAACTCGAAGAGATCATGAAAGGAAACGTCGAGTTCCGGCAGCTCTACTACCGGCACAAGGAACTGGACAAGAAGGTGCTGAATGCGGAGCTCGGCGTGTTCGCCGTCGACGAGACCACGCTGTCGCAGATGAAACGCGAGAAGCTGGCCGCCAAGGATCGACTGACCCAGATGTACGACCAGATGCAGAAACACTGAGTTCGGCTGTCGCGGGCGGTGGCGGCCATCCTCGTCGGTCGCCATCGCCCGCGGATGTTGCGGGCGGATGCGATAATCGGACCATCCCGCCGCACTCCGGATACGCAATGCCGATCGCCCAGTCCGTTCTCGACCTCATCGCCGACACGCCCATCGTGCGTGCCCACCGTCTCGATGCGGGTCCCTGCGAACTCTATTTCAAGCTCGAAAGCCAGAATCCCGGCGGTTCGATCAAGGACCGTATCGGCCTGCGCATGATCGAGGCGGCCGAGGCGCGCGGCGACATCCAGCCCGGCGCCACCCTCGTGGAAGGTACCGCGGGCAACACCGGCATCGGGCTGGCGCTGGTGGCCCAGCAGAAGGGCTACAAGCTGATCCTCGTGGTCCCGGACAAGATGAGCCGGGAGAAGATCTTCAATCTCAAGGCGATGGGCGCCGAGGTCGTGCTGACCCGCTCCGACGTCGCCAAGGGCCATCCCGAGTACTACCAGGACCTCGCCGAGCGCATCGCGCGCGAGACCCCCGGCGCCTACTTCATCAACCAGTTCGGCAATCCCGACAACCCGGCCGCGCACGAGCATGGCACCGGCCCGGAAATCCTGCGGCAGATGGCCGAGGTGGGCGGGCTGGACGCAATCGTCTTCGGCTGCGGCAGCTCGGGCACCATGACCGGCCTGTCGCGCTGCTTCGCCAAGGACGCGCCGGACGTGGAGCTGGTGCTGGCCGACCCGGTCGGTTCGATCCTCGCCGAATACATCAACGACGGCGTGCTCAACGACAAGTCCGGCAGCTGGATGGTCGAGGGCATCGGCGAGGACTTCCTGCCGGGCATCTCGGACTTCTCGCGGGTGAAGCAGGCCTATGCGATCAGCGACAAGGAAAGCTTCCTGGCCGCGCGCGAACTGCTGCGCGCCGAGGGCATCCTCGGCGGCTCGTCGACCGGCACCCTGCTGGCGGCCGCGCTCAAGTTTTGCCGCGCCCAGACCACGCCGAAGAAGGTGCTGGTGTTCGTCTGCGACACCGGCAACAAGTATCTGAGCAAGCTCTACAACGATTACTGGATGCTCGACAACGGCTTCATCGAGCGCGAGCAGCACGGTGACCTGCGCGACCTGATCCTGCGCCCGTACTCGCGTCGCGACACGGTGGTACTGGCGCCGACCGACCTGCTGGTCACCGCCTACCAGCGCATGAAGCTTTACGAGATCTCTCAGCTGCCGGTGATGGAGGGCGACCGCATCGTCGGTATCCTCGACGAAAGCGACGTGCTGCTGCACGTCTACGGCGACGAGGCGCGCTTCCGCGAGCCGGTGTCTTCGGCGATGGTCAGCAAGCTCGACTTCCTCGACGTCAAATCGCCGGTCGAGGCCCTGCTGCCGGTGTTCGACCGCGGCCAGGTGGCCATCGTGACCAGCGGCGAGAATTTCCTCGGGCTGATCACCCGGATCGATCTGCTCAATTACCTGCGCCGCCGGGTCAACTGAGCAGGCGCACGACAGTCCGGCACCGATGTGTCGAAGTGCTGGAATGACCGGAGTCGGCTTCCCGGATAATGCACACTGCCGCAACTTGGCATCGGTTTTCTTTTTCGACGTCTGATATGCCCAACGGGTCTAGCGATACTTCTCAATGAACGCTGCTGCATCTACTCTCGATCGCCATCAGGAACGCCGTCGCTTGGGGGAGATCCTGGTTGAGCGCCAGATCGTATCCGTCGCCGATGTATCCAAGGCGCTGGCGTTCCAAGAGCAGTTCGGAGGGCGACTCGGCAGTGTGCTGGTTCGGCTGGGTGCTCTATCGGAAGAGACACTGATCGCAACTTTGGCCGATCAGTTGCAGATGCCGGTCCTGCAGGGCGACGAATGGCCGGAAAGCGGTGACACGATTCGTGAGACGCTAGAGTCGTCCGGCTTCGATTTGGGTTGGTGGCATGAGAGTGGTGTCGTTGCGTGGGTGGGTCCGTCACAAGCCTCCAGCCAGCCTGACGCACTGCTCGTCGTTGCACGCGATCCGCTCGATCCATTGATCAACGAGGCACTCGAGCATGCCTTCGCGCAACGCGCATGGTCATGGCGGCTTGCACAGGGCCAGGATGTGGATCGATTGCTGGAGATGTGCAGCAATCGGCGGCGTCACGGTGATGCACCGTGGGACGATGAGGATGTCAGTCATCTGAGGGAGCTGGCCGAAGAGGCCCCGGTCATCGAACTGGTCAATAACATTCTCGCGCAGGCGATGGATCAGCGTGCCTCGGACATCCATATCGAGCCCGAAGAACAGGTCTTCCACATCAGACTGCGGATCGACGGCATTCTTCACACACGAATGACATTGCCAGCAAGCCGGTATCCGGCGGTTGCATCGCGTGTCAAATTGATCTCCGGCATGGACATCGCCGAACGCCGTCTGCCGCAGGATGGTCGTTTAGGAACCCGGGTGAGCGGGCAAGAGGTCGATGTCCGAGCCTCCGCGGTGCCCGCAGTCCATGGGGAGTCGATCGTACTGCGTTTGCTCCCCAAAGAGCGGCAGGACCTCGGTCTGGAAAAGCTAGGGTTCTCGCAGCGGGACATCACACTGTTCCGGACGTGGGCGAAGGAGCCACACGGCATCGTGTTGGTGACCGGTCCGACCGGTTCGGGCAAGTCCACGACGCTCTACGCCACGTTGGAGGAAATGAACCAGCGCGATCGCAAGATGATCACCGTCGAAGATCCGGTCGAATACCAGGTATCGGGTGTAACCCAGATCCAGGCGAATGCCGAGATCGGCTATACGTTCGCCAGGGCGCTGCGTGCCATTCTGCGACAGGATCCCGATGTGATCATGATCGGCGAGATCCGCGATCTCGAAACCGCCGAGATCGCAGTGCAGTCCGCGTTGACCGGCCATCTCGTGCTGTCCACGCTCCACACCAACGATGCGGTCAGTGCGTTTACCCGGCTGATCGATATGGGGGTCGAGCCGTTTCTCGTGGCGACGAGCGTTCGCGCCGTACAGGCGCAGCGTTTGGTCCGACGGCTGTGCCCGCATTGCAGTCAGCCGGCAGACGTGTTGCCCGCCGTGCGCCAGCTCGTCGCGACGCGGGCGGCACCGGGCGCAGCGGCCGACTGGCGTCGGGCTGTCGGTTGCGGGCGCTGCCAGGGCACGGGATATCGCGGGCGATTGGGAATCTACGAGCTCGTCGACGTCACACCGGAGTTGCAGGAGCTCGTGCTTGCCTCCGCGACGGCCGAGAAGATGCGCGCGCTCGCGAGCGAGCAGGGGGCCCGTTCGCTCCGTGAGGACGGGCTGCTCAAGGCGATGGCGGGCATGACGACCGTCGACGAAGTCATCCGGGTCACGGGCGGCGCGGTGGCGGATGGCTGATCGGCTTGCTTTCCGCTACGAGGCGGTGGATCGCGCAGGCAAGAAGGTCAGCGGGACCCTTGACGCAGGCGATGATGCCGAAGCCGCGCGACTGCTGGTGCAGCAGGGGCTCACCCCTTACGCGCTCAAAGCCGCCGGAGGGGGTTTCCGTTCACCGCGTCGGCGCAAAGCCTCGGTCCGCGAGCTGCAACTCGTGCTGCAGGAGTTCACAACCCTGCTCGAGTCCGGCGTCGGGCTCGTGACGTCCTTGTCCTCACTTGCGAAGTCCAGCCACCATCCGGCACTGACTGCAGCGTTTTCCCAGATGGAGAAGACGGTCCGTCGTGGCGAAAGCTTCAGTACCGCCCTGCGCGAGTCGAAGCTTCCCGTACCCGAGTATCTCCATCAACTGGTCCATGCGGGCGAGGCGACAGGTCGTCTCGCCGAATCGATTCGCGGCGGCGTCGAGCAGTTCGAGTACGACCAGCGCGTACGTCAGGAGGTGACGGGCGCGATGATCTATCCGCTGGTCTTAGTGCTGTCTGGCGTCGCGGCAGTGGGCATCATCTTCGTCTGGGTCGTGCCCAGGTTCGGCAGCCTGCTGACGCAGCACGGGGATGCGATGCCCGCACTTTCCCGGTGGACCATCGCGACCGGCGTCTGGCTCAGCGCACACATATGGTGGGTACTCGGAGCGGTGGCGGCGATCGCGATTCTCGCTCGTACGCTTCTGAAAGCCCCCGGCGTTCTGGATGGACTCGCAGAGCGCGCGTCCCGGCTCCCGGTCGTCGGCACGTGGTTGATCGAGGCGGAAGTCGGGCGTTGGGCGAGCACATTGGCGGCGCTGCTGGCAGGGCGTGTGGAGTTGATCCGGGCGCTGGGGCTTTCCGCCGCTTCGGTACGCATGGCCTTTCTGCAGGAGCGACTTGCCGCCGTCGCGCGTTCCGTCAAAGGTGGCGCCACCCTTTCCGCCGCGCTGCGCGAGCACCGGGCGCTCAATCCCACCGGCTATGACCTGGTCGCAGTCGGAGAGGCCAGTGGCGAGTTGCCTAAGCTGCTCGCAGCACTGGCCCGGCTGTATGAGACAATCGGACGTGATCGCATGAAGCGCGCCTTGCAGTTGATGGAGCCGCTAGCCATCATCGTCATCGGAGTCGTCGTCGGCACAATCATGACTGCGATCATCCTTGCTATCACCAGTGTCAACGACGTGCCTTTGTGAGCCTTATGTCACACATGCAATCCGCTTCCGTCCCCCGCCGTGAGCAGTCGGGTTTTACGCTGCTGGAAATGCTCGTCGTGCTGGTGCTTATCGGTCTGATCGCCAGCCTGGTGGGGCCTCGCCTGTTCAGTCGTGTCGACAGTTCCAAGGTGCAGGTCGCCGAAACGCAAGTGCGGCTTCTGCGAGGCGCCATCGAGACCTATCGGCTTGAAGTGGGGCGTGTGCCGTCCGCGGAGGAGGGACTCGCCGCGCTTTCCAGCCCGCCCGCGGATGAGCGGGCGCGGGCGCGGTGGCGTGGCCCGTACCTCGACGAGGCGGTGCCTGCGGATCCCTGGGGCAATCCGTACCGGTACTCGGTCCCGGGGCGTGACGGTATGCCGTTCGCAATCTATTCGCTCGGAGCCGACGGTGAGCCGGGAGGCGAGGGCAACGATGCGGACATCGGTTTTCTGCCTCCCTGATCCCACGGGCTCGCGTGGCGTCGATGTCTCGGGGTTTTCACTTCTCGAGATGCTGGTGGTCCTGACTCTAGTGTCGATCATGGTGGCGCTGATCGCCCCTCGTCTCGCGAATACGGTTCAGGCCATCCAGGTTAGCGGAGATCGCGCGGAGACCGTGCGTCAGATCGAGCGTCTTCCGCTGCTCGCGCGCACTGCCGGACTGGACCTGAGATTCGGGCCGGGCCAGCTGATCGCGCATGAGGGCGTCGCGATTCCGGAGGGCTGGACCCTGACGGCCTTGACGCCGTTACGCGTCGCCGCGAACGGCATCTGCTCCGCCGCGAAGGTGCGTGTCACGGGTGCGGGCGTGACCGAAGAATGGAGCATTGGTGCTCCCGATTGCCGGGTCGCCGGCCATGCATGAAAAGCGGGGGCAGGTGGGGTTCTCGCTGCTCGAAGCGATTGTGGCGCTGACCATTCTTGCCACGGCCGGCCTGGCCCTGTTTGCGGCCATGAACCAGTCGGTGCAGATGGCACAGCGCGTGGAGCAGGCGAGGTTGGCCGACTCGGCCGTCCGCAACGCGATGGCCTGGATGGAGACGGTCAATCCCGCGTTGGCGCCTTCGGGCGAGCAGCGGTTGGGCGACGTGGATCTGCGTTGGCAGTCTGAACTGGTCGAACCGAGTCGCAACTCCATGACGGGGCATCTGCAGGCGGGTCTGTTCGAGGTCGGCCTCTACACCGTGACGCTCGATCTGAGGCGGGATGGCCAGCTGCTGACGACGACGCAGATCCGTCGCGTGGGGTATCGGCAAGTCCGTGAGCCCGATCGTCTATGAGCGGCTATGTATCGCATCGGCCTGCTGTCCATCGCATGCGTGGCTTTACGCTGCTGGAGGCGGTGGTGACGCTGGTAGTAGTGTCGCTTCTGGTCGCGATACTCATGCAGTCGCTGAGTCATGCGCTGAGTCTTCGCACGCGACTGCTGCGGGTGCAGGCGGAAGCGCGGACGGATTTTCTGCAGGAGGCCTGGTTTCGAGAGGCCGTCGGTGCCGCACAGGCCGACTTCGACAACGCGCTCGGCAATCTCGAAGGACGCGTCGATCAGCTGGAGTACGCGACGCCTGTTCCGCTGGTCGCGCAAGGCATGTCGCGTGCGCGGTGGTGGATCTCGGGACGGGGCGATGCGCAATCGCTGCACTATGCCGACAGTGCCGTCGCCGACATGGTGATCGTGGCCGGCCCGCTGCGCGATGCCCGGTTCGCGTATCTCGGTCTTGACGGCCTGTGGCGCGAAAGCTGGACGCCTGCACCCGATGACCCGGAGCGGTTGCCGAAGCTGGTCCGCTTCGAGGCAGTTACAGATCGGGGCGTGCTGTACTGGCTCGTGCCGTTGCTGGCCGACCCCATTCCCCCCAGCCAGTTGCGCACAGATGAACTCGAAGCCAGTGGCATCTAGGCTATGCGTCCGACCGCAGAACGGATTCGTTCTGGCGGTCACGCTGTGGATCCTCGCCGGCATCGCTATCGCCGTCGGTCTGATGACCGTGTGGTCGCTTGATCAGGTCGCACAGGCTCGCATCGGGCACGAACGACTGCAGGACGAAATCGCGCTTAGTGGTAGCCGCGACACGCTGCTATATATCGCCGCGACGCGCGAACTGACGCTGGCCGGGCTGCCCGTCCGCCCGCTGGACGACGACCAGGTCGCGTTGCGACGTCTCGACGAATTCGGTGCGCTGATCCGCGACCCGATCGGAACGGAGATGCGTTTGGACGACACGCCGTATGCCGGCATGCCGGGTGCGCTGTTCGCGATCCAGGACGAGGCGGGCCTCTATCCGCTCTCGCCCTGGATGACCGGGCGCGGGCTTGACCGGTTCCTCGTGCATCAAGGCGTGGAGGAGGCCGCCGTACCGCGACTGCGGGATGCCCTGCTCGACTACATGGATTCGGATGATCTGACACGGCTCAACGGCGCAGAATCGCGCGAATACGAGCGGGCGGGTCGTCCGCCACCCGCCAACCGGCGGCTGTTGACGCCGGGTGAACTGGGCAATGTCCTAGGCTGGGACGCCTTGGGGCCGGATGTGCTCGACGCGATCGTAGCCCGGGTCACCCCGTACTACGCGGGCGCAATCAACCCCAACACGATGCCCGCCGACATGCTGCCGATCTGGGTGTCCGGATGCCCGGAAGCCTGCGACCGTATCGTGGCGGCCCGCCGATCGCAGCCATTCCGGTCCGCGCTCGACATGCAGATGCGTCTGGGCGTTCTGCTGCCCGGCGGCGATGCCGGCGACTACCGCTTTCTCGCCGATCAGACTTTACGCATGACGCTATGGGGACGCTCCGGCGCGGCATGGCGGATGCATGTACGATTGACGCCCCTCGCGGACAAGCAGGGTCCCTGGTCGATCATGGCCGCTTATCCCATCGTACGCCCTTCAATTCATGACCCTGCGGAAGACACTGGCAGCGAATTTTTCGCCGACCCGACGGCTTTACGGGAGTGATAGCGCTCCCGTACAGCGCGGTGGACGCTTCGGCGGGCAGCAATGGGTGGTTCCCAGAGGCCAGTGCCAGTACAGACGTCTCGACATGGCCGCCATCCCTGCGCGTCAGCGCGAGAACGCCGCGCGTCTCGCCCTGTCTGCGCAACTGCCTTCGCCGCGTGCGCTGACCTGCATTGCCTGGAAAGGAACTGTCGGTCATGCATGGATCTGGATCGATCCGCCCGCCGCCATCGAGATCGGCGACCGGACCTGGATTCCCGAAAGCCTGCTTGCGCCCGTCCCGCAGACGGACGGCGTGCGTTTCCTGGCGTTGTCGTCCGGCATGGAAGGGCAGGTCTGGCGCGCCGGCCAATTGACGGCCAGTCAATGGTGGCCCGCGCTTCCCGATGACGCCGCGCGCGGTCGCTTCCTGCGCGCGTCGGGTTTCGATCAGCAGCTGGACGTGCCGCCGGTAGGCCCCTTTGAATGGCGAGTCGAGCCCTGGGCGGAACTGCGCAGAAGCTGGTTGCCCGGTACGGTCGATGCTCAGGAGCGTCTCGCCTGGGTCGGGGCGGCCGCACTGATTGCTCTCGTGGCTGGCTGGCAGCTCACATCCCTTGTCCGCTGGCAGAACGCCAGTGCCACGGTCGCCCGGCAGCTCGAAGTCGCGCGTGCGGACGTGGCGCCTGTGCTCGCGGCGCGCGAGCGCGCGGAACTCGCCAGCGAAGAGGCCGCGCGCCTGATGGAACTGCAGTCGGGTGTCAGCGATTACGAAATGATGTCGCAGATCACGGCAGCTCTGCCCGAAGGCGTCGAGCTCGTCAGCTGGCGACGCGAGCCGGAACGCATCGTGACTACGGTCAGAAACGGCCCTGCCGACCCGCGTGGCTTCGTCAGCGTCTTCGTGGGCAGGTCGCCGCTCGACGACGTCAGCGCGACGCCGGTGCCTGCGGGCATGCAGTTGACCTTCGTATTGTCGGACGCCACGCAGGACGCCGCGTTGTGAGCCGCGAGCGGTGGAGTCGGGTCCGCGACGAATGGCGGGCCAGCCGGCGGCTGCGACTGGTGAGTCTGGTCGTGCTGGTCGTGGTCGCGCTGCACGGCCTCGCCAGTCTGCAGACGCATGCGGATGCGGACAGGCAGCGCTTCGAGTCGGATCTCGAACTGCAGGCGCGTCTGGAAGGGCTGCGGACCCAGGACGCCTGGACCGCGCGCGCGGAGCAGGCGGAGGCAGCGCTTTCCGCTATGCGTGATCGTATGCCTGAAGTCGCGAACACCGGCCTTGCTCAGGCAGAGTTGCAGGCCTGGCTGACCGAGCTTGCGTCCAGCAGTGCGCTGCAGGAGCCGCGCATCCGGGTAGAAGACACGCTGGACGTGCCCGGGCATCCGGACATGTGGCAGGTGCTCGCGCGTCTGGACGGTCGTCTGCCGCAGTATGGGCAAGGCGCATTGTTGCGGGCCCTTTCGGATGCGCTTCCGTGGGTCCAGGCGGAGCGGGTCGAAATCGGCGATGGCGAGAGTCCACAAGTCAGCCTCGTGGTCCGGGCCTACTATCGGCGTTCAACGACGACAGTGGCACCAGCTGTCAGTGGAATGGAAGATGTATCGAGCCAGGAGGGCACCACACCATGAAGCCGGTTGTGCGCGATTCGGGCGTGATTCTGGGCTTCGGCTTGCTGGGCGCGCTGGCCTGCCTGCTGGTCGGAAACTCGCCGGCATCGGTGAAGCCACGCGAGGATCCGGGCCTTGTCTGGGACACGATCCGCATGCGATTGCCTGACCTCGCCGTGGTCGATGCGGCTTGGGAAACCCGCGCGCCCTGGGGCGCCGCACCGCGTCCGGTCGAACCGCCGCCTCCGCCACCGCCTCCACCGCCGACCCCTGTCGGGATTGCCGGCAGGGGTCGGAATCTCCAGGCCATCTTCATGATCCATGGCGAGGGCGGGGTCCGGGTGCCGGTGGGAGGCAAGCTGCCAGACGGCGGGCAGGTATTGCGAATCCATGGCATGCAGGTGGATTGGGTGGATGGCGAGGGCGAGCGTCACCAGCGCCGACTCTTCGTCGATCCGCAACAACCTCAGGCCGCCGGGGCGGCCGAGTGAAGCCTTCGGACCACCCCCGGTGGCATGACCCGCGCATGGCGCACGCGGCCGCGTCCCTTTCGATACGAGTGATTTCCTGATGGCTCCACATTCACGGGCGCACCGCGCGCCGATGTCCACCGCGCGTCCGTTCGTCGCCTCGCTGCTCGCGGGGGCGCTCGCAGCCTGCAGTTCGATTCCGCCCTCGCAGATCCCGGCGCCGTTGCGAGCGCCCAAGGCGGACGCCAGTGCCGAAGAAGTGCTGCAGGGCGAGCGCGACGCGACCCGTCGCCGGCCGCTGGTCGAGCAGCAGTCACCAGCCCTGCCGCCGCGCGCCGTGCGGCAGGACACTGCTGCCGACGCCCCGGTGCCGGACATGCCGGGCAGCCGTCCTGTCTCGCTCGTGCTTGACAACGTGCCGCTGCCGACATTCATCAACGTCGTGTTCGGCATGGAGCTGGATTTCGCCATCCAGATCGACCAGGCCATCGCCGCCCGCCAGGACGTCGTAAGCCTGCGTCTGACCGAACCGCGCTCGCCGCAGCAGGCCTTCACCATCGCCCGTGAAGTGCTGCACAGCTACGGGGTGCAAGTCACCGAACTCGGTGGTGTGCTGCGCTTCACGCCCATCGCTGCCAATGCCGCGGGCGGGCTGCCGCGCATCATGGTCACCAGGTCCCTGCCAGACGTACCGGCTGGCCAGCGGACGGTGTTCGTCGCGATGCCGTTGGAGGCCTCGCAGCCCGGCATCGTCGCTGGTCAGCTGCGTGGCCTGTTCGGCGACCACGCGGTTACCTTCACCGAACTGGTCGAAGCCAATGCGCTGATGATTTCGGGTCCCGGCGACGCCGTGCGCGCGGCGATGGAGGCCGTGTCCGCCCTCGATGCCAGCCTGCTGCGCGGCAAGCGTTCCATCCGCATCAACCCGCTGTACCTCAATGCGGACCTACTAGCGCGGGAACTGCGCGAGGTGTTGTCGGCGCAGGGCGTGTCGATCCGGACCGGCCCCGGTACCGGCGGGGCGGTGACCTTCGTCCCGGTCAATTCCGCGAACGCGCTGGTAGTGTTTGCCGATTCCGACGATGTGCTGTCGATGGTCGCGGAATGGGCCGAGCGTCTCGATCAGCCCAGCGACGATGGTGCCGGCGGCGGCATGTTCCTCTACTCGGCGCGTCATACCACGGTCGAGACTCTCGTGCCCGTGCTCGAAGCGCTCGTCGGCGCCACGGGCAGCACGTCCGGCATTCAGGGCGGCGGCGGATCGGGCGGGCAGCGAGGCGGTAACGCGGCGGCACAGGGCGCAGGCGAAATGACCGGCAGTGCAGCCCAAGGACAGCAGCAGGCACCGCGCGCGTCGGTGACTTCGATGTCCGGCCTCGGTGGTCAGCTCGCCGTCGACCCGGTGCGCAACGTCATCGTGTTCCAGGGCGACGCCCAGCGCTGGCGCGCGATCCAGGGCGTGCTGGCGCGTCTCGACCAGCCGGCGCGTCAGGTGGTCATCGAGGTCACGATCGCCGAAGTCACGCTGACTGACGAGTTCGCCAACGGCGTGGAATGGGCGCTGCAGAACATCAGCATCAATGGCGTCCGCGGGCCCTTGAACCTGCTGCAGGGCGCCACCTCCGGTGGCGGCTTGGTCTGGCAGGGCGTCTCTTCCTCGGGTCAGGTGCGTGCGCTGGTCAATCTGTTCGCACGCGACAGTCGCGTCGCCATCCTGTCCACACCGCGCATCCTGGTGAAGAGCGGCGAGAACGCCAGCATCGACGTCGGCACCGAAGTGCCCACTGTCACCAGTCAGGCTACCGCGCCCGACCTGCCGGGCAGTGGCAGCTCCATCCTGCAATCCATCCAGTACCGCAAGACCGGCGTGCTGATGGACATCACTGCAGTCGTGCACTCGGGTCAGCGCGTTGACCTGAAGATCTCGCAGGAAGTCAGCGAAGCGTCCGCCACCGACACCAGCGACATCTCCTCGCCCAGCATTTTCAGCCGTAAGCTGCAGACCAGCCTGAGCCTCGCCGATGGTGAGAGCACGCTGCTCGGCGGCTTGATTTCCAACACGCGCAGCGCCGGCAAGACGAAGATTCCGCTGCTGGGCGACATCCCGGTGCTGGGCGCTGCCTTCCACAGCCGGCGTTCGGAAAACAACCGCACCGAGCTGCTGATGCTGATCACCCCGTACGTGGTCGAGGACACGGCGCAGACCCGCGCGATTACCGAGGCCATCCGCAGCCGCTTCTCCGGCATTCCTGCTGAACCCGCGGTGTTGCCACGCGAGCCGGAAGTCCGGTCCCTGCCCTCGATTCCGAGTCCGCGGGAGGTGCCGCTCCCGGTCACCCCCCATGCCGCGCCTGGGCAGGATGTGCCGTTGCACTGAATGCGCGAAATTCCGGCTTTCCTCCATTCAGAATCAGGCCAAAGTGTGACCGACGAGGCGCTTCGACCTTGCGCGCGCCTTGCAAAACCGGAAATTGAAGTTTGAGCATTTATCGCGCGTTGACGGTTGTCAAACGCCGTGCTTACATTGCTCCCGCATTCGGGGACTGTGCAGCTTAGAAGCACGCGCAGCAGTGGGCTGGGACGCCACACAGGGAGCAGGGGGAATGACCTGGACTTGGTGGAGTGCGGCTTGGGTGTCGGCGCCGGCACGTGCATGCGGACGGCGGATGGCCTCGGGTGTAGGTAGAAGTAATTTCATGGAAAATCCTAGGAGCATCACCAAAATGTTGAACAAGAAGGTTCTCGCCGCCGCAGTTGTCGGCTCGCTGCTCGCCGGCAATGCATTTGCTGTCGATTTCTCGGCCACCAACCCGGCCTCCACCGCTGCGCGCTTTGCCAGCGAAATCAAGACCACCACCGGCACCAACGCCACCACCTTCACCGGTCAGGGCGTCAACATCGTCTGGAATAGCGGCTATGCCTACTCCCCGGGCGAAGTGCGCTACATCCGCGTCGAAGCGTCGCCGCACGTGCAGTTCCAGCCGGGCTTCACCCCGGTGATCTCTGCTGGCCCCCAGGGCCAAACGTACGCGGTCGCCGGCAACGTCAACGGTTCGGGCACCAACGTGATCACCTTCTCGATCACCGCTGGTGATGCTGGTGCGCCCGCCACGACGAAGATCACGCTGCCGGTCGTCGCCAAGGTCAGCGCCATCCAGAACGCCAACGTCGCTGTCGCCCTGTACGACCAGCCGTCGCAGGCCCAAGCGGGTGGTACCACTGGCCTGATCGCTGGTGGCTCGTTCCAGGGTGCCTACTTCTCGTTTGCCAACAGCCTGCGCTGGGTGGGTGAAGCCCAGACGGCGACTGCCGACGTCAATGCGACCCCGGCGTTCACTCGCTTCCTGTACGGCAACAACTCCGCAACTCTGAACAACGGCTTCGGTCTGACGACGATCGAGGGCGGCACGCTGACCGCGGCCAGTCTCCCGGTTTCGGTTGATACGCTTCTCGATCTGGAAGAGTCTGAAGTCAACATCGAAGGCGACTTCTCCTTCGTGGCCAGCAGTGGCGCTACGCCCTACAACGCTGCTGCCCGTGGTCGCGTTCAAGCGCTGGGTACTTCCGCAGCTGCACTGACGGCGACGTCTGCGACGTTCAACCTGACCAGCACGAGTGGTAACTTCTGGGTTGAGAAGCTGGTTGGTGACTCGTGGAACCCGGTGATCCAGGCCAGCAACTACACGGCCAGCCTCGACGGCGTGTCCGCCAACACCACCGCCTATAACCTGCCGGTCGTGGCGTCGGGTGTGATCGGCAACATCGTCCGCAACGGCACTGAGCTGCAGGCACCGCTCGCACAGGTCCCGGCTGGTTGGGTTTCGCGCGTCGCGCTGACCAATACCGGCAATACCGCCCGTCCGTACACCATCCGCGTGATCGGCGAAGAGGGTCAGTCCTTCGAGACCGCCAACCTCACCGGTACGGTTCCGGCCAACGGCACCCGCGTGATCGACCTGAACGCCGTGCTCACCGGCTTCGGTGATTCGACCCGTCCGCGTGGCACGCTGCTGATCAATGTCGCCGGTCCGGCAGGTCAGATCGAGGGTCTGTACCAGATCGTCAACCCGGCTTCGGGTTCGATCAGCAACCACATCCTGGCCCGTCCGGCCGCTCCGGTGTGGTGGTAATCGATCGTCTGCTCTGATCAGCGAGTGATTTAAAGTTGTGTTGAAAGGCCCGCAAATGCGGGCCTTTCTTTTTTTCTAAGACGATTAGGTGATCTGCGATGCTTGCTTCATCGCGAATGCAAGCCTCACAGGTGCGAGTGGAGTAAGGCCTTTGGAGTTCCGATTGACTAGGTGGTTTTTGGGAACACCGCACAATCGATTGCAGCAATTCGATGCATTGGATGGACTGCGTGGACTTGCCGTGCTGATCGTTATCGGGTCCCACTTGTCGAATTACGGCCTGTTGCCGCAACCGGGGCTGTCGGGAACGGGCAAGAGCGGCGTGTACCTGTTCTTCGTGCTCAGCGCGTTCCTGCTCGGCCGGATCCTGCTGGCCCGGCCGCTGTCGGCGCTGACCGCGCCGCGCTTGTGGGCCGACTACTTGCTGCGCCGCGTGCTGCGGATCTGGCCCCTGTACCTCGTCGTACTGCTGCTGTCGTGGGGGCTCACGACAGCGGGTCTGCCGTGGCACTACCGTCTCGACGATGGCGCGCTGCTGCGGCATCTGACGCTGCGCGACGGGCAGAGCGTGCTGTGGAGCATTCCGGTCGAATTCGTTTTTTATTTCGTGTTGCCGCCGCTGGTGCTGGCCCTCGCGTGGCTGCGCGGGCGCTGCCCACCGGGGGGGCTCGTGGCGCTAGCCGGGCTGCTGCTGGCATTGGCGATGTGGCGGTGGCCGGCTTCCGCCATGGCGGTCAACGATGTGCGGCTGGGGCCGTATCTGCCGGTGTTCCTGTGCGGGCTGCTCGCGGCGCGCATCGATTTGGCGCTGGAAGAGGCACTGGATCGCCCGCGCATCTGGACCCTGATCGCGCTCGCCGCGGTGGCCGCGTGCCTGCTGATGGTGCCCTCCATCTGGTCCCGGCTGAACGGCAACGCGTTCGATCCCGCCCTCAATCACGGCTGGTTCCTGGCCCACGGCCTCGCCTGGGCGACCCTGCTGCTGGCGCTGCTCCACGGTCCCGCCTGGCTGCGGCGTCCCTTCGCCTGGGCGCCGATGCGGCTTGTCGGCATCGTCAGTTTCAGCGCCTATCTCTGGCACATGCCGGTGCTTGAGTTTGTGCTGTGGCTGGGCGGTGGCGCGTGGGCGGTACTCGGCCCGGCCCTGATGCTGGCCCTCACGCTGATCGCATCGATGCTGTCGTTCCTGCTGTTCGAGCGCCCTTGGCGCCATGTGCGCCTCGCGCACGTGCGGCCGGCATCGGCTGGCTGAATCGCCCGTTATCGCCGGCGCTTCGTTGTCGAACGGCGCGAAAGGGGGCTTAATGGGGCTTCCGTTATGATGGCGGCCCCTCGAATTTACCCCGCCCTCCATGACCCATCGCCTCGGGACACTCGCCATCCACGCCGGACAGTCACCCGACCCGTCGACCGGCGCGGTGATGCCGCCTATCTACGCGACCTCGACCTATGCGCAGTCCAGCCCCGGTGAACACCAAGGGTTCGAGTATTCGCGCACCCACAATCCGACGCGCTTCGCCTACGAGCGCTGCGTGGCGGGCCTGGAAGGGGGGGCGCGCGGCTTCGCGTTCGCATCCGGCATGGCGGCGACGGCGACCCTGCTCGAACTGCTCGACAGCGGCGACCACGTGATCGCTATGGACGACCTCTACGGCGGCAGCTATCGATTGTTCGAGCGCGTGCGCACCCGCAGCGCCGGCCTGTACTTCAGCTACGTCGACATGACCGATCCGGCCGCGTTCGAAGCCGCGATCACCGACAAAACGAAGCTGGTCTGGATCGAAACCCCGACCAACCCGATGCTGAAGATCGTCGACATCCGCGCGATCGCGGACATCGCCCACACGCGCGGCCTGATCGTCGTCGTCGACAACACCTTCGCTTCGCCGATCCTGCAGCGTCCGATCGAACACGGCGCCGATATCGTCATGCACTCGGCGACCAAGTACCTCAACGGCCACTCCGACATGGTCGGCGGCATGCTGGTGGTCGGCGACAACGCCGAGCTCGCCGAGCAGCTGGCGTTCCTGCAGAACTCCTGCGGCGCCGTGCAGGGGCCGTTCGACAGCTTTCTCGCGCTGCGCGGATTGAAGACCCTGCATCTGCGCATGCAGGCGCACTGCGAGAACGCGCAGGCGCTGGCCGAATTCCTCGACACGCATCCGGCGGTCGAGCAGGTGATCTACCCGGGTCTGCCGTCGCATCCGCAGCACGCGCTCGCCAAGCGCCAGATGGACGGCTTCGGCGGCATCATCTCGGTCCGCATCAAGGGCGGATTCGAGGCGGCGAAGCGGTTCTGCGAGCGTACCGAACTGTTCACGCTGGCCGAGTCGCTCGGTGGCGTGGAAAGTCTGGTCAACCATCCGGCAGTGATGACGCATGCGTCGGTGCCGGTGGAGCGGCGCGCGGCGCTGGGCATCCATGATGATCTGGTGCGATTGAGCGTCGGGGTCGAGGACGCGGACGATCTGAAGACGGATCTGGCGAGCGCGCTGGCATAGGCGGGCGCGAGCGGCCGAGGCCGCGAGATCATCCCGCAGTGGTCCGGCTTGGCCGGACCGACGATGTGCCATCCAGAGGCCCGATTCTTGAAACTATTCCCCCGCTTGCTGCTTTCGCCGGCGCTCGAGGTCATCCGGCACCGGGCGCTCATCCGCGAGCTGACCCGTCGCGAGATCGGCGGTCGCTATCGTGGCGCTAGCCTCGGCGTGCTCTGGTCGCTCGCCAGCCCCTTCATTCTGCTGTGCATCTACACCTTCGCGTTCGGCACCGTGATGGGGGGACGCTGGCCGGAGCCGCAGGCCACGGGGACCCACTTCTCGGTCGTGCTGTTCGCGGGGCTGGTGGTGTATTTCCTGGTGTCGGAGTGCATGGTGCGTGCCCCCGACCTCGTGATCGGCAACCCGTCCTTCGTCAAGCGGGTGGTGTTTCCACTGGAAATCCTGCCTTGGCCGATGCTGCTGACGGCCTGCTTCCACTGCCTCATGAACACGCTCGTCTTCATCGCGCTGAGGCTTGTGCTGGACGGCGAGTTCTCCTGGACCATCGTGATGCTGCCCATCGTGCTGGCGCCCATGGCTCTGGTGGCGCTCGGCATCTCCTGGTTGCTAGCTTCGCTGGCGGTTTATATGCGGGATATCCAGCAGGTCATCGGCATGGCGAGCATGGCGCTGCTGTTCCTGTCGTCGGTGATGATTCCGACCACATCGGTACCTGCGGAATACCGCTGGGTCTACCAGCTCAATCCACTGTCTTTCATCGTCGACCAGGCGCGCGCCGTGATGATCTGGGGTGTCCAGCCGGACTGGAAGGGCCTGTTTTTCTACAGTCTCGGCGCGGTGGCCTTCATGTATGTCGCACGCGCCTGGTTCGTGGCCACGAAGCGGGGGTTCGCCGATGTCCTGTGAGCCCGCCATCGTCACGCGCGGCGTGCACAAAATCTTTCCGATGTACGACAAGCCGTACAAGCGGCTGATGGAACTGTTGGACCCCCGGGATGGCACGCACTGGCGACGCGATTTCCATGCGCTCAAGGGCATCGACCTGGAAATCTCGCGGGGTCAGACGGTCGGCATCATCGGCCGGAATGGGTCAGGCAAGTCCACGTTGCTGCAGATCATCTGCGGCACGCTCGCGCCGTCCTTGGGCACGGTGGCCGTCAACGGGCGGATCGCGGCACTGCTCGAACTGGGCGCCGGATTCAACCCGGAGTTCACCGGTCGGGAGAATGTGTTCCTCAACGCCACCATTCTCGGGCTGGACCGGGCGCAGACCGAAGCGCGGCTGGACGACATCCTCGCGTTCGCGGAAATCGGCGAGTTCATCGATCAGCCGGTCAAGAACTATTCCAGCGGCATGTACGTGCGCTTGGCCTTCGCGGTCGCGATCAACGTCGAGCCGGACATCCTGGTGGTGGATGAGGCGCTTTCCGTGGGCGACGAGGCATTCCAACGCAAGTGTTTCGCGAGGATCGAAGCGATTCGCGAGACGGGCGCGACGATCCTGTTCGTGTCCCACTCCGCCGGCGCCGTGGTCGACCTCTGCGACCATGCCGTGGTCCTCGACGCAGGCGAGGTGATATTCAGAGGCTCACCGAAAGATGCGGTGACCAACTACCAGAAGATGCTATACGCGCCGAAGGAGCGGCAGTCCGCGATCCGTGCATCGATCATCGGGCAAGGTCGCGCAGCCGACAATGCCGCCGCGGCACCGGGTTCGCCGATGCGATCCGAAACGCCGCAGGCCTTGGCCGAAGGCGCGCGGGCTTGGTTCGACCCCGGGCTGGTGTCCGCCAGCACGATCTCCTACGAGAACAAGGGGGTCGAAATTCGCGAGCCTCGTGTGCTCACGCCGGAGGGAGAGCAGGTCAACATGCTCGTGCACGGGCACGATTACATTTACACCTATCACATCGAGCTGCAGCAGACGCTGTCCCGCTTGCGTTGCGGGATGATGATCCGCAGCACCACAGGTGTCGAAATCGGTGGTTTCTCGACCGACGCATCCGATCCGGCAATGGCGCTTCAAGCTGCTGGAGCCTGCATGGAAGTGCGCTTCCGCTTCCGATGCCTGCTCAATCCGGGCGTCTATTTTCTGAATGCCGGCTGCCTTGCCGATGTCGACGGAGCCGAGGCGTACGTCGGCCGGCACATCGATGTAGCGATGTTCCGGGTCCAGGCCGAGCCGGCGCTGGGCGCCACGGCGTTGGTCAACTTCGTCGAACGCGCGACCGTGGAGATGCGGTCTTGAGTGTTCGATTGGATCGGATCGGCATTCTTGTCGCAGGTATGCACCGGAGCGGCACCTCGGCGATCACCGGATGTCTGGAAAGCCTGGGTGTTGCGCTGGGGACCGGCCTGCTGCCGCCGGGAAGCGACAACCCCAAGGGGTATTTCGAGAGCGAGCGGGCCGTTCGCATCGACGATGCGCTTCTCGCTGGACTGGATCGACGCTGGGACGATGCGCGTGCGCTGCCTGCTGGCTGGACGGAAACCGCAGTCGCGACGTCGGCGCTCGCGGAGATCGCCGCGCTGCTGCAGGACGAGTTTCCTGCCGAACCCGTATTCGCGATCAAGGATCCACGTCTCTCGCGATTGTTGCCGGTGTGGCTGGATGCGCTGCGCCGGACCGGTAGCACGCCGCGCGTCGTCCTGGTGGTCAGACACCCGTCGGAGGTGGCGGCGTCCATCCAGAAGCGCAATGGATGGTCGCCCGCGGTTTCCGAGTTGCTCTGGCTGCGCCACATGCTGGCCGCGGAGCGCGACTCGCGCGGCGTTCGCAGGGTGGCGGTGACCTACGACCAGCTCATCGATCGACCCCTGCAGACGATGACGGCGGCGCTCGGCGCGCTGGGCGTGGAGGTCGATGGTCGCGGCGACGTGCTGGATGCTTTCGTGTCGGCCGGGGATCGGCATTTCGAGGGTGGCGAAGGTGCAGCGTCCGGAACCGGACTGACGGAAATCGCCACCGGCGTCTACAAGGATTGCGTGGCCATGGCTGGCGGGCAAGACGTGCCGCCGGCGGCGTTCGACAGGCACGCGCAGGCGCTGGAGACGCTGCTCTCTTCGACAGGCCCGCTGGTCGATGGCTTGGGGGGCATGGCGCTTGCATTCGCACGCCGAGTGGAGGAGGCCGAGGCGGAACTGGCGACGGTCCGGTCATCTCTAGAAGCGCAACTCGCTTGGTCGAAGAGTGCGGTCGAGGCGCGTGAACGTCTCAATGCGGAACTGGCGAGGGTGCAGTCCGAGCTGGCAGCGCAGGTGTCGTGGTCGGAAAGCGCGGTAGCCGAGCGCGAGCGCCTCCACGCGGCTGTGGCGGAGCTTCGCTCGAACCTGACGGCGCAGACGCAGTGGTCCGAGCATGCCGTCGACGAACGCGATCGCCTCAATGCGGCGTTGGCGAAGCTTCGCTCCGACCTGACGGCGCAGATCGCCTGGTCGGAGAGCGCAGTGGTCGAGCGCGAGAAGATGCACGAGACCATCGCGCAACTCCGCTCGGATCTGGCCGCGCAGGTGCGATGGTCGGAAGAGTCGATGGCGGTGCGCGAGCAGCTACGCGCGGAACTGGCCGAGGCCTCCGTCGAGCTGGATGCGACCCGGCTCGAAGCGCAGCAGTCGAGGCAGCATTTCGAGGCACGGGAGGCTGCCCTGGCATCGGATGCAGACTGCCTGCGCCGCCGTCTCGAGCGTTACGAATCCAGCCTGTTCGGAAAGCTCCACCGCAGGTGGGTCGACAGGAATTCCCAAGACACTCCGGATACCAATTAGGCGAGCACATGATCTATTTCACATCCATCTGTTCCAACTATCTTCCCAAGGCGATGGCGCTCGCCGAGTCGGTGAAGCGCCACTGCAAGGACGCCACGTTCGTGCTGTGTCTGGTCGAACGCGAGGTGCCGGAGGTCGCGCTCGCGTTCCCGCACTTCGACGAAGTCGTGCTCGCCAAGGACGTTGGCTGGGAGGACTTCGACCAGTTCATCTTCAGGCATTCGATCGTCGAGGCGTCCACGGCGGTCAAACCGCAGTTCATGCGAGGCCTTCTCGAGCGCCATCCGGAGGTCGAGAAGTTCGTGTATCTGGACCCGGATGTGCTCGCCTACAGCCACTTTTCCGAACTCGAGGAGATCCTCGATACACAGAGCATCGTCGTGTGCCCGCATCTGCTCCGACCGGGCAATATCGACATGGAGATCAGCTCGCTGGCGCACGGCACCTACAACCTTGGATTTCTGGCGGTTCGGCGGAGTGCGAACGCGGAGGCGTTTCTCGGCTGGTGGGCCGAGCGTCTGTTCCGCTTCTGCTACGACGACAAGGCGCGCGGCATCTTCACCGACCAGAAGTGGATCGATCTCGCGCCCTGTTTCTTCGACGTGCATATCCTCAAGCATCACGGATACGACTTCGCGACTTGGTCACTGCTCGACAGTGACCTGAGGAGAGTGGGCGACGCTCACGTCGTCAACGGCGATCCGCTCCGGTTCATCCATTTTTCTGGCCTGGATTCCGGCACCATCGACAAGGCGATCGGCTGGTGGCTGCGTGACGACAACAAGGCCGATTTCGTGGCGCTGTACCAGCACTACCTTGCGCTGCTCGATGCCCACGGTCAAAAGACGCTCGGGAAGATGCCCTGGTCGTATGCCAACTATGTTAGCGGGGAAAAGATCGAGAACGATGCCCGAGTGGCCTATCGGGATCCCGACATGTGGCAGCGGTATCCGCGTCCGTTCGATGTGAGCAACGCCACGTTTCGGGCGCCGCCCGCGCCACAGGGCGTTCTGGAGGTGACGGAATCAACCGGCGCCGGGCAGACGCCGGGTCTATATGAGAAGTTCCGTCGATCCAGTCGGGAGATCGGTGTGGTGGGCACGCTGAAGAAGTCGGTCGACAGGGTACTCAACGGGCCAGTGCGCTGATGGAAGGTCTGCGCAAGGTGTCTGTCGTGATTCCGTGTTTCAACGGGGGTGCGACGATCGACGAGGCGATCCGGTCGGTCCATGAGCAGACCTATCCGAATATCGAAATCGTGGTCGTGGACGATGGTTCGACAGACCTTTGCACCATCGAATTGCTGAAGCGCTCCGAGTGGGCGAATACGCGCATCGTCTGGAAAGACAACGGTGGCCCGGCATCCGCGCGCAACAGGGGCATTGCCGAGTCGTGTGGCGAGTACGTCCTGCCGCTCGATGCGGACGACCGGATCGCTGCAACCTATATCGAGCAGGCGGTCGCGGTGCTCGATGCGAGGGCCGACGTCGGCGTCGTGTACTGCAAGGCCATGCGTTTCGGCGCTGACAGCGGCTTGTGGATGCTTCCGGATTACTCCGAGCGCGAGCTGACGATCGACAATGTCATCTTTGTCACGAGTCTTTTCCGCAAAGCCGACTGGACGGCAGTTGAGGGTTTCAGCGAGACGCTCAAGCATGGTGTGGAGGACTACGATTTCTGGCTGAAGATCGTCGGTGGACTGAATCGGGCGGTGGTGCAGCTGGACGAGCCGCTATTCTTCTATCGCGTCCAGGATGTCTCGCGCACCACGCAGTTCAATGGTCAGCGCCCGATCGTGGTGACCACGTATGCGGACATTTTCAGGAACAACATCGCGTTCTTCGCCCGGAATGCCGAGTACATCTTCGAACATCGATTCGGCATTTACGATGAGCTGGTGCGATACAGGGCGCGATATGCCCGATTCGACGCATTAATGGACAGGCACGTGCGGGTCAGACGGGTGCTTTCTGGACTCTGGGCCGTGGTGTGCCGGGTGATCGATAGCCGATTGGTGTCGGGTCTCCGCGACCGGGTGCGGGCTGTCGGTTCCGGTGGGAAATGAGCGGCGTGGAAGCCGGCATTCACGCTCGTGCCGGGTTGGCTGCGTGCAATCTCCGGTCCGGTCGCGTCCGGTGCAAGTTGCGAATAAGAACCGGCCAGTATCAAGCGATGCAGGCGCTGATCGTCCCATCGAATTTGGAGACGGCCGCTGGACTGCAGACTGCACAGCGGGATGCGTGCGTTGAGTGCGGAGTTTTCACTTTTCCGGCCCGAAACTTCAGCTCGTGGCACAGGTTGCGTTGCAGGTCTCTATCGCCGACTCCGACACACGCGGCCATCCGGTACGCGTCAAGCTGCGCTTGCGATCGGTCGGCTCGCGAACGGGGCGCGACGTTCATCATGTTCAAGCGTGAAGCCGCGCTTCTCTAATGCAGGTATCCAACACATGAATCGACAATCGGCCGAGCGGTCGACCGTCTGGAGCAATCGTCCGATCAATCTTCTGCAGCGATTCGTCGATGGCTGGTCGAACATGAGTCTTCTGGGGCGTGTGCTGCTCGTAGGTTCGGTGACGATTTCGATCGTCTGGCTGTCGCTGGGCGCGTATCAGAGCCACTACATCTCCGGGTTGCGGCTGCTGGGGGACGATGTGACTCAGACCATTTTCGGCAGCCCCAGAGAGGGGCGTGGCGACGAGTGGTCGACCTACATACCGATGCTCAAGCAGGCGTATCTGGAAGGATTTCCGGAAACGTCGAGGCTCGAGCCCTACCTCGAGTCGTATCGGCTTTTTGTGGGCATCCCTCGGCCCGACTGGACGATGATATTTACGCCCACGCTCGCTTTGTACTTCGTCTTGCCCGGACCGTTGGCGCTGTCCTTCCAAGGCTTGTTCTACAACGCGCTGTTCCTGGCCTCGTTCGTCTGGCTGCTGACGAACCTCGGGGCCAGGAAAGAGGTCGCGGTTCCCGTCAGCCTGATGGTGCTCTTCAGCATGTACTACCAGGTCTGGTGGAGCAGCAATCTGTCCACGTTGGGGCCGAGTCTGCTGCCGCTGGCGGTGCTCTCGGCAAACATGCGCTGGCGGTACAAGTTCTTTCTGCTCACCTGGTCGATCTCGCACATGCTCATGGGTGCGATGTATCCGGCGTTCTACTACGTCATCGCGTTCTCGCTGGCGCCGCTTGTACTGCTCATGAAGCGGGATTTGCTGCGGCCGACCGCGTTGATCCTTGCGGCGCTGAGTGCAGCTATCGCGGTTGCCATCTACTGGAGCCAATATGCCGACTACATCGAGGCAGTCAGCCTGACAGCCTATCCGGGCGCTCGCTTCAGTACCGGTGGAGGGGCGCCTTGGAGCGTGCTCTTGGGCCTGATCTTCCCGACCGCTGCCGCCGTCAGCCCGGTGGATGTCGGTCTAACCGTTTACGAGTTGTGCGTGGTCGGGACCGTGCTGCCACTGATCGCGATCGCTGCATTGCTGCGGACCGGATCGGCCCGGGATTCGGCACCGCTCCTGGTTCTCTTCGTCACGATGTTCGTGATCATGGCGATCTTCACGGTCGTGGGCGGCTTCCCGCAGTCACTAGCGAAGTACACGGGGCTGTTCATCGTGCCGGGCCGTCGTATGCAGCTCGGTCTTTCATTGCTGACGGTCGGTGTGTGCGCACTGTTGATCTCGAGAGCCTACGGAAAGATCGAAAACAGGCAGATGCTCGTCGCCGCGGTGATCTTCACTATCGGAAGCCTTGTGGTCGGCGTCCGGGCGGACGCCCGGGGGCAGTTCTTCATGATCGAGGCATATCCCTGGATCTTTCTGGCACTGGTCGTGATCGGAATCGCGCTGGATGTGCTCCGCTCGGATCAGCGCGCATTCGCACACGGGACACTGGCCTTGCCCGTGGTGCTGTGGGGCGCCGCGCTCGCTCACGTGATCATCTTCGGCTCGTTCAATCCTGTCATGCGGGCGAAAGACATTCTCACGCCTGTCCGGACCCAGCTGACAGAAGACTGGAAGGCATTGTTCGAGGCGAATGGTGGCAAACCCATCGCAACGCTCGGAAACTACGGGCACCTTCTGCGTGGCGAGAATCTGCCGGCGCTGGAAGCGATCCATCTGATCAATGTCGAAGACGAGACCTATCGACGCACCTTTCCAGAGTTCACCCGCGCGGATCGCGAAACACTGTTCAACCAGATGCGCGGGATCCGGTTCGACAATGTCAAGCAGTACGATGCGGCCGGAATCACGGCGATCCTCCCGGTCATGGAGCACGCGTATCGCATTGAGCCGGATTTCCGAACGCTACTGCCGTCTCTGCTGGACGACATCGAGCCGCTAAACGAGCAAATGGCTGTCGACGATGTCGAGCAGATCAACCTCAGTGACTTCAGAGTGTTCTGGAAATCGAGGCTGGACCAAGCGCTTCCATTGGACTCTCGCCTGGTTGTAAATTCGGGGTGCCGCATTCTTTCCACAGAGCTGACGCGTTATCCGGTCGACATCACCGCTTACTCGGGCAATGTGATGCTGCGTGGCCTTGCCGGCGTCACGACGCTGCAAGCGGGAACGAAGGAGGCGGCGGAAGCCTGTGCCGTCTCGATGAAACTGACGTCGCCCACGATTGCAGCGAGGCACTCGGAAAAATTCGTGATCGTTCCGAATGCTCAGCTCGATGGCGCCGCGTGGTCGGGACGCGCCTGCGACCTGAGCGGCGAGCCCAACCGGACGTTCGGTCCAAGGCGAAACATTACGCTCGATGGTTATCTCATTGGCGCAAACGGCGGCTTGGTGTCCGATTTCACCCTGCTGCTGAGAGACAAGGAAGCGGGCAAACTGTACGGCGGCGGCGCGATCACGGGTGCCGTCAGAAAAGATGTCGCCGAGTACTTCGGGTCGGAGGTGCTGTCGCGCTCGGGTTTCAAGGCACGCTTCTCGCTTGAAGGCGTGGATGCGGGTCACTACGATGTCGTGTTCCTTTTCGCGGAGAAGGGTGCGAATTTCTTCTGCGAATCCGGAAAAAATATCGTGGTCTTGTGACGTGGCCAGCGGGCCTACATCCGTTGCACGCTTTCGTTCTTATTCCGCGATTGTCCGATGTTGCGAAGTCTCGGTGGTGCCACTGATGCGGCTCGCTCGAGCCGTTACACCCGAGGCGAGCGCTTGTACGACCCGGGCTGAACCGTTCAGCGCCGTAGCGCTGCCCCTCAGACAGAGTGTGAGACGTGATGATCCGCGAAATATTGATGATCGTATTTGTGACCTGTTCCACTCTTGGCAGCCAACTATTGGTCAAGCGGGCAGTGACCCAGATTGCATTGCGGGATCCTGTACCGTCGGGAATCCAGTGGTTGTTGGCGGCGTGTCTTTCGCCAGGTGTGATAGCAGCCGTTGCGATCCAGGGCGTCGGTTTCATCGTCTGGGTCGTGGTCGTAAGCCGGATAAAACTTGGACTGGCGTTCGCAATCTCCGGCTCGTTCTTCTACATCCTTATCGCGGCTGCAAGTTGGTTCTTCTACGGAGAGCGGCTCGGATTACTGCAGTGGATAGGCTTGTTGCTCGTGTCCGGCGGCGTCCTGCTGATGACACTCACTGGCAAGCCGGCCTGAGAATGTCATGAGACCCGATCACAGTTTCGTCATTCCTGCCTACGGTTGTTCGCCACATCTGACCGCATGTCTCGAGTCCCTGCAGGCGCAGACTGCGCCTGGATCGGAGGTCGTGTTGTGCACGTCGACGCCGTCCGAGACGCTGTCGCGCATCGCGGAGCGATTCGATGTGGAAGTGCGGGTGCACGAACCGAACGCTGGCATCGGCCGCGACTGGAACGCGGCACTCGATTGTGCGTCGCGCAGTTGGGTCACCATCGCACACCAGGATGATGTGTATCTGCCACGTTTCGTCGAGCGGACGATGGCGACGGTGTCCAAGACGCCTGGAGCATCCTTGGCGATGACGGGTTACTCGGAACTGCTCGACGAGCGGATTCGCGAACGCTCTATGATGCTCCGCATCAAATCCCTGTTGCTCGAAGTCGGCTTTCTCGGGCGTGACGCGGCGGCATCGCGAAGTTCTAAGACTCGCCTGCTGCGCTTCGGCTGTCCGGTTGCATGTCCCTCCGTCACGCTGGGCCCGTCACTGTCGAATCTGCGCTTCCGCGAGGATCTGCGTGTCGATTTGGATTGGGATGCGTGGATTCGTGCTGCTCGACTTCCGGGTGCGTTCTGCTACGTGAGAGACCGTTTGATGCTTCACCGCATTCACGGTGAGAGCGAGACGACCGCAGGTGTGCGAGATGGAGTGCGTGCCCGCGAAGATGCGGAGATGTTCGCGTCGCTCTGGCCGGCGCCGGTGGCAAGATTGCTGGCGCGCGCGTACGCGACGTCCTACGAGGAGGGCGGTCATGCATGAGAGCCCTCCGACCGTCATGTCGACGTCCTACGGGGAAATGACCTTGGCTGCAACGAGTGACCGGGTTGCCATCGTGATCCCGTCTTATCGCGTATCGCGCCACATTCTTGATGTCGTGGCAGGATTGCCGAACTGGATATGGCGGGTGTACGTCGTCGACGATCGCTGCCCCGATGGCAGCGGTGCCTTGGTGCAGTCGCAGTGCACCGATCCGCGGATCAGGGTCGTATTCAACGAGGTCAACCTTGGCGTCGGCGGTGCAGTAATGGCCGGCTACGCACAGGCGGCTGCCGACGGCGCTGACATCATCGTCAAGATGGACGGCGATGGGCAGATGGATCCAGCGCTGCTTTCCCGTTTCGTGGATCCGATTGCGGCAGGCGAGGCGGACTACACCAAAGGAAATCGCTTCTACGATCTGTCGCAGATCGGGCAGATGCCACGAATCCGTATCTTCGGCAACGCGGGCCTTTCCTTCATGACCAAGATATCGTCCGGCTATTGGGATCTGTTCGATCCGACCAACGGATATACCGCGATCCACGCACGAGTGGTCTCAAAGCTGCCGATGGAGAAAATCAGTCGGCGTTATTTCTTCGAGACCGACATTCTGTTCCGGCTCAACACGCTCCGTGCCGTCGTCGTCGATGTGCCGATGGATGCTAAGTATGGTGACGAAGAAAGCGGGTTGAAGATCGGCAGGATTTTCTTTGATTTTCTTTCGAAGCACGCGCGCAATACCGGTAAACGAATTTTTTACAATTACTTTCTGCGCGATCTGTCGCTGGCGACCTTCGAACTTGTCGGTGGTTTGGCTCTGCTGTTTGCGGGTCTCGTGCTAGGGGCGTGGTTCTGGATCGAAGCCTCTAGTCTGGGCGTACCGACATCGGCCGGGCGAGTAATGTTATCCGCCTTGCCCGTCATTCTCGGCTTGCAGCTGCTTCTGGGCTTTATGGCCTTCGATATCGCCTCGGTTCCGCGACGCGCCATTCATCGATTGCTGCGCTGAAACTGATTTGCACATGTGCGAGGATGCCCGTCCAGGTGTAAAGGAGCGTCGGGATGTCCACGGAGTTCGATTCCCGTTATACGCAGTACCAACTGGATCGCAGTCCTGTACGCAAGTGGGTGCGCCAGATCTATCTGGAGCGTGCGGCCTCTCTCGTGAGGGGCCCGACACTAGACTTCGGGTGCGGCGTCGGAGAACTGCTGAGGAGGTTGCCGGCGGGTTCGAAGGGGCTGGAGTACAACACTGCGACAGTGGAGCACTGTCGGCGTGAGGGGCTCGACGTGGCGCCCTATGACGGGTTTGAAGACGACTGGGGTCTCACTGCACTTTCAACGAAGCCCGGGTTCGAGAGCATGGTGGTCAGCCACGTCCTCGAACATCTCAACGCGCCCATGGAAGTATTTGTGAAGCTGCTGGGCGCAGCGTCCAGACTCGGTGTGCGTCGCGTGCTGGTGACTGTGCCAGGCCAGGCCGGCTTCCGGATTGATCCGACACATCTGACCTTCGTTGATCGATCCATGCTGCTTGACGAGGCGATGTTGGCAAGTACGGGCTTTCGACCGGTGCGAGATGGATACTTCCCGGGAGATCTGCGCTGGATCGGCGACTGGTTTCCGCATCATGAGTTGCAGGTGGTTTACGAGCGATCGCCGGCCACTTGAAGCAAGCGGCCGGCAAGCCCAGCGCTATTCGCCCAAAGTCGCTTCCAGCTCCGGCAACACCTTGAACAGGTCGCCCACCAGTCCGATGTCCGCGATCTCGAAGATCGGCGCGTCGGCGTCCTTGTTGATCGCGACGATCGTACCGGCGTCCTTGATGCCGGTCAGATGCTGGATCGCGCCGGAGATGCCGATTGCGACATAGAGCTCGGGCGCGATGATCTTGCCGGTCTGGCCGACCTGCAGTTCATTAGGGACATAACCCGCGTCGACCGCTGCGCGCGAGGCGCCGACGGCGGCGCCGAGTTTGTCGGCGAACTCGAAGACGATCTTGAAGTTCTCTTCCGAGCCGACGCCGCGGCCGCCAGAGACAACCCGCTTGGCGCTTTGCAGGTCAGGACGATCAGTGCTGCCGGCGGCGAGGCCGACGAAGCGGGTATGGACGGGCAGGGCAGCATCGACGGTGGCGGTCTCGACAGGGGCACTACCGCCGCGTGCCGACTCCTGCCAAGACGCGGTACGCACGGTGGCCACGACGGTCTGGTCGGCCGGCGCTTCGACCGTGACGATCGCGTTCCCCGCGTAGATCGGGCGCTTGAAGACGCGGCTGCCCTCGACCGTCATCAGGTCGGAGACCTGATTCACGCCAAGCAGGGCCGCGACCACAGGCATCAGATCCTTGCCGAATGTGGTCGACGGGGCAAACACGTGGCTGTACCCGGACGCCAGCGCGGCGATCTGCGGGCCGAGCACCTGGGCGAGCGCCTGCGCATTGGCGGGATTGGCGACCGCAAGCACCTTCGCGACGCCGGCAATGGTGGCAGCATCGGCCGCAGCGGCCGACGGATCAGCCGCGAATACAGCGACATCGATGGCATCGGGCGACAGCGCTTGCGCGGCGGCGACGGTCTTGGCGGTCGCGCTGGCGTTCAGGACGCCGTCGAGATGTTCGGCGATGACGAGGACTTTGGACACGGTGTTCTCCTGTACTCCGGCGGGGCCGGACGTCGCTGGGCGCCCGCGTGGCGGGCGCAACGGAATCAGAGCAGGCCCTTGGCCTTCAGGGCAGCGACCAGTTCGGCCGCATCCTTGACCATAACGCCCTTGCCGCGCTTGGTCGGCGCTTCGAAGTGCGTGGTCCTCAAGGTGTCAGCCGATTCGACGCCGAGATCGGCGAACGGGATCGACTCCATCGGCTTGGACTTGGCCTTCATGATGTCCGGCAGCTTGATGAAACGCGGTTCGTTGAGGCGCAGGTCGGTTGTGACGACGGCCGGCAGGTCCACTTCGAGCGTCTCCAAGCCAGCGTCGACTTCGCGCGTGACCGTGGCCTTGCCGTCAGCGATCTCGACCTTCGAGGCGAAAGTCGCCTGCGGGCGGCCCCACAGCGTCGCCAGCATCTGACCGGTCTGGTTGGCATCGTCGTCAATCGCCTGCTTGCCGAGGATCACCAGATCCGGCTGTTCCTTCTCGACCAGCTTGAGCAGGGTGCGGGCCGCGGTCAGCGGCTGGATGGCCGCATCGCAGACCACGTGGATGGCGCGGTTGGCCCCCATGGCCAAGCCGTTGCGCAGATGGGCCTGGGCGTCGCCGGGCGCGATGGTCGCCACCACGACCTCGGCGGCGACACCCTTGTCGCGCAGTCGCAGGGCTTCTTCCAATGCGATCTCGTCGAAAGGATTGGCCGAGAGCTTCACGCCATCGGTGACCACGCCGGACCCGTCCGGCTTGACCTGGATGCGGACGTTGTAGTCCACCACGCGCTTGTAAGCGACAAGGATCTTCATCGGAGGGAAAACTCCTCGATATCTGGCGAAATCACGAGCCGCGGTCCCTCGCGGGCTGCGGAGCGGCCCCGGATTCTAACGCACCCCCGGATGGCGAACGAAGCCACCCGGAAGGATCGCACCGCTCGGGGCAAGGGCTGCCGGCACCTGCCGCGGCTTCTCCCGAGAAACTCTGTCTGTAGAACCGGCGTTGCCGATCCGTAGAAGATGCGCCGCGTACAATCGCAGTCATGGAAAACGCAGTGCAGTCGTCGTTCGTCCCAGCAATCGGGCTCTCGTCTTCGTCGGTCTCGGCAGATCTCGACCGTCTGGAAGCCGAAGGCATCCACATCCTCCGCGAGACGGCCGCGGAATGCGCGCGTCCGGTCCTGCTGTATTCGATCGGCAAGGACAGTTCCGTACTGCTGCATCTTCTGCTGAAGGCGTTTGCACCGGCGAAGCCGCCAATTCCGCTGCTGCACGTCGATACCTTGTGGAAATTCCGCGAGATGATCGAGTTCCGGGATCGGCGTGCAACGGAAACCGGCGTCAACCTCAAGGTTCATGTCAACGCCGACGGCGCACGCGAAGGGGTCGATCCGCAGATTCACGGTGCCGCGCGGCACACTGAGATCATGAAAACGGTCGCGTTGAAGCAGGCGCTCGAGGCAGGACGCTACGACGCGGCAATCGGCGGTGCCCGCCGGGATGAAGAGAAATCCCGGGCCAAGGAGCGGATTTTCTCTTTCCGTGACGGACGGCATCGCTGGGACCCCCGTCAGCAGCGCCCGGAGTTGTGGAACCTGTACAACCCGCGCGTCTCGGCAGGAGAGAGCGTTCGGGTGTTTCCTCTCTCCAATTGGACAGAGCTCGATGTGTGGCGCTACATCAAGCGGGAGAGCATCCCGGTCGTGCCGCTCTACTTCGCGAAACCTCGGCCCGTAGTGCGCCGCAATGGCGTGTATCTGATGGTCGACGACGAGCGCTTCAGGTTGTTACCCGGCGAGGAGGTCGAGACGCGGAGTGTCCGGTTCCGCACACTCGGTTGCTATCCACTGACTGGGGCTGTGGAGTCGGAGGCGGCCGATCTCGACGCCATCATCTCGGAGATGGCGTCAGGACGTCAGTCCGAACGGGCCGGGCGACTGATCGATCATGCTGAAGGCGACTCGATGGAAAAGAAGAAGCGCGAGGGATATTTCTGATGCCCCTCGAGACGGATGCGTTCGTCAGACTCGTTGCGTGTGGCAATGTCGATGACGGCAAGAGCACGCTGATCGGGCGGTTACTGTACGAGAGCGGCAGCGTGCCGGATGACGAAGTCGCCGCGTTGGTCAGGGCCAGCGCCGCCCACGGCACGCGCGGCGCCGATCTCGACTTCGCGCTGCTGCTGGACGGTCTGGAGGCGGAGCGCGAGCAGGGCATCACCATCGATGTCGCATGGCGGCACTTGGTGACCGGCGCCCGACGATTCCTGATCGCGGACTGTCCGGGACATGTGCAGTACACGCGCAACATGGCCACCGGCGCCTCGCAGGCCGATGTAGCAGTCATGGTCGTCGATGTCGCGAAGGGGCTGCTGCCGCAGACGCTGCAGCATGCGACCATCGTCGCGCTGCTTGGCGTGCGGCATGTCGTGCTTGCGGTCAACAAGATGGATCGGGTCGACTACGATCGCGCGGCTTTCGATGATCTGGTTTCGCGATTCGTCGCGCATGCGGCGCGCTTGGGCGTGGAGGATGTGGTCGCGATACCGGTGTCCGCTGCGTTGGGCGTGAACGTGTCCAGTCGCTCCAACGAAGCGCGGTGGTATGCGGGTCCGAGCGTGCTCGAAGTGCTGCAGCGTATCGATGTATCGAAGGAGATTTCAGGTACGCCACGTGTGGCCGTCCAGCAGGTCATCCGTGATGCGGACGGTGCCCGCTGGCTGGCCGGCACGGTGACCCGCGGGCATTTGGATAGCGGCATCCAGGTCCGGGTGGAGCCGTCGGGGACCGCCGCTGTGATCGAGTCGTTGCTGCGCGCGGGTGTCGAAGCGCAGGCAGCCAGCGCCGGCGACGCGGTGGCAGTGCGACTGGGCCAGGACGTGGATGCAGGCCGAGGCGATGTCCTGACACCTGTCGACGCGCCGCTGCAGGTCAGCGACCAGTTCGCTGCCGATGTCTTCTGGTTCGACGATGCGCCACTGGTTGCCGGGCGGCGTTACCGCTTCAAACTGGCCACCCGGACCGTCGGCGCACGCATCACGGAGATCAAGCATCGACTCGACCCCGAGAGCCTGCAGTTCCTCGCGGCCAAGCAGCTGGCTTTCAACGGAATTGGGGCAATCTCGTTGGCGCTTGATGCCCCGATAGCGTTCGCATCCTACCGTGAGGATCCTGGGCTGGGTGCGTTCATCCTGATCGATCCGATTACGAACACCACCGTGGGCAGCGGCATGATCCGCCATGGTCTGCGTCGGGCCGACAACGTGTCCTGGCAGTCAGTGGACATCGACCAGGCTGCGCGTGCCGCACTCAAGGGGCATCGAGCCCGGTGCATCTGGTTTACCGGTCTGTCGGGCGCGGGCAAGTCGACGATCGCCAATCTGGTGGAGCGTGGACTTGTGGCGAAGGGCGTGCACACCTATCTGCTCGACGGAGACAACATCCGGCATGGCCTCAACAGCGATCTCGGATTCACCGACCGGGATCGCATAGAGAGCCAGCGACGGGTATCGAATGTCGCCAAGCTGATGACGGACGCAGGGCTGGTGGTAATCGTAAGCCTGATATCGCCATTCCGCGCCGAACGCGACGCCGCACGCGGACTGTTTGCAACTGGCGAGTTCCTCGAAGTCTTCGTGGACACGCCTCTGGAAGTCGCCGAGCGTCGGGACGTGAAGGGGCTGTACGCGAAAGCCCGTCGAGGCGGGTTGCCCAACTTCACCGGCATCGATTCGCCATACGAGGCGCCGCATTCCCCCGAGCTCGTGCTCGACACCACGGCGTTTTCGGCGGCGCAGTTGGCGGAGCGCGTAATCACCCACGTGCTGGATGTCTGATGTGACGCGTCGAGGTTTTACGGGGCGTCGCCAGGATGTTCAGGGACTGTCGTGGAAAATAACGGCCTGTCCTCGTATTCGAGCGCCGCTGCGTACGCCGGTATCATGCGGGGTCCGCTTGGCGCGGATTGGTGTCCATATTTTTCGGGAGTAAGTTCCAGTGCTCACATGGCTCGTGACCGGCGGGGCCGGTTTCATCGGCGGTAATTTCGTGCTCGAGGCTGTGCGCCGCAACATCCGGGTGATCAATCTCGATGCGCTGACCTATGCCGGCAACCTGCAGACGCTGGCGTCGATCGAGTCCGATCCGAACCATGTCTTCGTGCACGGCGATATCGGCGATCGCGCGCTGGTGGCCGGGCTGCTGGCCGAGCATGCGCCCGACGCGGTGCTGAACTTCGCTGCTGAAAGCCACGTCGATCGTTCGATCGACGGCCCTGCAGCGTTCATCGAGACGAATGTGGTGGGCACGCTGGGCCTGCTGGAATCGGTGCGCGATTACTGGAAGGCGTTGCCGGACGGCCGTCGGGAGGCTTTCCGCTTCCTGCACGTGTCGACTGATGAGGTCTACGGCACCCTGGGCGAGACCGGCAAGTTCTCCGAGACCACGCCCTACGCGCCGAACTCGCCGTACTCGGCGTCCAAGGCCGCATCCGATCATCTGGTGCGCGCCTTCCACCACACGTACGGGCTGCCGGTCCTCACGACCAATTGCTCGAACAACTATGGGCCTTATCACTTCCCCGAGAAGCTCATTCCACTGGTCATCGCCAAGGCGCTGGCCGGCGAGCCGCTGCCGGTCTACGGCGACGGCAAGCAGGTCCGCGACTGGTTGTTCGTGACCGACCACTGCGCGGCGATCCGCACCGTGCTCGAGAAGGGCCGGGTCGGCGAGACCTACAACGTCGGCGGTGACTCCGAGCGGCAGAACATCGAGGTCGTCGAAGCGATCTGCCGTTTGCTCGACGCCCGCCGTCCGCGCGAGGACGGTCAGCCGCGCAGCAGCCAGATCACCTACGTCAAGGACCGCCCCGGTCACGACCGTCGCTATGCGATCGACGCGTCGAAGCTGCAGGGCGAACTCGGCTGGAAGCCGGAGCACACCTTCGAAAGTGGCATCGAGTTCACGGTGGACTGGTATCTCGAGAATCAGGAGTGGGTGCAGCGCATCCTCGACGGCAGCTATCGTCTGGAACGCATGGGAGCGGAGGCATGACGGCGCGCAAGGGCATCATCCTCGCCGGCGGTTCCGGTACACGGCTGTATCCCATCACCAAGGGCGTCAGCAAGCAGCTGCTGCCGGTGTACGACAAGCCGATGATCTATTACCCGCTCAGCGTGCTGATGCTAGCGGGCATCCGCGAAGTGCTGATCATCAACACGCCGCACGAGCAGGCGCTGTTCCAGGCGCTGCTGGGCGACGGCTCGCAGTGGGGCATGGACATCCAGTACGCCGTGCAGCCCAGCCCCGACGGTCTGGCGCAGGCCTATCTGATCGGCCGCGACTTCGTTGGCGGAAAGCCGAGCTGCCTGGTGCTCGGCGACAACATCTTCCACGGCCACGGCCTGACCGACACGCTCAAGACTGCCGATGCGCGCAGCGACGGCGCAACGGTGTTCGGCTATTGGGTCAATGATCCCGAGCGCTACGGTGTGGCGGAATTCGACTCCACCGGCAAGGTCATCGACATCGCAGAGAAGCCCGAGAAGCCCCGTTCCAATTACGCCGTCACCGGCCTGTACTTCTACGATGGGCGTGCCAGCGACTACGCCGCCGAACTGGAGCCGTCGCCGCGTGGCGAGCTGGAAATCACCGATCTCAACCGCCGCTATCTCGATGACGACGCGCTCTATCTGGAGCAGCTCGGTCGTGGCTATGCATGGCTCGACACCGGCACGCACCAGTCGCTGCACGAGGCCTCGAATTTCATTCAGACCATCCAGGATCGCCAAGGGCTGCAGGTGTGCTGTCCAGAGGAAATCGCCTTCGGCAACGGCTGGATCGATGCCGAGCAGCTGTCCGCGCTCGCCAAGCCCCTGTCGAAGAACGGCTACGGCCAATACCTGATGTCCCTCGTTTCGCGTGGAGTGGTCCGTTGAACCTGATCGAAACCAAATTGCCGGGTGCCGTCGTCATCGAGCCCGCCGTTTTCGGCGACGCACGCGGATTCTTTTTCGAATCCTGGAACGCCGAGCGGTTCGGACAGCACGGCCTGCCGACGAAGTTCGTGCAGAGCAACGTTTCGTCGTCCGCCAAGGGCGTGCTCCGTGGTTTGCACTACCAGTGGCCGCGCCCGCAAGGCAAGCTGGTCAGCGTGCTGCAGGGTGAAGTGCTCGACGTCGCCGTCGACATCCGTCGCGGCTCGCCGACCTTCGGCCAGTGGGAAGGCGTGATCCTGAGCGAGGCCAACAAACGCCAGTTCTGGATTCCGGAAGGCTTCGCGCATGGGTTTGTGGTGCTGTCGGACATGGCGGTCTTCAGCTATCTGTGCACCGACGTGTACGTGAAGGAAGCCGACGCCGGCGTGCGCTGGAATGACCCGGCGATCGGTGTCGACTGGGGCGTGGAAGCGCCGCTGCTGTCGGACAAGGACACGCATGCGCCGCTGCTGGCCGACATCACAGAAGACCGGTTGCCGGTGTTCGGCGCATGACCTCGCTGGTCTTCGGCGGTAACGGTCAGGTCGGACAGGAACTGCTGCGCGCGCTTGCGTCGCTCGGCGCGGTGCAAACCACGACGCGCAGCGGCACGCTGCCGGATGGTCGCGCTTGCCTGCAAGCGGATTTCGCCGATGCCGACGCTGTTGTCGCCGTGCTCGATACAGTGCGCCCGGCGCGCGTCGTCAATGCGGCGGCCTACACCGCGGTCGACCAGGCCGAAAGCGATGCCGACGCCGCGCATGCGGCGAATGCCTCGACGCCGGGCGCCATCGCACGGTGGTGCGCCGCCAACGGCGTGCCGCTTGTGCATTACTCCACCGATTACGTGTTCGACGGCGCCGGCACGCGTCCATACCGGCCGGAGGATCCGACCGCGCCGCTCGGTGTCTACGGCGCCAGCAAGCTCGCCGGCGAGGATGCCATCCGTGCGGCCGGCGGCCGGCACCTGATCTTCCGCACCGCGTGGGTCTACGCCGCGCATGGACAGAATTTCCTGCGCACGATGCTGCGCGTCGGCGCCGAGCGCGATGTGCTGCGCGTGGTCGCCGACCAGATCGGCACGCCGACACCGGCGGCGCTGATCGCGGACGTCACAGCCCGTGTCCTGCAGCAGGGCACTGACGCGTCCGGCACCTGGCATCTGACCGCGGCGGGCGAGACCAGCTGGCACGGGTTCGCGCAGGCGATATTCGACGATGCGGTCGCACGCGGCCTGATCTCGCGCGCGCCGACGGTCGAAGCGATCACCACGGCCGACTATCCGACGCCTGCGAAGCGTCCGGCCTATTCGCGGCTGGACACGGATTCGCTGCAACGCGATTTCGGCATCGAATTGCCGCAGTGGCGGGACGCGCTCGGCGACGTCCTGGACACGCTGGCCGCTGCGCAGCGCTGAAGGTCGACGTCGTTCGACAGTGAAACGGCGCCCGAGGGCGCCGTTTCCGGTTCTGACGCTGACTGGTCGCTCACGCGCGCCCGTAGGTGTCCTCGAGACGCACGATGTCGTCCTCGCCCAGATAGCTGCCCGACTGCACTTCGATCAGTTCCAGCGGCACCTTGCCCGGGTTGCGCAGGCGGTGCGTCACGCCGAGCGGGATGTAGGTGCTCTGGTTCTCAGCCAGCAGCAGCACATCGTCGCCGCGCGTGACCTCGGCCGTGCCGCTGACGACGATCCAGTGCTCCGCGCGGTGATGGTGCATCTGCAGACTCAGGGTCGCTCCCGGCTTGACGGTGATGCGCTTGACCTGGAAACGCGGGCCATTGTCGATCGAGTCGTAGGCGCCCCACGGGCGATAGACCTTGCGGTGCCAAGCGGCCTGCGGCAGGTCGCGCGCCTTGAGTTCGGCCACCACGTCCTTGACCCGCTGGATGCGGTCGCTGCGCCCGACGAGGATCGCGTCGGGTGTTTCCACCACGACGGTGTCTTCCAGTCCGATCATCGCGATCAGGCGCTCGCCGTGCGCGTAGGTATTGCGGCAGTCGATCGCGACGACGTCGCCATGGTGTGCGTTGCCGTGCGCATCCTGCGGTGAGACTTCGCGCAGGCTCGCCCAGGAGCCCACGTCGCTCCACCCCGCGTCCAGCGGCATGACCACCGCGTCGTCAGTCTTCTCCATCACCGCATAGTCGATCGAGTCCGACGGACTCGCGGCGAAGGCGTCGGCATCGAGACGGGTGAAATCGACATCCTGGCGCGCGCCTTCCCAGGCCGCGCGAACCGCGGAGAGCATTTCGGGTGCGAGTTTTTCCAGCGCCTTCAGATAGGCATCGGCGCGGAACAGGAACATGCCGCTGTTCCAGTAGTGCTCGCCGGACGCGACGTAGGCCTGCGCGCGCGCGAGATCCGGTTTCTCGACGAAAGCGTCGACCGGCGAGGGTGCGCCATCGGCGCCTGTTGCCGACTTGATGTAGCCGTATCCGGTCTCCGGTCCTCGGGGGACGACACCGAACGTCACCAGCTTGCCGGCCTCGGCGGCCGGCAACGCGGCGTGTACGGCGGCATGGAACGCCGCGGGTTGCTGCACCACGTGATCGGAAGGCAGCACCAGCAGGACGGCCTCGGGCGCGTCGCGCAGCGCCTCGAGCGCGGCGGCGGCGATCGCCGGCGCGGTGTTGCGACCCACGGGTTCGAGCACGATCGCCGCGGGGCGCGCGCCGACCTGCTGCAACTGCTCGGCGACGACGAAGCGATGCGTCTCGTTGGCGACGACGATCGGGCCGCGGTCGCCGGCCAGCGGGGCCGCACGCAGCCATGTCGCCTGCAGCATCGTGTCCTCGCCGACCAGCGGCAGGAACTGCTTGGGATGCATTTCGCGCGACAGCGGCCAGAGCCTCGTGCCGGAGCCGCCGGACAGCAAAACAGGAACGATCGTGGACATGACGGACCTCAGGCCTTGGCCGACAGCAGGTCGGAGAGCTCGCGCGTGCGCGCGTCCAGCAGGGCACGATCCCCACGGGTTTCGACATTGAGCCGCAGCAGCGGCTCGGTATTGGAGCTTCGCAAGTTGAAGCGCCAGTCGCCGAAATCTGCACTGATGCCATCGGTGTGGTCGAGCGTCGGCGACTGCGCGGCGTAATGCATCATGACGCGGTCGACCGCGGCCTTCGCATCCGCCACGCGGAAATTGATCTCGCCGCTGCAGGGAAATTTCGCCACGCGCTCGGCCACCAAATTGCCCAGCGTGCGGCCGCTGGTGGACACCAGCTCGGCGATCAGCAACCACGGGATCATGCCCGAGTCGGCGTAGGCGAACTCGCGGAAGTAGTGATGCGCACTCATCTCGCCGCCGTAGACCGCATCCTCTGCGCGCATCTTCTCCTTGATGAAGGCGTGGCCGCTCTTGCACAGCACCGGCACGCCACCCGCCGCCTCGACCTGCTCGACGGTGTTCCAGACCAGGCGCGGGTCGTGCACCACCTTGCCACCCGGCTGCTTGGCGAGGATCGCCTCGGCCAGCAGGCCGACGAGGTAATAGCCCTCGATGAAGGCGCCGGTTTCGTCGAAGAAGAAGCAGCGATCGAAATCGCCGTCCCAGGCGATGCCTAAGTCCGCGCCGTGTGCGCGCACCGCGTCGGCCGTCGCCTGACGGTTCTCCGGCAGCAAGGGGTTCGGTATGCCGTTGGGGAAGTTGCCGTCGGCTTCGTGGAAGACGCGGACGAACTCGAACGGCAGGTGCGGGCCGAGCAGGTCGACGATCGAGCCGGCGCCGCCGTTGCCGGCATTGACCACGAGCTTGAGCGGACGCAGCGCCCTGGTCTCTACATACCCCAGCAGATGCGCGATGTAGGCCGACTTGTCGAGTGCGACCGTCTCGGTGCCTGGCGTCGCCACCGGCGCAGGCAGATCACCGGCCTCGACTGCGTCGGAGATCGCGAACAGGCCCGTGTCCGAGCTGATCGGGCGCGCATGCTCGCGCACCAGCTTCATGCCGTTGTAGTCCATCGGATTGTGGCTGGCGGTCACCATGACGCCGCCGGCCGCGCCGAGATGGTCGACCTGGAAATAGACCTCTTCCGTACCCCCGACGCCGATGTCGATGATCTCGCGGCCCTGACTGCGCAGGCCTTCCGACAAAGCCGCCTGCAGATCCGGGCTGCTCAGGCGCACGTCACGGCCCAGCACGATCGCGCCGGGCGGCAGCTGGGCAGCCAGCGCAATGCCGATGTCGCGGGCGAGCGCGGGATTGAGTTCATCCGGCACGCGGCCGCGGAGGTCGTAGGCCTTGAAGGCGGGCAGGGGCATGGTCGATCCATCGGTGGGGAAGCCCGATTCTAGCGTTTCGCGTGGACGGGACCGTCTGCGCCACTGCACCAAGGTCCAAGGCCGCGTACACGCGCAGCCGGTAGAATCGAAGGCCGTTGCGCCATGAGGATCACAATGAGCGAGCAGAGTTCCGCCGCGGGTCGACGCGGCAAGCAGTATCCCGATGCCGCGGCGGCATTGGCCGACATCGTGGCCGACGGCCAGACCTTCGCGGTCGGCGGCTTCGGCCTGTGCGGCATTCCCGAGGCGCTGATCGCCGCTTTGCGCGATTCGGGCGTCAAGGAAATCACCGCGATCTCCAATAATGCGGGTGTCGATGGCTTCGGCCTCGGCCAGCTGCTGGAGACCCGCCAGATCCGCAAGATGATTTCCTCGTATGTGGGCGAGAACAAGGAGTTCGAACGCCAATACCTGGGCGGCGAACTCGAGCTCGAATTCAACCCGCAGGGCACGCTGGCCGAGCGCCTGCGCGCCGGCGGCGCCGGCATCCCGGCGTTCTTCACCGCGACCGGCTACGGCACGATCGTCGCCGAAGGCAAGGAAACGCGCGAGTTCGACGGCAAGCATTACGTGCTCGAAACCGCGCTGGTCGCCGACGTTGCGCTGGTCAAGGCGTGGAAGGCCGACACGGCCGGCAATCTGGTGTTCCGCAAGACCGCGCGCAACTTCAATCCCGCCTGCGCGATGGCCGGCAAGGTCTGCGTGGCCGAGGTCGAGGAACTGGTGGAGATCGGCGACATCGATCCGGACCAGGTGCACCTGCCGGGCATCTACGTCGACCGCATCGTCGTCAACGCGACGCCCGAGAAGCGCATCGAACAGCGCACCGTGAAAGCCGGAGGAGCGAACTGATGGCCTGGACCCGCGACGAAATGGCCGCGCGCGCCGCGCGCGAGCTGACCGACGGCGCCTACGTGAACCTCGGCATCGGCCTGCCCACGCTGGTGGCGAACCACATCCCCGATGGCGTCGACGTGTGGTTGCAGAGCGAGAACGGCCTGCTCGGCATCGGGCCGTTCCCGACCGAGGACGAGGTCGACGCCGACCTCATCAACGCCGGCAAGCAGACCGTCACCGCGCGCAAGGGCGCGAGCTACTTCGGCAGCCACGATTCCTTCGCGATGATCCGCGGCGGCCACATCGATCTCGCTATCCTCGGCGCGATGCAGGTCACCGGCAACGGCGACCTCGCGAACTGGATGGTGCCCGGCAAGATGGTCAAGGGCATGGGCGGCGCGATGGATCTCGTCGCCGGCGTCAAGCGTGTGGTCGTGCTGATGGAGCACGTCGCGAAGGACGGCAGCCACAAGATCCTGCCCGAGTGCACGCTGCCGCTGACCGGCGTGGGCGTGGTCGACCGGATCATCACCGACCTGGCGGTGTTCGATGTGACCGCGGACGGGCTGGTATTGATCGAAGCCGCTGAAGGTGTGGATATCGGAGCACTGAAAGTCAACACCGGCGTCGCATTCGCGACCTGAGGCCTAGCGGCCGGCTGCGGGCACCTGTCCGCGGCCGGTAAAGGCGTCCTCGATTCCGATCCCCGCAAGCCACGGCGCATGCCAGCGTCGGTTGCCGATGCATTCGAGTGGGATCTGGACCGATTCCACGTCGAAAACTAGTTCGTCCACGAGCGGGCCCGCGGCGTCCAGCGCGTCATCGATGAAAGCGAGGGCGCCGGCGTGGACGGCCTCGATGACTTGCCATCGCGCGGGATCGGCATCCCGGCCGGCGAATATGGGTTGCCTGCCTTCGCCACAGGATTCGAATCCGCTGAACTGTGCATGCGGCGCGGTGAGGATGCTTTCCAGCAGGAGATCGTGCGCCAGCACGGTGGAGCGTCCGGTCTCGCGCCGACCATCGTAATAACGGGCATGGGCGCTGCTGATACCTGAGAGCCGGCGTTCGGCCCGGTCGTCGAGTGCGAAGTAGGCACCGTCGACTGGATGTCCGAGCAGCCGGGATAGATTGCGCTGGATGGTGCCCGCGTAGCCAATGTCTGCGATGAGCGCCGCCTTGTCACCGACGTTTTCGCGCCAGTAGGCGCGGTACTCGGTGCGCGCATTCTCGGCGAGCGCGAGCAGTGCATCGAGCACTGGCGATAGTCGTGTCACGACGGCGTTGTGCATTTCAGGCAGGAACACCATCTCGTCCATGGCGCCGCCGAGCTGGTCTCGCGCCGAAGCGGCGGCGCGTACGCCGAGCCGCGCATCGAGCAGGCCCCCAAGTGTGCCGTTGTAGGTGCCTTCGAGCAACGTCGCCAGATCATCCGCATCGCGCAGCGAGGCCAGGCCCGTCGCCTGCCGGGAGGCCAGGAAGTAGCGTCCTCGCAGGCCGCCTGTCCGATCAGGCGTCGCCGCCTGCAGGCGCTCGAACGCCTGCACGAGCAGATGTCCCTCGCGGCTCAGGAATAGAACCGTGCTCACGTCGGACGCCAGCGCCTTGCCGATCAACCAGATCAAATAGTCGAGTACCAAGGGTCCGATGACCGCATAGCCGAGTGTCCGCGGCGACACGGTGAACGTGTCGAGGAACGTCGTCGGATCGATATCCGCGATCGCACTGAAGTGGTTGGCGATCAGACCCAGTCGCAATTGTTCGGGCCATGGTGCATCGGCCGCTGGACGAAGCGGACGCAAGGCAGGCACCACATCGAACAGGGCAGACGCGCGCAGCACGTGAGCGGGTGTCAGCATCCCCTGCCAGTGCGGCTGCTGGATGTCGGCGTGCTCGTTGTCGCCGACATGCAGCCATGCGGCGGGTGCGACGGCAGACCAAGAGGCGAGTGCCGGCCATGCGCTGCCGTCGTCCTTGCGCAAGCCGGTCTCGCAGGACACAGACCACTTCTCGGTCAATGCGGCGACCTGCGGCGGCAATACCTCACGCAAAGTCGCTCCATCGAGATACATGTCCGACAGCGCGATCACGCGCAGTCCCCGCGTCTTCAGCGAACTGACCGACTCAATGACGCCCGGGCGTGTCCGCAGCAGACGTTGTTCGGTCGAGAGTTCCAGTGCTTGCAATGCATCCACTGGAGCGCAGGGCATGCGCTCCGCCAATGCGGCGTAGATCTCGACGAGTGTCGGGTCGCGGCCCAGCGCATGGCGCGCGCTCGCTTCGGCGCGAATGCGCAGGTCTTCGAAGGCATCCACACCCAGCGTGCGTGCTGCCAGCCGTGACAGATAGCGGCGCGCGCCCTCGGGAGACAGGAACGGGCGTTGGACCAGCGTGTCGAACACATCGAGCGAGATCAGCTTTGCATCGACCGCGGCAACGTCGATCCGTTCCCGCAGGGGCGAAGCGAAGTAGGCGGTCCAGTTTCGACTGCCCTCGCTCGACAGCGACAGGTTGCCGTCCTGCGGCAGGACGCCGATGCGATAGCCGGTACTGCGTGCGACAGCAACGAACAGCCGCTCGATCGCGTGCTGCAGGGTGCCGTCCAGTTGCCCGCTTTCCTCCGGGAATGCGGTCAGTGGAAGTTCGAGCTGCAGCAGCGGGCGGATCGCATCCAGTCGCGCCCAGAACATCGAGCCCGCAGGGAAATCGATGTAGGCGCTCGCGTCGATCTGGAAGCCGATACGATCGGCGATTTCCCGTGCGATGGCAGCGTTGCCGAGCCAGGTATGGCCCCAGAGCGGGAAGGTTTCATGACTCTCGGGGTAGAGCAGACCGAGCGACGGTTCCGCTATGAACATTCCAAGTTGCCACGTGATGCGCTCGCGACTCCCCAGCAGCGAGTCCACCAAATAGCTGCGCCATCGACTCTGGACGCCTTTGGAATGCAGTGATTTCTTGCTGTGCAGGTGACACACGATGTCGAGCTCGAGGAGATCTTCACGAAACGTCACCAGCAACGGTGCGATGTCGCGACCACGGTTAGGTACGGGGATCACCTCGATGCGGCGGATGACATCGATGCCTGCGAACGCCTGGCGGACGCGTGGAATCTCCACCGCATCCGCGACCGACACCAGCAGCACGAAGGGAACGGGCATGTGCGACAGTGCCGTCGCGAACTCTTCGGCCAGATCCGCATAGAACAGGTGCAGCATGACGCCCACGCGCAGCGTAGTGCCCTCGATTGGTGCGGGTAGTGGAAACTTGTAGCCGTCTTCCGGGGGAGCAATGACGGATGACGTACGACTCGCAGCCCGCAGGCGGGCGAGTACACCGCGAGCACCGAGCGCCAGCAGCATCCGCCACACCCGCGCCAGCAACGCGGTGAAGCCGCGGACGCCGCCACCGCGCACGTCGATGCCGCGACGCACGGCCTGTACCAGCCCCGACACGTGTTTCATCGCGCCGAGCCCTCCGCGTAAGACTGGGTCGCGACACAGTGTGGTGGAAGTGCTCGAGTTGCCTGATGCGGGGTCATGTGCCGGATTGTCGCGGGTCGTGCGGTGACGCCGCAAACCCCGCCGTGTGCGGCATGCTGTGGCAATGGTGCTGCAGGACATCGATGGCTTCGAAGGCGGGCTGCAATGTGCATCCGCGTGGTTGCCTGCGTCCGAGGCCGACGAGCTGTTCATTGCGTTGCAGAGCGAGCTTGGTTGGGCCCGCCATCGCCTGCGCATCTTCGGCCGCGAGATCGACGCGCCGCGGCTGAGTTGCTGGATCGGCGATCCGGATGCGGCCTACCGATACTCGGGTGTGCGGTTCATGCCGCATGCGTGGCCGGCGGCGCTGGTGCCGGTGCGGCAGGCGGTGTCCGAAACCGCCGGTGTCGCTTTCAACAGCGTGCTGGCCAATCTGTATCGAGACGGCCGCGATGCGATGGGTTGGCACAGCGACGACGAGCCCGAGCTGGGGTCGGCGCCGGTGATCGCTTCGCTGAGTCTCGGGGCGACGCGGCGGTTCGTCCTGAAGGCGAAGCGACCCGACGCGCACGGGCAGCTGGCGCGGCACGTGCTCGAGTTGCCGCACGGCAGTCTGCTGTTGATGCGTGGGGACACGCAGGCCCACTACCGGCATGCACTGCCGCGGACGGCGAAGCCGGTCGGGCCGAGGATCAATCTGACGTTCCGCAGGATCCTACCGGTGTAGTCATCGACGAAAAAGTCGGCGGCATTTCAACCGGGATGCAAGTGCACTGTCCCGCGCGGTTGGGCGTGCGCGGAAGTCGGGCTGCAGTGTTCAGGCACTCGCGTCCACGGGCCGGTGTCCGCGTTACACCGGTCGCCCGCCTGAGGCGGGATCGCAATTCAGGACATCGCGCGGTGCGTACCCGCGCCGCCCAAGGCTTGATCAAAGCCAGATTTTGCAAGTGAGCGCGCGCTGTCCGCTTCCGCATCGCCGGCTCAGGGGGCCGACCCTTAGGCGCAGCCGAGTCGCGCGTCAGCGGCGGCCCGGCGCAGGCGGCTGCGCGTGCGTCGCCTCGTGCGCGTTGCCGGAGGTCAGGATCCAGCCGACCATCTGGCCACTCACACTCTGCAGCGCAGTCGAGAACGCGTCCACGACCTGCGCCACCTCCGTGCCGGCCGCCGGCTGCGCGGCGAGGAACGTGCGCGAGCCCACGACGGTCTGGTCGATGTTGTGGATCAGCTTGACGTTGGCTTCAATCGTCGCGGCCGGCAGCACGTTTCCGTTGTAATCGGCCTCGAACCGGCGCAGGTCGATCACCAGCTTGTAGTCGGCGGTGATGCCGGCGCCTTGGCGTGCGACGGCCGGGATGTTGCCCGAGTCTTCCAGCGTGCGCAGCACGGTGTCCTGCAGCATGTCGGTCGGCGTCTTGGCCCAGCTGGCGCCGCGATACACCTGCAGTTCGGCCGGTGTCGGGCGCACGGCGATGCGGAAACTGTCGATCATGCGCGCGGCGGTCGGCGGGCTCAGCGTGAGCTGCCAGTCGGCGCGGGGCCACGCGGGATCGGCCGCAACGCGGGGATCGGGCGCATAGATCGTCGAGCGGTCCCGATCACCGCCACCACCGCCCAGCAGAGAGCTGCAGCCGGCGAGCAGGGTGCCGAGCGCGAGTGCGACGGCGAAGCGGGGCAGGGCGCGGCGCGCGGAGGTCGAGAGCGTGATCATTCGGGTTCGAATTCCTTCGGCGCGTCGCGGCCGAGCAGATAGCGCGCGGGATTGGCATCGAGTCGGTCGCTGATGCGGCGCAGGTCGCGGACCAGCGAGCGCAACTCGCCCAGCGTCGGGCCGAGCTGCGACAGGCCGTCGTTGGCGAAACTGCTGATCGCCGCGCGGTTCTCGTTGAGGATCGTGTCGGCGCCACCGGCGGCCGAGTCCATGCGCGCCAGCGTGCTTTCGAGGTTCGCGACCAGACCCGGCAGCTTCTGCACCAGTTCCCGGTCGAAGCTGGTCATCGCGCGGTTGGTCGTCGTCAGGGTCTGCTCGAGCTGCTCGCTGGCCTGGCGCGCGTTGACGATCATCGCCGCCAGATCCTCGCGCTGGCCGGCGACCGAGCCTGTCATGCCCTCGATGTTCTCCAGCGTGTTGGAGATGCGCGCGACGTTCTCTTCGCTGAGCACGCGGTCGAGACGTTCGACCAGGCGGTTCGCGGTATCGGAGATGTTCTGCAGCGCCGAGGCTTCGGTCTGGATGATCGGCACCCGGTCGCTGTCTTCCGAGACCAGCATCGGTGCTTCGGGCGAGCCGCCGGTGAGCTGGATGATCGGCGAGCCGGTCAGGCTGGTCATCGACATGCGCGCGCGCGTGTCGGTCTTGACCGGCGCATTCGCCTGCAGGCGCAGGCGGGCGATGACCTGGCGCGGGTCCTGCGGCGCGAGCTGCAGGTTGTCGACCGTGCCGACGGCGATGCCGTTGTACTGCACGCTGCTGCCTTCGGTCAGGCCGGTCACCGGCTCGCGGAAGACCACGTCGTACTCGTTCCAGCTGCGGTCGGACGAATATTTCGCCGCCCACAGCGCGAAGCCGAGCAGGGCAATCGAGGCGACGATGGTGAACGCACCGATGAGGACGTAATTGGCTCTGGTTTCCATGGTTCAGTCGGCTCCCGGGCCGTCGGCCCTGGCATCGCGGGCCGCGCGTCCGCGCGGGCCGTGGAAATAATCCTGGATCCAGGGGTGATCGATCCGTTCGATCTCCGCCACCGGCGCGACCGCGATCACCTGCTTGTCGGCCAATACCGCGATGCGGTCACAGATAGCGTACAGGGTGTCGAGGTCGTGTGTGATCAGGAACACGGTCAGTCCCAGCGCTTCCTGCAGGGTGCGGATCAGCCGGTCGAACGCGGCCGCGCCGATCGGGTCGAGGCCTGCGGTGGGTTCGTCGAGGAACAGCAGCGGCGGGTCGAGCGCGAGGGCACGTGCCAGGCCGGCGCGCTTGCGCATGCCGCCCGAAAGCTGCGCGGGCAGCTTGTCGAGTGCGTCGGCCGGCAGACCGGCGAGCTTGACCTTGAGCAGGGCCAGTTCGTAGCGCAGCGAATCACGCAGGTCCGGGTGGTGTTCCTTCAGCGGCACCTGCACGTTCTCGCCCACGGTCAGCGACGAGAAGAGCGCACCGTCCTGGAACAGCACGCCGGTGTTGCGTTCGATGTGCCGCCGCTCCTCGACATCGCGCGAGAGCGCATCCGCGCCCAGGACCTCGATGCTGCCGTTCTGCGGCGGGCGCAGGCCCAGGATGCTGCGCATCAGCACCGACTTGCCGGTGCCCGAACCACCGACCACGCCGAGAATCTCGCCGCGACGCACGTCGAGGTCGAGGTTCTCGTGGACGGTCTGCGCGCCGAAGCGGTTGACGAGGCCGCGCACGCGGATGGCGACATCGTCGCCATCGCTGGTCTGCGCGGAGTCATTGGGCTGTTCGTCGCGCATCGTCACCAGCCCACGTGCATGAACCAGATCGCGGCGAACGCGTCGAACACGATCACCAGCGAAATCGTCTGCACCACGCTCGAGGTCGTGCGCTCGCCGACCGACTGCGCCGTGCCTTCGACCTGCAGGCCTTCGAGGCAGCCGATCAGGCCGATCACGAGCGCGAAGATCGGCGCCTTGGCCATGCCGACGAGGAAATGCCGCAGCTCCATCGTCTCGTACATGCGCGCCAGATACGCCTGCGGCGGAATGTCGAGGCTGAAGGCGCCTACGCACAGGCCACCGATCAGGCCGGCGATCATCGCGATGAAGGTCAGCAGCGGCAGCATCACCATCAGCGCGACCACGCGCGGAATCACCAGCAGGTCGACCGGGTCTAGCCCCAGCGTCCGGATCGCATCCACTTCCTCGCGACTGACCATCGCGCCGATCTGCGCGGTGAACGCACTCGCCGTACGACCGGCCAGCAGGATCGCGGTGAGCAGCACGCCGAATTCGCGCAGGAAGGCGATCGACACCAGTTCGACGACGAAGATCACCGCGCCGAAGTCGGCGAGCACGGTCGAGCCGAGGAAGGCGATCACCGCGCCGACCAGGAACGACAGCAGCGCGACCAGCGGCACCGCGTCCAGGCCGACCTGCTCCATGTGATGCACGGTCGAGGTCAGGCGGAACCGGCGCGGCGCCACCAGCAGGCGGCCGAGCTTGACCAGCGTCTCGCCGAGGAAACTGACCAGCGCGACGATCTCGCGCCAGTTGTCGTGCATGGTTTCACCCAGACGCGCCAGCGCGGCCTGGAAACCGTAGTCGCGCTTCTTCTTGGGCCGGTCGTCGGCGACGTCCTCGATCGCCTCGACCAGCGCGTGGTGATCGTCGCGGAAGCGGAAGGTCGAGAAATCCAGCCCGCGCTTCTCGGCGAAACGCAGCAGCTGCAGCACGCCCACCGAATCCAGCCGGTCCACGCCGGTCGCGTCGACTTCGCCCGCGTGCCCGTCCTGCGCCCGCAGCGCTTTCTCGATCTCGCCGGCATGCGCGAGCGTCCAGTGACCGCGCAGGCGCAGCGGTCCACCGTCTCCGGATTCGGCGCTGGGCGTGGCGTGGTGGGGGACGGTCATGCAGGCATGGGCGATCGGAGATGCAAACGCCGGTGAGCATACCCAAATCAGGTGTGACGCCGCGCATCACGGCCCCGCCCCCCGAAGTCGACGGCACACGGCGACGCCGGAAGACGGGCATGCGATCCTGTGCCGATGTCCGGCGCCTCTCCGCTCACCACCGCCACCTATGCCGCACGCATCGCGTTCGTCGTCGAGCTGGCCGAGCACCTGCATGCCTACGGCACCACCGCCCAGCGTCTGGAAGGCGCGATGATCTCGGTCACCCAGCGCCTCGGGCTGGAATGCGAGCCGTGGATCAATCCCACCGGCATGGTGCTGTCCTTCAGCGATCCTATGCGCCCGCCCGGCGACAGCGACACCACGCGCGTGATCCGGATGCCGCCCGGCGACACCGATCTCTACAAGCTCTGCGAGACCGACCGCATCGCCGAGCAGGTGATGGCCGGCGAGATGGATCTGGCCGAAGGCTACGCGGCGCTGCGTGCGCTCGATGCGCGGCAGCCGGGCCGCTGGGGCAAGGCGCTGCAGGTGCTGGCGTTCGCGATGGTGGCGATGGGGCTGGCCGGCGTCTGGCGGCTGCCGTGGCAGGACATCGCGACGGCGGGCACGATCGGCCTGCTGATCGGCGCGCTCGACCTCGCCACGCGCAACGGCACGCGGCTCAAGGAAGCGCAGGAAGCGCTGGCGGGCATGCTGGCCGGTGTCGTCGCCATCCTGGTGTCGGCCTTCGTCGTGCCGCTCAATCTCAACACCGTGATCATCGCTTCGCTGATCGTGATGCTGCCGGGTATGGCGCTGACCAACGCCATCAACGAACTCACCTCGCAGCACCTGGTCTCCGGCACCGCGCGGTTCTCCGGCGCGATCACCACGGTGCTCAAGCTCACCATCGGCACGATCATCGCGCTGACGCTGATGCAGTTGCTGGGTGTCGAGCCGCAGGTCCGGGCCCTGCGGCCTCAGGCGCAGTGGGTGGAATGGGCGGGGCTGGCGATCGCGGCGGGTGCATTCGCGATCCTGTTCCGGGCCGCGCGTCGCGACGTGCTGCTGGTCATGGCGGCGGCCGCATCGGGATTCCTGATCTCACGCTGGGTCGGCGCCGCGCTGGGCCCGAATATCGGCCTGTTCGTCGCCGCCCTCGTGACCACAGCGGCCGGCAACGGCTACGCGCGCTGGGTGAACCGGCCGGGCGCGCTGATCCGCGTCCCGGGCATCATCATGCTGGTGCCCGGCAGCAACAGCCTGCGCGGTCTGATGAATCTGGTGCAGCAGCAGGATGTGGCGGCAGGCCAGGAAGCGGTGCTGATCGTGATGAACATCGTGCTGGCGCTGATCGCCGGTCTGCTGTTCGGCAACGTCCTGGTGCCGGCGCGCAACAAGAATCTCTGAGTGGCGGATACGAAAACGCCCGCCGGGTGGCGGGCGTTTTCAGGCGCAGGCGGCCAGCGCCGCAGGCCTCACTTCTCTATCAGGAACTCTTCGAGTTTCTTGCCCTTCTTGGTCAGCGCGGCCAGCCACAGCGGCTGCTTGCCACGACCGGTCCAGGTCTCGTTCTTGTTCGCCGGGTTGCGGTACTTCGGCGCGACCTTGCCGAGCTTGCGGCCCTTGGTCGCGCTGGTGCGCTGGGCAGGTGCTGCGGCGCGCGTCGACGCACTCGCGGTGCCGCCGCCGAACAGCTCGGCGATGCTGTAACCCTCGGCCGCCGCCTGGTCGGTCAGCTTCTTGCGCACGGCCGCGATCGGCTTGCGCTTCTTCAGCGTGGTCTTGCGCTGCTTGGCCTGGTTGATCAGGGCATCGAGCTGCTGGGGGGAAAACGCATTGAGGTCGAATGACGCCATTCGAGTCGGCTCCGGCTGGTGAGTGGGTATACCAGTCCCTGGCATGCCCGCATCTTAATCCGGATTATTCCGCGCCGACAAATGTCACGGCCGCGTGTACGCCGCCCGCGAATGCAGGCGGTGTCGAATCCACAGTTTCTCTCCGGCGCGAATGGAGCGGTTTATTGCTCGGAAAACCTACAGCCGCGCAGGCGTGCCAGCAGGGCCGCGCGGTCGAGATTCTCCGACTCGCTCGCGCTGCGCGCGCGATATTCGAAGGTGCCCGCTTCCAGTCCACGCCCCGAAACCACCACGCGGTGCGGCACGCCGATGAGTTCGATGTCCGCGAACATCGCGCCGGGGCGCAGGCCGCGGTCGTCAAGCGCGACATCGAAGCCGGACTCGCGCAATTCGCGGTACAGCGCATCGGCCGCTTCGGCGACGTGCGCCTCGCCCTTGGGATTGATCACGCACACCGCGACCTGCCAAGGCGCCATCGCGGTAGGCCAGACGATGCCGTTGGCGTCGTGGTTCTGCTCGATCGCCGCGGCGACGATGCGCGACACGCCCACGCCGTAGCAGCCCATGAACGGCACGGTGGCCTTGCCGTTGGCGTCGAGTACCTTGAAATCCATTGCTTCGGCGTATTTGCGGCCGAGCTGGAACACATGGCCGACCTCGATACCGCGCACGAGCTTCAGCGTGCCGCCGTCCTCGGCGCGGTCGCCTTCGACGACGTCGCGGATGTCGGCGACGGTTTCGGGTTCGGGCAGGTCACGGCCCCAGTTGACGCCGGCGATGTGGAATCCGGCGGCATTGGCGCCGACGACGAAATCGGCGAGGGCCGCGACTTCCGGGTCGGCGATGACGCGGATGGCCTTCGCCGCACCGATCGGGCCGAGAAAGCCCGGTGTGCTGCCGAGATATTCGGCAATCTCGGCCTCGGTGGCCATGCGGTAGTCGGCGAGGCCGGCGACCTTGGCCAGCTTGATCTCGTTGACCGCGTGGTCGCCACGCACCAGCGCGAGCACGAAGGTCTTGCCGGCGAACAGCGCGACAGACTTCACCGTGCGCGCCATCGGAATGTCGAGCAGCGCGGCGACGTCCTCGCAGGTCTTCTGCGTGGGCGTGTCGACACGGCGCATCGTTTCGGACGCGGCCGCACGCGGCGCGGGCGCAGCGGCGCGCGCGGCTTCCACGTTCGCGGCGTAGTCCGAGCCGGTCGAGAACACCAGCGCGTCCTCGCCCGATTCGGCGAGCACGTGGAATTCCTGCGAGGCATCGCCGCCGATCGCGCCCGAGTCCGCCTGCACCGCGCGGAACTCCAGACCCAGGCGCGTGAAGATGCGCGTGTAGGCCGCATGCATCGCCTGGTAGGACGCGGCCATGCCGGCCTCGTCGATGTCGAACGAGTAGGCATCCTTCATCAGGAACTCGCGCGAGCGCATCACGCCGAAACGCGGGCGGATCTCGTCGCGGAACTTGGTCTGGATCTGATAGAAATTCACCGGCAGCTGCTTGTAGCTCGCCAGCTCGCCGCGCGCGAAATCGGTGACCACTTCCTCGGCCGTCGGCGCGTAACAGAACTCCTGCTCCTTGCGGTCCTTGACCTTGAGCAGTTGCGGGCCGAACTTCTGCCAGCGGTCGGTCTGCTCCCACAACTCGCGCGGCTGGATCGTCGGCATCAGCAGTTCGATCGCACCGGCAGCGTCCATCTCCTCGCGCACCACGGTCTCGACCTTGCGCAGCACGCGCAGGCCCAGCGGCGACCAGGTGTAGATGCCCGCACCCAGCTTGCGCAGCATGCCGGCCTTGAGCATCAGCTTGTGGCTGACGAGCTCGGCGTCGGCGGGTGTTTCTTTCTCGGTGCGGAGGTGGAACTGCGACAGGCGCATCGGCGGCATTCGGCTGTGAACGGACCGCCATTGTGCCACGCAGCACACGGCGCTCCGGGCGCCGTCGGGTGCCCTCAGCGGCAGTAGGCGCGCACCGCGGCTTCCGACAATGCCAGCTGGTCGGTGCGCTCGTTGGCCGACAGTTCGCGCGGCTTGCCGTCGGCGCCGACCTGCTGCACCGCGCCTTCGGCCTTCAGTGCCGCCACGTTCTTGCGGGCGAGGTCGCACTGGCCTGCATCACCGCCGGCACTGGCGTTCGCGTTGGCCGCCGTCGCGGCGGCAGGCGTCGCGGCCGGCGCGGGCGTTGCCGGCGTCGACGGCGTCGACGGCGGCGTGGTGCCGGCCATGCGCCGCACCTCGAAGCGGGTCCCCGCCGGTGGCGGCGTTTCCGAATAGTGGGTGACGCCGCGCGCGTCCTTCCAGGTGTAGATCTCGCTGGCGGCGAGCGGCGCGGCGGCCAGCAGCGCGAGGACGATCACGAAGGTGCGGCGCATGGCGGTGTCCGGCGGCTGGCGAATGTGGGGCGATTGCAGCACCCCCGGCCTGCGGGCGCAAGCGCATCCCCGGGCGGCGCGGCGCCCGCGCTACACTGCGGCGCATGAGCGAGACCGACCCGACCCCGCGCCGCGGCCGCGGCATCTATCTGCTGCCCAACCTGTTCACCACCGGCGGCCTGTTCGCGGGCTTCTTCGCGATCATCGCGGCTTCGCAGGGGCGCTTCAGTGCCGCGTGCATCGCGATCTTCGTCGCGGCCGTGCTCGACGGCATCGACGGTCGCGTCGCGCGCCTGACCAATACCCAGAGCGAATTCGGCGTGCAGTACGACTCGCTGGCCGATCTGATCAGCTTCGGCCTGGCGCCGGCGCTGGTGATGTACCACTGGTCGCTGATGGCGATGCGGCTCGACGGCCCGACGCTGGGCAAGATCGGCTGGCTCGGCGCGTTCCTCTACGCCGCCTGCGCGGCCTTGCGCCTAGCGCGTTTCAACAGCCAGGTGGCGACGGTCGACAAGCGCTATTTCGTCGGCCTGGCGAGCCCCGCGGCCGCGGGCCTGATGGCGAGTTTCGTGTGGACCTGCCACGAACTCGATTTCACCGGCGATGCGCTGCGTTATGTCGCCCTTGCCGTCACCGTCATCTGCGGCCTGCTGATGGTCAGCAGCGTCCGCTACACCAGCTTCAAGGGCAGCGGCACCGGGCCGCGGTCGGATCGCGTGCCGTTCATGGCGCTGGTCGTGGCGGTGGGCATCCTGATCGCGCTGTGGGTGGATCCGCCCAAGACCCTGCTGATCGCGGCGGTGCTCTACGCATTGTCGGGTCCGGCGCTGTGGGTGCTGCGGCGCCGCGGAGGCGCGGAGGCCGCGTCGTGAGCTGGGATGCGCTGCAGTCCGCGGCGCTCGATGCGCTGGGCCATGTGCGCTACCGCGTGCAGATGCCGGGACAGACGTTGCCCGAACACCCGTTGGTCGATCCGCTGCTGCACGCGGCGGGTCTGCATCGCGAGGCCGATGGTGCGTTCGCGCTGATGCGCAGTCTCGGTCCGCTGGACGCACTGCGTGCGCCGACGGCCAAGCGCGCGCTGTGGCCGCGTCTGCGCGGATTGCGCGCGCATGGTGGCTGAGCCCGACGCGGTCGCCGCGGCGCAAGGCGTCCAGCCGCGCGACTGGTCGATGCGGCCGATGCGTGCGACCGATGTCGACGCGGTCATGGACGTCGAGTTGCGCGCGTATCCCTTCCCGTGGACGCGCGGCATCTTCGACGACTGCCTGCGCGCCGGCTATCCGGCCTGGCTGCTGCACGTCGACGGGCGGCTCGCCGGCTACGGCGTGCTGAGCATCGCCGCCGGCGAAGCGCACGTGCTCAACGTCTGCATCGATCCCTCGCTGCAGGGCGGTGGCCTCGGCCGCCGGCTTTTCCGGGCGCTGATCGACATCGCCCGCCAGCGCGGTGCCGAGCGCGTGTTTCTCGAAGTGCGTCCGTCGAACCCGCACGCGATCGCGCTGTATCACGACGAAGGCTTCAACGAAATCGGCCGGCGTCCGCGTTACTACCCCGCGCACACCGGGCGCGAGGACGCGATCGTCATGGCGCGCGAACTGTTCGCCGGCGACTGAGTTTCAGTACAGATCCACCGGATCCACGTCCAGCGACCAGCGCGCCCGACGCGCTTCGGGCAAGGCGTAGATGTCCGGCAGGGCCGCATCGAGAATCGCGTGCAGGCGCGGGCGCTGGTCGCAGGCGATCAGCAGCTGCGCGCGGTAGACGCCGGCGCGCCGTGGCATCGGCGCGACCACCGGGCCATCCAGCAGCAGTGTCGGCATGCCCTGCGCATCGCGTCCGGCATGGGGCGCGAGCACACGGCGCGCGGCCTGCAGGAATGCCATCGGCGGCTGCGCCTGCTGCGATTCGGCGCGCAGCAGCGCCAGGGGCGCGAAGGGTGGGAACCCGGCGGCTTCGCGCTGCGCAAGCTCGGTCGCGGCAAACGCGTGATAACCGCCGCTGATCAGGGTCAGCAGAAGCGGGTGCTCGGGATGGTGGGTCTGCAACAGCACCGTGCCGGGCCGGTCGGCGCGGCCCGCGCGACCGGCGACCTGGATCAGCAGCTGCGCGAGTTTTTCGCCGGCGCGGAAGTCCGCCGAGAACAGGCCCTCGTCGATCCCGACCACGCACACGAGTGTGAGGTTCGGCAGGTCGTGGCCCTTGGCCAGCATCTGCGTGCCGATCAGGATGCCGGGCGCGTCGCCGAGCGTGCCGAACAGGCCTTCGAGCGCATAGCGCCGGCGGGTGCTGCCGCGGTCGATGCGCAGCACGGGCACGTCGGCAAAGCGCGCGGCCAGCAGCTCCTCGATGCGTTCGGTACCCACGCCCTGCGGCTGCAGGCCAAGGCTGGCGCAGTCCGGACAGGCCGGTGGCGCACTCGCGCGGTGGCCGCAGTGATGGCACTGCAGCCGTCGACCGCCGGCATGCACGGTCATGGGATGCGGGTGCTCGGCTGTACTGCAGCGCGGGCAGTGCGCGCTCCAGCCGCAGTCGTGGCACAGCAGCACCGGCGCGTAGCCGCGGCGGTTCTTGAACACCAGTACCTGACCGCCGGCCGCGAGGGCGGCCGAGATGGCCGCCAGCGATTCGGGCGACAGACCCGCCTCGAGCGGACGCTTGCGCACGTCGAGCACGCGCACCGCGGGCGGCTTGGCGGCGCCCGCCCGGCGCGTCAGGCGCAGATGCGCATAGCGGCCCGAGACCGCGTTCTGCAGCGACTCCAGCGATGGCGTCGCGCTGCCCAGCAGCACCGGCACGTCGAGCGCCTTGGCCCGCACAAGCGCGAAGTCGCGCGCGTGGTAGCGGATGCCGTCCTGCTGCTTGTAGCTGCCGTCATGTTCCTCGTCGACGACGATCAGGCCCGCATCGGGCAACGGCACGAAGACCGAGGAGCGGGTGCCGACGATCACGCGTGCCTCGCCGCGGGCCGCGGCCGTCCACACGCGCGCACGTTCGCCGTCGCCCAGACCGGAGTGCAGCGCATGCACTGGCACGCCGAGGCGCGCACGGAATCGCGCCAGCGTCTGCGGGGTCAGGCCGATCTCGGGCACCAGCACCAGTGCCTGGCGGCCGCGCGCGAGGCAGTCGGCAATCGCCTGCAGATAGACCTCGGTCTTGCCGCTGCCGGTGACGCCGTCGAGCAGCAGCGCAGCGAAACCGCTGCACGCGGCAACGGCATCGACGGCCCGCTGCTGCTCCGCATGCAGGGGCGGTCCGGCCTGCGGCGCCGGCGCCAGTTGCGAGGCCGGCACCGCGAACCGTTCGGCGAAACCGCGCGTGGCCAGCGTGCGTGCGGGCGTGCGCCAGCCTACCAGGGCGAGGTCGAGGGCGTCCTCGTCGCGGGCCTGCGGCGCCAGCAGCGTGGCCAGCCGATGCGGGCGGCCACCGGCCTTGAGGCCGGGCAGGGCGGTGCGGCCAGCCTCTGTGAGCTGCCAAGCCCAGGCATGGGTATCGGGCAGCGGCTCGCCGCGGCGCAGTGCCGCGGGCAGGGCAGTCGCCAGCACCTCGCCGAGCGGCGCGTGGGTGTAGCGGGCCAGCCAGCGCAGGGAGGCGGCCAGTTCGCCCTGCAGCAGCGGGCCGTCGTCCAGCCACTCGAGCGCCGTTCGCAGGGCTTGCGTCGCGTCGTCCGCCGGTCCGACCTCGGCCACCACGCCGACCAGCTCGCGCGGCCCGAACGGCACGCGCACGCGTCGGCCGACATCGCCGGGGCCGGCAGTGGAACCGCCGGGCGCGGCGTAGTCGAACAGGCGGGGCAGCGGGACCGGCAGGGCGACGCGCAGGACCGGCGTAGCGGAATTCGGGGCAGGCACGTGCGAAGTCTATCTACTCGTCGGCGCGCTTCCACGATTTGCGCGGCGAACCTGTCTTGACTTGCACGTTGTGGCTGCAAGTCCCGGAAAGAAAAGGGAATGACGCTTATCCACACGAACTGTGGATAAGCCTGTGCATGAACGCTCGCGAGAGGGACGTTATGCGGTATTCAGTGCGGTAAAGGCTTCGTTGGACAAAAAAGTGCCATATCGCACATTTCATTTACAATCAGTCACTTGGCCGTGAAACATTGCTGTCACGTAGCATGGCGTCGGCTGCATCTTCAGCTGGATGACAGGGTTGTGAACCCTGTGAACAACCACTTGCGCGCGTCCCGGCCTGTGGAACGTTTTCGCACGGGTCTGTCAAGGCTTGGGTCGCGGCGTGGGATCGCTAAGATGCGCGGTCTCGCACGCGAGCCCCGATGAGCACGCCTCCGCAGTCTTCTTCCTCCGGTCTGTCCTCCGCCGTCGCCGCGTTTCTGCGCGGCGTGGAGCGGCGCGCCGCCGCATTCGCGCAGTGGCAGACCGGCGACGTCGACACCGGCGATGCTGCGCTGGCCGCGGCGATGACCGAATTCGCCCAGCTGGCCACCGGCACCCCGTTTCCCGACTGGCCGCGCCGCTTCTGGGCGCAGCTGCTGGCCGCGCCGGCCCTGCGCGCGCCGGCCGTGCTGCCCGACGACGGCGACGGCCTGCCGGCGCTGGCGGGGTTGTCCGGCGGGCCGCGGGTGACGGTGCTGCTGCGCATGGTCGCCGGTCTGGCCGAGCACGAAGCGGCCGCGGTCTTGGGCGTGACCCGGGCGACCTACCGGCTCGGGCTGCAGCGCGCGTTGCCGCATCGCGAGGACGGCAGCCCTGATCCCGAGGCCTGGCGCCGCATCGCCGACGCCGCGCAGGCCGCGATCCGCGCGCTGCCGCCCGATCGCCTCGCGCGACTGGCCGGTCTGCGCGAAGCCGCGCTGCGCGGCCAGGTGCCCCCGCTGCGCCGCTTTCCGTTGCAGCGTGCGCCCGCGGTCGAGGCCCCCGTCGAGGTGGCACCGCGGGCGCGTCGCCGCGCGCCGTGGCTGTGGCCGGCGCAGGGGCTGGTGCTGGTCGCGATGCTGGCCGCGCTGGCCTGGACCTGGCGCGACGCCTGGCCCGGCGGCGGGCTGGAGGACGACGTGGCGATCCGCATCGAGGCCCTGCCCGCGGCGCAGGCCCCGGCGGCGACCTACGATGACGAGGTCGCGCTGTTGACCGATCCCGATTTCGACCTGCTGACCGAAACCGACACGGCCGCGTGGCGCGAAGAGCCCGCGTTTTACGCATGGCTGTCGACGCGCATCGAGACGCCCGTCGACGACCGCAGCGACGCGCATCTGGACAGCGTGCCCGAAGCCGCCGACGACACGCTGGAGACCACCGATGCCGATCTCTGAGCGACGGCTGCGCGGCTTCGGCACGGGCTTTGTGGGCCTGCTGCTGGCCGCGTCGGGCATCGCCGCGGCGCTGCCGCCGGCGCTGCAGTCCGACACGTTGCCGGCTGCCGAGCGTGCGCGACTGGAAGCGCGTGCGGCGCGGCTAGCGAAGATGACGCCCGAAGCGCGCAACGCCCTCGCGGCCCGCGTCGCCGCCTGGCACGCGCTACCGGCCACCGAGCGCGCGCGCCGGCGCATCGCCTACGAGGCCGCCGCCGCCCTGCCGCACGCCGAGCGGGTGCGGCTGCAGCAGGCCGCGGCGCATTTCGACACCTTGCCCGAGGCCGAACAGGCCGAGCTGCGGCTCGCCTTCGAACAGCTCGACCAGGGCCTGCGCCGGGGCTGGCTGCTCGGGCCCGAACTCGGCGGCGACTGGCCGGGCCTGCATCCGTTGTTCTCGGCGATGCCCGAATCCGAGCGCGCGCCGTCGCTGCTTGCCCTGCGCGCGATGTCGCCGCAGGCGCGCGAGGATCTCGCCGCGCTGGCCCAGCGCACGCCGCCGCACGAGCGCGAAGCGCTGCGCAGCGCCTGGCTGGCCGTGCCGGCGGACGCACGCGACGCCTGGCTGCGTGCGCGGGTGAGCGGCGCGCCCTGACGGACTCGGCACGTCGAACGCGGATCGGAGCGCGGCACCGTCGCTTGTACAATGGCCGGCCGCCGTCCCAGTTCCGGAGTTTTCGATGTTCCAGCGCGATGCCCGACTCGACAGTTTCGACCCCGATCTCGCCCGGGCCATCGCCGACGAGGTCCGCCGGCAGGAAGACCACGTCGAATTGATCGCCTCGGAGAACTACTGCAGCGCGCTGGTCATGGAAGCCCAGGGCAGCCAGCTGACCAACAAGTACGCCGAGGGCTATCCGGGCAAGCGCTATTACGGCGGCTGCGAATACGTCGACATCGCCGAGCAGCTCGCGATCGACCGTCTGAAGGAACTGTTCGATGCCGACTACGCCAACGTGCAGCCGCACTCGGGCTCGCAGGCCAACCAGGCCGTGTACTTCGCCCTGCTGCAGGCCGGCGACACGATCCTGGGCATGTCGCTGGCGCACGGCGGCCATCTGACCCACGGCGCCAAGGTCAACGCCTCGGGCAAGCTGTTCAACGCCGTGCAGTACGGCGTGAACGAGGCCGGCCTGATCGACTACGACGAGGTCGAGCGTCTGGCGGTGGAGCACAAGCCGAAGATGGTCGTCGCCGGCTTCTCGGCGTACTCGCAGAAGATCGACTGGGCGCGTTTCCGCGCGATCGCGGACAAGGTCGGCGCGTATCTGTTCGTCGACATGGCGCACGTGGCCGGTCTGGTCGCTGCGGGCGAATACCCGACGCCGGTGCCGCATGCGCACGTCGTCACCTCGACCACGCACAAGACCCTGCGCGGCCCGCGCGGCGGCATCATCATCGCCAGCCAGCAGGGCGCGGGCGACCGGTTCGACGAGATCACCAAGAAGCTGCAGTCGATCGTGTTCCCGGGCATCCAGGGCGGTCCGCTGATGCACGTGATCGCGGCCAAGGCGGTCGCGTTCAAGGAAGCGCTGGATCCGGCGTTCAAGACCTACCAGCAGCAGGTCGTCAGGAACGCGCAGGCGATGGCCAAGGTCGTCATCGAGCGCGGCTACAAGATCGTCTCGGGCGGTACCGAAAACCATCTGATGCTGGTCGACATGATCGGCAAGGACGTCAGCGGCAAGGACGCGGAAGAAGCGCTGGGCCGCGCCCACATCACCGTCAACAAGAACTCGGTGCCGGGCGACCCGCGCAAGCCCTTCGTGACCTCGGGCCTGCGTCTGGGCACGCCGGCGGTGACCACGCGCGGCTATACCGAAGCCGACTGCACCGAGCTCGCGCACTGGATCTGCGACGTGCTCGACGCGCCGTCCGACGAGACCGTCATCGCCACCGTGCGCGACAAGGTCGCCGCGCAGTGCGCGAAGTATCCGGTCTACGGCTGATCCGCCCACCGCGCGCCGGACTGACGCATGTACTGTCCCTTCTGCCAGGGCACCGACACCCGTGTGATCGATTCGCGCGTGTCCGAGGACGGCGCGACGATCCGCCGCCGGCGCGAGTGCGAGGCCTGCGGCGAGCGTTTCAGCACGCTCGAGACCATCGAACTCAAGTTGCCGGCGATCATCAAGGGTGACGGGCGCCGGGAACCGTTCGATGCTCGCAAGCTGCGGCTGAGCATGGACCGTGCGCTGCACAAGCGCCCGGTTTCGGAAGAACAGGTCGAGGCCACGGTGCGCGCGGTGGTGCATCAGCTGCGCATGACCGCCGAACGGGAAATCTCCTCACGGCGCGTCGGCGAATTCGTGATCGCCGAACTGCGCAAGCTCGACCATGTGGGTTTCGTGCGCTTCGCCTCGGTCTATCGCTCGTTCGAGGACGTCGCCGATTTCCGCGAGGAACTCGACCGGCTCGAGCGCGACCTGCCGGGCGGTGACGGCCAGCTGCCGTTGCTCGAAGGCGAAGCGGCGCCGGCGAAGACGCCGCGCAAGCGCTGAGACGCCCAGCCGCGCTGCGCCGGTTCAAGGATCGAGGGGAGCAACACGGACCGGCGCAAGTCACGTCTGTGGGAACGCGCGTGCGCGCGATGCCGGAGTGGCTCGGTGCGCGCGCATGTGGTCCATCCGACGGGGCGCTGTGTTGCTCGTGTCCGCCCGATCGCGCATCCGGTAACAGCGTCTACCGCGATCGCGCGCAAGCGCGATCCCACAGGAGCATGTATCGCCGACTGCGACCTTGGCGCTGGCCTGGCCCGCGATTATCTGCGTCAATCCCAAGCCAAGGCTCCTCCCGGGAATTCCGCATGACCGACTTCACTGCCGACGACCACCGCCACATGGCGCAGGCCCTGCGCCTCGCCGAACGCGGCGCCTGGACAACGCGTCCCAATCCGATGGTCGGTTGCGTACTGGTCGCGGACGGCGCGGTCGTCGGCGAAGGCTTCCACGTACAGAAGCGCGGACCGCACGCAGAGGTCGTCGCGCTGCAGGCTGCCGGCGCGCGCGCGCGCGGTGCGACCGCCTACGTGACGCTGGAACCCTGTGCGCACACCGGCAGCACCGGGCCATGCGCGGATGCGCTGATCAACGCCGGCGTGTCGCGCGTGGTGGCGGCGATGCGCGACCCGTTCCCGCAGGTCGACGGCGCCGGCTTCGATCGTCTCCGTGCCGCTGGCATCGTTGTCGATTCCGGGCTGATGGAAACGCAGGCGCGCACGCTCAACCGGGGCTTCCTGTCGCGCGTGGAACGCCGTCGGCCGTGGCTGCGGGTCAAGCTCGCCTGCAGTCTCGACGGACGCACGGCAATGGCGAACGGCGACTCGAAATGGATCAGCGGCGATGCCTCGCGTCGGGACGTGATGCGCTGGCGCGCGCGCGCCGGTGCGCTGCTGACCGGCAGCGGCACCGTGCTGGCCGACGATCCGCAGCTGACCGTGCGGCTCGACACGGACGCCCCGTTCGCGGTGCCGCTGCGCGTGGTGCTCGATGCCGGGCTGGCGACGATCGCGCGCGGCAACGTCCGCGACGGCGCCGCGCCGACGCTCTACGTCCACGCGCACGACACCAAGGTGCCGCACGGCTTCGACGCGCCGCGGGTCTCGGTGCCGCGCGACGCTGCCGGTCAGCTCGACCTGTACGTCGTGCTCGCCGCGCTCGCCGACGGCGGCATCAACGAGGTCCAGGTCGAGGCGGGCGCGACGCTGTCGGGCGCCTTCCTGCGGGCCGGCCTGGTCGACGAGCTGCTGCTGTACGTCGCGCCGGTGCTGCTGGGCGAGCGCGGCCGTCCGCTGTTCGACGGACTCGGCATCGATGCCATGGCGCAGCGCCTGCATCTGCAGACCGTGGACGTGCGCCAGACCGGCCACGATCTGCGTCTGCTGATGCGACCCGAAGCGGCTGCCTGAGAGCCTCTTGCGAAGGGGCGGCTGCGCTCGACGGAACGGTCGTTGCGCGCGAGCGGTTCCCGCGGGCGCCCTGGATCCGTGCTAGCCCGCCGGCTGTCCCTGCAATGAAGCGTCCCGCGGCGGTGCCGGGGACGCCGCCGCGCCGCTGCTAGAATGCGTGGGCCGGCCTGGCCGGCAACACAATCGAATGTCTTCGGGGCGGGGTGGAAGTCCCCACCGGCGGTAGGCGCGGCGACGCGCGAGCCCGCGAGCGCTGCCGGCTTTGCCGGCGAGTCAGCAGATCCGGTCCAAGTCCGGAGCCGACGGTCAGAGTCCGGATGCGAGAAGACGACCTCTTGCGTGGCGCATCGCCGCGCACGCTGTCGCGTCCTCCACGACCTTCCCATTCGGCAAGACCGCGCGGGTGTCCGCGTGGATGGAGGCAGCGACATGTTCACCGGACTGATCGAGGGCGTCGGGCGCCTGGTCTCCACCGACGCGCGGGGCGGCGACGCGCGACTGCGCATCGCGGTCGGCACGCTGCCCTTCGACGACGTGGCGATGGGCGAGAGCATCGCGGTCAATGGCGTCTGCCTGACCGTGGTCGCGTTCGACGACGCGCATTTCGAGGCCGACGCGTCGACCGAGACGCTGTCGCTGACGACGCTCGGTGCACTGGCACCGGGGCGCGCGCTGAATCTCGAGCGCGCGATGCGCCCGACCGACCGCCTCGGCGGTCACATGGTCAGCGGTCATGTCGACGGCGTCGGCAGTGTCGCCTCGGTACACGACGATGCGCGCGCGCAGCGCTGGCGCTTCGACGCACCGGCCGCGCTGCTGAAGTACGTCGCCCACAAGGGCTCGATCTGCGTCGACGGCGTCAGCCTGACGGTCAATGCCGTCGACGCGTCCGGCTTCGAAGTCGCGCTGGTGCCGCACACCGTCGCGCACACCGCGTTCGGCAGCACCGCCGTCGGCGAGGCGGTGAATCTGGAAGTGGATCTGGTCGCGCGCTACGTCGAGCGGCTGCTGAGCGCCGGCGTCGTCCCGGCAGGAGCACAGGCATGAACTTCGCCCCCGTCCCCGAACTGCTGGAGGAGATCCGCCAGGGCCGCATGGTCGTCATCGTCGACGACGAGGACCGCGAGAACGAAGGCGACCTGATCATGGCCGCCGAGCTGGTCAAGCCGGCCGACATCAACTTCATGGTCACCCACGGCCGCGGTCTGGTCTGCCTGCCGGTGACGCCCAGTCGCGCGGCGCAGCTGGGCCTCGCGCCGATGGTCCGCGCCAACACCGCGCAATTCCAGACCAACTTCACCGTCAGCATCGAGGCGGCCGAGGGCGTGACCACCGGCATCTCGGCGCACGACCGCGCGCACACCATCCGCACGGCGGTGCAGCCGAACGCGAAGCCCGACGATCTGCACCAGCCGGGGCACATCTTCCCGCTGGTCGCCCAGCCCGGTGGCGTGCTGACCCGCGCCGGGCACACCGAAGCCGGCGTGGATCTGGCGATGCTTGCAGGGCTGGAGCCGGCCGGCGTGCTGGTCGAGATCCTCAACCCGGATGGCAGCATGGCGCGCCGTCCGGAACTGGAAGTCTTCGCGCGCGAGCACGGCCTGAAGATGGGCTCGATTGCCGATCTGATCGCCTACCGCCTGGCGACCGAGCACACCGTCGAGCGCCTCGACGAACGCGATATCGACACCGAGTTCGGCCCGTTCAAGCTGGTGACCTACCGCGACCGCATCGCCCACGAGCTGCATTTCGCGCTGGTGCGCGGCACACCCGATGCGCAGGCGCCGACGCTGGTGCGCGTGCAGGTGGAAAACCCGCTGGCCGACCTGCTGCACTGGCGCCGCGACGATTTCGGTGTGGCCGCCACCGACGCCCTGCGTGCGATCGCCGCCGAGGACCGCGGCGTGATGGTGCTGCTGTCGGCGCCGCGCGATGCCGACGCGCTGCTGTCGCGCCTGCGCCAGGAACCGGTCGTCCGGCCGCCCGGCAAGGACAAGGACGTGGGCCAGTGGCGCCGCAATGGCGCCGGCGCGCAGATCCTCGCCGATCTCGGCCTGGGGCGGCTGCGCGTGCTGGGCACGCCGCGCAAGCAGGTGGGCCTGGCCGGCTACGGTCTGGAAGTCGTCGAATACGTGCCGGCGTGAGCCACGCTAAACTGCACGGCCCTGCGCGAGTCCCGAGCCCATGAGCCACATCGAAGGCGACCTGCGCGCCCCTGCCGGCGCGCGTTACGCGATCGTCGCCAGCCGCTGGAATCCCAAGATCACCGACACGCTCGTCGCCGGTGCGCGCAAGGCTTTCGCCGACCACGGCGTGGCCGACGACGCGGTCGACGTGATCCGCGTGCCGGGTGCGTGGGAAATCCCGGTGGCGTGCGCGCGGCTCGCCGCGAGCGGCAACTACACCGCGCTGCTGGGCCTGGGCTGCGTGGTCCGCGGTGATACGCGCCATTACGAGCAGGTGGCCGACGGCTGCAGCGACGCATTGATGCGGGTCGCGCTCGACAGCGGCGTGCCGGTCGCCAATGGCGTGCTCGCGGTCGAGGATTACGCCGATGCCGAGAAGCGCGCCGGCGGCAGCCACGGCAACAAGGGCGAGGAGGCGGCACTCGTCGCCATCGAAATGAGCAACCTGCTGGACAAGATCGGATGAACCAGACCCGCAAACCCCATGGCGTCGACCCGGTGCTGCGCTCGCGCGCGCGCCGTCGTGCGCTGCAGGCCATCTACGCGATGCAGATGTCGGGCACCGAGCCGCGCGAGATCGTCGCGCAGTTCGCGCACGAGCAGGCCAAGGAAGTCGCGGATCTCGCGTACTTCGAGGACCTCGTGCACGGCGTGGGCACGCGCTACCGCGAGCTCGACGCCGCGCTGGCGCCGTTCCTGGACCGCGAGATCGACGAGGTCGATCCGATCGAACGCGCGATGCTGCGCATCGCCGCCTACGAACTGCAGCACCGCATCGACGTGCCGTATCGCGTGGTCATCGATGAGGCGCTGAAGACGGTCAAGCGCTTCGGGTCCGAGCACGGCCATACCTATGTCAACGGCGTGCTCGACAAGGCCGCGGCGCAGTGGCGCGCACCGGAAGTCGGCGCGCTGCGCGGGCGTTGAGCCCGGGCCGCCGCCCGTGGCCGGCGAATTCGATCTGATCGACCGCATCGCCGCGCGCACCGTTGCGCGCGACGACGTGGTGCTGGGCATCGGCGACGACGCCGCGCTGCTGCAGCCGCCGGCCGGCCGCCAGCTGGTCGTGGCCATGGACACGCTCAACAGCGGCGTGCATTTCCCCGCCGACACCGCGCCGGCCGACATCGGCTGGAAGGCGTTGGCGGTGAACCTGTCCGATCTCGCCGCGATGGGCGCGACGCCCGCGTGGTGCACGCTGTCGCTGTCGTTGCCCGACCCGGATGCGGCGTGGATCGACGCGTTCCTCGACGGCTTCGACGCGCTTGCACAGAGGCACGGTGTCGCCCTAGTTGGCGGCGACACCACGCGCGGCCCGCTGTCGATCTGCGTGACGGTGTTCGGGCTCGTCGCGCCCGGCAGCGCGCTGCGCCGGGATGGTGCACAGCCCGGCGATGACATCTGGCTCAGCGGCACGCCGGGCGATGCGGCCGCGGCGCTCGCGCAGTGGTCGCGCGGCGCGGTGCGCGATCCTGCGCTGCGATCGCGTCTCGATCGACCCACGCCGCGTGTGGCGCTCGGGTTGGCGCTCGCGAACCTTGCGCACGCGGCGATCGACGTCTCGGATGGCCTGTTGGCCGATCTGGGCCACGTGTGCCGTGCCAGCAACGTCGCTGCCCATATCGACGTCGATGCGTTGCCGGTCTCCGATGCCCTCGGCGCGCTCGGTCTCGATGCCGACTCGCGGCGCGCGCTGCAGGCCGGTGGCGGGGACGATTACGAACTGTGCTTCACCGCATCACCGACGGCGCGCGACGCGGTCGCGTCAGCCGCGGCGACCGCCGCGACGCCGGTTGCCCGGATCGGCCGCATCGTCGAAGGTGCCGGCGTCACAGCAGTCAGGTCCGACGGCGTGGCGTGGGCGCCGTCACGCGCCGGCTGGGATCACTTCGCCGGTTGAAGCGCCCGCTGGCGGAGCTTGGGCGATACCAAGGTGGAGTTGCGGGTGCGGCTTGCTTCTGCTGTCGCGCTTTTGCTCTGGCTGTTCGCTTTCGGGTTGAATCGAGCCGTAAAGCGAGCCGAGCATCGCAGGGTGGCGGGGTCGAAGAGCAGCCCATGTCTGAGCGCAGCGAGTTCGGGCTGCGTGCCCCGTCGGCCGAGAAGCGCAGGGGACCGCCGCGGCTGTATCGCGGCGGATCGCGTCCGGCGAAAGGACCTTTTGGTTCCTTTTGGGTCCATCCAAAAGGAACTCGCACGCACAGCGGGCGAAAGCTCTGCATTTGCTTGTGTTTCTAGCTCGTCGCTCGTCGTTTGCGACTATAAGGTTCGTACCGAAAAAAGATTAACGGCAGGAGCGAAGATCAAGTACAGGGCTTCCGCGTTGTCGCGCGGCTTACTTTTGTCTTGGCAAAAGTAAGCAAAACCGTCTTCGCCGGACGCGAGCCGATGCGATGAAGCCGCATCGGTCCCCTGCGCTCCTCGCCTGACGTGGCACGCAGCCCAAACTCGCTGCGCTCAGACATGGGCTGCTCTTCGGCCACGCCAGGCTCCGGTGCTCGGCTCACTCTACGGCTCGGTTCAAGTCAAAGGCCCAAAGCCAAAGCCAGAACCACGGCAGCAGAAGTCCACGACGAAGCGAAAAACAGAACGCAAAGCGAAATAGCGTCCCGCCACGACGGATCAGTCATCCGCGCGGAACGCATCCTCGATCCAGCGCAACGCAGGCGCATCCGCTGGTCCGCTCGCATCCACGACGTCGAAGCGGCAGGGCAGGTCGCGCAAGCTGGCGTGCTGCAACAGGAACTGCTGAGCCGCGAAAACGAGCTTGCGCCGCTTGCCGGCATCGATCGACGCGGCGCCGCCGCCGAACGCGGCGCTTTTGCGATGCCGCACCTCGACGAAAACGACCACGCGCGACGCAGCACGTGCATCGAGCATCACCAGATCCAGTTCGCCGCCGCGGAAGCCGACGTTGGCGGCCAACGGGCGCAGGCCGGCGGCCTGCAGATGCGCGGCCGCTGCCCGTTCGACGGCAGCGCCATCGCGCCGCCGGTCGTTCAACCGCCCGCGTCCGCCTGCGGCACCACGTTGCCGCCGCGCCAGGTCGCCCACGCGGGCTGACGCAGTACGTTGCCGTCGTTGCCGATGCGCAACATGCCGGTCGCGCCGCCGATCGCGTTCTCGGGCGTGCGCGCGAGATGCTCGAGATAGCCGCTCAGCAACCAGGCATCGAAGCCGAACGCGAACAGGCGCGCGGCGGCACCGCGCGCGGTCGGCAGTTCACGCGACACCGTCGCCAGCGGCGGCAGCGCGCGCGCGCTGGCCCCGGTCGACCAGCTTTCGGTCGGGAACACGATGCCGTCCAGGATCTGGTCTTCCTCTGGCTTGCCGGTACCGGTCTGCAGCAGCGAGCTGCCAACGCGCGGACGCGCGGCGAGGCCGGCGACCGAGAGCTGCGGCGCGAGGACACGCGCCTGGTTGCCACGGATCGCGAGGAACACCGCATCGACGCCGGTGCCGCTGGCGAGCGCGTTCTGCAGGGCCGCGGTCTGGTCGACCGGCTGGTCGCCGACGATCGCCAGCGTCGCGACGACGCTGCCGCCGCTCTGCGCCAGGCGCGCGGTGAGCGCATCGACGCTGCGACGCGCGGCGTCCTCGCCGTTGCTGAGCACCAGCACGTTGCGGGCATTGCGCTTGAGCAGGTATTGCGCCGCGGCGTCGCCCTCGTCTTCCGGCGCCAGCGAGAACGCCGCCGCATTGTCCGGCGCGTGCGCGCTGCCGCGGTTGAGCGCGACGACCGGCACCTGCACCGTGCTGCGGAACAGCGCATCGACTTCCTCGCGGCCCAGCGGACCGACCACCTGGTCCGCACCTTCCGCAATCGCGCGCGCGTAGGCGCTCGCGGTGCCGGCGCTGGTGCCGGTGGTGTCGTAGAACGCGAGCTCGGGGCGGGTGCGGCGTTCGCCGTAGTAGCCGGCCAGCAGGCCGTCGCGCACCGGCCCGGCTGCGGTGGCCAGCGCGCCCGTCATCGGCAGCAGCACCGCCAGCTTGCGCGGTGGCCGGTAGCCGTCGCGCTCGGCCGGGGCGCGGCTGTCGTCGAAGCGCCAACGCGCCGGTGCCGGCGCCGTTTCGGTCGGCGCGACGACGGTGCCCGTACTCGTGGTCTGCACGGTCGCGCAGCTGGCGAGCATCGCGGCCAGCGCCGCGCCGGCGAGCACGCGCAGTGCACGCGGACGGGCGGCCGCACGGCGCGCGGTGTGCGTGCGGGCGTTCGAAGACTGGGCCGTTGCTGCCATGTCGCGGTTCCGCTGCGGGATAATGGCCGCATTCTAGCGTTCCCCGGTGTGCAGACGATGAGCGATCCTTCCCGTGGCCCCGGCGTGCTGCATGTCGTGGCGACGCCCATCGGCAACCTCGGCGACCTCTCGCCGCGTGCCCAGACGGTGCTGCGCGGCGTCGATGCGATCTGCGCCGAGGACACCCGGCACACGCGCCAGTTGCTCGGCCACTTCGGCATCGAGCGTCCGCTGGTCGCGCTGCACGAACACAACGAGGACGGCCTGGCCGCGCGGCTGGTCGAGCGGTTGCAGGCGGGCGAGTCGCTGGCGCTGGTCAGCGATGCCGGCACGCCGCTGGTCAGTGACCCGGGCTTCCGCCTGGTGCGCGCGGCGCGCGAAGCCGGCCTGAAGGTGTCGCCGCTGCCGGGGCCGAGCGCCCTGATCGCCGCCCTCAGCGTGGCCGGCCTGCCGAGCGACCGTTTCGTGTTCGAGGGCTTCCTCCCGGCGAAGGCGGGCGCGCGGCGCGAGCGGTTGCAGGCGCTCGTCGCCGAGCCGCGCACGCTGCTGTTCTACGAAGCCTCGCACCGCATCGAGGAGATGCTGGCCGATGCGGCGCAGGTGTTCGGCGGCGATCGCAAGGCGGTGATGGCGCGCGAACTGACCAAGCTGTTCGAAACCGTGCTCGACGGTCCGCTCGATGCGCTGGCTGCACGGGTGCAGACCGAAGCCGACCAGCGCAAGGGCGAGTTCGTGGTGCTGATCGAGGGTGCCGGCGACGATGCCGACGCGCGCCTTGCCGAAGGCCATCGCGTCTACGCGCTGCTGAGCCGGGAAATGAAGCCCTCGCTCGCGGCCAAGCTCGCCGCCGACATCACCGGCGCGCCGCGCAAGGCGCTGTACGGGCAGGGAACTCCTGGCGCCTGATCGCGTCGAACGGTCTCCCATGGAAGGAGATCACCGGATGCCCGTCCGTTTCGCGCGCCTGTCGGCCGCTGCTCTGTGCGTCACGCTCGCCGCCTGCACCTACCGTCTCGAGGAATCGCATCTGGTGCGGCCGCTGCCGGCGCCGCCTGCGGATCTGGCCGCGTTGCAGATGCTCTATCCGGATCACGTCGCCACCGAATCGCGCATCGAGGCGGCCGACGGCGCATCGCTGTACCGGCTCACCCTTCGGCGCCCGGACGCGCGCGCGACGGTGCTCTATTACGGCGGCAACGGCTTCCGGATCGGCCCGCACGCGCAGCATCTGCTCAAGTCCTACGCAGCGCTGCCGGTCGACCTGATCCTGGTCGACCATCGCGGCTATGGCGCCAGCACCGGCACGCCCGGTGTCGACGCCATGCGCGCCGATGCGCTGCAGGTCTACGACCGGGTGCGTGCCGACACCGCGGGCCCGCTGGTCGTCCACGGCCAGTCGCTGGGCAGTTTCTTCGCCGGCCACGTGGCCGACCACCGTCGGCTCGATGCGCTGGTGCTGGAGAGTTCGATGACCAGCGCCGAGGACTGGACCCGTGCGATGCGGGCGCGGGCCGGTTTCTGGACGCGACTGGCGGTGCGGCGCTTCGACATCGCACCGGCGCTGCAGGCGACCGGCAATCTCGGCGTGGCCGCGCGTCTCGACGAGCCGGTGCTCTACGTCGTGGGTGCCGACGACGTGGTGACCGCGCCGGCGTTCTCGCAGGCGCTGTTCGATGCGACGCCGCCGCAGGTCGACCCGCGGTTGCTGGTGGTAGCCGGTCGCAGCCACAACGACGCCACGCTCTCGCCGGAATTCCGCGACGGCCTGCTGGAGCTGCTGGCGCGCATCGAGGGGCGGTAACCGCCGGCGCGTGCGCTGCGTGGCGTGCGACAATGCGCGCGGCGGAGTCGGCCAGACAGTCGCGTCATCCCGGGTGCCCGCATCCGGCGATGCCGAGGAAAGTCCGGGCTCCACAGGGCAAGGTGCCAGGTAACGCCTGGGCGGCGCGAGCCGACGGAAAGTGCAACAGAAAGATACCGCCTACGTCTTCTCCGGAAGGCCGGCAAGGGTGAAATGGTGCGGTAAGAGCGCACCGCGAGTCCGGTAACGGACCGGCACGGCAAACCCCACCTGGAGCAAGACCAAATAGGGACCTCATGACGTTGCCCGCGTCGGGTCCGGGTAGGTTGCTCGAGCGTACCGGTGACGGTGCGCCTAGAGGAATGACTGTCCACGACAGAACCCGGCTTATCGGCCGGCTCCGCCACTCTTCCGCCTGGCCCCGCGCTGCAATCACCGATGCCGACCGCACGTGCGCATCTGCGGATGCACGCAGCGAAGGCATCGGGATTCGGGAACCTGTTCGCGCACACGCCGGTTCCCGGCGTGCATTTGCGCATTCATAAATGACCCATGTTGCGTCGCAGTATGAAGGTCGTGTGAGGCCTGTGTGAGGGGTCGGTTCAGGCCCGAAAATGGCCGATTCTCAAAATTTGAGACGAAACAGATGCTTGTGGATAAAGCTTGAACAAGTCTCTGAAGAGTGGCGCAAGTCATTGACGGCACAGGTGAAAAGTCCTCGACAAAGCTGTTGACAACCCAAATGCCGGGTCCTAAGGTGGCGACTCGTGGGGAAACCGGGAATTTCGTGGTTTTCCGAACGCCAAAGCCCGCTCAGACGGGCACCTCAGAAGGGCAGGACCGGACGTGTTGCAGGGCGAGACCGCCATCACCATCGACGAGAAGGGCCGGTTGGCGATTCCGACCGCCTATCGGGACTTCGTCGCGCGTGAATGCGACAACCGGCTGGTGCTGACCTACAACCCGTTCGACGCGGGTGGTCTCTATCTCTATCCGTTCAAGGCCTGGGAAGCGCTGCGCGACCAGGTCAACGCGCTGCCGCGCACGCTGGCGCGCAACCGCATCCTGCAGCTCAAGCTCGTCGGCGCGGCCACCGTGCTCGAACCCGACGGCAGCGGTCGCATCGGCATTCCGGCCAGCCAGCGCAATACGGTCGGCATCGAGCGCCGCGCGGTGCTGGTCGGGATGGGCGACAAGTTCGAGCTGTGGAGCGAGCACGCCCACCAGGCCCAGATCCGCCAGACCCTGACCGATGAGGACATGGCCGGCGACGATCTCGAAGGATTGCCGTTGTGACCGCCGGTGGTGCGGATGCCACGTCCGGCCACCTCCCGGTGTTGTACGCGCAGGTCCTCGACGGTCTGCATGTGCGCCCGGGCGGCCGCTATCTCGACGGCACCTTCGGCCGCGGCGGTCACGCCGGCGGCGTGCTCGCACAGCTCGGGCCCGAAGGCCGGCTGCTGGTGATGGACAAGGATCCCGAGGCGATCGCGGTCGCCCAGGCGCGCTTCGGCACCGATCCGCGCGTGGCCATCCACCGCGGCAGCTTCGTCGAACTCGACCGCTGGTCCGCGGCCACCGAAGCGCCGCTCGACGGCGTGCTGTTCGATCTGGGCGTGTCCTCGCCGCAGCTCGACGTCGCCGAGCGCGGTTTCAGCTTCGGCAAGGACGGTCCGCTGGACATGCGCATGGATCCCGACGCCGGCGAAAGCGCGGCGGACTGGATCGCGCGCGCCGACGAGGCCGCGATCGCCGACGTGCTGTGGACGTATGGCGAAGAGCGCATGAGCCGTCGCATCGCACGCGCGATCGTGGCGCGCCGCAGCGAGTCGCCGTTCCTGCGCACCGCCGATCTGGCTGCGGTGATCGCCGCGAACGTGCCGCGCAAGGTCAAGCCCGGGCAGAAGGAAACGCATCCGGCGACGCGTTCGTTCCAGGCGATCCGCATCCACATCAACCGCGAACTGGCCGATCTCGAAGCCGGTCTCGATGCCGCGCTCGACGCGCTGCGTCCCGGTGGCCGCCTGGCGGTGATCAGCTTCCATTCGCTGGAAGACCGGATCGTCAAGCGCTTCATCGCCGGTCACGCCAAGGCGCCGGCCGGCAATCGCCGTCTGCCCGAGGCAGCCCCGTTCGTGCCGCGCCTGCGCATCGTCGCCGACGCCGCGAAGGCCGACGAGGCCGAGCTGCGCGACAACCCGCGCGCCCGCAGCGCGGTGCTGCGCGTGGCCGAGAAAGTGCAGGTGGCCGCATGAAACTGCGCCACCTCGTCATCGCCATCCTGCTGGCCGCCAACATCATCAGCGCGATCGGTGTGGTGCACGCGCGCCACGACTACCGCCAGCTCTACATCGACCTGACGCGCCTGGAGCGCGCCCGCGACGAGCTCAACATCGACTTCGGCCGCCTGCAGCTCGAGCAGGCGACCTGGGCGATGAGCAACCGTGTCGACCAGGTCGCGCGTGAGCGTCTGGGCATGCGTTTCCCCGAGACCGCCGAGATCGTGGTGGTGCGCCCATGAAGTTCGGCAAGCTCAGCCGCTTCATCAAGACCGGCGACGGTCATGCCAAAAAGCCGCGCAAGCGCGCACAGTTCGACCTGCGCCTGCGCCTGATGCTGGTCGGCGGCGCGCTGGGTCTGGGCGCGGTGGCGCTGGTTGGTCGCGCGGTCGACCTGCAGCTGATCGACAACGCCTTCTATCAGCAGAAGGCCGACGCGCGCTTCCGCCGCGAAATGCCGATTCCGGCCTCGCGCGGCATGATCACCGACCGCAACGGCGAGCCGCTGGCGATCTCGTCGCCGGTGGAATCGCTGTGGATCAATCCGCAGGAACTGAGCAAGCACCCCGACCGCATTCCCGAGCTGGCACAGGCCACCGGCCTGCCGGCCGACGAGCTGTCGCGCACGGTGTCGCAGCGTGCGGACAAGGAATTCATGTACGTGCCACGGCACCGCCGGATCAGCCCGGTGGCGGCCAAGCGCGTGCTCGACCTGGGCATTCCGGGTGTGTTCTCGCAGCGCGAGTACCGCCGCTTCTACCCGCAGGGCGAGGCGGTGTCGCACGTGCTGGGCTTCACCAACATCGACGACCGCGGCCAGGAAGGCATCGAGCTGGCGTTCGACGAATGGCTGGCCGGCAAGCCGGGTGCGCAGAACGTGATCCGCGACCGCCACGGGCGCATCGTCGAGCACGTGAACCTGGTGCGCGCTGCCGAAGCGGGCAAGGATCTGGTGCTGAGCATCGACCGCCGCATCCAGTTCCTCGCGCACCGCGAACTGCGTCGCGCACTGGAGGAAACCGGCGCCAGCGCCGGCTCGATCGTCGTGCTGGAAGTGGCGACCGGCGAAGTGCTGGCGATGGCCAACCTGCCGACCTACAACAACAATCGCGTCACCGGCGAGAACCGCGACGCGCACCGCAACCGCGCGGTGACCGATCTGCTCGAGCCCGGCTCGACGATGAAGCCGATCACCGTCGCCGCGGCGCTGGAGAAGGGCGTCATCAGCCCGAACAGCACGTTCAATACCAGCCCCGGCTGGATTCCGAACGGCCGCTATCGCACCACCGACTTCCGCAACTACGGCGTGCTCGACACGACCGGCATCATCACCAAGAGCTCGAACGTCGGCTCGTCGATGATCGTGCACAAGCTCGAAGACCGGTACTTCTACGACTTCATCCGCAACATGGGCTACGGGCACAGCACCGGCAGCGGCTTCCCGGGCGAAGCGGCCGGCCTGCTGGCCGACCCCTCGCGCTGGTCGGGCACCGACAAGCAGGTGATGTCCTACGGCTACAACATGGCGGTGACGCCGCTGCAGATCGCGCATGCCTACGCGACCTTCGGCAACCACGGCGTCGCGCTGCCGCCGACCTTCGTCAAGGGTGGTGCCGGCGAAGGCCAGCGCGTGCTGTCGGCGAACGTCGCCGACGAAGTCGTGCGCATGATGCAGACCGTGACCGAGCCGGGCGGCACCGGCACGCGCGCGGCGATCCTCGGCTATCACGTCGCCGGCAAGTCGGGCACCGCGCGCAAGGCCACCGGCGGCAGCTACGCGCGTCGTTATCTGGCGTTCTTCGCCGGCCTGGTGCCGGTGGAGAATCCGCGTTTCGCGATGGCCGTGGTGATCGACGATCCCGACACCTCCAAGGGCGGCTCGACCTACGGCGGTGGCTACGTGTCCGCGCCGGTGTTCCAGCGGGTCATGGACGGCGCGCTGCGCCTGATGGACGTGCCGCCGGACGACATCGACACCTGGCTGGCGGCGCAGGCGGCCAACGATGCCAAGCGCGCCCGTGCGCAGGGCCACGCACCCGCCGCCGCACCCGCGCCGGTCGCAGCCCCGGCGGCGGCGGCCGTCCATGCCACACCGGTCGCCGCGCACGTCGCCGGAGGCCAGCGATGAGCCGCGCGATGGCGCTCCGTGAGCTGCTGCCCGATGTCGCGGCCGTGCCCGAGGACACGGTGATCACAGGCCTCGTGCAGGACAGCCGCGCGATCCGCCCGGGCGATGCCTTCGTCGCGATCGGCGGCTTCGGCACGCACGGTCTGCACTTCACCGCGGCCGCGCGCGAGGCGGGCGCTTCGGCGATCCTGTTCGAACCGCCGGTGCCGGCCGAGATCGAATCGATGCCGGGCGACGCGATCGCCGTGGCAGGCCTGCGCGCGCGCATGGGCGCGATGGCCGACGCCTTCCATGATCGCCCGTCGCGTGCGATGGCGATGGTCGGCGTCACCGGCACCAGCGGCAAGACCTCGACCGTGCAGCTGCTGGCCCAGGCCTTCGAAGCCGTCGGCACGCGCGCCGGCACCATCGGCACGCTGGGCGCGGGCCTGCACGGCGCGCTGGAGCCCAACGGCTTCACCACGCCGCTGGTGCTGCAGACGCATGCGCTGCTCGCGCAGATGCGCGATGCCGGCGCGCGGGCGGTGGCGATGGAGGTCAGCTCGCACGCGCTCGACCAGGGCCGCGTGGATGCCGTGCACTACGACGTCGCGGTGTTCACCAATCTCACCCGCGACCATCTCGACTACCACGGCGACATGGCCGGCTACGGTGCGGCGAAGGCGAAGCTGTTCGTGCGCGAGGGCCTGAAGGCCGCCGTCATCAACATCGACGACGCCTTCGGCGCAACGCTGCCCGCGACGCTCGCTGCGGGCGTGCGTCCGATCACCGTCAGCGCCGCCGGCGACGACGCGGCCGACGTCGCCGCGCACGACGTGGCGCTCGACGATCGCGGCATCCGTTTCGTCCTGCGCATCGGCGGCGAAGCGCTGCCGGTGCACTCGCCGCTGCTGGGGCGCTTCAACGTCGACAATCTGCTGGTCGTCGCCGGCGTGCTGTGGGCGCTGGGCCACGCGCCGGCGGAGATCGTCCGCGTGCTCGATGGGCTGTCGCCGATTGCCGGCCGCATGAACCGTCTCGGTGGAGACGCGCAGCCGCTGGTCGTCGTCGACTATTCGCACAAGCCCGATCCGCTGCAGCAGGCGCTGCAGTCGCTGCGTGGCCATCTGCGCGGCGAACTGGTCTGCGTGTTCGGCTGTGGCGGCGAACGCGACACCGGCAAGCGGCCGCAGATGGCGGCGATCGCCGAGGCGCACGCCAACCGCGTGATCGTCACCGACGACAACCCGCGTCGGGAGGACGGCGATGCGATCGTGGCCGACATCTTGGCCGGCTTCGCGAAACCTGAGGCCGTGACCGTGGAGCGCGACCGCCGCCGCGCGATCGAACGCGCGATCGGCGAGGCGCGGCCCGGTGACATCGTGCTGATCGCCGGCAAGGGCCACGAGCCCTACCAGGAAGTCGACGGCGTGCAGCATGCGTTCGACGATCGCGTCGTCGCACAGGCCGCGCTTGATGCCTACCGGGAGGCGCATTCGTGATCCCGATGACCCTGGCCCGCATCGCGCAACTGGTCAACGGCCGCCTGCACGGCAGCGACGGCGCGTGCGACATCGATGCGCTCGTGACCGATACGCGCAAGCTCGATGCGATCGATGGCCGCGCCCTGCTGTTCGTCGCGCTCAAGGGTGACCACTTCGACGGACACGACCATGTCGCGAAGGCCGCAGCCTCCGGCGCGCGCGCCGCACTGGTCGCGCGCGTGGTCGAGGTCGACATTCCGCAGATCGTCGTCGCCGACCCGCAGGTCGCGCTCGGTGCGCTGGCCGGCGCCGTGCAGCGCACGCGCGTCGCCACCGTCGTCGGCATCACCGGCAGCAACGGCAAGACCAGCGTCAAGCAGCTGGTCGCCTCGGTGCTGTCTCGGCATGCCGAGACGTGCTTCAACCCAGGCAACCTCAACAACGAGATCGGCTTGCCGCTCTCGGTCCTCGATGCGCCGGAAGACGCGGCTTTCGCCGTCTACGAGATGGGCGCCGGCAAGCCGGGCGACATCGCCTATCTGACCGCGATCGCGCAGCCGCGCATCGCGCTGGTCAACAACATCGCGCCGGCGCACATGGAGCGCATGGGCAGCCTGCTGGGTATTGCCGATACCAAGGCCGCGATCTACGACGCGCTGCCGGCCGACGGCACCGCGGTCATCAACGCCGACGACGCCTTCGCGCCGTATTTCGCCGAGCGCGCGCACGGTCGCCGTCTCGTGCGTTTCGGTATCGACGCCAGCGCCGACGTGTCCGCACGCGACGTGCGCCTGGACGATGCCGGCGCGCGCTTCCGTCTGCTGACGCCCGCGGGCGAGGCCGACGTCACGCTGCCGCTGCCGGGCCGCCACAACGTGCGCAACGCGCTGGCCGCCACGGCCATCGCGCTCGCCGCCGGCGTGCCGCTGGCCACGATCGTCGCTGCGCTCGGCGCTGCCGAAGCCGTGGCCGGCCGTCTCGTGCGCCACGCACTGGCCGACGGTGCGGTGCTGATCGACGACAGCTACAACGCCAATCCCGGCTCGCTCAACGCCGCGATCGACACGCTGGCCGCCGCCAAGGGCGAGCGCTGGCTGGTGCTCGGCGATATGCGCGAGCTCGGCGGCGACGGTGCGGCGATGCACGCCCAGGCCGGCGTGCGCGCCAGGGCTGCCGGCATTGCGCGCCTCTACACGCTCGGCAGCCTGAGCGCGGCGGCGGCCGAGGCATTCGGCGAGGGCGCGCGCCGATTCGACACCCACGAGGCGCTGATCGAAGCGCTGCGGGCCGATCTGCACGCCGATGCGCGCGTGCTGGTGAAGGGCTCGCGTGGCAGTGCGATGGACCGGGTGGTCACCGCACTGCGCAACAACGAAGGAACCGGACATGCTGCTTGAACTCGCCCGCTGGCTGCAGGGTCTGGAAGACTTCTTCAAGCTGTTCGAGTACCTGACGTTCCGCGGCATTCTCGCCGCGCTGACCTCGCTGCTGTTGTCGCTGTGGCTGGGTCCGGCGGTGATCCGCAAGCTCGCCCAGTTCAAAGGCGGCCAGCCGATCCGGCAGGACGGCCCGCAGACGCATTTTTCCAAGGCCGGCACGCCGACCATGGGTGGCGCGCTGATCCTGCTGACGATCTTCCTGTCGGTGCTGCTGTGGGGCGACCTGCGCAACAAGTACGTCTGGGTCGTGATGGGCGTGATGGTGACCTTCGGCGCGATCGGCTGGTACGACGACTGGATCAAGATCGTCAAGCGCGATCCCAACGGCCTCAAGTCCCGCTGGAAGTATCTGCTGCAGTCGATCCTCGGCCTCGCCGCCGGCCTGTATCTGTATCTGTATGCCGATGTCGCCGCGGCGACCACGTTCTACGTGCCGCTGTTCAAGTCGATCGCGCTGCCGCTGGCCGGCATCAGCTTCGTCGCGATCGCGTATTTCTGGATCGTCGGCTTCTCCAATGCGGTGAACCTGACCGACGGTCTCGACGGTCTGGCGATCATGCCGACCGTACTGGTCGCCTGCGGTCTGGGCGTGTTCGCCTACGCGTCGGGTAATGCGGTGTTCTCGAACTACCTGCAGATTCCGCAGGTGCCGGGCTCCGGTGAGCTGGTGATCATCTGCGCGGCGATCGCCGGCGCGGGTCTGGGCTTCCTGTGGTTCAACACCTATCCGGCCATGGTGTTCATGGGCGACATCGGCGCGCTGGCGCTGGGCGCGGTGCTCGGCACGATGGCGGTGATCGTGCGCCAGGAACTGGTGCTGGTGATCATGGGCGGCATCTTCGTCATCGAGACGCTGTCGGTGATGATCCAGGTCGCCAGCTTCAAGCTGACCGGCAAGCGCGTGTTCCGCATGGCGCCGATCCACCACCACTTCGAACTGAAGGGCTGGCCCGAACCCCGCGTGATCGTGCGCTTCTGGATCATCTCGGTGATCCTGGTGCTGATCGGCCTCGCCACGTTGAAGGTGCGCTGATGGCCCGCGCCCACGATCCGATGTCCTACGACAGCGCCTCCGCCCGTCAGGCCACGCGGCTCGACGACATCGCTGGCCGCTTCGACCCGTGGCTGGTCGGCATTATCGTCGCGATCGCGACGCTGGGCGTGATCATGGTCGCGTCCAGCTCGATCGCAATCGGCGAAGACCTCGACGTCGGCCGTTACCACTTCCTGACCCGTCACCTGATGTTCCTGGCCATCGGCCTGGCGCTGGCGGTCACGGTGATGCGCACCGAGCTCAAGACGGTCGAAAAGTACGACCGCTTCCTGCTGCTGGGCTGCGTGGGCCTGCTGCTGCTGGTGTTCGTGCCGGGCCTGGGGCGTTCGGTCAACGGCGCGCACCGCTGGATCTGGCTCGGCGTGTCCAACTTCCAGGTCGTCGAAGCGGTCAAGGTGATCTACATCGTGTGGCTGGCCAGCTATCTGGTGCGCTTCCGCGACGACGTCAACGCGACCTGGGGCGCGATGCTCAAGCCGATCGGCGTGGCCGTGGTGCTGGTCGCGCTGCTGCTGCTGCAGCCCGACTTCGGTTCGTCGATGCTGCTGCTCGGCGTGACCGGCGGCATGCTGGTGCTCGGCGGCGGTCACCTGCAGCGCATGATGCTGCCGGTCATCGGCCTGCTGCCGCTGGTGATCGGTGTGGCGGTGCTCGAGCCCTATCGCATGCGCCGCATCACGTCCTTCATGAATCCCTGGGAAGACCAGCTCGGCGCCGGCTACCAGCTCAGCAACGCGCTGATGGCGGTCGGTCGCGGCGAGTTCTCGGGCGTGGGCCTGGGCGCTTCGGTGCAGAAGCTGTCCTACCTGCCCGAAGCGCACACCGACTTCATCTTCTCGGTGCTCGCCGAAGAGCTCGGCTTCCTCGGCGTGTGCCTGGTGATCGGCCTGTTCGTTGCGCTGGTCGGCCGCGCGCTGTGGGTGGGTCTGAAATGCGTCGAGATGCGCCGCCACTTCGCCGGCTACTGCGCCTTCGGCGTGGCGCTGATGATCGGCATGCAGAGCCTGGTGTCGATCGGCGTGAACCTCGGACTGCTGCCGACCAAGGGCCTGACCCTGCCGCTGGTCTCGTCGGGCGGCTCCAGCGTGATGATGACCTGCGTGGCGATGGGGCTGCTGCTGCGCGTGTCCTACGAACTCGACCGCGCCCAGCGCCAGGTCGCACGGCTGCGCGGCGATGCCGCGGCGCCTGCGCCGGCCGGCCCGGTCCCCCCCACCACCCAGCCCCCGCTGCCCGTGCAGTCGGCGTCGCTGTCGCGCGGCACCAGCCGCCTGCAGCAGCGCGTCGAGCCGAGCTTCGGCGGCAGGAGCAACGCATGATCCGTCGTCTCCACCAGACCCGCGGCCTGTCGAAGGAAGACTTCGCCAAGGTCTTCTCGCGCGTGCATTTCGTCGGCATCGGTGGCACCGGCATGAGCGGCATCGCCGAAGTGCTGTGCACGCTGGGCTACAAGGTCTCGGGCTCGGATACCGCCGACAGCGCCACCACGCGCCGTCTCGCGCGTCTCGGCGCGACCGTGCATCGCGGCCACGCCGCGGCCAACGTGCTCGGCACCGATTGCATCGTCGTGTCGAGCGCGATCCGCCCCGACAATCCGGAGCTGATGGAAGCGCGCGCGCAGCGCATCCCGATCGTGCCGCGCGCCGAGATGCTGGCCGAACTGATGCGCTTCCGCCGCGGCATCGCCGTTGCCGGCACGCACGGCAAGACCACGACCACCTCGCTGACGGCGAGCATCCTCGCCGAGGGCGGCATGGACCCGACCTTCGTCGTCGGCGGCCAGTTGCTCGCCGCCGGTGCGAACGCGCGTCTGGGCAGCGGCGACTGGCTGGTGGCCGAGGCGGACGAGAGCGACGGCAGCTTCCTGCGCCTCAATCCGCTGATTGCGATCGTCACCAACATCGACGCCGACCACCTGGAGAACTACGGCGGCGACTTCGCACGCGTGCAGGCCGCCTTCCATGAATTCCTGCACCGCCTGCCGTTCTACGGTCTGGCGGTGCTGTGCATCGACGATGCCGAAGTCGCGCGTCTGGCCGCGGACACGCCGCGCCACGTGATGACCTACGGCGTGTCGAGCGATGCCGACGTGCGCGCCGAGGACATCGAACAGGACGGCGCGGCGATGGCTTTCACGCTGTGTCTGCCCGAGCAGAACCGCATCCGCGTGCGTCTCGCGCTGCCGGGTCGCCACAACGTGCTCAACGCGCTGGCCGCGGCTGCGGTCGGCTGGCAGCTCGGCGTCGCGCCGGAAGCCATCGCCGCCGCGCTCGGCAGCTTCGAGGGCATCGGCCGTCGCTTCAATCTGCTGGGCGAAGTGATCACGCCGACCGGTGCGCGCGTGCAGCTGGTCGACGACTACGGCCATCACCCCAAGGAACTCGCCGCGGTGTTCGAAGCCGCGCGCGGCGGCTGGGGTGACCGTCGTCTGGTCGTCGCGTTCCAGCCGCACCGCTACAGCCGCACCCGCGACCTGTTCGACGATTTCGCCGGCGTGCTGTCGGACGTCGACGCGCTGGTGCTGACCGAGGTCTATCCGGCCGGCGAAGCGCCGATCGCGGGTGCCGATGCCAAGGCGCTGGCACGTGCGATCCGCGCGCGCGGCCGCATCGACCCCGTCGTCGTCGGCGGCGCCGACGAACTGGCCGGCGTGCTGCCGGACATGCTGCGCGATGGCGACCTGCTGCTGATGATGGGCGCCGGCGACATCGGCGCGGCCGTGCAGCAGCTCGCGCAGGGCGGATTCCAGAAGCCGGAGACCGCACGATGAGCCTGACGCTGTCGCCGCCGCGCTTCACCGATCCGGCCGTGTTCGGCCGCGTCGCCGTGCTGCTGGGCGGTCCGGGTTCCGAGCGCGAAGTCTCGCTGCAGTCGGGGCAGGGCGTGCTCGACGCATTGCGCGCGCGCGGCGTCGATGCGCACGCCATCGACGGCGTGCCGGAGCTGGCCAAGGCCATCGTCGCCGGCGAGTTCGACCGCGTCTTCAACATCCTGCACGGCGGCGACGGCGAGAACGGCGTGGTGCAGGGTCTGTGCGAGGCGTTCGCGATTCCCTACACCGGCTCGCGCGTGCTCGGCTCGGCGCTGACCATGGACAAGATCCGCACCAAGCAGGTGTGGATGAGCCTCGACCTGCCGACGCCGCGCTATCGCCGTCTGCAGCCGGGCGACGACGTGCACGCTGCCGCGCGCGCGATCGGCCTGCCGGTCATCATCAAACCGTCGAAGGAAGGCTCCAGCGTCGGCATCAGCCGCGTGTTCGCCGATGCCGATCTCGAAGCCGCCGTCGCGCTGGCCGCGCGCTACCCGGGCGAGCTGCTGATGGAGCAGATGGTCGAGGGCGACGAGCTGACCGTCGCGGTCATCGAGGATGTCGACGGCCCACTGGCGCTGCCGTCGATCCGCATCGTGCCCAAAGGCGCCTGGTACGACTACGAAGCCAAGTACATTTCCGACGACACGCAGTACCTGTGCCCCGGCCTGGACGGCGAGGACGAGGTGCGCATCGGCGCACTCGCCGTCGATGCCTTCGTCGCCGCAGGCTGCAGCGGCTGGGGCCGCGTCGACGTCATGCGTGACAGGCGCACCGGCGCCTTGCTGCTGCTGGAAGTGAACACCGCGCCGGGCATGACCAGCCACTCGCTGGTGCCCAAGGCCGCAGCTTCGATCGGCATCGATTATCCGGCGCTGTGCTGGCGCGTGCTCGAGGCCACGATTCCGGTGGAGGTGGCCGCGCGATGAACCAGGCGTTCGGCACGGCGTTGCGGGTCCTGGCCTGGGCACTGGCGATCGCGCTGGTGGCACTGCCGGTGGTCGCCGTCGTCAACGGCTGGATCGGCGCCGAGCGCTGGCCGCTGCGCGTGTTGCGCGTCAACGACGGCCTGGAGCAGGTCGACACCGCACGCGTGCGCGCCGCGGTGCTGCCGCACGCGCAGCGTGGATTCTTCGCCGTCGACCTGGGCGATGCGCAGCGCGATGTCGCGCGCGTGCCGTGGGTCGCCGGCGTCGAAGTGCGCAAGAAGTGGCCCGACGTGCTGGAAGTGCGTATCGCCGAACACGTGCCGTTCGCGCATTGGGGCGAAGGGCGCCTGCTGTCGACGCGCGGTCGCCTGTTCGCCGCCGAAGGCGTGGAGGCACCGGCCGACATGCCGCGTTTCGACGGGCCGGAGAACCGCATCGCCGAGATCGTCGCGCTCTACAACGAATCGCGCGACCTGTTCGGTGGCGCCGGCGTGCGTGTCGAACGCGTGGCGCTGGACGCGCGCGGCAGCTGGCAGCTCACCCTGTCGAGCGGCACCGAGGTCGTCGTCGGCAGCCAGGAAGCGCGCCTGCGCCTCGCACGGTTCGCCCGCATGCTGCCGCGCCTGACCACCGGCCGCGAAGACGCGCTTGCGCGCGCCGATCTCCGTTACACCAACGGCTTCGCCCTCGTCTGGGCGACGCCCGCCGCCAGCGAAGCGGCTGCCGGCGCCGCCGCGCCGCTCGACGCCTCCACGCAGCGCGTCGCCGCACACATCTCCGTCCACCGCATCCAGAAGCACGACCTCACATGAACCGCAAAGGCGACAAGACGCTCATCGTCGGACTCGACATCGGCACCTCGAAAGTGGTGGCGCTGGTCGGCGAGTACTCGCCCGGCAATCCGATCGAGGTCATCGGCATCGGCAGCCACGAGTCGCGCGGGCTCAAGCGCGGCGTGGTGGTCGACATCGAATCGACGGTGCAATCGATCCAGCGCGCCGTCGAGGAAGCCGAGCTGATGGCCGGCTGCGAGATCCGCTCGGTCTACGCGTCGATCTCCGGCAACCATGTGCAGTGCCGCAACTCGCCGGGCATCGTGCCGATCCGCGACAACGAAGTGACCTGGGCCGATCTGGACCGCGTGCTCGACGCCGCCAAGGCGGTCGCAATCCCGGCCGACCAGAAGATCCTGCACGCGATTCCGCGCGAGTACGTGCTCGACGATTCGCAGGAAGGCATCCGCAACCCGGTCGGCATGACCGGCGTGCGCCTGGAAGTGCATGCGCATCTCGTGGTCTGCGCGCAGTCGGCGGCGGCCAACATCAGCAAGTGCGTGCAGCGCTGCGGCCTGCAGATCGATGATCTGATCCTCTCGTCACTGGCATCGAGCACTGCGGTGCTGACCAGCGACGAGCGCGAACTCGGCGTGGTGCTGGTCGATATGGGCGCGGGCACGACGGATCTCGCGGTATTCGTCGGCGGTGCGATCTGCCACACGGCCTCGCTGCCGATCGCCGGCGACAAGGTCACCGAGGACATCGCGCACATGCTGCGCACGCCGACGCCGGAAGCCGAACAGATCAAGGTCCGCTACGCCTGCGCGCTGGCGCAGCTGGCGACCAGCGAGGAATCGATCCAGGTGCCGAGCGTCGGCGATCGTCCGCCGCGGCGTCTGCCGCGCCAGTCGCTGGCGCAGGCGGTGCAGGCGCGCTACGAGGAAATCTTCGAGATGGTGCAGGCCGAACTGCGCCGCTCGGGCTTCGAGCAGCACGTCCGCGCCGGCATGGTGCTGACCGGTGGCGCCTCGAAGATGGAAGGCGTGGTCGAACTCGCCGAAGAGATGCTGCAGATGCCGGTACGCGTGGGCATTCCGCAGCACGTGACCGGCCTGGGCGAAGTGGTCGGCAATCCGGTGCACGCCAGCGGTGTGGGCCTGCTGCTGATGGGCAGCCAGATCGAACACCCGCGGCGTCCGGTGGTTTCCGGCGGCCGCGCCGGCGGTTGGCTGAAGAAGATGTGGGCGCGGTTCAACGGCGAATTCTGATTCGCGCCATGCGGGACGCGGCGGGCGGGGCGACGGCGACGAGAGCAAGTGCGGCACGCGACACCTAAACCAATTGATGCCGGGACGGACGTGGACACCACGCCGCACCCGGCCCGAACCCAGAGGACGACGGACATGGCACATTTCGAACTGGTCGAGAAGATGGCTCCAAACGCGGTGATCAAGGTCATCGGCGTCGGCGGCGGCGGCGGCAACGCGGTCGCGCACATGGTCAACAACAGCGTCGACGGCGTGGAGTTCATCACCGCCAACACCGACGCGCAGGCGATCAAGAACTGCGGCGCCAAGCTGCAGCTGCAGCTCGGCAGCAGCGTCACCAAGGGTCTGGGCGCAGGCGCCAACCCGGAGGTTGGTCGTCAAGCGGCTCTGGAAGACCGCGAGATCATCATGGACGCGCTGCAGGGCGCCGACATGGTGTTCATCACCGCCGGCATGGGCGGCGGCACCGGCACCGGCGCCGCGCCGGTCGTGGCACAGCTCGCCAAGGAGATGGGCATCCTGACCGTCGCCGTGGTCACCAAGCCGTTCCCGTTCGAAGGCCGTCGCCGCATGCAGGTTGCGCTCAAGGGCATCGAAGAGATGTCGGCGCACTGCGACTCGCTGATCACCATTCCGAACGAGAAGCTGATCACCGTCCTCGGCCGCAACGCCACGATGATCCAGGCTTTCCGCGCCGCCAACGACGTGCTGCTGGGCGCCGTGCAGGGCATCGCCGATCTGATCGTCCGTCCGGGCCTGATCAACGTCGACTTCGCCGACGTGCGCACCGTCATGTCCGAGATGGGCCTGGCGATGATGGGCACGGGCCTGGCCCGTGGCGACGACCGCGCCCAGGCTGCCGCGGAAGCCGCGATCCAGAACCCGCTGCTAGACGACGTCAACCTGGCCGGCGCCAACGGCATTCTGGTCAACATCACCGCCGGCGCGGACTTCACGATGGCCGAGTTCGACGAAGTCGGCCGCACCGTCGAGAACTTCGCCAGCGAGGACGCGACCATCGTCATCGGCACCGTGCTCGATCCCGACATGCAGGACGAAGTCCGCGTGACCGTGGTCGCTACCGGCCTCAACCGCGCCCCGGCGCGCGCCAGCGGCTACGACGGCCAGGGCGCCAGCCGCGGCAAGCCGCAGGTGCAGCTGATCAGCAACAACCAGCGTGGCCTGCGCGACGGCACGACCGGCATGCTGATCGACGACGAGTCCGACGCCGTGGCCGCCTACAGCCCGGGCCACAGCATCGCGTCCTCGCTGCGTGGCAACGGCGGCGCGTCCGCTTCGCCCGCGCGCAGCAGCGCACGTCCGGAAGCCTCGGATGCGCCCAAGGTCGCCGACTTCGGCAGCGACAGCAGCTACCTGGATATTCCTGCTTTCCTGCGTCGCCAGGCTGACTGATGCCGTCCCTGGCGCAGATCATCGGCTCCGGCAAGTCCGGCCCCGCCATCCATGGCCGGGCGCGCGACGAAGCGCGAGGCGTTGCCTCGCAAGCGCTCCGTCTTGCCCTGCGTCGTCAGGCTGACTGATCCGCGTCACCCGCGGCGGTCCATGGCTCGCGCACCGGTTTGACGGTGCGCGGCGATGCACCGCCGCCGCATGGCGGCCCGTCCTCCCGCCATGAAGTGCCCGGCGTCGCGTTGTCCGCGCGTCGCCTTTTGGGTCCACCGGGCTGTCCCGGTGGACCGTTTTCCGACGCTGTGATGCGGCGCCCTGCGCATTCATTGCGACCGCGGCCGGCCTCGACACTTTGTTCAGGTTCAGCCGGCGCCGTGATAATCTGCCCCCCGGTTCCGATGACAGTCCGATGACGGACGCCCGGCGCCTCCCTTCTTGCGGACACCCCCATGCCCCGCCAACGCACCATCAAGAACGTGATCCGCGCGACAGGCGTCGGCCTGCACAGTGGCGAGAAAGTGTTCCTGACGCTGCGCCCGGCGAGCCCCGACACCGGCATCGTGTTCCGCCGTGTCGACCTGGAGCCCGTGGTCGAGATTCCGGCAGACGGCAACCTCGTCACCGAAACCACGTTGTGCACCGGCCTGAGTTGCGGCCCGGCCAACGTGCAGACCGTCGAACACCTGATGTCCGCGCTCGCGGGTCTGGGTGTCGACAACCTCTACATCGAGCTGTCCGCGGCCGAAGTGCCGATCATGGACGGCTCGTCCGGTCCGTTCGTGTTCCTGCTGCAGTCGGCAGGGGTGGTCGAGCAGGATGCGCCCAAGCGTTTCATCCGCGTGCTCAAGCCGGTGGAAGTGCGCGAGGGCGACAAGATCGCGCGCTTCGAGCCCTACGACGGCTTCAAGCTCGACTTCACCATCGCCTTCGACCATCCCGCGATTCCGGTGGCGCAGTCGCGCGCCGAAGTCGAGTTCTCGACCGAGGCCTACATCCGCGAAGTCAGCCGCGCGCGCACGTTCGGCTTCATGCGCGACCTGGAATACATGCGCGAGCGCAACCTCGGCCTCGGCGGCTCGATGGACAACGCGATCGTGCTCGACGAGTTCCGCGTGCTCAACGACGACGGCCTGCGCTACGCCAACGAGTTCGTGCGCCACAAGATCCTCGACGCGGTGGGCGACCTGTATCTGGCCGGTCATCCGATCCTCGGCCGCTTCGTCGGCTACAAGTCCGGCCACGCACTCAACAACAAGCTGGTGCGCGAACTGCTGGCGCAGGTGGATGCGTGGGAAAAGGTCAGCTTCGACCAGGCCGCGCCCGCGCCGGTCGCCTACGGCGCGCCGGTCACCGCCTGACGGTTGCCGCTGCAGGATCGTGATGGCGTGTGATGCGACACGCGCATGACTCGGGGAATCGCGCGCCAGCAAGGCGCTTCTTCATCGATAGAGGCAGCCGGACCGCCGCGGTTGTGCTCGCCCGCGTCGGCGTCGGGGTCATGTCCCCGGGGTCGGGTGTGGACCGGCCGACGGCCGCACTCATCTTCGAGAACATCTGATGAATCATGGCGCCGCGTATACGGCCAGATTCATGCAGGCCCGCGTCAATAACAGAAATTTAACTTCAAAGTTCTGAAATCCTAATTTCCAGTTAACTTCCTCTCCCGGATCGGCCGGTAGGATGCCCCCTCCTCTTCACCCGGCCTCCACGTCGGTGAGCAGGGGACAGGGATCAACCGGCTCATCTTTTTCCGTTGTCGTCGCCGTCCGGCGGCTGCAGCGCGGCCAATGCGGCGGCCACGGCCTCGCGGGCCACGGCGGAGGGGGGTGTCGGAAGTGCGCGGTCCGCGACGACCTCAGGTCGTAGCGGTCGGGTCGTGGTCCTGATCACGATGTCGCTGACATCCAGCCCGATGGACCGGGCGGCGTCGAGCAGCACGTCGGCCGACAGGCGCAGCCTGGCGTGCCAGATGGGCGAATCGACGAGGAACACCAGCCTGTTGCCATCCACATTGGCCAGCCGCGCATGCGGCGCCAGCGTCGGCGGCAACAGGGGAACGAGGCGGCGGTCCAGTGCGTCGAGCCAGAGTGCGCGACGGATCGGATCGGCCGACGACCCGCCCAGGGCCGCGTCCAGCGCGGCCGTCGCGGTCCCGGTACGGGACTTGCCGGCGCGGGGTGGCTTGGACCTGGACCTGAAATCAGACATTGGCACGCATGACCTTCGAAACTCTGTTGAATGATATGCGCGGCCGTGCCGCGCTGGTGGCCGCCAAGGCCCGCGCGCTCGCCGTGCGCAAACCGCTCACCGTCGTGACCGCCGTCGCCGTCGCCAGCCTGTGCGGCGGCGCTGCGCTCAACGCCGCAGAAGTCGCCCGCCTGCACGGTGTGGCCTCGGCCAACGAGCGCGGCATCGAGGACACCCGTCGCGAGGCGCAGCGCGAGATCAACGCGCTCGCCGCACGCATGGGCGAACTGCAGGCGCAGGCCAATCGCCTTAATGCGCTCGGCGATCGTCTTGCCCGTGGTGCGGGCATGGAGGACGGCGAGTTCGATTTCGACCGCCCGGTGGGCCAGGGTGGTGCGGAACCGGCGCGCGACATGCCGGCCCGCAAGCTGATCGGCGGCATGGATGCGCTCGACGGCGATCTCGCCAACTCCGGCCAGCAGCTCTCGGTGCTCGAGGCCCTGCTGTTCGACCGTCGCGTCGAGCAGAACGCGCGTCCGTCGCGCTCGCCGGTCGCCAGCAGCTTCGTGACGTCCTCGTACGGCTATCGCGCCGACCCGTTCGGTCGCGGCGGCCAGTTCCACAAGGGCATCGACTTCAATGCACGCACCGGCGATCCGGTGATGACCGTCGCCGACGGCGTGGTCAGCTACTCGGGCGTGCGCAGCGGCTACGGCAACGTGGTCGAAGTGGACCACGGCAACGGCTTCGTGACCCGCTATGCGCACAACTCGCGCAACGGCGTGAAAGTGGGCGATCTGGTGCGCGTGGGCGACGAGATCGCCAAGGCCGGCTCGACGGGCCGCTCGACCGGCGCGCACGTGCACTTCGAGGTCTGGGAAAACGGCCGCGTGCAGAACCCGCGCAAGTTCCTCGGCGACATGGGCGTGAGCCGCCAGTAAGCCCTGCGCCTGCGACGCAGGCGAGGGCGGGGACGGCCGGCAGGGGCGCTTGAAAACGTCCCGCCGCTCCCCAAGCTACAATGCGCGTTGCCAATGAAAGGGCGCCCAGCGCCCTTTTCTTTTTTTGCGGCTTCGGGGGAAACCGCCGAGCCGCGTCCGTCTCCAGGATCCGGATCTCCATGTTCAATCGCCTGCTCACCAGTGTCTTCGGCAGTCGCAACGACCGCTTCGTCAAACAGCTCGAGAAGATCGTCGCGAAGATCAACGCGCTCGAGCCGCAGATGGAGGCGCTGTCGGACGCCGAGCTGCAGGCCAAGACGCCCGAGTTCAAGGACCGCGTCGCCAAGGGCGAAACGCTCGACAAGATCCTCCCGGAAGCCTTCGCGGTCTGTCGCGAAGCCAGCAAGCGCGTGCTGGGCATGCGTCCCTACGACGTGCAGCTGATCGGCGGCATGGTGCTGCACATGGGCAAGATCGCCGAGATGCGCACCGGTGAGGGCAAGACGCTGGTGGGCACGCTGCCGACCTACCTCAATGCACTCGAGGGCAAGGGCGTCCACGTCATCACGGTCAACGACTATCTGGCGCGTCGCGACGCGGCGCAGATGGGCAAGCTCTACAACTGGCTGGGCCTGACCGTCGGCGTGATCTGGCCGGGCATGCCGCACGGCGAAGCCAAGCGCGATGCCTACCGCGCCGACATCACCTACGGCACCAACAACGAATTCGGCTTCGACTACCTGCGCGACAACATGGCGCTGTCGAAGGCGGACCGTTACCAGCGCGGTCTGAACTACGCGATCATCGACGAGGTCGACTCGATCCTGATCGACGAAGCGCGCACGCCGCTGATCATCTCCGGCCCGGCCGACGATTCGCCGGAGCTCTACATCAAGGTCAACCGCATCGTCCCGTCGCTGGTCCGCCAGGAAACCGAAGACGGCGACGGCGATTTCTGGGTCGACGAGAAGGGCAAGCAGGTCCACCTGTCCGAAGCCGGCCAGGAACACGCCGAGGAACTGCTGCGCCGCGCCGGCATCCTCGAAGGCGACGACAGCCTGTACGCGCCGCAGAACATCCATGTCGTGCATCACTTGAATGCCGGCCTGCGCGCACACGCGATCTACCAGCGCGACGACCACTACATCGTGCGCGACGGCGAGGTCATCATCGTCGACGAGTTCACCGGTCGCACGCTGCAGGGCCGTCGCTGGTCCGACGGTCTGCACCAGGCGGTCGAGGCGAAGGAAGGCGTGCCGGTGCAGCGCGAGAACCAGACGCTCGCCAGCATCACGTTCCAGAACCTGTTCCGCATGTACAGCAAGCTGTCGGGCATGACAGGCACCGCGGACACCGAGGCCTTCGAGTTCGAAAGCATCTACTCGCTGGAAGTGGTCGTCATCCCGACCCACCGCCCGATGATCCGCAAGGACAATCCGGATGCGGTGTTCCTCAACCGCAACGGCAAATACCGCGCGGTCGCGCGCGAGATCCAGGCCGCCAACGAGCGCGGCCAGCCGGTGCTGGTGGGCACGACGTCGATCGAAGTGTCCGAGCTGCTCAGCGAGCACCTGCGCAAGGAAGGCATCCACCACGAAGTGCTCAACGCCAAGCAGCACGAGCGCGAGGCGACGATCATCGCCCAGGCCGGTCGTCCGGGCGCGGTGACCATCGCCACCAACATGGCCGGTCGCGGTACCGACATCGTGCTGGGCGGTTCGCTGGAAACCGAGCTGGCGACGCTGGAAGCCGAGACCGGCGTGCCGGTGGACGATGCGACGAAGGCGAAGCTGCGCAGCGAATGGCAGGTGCGCCACGACGCGGTCAAGGCGGCAGGCGGCCTGCACATCATCGGTACCGAACGCCACGAATCGCGCCGCATCGACAACCAGCTGCGCGGCCGTTCGGGCCGTCAGGGCGACCCGGGTTCGAGCCGCTTCTACCTGTCGCTCGAAGACAACCTGATGCGCATCTTCGCCGCCGACTGGGTGCAGAAGGTCATGGCGCGCATGGGCCTGCAGGAAGACGACATCATCGAGTCGCCGCTGGTCACCAAGCAGATCGCCAACGCGCAGCGCAAGGTGGAAGCGCACAACTTCGACATCCGCAAGAACCTGCTCGACTTCGACGACGTCAACAACGACCAGCGCAAGGTCATCTACGGCCAGCGCGACGAACTGCTGGACGCCGAGAGCGTCAAGGAGAACGTCGACGGCATCCGCGCCGATGTCGTGAGCGGCATCGTCGGTCGTTACGTGCCGCCGCAGTCGATCGACGAGCAGTGGGACCTGCCGGGTCTGGAATCGGAACTCGAGCGCGAGTTCGGCCTGCGCCTGTCGCTGGTCGAGAAGGCCAAGACCAGCGACGAACTGGATTCGGAGCAGATCGGCGAGCTGGTGCAGCAGGACGTCGACCGTCTGTTCGCCGAGAAGGAGGCCTCGCTCGGCGACGAGACGATGCGCATGCTCGAGAAGCACATCATGCTCAACGTGCTCGACCAGGGCTGGAAGGAGCATCTGGGCCGCATGGACTACCTGCGACAGGGCATCCACCTGCGCGGCTATGCGCAGAAGCAGCCCAAGCAGGAATACAAGCGCGAGGCCTTCGAGCTGTTCTCCGAGATGCTGGAAAAGGTGAAGCACGATGTCGTGACGATGCTGGCCCGCGTGCGTGTGCGCAGCGAGGACGAGATCGCCGCACTCGAAGCCGAGGAGCGTCGCCAGATCGAAGCCAAGCTCAACCAGGCCCAGTTCCAGCACGCCGATGCCGGCGGCTACGGCGCCGACGAGGAAGCCGAAGACGTGCGCGCTGCGGCGGCGGCCGCCTCGCCCGCACAGCCGGCGACCATCGTGCGCGACGGTGAAAAGGTCGGCCGCAACGATCCGTGTCCCTGCGGCAGTGGCAAGAAGTACAAGCACTGCCACGGCCAGCTGAGCTGACCCACGAAGCCCCCGCAAGGGGGCTTCTGCGTTGTGGGAGACAGACACTGGTGACGCGGAATGGACGGCGCGCTGCGGGCCCGGCGGGGACCGTCGCGACGTGCACCGGTTATGGCGCGGACGTGGATCGGATCGCCATGCGCCGCACGCAGCCGCGTTCCCGAGGGCAATCATCGGCGCCCCGATCTCTGGCGCCCCGAGCCGACTGGCAAACCCGTCTCGCCCGGCCTACCCTGACCGCCGTTTCCCATCTTCGAGCGGCATGAGCGAACGCGTCATCGAAGTCGTCGCCGGCGTCATCACCGACAAGCGGGGCCGCATCCTGCTGTCGCGGCGCACGCCCAACCGCGACATGCCCGGCCTGTGGGAATTCCCCGGCGGCAAGCGCGAAGCGGGCGAGACGCCGGAGGCGGCGCTGGCGCGCGAGCTGGACGAGGAACTCGGCATCCGCGTGACCGTGGGGGCGCCGCTGATCACGGTGCCGCAGCAGTACCCGAGCAAGCGCCTGCGCCTCGACGTGCGTCATGTCGTGCACTGGGACGGCGTGCCGCGCGGGAGGGAAGGGCAGGCGCTCGCCTGGGTGGCGTCGGACAAGCTGGGTCGCTACTCGATGCCGCCGGCGGACCTGCCGGTCGTCGCTGCGCTGCAGACCCCCGACCGCTATCTGGTGACACCGCCGCCGGGCGATGACGATGCCGCGTGGCTGCATGCGCTCGACGACGCGCTGCGGGCCGGCATCCGCCGTGTGCAGGTGCGCCTGCCCGGCGTCCCGGACGATCGCCGCCGTACGCTGTTGCAGCAGGCTCTCGCGCGTTGCCACCGGCGCGACGCGCGCCTGCTGTTCAACGGTGCCGTCGAGATCGCGCTTGCGGCCGGCGCCGGTGTCCACCTGACGTCCACCGCGCTCCACGACCATGCTGACCGTCCGGTGCCGGCCGGCACGCTGCTGGCCGCCTCCTGCCACGACGCGCGCGACCTCGCACAGGCCACGCGCATCGGTTGCGATTTCGTGGTGCTCGGCCCGGTCGCCGAGACCGACAGCCACCCCGGCCAGCCCGGCATCGGCTGGACCGCGTTCGCGCAGCTGCGCGAAACCTGCGCCGTGCCGATCTATGCGATCGGCGGCATGATGCCCAACGACATCCCCGAAGCCCGTCGCCACGGCGCTCAGGGGATCGCCGCGATCCGGAGCCTCTGGTCGGGCTGACTTGTTCTGCGCCTTCCCCCGCCCGCGGGGGAAGGTCGGGACGGGGGCAAGCGATCGGGCGAGGCGGAGTCTGTCCAAGCCCAAAAGATGGCCGCGGCGAAACCCATCACCGACAAGGACCTCTACAGGCGTGTCGCGGGCTCGCGATAGCGCAGATCCAGTACCCCAATCGCCGCGTCCAGCGCCTCGAGCGTGCCATCGTTGACGATCACATCGTCCGCGATCGCCAGCCGCGCTTCACGCGTCGCCTGTGCAGCCACCATCCGGCCGGCAAGCGCGACATCGATGTCGTCGCGCGCCAGCAGCCGCGCCATCTGCACGTCCGTTGGGACGTCGATCACCAGCACGCGCTGCAACCACGGATAAGCGGCGCGCCCGCCCTCCGCCAACAGCGGAATCGCCGCGACCGAATACGGCCCGGGTGCCGCCTCGCACTGTGCCCGCAGCGACGCGCGGACCCGCGGGTGGATGATGGCCTCGAGTCGCCTGCGTGCATCGGGATCGTCGAATATCCGTCGACGCATCGCGGCGCGATCGAGTTCGCCATCGCTGGACAGCACGCCGGCACCGAAGCGCTCGACGACCTCCGCCAGGCCGGCGCTCCCCGGCGCCACCGCTTCGCGCGCCGCAATGTCCGCGTCGGCCACGAGGGCGCCCCGCCGTTCGAACGCGCGGGTCGCCGCGGTCTTGCCCGAGGCGATACCGCCGGTCAGGCCGATGATCAGCGCGCTCATCGCAAAGCAGGACTCAACCGAGACCGGCGAACCGCTTGTAGGCGCCGATCAGGTCGTGACCCCACATGAAGGTCACCCAGCCGGCGATCGCCAGATATGGTCCGAACGGAATCGGCGTGGAGCGATCCCGCCCCTGCACGGCCAGCATGACCGACCCGATGATCGCGCCGGCCACTGCGGACAGCAGGATGATCGGCAACAGTCCGCTGAGCCCGCACCAGGCGCCCAGCGCCGCCAGCAACTTGAAGTCGCCGTGGCCCATGCCTTCCTTGCCGGTCGCCTGCTTGAACAGCCACCAGACCGTCCACAGGCTCGCGTAGCCCACGACCGCGCCAAGCAGGGCGGGCTTGGCCGGCATGTAGAGGTTGTCAAGGCTGGCGATCAACCCCAGCCACATCAGCGGCAAGGTCAGGGAATCGGGCAGCAATTGCGTGCGGATGTCGATGCCCGAGGCCGCGACCAGGAACGAGGTCAGCACCAGCGCACCGAAGCCCTGCCAGCCGAACCCGAACTGCCATACGCAGGCCGTGAACAGCAGCATCGTCAGCAGCTCGACCGCCGGATACTGCGCCGAAATCGGCGCCTTGCAGCTGCGGCACTTGCCCCGCAGCGCCAGCCAGCTCAGCACCGGAATGTTTTCGTACCAGGAGAGCTGGTGACCGCAATGCGGGCAATGCGAGCGTTCGACCACGATCCCCGGCGGCGGCGGATCGTAGAGCTCCGGCTCGCCCAGAATCTCGCGCGAATCCCGCTTCCATTGCCACTCCATGCGCCTGGGCAGGCGCAGGATCACCACGTTGAGGAAGCTGCCTACCAGCAGGCCGAGGCCCGCGGCCAGGGGATAGCCGAGGGCGGGGTTCTGGTCGAGAAACGCCATCTAGTCGATTACCAGCACGTAACGGACATCAGACCACGGCCGCCAGCTTGAAGATCGGCAAATACATGCCGATGACCATGCCGCCGACAAGGCCGCCAATAAACACCATGATCAACGGTTCCAGCAGGCTACTGAGCGCGTCAACCGCGTTGTTGACCTCTTCTTCGTAGAAGTCGGCTACCTTGAACAGCATGGTGTCGAGTGCGCCGGCTTCTTCGCCGATCGCGGTCATCTGCACCACCATGTGCGGGAACAGATTGACCTGCTTCATCGCCATGTTGACCTGATAGCCAACCGATACATCGTCGCGCATGCGATTAACCGCTTTCTCGTACACCGAGCTGCCCGTCGCGCCTGCCACCGTATCCAGTGCTTCCACCAATGGCACGCCCGCCTTGAAGGTGATCGCCAAGGTGCGTGCAAAACGCGCGACCGCAGCGTTGTGCAGCAGTTGTCCGATCACCGGCATCTTGAGAAGCATGCGATCAATCCCGTGTTGCATCGGAACCGATCGCTTGTAGGCGAACATGAATCCGGTCACGCTACCGATCAGTATCAGAAGTGCCAGCCACCAGTAGGACACCATGAATCGACTGGCGGACACGAGCATCTGGGTGAAAGCAGGGAGCTCGGCACCAAAATCGGCGAAAACCGCCTCGAACTGTGGAACCACGAAGATCAAAAGGATCGCGCTGACGAGAATTGCGACCGCAATCACCGCGATCGGATAGAACATCGCCTTTTTGATCTTGCCCTTCAGCTTTTCGGTGTTTTCCTTGTAGGTCGCGATGGTGTCGAGCACGGTTTCGAGCACACCTGCGGACTCGCCTGCACGTACAAGATTCTGATAAAGCTCGTCAAACTGCACCGGGTGCTTGGCAAGCGCTTCGTTGATCGAGCTGCCGCCCTCGATGTCCTGGCGCATCGTGTTAAGCAGTTGCGCCATCCGCGGGTTCTTATTGCCGTTGCCCACGATCTCGAGCGCCTGCACTACCGGTACGCCGGACTTGATCATCGTGGCGAACTGTCGACTGAAAACGGCGATTTCCTTGGCCGTGATCTTTTTTCCCGCAGTGCCGAACAACGGCTTCGGCTTGGTTTTGATAACCCCGGGCTGGATACCCTGTCGCCGCAGCTCCGCTCTGAGCATGTTCGCATTCTTGGATTGCTGCTCTCCCTTCATCTTGACACCGCGCTTGTCGGTGCCCTCCCAGACGAAGGTGTCCAATTCCACGCCGGCACGAGTCGGCGTTGCAGGCTTCTTGGCGACGGTCTTGCGAGCGGCGGTGCGGCTGATGGACATGCGGGCGTTCCCCCAGGGGCCGGCCTTCCCCGGCCGGACTAGAGCGGCATGGTAGCGGCTTGGCGATGAAAGTGGCAGGCCGGTGCGTGACGGCCTACCGGATTCAGCAAGTCAGGGAAGTCACAAGCCAGTCGGGAGGCTCAAACAGCCCCAATTTGTGTGAGCGCGCGGCCCCCGTAAGTCCGTCTGCGATCGAAATCGCCTGATCGAGCGTTGGAGCCCCTGCGACCTAATCCTTGGTGACCCGATTGATTTCCGCCAAGCTCGTCAACCCCTGTCGCGCCTTCTCAAGCGCCGACTTGCGCAGATCGTTGATCCCGGCCTTCTCGGCGACCTCCGCGATCTGGATGGCATTGCCGCCCTGCAGAATGATCTCCTGGATCCGCTCGCTCATCGGCATTACCTGGTACACGCCGACCCGGCCCTTGTAGCCGTTGGTGCACTCGTCACAACCCACCGGCTCGTAGAGTTCAATACCGCCTCGGACGTGGTCTTCACTGAAGCCTTCCGCCAGCAGCGCATGGTCAGGCAGATCCACGCGCTTTTTACACTTTGAACACAGGCGTCGCGCCAAGCGCTGGGCGATGACCAGAGTCACTGACGAGGTGATGTTGTAAGGCGCGATGCCCATGTTCATCAGGCGCGCGATGGTCTGAGGCGCGTCGTTGGTATGCAAAGTCGACAGCACCATGTGACCGGTCTGCGCGGCCTTGATCGCGATCTCGGCGGTTTCCAGGTCGCGGATTTCACCAACCATGATGATGTCCGGATCCTGGCGCAGGAACGAGCGCAGCGCCGCCGCGAAGGTCATGCCGCGCTTGTTGTTCTGCTGCACCTGGTTCACGCCCGGCAAGCGGATTTCCACCGGGTCTTCTGCAGTCGAGATGTTTCTGGTTTCGTCGTTAAGGATGCCCAGCGCCGTGTACAGCGACACTGTCTTGCCCGAGCCGGTCGGGCCGGTCACCAGCACCATGCCGTAGGGCTTGTGGATAGCTTCGAGGAACAGCTTTTGCTGGTCGGGCTCGTAGCCCAGCTTGTCGATGCCCAGCTTGGCTGCGCTGGCATCGAGGATTCGCAGCACCACCTTCTCGCCGAACAACGTGGGCAGGGTGCTGACGCGGAAGTCGATCTGCTTGGTCTTGGACAGGTTGAGCTTGATGCGGCCGTCTTGCGGCACGCGTTTCTCTGCAATGTCCAACTGTGCCATCACTTTCAGGCGCGCGGTGATGCGGCCGTTGAGCTTGACCGGCATCTTGGCGACCTGCTTGAGGATGCCGTCGATGCGCAGGCGTACCCGGTAGTCGGTCTCGTAGGGTTCGAAGTGGATGTCCGATGCCCCGCGCTTGATCGCGTCTACCAGCACCTTGTTGACGAACTTGACGATAGGCGTGTCGTCCTTGCCGTCGACAACGTTCTCCATCTTGCTGGGGTCGTCGTCGCCACCGGTGTCGAGCGCGTCCAGACCGTCGGATCCATCGAGCGTCTCGCCGAAGCTGTCGGAAGACTGCAGCCAGATCTCCAGCGTGCGCCTGATGCTGTCCTCGTCGACCAGGATCGGCTCGACCGTCAGATTGGTGTGGAACTTGATCTCGTCCAGCGCATGAGTGTTCGTGGGGTCTGCAATCCCGACGAAAAGACGTGCGCCGCGCTTGTAAAGCGGCAGCACCATGTGCTTCTGCAGCAGCTCTTCGCTGACCAGCTTGACCGCGCTGGCCTGGGAATCCACAGCCGACACATCAAGAATCGGCATGCCGAATTCGACTGACTGGGCAGCAGCCATCTGGGCCGCTGTGACCAGCTTATGCTCCCGCAGAAAGGCCGCAATCTGCTTGCGGCTCGCCGTCGCCTTCTCCAACGCCTCGCGTGCAGCCGATTCGTCCAGCGCGCCGTCGAGGACGAGTCGGCGGGCGATGCCAGTGATGCCGACCAGGTTGGGCGTGGCGATTGCGTTCATGGTCACGGTTCCGATGAGCCTGTGCGGAACTTTACTGCAAGGCGGGTCGCGCGGCATCGGTATGTATCGGCGAACGGCGGCCCCTGAAAGCTTTCCGAAGCCCCGTGCAGCGCGGTACCCTCGCCGCGGGAACCGGGGAGCATGCATGCGGATATCGATCGTCCTGCCGGCGAAGAACGAGGCGGAGGGATTGCGCCGGACGTTGCCGAAGCTAGCCACCTGCCAGCCTGGCGCTGAACTGATCGTCGTGGACGACGGGTCCACCGACGAGACTGCTGAAGTGGCCCGCCAGCACGGCGCCTGCGTAGTGTCCGCGCCGTATTCGATGGGCAATGGCGCCGCCATCAAGCGCGGGGCCCGTGCGGCAAGCGGCGAGATTATCGTCTTCATGGATGCCGACGGGCAGCACGACCCGGCCCACGTCGCGTCTTTGTTGAGACGCATGGACGAGGGCTACGACATGGTGGTGGGCGCTCGTGACGCCAGCGGCCAAGCGAATGTAGGGCGCAGCGCCGCCAATGGCCTCTACAACCACTTGGCTAGCTGGATGACAGGTCATCGGATCGCCGACCTCACCTCCGGCTTCCGTGCCGTGCGCGCAGACAGGTTCCGCGAGTTCATTCACCTGTTGCCGAACGGCTTCTCGTACCCCACGACCAGCACCATGGCGTTCTTCCGCAGTGCGTATTCGGTGGCCTATGTGCCGATTCCGGTCGCGAAGCGACTAGGCAGGAGCCACATCAAGCCCATGCGGGATGGCGTGCGCTTTCTGTTGATCATCTTCAAGATCGCCACGCTCTATTCGCCGTTGAAGCTCTTCTTGCCTGTTTCGCTCGGGTTCTTCGCGGTCGGCCTGAGCTATTACGCATACACATTTGCAACGGTGGGGCGCTTCACCAACATGAGTGTCCTGCTTTTCAGCGCGGCAGTCATCGTGTTTCTAATCGGCCTGATCTCTGAGCAGATCACCGGCCTGACCTATCTGGCTGCGCGCAAGGAGCATGACTAGTTCTCTTGCGAAGTCTGGAGCGGCGCCACTCGGGGCGAGCCTGATCCGGCGCATGCACATTGGAATGGTCAGTTATGGTGACCCCCTCGTCTGGCGGAAGGTGAAATGAGGCCGCAAGAACCTCCGTCGCGGAAGCCACGGCTTCTTGTGCTGGCCTCCACCTACCCGCGCTGGCGTGACGATCCCGAACCCGCATTCGTTCACGAACTTTCCAAGCGCCTGATCCATCGCTTCGAGGTGACAGTGCTCTGCCCGCATGCGCCAGGAGCCGCCATGCGTGAAATCTTCGATGGTGTGCGCGTGGTGCGATATCGCTATGCGCCCACGCGCTGGGAAACTCTTGTGAATGACGGCGGCATCGTCAGCAACTTGAATCGCGCAAGGTGGAAGCTGTTGCTGGTGCCCGGTTTCATACTCGCGCAGGTTGTGACGGCCTGGCGCATGGTGCGTGCCGGTGAGGTCGACGTCATGCACGCCCACTGGCTGCTCCCACAAGGAATGGTTGCGGCGCTCGTTGCCCGAGCTCAGGCGGGGCGTAAAGTTCCATTTCTGGTGACGTCTCACGGTGCTGATCTGTTCGCGCTCCGTGGCCGTTTCGCGAGATGGGTGAAGGCTTGGGTTGTCGGGCGCGCCGCCATAGTGACCGTGGTCAGCGAGGGTATGCGGCAGCCGATGCTCAAGCTCGGTGTGGTGCCCGCCTCGCTCGGGGTGGAGCCGATGGGGGTCGATCTCACGGGTCAATTCACACCGGATGCGGAAGCCGAACGATCGCGCGACGAGCTGCTGTTCGTAGGACGATTGGTCGAAAAGAAGGGCTTGCGGCATCTGATCGACGCCATGCCGACCATTCTCGCCGAAAGGCCGTCTGCATTTCTCACGGTCGCAGGCTTCGGTCCAGAAATGGAGGATCGGCGAGATCAGGTCTCGCGGCTCGCGCTTTCTGATCGAGTGAAGTTTCTTGGTGCCGTGAAACAGGAAGATCTGGTGGCGCTCTATCGACGAGCGGCGGTGTTCGTTGCACCGTTCATAGAGGCTGGAAGTGGCGATCAGGACGGACTGGGGCTGGTAATCGTCGAGGCTGCCGGTTGCGGGGCACCTGTTGTGGTATCCGATATGCCCGCCACACATGCGCTCAATGGACTTTCCTCTCAAGCTCTTGTGGTGCGCTGGTCAAATGCTGAAGAGCTTGCGCGAGCAATTCTTTCAGTGCGCTGGTCCGGGCATCGAGAGCAGGCTTGGATGGCGTTCGACTGGAATCAGCGAGCGGCTGCCTACAAGCGAATCCTCGAAGATGTCTTGCGTGAGCCGAGATAGACCGATGTTCGCATCCTTGACGGCAACTTACTACCCGAACTCTGAGATCCTGCGTCGGCAGTTGTGTGCGATTCCGGATGGCTGGATAAGGCTCATCGTAGATGACGGTACATCCGACATGGCTTGGCGTGATATCGCGCGGATGCTGCGCGCGTTCGATCGCGTTGAGGTCATCCGGCTGCCTCGCAACATTGGACTTGCCGCAGCCCAGAATGCCGGGCTGCGTCAGCTCAAGAAGCGCGAAGATGTCGGCTGTGTTCTGCTTCTGGATCAGGATACTGAGCCCCGCGAGCATGCTGTCGAGTTGCTGGTTAGCGCGTATCGGGAGCTCGCAGATGCCTTTCCGAATGTCGGCGCGGTGGGGCCGGCGCTGATCGACCCCGCGACAGATGTGCATCACGGCTTTCACGTGGTTCGACGAGGCGTCTGGAAGCGGATTTCGCCGTTATCCGGCCCACCAGTGCCATGCGCGACGCTCAACGGCAGCGGCACGCTGATGGCCTTGGACACGGCGATTTCGCTGGGCGGGATGGATGAAACCTTGTTCATCGATATGGTTGACGCGGAGTGGTCATTCCGGATGTCGGCAAATGGATTCGGTCTCTATGGCGTCCCAGGCTCCCAATTCCTGCACAGGATGGGGGTTGAAACTTCCCGCATATGGCTGTTCGGGTGGCGTGTCTGGCCCAGACGCAGCCCGATCAGGAATCGTTACGTCTTCAGGAACTCCATCAAGCTGATGCGCAGGAACTATGTGCCTGCGGTATGGAAGGTCTGGGCGGTCATCAAGCTCTCACTGTCTTTCGTGGTGGCTCTGATGACAGATCCAGATCGCTGGAAGCAACTGGCTTCGATGGCGGCCGGAGTCGTGGACGGCCTGCGGCGCATCGACGGAAAAGTCACGTGACTACCGGATTTAGAAAAGCAAGTCTCGGAGGATTGGTCCTTCATTATCTGGATGCGACGCGAACAGCGACGTGCGTGCGCTCGATGCTGCGCGAAGGTTTCGCGCCGATTCTGGTTTGGGACAATTCGGGTGACGGTGGTCGATCGGTGGGCGAGCTCAAAGATATTATTTTCCCCGGCGATGGTGTGATCTATGAAGGGATTAATCTGAATATTGGATTCGCTGCTGGAGTTAATAGAGGGCTTGATGTGCTTTCCGAGACGCATCCAGGGCGTCCGGTGCTTCTGCTCAATAATGATGCCGTTCTGATTGAGGGGGCTGGGCATTCGTTTCGCGCCGCTGCTTCGAAGTATCCAGAGGCTGCAGTGTTCTATCCCAAGATCGATAATATCGGGCGTGTAGCTGGAACGACTTACTATCAAGTTCTACTTGGCTTGCTCACTAGAAGACGTCTTCCTTGGTCTGTTGCCCACGCAAGCGGCTGCTGCATGCTCATCCAGGCGTGGAATGTCGAAGGGGCGGTCTTTGATGAAGACTTCTTCATGTATGGAGAGGATGTTGAGCTGGGGCATCGGCTGCAGTCCCAAGATCGACCGATGGTGCATATTCCGCTGGTTCTTGTCGTGCATGAGGGATCCGCGAGCAGCGGAATGGCGTCGGAATTCTATGAGTCCAGAATGATTGCTGCGCATCTCATACTTGCTCGGAAATTGACTGGCCGAGAAGTCGTTTATTGGGCCCTCCTAGTCTCGCGCTGCGCCTCGCTTTCGATTCGCGCAATACTGCGTGCCCTCCGATACAGAAGTACTGTTCCGATAAGCGCATTAATTGGCGGTGTGCGAATAATGCTGGGGAGGGCCTAAGTTGAAGTTCGGGGGTCCCTGAATTTTTATTAGGCTGTGAGAAAAGGGCGGTCTCCAGATTATTTTTGCCGCAGCAAGGGCGTCGGCCTCGGGGTCTGGCTCAAGGCGGGAGCCGCTAAGCTGAGTGAGAATTCCTGCGCCCTGGAGATTGCTGCGAACTCAAGAAGTTTTCCTGGAAATATGTGCGGTGGGTGCACGCTAGCCGAAGAATTGGAGCTGACGAAGGTCCTGTTGGAAGAAGGCGACTTGGTGCTTCATGCGTGTACGCGGATCTGCGTTCCGAGGCGTGACTGATGCTATCGCTGGGGAGGCTGGACCCACGGCGGTAAGTTGGGAACGTTGGCGCAGGTCCGGCGCAGGATATGCAAGCGCCGGAAGGCGCTTTAGCCGGCGATCGGATTTCTGGTCAGGACGACGGGATTGGTCAAGGCTCACAGGGTGATGTGCTTAATGTGACATTGGCGGCGGGAGGCCATAACCCGCGCTGACTGTTCCGGACTATTGGGGGGATCGACATGATCCTTTTGTCGCGGCTGCTGAGATGTTGGAGTTGGCTGAGAAGCTGGACCGACGTTATTTCGCGTCCATAGCGGTTACCGTACTGCGTGAACAGGTTTTGCAGAGGTGATTGAATGGAAACTCGGGAGGTTCTTTAATGCGTGGGGACGTCAGTGAGCAAGCAACGAGCGGCAAATGGTCACGAGGAACGCTTGAGCGCCTCGGCGCTTGTCCAGCCTGCGGTTGTGTGTCGGATAAAGATGTCCGCATGGTTCGACGCGACGACCAGTGTGCGATGCCTGACGCGTGGCAGTTGATCCGTTGCGCGTCCTGCGCTTCGGTGTACTTGGATCCGCGACCTTCGGCGGACTCCCTTGCGCGTGCCTACGAGGATTACTACACGCATGCTGATGAGGCGGCGCCGTCGCATGGTGGCCTCGTGTCGAGCTTGGTCAACGGGTATCTCAACCGGCGTTTCAATATGCGACGCCTGCCTGCGTCCCCGGTCGGTTGGTGGGTCATGCGTACTCTCCCGCCGTTACGGATGAAGCTGGATGTCTTCGGGCGTCATGTGTCCCCCGCCGTTTGCAAGACAGGCGGAAGGCTGCTGGATGTCGGTTGTGGGAATGGCGCGTTTCTGCTGCGCGCGCGGGCCATGGGGCTGTGCGTGCAGGGGCAGGAGCCGGATCCAAGAGCCGTCGAAGCGTGTCTAAAACACGGTCTGGATGTGTATCAGGATGACATATTCTCCGCTCGATGGCCGGTCCATTCATATGACTGGATTACGATGAACCATGTCATCGAACATGTAGAAGCACCGCACATCCTGATCGATCGCGCCTATCAGCTGCTCGCTCCGGGCGGCACATTGTGGTTGGGACTTCCGAATCCCGGCGCACTCGGTTTGAAGTTCTTGGGTAAAGGCTGGAAGGGCTTGCATCCGCCCTATCACTTGCTGATTCCAAGCCGATGCGCGCTTCAACAATGGTTGCTGGACACCGGCTTTGAGGAAATCGAGTTCCTGAAACGAGGAAGCCAGAGCGCAGGTGGCTGGCGCGAGAGCGCGCAGATCGCGCGACGGGAGGGACTCCATGCCCGACTGCGCTGGTTGCCCGCGGTGCACTTGCTCGGAGAGATGCTGAGCAGTCTCGGCACGCACTGGTCTGAAGAAACAATTTTGATTGCACGCAGGCCGAGCGATCAATGAGAAATGCGGTCGCCGCCGTGGCGCTGCATTTCCGCACGGTCGAAACCACCTCAGCCTGCCTGCGTGTTGCGAAGCAGGTGTGCAGCACACCTTACTGGTCGACAACTACGAGGATCAGAGCCACTCGCTCGCGCCTGTCCTGTTGAAGCTTGGTAATCCCCCGCTCATCAGGCAGGCGTGGAGGTGCCTTATCGTCAGTTCCGCGGGCGCGGCAGAGCCCGTACTTCACCAACGCGCTCCTGCCGGGCTGCTCCTGCGCTCGACGCCCATAGGGCGCTTGGTCCGCTTGTGCGCGGCGCCTGTCAGTTGCTATCCGCCGCTGTGGCTGCGCGCCACCCGTTCGACGAGGCGCTCGTCTACTAGGGGAAGATGTCGATTGGACGGCACGCCGCCAGACGGATGGCGTCACCGTGCCTCGCGACCAAAATACAAACGTCGAACACGCCGGTGCGGCGCTACGAGTACCACATCATGCGCGGGAATTGGCTTGTGCTGGAGTGCTTGTCACAGAGTACGATGCAATTGCTTTCCGCGGTCGTATTGAGCGTGCCGATACTCGGTCTACGTGCAGGGGCTTGTTGCCTACGCGCGCGCAGTCTGGCGCCGGCGCGAGGTTGGCTGCAACCCTCGATGTCCTGAGTAGACGCCCGGTTAGTCTGGTGTCGTCTGCCGCGTCGTCGCCTGGCCTCGTCGACACCTGCCTGCGATCGTGAGCCATGCCAGAATAGCCATGCTCCATTCGGAAGCGGTCACAGCGTAAATAAGAGGCCATGCGTGTGGGGCCAGCCCGGTGGTCGCGAGAATTGCCACCAGTGCCATGACGGATAGTCCCACACCCTCGATGCACGCCCGTGCGATCGGACGACCTGTCGCCATCAGAGTGCTCGCACCCGACAGTCGCAGTGTCATTCCCGGAACGGCAATGGCCAACAGCGGCAATGTGAACTCTAGCGAGGCGTAGTCGGGGCCGAACAGTCCGGCCAGATGTGGCGTGGCCAGATACAGAGCGCCGGCCGCTGTAATTCCATAGAAGAGGGACGCGGCGAAGACGGCAGGCACTAGATGTCGGTCGCGTGTGACCTGCATGGAGAACAACCGGGGCAGCGCCGACAGCATGAGTGCCGTGATCGGCGACACGATGGCGCCGGTGATTCTGGACGCCGTCGAATAGATGCCGGCAGCGTCAGCCGCGAGCAGGCGTGCCGAGAGCGCCTTGTCCAGTTCGCCGGGTGCTGTAGCGGTGAGATTAAGGCAGGCATACCCAAGAGCATCCTTCCATTCCGGGATGGAAGGCAGGCGCCACGAGCGCAAGCTCGGGAGCGTAGTTCCGCCGGACATCCAGCAGACCGCCAAAGCCGCCAAAGATGCCCCCGCATAGAAGAGGCAGTACAGGCCCAGTGGCGCCTGAGGCGCGAATCCCAGCAGTGCGATCACAGCTAATAGCCGGAAGGCGAGCGGCAAGATCAGCAACACCTGTGAACGCGCCACGCTACCCGTTCCCAGTAGTCGCCCGGATGTCAGCTGCAGAAAGGGGTGCAGCACGACGTCTGCAATAGCGAGGGCGGCGATCGCGAAGAGCGGAAGTGCGCCGGACGGGACTACCCAAGCGACAGCGCTCGCGTAAATGATCGACATCAGGGCGGCGCCGACCAGGGTCGCCCCCGCTGCGTACTCCATCGTCCTGGCGCCGCTACTGGTGTCGGCGGCGACATTGCGCATGACAACCAGATGTGTGCCCATTGTCGCCATTGATCCGGCCATGACGCTAAGCGCGGTGATGCCTGCAAACACCCCGAAGTCCGCGGGATCCAGCAGACGCGTCAGCAGGATCAGGGTGCTCGCGACCAGCAACAAGCGCAGCGCTAAAATTCCGGATGTCCGAATGGTGGCGCGGGCCAGTGACCCGACTGCGAGGCTCATCTGATCCTCTAGTTCAATTAATCGATAATTGACGAGGCTGCGCACGAACTCATGCGCTGGCATTCTTCAGAAAGGGCCTCGCGAAGGATGGATAGTTCTTCGCGCCAGTACCAAAATAGGAGTCGATCGTGAAAGGCTGGCATTGACAGATCTCTCCTCATGCGGGGGGGGCTCTCTTCTGCCAGCTCTAAATGCTGCATGGCGAGGTTGATTTGTCGGTTGTTCGCCAGAGCTGCAGCCTGCGCAAGCGCGACGGCTGTGCGTGGCTCCGCGAGGTAAGCGCGATCAAAGAGTGTTTTGGCAAGTTTCGGGTTCCCGTCTGCCAGTGCGATCAATCCGGCAATGTTGTCCAGATCCTGCTGGCGACCTGGAATGTTCTGCACCCGGGGATTTGCGCGGGCGGAGTCCAGCATGTCTGCGAGTTGCCGAAGATCGAGCGGCGGGCAGGCGTCCCCTTGCGCTGCGACGGGTACCGAACGTGCAAACCATTCGTAGCCCATGCGCTGCAGCACGGTGGTCTGTTTCAAAGCCAGTTTCGCGCGATCGAGATCATGCTGCGTGAGTTGGCCGATCTCGCACTTTGCGCCAACGAGATTCAGCGCAAGCTGGATCTCATCGGGTCTCTGCGCCAGCAGCGTCTCGACGCGGGAGATTGCGCCTTCGGCGTCTCCGCGGGCGAGTTGCATCTGCGCCGCATAGGCTTGCGCGCGAGGAGAGTCCGGATTGGTACGGGCCCACATTTCGGCCTGATCGTCCATGTTGCCCCAGAGGGATGCGCGCATGAGCGTCAGCCCTGCAAGCAGCGCCGGCAAGCCAACCAGAAGAAACGCGCGTGCGATACGAGTGCGCTTTCGAGGTGAGGCTGACGTGTGGTGCGAGGCAATGGCGTGTCCCCGCCAGTCCCCGGTTGCCACCCACATGGCGAGCGGCCAGAAGAGCAGCAGGCTTGGCAGATAATTTCTGTGCTCGTAGTAGATCTCGAGCAGGAGCACACCCGTTTCCATCAGGTGGCCCAGCAGGAAGAACAGAACTGCCAATGGCCACAGGCCAAAGCGATGTCGGCCTGCGACGCAAAGGCCCGCCAGGCACGCGATAGCGGCAAAGGAGGCGAGCGTGGTCCAAGGCTGCAACAGGCTTGTCGATAGCGGGAAAGCATCGTTGAACAGGCCGGCGCTGTAGGGTTGCGGCAGCCAGAGCAGGCGCAGGTAATCCCACAGCACACGTCCCTCGGTTAGCAGGCGTTCTGATGCGGTCCATGGGCGATGAGGCGGCGCACCGTGCACCAGCCCGTCTATGAGGAACTTGCCGAGGTATGCAACGATCAACAGCGTCGGCAACACCAAGGCCGAGATCCGGGCGATCTGGAGATGGTTGCGGCTCTTCGCATCGTGTGCGATCAGGCGGGGCGCCAGCAGCAGCCCCTCGATCAGCCAGGCCAGCAGCGGCAGCAAAGCACCATTCGCTTTCGACAGCACCGCCAACGCGGTGCAGATACCGAGCGAGCCCACTGCTGTGAGACCGCCGCGAAGGGACAGGCCGCGAGCCATCATCACGCGGCCCCACGTCCAGCCGGCCAGTCCCAGGATGGTGAACGTGGCTGGCAGCATCGCCTCGCGCTGAACGATGTACAGCGTCGTAGAAACCAGTAACGGATGCAGCAACCAGAGGGCCGTGCTGAACCAGGCGGCGACAGCGGCCTGGCGATTCGTCACGCGGAGCAATCTGCCCCACGCGAACAGCAGGCCATACAGCAGCGCGCCGTTGAGCAGGTGCACCAGCACATTGGTGCGCTTGAACGGATAAGGATCTGCAGGCCAATCGCGGGCGTCAATCAGAAAAGTCAGCAGCGACAGAGGTCGGCCGGTCGGATCCGCTGTGCCCGAGGTGATGTAGTAGAGAAACGTCGTCCAGTTGTCGACCGGCCCGTAGGCGCCCAACGTGGGAAGATTTGCGAAGTCGTCGAAGAGAAAGCCGCCGTGTAGGCCGGGCAGGTAGACGAGCCACGCGAGCAGCAGGAGAGCGGGTAGCGCGAGGCCGTGCAGCAGCCACTCACGACGGGTACTGGAGATCTGTTGCATCGGAACGGGCCCGGACTCGACTCACGCAGCATACGCGAACGCCTTGCCCCGCCTCAGCTGCGGCAGCTGGAGGGCAGGTACTGCGCGGGCAGGGTGCCGCCCTTGCAGCGCCAGTCGGTGCTCCCCGTACTAGTGATCGCCGACAGCACCAGCGTCTGGCTCAGGATGCGCGGGTGTGCACTGTTGCCGAATGTGATCTCGATCTGCCCGGCGACTTTGGAAACACCCACTGCACTGACGTAGTGGCCGGTGATGTTGTTTGCGGGCGCAAGGCCTGCTGCGGTGTTGTTGGCCGGCCAGGTGCTCATGCTGTCGCGGTACTCGGCCAGCCCCACCTTCGCGCCCTCTGCAAGGCTTATGGCTTCGGAGACCTGGCTGCGGATCACATAGTTCTGGTAAACCGGTACCGCGATGGCGGCCAGAATCGCGATGATCGCCACGACGATCATGATTTCGATCAGGGTGAACCCCTGGTGGCGAGCCTGGGCGAGCGGATGTGATCTGGTCATGCCTGATATCGCAAGCAACACATGTGCCATGGGTGCGAGTGAATCGTGATGCCGATCGCAAGGAGGGTGGGTGCCACGTCGCCCACTTTCTGTTTCGCGAGCCCTGTTGCTCACGGGCGCTTGATCGGCAATCCTCATGGGCCACGCCGCCAGGCGCGAGGGGATGCGATACGTGACCAACGACTTCCGGCGCCAGCGGCATCTGCTGCTGGCCGTGTTCGTCCTGTCCGGCTTTGCCGGGCTCGTCTACCAGTCCATCTGGTCCCACTACATCGGTCTGTTCCTCGGCCATGCGGCGTATGCGCAGGCGTTGGTGCTCGCCATCTTCATGGGGGGCATGGCGGTGGGCGCTGCGTTGATCGCCAAGGCGGGCGAGCGCTGGCGCAATCTGATTCGCGGCTACGCCGTGATCGAGGTCGTGATCGGCGTGCTGGGCCTGGCGTTCCACTGGATTTACGGTGGCGTGGTCGGCCTCAGTTACGACGTGTTGATTCCCGCTGCAGGTGGAGGCGCGGCGGTCAATGCGGTGAAGTGGGGCATGGCGGCATTGCTGATCCTGCCGCAGACCGTGCTGCTGGGCATGACCTTTCCCCTGATGAGCGGTGGCCTGATCCGACGGTTCCCCGGTCAGGACGGTGACGCGCTGGGCGGCCTGTATTTCACCAACAGCGCAGGCGCCGCAGTTGGTGCACTCGCCACTGCCTTCGTGTTGTTGCCTGCAGTGGGGTTGCCGGGGGCAACAGTCACTGCGGGTGTACTGAATCTGGTGGTGGCGGCATTGGCCTGGTGGGTGGCGAGAACACCCGAGCCCGAGCGCATGGTAGCCGCCCCCGTGCCTGCGGATGCGGTAACTGGCCCTGCCGCCAGTGATCGACCCCTTCTGCGTCTGGTGCTTTGGGGCACTGCGTTGTCTGGCGCAGCCTCCTTCGTCTACGAAATCGTCTGGATCCGGATGCTCAGCATGGCGGTCGGCAGCACCCTGCATGCGTTCGAGTTGATGCTCGCGTCGTTTATTGCCGGGATTGCGCTCGGCGGCCTGTGGATCCGCAAGCGCGCCGATCGTACCGCGGACCCGCTGCGGCTGGTCGGTTGGATGCAGATCCTGATGGGCTTGGCGGCGCTTGCCTCGCTGGTGTTGTACGGAAATGCCTTCGAATGGGTCGGCTGGATGATGCGCGCCCTGGCCAGGAGCGATGGCGGCTACGTGCTGTTCAATCTGGGCTCGGCCACGATCTCGATGTTGATCATGCTGCCGGCGGCTTTCTTCGCAGGCACGACGCTGCCTTTGTTCACCGTGGCGCTGCTGCGTGCGGGGTTCGGTGAGCGCTCGATCGGGCGCGTCTACGCCTGGAACACGATGGGTGCGATCTTCGGCGTGTTCGCGGCCATCCACCTGCTGATTCCCGGATTGGGGTTGAAGCTGGCGCTGTGCGTGGCTGCGCTGTTGGATCTGGCCATCGGTCTGGTGTTGTTGCGCTGGCGCGTTGAAACGCGCCCCGCGATGCTGCGGTTCGCTGCGGCTGGACTTCTGAGCGCAGGATGTCTGGCGCTGGTCGTCACTCAGGTGCCGTTCGACCCGATGCGACTGGCATCGGGGGTGTTCCGGACGGGCAACACGCAGATCGATCCCAGCCAGAAGATGATGTACTACCGTGATGGCAAGACGGCGAGTGTCTCGGTGGTGTCGTCCCCGAACGGAACGGTGCGCATCGCCACGAACGGTAAGGTGGACGCGTCGATCGCGGTCGCCGATGACGTGCCCGCGCAGCTCGACGAACCCACGATGGCGATGTTGGCGGCGCTTCCTCTGGCGATGCACGAGGCGCCGGAGCGCGTGGGTGTGATCGGTTTCGGCTCCGGCATGACCACGCACGTGTTGCTGGGGGATTCGCGTGTTAGACGGGTCGACACTGTCGAGATCGAGCAGGCGATGGTGGAAGGCGCTCGAGCCTTTGGCAACCGGGTCGTGCGTGCCTACGAAGACCCGCGATCGAACGTCGTCATCGACGATGCCAAGGTCCATTTCTCGGGACAGTCGCAGGGTTACGACATCATCGTGTCCGAGCCATCCAACCCGTGGATCAGTGGGGTCGGTTCGCTGTTCTCCAAGGAGTTCTACAGTTTCGTGCCGCGCCAGCTCAACGAAGGTGGTCTGTTCGTGCAGTGGGTGCAGTTGTACGAGATCGACGACCGTCTGGTGGCGTCCATCCTCAGCGCGATGACGCCAGCCTTCGGCGACTACGCCGCCTGGATGTCCAATCATTCCGATCTGATCATCGTTGCGACCATGGACGAGCGTCTGCCCGAGGCGGATTTCGCGATAGTGCTGGAAGGCGCGATTGGAGACGACATGCGCAGGGTGGGAATCTCGCATCCCGAACAGCTCGCGTTCCGGAAGGTGGCGGATGCCCGGATGTTGCGTGCCCTCGGCCGGCTCTATGGAAGCGTCGAGAATTCCGATTATCGTCCTCTGCTCAGCCTAGAAGCACCGCGGACCCGCTTTCTCGGCAGTAACGCCGTCAACCTGATCGAACTCCCGTTTCTGGATCAGCCGGTATTGGACATGCTCGGGGTGCGCCGACCGCTTTCCGATGCGATCGAGTTGCCGGAGAATAGCTTGTTCCAGGCTGAAGCGCTGACGTTGCGTGCCCGACGTATGCAAGCGGCGCTCGCGCAAGAAGATGGCGAATTCGTCGACCTGTCGACTGAGGACGCGGCTTTGGTCCTGTCCTACAAGCATGTTGTGACGCAGTGCGCGCAAGGCCGTGTTGGCAGTGATGCGCGTCTGGCCCGGTTCGTTCGAATCGCGGCCGCCGTGACGCCCTACATCGGTTCCGATTCCAAAGGGCGCTCTGAAATCACTACAGCATCCGGTCGTTGTGCAGATAACGACATGGACATTGCAAGAGCCCTTGTCGAGGCGACTGCTGCCCGAGATGCCGACCGGATGCTTCAATGGGGCACGGCGTGGTTCGCGCGCGGCTCGGCCGCACACAACGCGCGTGAGCATCACTGGTTCGATCAGATCGCGTATGGGGCTCAGATGCTGGCATTCGGTGCCAAAGGGGACTGGCGCGGCGTTGAAGGACTTGAGCATGAATTAGGCGCGCAGGTTAAATCAACAGATGAGTTCCTGAGGACTCGGAGCCTGCTGCTGTCGATGGCCGATGACGAGCGCTAATTTTTGAAGCTTAGATCGCGTTTCGGAAGCGTTGGCACATGTTGCTTGCAACTGTGTTGGCACAACCCTCGTGCCAGCGAGGTCAGCCTACTTAGGTTGGCTGGCTGGCTTGGCTTTCAAGCTGTCGGCCTGTAGTCCGTGGCCATACCTAATCTGCATACGCCCCCAAAATAGCCAGCGTTTAGGGCTGCTTTGATCCTACATAATGATGGTGGGCGAGCATGAGAGTTCTCCTTTCTCAGGGCAAAAAAAAGCCGCCCGAGGGCGGCTTTTCTACGCCTGATAAAGAAGATATCAGGTGGTCGTACGGCAGACGGTCGGACGATACTTGGTATCAACATCGCCGCCCTTACAGACCCAGTCAATGCTGCCAGCGTTGCTGACTGCCGAATAGATCATGTTCTTGCCGCTGATCTTGCTGTTTGCGCTGTTGCCGTAAGTGACGGTGATTTTGCCGTTGCTGGCATCAACGCTCGACACGTACTTGCCCTTAATGTTAGCGGAAGATTCAAGACCGGCGTTTGCGTTGGAGGTGGGCCACGTACCCCTGTCAGCGCGATACTCAGCGATGGCAGTCTTGGCGCCCGAAGCAAGGCTCGCGCCTTCCGACACCTGTGCGCGGATGGTGTAGTCCTGATACGCCGGGATCGCGATGGCGGCCAGGATGGCGATGATCGCGACCACGATCATCAGTTCGATCAGGGTAAAGCCCTTCTGCAGCGTCTTCATGGTGTATCCCCTAGGAGTGGATGGTGTCACGTGCCTTGTGGCCGGCTGGTGCCGTTCCGTGGGCAGCCGTGCGACATGCACGTGCGGTAGGGATATCGCATGAGCCGTGCCAACTTTTGCAGCGCGATCACGGAGTGAACTGTGCGGCGCGTCACTTGGATGAACAGGGCGGAGAGTCGAAAGTGGCGCCGAACGTCAAAAGGTGACCTTGAGCGCGCATGAGGCGTTCCAGCCCCGTGTAACAGCGCTCCAGGTCGGCCGGGCCGTTCCTTGGGGGAATTTCGGCTTTGCGGAGCGATCGGTTTCGCTGCGCTCTACCCGTCCTGCGAAGCCGCCAAGCGCGGGGTCGTGCGCTCAGTCGATACCCAACTTCTTGAGCTTGTACCGCAGCGCCCGGAACGTGATCCCCAGCGCCGCCGCGGTCTTGGTCTTGTTGTAGCGGTTTTCCTGCAGCGCCTGCTGGATGGCGGCGCGCTCGATGTCCTCGATGAAGGAGGGCAGGGCGGTGCCGGCGGTCTCGTAGGGGCTGACGGTGCGCGGGTCGCGAGATGGCGGGCTGGAAGGCAGCGCCTGATGCGTGCCAGTGACGAAGGGCGAAGCTGCGGACTGCGGCTGGTTGGCCTGCTGTGTGCCGCGCGGGACGGGCAGATGCAGGTCGGCCGCAGTAATGCGGTCCTCGTCGGCCATGGCCAGGGCGCGCTCGAGGATATTCTCGAGCTCGCGCACGTTGCCAGGGAATCGGTAGGCCTCGAGCGCGGCGACGGCGTCGTCGGCGAGCGCCGGTGCGGATCGCTGCATCGCTTGGGCGAGGCGGCGCAGGATGGCGTCCGACAACAACGGCAGGTCGCCGGCGCGTTCGCGCAGGGCCGGCACGTTCAGGCCGATGACGTTGATGCGGTAGTAGAGGTCGTGGCGGAAGCGGCTGTCGTTGACCAGCTGCGACAGATCCTTGTGCGTGGCCGACAGGATGCGCACGTCGACCTGGATTTCGGCAGACGCGCCGACCGGGCGGATCGACTTTTCCTGGATCGCGCGCAGCAGCTTGACCTGCATGGGCAGCGGCAGCTCGGCGACTTCGTCGAGAAACAGCGTGCCGCCGTCGGCCGCCTGGAACAGGCCCGGCTTGTCGCTGTGCGCGCCGGTGAAGCTGCCCTTCTTGTGGCCGAAGAATTCGCTTTCCATCAGTTCGGTGGGAATCGCGCCGCAGTTGACCGGCACGAACGGGCCGTTGGCGCGGGCGCCCTGCGCGTGGATGGTGCGGGCGACGAGTTCCTTGCCGGTGCCGGACTCGCCTTGGATGAAGACCGGGGCCTGGCTGCGGGCGACCTTGGCGATGGTGTTGCGCAGCGTGACCATGGCGTCTGAGGTGCCGAGCAGGCGGCTGCTCTGTTCATCGGCATTGCGCTTGGCGCGTTCGCCCAGCTCCAGTGCCTGGCGGACGAGACCGCGCAGGACGTGAATGTCGACCGGCTTGCTGACGAAATCGAAGGCGCCGACCTTCAAGGCCTCGACCGCGGCTTCGACGTTGCCGTAGGCGGTGATCATGGCGACCGGCATGCCAGGGTAGCGGGTGTTGATCTCGCCGACCAGCTCAAGGCCCGAGCCGTCGGGCAGGCGCATGTCGGTCAGGCACAGATCGTATGAAGCGGAGGCCAGGAGTTCACGCGCGGCGGCCAGCGTGGGCGCGGTTTCGGTGCGCAGCCCCATGCGGCTGAGCGTCAGGACCAGTAGCTCACGGATATCGTGTTCGTCGTCGACGATCAGGACACTGCGCGTTTCGCTCATCGATTCGCCACACCACGGAATTCAGATGTGACGCATAGTGACAGAAGTTGCCAAAAGTGACGAGGGTCACATTGGTGATCGAGGTCACGCGGGTTGGGCGACGGGGTGCAGGGAATTGCGGTGGGTGTGACGCGGGTATGCCTAGACGCTTCGCTCACTTGGCGGATTTGTCGGGGCTTCCGCGCTCGCGTTGTCGTGCGAGCTTCGGAGGCTCGAGCGCGCTCCGACTCGGCCGCACCGGAAATTTCCAGTCGATCTGCGCCTCGCCTTTCGCCGGAGCGACGTCGAAGATTGGGAGCGAAAGAGTGAGCGGTGTGCTGGCTGCAGGCGTCGGGCAGTTGGGTCAGGGCTCGAAACGCTTCGTGTCTACTCCCGATACCTGATAAGCCTCAGCGGTATTCAGCCTCGAAGCAAAGTCCGCCGCGCAGCCAGCGTGACCCGGAAGCAGGCGCCGCCACCGGGCACCGCGACATATTCGAGATGCGCTTCGTTCGCCCGGCACAGTTCGTGAGCGATGTAGAGACCCAGCCCGGTGCCGCTTTCGGAGGTCGTGAAGAACGGCCGGAACAGTTGGGCCGCGACCGCGTCCGGAATGCCGGGGCCGCGGTCGAGCACGCCGAGGGTCGGGCACTCGCCTTCCTGTTCGATGCGCAGCGTGATGCGGGCCGGTTCGCCGGGCATGCGGCCGTAGCGCACTGCGTTGTTGACCAGGGCGGTCAGCACCTGCTGCAGATGGCGCGGGTCGAAGATCGCGCGCAGCGTGGGCTCCTCGCAGGCGACCTTCAGCTCCGCGTTTTCCTCGGTGACGATCAGCCGGTAGTCCTGCACGAACGCGTTCGCGGCGGCGACCAGATCGACGTGTTCCGGACGCGCGCGTTCGCGACGGGCGAGGCCGAGGACGCTTTCGACGATGCCGTTCGTGCGCACGCACTGCTGGTGGATGATCTGCAGCAGGCGGCGGTCGGCCTCGCCGACCTGGTCGGATTCCTCCAGCAGCTGGGTCGCGTAGCTGATGGCCGCCAGCGGATTGCGGATCTCGTGGGCGAGGCTGGCCGAGAACCGGCCCATCGTCGCCAGCGTCAGCGACTCGGCCCGGCGCGACACCAGCGAAGTGTCGTCGAGGAAAACCAGCGTGCTGTCGCTCTCGGCCAGCAGGCGCACGAAGCGTGGCATCACGTCGGTGTGTTCGCGCAGGGTCAATGGCGCGCTGTCGATGCTGCCGCTGCGCAGCCATTCGGCGAGGCGCATCGCAAGCGGCGGCGCCAGTTGCGAGAGGGTTCGGCCGTGCAGCCCGTCCTCGCCAGGGGTTCCGGTGTCGCCGATCAGCGCCATCGCCGCTTCGTTGGTCAGGCGGATGTGGCCGGTGCCGTCGACCAGCAGCACGCCGGTCTGCATGCGGCGGATGATCAGCTCGTTGATCTCGGCGAGATTCGCCGCCTCTGCGCCGCGGCGGTCGGCCAGTGCCTGGGTTTCGCGGACCTGGGTACCGAGCTGGCGCGTCAGCGATGCGGCGGCGAAGAAGCCCAGGCCGAACATCAGCATCTCGGCAAACGGGCGATCGAACGTGCCGGTGCCGAACAGTCCGACGATGCGCTCGGCCAGCAGCGCCAGCGACGCCGCGGCCGCGATCAGCAGGCTGCTGCGGAAGGTCACGAACAGTGAAGCCGCGCCGATGTTGAACAGCAGCAGCATCGCCACGCCCGGGGCGACTTCCGGAATCGCGTAGGTAATGAGCGTGGCGACGAGAATGTCGACCCCGACGCCCACTACCGCGTGGCCGGGGTAGTTGCCACGCGCCCTGCGGGCATGCAGCAACAGGCCGACCGAGGCGACCAGATAGCCGATGCTGACCGAGACCGCGACCGGCTGGTCGGCAATGTCCCCGAGCGTCGCGCCCCACGGACTGAACACCAGCAGCGCCAGCAACGCCGCTTCCAGCACCCTGTAGAGCGCGAACAGCGACAGTTCGCGCTGCAGCAGCGATGGCGGATGCGTGGAGGCTGCAAGCAGGGGCACGGACACGTTCCGTCGGACCGGTGGCGCGAGTATAGGCCGCGGCGTCGGGGGAGCCAGTCGGCTGGGGCAAGACTGCCAGGCGCGCGCTCGGCGGAATGCACCGTCTCTCGACGCCGAGGCTCCCGGTTTTGCCCGCCGCCCCGGTCTGGGCGAGAATAGCGGACCCCCGTCGACCCGCCACGCCTGCGCGTGGCCCGCCGGCTGGCGGCTTATTCCTTTCCGTACACGGACCCCACATGAACTTCCACGAGTACCAGGCGAAGCAGTTGTTTGCCGATTTCGGCATCCCCGTGCCGGCCGGACGCGTTGCGTCCAGCGCCGACGAAGCAGTCGAAGCGGCCCAGTCCCTGGGCGATGGCCCCTGGATGGTCAAGGCCCAGATCCATGCGGGCGGCCGCGGCAAGGCCGGCGGCGTGAAGTTCTGCAAGACCACCGACGACGTCAAGACCGCGGCCGGCAACATGATCGGCACGAAGATGGCGACCTACCAGTCGGCCGGTGTCGCGCTGCCGATCAGCCAGGTGCTGGTGACCACCGCCGGCGAGATCGTCAAGGAACTCTATCTGTCGGTGCTGGTCGACCGCGACTCGCGCGCGATCACCTACATCGTCTCCAGCGAGGGTGGCGTGGACATCGAGCAGGTGGCCGCCGAGACCCCGGAGAAGATCCACTCGCTGACCGTCGATTTCGTCGAAGGCTTCCAGCCGTACCAGGGCCGCGACATCGGCTTCAAGATGGGCCTGACCGCGAAGCAGTCGAACCAGCTCGCCGGCATCATGGGCGGCCTGTACAAGCTGTTCAACGCGAAGGATCTGGCGCTGGTCGAGCTCAACCCGCTCGCCATCCTCGACGACCAGAACCTCTACGCGCTCGACGGCAAGGTCAACTCCGACGACAACGCGACCTTCCGCCACAAGGATCTCGCCGCCATGCGTGACACCACGCAGGAAGACGAGGCCGAAGTGCGTGCCAGCCAGTTCGATCTGAACTACGTGACCATGGACGGCAACATCGGCTGCATGGTCAACGGCGCAGGCTTGGCCATGGCGACGATGGACGTGATCTCGCTCAACGGCGGTTCGCCGGCGAACTTCCTCGACGTGGGCGGCGGTGCGACCAAGGAGCGCGTGACCGAGGCGTTCAAGCTGATCCTGTCCTCGGACAAGGTCAAGGCGATCTTCGTCAACATCTTCGGCGGCATCGTCCGCTGCGACATGATCGCCGAGGGCATCATCGCCGCGGTCAAGGAAGTGGACGTCAAGGTGCCGGTCGTGGTGCGTCTGGAAGGCACGAACGTCGAAGCGGGCAAGCAGCTGCTCGCCGACTCGGGCCTGGCGATCACCCCGGCCGACGACATCAACGACGGCGCCAAGAAGGTCGTCGCGGCCGCCGCCTGATTTTACTGGCGACGACAGGCCTCGACGCCGGAGTCCAAGCCCCTTGCGTCAAGGGGCGGCATCGCGAAAGCGATGCGGGGTTCCGGAGAGATGGCGCAAGCAGCGTTCCGTGAAGCGGGACGCGGCGCCGGCCCGAAGTCGCACAACCCACAGATAGCGAAGGACTCAAACGAATGTCCGTTTTGATCGGCAAGAACACGAAGGTGATCGTGCAGGGCTTCACCGGCCAGCAGGGCACCTTCCATGCGACCCAGATGGTCGAGTACGGCACCCAGGTCGTCGGCGGCGTCACGCCGGGCAAGGGTGGCACCACCCACATCAACCTGCCGGTGTTCAACACCGTGCGCGAGGCCGTCGATGCCACCGGCGCCGACGCGTCGGTGATCTACGTCCCGCCGCCGTTCGCGGCCGACGCGATCCTCGAAGCGGCTGCGGCCGGCATTAAGGTCATCGTCTGCATCACCGAAGGCATCCCGGTGCTCGACATGCTGCGCGTCAAGAACGTGCTCAAGTCGCACCCGGACGTGGTGCTGGTCGGCCCGAACTGCCCCGGCATCATCACCCCGGGCGAGTGCAAGATCGGCATCATGCCGGGCCACATCCATACACCGGGCAAGATCGGCATCGTCTCGCGTTCGGGCACGCTGACCTATGAAGCGGTCAAGCAGACCACGGCCGCGGGTCTGGGCCAGTCGACCGTCATCGGCATCGGCGGCGACCCGATCAACGGCCTGAACTTCGTCGACTGCCTCAAGCTGTTCAACGAAGACCCGCAGACGTTGGGCATCATCATGGTCGGCGAGATCGGCGGCGCGGCGGAAGAGGCCGGCGCGGAATACATCAAGAACCACGTCAAGAAGCCGGTCGTCGGCTTCATCGCCGGTGCGTCGGCCCCTCCGGGCAAGCGCATGGGCCACGCCGGCGCGATCGCGTCGGGTGGTTCGGGCACGGCCGAAGGCAAGTTCAAGGCGATGGAAGCGGCGGGCGTGAAGACCGTCCGTTCGCCGGGTGACCTCGGCGCGGCGATCGCCTCGCTGGTCAAGTAAGTCGCGCTTTTACGGGTGACTGGGAAAGGCCGCCTTCGGGCGGCCTTTTTCGTGGGCGGGATCCGTCGGCGCATGCAGGACCGTTGCGGTGCGCGGCTATGATGGGAGCCCCGCTTTTCGCGTGTATCCCGACATGACCGATCCGCTGCGCATCGCACTCGCCCAGTTCGACTTTCCGGTCGGTGACGTCGGCGGCAACGCCGAGCGCATCGCGCAGATGATCGTGCAGGCGCGCGACGAATTCGGCGCGCGCGTGGTGGTGTTTCCCGAGCTCGCGATCAGCGGCTATCCGCCTGAAGACCTGCTCATGCGCCCCGGCTTCCTGGTCGACTGCGAGGCGGCGCTGATGCAGATCGCCAAGGACGTGCACGGCATCGTCGCGGTGGTGGGCTGGCCGGAATCGGCGGGCAGCGTGCTCTACAACTCGGCCAGCGTGCTGCGCGACCGCAAGCTCGAGCGTACCTATCGCAAGCGCGAACTGCCGAATTACAACGTGTTCGACGAGCGCCGCTACTTCCATGTCGATCCCGATGGCGGTTCGTGCGTCGTGGAGGTCGATGGGGTGCAGGTGGGCGTGCTGGTCTGCGAGGACCTGTGGTTCCCCGAGCCGCTCGACGACACTGCGCGGCTCGGCGCCCAGGTTGCAGTGGTGCCGAACGCCTCGCCCTACGAGCGCGGCAAGCACCGGCAGCGCGACGCGCTGCTGGCCGAGCGCACGCGTGAAAGCGGGGTGGCGTTGGCCTACGTCAACGTGGTGGGCGGGCAGGACGCGCTGGTGTTCGACGGCGCCTCGGTCGTGGCCGACGGCGACGGCACCGTGCACCCGGCTGCGGTCGCGTTCGACGACCAGTGGCTGGTCGTGGATTTCGACCCGGCCACGCGCGCGTTCTCGCCGGTGCTGTGGGTCGATGATGGCGACGAAAGCGTCGACGCGCTCGCCTGGCGTGCGGTGGTGCGCGGCACGCGCGACTACTGCGTCAAGAACGGCTTCTCCAAGGCATGGGTGGGCCTGTCGGGCGGCATCGATTCGTCGGTGGTGCTGTCGATGGCGGTCGACGCGCTGGGCGCGGAAAACGTCACGGCGGTGCGCCTGCCCTCTCGCTACACCGCCGACCTCAGCAACGACCTCGCCGCCGAACAGTGCGAGGCACTGGGTGTGCGGATGTTGACGATTCCGATCGAAGCGCCGTTCCAGGGCTTTCTCGATGCCCTCGAAGATGCGTTCGAAGGCAAGGCGGTCGATCTTGCCGAAGAGAACCTGCAGTCGCGCACGCGCGGGGCGATCATGATGGCGCTGTCGAACAAGCATGGCGGCCTGCTGCTGACCACCGGCAACAAGAGCGAGTACGCCGTCGGCTACGCGACCATCTACGGCGACATGGCCGGCGGCTATGCGCCGATCAAGGACCTCTACAAGACCGAGGTCTTCGGCCTCGCCAAGTGGCGCAACACTGTGGGCGGCGCGCCGGTGATCCCGCCGGCGGTGATTGCCCGTCCGCCGTCGGCCGAGCTCCGGGCCAACCAGCTCGACCAGGATTCGTTGCCGCCCTACGACGTGCTCGACGCGATCCTGCGCCGCTATGTCGACCAAGAAGAATCGCGCGACGAGATCGTCGCCGCGGGTTTCGATGCGCAGGTCGTCGACCGGATGCTGCGACTGGTGCGGATCAACGAGTGGAAGCGTCACCAGGCCGCGCCGGGCCCGAAGATCTCGCGGCGCGCGTTCGGGCGCGAACGGCGGTATCCGATCAGCAACCGGTATCCGGGGTGAGGAGCGGGGGCGTTTCCGTGAGCCTCGAATATCTGCTCCTTCCCCCGCGTGCGGGGGAAGGCTGGGATGGGGGCGATTCTTCTCCTCGCGGATCTGGAGAACGTCAGTCCGGATTTCGATGCTTGTGGGCGACAGCACTACGATCTGACGGTTTGCCCCCACGCAACCCTCCCCCGCAAAGCGGGGGAGGGCTCCAAGTCGCGGGCTCGCCATGCTCGCTCTGATCCAGCGCGTCTCGGAAGCCACCGTCCGCGTCGACGGCGAGGTCATCGGCCGGACCGGCCCCGGCCTGCTGGCACTGGTCGGTGTCGAGCCCGGCGACGGCGAGGCCCAGGTCGAACGCATGGCCAGCCGCCTGCTGGCCTACCGGGTTTTCAGCGACGCCGACGGCAGGATGAACCTCTCGCTGGCCGACACCGGCGGCGGCCTGCTCCTGGTCAGCCAGTTCACCCTGGCGGCGGACACCCGCTCGGGCAACCGGCCGGGCTTCAGCACCGCCGCCGCGCCAGCCGAGGCTGAACGGATCTTCGATGCGCTGGTGGCCGTCTGCGGCGCCCGTCACCCGGGGGTGGAAACCGGTCGCTTCGGTGCCCATATGGAGGTCAGCCTGGTCAACGACGGCCCGGTGACTTTCCTGCTCAGGGCGTGATCCCGGCTGTGCAGGTGGTACAATTACGGGTTCACTTTTCAAACGGTGCGCCACATGGCGAATGAACGTCCCGCCCAGCAGTCCGACATCAAGCTCCTGATCAGCAAGGGCCTGGAGCAGGGCTATCTGACGTACGCCGAAGTCAACGATCACCTGCCCGACGACATGGTCGATCCGGAGCAGATCGAAGACATCATCGGCATGATCAACGGCATGGGCATCGATGTCCATGAAGTGGCGCCCGATGCCGAGACCCTGCTGCTGGCCGGCGAGTCGAGCGGCAACCGCGAAGTCGACGAGACCGCCGCGGAGGAAGCCGCCGCCGCGCTGACGTCACTCGATACCGAGGGCGGTCGCACCACCGACCCGGTGCGCATGTACATGCGCGAGATGGGCACGGTCGAGCTGCTGACCCGCGAGGGCGAAATCGCCATCGCCAAGCGCATCGAGGAAGGCCTCAACCAGATGATGGCCTCTGTGGCCAGCTTCCCGTGGTCGGTCCAGCTGCTGCTCGAAGAGTACGAACTGCACAAGGACGGCAAGAAGCGTCTGGCCGAAGTCGTGGCCGGCTTCAACGACCAGCTGCTCGAAGAACTCGCCGCCGAGGAAGAAGCCGCCGCGGGCAACGCGCCGGCGCCTGCGGCCGAAGCGGAAGACGACAGCGACAGCGACGACGACGACTCCGACGATTCCTCCGATGAGGAAGAGAGCACCGGCCCGACCGGTCCGGATCCGGCGGAAGTCCTGCGCCGCATGGACGTGATGGCCGACCTGTTCAACAAGTTCCAGAAGTCGTACGCCAAGAACGGTGCGACCGCCAAGCCGGTGGTCAAGCTGCGCGCGGAAATGGCCGAGGTCTTCATGACCTTCAAGCTGCCGCTGCCGCTGACCGACCTGCTGGTCAAGAAGCTGCGCGACGTGGTCTCGGAGATCAAGGATCACGAGCGTCGCATCCTCGACCTGTCGACCCGCGTGGCCAAGATGCCGCGCAAGGATTTCATCCGCGCCTGGGACGGCAACCAGACCAATACGGGCTGGGCGGACGAGATGATCAAGCGCAAGCAGAAGTGGTCGTCGGGCCTGAAGGACGTGCGCGACCAGATCGTCGCCGAGCAGGAAGCCACGCTCGCGATCGAGAAGGCCATGGGCGTCACCCTGGGTGACCTGAAGGAAATCAACCGCGCGATGGCCTACGGCGAGGCCAAGGCCCGCAAGGCCAAGAAGGAGATGGTCGAGGCCAACCTGCGCCTGGTGATCTCGATTGCCAAGAAGTACACCAACCGCGGTCTGCAGTTCCTCGACCTCATCCAGGAAGGCAACATCGGCCTGATGAAGGCGGTCGACAAGTTCGAGCACCGTCGCGGCTTCAAGTTCTCGACCTATGCCACGTGGTGGATCCGCCAGGCGATCACGCGTTCGATCGCCGACCAGGCGCGCACGATCCGCATCCCCGTGCACATGATCGAGACGATCAACAAGCTCAACCGCATTTCCCGCCAGATGCTCCAGCAGTATGGCCGCGAGGCCACGCCGGAGGAGCTGGCCAAGGAAATGGACATGCCGGAAGACAAGATCCGGAAGGTCATGAAGATCGCGAAGGAACCGATCTCCATGGAGACCCCGATCGGCGACGACGAGGACTCGCACCTGGGCGACTTCATCGAGGACACCAACGTGGAGTCCCCGATCGACGCGACCACCAACACCAACCTGATGGAAACGGTACGCGACGTGCTCGCCGGCCTGACCCCGAGGGAAGCGAAGGTGCTGCGCATGCGCTTCGGCATCGACATGAACACCGACCACACCCTCGAGGAAGTCGGCAAGCAGTTCGACGTCACCCGCGAGCGCATCCGCCAGATCGAGGCCAAGGCGCTGCGCAAGCTGCGTCACCCCTCGCGCAGCGAACAGCTGCGGAGCTTCCTCGACGTCGAGTAAGCGCGTCGCGTTCGAGACTCGGAAAAGCCCGCCGCACGGCGGGCTTTTTCGTGTCCGGGCGGCCGCGCGAACCCGTACTGGGACCCACTTCGCGCGGCACCGCTCTCTCACCCGGCACGCGATCTGCGTTGCGCGTCGATCGTCTGCCAGAAGCCACCCCCGCGAGCGGAGGAAGGTTGGGTGGCAAACCGTCCGATGCACGCGTCGGCGCGGATGCGAATCCGTTTGATCGCGGCCTGTTCGCGCGGGCCTCGACCATGCGTGCGCCTGCAGCGCCTCTTCCGGGGCCAAGCGCTGTTCGATCTGCTAAAGGACTGCCCGGCGCAGCATCTAGCCGGGCGCGCGCTCGACTTCGGATCTGACGGCCAGCGGTCGCTCCGTCCGCGTCGAGCGCGCTGCAGGCGCCGGGCCGGCCGCTGCGTCCGCATCGAGCGACAGCGGCGCGACCTCGACCCGCGGCAGCAACCGGCGCGTGAAATGACGGTCTTCGTAATAGCGGATCTTCCGGCAAAGCGCGGGCCAGGCCATGCCCTCGTACAGAATGATCTGGCGTTTCGGCCCCATCGCCTTGAGTTCCTGCGGCAGCATCAGCGCACGCTTCTCCAGCACCTCGTTGTCCGACACGCCATGGCCGCGTCCGTGCGACCGCGTGCGGGCCCGCCGGCGCACGGTGGTGAAGCCGAGCATCTCGGAATAGTCGTTCGCATCCTGCTGTTCACGGGGCGCGTAGACGATCTGCAGCGCATGGTTGGTCAGGATGGTGCGCGAGAGCTCCTTGCCGTAGACCGCATCGAGTTGCGCCATCGACTGCACGATCGGCAGCAGGCGCAGGTTGTAGCCGGCCATGTAGGCGACCGAGCGGGCGATGATGTCGACGCGGCCGATCGCGGTGAACTCGTCCATCAGCAGCAGGCACTGGTGGCGCAGCGACGGATCGTTCTGCGGCAGTACGCGGGTATTGACGTTGATCAGCTGGCTGAAGAACAGGTTCACGATCAGCCGGCTTTCGGCGAGTTTGTCCGGCTGGATGCCGACGTAGATCGTCATCCGCTTGCGGCGGACGTCGCGCAGGTCGAAGTCGTCGGCGCTGGTCGCGGCATCGAGCACCGGATTGAGCCAGGGATTGAGCGGCTCGCGGAACGTGCCGATGATCGATGCGAAGGTGACATCGGCCTGCGACAACAGCCCCGAGAACGCGGTTCTCGCCTGTGCACCGAGGAACGGGGCCGCGGCGAGCGCCTGCAGATGCTGCTTGAGATCGGCGCCGTTCCCGGACGCCAGCCGCAACACCGCGCCGAGTGTCGGACGCGCGCTGGCGGGGCGAGCATCGGCGAGTTCGAACAGGTACAGCGCGAAGGCGAGAAACGCGTTGCGCGCCTGACCGACCCAGAAGCGATCCTTGTCGTCGCCGTCCGGATACAGCATCGCGGCGATCGCCTGCAGGTCGGAGACCCGGAACGCGGGGTCGGCGGACACGTAGGTCAGTGGGTTCCAACGATGCGTGCGCCTGTCCTGCGCGAAGGGATTGAACAGATGGATCTGGTGGCCGATCGACGCACGCCAGCCGGACGTGAGATCGAAGTTCTCCTGCTTGATGTCAAGCACCACGGCGGATTCGCGATAGTCGAGCAGGTTCGGAATCACCACGCCCACGCCCTTGCCCGAGCGCGTCGGCGCGGCGAGCACCACGAACTGCTGGCCCGGCAGCCGCAGCAGGCGTCCGCGGTGCCGGCCGACGACAATGCCGTCGGCCCCGCGACGCAGCAGACCGGCGCGGGCGAGATCCAGCAGACCGGCGAAATGCGCACGGCCGTGGAGGTTGCGGTGGCTGCGCAGCTTGAACAGCATCACCAGCAGCGCCAGCCACACCAGCAGCACCAGTCCGAAGGCGATGCCGCCGGCGGTCCAGATCCGCCAGGCAAACGGCGCGACCTGCGGATGCGCCACCACGCGCGCATAGTCGATCCACGTACCGGGCCCGAGCGCCGATGTCTCGAGGCCCAGCAGCATGAGGACAAGATAGCCGGCGAGGTACAGCGCGGCGATCACGGCCGCGACCGTGACGGCTCCTGCCGCGATCAGGCGCTCAGTCGACATGGCGGGCTCCATCCGCATCTCGACAACCGCCCGGCCGCGCGCTCACGGCTGGCCACGCCGGGTGTCGACGAGGACGTAATCCTCGTTGCCGGTCCACCGCGTGAGGCCGTCTTCGAGCTTGATGCAGGGACGGCCGTCGCAGGCCGTGATCGCGACCTGCTGCAATGCCTCCAGGACCTCGGCACGCACGCCCGCCATTTCGGCGCGCTCGAGATTCAGACGTGCGAGATATCCGGTCGCGCCCACGACCGCTACCGCACCCAGCGCCAGTGCGAGCAGGGCGCCACCGCCGAGCAGACGCGCGTGCGCGCCGAGGCCGGTCTGCGCATGGTCCAGTCGCGCAAGCAGATGCTCGAGCCGACCCGCGACGACCTCGGCACGGGCCGTCGTCGCGTCGAACTCGCCGGTCAGCGCATCGCGCACCGCTAATGTCGTCGCCTGCAGCAGTGCATCGCGTCCGGCTGCGATGTGCTCGGTCACGTGCGCTGCGGCCGTCTGCAGCGCGCCGGCAGCGTCGCGCTGGTCATCGGCGGCCTGCTCGCACTGACGCGTCAGATGCGCCGCCAGCAGCGCCGCATTCGCGACGAACTCGTCCATCTGCTCCCGATCCATGGCGTTCGCAATCCCACGTCTGTGTGTTGACGAGGATGCGGGTTGAGGCTGCAGATTCCGGCGTGATTTCTCCGATGCGACAGGTCAGGGAATCACGCGCCGGAGTGCGGAGATCGTGTCACCGGATGTCGGCGAAGCGGCGAGAGCGCCCTGGCGTTCCGAGGGGCGGGATGCGTGGAACGGGCTGAAAAAGCAGGGGAATACACGCTTTTCCACGAGACGCAGAATGCGCTGCGCGACGGCCTGCCGATTGTCCGAAGACGCAACGGCGCAGCGTTGACGCTGATTTCCGGCCTCGATTAGGTTCGGGCCGTCATCGCTCCGGGACGCCAGTGGCGCAGCCGGAACCTTCAGGGGACGCGCACGCTCGATCGTGGTTGAGCTGCAGAACGCAGACGGGTGTGCGCACATCGGGGATGGGTTGCCGTGATCGTCAGATGCATTGCGAAATGGATGTCCGTCAGCTGCGCCGGGATCTGCGTGCTCGTGATGTCCGGATGCGCCACACCGCAGGCCGCCGAGCCCCGCGGCAAGTGGCGACCGATCCACCAGTTCGCCGAATCGCCGCAGGCGATCCCGCTGCAGCGCGCCTACGTGTTCCAGGCATTTCCGTCCGACCCGACCCTCAAGGCGCTGCTCACGCGCTGGTCTGCCGATGCCGGCGTCGGGCTGTCCTACCGGCATGCGAACGACTACACGCTGCATGCGCCGGTGGCGCAGCTGCGGACGACGAGTCTTGAGCAGGCCGCGCAGGCCCTGTCCATCGCGTATGCAGCGCAGGGCGTGCGGGTCTCCGCAGAACGCGGCGGGCTGGTGGTCAGCGCGGTTGCGGGGGCAGCAACCGACGGCATCTCCGATTGAGCGCCGCCATGTCCGTCCAGCAGACCGACTCGCCGGCGATCGAACGCGCCATCGTACAGGGCGTCAGTTTCGAGTTGACCGTGGTCGACCAGATGCGACGCAGCGAGCGCCGGGCCTGGCGCATCGCCGCCTGCGCGGTGGCGATGTCGCTGCTGCTCGCCGGTGGTTACGTGCTGTTCCTGCCGCTGAAAGAGCGTGTGCCCTATCTCGTGATGGCCGACCCCTACACCGGCACGGCGAACGTGGCGCGACTGACCGGCAACTTCAACGAGCGGGACGTGACGATGGAAGAGGCGATCAACAAGAGCAACGTCGCCCAGTTCGTCCTAGCGCGCGAGTCCTACGATTCGGGGCTCATCGGTCAGCGCAACTGGCGGACCACGTTGTCGATGGCGGGCCCGGCGGTGGCGCCGGCATACATCGGCCTGCATGCCGAACACAATCCCGAGCGGCCGTTCCGGCTGTATGGCAGTGCGCGCTCGGTGCGCGTGCGGATCCTGAGCATCGTGCTGATCGGCGGCGGCGAGGGGCAGCGCCCTACGGGCGCCACGGTGCGCTTCCAGCGCAGTCTCTACGACAAGTCCAATGGGCGCGCCGAGCCGCTGGACGCGAAAATCGCGACGCTGGAGTTCGGCTACCACGCCGAGTTGCGGCTCAATGACGAAGACCGCCTGATCAACCCGCTGGGGTTCCGCGTCTCGAACTATCGCGTCGACCATGACTTCGCGGCCGCGAGTCCGCCGGAGCGGGAGTTTCCCGCGCCTCGTGACACGTCGCACGCGCCTACGCCTCCGCCCGCGATGCCCGAGGCATTCGACGAAGCGCCGATGGATGGATCGGGCGCTGCGCCGGCAGGAGTTCTCCCATGAATCGATCGCTCTCGACGCCATGGACCGCGGTTCTGCTCGCATTCGCGTGGTCCGCCGGACCAGCGCCCGCCTCGGCGCAGACCGTGGAGACCTACGCCTATCAGCCTGACGCCATCTACCAGGTCCGCGCCGGCCTCGGCATCACGACCCAGATCGAACTCAGCCAGCACGAGGACATCCTCGACTACAGCAGCGGCTTCAGCGGCGGCTGGGAGATCAGTCGTCGCGACAACGTGTTCTACGTCAAGCCGCGCAACGTGGACGTCGATACCAACCTGCTGGTGCGAACCGCTGCGCACGCCTACATCTTCGAGCTGAAAGTCGTGGCCACGGACTGGCGCTCGCTCGACCAGGCACGCGCGGCGGGCGTGCAGTACAAGATCCGCTTCGGCTATCCGGCCGACACGCGATTCGCGGCCGACGCCGCAAGCGCGCCGGAAACGCCTGCGGAACTCAGTACCGCGGTGGATCCCGGCCGGCACTACCACTTCCGGTACGACTACACCCAGCACCGGCGCACGCCGCACTGGCTGGTGCCGTCGACCGTCTATGACGACCGCCGCTTCACCTACATCCGCATGGGCGACCGCGGCCGGTTTCCCAGCGGCAATTTTCCGGCCGTGTTCGCACGCGACAACGAGGACGGCGACGAGTTCGTGGTCAATTCGACGGTCGAAGACGACGTGATCGTCGTCCACGGCACCTATCCCTTCCTGGTCGTGCGCCATGGCGCGCACGTGGTCGGTCTGCGCAGGAGTGCCGAGCCGTGAGCGGACATCCGAATGAACCGGATCGCCCGGCCGCCGGGGCCGGCAATCCCTACGAGGCGCGCGCAGGCGTGCAGCCGCTGGATCTGGACGCCGATGCACCGGTCCTGCGTGCATCGGAGGTCCAGCGCCTCAACCGGCGTGCGCTCGTGTTTCTGGCCGGCATCGTGCTGCTGCTCGGCGGACTCGCGTTCTGGGTCTTCGCTGGCGGTTCGGGCGTACAACCCGAACAGGTCCGGACACCGACACCGGAACAGGTGGTGATCCCGGCCGCGCCACGCGACCTGCCGGAGTTGCCGGTGCCACGGCCGGTCGCGTTGGAACCGGAGCTGCCACCGCTGCCGGTGATCGACGACCCGCGTCCGCCCGCGGCATCCGGCGGCCTGATGGAGGCGATGCCGGGCAGCGGCATGTTCTCCGGCACGCCGTTGCCCTCGCTCCTCGAGCGGCGCATGCAGGATGCCGGAGGCGCTGCGATGGCAGGCACCCCGGAACTTCATGGCGGCGGCATGCCGGGCGTGCCCGGGATGGGGGCTTCCGCCACGACGCCGTCGGTCACCCAGGCGCCCGCCGATGGTCCGACCAGTGCGCGTCCGCTCTACGCGCCCGACACCCTGCTGCTGCGCGGCACCTACATCCGCTGCGTGCTGCAGTCGCGCGTCATCAGCGACTTCCCCGGCTACACCTCCTGCATCGTCACCGAGCCGGTGTACTCGGTGAACGGCCGGCGCCTGCTGCTGCCGCGCGGCTCGAAGGTCATGGGCTACTACAACGCCGACAGCGTCATCGGCGACCGCGCGGCGATCGTCTGGGACCGCATCACCACGCCGACCGGCCTCGACGTCAACATGCGCAGCCCCGGTGTCGACAACCTCGGCGCGGCCGGCAATCCCGGTCACTACAGCGCGCACTGGGGCCAGCGCATCGCATCGGCCTTGCTGATCAGCGTGCTCAGCGATGCGTTCAAGTACGCCGGCGCCGAGCACGGACCCCAGCAGAATTCGATCGGCAACGGATTCGTGGTGCAGAGCCCTTACGAAAGCAACACCGCACGCACGCTGGAGCGGATGGCCAACATGGCGCTGGAGCGCAACATGGCGCGGCCACCGACGGTCACGATCAACCAGGGCGCGCTGGTCAACGTCTACGTCGCACGCGACGTCGATTTCTCCGCGGTCGTGCGCTGAGGCCGGACATGGACCTGCCCGCTGCCACCGTCGCCAACCTGTCGAACCGGTTCCTCGACTACCAGTACACGGTACTGGGAATCGAGGCGCACATGCAGTCGCCGGACGTCACAGAAATCTGCATCAACCGCCCCGGCGAGCTGTATCTGGAAACGCGTGCGGGTTGGCGTCGTGAGGAGGTGCCGTCGCTGACCTTCGAACGCGCGCGCCAGTTCTGCACATCGATCGTCAACGAGAGCAACACCGGACAGCGCATCACCGACGCCGACCCGATGGTGTCGCTGACGTTTCCGACCGGACAGCGTGCGCAGTTCGTGATTCCGCCGGCCTGCGACGCCGGGCGGGTGTCGATCACGATCCGGCTGCCATCGCACGCCGCGCGCACGCTCGACGATTACGAGCGCGACGGCTTCTTCGCCGACATTCCCGAACAGGCGACGGCGATCGCCGATCATGATCTCGAACTGCTTGCGTTGCGCCGTGCGCGCGATTATGCGCAGTTCTTCCGCAAGGCCGTGCGCTATCGCAAGAACATCGTGGTGTCCGGCGCGACCGGCAGCGGCAAGACCACCTTCATGAAATCGCTGGTCGATCACATTCCGGACCAGGAACGGCTGGTCACGATCGAGGACGCGCGCGAACTGTTCCTCGCCCAGCCGAACATCGTGCATCTGCTGTATTCCAAGGGTGGGCAGGGCACCGGCAACGTCACAGCCAAGAGCTGCATGGAAGCCTGTCTGCGTATGAAGCCGGACCGGATCATCCTGGCCGAGCTGCGTGGCGACGAGTCCTTCTACTTCATCCGCAACTGCGCGTCGGGCCATCCGGGGTCGATCACCAGCTGCCATGCCGGCAGCACCGCCCAGACCTGGGACCAGCTGGCCCTGATGGTCAAGGCATCCAGCGAGGGCGCGGGCCTCGAATTCGATGTGATCAAGCGCCTGCTGCGGATGACGATCGAGATCGTGGTCCACATCAAGGCGCATGCGGGCCGCCGGTTCATCACCGGTATCGACTTCGATCCGGAGCGGGGGCTGGCGGCATGAGTCTGACGCACGTCACATCTGCGCAACTGTGCCGCCCCGCATTGGAGAAGATCTGATGCTGCCGGGCATGGAGCTGATGGGCTGCACCGATCTCGCCGTGCCGGCAGAGGTGATGCATCACGTCGTGGGGGTCGAGTCGTCATGGAATCCGTTCGCGATCGGCGTGGTCGGCGGACGACTGGCGCGCCAGCCCCGAACGCTGGAGGAAGCCCTGTCGACCAGTCGCATGCTTGAGCGCGAGGGATACAACTTCTCGCTGGGTCTGGCGCAGGTCAATCGGCACAACTTCGCCAGACAGGGCCTGCAGACCCACGAGCAGGCGTTCGACGTCTGTCCGAACCTGCGTGCCGGCGCGCGCATTCTCGCCGACTGCCATCGCCGGGCGAACGGCGATTGGGGCAAGGCCTTCAGCTGCTACTACTCGGGCAACTTCACCACCGGGTTCCGGCACGGTTATGTACAGAAGGTGCTGGCGTCCTGGCAGGGCGCGGCGTCGGCGTCCGCGATTCCGGTGATCCGGCGTACACCGGCGGCGTCGGTGACGCAGCGCACGCCGGCCCTGCCGTCACGCGTGACACGGCGTGTCCAGGAAGCTGCAGCCGTGCAGCCACCAACGGGCGCTGCACCGCAGGCGCCCGCGCCGGCCGCCGAACTCGAGCGCCTGGCGGCGACTCCCGAGTCCGGTCCCTCCACGGATGACGCACCGGTCACGGTGCAGCTGACCGGCGCGCGCCCTGCGCCCGCTGCCGCTCCCGCGGCCGAGAGTTCGCAGACCGGGCAACGCCCGGCGCGCGATACGGCCTTCGTGTTCTGAACTTCCTTCGCGCGCAGCACGGCCGCCCGTACCGATCACCAGAGGAGACACACGATGCAATCGAACATTCGCAAGTCCGTCCACCGGATCTTGGGCCCCCTGCAACGTCCGGTCGCCACGACCGCGATGCTGGCGCTCGTGCCCGGGATCGCCCTGGCGCAGGACGTCGCGGGCGCGACCACCCGCGTCCAGAGTTTCTTCGGCAACATCAATGCGCTGCTGAATGTCGCGTCGATTGCCGTGGTCACCATCGCGATCATTTTCGCGGGCTACCAGATCGCCTTCAATCACAAGCGCATCGGCGATGTCGCACCGGTCCTGATCGGCGGCTTCCTGATCGGCGCCGCGGCACAGATCGCGAAGATGCTGCTGCCGACCGATGTGACATCCACCGCACTCGTCATCGCCGGGCAGCTGTCGACCTATGCGTAAAGACGTGCTCTTCCGCGGCTGCACGCGCCCGCCCATGTTCATGGGCGTGCCCTACGTGCCGTTCGCGATCGGCGCCGGGGCGTGTCTGCTGCTCACCTTCTACATCGACATGTTCTTCCTGGCATTGCTGCCGGTCGTGGTCATGGTGATGCGGCAGATGGCCCGGCGCGACGAAATGATCTTCCGCCTGCTGGGCCTGCGCTGGACGTTCCGGCTGCGCGCCCGCAACGTCGATCGCAAGGCAGAGGGTGTCTGGGTGTTCACGCCCAATACCTACCGTCCCACCTTCCACGCTGGACCGGAGGTCGGCTGAGCATGCGCGCGCCCGCCACCTCGATCGCAGAGTTCGTGCCGTTCTCGGCCCATGTCTCGGCCCACGTGGTCAAAACCACAGGCGGCGACTATCTACTGACGTGGCGACTGGCGGGTCTGCCCTTCGTGGGACGCGAGGCCTGGGAACTCGAGCATCGCCACGGCAGCTTCAACCGCCTGTTGCAGACGCTGCGCGCTCCCGATTTCGTCAACGTGGCGTTCTGGGTGCACGACGTGCGCCGACGCGGCCGCATCGGCATGCGGGGCGACTTCGCGCAGGCCTTCAACCAGGACCTGTCCGATGCCTACTTCGCGGCGCTGTCGTCGCAGAAGATCATGCAGAACGAGCTGTATCTGACGATGCTGTTCCGACCGGTCGTCACCGGCCGCAAGTTCGTCGAGAGATCCAGCGACCGGACGCGCCTGCAGGCCGAGCAGGACCAGCATGTCGCCAAACTCGACGAGCTGGCGGGCAACGTGGAGGCGGTGCTGAAGGACTATGCCCCGGTGCGGCTGGGCATGTACGAGGGCGCCAGCGGCGTGGTGTTCTCCAGCACGCTGGAACTGTTCGCCTATCTGCTCAATCGCATCGACGAGCCGGTGCCGGTGCTGCGTGCCCCGGTCTGCGACTACCTGGCGGTCAGCCGCCACACGTTCTCGGCCCGCAGCGGTGACTTCGTGGTCAGCCCGCCCGGCGCGGACCATCGTTACGGCGCGATCCTCAACATCAAGGAATACACCGACGCCACCTGGCCGGGCATCCTCAACACGCTCAAGTACCTGGATTTCGAGTACGTCATCACCCATTCCTTCAGCCCGATGGGGCGGCAGGACGCGCTCAAGGTGCTCGACCGGACCAAGGGCATGATGATCTCCTCCGGCGACAAGGCCGTCAGCCAGATCGTCGAGCTCGACCATGCGATGGACGAGATCGCCTCGGGCAACTTCGTGCTTGGCGAGTACCACTTCATCATGGCCCTGTACGCCGCCGACCAGCAGGCGTTGGCGCAGCAGATCGCCACCGCGCGCGCCGAGCTTTCGAACGCCGGCTTCGTCTCGGTGAAGGAGGATCTGGCCGTCAGTGCGTCGTTCTATTCGCAGCTGCCGGGCAACTGGAAATTCCGCACACGACTGGCCAGCTTGAGTTCACTGAATTTCCTCGGCCTGTCGCCGCTGCACAACTTCGCGACCGGCAAGGCGGCGCGCAACCCCTGGGGCGATGCGGTCACGGCCCTGCAGACCACCAATGGGCAGCCCTACTGGTTCAATTTCCATGCCACTCACCCGGCCGAGGACTCGCTGGGCGAGAAGGCCATCGGCAACACCATGGTCATCGGCAAGTCGGGCACCGGCAAGACCGCGCTGATCAACTTCCTGCTCAGCCAGGTGCAGAAGTTCGATCCCGTCCCGACGATCTTCTTCTTCGACAAGGATCGCGGCGCCGAGATCTTCGTGCGTGCCTGCGGTGGTGCCTACCTGGCCTTGGAGAACGGGGCGCCCACGGGCTTCAATCCCTTCCAGTGCGCGCGGACCGATGCCAACGTCCAGTTTCTGGCCGGACTCATACGCACGCTGGCCGGGAAGACCCAGTACACCGCGCGCGAGGACGAGGACATCCGTCGGGCGGTCGAGAGCATCCTCGACATGCCACCGCCGTTGCGCTCGATGGGCAACTTCCAGAAGAGCCTGCCCAACATGGGCGACGACGGCCTGTATGCGCGCCTGCGCAAGTGGACTGCCGGCCATGCGCTGGGCTGGGTGTTCGACAATCCGATGGATCTGATCGATCTCGATCGCGCCCACATCATCGGGTTCGACTACACCGATCTGCTCGACAACCCGGAAGTGCGGGTGCCGGTGATCAACTATCTGCTGCATCGGCTCGAAGCGCTGATCGACGGCCGGCCGCTGATCTACGTGATGGACGAGTTCTGGAAGATTCTCGATGGTGGCGGCGCGCTCAAGGACTTCGCCCGCAACAAGCAGAAGACCATCCGCAAGCAGAACGGCCTGGGCATCTTCGCAACCCAGAGTCCGGAAGATGCACTGTCCAGCGACATCTCCGCCGCCCTGATCGAACAGACCGCGACGCTGATCCTGCTCCCCAACCCGAATGCCGCGCGCAAGGACTACGTCGACGGCCTGAAGCTGACCGATGCCGAGTTCGAGGTCGTGCGTGCGCTCGACGAGCGCTCGCGGTGCTTCCTGGTCAAGCAGGGCCACGCGTCCACCGTGTGCCAGCTGAACCTGCGCGGCATGGATGACGCGCTCGCGGTGATCTCGGCGAGTACCGACAACATCGACGTCATGCACCGCGTACTGATCGAAGCGGCGTCGTCGAGAGGTGTCGATGTCGGCGACCTTGCGCCAGAACAGTGGTTGCCCGCGTTCCAGGCGCAACGCAAAGGCGCCGACCGTGAAACAGGACGACCGGGCACGTCCGATACTCGACCGCGCGAGGTTGTCGCGGAAGACCGATGAACGCGCCAGTGCCCGCAGACACAGGAGGTGTCCCATGAAACGCATCGAGCCTTCGAACACCTATGGTTTCGCGAGCGGGCTGCAGAGAACCTGCGGTATCCGCGTCGCCTGGCCGCGCGCGAGGCGACGGTTCGCCGTCGCGATCGCCGTGGCTGGCGTTTTGGCGACGGGCGTCGCCGCAGCCGCCTGGCAGGTCCATGACCGCGACACCTATCGTCAGGTGCAGGAACTCCGCGAACGCATCGGCGGTAACAGCAGCAACACCGTGGTCGGCGAGCTGCAGAAGGTCAACACGCGACTGCGCGTGGACCACACACCGACCGGCGCGACCGTCGCGATGGTGGCCGAGCCGGAAGGCACCGCGAAGCTCGACCCCACGTCGCCATCCGCCGCGCCGCTCAGCATCGGCCGGATGTGCCCGTCCGGCGTGCTGAGCGCACTGGGCGAGCGGCAACGCATCCTGTGCCGGGAACTGGTGCAGACCGAACTCGCCCAGTACACGTTCTCGATGCGCATGTTCGAACGGGCCGCCGAGCATCACGCCAGGCTCGAAGCCATCGAGCAGCGTCGCCGCGCGCTGGGGATCGAGGACTATGCGGACCTGCAGTCCAATTCCAACGAGTTGCTGGCACTGACCGCGCTGATGGACAACGACCGCGACCGCTACCAGACCTACATGCGTGCCTACGAGGCGCGCGTGGCCCACATCCGGCAGACGCAGATCGCGCTGACGCGCAACGTGTTCAAGGGCAGGGGTGGCGTGGACGTGCCCACTTCGCTGTAAACGCACCGGGAGTTCGACATGGACAGTCTGGCCGGCTTCGCCCAGTGGGCATTCTTCGCGCTGATCTTCGAGTTTCTCAATTCGCAGATCGCCTCGTTCCAGTCCGGCCTGATCGCGCGCGGCACCCGGTTCGTCAGCGGCATGGCCCTGACGCTGTGCACACTCTGGGTGCTGATGCAGGGTTTCATGATCGTCACCGGCCGCAGCCGCGAGTCGATGATGGGGCTGGTCGTCGGTTCCCTGCGCGTGTTCCTGATCGTCTCGGCCGCCACCGCGATGTCCTTCGCAGGCACGAACCTGACGAACTTCCTCGCCGACGGCCTGCCGCGATCGATCAACACCGTCGTCGCCGGCATCGACGAGAAACCCGAGGACTCGATCGACAAGAATCTCAAGATCATGGGCCTGATCTTCGCCCTGGTCGACACGGTCGGCATCGGCGACGACGACCCGCAGAACAAGGACATCCAGAACCGCACGGTGGTCCTGACGGGCATCGGCATCGCAGGCCCCTCGGTCGTCGGCGGCGCGATGCTGCTGCTCTACAAGATCGCCCTGGTGCTCTTCGTCGGCTTCGGGCCGCTGTTCATCCTGTGCCTGATGTTCGACCAGACCAAGGAACTCTTCAAACGATGGCTGCTCTACGGACTTGGCACGATGTTCAGCCTCGCGGTCCTGTCCTTCATGGTGTCGGTCGCCACGAAACTGGTCGCGATCACCGCTGCGGCGCTCCTGCTGCAGTACACCCTGATCACGCAGGACGGATTCGGCATTCCCGGCATCGTGCCCTCGGGCGGCCTCAATGCGGCCGCTATGCAGCAGGGTGGCATCGGCCTGCTGATGTCGGTGCTGATGGTGATGGCGCCGCCGATGGCCGCGATGTTCTTCAGCGGGACGCTCGGGCAGTTCGTGGCGAACTCGAGCTTTGGTAGTGTTGGTCGCAACAGCTCTGGTCAGGACTCTGATTTCCGCCAGAAGACTCTGCCAGATGAGACAAGTGGAACGACGTCCGAAACAACGAGATCGGGTCAGAAAACGCGATAACTTGGCACCGAAGCTAAGGAGGGTTTGATATGCGGTTTCTGTTTCGGTTGGCCGTCGCCATCATCGCTCTGTCTGCAGGCGCTGTGCATTCGCAAGAACCTGGATCACAGCAGTACAACTCTGTTTTTCTTCCAGCGCATGGCGTTGGAGATACGCAGCAGCCTCGTAGGCGTCTTTCTTGGGGAGCATTTTCTGTCAGCGAAGCCGATGAGAACGAGGCTGCACTCAGCGGTTGGGCCGTCGGATATCAGACTGAGGCAGACGCCAGTGCTGCTGCGCTGATGATGTGCTCTGAGCGAGGTGGGATTAACTGCACAATCAATCTTGCCTTCGCGAATCAGTGCGCAGCTGTCGCTACATCTGATAACGAAACTGTTGCCTCTAGGGAAGACACGCTCCGGCAAGCACGCAAATCTGCTATGCAGGCTTGCGGGCGCGATTGCGAGATCTTGTACGCAGGGTGCTCGAACGGCAGATGATTTTCATCGAGACGTTCTACTCATAGTGAATTCTCCAGCAGCTAAGGCTTGAGAGCAGCGCATAGCTAGTTGGAGCGGCTGCACGCGGCCCTGCGAGCTTAGGGCGGTGTGTCACTGGGTCCAGCGTGGAGACCAGAAGTGTTTCGCCCTAGCTCTGATCGCGATCATCGAGCGATGCTCTGAAGCCGCTTCGGACCGGCAGCGCACCCAACTGCTAGAATGCGGAGCGCTGTCCAACCGGTGCAGGCGCGCCGCGCGGCCACGTCCCTTATCCATTCTTGCCGCGTGCGCGCGGCTGCAGGAGTCCGGTTCCATGGCGATCAAGGTAGGCATCAATGGCTTCGGCCGCATCGGCCGCAACGTGCTGCGTTCGGCAGTCGAGAACTTCGGGGACGACATCGAGATCGTCGCGATCAACGACCTGCTCGAGCCCGACTACCTGGCCTACATGCTGTCCTACGATTCGGTGCACGGCCGCTTCAAGGGCGAGGTCTCGGTCGACGGCAACACCCTGACCGTCAATGGCAAGTCGATCCGCCTGACCCAGGAGCGCGACCCGGCCAACCTCAAGTGGGACGAGGTGGGCGCCGAGGTCGTGATCGAGTCGACCGGCCTGTTCCTGACCAAGGACACCGCGCAGAAGCACATCGACGCCGGTGCGAAGAAGGTCATCCTGTCGGCGCCGTCGAAGGACGACACGCCGATGTTCGTCTACGGCGTCAACGACAAGACCTACAAGGGCGAGGCGATCATCTCCAACGCCTCGTGCACCACCAACTGCCTGGCGCCGATCGCCAAGGTCATGCACGACAAGTGGGGCATCAAGCGCGGCCTGATGACCACCGTGCACGCGGCGACCGCCACCCAGAAGACCGTCGACGGTCCGTCCAACAAGGACTGGCGCGGCGGCCGCGGCATCCTTGAGAACATCATTCCCTCATCGACCGGCGCGGCCAAGGCCGTGGGCGTGGTGATTCCCGAGCTCAACAAGAAGCTGACCGGCATGAGCTTCCGCGTGCCGACGTCCGATGTGTCGGTGGTCGACCTGACCGTCGAACTCGACAAGCCGGCCACGTACGAGGAGATCTGCGCCGAGATGAAGGCCCAGAGCCAGGGCGCGCTGAAGGGCGTGCTGGGCTACACCGAGGACAAGGTCGTGGCGACCGACTTCCGCGGCGAGACCTGCACCTCCGTGTTCGACGCCGAAGCCGGCATCGCGCTGGATCCGACCTTCGTCAAGCTGGTCAGCTGGTACGACAACGAGTGGGGCTACTCCAACAAGTGCCTCGAGATGGTGCGCGTGGTGGCCGGCAAGTAACCGCCGCGTCGATTCCCGCGATACCCGAAGCCCCGCACACGCGGGGCTTCTTGTGTTCGGGGCGCCCGTGGGTAAGGTGGCCGGGTGCGCCGTCCGGCGCGGCGGGGTGCCATGGAAGAACTCATCGTATTGATCGGTCTGGCGCTACTGACGGTGCCGGTGCTGCTGGTGGTGGGACTGGCCATGCTGTTCGGGCTGCGCCGTCGGGTGGCCGAACTCGAGGACATGACCGAGCGCCTGCGCGCCGAGGTGGCATCGCGCGCGATGCCGACATCGGGCGCCGGGCCTGTCTGGACGCGCGCGTCCGCCTCCGCGCCTCCGGCGGCAACACCCGTCGAACCACCACCCGCGCCGCTTCCGCCGCAGTCCACGGACGATACGCTGCAGCCCCCGACGACCGCGCCGGCGGCGGCACCGCCTCCGCTGCCGCCCGTGCCACCACGCGACACATGGCGCGATGCGGATCGTCCCGCGCCGCCGCCTCCGGACACACCTGCCGCCCCGCGACGTCCGGATGTATTCGCGCGCGGGCTGCGTCTGGTGAAGCGGTGGTTCACCAGCGGCAACGTGCCGGTGAAGATCGGCATGCTGGTGCTGTTTGCCGGCGTCGCGGCGCTGCTCAAATACGCCAGCGACCAGGGCCTGCTGCAGGTGCCGATCTCGCTGCGGCTGGCCGGCGTCTCGCTGGCGGCGGTCGCCGGTCTGGTGTTCGGCTGGCGCCGTCGGATCAGCCACCGAACCTTCGCGCTGAGTCTGCAGGGCGGCATGATCGGCATCCTGCTGCTGGTGGTGTTCGCGGCGTCGAAGATGTTCGGGCTGATCGCGCCGGAGTTCGCGTTCGCCGCCAGCGTGCTGCTGGTCTTCGGTGCCGGTGCGCTGGCCGTGCTGCAGGGCGCGATGGCGCTGGCGGTGTTCGCGGTGCTGGCCGGCTTCCTCGCGCCGATCTGGCTGTCGACCGGCAGCGGCAACCATGTCGCGCTGTTCGGCTACTACGCGGTGCTCAACGCGGCGATCGTGACCATCGCCTGGTTCCGCGCCTGGCGTTTGCTGAATCTGCTGGGCTTCGTCTTCACCTTCGGCATCGGCACGCTGTGGGGCGTGCTCGACTACGAAGCCGCGGACTACCGCTCGGCGCAGGCCTTCCTCGCCCTGTTCTTCGCGATCTATCTCGCGGTTCCGCTGCTGCATGCGCGTCGCCGGCCGGTGGGCAAGCGCGATCTGATCGACGGCTGCCTCGTGTTCGGGACGCCGCTGATCGCGTTCTCGTTGCAGGCGGGCCTGATGCGCGAGGACACGACGACGCTGGCGCTCGTCGCCCTGGGTCTGGGGGCGCTGTATGCCGGTCTGTCGTGGTGGTTGCGTCGCGGTGGCCGTTACGAGGTCCTGCAGCAGTCGTACGCGCTGCTGGCGGCGGGCTTCGCGACGCTGGCGGTGCCGCTGGCGCTGTCGGCGCAGGCGACCGCCTGCGTGTTCGCGCTCGAAGGCGCCGCGCTGGTGTGGCTCGGCCTGCGCCAGCAGCGGCGTCTGCCGCGCTGGTCGGGCATTGCCCTGCAGGGCGCTGCGGTCGTGGCTTATGTCTTCGCAGCCGGGAACACGGTCGTCGACGACACGCCATTCGCGCACGGCCTGTTCGTCGGGGCAATGCTGTTCGCGTTGTCCGGTCTGGCGATCGCGGCCGCGTATGCGCACTGGCGCGCGGTCGTGTCGGCACGGCTCGCCTATCTGTGGGCGATGCTCTGGTGGCTGGGCGCGTGGACGCTGGAACTGCAGCGGGTGCTACCGGGCGCCGCGTTCCCGGATGCGCTGTTGGTCCTCATGGCAGTCACCGGCTGGCTGGCCGCCGAGCGCAATCGCCGCGTGGCCGATCCCCTTCTGGCGGGCACGAGCTGTCTTGCACTCGTCGCGGCGCTGCCGCTGGCCGTGCTGCAGGCCGAGGCGCATCAGCACCCCTTTGCCGGTTACGGCATATGGGCCTGGCTGGTGTTCGCAGCCCTGGGCGTGCGCGCGCTGGTGTGCCTGCGCACGGGCGAGGGCGGCTTTGCCCGCGCTGCGCAGTTCACCTGGTGGCTGCTGTGGCCGTTCGCCCTGTCGCTGCTGCTGGTGCAGGTGGTCGATCGCGTCGTCGGCGGCGATGCCTGGACCTTGGTCGCGGCGATCCTGCCGTGGCTGGCGATCACCGCGATCGCGCTGCTGCGCTGGCCGTGGCTCACGCATCCGCTCGGCCGGGACTTCGACGCGATGCGCATGCCGTTCCGCAGCGTGTGTTGCGCGCTGCTCGCGCTGTGGTGGCTGCTCGCGCTACGCAGCGCAGGCGACCCGGCGCCGCTGCCGTGGGTCGCGGTGGTCAATCCGCTGGACCTGGCGCAGATCGCCGTGTTGATGCTGCTTGCGCGCTGGATGTGGCGCGGTGATGCGCCCATCGGTGCGCGTGCCCGTGTGCCGGTGCTGTCGGCCGGCGCCTTCCTGCTGGTCACCGCGATCACACTGCGTGGCGCGCACCACTGGGGCGGCGCGCCCTGGGATGCGACGCTCGCCTCCAGCAGCCTCGCGCAGACCAGCCTGACGATCGTCTGGAGCGTGCTGGGCGTGCTGGGCTGGGTGCTCGGTTCGCGCCGCGGCCAGCGCGTGCTGTGGCTTGCGGGTGCGGCATTGATGGGCATCGTGCTGGCCAAGCTGGTCATCGTGGACCGTGGCCACCTCGGCAACCTGTGGGGCATCGGCTCCTTCATCGCCTACGGCCTGCTATGCACGGTCGTCGGCTTCTTCGCACCGGCGCCACCGCGCGCCGCCACGCCCGAACCGGCACCGGAGGCCGGCGCATGAGCATTTCGATCCGACGCGTTCGCGCCCTGGCCTGCGGCCTCTTCCTCGCGTCCGCGGCGGTCGCGGCGGACGACGGCGCGTTCGTCGCGCAATGGCCGCTGACCCTGCCATCGGGCGACGCCGGGGCCTATCAGCTCGAACTCGACGCGGCCGTCTACGCCACCACGGTGTCGCCTGCGCTGCGCGATGTCGTCGTCGTCAACGGCGACGGGCGTCAGGTACCGGCGCTGCTGCAGGCCGCGCCGCCGCCGGCCGCGCGGAAAGCGACGCAGGCGCTGGCCTGGTTCCCGTTGCCGGCCGATGCCGCCCGCGCCGGCAGCGACATCGCCGCGATCAGCGAGCTCGATCCCGACGGCCGCCTGCGCCGCATCCAGTGGCGACCCGCCCGCGAGAACGCGCCACCGGCCGCTCTGCTGATCGATGCGAGCGCAGCCACCGCGCCGCTGCAGGCGCTGGTGCTGGACTGGGGCGTCGCCGAGACGGCTTTCGAACGCACGATGCGTGTCGAGGCGTCGGACAATCTGCGCGACTGGCGGCCGGTGTCCGCGGGCGGACGCCTGCTCGACCTTCGGCGCGGCGACGACCGGTTGGTCGAGCGGCGGATCGCCTTCGACGCGCCGGTGCGCACGCGCTATCTGCGGCTGTTGCCGGGCGCGGGTGCCGGCGTGATGCCGGCCATCGTGTCGCTGGTCGGCGAAACCAACGCGGCTGCAGACGCGCCGACCCTCGCCTGGCAGGACCTGCAGGCCCCGGGCCCGGTCGATGCGGACGGCGGCTTCGTGTACCGGCTCGATGCACGTCTGCCGGTGACCCACGTCGACATCGGATTGGAGGGCAATGCGACCGCGCGCTGGACGCTGTCCGTGCGCGAAGCCGACGACACGCCGTGGCGCACGCTCACCAGCAACTGGCTGGTCTACCGCGTCGGCGCGGATGCGGCCTCGCGCACACCGCCATTGGCGCTCGACGCGACGCTGCGCGCGCGCCAGTGGCGTCTGGTGCCGGATTCGCCACATACCGGTGCCACGCCGAAGCTGCGTCTGGGATGGCAGCCCGAACGCCTTGTGTTCGTGGCCGAGGGAGCGCCGCCGTTCGCGCTGCGCGCAGGCAGCGCCACCGCCGTGCGCGGTGATGCGCCGGTCGCGCCGCTGCTGGCGGACCTGCGCGCACGCAATGGGGGCAACTGGCAGCCGGCCGCAGCCACGCTCGGCGCACGCGCCGAACTCGCGGGCGCCGCTGCGCTGGAAAACACGCCGCCGCGCGACTGGGGTACATGGCTGCTGTGGGGCGTGCTGCTGCTCGGGGTGTTGCTGATCGGCGGCTTCGCGCTGAGCCTGCTGCGCGCGCCGAAACCGCAGTGAAGCCGCCGGGCGCCTGTGCGCCCGGCGGCCGTGCGATCAGTCGAGAACGGTCGGTGTTGCGGTACCCACGATCACGACGTCCGCCTTGCGGCGTGCGAACAGGCCGACGCTGACCACACCCGGAATCTGGTTGAGCCTGGCCTCCAGCGCGACGGGATCGGTGATCGACAGGTTGTGGATGTCGAGCACCCAGTTGCCGTTGTCGGTCTTGACGCCTTCGCGCCAGACCGGCTGGCCGCCGGTGGTTTCGAGGATCGTGCGTGCGACCAGGCTGCGGGCCATCGGGATGACTTCGATCGGCAGCGGGAACGCGCCCAGCACCGGCACCTGCTTGGCCGGATCGATGATGCAGACGAACTTCTCGCTGGCCTCGGCGATGATCTTCTCGCGCGTCAGCGCCGCGCCGCCGCCCTTGATCAGGTGCTTGCCCGGATCGCATTCGTCGGCGCCGTCGACGTACAGCGACAGCGGGCCGGTGGCGTTGAGGTCGAGCACCTCGATGCCGTGCGCGCGCAAGCGTTCGGTGCTCTGGTCGGAACTCGACACCGCGCCCTCGATGCGGTGCTTGATCTTCGCCAGCGCATCGATGAAGAACGCCACCGTCGAGCCGGTGCCCACGCCGACGATCATGCCGTCCTCGACGTATTCGATCGCCTTCTCGCCGGCCAGACGCTTGCCTTCGCTCATCGCTTCTTCTCCAAGGACAACAGCAGTTTCCACTGTGCGGCCGTGACCGGCAGCACCGACAGGCGCGCGCCCTTGCGGATCAGCGCGAACTCCTCGCCCAGCTCGGCCGCGTGCTCGCGGATCTCGCTCAGCGGAATGGGGCGGGCCAGCGTGCGCACGTAGCCCACGTCGACCATGAACCAGCGCGGCGTCTCCTGCGTCGCCTTCTCGTCGAAGTACTTCGACGACTTCTTGAACTGGGTCGGGTCCGGATACGCGGCGCTCGCCACTTCGGCGATGCCGTAGATGCCCGGCACGTCCGCATTCGAGTGGTAGAAGAACACCTGGTCGCCGACCTGCATGCCGTCGCGCATGAAATTGCGCGCCTGGTAGTTGCGCACCCCGGTCCAGGGTTCGGTGCCCACGCGGGCGAGGTCGTCGATCGAGAATTCGTCCGGCTCGGACTTCATCAGCCAGTAGCGCTTGCGGGTGCTCATCGCGTCTCGTCGGCAGCAGTGGTCGGAAAGAGGATGCCCGATTCGGTGCAGATCGCATCCAGCGGCACGTCCCAGTCGGCGACGTCCAGCGCGTCGACCTGCTGCAGCGCGAACGCCGCGCCGACCAGCAGCGGTGGCGCGGCCTGCGCCTGCCGGAACGCGAACGTACGGTCGTACCAGCCGCCGCCCATGCCGAGCCGATGCCCGCGTGCGTCGAAGCCGACCAGCGGGGTGACGACCAGCGCCATTTCGCGCGCATCGAGCGCCGAGGCGGGTTCGATGTCGGGTTCGGGAATGCCGTAGCGGTTGGTGACCAGCGGGTCGCCGGCACGCCAGGGCGCGAAGCGCAGCGTGTCGTCGTGGAGCACCGGCAGGCAGTAGATCAGGCCTGCCGGCAGACGCATCTGGAGGACGTGCAACCCGATCTCGCCGTCGCTGGCCCAGTAGCCGGCCACGTAACCGGTGGCCGGCAACGCGGGCAGGGCGAACAGCTGGGTGGCGAGTCCCTCGGCGGCGGCGATGCGCGCGGGCGCCGGCAAGGCGCGACGCTGGTCGCGCAGACGGCGGCGGAGGGCGGAGCGGTCGGTCATGCGGCCGGACTCGTCGTCGGAAGTGCCGGCGACGCGGCGGGCGGGCAGAAAAATACGTTCTCCGCCGATGTCGATGCCTGCGAAACGACCTTGAACCCGAGGTTCAAGTGGGAACGCTGGGATTCCTTCGGGCTTTCCGCTCGAGGGCGGACCGGCACTCCCGGTTTCCTGACGTCCCCGGTGTCGTTATTAAGGGACAAGGCGAATGTTTTGCACGCTGTCGAACACGGCAGAGAACGCAGGCGCAGTATAGCCAAGCGCGTGGATCGATGCCGCCCGTTCGTCGGTCGCGATTGCGGAAATTCAGCTGCGTGCGTGCAGCGCGAAGGCGTCAGCGCTGCTCGGCGTCCAGCGCATCGAGCTTGCCGTGCAGGGCGGCAAGGGCATCATCGACCGCGCGCGAACCGTGCGACTGGCCGTCGCCGAGCAGCTGCAGCTCGTGGGCCAGATTGAGCGCGGCGAGGATGGCGACGCGATCCACCGCGGCCATGCGGTTGGCGCCACGGATCTCGCGCATGCGCGTGTCGAGCACGCGGGCGGCAGCCATCAGGCTGTCGCGTTCGCCCGGCGCCACGCCGACGGTGTACTCGCGGTCGAGCACGCGGACGCTGACGGCCTCGTTGCCACTCATGTGTGCTGCTCCAGGGACTTGAGCCGGGCGATCATCGCCTCGACGCGAGAGCGCGCCTGTTCGTTCTTCGACAGCAGCTGCGCGCGCTCGCCGGTGATCGTCTCCTGCTGCTGGCGCAGGCTGCGGTTCTCGTCGCTGAGCACGCGGACCCGTTCGATCAGCGCATCGACGCGCGACGTCAGTCTCTGGAGCTGGGCGAGAACGTCGGGCTGGGTCATGGCCGCACGATAGGCAGGGTGCAGGTGCCGGTCAAGGCAGCGTCGCGAGGCGTTCCAGGCGCGTGCCGTGCGGCGCATCCGGACGCCAGTTGCGGATGAAGGCCAGGCATTGCAGCGCGTCGAGTGGCGGCGAGATCCAGAAGCCCTGGATCTCGTCGCAGCCGCGGTCGGCCAGAAAGCGCATCTGCGCTTCGGTTTCCACGCCTTCGGCGACCACGCGCAGGCCCAGCGAGTGGCCCATCGCGACGATGGTCGGGGTGATCGCGGCATCCTCTGCGTCGTGCGGCAGGCCGTCGACGAAGGCCTTGTCGATCTTGATCGTGGTGATCGGCAGGCGCTTGAGATAGGCCAGCGAGGAATAGCCGGTGCCGAAGTCGTCGATCGCCAGCGATACACCCAGCGCGCGGAAGGCTTGCAGGCGCGCGGCGGTCTGTTCCGCATTGGCCATCAGCACGCTTTCGGTCAGTTCGAGTTCCAGCAGGTGCGGCGGGATGCCGATGTCCTCGAGCACGCGCGCGACCACGCCGGTGAAATCGCCGCGCAGCAGCTGTAGTACCGAGACGTTGACCGACACCGTCATCTCGTCCAGACCATGCTGGCGCCAGCGCTGCAGCACCAGACAGGCCTCGCGCAGCACCCATTCGCCGATCTCCAGGATCAGGCCGCTTTCCTCGGCGATCGGAATGAAGTCGCTCGGCGCGATGTCGCCATGCTCGGGGCTCGACCAACGCAGCAGCGCTTCGACGCCGGTGATGCGCGCCGGCGACAGCGACATGCGCGGCTGGAACACCAGACGCAGTTCTCCGCGGTCGAGCACCTTGCGCAACGCGCCCGACACCGTCGCGCGCTGGCGCACGGCCAGATCCATGTTGTCGTCGTAGCGCATGAAGGTGCGCCGGCCGGCGGCCTTGGCCTGGTACATCGCGGTGTCGGCCTGCTTGAGCAGTTCGGTCGGCACCTGCGCGTGGTCGGGATAGAGGCTGATGCCGATCGACGGCGAGATCGAGATCTCACGGCGGTCGTCGAGCGCCAGCGGCGCCTCGAAGGCGTTGATGATCTCGCGGGCGATGCGCTCGGCATCGTGCGGGCGTTCGAGATCCTCCAGCACCACGGTGAACTCGTCGCCGCCCAGCCGCGCCACCGTGTGCTGCTCGCCGACCGTCTGCTGCAGGCGCACCGCCGCCGCGCGCAGGATGCGATCGCCGGCGGCGTGGCCCAGCGAATCGTTGATGTCCTTGAAACGGTCGAGATCGAGGAACAGCACCGCCAGGCGCGTGTCTTCGCGATGCGCGCGCACGATCGCGCGCGACAGCCGCTCCGACAGCAGCGAGCGGTTCGGCAGGCTGGTCAGGGTGTCGAAGTTCGCCAGATAGCGCAGTTCCTGCTCGGTGCGCTTCTGCTGGGTGATGTCGTTGAACACGCAGACGTGCAGCACGCTGTCGTCGTCGGCATCGCGCACGGTGCGCAGTTCCATCGCGGTCAGCAGCTCGTCGCCATCCTTGCGGCGCTGCCATACCTCGCCGCTCCAGTGGCCCTGGCGGCCGGCCTGGGCGCGGATGTGACGGTAGAAGGCGCTGTCGTTCCGCTCGCTGTCGAGAAGCGCGGCGCTGCGGCCGAGCACTTCGGTTTCGGCGTAGCCGGTCATGCGCAGGAACGCGGGATTGACCGACACGTAGCGGAAGTCGGCATCCATCACCGCGACCGCCTCGCCCATGCTGCGCAGCACGGCCGCGGCGATCTGGCGTTCGCGTTCGGCCTCGCGCGTGGCGGTGATGTTGAGCGCGGTGCCGGCGATGCGCAGCACGTTGCCGGTGTCGTCGCGCTCGACCGCGCGTCCGCGCACCCGCATCCACGCCCAGCCCCCTGCGCCGTCGGCCACGCGCACCTGTGCCTGGTAGCGACTCACCTCGCCATCGAGATAGCGCCGCAGCGTGTCGCGCGCGACGATCTGGTCGTCGGGATGCACGAGGGCCTCGAACGGCAGGCTGTCCTCGAGCGTGCGGCCGTCGGTGCCGGGCTCCTCCTCAAGCAGCCGGCGCAACTGGCCGCTGCCGACGTCGTAATCCCAGTAGCGCTCGCCCGTCGCCCACAGCGCCAGCTTGAGCCGGTCGCGCCGGTCGTCGATCTCGGCCAGATAGGCGCGCTCACTGCTGCGCCGACGCACCACCATGATCACCAGCAGCACGAGCAACGCGATCAGCACCGCGGCGCCGGGCACGTGCAGCTGGCTGGGATCGATCACGCGTCGGCACTCCGTGCCGGGATGGGCGCCCGGAGTGTAGGCATGCGGGCGCTGCGGCAACAAGCGGGCGGGGCGGCCGCGACGGGGCCGTTGGTACACTGGCGCACCCGCATTCCCGAGTGCCCGCCGTGTCCGACACCCTGCCCAGCCTTGCCGAAGTCGACGCCGAGATCCGCCACCTGCAACTGGCGATGCCCGGCAGCGAACTGCACGGTGGACTGGCCGGCTGGCTGGCCGGGGGCGGCGACGATGCGGCCGGCTGGCTGGCGTCCGTGATGGCAGACCCGACGCTGGCCGCACCCGCCGCCGGCAGCGCGCTGGATCGGCTGCGCACGGCGACCGCCGCCCAGCTCGAGGACCGCGACTTCGCGTTCGCCCTGCTGTTGCCCGAGGACGGCCAGCCGCTGTCGCAGCGCAGTGCCGCGCTGTTCGACTGGTGCCGTGGGTTCCTCGGTGGCTTCGGCCTGGCCGCGGGCCAGCGGCCGTCGCTGTCGGAGGAGGGGCAGGAAGCGCTGGCCGATCTGGCCCGCCTCGCCGCCGCACAGCCCGAAGACGACGGCACGGACGACGCCGGCGAGGAAGACGCGCTGGCCGAGATCGAAGAGTTCGTGCGTGTGGCCGCGCTGCTGCTGCACGGGGATGCGGCACTGGGCCCGCGTCACCGCAACCGGTTGAACTGAGATGCCGGGCGCGACCGGCATCACCGCGGCCAGCTACCAGAAGCGCCGCCGGCAGCTGATGCGGCTGGCCGGCGACGACGCGATCCTCGTGCTGGCCAGCGCGCCCGAGCGGATCCGCAGCCGCGACACGCATTACAGCTACCGGCCCGATTCCGACCTCTGGTATCTGACCGGCTTTGCCGAACCCGACTCGGTGCTGGTGCTGGTGCCCGGCCGCGCGCATGGCGAGGCGCTGCTGTTCTGCCGCGAGCGTGACCCCGAACGCGAAGGCTGGGACGGCCCGCGCGTCGGGCCGGAAGGCGCCGTCGAGGCGCTGGGCATGGACGATGCCTATCCGATCGACGACCTCGACGAGATCCTGCCGGGTCTGCTTGAAGGCCGCTCGCGGGTCTACTACCACTTCGGCCGCGACACCGAGTTCGACCTGCAGCTGATCGGCTGGCTCAATCGCGTGCGCGCACAGGTGCGGGTCGGCGCGCAGCCACCGCACGAGTTCCTCGAGCTGGGGCATCTGCTCGACGAGATGCGGCTGTTCAAGGATGCCGGCGAACTCAAGCTGATGCGCCGCGCGGCCAAGATCAGCGTCGAAGCCCACGCCGCGGCGATGCGTGCGGCGCGCCCGGGCATCCACGAATACGCGCTGCAGGCCGAACTGGAATACGTGTTCCGCCGCAACGACGCGAGTCCCGCGTACGAGAGCATCGTCGGTGCCGGCGCCAACGCCTGCGTGCTGCACTACCGCGCCAACAACGCGCAGGCGCGCGATGGCGATCTGGTGCTGATCGACGCCGGCGCCGAGTACCGCGGCTACGCCGCCGACATCACCCGCACCTTCCCGGTCAACGGTCGCTTCACACCGGCGCAGCGCGCGCTGCACGACGTCGTGGAATCCGCGCAGCAGGCCGCGCTGGCGCAGGCGCGACCGGACGTGGCCTACGAGGCCGGGCATAACGCCGCTGTCGAAGCGTTGACCGAAGGTCTGCTGCGACTGGGGCTGCTCAAGGGCAAGCTGGCGAAGCACATCGCCGACGGCAGCTACAAGCGCTACTACCGCCACAAGACCGGGCATTGGCTCGGCCTCGACGTGCACGACGTCGGCGATTACCGGATCGACGGCGAGTCGCGGCTGCTGGAGCCGGGCATGGTCTACACGATCGAGCCGGGACTCTATGTGCCGGTCGACGACACCAGCGTCGATGCGAAGTGGCGCGGCATCGGCATCCGCACCGAAGACGACGTGCTGATCACCAAGGCCGGGCACGAGGTGCTGACGGCGGGCCTGGCGCGGACCGCCGACGAGATCGAGGACTTCATGGCGCGCTGATCGGCGCGCCGGCAGTCAACGGGCGCGGCCGGAAGCCGCGCCGAGGTTTCAGGCCGCGTCGTCCACCGGCCACGCATCGCGCGTGAGGTTTTCCGGCGCGCCGTCGGTGCAGACCACGTTGTCCTCGATGCGGATGCCACCGTAGGGGCGGAAGGCCTCGACGCGGTCCCAGTCCACCGCATCGCCCTTGCCGGCCTCGCGCAGGTCTTCGAGCAGCATGTCGATGAAGTACACGCCCGGCTCGATGGTGACGACCATGCCCGGTGCGAGCGGGCGGGTCAGGCGCAGGAAGGGATGGCCGGCCGGGGTGGCGATGCGGCCGCCGGTCTCCGACGCGGTGAAGCCGGCGACATCGTGTACCTGCAGGCCGATGCTGTGGCCGATGCCGTGCGGGAAGAAGGCCGCGCTGACGCCGGTCTCGACGGCTTCTTCGGGCGACACCCGCAGCACGCCGAAATCGCGCAGCACACCGGCCAGCGCGAGGTGCGCGTCGAGGTGGATGCGCACGTAGTCCACGCCATCGCGGACCCGGTCGCACATCGCGCGCTGGGCGGCGTCGACCGCGTCGATCATCGACTGGAACTCGCAGGCGGTGTCGGCGGCGTAGGTGCGGGTGATGTCGGCCGCATAGCCGGCGTGACTGGCACCGGCATCGATCAGGAAGCTGCGCACCGGGTCGGGCGCCAGCCGCCCGAGCTCGGTGTAATGCAGCACCGCGGCGTGTTCGTTGAGCGCGACGATGTTGCCGTAGGGCAGCTCGTTCGCGTCCTGACCGGCCGCCTGGCAATAGGCCAGGTGGATGCCGAACTCGCTGGCGCCGGCGCGGAACGCGCGTTCGGCGGCGGCATGTGCGCGGACCGCGCGACGCGTGGCCTCGCGCAGCATCGCCAGCTCGTAGGGCGTCTTGTAGGCGCGGTGGAACTCGAGATGGTCGACGACCGCCTGCGGATTGTTCGGCTTGTAGGCGCCGTACTGACCCAGCGCGCTCTGCGGCTCGCCGAGGATCGCGCAGCGCGCCGCGTTCTTGGGCAGATGCTGCTGCGCTTCTTCCGGCTTGCGGATCACCACGATGTCAAAGTGTTCGACCCAGTCGCCCGACGGCGCCTCGGGCACGACATGCCAGTAGTCGCGCGGCTGCAGATAGACCAGCTTCGGGCGTGCGCCGGGCGTCACCACCAGCCAGCTGCCCGGATTGCGGTTCAGCGGCAGCCAGGCCTTGAATTGCGGATTCGCCGCGTACGGGTAGTCGCGGTCGTCGAAGACCTGGTAGTGCAGGGTGCCGCTGGGGATCACGAGATGGTCGAGGCCGGCGCGTTCCAGTGCGGTGGCGGTGCGCGCCTGCAGCGTCGCGAGGTGGTCGGCGTAGAGGCTGGCGGCGGACGGTGCAGGCGTGGACATCGCGATCCCGGGGTGGCGAGTGATCGGGCCATTCTGCCGGAACGCCGCAGGCGCTGCCGATGGCGGAACACTGCAACGCCATCGCTGCGCTGGTGTTCGCGTCCGGCCGCCCCAAGGTCGATGCCATCCCCCGCATCGCGTCCGCTCATGATCCCCTTCTCGATCCTCGACCTCGCCCCCGTCACCGAAGGCAGCACGGCTGCGCAGTCGTATGCCAACTCGGTCGATCTGGCCCAGCACGCGGAACGGCTCGGCTACACCCGCTACTGGCTGGCCGAACACCACAACATGCCCGGCATCGCCAGCGCCGCGACCGCGGTGCTGATCGGCCATATCGCCGGCGCCACGTCGACCATCCGCGTCGGCTCGGGCGGCGTGATGCTGCCCAACCATGCGCCGCTGCAGGTCGCCGAGCAGTTCGGCACGCTGGCCTCGCTGTATCCGGGGCGCATCGATCTCGGCCTCGGCCGCGCGCCGGGCACCGATGGCGCCACGATCCGCGCGCTGCGCCGTTATTTCGATGGTGCCGAAGGCTTCCCGCGCGACGTCGCCGAACTGCTGCAGTACTTCGAACCGGTGCAGCCGGGCCAGGCCGTGCAGGCGGTGCCGGGCCCCGGTCTGGACGTGCCGGTGTGGCTGCTCGGGTCCAGCCTCTTCAGCGCGCAGCTGGCGGCGGCGATGGGGCTGTCGTTCGCATTCGCCTCGCATTTCGCCCCGGCAATGATGGAAGACGCGCTGGCGCGCTACCGTCTCACGTTCAAGCCGTCGAAATACCTGCAGGCGCCGCACGCGATGCTCGCGCTCAACGTGGTCGCCGCCGATACCCGCGCCGAGGCCGAGCGCCTGTTCACCACCCAGCAGCAGAGCTTCGTGCGCCTGCGCCGGGGCGAGATCGGCCTGATTCCGCCGCCGATCGACGACATCGAAGCGTTCTGGACGCCGCAGGAAAAGGTGATGGTCGCCCAGGCGCTGGCCTGCGCGGTGGTCGGTGATCCGCAGGATGTCCGCGACGGCATCGCCGATTTCGTGGCCAGGCACCGCCCGGACGAGTTGATGCTGACGGCCAACATCTTCGACCACGGCGCCCGCAAGCACAGCTTCGCGCTGGCCGCGGAGGCGATGCGGCACTGAGTCGATCCTGCAAGGGCGGCGCGAGCCGTCTCTGCAGGCGCGTCGGGCCGGTCGCCATGCGATCATGCGCGGATGACCGCAGACCGCATCATCGCCGCCGACGCCACCCGCGAGGACGACGCCATCGAGGCGAGCATCCGGCCACAGCGGCTGGACGACTACCTCGGCCAGGTGCCGGTCCGCGAGCAGATGGCGATCTTCATCGAGGCCGCCAGGCAGCGCCGCGAGGCGCTCGACCATGTGCTGATCTTCGGACCGCCCGGCCTGGGCAAGACCACGCTGAGCCACGTGATCGCCAATGAACTCGGCGTCGCCTTGCGCGTAACGTCCGGGCCGGTGATCGAGAAGGCCGGCGATCTCGCCGCGCTGCTGACTAATCTGCAGCCGCATGACGTGCTCTTCATCGACGAGATCCACCGCCTGTCGCCGGTCGTGGAGGAAGTGCTGTACCCGGCGATGGAGGATTTCCAGCTCGACATCATGATCGGCGAGGGCCCCGCGGCGCGTTCGATCAAGATCGACCTGCCACCCTTCACCCTGATCGGCGCGACCACGCGCGCGGGCCTGCTGACCGCGCCGCTGCGCGACCGCTTCGGCATCGTGCAGCGGCTGGAGTTCTACAGCACCGAGGAACTGACCCGCATCGTGCGCCGTTCCGCGCAGATCCTGGGCATGGCCTGCGAAGCCGACGGTGCGGGCGAGATCGCCCGGCGCTCGCGCGGCACGCCGCGCATCGCCAACCGCCTGTTGCGCCGCGTGCGCGACTACGCGCAGGTCAAGGCCGGCGGGCGCATCGACCGTGACGTGGCCAATGCCGCCATGCAGATGCTCAAGGTGGATCCGGAAGGCTTCGACGATCTCGACCGGCGCCTGCTGCACCTGATCATCGAGAACTTCGACGGTGGCCCGGTCGGGGTCGAGTCGATGGCCGCCGCGCTGAGCGAAGAGCGCGGCACGCTGGAAGACGTGATCGAGCCGTATCTGATCCAGCAGGGCTATCTGGTCCGTACTGCGCGCGGGCGCATGGCCACGACCAAGGCCTGGCGCCATCTGGGCCTGGAGCCGCGCCGCGACGCCGCGGCCGTGCCCGGCAATCTGTTCTAAAACACCGGAGTCCTGCCGCATGAGCGCGACCGCGTCCGGCGTTGCCGGTTTATTCAGTTGGCCGACACGCGTCTATTGGGAAGATACCGACGCGGGTGGCGTCGTCTATCACGCGCAGTACGTCGCGTTCATGGAGCGCGCACGCAGCGAGTGGTTACGTGCCCACGGCTACGGACAGGCCACGCTCCGCGACGATCACGGCACCGTGTTCGCGGTGCGGGCGATGCGGATCGATTTCCGCAGTCCGGCGCGGCTCGATGATGCGCTGGAGGTCAGCGTGGCGTTGCGACAGTGCCGCCGTGCGAGCGCGGTGTTCGTGCAGGAGGTCCGCCGGAACGGCGATCTGCTGCTCGACGCCGAGGTGCGGATCGCGGCGCTGTCGGCCGAGGATTTCAAGCCGCGTGCCATCCCCGACACGCTCTACACCCAACTCAAGTCACTCGAAACGTCAGCGGAGTAAGCCTGGATGAGCCCAATGCCCGTGTTGTTGCAGTCCGCCGCCCAGGTGCAGGCGCTGCCCGAAGAGGCCGCCGCAGGCGCGACCGAACTGGCGAACACCGGGGCCGCAGCGGCCGCGACCGCGCCGCTGCCCAACGACCTCAGCATTCTCGAACTGGTCCTGCACGCGTCGATTCCGGTGCAGCTGGTCATGCTGCTGCTGCTGTTCGCGTCGATCTCCTCGTGGGTCATCATCTTCCGCAAGAAGCGCCTGCTCGATCGCGCCGAGAAGGAAGCCGACCGCTTCGAGGAGCGCTTCTGGTCCGGTGCCGAGATCAGCAAGCTCTACGCCTCGGCGACCGAGCGCAACCGTGAGATCGAAGGTCTCGAAGCGATCTTCGAGGCCGGCTACCGCGAGTACTCGCGCCAGCGCCAGCGCCGCGGCATCGACAGCCGCACCCAGCTCGAAGGCGCCCAGCGCGGCATGCGCGTGGCCGGCGCCCGCGAGATCGACGGTCTGGAGCGGAATCTCGAGTACCTCGCCAACGTCGGTTCGATCGCGCCCTATGTCGGTCTGCTCGGCACCGTGTGGGGCATCATGATCTCGTTCCACGGCCTGGCCAGCGTCAAGGAAGCGACCATCGCGACGGTTGCGCCCGGCATCTCCGAAGCGCTGATCGCGACCGCGATGGGTCTGTTCGCCGCGATCCCGGCGGTGTGGGCCTACAACCGCTTCGCGACCAAGGTCGAGCGTGTCGCCACGCGTTTCGAAGCCTTCTCCGACGAGTTCTCCTCGATTCTCGAACGCCAGAGCGGCGCCGACTGACCCCGACGCGCGCGTGCGCGCGTTCTTTCGATCGCGCTCGACCGTCCACGTATCCGGAACCCGCCATGTCGTCGATCTCCCTTCGCCGCTCCAAGCGGCGCAAGCTCAAGAACGAAATCAACGTCGTGCCCTACATCGACGTGATGCTGGTGCTGCTGATCATCTTCATGGTCACCACGCCGCTGATGAATCTGGGCACCGACATCAATCTGCCCGATTCGAACGCGATGTCGCTCGGCTCGCCGCAGGACCCGGTGGTCGTGAGCGTCTATCCCGACGGCGCGCTCGCGCTGATGGTCGAGCAGCAGAACACCTCGGTCACGCGCGAGGATCTCGTCGCGCGCCTGCGCGGCATCCACAGCCATAACCCCGACGCGACGATTCTCGTGCGCGGTGACAGCGCGGCCAGCTACCAGCTGATCATGAATGCCATCGATGCCATCAACACCGCCGGCATCAACAAGGTCAGCCTGATCAGCCGCCCGTCGGAAAGCGCGGACTGACGATGCGCGAGTCGCGTTCCGACAATGTAGTGTCGATCGGACTGGCGCTCCTGGTCCACCTGCTGATCTTCGGGCTGATCTTCCTTGGCGCGATCTGGAGCGCGTCGTCGCGGCCCGACTCCGCGATGGGCTCGCCGGTCTCGGCCGACATCATCGATCCCAACGCGCTCAGCGCGGCCGATCGCCGCGCGCTGGCGTCGCGTCCCGAACCGTTGCCCGATCCCGAGCCGAAGCCCGAGCCCACGCCGGACCCGGTGCCCGAACCGTTGCCCGAGCCGGTCGAAGAACCCGTGGCGGCGCCGCCGCAGCCGCTGCCCGAACCGCGCCCCGAGGACGCCGTCGAGCCCCGTCAGGTCGCGCCGCAAGAAGTGATTCCAAATCCCGACGAGGTTTCGCAGGAAGCGGTGCGCCGCGACGCGATCGCCGCCGAACAGCGCGAGAAGGAACAGGAGGCCAAGCGGCGCCAGGCCCAGATCGAGCTTGCCGAGCAGCAGAAGCAGCGCGAGGCCGAAGAGAAGCGTCGCCTCGCACGCCAGGAACTCGAGAAGCTGCGCGCCGAGCGCGAACGCACCGAACGCGAAGCCCGTCAGGCCGAGCAGCGCCTGAAGCAGATCGCCGACCGCAACGCGCAGCAGGCCTCGGAGCAGCGCGCCGCCGCGTCGGCGAGTCCGCCGCCCGGACGTCCTGATGGCGACAGCGGCCTGGCCGCGAAGTACGCCGCCGCCTTGCAGGAAGCGATCCGCCGCAACTGGCGTCGTCCTGACAACGTGCCGCTGGGCCAGCGCTGCCGTCTCTACATCACCCAGTTGCCGGGCGGCGAGGTGTTGAACGTCGAGTTCGATGCGTCCTGTCCGTATGACGCGCAGGGTCGCCGTTCGGTCGAAGCGGCAGTGCGCGCCGCCGAGCCGCTGCCGTACGCGGGGTTCGAACCGGTGTTCAACCGCAGGCTCAATCTCAACTTCACCGCGCAGGACTGACGTGTGGGGGCGGCGCGCGGCCGGGTGCCCGGTTCGCGACGCAGTGCGGATCAATATGCCGATGGGAATGCGGACCAAGCGCTTGCCATGGGTGGCGGCGTCGACGGTCTCGCGTACTGACGTCTCGCCCTGACCTTCACGCCTCCGGACGGATGATTGGCCGTCCATTCATCCTGCGCGGCGGACCACCCGCCAAGCTGCCCCGACTTCGTGACTACCGGTAATCCGATGAAGCCCATCCTGATCCGCGGCCTGCTGGCCCTGTTCGCGCTCGCCTTGCCCATGCTCGCCAGTGCGCAGCAGCAGGGCCTGGAAATCGACATCACCGGCGGCAGCGCCCAGGCGATGCCGATCGCCGTGGTGCCCATGCCCTACCAGGGCAGCGCCGCCGCCCCCGACACCGACGTTGCCGCGGTCATCCGCGCCGACCTCGACCGTTCGGGCCAGTTCCGCACGCTGCCCGAGCGCGACATCGTCGAGCGCCCAACCCGCGGCAGCGAAGTGCAGTACCCGACCTGGCGCGCGCTGCGACAGGACTTCCTCGTCGTCGGTCGCGTCGTCGATGCCGGCGGCGGCAGCTACCGCGTCGAGTACGAACTGTTCGACGTCGCCAAGCAGGAGCGCATGCTCGGGCTGGCGATGACCGCACGTCCGAACGCGATGCGTGACGTCGCCCACCAGATGGCCGACGCGATCTACGAAAAGGTCACCGGTGTCCGCGGCGCGTTCTGGACCCGCATCGCTTACGTCACGCAGACGGGCCTCGGCGACAGCGCGCGCTACGCGCTGGTCGTCGCCGACTCCGACGGCCACAACCCGCAGACCGTGGTGCGCTCCAACGAGCCGCTGCTGTCGCCGGCGTGGAGCCCGGACGGCCGCCGCATCGCCTACGTCAGCTTCGAGCGCGGCAACTCGGCGATCTACATCCAGGACATCACCAGCGGCGGTCGCGAGCTGGTCTCCAGCTTCCGCGGCATCAACGGTGCGCCCTCGTTCTCGCCCGACGGTCGCCGCCTGGCGCTGTCGCTGTCGCGCAGCGGCAACCCCGAGATCTACGTGATGGACCTCGGCAGCAAGGCGCTGACCCAGGTCACCAACCACTTCGCCATCGACACCTCGCCCACCTGGGCGGCCGACGGCGGCAGCATCTATTTCATCTCCGACCGCGGTGGTCGCCCGCAGGTCTACCAGGCGCCGGCCTCCGGTGGCAGCGCCACACGCGTGACGTTCGAGGGCAGCTACAACGCCGACCCGTCCGTCTCGCCCGATGGCAAGAAGATCGTCGTGGCGCAAGGTTCAGGCAACGTGTACCGTATTGCACTGCTGGATCGCAGCCTGGGGTCGCCCCGCTGGTCCACGCTGTCGCCAGGGTCGCTCGACGAATCGCCGAGCTTCGCCCCGAACGCCGGCATGGTCCTGTACGCGGCGCGTGAGGGGCGCAGGGGTGTGCTGTATTCGGTCTCGTCCGACGGGCGGGTACGGCAGCGCCTCGTCCTCGCCGACGGTGATGTGCGCGAGCCGGCGTGGGGTCCGTTTAGGGAACAGCGCTGACGCTGCCTGCACGTCCCGTCCAATAACAATTGCCCTGTTGTTCATAGAAAACCAAGGATCGACGAGATGAAGACGACCACCCGTGTGATGCTGGCCGCGCTGCTCTGCACCGCCGCTGTAGCGTGTTCCAAGAAGGTGAAGGAAGAGGCCCCCATGGATACGGGTCCGTCGACCGGTACCGTGGCTCCGACCCAGCCGACCGCGGGTGCCTACACCCCGGCCGACCTCGACAGCGATGCATGCCTGCGTCAGCGCGTCGTCTACTTCGATCTGGACCAGGACACCCTGCGTCCGGAATTCCAGGCCGTGATGGCCTGCCACGCCAAGTACCTGCGTGACCGCAGCTCCTCGCGCATCTCGCTGGAAGGCCACGCCGACGAGCGCGGCAGCCGCGAGTACAACCAGGGTCTGGGCGAGCGTCGTGGCAATGGCGTCTCCTCGGCGCTGCAGGCCAACGGTGGCTCGGCTGCGCAGGTCGCCGTCGTCAGCTACGGCGAAGAGCGTCCGGTCTGCAATGACTCGAACGAAGATTGCTGGGCCCGCAATCGTCGCGTCGAGATCATCTACACCGCGCGTTGATGCGTTCGATGCGTCATTGGCTGGTGCTCCCAGTCGCGTTCGCGGCGACCCTCGTGGTCGCCGCGCCCGCATGGGCGCAGCGGGCGAGCCTCGCCGATCGCGTGGCTTCGCTCGAAGCGCGCGCGGGTGACACCAGCGCGAACATGCAGATGCTCAACCAGGTGGAACAGCTGCGTCGCGAAATGCAGGCGCTGCGGTCCCAGGTCGAGGAACTGCAGCAGCAGAACGAGCAGCTCAAATCCAGCAACCGCAGCCAGTACCTCGACATCGACGGCCGGCTCAACCGCCTCGAGAGCGGGCAGGGCGGCGGTGGCGGTGGTCTGGAGTTGCCCGATCCGGTCGGCGATGCATCGCCGGCTCCGGCGGCCGGCGCGAATGCGCAGGCCGCTCGCGACAACAGCGCCACGGGCGCTTCCTCTGCGCCTGCGACGGTGGCACCCGCCGACGAGCGCGGCGCCTACGAGCAGGCCTTCAACGCCTTGAAGAACGGCGAGTACGCCGAATCCGCCAGGCTGTTCCAGGCATTCCTGCAGCAGCATCAGCAGGGCGGGTACGCGCCGAATGCGCTGTACTGGCTCGGCGAAAGCTATTACGTCACCCAGAATTACGCGCTGGCGCAGGAGCAGTTCCTTTCGCTGCTGCAGCGCTATCCGCAGAGCGACAAGGCCCCGGGCGCCATGCTCAAAGTCGGCTTGTCGCAGTACGGCCTGAAAGACCTCGACGGCGCCGAGACCACGCTCGCCGATGTCGGCAAGCAGTATCCCGGCACCGATGCGGCACGCACCGCGTCCGACCGGCTCCGCGCGATCCAGCTCTCGCGCCTGCGTTGATTCCATGACCGCCGTCGCGCCCGATGCGGTCGCCGCATCCGCGGCCGACCGGCTCAAGCTCACCGAAGTCTTCCTGTCGCTGCAGGGCGAAGCCCGTGATGCGGGCTGGCCGACGGTATTCGTTCGCCTCACCGGCTGCCCGCTGCGTTGTACCTACTGCGATACCGCATACGCATTCCACGGCGGGCAGTGGTGGACGATCGACGACATCCTCGCCGAGGTCGCGCGCCACGGCGTCCGGCACGTCTGCGTGACCGGCGGCGAGCCGCTGGCACAGAAGCGCTGCGTCGGCCTGCTGCGCCGCCTGTGCGATGCCGGCTACCAGGTGTCGCTGGAAACGTCGGGGGCCATCGATATTGCCGCTGTCGACACCCGTGTGAGTCGCGTGCTCGACATCAAGACGCCTGCATCGAACGAAGCGCACCGCAACCGCTGGGAAAATCTAGCCCTGCTGACCCCGCACGACCAGATCAAGTTCGTCGTGTGCTCGCGCGCCGATTACGAGTGGGCGCGCGACATCGTGCTGACCAAGGGCCTGCAGCACCTGTGCGACGTGCTGTTCTCGCCGAGCAAGGGCGAGATCACCGGCCGCGAACTGGCCGACTGGATCGTCGCCGACCGCCTGCCGGTCAAGTTCCAGATGCAGCTGCACAAGCTGCTGTGGAACGACGAGCCGGGTCGCTGAGTCCGGCGCCGACTGTATCACTGCGCTAGCCTTGGCGCCTGTCGTTTCTCCATTGCATCCGATATCTCCATGAAAAAAGCCGTCGTCCTGTTGTCCGGAGGCATGGACTCCGCCGCCGTCGTGGCCATCGCCCAGGAGCAGGGCTTCGACGTGCACGCCCTGAGCGTGCGCTACGGCCAGCGCCACACCTCCGAACTCGACGCTGCGGCGCGTGTGGCAGCGGCGATGGGCGTCACCGCGCACAAGACCGTCGACGTCGATCTGCGCAGCATCGGCGGCTCGGCGCTGACCGACGACATCGACGTGCCGGAAGCGGGCAGCGCGGGCATTCCGGTGACCTACGTGCCGGCACGCAACACCATCATGCTGTCGCTGGCGCTCGGCTGGGCCGAAGTGCTGGGCGCGGCCGACATCTTCTGCGGCGTCAACGCAGTCGACTACTCCGGGTATCCGGATTGCCGGCCGGAGTTCGTCGACGCATTCGAACGCCTGGCCAATCTCGCGACCAAGGCGGGTGTGGAAGGTGCGGGCATCAGTGTCCATGCGCCCCTGCAGCACATGGGCAAGGGCGACATCGTGCGCGAGGGCGTGCGCCTGGGCGTCGACTTCGGCCTGACCGTGTCCTGCTACAACGCCGACGCACAGGGCCTGGCCTGCGGTCACTGCGACGCGTGCCGCCTGCGCGCGGATGGATTCGATGCCGCCGGCGTCCCCGACCCGACGCATTACGCCCATGCGCCCGGCTGAGGCCGACGCGCTGGCCACATTGCGCTAGAATGCGCCCCCTGCATCGGCCAAAGCGCCGATGACTGTCTTCCGGGTCGTTAGCTCAGTCGGTAGAGCATCGGACTTTTAATCCGCTGGTCGATGGTTCGAATCCATCACGACCCACCAGCCTCTTCATCTCCAGGCGTCAGTCCGGCGTCGGCATCCGTGCTCGCGGGTCAAGGGTCGCGTGCGCGCAGAAGCGCGGTTGCAGCCGATTCTTCGACAGGCCCAGCGCTGGATGCGTGTGACGCTTGCATTCCCAGCACGCGGCGGTCGCGCACGGACGGCGGATCGATCGCAGGCAAGTTCCTTCCCGCGTAATTGGCGGGCGCTCGCGCTTGCTGGATCGGGCATCCATCGTGCATGCGACTGGTTGTCCTGCCAGTTCGGCCTGCCTCGTCGTGGGGGAGGGCGAGGCGCGATACGCCGCCGAGGGTATGGAATCAACGCGCCATCCCCAAGTGGCCCAGTGATGTCTCGTCGCGCCCGCGAGTACTGGTGAGGTGTCCTTGATATAGGCCCTTCGACACCCGGCCAAGACGAGCCCCGATATCCCAGCCGCGTTCTACGCCTGCGATTTGGCGCTGCTCCGGGAGGAGGGTGGGTCTACCGAGCGAGGGAGGCCCGCTGCAGCGGTTTGGTGGCATGCCCTCGCCGCTCCAGGGCTCTCGCAGAGAGGGACTGGCCCTGGGACCCGGCAACTGAAGGCAACGCAATAGGACAAGTCTCAAAAGCACATGAATTGCGGAACTGCATCACATAGAATGCGCGAAGTTTGCCGCACGTTCGGCGTGCGGGCGGTTCGAAAAAAGGGGCGCTGCGGTCGTGTTCGCACGGTACGCAGGCAGAAACGGGCGGCCTGGTGTCGCCCCGGCGACCCGGAAGGGCGCTGGATCAAGGGGCTCAACACGTGTTCGACAACGGAACGACCGGTCCGGTCCGGGCGCTTGCCCGCGGCTTCTTCCTCGCGCTCGGCCTGGTGGCGGCCGCCGCCTCCGTCAGCAACGTGGGCGCACAGACGACGGTGGTCAACACCGCGACGGTGACGACACCCGCCGGTGTGACCGATCCCCAGCCCCAGAACAACACGTCGAGCGTCACGCTCAACGTCTCGCCCGCGGCGACCGCGATCGACTTCTGCGCGGCGGACGACATCTACAGCATCGTCAACGGCGCCGAGATCTACCGCTATACGCCGGCGACGGCGAGCGACGTCCGTGTGGACGCCCTGCGCATGCCGGTCGGCAACAACGTCAATGCGCTGATGATCAGCCCGGCCGTGAACGGACAGGCGAGCCGCCTGCTGTTCCACAGTGGCACCACCGGCCCTGCGGCAACGCGCGGAAAGATCTGGGCCTACGACGCCACGCATCCAACGTCCCCAGGCTGGTACGACACCGGTGCGACGATCAATGCCGACCTCCCGCGTGCCGGCATGACCACGCAGGGCGTCGGCTATCTCGTGTCGTCGGTGAGCACTGCGGGGGGCGTCTCCACCGCGCAGGTCTACACGCTGACGCCATCGGGCGCCTACGGGTACACGGTCTCGGGCCCGCAGACGCTGACCTACGATACGCGTCCGTCCGACACGGGCTCGGGCGACATCGCCTTCGACCAGGACGGCTTCGGCTGGCTCGTCGCGGGCGCGGACCTGTACCGCGTGGACGTCGCGACGATGCGCGCGACCAAGCAGACCGCGTTCACGAATGCGCCTTCCGGTACGAACTACGCGGGGGCGGCCTTCGATCGCGGTGGCCGTCTGCATGTCGTCGTCAATGCCAGCGGCGCGTACTACGAGATGAACCTGGGCACGGCAACGATGCGCCAGGTCGCCACGTCCACATCGACCGTTGCCAACGATCGCGGTCGCGATCTCGCCTCGTGTCCGCATCCGCGCGTGACGCCCGCGCAGCTGGCAGTCACCAAGACGCTGTCCCAGGTGAACGGTGTGGCCGCCGTTTCCAGCCAGAAGATCTCCGCCGGAGATCGTCTGACCTACTCGATCCAGGTGTCGCACAGCGGCGGCACCGTGGCTGCCACGCTGTATCCCGGCGACGTCGTCGAGACCATTCCCGCGCACACCACGCCGGTTCCCGGTCTCAATACCGAGTTCATCTGTACGACGACGACGTGCAGCAACAACGCCAACGCAAACGTGATCGTCGGCGGCAGCAAGACCTACCAGTTCACTGTGGACGTCGACCAGACGCTCGCGCCATCCGTCACGTCGATCACCAATACCGTCGCTGTCGACGGCGTGACCTGCGGTACCGCGGGGAACGTGTGCTCCGTGACGAACGCGGTCTCGCAGCCGATCAGCGCCGTCGACGACACCTTTGGTCCGGTCGACGGCGTCGTCGGCAATGCGAACGTCGGCAATGTGCTGACGGGCGACACCCTGGGCGGCATTGCGGCAACGCCATCCACCGTGACGATCACGCCCGGCGTGCTGCCGACCGGCATTACGGTCGACCCGGCAACGGGCGTGATCGGCGTGCAGCCGGGGACCGCCGCAGGCACGTACGCGTTCGAGTACACGATCTGTGAGATCGGCAACACGTCCAACTGCGATACGGCAACCGTCACGGTGACCGTGCAGGACGTGATCGTCGCGAACGACGACGCGATTCCCGAGGTCGATGGCGCGACGGGCAATCCGAATGCCGGCAACGCGTACGACAACGACACGCTCGGCGGCGCCCCGGTCGATCCGGCCGACGTCAGCGGTCGCGTGGTCACGCCTGCGACACCGATCAACGGCGGCCCGGTACCGGTGCTCGATCCGGCGACCGGCATCGTCAGCGTGCCGCCCGGCACCCCGGCGGGCAACTACACGATCGGCTACGAGATCTGCGAAGTCCTGAATCCGACGAACTGCGCGACGGCCACGATCACCGTGCCCGTCGGCGCATCGCCGATCAGCGCGATCGACGATTCGTTCGGTCCGGTCGACGGCGCCGCCGGTAATCCGAACGCCGGCAATGCCTACGGCAACGATACGCTCGGCGGCGCCCCGGTCGATCCGGCCGACATCATCGGACGCGTGGTCACGCCGGCGACGCCGATCAACGGCGGCCCGGTCCCCGTGCTCGATCCCGCGACCGGCATCGTCAGCGTGCCGCCCGGCACGCCGGCGGGCAGCTACACGATCGGTTATGAGATCTGCGAAGCGCTGAATCCGACGAACTGCGCGACGGCCACGATCACCGTGACCGTCGGCGCGTCGACGATCAGCGCGCTCGACGATCCGCTGGGGCCGGTCAACGGCGCCGCCGGTAATCCGAACGTCGGCAACGCCTACGACAACGACACGCTCGGCGGCGCGCCGGTCGATCTGGCCGACATTATCGGTCGCGTGGTGACGCCGGCGACGCCGATCAGCGGCGGCCCGGTACCGGTGCTCGACCCCATGACCGGCATCGTCAGCGTCCCGCCCGGCACGCCGGCGGGCAGCTACACGATCGGTTACGAGATCTGCGAAGCGCTGAACCCGACGAATTGCGCGACGGCCACGATCACCGTGACTGTCGGTGCGTCGACGATCAGCGCGCTCGACGATCCGCTGGGGCCGGTCAACGGCGCGACGGGTAATCCGAATGCCGGCAATGCCTACGACAACGACACGCTCGGCGGTGCTCCGGTCGATCCGGCCGACATCACCGGACGCGTGGTCACGCCGGCGACGCCGATCAACGGCGGTCAAGTCCCCGTGCTCGATCCCGCGACCGGCATCGTCAGCGTGCCGCCCGGCACGCCGGCGGGCAGCTACACGATCGGTTACGAGATCTGCGAAACGCTGAATCCGACGAACTGCGCGACTGCCACGATCACGGTCACCGTAGACGCACCGGTGATCTCCACCGAGGACGACATCTACAGCGGCGTCAACGGTGCCTCGGGCAATCCTGCGATCGGCAATGTGCTCGACGGCGACACGCTCAATGGCACGGCGATCACCGATCCGTCGCTGGTCGACATCACGATCGTCGGCGCGCTGCCGCCGCAGGTCACCGTCGACCTCGCGAGCGGCGTGATCGGCGTGGCGCCGGGCACCCCGGCGGGCGACTACACGTTCGACTACACGATCTGTGAAGTCCTCAACCCGACCAACTGCAGCACCGCGTCGGTGACGATCACGGTGGTGCCGCCGGTCATCAGCGCGGTCGACGACGCCTATACCGGCGTCAACGGCGCCTCCGGCAATCCGAACGTCGGCAATGTGCTCGATGGCGACACGCTCAACGGCACGCCGATCACCGATCCGTCGCTGGTGACGATCACCACCGGTGCGCTGCCGCCGGGCGTGACCGTCGATCCGAGCACGGGTGTCATCGGTGTCGCACCGGGCACGCCGGCCGGTCCGTACACGTTCGACTACACGATCTGCGAAGTCCTCAATCCGTCGAACTGCGAGACGGCGTCGGTGACGATCACGGTCGATCCGCCGGTGATCGCTGCGGTCGACGACCGCTACACGGGCATCAATGGGGGCTCGGGCAATCCCGTGGTCGGCAACGTGCTCGACGGCGACACGCTCAATGGCGTTGCAGTCGATCCGGCACTGGTGACGATCACCACCGGCACGCTGCCGAATGGCATCACCGTCGACCCGACCACGGGCGTCATCGGCGTCGCGCCGGGCACGCCGGCGGGCAGCTACACGTTCGAGTACACGATCTGCGAAGTGCTGAACCCGGCGAACTGCAGCACGGCGACCGTCACGATCGTCGTCGACCCGCCGGTGATCACCGCGGTCGATGACCGCTACAGCGGCGTCGATGGGGGTTCGGGCAATCCGAACGTGGGCAACGTGCTCGATGGCGACACGCTCAACGGCGCGCCGATCGCCGATCCGTCGCTGGTGACGATCACCACCGGCACGCTGCCGCCGGGCGTGACCGTCGACCCGACCACGGGCGTCATCGGTATCGCACCTGGCACGCCGGCGGGCAGCTACACGTTCGAATACACGATCTGCGAAGTGCTGAATCCGTCGAACTGCAGCACGGCCTCGGTGACCATCGTCGTCGAGGCACCGGATGTCACCGCGGTCGACGACTCCACCACGACTGACCAGAACACCCCGGTCACCATCCCGGTGCTGGGCAACGACACGCTGGGCGGCGCGCCGGTGAATCCGGACGACGTCACCATTACCGTGACGCCGCCGGCCAACGGCAGCGTGGTGGTGAACCCGGACGGCACCGTGGTCTACACCCCGGCGCCGGGCTACTCGGGCGAGGACCGCTTCACCTACACCGTCTGCGAAACGCTCAATCCGGACAACTGCGCGACGGCGACCGCCGTCGTGACCGTGCGTCCGAACGTGGTCGAGGCGATCGACGACGACGCGGGCATCGCGGAGTCGGGCGTGCCGCTGCAGATCGTCGTCGTCGGCAACGACCGCAGCACCGGTGCGCCACTGGATCCGGGTTCGGTCACGGTGATCACGCCGGCCGGCCACGGCAGCGTGGTCTGCGCGAACGGCATCTGCACCTACACGCCGGAATTCGGCTTCTCGGGCGAAGACCGCTTCACCTACCGCGTCTGCGATACCTCGGTGCCGGCGCCGGTCTGCGACACGGCGACCGTCACCGTGCGCGTGCAGGACGTTTCGCCGCTGCGCGTGACCAAGACCGCCAGCGTGCGCGAGGTCAAGGTCGGCGACCTGGTGCGCTACACCGTCGTGGTCGAGAACGTCGGCAATGCCGTGGTCACCGGCGCCAGCGTGGTCGACACGCCGCCTGCGGGCTTCAGCTACGTCGACGGTTCGCTGGCGAGTGGAGACGGCCGTGCGTTGTCGGTGTCGGGCGTGCGCCCGATCCGCATCGCCAGCCTCGACCTCGCGCCGGGCGACAGCGTGACGATGACCTACCTGCTGCGCGTCGGCGCCGGCATCCGGGCCGGCGGCCACATCAACCAGGTGCAGGCGCAGAGCGGCAGCGGCATCGCCCTGTCGAACGTGGCGACGGCGCAGGTGCAGACCGCGTTCGATCCCATGCTCGACGACAGCCTCGTGTTCGGCACCGTGTTCGACGACCGCAACGGCGACGGCTGGCAGGCCAGCGCGGCGATGCGTGGCGTGCGCGTGCAGGGCGGTTTCGCACCGGACGCCTACGTGGCCGGTTCGACGACCATCGACACCGGCTCCGGCGCACAGCCGGTTGCCGATGCCAGCGCACCGCTGCTGCACGGTATCGAGGTCGACGCGATCGCCGGGCGCCAGTCGGTGGCCGATCCGGTCGAGGCAACGCAGGTGGTGATCCGCCAGCGTCTGCGCAGTGCCGCGTTCACCGGCGACTTCGTGCTGACGTCCGCCGAGGGCGCGACGCTGCGTATGGCCGCCGACGGCAGCACACGTCTGGAGCGCAGCGGCGATGCGGCCAAGGGCCTGTCGGCTGCCGAGCCGGTCGTGTCGCGTCGCGTCCTGACCGATGCCGAAGGTCTGATCGTCGAGTACGTGATCGGCAATGCCGGTATCGACGAGCGCGGCATTCCCGGCGTGCGCATCGCCTCGGTGGAAGGCTTGCTGATCGAGACCGACCAGTACGGCCGCTATCACCTGGTCGATGTGCCGGGCGGCACCAGCGCGCACGGTCGCAACTTCATCCTGAAGGTCGATCCCGCGACGCTGCCGCCGGGCACCGCGTTCACCACGGCCAACCCGCTGGTGCGTCGCGTGACCCCGGGCCTGCCGGTGCGCTTCGATTTCGGCGTGCGTCTGCCGGTGGTGGAACTGGAACAGCCGGGCGAGACGGTCGAGCTGGAGATCGGCGAGGTCCTGTTCGCGCCCGACAGCAGCGCGCTGCGCGACGACATGCAGCCCGCGATCGACGCGATGGCGCGGGAGGTCGACCGCCACGGCGGCGGCACGGTCGTCGTCACCGGCGAGGGCGGCCACGAGGCGCTGGCATTTGCGCGGGCGGCTGCGGTGCGTGATGCCTTGCAGTCGGCGGTGACGCCGGCGGCGGCGTCGGGCCTGCAGGTCGAACTGCGGACATCGGTCGCCGATCCAAATGCGCTGGTGGCCGGCGTCGGCAACGGCGACGTGCTGCTCGGCACGGTGCTGTTCGATACCGATCGCGCCAGCATCCGCCCGGAATTCGCCGGCCTGCTGGACGCCGTGGCCGCGCGTCTGGAAGCACTCGGTGGCGGGGTGGTCGGCATCGTCGGTCATACCGATGTGCGCGGCTCGCATGCCTACAACGTCGATCTGGGCCTGCGCCGTGCGCGTGCAGTCTACGACGCACTGGCCACACGATTGAGCCCGGAGGTGCGTGCGAATACGCGGGTCGAGGCGAGTCGGAACACGACGGCGCCTGTCGGGGAGGCACGCAAGTGAAGGGGCGCAACATGAAGATCAAACTGCTCGACGCCACCCTGATCGGCATGCTCGCCGGCATGGCGTCGGCAGCCGCGACCGCGCAGGATGCGGTCGCCGTGGAGACCTCTGCCGGGGAGGCGCCGCAGGCCGCGCTCGACTGCGACAGCGATGGCTGCCGCAGCGGCGAGGAAACGCTGTTCCGTCTGCGCACGCGCAGCTACGACCAGCCGGTGACCACGGGCACCAGCGCACGTTCGTCGTCGGCCGCGCTGCAGCCCGACCGCCGCGTCAGCGTGGCGCTGGAACAGCCGGGCCGCGCGACCGCGCTGGGCCGCTTCTCGGTGCAGCTGCCGGGCGGCGGTGCGATCTGGGCGACCGAAGATCCCGATCTCGGCCAGCCCGAGCTGTCGGTGTCCGGTCCGTCGATGGTCCCCTTCGAAGCCGGTCGCATCACGCGCCCGGTGCGCTTCTATGCGCGCAGCAACTACGTCGACTTCATCGATCGCCTTGAGCTGACGCTGTATCGCGCAGGCGATGCCGACCTGATCGAGCCGATCGCGCAGTTCGACCTGCCGCGCGCCGGGTTCGCGGACGGCGAGTGGGACGGCACGTTGCCGGCCGGCCGCCAGTTCCGTCCCGGCGACGAACTCGTGTACGTACTGCGTGCCTACGACGCCGACGGTCACTTCGACGAGACCTACACCCATCGCCTGCAACTGGTCACGCCGGCCGAAGCCGAACGTGGGGACCAGCTGCTGCGCAGTGGCGTGGAGAATGCGCTGGGCACCGCGCTGACCGCCGACCAGGCGGCCACGCAGTCGCTGATCGACACGGTGTTCTCGGGCAATGGCCTGCGCCAGCAGAACATCCAGGTCTACGGCTCGCGCGTGCGCATCCAGGGCCGCAACCTGGCCGAGGGCCAGACGCTGTTGATCAATGGCGACAGCTATCCGGTCGATCTGGAGCGCAAGTTCGTCGCCGAGTACCTGATGCCGGTCGGCCAGCACCGCTTCGACATCGGTCTGAAGAACCGCGACGGTGCGACCGCGCACCACGCGCTGGATGTCGACGTCAGCGGCCGCTACTTCTTCGGCGTCGGCATCGCCGACGTCACCGTGTTCCAGAACAAGGCCAGCGGCCCCGGCCGCGAGATGGCACTGGCCGGCCGCGAGGACGACATCCTCAGCGACGGCCGCCTGGCGTTCTACGGCAAGGGCAAGATCGGCGGCAAGTACCTGATCACCGCGCAGGCGGACACGCAGAACCGGCCGCTGGGCGATCTGTTCGACGGCTTCACCGCCGCCGATCCGCAGGACATCTTCCGCCGCGTCGATCCGGACCTGTACTACCCGACCTACGGTGACGATTCGACGGTGCGCCGCGACGTCGACACCATGGGCCGGTTCTACGTCCGCGCCGACTGGGACAAGAACCAGGCGCTGTGGGGCAACTTCTCGACCGGCTTCACCGGCACCGAGTACGGCCAGTACCAGCGTGCGCTCTACGGCGCGGCGCTGGCGTGGCGGTCGCGCGCCGCCAACGCTTGGGGCGACCCGGTCAGCGAGCTGCGCGCGTTCGGCTCCGAAGCGCAGACCGCGCCGGGCCACAGCGAGTTCGTCGGTACCGGCGGCAGCCTGTACTACCTGCGCCACACCGACGTGCTGCCGGGGTCGGAGCAGGTCGTCATCGAGACGCGCGATCCGACCACCGGCCGCGTCGAAGCGCGCACGGTGCTGCTGGCCGGCGCGGACTACGAGATCGACGAACTGCAGGGCCGCATCATCCTGTCGCGTCCGCTGATGCCGGTCTCGCGTGACAACGTGCCCACGATCACCCGCGATGCACCGCGCGACGGCTTCGAGCAGCGCCTGATCGTCGATTACGAATGGGTCCCCGCGGGCTTCGATCCCGACGAGATCGCGGCCGGCGTGCGCGCCAAGCAGTGGTTCGGCGATCACGTCGGCCTCGGCGCGACCTGGGTCGACGAGAACCGCGCCGGCGAGGACTACACGCTGATGTCGGCCGACCTGACCCTGCAGGCCGGCAAGGGCACCTACCTCAAGCTCGAGCACAGCCGCACCGAATCCACCGGCGCGCCGGTGTTCTTCTCCGACAACGGCGGCTTCACCTTCACTCAGCTCAACCCGACCGGGCCGCGCGAAGGCGAGGCGAGCGCGGTGGAACTGCGCGCGAACTTCCGCGAGCTCGGCTGGACCGCGCAGGACTGGAGCACGGGCGCGTGGTGGCGCCGCGTCGACGCCGGCTTCTCGGTCGCACGCTTCGACACCGGTGCCGACATCGAGGAATGCGGCGCCGAGGTGCTGGGCGAGCTCACGTCCGAAATCGGCTTCTACGCGCGCTACAGCCGCGCCGAGCGCGGCGTGGAGGCGCTGACGCAGGCGCAGGTCACGACCGAATGGCGGTTCTCCGACATCGCCTCGCTGGCTGCGGAAATCCGCCGCGTGCAGGAAGAACGCGCGAGCTTCGCGGATGTCGCCGGCACGCTCGGCGCACTGCGCTACATGCATCGCTTCGGCACCGCGCTGGACGTCTACGGCGTCGCCCAGGTCACGCTCGACGACGATGACGGGCGCTACGTCGACAACGACGCCTTCACCCTCGGCAGCCGCTACAGCTTCGCCAACCTGTCGACGCTGGGCGGCGAGGTGACCACCGGCGACCGCGGCGATGCGGCGCAGGTCAACGGCGAGTACCGGCTCACGCCGCAGCACGCGCTGTACGGCGCGTACACCTACTCGACCGATACCACCGAGTACGACCCGCTGTTCAACCAGACCCGCCAGAACGGCTGGACGCTCGGCCAGCGCTGGCGCCTGTCGAACCAGGTCAACCTGTTCAACGAGAGCCAGTTCCTCAAGACCCGGCGCGAATCCGGTCTGGCGCACACCTACGGCATGGATTTCTATCCGGGCGTGGGCTGGAACCTGGGCTTCACGCTGTCCGATGGCGAGCTGACCAACCGCGACGGTGGCCGGATCGATCGCCGCGCGATCAGCGTCTCCGGTGGCCGCACCTCGAACGTCACCGACTGGCAGAGCAAGCTCGAGTGGCGCGAGGACACGGGCGCCGAACGTCGCACGCAGTGGATCACCACCAACCGCGTGCAGCATCGCCTCAACGAGAGCTGGCGCGTCGCCGCGCGCTTCAACTACGCCGATACGCAGGACGATCTGGATCCGCGTGCGAGCGCGAAGTTCATCGAAAGCAATCTCGGCTTCGCCTACCGCCCGTGGGACGGTTCGCGCTGGGGCCTGTTCGGCCGCTACACCTATCTCTACGACCTCGCGACACTGGGCCAGGTGGGCGGCGCGGACTACGACCAGAAGTCCCAGGTGCTGTCGCTCGAGGGCGTTTATCGCGTCGACGACCGTTGGGAAGTCGCCGGCAAACTCGCCCGCCGCGAAGGCGAAGCGCGCTACGGCCGCGGCACCGGCGCCTGGTTCGATTCGGCGACCACGTTCGCCGCCTCGCAGGTCCGCTATGAGCTGCTGCAGAAGTGGCACGCGATGGCCGAGTACCGCTGGCTCGACGTCGACAACGGCGGCACGCGCCAAGGCTGGATGGCCGGCGTGGACCGCGACATCGGCCGCAACTTCCGCGTAGGCGTGGGCTACAACTTCACCGACTTCAGTGACGACCTCACCGATCTCGACTACGACCACCGCGGGTTCTACATCAACTTCGTCGGCAGCTACTGATCATGCGTAATTTCTGTTCCGGTTCCCGCTCGTCCGGCCGTCTGGCCGCAGCTGTGATCGCGGCTGCCGTCGTCCTTTTGCCGGGCCTCGCGCAGGCGCAGCAGGCCACCGTCGTGCAACGCAGCTTCATCAATCTCAGCTTCGAGGAGCCAAACCTCCAGACTGCCGGTTGCCGTGTCTACATTGGCGAACAGTACGTGCCGGGGTGGACCACGACCCACAATCCCTTCGGTCAGCAGAATGTCGGTGGCTGCGTCGCGCCTTCGGGATTCGTGCCGGGAGAACTGGCACGCATCATCGAACTCTGGCGTACGCCGCGTACCAACGCGGGCTTGACGGTGAACGCGCGCAGCGGTTCGCAGCTGGCGGAACTGAATGCCGAACAGCTGTCTCGCATCTCCCAGAATGTGTGTCTGGTGCAGGGCGATGAGATCCAGTGGCGCTTCAGCCATCGAGGACGTGCAAGCGCCACGACCCAAGACCGGATGCGTTTCCTGCTCGGCCCGTCACCCATCGTGGAGGTCGGCACGACAAACAGCGGCGCCGGCGGTGTCATCACGACCTTCCAGGGAAGTGCAACGTCCGCGGCTGGCCCTAACGGTTGGCGCGACTACCAAGGCACGTTCGCCTATGCAGGCATTGGCGGTACTACCGACATCGGTTTCGAAGCGCTTTCCGGCACGGCGACGACGGGCAACTTCCTCGACGACATCCAGGTCGTGCTCAAGCCGTTCGTCGAGCTCGCGGGAGGCACCTACGAGACGACGGAAGGAGTCACGAGCGGTCTGCCTGCGCTGCGCGTCGCCGGGCAGCTGGACAGCGATCTTGTGGTGCAGATCACCACCAGCAGTGGCGCCGGGAACCCCGTGCTGGGCGTGGATTACACCACTCCGACCGGGACGAGTACGTTCACGGTGCGGATTCCCGCACGCAGTGAGCCCTATCACGGTGAGCTGATTTCTCTCGGCCTCACGGCGCCCGCGAACACCGTCTTCGATGGCAGCCGCGTCGTCGGCCTGCAGCTGGTGCCCGATGACAGCAGGTACTTCACCCGCTCATCCACGCAGTGCGGCGCGGCCGGCGTCGCCACGTCGGCGTGGACCATCCTCGACGACGACGTCGACCTGTCGATCAGCAAGTCCGTCTCGCCTGCGAATGCGCGCTCGGGCGACAACGTGACCTACACGCTGACGACGACCAGCAACGCCAACGCCCGGATCAACGTGACCGGCGCGGTGATCCGCGACCCGGCCGTCACCGGTCTGGACTGCAGCGCTGCGACACCGACGTGTACCGCCACGCGGCCGGCCCTGTGTGCGCCGGACCACTCGCTCGCGACGCTGCAGGGCAGTGGCATGGTGTTGCCGGAGTTCCTGCCCGGCGAGCAGGTCCAGCTCCGGCTCGCCTGTCGCGTCACCGCGAGCGGCGTCGCACCATAACGCGGCAGCTGCTGGACGCGGCTCAGTCCGCGTCCAGCACCGTTTCCAGCACGGCGTCGCCGTAGCGTTCCAGCTTGCCGACGCCGACGCCGCCGATGCCGCCGAGCTGGCCGTGGCTGATCGGGCGCAGGCGCGCGATCTCGCGCAGGGTCGCGTCGTGGAAGATCACGTAGGCGGGCACGTTCTGTTCGCGCGCGAGTCGACCGCGCAGGGCGCGCAGCGCTTCGAACAGCGGCCGGTCGGTCGGCGCAATGTCGATGTCGGCACCAGCCGCGGCGCGCGTCGTGCGCGCGCGTTCCTTCGTGTTCGTCGGCTTGCGCAGCATTACCTGCATGGTGCCCTTGAGCACGCCGCGGCTGGCTTCGGTCAGGCGCAGGCCACCATAGCCTTCGGCATCCACGTCCAGCAGCCCCTGCGCGACGAGCTGGCGCAGCACGCTCTTCCAAACGCGGGTGTCGATGTCGGTGCCCACGCCGTAGGTGCTGAGCTGGTCGTGGCCGAACTGGCGGATGCGCTCGCTCTCGCTGCCGCGCAGGATGTCGATGATGTGCGCGGCGCCGAAGCGCTGGCCGCTGCGGTAGACGCAGCTCAGCGCCTTCTGCGCGGCGACGGTCGCATCCCAGGCGTCGGGCGGGTCGAGGCAGTTGTCGCAGTTGCCGCAGGGCTGGCCGGCGCCCTTGGCCGCGTAGTCCTCGCCGAAGTTCGCCAGCAGCACCTGACGGCGGCAACGCATGGTTTCGCAGTAGCCGACCAGCGCGTCGAGCTTGCGGTGTTCGAGCCGCTTGCGTTCCTCGCCCGACTCGCTCTGTTCGATCATCTGTCGCAGCAGCACCAGATCGCCGAGGCCGTAGCACATCCACGCATCGGCCGGCTCGCCGTCGCGGCCGGCGCGGCCGGTTTCCTGGTAATAGCCCTCGATGGATTTGGGCAGGTCGGTATGCGCGACGAAGCGCACGTCGGGCTTGTCGATCCCCATGCCGAAGGCGATCGTCGCGACGACCACCACGCCGTCGTTGCGCAGGAACCGGCGCTGGTTGGCCGCGCGAAGTTCGGCATCCATGCCCGCGTGATACGGAATCGCGTCGATGCCCTGGCCGGCGAGATAGTCGGCGGTCTCCTCGACCTTGCGCCGCGACAGGCAGTAGACGATGCCGGCCTCGCCACGATGTCCCTGCACGAAATCGAGCAGCTGGCGCTTGGCGTTCTCCTTCTGCACCACGGTGTAGCGGATGTTGGGCCGGTCGAAGGAACTGACGAAGCGTCGCGCCTCGTCGAGCTGCAGGCGCTCGGCGATCTCGCGCTGGGTCGGCGGGTCGGCGGTCGCGGTCAGCGCGATGCGCGGCACGTGCGGCCAGCGCTCGTGCAGGATCGTCAGCTCGCGGTATTCGCGGCGGAAATCGTGGCCCCACTGCGACACGCAGTGCGCCTCGTCGATCGCGAACAGTGCCAGCGGCGCGCGGTCGAGCAGCGACAGGAAGCGCGGGGTGAGCAGGCGTTCGGGCGCGACGTAGAGCAGGTCGAGTTCGCCGGCCAGCAGTTCGCGCTCCACGCGCTGCGCAGTCTCGCCATCGAGCGTGGAGTTGAGGAACGCCGCGCGCACGCCCGACTGCAGCAGTGCGTCCACCTGGTCCTGCATCAGCGCGATCAGCGGCGAGACCACGATCGCCACGCCATCGCGCAGCAGCGCCGGCACCTGGTAGCACATGGACTTGCCGCCACCGGTGGGCATCAGCACCAGCGCGTCATGGCCGGCGGCGACGTGTTCGACGATCGCGGCCTGTTCGCCGCGGAATGCGGCATGGCCGAACACGCGCTGCAGGACCTCGAGCGCGGCGGCATCGGGAGACGAAGACATCCCACTAGGATACCGGCTGCACGCGGACGGCCGATCGCCGGCAAACGGCGGCGGACCGGACACGCGGGCGCGTTTGTTAAGGTGTGCGGTCTTCCAGCTGGACGCCCGCATGACCTCGACGCCCGGAACCGGCGATATGCCGTTGCATACCAAGATGCTGATCGGCTTCGTGATCGGCACAGCGGCAGGCCTCGCGGCGAATTTTCTGGTAGCCGAGGCCGGCTGGCTCGACGCGCTGATCACCTACGTCGCCGATCCGGTCGGCCAGATCTTCCTCCGTCTTCTGTTCATGCTGGTGATCCCGCTGGTGTTCTCGGCGCTGGTGCTCGGCGTGGTCGAGATCGGCGACCCGGCATCGCTGGGCCGCATCGGGGTCAAGACGCTGGTGTGGATCGTTGCCGTGACGACGATCGCGGTGACGATCGGCCTGCTCGCGGTGAATCTGTTCCAGCCGGGCCAGGGCATCGACCCGCAGATCGCGCAGACCCTGCTGGCGCAATCGTCCGACCGGGCCACCGAGATCGCCGGCGCGCGCGAGGGCGTCTCGGGCGTGCAGGTGCTGCTCAACATCGTGCCGCGCAATCCCGTCCAGGCAGCGGCACAAGGCGATCTGATCGCGGTGATGTTCTTCGCGCTGATGTTCGGCATTGCCGCCACCGTGCTGCGCACGCCGGGCACGCGCAGTTTCGTGGGCGCGGTGCAGGGCATCTACGACATCTGCCTGAAGCTGATCGGCTGGGTGATCGCGCTGGCGCCGTATGCGGTGGCCGCGCTGCTGTTCTCGATCACCGCGCGCCTGGGCGTGGATGTGCTGGTGCAGCTGGCGCGCTTCGTGGGCACGGTGATCGCGGCGCTGGGTGTGCACTTCTTCATCGTGATCCCGATCCTGCTGTGGATCTTCGGCCGCATGACGCCGCTGGCGTTCTTTCGCGGTGCGCAGCCGGCGTTGCTGACCGCGTTCTCGACGTCCTCGTCCAGCGCCACCCTGCCGACAACGCTGAAGGTGACCGAAGAGAATCTGGGCGTGCCGCGACGCGTCGCGCGCTTCGTCTGCACGCTGGGCGCGACCGCCAACATGAATGGCACGGCGCTGTTCGAAGGCATCACGGTGCTGTTTCTGGCGCAGTTTTTCGGCGTCGAACTGGGGATGGGTCAGCAGGCTTTGATCCTGCTGCTGTGCATCCTGGGCGGCATCGGCGCGGCCGGCGTGCCGGGCGGCTCGCTGCCGGTGATCGCGATGATTCTGGTCATGTTCGGCATTCCGCCTGAGGGCATCGGCCTGATCCTCGGCGTCGACCGCTTGCTCGACATGTGCCGCACCGTGGTCAACATCGGCGGCGACATGGCCGGTTCGGTGGTCATCGGCCGCAGCGAAGCCGGCCACGAGGCCACAACGGTGGACGCGGCGGTGCCCGCGCAGGCGGACTGAGCGCCGCCCGCCGCTCCGCGCCCGGCAGCGGCGCGGCGCTCGTGGGACAATAGCGGGCTCCCGCCCGCCGCCGCCCGTCCCCGAGACCCATGACCACGCCGACCCGTCGCGAACTCGCCAACGCCATCCGTTTCCTCGCCATCGACGCCGTCGATGCCGCCAAGTCCGGTCATCCCGGCATGCCGATGGGCATGGCCGACATCGCCGAGGTGCTGTGGAACGACCACTACAGCCACAGCCCGGCGAACCCGCAGTGGCTCAACCGCGACCGCTTCGTGCTGTCGAACGGCCACGGCTCGATGCTGCAGTACGCGCTGCTGCACCTGGCCGGCTACGACCTGCCGATCGAGGAACTGAAGAACTTCCGTCAGCTGCACAGCCGCACCGCCGGTCACCCGGAGCGCCACGAAACCCCGGGCGTCGAGACCACCACCGGCCCGCTCGGCCAGGGCCTGGCCAATGCGGTGGGCTTCGCGCTCGCCGAGAAGCTGCTGGCGCAGCGCTTCAACCGTGACGGCTTCGATGTCGTCGACCACCGCACCTGGGTGTTCCTCGGCGACGGCTGCCTGATGGAAGGCGTCTCGCACGAGGCCGCGTCGCTGGCCGGCACACTGGGCCTGGGCAAGCTGGTCGCGTTCTGGGACGACAACCGCATCTCGATCGACGGCAACACCGAAGGCTGGTTCACCGACGACACGCCGGCGCGCTTCGAGGCCTACGGCTGGCGCGTGATCCGCGGCGTCGACGGCCATGACGCCGAGGCCATCGCTGCCGCCATCGCCGACGCCAAGGGTGATGCGAGCAAGCCGGTGCTGGTCTGCTGCCGCACCACGATCGGCTTCGGCTCGCCGAACCGTGCCGGCAAGGAGTCCTCGCACGGCGCGCCGCTGGGCAAGGACGAATCCGATGCCACGCGCGCCGCGCTCGGCTGGACGCACGCCGCGTTCGAAGTGCCGCAGCCGATCCGCGATGCCTGGCACGCCGTCGAGGCGGGCAAGCAGCGTGAGGCCGCGTGGGACGCGCTTTTCGCCGGCTACCAGGCGCAGCACGCCGAGCTCGCCGCCGAATTCCTGCGTCGCTCGAACGGCGACCTGCCGGCGAACTTCGAAGCCGACGCCGATGCCTTCATCGCCAGGCTGCAGGCCGACGGCCCGACGATCGCGTCGCGCAAGGCATCGCAGATGTCGATCGAGACCTTCGCGCCGCTGCTGCCGGAACTGATCGGCGGCTCGGCCGACCTCGCGCATTCCAACCTGACCACATGGAAGGGCAGCACCTCGGCCGCCGGCACCGATGCCAACGCGAACTACGTCTATTACGGCGTGCGCGAGTTCGGCATGAGCGCGATCGCCAACGGTCTGGCGCTGCATGGCGGCTTCATTCCGTTCGACGCCACGTTTCTGGTCTTCAGCGATTACGCGCGCAATGCCGTGCGCATGAGCGCGCTGATTCCGGCGCATGCGATCCACGTGTACACGCACGACTCGATCGGCCTCGGCGAAGACGGCCCGACCCACCAGCCGGTCGAGCATCTGGCCTCCTTGCGCTACATCCCGAACAACGACGTGTGGCGCCCCTGCGACGCGGTCGAGTCGGCGGTGGCGTGGAAGTCGGCGATCGTCCGCCAGGACGGCCCCAGCTGCCTGGTGTTCTCGCGCCAGAACCTGCCGCACCAGACGCGTGATGCGGTGCAGGTCGGCGACATCGCCCGCGGTGGCTACGTGCTGAAGGATTCGGCCGGCACGCCGGAGATCATCCTGATCGCCACCGGCTCGGAGGTGGGCCTGGCGATGGACGCCGCCGCGCAGCTCGGCGACGCCGTGCGCGTGGTGTCGATGCCGTCGACCGACGTGTTCGACCGCCAGGACGCCGCCTATCGCGAATCGGTACTGCCGAAGGCCGTGCGCAAGCGCGTCGCGATCGAGGCCGGCGTCACCGGTTTCTGGCGCGCCTACGTGGGTCTGGACGGCGCGGTGATCGGCATCGACAGCTTCGGCGCCTCGGCGCCGGCCGACCAGCTGTTCAAGCACTTCGGCATCACCGTCGACAAGGTGGTCGAGGCGGCGAAGGCGCTCTGATCGCCGGCATCCCCCGATACGAAGACGCCCGCGCAAGCGGGCTTTTTCGTGTCTGTAGGATGGGTAGAGCGCAGCGAAACCCATCATTGCCATTTGCGCGCTCGCGGCGCCGACAAGCGGAATCTACTTGTCACGCGCTGATATGCCAGCGCCGTGGCTCGAATGCTGTCCTCGCCGGTTGTTCCGGCAAACGGATGTCCCGCAATGATGGGTTTCGCTTTGCTCTACCCATCCTACGAACGCGCCTCAGTTCTTTGGCTTGTCGTGCTTGCTGCCGCCGCGACAGTGCGGTGAGTCGGGTACGAGCACCTCGGCCGCCCATTCCTCGGGCGTGAACGTGTGCAGCGCCAGCGCATGGATCTGCTGCATCTGCGCGCCGAGCGCGCGATAGACGGCCTGATGCCGCTGGATCGCGCGCTTGCCGTCGAAGGCCGCGCTGACCACGACCGCCTTGTAATGCGTTTCCAGCCCGCGGCTGTGCATGTGGCTCTCGTCCTGCACGTCGAGATGCGTGGGCTGCAGCGCGGCGAGTGCGTCGCGAAGCTGGTCGGCGCGGGTGGTCATGGTCGGGTCCTGCGAACTGTCGTGCGGCGACGATCGAAATGGTGGCGGCCGCGAGGATCGCAAGCCGCCGGTGTTCATGCCGCCGATGTCGGCCGCACCACGTCCTCGGCCGCCGCGCGCGCGGTGCGCCGCAGGCCCAGCGACACCAGCCGCGCCATCAGATGTTCGTCGAGCCCGCGTGGCGCCTGCAGCTGCATGCGCGCCAGTGCCGGCGTGTCGTCGCCGATGCCGGCGCGCAGCGCTTCGAATACCGTCGCCAGCTTCCCGCGGCGCGTCGCGGTGCGCGTGCGCAACCAGGCCAGGGCGCGCAGCAGACGCTGTTCGACGACGTCGAAGTCGCTGCCGAGCGGGTAGTCCGGCAGGCTGCCGTCGCGGCGCAACGGCGCCAGCGCGGCGCGCAATGCATCGGGCGTGTTGCGGGTTCGCCATGTCTCCGGCGCGACGAAGCGCGCGTCCAGCTTGCCGGCCGCGCGCGCCCGCTCGAGCAAGCCGTCCTGGTGCGGTGCCTCGGCAATGCGCACCATCGCGCGTACGCAGTCCTCGTCGGTCGCGCCGCGGATGTCGGCGATGCCGTACTCGGTGATGTAGACGTCGCGCAGGTGCCGCGGGATGGTCGTGTGGCCGTAGTGCCAGCGGATGTTGGCCTCGCGCCCGCCGCCGGCATCGCGCGCGGCGCGCAGCAGCAACACCGAGCGCGCGTCCGGCAGGGCGTGGCCCATCGCGACGAAGTTGTACTGGCCACCCACGCCGGACACCACGCGGCCGTCCTCGAGCCCGTCAGACACTGCCGCGCCGAGCGCGGTTGCCATCATGCAGCTGTTGAAGAAGCGCGCGTCGCGGCGCTGCAGACGTTCCAGGCCCTCGTCGAGCCCGTACAGCGCGTTGACCTCGCCGACGCGACGCATGCCGATGCCGCGACGCGTGTCGTCGTCGAGGCCGCGCAGCCAGGCGTAGAAATCCGGCGAGCCCAGGTAGAAGGCGCCGTGCAGGAATTCGCCGTCGCGGTCGATCAGTTCGCGGTCCAGCGCGCTCAGCGTGCCGTCGTTCGCGCGCCGCATCAGGCTGGCCTTGTCGACGACGCGGCGCTTGATCACGCCCACTTCGACCAGCCGCTTGAAGCCTTCGTTGATCATCTCGCTGCAGCCGTACAGGCCGGTCTCGAACGGCTCGAGGCCGCCGACGGCCTGCACCGCGGGGTGCTTGGCGAGATCCGGATCGAGCGCATGCAGCACGCCCCGGTAGGCGGCGTTGTCGGTGTGGCGCAGCGCGAGTGCGTGGCACAGCGCGTCGGCCAGCGCACCGATGCCGATCTGCAGCGTGCCGCCATCGCGGACCAGCGCGCTGGCGTAGAAGCCGATCGCGTAATCGGCATCCGAGACCGGCTGGCGCGGCAGCCCGAACAGACGCGGGTAGGGCGGCGGCGGTGCGATCACCACGTCGAAGAACGACGCGTCCACCGCGGCGGTGCCGTCCAGCCACGGCAGGGCCGGGTCGACCTCGCCGACGAGCAGCGGCCGCGGATGTCCGGCGGCCACCAGCGCATCGATCGCGTCGAAGGTCAGGTCGGTGTTCGACGACAGCGAGAAGCGCGTGCCGTCGTCGTTGGCCGCGACCTTCTGTACCAGCACGTTGACGCCGCGATCGACCAATGCGCGCGCCACGTGCGTGTAGTTGAGGCTGGCGTAGCGGCGCTGTGCCTGGCTCGAGCGCAGCATGGCGCCGGACTGCATGTAGAACTCTTCGATCTCGACATGCGGCGGCAACGCATTGCGCCGCAGCGCGTCGACATACTTCAGCCGCACAAAGTCCTCGCCGAAGTGACGTTTCGCGAACGGCCCGATGAAACGGCCCTCGAGATCACTGCCGCCCGAGGGCGGGTCCAGCGACAGCGCGGTGTAGAGCGTGAACGGTCGCGTGGGATCCGCCACCGCCGCGTCGTAGAGCGCATTGAGCAGGCGATGCGGCTTGCCGATCCCGAGTGGCGCACCGACGTGCAGGGCGCCGTCGACGTGCGCGCGGATGCGGCTGACGGCGTCTTCGATGGAGTCGACGTAGGCGGTCATGGCACGAGGATACGCACGCGCACGTGAATAGGTGGCGCCTCACGCGTCGTGCCCGATGGTGTCGGAACCCGGAAGCGCCGGGTTGCCGACGTACGCGCCTCAGCCGGCAGGCGCGGCGCCGGGTTGCACGCGGATCGCATCGGTATCGGCAGCGATCGGCGTCGAGGATTCCTGTGCGATCAGTTCCAGCACGGTCCGCAGCGGCACGCGGTCGAAATTCATGGTCACCTGCCGGTCCAGATCGATCCGGGCGTCCCGGGCGATCTCGAGCGGCACGCCACTGATGGACGCAAGCCGTTCGAGCACGTCACCGATGCGTTGATCCTGTGCATGCAGGACCAGTTCGGCGCGATCGCCCGTGCTCGCATAGCCGGTGCCCGAAACGAACTCCGCATGCAGGCGGCGATCCGGCGACGCATCCGCAGCCTGCGCGGCGGTCGGTGTCGACGTGCCCGGCGCAGCGGCGGCCTGCGGGGCGTCGTCGCGGCAGCCGGCCAGCGTGCCGACGGTGAGCAGGCACAGCAGCGCGTTCGAATGCAGGCGGCGGGCGTGATGCATGGACGCCTCCTCGTTCCGGAATGCAGCGGCGGGCAGGCGCTCACCTTAGCGTCGCCGATGGCCGACGCCGTTCACGAGTCCAGCATGTCCGGGCGGAAGAGCGCACGGCGCCTGCGCTCGTCGCCGCTGACCATGAAGCAGCCATCGCCGCGATAGTGCACGGTGCGCGGCCACTTCGGCCGTCTGGCGGCGTGCGCGGCGACGACGCGCCAGACGAACAGCGGGTAGTCGGCGGTGATGCGGGTCTCGTGCAGCACGCATTCGAAACGCGCGTGGCATTCGCCGATGCCGGGAGCATCGACGTGCGCGCTGTCGACCGCGGCCAGTCCGAAGCGCTCGAACTTGTCGGCTTCGGCGCTGCTGCAGTTGCCGATGCGGATTACCGTGTCGAGCAGGTCTGCGGTCGGCAGGTTGATCACGCATTCCCGGCTGCCGCGTGCGAGTGCGTGGCTGCGGTTGCCGGGGTCGATGTAGGTGCCGACGAGGTCGTAGCCGAGCATCATGTGCCAGCCCAGGGTCATGATGCCGCGCTCGCCCTTGTGGGCGCTCGACAGCAGCACGACCGGGCCGGGTTCGAGGAAGCGGCGCGCCTGATCGGGTGCGATCGCATGCGTGCGGGGCATCGGCGTGACCTGTGTGGGGGCGCGTGATTGACGCGCCGCGCCGGTGAACGCTGCGTCAGTCCAGCGTATGCACCACGTCCGCCAGCCGCCGTACGTCGTCGCTGGTGTGGCTGACGTAGAGCATCGGCAGGCGCACCTCGTCGCGCACGCGCTGCAGCCAGGGAATGAGTTCCTCGCGCCGCGCTTCGTCGAGCGCCGACAATGGCTCGTCGAACAGCAGCAACGCCGGCTGCGACAGCAGGGCGCGACCGATCGCCACGCGCTGCGCCTCGCCGCCCGACAGGTTCGCCGGCCGACGTTGCAGCAGGCCGTCGATGCCGAGCAGCTCGATCACCTGCTCGAACGCGAAGGTGTCGGCGCCGGCGTGGTGGCGGCCGAAGCGCAGGTTGCGCGTCACGTCGAGGTGGGGAAACAGCCGCGCGTCCTGGAACACGTAGCCGATGCGGCGGCGATGCGTGGGAACGTCGATGCGTGTGGCGCTGTTGAACAGCACGCGGCCGTCGATCTGGATGCGGCCCGCGCGCGGACGCACGAGTCCGGCGATCGCATTGAGCACGCTGGTCTTGCCGGCGCCCGAGGGACCGGTCAGCGCGACGACGCGCTGCGTGGCCTCGATGCGGACGTGGCGGGCGAACTGCCCGCGGCGCAGGTCGATGTCGATGTGCAGCATCAGTCGTGCACCTCGCCGCGCTGGCGCCTCACCAGCCATTCGGAGGCCAGCAGCGCAGCCAGCGAGATCGCCACCGACACCACGGCCAGCCGCCAGATGCCGGCCTCGCCGTCGGGGACCTGCATCAGGTTGTAGATCGCGGCCGACACGGTCTGCGTTTCGCCGGGGATGTTGGACACGAAGGTGATGGTCGCGCCGAATTCGCCCAGCGCCTTGGCGAACGACAGCACCGCACCGGCGATCACGCCGGGCCACGCCAGCGGCAGCGTGACGGTGCAGAACACGCGCAAGGGGCTGGCGCCGAGCGTGGCGGCGGCCTGCTCGAGACGCCGGTCGACGTTCTCGATCGAAAGACGGATCGTGCGTACCAGCAGCGGGAATCCCATGATCGCGCTGGCCAGCGCGGCGCCGGTCCAGCGGAAGGCGAAGCTGACGCCGAGCGTGTCCTCCAGCCAGCGGCCGATCACGCCGTTGCCGCCCAGCAGCACCAGCAGTGCGTAGCCCACCACGACCGGCGGCAGCACCAGCGGCAGATGCACCAGAGCATCGAGCAGCGACTTGCCGAAGAAACGCCGGCGCGCGAGCAACCAGGCCACGGCGATGCCGAACGGCAGACTGCAGAGCGCCGCCGCGGCGGCGACCTTGAGGCTCAGGCGGATCGCGACGAGTTCGTCCGGCCCGAATGCGAAGAGCGACGACGGCGCCATCGATCAGCGGATCGAGAAACCGTGCTGGCGGAAGATCGCCGACGCGGCGTCGCCGTCGAGCCAGCGGACGAACGCATCGGCCTGGGCGTTGCGGCTGGCGGCGATGCGCGCGACCGGGTAGACAATGGCCGGGTGGCTGTCGTCCGGGAACGTCGCCAGCACCTTGACCCGCGGCTCGGCCTTGGCGTCGCTCCCGTAGACCACGCCCAGCGGCGCCTCGCCACGCGCGACCAGCGTCAATGCGGAGCGCACGCTATCGGACTCGGCGACGCGCGGCCGCAGCGCCGACCACTGACCCAGATGTTCGAACGCGGCCTTCGCGTACTTGCCTGCCGGCACGCTGGCGGTCAGCGCCAGCGAGATGCGACCGCGCGGCCCGAGCAAGGGCAGCAGATCGATGCCGCGCGCCAGTGTCAGCGGCTGCGCCCGGCTGGCGGCCGGTGCCACCAGTACCAGCGTGTTGCCGAGCAGGACGCGGCGCGAGCCGGCATCGATGAGCTGTCGTGCCTGCAGCCAGTCCATCCATTCCAGATCGGCCGAGACGAAGACGTCGGCCGGCGCGCGCTGTTCGATCTGCCGCGCCAGCGCGGAACTCGCCGCGTACGACACGCGCACCGGCTGGCCGGTCTGCTGCTGGTACCGCGCAGCCGCGGCGTCCATCGATTCCTTGAGGCTGGCGGCGGCGAACACGGTGATCGGGGTGCGTTCTTGCGCGACCAGCGGCGATGCGACGATCAGGCCCAGCAGCAGGGCGGCGGTGGCGTGCAGCCAGCGGCGCGGAAAACGGAAGTGGTTCATGACGATTCCGGTAGACGGGTCAGGGCGCGGCGACAACGGTGATGCCTTCGACCTGGCGCACGCCGCGTGCCGGTCGCGCATCGTCGGGGACGAGCAGACGCAGCGGCCCGCTGGCCGCGTCGAGCGGCGCGTCGTCGCAACGGTCGACAAGGTAGACGCCACGGTTGCCGAGCGTCGCGTCGAGTTCGCCGAGCGAGAACACCGCGCGGTAGCCGTCGCGTGCGGTGACCAGCACGTAGCGGTCGAGATGGGCGCCGCGCAGCGGCGTGTCGGGCATTGCGCCGCTGACCTGCAGCAGCGCGGGCAGCGACACGCCTTCGCAGCGCAGCGTGCGGCCGTGCGCTTCGGCTTCAACCGTGTGGCGGGTCAGCGCGGCCCGCGCGGCCGGCGCCAGCGACACGACGACGGGCGAGGGATCAGAAGGCGAGGACGCGCGCTGGTGGGCGCCGTGCGCGTGGTCGCCCGGATCCTGCGCATGGGCAAGCGGCAGGCACAGCAGGAGCGGCAGCAGCAGATGGCGGGCGCGCACCATGGCGGATCCTTCGTTATGAACGCACGAGCATAACGATGCGGCCCGCGCCGGACAATCGACCACCCAGCCGGCAGTGGGGCGGTTCAGACGGTATCGATCGGCAGCTTGAGATAGCGCACGCCGTTGCCCTCGGGCTCGGGCAGCGCGCCGGCGCGGATGTTGGTCTGCACGGACGGCAGCAACAGGGCCGGCATCGGCAGGGTGGCGTCGCGGGCCTCGCGCAGGGCGACGAAGGTGGCCTCGTCGATGTGGTGGCCGACGTGGATGTTGTCGGCCTTCTGCGCGCCGATCGTGGTTTCGCAGGCGACGTCGCGTCCGCCGGGGCCGTAGTCGTGGCAGACGAACACGCGCGTGGCATCGGGCAGGGCGAACAGTCCCTGGATGGAGCGGTACAGCGTGGCCGCATCGCCGCCCGGGAAGTCGCAGCGGGCGGTGCCGCCATCGGGCATGAACAGCGAGTCGCCGGTGAACAGCGCATCGCCGATCAGGTAGGCGTTGCTGTCGCTGGTGTGGCCCGGCACCGGGATCACGCGTGCAGGCACGCTGCCGATGTCGAACGTCGCCCCCGGTTCGAACAGGCGGTCGAACTGCGAACCGTCGACGGGAAAGTGGTCCCCGAGGTTGAAGATCGGCCGGAAGGTCTTCTGCACGGTGCGGATGCCCTCGCCGATCGCAAGCCGCGCGCCGGGCAATTGCACGCGCAACCAGTCGCCGGCCGACAGGTGATCGGCATGCGCATGCGTTTCGAGAATCCACTGCACGTCCAGGCCATGCGCGCGGACGTATTCGAGCAACACCATCGCCGAGGTCGTCGAGGTGCGCGCCGCAGCCATGTCGAAATCCAGCACCGGGTCGACGATCGCCGCCGCATTCGACGCCGGATCGCGGACCACGTAGCTCCAGGTGCCGCTGCCGCGGTGATGGAACGGGGTGACGTGGGGGATCGCCATGCAACCTCCTGTGGCCGGATGTGCCGTGCCGTGGGCCGATCCTAGTGCAGGTGCCGGCCCGGGCTGTTGCAGCGACGTGCGCTCAGCGTTCCGCAGGCGCGGCCAGCGCCGTGTTGAGCAGCGCGGCGAGTCGTGCGCCGCCGTCGCGCAGCTGCTGCTCGATGCGCGGCAGCTGGGTGGCGACGTAGTCCGGCCCGACGCGGGCGCTCTGCGGATAGACGCCCGGCGCGATGGCGATGCGGCACGAGGCCTGCGCCCACTGCGCCGCAGGCGGCGGCAGACGCACGCGGCCGGCGGCGTCGCGCGAGGGTGCACGCGCGCCGATGCGCGCCAGCCAGGCGTCGCCCGACAGGCGCTGGCTGTTGAGCATGCCGCTGTCCCAGAACGCATGCAGGTTCGTGCCGCGGCCGTCGAAGTTGATCTGCTCGTGGTTGCCGCCCAGGTCGTGACCGTAGCCGGCATGCATGGGCTGGTGCACGTCGCCGGTGAAATGGACCACGAATTTCAGCGCCTGCGCGCGCTCGGCGCGCGGACGTGTGCGGTCGGCGAGGATCGCGGTCTGCGTGCGCAGCGCTTCGATCACGCAATCGCCGTTCGGACAGTCGCGCCGCGGCGTGTAGCGGCAGTTCGATTCGGCGATGTTGACGTAGTGCCACTTCGCCGAACGCTTGCCGAGGTCCGGATCCTGCTCGCGCAGTTCGTCGGCCCAGCTGGCGATGCCGGGCAGGGTGGGATCGGCCTCGCCAGCGAGCAGCCGATCGACTTCCGCGCGCGCAGACGGCGTCAGGTCGCGCTCGGCGATCTGCGCGACCAGACGGTGGCCGAGCTTGCCCCAGGCGTGGGCGGGAGACGGAAGGGCGAACGCGGCCAGCAGACCGCCGCAGAACAGGATTCGACGCAGCATGGTGCGAATTCTAACCGGCGCGGATCGCGGCTTAGACGACGGGGCGGTGTGGAGATCCGCGCCGGTCAGCCGCGATTTGCCCGTGCGTGGCCGCTGCACGGACAATGGGCGATCGACGCGATCGCGTTCTCCCTTTCCGATTCCAGCGAGCCCAGTGCCCATGACCATCGTCCGCATGACCGACCTCGACCTTTCCGGCAAGCGCGTGCTCATCCGGCAGGACCTCAACGTCCCCGTCGAAGGCGGCAAGGTCACCTCCGACCAGCGCATCACCGCGTCGTTGCCGACGCTGCGGGCCGCCCTCGACGCCGGCGCGGCGGTCATGGTCACCTCGCACCTCGGTCGTCCGAAGGAAGGCAGCTGGAGCGAGGCCGACTCGCTGGCACCCGTCGCCGCGCGCCTGTCGGAACTGCTGGGCATCGACGTGCCGCTGGTGCGCGACTGGGTCGACGGCGTCGAGGTCGCGCCCGGCCAGCTGGTGCTGCTGGAGAACTGCCGCATGAACGTCGGCGAGAAGGACGACGACGAGGCGCTGTCGAAGCAGTATGCGGCGCTGTGCGACGTCTTCGTCATGGATGCCTTCGGCACCGCGCACCGCGCGCAGGCCTCGACGCATGGCGTGATCCGCTTTGCGAAGACCGCAGCCGGTGGCCCGCTGCTGATGGCCGAACTCGACGCGCTGGCCAAGGCGCTCGACGCGCCGGCACGGCCGCTGCTGGCGATCGTCGCGGGCAGCAAGGTCTCGACCAAGCTCGAACTGCTGGGCTCGCTGGTCGGCAAGGTCGACCAGCTGATCGTCGGTGGCGGCATCGCCAACACCTTCATCGCCGCGCTCGGTCACGACGTTGGCAAGTCGCTGGTCGAGACCGATCTGCTCGACACCGCGAAGCAGATCATGGCCGACGCCAAGGCGCGCGGCGCCGAGATTCCGGTGCCGACCGACGTCGTCGTCGCGCCCGCGTTCGCGGCCGACGCGCCGGCCACGGTCAAGGCGGTCGATGCGGTGGGCGGCGACGACATGATCCTCGACATCGGTCCGGACACCGCGCAGCGCTACGCCGACATGATCGCCAAAGCCGGCACCGTGGTCTGGAACGGCCCGGTCGGCGTGTTCGAGTTCGACGCTTTCGGCAAGGGCACCGAGGCGCTGGCGCGTGCGATCGCGGCTTCGAAGGCGTTCTCGATCGCCGGCGGCGGCGACACGCTGGCCGCGGTCGACAAGTACGGCATCGCCGATGACGTGTCCTACATCTCGACCGGCGGCGGCGCGTTCCTGGAATTCCTGGAGGGCAAGACGCTGCCGGCGGTCGCGGCGCTCGACGCGCGCGGCGCATGACCGACGCGCTGTTCTTCGATCTCGACGGCACGCTGATCGATTCGGAGGCGGGCATCCTCGGCGGCATCGCCCACACGCTCGACGTGCTGGGCCATCCGCCGCTGGACCGCGCGCAGCTGCTGCCGTGGATCGGTCCGCCGCTGCGCGACAGTTACGAGACCCTGTTCGACGGAGACCGCGAGCGCGCCGAGCAGGCGGTCGCGCTCTACCGCCAGCGTTACGACGCGGGCGGCTGGCGCGAGCACAGCGTCTATCCGGGCATTCCCGAGTTGGTCGGCGCGCTGCAGGCGGCCGGGCGCCGGCTGGCGGTCGTGACCTCGAAGAACGAAGGCTTCGCGCGGCGCATTCTCGAATCGCTGCCGTTTGGCGCGGCCTTCGAGACCGTGGTCGGCGCCAGCGAGGACGGCATCCGGCGCTACAAGCGCGAACTGATCGCCGAGGCATTGGCGCGGCTGGCGATCACCGCGCAGCAGGCCACGATGATCGGCGACCGCCTCTACGACATGGCCGGCGCCCGCCAGCACGACATGCGCGCGATCGGCGTGCTCTGGGGATTTGGCGACGCAGCGGAATTGCGCGCGGCGGGGGCTGATCTCGTGGTCGACACCCCGGCGGCGCTGCACGCCGCGATCGGCTGAGGGCGCTGCGAATCCGCCGCCCGGTTTGGCAGTAAGCTGCGCGATCACGCGCGGACGTGATCGATGCAATGCCGATGCTGCCGCGCAACGTGCGTTTGACCACCGGTGGACATTAGACTCGGACCATGACTTCGACCGACCTCCCTCAAGTTCCGGCGCATCGTCGCCGCACCCGCATTCTCGCCACGCTCGGTCCCGCGACCGACGCGCCCGGCGTCCTCGACGCCCTGATCGCCGCCGGCGTCAATGCCGTGCGTCTCAACTTCTCGCACGGCGATCCGGCCTCGCAGCAGGCGCGCGCCGACGCGGTACGTGATGCCGCCGATCGCGCCGGCGTCGAAATCGGCATCCTCGCCGACCTGCCGGGTCCGAAGATCCGCATCGAGAAGTTCGCCGACGGCAAGGTGCAGCTGCGCGCCGGCGCTCGTTTCGATCTGGTCGCCGATCCCGATGCACCCCTGGGCACCGTCGACGAAGTCGGCGTGAGCTACCTCGGCCTGCCCGGCGACGTGGCGGCCGGCGACGTGCTGCTGCTCGACGACGGCCTGATGCAGCTGCAGGTGACGGGCGTGGAGGGCGCACGCATCGCGACCACCGTGCTCAACGACGGCGTGCTGTCGAACCGCAAGGGCCTCAACAAGCAGGGCGGCGGCCTGTCGCTGGGTGCGCTCACCGACCACGACCGCAACCTGATCAAGGTCGCCGCCGACATCGGCGTGGATTTCATTGCCGTCTCGTTCTGCCGCAACGCGGCCGACATGGAAGAGGCGCGTTCGATCGCGCGTTCGCACGGCAGTGACGCCGCGCTGGTGTCGAAGATCGAACGCACCGAGGCGATCGAGAACCTGGCCGAGATCATCGACGCCAGCGACGTGGTGATGGTCGCGCGCGGCGATCTGGGCGTGGAGATCGGCGATGCCGAGCTGCCGGGCCTGCAGAAGAAGATCATCCGCGAGTCGCTGGCGCGCAACAAGGTGGTGATCACCGCCACGCAGATGCTGCAGTCGATGGTCGAATCGCCGATGCCGACGCGCGCCGAGGTGCTGGACGTGGCCAACTCGGTCATCGACGGCACCGACGCGGTGATGCTGTCGGCCGAAACCGCGGCCGGCGCCTATCCAGTGCGCGCGGTCGAGACGATGGCGCGTATCTGCGTCGGTGCCGAGCGCCAGTTCGCCCACGACACCGATTTCGAGAAGGCCCAGCGCAACCTGGAACGCGCCGACCACGCGATCGCGATGGCGGCGATGTTCCTGTCCGAGCACATCGGCGTGGCTGCGATCGTCGCGATGACCGAGTCCGGCGGCACCGCGCGCTATCTGTCGCGCTTCCGCGGCGGCGCGTCGATCTACGCGTTCTCGCGCCACGACGGCGCGCGCCGGCGCATGTCGCTGATGCGCGACGTGTTCCCGTTCGACTACGACAGCCGGGGCCAGACCCCGCGCGAAGCCGCGCGCGGCAGCGTGCGCCTGCTGGTCGAGGCCGGCCTGCTCGGCGCCGGCGAGCGCGTGGTGTTCACCAGCGGCGAGCACATGGAAACGCACGGCGCGACCAACACGCTGCGTCTGCTGCAGGTGGGTGCCGACGGCCGCGCGGAAGGGCTCGGCGAGCTCTGAACGCATCGGCGGTCCGGCAATGCCGGACCGTCAGCGGTCGTCGATCAACGTCCCGCCCGGCAGGAAATTCCAGGTGCGGGTGACGTGCAGCACGTCGACCTCATCGCCGGTCGCCGGCAGCGGTGGATAGGGTTCGGCCAGCCGCGCGATGGCGAGCGCGGCATCGTCGAGCATCGGCGTGCCGCTGCTGCGGATGATGTCGGCGCGCTCGACCGAACCGTCGCGGCGGATCGCCACGCTGATCACCAGTTCACCGGCGAGCTGCCGGCGGCGCGCCTCGTCGGGATAATTGAGATTGCCGACGCGCTCGACCCGATCGACCCATTGCCGCAGGTACGCCGCGTAGGCGTACTCCTGCGTGCTGGCCGAGACGAACTTGCGCTTGGGTCGGCGCGCATAGCGTTCCGAACGCATGTGGATCTCGGCCGCAAGCCGCGCCATTTCCAGATCGCGCTCGATCTTCTCCGGCCCCCGCGGCAGCGTCGACGGGTCGGACTGCACGGTCGGGTCCTCGGCCGGCAACGTGGTCTCGCCGCGCGTGCTCGCGACCACGCGGTCGAGCGGGGCGGGCTGCGCGTCGGGCGACTGCGCGCGCAGTTCCATCGGCGCCACGCCGGTCGTGTCCTGCGGCATCTGGCCGATCTGCGCCTCGCGCGGCCGGTGGGTCTGCTCGTGCTCGCCGCCACCCTGGTTGCTGGCCTGGGCGAGGAAGTCGGCCTGGGCCTGGGTCAGCGGGCTGGTCGTCTCGGTCAGGATCACGTCCAGCGTCGGCATCACCGGCGCGGCGTCCTCGGTCGCGAAGCCGATGCCCAGCACCAGCAGGCCGTGCACCAGCAGCGACAGCACCAGCGTCGCACCCAGGCGCGCGCCGTCGTCGATCTGCGGGGGCGGCGCGGCGGCCTGCATGCGGGGTCGATCAGCGGGCGTCGGCGACGTACGGCCCGCGTTCGATCGCGTCGAACAGCAGGCCGGCGATGTTGGTGCCGTAGGCGGCGTCGATCTCGCGGATACAGGTCGGACTGGTGACGTTGACCTCGGTCAGCCAGTCGCCGATGACGTCGAGGCCGACGAAGCGCATGCCGCGTGCGGCCAGCGCCGGGCCGACCTGCGCCGCGATCCAGCGGTCACGGTCGCTGAGCGGCCGCGCCTCGCCGCGCCCGCCGGCGGCGAGATTGCCGCGGAACTCGTCGCCCTGCGGAATGCGCGCCAGGCAATAGTCCACCGGGACGCCGTCGATCAGCAGGATGCGCTTGTCGCCGTCGACGATCTCCGGCAGGTAGCGCTGCGCCATCGCCAGACGGCGGCCGCCGTCGGTCAGCGTCTCGAGGATCACGTTGAGGTTGGCGTCGCCGGCGACGGCGCGGAAGATCGACCGCCCGCCCATGCCGTCGAGCGGCTTGAGCACCGCGTCGCGGTGTTCGGCGACGAAGGCCTTGAGCGATGCCGCATCGCGGCTCACCAGCGTCGGCGGACAGCACTGCGGAAATGCCAGCGCGCCGAGCTTCTCGTTCATGTCGCGCAGGCCCTGGGGATCGTTGACGATCATCGCGCCCTGGCGCTGCGCCACCGACAGGATCTGGGTGTCGCCGACGAATTCCGGATCGACCGGCGGATCCTTGCGCATCAGCACCACGTCGCCTTCGCCGAAGCGGCGCAGCGCCGGTGTGCCGAGGGTGTACCAGTCCCTGGCGTCCTCGCGGACGCCCAGCGGCGCGACCCGCGCGACCGCGTCACCGCCGGTCATCGCCAGACCACCGGGCACCACGTAATGCAGCCGGTGACCGCGGCGCTGGGCCTCGAGCAACATGGCGAACGTCGAGTCCTTGGCGATCCTGATCGACCCGATCGGGTCCATCACCACGACGACATCGAGGGACATGCGTTCGACCTGCTGCAGATGGGCGTCCGATCTTATCAGGGGGCACCCGGGATGCCGCGGCGCGGCATTTGAGGCGTCGCGCACAAAGCCGTCGGAAATATTGACAGTCCGACATCGCCCCGCGGTATAACTCCGTCCTGCACCGGCGTGCGAAATCCCGCGCCGCGCATCAGGGGAGATTGCATGAGCAGTGACGACAAGCCGTCCACCGGCAGCCTCGACGGCTTGCGGGTGATGGTGATCGACGACTCGAAGACCATCCGCCGGACCGCCGAGACGCTGCTGCGTCGCGAGGGCGCCGAGGTGGTCACGGCCGTGGACGGGTTCGAGGCGCTGGCGAAGATCGCCGACCAGAAACCGCAGATCATCTTCGTCGACATCATGATGCCCAGGCTCGACGGGTATCAGACCTGCGCGCTGATCAAGAACAACCAGGTCTTCCGCAACACGCCGGTGATCATGCTGTCGTCCAAGGACGGCCTGTTCGACAAGGCCCGCGGTCGCATCGTCGGCTCCGAGCAGTACGTCACCAAGCCGTTCACGCGCGAGGAACTCCTCGACGCCATCCGTACACACGTCACCGCCTGAGCAGGGGAGAGCAGGGCATGGCACGCATCCTGTTGATCGAGGATTCGCCGACCGACACCGCGGTGCTGACCCAGTGGCTGGAGCGCCACGGGCATCAGGTCACCGCGTCGGGCAGCGCCGAAGACGGCCTCGAGGCCTGCAAGCGCGACCGTCCGGACCTGGTCCTGATGGACGTGGTGCTGCCGGGCATGAGCGGCTTCCAGGCCACCCGCGCGCTGGCCAAGGACGCCGATACGGCCGGCATTCCGGTCGTCATCATCAGCACCAAGGGCATGGAAACCGACCGCATGTGGGGCATGCGCCAGGGCGCCAAGGGCTACATCGTCAAGCCGCCGACCGAAGACGCGCTGATCAGCCAGGTCAACGCGGTCCTGGCAGGCTGATGTCCACCACCCGATCCGGCGATGCACCCGTGACGGGTGCGTTCGCGCTGCTGGCCGAGTACGAGCGGCGCAGCCTGGCGCACAGCGTCGGCCTGCCCGACCAGCTCGACGCGCCCGGCCTGTGGCGCGGCGTCGGCTACCGCATCGGCCGGCGGATGCTGGCGTCCTCGTTCGACGAGGTCATCGAGATCCTGCCGATGCCGCCGGTCACCGCCGTGCCCGGCGCGCAGCCGTGGATGCTCGGCGTGGCCAACATCCGCGGCAGCCTGCTGCCGATCGTCGATCTCAAGCAGTTCCTCGAAGGCGAGCGCACCGTGCTGCAGGAAAGCCAGCGCGTGCTGATCGTGCGCCAGCCCGGCGGCGATGTCGCGCTGACGATCGACGAACTGTTCGGCCAGCGCAGTTTCCTCGAGGAAGACGAGGTCTCGGCCGACCGCATCGCCGAAGGCCGCTACGGCCACTTCGTCGATCGCGCGTATGCGCACGCCAACGCGACCTGGGGCGTCTTCAGCCTCGACCGTCTCGGTCGCACCCCGGAATTCAGACAAGCCGCGGCCTGACGGTCGCACCAGGACAGGAACGGAACGCCCGAATGAGCACAGCCGCCGACACCCTTGCCGCCAAGCGCCGCACCTTCGGCACGAACTTCTGGGTCGTGCTGCTGGTCGTTTCCGGCGCGGTCCTGGTCCTCAACGCCGGCTACGGGCAATGGAACGCCTCGCGGCTGGGCGGTGCCAGCGCGTCGGCCTCGAACCTGCGCGTGGACAGCCAGCGCCTCGCCAACCAGGGCACCGAGGCCGTGCGCGGCAGCACCGAGGCCTTCACCGCGTTCAAGGCCACGCGCGCGCAGATCGACGGCGACATCCAGCAGCTCAATGCCAACTACGGCAGCACCGTCGGCGTGTCGGGCCCGATCGCCAAGGTCACCGAAACCTGGACGCCGCTGGGTGCGAGCGCGCAGCGTCTGGTCGACAGCGAGGCCGCGGTGACCGCGTTCGCCGGCCAGGCCCAGCGCTTCGTGCAGGGCGTGCCGCAGCTGCAGGCGCAGCTCGACGAACTGGTGCGTGCGATGTCGAGCAGTGGCTCGCCGTCCTCGCAGGTCTACATGGCGCTGCGCCAGGTGGTGGTGGCCGGCGACATGGCGCGCCGCGTGACCGAGGTGCAGGCCGGTGGCGCCAGCGCCGCGATCGCGGGCCAGGGCCTGCGCCGCAATGCCGAGGATTTCCAGCAGGTCATGAGCGGCCTGCGCGAGGGCGACCCGACCCGCGAACTGCAGGCCCTGACCAACGGCAACGCGCTGGCCGCGCTGGCGCGCGCCGACGAGGAGTGGACGCGCCTGCGCGCCGAACTCGAGGCGATCCTCGGCAGCAGCGAACAGCTGTTCCAGGCCCAGGCCGCCGCGGCCGCGCTGGTCGCCAATTCCGACCAGCTGCTCACCGACAGCGAATCGCTGTTCAACGCCTTCACCTCGACCGGTTCGATGGGCGACGGGCAGATCCTGGGCAGCACCTGGATCAGCATCGTCGCCGGCATCATCGCGCTGGGCGCGATCGCCGGCCTGCTGGTGGCGCTGAACCGCGCGCAGCGCGAGCGCTACGAAACCACGATGGAACTCAACAACCGCAACCAGGAGGCGATCATGCGCCTGCTGGACGAAATGGGTTCGCTCGCCGAAGGCGACCTGACGGTCAAGGCCACGGTCACCGAGGACATGACCGGCGCGATCGCCGACTCGATCAACTTCGCGATCGAGCAGCTGCGCAGCCTGGTGCAGACGATCAACGACACCTCGGTGCAGGTGGCGTCCAGCGCGCAGGAAACGCAGGCCACCGCGATGCATCTGGCCGAGGCCGCCGAACACCAGGCGACCGAAATCAATTCCGCCTCCGACCGCATCAACGAGATCGCGGTCAGCATCGACCAGGTGTCCAAGAACTCGGCCGAATCGGCCGACGTGGCGCAGCGCTCGGTGCAGATCGCGACCAAGGGTGCGGGCGTGGTGCGCGAGACGATCGCCGGCATGGACTCGATCCGCGACCAGATCCAGGAAACCTCCAAGCGCATCAAGCGCCTGGGCGAAAGCTCGCAGGAGATCGGCTCGATCGTCGAACTGATCAACGACATCTCCGAACAGACCAACATCCTCGCGCTCAACGCCGCGATCCAGGCCGCGTCGGCCGGTGAAGCGGGCCGCGGCTTCGCGGTCGTGGCCGACGAAGTGCAGCGCCTCGCCGAACGCGCCACCAACGCGACCCGCCGCATCGAAACGCTGGTCCAGACCATCCAGTCCGACACCAACGAGGCGGTGACCTCGATGGAACAGACGACGTCCGAAGTGGTCGCCGGTGCACGCCTGGCCGAAGACGCCGGCACCGCGCTGGGCGAGATCGAAAGCGTGTCGACCAGCCTGTCCGACCTCATCCAGGGCATCTCCACCGCCGCGCGTCAGCAGTCCTCGGCGGCGACCAACATCACCACGGCGATGCACACGATCCAGTCGATCACCCGGCAGACGTCGCAGGGCGCCAACCAGACCGCCGAATCGATCGGCAACCTGGCGCAGCTCGCGGCCGACCTGCGCCGCTCGGTCGCCGACTTCAAGCTGCCGGCCTGAGCCTCGGAACGGATTTCATGACTGTCAGTTTCCTTCGCGCACGCGCGCGCGGCTTCCGCGCCGGAGCCGCCGCATGAGCGGGCTGCGCGATGCCATCGACCACACCATGCTCGGCTGGATCAAGCCGGAGCTGGACGAGGTGCTGCGCCAGGCGCGGATCGAACTCGAAGGCTTTGTCGACACGCCCGACGACCCGGGGCGCATGCGGCTGTGCGCGGGTTACCTGCACCAGGCGCAGGGCACGCTGCGCATGGTCGAGCTGTACGCGCCGGCGATGGTCGTCGAGGAAATGGAGCGGCTGGCCGACGCCCTGCGCGACAACGCCACCGCCGATCGCGACATCGCCTCGGCGGCGCTGCTGCGCGGCATGCTGCTGCTGCCCGATTACCTCGAACGTCTGCAGGGCGGCCACCGCGACATTCCGATCGTGCTGCTGCCCCTGCTCAACGAACTGCGCGCCGCGCGCGGCGAGTCGGGACTGAGCGAAAGCATCCTGTTCGCGCCGGATCTGGCGCGCGCGATGCCGGGCGACGCGCCCGCGGCCGATCCGGGAATCGATCCCGAATCGGCCTTGCGCCAGCTGCGCGTGGCCCTGCAGGCCTGGCCCGCCGGCGGCAGTCCGGGCGACACCGGCGCCCTGGTCGCCGGGTTGTCGACCCTGGCGGCGCAGGCCGGTCCCGAATCGCAGCGGCGCATGCTGTGGGTCGCGGCCAAGGTCGCCGATGCGATCGCCGACGGCGCGTTCGCGCCTGCCGCGCATCCGGCGCTGCGCCAGGTGTTCGCCGGCGTCGAGCGCGAGGTGCGACAGCATCAGCAGGCGCCGCGTCTGGAAGCCGCGCTGTCCGACGGCGCGCAGGAATCCACGCGCCAGCTGCTCTATCACGTCGCCCACGGCGACGCCGCGCATCCCGCGCTCGACGCGTTGCGCGAGACCTTCGATCTGCAGGCACAGCTGCCGAGCGAAGCCGAACTCGAACATGCCCGCGGCAGCCTCGGCGGCCGCAACCGCGCGCTGCTCGACACCGTCGCCGGCGCCGTCAAGGAAGACCTGCTGCGGGTCAAGGACGCACTGGATCTGCATCTGCGCACCGGCTCGACCGACATCGCCGGCCTGCAGCCGCAGGTCGAGGTGCTCGCCGGCGTCGCCGACACGCTGGGCATGCTGGGCCTCGGCGCGGCGCGCACGGTGGTCCAGCAGCAGCGCGACACCATGCGCGGCATCGTCAGCGGCGCCACGCCGGCCAGCGAGGACACCTTGCTCGACGTTGCCGGCGCACTGCTCTACGTCGACGCGACGCTCGACGATCAGGTTTCGCGTCTCGGCGATGCCGGCGAGACGTCCGAGGACACGCTGGCGGTCGAAGCGCAGCAGTCGATGGCGGTGCTGGTGCGCGAGGCCATCGCCAACTTCTCCGACGCGCGCCAGGCGCTGGTCGCGTTCGTGGAGACCAGCTGGGACCACGCCGAGCTGCAGGAAGTGCCGCGCCTGCTGGCCGAGGTCGGCGGTGCGCTGTCGATGCTCGAACTGCAGCAGGCCGCCGATTATCTGGCCGGCGTGCGGCTGTACGCCGAGCGCGAACTGATCGCGCGCCAGCGCGTGCCCAACGGCCGCCAGCTCGACACCTTCGCCGATGCGCTCGCGAGCCTGGAGTACTACCTCGAAGCGCTGCGCGAGCAGCGCCCCAACCGCGCCGACATCCTCGATATCGCGCGCAGCAGTCTCGAAGCGCTCGGCTACTGGCCATTGCCTGCCGCTGTCGATGCATTGAAGACGGCGTCCGACGTACGCGACGCGAGTGACGCGGATGCGGAACTCGACGCATTGCGCGAGATCGACCTGGGCCAGCTCGCACGCGGCGGCGACACCTGGGCGCCGCCGGCCGACACGCCGGCGCCGGTCACGCCCGTGCCCGCACCGGTCATCGAGAGCACGCCCGCGGCCGCCGGGCCCACGCGCAATACGCCCGGTGGCTTTGCCGATGTCGGCGACGAGATCGACGACGAGATCCGCGAAGTCTTCCTCGAAGAGTTCGCCGGGGAGATCGAGAACCTCGACGCGCTGTTGCCGCCGTGGCGCGCGCAGCCGCACAACCTCGAACTGCTGCGTCCGATCCGCCGCGTCTTCCACACGCTGAAGGGCAGCGGTCGCCTGGTCGGCGCCAAGGCGCTCGGCGAGTTCAGCTGGTCGATCGAGACCATGCTCAACCGCGTGCTCGATGGCCGCCCGGCGAGCCCGGCCGTGGTCGAAATGGTCGACCAGGCTTTCTACGCATTGCCCGAACTGCAGGCCGTACTGCGCGGTGAAGCGACCCTGCGCACCGATCTCGACGCGATGCAGGCCAGCGCGGCGCGCATTGCGGCCGGCGACGACACGCTGCCGGTCCGGCCGGCGCCGCTGTCGACGGGCGCCGAGCCTGCTGCCAGCGCTGCAGCTGTCGCGCCGGTCGTCGAGTTGGAGATCCCGGAAACCGCCGTCGACATCGCGCCGGCCGACACGTCCACGCCCACACCCGTCGAGGTCGAGACGGTGCCGGCGTCGGTCGATGCTTTGCTGCTGGAAATCCTCGACAACGAAGTGCAGGGCCACCTGCAGACCGTCGGCGACTGGCTCGGCGCGATTGATGCGGGCACGCCGGCTGACGGTGAGCGGCTGTTGCGCGCGCTGCACACGATGCACGGCGCGTTCGCGATGGCCGAAGTGCCTGCGATCGGCCTGCTGCTCGGTCCTGCCGAGGAGTACGCGCGGCGCCTCGTCGCCGCCGGAACTGCGCCCGACGCCGATGTCGCGCCGGTCCTCGACGCGGTCTGCGTGGCCGCGCGCGAGGCCCTGCGCCAGCTGCACACGCCCGAGCCGCGGATCGCGGTCCTGTCCGCACTCGCAGCCGAAGTCGGTGCACTGCGCGACCGGCTGCCCGAAGCACCGGTCGAGCGTTTCGATATTGAGATGCCGGAGACGTTCGACGCCGACCTGGACGAAGCAGAGCGCCTCGAAGCGGAACAGACCGAACCGTCGCGGCTCGACGCGGCGTCTGCCGCGCAGGAAGAGGCCGAACGCCGCGACCGCGAAGATGCCGAACGCGCCGAGCACGAAGCGGCAGGCCGTGCCGAAGACGCGCGCGACGAGGCCGAGCGACTGGAGGCCGTGGCGGCCGAACAGGCCCGTCTCGAAGCCGAGCGGGTCGCACGCGAAGACGCAGCGCGCGCCGAACACGCACGCCTCGAAGCCGAACGTCTGGAGGCCGAGCGCCTGGAGCAGGCGCGCCTCGATGCCGAGCGTCTCGCACAGGAGGAGGCCGAGCGCGCCGAACTGGCGCGACTGGAGGCTGAACGCGTCGAAGCGGAGCGTGCCGAAGCCGAACGTCTCGAAGCAGAGCGCGCCGAAGCCGAACGTCTTGAAGCCGAGCGCGTCGAGGCAGCGCGCATCGAGGGCGAACGCATTGAAGCAGAGCGTCTCGAAGCCGAACGCATAGAGGCAGAGCGTCTCGAAGCCGAACGCGTAGAGGCAGAGCGTCTCGAAGTCGAGCGCGTCGAAGCTGAGCGCATCGAAGCTGAGCGCATCGAAGCAGAGCGCGTCGAAGCAGAGCGCGTCGAAACCGAACGTCTCGACGCAGAACGCCTGGAAGCAGAGCGCGTTGAAGCCGAGCGCGTTGAAGCCGAACGCCGCGAGGCAGAACGCCTTGATGCGGAGCGTCTCGAGCAGGCACACGCTGCTGCGGAACGCGAGCGCCTCGAGGCCGAGCAGGCCGCCCGGAATGCGGCCGCCCAGGCGGAACAGGACCGACGCGAAGCCGGATCCGCGCTCGATGCCGAGCGCCAGGCGGAGGCGGCGCGCGTCGCCACGCAGGCCTTCGAGGCCTTGCGACGACAGGCCGATATCGATGCCGGCGTGCTGGAATCGGAGCGCGTGCGTTTCGAGCAGGAGGAAGCCGGCCGCGAAGTGCAGGCCGTCGTGGATGCGGCGGTCCAGATGGATGCCGCCGACGACGACGCACGGGTGGACGAACCGCTCGAAGGCGCGGACACGTCCACTTCGCATGACGCGTCCGAAGGCGATGCACCGGACCTCCAGGACGACGCCGCCGCGACATCGGACGAAGACCTCGCCACCGGAGCGTCCGATGCCTCGGCTGCGGAGCCGGCGATCGATGCCGATCCGGAGCCGGAAGAGGACGCCGAACCGCCGGTCGAAATCGGCGCCGAGGCGGAACGGACGGACGCCCAGACCCTCGACCTGCCGGCCGCACCGGACGATCCCGACGCGCCGCTGGCGCTGGACGGGCTCGATCCCGAGCTGATCGACATCTTCGTCGAGGAAGGCATCGACCTGCTCGACCATTCGGATGCCTTGCTCGCGCAGTTGCGCGAGTCGCCCGACAGCCGCGACGCGGTCGCCGGACTGCAGCGCGATCTGCACACGCTCAAGGGCGGCGCGCGCATGGCCGGGCTGATGGAGATCGGCGAGCTGGGCCACGCGATGGAAACCCTGCTCGAAGCGGTCGCCGAACGCAGGCGCGCATTGCGACGCGCCGACGTGATGCTGCTCGAGCGCGGCTTCGACCGGCTGCACACGATGGTCACGCGCGCCGGCGAACGCCGTGCGATCGGCGATTCGCAGGCGCTGGTCGATGCCTTCAGCGGCAAGCGCGCCAGCGATGCGCCGGCCTCTCCGGAACCCGCGCAGGAAGCGCCGAAGATCGAACTGGCGCCGCTGTCGGCCCCGCTGCAGCTCGACGCCGGCGCCGCCGACGACGAGGACGCCGCACTGCGCGGTTCGCAGGAACAGGTGCGCATCCGCGCCGACCTGCTCGACAAGCTGGTCACCTACGCCGGCGAGGTCGCGATCTATCGCGCGCGCCTGGAACAGCAGCTCGGCGCCTTCCGCAGCGCGATGAACGAACTGGGCCAGACCAACACGCGTCTGCGCGACCAGTTGCGTCGTCTCGACATCGAGACCGAGGCGCAGATCGTCGCGCGCTACCAGCGCGAGGGCGACACTGCCGACACCACCTTCGACCCGCTGGAACTCGACCGCTTCTCCACGCTGCAGCAGCTCTCGCGTGCGTTGGGCGAAACCGCGTCCGACTTCGGCAGCCTGCAGCAGACGCTCGACGACCAGACCCGCCAGTACGAAAGCCTGCTGACCCAGCAGTCGCGCGTCAGCTCGGACCTGCAGGAAGGCCTGATGCGCACGCGCATGGTGCCCTTCGACGGTCTGGTGCCGCGCCTGCGTCGCGTGGTCCGCCAGGCCGCGCAGGACACCGGCAAGCAGGTCCAGCTCAAGCTCGAAGGCACGCAGGGCGAACTCGACCGGAACGTGCTCGAACGCATGGTCTCGCCGCTCGAGCACATGCTGCGCAACGCCGTCGCGCACGGCCTCGAAGCCCCCGACGCGCGTCGCGCGGCCGGCAAGGCCGAAGAGGGCTGCGTGCGCATCGCGGTACGCCGCGAGGGCTCGGAAGTGGTGCTGGAGGTCGGCGACGACGGTGCCGGGCTCGATCGCGTCGCGATCCGTCGCCGTGCCGAGGAACGCGGCCTGCTGCAGGCAGGCGCCGAGATCGCGGACGTCGATCTCGACGCGATGATCCTGCAGCCGGGCTTCTCGACCGCGACCGAAGTCAGCCGTCTCGCCGGTCGCGGCGTCGGCATGGACGTCGTCGCCAGCGAAGTGCGCCAGCTCGGCGGCAGCTTCGACATCCGCTCGCGGGATGGGGCGGGCACGGCGTTCACGCTGCGCCTGCCACAGACGCTGGCCGTCACCCAGGCCGCGTTCGTGCGCATCGGCGAAACCAGCTTCGCGGTGCCGATCGCGTCGGTGCGCGGGGTGGGCCGTATCGGACGAGACGAGGCCAAGCCGGGCGCGACCTATCGCTACGGCGGCGAGGACTACCAGCTGCACGACCTCGGGCGCCTGATCGGCCAGCCGGCCGCGCGCGCCGAAGGCCAGCTGCAGATGCCCTTGCTGCTGATCCGTGCCGGCGATCTGCGCGCGGCGGTCGCGGTCGACGAAATCGTCGGCAACAAGGAAATCGTGGTGAAGCCGGTGGGGCCGCAGATCACGTCGATCCCCGGCATCTTCGGTGCGACGATCATGGGCGACGGCCGCGTGGTCGTGATCCTCGACATCGCACCGCTGGTGCGCCGTCACGGCGCGATGCTCGCCGCCCAGCCCGAGCTCGTCGAGCAGGTGCCCGAGCCGGTGGTCGAACGCCGCGCGGTGCCGCTGGTGATGGTGGTCGATGACTCGGTGACGATGCGCAAGGTCACCGGTCGCGTGCTGGAGCGCCACAACTTCGAGGTCATGACCGCGAAGGACGGCGTGGATGCGCTCGAACGCATGGACGAGCGCGTGCCCGATCTGATGCTGCTCGACATCGAGATGCCGCGCATGGATGGCTACGAACTCGCGACCCAGATGAAGGCCGACCCGCGCCTGCGCGACGTCAGCATCATGATGATCACCTCGCGCACCGGCGAGAAACACCGGCAACGCGCGTTCGAGATCGGCGTCGACCGTTACCTCGGCAAGCCGTATCAGGAACCCGAACTGCTGCGGCACGTCTACGAGCTGCTGAAGCTGGAGCGCGACGATGACTGACGCGATCCGTACCGTGGTGCTGGCGCGCGCAGGCGCGGCCTGCGACCGCGTCGTCGAAGGCCTGGTCGAGGCCGGCGCGGAACTGGTCGGCACGCTCGACCCCGCGCAGCATGCGCCCGACGCCCTGGAAGCACTGGCGCCGTCGGTGCTGGTGGTCGTGCTGGAACCGGCTGACGAGGACGTGCTCGACGCCTTCGAGCCCGCGTTCGCCGCGCCGGGCCGCACGGTAATCTTCGAGGAAGCGGCGCTGGTGCTCGAACGCACCGGCTGGGACGCCGCGCGCTGGGTCCGGCATCTGGGCGCGAAGCTGCGCGGCCTCGGCGACGTGCTGCCGCCGTCGGCGTCCGCCGATGCGACGCCGGTGCCCGTGGCGGATCCCGACACGGCCGCGTTCGAACTGCCGCCCGCGGGCGAGCCGCTGGTCGTCGCGCCGCTCCCGCTGGAGTTCGACGCGAACGCCGACGCCGGCACCTTCGCCGCGCCCGATGTCGAACACGCGCCGGTCATTTCACCCGATCCCGACGTGGTCGCGCCGTTGGTGCTGGAATTCGATGCGAACGCGGACGTCTCCCCGTCGACCGACGTCGAGCGCGAGACCACCGGAGACGAGGCGACCGCGCCGCGCGCGGACACCGGCGACACGTCCGGTCATCTCGCCTTCGACCCGGTCGCGGCCGAGTTCGACGACCACGCGGCGGCACCGTCGCAGGCGGTCGAGTTCGACTTCGACTTCGAACTCGCCGAGTACGACGAGATGAGCTACACGCCGCCGGCGGAAGCGCCGGGCGAAGTGCGCGATCTCGACGAGAATCTCGCCGCGTTGTCGGATGCGTCGCCGGCAAAGGCGCCTGCGCCTGCACCGGTCGTGCCGCCGCTGCCGCCGCCGATGCCCGAACGCGTGCCGCTGTCGCTGCAGGACGACGACGCCCCGCTGGTCCCGTCGGCAGTGGCGCCGCCGGCGGCGCCTGCCGCGCCGCGCATGTCGCTGTCTCTGGTCGACGAGGATGCCGACGCGACGACGACCGCCGCGGCAACGCCTGCGGCCGACGCGCCGGCGAAGTCGCTCACCCGCGACCTGTCCGCGCTCGAATCGCGCATCTCCGGGTTGAGCCTGGCCGATGCGGACAGCTACGGACACGGCCCGGTCAAGGGCGTGGTGCTGATCGCCGGCGGTCTCGGCGGGCCCGATGCGGTGCGCCAGTTGCTGGGCGCGCTGCCGGAAGGCTTCCCGCGTCCGGTGCTGGTGAGGCTGCAGCTCGACGGCGGGCGCTACGACCGGCTCGTGCGGCAGATGGAACGTGCCACGGCGATGCCGGTGCAGCTGGCCGAAGCCGGCATGACCCTGTCGCCGGGCGAGGTGTATTTCCTGCCGCCGGATCTGCTGCCGGTCGCGACCGCGGGCGAGCTGCGGTTCGCCGAATCCGCCGACATCGCCGCACTCGCGGACGCGGTGCCGGCCGACGACAGCGCGGTGCTGTTCCTCAGCGGCGCCGACGCGTCACTGGTCGACGTGGCGATGGGCCCGGCCTGGCAGGGTGCGCTGGTCGGCGGGCAGAGCGAGGAAGGCTGTTACGACCCGATTGCCGCACGCGCGGTCGCACAGCGTGGCGGTCCGGCGGGCAGCCCGACCGACATCGCCGACTGGCTGCTCGCGCGCTGGATGCCCGGCGCGCGCAATTTCGATTCCGGAGGCCTGTCGCTGTGAGCGCCCATCACGAAATCCGCGGGGTGCTGATCCGCGCCGGCGCCACCCAGCTGCTGCTGCCGAACGCGACGATCTCCGAAGTGCTGTCCTATTCGCCGCCCGAAGCGGTGGCGAATGCGCCCGAGTGGCTGCTCGGTCGTCTGCGCTGGCGCGGCTGGCGTCTGCCGCTGGTCGCGTTTCCGGTGCTGTCGGGCCAAGGCGACGAACGTGCCGATCTCGCCAGCAAGGTCGTCGTGCTCAAGAGCCTCGGCGGCGATGCGCGCCTGCCGTTCTTCGCACTGCTGACCGAAGGCTTTCCGCGGCTGGTGACGATTTCCGAGGAGAACCTGCTCGACGAGTCCGAAGGCCACGACGATGCGCTGCCGTTCGCGGTGCGTGCGCGGGTGCGTCTCAACGACGACGTCGCGCTGATCCCCGACATCGACCTGATCGAGCAGTCAGTGCGCGAGGCGCTCGCCGCCTGACCTGTCGCGCCGGCACGATGCCGGCGGAATGCATGATCCGTACGCCGGCGCTCAGCCGGCGAGGTCGCCGAACCGCGCCTGCAATGCGGCGATCGCGGCCATGCCGGCGGTCTCGGTGCGCAGGATCCGCGGCCCCAGACGCAGGCCACCGAAACCCGCGGCGACCAGCGCCGCGCGATCGTTCGGCGACCAGCCGCCTTCCGGACCGATCGCAAGCACGACGCCGTTCGACGGTGCCGGCATCGTCGCGATGCCGGCCTCCGCTTCGGGGTCGAGCAGCCAGCGCGAAGCCTCCGCCGCCAGGTCGGCCAGTGCGGCCGCGAGTGATCGCGGCGCCGCGACCTCAGGCACGCGCGTGCGCCAGCTCTGTTCGCAGGCCGACACGACGACGCTGCGCCAGTGCGCATGCCGCTTGCCCGCGCGTTCGGCATCGAGTTTCACCTCGCTGCGGTCGCTCGAGACCGGCACGAACGCGGTGACGCCCAGCTCGGTCGCCTTCTGCAGGATCCAGTCCATCTTTTCGCCGCGGGCGATGCCCTGGACCAGGGTGATCGACAGTGGCGATTCCAGGTCGATGCTGCGCGTGGCGACGATCTCGGCCACCGCACCGCGCTTGTCGGCACGCACCAGCCGCGCGTCGTGGTCGTGGCCGTCGCCGTTGAACAGCACGCAGGCATCGCCTTCGCGCAGGCGCAGCACGCGCACCAGGTGCGCGGCCGCGTCGTCGGGCAATTCGACCTGGTGGCCGACCGTCAGCGGCCGGTCGACGAAGGCGCGGATCACACGCACGACGTCGCCACCTCGATGGCTTCGGCGGTGACCTCAGCCAGCAGTTGCAGCTGCGCGTCGTCGATGCAGTAGGGCGGCATCCAGTACAGGATGTCGCCGAGCGGTCGCAGCAGCACGCCGCGCTCGACGGCGTGGCGATAGGCGCGCAGGCCGATCCGCAGCGCGGGGTCGAACGGCATGGCCTTGTCACCGTCGCGCGTCAATTCGAACGCCACGACCATGCCGGTCTGGCGCAGGTCCGCGACATGGCGGTGCGCGCCGATCTGCGCGGCCAGCGTCGCCATCTTCGTGGCCGTGTCGCGATTGCGCGCGAGCACGTCGTCGGTTTCGAAGATGTCGAGAGAAGCCAGCGCCGCCGCGCAGGCCAGCGGATTGCCGGTGTAGCTGTGCGAGTGCAGGAAGGCGCGTTCGCGCGAGACGTCGAGGAAGCCGTCGTACAGCGCCTGCGTCGCCAGCACCGTCGACAGCGGCAGGAAGCCGCCGGTCAGGCCCTTCGAAAGACACAGCAGATCCGGCTGCACGCCTGCCTGCTCGAAGGCGAACAGCGTGCCGGTGCGGCCGAAGCCGACCGCGATCTCGTCGGCGATCAGGAACACGCCGTGCACGTCGCACAGCTCGCGCACGCGCTTGAGATACACCGGGTCGTGCATGCGCATGCCGCCGGCGCACTGGATCAGCGGTTCGAGGATCAGCGCGCAGATCTCGCCGGCGTGTTCGTCGAGCAGATGCGCCAGCGCATCGGCCGTATCCTCGGCGTGGCCGGCAGCGCTCTGGCCTGCGCGTGCCTCGTAGGCGTCGGGGGAGGGCGCGAACACCGCTTCGCACAGCAGCGGCGCATACACCCGGCGGTACAGCGGAATGTCGCCGACCGCCAGCGCGCCCAGCGTTTCGCCGTGATAGCCGTTCTGCAACGCGACGAACTTGGTCCGGCGCGGTTCGTCGCCGCGGTTCTGGAACCACTGGAACGCCATCTTCAGCGCGACTTCGACACCCGCCGAACCGTTGTCGGCATAGAACACCTTGCGCAGCGGCGGGCGACCGGGCTCGCGCGGCGCGATGGCGAGCAGGCGTTCGGCCAGTTCGACCGCCGCCGGATGCGTGCAGCCGGCGAGGATCACCTGCTCGAGCGTGCGTGCCTGCCGGCCGATCGCTTCGGCGATGCGCGGTTCCGCATGGCCGTGCAGATTGGTCCACCAGCTGCTGCCCGAATCGAGGATCCGGCGGCCGCCGGCCTCGACGAGCCACGCGCCTTCGCCGCGCACGATCGGCAGCAAGGGCTGCGTATCGGGATGCTCGCGCATCTGGGTGCAGGGGTGCCAGACCGCGGCGAGGTCGCGGGTCCGCCAGTCGTTGCCGTCGGCTAGAATGGCCGCATCGTGAGTCTGTCCAGTCATCCACACATTATCGCCCCGCATCGCCGGCCCCGTGCAGGCGGAGGCGCGCGGGCATGAGCAGGGCGCTGCCGACCATCCACGACGTCACCGAGCACGAAGCCGCGCTGTATCGCATGGAGCGGCTCGATCTGGAGTTCTCCAACGGCGAGCGGCGCCTGTACGAGCGCCTGCACGGACGCGGCCATGGGGCGGTCATCGTCGTACCGATGCGTGATGACGACACCGTGCTGCTGGTGCGCGAGTACGCGGCCGGGTTCCATCGCTACGAGCTCGGCCTCGTCAAGGGCCGCATCGATGCCGGCGAGACCGCGATCGAAGCGGCGAACCGCGAGCTGAAGGAAGAGATCGGCTTCGGCGCCCGTCGCGTCGAGGCGCTGCGTTCGATCTCGCTGGCGCCGCAGTACATGAGCCATCAGGCGACGCTGGTCGTCGCCCGCGATCTGTATCCCGAGCGTCTGGCCGGTGACGAGCCCGAAGAGCTCGAAGTCGTGCCGTGGAAGCTCGACGACCTGCACGAGCTGATCCTGCGCGAAGAGTTCTCCGAGGGCCGTTCGATCGCCGCGCTCTTCATCGTCCGCGACTGGCTGCGCCACCACGGTGGCTGAGGCTGCCGGTCCCGTGAGCGCGCAGGTGCGCGAGGGCGTGATCGCGATCGCGCATGCGGCGGCCGCGGCGATTCTCGAGGTCTATGCCGAGGACTTCGACGTGGTCCGCAAGGCCGACGCCAGCCCGGTCACGGCCGCCGATCTCGCCGCGCATCGCGTCATCGTCGACGGCCTGCAGGCGCTCACGCCGGACATCCCGATCCTGTCCGAGGAAGCCGTGCACGCGGTGCCGTTCGAGACGCGCCGCCATTGGCCGCGCATGTGGCTGGTCGATCCGCTCGACGGCACGCGCGAGTTCGTCAAGCGCAATGGCGAGTTCACGGTCAACATCGCGCTGATCGAGGATGGCGTGTCGGTGTTCGGCGTGATCCAGGCGCCGGTGACGGGCGTGCTGTGGCACGGCGCGCCGGGCGACGGTGCGTTCCGGCGCGATGGCGAGGCGGAGGTCGCGATCCACGCGCGACGCATCGCCAGCGGCGACGTGCTGCGCGTCGCGGCCAGCCGCTCGCATCGCGACCCGCGCACCGATGCGCTGCTCGCACGATTGGGCGACAGCGAGCCGGTCGCGCTCGGCTCGTCGCTGAAATTCTGCCGGCTCGCCGAAGGGGGCATGGACGTCTATCCGCGCTTCGGGCCGACCAGCGAATGGGACACCGGCGCAGGGCAGGCGATCCTCGAAGCCGCCGGCGGCGTGGTGCTCGACCCGCAGGGCCGGCCGTTCCGCTACAACCGGCGCGACACCATCCTCAACGGCGACTTCATCGCGCTCGGGGATCCGACGCTGCCGTGGCGGGACTGGGTCTGAGCGGACGCCGCGCGCATCCTGCCGGTGCCGCAGCTGCGATTGAGCCAGCTTCGACCGGCGCACACCAGGACACGACGATGCACGACACCAACCCGGGACTGGCACGGCTGCTCGGGATCATGGCGCGCCTGCGCGATCCCGACGGCGGTTGCCCCTGGGACCTCAAGCAGGATTTCTCGACGATCGCGCCCTATACGATCGAGGAAGCCTACGAGGTCGCGGATGCGATCGATCGCGGCGACATGGCCGGCCTGCGCGACGAACTCGGCGACCTGTTGCTGCAGGTGGTCTTCCACGCGCAAATGGCCCGGGAGCAGGGCGCGTTCGGATTCGAGGACGTGGCGACCGCGATCGCCGACAAGATGGTGCGCCGGCATCCGCACGTGTTCGGCGATGTGGACGTCGACGATGCCGATGCGGTCAAGCGCAACTGGGAGCAGATCAAGCAGGCCGAGCGCGCGGCTGCCGGCGACACCGACACCTCGGCGCTGGCCGGCATCGCGCGCGGCTTGCCGGAATGGCAGCGGGCGGTGAAGCTGCAGAACCGCGCCGCGCGCGTCGGCTTCGACTGGCCGGGCGCGCTGCCGGTGATCGACAAGCTGCACGAGGAGATCGAGGAAGTCCGCGCGGAATTCGCTGCGGTCGCCGCCGATCCGGACGATGCCGCCGCGCAGGACCGGCTCGAGGAGGAACTGGGCGATCTGCTGTTCGTCGCCGCCAATCTCGCGCGCCATGCGAAGGTCGACGTCGGCGCCGCCCTGCGTCGCGCCAACCACAAGTTCGAACGTCGCTTCCGCGCGATGGAGGCGATGGCCGACGCGGACGGCCAGACGCTCGCGGGCCAGTCGCTCGACGCGCAGGACGCCTACTGGAATCGCGCCAAGCAGGCCGAGCGCGACGCATGAAAACCTTCGCGCTGTTCGTGGCGACGGCGTTCTTCGAGATCGTCGGCTGCTACCTGCCGTGGCTGTGGCTGCGCAAGGACGGCAGTGCGTGGTGGCTGGTTCCCGCCGCCGCGGCGCTGGCCGCGTTCGTATGGCTCCTGACGCTGCATCCCACCGCATCGGGTCGCGTGTACGCCGCCTACGGCGGTGTCTACGTCGCAGTGGCGCTGGTCTGGCTGTGGCGCGTGGACGGCATCGTGCCCAGCCGCTGGGATCTGGCCGGCGCCGCGCTGTGCCTGTTGGGCATGGCGGTGATCATGTTCGCGCCGCGTCCGGCTGGCGGTTGACGCGCTGCGGCGCCGGTGCGATCAATGTCGCATCGAACGCCTGCCCTGGGAGGATGCATGCGCCGGTTCGCGAGCTTCCGCGAGTTCTATCCCTTCTATCTCGGCGAGCACGCGCATCCGGTGTCGCGGCGCCTGCATTTCATCGGCAGTTGCGGCGTGCTGGCGCTGATGGGCGTCGCGCTGTGGCAGCGCAACGGCTGGTGGGCGCTGGCCGCGCTGGTCTGCGGCTACGGTTTCGCGTGGGTAGGGCACTTCTTCTTCGAGAAGAACCGCCCGGCCACGTTCAAGCACCCGATCTATTCCTTCATCGGCGACTGGGTGATGTTCAAGGACATCCTGACCGGCCGCATCCGCTTCTGAGCGGCGCCATCACTCCAGGAAGATCAGCCACGCCGCGACCACGATCATGCCGAAGCCGGCCCAGTGGTTCCATTTCAGCGGCTGGCCCAGATACCAGGTCGAGAACCCGGCGAACACCAGCAGGGTGATCACTTCCTGCATGCCCTTGAGCTGCGGCGCGGAGTAGACCGCTGCGCCGATGCGGTTGGCCGGCACCATCAGCAGATATTCGAAGAACGCGATGCCCCAGCTGACGACGATGACCGTCAGGATCGGCACCGTACGGTGCTTGAGGTGTCCGTACCAGGCGAACGTCATGAAGATGTTCGAGCCGACCAGCAGCAGGATGGGCAGATAACGCTCGTAGCCGGGCATGACGGCGGGTCCACAGACGGGGAAAGGCGCAGAGCGTAGCGCCAAGCCCGGTGCGATGGTGCGGCACACGAAATCTTCACGAACCGTGCACTGCCAGCACATGTAAATTCACAAAGCTTAATCCACGCATCCAGCACGGGAGTTCGTACATGCGCGCAGGTCAGGAACCGGGGGGCCTCGTCCTCATCGTCGAGGACAACCGCAATATCTCCGAGATGGTCGGCGAGTATCTCGAAGGCCGCGGCTTCGAGGTCGACTACGCCTCCGACGGTCTGGACGGCTACCGTCTGGCGACCGAGAACAGCTACGACGTGATCGTGCTCGACCTGATGCTGCCGCGTCTGGACGGCATCGAGGTCTGCAAGCGCCTGCGCGAGGATGCGCGCAAGTCGACGCCGGTGCTGATGCTGACCGCGCGCGACACGCTCGACGAAAAGCTGACCGGCCTGAGCTCGGGCGCCGATGACTATCTGACCAAGCCGTTCGCGATCCAGGAGCTCGAGGCGCGCCTGCGCGCACTGATCCGTCGCGAGCGCCGCCAAGTGGGCTCGGAAGTGCTCAAGGTCGCCGACCTCGTGCTCGACCCGGCCAGCATGCGCGCCACCCGCGGCGGCACCGAGCTGCAGCTCTCCCCGATCGGCATGAAGCTGCTGACGATCCTGATGCGCGAGTCGCCGCGCGTGGTGAACCGCCAGGAGATCGAGCGCGAGATCTGGGGCAACAGCCTGCCCGACTCCGACACCCTGCGCAGCCATCTCTACAACCTGCGCAAGATCATCGACAAGCCCTACGACAAGCAGCTGCTGCACACCGTGCAGAGCGCGGGCTACCGCATCGCCGACATCGAGCAGTCGCCGGCCTGAGCCGACGACGCGCTTCGACGATGCCCCAGGGGCTTCCCAACCGCATCCGCGATGCGTTCACCTTCCAGGCGGTGATCGCCGGGATGACGCTCATCGTCTGCGTGATGACCGCGGCCTTCATCGGCCGCGAGGTCGTCGCGCGGCAGTGGCTGCGGGCCGAGGCCGACGCATGGTGGCAGGTGCGACGCACGGACGCGGCGTATCCGCCGCCGTTCGGCGTGAACCTGCAGGGCTATTTCCTGCCCGACGACGGCGAGCTGCAGGCGATCGTGAGCGGCGACCGCGCGGTCGCCAACCTCGTCTGGTTCAAGGGCGCGCCGGAAGGTTTCTCTTCGCGTCGCGACACCGAGGGCGTGCTGCTGGTCGACCGCCGCGAGGGCGGCACGCTGTACCTCGCCGCCTCGCTGTCGCTGTTCGACCGGATTCTCGCGCTGGCGGCAGGGGGCCTCGCGCTGCTGATGGTGGCGACGATGTTCGTGGTCTCGTGGATGACCTACCGCACCTCCAAGCGCATGGTGCTGCCGATCCACCGGCTCGCCGACGAGGTGGGCCGCTGGAACCCGTCCGACGACGACGACGGCGTGCCGCCGGCGCTGTCGCCGCGCAGCGATGCCGGACGCGAAGCGCAGGCGCTGTCGAGCGCCCTGCACGGTCTGGGCGAACGCATCGGCTCCTTCGTGCGCCGCGAGCGCGAGTTCACCCGCGATGCCAGCCACGAGCTACGCACCCCCTTGACGGTGATCCGCGTCGCCAGCGACATGATCGCCGCCGACCCGGCCACGCCGCCGCACCAGCAGCGACCGCTGCTGCGGATCCGCCGTGCGACCCAGGACATGGAAGCGGTGATCGACGCGCTGCTGGTGCTGGCGCGCGAGCGCGGCGTCATGCCGCAGAGCGAAGTGTTCGACGTCGTCGAGGTGATCGAAGAGGAACTCGACAAGGTGCGGCCGCTGTTCGAGGGCAAGCAGCTGACATTGGATCTCGACATCCGCAGCCGACCGAAACTGGACGCGCCACCGCGCGTGCTCGGCGTGATGCTCGGCCATCTGCTGCGCAACGGCTGGGCGTTCACCGAGAGCGGCGGCGTGGACGTGGTGGTCGAGCGCGACCGCATCATCGTCCGCGACACCGGCATCGGGATGAGCGCCGACGTGCTCAAGCGCGTCTACGACCCGTTCTACCGCGCTGACCCGTTCGCGCAATCCGGCAAGGGCATCGGTCTGTCGATCGTGCGCCGGCTCGGTACGCGCTTCGGCTGGCCGGTGGCGCTCGAGAGTGCGCCGGGCGAGGGCACGACGGTCACGATCGTGCTCGGCGACCGGCTGGTCTGAACCGGGGCCCACTCCGCCGCGTGTGCTGACGTCGCGGGGAACGAAAAAGCGCATGCGCCGGTCAACTGGACGTCACGCGATGCGTTAGCGTCTCCAGTTGCCCGCAAAGACCATCTCCATGTCGACTCGCCCCAAGCCCCGCCGTCGTTCCCTCATGCGTTTCCTGCCGCTGGTCGTCATCGTGCTCGTCGCTGCCGGCGGTCTGTGGTTCTGGTCGCAGCGCAGCGCCGCCGATGCCGAGGGCGCGTGGCGCACCACGCCGGTCGAGCGCGGCGACATCCGCGTGGTGATCTCGGCCACCGGCACGCTCAGTGCCACTTCGACCGTGGTCGTGGGCAGCCAGGTGTCGGGCCAGATCACCGAGGTGCTGGTCGACTTCAACGACGCCGTCGAAGAGGGCCAGGTGCTCGCACGCATCGATCCGGCGACCTACCAGGCGCAGATCGAGCAGGGCTCGGCGCAGATCAACAGCGCGCGTGCCTCGCTGTCGCAGGCGCAGGCGACGCTGCGCAATGCGCAGCTCGATTACGACCGCAAGGCCGCGTTGTCGGACCAGCAGCTCGTGGCCCGCAGCGACGTGGACCTGGCGCGCGCGGCGCTCGACCAGGCACGCGCGCAGGCGACTGCGGCGCAGGCGCAGATCGTGCAGCAGACGGCGTCGACGCAGACCTCGCGGATCAACATGGAGCGCACCGTGATCCGGTCGCCGGTGAACGGCACGATCCTGACCCGCTCGATCGAGCCCGGCCAGACGGTGGCCGCCAGCCTGCAGGCGCCCGAGCTGTTCACCATCGCCGAAGACCTTCGCAAGATGCGCATCGAACTCGCGGTCGACGAGGCCGACATCGGCCAGGTGCAGGTCGGCCAGACGGTGACCTTCACCGCCGACGCGTTCAATGACCGTCGCTTCAAGGGCACCGTGGAGCAGGTGCGTCTGGCGGCGACGACGACCAACAACGTGGTGACCTATCCGGTGGTCGTTGCCGTGGACAACGCCGACGGCACCCTGCTGCCGGGTCTGACGGTCAACGCCGAGATCGAGGTCAGCAATCGCGAGAACGTGCTGAAGATCGCCAACGCCGCGCTGCGCTACCGGCCGGCCGATGCCGCCGACATCGCCGCGGCCGCGCGTCCGGAGGGCGGCAACGCACCGCGCGGCGGCGGTCTGGCCGATGACCTCGTCGCGGCGGCGGCGTCGATGCAGCTCACCGCGTCGCAACAGGCTGCATTCGATACCGCGCTGGCAGCGATGCGCGAGCGTCAGCAGGCGCAGCGTCCGGCAGCGCAGGGCGCCGGCGCGCGTGGCAATGCCGGTGGCCCGCCGCCGGGCATGATGGTGATGGGCGGCAGCCGCGACCCGAGCGTGCAGGCGCAGATCCGCCAGCGGATGATGGACCGGTTCCAGCAGACCTTCGCCGGGTTCGCCGCTACGCTGGATGCGAACCAGCGTGCGCAGTGGAACCGCACGCTGGCCGCGACCGTCGGCGCGACGCGCGTCACCGTGTACCGGCTCGTCGACGGCAGTCGCGAAGCGGTGCCGGTGCGGCTGGGGGCCAGCGACGGCAGTTCGACCGAGGTGTCGGGCGGCGTGTCCGAGGGCGATCTGATCGTCACCGGCGAGCGCGCGGCCGCACGATGAGCACGCCCATGGACGTCGCGCGGCCACCGGTCATCGAGACCCGCGCGCTGGAAAAGGTGTACTCGGCCGGCACCGAGGCGGAAGTCGTCGCGCTGCGCGGCGTGTCGCTCGCGATCGCGCATGGCGAGTTCGTCGCGATCATGGGGCCATCGGGCTCAGGCAAATCGACGCTGATGAACCTGATCGGCTGTCTCGACACGCCGACGGGCGGGCAGTATCTGTGTGACGGCATCGACGTGGCCACGCTCGACCGCGAAGCACTCGCGCAGCTGCGCCGCGACAAGATCGGTTTCGTGTTCCAGGGCTTCAACCTGCTGCCGCGCATGAGCGCGCTGGAGAACGTGGCGATGCCGCTGGGGTACGCGCGCGTGCCCAACGAGGCGCGCGCCGACCGCGCGCGCGAAGCGCTGGCGGCGGTGGGCTTGGAGAACCGCGGCAGCCACCGGCCCAGCGAACTGTCCGGCGGCCAGCAGCAGCGCGTGGCGATCGCACGTGCGCTGATCAACCGGCCGCCGGTGTTGCTGGCCGACGAACCCACGGGTGCGCTGGACACGAAGACCGGCGAGGAAATCCTCGCGCTGTTCAAGCGTCTGCGCGACGACGGGCACACCGTGGTGCTGATCACCCACGATCCCGAGGTCGCCGCACACGCCGACCGCACCTTCGTCATGCGCGACGGGGAGCTGCACGAGGAAGGCCCCTACGACACGCGCGTCCGCGCGCACACCGGAGTCGTGCCATGACCTTCATCGACGTGCTGCGCACCGCGATCTTTGCGCTGCGCGGCAACTGGATGCGCAGCGCACTGACTTCGCTGGGCGTGATCATCGGCATCGCGGCGGTGATCGTCATGGTGTCGGTGGGCCAGGGCACGCAGGCCGAGATCGACCGCATGGTCTCGGGCCTGGGGTCGCAGCGGCTCGACATCTCGCCCGGCTCGCGCCGCACGCCCGGCGGCGCGCGCCAGGCCGGCAGCAGCTTCTTCACCCTGAGCGAGGGTGATGCCGAGGCGATCCGCAGCGAGATTCCCGAAGTGCAGCTGGTGTCGGGGTCGCTGCGCGGCAGCAGCCAGATCGTGTTCGCCGAGAAGAACTGGGCCAGCAGCTGGCAGGGCGTGCAGCCGGATTTCTTCGAGATCAACGGCTGGACGATCGTCGACGGCTCGGGCTTCGAGCCGCAGGACTACAGCGGCGCCGGCAAGAACGTGATCATCGGCGAGACCGTACGCCGCGAACTGTTCGGCGACGACAGCGGCATCGGGCAGACGGTGCGCATCGGACGTACGCCCTTCGTCGTGGTCGGCGTGCTCAATGCCAAGGGACAGGGTGGGTTCGGCCAGGACCAGGACGACGTGATGATGGTGCCGCTCGAGACCGGGCGCCGGCGTCTGCTCGGCGCGATGGGCATGCCGGCCGGTGCGGTGATGCAGATCGCGCTGACGGTCGGCAATGCCGATGATCTGCCCTACGTGCAGGGCGAGGTCGAAGCCCTGCTGCGGCAGCGGCACCGCATCGCCCCGGGCGCCGACGACGATTTCAGCGTGCGCAACATCTCCGAGATCGTCGCCACGCGCACCGCGACCACGCGGTTGATGTCGCTGTTGCTGGGCGCGGTCGCGACCATTTCGCTGATCGTCGGCGGCATCGGCATCATGAACATCATGCTGGTGTCGGTGACCGAGCGGATCCGCGAGATCGGCCTGCGCATGGCCGTCGGTGCGGGTCCGGCAGACGTACGCCGACAGTTCCTCGCCGAGGCGATGCTGTTGTCGTTGGGCGGCGGCGTGCTGGGCATCGCGATCGGCGTGGGAGGCGCGCTGCTGGTCGGGCGCTTCAGCGATCTGCCGACCGCGCTCAACAGCCAGGTCGTGCTGCTGGCCGCGGGCTTCTCGGTCGCGACCGGTCTGTTCTTCGGCTACTACCCGGCGCGCAAGGCGTCCGAGCTCGATCCGATCGACGCTTTGCGTCAGCAGTGATCCGCCGCGCGATGAAAAAGGGCGCCCGAGGGCGCCCTTTTCCGTGCGTGCCGGGTCGTGCCCGGTCAGCGCGTGTAGAGCAGGCGATTGGGCGAACCGCTGCCCGGGTTGCTGATCCGGTTCGTGGTCGCGTTGCTGTAGAGCCAGTTGCGGACCGTCGCCGGCGAGGCCGACGGATTGTTGGTCAGATACAGCGCGGCGGCGCCGGCGACATGCGGGGACGCCATCGAGGTGCCGCTGATGGTGTTGGAGGCCGACGTGCTGGTGTGCCAGGCCGACGTGATCGAGCTGCCGGGCGCGAAGATGTTGACGCAGCTGCCGATGTTGGAGAACGACGACCGCGCATCGGTCGAGGTCGTCGAGCCGACGGTCACCGCGTTGGCCACGCGCGCGGGCGAGTAGTTGCACGCATTGGCACCGTTGTTGTTGCCGGCCGCGACGACCACGGTGACGCCGCTGTTGATCAGGTTGTTGGTCGCATTGTCGGTCGCGGTCGACGCCGGCCCACCGAGGCTCATGTTGGCGACGGCCGGCAGCACGCGGTTGGCGCGCACCCAGTCGATGCCGGCGATGATCGTGGAATTGGCGCTGCCACCGGTGCAGCCGAACACGCGCACCGGCACCAGACGCACCTGTTTGGCCACGCCCCAGGTCGTGCCGCCGACGGTGCCGGCGACGTGGGTGCCGTGACCGTTGCAGTCGTTGCTGCCGCGCCCGTCGTTGATCGCCGAATATCCCGACAGCAGGCGCGAGCCGAACTGCGTGTGACCGGTGCGAATGCCGCTGTCGATGATGTAGGCGCGCACGTTCGCGGCCAGCGGGTCGTAGACGTAGGTGCCGTTCAAGGGGCGATCGCGCTGGTCGATGCGGTCCAGCCCCCAGGTCGCGCCGGTCTGCGTGGCCGACAGTTCGACGTAACCGTCTTCCTCGATGAAATCCACGCGTGGATCGTTGAGCAGCGCGGCCAGCTTGCGCTTGTCGGCGTTGACGACCATGCCGTGCAGCGCGTGCGTGTAGAGCTGCGACACCTTGAGGTCGTGCTGGGCGGCGATGTCGACGACGCGCTTTTCGACCTCCGCGGCGATGGCGGCATCGGGTGAGGCGACCAGCGCCTTGTCGAGCCGGCCGGCCAGGCGGTCGGCGTCGACGCGTTCGCGGATCTCGTCGCTGTTGAACACGACGATGTACTGGCCGGGGATCGGGTTTTCGACGGTCTTCAGCTCGGCAGCGAAGACGGGCGGGACGAGGACAGCGGACACGGCGAGAGCAAGCAGGCGCTTCTGGATCATCGGTGCATTCCCTTGGAAGATGGCTGTCGACTTGCGATGGATCCCCTGTTCCGCCGGCATCGCGATGAGCTGCGCCGCACCGGTCGAGCGACGCTGGCGGGCATGGTTGCGACTGTCAATGAATGCGCACGCCTGCACACGCTGTCGCCAGTCGCGACGTGCCGGGCGGCACGGAAAACGGCCTGAAATCGTTTCAATGCCGGATGGGACGCATTCCCATCGCGCAGGATCGGCAAGATCGCGAGGCGCCGCACGGTACGCGTCACGGCATCACCGGCATGAAAAAGGCCGCGTCGAACGACGCGGCCTCTCGTCGACGGACGCGACGGTCAGCGCACCAGGAAGGGCCCGATGATGTCCTTCCACAGCGCATAGCCGGCGGCGTTCATGTGCAGCCGGTCGGCGATGAAGAGGTCCTCGCGCGGTACGCCCTCGGCATCGAGCATCGGCGTGAACACGTCGATGTAGGCGACGTTGCGCTGGGTCGCCGCCCAGGCGCGCAGTGCGTTGTTGGCATCGCGCTGGACGTCGAGCAGGTTGGCGCGCGAGGGGCTGGGCTTGATGCCGAGCAGGGCGATCGGCGTCCCGGGCTGGGTGTGGCGGATACGTGCGACGAAGGCCTCGGTGTCGGCCAGCACCTGGGCCGCGCTGCGGCCTTCGGCGATGTCGTTGTCGCCGGCGTAGAGCACGATCTGGCGCGGCTTGTAGCGCAGTGCGACTTCGTCGGCGTACCACACCGCGTCACGGACCTGCGACCCCCCGAAGCCGCGGTTGAGGACGACGACGTCCGGGAAATCGGCAGCCAGCGTCTCCCACATCCGCACCGACGAGCTGCCGGTGAAGACGACCGGGCGGGCAGGCGGCGGCGTGGCCGCGTCCTCGGCGGCGAAGCGCGCCATGTCGGTGGCCCATTCGGGCGACGACACCGGGTCCAGATCGGCGGGCACGCCGCCACCGGTGGCGCAGCCGGCGAGCAGTGCCGCCATCAGGATCGCGGCGGCGCCGGCGGCGCGGAACGGGGTCGAAAACGGGATGCGCACGGGTCGCTCCTGGTCGGATCGGCCGGCCAGTCAACCAGCCGTCGCCCGGCATTGCAAACCGCGACGCCCTTGGCGCGGCGGACGATGTGTCAGAATTGCCGCAACACGACCGGACCACCTTCCGCCCTCATGTCTCCGACTGTTCCGCGGCCCGCGACCGGCCGCTGCGTGGCGCGCCCCGTGCGTCGTGCCGCCCGGCAGGCGCGCTGAACGATGGCGGACGGGATTGGGCATCGCCCGCGGGGGCTGGGCCGCATGTTCAAGGCGACCGTCTGGTCCTGCCAGGGTCTGCGTGCCGCGTGGCTGCACGAATCCTCGTTCCGGCTCGAGGTCTACCTGCTCGCGGTGCTCGCGCCGCTGGCGATCTGGCTGGGCGCGAACGGCGTGGAGCGCGCGCTGTTGATCGGCAGCTGCCTGCTCGTGCTGGCGGTGGAGCTGTTGAATTCGGCCATCGAGGCGGTGATCGAGCGCTATGGCCCGGAATTCCACGAACTCGCCGGCCGGGCCAAGGACATGGGCTCGGCGGCGGTGTTCGTCACGATGATCAACGTACTGGTGGTGTGGAGTCTCGTTCTGCTGCCGCGCTGGCTGTGAGCGCGGCGACCGGGCACCGCACCGATCGACTTTCAAAGAGGATGTCTTCCCCATGATGGAATTGATCACCGATCCGCAGGTCTGGATCCTGCTGGTCACACTCAGCGCGATCGAGATCGTGCTCGGCATCGACAATCTGGTTTTCATTTCGATCGCGGTGTCGAAGCTGCCGCTCGAGCAGCGCGAGTTCGCGCGCAAGTTCGGCATCGCGGTGGCGTGCATCACGCGCATCGGCCTGCTGCTCACGCTCGCTTGGCTAGCCGGTCTGACCGATCCGCTGTTCGAAGCCTTCGGGCGCGGCATCTCGGTGCGCGACCTGATCCTGATCCTCGGCGGCCTGTTCCTCATCGTGAAGGGCGCGCTGGAGATCCGCGAGCAGCTCAAGGGCGACGACGACGAAGCGCACGGCACAGCCGGCAAGGTGACCGCCTCGTTCGGCGCGGTCATCGCGCAGATCGCGGTCATCGACATCGTGTTCTCGCTGGACTCGGTGATCGCGGCGGTCGGCATGGCCGGCGACTACGTGCCGGTGATGGTCTGCGCGATCCTGCTGGCGGTGACGGTGATGCTGATCGCCGCCCAGCCGCTGGGCAAGTTCATCGACGCCAACCCGACGGTCAAGATGCTGGCGCTGGCCTTCATCGTGCTGATCGGCGTGTACCTGCTGCTCGACGGCGTGGGCATGCACATTCCCAAGGGCTACATCTACGGCTCGATGGGCTTCTCGGCCGCGGTGGAACTGCTGAACCTGTGGGCCAAGCGCAACGCGATGCGTCAGCGCGGCGAATACACGCCGCCGGTGGACGAGCCGCGCGACCCGATGCCGCGCTGATCCGATGTCGATCATCCTGCACCAGATCGATCCGATCGCCCTCCACCTGCCGCAGGTGGGGTCGTTCCATCCCTCGGTCCACTGGTACGGCGTGATGTACCTGTTGGGCTTTGCCAGCGCCTGGCTGCTGGGCCGCGCACGCATCCGCGCCGGGCGTCTGCCCGGCGTGGACGCCGAGAAGTTCGGCGACCTGCTGTTCTACGGCATCCTCGGCGTGATCCTCGGGGGCCGGATCGGCTATGTGCTGTTCTATGCGACCGGCGAGCTGTTCGCCAACCCGCTGATGCTGTTCAAGGTCTGGGATGGCGGCATGAGTTTCCACGGCGGCCTGCTGGGCGTACTGGCGGCCGCATGGTGGTGGTCGCGTGCGCAGCGCCTGCATTTCTTCGACGTCATGGATTTCGTCGCGCCGCTGGTGCCGCTGGGCCTGGGCTTCGGCCGCATCGGCAACTACATCGGCGCCGAACTGTGGGGCAAGTACACGCAGGCCGGCTGGGGCGTGGTGTTCCCCACCGACCCGGCGTTCCGCGGCTGGTCGGCCGAGCGCCTGCAGGCGGAATTCGCCACCGGCGCGCTGGACCAGTTCGCCCGGCATCCCTCGCAGCTCTACCAGGCCTTCCTCGAAGGCCTGACGATGTTCGTGCTGCTGTGGGTGTTCTCGCGTAAGCCGCGACGCCGCTATGCGGTCTCGGGTCTGTTCGCGCTCCTCTACGGCGTGTTCCGCTTCCTCGTCGAGTTCGTGCGCGTACCGGATGCGGATCTCGGCTACCTGGCCTTCGGCTGGCTGACGATGGGGCAGGTGCTGTCGCTGCCGCTGGTGGCGCTGGGCCTTTTCCTGCTGTGGCGTTCGCGCACCGCGCCGATGCTGATGCCGGTGGTGTCCCTCGCAGGCAAGGCGGACTGACATGCAGCCCTATCTCGATCTGCTGCGCCATGTGCTCGAGCACGGCAGCGACAAGTCCGACCGCACCGGCACCGGCACGCGCAGCGTGTTCGGCTGGCAGATGCGCTACGACCTGCGCGAAGGCTTTCCGCTGGTCACGACCAAGAAGCTGCACCTGCGCTCGATCATCCACGAGCTGCTGTGGTTCCTGAAGGGCGAGACCAACATCGCCTATCTCAAGGACCACAAGGTCGGCATCTGGGACGAATGGGCCGATGCGAACGGCGAGCTCGGTCCGGTCTATGGCAAGCAGTGGCGCCGCTGGACGGGCAGCGACGGCCGGGAGATCGACCAGATCCGCTGGGTCGTCGACGAGATCCGTCGCAACCCCGACTCGCGCCGCCTGATCGTCAGTGCCTGGAACGTCGGCGACCTGCCGGCAATGGCGCTGATGCCCTGCCACACGATGTTCCAGTTCTACGTCGTCGACGGAAAGCTCAGCTGCCAGCTCTACCAGCGCAGTGGCGACATCTTCCTCGGCGTGCCCTTCAACATCGCCAGCTATGCGCTGCTGACCCATATGGTCGCGCAGGTGTGCGAGCTGGGCGTAGGCGATTTCGTGCATACGCTGGGCGATGCGCACCTGTATTCGAACCATTTCGAGCAGGCGCGCGAGCAGCTCTCGCGCACCCCGCGCTCGCTGCCGACATTGAAGTTGAATCCGGACGTCGACGATCTGTTCGCGTTCCGCTTCGAGGACATCGTGATCGAAGGCTACGACCCGCTGCCTGCGATCAAGGCGCCGGTCGCGGTGTGAGCGCGGTGCGGCTGTCGCTGGTCGCCGCGATCGACCGCAGGCGTGGCATCGGTCGCGGCAACGCGATGCCCTGGCATCTGCCCGACGATTTCCGCCACTTCAAGGCGCTGACGCTCGGGCGACCGGTGCTGATGGGCCGCAAGACCGCCGAGTCTCTGGGGCGCGCACTGCCGGGCCGGACCAATCTCGTGCTGACCCGCAGCGGTCGCGTGCCGTTCGAGGGTATGCAGGCGGTCGCGTCGCTGGACGCGGCGATCGCGATCGCCGCGGAGCAGGGCGCGGGCGAACTCTGCGTCATCGGCGGCGGCGAGATCTACGCCCTGGCCCTGCCGCACGCGGACGTGCTGCAGCTCACCCGCGTCGATACCGTGGTCGAAGACGCCGATGCATTCTTCCCGGCGTGGGATCCGGCGCAGTGGCGCGAGGTCTCGCGCACGCACCACCAATCCGACGCGACACACGCGCACGTCTTCGATTTCGTCGAGTACCGCCGGGCGGACTGAAAACGCGCGCCCGCGCAGGATCGCCCTCAGCTCGGCTTGCGCGGCGGCAGGCCGGACACATCGCGTCCCGGTACCTGCACCACGCGCAGCGTCTCCGCATCGAGCTGCAGCGCGGTGAGCTTGCCGCCCCAGACGGCGCCGGTATCGAGCGCATGCACGCCGTGGCCGATGAACAGACCCAAGGTGGACCAGTGGCCGCAGACGATCTTCAGATCGCGTTCCGCGCGGCCGGGCACTTCGTACCAGGGATAGATGCCGGGCTGCTGGGTGCCGGGCGTGCCCTTCTCCTCGAACGCGATACGTCCGCGCGGCGAGCAGTAGCGCATGCGCGTGAACATGTTGATGATCGCGCGGTCGCGGTCGTAGCCGGTGAGGTTGGGCGACCACGCCGGCCGATCGCCATACATGTTGCGCAACAGCTTCTTGTAGCCGGGGCCGCGCAGCTTGTGCTCGACCTCGCGCGCGTGCCGCTGGGCGAGTTCGACATCCCAGCGCGGCGCGAGGCCCGCGTGCAGCATCATCCAGCCGAGCTCGCGATCGACGTGCAGCAACGGGCAGGTGCGCAGCCAGTCGAGCAGCACGTCGCGGTCGGGCGCGAACAGCACGCCCTGCAGATCGGCATTGACCTTGCGCTGGTCTTCCTCACGGCGCTCGGCGATCGCCAGCAGCGACAGGTCGTGGTTGCCGAGCACGCTGACCACGTTGTCGCGGAGCGAATGCACGAGGCGCAGGGTCTCGACCGATTCACCACCGCGATTGACGAGATCGCCGCAGAACCAGAGCGTGTCCACGGCCGGGTCGAAGCGGATCGCCTCGAGCAGCCGCTGGGTCGGGCCGTAGCAGCCCTGCAGATCGCCGATCGCCCAGACAGCCATCAGTGCAGGGTTCGCGGGATCGAGAGCGTGAACGCGGGAATCGGCGCGTCGAACTGCGCACCGTCGTCGCCGACCATGTCGTAGGAACCTTCCATCGTGCCGACGGCCGTCGAGAGCACCGCACCCGAGGTGTAGGTGAAGGCTTCGCCGGGTTCCAGGCGCGGCTGTTCGCCGACCACGCCGTCGCCGTGCACTTCCTCGATCCGCCCGTTGGCGTCGGTGATGACCCAGTGGCGGGCCATGAGCTGGGCCGGCAGGCGGCCGATGTTGCGGATTCGGATGGTGTAGGCGAACACGTAGCGGTCGTCGTCAGGCGTCGATTCCTCGTCGAGGAAGCGCGTCGCGATCTGGATCTCGAGGGTGTAGTCGGCAGTCTCGTCCATGTCGTGGACAGTGTAGCCGCAGGCCATGAATGCTTCGACTACGCAGGCGGCACGTAATTGGCCAGACGCACGAAATCGGCGACCGCGAGCTGCTCGGCGCGCGCCTGCGGATCGATGCCGGCGGCGGCGATCGTGTCGGCCTCCATCAGGGTCGACAGCGCATTGCGCAGCGTCTTGCGGCGCTGGCCGAACGCGGCGCGGACGATGTCGGCGAAGCGGCGCGGATCGTCGATGCCGACCTGCGATGCGGGCCGCGGTGTCAGACGCACGACGGCCGAGTCGACCTTCGGCGGTGGGCGGAACGCGCCCGGGCCGACGACGAACAGCATCGTCACCGTGCAGTAGGCCTGCAGCATCACCGACAGGCGGCCGTAGACCTTGCTGCCGGGGCCCGAGGCCATGCGCTCGACGACTTCCTTCTGCAGCATGAAATGCATGTCGGTGATGACCGCGGCATGGTCCAGCGCGTGGAAGAGGATCGGCGACGACAGGTTGTAGGGCAGGTTGCCGACGAGACGGATCGGCCCGTCACCCGCGAGCGCGGTGAAGTCGACGTCCAGCACGTTGGCGTGGATGAGATCGAGCGTGCCGTGCGCGGCGGCCTGCAGCGTCAGCGGTTCAAGCAGGTCACGGTCGAACTCGATCGCGGTCAGCGCGCCGTGACGCTTGAGCAGCGGGAACGTCATCGCGCCCTGGCCGGGGCCGATCTCGACCAGACGCTCGCCCGGCTGGGGATTCACCGCGAGCACGATGCGCTCGACGACGCCGCGCTCGTGCAGGAAGTTCTGGCCGAGTGATTTCTTCGGCGGTTCGGTGAAGCTGCCGGGTGTGGCGGAATGACGGTTCATGCGGTGCGTGTTCGGTTCAAAGGAGGCGCGTGCCGGGCGCGACGTCGCCGTCCGGCACGCACAGGCGTACGTGGCCGTCGGCATCGTGGAAGCCGGTAACCAGACACTCGGACATCAGCGGTCCGATCTGCTTGGGCGGAAAATTGACCACGCCCACCACCAGCCGGCCGACCAGCGTCTGCGGCGTGTAATGCGCGGTGATCTGTGCACTGGACTTGCGCACACCCAGTTCCGGGCCGAAGTCGACGTGGAGGATGTAGGCCGGGCGACGCGCCTGCGGGAACGGCTCGGCCGACACCACGCGGCCCACGCGCAGGTCGACGGCCATGAAGTCGTCCCAGCCGATGACGCCGCTCATGCGCGCAGCCGCCGGTTGCGGCCGAGGATCGCGCACTGGTCGATCGCCGCGAACAGGCTCGACGGATCGGCGCGACCGGTGCCGGCCAGCTCCAGCGCGGTGCCGTGATCGACCGCGACACGCGGATAGGGCAGGCCGAGCGTGAGATTCACCGCCGACTCGAAACCGCTGTACTTGAGCACCGGCAGGCCCTGGTCGTGATACATCGCCAGCACAGCGTCCACGCCCTCGAGTCGCGCGGGCAGGAATGCGGTGTCGGCCGGCAGCGGGCCTTCCAGATCGAGTCCTTGCGCACGCAGGCGCTCGAGCAGCGGCGCGATCGTTTCGACCTCCTCCATGCCCAGGTGCCCGGACTCGCCGGCATGGGGGTTGAGGCCCAGCACCGCGATGCGCGGCGCGGCGATGCCGAAGTCGCGGCGCAGCGAGGCGTCGAGAATGCCGATCACCTGTTCGAGCAGCGGCGCGGTGACCGCGTCGGGCACCGCACGCAGCGGCAAATGCGTCGTCGCGAGCGCGACGCGCAGGGCCGGGTTGGCCAGCATCATCACCACGTCGCAGCCGGCGTCGTCGGCGAGCAGTTCGGTGGTGCCGGTATAGGGCACGCCACCGGCATTGATCGCGGCCTTGTGCACGGGTCCGGTGACCATGCCGTCGAAGCGGCCATCGCGACAGCCGGCCGCGGCATGCAGCAGACCGTCGATGACGCTGCGGGCGTTGCGCGGGTCAGGCGTGCCGAACGGCGTGGCCGCGGCATGGGGCAGTTCGATCAGCCGCAGCGTACCGGGCGCCACGTCGGCGGCTTCGGCATCGGTGAAGTCGATGTCCAGGCCGATCGCATCGGCCGTGCGCTGCAGCGTGGCGCGATCGCCGATGGCGACCAGATCGGCGTCGACCTCGCGCCAGGCGGCGCGGATGCACAGTTCCGGCCCGACGCCGGCCGGCTCACCCGGGACCAGCGCCAGACGGGGGCGGGACACCTCAGCCGCCGATCTCGGGATCGCGGTTGGCGCCGATGCGGATGCTGACGTAGGCCTCGCCGCGCAGTTCGCGCACGTAGCGGTCCCACTCGTCCTCGAGCTTGCGCTGGCCGATGGCCTCGCGCGCCTGCGCACGACGGTTGCTGTCGTCGCCGGCGGTCTGGCGCGTGGCCTGGCGCTGCACGATGTGCCAGCCGGCCTGGGTGCGGAACGGCTGCGACACGTCGCCATCTCCGAGCGCCGCGACTTGGCCGCCGAAGTCGGGGCCGAATTCGTCCTGGGTGAACCAGCCGAGATCGCCGCCGTTGGCCTTGGTGCTGGCGTCCTCGGAATCCTCGCGCGCGACCTCGGCGAAGTCCGCGCCACCGGCGATGCGGGCACGCAGGCTGTCGGCCTTGGCCTTCGCCGCGGAATCGTCGCCGGGCTGGCCGCGGATCAGGATGTGGCGGGCCTGGTACTGGGTGACCGTGCCGGCCGCGGCACCGTCGGCGGCCTCGCGACGATCCACCAGCTGCAGCAGCTGGAAGCCGCTGGGGCCGCGGATGGGGCCGATGACCTGGCCGGGCTCGAGGCTCGTGACCGCGTTGGCGAACGCGGCCGGGATTTCCTGCGGGCTGCGCCAGCCCAGGTCGCCGCCTTCGAGCGCGTTCGGGCTGTCGGAATAACGCACCGCGGCCGCGGAGAATTCCATTTCGTTGCGATCGAGCAGGCTCTTGATGCCGTCGACCTTCTGCTGGCCGGTCTGGATCTGTTCCGGGGTCGCGCCTTCCGGCAGCGCCACCAGGATGTGCGCGAGACGGTACTGGGTGCCCGTCGCCTGCGCGGACAGCGCGGCGTCGACTTCGGCGTCGCTGACCGAGATGCGGGTCTGGGCGAAGCGCTGGCGCATGCGCTGGATCATCAGCTCCTCGCGCAGCGAGGTACGGAAATCGTCGAACGACATGCCGTCACCGGCCAGCTGCTGGCGCAGCTGGTCCATCGTGAAGCCGTTCTGCTGCGCGATCGCGGCGACGGCCTGATCGACGTCCTGGTCGCTGACGCGCACGCCGGTACGCGAGGCATTGGCGGTCTGCAGACGCATCGAGATCAGGCGCTCGAGCACCTGGCGCTCCAGGATCTCCTGCGGCGGCAGCTGGTCCTGGCGGGTCGCGTACTGGCCGCGGATGTTGGACACCGCACGGTCGAGCTCGCTGGCGAGGATCACGTCCTCGTCGACGACGGCGGCGATGCGGTCGAGCGGCTGCAGGTCCTGGGCGTGCGCGGTCGCGGCGAACAGCAGGGCGGCGGCCGCGAGGGTGTGGATCAGTGTCTTCATTGGCTCAGGCCGGGAGTCAGGGTTTCATCGTCGTCGCTGTTGCGCAGCTCCGACGGCGGCACGAGATAGAGGTCGTCGCGGTAATACCCGAGAATAGCACGGCGCAAACGGTCTTCCGTGTTGGGGCCGGCCGAGCCCAGACCCTTCAGTTCAAGTTCGAACATGATCGCGTTGTTCAGCTCGCCCTGGCGATTGCGCAGATAGCGGCGGCCGACCACGCGGGCGGCGAGACAGCAGCTGTCCCACTGCACGCCGGCGACCGCTTCGAGCAGCCGGTTGTCGGTGAACGAGTAGTAGTAACGGCCGACCAGGCTCCATGCGGGGCTGATCGGATACAGGAAGGACAGGTCGGCCTGCTCGATGAGCTCCGCGCGGCGGCGATAGGCGAAGTTGACGATGCCCTCGTCGCCGATCAGGTACCGCGTGCGCAGCGACATCAGGTCCTCGCGGCGGAACTTGGGATCCCACTGGTAGCCGGCGCTGACCGTCCAGCGGTCATTGATGGCGTAGGTCGCGTCGCTGACCCAGGCCGAGCGGCCCTGCTCCACCAGCGCCTCGCCAGGCGTGGTCACGCGCGAGTCGGACAGGTAGACGATCTGGCCGAGGCTGGCCGAGAGCTTTTCCTGGCCGTCCGACTCGCGGATCAAGCGCGTGCTCACGGCGAGCGTGACCTGGTTGGCGTCGGCCTGGCGGTCGGCGCCGGAGTAGCGGTTGTCGCGGAACAGCTGGCCCCAGCCGAAGGTCAGCGGCGAGGTGTCGAACAGCGGCAGCGCGTCCTGGTTGCGGTAGGGCGAGTGCAGGTAGAACAGGCGCGGCTCGAGCGTATGCAGATAGTCCTCGTCGCCCCAGCGCGTGTTGCGGTCGAAGAACAGGCCGGCATCGAGCGAGGTGATCGGCTGGCCACGGCTGGGCGCGTCGTCGCGATACTGCGCCAGCGCATCGGCCGGGACCGGCTGGCCTGCCGGAATGCCGAGCTCGGCGCGGGCGCGCTGGTCGGCGATGCGGTCGGCCAGCACGCGGTCGAGCGCGTAGTTGGTCTGGCGATAGGCGACGGTCGGACGCACGAACCAGGCCGCGCCTTCGAACGGCAGCGAGACGTAGGGTTTGACGTCGACGCGCGTGCCGCCCGGACGCGCGGCCTCGTCGATGTGCGCGAAGCGCGTGGCCGTGGTGTCGACGCCGGCGACAATCCAGTTGCCGTACGGGCGCTGCCAGTTGAACGAGGCATGCGGCAGGCGGTTGTAGGGCAGGATCGACTCGGGCAGCGTGTAGTCGGTCAGCAGCTGGTAGTCGCCGAGCACCGAAGCGTTCCAGTAGCCGCGATCGCCCGAGCTGCCCTGGCCGAACACGCCCAGCGTGCTCAGGGCATTGATCGACGAAATGCCGTCGACGTTGTTGCTCGAATCCTCAAGGTAACGCGGGTCGCTCATCCAGGTCAGGTTGGTGCGGCCCTGCCAGCCGGGGCTGATGTCGTAGGAGCCGCCGAAGGACAGGAACGCGCGGTCCTCCTTGCGGCGGTTCTCGACGATCGGCACCTGCTCTTCCTCGAGCTCGCGCTCGCGGGTGGTGAGCTTGTCGGAGGGCAGATACGCCACGTCCAGCTCGCCACGCGTGCGGTCGCCCATGAAGCGGAATTCGGTCCCCAGCTGCACGCCGCGCCGGCTCATGAAGCGCGGCTCCAGCGTCATGTCGAAGTTGGGCGCGAGGTTGAGGTAGACCGGCTGGGTGTAGTCGAAGCCGTTGCGGCCGGACTGCGAGATGCGCGGGAACAACAGGCCCGACAGGCGGCGCTCGTCGATCGGGAAGCGGAACCACGGCACGTACAGCACCGGCACCTTGCCCACGCGCAGGGTCGCGTTGCGCGCGGTGCCCATGCCCATGTCGCTGTCGATGTCGATCTGGCCGGCCTTGAGTTCCCACCAGCGATCGCTCGGGGTACAGGTCGAGTAGGTCGAGCCGAACAGCGCGCCGATGGTGCCGTCCATGCGGATGTGATCGGCGCCGCCGTTGCCGCGGCGGGCGGTCAGCTGGTAGCGAACCGCGTCCATGCGATAGGACTCGGCGATCGTGTCGCCCTCGACGCGGTCGGCGACGATGCGCATGCCGCGGTCCTGGTAGCGCACGTTGCCCTGGGCGACGAAGGTGCCGTCGTCCTGGGAGAACTGCAGATCGTCCGTGCCCAGGAACTGGTCGCCGCGGCGCAGGGTCACATCGCCACTGACGTTGCCGGTGAAGTCGCTGTCGATGCCGGCCAGCCCGTCGAACTGGTCGCCGTCGATGTCGGTCGGCTGCTTCTCGCGGTCCTCGACCGTGCCCACCGGGGCCTGCGCATCCTGGAACGCCGGCACCGCGTCCTCGATCGGACACAGCACCCAGTAGTTCGGTCGGAGCGGGTCGGCGGCGTGGGCGGACAGCGAGACGGCGATGCAGAACGGAAGGGGAAGCAGGCGGAGGGCTGTGCGCACGGCGGGTCCGTTCAGCGGGAAAAACGGGCGCCAGCATGACCGATCGCCGGTGCAGCGGCAATGCACGTCCCACACATCCTGTTCACCTGTGATCCGGGCGTTTTCCCGGTCTGGAAACGGGCTGCGGCGGGGCGCTCAGCCGGCCAGTGCCCGCAGGTGCGCGACGCTGCATTCGCGCAGCGCCTGGAGGTCGTAACCGCCTTCGAGCATCGACACGATCCGGCCCTCGCAATGCCGGTCGGCGAGGGTCGAAAGTTCGCCGGTGAGCCAGCCGAAATCCTCGGCGTCGAGCTGCAGCTGGGCCAGCGGATCGCGCGCGTGCGCATCGAACCCGGCCGAGATCATCAGCAGCTGCGGCGCGAAGGCGTCGATCTCGGGCAGCAGCCGCTCGCGCCAGGCCTCGCAGAACCGCTGGCTGCCCGTGCCCGGCGGCAGCGGCAGGTTGACGATGTTGCCGACCCCGCGCTCCTCGCGCCGGCCGGTCTCGGGGTACAGCGGCAGCTGGTGCGAGCTGAGGTACTGCACGCGCGGCTCGGCTTCGAAGATCGCCTGGGTGCCGTTGCCGTGGTGCACGTCGAAATCGACGATCGAGATCCGCGTCAGGCCGTAGCGGTCCAGCGCATGCGCGGCGGCCACGGCGATGTTGTTGAACAGGCAGAAGCCCATCGCAATGTCGGCCGTGGCGTGGTGGCCCGGCGGCCGCACCGCGCAGAACACCCGGCGCGCGGTGCCGCCGAGGACCGCGTCGACGGCGGCGACGCCGGCGCCGGCGGCATGCAGCGCGGCCTGCGCCGAGCCGGGCGACAGCACCGTGTCGCTGTCGAGGGGGATGCGTCCGGTCGGCTGCGAATCCAGCACGGTCGCCAGCAGCGTCGCATCGTGCACGCGCAACAGCTGGCCGCGCGTCGCGGGCGGGGCCTGGCGCAGGTCGAGATCGGGAAACGCGCCGCGCAGTGCCTCGATGACGGCGGCGAGGCGCTCGGGTCGCTCGGCGTGATCGGGGCCGGTGTCGTGATCCAGCAGGCCCGGGTGCGAGAACACCGGCACCTGCCGGACGTCACCGCCGAAGCCGACCGGATGATGCATCGCTCAGCGCCGCCGTTGGTGGTGCCACAGCACCTCGCCGTGGCCGCTGGCGCGCGCCAGCACCCGGGCGAGCACGAACAGCAGGTCCGACAGGCGGTTGAGATAGCGCACCGCCTGCGGCCGCACGTCCTCCACGCGCGACAGCGCCACCGACTCGCGTTCGGCGCGGCGCACCACGGTGCGCGCGATGTGGCAGCGTGCCGCCGCCTCGCCCCCGCCAGGCAGGATGAAATCCTTCAATGGCGGCAGGTCGTCGTTGTAACGGTCGAGCTGCTGCTCGAGGCGTTCGATGTCGGCGTCCTCGATCGCGGCGTGCCCGGGAATGCACAGCTCGCCGCCCAGATCGAACAGCTGGTGCTGCACGGTCGTCAGCAGGGCGCGGATGTCGTCGGGCACCTCGGTCGCCAGCAGCAGCCCGATCGTCGAGTTGGCCTCGTCGACGGTGCCGTAGGCGGTGACCCGCAACGCGTCCTTGCCGACGCGGGTGCCGTCGCCCAGACCGGTAGACCCGTCGTCGCCGGTGCGGGTGTAGATCTTCGAAAGGCGGTTGCCCATCGGACGCGATCAGTCCGCGTGCAGCGGACGCGCCTGCGCAGTCGGCCTGGGCAGCACGCGGGTCAGCAGCACGTGCGCCATCGCGGCGGCACCGACGTACATCGCGGTCACGCGCATGTAGGGCAGCAGCCAGTCGCTGTAGTTCTTCCACCAGCCGGCAACCGTCGGATTCGCGACCGATTCGCTGATCCAGTAGAAGCTGCCTTGGGCGATCAGCTGGCAGACGATCACCGAGGCGACCACGGCGAGCACCAGCTGGCCGGTCGCGACCGGCGCGGAGGCCGACAGATGCCGGCGCAACAGGCCGCCACCGGCCCACAGCGCGAAGTACGCGGGCACCAGACACCAGTAGGCCGGCGACACGCAGTAGTGCTGCCAGAACGACAGACCCTGACTGGTGATCACGAACCAGTCCACGGCCACCGCCAGCAGCATCAGGGCCGGAAACGCCCAGCGCTGCCAGTTGGCGAGATAGAAGCCGCCGATGAAGAACACCGCCCACGAGGCATCGGGAACCGCGGCGAAGTGATGCAGCCGGGTCGCGGCCATCAGCGCGGCCAGCAGGGCGAGAATCGTGGCGCGGCGGGCGGTGACGGACATCGCGGGCTCCGGTGCGGATGACAGGTGACGCGCGCATTCTAGCGGAGGCGCGACGCAGGGCGCAGAGGGCGCCGCGTATCATCGCGGCATGGTGCATTCACATCCCCCGCAGGACACGCAGGTCCTGATCGTCGGCGGCGGCCTGGTCGGCGCCAGTCTGGCGATCGCGCTCGACCGCGTCGGCGTCGAGACCGCGCTCGTCGAAGCCACGCCGGCCGGCGCGATGCCGCCGGTGTTCGATGAGCGCAATCTCAGTTTCGCCGAGGCCACGGTCAACGCGCTGACCGCGCTCGGCGTGCTGCAGAAGCTGCGCGCGCCGACCGGTCCGATCCGCGAGATCCATGTCAGCCGCGCCGGCGATTTCGGACGCGTGAAGCTGGCCGCGCGCGATTACGGGCGCGAGGCCTTCGGTCAGGTCGTGGTCGCCAGCGACTTCGGCGAGGCGCTCGAGGCGCGTCTGGCCGAGCTGCCGCGGCTGGTCCGGCATCGGCCGGCGCGTTTCGTCGGCTTCGATGGCATCGAGGACGGTCGACGCGTCGTGCGGTTGTCCGGTCCCGATGGCGAGTACCGCGTGCGTGCGCGGCTCGTGGTCGGTGCCGACGGCATCGACAGCGCGGTACGACAGGCGCTCGGCATCGCGGTCGAGTCGCACGATTACGGGCAGACCCTGTTCATCGCCCGCCTGCGCGCGTCGCGCGCGCCGGACGGGCGCGCGTTCGAGCGCCTGACCGACGCCGGCCCCACCGCGTTGCTGCCGCGCGGCGACCGGCACTACGGACTGGTGCACGGTGTCGCGGCTGCCGATACGGACGCGGTCGCAGCGCTCGACGATGCGGCGTTTCTCACCCGCGTGCAGGCCGCGTTCGGCTGGCGTGCCGGGCGGTTCGTCGACGTCGGTCCGCGCAGCCGGCACGTCGCGCGGCGTGTCGTCGCGCAGCGCTGCGTCGACACGCGCGCGGTGCTGGTCGGCAATGCCGCGCAGAGCCTGCATCCGATCGGCGCGCAGGGATTCAATCTCGGCCTGCGCGATGCACTCACGCTTGCCGAGTGCGTCGCGGGCGCCGACGACGCGGGCGCGCCGGCGTTGCTCGAACGCCATGTCGCGCGGCGCCGTGACGATCGCACGCGCACGCTCGCGTTCTCCGATGGCCTCGCGCGGATCACCTCGAACCCGGGCGCGCTGATGCGGCCGCTGCGCAGCCTCGGCCTGCTCGCCATCGACCGCGACAGCGCGCTGCAGGCGATGCTCGCCGGCGGTGCGATGGGCTATCGCGGTGACGTGCCGGCGCTGTGCCGCGGAGCCGCCGCATGAACCGGCGCGGGCAACGCGATGTCGTGATCGTCGGCGGTGGCGTGGTCGGCGCGGCGTGTGCGCTGGCGCTGGCCGCGCAGGATCTCGACGTGGTGCTGATCGAGGCGCGCGCCCCGGCGCGCTGGTCGGCCGATGCGCCGGACCTGCGGGTCTACGCCTTCGCCCACGACAGCGCCGGCCTGCTCGGGTCGTTCGGCGCGTGGGAGGCCGTGCGCTCGACGCGGGCGCACGCCTATCGGCGCATGCAGGTCTGGGACGCCGGCGGCGGCAGCGAGCTGGTCTTCGATGCCGACGCGCTCGGCATGCGCGAGCTGGGCTGGATCGTCGAGCACGGCCTGCTGGTCGATCGTCTGTGGGCGCGTCTGGCCGCGGCCGGTGTCGACGTGCGTGCGCCTGCGCAGGTCGAGGCGCTGGAGGAGGACGCCGACGGCGTGTCGCTGCGTCTCGAGGGCGGCGGGCGCATCGACGCGCGGCTGGCGATTGCCGCCGATGGTGCGGCGTCGACGCTGCGCACCCTGGCCGGCATCGGCGCGCATACGCACGACTACGCCCAGGCCGGTGTGGTCGGCTACATCGAAAGCGCCGAGCCGCATCGCGATACCGCCTGGCAGCGGTTTCTCGCCACCGGCCCGCTGGCGCTGCTGCCGGTGGACGGCGGCCGCAGTTCCATCGTCTGGACCTTGCCGGCCGAGGAGGCCGCGCGCGTGCGCGCGCTCGACGACACTGCATTCGCCGACGCGTTGACCCGCGCGTCGGGCGGTCGCCTCGGTACACTGACGCCGGTCTCGCCACGTGCGGCGTTCCCGCTGCGACGTCAGCTGGCCGATGCGCAGGTACAGGGGCGTGTCCTGGTGATCGGCGACGCCGCGCACGTCGTGCATCCGCTGGCGGGGCAGGGCGTGAATCTCGGGCTGCGCGACGTGATCGGCCTGGCCGACAGCGTGGCCGATGCACGTCGTCGCGGCACGCGCTGGGATGCGCCGCAGCGGCTCGCGCGCTGGGCGCGCACGCGTCGCAGCGAGAGTGCTGTCGCCGCACACGCGTTCGACGCGATCAATCGCACCTATTCGAACGACGCGCTGCTGCCGGTGCTGCTGCGCAGCCACGCGCTGGGCATCGCACAGGCGGTGCCGCCGCTGCGCAATCTGCTGTGGAAACGGGCGGCCGGGCTTTGACTGCGTTGCGGTGGCTGACGGCCCTGCTGGCGGCCTGCGTCGCAGCACCGGCAATGGCGATGGCCAGGTGCCCGGTCGAATCGGTCAAGCCGGGCTGGTTCGTGGCGCTGGGTTACGGCGTGCTCGCAATCGCGTTCGGGTCGGGACTGGCCCTGGTGCTGCTGACCTGGCGGCGCACGCGTGCGTTGCGGCCGGGCAGGCGCGCGCTGTGGCTGCTCGGCGCGTGCGTGATCATGCTGGGCGCGTGGCTGGCCGGTCTGATGATCTGGCTCGGCGCTTTCGTATTGCCCTGCTGACCGCGCGACTTCAGTGCGCGAGCGCCGGCTTGCCACGCAGCTTTCTGACCAGCGCGACCAGTCCCACCACGATGCCGCCGGCGATGATGCCGACGACCGCGTTGATCAGGGTCGGCAGCACCGCGCCGAGCACCATGCCGATCTCCGGCAACGCGCCCAGGCCGGTGGCCGCATCGTCGATCCAGGTCTGCACATCGTGCACGCCATGGGTCAGGATGCCGCCGCCGACGAGGAACATCGCCGCGGTGCCGACGATCGCCAGCGTCTTCATCAGCCACGGCGCGATCCACAGGATGCCGCGGCCGAAGGCGCTGGCGGCCGACGACGGGCGCTTGCTCAGGTACAGGCCGGCGTCGTCGAGCTTCACGATGCCCGCGACCAGGCCGTAGACGCCGACGGTCATCAGCGCGGAGATGGCCGCCAGCGCGCCGAGCTGGGTGAGGAAGGCCGCGCCGGCGACGGTGCCGAGCGTGATCGCGATGATCTCCGCCGAGAGGATCATGTCGGTACGCACCGCGCCGCGGATCTTGTCGCGCTCGAAGGCGACCGGGTCGACGTCGGCACCGGCGAGCGCCGCGGTACGCGCAGGTTTGGCGGCATCGTCCTCGGCCTTGTGCAGCAGTTTGTGCAGGACCTTCTCGAAACCCTCGTAGCAGAGGAACAGGCCGCCGGCCATCAGCAGCGGCGTGACCAGCCACGGCAACCACGCGCTGATCGCGAGCGCGGCCGGCACGAGGATCAGCTTGTTGCGGGCCGAGCCCTTGGCGACCGCCCAGACCACCGGCAGTTCGCGGTCGGCGGTGACGCCGGTGACCTGCTGGGCGTTGAGCGCGAGGTCGTCGCCGAGCACGCCGGCCGACTTGCGCGCGGCCACCTTGGTCATCACGGCCACGTCGTCGAGCACGGTGGCGATATCGTCGAGCAGGGTCAGCAGGCTGGACGCCATGCGGGTGGATCCGGAAGGGAGGGCGCGCGCAGTATGCAGCGCCGATGTGGCGCTTGTGTCAGCGCGCCAGCGCCCAGGCGGCCAGGCCGAACGCCAGCACCGCGACCGTGGTCGCGACGACCGCCAGCGCCTGCGCCCGCAGCAGCCGCTGCTCGGCGCGAACGGCGCCGACCTGCAAGGCCTCGATGGTCTTCTGCATGTCGGCGGCGAGCTTGCCGATCGAGTCGGCGTTCTGGCTGGCGGCGTCCTGCAGTTCGGCGATCTGCGCATCGACGACGTCGTTGCGGCGCAGCTGTCCGGCGTCGGGCAGGGCCGGCGGCGTGCGGGTGAAGATCGGCCGCGCCAGGCGGACGATCTCGGGCAGGTACGGGGCAACGACGGTGATCCAGCCTGCGGCCATGACGGGCTCCGGAGTGGCGGGCTTATTCGATGCTGGCGTAGACCGTGATCTCTTCACGGTCGTGATAGAGCTGGCGCGCGCGCAGCGTCAGCTTCTCGTGTTCGCCGATGTTGTTGGCGAACAGGTCCAGCGCCAGCAGCGTTTCCTGCCAGCGCTTCTTCATCGGCAGCTTGAGATTGAACACCGCGTTGCGGCACCAGCCTTCGCGGAACCAGGTGGCCATGCGTTCGGCGACGCGGCGCGGCTGCTCGACCATGTCGCAGACCATCCAGTCGACCGGGCCGACCGGCTGGTAGCGGAAGCCGTCGACGCGGTGGTGGTCGACCAGGCCAGTCTCCATCAGTTCGGCCTGCATCGGCCCGTTGTCGACCGCGGTCACGCGCATGTGCTCACGCGTCAGCACCCAGGTCCAGCCGCCCGGCGCTGCGCCCAGGTCGACCGCCTTCATGCCCGGCTTGATACGCGCCTTGCGCTCGCGCTCGGTCAGCAGCGCCATGAAGGCTTCTTCGAGCTTGAGCGCCGAACGCGAGGGCGCATCGGCGTGCGTGCGCAGGCGCGGAATGCCGAGCGGCCACGGTGCGCTGTCGCCGACCACCGACTGCGCCAGATATGCATGCGTACCCGAGACGAAGAACACGTGCAGGCGCGGGAAGCGCGCTTCGTCCTTCTGGCTCAGGAAGCCGCGCTTGCGCAGCGCCGGACGCAACGCGTTGCCGAAGCTCCGGGCGAGCCCGGCGAGCTGCCGGCCTTCGTCGGAATCGGAATGCTCGACGACCAGCTCGCCGTGACGGCCACGACCGGCCAGCGCGGCGAAGATCGGCGTGATGCGGTCGCTGGGATCGAGATCGCGCAGTTCGGCCAGCAGCATCAGCTTCTGGCGCGCGAAGATCAGCTCGGCGAACGGCAACGCGCCGGTCAGCGAGGGGCCGTTGTCGGAATGGAACAGCACGTAGCCGTCGTTGCGCGTCGTCTGCGCATAGCCGGCCACGTGTACGCCCGCGGCGCGCTCGGTCAGTTCGGCGGCGAGGTCGGGCTCGAAGCCCGGGCGGCAGTAGCACAGCAGGCCGGTGGCCGGCTGCACGGCATCGCCGACATCGGCGTCCGGCGTGTCGACGGCGTCGAAGGTCTCGTCGGTCGTCATATCAGTACTTCGCGCCGTCGGTTTCGCCGTAGGTCCGCAGCACCGCGCATGCCTCCTCGCGCAGGATGTCGCGCACCACCTCGATGCCGCGCTCGTTGAGCGCGCCGATCCAGTCGGCGGGCAGCGGGCCTTCGTCGAACGGCGTCAGCGCTTCCACGTCCTGCGAGCGCGCGCCGATCAGCAGCCGGTCGATGCCGGCCCAGACGGTCGCGCCGTAGCACATGCAGCAGGGCTGCGACGAGGTCGCCAGCGTCATCGCGCCGCGTTCGTTGAGGCGCGGCGTCTGCAGGCGTTGCTGCGCGAGCATGTAGGCCATGGTTTCGGCGTGCGCGACCGAACACGTGTGCGGCATCACCCGGTTCACGCCGACCGATACGATGCGGTGCTGGCTGTCGAACACGGCCGCGCCGAAGGGACCGCCGCTCTGCGCTTCGACGTTGAGACGCGACAGCTCGATCGCGAGCGCGACCTTGTCCGTGTCGCCGGGATAGGCGCGCGCGGTGTCGACGTGTTCGTGCACCCACGCGGGCAGGGTCAGGTGGACCTGGGCATACAGCATCGGGATATCCGGTAGAACGAAAGAGGAGGAGTGTCGCGTGCCGCTCAGTGCGTCACCGCGCCGGCGGGCGGCGCTTCGCAGCGCGCATTGACGCAGGCGCAGGACTGGATCTCGACGAAGCCGCAGACGCCGGCCATGCCGCGCGCCGCGCAGTCAGCCTGCAAGGCCTGCGGGTCGACCTGCGCGTTCGCGTTGACGCAGGCCGGCTGGTAGCCGCAGCAACTGCCGACGTTCCTGACCGCGCAGTCTGCATCGACCTTGCAGCTGCGGTCGGGCTGCAGCGCATTCGCCGGCAGCGGCGCGCCGTCCTGTACCGGCGTCGGCGTGGCGGCGACCGGCGCGGACGTGGCCGGCGCCGCGCAGGCCACGAGGACCAGCAGCGCCAGTGCGGCGGCGACGGACAGCAGACGGCGGAATCGGCGGCACATGCCAGCGATCCTAGCGCCGCCGCGTGTCGGCCGCGTGCGCACCATCAGCCCGCGGCGTTGCCGGCAGCCCAGGTGTCGCGCAGGGTCACGCTGCGGTTGAACACCGGCCGGGCCGGCGTGTGGTCGACGCGGTCGGCAACGAAATAACCGGTGCGCTCGAACTGGAACGACTGCTCGGGCGCGACCTGCGCCGCGGCCGGCTCGAGATAGCCGGTGACGCTGCGCTTCGAATCGGGATTGAGGTGATCGCGATAGGTCTTGCCGGTCGACTCGTCGTCGGGCTTCTCGACCACGAACAGGCGGTCGAACAACCGCACCTCGGCCTCGACCGCATGCGCGGCGCTGACCCAATGGATCGTGCCCTTGACCTTGCGGTTGGCGCCTTCCATGCCGGGACGCGATTCGGGATCGAGCGTGCCCTGGAGCTCGACGATGCGACCGTCGGCGTCCTTGACCACCTCGTCCACGCGCACGATGCCGGCGCCACGCAGGCGCACTTCGCCGCCCGGCACCAGACGCTTCCAGCCCTTGGGCGGGACTTCGGCGAAGTCGTCGCGCTCGATCCACAGCTGGCGCGAGAACGGCACCTCGCGCGTGCCCTGCGCCTCGTCCTTGGGATGGTTCGGGAAGGTCAGCGTCTCGCTGTGGCCCTCGGGCAGGTTGGTCAGCACCAGCTTGAGCGGATCGATGACCGCCATGCGGCGCGGCGCGCGCGCGTCCAGATCGTCGCGGAGCGCGCCTTCGAGTACCGAGAAGTCGATCACCGAGTTCTGCTTGCTGATGCCCACGCGGTCGACCAGCAGGCGCAGGCTCGCCGGCGTGTAGCCACGGCGGCGCAAGCCCTGCAGCGTGTACATGCGCGGGTCGTCCCAACCGTCGACCAGACCGTCGGCGACCAGCTGGGTCAGCTTGCGCTTGCTCATCACCGTGTAGTTGATGTTGAGGCGCGAGAACTCGATCTGGCGCGGCTTCGCGGCCACGACCGGCAGGCCGCGCTCGGTCAGCGAGGCCAGCAGCTCCGGATTGCTGGCGAGGTCCACCTTGTCGACGACCCAGTCGTACAGCGGCCGGTGGTCCTCGAACTCCAGCGTGCACAGCGAATGCGTGATGCCTTCGACCGCATCGCCCAGGGCGTGTGCGAAGTCATACATGGGGTAGATCGGCCAGGCATCGCCGGTGTTCTGGTGGGCGACCTGCTTGATCCGGTACAGCGCCGGGTCGCGCAGATTGATGTTGCCGCTGGCCATGTCGATCTTCGCGCGCAGGGTGCGCGTGCCGTCGGCGAACTCGCCGGCGCGCATGCGCGCGAACAGGTCGAGGTTTTCCGCCACGCTGCGGTCGCGGAACGGCGAGTTGCGGCCCGGCTCGATCAGCGTGCCGCGGTACTCGCGGACCTGCTCGGCGGTGAGGTCGCAGACGAAGGCGTCGCCCTGTTCGATCAGCTTCGTTGCGGCGCGGTAGTAGACGTCGAAATAGTCGGACGCGTGGCGCAGCTCGGACCACTCGAAGCCCAGCCAGCGCACGTCGTCCTCGATCGCGCGGACGAACTCGAGGTCTTCCTTCTCCGGATTCGTGTCGTCGAAGCGCAGGTTGCAGCGGCCGTCGAACTCGGCGGCGATGCCGAAGTCCAGGCAGATCGCCTTGGCGTGGCCGATGTGCAGATAGCCGTTGGGCTCGGGCGGAAAGCGGGTGCGGATCGCCGCGTGCTTGCCGCTGGCCAGGTCCTCGCGGACGATCTGCCGGATGAAGTCCTGGCGCACGGGGGCGGCGGCATCGGACGGCGGGGCGGATTCGGCGGGGCCTGCGGAAGACATGTGGGGCTCGGGCACGATGACGGGAAAGCCGTGCAGTGTAGCGGACGGTCAACTTGCGACACGTCCCGCCCCCGACGTGACGGGAGGGTCGCGATTTCCGTGATGCACTCCTGCCATACTTTCGTGACGACGGTACGGAAACCGTGGCACGCGAGTTGCGATGGCGCAGGGACATACAGGGGGAGCAGGCATGCGCATATCGGCGCATCCGTCTATCGATGCATTCGAGCTGCTGCCCGGCGGGGCCGACGGGCAGGTATGCCGATGGAGTTGAACGCGACGCGTTCCATGCCCGGCCACGGCTGGGTGCTCGCCGCCTGCCTGGTCCTGTTGATGGGCCTGTTCGCCGCGCTGGTCTCCACCACGCAGTTGCACCCTGACGAGACCCGCGAGGTCGCGATGACCCCGGTCGCCGACGGCGTGGTGCGCATGTCCTTCGAGCTGCCCACGGCCGGCGACCGGCGCTGGGCGCTGTGGTTCCCGCGCGAGCCGGTCGACAGGTTGCAGCTCGTTGGTCCGGACGGCTGGCACAGCGAGCCGCTGGATTTCTTCAAGGTCGGCGATGACGAGGGCATCCTGCCTGCCGGCTTCGCCTTCCTGCTGCCGCGCGACGCGCAGGGTCCGACGGTGCTCGAAGCGCATGCGGAAGGCGGTCTGCACGGCGGGCTGCGTCCAGTGCTGGCTTTGTCGCCCGACATCCGGCGGATCGAGCGGTCGGGCGTCGCGCTCGGCGGCGCGGTCTACGGCGGGCTGCTGACGCTTGCCGCGCTGGCACTGGCGCTGGCGTATGCCTCCCGCGACCGCTTGTTCATCGGCTTCTTCTGTTTCGTCGTGGCGCTGGTGCTGCTGCTGCAGGCGATGAACGGCCATCTATACGGCCTGCCCGGCGTGCGTCTGCTGGGTCTGTGGCGTCTGCAGGGACTCTCGGCGCTGACGCTGGTCCACGCGGCGGCGACGCTGTGGCTGGTCGAGGCCTACGCGATGCGTGGCCGTGCCTATCGCCACGCGCGGCTGGTCCGGGGCATCGGCATCGCCCTGGTCGCGCTGGCCGCGTTGTTCCTGCTCAATCTGCCGTGGCTGGCGCAGGCGTCCCAGGCGGTCAGCGCGGTCGGCTGGACCATGGCCGGCATCGCCGTGATCGGCCTGCTGGTCGATGCGGCGCGGCGCGGCGTGCCGCTGGGCTGGGCACTGGCCGGGTCTGCGGCGGTTTCGGTGTTGGCCGGCGTCTGGGTGGCGCTGTCGCGGCACGGGCTCCTGCCGGAAGGTCCGCTGCTGCATTACGGCTATCAGGGCGCCGCGGTCGCGTTCGCCCTGCTGCTGGCGCTGGCGCTGACCCAGCGCATCGGCGACTACCGCGAAGCGCGCGACCGCGACCGGCTCGCGCGCCTGGACACCGAACGCAAGATGCGCCGCGAAGCTGCGCGCGCCGACCTGTCGACCGCGCTGCAGACCCAGCTCAACGGCCTCGATCCGGGCGAGATTCCGTGGCAGGGCTTCCGCCTGCTGATGGACCATCTGCTGCCGCTGGTGCCGACCGAATCGTGCATCGCGGTGTTGCGCGGGTATCAGGGACGCGACCACCTGCTGGTCGAACCCGCGAGCGCGCTGCCGTCGATCGAACACGAGATCAACCGCCGCGGCCTGATCCTGCGTCGCCAGGCCACTGCCGGACTGGCGCTGCAGCAGCCGGTACATCCGTCCGCGGGCGGTCCGGTGGTCGCGATGGAAGCGCTGGTGCCGTTCCAGGTGCGCGCGCCGGGCTGGGGCGTGCTGCTGCTGCGCCGCGCCGGCGGCGACGGGTTCACCACCGACGAGATGTCGGTGATCGGCGAACTCGCGCGCGTGGTGCAGCTCCACGTCGACCAGGCGGCCGCGGCGGTCAAGCTGCGCCGCTCGGCCGAGATGGACGCGCTGACCGGCACCATGAACCGCCGCACGATCGACGTCTGGATCGAGCGCACCTTCGCCGAGGCCGAGCGCAGCGGGCGTCCGGTCTCGGTGCTGTTCATCGACCTCGACCACTTCAAGTCAGTCAACGACCGCTTCGGCCATGCCTGCGGTGACGACTGCCTGCGGGAAGTGTCGAGCGCGTTGCGCGGTGTGCTGTCGGAGGCCGACATGTTCGGGCGCTATGGCGGCGAGGAGTTCATCGCCGTGCTGCCGGGCCGTGACGGCGCCGAGGCACGCGCGGTCGGCGAGCGCATGCGCACCGCGGTGGAGAATGCCGAAGTGCGCCACGAGGGCCAGCGCGTGCGCCTGACGGTGAGCATCGGCATCGCCACGCGTCTGCGCGGCGAGGACGCCCCGGCCGCGGCGATCGCGCGCGCCGACAAGGCTCTGTACGCGGCCAAGCGTCAGGGCCGCAACTGCGTGCAGGTGGCCCCGGCCGTCTTCAGCTGAGGCCGGCCGCGCATCGCGCTGCGGGTCGCGCTGCTAGGCTGCGCGTCCCCCACGCGGACACTCTCCATGCACGACACCGCGACCGGTCGCACGGCGCTGATCTGGATGCTGTCGGGCGCGGCGCTGATCGGCACCAACGGACTGATGGTGCGGCTCGCCGGGACGCCACCGACGATCTCGGCGTTCTATCGCATGCTGTTCGCCGGCGTGCTGTTGACCCTGCTGGTGCATCTGCGTCGCGACTGGCGGCCGTTGACGCACCGCGTGTGGTGGCTCGCCCTGCTGCCGGCCGCCGCGTTCGCGGCCGATCTGTGGCTGTGGCACCGGAGCATCCTGCTGATCGGTCCGGGCCTGGCGACATTGCTGGCCAATGCGCAGGTGTTCTGCATGGCGCTGGCCGGCGTGCTGCTGTTCGGCGAACGCATCGGCCTGCGCTTCGTCGCCGGCATCGCGCTCGCGTTCTTCGGGCTGTGGCTGCTGCTGGGCGCCGATTGGGCGACGCTGCCGGCCGACTATCGCTGGGGCGTGTGGCTGGGGCTCGGCACCGGCGTGTGCTACGCGGTCTACAACATCGGACTGCGCCACGTGCAGCGCGCGGGCCACGCGCAGACGTCGGCGGCCACGGCGCCGGTCGCGCAGGTGCTGGCGATGGTGTCGCTGCTGTGCGCCGTGCTGCTGGGGCTGGCGGGTGTCGCCGAGGGCGTGTCGTTCGCGATCCCGGGCTGGCAGTCGCTGGGCTGGCTGCTACTGCTCGCGGGCCTGGGCCATTGCCTGAGCTGGATCCTGATCTCGCGCGCGATGCAGCACCTGCCGGTTGCGCTGATCGGGCTGTTGCTGCTGGTGCAGCCGGTGTGCGCGTTCCTGCTGGACATCGTCGTGCTCGACCGGCAGACGCTGCCGCGCGAGTGGCTGGGACTGGCCTTCACGCTGGCCGGCATCTTCCTCGCCAGCCTGAAGGGACGCGCGCGTCCGGTGCCGCCGCCCGCCGCGCGTACTTGAAGCGCCGCCGCGCGCCCGCATCCAGTGGGAGCGGCGCTCTGCCGCGAACGGAGATGCGGTGATGCTCGGAATCGGTGCCTGGAAACAACGCCTGCCACGTCCCGAGGACGCACTGCCCGGTCGCGCGACGCCAATGCCGGTGCACAACGCGCATGCCGTGCACGGCCGCCCGCTGCAGGGCGATTTCGACGGGCTGGAACAGGTCCAGTTCGGCATGGGCTGCTTCTGGGGCGCCGAGCGCAAGTTCTGGTCGCTGCCGGGCGTGGTGACCACCGCGGTCGGCTATGCCGGCGGCGCGACACCCAATGCCACGTACCGCGAAGTGTGTTCGGGCCAGACCGGCCACACCGAAGTGGTGCTGGTGGTCTACGACCCGGCGCAGATCGCGTTCGAGACGCTGCTGCAGACCTTCTGGGAAAGCCACGACCCGACCCAGGGCATGCGCCAAGGCAACGACACCGGCACGCAGTACCGCTCGGCGATCTACGTGACCACGCCCGAACAGGCCGCGCTTGCGCGTCGCAGCCGCGACGCCTACGAGGCCAGGCTGCAGGCGGCAGGGTTCCCCGCAATCACCACCGAGATCCTCGATCCGGCGCCGACGTTCTATTACGCCGAAGACGAGCATCAGCAGTATCTGCACAAGAATCCCGCCGGCTATTGCGGCATCGGCGGGACGGGCGTCTCCTGCCCGGTGGGCGTCGCGCTCTGAGGCATCGGGCAGCGCGCGGCACGGTCGTACACGTGCCGCACGAAGCGCTCAGTCCGACGGGCTGATGTCCAGCACGCGCAGGCGCAGGACGCGACCACCGGCGGTGGGCCAGTCGATGCGCTGACCGGTGGTCAGGCCGAGCAGGGCGGTGCCGACCGGCGCGAGCACCGAGACGCGGCCCGCGTCGACGTCGGCTTCGTGCGGCAGCACCAGGGTAAGCGCGTGATGGGCGCCACTGGCGTCGTCGATGCAGCGGACGCGGGCGTGGAGGCCGACGACCGGCGCGGCGGTGGCGTCGTCGGGCAGCAGGTCGGCGCGGTCGAGTTCGCGCTGCAGCGCGGGCGCGCCGGGGTGCTGCCGGTAGATCGGGGTGTCGAGCAGCGCGTCGAGACGCGCGAGGTCACGGGAATGCAGGCGGATGGCCGGGCTGGTGGATGGTGGCAGGCCGCTCGGGGGTTGCGAAGACATCGGATGGACTCCTGGAAGGACGGGCGCGCTGGCCCATGACGAAAGGGGCGACGCCATGCGCCGCCCCGCGGGATTGTGCCGGCTCTGCCGGTGGGCGGCGAGCGGCCTCAGGCCGCGTCGGGTTCGAACAGCGCCTGCGGCAGTTCGCGCAGCACGCCGGCGAATTCCTCGAGAAAGGCGTGCATCGCCGAGCTGCGGCGCCATACCAGCGCGATGCGCCGCGTGGGCCGCGAATCGCTGAAGTCGATCAGTCTGAGATGCGGCGACGGCGCGACCGGCGGTTTGGTCGCCAGTGTCGGCAGCAGGGTCACGCCGACGTTCGCGGCCACCATCTGCCGCAGGGTTTCCAGACTGGTCGCGCGGAACTCCGCGTGTTCGCCGGCGCCGGACAGGCGGCACACGTCGAGCGCCTGCTCGCGCATGCAGTGCCCGTCCTCGAGTAGCAGAAGCTTCTGCGACGACAGCTCCTGCAGGCTCAACCGTTCGCGCGAGGCCAGCGGATGGCGGTCGGACACCGCCAGCAGGAACGGTTCCTCGAACAGGAATTCCGCATGCAGCGTGTCCTCGTCGACCGGCAAGGCGAGGATCGCGGCATCGAGACGGCCGTCGCGCAGCCGGCTCAGCAGGACGTCGCTTTTTTCCTCGACCAGCAGCATTTCCAATTGCGGGAAACGCTCGCGGAGCAGCGGCACCGCATGCGGCAGCAGATAGGGGCCGAGCGTCGGAAACAGGCCCAGGCGGATCGAGCCGGCCTCGGGATCCAAGCTGCGGCGCGCGAGTTCCTTCATCTGCTCGACGTCGGCAACGATGCGTCGCGCACGGTCGGCGACCTGCGCGCCGATCGGCGTCAGCATGACCTTGCGCGGCGCGCGCTCGATCAGCGTCACGCCGAGTTCTTCCTCGAGCTTGCGCACCTGCGTCGACAGCGTCGGCTGGCTGACGAAGCAGGCCGCGGCCGCGCGGCCGAAATGCCGGTGATCGGCCAACGCGACCAGATAGCGCAGGTCGCGCAGGTTCATCGCGCGCGGCCCGCCGGACGCGGCTGCATCATGCGGGCCGCCGCATTGCTCACGCCGCTTCGGCCTCTTCGAGCACCGGCGCCGGCGTGCGGATCAGATGGTCGAACGCGCTGAGCGCGGCGCTGGCGCCTTGGCCCATCGCAATGACGATCTGCTTGTACGGCACCGTGGTCGCATCGCCCGCGGCGAACACGCCGGGCACCGAGGTCTGGCCACGATCGTCGATGATGATTTCGCCACGCGGCGACAGCTCGACGACGCCCTTGAGCCATTCGGTATTGGGCAGCAGGCCGATCTGCACGAACACGCCCTCCAGTTCGACGCGGTGGCTGTCGCCGCCCGCGCGGTCCTTGTAGACCAGTCCGTTGACCTTCGCGCCGTCGCCGGTCACTTCGGTGGTCTGCGCCCCGGTGACAATGCGCACGTTCGACAGGCTGCGCACCTTGCGCTGCAACACCTCGTCGGCGCGCAGCTGGTGATCGAACTCGACCAGGGTCACGTGGGCGACGATGCCGGCCAGATCGATCGCCGCCTCGACGCCGGAGTTGCCGCCGCCGATCACCGCCACGCGCTTGCCCTTGAACAGCGGACCGTCGCAATGCGGGCAATAGGCCACGCCCTTGTTGCGGTACTGGTCCTCGCCCGGCACGCCGAGCTGGCGCCAGCGCGCGCCGGTCGACAGCACCACGGTCCTCGACTTCAGCGACGCACCGTTCTCCAGCCGGATTTCGACCAGGCCGTCATCGCCGGCCGGCACCAGCTGCGTCGCGCGCTGCAGGTCCATGATGTCGACGTCGTACTCGCGCACGTGCTGCTCGAGCGCGACGGCCATCTTCGGGCCTTCGGTCTCCTTGACCGAGATGAAGTTCTCGATCGCCATCGTGTCGAGTACCTGGCCGCCGAAACGCTCGGAGGCCACGCCGGTGCGGATCCCCTTGCGCGCGGCATAGATCGCCGCGGCCGCGCCGGCCGGGCCGCCACCGACGACGAGCACGTCGAAGGGCTTCTTCGCCGCAATCTTCGCCGCATCGCGCTTGGCCGCGCCGGTGTCGAGCCTGGCGACGATCTGCTCGAGCGTCATGCGGCCCTGGTCGAACTTCGCCCCGTTGAGGAACACGGTCGGCACCGACATGATCTCGCGCGCCTCGACCTCGTCCTGGAACAGCGCGCCGTCGATCGCCACGTGGCGGATGCGCGGGTTGAGCACCGCGGCCAGGTTCAGCGCCTGCACCACGTCCGGGCAGTTCTGGCAGGACAGCGAGTAGTAGGTCTCGAACAGGAAGTCGCCTTCCAGCGCTACGACCTGCTCGATCGTGTCCTTGGCCGCCTTCGACGGATGGCCGCCGACCTGCAGCAGGGCCAGCACCAGCGAGGTGAATTCGTGGCCCATCGGCAGGCCGGCGAAGCGCACGTCGATGTCGGTGCCGGGCGAGGTCAGGGCAAACGAAGGCTTGCGCGCGTCGTCACCCGTGGTGTCGACCGTGATCTTCGCGCTGGCCTCCTTGAGGTCGTCGAGCAGCGACAGCAGTTCGCGCGACTTCGCGCCGCCGTCGACGGAGGCGATGATGTGGATCGGGCGCAGCGCGCGCTCCAGATAGGCCTTCAACTGCGCCTTGAGATCGGCTTCCAACATGACAACGCTCCTGACGACGGGTGGGGGCGTCCGCGCCGCACCGAAGGCTCGGTGCACCGGGACCGGGGGAGAGGGGTGGACCGCAAGCGGCGGGGGAGGTGGCCGCTTCCGGTCCACCCCCATCCGCGCGTGGCGGGATGGGGGCGGAGACGGCGCGATGGGCTGCGCCGTCGTGCTGCAAACGTCAGATCTTGCCGACGAGGTCCAGCGACGGGGCGATGGTCTTCTCGCCGTCCTTCCACTTGGCCGGGCAGACCTCGTTCGGGTTGGCGGCCACGTACTGGGCAGCCTTGAGCTTGCGCAGGGTCTCGGTGACGTCGCGGGCGATCGCGTTGTCGTGGATCTCGAGGGTCTTGATGACGCCTTCCGGATTCACGACGAAGGTGCCGCGCAGCGCGAGGCCGGCTTCATCGATGTGCACGCCGAAGCCACGGGTCAGCTGGTGGGTCGGGTCGCCGACCAGCGGGAACTGCGCCTTGCCCACGGCCGGCGAGGTTTCGTGCCACACCTTGTGCGAGAAGTGCGTGTCGGTGGTGACGATGTAGACCTCGGCGCCCAGCTTCTGGAACTCGGCGTAGTTGTCGGCCGCGTCCTCGACCTCGGTCGGGCAGTTGAAGGTGAAGGCCGCCGGCATGAAGATCAGGACCGACCACTTGCCCTTCAGCGTCTCGTTGCTGACCTCGACGAACTCGCCGTTCTGGTAGGCGGTGGTCTTGAAGGCGGGAACCTGGGTATTGATGAGGGACATGAAAACTCCTGGAAACAGGGGAGGGCGGGACGACTGCGGGTCGCTGCCGGTGTATCCGGCTGCGCATAGAGTAGGCGGCGTCTATCGATTTGGGAAATCGATTATAGGAATTCAATCAATAGCTGGTGGCTATCAAAGAAAGCGGGTTCGTGAGGGAGCGGAAATCGGATCCACAGGGCTTGCATTCATTGCTGCGCTGCAGCAGTATCGGGTCAACGGCGGCTGCAACACGTGTCACGCAGTCGCCCGCGGTGCTCGCACCGCGCACCGAGTTCCGTGTCCGTACCTCCCTCCCACACGTCCACGGAATCTTTGAAGGCGGCTTCGGCCGCCTTCATTTTGTCCGCGTCCCGGCCGCAGTCAGTCCGATCCGGCGCGCTCGCCGGCGCCGCGGACGAAGTCGAGGATCGCCGGCAGGACCTCGGGCGCTTTCTCCGGATCGTAGAAGGCCGCCGCGGTCACGAAGTGGTTGCCGCCGCGGATGACCTCCAGCGTTGACGACACGCCCTTGCGGCGCAGGGCGAAATCCAGCTTGCGACTGTTGGTCACGTCGACGGTGCGGTCGCCATCGCCGTGGATCAGCAGGAACGGCGGCTCGTCGCCGTCGACGAAGCGCACCGCCATCGCCTCGGGCCACTGCGCCCGCGGCCCGAAGATCTCTTCGAGCTTGCCGCTGATGACGAAGTCGTACGGCCCCGACAGGCCGATCACGCCCGCCAGATCCTGCGGTTTCATGCCGACCACCGCCAGACGCCGCGCGTCGGTGCCGAGCAGCGCGGCGATCTGCGCGCCGGCCGAATGTCCGGCCACGAACAGACGCCCGGGGTCACCGCCGTATTCGGCCGCGTGGTCTCGGGTCCAGCGGGTCGCACGCGCGGCGTCTTCCATGAAGGCCGGGAAGCCTGCCGCGGGCCAGGTGCGGTAATCGGCCACCACCGCGACCACACCGTGTTCGGCCAGGCGGCTGCCGACGAACCGGTACTGCGCGCGCATGCCATGCTGCCAGGAGCCGCCGTAGAAGAACAGCACCACCGGCGCATCCGGAGCGGCATCGCGCGGGCGGTAGATGTCGAGCGACAGACCGCGCGGCGCGTCGTAGACCGCGGTGGCATCGGGCTGCGCGCTGTCGCGGTTGACGAAGCCGAAGAACGCGCTCTGACAGCCGCTGACCAGCAGGGCGAGCGCGGCGGCGAAACACGCGCGGAACGGACGGGGCATCAGGGTGACTCCTTGCAGGAGTGCGCACCATGCACGGCACGCCCCCGGCTACGATGTGAAGCCATGGAGACGATTCCGGTACACGACGCCGATGCCCTGCTGCGCAGCGCCGCGGCGCGCATCGACGCGACCGACGCACGCTGGCTGCTGGCCCACGCGCTGGGGCGTTCGCAGACCTGGCTGTTCGCGCACGCGCGCGATCCGGTGCCGGCCGACGCGGTCGCCCGGTTCGACGCGCTGGTCTCCCGTCGCGAAGCCGGCGAGCCGGTCGCCTACCTCACCGGCGTGCGCGGATTCTTCGGGTTCGATCTCGCGGTCTCGCCGGCGACCCTGATCCCACGGCCGGACACCGAACTGCTGGTCGAGCTGGCCCTCGCGCGTCTGCCCGCGCGGGGTGCCCGCGTCGTCGATCTGGGCACCGGCAGCGGCGCGATCGCCTTGGCCATCGCGCGCGAACGGCCCGATGCCGACGTGCTCGCTACCGACGCCAGTACCGCCGCGCTCGAGATCGCGCGTGCGAACGCGGCGACGCTCGGACTGTCGCGTGTGCGCTTCGCGCACGGTGACTGGTACGCGCCGCTGGGCGGCGCACGCATGCACGTGATCGCCAGCAATCCGCCCTACATCGAGGACGGCGACCCGCATCTCGCGCAAGGCGATCTGCGCTTCGAGCCGGCGTCCGCGCTGTCATCGGGCGCCGATGGTCTCGACGCGATCCGCGTGCTGGCCGCGGGCGCGCTCGCCCACCTCGAACCGGGCGGCTGGTTGCTGGTCGAACACGGGCCGATGCAGGGCGCAGACGTACGCGCGCTGTTCGTCGAGGCAGGACTGGTCGAGGTCGACACGGCCCGCGATCTCGAGGCGCGCGAGCGCGTCACGCTCGGCCGCGCGCCCGGGGGCGCGGAAGCCGGCTGATAGACTGGACGCCGGTTTTTCCCCGGAACACGCGCATGCGCCAGCTCTATCCCGCGATCGAACCCTTCGACACCGGCACGCTCGCCGTGGACGAGCGCCACACGCTGTATTACGAGCAGTGCGGCAATCCGAAGGGCAAGCCGGTGGTGCTGCTGCACGGCGGCCCGGGCGGCGGCTGCAGCCCGAAGATGCGCAGCTTCCACGACCCGGCCAAGTACCGGATCATCCTGTTCGACCAGCGCGGCTCGGGCCGCTCCACGCCGCACGCCGATCTCGTCGACAACACCACCTGGGACCTCGTCGCCGACATCGAGCGCCTGCGCGCGCATCTGGGCGTCGACCGCTGGCAGGTCTTCGGCGGTTCCTGGGGCTCGACGCTGGCGCTGGCCTATGCGCAGACGCATCCGCGCCAGGTCACCGAACTGATCCTGCGCGGCATTTTCATGTTGCGGCGCTGGGAGCTCGAATGGTTCTACCAGGAAGGCGCCTCGCGCCTGTTCCCGGAAGCCTGGCAGCAGTACATCGCCGCGATTCCCGAAGACGAGCGGGGCGATCTGATCGCCGCCTTCCACAAGCGCCTGACCAGCGACGACGAGGCCACGCGCCTGGCCGCCGCGCGCGCGTGGAGCGTCTGGGAAGGCGCGACGAGCTTCCTGCACGTCGACGCCGATTTCGCCGACAGCCATGCCGACGCGCAGTTCGCGCTGGCGTTCGCGCGCATCGAGAACCACTACTTCACCAACGCCGGCTTCTTCGAGGTCGACGACCAGCTGCTGCGCGATGCCTACCGCATCGTCGACATTCCCGGCGTCATCGTCCACGGCCGCTACGACGTGGTCTGCCCGGTGCAGAACGCGTTCGACCTGCACCAGGTCTGGCCGAAGGCCGAACTGGTCGTGACGCCGGCCTCCGGCCACTCCGCATTCGAGGCCGAGAACGTCGACGCGCTGGTGCGCGCGACCGATCGCTTCGCCTGATCCACGCGCGCCGCGGCTCGCCCGCGGCGCGTCGTTTCCCACGCATGATCGATGCGCGGCGGCAAGCCCCGCGCACAGGAACCCGCAATGTCTGAAGAAGCACTGGTCGTCAAGGACAGCAACGGCACCCGCCTCGCCGACGGCGATGCCGTCACGGTGATCAAGGACCTCAAGGTCAAGGGCACCAGCGTCACCCTCAAGCGCGGCACCCTGGCGAAGAACATCCGGCTGACCGACGACGCCGACCTGATCGAATGCAACGTCGAGAAGGTCAAGGGCCTGGTGCTGCGCACCGAGTTCGTCAAGAAGGCCTGACGTGATTCTGTGGGAGCGCGCTTGCGCGCCAATGGGCGATCTTCCGGAAGGCATTCGCGCGCAAGCGCGCTACCACCAGAGGTATCCGGCTTCTCAGTCGGCCGACGAACCGTCCGGATTGAAGTCCACCATCCACAGCCCTGCCCAGAGCTTGAGATCGAGCTCGTAGCCTTCGGCGTGCTTGCGCATCAGCCATGCCGGCGCGGTCGCGCGCGGCACGGTGTGGACGATGATCGCCTCGTCGTCGACACCACCGCCGTCGCCGACGCGTGTCAGGTCGCGCGCACGCACGAAGGCCACGCGCTCGTTGCTCATGCCGGCCGTCGTCGGCCCGGTCAGCAGCACGTCGACGCGGCCGGCCGACCAGCCGGTCTCCTCGATCAGTTCGCGGCGCGCGGCGTCTTCCAGCGAATCGGTGCTGCCGCCATCGCCGACGAGGCCGGCCGGCATCTCGATCGTGCGCGCGCCGAGTGGCACGCGGTACTGCTCGACGAACAGCACCTCGTCATCGGGCGTCACCGCGATCACCAGCACGGCCATGCCGTTGCCGCCGTGGGTACGTTCGCAGGCTTCCCACTTGCCATGGCGGACCAGCCGCAGCCAGTCGCCCTGGTAGAGGACTTCGGTGTGTTCGCGCATCGAGGGATCGGTCATGCGCCGATGCTAACGCGGCATTCGTGACGAGCGGCAAGGGTTCTCACGCACTGACAGAAGGCGCGTACTCGAGCCCGGCGACCGCGTACAGGCGCCGACGGGTCAGCGGACCGAACCGGAGCGTTTCGCACAGCGCGTGCAGCGCGTCCGCATCGCCCGGTCGCCGCGCGAAGCCCTGCGCACCTTCGCCCAAAGGCGCGTCGCGCGCGATCGTCGTCAGCTGGCGGTACATCCGTGCGGCGTCGGCATGCAGGCGCAACTTCGGTCCGACCTGGCCGGCGCCGCGGAAGCGCAGGAACTGGATCTCCTCGCTGCGTTCGAGCAGCGCATCCAGCGTGCCGAAATGGTGCAGCAGGCTCGCCGCGGTCTTGCAGCCGATGCCGGGCACGCCGGGAATGTTGTCGACCGCGTCGCCGCACAGCGCAAGGTAATCCGCGATCTGGCGCGCCTCCACACCATGGCGGTCGCGCACCCCGTCGGCGCGCCAGCGCATGTCGCGTGCGTAGTCCCACTGCTCGTCGTGGCCTTCGAGCAGTTGCGACAGATCCTTGTCGGCCGAGACGATCACGCCGTGATGCGCCCGCGCGCGCCCGGCTTCGAGCGCACTGCCGATCAGATCGTCGGCCTCGTATTCGGTATCGGCCAGCACGACGAATCCCAGCGCCCGACACAGCGCCTTGCAGTGCGCGAACTGGCGTCGCAGTTCCTCCGGCGCCGGCGGACGGTTGGCCTTGTAGGCGGGATAGATGCGGTTGCGGAAACTGCTGTCGAGCGCCTCGTCGAACGCGATCGCGATGTAGCGCGGGCTCACCCGTTCGACCAGTTCGGCGACGAAGCGCGCGAACCCGTGCACAGCGTTGGTCGGCCAGCCTTCGGCGTCGCGGAATTCGTCGGGCATCGAATGCCAGGCGCGGAACACGTAGAGGCTGGCGTCGACCAGGTACAGCGGCGCGGTGGCCGGCGTCGCCGGTGCCTGCACCGCCTGCGGCGGCAGGGTCACGGCGCGCGCCAGTCGGTCAGCAGTGATGCCGGATCCGGGCGTTCGCGCTCCGGCGCCTCGATGCGCGGCGTGCCGATGTGGATGAAGCCGGCAATGCGTTCCTGCGCTCCGAGGCCGAGCACGTCGAGCACCGCCTCGTCGAACGCCGGCCAGCCGGTCAGCCACGATGCGCCGAAGCCCATCGCCTGCGCGGCCTGCAGCAGGGCGAAGCACACGCAGCCGGCAGTCAGCAGGCGCTCGACTTCGGGGATCGCGGTGTCGTCGGCGTCCAGCACGGCGACCACCACGATCACCAGCGGCGCGTGCGAGAAGCGCTTGCGGTCCTTGTCGAGCGCAGCGGGCGCCGCCTCCGGGTCGCGTGCGAGGGTGCGGGCGACGAGTCGCTCGCCCAGGGCATCGCGGGCGTCGCCTTCGATGCGCACGAAGCGGAACGGCACGCGCTTGCCGTGGTCGGGCACGCGCACCGCCGAGCGCAGCATGCGCAGCAGTTGTGCATCGTCGGGACCGGGCGGGTCGAGCTGCCGGGCGGGAACCGAGCGGCGCGCATCGAGCGCCGCCAGAGCATCGTGTTCAGTATTTGCGGAAATGGTCACAGACCTGCCGTGGGGGTTCGGGAATCTTATGCGCGGGGCAGTGCGCCCCTTCCCCCGATTCTCCCCCAAATGACGCATCACCACGACATCGGCGCCGGTACCGCTACGCGCGCGGGTCCTGCCCGCGACGCTGCCCGCGTGCTCGAAACGCTGCGCCACGACGCGGTGACCGCGCTGGGTGGCGTGCTGTCGGGGTTCTGGAGTGCGATCGAGGAGCAGGTGCGGCTGGCGGCGCTTGCGCGCCACGACTACATGGTCGCGCAGGAAGAGCGCATGGCCGTGCAGGACCTCAGCCATCGCGCGCTGGAACTGGCCACGCACTACCGCAAGGCGATCGAGACCGAGTTCGACCTCTGGCTGGCCGATCGCCCCGCGCCGCCCGGTGCCGACACGCTGTCGCTGATGTCGGAAGGCGAGCTGGAGATCCATCTCGCCGCGCAGCAGATCGTCGAGCTGATGGACCACCAGTTCCTGCATCCGCTGACCGCACTCGGCGAGCGGCTGGATGCACTGGCCGCGCGGCTGGGCATCGGCGGCGTGCACGCCAACCCGCTGCGCCCGGAAGTGCCGGTGATGGCCTTCATGCGTCTGTTCCAGGCCGACGAGCTGCCGCCCGGGTTGCGCACCTTGGTATTCAACCAGTTCGACAAGCGCATGCCGGGCATCCTCGGCGAGGTCTATGCCAAGGCCAACGCGACCCTGGATGCCGCCGGCATCGGCCCCGGCGCGGATGTCGTGCCCCAGGCGCGACAGCTGGTCCGTGGCACGGCGCCTGCGCGCAGCGGACGTGTCGACGCCGGCGCCGAGACCTGGGTGCCGGACGGCGGCGTGGTCGAACATGCGGTTGCCGGCGACCAGGCCGCAGCGCCCGCCGCAGGCGGCACTGGCTATGGTCCGCTGTCGACAGGACTGATGGACGAACTGGCCGCGCACGGCCAGGCAGCTTCGAATGCTGCCGCGTCGCGCGGCTATCGCGACCTGGTGCGCGAGCAGCTGCACCACTGGCGCGAGCGCCGCGCACATGAAGCGCCGGTCGATGCGGGCGCCGATGGCGCCGGCGGCAACGTGCTGGGCATGTCGCAGCTGCTGAGCGTCGCGCGGATGCTGCAGGGCGACGATCCCGCGCCGTTCGCACGCGCGCTGACCGGCGACGACCGGCGTCGCCTCGGCGACGTGATCCGCGACGAACTGCTGCGCGGACTGCGCGAGCTCGGTGTGGATCCCGAGCAGACGCCGCTGAGCCGCAACGACGAGGACGCGATCGATCTGGTCGGCATCCTGTTCCAGGCGCTGTTCGACGCCAACGATCTGCTGCAGCAGGCGCGCGACATCTACGGCCGCCTGGTCATGCCGTATCTGAAGGTCGCGCTGACCGACGATTCGATGTTCAACCAGCGCGCGCACCCGGCGCGCCGGCTGCTGGACGCGGTGACCGAGGCCTGCGACGGCAACGTCGGCGACACGCCGCAGGACCGCGACCTGCTCGACCAGGCCGGTCGCGTCGTCGACCGCGTCGTCGACGAATATGAAAGCGACCAGGCGGTGTTCGAACTCGCCGCGGGTGAGTTGCGCGAGCGTCTCGACCAGCAGCGTCGACGTGCCGACGTCGCCGAGCGCCGTGCGGCCGAGGCGATCCACGGCCGTGAACGCCTGCAGCAGGCGCGCCGCAGCGTCGACGACATGGTCGCCTCGCGGCTCGCCGACCGCCGCCTGACCGCCGCGGTCGCGTTCTTCCTCGACCGCCACTGGCGGCACCACCTCACTCAGACCTGGCTGCGCGACGGGCCGGATTCGGCGCGGCACCTGGCTGCGATCGGTGTCGGCGACGCGATGGTGCAGGTCGATTTCGACGCCGCGCATGCGCTGGGCAGTGCGGTGGCCGACGAACTGCTGGCGCTGCAGATGCCGCTGGCCGAGTGCTATTCGAGCTGCGGTCTCGATGCGAACGCCGCGCGCGACGCGGTCGCCCGGATCATCGCCGCGCTCGCGCTGCCCGACACGCCGCGCAGCGTGCACGCGCCGCAGCCGCTGGACGCCGAGGACGAGGCGCCGGATCCGGCCTTGCGCCTGGCCGGCGGACACGGCGCGCTCGATTTCGATCCGACCATCGCCGCGCGCATGCGCCAGTTGCGCGTCGGCCAGTGGCTGCGTCTGGTCGACGACAACGGCCGCGAATCGGCGGCGCGTGTCGCCTGGATCAGCCCGCTGACCCAGCGGCTGTTGATCGTCAACCGTCGCGGCATCCGTCGCATGGTGGTGTCGCCCGAGGAACTCGCCGCGCTGGTCGGTGCCGGGCGCGCGGTGGTGCGTGCGGTCGACGCGCCGTTCGACGAGGCGATGAAGCAGTTGTGGCAGCAACTCAATGCCGCCAACGACCCTGCCGGCGACGCTGCGACCGCCTGATCGAAGGCCTTTTCCACGCATGATCGATTGCTCGCGTTAAGACGCCGGCATGTCGCTTGCGTTATTGTCCGGCCATCCTCAGGGGGCTGGAGTGGGCGCGATGCCCGTGTCGACGCAAGGACCGGGCGATGCCCTGCGGGCGGAAACGCCGGCGCAATTGATGGAAGGAATCCGTCGCGAGGCCACCGCGCGGCTGCTGCCGTTGCTGGGCGAAACGCTGCGCAGCGAGCGCGCGCGCGTCCAGAAATCCCTCGAAGCGGCGACCGGCGACTCGCCGGCGCGCGCGATGGAATCCGAAGACCTCGCCAGCCTGACCGTGCTGGCCGCCGAACTGATCCAGCACGAGCAGAAGTGGCAGAAGGCGCTGGGTGAGGTGTTCGCGGTCTGGCCCGATCCGCCGGTCGCGCAGGGACACGATGCGTATTCGCTGCTCTCGGACGACGAACTGCAGGCGCAGCTGATCGGCCAGCCCGTCGCCGAAGCGCTGGACCGGCGCTTCGAGAGCGTGCGCGACATCATCGACCGGCGCCTGCACACGCTGGCCGCGCGCCTGCAGTACCGCGGCCGGCCGTCGAATCCGCTGGCTGCGCGTTTCCTCGTCGAGAGTTTCCTGCGTGCATTCGATGCCGGCGACTGCGGCCGTCGCCTGCGTGCGGCCCTGCTGCGTCGTCACGAAGCGCTGCTCGATGGCGAACTCGCCGCGCTCTACGGCTGGTGCAACACGCGACTGGCCGAAGCCGGCTGCGCGCTCGCCGGCGACAGCGACCAGGCGGCGCTGATCGCCGGCCTCGGCGGTTCGATGGACGCGGTGCCGGCCAACAAGACGCGGATCTGGGAGACCGGCAACGCGGTCGCCCGCGCGGGCGCGGGGGCATCGCCGGCGTCGCGGCTCGAGGCGCCACGCGGCAATCTGCTGCGCCGTCATGCCCGACGCCAGCGCGACGACCGACGCGCGGAACTCGACGCGGCCGAGCGCAGCTTCCTGCGCGACGAGTTCATGTCGACGCTCGCGCTGCTGCAGGCCGACCGCCTGCTGCCGCCGGGCACGTCGCATGCCGCGCGTCTGCGCGAGGGCATGTACATGGTGGCCGGCGGGCTGGGCATCGATCGCCGCACGGTCGCGTTCGATGCCGAACAGGACGAGGCGATGACCGTCGTCGGCGCGCTGTTCGACCGCCTCGCTGAACGTCATACGTTGGGACCTGCGGCGCGCGAGAAGCTGGCGCTGCTGGCGGTGCCGTGGCTGCACCTCGCGCTCGAGGATCCGCAGCTGTTCGAGCCTTCCTCGCCGCCGGCGATGCAGGTGCTCTCGCTGCTGGTGGAGCTGTGGGACGGCACCGATGGCGGCGATGCCCAATCGCTGGAACTGCAGACCCTCGCCGATCGCGTCGCCGATGCGATTCTAGACGCGCCGCACGGCGACGGCCGGGTATTCGCCGCGCAGCTGGCGCAGATCGATGCCGCGCTCGCCGCCGGCCGGCGTCGCGCCGAAGCGGTCGAGCGCCGCACCTGGCAGGCGCTGCGCGGGCGCGAACGGCTCGATGCGGCGCGCCGCCAGGCATCGTTCGAACTCCAGCGCCGGCTCGAGGGGCGCCCCTTGCTGCCGAGCGTGGCCGGCTTTCTCGATGTCGAATGGCGACAGGCGCTGGCCCAGGCCTGGCTGCGCGACGGCGACGCGTCAGACCGCTATCGCGAAGTGCTGTCGCTGGGCGATGCACTGGTCGAATCCGATGGCCTCGCGGCCAACGACGGCGGCAGCGCCGTGGCCGACCGGCTGCTCGGCATGCTGCCGGCGCTGCGCGATTGCTGCGCGCAGTGCGGCGCCGATCCCGCGGCGACCGAAGCGCGTCTTGCCGGGCTCGTCGCCGAGCACGCCAGCCCCACACCCAGGCAGGTGCACGTGCCGACGGCCCCGGCCGGCGACGACGCACCGCTGCTGCCGGACGACGCGGATCTCGTGGCCGGCCTGGCCGACACGCGTTTCAGCGAAGGGCAGCGCTTCGTGCAGCCGGGCGCGGCGGGCGTGGGCCGCACGCTGCGGCTGGCCTGGCGCAGCTCGCTCAGCGGCGCCTGTCTGCTGGTCAACGCCAGCGGCACGCGCGAACTGCTGCTGATGCCCGACGCGCTACAGGCGATGATCGATTCCGGGCATCTGCAGGCGCGGCCCCCGAATGGCGGCGCGGTGTCCGAAGCGCTGTCGACGCTCGCTGCCCGGGCCGGCGCGGCCTGACCGGGCCGGTATCGCTGGGCTAGGATGGCCCCGACTCCAGGGCGAGGGCGGTGTCGATGGCGGTGACGATCGGCGTGGCACGTGAGACCGCGGTGGGCGAGCAGCGCGTCGCGCTGACGCCCGAGACCTGCAGAAAGTTCGTCGCTGCCGGCGCGCAGGTGCGCGTGGAGCGCGGCCTCGGCGCCGGCGCGCACATTTCCGATGCGGCGTTCGCCGAAGCCGGTGCGACGCTGGTCGATGACGCGGCCGCGGCCGTATCCGGGGCGGCGCTGGTGCTCTGCGTGCGGCCGCCGGATGCCTCGCGGCTGCAGTCGCTCGATGCCGGCGCGGCCGTGATCGGGGTGCTGCAACCCGACGCCGATGGTGCGCGTGGCGAAGCGATCACCGCCCGCGGACTGCTGGCGTTTCCGCTCGAACGTCTGCCGCGCACGACGCGCGCGCAGGCGATGGACGTGCTCAGTTCGCAGGCCGGCATGGCCGGCTACAAGGCGGTGCTGATCGGCGCGCAGCTCGCGCCGCGGTTCTTTCCGATGCTCACGACCGCTGCCGGCACGATCCGGCCTTCGAAGGTGCTCGTGATCGGCGCAGGCGTTGCCGGGCTGCAGGCGATCGCGACCGCCAAGCGCCTCGGCGCGCAGGTCGAGGGCTTCGACGTGCGTCCGGAAACGCGCGAGCAGATCGAATCGCTGGGCGGCCGCTTTCTCGAGCTGGGCGTCAGTGCCGCAGGCGAAGGCGGCTATGCACGCGCACTGACCGACGACGAGCGCGCCGAGCAGCAGCGCCGGCTCGGCGAGCATCTCAAGAGCGTCGACGTGCTCGTCTGTACCGCGGCCGTGCCGGGACGCCCCGCGCCGAAGATCGTCACCGCGGCGATGGTCGCGGGCATGCGGCCGGGCAGCGTGATCGTCGATCTGGCCGCCGAGAGCGGCGGCAACTGCGAGGCGACGCGACCGGGGGAAACGAGCGACGTCGATGGGGTGACCGTTGCCGGGCCGCTGGATCTGGCGTCGATGGGCGCCACCCACGCGAGCGAGATGTTCGCCCGCAACGTGTTCAATTTCGCCCAGCTGCTGCTGGTCGAAGGCGCACTGGCGCCGGACTGGAACGACGAATTGCTGGCGAAGACCGTGTGGCCGGCGAGAGCCGCTGCGGAGCACGCGGCAACCTGAGAGCGGCGTGTGCTTGTGCCTTCCCCCGATTGCGGGGGCGGACGTTCACGTCGCGCAGCCTGCCATTCGCGAGCAAGCCGGCAAGCATCGGCCTTTCGTTCAAGAGGATTGACGGTTCGCGCCACCCGACCCTCCCCCGCAGGCGGGGGGAGGGCTCCGGTCATGACTGCGTTGACCTGTCGACAGCGGTCGATCAGCGCTCGCGGGGACTCCGCGGCGGCGCGGGGTTCTCGGCCGCCCAGCGACGGCGCTGCTCGGGTGTCATCTGCTTCCAGCGGTCGCGCAGGGCTTCGCGCTCGGCCTCGGGCAGGGTGCGCAGCTTGCTGTAGAGCGCACGCGCTTCCTCGCGCTGCTCGGGTGGCAGACGCTTCCAGCTGTGCATGCCTTCGCGCGCCTCCGCGCGCTCGGCCGGCGTCATCGATTGCCAGCGGCGCGCGTGCTCGAGCATGCGGCTGCGGTCCTCGGCGCTGGCGTTGTTGTAACGCTCGCGGATGGGGCTGATGAGCTGTTCGCGCTGCGCGGGCGTGAGCTGGTCCCAGGCGGACGCGGGCGCCGACTGGGCGAACGCGCCGCCGCAGAGCAGCAGCGACAGCAGGGCGGTCGGGACGAGGATCCGGGACGAGTGCGCTGACATGGTCACTCCACAGCGAGCAGGGTGGTTTCGTTGGCGGCGAGCCAGCGATAGAAGTCGGGGGATTCTTCGTAGCTGGCCAGGGCTTCGGCGACACCTTCGTCCAGGTGCGCGGCCGAGTCGGCGGCGGCCAGTACCGGCGTGGCGGCAGGTGCGGCGACGTCGGCGTCCGGCATCAGTGCACGCGCACCGATCGCCATCGCGCACACCGCGGCGAACCCCGTCGCCAGCGGCAGGCCCCAGCCGCGTCGCGCGGGCGTCGCGGACTGCGCGGCGGCATGACGCCCGCGGTGCAGGCGCGCGGTCGTCGCCGGACTGATGGCGCCCTGCGCATGGCGGTACAGCGCGCGCAGCGCGGCATCGTCCTGGTCGTGCGGGCCGGTCATCGAAATTCCTCCAGGTGCTTCTGCAGCGCCTCGCGGGCGCGGAACAGATGGGTCTTCACCGACCCCTCGCCGCATCCCATGATGCGTGCGGTGGTCGGCACGTCGAACTCTTCAAGCACGCGCAGCGTGAACGCTTCGCGCTGGCGTCGCGGCAGTTGCCGCAGGACCGCCGTCAATCGTTCCCAGGCCTCGCGGCCATCGTGGTTGCGCGACGGGTCGGGGCCGTCGTCGGCCCAGTCGATCTCCTCGCCGTCGGGCATCCGCGCGTCGCCGAGCCAGCCGAGGCGGAAGGTCCGGCGCCGCTGCACGTCGATGATCCGGCTACGCAGCACGGTCCAGAACAGCGGCGTCCACTCGCCTGGCGGCCGGTCGCGATAGCCGAGCATCTTGGTCATCGCGTCCTGCACCGCGTCGAGCGCGTCGTCGCGGTGGCGCAGGCCCAGCTCGGCAAAACGGAACGCGCGACGCTCGACGCTCGCCAGAAACCCTTCGAGCGTCGTCGGCAGATCGGGACCTGCGGCGTCGGCCGCGTCGGGATATTCGCTCACGTCGCCAAGCCTATCGCGCGCGGCGGACGCATGCGGGGCGGGGAAGTGGCTGCCATCCATCGTCGGGGTTGTCGCCAGTGGCGGGTTGTACACGGTCAACGCGTGCGTGCCGCGGCGGTTGACGCCGCCGGTGGTCGCCTGCTGGCGCCCCGTTCAAGCACGGTTATGATGCGGACGAGGGGCCCCGGGGAATCGCGATGATCGATGGTGTCGTGGCGCTGTACATCTTCATGCTGGCGGCGATCGCCGGCCACGTGATCATCTCGCGGGTGCCGGTGATCCTGCATACGCCGCTGATGTCGGGTTCGAACTTCATCCACGGCATCGTGCTGATCGGCGCGATGCTGGTGCTGGGCCACGCCGACACCACGCTCGAGAAGATCATCGGTTTCATCGCCGTGCTGATGGGCGCCGGCAACGCGGCCGGCGGCTACGTGGTGACCGAGCGGATGCTCGAGATGTTCAAGCCGTCCGGCCGGCCGGGGCAGGGCGGCTGATGGCGGCGGCACCGGAGACGCGCGCATGAGCACGCTCGGGATGATCGTCGCCGCCAGCTACTTCGTCGCCGCCACGCTGTTCCTGCTCGGCCTGCAGCGCATGGCCTCGCCGCGCACGGCGCGCTCGGGCATCCAGTGGGCCGGCGTGGGCATGGTGCTGGCGACGCTGGCCACGTTCCTGGTGCCGGGGCTGGAAAACATCGGCCTGATGCTGGTAGCGATCGCGCTGGGCACGGGGCTCGCGTGGATCTCCGGCAAGAAGGTCGCGATCACCGACATGCCGCAGATGGTCGCGCTCTACAACGGCCTGGGTGGCGGGTCGGCAGCAGCGATCGGTGCGGTCGAACTGCTGCGCTGGTCCGGCACGGGCGCCGCGCCGCCGCGGCTGTCGCTGGTGCTGGCGGTACTGGGCGCGCTGATCGGCGCGGTCGCGCTGTCGGGCTCGGTCATCGCCTGGGCCAAGCTCGACGGGCGCATGGACAAGCGTTACGTGTTCCCGGGCCAGCAGCTGTTCAACCTGGCGGTGTTCGTCGCTGCGCTGATCGCCGGGGGCCTGATCGTGCACGCGCTGGGCTTGCCGTGGATCGTCGCGTTCTTCGCGCTCGCACTGGCGCTGGGCGTGCTGATGACGCTGCCGATCGGCGGCGCCGACATGCCGGTGGTGATCTCGCTCTACAACGCGTTTACCGGTCTGGCGGTCGCGCTCGAAGGCTACGTGCTCGGCAACGAGGCCCTGATCATCGCCGGCACCATGGTCGGCGCGGCCGGCATGCTGCTGACGAAACTGATGGCCAAGGCGATGAACCGGTCGATCGCCAGCGTGCTGTTCTCGAACTTCAGCGCGAGTGGCAGAGGCGCCGCGATCGAGGGCAGCCAAAAGCCCATCGAGGCGGCCGATGTCGCGGCACTGATGGCGTATGCGCAGCGCGTGGTCATCGTGCCCGGATATGGCATGGCCGTGGCCCAGGCGCAGCACAAGATCTGGGAGCTGAGCCAGCGGCTGATCGAGCGCGGGGTCAAGGTGCGCTTCGCCATCCATCCGGTGGCCGGGCGCATGCCCGGGCACATGAACGTGCTGCTGGCCGAGGCCGGGGTGCCCTACGACCTGATCGTCGACATGGACGATGTGAATCCGGAGTTCTCGAACACCGACGTCGCCCTGGTGATCGGCGCCAACGACGTGGTCAATCCGGTCGCCAAAACCGACCCGCAGAGTCCGATCTACGGCATGCCGATCCTCGACGTGGTGCTGGCGAAGAACGTCGTGGTGATCAAGCGCGGCAAGGGCACGGGCTTTGCCGGCATCGAGAATGCGCTGTTCTATGCCGACAACACCCGCATGCTCTACGGCGACGGTGCGGAAGCGGCCGGCGCGCTGGTGGCCGAGCTCAAGGCGCTCGACGGCGGCGGACACTGACGCAGCCGCGCGGAGCGACGGGCTCAGCGCGACAGCACCGCCGCAATCACCAGGCCGGCCGCGAGCCATGCCAGGTCCACGCTCGAGTTCGCCAGCGACGCCAGCGTCCAGGCGTGATGCGGGCCCAGCTTGAGCGCCGATTCCCACGGCACCATGCCCATCGGCCGGGCGAGCTGGGAGGCGACGATGCCCCAGTTGGCGATGACGATCGCGAGCAGTGTCGCCGCGGTCCCGGCGATCGCGCGCACCGCGCCCGGACGCGCGCGCGCCAGTCGGAGTAGCCAGGCGGCATCGAGCGCGGCGATCACCGCCATCCAGCTCGACTGGGCCCCGCGCGTGTCGGCCAGCAGGATCCAGGCGGCAGCGATGCCGACACTTCCGAGCAGCAGCAGGGCGGTCGCCAGCGGCCAGCGCCGGGCGCGCGCGGTGTCGGGCATGGAAGGCTGCGATGCGGAAACGGGCGGCCAGCATACCGGCGCGCGACAGTACAATGACAGCACTTGTCGTGGCCGCCGTTCGCCACAATCTTCCAGGCCATGTACTCCCGCAGCAGCGAACCCGTCCGTTTCGAGCGCGATTGCGCCGCCGTCCTCGTGCCGGCCGGCGAACACGTGACCCTGCCTGCCGGCAGTGCCGGCTACATCACCCAGGCACTGGGCGGCAGCTACACGCTGTTCGTCGAGGGCAACCTGTTCCGCATTTCCGGCCGCGATGCCGATGCGATCGGCAAGGAGCCGCCGGTGCCGCTGGAGCTCCCCGACGGCGCCGACAACGCCGCGGTCGAACGCATGGTCTGGGACCAGCTGCGCACCTGCTTCGATCCGGAGATTCCGATCAACGTGGTCGACCTGGGCCTGGTGTACGAGGCCGAAGTGCAGCCGGCCGACGACGGCCAGCGCCGCGTCGAGGTCAAGATGACCCTCACTGCGCCCGGCTGCGGCATGGGCGACATCCTCGTCGACGACGTGCGCAGCAAGCTCGAACTGATCCCGACGGTCGTCGAGGCCGATGTCGAGCTGGTGTTCGACCCGCCGTGGAACCGCTCGATGATGTCCGAGGCCGCGCGCCTCGAGACCGGCATGATGTAAGCCGCCGGGCGCTCCGTCCGCGCGCCCGATGTCTGCTCCCGACTCCTGATCCGGTGACACATCGCGTCGCCGGCGTCGTCGTGCGCCCGGTTATCGGCGCCTCGCATACACAACCTCCTGGCGGTCCCTGCGCACGCCGGATTCAGCGTGCGTTCGGTCTCAGATTCATGACCTGTTATGTCACTTTGTGACGTAACGCACGCTTTCGCCGGCGCTTTTAACGGTTTTTTACGTTGTGGATCGACTGCAGTGTCGCGTAGCGTCAGTTTGCGGTCAGTTTCGTCACGTCCGCGTTCTCGCGGAGCGGACCACGCCTGTAGGCGATGCATCCCGTTCCAACTCTGCCGCCGCCGTGCGGCCTTCCCATCGTTCCGGGGTCACGAATGTCGAAGCAGCACCATGCACCGCGCCGACGCCTGATCGTCGCCGCCACGTCTCTCGCGCTCGCAGCGGTCGCACCGCTGTCGCTCCATGCCACGGAACGGCTCAACCTCGGCGGCCTGCAGTCGGGCGACACCCACGACCGCTTCATCGTCAAGTACCGGGATGGCGCGGCGGCCCAGGTCGACACCGCCGCCATCGACGCCTCGCTCCGCGCGGTGGCCGGCAAGCTCACCGTCAGTGGCGGCGGCAAGCAGTTGCGGGTCGAACACCTGCGGCGCATGGCGCAGGGCGCCGACGTCGTGCGGACCAGCCGCAAGCTCGACCGCGCCGACGCCGAGTCGCTGATGCGCCAGATCGCCGCCGATCCGAACGTCGAGTTCGTCGAGGTCGATCGTCTCAACCAGGTGTTCTGGACGCCCAACGATCCGCGCTTCAGCAGCCAGTACGGCTTCGGCACCGGCGCTGGCGGCATCCGCGCGACGACCGCCTGGGACACCACGAAGGGCGCAGGCGCCGTGGTGGCCGTGCTCGATACCGGCATCACCAATCACAGCGATCTCAACGCGAACATCCTGCCCGGCTACGACTTCATCATCGACCCGGCCGTGTCGGGCGACGGCGGCGGCCGTGATGCCGACCCGAGTGACCCGGGCGACTACTACAACGGGCGCGCGTCGAGCTGGCACGGCACGCATGTCGCCGGCACCGTCGCGGCCGTGACCAACAACGGCATCGGCGTGGCGGGCACGGCGCCGGAATCGAAGGTCGTGCCGGTGCGCGTGCTCGGCCGCGGCGGCGGCTATGACTCCGACATCGCCGACGCGGTGATCTGGGCCTCCGGCGGCACGGTCAGTGGCGTGCCGGCCAACGCCAATCCGGCCGAGGTCATCAACCTCAGCCTCGGCGGCGCGGGCACCTGCGGCAACGCGATGCAGAACGCGATCAACGGCGCGGTCGGCCGCGGCACCACGCTGGTCATTGCGGCGGGCAACAGCAACGCCAACGTGTCGGGCTTCTCGCCGGCCAACTGCAGCAACGTCATCGCGGTGGCATCGAACACCAGCACCGGCGCACGCTCGAGCTTCTCCAACTACGGCGCCGGCATCACGATCTCCGCGCCGGGCTCGGGCATCGTCTCCACGCTCAACAGCGGGCAGACCACGCCGGGCAGCGAGAGCTACGCGTCCTACGACGGCACGTCGATGGCGGCGCCGCACGTGGCCGGCGTCGTCGCGCTAATCCAGTCGGTCTCCAATCCGGCCAAGACACCGGCGCAGATCAAGACCCTGCTGACCAGCACCGCGCGCGCGTTCCCGTCGACCCCGTCGCAGCCGATCGGCGCGGGCATCGTCGATGCGGCGGCCGCGGTCGCAGCCGCGACCGGTGGCACCGTGCCCAACCCCGATCCCGATCCGGGCGCCGGCGGTCTGCAGAACGGTGTGCCGGTCACCGGCATCTCCGGGGCGGCCGGCAGTACGCGGACCTGGACGTTCAACGTGCCCTCGGGCGCGCGCAACCTGGTCATCGCGATCTCCGGCGGCAGCGGCGATGCCGACCTGTACGTCCGCCGCGGCAGCGCGCCGACCACGTCCAGCTACGACTGCCGTCCCTATCGCACGGGCAATACCGAAAGCTGTTCGTTCGCCACACCGCAGGCGGGCACGTACCACGTGATGGTCCGCGGCTACACATCGTTCTCCGGGGTCACGCTGCGCGCCAGCCACAACTGAAGACGGGCGCGGGGAGAGTGCGGGGAAGGAAGGGCAGGTGCAGGCATCGAGCGTGATGCCTGACGCCGGCGGGGCACGCCGCGAATGGCTGGCCCCGCTTTTTCTGGTCACCAACGAGGGGTAGGAACAGGATGAAGACACTCATCGCTTGCATCACCGCCGGCACGCTGTCGGTCGGGGCCGCGGCAGCCGCCACACGCGACGCGCGGCCGGCCGCATTCGACAACCGATTGCCGTCCGAGACGACCGTCGAACTCAAGCGCATGCCGACGGTCGACGCCGCGCGTCTGCGTGCCGAGGACGCGCAGCAGGATCGTGCGATGGGGCTGCGCCCGATCCGCTTCGCCACGCCGCATGCGGTGAACCTGACGCCGAACAACGCCGGCGACTGGGACCAGATCGCCGGCGACAACCTGGTGTGGCGCCTGCGCGTGGAATCGAAGGACGCGCTGTCGCTGAACTTCGGTTTCTCCGAATTCCACCTGCCCGAAGGCGCGCGACTGCTGGTCTATCCCGAGGGCCTGCAGAAGAACGCCAAACCCGAAGCGATCCAGACCTTCACCGCCGCCGACAACAAGGCCAGCGGCAGCCTGTGGACGCCGATCGTGCCGGGCGACAACGCGGTGATCGAAGTCGTCGTGCCCAAGGCGCGCGTCGGCGAACTCAAGCTGCGGCTGACCAGCGTCAATCACGACTACGTCGGCTTCGGCCGCCTGGCCCGCGAAGGCGCGCTGGCCCAGACCAAGGGCGTGTCGGGCAGCTGCAATGTCGACGTGGTGTGCCCGGACGGCGACGAGTTCCGCGACGAGATCCCGTCCGTCGGTGCCTACTCGCGCTTCGGCACGTTCTACTGCAGCGGCTCGCTGGTGAACAACACCGCGGGCGACCAGAAGATGTACTTCCTCACCGCGCACCACTGCGGCATGGGCACCGCCGATGCGGCCGCCAGCATCGTCGTGTACTGGAACTACCAGAACTCGACCTGCCGCAACCCGGGCAGCGCCGAGAGCGGCGCCAATGGCGACGGCAGCCTCGCGCAGAACCAGACCGGCGCCGTGGTCCGCGCGACCTATGCCGCGTCCGACTTCACCCTGCTCGAGCTCGACGACGCCGCCGACGAGAGCTTCAACCTCAGCTGGTCGGGCTGGGACCGCCGCGATCTCGCGCCGGCCGGCGCAACCGGTATCCACCATCCGCGCGTCGCGGAGAAGCGCATCACGCATTCGGACAACCCGCTGCGCGTCGAGGGCTATCTGGGCGCAAGCGGCAACTCGCATCTGTGGGTGCAGTGGAACCAGCGCGGCACCACCGAGGGCGGGTCCTCGGGTTCGCCGATCTACAGCCCCGAAGGTCGCGTCATCGGCCAGCTGCACGGCGGTTACGCCTCGTGCACCACGACCGGCGCCGACCACGTGGACTGGTACGGCCGCGTGTTCACCTCGTGGACCGGCGGCGGCACCGCGGCCACGCGTCTGAGCGACTGGCTCGATGCATCGGGCACGGGCGCGGAGTTCGTCGACACCATCGGCGCCGACGGCGGCGGTGTGCCGGGCGCGCCGGTGGCGGGCTTCGACTTCACCGTCGACAACGACACGCTGACCGTGACCTTCACCGATACCTCCAGCGACGACGGCGAAATCGTCTCGTACGCCTGGGCGTTCGGTGACGGCACCACGTCGACCGAGGCCAATCCGGTCAAGACCTACGACGAGGCCGGCGTGTATTCGGTCGCGCTGACGGTCACCGACGACGAGGGCAACACCCATACCCGCACCCAGCAGGTGGAAGTGGGCGACCTCGGCCCCGATGCGATCGAACTGACCAACCGTACGCCGGTGCCCGGTCTGTCGGGCGCGGCCGGCACGGAGCTGCTCTACAGCATCACCGTGCCGGAGAACGTCAGCGGTCCGCTGTCGATCACCACCTCCGGCGGCAGCGGCAACGTCTCGCTGTACGTCAGTGCAGACGAGGAGCCCTCGGCCGACAGCTACGACTTCGTCTCGCAGCGTCCGGGCAACAACGAGGTGGTGCGCATCGCCAATGTCGAGGCGGGTACCTACTACGTAAAGGTCGTCGGCCAGTCCGCGTTCGCCAACGTCACCGTGCAGGCGCGTCACAACCCGCCGAGCGAAGGCGGCGGCGACGGCAGCCTGCGCAATGGTGTGCCGGTGACCGGTCTGAGCGGCGCGGCAGGCAGCCAGCAGTTCTGGACGATCCAGGTGCCGGCCGGCACCGCCAGCCTGCGCGTGGCGATGAGCGGCGGTTCGGGCGACGCGGATCTCTACGTCCGCGCCGGCTCGCAGCCGACCACGACGGCCTACGACTGCCGTCCGTACCTGACCGGCAACAACGAGACCTGCACCATCAGCAATCCGGCGGCCGGGACCTATCACGTGCTGATCAACGCCTACACGGCGTTCGACGGGGCGTCGCTGGTCGCCAACTGGTGACATCGCCGGCCTTCACTCCGGACCTGCCCGGAGTGAAGGCATCATCGGCGGACCGCAACGACAGGTAGCGCGCTCCGCGGAGACGGCCATGTTCCAGCACCTTCTCGCGCGGCGCCTCGGCGCCGCGTGTTTCGTTCCGGCACTGCTGCTGTCGGCCTGCGCGATGGGCGGCGATCCGCCCACACGACCGACCAGCGAGGCCAGCGCCATGCAGCAGCGTTTCATCGTCCGCTATGTACCCGGCACCGCGCCGGAGCGCGACTCGACCCTGGTCGCCGACCGCATCGAAGCGACCGCGCGCAGCGCCGGCATCGTCGATGCAAGGGGCTCACCGGGGGATGTGACCTGGTTGCGCCGACTCGCGGTCGGCGCTGACGTCGTGTCGATCACGCCCGAGCTCGACGCCGCACAGGCGCAGCGCCTGCTCGACGCCCTGAACGCGGACGCCGACGTCCAGTACGCCGAACCCGACGGTCGCATGACCATCGGTCCGGGTCCGGAGATGCGGATGCGCGGCACGCCGGTCGAATGACCGGCGCAGGCATTCAGCCGATCGGTTCGAAGCGGTTGGCTTCGACGTTCTTGCGCACCTTCAGCGGATCCCAGATCCGGCCGTTCATCGCCACGTAGACACCCGGCGGCTTGGACTGCACGGCGCCGACGGCGGTGCCGATGTTGAATTCGGCGTCCGAGCCGCGGAACCGCGCAGGACTCAACGCGCCGGTCAGGATGATCGTCTTGTCGGTGATCGAGGCCAGCACCTTGGCGGTCTCGACCATCGAGTCGGTGCCGTGGGTCAGCAGCACGTGCCGTGCGGGCTGCGCGGCGATGGTCGCGCGGATCAGCTCGCGGTCCTCGTCGGTGATGTGCAGCGAGTCCTTGCGGATGATCGGAATCACCCGGAAGCGGAACGCGACGCCGAGTTCCTCGAGCATGCGTCCGATCTGCGGATCGCCGACCTGGAAGTCCGACTTGTCGTCGAAGTAGATCTTGTCGATCGTGCCACCGGTGGTGACGATCAGCAGCTCGTCCATCGTGATGCGGTCCTGCAGGCCAGCGAAGCGGGGCGCCCATGATACCGGGGCGACGCACCTCGCCGTGGCGACGGTCATTGCTTGGTCGCGCGCCGGTGCGCGAAGCGCGCGCGGATGCCGGGCAGGCTGGCCGAGAACACGACCGACAGCGACAGCGCGATGCCGGCCCACGGCCACAGGCCGAGTTCGGGATAGGTCCAGGCATACATGACGCCGTGCGAGAACCAGAACAGCGCCGCGATGCCCGACAGCAGCGGCGCCGCGCGCAGGCCGGCGAGCACGCCGGCGAGCAGCAGCAGCGGCGGCGCCACGAACACGATCAGGGCGGCGACGAAATGCGCATCACCGCGATGCCACAGCAGGTAGAGCAGGGCGAGCAGCGCGAGCGAGATCGCCAGCACGACACGCGACATCGACCAGGCCGCCTTCATGCGCCGAGCTTCGCCGCCAGCGTCGCGATGCGGCGGCCGAGCGCACGCGCCAGCACGGCCTCGTCGTCGGTCGGCTGCGGATCGTCCTGCTGCCCGGCGACGTGGCTGGCGCCATAGGGCGTGCCGCCGCCACGCGTGCTGGTCAGCGCGGGCTCGGTGTACGGAATGCCAGAGATCACGCAGCCGTGGTGCAACAGCGGCACCAGCATCGTCAGCAACGTGGCTTCCTGGCCGCCATGCTGCGTGGCGGTCGAGGTGAAGACGCCGGCCGGCTTGCCGACCAGCGTGCCGCTGGCCCACTCCGCGCCCAGGCCATCGAGGAAGTGCTTCAGCGGCGCGGCCATGTTGCCGAAGCGCGTCGGACTGCCGAGCAGCAGGCCGGCGCATTCGGCCAGATCCGCGCGCTCGACATAGGGCGCCCCGTCCTCGGGCACCGGGGGCGCGGCCTGCTGGGTGACCGCCGCGACCGGCGGCACCGTGCGCAGCCGTGCCTGCATGCCGTCGACCTCGCCGATGCCCCGCGCGATCTGCCGGGCCAGACGCGCGACCGAACCGTTGCGGCTGTAGTAGAGAACGAGGATGTCGGGCATGGGTGGACGGAGATTGCGGACAGAGGCCCGCAGTCTGACACGCATGCAACTGCAGCCTGATCCTCGAACGCCGAACGCCGTCATTCCGGGGAACGCGGGAGGTCCCCGGTACAGCAGGCGCAAGCGCGGATTCACGACACCCGGTGTGACAAGGCATGGGTCTGTCGAGAGCCGGCGGCATGACGCGCAAGTGCCTTGCGTCGAGCGGCTCCCGCATGCATCCACCTCCGGAGCGCTTTGCTACGCTTCGGCCGATGGAGCCCCTCGACACATTCACCCGCTGGAGCGAACGCGCGATGGACCGCGCGCGCGCGCTGACCTTCGCGCGGTTCCTGTGGCGACGCTTCCTCGACGACCGGCTGTTCGAAGCCGCCGGCGCACTGGCGTTCACCACGGTGTTCGCGCTGGTGCCGCTGTCGATGGTGGTGTTCGGCGTGCTGGCGGTGTTCCCGGCCTTCAGCCAGTGGCGCGACCAGCTCAGCGACTACATCTTCTCCAACTTCGTGCCCGATTCGGCGCGCGCGGTCGAGGCGGTGCTGCTGCAGCTGTCGACCAACACCGGCCAGTTGACGACGATCGGCGTGATCGCGCTGGTGATCTCGGTGCTGGTCACGCTGCTGAGCGTGGAGACCACGTTCAACCGCATCTGGCGGGTGAAATCCGCGCGCCCGACCTTCGGCCGTTTCCTCGTCTACTGGACGGTGCTGACGCTGGGCGCACTGGTGGCCACGGCCAGCCTCGCGGTGTCGGCACGCTTCTTCGCGCTGGAGATCTTCAGCACCGAGTCGGGCCAGCTGCTGCGCGGGCTGATGCTGTGGGCGGCGCCGATGCTGATCGAGCTTGCTGCGTTCACGACGATCTTCCGCGTGGTGCCGCACCGCACCGTGCAATGGCGGCATGCGCTCGCCGGCGCGACGCTGGCGGTGCTGCTGTCGGAGGTCGTGAAGTGGGCGATCGGCCTGTATCTCGGCAGCTTCGATGCGTACGAGCGCATCTACGGGCAGATCGCGTTCCTGCCGATCTTCCTACTGTGGGTGTACCTGAGCTGGGTGGCGATCCTGCTCGGTGCCTCGTTCGCGTCGTCGATCTCGGCGTTCCGCTACCAGCCCGCGCACATGCGCCTGCCGCGCGGCTACGAACTCTACGGACTGCTGCGCATGCTCGGCCGCTTCGCACATGCGCGCACGCAGGGCCGTGGCCTGCACAGCGACGAGATCCAGGAACTCGAGCCGATGCTGACCGACACGCTGGTCCAGCAGATGCTCGCCGAGCTCGAGGAGATCGCGCTGCTGCGGCGCGCCGAGACCGGCGAATGGCTGCTCGCGCGCGATCTGGGCGATCTCACCGTCGGCGAACTCTACGAAGCCTGCCATCTGCGCATCCCGGTGGCCGAGGCGCATCTGCCATGCCGCGACGATGCACTCGGCGTGGCGTCGGCGCAGGCGCTCGACGATCTGCGCATTCCCCTGCGCGACCTGCTCAAGAAGCGGGTCGCCAGTCTTTACGTGTCCCCGGAGACCTCTGCATGAACCGCTACGCCCTCTGCCTCGCATCCGCCCTGTTGCTGGCGGCCTGTACGCCGGACGGACAGGCCCCAGCCACCGATGCCGCGCCGGCGGCACCGGCCACGCAGACGGATGCAGGTGCGACGGCTGCACAGGTGCCTTCGAAGTCCCATCCGTCGTTGCAGGTCGACACGCTCGACGGCGGCCGCTTCGACCTCGCCGAACATCGCGGCCAATGGGTGGTCGTGAATTTCTGGGCGACGTGGTGCGCACCGTGCCTGAAGGAAATGCCCGAGCTTTCGGCGCTCGACGCGATGCGCGAGCACGTGCAGGTGGTCGGCCTCGCCTACGAGGAAATCGAGGCCGACGACATGCGCGCCTTCCTGCAGAAGCATCCGGTGGTCTACCCGATCGCGATCGTCGACACCTTCGATCCGCCGGCCGATTTCGACACGCCGGTCGGCCTGCCGATGACCTATCTGATCGGGCCCGAGGGGCAGGTGGTCGAGAAGATCCTCGGACCGGTCACGGCCGAGAGTCTCGAGGCGCTGATCGCCAAGGCCGGCGGACCGGCCGTCGAGGCCTGAGCCTTCAGTCGGGCACGAACGGCGGCAGCGGCGGCAGCACGTCGTAGCGCTCGGGCCGCGGCTTGCGCTTGAGCGCCGGGAACCTGATACCCGGCGCATCGACAGCGGTGTCGGGCAGGCGATCGAGCAGATCGCGCAGCAGGGTCAGGCGGCCGCGCTGCTGGTCGTTGAAATCCACCAGCGTCCACGGTGCGTGCGCGGTGTGCGTGGCGCGCAGCATGACGTCGCGCGCTGCCGTGTAATCGTCGTAGCGCGTACGCGCGGCGACGTCGACGGGCGAGAGCTTCCAGCGCTTGAGCGGGTCGTGCAGACGTTCGGCGAAGCGCGCTTCCTGCTGCGCCTGGTCGCAGCCGAGCCAGTACTTGAACAGCAGGATGCCGTCGTCGACGAGCTGTTGCTCGAACGCCGGTGCCTGGGTGAGAAATGCGCTGACCTGTTGCGGCGTGGCATAGCCCATCACCGATTCGACGCCGGCGCGGTTGTACCAGCTGCGGTCGAACAGGGCGATTTCGCCCGCCGAGGGCAGGTGCGCGACGTAGCGCTGGAAATACCACTGGCCGGCCTCGCGATCGCTGGGCTTGGGCAGTGCGACGACGCGGCACTGGCGCGGATTGAGATGCGCGGCGATCGATTCGATCGCGCCGCCCTTGCCCGCGGTGTCGCGGCCTTCGAACAGCACCAGCAGCCGGCGTCCACTGTGCTGCAGCCAGCGCGCCACCGCGGCCAGTTCGATCTGCATCGGTTCGAGGGCGGACTCGTAGGCCCTGCGCTTGAGCGGCTTCATCGAGGACTCCATCGACAGCGGCGTGCTTACTCGCGCGCCTTGCGGGTCGGCGCCTGGGCCATGGTGCGTGCGACCTCGAGCAGCGCACCCTGCTGGCGACTGCCGAGGGCGCGATAGGCCGCCAGCAATTCGTGTTCGCCCTTCGTGCGCGCGGGATCGAGCGTGGCGGCGAGCGTCGCCAGCAGGGCGCCGGCCGGTACGCCGAACGCGCGCGCCAGCTGGTCGAGCTGCGCGCGGCCCGGTGTCTTCTCGCCCCGCATCCAGGCCGACACCGTCGCCGCGCCAACGCGTGGAATCGCCGCGGCGATTTCCGCCGCGGTCAGGCCGCTGGCTTTGGCGAGCAGGCGCAGGGTCTGGTCGATCGCCACGGTCACTCCTTCAGGCGGGGCCGGATGGTCGCGAGATTGCAGGGTTTCGTACGCGCGTCGAGCTGGTGCCGGACGATCTTCTCCCACGCCGTGCGGCAGGCGGAGGTGGAGCCGGGCAGGGCGAACACGAAGGTCGCATTGGCCAGGCCGGCGAACGCGCGCGACTGCAACGAGGACGTGCCGATCTCCTCGACTGACACCGCGCGGAACAGTTCGCCGAAGCCCGGCATTTCCTTGTCGAGCAACGGCAGCAGCGCTTCGGGCGTGGAATCGCGTCCGGTAAAGCCGGTGCCGCCGGTGACGAGGATGCCGTCGACGTCCGGGTCGGCGATCCACTTCGACACCAGGGCGCGCATCGCGTAGCGGTCGTCAGGGAGCAGGGCGCGCTCGACGACGCGGTGGCCTTCGGCGGTCAGCGATTCGGCCAGATAGGCGCCGGAACTGTCGGTCTCCAGCGTGCGGCTGTCGGACACGGTCAGCACGCAGATGGCGAGCGGAATGAAATCGGATTGGGCGGTCATGTGCGCAGGTTAGCCCGATGCGCGTTCGCCGTCTGTGGCCGGTGTGATCCGCGCTCAGACCACGGTCGTGTGCAGCGGCAGCCGGAACTGCAGGCTGCCGTCGAAATGATCCCAGCCTGCCGCGAGATACAGCGCCTGCGCGGCGACGTTGTCAGGCGTGGTGTCCAGTTCCAGGCGCAGCGCGCCGTCGTCGCGCGCGAACGCCGCGGCGGCGTCCAGCAGGGCGCGCGCGAGACCGCGGCGGCGCTGCGTGGGCAGGACGTACAGATCGTTGAGCACCCAGACGCGGGCCAGTCGCACCGACGACCAGGTCGGATAGAGCTGCACGAAGCCGGCATCGCCCTCGGCCAACAGCAGGACCGACTGGTTCCGCGACAGACGTTCAGCGAGGAAATCGCGGCTGCGCGCCGGCGACGGCGCCTGGCCGAAATCGGTACGGTAGCGCTCGAACAGCGCCGCTGCCGTGTCGAGATCTTCGATCGATGCGCGCCGCACGCCGGACCCGCTCATGTGCCGCGTGTCAGCGCCGCCAGCGCATCGGCCTGATGTTCCTGCGACAGGCGATCGACCAGCGCATCGACATTGCCCTCGAGCACATTCGGCAGGTCGTACAGGGTCAGGCCCTCGACGCGGTGGTCGGTGATGCGGCCCTGCGGATAGTTGTAGGTGCGGATGCGCTGGCTGCGATCGCCGCTGCCGACCTGCAGCTTGCGGATCTCGGCCGTCGCGGCGGCGCGGCGTTCGGCTTCGGCCTCGGCAAGCATCGCGCGCAGGCGCTTCATGGCCTTGTCGCGGTTGGCGTGTTGGCTGCGCTCGGTCTGCGACTCGACGACGACGCCGGTCGGCACGTGGGTGATGCGGATCGCCGAATCGGTCTTGTTGACGTGCTGGCCGCCGGCGCCGGACGAGCGGAAGGTATCGACCTTCAGGTCGGCGGGATTGAGCACGATGTCCACCGTATCGTCCTCGACCGGGATGATCGCGACCGTCGCGGCCGAAGTATGGATGCGGCCCTGGGACTCGGTTTCGGGCACGCGCTGCACGCGGTGGGTGCCGGATTCGAACTTCAGGCGCGCGTACGCGCCCGCGCCGTCGACGCTGGCGATGATCTCGCGGTAGCCGCCGTGTTCGCCCGGGCTCGCCGATTCCACGTCGATGCGCCAGCCCTGACGCTCGGCGTAGCGGCTGTACATCCGGAACAGATCGCCGGCGAAGATCGCCGCTTCGTCGCCGCCGGTGCCGGCGCGGATTTCGAGATACAGGCCGCCCTCGTCGCGCGCGTCGCGCGGGACCAGCAGGGCGAGCAGCTTGGCTTCCAGCGCTTCGAGGCGCGCGTCGGCGGCGGCGATTTCCTCCTGCGCCATTTCGCGCATGTCCGGATCGTCGAGCAACGTACGCGCGGCCTCGAGGTCGTCGAGCGTGCGGCGTTCGTCGGCCAGCGCGGTCGACAGCGGTTCGAGTTGCGAGAACTCGTGCGAGAGCGCGCGGAAACGCGCCTGGTCGGCGACGGTCGCAGGATCGGACAACAGGCGTTCGAGTTCTTCGCGGCGTTCGGCCAGCGCTTCGAGCTTACGGCGCAGGGTCGGCAGCATCGGGGGTCCGGAGATCGTTCAACGGGAGCACGGCATCGGACGGCAGCAGCGCGTCGAGACTGTCGGCCAGGGTGTCGTCGCCACGCAACGCCGCATCGCGCAGGGCGGCGGTCGGCACATGCAACAGGCGGTTGGTCAGGGTGTGGGCGAGCAGTTCCAGCACCGCGTCGGGCGACTGGCCCGCGGCGAGCTGCTGCCGGGCGCGGGCGAGGACTTCGCTGCGGACAGCCTCGCCGTGCGCACGCAGGCGCTTGACCGGCGCCAGCCGGCCGCGCGCGGCGGCCGACTCGCCGAATCGCGTGACCTGCAGGTCGATGATCGCCTCGGCATCGCCGGCGGCTTCGCGGCGTCCGCGGCGGTTGTCGTCGAGCGTGCGTTCGAGATCGTCGACGGTGTACAGGAACACGTCGCGCAGCTCGGCCACGTCCGGCGCGATGTCGCGCGGCACGGCCAGGTCCATCAGCAGCATCGGCCGGTGCTTGCGCGCGGCCAACGCCGCGGCGACCTGGTCGCGACGGATCACCGGCTCGCGGCTCGCGGTCGCGGAAAACACGATGTCGGCCAGGAACAGGTGCCGGTCGAGTTCGTCGAGTGGCAGGGCGATGCCGCCATGGCGCGCGGCGAGTTCCTGCGCGTGCGCATAGGTGCGGTTGGCGATCAGCAACCGCTTGACCTTCGCATTGGCCAGATGGCGCGCGGCCAGTTCGATCGTCTCGCCGGCGCCGACCAGCAGCACGGCCGAATCCGACGGGCGCGCGAAGGAGTCCTGCGCGAGGCGGACCGCGAGCGAGGCCACCGACACCGGGCTGTTGCCGATGCGTGTCTCGCTGCGCGCGCGCTTGGCGGTGACGAAGGCATGCTGGAACACACGGTCGAGCTCGCCGCCCAGCGTGCCGGCCGCGCGCGCGCTGGCCCAGGCCTGCTTCACCTGGCCGAGGATCTGCGGCTCGCCGAGGACCAGCGAATCGAGCCCGGTCGCCACCCGGAACAGATGCCGGACAGCATCGGCATCGCGGTGGCGGTACAGATAGGCCTGCAGCGACCCGCCGGCCAGCGCGGCGTCGTCGCCGGGATGGGTCGCGAGCCAGTGCGCCAAGGCATCGCCGTCGTCGTCGCACACGGCGTACAGCTCGGTGCGGTTGCAGGTCGACAGCAGCGCCACCTCGCGCACCGGCGGCAACGCACGCAGCTGCGCCAGCGCCGCATCGAGCGCATCGCCGGCGAACGCCACCCGTTCGCGCAGGGCGACCGGCGCGGTCTGGTGGTTGATGCCGAGGGCGAAGAGACTCATGGGCGGGCGTGTCTGCGGACGCGTATTTCCGTTCAGGCGCTTGCGATAAGCTGCGGACGAAGGCGCCCATTTTACGGCCCGGTTGCCCCAGATGCCCGTTTTCCCCCCGATCCGCACCGCGCGGCTGCGCGCGGCGCTGCTGGTGCCCCTGCTCGGGCTGGCCTGCGTGGCCCACGCGCAGCGCGGCGATCTCGACCGCAACGATCCGTTGCACCAGGACGTGCTCGGCGCGACGCTCGCCGGCGAGTTCGCCGTGCAGGCCGGGCGCCTGGACGAGGCCGCCAACTGGTATCTCGATGCCGCCCGCCAGTCCGACGGAGACGCGGGGCTGGCCGAACGCGCCACCCGCATCGCGCTGCTGGCAGGCGACGACCGCCGCGCCGCGCAGGCCCTGGATCTGTGGCGCCGCAATGCGCCGGGCTCGATGCCGATGCTGGCGGCCGAGACCACGCTGTCGCTGCGCAACGGCCGCGACCGTGCCGCACGTCGCCAGCTCGAAGCGCTGCTGCGCAGTGGCGACCCGGCGGGCTGGCGCCATGCCTTCACCGTGCTCGGTGGCGGCGCGCGCGACCAGGACCAGGCCGCGCGCCTGCTCGGCCAGCTCGTCGACAGCGGCGCCATCCCCGACGTGCTGCAGGCCTGGATGGCCTTCGGCGGCCTTGCCCAGCGTTTGGACCGCAGCGATCTGACCGAACGCATCCTCGACAACATCGTCGCGCGCTTCCCCGGCGAGCCCCGCGTGGCCCTGCTGCGCGCCAGCCAGTTGCGCGAGACCGGCCGCGCCGACGAGGCGCGTCAGGCGCTGGTCGCGCTCGGCGATGCGGCCCTGATCGCGCCGGACCTGCGCCTGGCGATCGCCGGCGAGTACGAGGCGCTCGGCGATCTCGCCGACGCCGAGCGCACGATGGCGATGGGCCCGCAGGACGGCCGCACGTACGTGTTGCGTGCGTCGCTGCTGGCGCGTGCCGAGAACAAGACCGCGCTGGCGGCGCTCTACGAGGAGGTCAAGGCGGTCGCGCTGACGCCCAACCCCGCGCAGCGCCTGCTGCTGGGCCAGATGGCCGAATACCTCGAGCAGTACGACGAGGCGCTGGAGTGGTACCAGACCGTGCCCGGCGGCCCCGAGCGCGCGCAGGCGCGTCTGCGTGGCGCGCGCGTGTTGCACGAGCTCGACCGCAAGGACGATGCCTGGGCACGGTTGCGCGAACTGCAGTCCGACGGCGGCGCTGACGAGGACACGCGTCGCAATGCCTATCTGCTCGAAGCCGAACTGCGGCAGCAGGGCAACGACCCGGCCGAGCTCGACGTCTACAACCGGGGCTTGGCGGCGATGCCCGACGATCCGGCCGTGCTCTACTCGCGCGCGCTGATGTGGGAGCGTCGCGACGACATTCCGCGCGCCGAGGCCGACCTGCGCCGCATCCTGGCGATCGACCCGGAAAACGTCGCTGCGCTCAATGCGCTGGGCTACACCCTGGCCGACCGCACCACGCGCTACACCGAAGCGCTCGAGCTGATCGACCGTGCACGCGTGGCCGAACCGGACAACGCCGCGATCATCGACAGCTACGGCTGGGTGCTCTATCGCCTGGGCCGCAACGAGGATGCGCTGGTGGAGTTGCGCCGTGCGTTCTCGATGATGAAGGACGCCGAAGTGGCCGCGCACATCGGTGAAGTGCTGTGGGTCATGGGCCGTCACGACGAGGCACGCAAGTACTTCGACGAGGCGCGTGGTATCGATCCCGACAACCGCTCGCTGATCCGCGCGCTGGAGAAGACCGGCGCATGAAACTGAAGATCGCCAGCGCCGCGCTCGCGGCTGCATTGTTGTCCGCCTGTACCAGCGTGCCGGTGCGTGCGCCGCTGCAGACCGTCGAACTGGAGCCGGCCGCACTCGCGGCGGCCGAGGCCCGCCTCGCGGCCCGCGAATCGGCAGTACGCGCACTGCCCGAACTCGCGTTCACCGGCCGCGTGGCGATGTCCAATGGCCGCGACGGCGGCAGTGGCCGCATCGAATGGCGCCAAGCCAGCGCCGACTACCAGGTGACGCTCAGCGCGCCGGTCACCCGGCAGAGCTGGCAGCTGCGTGGCGGCCCGGCCGGTGCGCGCATCGATGGTCTCGAAGGCGGGCCGCGCGAGGGCGCGGACGTCGGCACGTTGCTGTGGGAAGCCACCGGCTTCGAAATCCCGGTCACCGCGATGGCGGCCTGGGCCGCCGGCGCACGTGCCGATGCGACGACGTCCGGACCGGCCGAGGTCGGTTACGACGCGGCCGGTCGGCTCGCGCGGCTGCAGCAGGACGGCTGGACCATCGACTACCTCGAATGGCAGCCGGACCCGGTGGCCGGCGGCACCCCGGCGTTGCCGACCCGCATCAACGCCCAGCGCGGCGAGGCGCGCGTGCGGCTGATCGTCGACAGCTGGGCGCCGGGCACGACCGACGCTCCATGAACACCGTGGTCGATTCCGGCGGCTGGTCGGTCTGGCCGGCGCCGGCCAAGCTGAACCTGTTCCTGCGCATCACCGGTCGACGCGAGGACGGCTACCATGCGTTGCAGACCGTGTTCCGGATGCTCGACTGGGGTGACACGATCCGTCTGCGCCCACGTGCGGACGGGCAGATCCGCCGGGTCGGCGACTCGATTCCGGGACTCGCCGAGGCCGATGATCTGGTCGTGCGCGCAGCGCGGCTGCTGCAATCTTCGCTCAAATTCGCGCAAGGCGCTGACATCATCGTCGAAAAGATGATTCCATCTGGTGCCGGCCTGGGCGGCGGCTCTTCGGATGCCGCGACGGTGCTGCGTGCGTTGGACCGGTTGTGGGGACTGGATCTCGGCGAGGACCGTCTCGCCGCGCTCGGTCTGACCCTGGGCGCAGACGTGCCGGTGTTCGTCCGCGGACACAACGCCTGGGCCGAAGGCGTGGGCGAATCGCTGGTGCCCATCGATCTGCCGCCGGCCTGGTACCTGCTGGCGGACCCCGGCGTGCACGTGAATACCGCCGGCTTGTTCCAGGCCCCTGAATTGACGCGAAATGCTGCGCCCGCGACAATGGCGGACTTCGTTTCAGGTGCATCGCTCGGCAACGCGTTCGAGCCGGTCCTGCGTCGCCGCGAATCTGCCGTCGAGGCCGTGTTCGCAGTGCTCGCGGAGGTCGGCACGCCACGCCTGACCGGGACGGGCAGCGGCTGCTTCGTCGAATTCGCTACGCGCGAATCCGCTGAAGAAGCGCAGGCCCGGGTCGCATCGCGGGTCCAGTCCCGCGTCGTGGCCGGCGCGATGCGCTCTCCGCTGCTGGATGCATTGGAGGCCGGGATTCGGGATTAGGGATTGGGGATTCGCTCACGCGTCGAATCCCCAATCCCGAATTCCTAATCCCGGATTTCTGAAGGGGCGTCGCCAAGTGGTTAAGGCACCGGGTTTTGATCCCGGCATTCGCAGGTTCGAATCCTGCCGCCCCTGCCATCCCCGTGCTCGCGCACGGTCCTCCCATCCGCTCGGTCAGAGCGACGCGGAACCGCAGACATGAAAGAAGAACGCAATCTCCTGATCTTTTCCGGCAACGCCAATCGCGCACTGGCCAAGTCCGTGTGCCGCGAACTGGGCGTGCGCCAGGGTCGTGCGCTGGTGTCCACGTTCTCCGACGGCGAAGTGCAGGTCGAGATCGAGGAGACCGTGCGTCGTCAGGACGTGTTCGTCATCCAGCCGACCTGCGCACCGTCGGCCGAGAACCTGATGGAACTGCTGGTGCTGATCGACGCGCTCAAGCGCGCATCGGTCGCCAGCGTGACCGCGGTGATCCCGTATTTCGGCTATTCGCGCCAGGACCGTCGCCTGCGTTCGAGCCGCGTGCCGATCACGGCCAAGGTCGCCGCGCGCATCATCACCGCTGCCGGCGCCGACCGCGTGCTGACGGTGGACCTGCACGCCGACCAGATCCAGGGCTTCTTCGACATTCCGGTCGACAACGTCTACGCCTCGCCGCTGCTGCTGGCCGACATCTGGCGCGCGCACGGCACCGACAACATGGTCGTGGTCTCGCCCGACGTGGGCGGCGTGGTGCGCGCCCGCGCGATTGCCAAGCGTCTCGACGACGCGGACCTGGCGATCATCGACAAGCGCCGCCCGCGTGCCAATGTCGCCACGGTGATGAACATCATCGGCGACGTGCGCGGCAAGACCTGCGTGCTGGTCGACGACATCGTCGACACCGCCGGCACGCTGTGCGCCGCCGCTGCCGCGCTCAAGGCGCAGGGCGCGGTCAAGGTCGTCGCCTACTGCACGCACGCCGTGCTGTCGGGCGCGGCGATCGACAACATCAACAAGTCGCAGCTCGACGAAATGGTGGTCACCGACACCATTCCGCTGTCGGAGGCCGCGCGCGGGTGCGCGCGCATCCGTCAGCTCAGCGTCGCCGAGCTGCTTGCCGAGACGATCCGCCGGATCGCGTTCGGAGAATCGGTCAGTTCGCTCTACGTGGACTGACCTGCTGCAACGTCTCGTCTGGTCGCGGACGAGACGCATCACCGCCGCGAGGCGGTTTCAACTCCAGAAAAGTGAATCAAGAACATGGCTACCACGCATGAAATCAAGGTGCAGCGCCGCGAAGACGAGGGGAAGGGTGCGAGCCGCCGCCTCCGTCACGCCGGTGAAGTGCCTGCCGTCGTCTACGGCGGCGACCTCAAGCCCGTCAGCATCAAGCTGAGCCACAACGATGTCTGGCTCGCCAGCCAGCACGAGTGGTTCTACGCCTCGATCCTCGACCTGAGCCTCAACGGCGACGTCCAGAAGGTCCTGCTGCGCGACATGCAGCGTCACCCGTTCAAGCAGCAGATCCTGCACCTGGACTTCCAGCGCGTGAACGCGAACGAGACCATCCGCACCGCCGTGCCGCTGCACTTCATCAACGAAGACAGCTCGCCGGCCGGCAAGGCGGCCGACGTGGTGATCACGCACGAGCTCAACGAAGTCACCGTGACTTGTCTGCCGGGCGACCTGCCGGAGTTCATCGAGATCGATCTCGGCGCGATGGTCGTCGGCGACATCGTCCACCTCTCGCAGGTCAAGCTGCCCAAGGGCGTCGAGATTCCGGAACTGGCGCTGGGCGCGGACCACGACGTTGCCGTCGTCGTCGCCAAGCACGGCCGCGTGGAAGCCGAGCCGGAAGAGACCGACGAAGCGTCGGCCGATGTCCCGGCCACCAAGGCTGCCAAGGACGACGAGTAATCGTCGTGCGGGCGTGCCTTCGGGCGCGCCCGCGTTGCCGTCTCGATGTCAGCACTGCGACTGATCGTCGGCCTGGGCAATCCCGGCGCCGAGTACGCACGGACCCGGCATAACGCCGGGTTCCGTTTTGTCGACGAACTCGCCGCGAAGGCGGGCGCAACATTCCGGCTCGACAGCAAGCTGTTCGGTGAGACCGCGAAGATCGACATCGCCGGCCGGCCGGTCTGGCTGCTCAAGCCGGCCACCTTCATGAATCTCAGCGGCAAGTCGGTCACGGCGGCGCTGCGTTTCTGGAAATTCGAGCCGGCACAGGCGCTGCTGGCGCACGACGAACTGGACCTGGCGCCGGGCACTGCGCGTCTGAAGTTCGACGGCGGGCATGGCGGGCAGAACGGCCTGCGCGACACGATGCAGCTGCTGGGGCATGGCAAGTTCCACCGTCTGCGCATCGGCATCGGGCATCCGGGCAGCAAGGACAAGGTCACGCCGTGGGTGCTGGGGCGCGCGAGCGCCGATGACGACATCCTGATCGGCCGCGCGATCGACGCTGCGATCGACGTGCTGCCGCTGGCGATGGACGGCAATTTCATGGATGCGATGACGAAGCTGCACACGGTGAAGCCGTAATTCGTGATTGGTGATTGGTGATTCGTGAGCGCGCGCCACTGCTGCCCTTTCGAATCACCAATCACGAATCACCAGTCACGGATCCCAGATGGGCATCAAATGCGGCATCGTCGGCCTGCCGAACGTCGGCAAGTCGACCCTCTTCAACGCGTTGACCAAGGCGGGCATCGCCGCGGCCAACTTCCCGTTCTGCACCATCGAGCCGAACGTCGGCATCGTGCCGGTGCCGGACCTGCGCCTCAATGCGCTGGCGGCGATCGTCAAACCGCAGAAGGTGCTGCCGACGGCGGTCGAATTCGTCGACATCGCCGGTCTCGTCGCCGGCGCGGCCAGCGGCGAGGGCCTGGGCAACAAGTTCCTGTCGCACATCCGCGAGGTCGACGCGATCACGCACGTGGTGCGCTGCTTCGAGAATCCGGACGTCATCCACGTCAACAACAAGGTCGACCCGATCGCCGACATCGAGACGATCGATACCGAGCTGGCGCTGGCCGATCTCGATTCGGTCGAGCGCGCGCTGCAGCGCGCCGAGCGTTCGGCCAAGACCGGCGACAAGGACGCCAAGGTCCGCGCCGAGGTGCTCGGCCGCGTGCAGAAGGGTCTGGCCGACGGCCATCCGGTGCGATCGCTCAAGCTCTCCGATGACGACCAGGCCGCGATCCGCGACCTGTTCCTGCTGACCAACAAGCCCGTGCTGTACATCGCCAACGTGCTCGAGGACGGCTTCGAGAACAATCCGCACCTCGACGCCGTGCGCGCACGCGCGGCGGGCGAGGGCGCCGAGGTCGTGCCGGTGTCGGCGGCGATCGAGGAAGAACTCTCGCAGCTCGACGATGCCGATCGCGATGCGTTTCTGACCGATCTCGGTCTCGAGGAGCCGGGCCTGAACCGCGTGATCCGCGCGGCCTACGGGCTGCTGACGCTGCAGACCTACTTCACCGCCGGCGTGAAGGAAGTGCGCGCGTGGACCGTCCGCATCGGCGCGACCGCGCCGCAGGCGGCCGCAGTCATCCACACCGATTTCGAGAAAGGCTTCATCCGCGCCGAAGTGGTCGGTTACGACGACTTCATCCGCTACAACGGCGAAGGCGGTGCGAAGGAAGCCGGCAAATGGCGTCTGGAAGGCAAGGAATACATCGTCAAGGACGGCGACGTGATGCACTTCCGCTTCAACGTCTGACACGCTGCGTCGGTCGAGAAAAAGGCGCCTTCGTGGCGCCTTTTTCGTGCCCGGGTGGGCGGGCCGGGTCCAGGCTCCTTCAGTACCGTCATTCCCGCGAAAGCGGGAGGCGCTTGTTCACCAGCCGAAGGCTGGTCATCCAGTGTCTTTGGCCCTTCTACTCAGGTTGGCGCGAACTTCTGCTTCGCAAAGTGGGACCTGCTTGGGCGCCTGCCGGGTACCGCGCCCAGTCGCGGCCCGATATCCGCTTGGTGGTCACGGCGCCGACAGGCGCTGGACACCATCCGGCTGCTGATCGAAGAGCGGGTTCGGCGAGCAGATTCGAAGAAAATTCCTGTCCGGACCATGGCATCCGCGCGGCGCTCCGGTTAAGATGCGCGCCCGCCTGCGCAGGCCGTCTGCAGCGAAGGCGGGTCCGGTGAAATCCAGCGTCATCCGACGTTGACAGGAACCGGAACTGGCCCCAAAATCGCGGGCTGTTTTCACCGGCAACGAAAGCGCTGGAGGGATACCCAAGCGGCCAACGGGGGCAGACTGTAAATCTGCTGGCTTACGCCTTCGGTGGTTCGAATCCACCTCCCTCCACCACTTTCGGCACGGTGGAACAATTGCAGTGCGACAGGTTGTAATGCGGTATGCGGGTCCCGGTGCGGGAGTAGTTCAACGGTAGAACCTCAGCCTTCCAAGCTGATGGTGCGGGTTCGATTCCCGTCTCCCGCTCCATTGAACTGCCGGCATCACCCGATCCACCGTTCCACATCGTTGCTCACGTAGCTCAGTCGGTAGAGCACCTCCTTGGTAAGGAGGAGGTCGAAGGTTCGATTCCTTTCGTGAGCACCACCTTTTCGCGGTCGCCGCCGGTGGTGGGGCCGCTGCACGCAATCACCAATTCACCAGATTTCGAGATAGAGCAGCCATGGCAAAGGGTAAGTTCGAGCGCACCAAGCCGCACGTCAACGTCGGCACCATCGGTCACGTCGACCACGGCAAGACCACGCTGACCGCCGCACTGACCAAGATCGGCGCCGAGCGT
>NZ_SMTG01000006.1 GCF_004358165.1 Luteimonas terrae
CACATCTTACCGCGACTTTCGAGTCTGTCAACACCGTGTGAAGCGTGTTTCGAACTCTGCCCCGTTCGAGCGCTGCGCCGAAGTGCAGCCCGTCAAGCGGGGCGCGAATTATGCATAGACGAAACCGGTTTGCAAAGACCCTGACACAGAAATTTGTAGAAGCCGGTTAAAGCGCGCCGCGTGTTCAGTGCGAGCGCCTTCGCGTCGCTACTCGACGGTCACCGACTTGGCGAGATTGCGCGGCTTGTCGACGTCGGTGCCGCGCGCCAGGGCGGTGTGATACGCCAGCATCTGCACCGGAATGGTGTGCACGATGGGGCTGAGCACGCCCACATGTCGCGGCGTGCGGATCACGTGCACGCCTTCGGACGCACTGAAGTTGCTGTCGGCATCGGTGAACACGAACAGTTCGCCGCCCCGTGCGCGGACTTCCTGCATGTTCGATTTCACCTTTTCGAGCAATGCGTCCTTCGGTGCGATCACCACGACCGGCATCGCATCGTCTACCAGCGCCAGCGGCCCGTGCTTCAGCTCGCCCGCCGGATACGCCTCGGCATGGATATACGAGATTTCCTTGAGCTTGAGCGCGCCTTCCAGTGCAATCGGATAGTGCACGCCACGTCCGAGGAACAGCGCGTGGTGCTTGGGCGTGAACTTCTCGGCCCAGGAAGTTATCTGCGGCTCGAGATTGAGCGCGTGCTGCACGCTGCCCGGCAGCTGGCGCAGATCCTCGATGTAGCCGGCCTCCTGTTCGGGCGGCAGACGCCCGTTGAGCTTGGCCAGCGTGACCGCCAGCGCAAACAGGCCGACCAGCTGGGTGGTGAAGGCCTTGGTCGAGGCCACGCCGATCTCGGCGCCGGCGCGCGTGTAGAACACCAATCCGCTCGCACGCGGGATCGCGCTCTCCGGCACGTTGCAGATCGACAGCGTGCGCGTATGCCCAAGCGACTTGGCGTACTTGAGCGCCTCCATGGTGTCGAGTGTCTCGCCCGACTGCGAGATGGTGACGATCAGATGCTTCGGATTGGCCACCGCCGTGCGATAGCGGTACTCGCTGGCGATTTCGACCGTGCAAGGCAGGCCGCTGATTGCCTCGATCCAGTAGCGCGCGACCGAACCGGCGTAGAAGCTGGTGCCGCAGGCCAGGATCTGCACGCCTTCGATCTCACGCAGAACATCATCGGCATCCTTGCCGAACAGGGCCGGCTCGAATGCCGCGGCATCGATGATCGCTTCGATGGTGTCGGCGAGCGCGCGCGGCTGCTCGTGGATCTCCTTCTGCATGAAGTGGCGATACGGCCCGAGTTCCAGCGAGGCCAGCGACACGTCCGACAGGTGTTCTTCGCGCGCGACGTTCTCACCATTGCCGTCGAAGACCTGCACTGCGGCACGGGTCAGCACGGCGGTGTCGCCTTCCTCGAGGAAGATCACCCGGCGCGTGGCCTGCAGGATCGCCGAGACATCGGAGGCGACGAAGTTCTCGCCCTCGCCCAGGCCGACCAGCAGCGGACAGCCCATGCGCGCGACCACCATGCGTTCGGGGTCGGACTTGTCGACGACGGCCAGCGCGTAGGCGCCTTCGAGCTCCTTGACCGCCGCCTGCAACGCTGCGAGCAGGTCGAGCCCCTGCGTCTGGTGATGATGGATCAGATGCGCGATGACCTCGGTATCGGTCTGCGACTCGAACACGTAGCCGAGCTGCGTCAGCCGCTCGCGCTGCGCCTCGTGGTTCTCGATGATCCCGTTGTGGACCAGCGCCAGCGTGTCGTGACTGATGTGCGGATGCGCATTGGATTCGGTGACGCCGCCGTGCGTGGCCCAGCGGGTGTGGCCGATGCCGAGCTCGGCATGAAGCCCCTCGGCGGCCGCGGCTGCCTCCATCTCGGCGACACGGCCCGTGCGACGGACACGCCGGACACGCCGGACAGCGTCACCGGTGACCACCGCGATACCGGCCGAATCGTAGCCGCGATACTCCAGCCGCTTGAGGCCCTCGACGAGCACGGGGACCACATCGCGACCCGCGATCGCACCGACGATTCCACACATGCGGCCTGCTCCTTCTGATAAGACGCCCATTCTAGCGACGTGGCCGGGTATCGCTCGCACCAGAACGCCGCGGCGTTCAGCGCCAGACCGCGCGTCCAGCTCCAATGCTCGACGTGCACCGGCGTCAGGCCTCGGAGGCCGAGGCGCGTCGCCCTCAATGCATGGCCAGCGCCGCAGCACGCTTCCGTCTCGGGGCGACGTGTCTCACGCCTGTTCTGAAGCGCTGGGTCGAGCAGGACCCGTGCAGCTGTTCCCAGCATTCCAACCTCGTCCGATTCGCTCGCAGACGCCAGGTGCGGCGGACCCGCATCCGTCCGGCCACGGACGTCCGGACAATGCGCGGACAGCACCCATCCAGAAATTTATTCAATCAAATCATATGGTTGAAGTTGGCACGCAGCATGCTTTGAAGGAACCGAACCCAACGGATCTTCCGCATGTCGCAGCCCGCTTCCAATCCGCCGTCCCGCCCCGCCGGTATCCGCGATACCACCGGCCAGGACACCGTGCGCTCGGTGCCCCGTACCGGACGTCGACGCCCGTGGCTGATCGCAGGCATCGCGGCCGCGCTGGTGGTCGCCGCGGTGGTCTGGCTGTTGACCGGCTGGGCCTCGGGCGCGCGTTCGGTCGACGCACAACGCCTGCGCTTCGCCGAGGTCACGCGCGGCGACCTGGTACGCGACATCGCCGCCGAGGGCCGGGTGATCGCCGCCAACAGCCCGACGCTCTATGCGATCTCGGGCGGCACGCTCACCCTGAAGGTGGTCGCCGGCGATCGGGTCGAGAAGGGCCAGGCGCTGGCCGAGATCGACAGCCCCGAGCTGCGCAGCAAGCTTGCCCAGGAAGAGGCCACGCTGGCCGGCTACGAGGCCGAAGCCGGCCGCGCCGCGCTCGATGCGCAGTTGCGTCAGGCCGCCGCGCGCAAGGTGCTCGACCAGGCCAGGATCGACCGCACTGCCGCCCAGCGCGATCTCGAGCGTTACCAGCGCGCCTTCGAAGGCGGCGCGGTGGCGCAGGTCGATCTGGCCCGCGCGCAGGACACGCTGCAGAAGACCGAGATCGGCGTGACCTCGGCCACCGAGGATCTCGGCCTGCAGGGCCGTGGCGCCGGGCTCGACACCCGCAACAAGCAACTGGTCGCCGAACGCCAGCGCAGCGTGGTGGCGGAGATGCGTCGCCAGGTGGACGCGCTGACCCTGCGCGCGCCCTTCGACGGCATCGTCGGCCAGGTGCAGGCGGTGCAGAGCAGCAATGTCGCGGCGAATGCCCCGGTGCTGTCGGTCGTCGACCTGTCGGTGTTCGAGGTCGAGATCAAGGTGCCGGAAAGCTTCGCGCGCGATCTCGAGATCGGCATGCCGGCCGAGTTGCGCAGCGTCGGCACCACGTATCCGGCCAAGGTGTCGGCGGTTTCGCCCGAGGTCGTCAACGGCGAGGTCGTCGCCCGCCTGCGCTTCGACGCAGGCAGCCAGCCGCCCGGCCTGCGCCAGAGCCAGCGCCTGACCGCACGCATCCTGCTCGACACGCGCAAGGACGTGCTGATGGTCGCGCGCGGTCCCTTCCTCGACCAGGAAGGCGGCAGCGCGGCCTATGTGATGGACGGCAACACCGCCGTGCGTCGCCCCATCACCGCCGGCGCCAGCAGCCTGTCGGCCGTGGAGATCATCGAAGGGCTGCAGCCGGGCGACCGCGTCGTCGTCGCCGGCACCGACCAGTTCGACAACGCGGAACGCATCCGCATCTCGGGACTTTAGACCATGAAGACCTTCCACGATTGCCCGTTTCCCGCCGCCTGGAGCGCCGACGAACTCATCGGTGCCGTACCGCGTCCGCTGTCCTCGCTGTTCGCGAACGGCATTCCCGCCGACCCCGGCGCCCTGCGGCCGGCGGGCTTCACGCGCATCCGTCGCCGTCCGCTCGATCGCGGCCTGCCGACCCTGTTCCGCGTCCGCTGAGCGCGACGCGTCTTCCTTCTTCCGCTTCACGCCACAGGACACATACCCATGCTCGACATGCGCCAGGTCGCCAAGGTCTACCGCACCGAACTCGTTGAAACCCATGCCTTGCGATCGCTCGACCTGCACGTCGCCGAGGGCGAGTTCGTCGCGGTCACCGGCCCGTCGGGCTCGGGCAAGACGACCTTCCTCAACATCGCTGGCCTGCTGGAAACGTTCACCGGCGGCGAATACCGCATCGATGGTGTCGAGGTCCGCGGCCTGGGCGACGACGCGCGCTCGAAACTGCGCAACGAGAAGATCGGCTTCATCTTCCAGGGCTTCAACCTGATTCCCGATCTCAACCTGTTCGACAACGTCGACGTGCCACTGCGTTATCGCGGCATGGGCGCCGCGGACCGCAAGCTGCGCATCGAAGAATCGCTGTCGCTGGTGGGGCTGGGCTCGCGCATGAAGCACTTTCCGGCAGAACTGTCAGGTGGCCAGCAGCAGCGCGTGGCGATCGCCCGCGCCCTCGCCGGCAGCCCGCGCCTGCTGCTCGCCGACGAACCGACCGGCAACCTCGACTCGCAGATGGCGCGCAGCGTGCTGGAGCTGCTGGAGGACATCAACGCGCGCGGCACGACGATCGTGATGGTGACCCACGATCCCGAACTCGCCGCGCGCGCGCACCGCAACGTGCACATCGTCGACGGCATGGCGACCGACCTGCAGACACTGCACGCCGCGCCGTCGCCTGCGTCGCGCGCCACCGCAGACGCCTGAGGAGACCGGACATGTTCGGCTACTACCTGCAGCTCGCGCTGCGCAGCTTCCGCAACAGCAAGGTGCTCACCGCCCTGATGGTGCTGGCGATCGCGCTCGGCATCGGCGCCAGCATGACCACGCTGACGGTATTCCACGTGCTGTCGGGCGACCCGATTCCCGACAAGAGCGATCGGCTGTTCTACGTGCAGCTCGATGCGGCCAGCATGGACAGCTACGTCGCCGGCGAGGAGCCCGACGGCAACATGCCCCGCTTCGATGCCGAAACGCTTTTGCGCGAAGCACGCGGCACGCGTCAGGCGATGATGAGCGGTGGCTTCGTCGCCGTCGCGCCGGACGGCACGCGCGAGCCCTTCTTCACCGACGCACGCTACACCTCGGCCGATTTCTTCCCGATGTTCGACGCGCCGCTCGCCTATGGGGGCGCGTGGACCGCCGAGGATGACGCGGCGCGCGCCCGGGTGGCGGTGATCTCCGCCGAGACCAACCAGAAGGTCTTCGGCGGCGGCGACAGCACGGGCAAGACGATGCGCATCAACGGCGCGGACTTCCGGGTGATCGGCGTGCTCGACGCCTGGCTGCCCACGCCGCGGTTCTGGGATCTGACCCTGCAGAGCTTCAACGAACTCGAATCGGTCTTCATTCCCTTCTCCACCGCGATGGAACAGAAGCTCAGCCGCATGGGCAGCATGAACTGCTGGGGCGATTCGGGAAGCGATCCGAATGCACTCAACGCGCCCTGCAGCTGGGTGCAGTACTGGGTGGAGCTGCCCGCTGCCGGCGATGCCGACGCGTACCGCGACTATCTCGCCAGCTACTCGGATCAGCAGCGCAGCGCGGGACGGTTCGAGCGTCCCAACAACGTGCGACTGCGGGATGTGCCCACCCTGCTCGACCACCGCCAGGTCGTGCCCAGCGACGTGCGGCTGCAGCTGTGGCTGGCGATCGGCTTCCTGCTGGTGTGCCTGGTCAACACTGTCGGCCTGCTGCTGGCCAAGAGCCTGCGCCGGGCGTCCGAGATCGGCGTGCGTCGTGCGCTCGGTGCCTCGCGCCGGGCGATCTTCGCGCAGTTCCTGATCGAAGCCGGCGCGATCGGCGTCGCCGGCGGCATCGTGGGTCTGGGCCTCGCCCTGCTGGGCCTGTGGGCCGTGCGCCAGAACCCGAGCAGCTATGCCGAGCTCGCCAGGCTCGATCTGACGATGCTGCTGACCACGTTCGCCCTGTCGATTGTCGCGAGCCTGCTCGCCGGCCTGCTGCCTGCCTGGCGTGCGATGCAGGTGACGCCGGCCATCCAGCTCAAGTCGCAGTGATCCGACTTCCTTCGAGGACCTCCATGGACATCCGCCCCATCTTCTCGACGCTGCGCCGGCACAAGACCGCGGCCGCACTGATCGTGATCGAGATCGCACTGGCCTGCGCGATCATCTGCAACGCGATCTACCTGATCGACCGCCGCATCGACCACATGTCGCGCCCCAGCGGCACGGTGGAAAACGAGCTGCTGCGCATCCAGATGCCCAGCATCGACGAGACTGCCGACGTCGACCGCAAGGCCGGCATCCAGCGCGACCTCGTCGCCCTGCGTGCAATTCCCGGCGTGCGGCATGTCGCCGCCGTCTCGCAGATCCCCTATGGCAACAGCAGCTCCACCAGTGGCGTGCGGCTCAATCCGGACCAGCGCAACAACACGATCCTGGCTTCGCCGTATCTGGGCACCGAAGACCTGCTGGATACCTTCGGTCTGCAACTGATCGCCGGACGCCGGTTCAATCCGGACGAGTTCGTGGACATGGGCGATCTTTCGCGCGAGGGCGGCGGCATCAGCATTCCGTCGGCGATCGTCAACCGCGCGATGGCCGAGCGTCTGTTCCCGGGCGAGGACGCCATCGGCAAGCAGTTCTACAGTTGGGGCGACCGGCCGATCCGGATCGTCGGCGTGGTCGAGACGCTGGCGCTGCCCAACGACAGCAACGGCAGCGTGACCGCGACGATGCTGTTTCCGGTGCGCGACGACTCCAACGGCACCAACTACGTGATCCGTACCGACCCCGCGCAGCGCCGGCAGGTACTCGACGCCGCGGTGGCAGCGCTCAAGCAGATCGATCCGAACCGCGTCGCCGTCAACAGCGACCTCATGAGCGACCTGCGCGAGAAGTACTACCGCGAGGACCGGGCGATGGCGATGCTGCTGGTCGTGGTCTGCATTGCGCTGCTGGTGGTCACGGCACTGGGCATCGTGGGCCTGGCCAGCTTCTGGGTGCAGCAGCGCAACAAGCAGATCGGCATCCGCCGCGCGCTCGGCGCCACGCGCGCGCAGATCCTGCGCTACTTCCAGCTGGAGAACTTCCTGCTGGCGACGATGGGCATCGGCCTGGGCATGTTGTGCGCCTATGGGCTCAACCAGCTGATGATGTCGCGTTACGAGCTGGGCCGGCTGCCGCTGGTCTACCTGCCGATCGGCGCGGTGGCCCTGTGGCTGCTCGGGCAGATCGCGGTCTACTGGCCGGCACGCCGCGCGGCCTCGGTGCCGCCGGCCGTGGCCACCCGCAGCATCTGATCACCGTTGCGCGTCGCCGGTTGCGTCCACCGCAGCCGGCGACGACCATGCCTCTCCACTCACGCATCCATCTCTCCGGACAGCCTCCACCCGATGCCCAAGATCCTCGTCATCGACGACAACCCCGCCGTCGCCACCGCGCTGGAGGTGCTGTTCTCGCTGCACGACATCGCCACCGAACATGCCGCCACGCCGGAAGACGGGCTTGCGCGTCTGCGCGCCGGCGGCATCGATCTGGTGGTGCAGGACATGAACTTCCACACCGACACCACGTCGGGCGAGGAAGGCATCGCGCTGTTCCACGACATCCGGCGGTTCGATCCCGACCTGCCGGTCGTGCTGCTGACGGCGTGGACGCATCTCGAATCGGCGGTGGACCTGATCCGTTCGGGCGCCGCCGATTACCTCGGCAAGCCCTGGGACGACGGCAAGCTGCTGGCGACCGTCAATACGCTGCTGGAACTGTCGTCCACCCGGCGGGAGCTCGACGCACGCACTCGCGGCGATCGCCGCCGGCGTGATGCGCTGGTGGACGGGCGCGATCTGCGCGGCCTGGTCTGGGACGATCCCTCGAGCGAGACCACGCTGTCCTTGGCGCTGCAGGTCGCGGCCTCGCCGTTGCCGGTGCTGATCACCGGCCCCAACGGCAGTGGCAAGGAAAAGTACGCCGAGATCCTGCACGCCAACTCGTCGGTACGCGACGGACCCTTCGTCGCGGTCAATTGCGGCGCGTTGCCGAACGAGCTGGTCGAGGCCGAACTGTTCGGCGCCGAAGCCGGCGCCTACACCGGCGCGACCCGCGCGCGCGAAGGTCGCTTTGAGGCGGCCGACGGCGGCACACTGTTCCTCGACGAGATCGGCACGCTGCCACCGTCGGGCCAGGTCAAGCTGCTCCGCGTCCTCGAGACCGGACGCTTCGCACGTCTGGGCGGCCACCGCGAGCGCAGCGTCTCGGTGCGTGTGCTCAGCGCGACCAATGCAGACCTGCCGGCGATGATCGCCGATGGCCGCTTCCGCGAGGACCTCTACTACCGGCTCAACGGCATCGAGCTGCGACTGCCGCCCTTGGCGCAGCGGCCGCGCGACATCCTGCCACTGGCGCGGCATTTCCTGGCCGGGCGCAAGCCGCTGTCCGAATCCGCCGAACGCGCCCTGCTGCAGCACGGCTGGCCGGGCAACGTGCGGGAACTGCGCAACGTGATCCAGCGCGCCGAACTGCTGGCGCGTGGCGCGACGATCGAAGCGGCCGATCTCGCCCTGCCCGCCGCCGCTTCGGTGTTCGTCGCCGATGCCGATGCACACGAGCCCGATCGCGCGCAGATCGAAGCTGCGCTGTCGCGCGCGGGCGGCGTGCTCGCACAGGCGGCCGGCGAACTCGGCCTGTCACGGCAGGCGCTGTACCGGCGCCTCGACCGGCTCGGCATCCGGCGCGACTGACATGCGCTGGCTGCAGCGGCTGCCCTTGACCGCGGTGGTCGTTGCCATCGCGATGTTGCACGTCGCCATCGGCGCGGCCCTGGCCATGCTGCTGTTGCGCTGGCTGCCGGTCTGGGCGGCAATCGGCGCCGGCGTGATCTGCACGCTGCCGACGCTGGTCTGGTCGATGCAGCGCGCCTTCGCGCCTGCGCATGCGCTGTTCCGCGCCCTCGCCGGCACCGTGGCCAGCTACCGCGACAGCGACTACGGCTTTGGTGTCGCCTGGGCGGGCCGTGGCGCGCTGGGCGAACTGGTCGCCGCGCACAACGAACTCGGCGAGACGCTGCGCGCGCAGCGGCTGTCGCTGGTGCAGCGCGAACTGCTGCTCGACACGATGGTGCAGAACACGCCGGTGGCGATGCTGCTGCTAGACCCCAACGACCATGTGGTGCATGCGAACCTCGCCGCGCGTCGTGCGCTCGGCGGTGGGCGGCGCCTCGAAGGCCAGACGTTCTCGACGCTGCTGGCCGATGCGCCGCCGGCGCTGGCCGATGCCTTCGCGCGCGGCGGCGATGGTCTGTTCACCGTCGGTGACGGCGAGAACGAGGAGATCCACCACCTCTCGCGCCGGCATTTCCGGCTCAACGGCCGGCGCCACGAACTGCTGCTGCTGCGGCAGATGACCACCGAGCTGCGCCGCCAGGAAGTGCAGACCTGGAAGAAGGTCATCCGCGTCATCAGCCACGAGCTCAACAATTCGCTGGCGCCGATCGCCTCGCTCGCGCACTCGGGCGCGGAGCTGTTGCGCCGCGGCCAGACCGAACGCCTGCCGGGCGCCCTGCGCACCATCGAGGAACGCGCGCGGCATCTCGAAGGCTTCATCCGCGGCTACGCGCACTTCGCCAAGCTGCCGGCGCCGCGGCGCGAGCCGGTGCAGTGGCGCGCCTATCTCGACCAGCTGCGTTCGCAGGTCGAGTTCGTCGATGCGATGCCGATCGATCCTGCAGCCAGCGCGCATTTCGATCCCGCGCAGGTCGAGCAAGCGCTGCTCAATCTGTTGCGCAACGCGCACGAGACCGATGGCGACCCCACGCAGGTGTCGGTCGCGCTGCGCCGCGCCATCGATGGCTGGCGCGTCGACGTGCTCGACCGCGGACCGGGTATGAACGAGGCGGTCCTCGCCAACGCGTTGCTGCCGTTCTATTCGACCAAGCGCAATGGCACGGGTCTGGGCCTGGCGCTCGCGCGCGAGATCGCCGAAGCGCATGGAGGCCGCATCGCCCTGCTCAATCGCGAAGGCGGCGGCCTGTGCGTGTCGCTGGTGCTGCCGGACTGAGCCTCCGGCGCCGCCGGCGCGCCGAGATCAACGCTTCTTCGGCCGTTCCCAGCCTTCGACGATGGTCTGACGTCCGCGCGCGACGGCGAGCTTGCCGTCCGGAACGTCATTGACGATCACCGATCCGGCCGCGGTCGTCGCGTCGTCGCCGATGCGCACCGGCGCGACCAGTGCGGCGTTCGAACCGATGAAGGCGCGGTCGCCGATGACCGTCTTCGACTTGTTCACGCCGTCGTAGTTGCAGGTGATCGTGCCGGCGCCGACGTTGCTGCCGGCGCCGATCTCGGCATCACCGAGGTAGGTCAGGTGATTGGCCTTGCTGCCGACGCCGAGCGTGGTGTTCTTGGTCTCGACGAAGTTGCCGATGTGCACGCCATCGGCAAGCACGGTGCCCGGGCGCAGGCGCGCGAAGGGACCGATGGTCACCGCGCCCTCGGTCCGGGCGCCTTCGAGATCGCAGTGCGCGCGCACTTCGGTCCCGACCCCCAGCGCGACATCCTTCAGACGGCAGAACGGGCCGACGCGCACGCCATCCCCCAGCGACACCCGGCCCTCGAAGATCACGTCGACGTCGATCTCGACATCACTGCCCACCTTGACCTCGCCGCGGATGTCGACCCGCGCCGGATCGGCGAAGCGCGCGCCGGCCACGCACAGCGCACGGACCGCGCGCAGCTGCCACGCGCGTTCGAGCTGCGCGAGCTGCCAGGGGTCGTTGGCGCCTTCGGCCTCCAGCGCGTCGTCGACCATGACGATCTGCGCGGCGCTGTATTCGTCGGCGGCCATGGCGAAGACGTCGGTCAGGTAGTACTCGCCCTGCGCGTTGTCGGAGGACAGTCGCGCGAGCCAGGCCTTCAGCGCGGTCGCCTCGGCCGCGAGGATGCCGGTGTTGACCAGGTTGATGCGGCGCTGTTCGTCGTCGGCATCCTTGTGCTCGACGATCGCGCCGACGTGACCTTCCGGATCGCGGACGATGCGCCCGTAACCTGTGGGATTCTCGAGCTGCGCGGCGAGCACCGCGAGTCGCCCGTCGACGCCGATCAGCCGGCGCAGCGTCTCGGCGCGCAACAGCGGCACGTCGCCGTAGAGCACCAGCACCTGCGCGCCGTCCGGCACCTCGGGCATCGCCTGTCGCACCGCATGCCCGGTGCCCAGCTGCTCGCGCTGCTCGGACCAGTGCAGGTCCGGCTGGTCGGCGAACGCCGCCTGCACCTGCTCGCCGCGATGGCCGTAGACGATGTGGATGCCCGCCGGCTCGAGCGCGCGCGCCGCCTCGACGACATGCCACAGCATCGGCCGCCCGGCGATCTTCTGCAGCACCTTGGGCAGCGACGATTTCATGCGCTTGCCCTCGCCCGCGGCGAGGATGACGACGTGCAGGGGTGCGGTCATGGGGTCGGGCTACTGGAAAGGGCGCCTGATGATAAGCGACGCACCCGGGGCAGGCGCCGACGACCCGATCACCGGCCCGCGCCCGCAAGCGAATGCAGCCCTCGCCGGGCGCACGAGGTTCGACCGCCGCCGGGAAGCGCCTGCGCGCGCCGGTCACAGGGATTCGCGAATGTTCGACACACCCGGGACGACCATGCGCGACGCGGCCGACGCATGAGGAAAATCTAACGCCGGCTGCGTACGATGCCAGCCGTCGCCCGCGCCTCCTGCACCCGACGCCCACACGATGAGCCTGACCAAACAAGGACGCGACTATCTGGCGATCGGCCTGCTGCAGTGGCTGGTCGACTGGGGCGTGGTCGTGGGTCTCACGCATGCCGGGCTGCCCGTTGCACCTGCGAACGTCATCGGGCGCATCACCGGTGCGCTGCTGGGCTACTGGCTCAACGGCAAGCTCACGTTCGCCGGCGACGGCACCGCGATGGGGACGACGCAGTTCCAGCGCTTCATGCTGATGTGGGTGACGACGACCCTGGTCAGCACCTGGGCCATGAGCCAGATCGACGACGTGCTGGGACTGAAGTGGGTGTGGCTGGCCAAACCCGCGATCGAGCTCGCGCTGGGCGCCATTGGCTTCGTGCTGTCGCGCTACTGGATCTACAAGCGCTGAAACGCGCGGCGTCCGCTCAAGGCATCGAAACGCCCTGCGCCTGCGGCGACCGCAGCAGCGGCAGCACCAGATCCAGCGGCAACGCGGGCACTGTGCCCTGATGGCCCGACACCGTGGTCGCGCGGAACACCGAATTGAGGATCGCCTCTTCGGTGGCGTCGGCCACGGCGACGAACAGCGGCGTCATCGCGTCGTTGGCCAGCACTCCGACATCATGCGAGGCCGCAGCCGGCGAACGCCTCACGTTCTGCGCAGTCGAGAACGCGATCACATAGTCGCCCGAGCCGTTACTCATCGATGCACCGGTGCGACCGAGCCCGATCAGCGCGCGCGTCGCGAGCCTGCGCAGCAGGCGATCGTCGAGCGGCGCATCGGTGGCGACGACGATCATGATGCTGCCGTCGCCGGTCGTGGGCGGCGCGGTCGCGGCGGTCGACTGCAGCCAGGCCTGCGGGTCGGGCAACCGGTCGCCGACCGGCACGCCGGCGATGGTCAGACGGCCCCCGAAATTGCTCTGCACGAGAACACCGACCGTGTAACTGCCGGCATCGGTACGCGACACACGCGAACTGGTGCCGATGCCGCCCTTCCAGCCGAATGCGACGGTGCCGGTACCGGCGCCGATGCTGCCTTCCTCGATGTTGTCCTCGGATGCGCCATCCAGCGCTGCGCGCACGTGCCCGGCGCGCAACGGACGCGCGCGAATGTCATTGAGCCAGCCGTCGTTGGTTTCGCCGACCACCGGATTGATCGAGCGCACCTGCTCCATGCCCGGCAGCGCGAGCTGCCGTTCGACCAGGGCATCGGCCGCGCGCCAGACGCCCAGGGTGCCGGTCAGCAGGATCGGGGTTTCCAGTTCGCCGAGTTCCTGCACCTGGGTCACGCCCAGCAATTTGCCGAAACCGTTGCCGACGACGATCGCCGCCGGGACGCGATCGCGAAACAGATCGCCGCCGTGCGGCACGATCGCAGTGACACCGGTGCGGACCGCGTCGCCTTCGACCACGGTGGCATGGCCGACGCGGACGCCCGGCACGTCGACGATGGCGTTGCGTGGACCGGGATCGAGGGTGCCGATCACGACCCCGGTGTCGCGCAGGCGGGGGCGCTCGGGATCGGATGCGGTGGCGGACAATGCCGTTGCGCCCAGAGCCAGCACCGCACATGTTTTCAGCATCAAGTGATTCATCTGTGCGACTCGGCCGTGTCTGTGACGTGCATTGTGGGTCTCTGCATAGACTCGGGAAACTACTCCCCGTCATTCCGGCGAAAGCCGGAATCCAGTGCCTTTCAGCTTCAAGGCGAGCAAAAAAGCTGGATTCCGGCTTTCGCCGGAATTCCGGGATCAGTTGCATAGGCTTCAGTCGCGCGGCGGCGCGCACGTGGATGCAATCGCCAAACAAAAACGCCGGCACATGGCCGGCGCTCTTTGGTACCGCGTGAAGCGATGCCTCAGTGCTTGAGGTTCTTGCGCAGACGTTCGAGCGCCTGCAGCTGGACCACGGCCTCGGCCAGCTTCTGCTGGGCTTCGGCCACGTCCATCGCCTCGCTGCGGCCGGCCAGAATGCGCTCGGCTTCGTCCTTGGCCGCCTTGACGGCGGCCTCGTCGATCTCGTTGGCGCGGATCGCGGTGTCGGCCAGAATCGTCACGACCTGGGGCTGCACCTCGAGGATGCCGCCGCCGATCGCGAAGTCGAGCACTTCGCCGTTGGGCTGGGTCACGACGACCTTGCCCGGCTTCAGGCGCGTGATCAGCGGGGCGTGGCGCGGCGCGATGCCGAGTTCGCCGAGCTCGCCGGTGGCCACGACCAGCGTCGCTTCGCCGTGGAAGATCTCGGCCTCGGCGCTGACGATGTCGCAACGGATGGTGGTGGTCATGGTGTGTCTCGCTCTGCTCGACGTTGGAAGATGAAGCGTGAGGATGGCCGCGTGCTGCGCACGCTCAGGTGGTGAGAAGTCAGAACTGACGTCCTGACTTCCTCACGCCCTCACGGCTCTTTACGCCGCGATCTTCTTCGCCTTCTCGACCGCTTCCTCGATGCCGCCGACCATGTAGAACGCCTGCTCGGGCAGGTGGTCGTACTCGCCGTCGACGATGCCCTTGAAGCCGCGGATCGTTTCCTTCAGCGGCACGTACTTGCCCGGCGAGCCGGTGAAGACCTCGGCCACGTGGAAGGGCTGCGAGAAGAAGCGCTCGATCTTGCGCGCACGCGACACGGCCTGCTTGTCCTCTTCCGACAGCTCGTCCATGCCCAGGATCGCGATGATGTCCTTGAGCTCCTTGTACTTCTGGAGCGTGGACTGCACGCGCTGCGCGGTGTCGTAGTGCTCGGTGCCGATGACGTTCGGGTCCATCTGGCGGCTGGTCGAGTCCAGCGGATCGACGGCCGGGTAGATGCCCAGCGAGGCGATGTTGCGGCTCAGCGTCACCGTCGAGTCGAGGTGGGCGAAGGTCGTCGCCGGCGACGGGTCGGTCAGGTCGTCCGCGGGCACGTAGACGGCCTGGATCGAGGTGATCGAACCCGACTTGGTCGAGGTGATGCGCTCCTGCAGCACGCCCATTTCCTCGGCGAGCGTCGGCTGGTAGCCCACGGCCGACGGCATGCGGCCGAGCAGCGCCGACACTTCGGTACCGGCCAGCGTGTAGCGGTAGATGTTGTCGACGAACAGCAGCACGTCCTTGCCCTTGCCGGACGCGTCCTTCTCGTCGCGGAAGTACTCGGCCATCGTCAGGCCGGTCAGCGCGACGCGCAGGCGGTTGCCCGGCGGCTCGTTCATCTGGCCGTAGACCATCGCCACCTTGTCGAGGACGTTGGAGTCCTTCATCTCGTGGTAGAAATCGTTGCCTTCGCGGGTACGCTCGCCCACGCCGGCGAACACGGACAGACCTTCGTGCGCCTTGGCGATGTTGTTGATGAGTTCCATCATGTTGACGGTCTTGCCCACGCCCGCGCCGCCGAACAGGCCGACCTTGCCGCCCTTGGCGAACGGGCACATCAGGTCGATGACCTTGATGCCGGTTTCCAGCAGCTCGGTGGTCGAGGCCTGGTCCTCGTACGACGGGGCCGCACGGTGGATTTCCCAGTGGTCGGAGGCCTGCACGTCGCCGGCTTCGTCGATCGGGCGACCCAGCACGTCCATGATGCGGCCCAGCGTGCCGGTGCCGACCGGCACCGAGATGCCGCGGCCGGTGTTGGTGGCGACCAGGTTGCGCTTCAGGCCGTCGGTCGAACCGAGCGCGATCGCGCGCACGATGCCGTCGCCGAGCTGCTGCTGGACTTCCAGCGTGATCTCGGTGCCGTCGACCTTCAGTGCGTCGTAGACCCGCGGAACTTCGTTGCGTGCGAACTCGACGTCGACGACCGCGCCGATGATCTGAACGATCTTGCCCTGACTCATTGCTGCATTCCTCTAGAAGAATTCTGGTGCGCGGTGCGGATCAGACCGCTGCGGCGCCGCCGACGATCTCGGAGATTTCCTGGGTGATCGCTGCCTGGCGGGCCTTGTTGTAGACCAGCTTGAGCGTGTCGATCAGCTTGGTGGCGTTGTCGCTCGCAGCCTTCATCGCGACCATGCGCGCGGCATGTTCGGAGGCCACGTTCTCCATCACCGCCTGGTAGACGAGCGATTCGATGTAACGCGTCAGCACGTGGCCGAGCACCGACTCGGCATCCGGCTCGTAGATGTAGTCCCAGTCGTGCTTGACCACCTGCGTCTCCGATGCCGGCAGCGGCAGCAGCTGATCGAAGCTGGCCTTCTGGGTCATCGTGTTGACGAAGTGGTTGTAGGCCAGGAACACACGGTCCAGGCGGCCGTCGGTGTAGCCGTCGAGCATCACCTTGATGATGCCGACCAGCTGCTCGACTTCCGGCGTGTCGCCGATGTGGGTCACGCTGGCGAGCATGTCCACCTTCAGGCGGCGGAAGAACACCGTCGCCTTCTGGCCGATCGTCACCACGTCGACCTGCACGCCCTTCTCCTGCCAGGCGCGGATCTCGCCAAGCAGCTTGCGGAACAGGTTGTTGTTCAGGCCGCCGGCCAGGCCGCGGTCCGAGGACGCGACGATGTAGCCGACGCGCTTGACCTCGCGCTCGACGAGATAGGGATGCTGGAACTCGGAACTGGCCTGGGCCAGGTGTCCGATCAGCTGCTTCATCGCGTTCGCGTACGGGCGCGAGGCGCGCATGCGGTCCTGCGCCTTGCGGATCTTCGACGCGGAGACCATCTCGAGCGCGCGCGTCACCTTGCGGGTGTTCTGCACGCTCTTGATCTTCGTCTTGATTTCTCTGCCGCCTGCCATATCCGCTCGCTCTGCTCGCTTGAGTTGGGGGTGAGGTGGAGCGCCCGCCGCGCGGGCTCAGATGTCGGTGGATGCGAGACACGCAACCACTGACCACCTCACTCCTGACCTACTGACGCCTTACCAGCTGCCGGTGGTCTTGAAGTCGGCGATGCCCTGCTTGAAGGCACCTTCGATCTCGTCGTTCCAGCCGCCGGTCTGGTTGATCTTGCCGACCAGTTCGCCCTGCGTGTTGTCGAAGTGCGCGTGCAGGCCTTCCTCGAACGCGAGCAGCTTGGCGACCGGCACGTCGTCGAGGTAACCCTCGTTGACGGCGTAGATCGTCAGCGCCTGATGCGCGATCGACATCGGCTTGTACTGCTTCTGCTTCATCAGCTCGGTCACGCGCTGGCCGCGCTCGAGCTGCTTGCGGGTGGCTTCGTCCAGATCCGAGGCGAACTGCGCGAACGCCGCCAGCTCACGGTACTGGGCGAGCGAGATGCGGATGCCGCCCGAGAGCTTCTTGATGATCTTGGTCTGGGCCGAACCACCGACGCGCGACACCGAGATACCGGCGTTCACGGCCGGGCGGATGCCGGCGTTGAACAGGTCGGTTTCCAGGAAGATCTGGCCGTCGGTGATCGAGATCACGTTGGTCGGCACAAACGCCGAGACGTCGCCCGCCTGGGTTTCGATGATCGGCAGCGCGGTCAGCGAACCGGTCTGGCCCTTCACTTCACCCTTGGTGAACTGCTCCACGTATTCCTCCGAGACGCGGGCTGCGCGCTCGAGCAGACGGGAGTGCAGGTAGAACACGTCGCCCGGGTAGGCTTCGCGGCCCGGCGGACGCTTGAGCAGCAGCGAGATCTGGCGGTAGGCGACGGCCTGCTTGGACAGATCGTCGTACACGATCAGCGCGTCCTGGCCGCGGTCCATGAAGTACTCGCCCATGGTGCAACCGGCGTAGGCCGAGATGTACTGCATGGCGGCCGACTCGGACGCGGTCGCGGCGACGACGACGGTGTGCGCCAGCGCGCCGTTCTCTTCGAGCTTGCGCACGATGTTGGCGACGGTCGAGGCCTTCTGGCCGATCGCCACGTACACGCACTTGATGCCGGTGTTCTTCTGGTTGATCACCGCGTCGATGGCCATCGCGGTCTTGCCGGTCTGGCGGTCGCCGATGACCAGCTCGCGCTGGCCGCGGCCGATCGGGATCATCGCGTCGACCGACTTGTAGCCGGTCTGCACCGGCTGGTCGACCGACTTGCGCCAGATCACGCCCGGCGCCACGCGCTCGACCGGCGCGCTGAGCTTGGCGTCGATCGGGCCCTTGCCGTCGATCGGCTCGCCCAGCGCGTTGACCACGCGACCGAGCATTTCCGGACCCACCGGCACTTCGAGGATGCGGCCGGTGGTCTTGGCCACGTCGCCTTCGCGCAGGTGCTCGTAGTCACCCAGCACCACGGCGCCGACCGAGTCGCGCTCGAGGTTCAACGCCAGTGCGTAGGTGTTGTTGGGCAGTTCGATCATTTCGCCCTGCATCACGTCGGCCAGGCCGTGCAGACGCACGATGCCGTCCGAGACCGAGGTCACGGTGCCTTCGTTGCGCGATTCGGCCGACAGCTTGACCTTCTCGATGCGGGACTTGATCAGCTCGCTGATCTCGGAGGGATTGAGTTGCGTGGTAGCCATCGGGAGTTCCCTTGGGCCGGCGTTGCCGCCGACGTTGCAATTGAAAATCGTGTCAGTGCGTCAGCGCGGACTGCAGGCGCGCCAGCTTGCCCTTGAGCGAGCCGTCGATCACCACGTCGCCCGCCGCGATCACGGCGCCGCCGATCAGCGACGCGTCCACGGCCGTCTCGACCTGGACCTCGCGGCCGAAACGGCGCTTGAGCGCGGCGCGGATCTGTTCCACTTCCGCGTCCGGCAGTTCGGCGGCCGAGGTCACCGTCGCCAGCACCACGTGCTCGGCTTCGGCGCGCAGCTGCTCGTACTGGCCCGCGATCTCCGGCAGCTGCGCCAGACGACCGTTGGTCGCCAGCGTCGCGAGGAAACCGGCGAACTTCTCGTCGGCGCCCTCCGGTGCGAGCAGGGCGACGGCGTCATCGTGCGACAGCGCCGGATGCGCCAGCAGCGCGGCCGCCTGCGGATCGGCAGCGACGCGGGCCGAGAACGCGAGCGCGTCCGACCACGGCGCGAACTGGCCGCCGTCGCGGGCGATCGCGAACGCGGCGCGGGCATACGGACGGGCGATCGTCATGGCCTGGCTCATCGGGCTCAGATCTCCGCGGCGAGTTCGTCGAGCAGCGCCTTGTGGGCGTTGGCGTCGATCTCACGCTTGAGCAGGCGCTCGGCGCCGGTCACCGCCAGGGTCGAAACCTGACGACGCAGCTCTTCGCGCGCGCGGGTGGCCGACGCCTGGATCTCGGCGTCGAACAGTGCCTTCTGGCGCAGGCCTTCGGTGACCGCTTCGGCCTTGGCGGCCTCGACGATCTGGTTGCCGCGCTGGTGCGCCTGCTCGATGATCTCGTTGGCCTTCGCACGCGCGGCCTTGAGTTCTTCGTTGGCGGTTTCCTGCGCCTGCGCGAGCGCGCGCTGGCTGTTGTCCGCCGCAGCCAGACCTTCGGCGATCTTCTTCTGGCGCTCTTCGATCGCATTGAGCAGCGGCGGCCAGATCTTGGTCGCGATGATCCAGATCAGGGCGGCGAATGCGATCGCCTGGGCAATGAGGGTCAGACCGATATTCATGGGCTTGTGACTGCCTGTCGTGAAGGGTCGGGCGCGCGGACGCGCCCCCTGTCATCCACCGGTGCGGTCATGCGCGAAGCACGCACCGCACCGGACGCGTCAGCTTCGATCAGCCCGCGATCTGCGCGGCGATCGGACCGACGAACGGCGAAGCGAACGCGAACAGCAGGCCGACGGCGACCGAGATGATGAACGCGGCGTCGATCAGGCCGGCGGTGATGAACATGCGGACCTGCAGCACCGGGATCAGTTCCGGCTGGCGCGCGGCCGACTCGAGGAACTTGCCGGCCATGATGGCCAGGCCCAGACCCGCACCCAGCGCAGCCAGGCCGATCATGATGCCGATGGCCAGAACGGTCGAAGCCTGGATCTGGGCGAACGAGGTCAGTGCGATTTCCATTGTTTTCTCCGGAGCGGATTGCTTGGTAAGGGTGGAACAGGGATTGGGGTGTTGCGAAAGCGGTGTCGCGTGACGCTGCCGATCAGTGGTCGTCTTCAGCCAGGCTGAGGTAGACGATCGACAGCATCATGAAAATGAAGGCCTGCAGCGGAATGACCAGCAGGTGGAACAGCATCCAGCCCAGGCCGAGCACGCCGCCGCCGAGCACGCCCAGCAGGCTCGCGCCGCCGAGGACCCAGATCAGCAGGAACACGATCTCGCCGCCGAACATGTTGCCGAACAGTCGCATCGCCAGCGAAATCGGCTTGCTCAGCCATTCGACGATGTTGAGGATCAGGTTGAACGGCACCATCCACTTGCCGAACGGCGCGAACAGGAATTCCTTCGACATGCCGCCCACGCCCTTGGCACGCAGCGCGAAGAACACCGTCAGGAAGAACACGCTGATCGACAGGCCCAGCGTCGCGTTGACGTCGGCGGTCGGCACCGGCTTCCAGTAGTGCACGCCCATCAGTTCGAGCGGCTTGGCGATGAAGTCCGCCGGAATCATCTTCAGCAGGTTCATCAGCAGGATCCAGAAGAACAGCGTGATCGCGATCGGCGTCACGAGCTTGCTGGAACCGTGGTACGTGTCACGGGCCTGCTTGTCGACGAACTCCAGGCAGATCTCCACGAAGGCCTGCCACTTGCCCGGCACGCCGGCGGTCGCCTTGCGGGTCGCCAGCCAGAACGCGAACACCATCAGGCCACCCATCAGCAGCGCGGTGATCAGCGTGTCCAGGTGCAACGTCCAGAACCCGCCCTCGCCGACCGGCGCGACCAGGTTCTGCAGGTGGTGCTGGATGTAGCTGGTTGGGGTCAGTTCCGCATCAGCTGCCATGAGATCGAAAACCCTAATGTTGTTGGATCAGTGCCTGGCCAGAGGCCGGGCCATTGCGAGCAACTGCGCGAAGAGCGCGACGATGACCCCGGCGAGCATCGGCACCGGCGGCAGACCCGCCCATCCCACGCCCAGCAGCAGAACCGCCACCACCACGACCCACTTCAGCGCCACTCCGGCCAGCAGGCGCGCCAGCGCACCTGCCGATGGATTGACCCCGCCCCCGAGCGCGATCACGCTCGACAGCCAGCCCCCCAGCGCGATCGCCGCGCCACCCAGGCCTGCCGCCAACGCCCAGTCGGCTCCCTTTGCGAGGAAGGCCAGCGCTGTCACCGCGACCGCGACCGCCTGCCAGGCGATTGCGCGCTGTGCCAGCCGCCGACCTGCAGCGACGGACGTCAACACTTCGAGGATCCCGGGTTCTGGAGGGCACGGTGCGCGTCGAAACGGCTCCGTCGAGCCGCAAAAGTATAGCAGCGGCGTCATTTGCCAGACAACCGGCGCAAGTCCCGAATCGGGTTCCGGGGCACATCGGCGGCGGTCAGCAGTCAAGCGCAGCGCGTATTCATTATTTTCCTGCAGATTGTCCGGAACTTCGGAACGCCGGACCGGTCCTACCCTGCGTGTCCGATCTGCCGTCCTTCCTCGTCGGTCCCGTCTGCAGATCGCCACCCGAGCCCCGGCCCCCTCGCCGGGGCTTTTTCTTGGCTTCTCGCCACGCGCTGTTTGGCCCTATGCCGTGGCCCGCGATCCGGCCGAGCACGGGAGGCGTGCAGATATCGTGTCGACGTTCTGTCGCGATCGCCGGCAATCGTCTTTCAGCTGACGACTTCACGCGCGCAAGACCGCGCGTTAACGAACATCGGCCGCCTCTCCCCAGAAGATCGCCACGATGTCCCGACCCCGCACCCGCCTTGCCCTCGCCATCGCCTCCACCGCCCTGCTGGCCACGCTCGCCACCGCCGCGCAGGCCCAGAGCCGCGACGACCGCTTCGTGCTGCGCCTGAGCGCGTTCAACCCCGAGGCCGAGCTGGGCTTCTCCGGGAACGGCACCGTGACCGACGGCACCGACTCGGCGACCTTCGCCTTCAACGAGGATTTCGACACCGGCCGCGAGTGGCGTCCGCGTGGCGCGATCGGCTTCCGCATCAGCGACCGCCAGGCGCTGGTGGGCAACTACTACGACTACCGCCGCGACGAGACCTGGACCTACGGCGGCAACGTGCTCGACACCGGCACCATCATTCCCGGCGGCGAGCCGATCGAGATCCCGGGCGCGCGCATCGACGGCCGCCTGTCGTTCAACCTGGCGAGCCTGAACTACGAATACGCCGTGGTGAAGAACGAGAACTTCGAGTGGGGCCTGGGCCTGGGCGTGACCTACGCCGAGCTGGAAGCCTTCGCCAACGGCAGCTCCACCGGCACCGATCTCGTCGATCCGCAGTTCGAGACCGTCAACTGGAAGCGCGACGGCTTTTCGCCGGGTCTGCACACGCGCCTGCAGTGGATTCCGGCCGATCGCTGGTCGGTGAGCCTGGAAGCCCAGTACCTCGACACCCGCTGGGGCGATTTCCTCGACGAGCGCGGCCACTTCGAGCGCGGCGGCCTGCTGGTCGAATACATGATCAGCGAGCGCGTCGGCATCCACGCCGGCTACGACTGGTTCCGCCTGAAGCTGTCCGACGACTACCGCGGCACCGCGCGCGCCCCGGACGGCATCGATGCCGGTCCGTTCCCCTACGGCGGCAAGGTCACCGGCGACCTGAAGGTGCACGGCCCGATGGCAGGCCTCACGTTCCGCTTCTGATCCGGCCACACCGCACGAAAAAGCCCCGGCATGCCGGGGCTTTTTTTCGGGCTGCTGAAGCGGATCACTTCTTCTTCGGAATGTAGAGATCGGTGATGGTGCCGTCGAACACTTCGGCCGCCATCGCGACCGATTCGCTCAAGGTCGGATGCGGATGGATCGTATGGCCGATGTCGGCGACTTCGGCGCCCATCTCGATCGCCAGCGCAGCCTCGGCGATCAGGTCGCCCGCATGCACGCCGACGATGCCGGCGCCGACGATGCGGTGCGTGGCTTCGTCGAAAACCAGCTTGGTGAAACCCTCGGTGCGGCCGATGCCGATCGCGCGACCGCTGGCCGCCCACGGGAACTTGCCCACGCCGACCTTCAGGCCCTTGGCCTTGGCCTCGGTCTCGGTGATGCCGACCCATGCGATTTCCGGATCGGTATAGGCGACCGACGGGATCACCCGCGCCACCCACTCCTTCTTCTCGCCGGCGGCGACTTCCGCCGCGAGCTTGCCCTCGTGCGTGGCCTTGTGCGCCAGCATCGGCTGGCCGACGAGATCGCCGATTGCGAAGATGTGCGGCACGTTGGTGCGCATCTGCGCATCGACGGCGATGAAGCCGCGATCCGACACGCGCACGCCGGCCTTGTCGGCCGCGATCTTGCCGCCGTTGGGCGTGCGGCCCACGGCCACCAGCACGCGGTCGAAGGTCTTCGTGTCCGGAATGCTCTCGCCGTCGAAGACGACATCGATGCCGTTCTTGGCCGCCTTGGCCTCGACGACCTTGGTTTTGAGGTGCGCGGACACGCCCTGCTTCTTCAGACGATCGGCGAGCGGCTTGACCAGATCCTTGTCGGCGCCGGGCATCAGCTGGTCGGCGAGCTCGACGACGGTCACTTCCGCGCCGAGTGCGTGATAGACCGTCGCCATCTCCAGACCGATGATGCCGCCGCCGACGACGAGCAGCTTCTTCGGCGTCTCGGCCAGTTCCAGCGCGTCGGTCGAATCCATGACGCGCGGGTCGTCCCACGGAAAGCCGGGAAGCTTCAGCGCCTGCGAGCCGGCGGCGATGATGCACTGTTCGAAACGCACGAGCTGGGTCTTGCCGTCGCTGCCGGTGACTTCGATCTCGTTCGGCGACACGAACAGGCCTTCGCCGGTCAGTACGCGAACCTTGCGCTGCTTGGCCATGCCGGTCAGGCCCTTGGTCAGCTGGCCGACGACCTTCTCCTTGTAGGCGCGCAGCTTGTCGAGCGCGATGGTCGGCGCGCCGAAATCCACGCCGTAGTCGCTGGCGTGCTTGGCCTGGTCGATGACCTCGGCCGCATGCAGCAGCGCCTTCGACGGAATGCAGCCGACATTGAGGCAGACACCGCCGAGCGTCTCGTAGCGTTCGATCAGCACGGTGTCGAGGCCGAGATCGGCCGCGCGGAATGCGGCGGTGTAACCGCCCGGGCCGGAACCGAGCACGACGATGCGGCATTCGACATCGGCCTGACGGCCCGACGACGGCGCGGCCTTGACCGCTTCGGGTTCGGCCGGCGCCGCAGGCGAACGCGCGACTGGCGGATTGCTGCCGGGCGCTTCGCTCTTCTTCGCCGGCGCGTCAGCCTTCGTCCCGGGCGCGGACGCCTTGGTGTCGGCGGCGGGCGCATCGCCCGCGCCTTCGACTTCGATCACCGCGACCACGCTGCCTTCCGACAGCGTGTCGCCGACCTTGACCTTCAGCTCCTTGATGACGCCGGCCTGCGTGGCCGGCACTTCCATCGTGGCCTTGTCCGATTCCAGCGTGACCAGCCCCTGGTCCTGGGCGACGGTGTCGCCGACGGCGACCAGCACCTCGATCACCGGCACATCGTCGTAGCCGCCGATGTCGGGCACTTTCAGTTCGAGGGTCTTGGCCATCAGGAATTCTCCGGGGTCTGCTGCGTGGGGTCGGCCAGCGCCATGCGCGACGCCGGGCGGCGGGCCCAGGTCAGCGAGTACAGGTCGTGGCGGCGGTCGTTGAGGTTCTGCACGGTGCCGTCGTTGCGGGCGACGACGAGATCGTTGAGGCGCAGGTCGGCGAACGCCACCTGCTCGACGTTCGGCGTGGTGTCGGCGGCGACGCCGTCACGCGCGAACGGGAAATCGCAGGGCGTGAGGATGCAGCTCTGCGCGTACTGGATGTCGAAGTTGTTGACGCCCGGCAGGTTGCCGACGTTGCCCGACAGCACGACGTAGCACTGGTTCTCCACCGCGCGCGCCTGCGAGCAGTAGCGCACGCGCAGATAGCCTTCGCGGGTGTCGGTGCAGAACGGCACGAACAGGATCATCGCGCCCTGGTCGACGAGGTGACGCCCGAGTTCGGGGAACTCGCTGTCGTAGCAGATCATGACGCCGATCGGACCGCAGTCGGTCATGATCGCCTGCGCGCTGTCGCCGCCGCCGATGCCCCACCAGGTGCGCTCGTTGGGCGTTGGATGCAGCTTGTCGCGGGTGTGCAGCGAGCCGTCGCGCAGGGCGACGTAGCAGATGTTGCGCACCTTGCCGTCGGCGTCGTTGCTGGTCCGCGTGGGATGCGAGCCGCCGATGATGTTGATGTTGTGGCGCACCGCCAGTTCGCACAGCAGCTGTGCGAAGCGCTCGGTGTAGCCGGTCAGCGCGAGCAGCGAATCGACCGGCGACAGCGGTTTGTTCTCCACCGACAGCAGCTGCAGCGTGAACAGTTCGGGGAACACCACGAAGTCGGCGCGGTAGTCGGCGGCGATGTCGACGAAATATTCGACCTGCGTGGCGAATTCCTCGAACGAGGCCACGCGGCGCTGCTGATACTGCACCGTCGCCACGCGCACCGAATCGGGCAGCGGACGCTGGGTGCCACGCGTGGTCGCGTTGGCGTCGATCTTGGGATTGCGCCAGACCAGATGCGCGGCGTAACCGGCGGACTCGAGATCCTGCGGCAGATAGCCCGGCAGGACGCCGATCAATTCGAACCCGTTGCGCAGCTGGAAGCTCAGCGCGCGATCGCGCACGCGGCCCGCCCGCACGTCCTCGACATAGGCGCGCACGTCGCCGCGATAGCGCTTGGCACGACGCGAGAAGCCCGGCAAGCGGCCACCGAAGACGATGCCCTTCAGGCCGAGGTCCTGGCACAGCCGCTTGCGCAGCTCGTACATGCGCCGGCCGATGCGCAGGCCGCGGTGCGCCGGATCGACGCAGACTTCCATGCCGTAGAGCCAGTCGCCGGTCGACAGATGCCGCGAGGCGTAACCGCCGCCGGAGATCTCCTGCCAGCGGTGCGGAGACATCGCCGCACGCTCGTCGATGCGGAACGTCGCGCAATAACCCACCGCGGCATCGTCGTAGAACGCGACGAACACGCCCTGCGGGAACTGCGCGATCTGCCCGTTGAGCATCTCGGCGGTGTAGCCGTTGTCGCGCCCGTAGATGCGCTCGCTGAGCGCGACGATCGCCGGGATGTCGGCGATGCCGGCATGGCGCAACGTCAGCCGCGCCCGCTCGCGCGTGGACGTTTCGGTCATGCCGGCGACCTTTCGTTTTGAACCCGCTCAATGTCCGTCGCGAGCGCAGCCAGGTGACGCGTGGCGGAGCGCAGGAGGCGCAGCGTACGCGTGGTACGTGAGCACTCCGAGCACCGCACGCGCGTCAGATGGCAAGCGCAGCAGGACATTGCGCGGGTTCTTACAGCAGCACCCGGCGCATGTCGCCGAGCAGCTGCGCCAGCGTCGCGGTGAAGCGCGCCGCGGCGGCGCCGTCGATGACGCGGTGATCATAGGACAGCGACAGCGGCAGGGTCAGGCGCGGCTGGAAGACCTTGCCGTCCCAGACCGGCTTCATCGCCGACTTCGACACGCCGAGGATCGCGACTTCCGGTGCGTTGACGATCGGCGTGAAACTGGTGCCGCCGATGCCGCCGAGCGAGCTGATCGAGAAGCAGCCACCCTGCATGTCGGCCGGGCCGAGCTTGCCGTCGCGCGCCTTCTTCGCCAGCGCCGACAACTCCTGCGAGATCTCCAGCACGCCCTTCTTGTCGGCATCGCGGATGACCGGGACGACCAGACCGTTGGGCGTGTCGGCGGCGAAGCCGATGTGGAAGTACTTCTTGAGCGTGAGGGTCTCGCCGCTCGCGTCGAGCGAGCTGTTGAAGCGCGGGTACTGCTTGAGCACCGCGACCGAGGCCTTGATCAGGAAGGCGAGCATGGTCAGCTTGATGCCGGACTTCTCGTTTTCCTTGTTGAGCTGCACGCGCAGCGCTTCGAGGTCGGTGATGTCGGCATCGTCGTGTTGCGTGACGTGCGGGATCATCGCCCAGTTGCGTGCGAGATTCGCGGCCGAGATCTTCTGGATGCGGCCCAGTTCCTGGACCTCGACCTCGCCGAACTTGGCGAAGTCGACCTTCGGCCACGGCAGCAGGTTGAGGCCGCCACCAGCCGCCGCCGGCGCACCGGCGGCCTGCTTGGCACCGCCGCCCTGCGCCAATCCGCCTTGGAGCAAGCCCTTGACGAAGGACTGCACGTCCTCGCGCACGATGCGGCCACCCTTGGCGCTGCCCTTGAGCTGCAGCAGGTCCACACCGAGCTCGCGTGCGAACAGGCGCACCGCGGGACTGGCGTAAGGCACCTTGTCGGGCAGGATGGCGTCGGCTTCGAACCGCACCGGCGGATTGCCGGCACCGGCCGGGCGATGCTCCATCGACGCCTGCGCGATCGGATCGGCCTTGGCCTGCGGCGCGACCGGCTCGACGGCGACGTCGTCCTTCGGCTTGGCCGGCGCGGCCTCAGGTTCCGGTGCGGACCTGGCGCTGCCGCCGGCGGCTTCGATGATCGCGACCACGCTGCCTTCCGACAGGGTGTCACCGACCTTGACCTTGAGTTCCTTGATGACGCCGGCGACCGCGGCCGGCACTTCCATCGTGGCCTTGTCCGACTCGAGCGTGATCAGGCCCTGGTCCTGTTCGACCGTGTCGCCGACCGACACCAGCACCTCGATCACCGGCACGTCGTCGTAGCCGCCGATGTCGGGGACCTTCGATTCCTGCGCGCCACCGCCAGCCGACGACGCCTTCGGCGCTTCGGTCTTCGCGGCAGGTGCGGCCGTCTCGGCCGCCGGCTTCCCGGCAGCGGGCGTGTCGGCCTTTGCCGGTGCGTCCGCCTTGGCGGGCGCCGCGGGGGCGTCGGCCTTGGCCGCGCCTTCGGCTTCGATGATCGCGACCACGCTGCCTTCCGACAGGGCGTCGCCCACCTTGACCTTCAGTTCCTTGACCACGCCGGCCACCGACGACGGCACTTCCATCGTGGCCTTGTCCGATTCCAGCGTCACCAGCCCCTGATCGACCGACACCGTATCGCCAACGGCGACCAGCACCTCGATCACCGGGACATCGTCAAACCCGCCAATGTCGGGAACGCGTGCTTCTATCAGGTCGGCCATGCGGCCCTCCGGGCATCTCGTGACCGGCTATTGTGGCGCCCCGCTCCGTCCGCGCCAACTGTTACGTGGCGTACGGAAGCGCATCGTGGCGCCGATCGGGCGCGTCGGCGACCACTGCACGCACACGACACCTCCACCAGTCGCACAGCGCGGAACACAGCGTCGCAATGCGTGCATTCGAGTGGCGTACAGCACCTGCGATGCCGTTGACAGGTGCGCGTTTCGCGCCACTGGCGTCTCTGCGCTGAACGCGCGATCCGGGTTCCCGAAGAACGCGTGAAGCGTTGGAAACGCTTCAGAAATCGCCAATCGCCGATTCAGGATGCGATTGCCAGCATGGCCCCGCCTTCCCGCAGAGGAAGGTCGCAGCGCCGCCTCCCGCACGCCGCGATAGGCCAAGACCGCCGGGCACTTCCACTTGCCCGGCTTCCAGAAGAAGAAGGAGTCACCCCATGCTGAAGTCCAACAAGCGCGTCCTTGCTCTCGCCACCCTGGCCAGCTTTGCCCTGTCGTCCGCCGCCTTCGCGCAGGACAGTGGCGATACCGCGTCGGGCAAGCGTTTCTCGGTCGTCGGCGGTGCCACCCTGCTGCAGCCGACCAAGCACAGCGCCAACGACGGCATCGAAGTCGATGGCGGCCCGGCGCCCACCGCATCGGTGTCGTACAACTTCACCGACAACATCAGCGCCGAACTCTGGGGCGCGCTCGATACCTTCGACCATCGTGTCAAGGGCAACGCCGGCAAGATCGGCACCGTCGAGTCGCAGCCCATTGCGCTGAGCGGCCAGTACCACTTCGGCCAGGCCGACAACACCTTCCGTCCGTTCGTCGGTCTGGGCTACCACCAGTCCAACATCAGCGGTGAAGACCTCAATCCGGGTGGCGACCACGTCAGCCTGAGCACGCCGAAGGGCGCGATCGGCACTGTCGGCGTAGACATGAACATCACCCCGACCTGGTTCGCCCGTGCCGATGCGCGCTACCTGCGCAGCCGTGCGGACATCAACCAGGCAGGCGCGTCGACCGGTCAGGAGCTCAAGCTCGACCCGTGGACCGTCGGTGTCGGCATCGGCGCACGCTTCTGAGTCCTCTCTCTCCCCAGAGTCGTGCCCAGCGGCCCCGCCTCGTGCGGGGCCGTTTTTGTATGGGAGGGGCGAGACGTCGCCATCCCGTATCGGCGCGCTCCGACTTGGACGATCGCAGCTGGCCTTCTAGAGCCAGCGCCCCAGCCGCCACTGCAGCAGCACGGCATACATCGCGTGGTAGCCGACGACCAGACCGGCAACGGCGAACAATCCGGCCGGCTCACCCAACGGCCCCCAGGCCGCGAGCGCGGCATGATCGCCACGCATGCGCTCCCAGGCCTGCCAGATGCCGGCGAACACGCGCGCCACCACGACCAGCGTCAGCGCCAGCACCAGCCAGCGGTTGGGCGTGTACCAGACCTGGCCCGGACGATGTTCGACCCGCGTCAGCGCCCAGCCCAGCCCGCCGAGCACCAGCCCACCCAGCACGCCGAGCGCTGCGTACGGAAATGCATGGACGACGAAGAGCTGCGCGATGCCCATGCCTGCGAGGAACAGCAGTGCCGACGCCGGAATCAGCCAGGCGTTGAGCCGCGTCAGCCAGCGCAGCGGGCGACGGCGCGAGGTGCCGACGCGGTAGCGGTTCCACAGCGCCAGCGGCCACAGCAGGAGCAGCAGCGCGAACACCAGCAACAGGACGACGGCAAGCAGCAGAAGGGGCATGGACGTTTCGCGATACGCAGCGAGCGGAAGCCCGCATGATCGGCGATCGCGCGCGCCGCGGCGATGAAAGGCTGCGCTATGGCCGTGGCGTCCCGTCGAGCCGCTTGACCTCGGAATCGACGGTGCCGGCGTCCGACAGCACCTTCTCACGCCGGAACATGTACAGCCCGCTGGCGACGATGATGCCCGCGCCGAGCCACGTCATGCCGTCGGGCAACACCTGCCAGACGAACAGATCCAGCAGCACCACCCAGACCAGCGCGGTGTATTCGAGCGGCGCAACCTGGCTGGCCTCGCCCAGGCGAAACGCATGCGTCAGACCGACCTGTCCCAGCGCACCGGTCACACCGATCAGCGCGAGCACCCACCAGTGCTCGCGCTGCAGCGGCTGCCAGTCCGGCAGCGCCAAGGCGCCGGCGAACACCGCCATCAGCACCAGGAACCAGAACACCAGCGCCTCGGGGCTGTCGCGCTGCGCGAGCTTGCGCACCGTCACCGACGCGATTGCGTAGCACAGCGCCCCGCCGACGACGGCCAGACCCGCCAGCGTCGCCATGCCCTCCCCGGTCGGGCGCAGCACCACCAGCACGCCGACCACGCCGAGCCCGATCGCCGTCCAGCGCCGCGGCCCCACCTTCTCGCCCAGCAGCGGCACCGCCAGCGCGGTCACCATCAGCGGCGACACGAAGACGATGGCGTAGGCCGTCGACAGCGGCATGCGCGCCAGGCCGTAGACGAAGCCGGCGATCATGCCCACGCCCAGCACGCCACGCAGCAGATGCAGCGGCCAGTGGATGCGCAGCAGCGTGCCCGCGCGTCCGCGCAGCAGCAGCCAGCCGACGATCAGCGGCAACGTCGCCAAACTGCGGAACGTCGCGACCTGGAACGCCGAGTAATCGTTGGCGATCCACTTCATGCCCGCGTCCATGCCGGCGAACGCCAGCACGGCGAACAGCATCCACAGCGCGGCGGCGCGGGCGTTGGTCGGAGCGGCGGAAGCGGACATGAGGGCGGGCAATGCGGAAAATCGGGACGCGCATCCTCGCATGGACGCCGATCGCAGGCAGCCGAGTGGCTCGCGACGACGTTGCGCATCCAGAGCCCTCCCCGCATCTCGGGGGGAGGGTTGGGTGGGGGCGAATCGTCAGGCCTCGTGAGCGCCCGACTCACGCATTCGAGATCGCTTGAAGCCCGTCCTCTGACGGCCGGAATGTTCGCCCCCATCCCATCTTTCCCCCGCAAGCAGGGGAGGAGTCGATCAAGGCACCTCTTGGCATTACCGACGTGCGGTGCTCAAGCGCAGCACCGGGACGCGCACTCAGCCCTTCAGCGTCGCCGTGTCGATGACGAAGCGGTAGCGGACGTCGCCTTTCAACATGCGCTCGTAGGCGGTGTTGATGTCGGCGATGTCGATGCGTTCGATCTCCGAGACGATGCCGTGCTCGGCGCAGAAATCCAGCATTTCCTGCGTCTCGCGGGTGCCACCGATCAGCGAACCGGTCAGGCGGCGGCGCTGCATGATCAGCGAGCCGGCGGCCACCGGCGCCGGCTGTTCCGGCACGCCGAGCAGGATCATCGTACCGTCGGTCTTGAGCAGCGACAGATAGGCGTTGTAGTCGTGCGGCGCGGACACGCTGTCGACGATGAAGTCGAAGGTCTTGGCCAGCGTCTTGAACGTCGCTTCGTCGCGCGTGGCGGCGAAATCGTGCGCGCCGAGCTTCAGCGCGTCCTCGCGCTTGGACTCCGAAGTGCTGAGCACGGTCACGCGCGCCCCCATCGCCACGGCGAACTTCACCGCCATGTGGCCGAGGCCGCCGAGACCGACCACCGCCACCGCATCGCCCGCCTTGACGCCGAAGTGGCGCAGCGGCGAATACGTGGTGATGCCGGCGCACAGCAGCGGCGCGGCGGCATCGAGCGGCAGGGACTCCGGCACGCGCAACACGTAGGCCTGGTCGACGGTGATGCGGGTCGAGTAGCCGCCATAGGTCGGGGCGCTGCCGTCGCGCTCCATGGCGTTGTAGGTGCCGGTCATGCCTTCTTCGCAGAACTGCTCCTCGCCGCGGGCGCACTGCGGGCACTCGCGGCAGGAATCGACGAAGCAGCCGACGCCGACGGCGTCACCGACCTTGAACGCGGTGACGTTGGCGCCGACTTCGGCCACGTGGCCGACGATCTCGTGACCGGGCACCATCGGGAAAATCGAGCCGCCCCACTCGTCGCGGACCTGGTGCAGGTCGGAATGGCAGACGCCGCAGAATGCGATGTCGATCAGCACATCGTCGGCGCCCGGCGCGCGACGCTGGATCGTGTGCGGCGCCAGCGGCGTGGTGGCGTCGGCGGCGGCGTAGGCGGGAGTGTCGAGCATGGCGAAGGTCTCGTCGGCGTGTACGGGATCGCCTAGTGTGCGCGCCGGACTGCGGCCCTGGCAGGGCAGCAGCGGAACAGCCCATACCACCGGTGCGGTACCCTGCGCGCCTTCGTCCCGCCAGCAGGTGCCCCGCATGCCGTCCTTCGACATCATTTCGGAAGTCGATTCCCACGAACTGACCAACGCCGTCGACCAGGCCAACCGCGAGCTCACCACGCGTTTCGACTTCAAGGGCGTGGACGCGAAGTTCGAGCTCGACGCGTCGACGATCAAGCAGTCGGCACCGAGCGACTTCCAGGTCCAGCAGATGACCGAAATCCTCCGCCAGCGCCTCGCCGCGCGGAAGATCGACATCAAGTGCCTGGAGTTCGGCGACATCGAGACCAACCTCGCCGGCGCGCGCCAGACCGTGACCGTCAAACAGGGCATCGAGCGCGAACTGGCAAAGAAGATCCAGAACACGCTCAAGGAAGCCAAGCTCAAGGTCGACAGCCAGATCAACGGCGACAAGCTGCGCGTCAACGGCAAGAAGCGCGACGACCTGCAGGCCGCGATGGCGCTGCTGCGCGGGCAGGACTTCGAGCTGCCGCTGCAGTTCGACAACTTCCGCGACTGATCCGATGGTCCCGAGCGCCGACCCGATCGCCGACACCCGCCTGTGGCTGGAGCGCGCGGTGATCGGGCTGAACCTGTGCCCCTTCGCCAAGGCGGTCATGGTCAAGGACCAGGTGCGCTTCGTGCTGAGCGATGCGACCACGCCCGAGGCGCTGCTCGAAGTGCTGGGCGAGGAACTGCTGCGGCTGCGCGACACGGCGCCGTCGCAGATCGACACCACGCTGATCGTGCATCCGCAGGTGCTGGGCGATTTCCTCGAATACAACGATTTCCTCGACGAAGCCGACGGCCTCATCGAGGCGCTGGAGCTCGATGGCGAGCTGCAGATCGCCAGCTTCCATCCCGACTACCAGTTCGCCGGCACCGCGCCCGACGACATCGGCAACTACACCAACCGGGCGCCGTACCCCACGCTTCATCTGCTGCGCGAGGAGACCGTGGCGCGCGCGGTGGACGCGTATCCCGAACCGGACCGCATCATCGACCGCAACCTGGCGACGCTCGAGCAGCTCGGACACGCCGGCTGGGCGCGGCTGTTCACCGCGGCGAACTGAGCTGATCCTTCTCGACCGCGGCCTGTCCCCGGTGTGGGAACGCGCTCGCGCGCGAAGGGCCCTCCCGGCAAAGCCCCTCGCGCGCAAGCGCGCTCACACCGGGGCATGGCGGCCGAGTTGATAAATAAACATATGTTTATACAATGGCGGTCACCGAGGACTCCGCCGCCATGCCGCACGACCACAACCACGATCACGACCATGCCCACGACCACGGCGCCGGGCACAGCCACGCGCCTTCGGTCTCGGCCGCCAATGAACGGGGGGTGCTGACCGGCTTCGCGCTGACCGCGGGCTTCATGCTGGTCGAGGTGGTCGGCGGCGTGCTGTCGAACTCGCTGGCGCTGATCGCCGATGCCGGCCACATGCTCACCGACGCCGCCGCGCTGCTGCTGGCCTGGGTGGGCTTCCGCATCGGCCGGCGCGCATCGGACGCGCGCCGGACCTTCGGCTACATGCGCTTCGAGGTGCTGGCCGGTCTGGTCAATGCGGTCACGCTGTTCGGCCTGGTGCTGTGGATCGTCTGGGAAGCGATCCAGCGCCTGCGCGCACCGGGCGAGGTGCTGGCCGGACCGATGCTCGCGGTCGCCGTCGTCGGCCTGCTGGTCAATTGCCTGGTGTTCTGGATCCTGCATCGCGGCGACCAATCGCACGTCAACATCAAGGGCGCCACCCTGCACGTGCTCGGCGATCTGCTCGGCTCGGTCGCGGCGATCGTCGCGGCGCTGGTGATCCACTTCACCGGCTGGATGCCGATCGATCCGATCCTCTCGGTACTGGTCTGCCTGCTGATCCTGCGCAGCGCCTGGTCGCTGCTGCGCAATGCCTTCGACATCCTGATGGAAGCGGTGCCGCCGGACATCGACATCGCCACCGTGCGCGCGCATCTGCGCCAGACCGTGCCGGGCGTTGCGGACGTCGACCACGTCCATGTGTGGTCGATCACCTCCGGCAAGGTCCTGGCGACGCTGGAACTCACGCTGGCCGACGAGGCCCATGCCGCACGCGTGGTGCCGGCGGTCAAGCGCGCGCTCGCCGAGCGTTTCTCGATCGGCCACGCGACCGTCGAAGTCGTGCACACGCCGCAGGCGCAGTGCGCGCTGGAGCGTCGCGGCAGGCACACGCACCATCACCACGATCACGACCACGCCCACGACGGCCCGCACGGACCGGAGCGCGCGCGGTGATGGCCGTCAACGATGCGCGGCTGTCGATCCTCGCCGAAACCTTCAAGCTGCTCGGAGATCCCACCCGCCTGCGCGTGCTGCTGACCTGTCTCGACGGTCCGGTCGCGGTCGGCGAGATCGCACGTCGCACCGGCGCCTCGCAGCCGCTGGTCAGCCACCACCTGCGCCTGCTGCGGGGTGCGCGACTCGTGCGCGGTGCGCGACAGGCGCGACAGGTGCTGTACGAGGCCGACGATGCGCACGTGCGCGACATGCTGCGCGACATGCTCGACCACGCCGGGGAGCATGCCTGAGCACCGGGCGCACGTTCACGTCGACGGCAGACGCCGTGCCCACACTGCGCGTATCCAGAGCCTCCGGGGGCATCGCATGTCGAGACCAGTTCGCACCGTTTTTCCGATGCTGCTGTTGGCCATCGCCGCGATCCCGAGCGCACACGCGGCCGCCGACGAGGCCTCGGCCGGATTCACACGGTGCATGGAGGCCGCAGAGGGCGTGACCGTCGACATGCTCAACTGCATCGACGCCGAAACGGTGCTGCAGGATGCGCGCCTCAACAGCGAGTACCGGCGCACGCTGGCGACGCTGACGCAGGAACGGCAAGCCCAGCTGCGTGCCGTACAGCGCGTGTGGGTGCAGTTCCGCGACGCGAACTGCAGCTTTCTGGCAGACCCGGACGGCGGCACGCTGCACACGGTGCTGTCGGTCGATTGCAGGCGACGCATGACGACCGAACGCGCTAGCGAGCTGGCCGACCTGCGACGCTGAGCACGCACCGCGTGCGTCGCGTCGCGCGGATCCAGCCCGTTGCTCAGGCGGTTCGCGCCGTTCCCGGCAGCCAGGGTACGAGCAGGCCGCGCACCACGTCCAGCGACTCGACGATGCGATGCCCCAGCGCGCGTACCGTGTCGTCCGGCGTCAGCAGATCGGGCACCTGGATCGCGGTCATGCCGGCGGCCAGTGCGGCGCGCACGCCGGTCGGAGAATCCTCCAGCACCAGGCATTGCGCCGGAACAACGCCGAGACGCTCGGCCGCGAGCAGATAGACATCCGGCGCGGGCTTGGGCGTGGCGACGTCGCTGCTGGTGCAGACCACATCGAAATGCGACAGCAGTCCGGCCGCGGCGAGTTTGCGCTGCGCCAGTGGCGACCGCGTCGAGGTTGCGACCGCCCGCGGCACGCCGTGCGAGGCCAGCAGCTCCAGCAGCGCGACGATGCCCGGACGATGCGGCACACCGGCTTCGGCGACCGCGACATAACGCGCATGCCCGTCCTCGAGCAGCGCGTCGGCCGCGGCCGCGCCGATCTTCTCACCGAGACGCGCACGACACACGGCGTCGGTGTGGCCGATCAGGCACAACCACCAGTCCGGATCGATGTCGGCGCCATGCTCGGTCGCCGCGGCGCGCAATGCGTCGAGGATCGCGCGCTCGGAATCGAGCATCAGCCCGTCCATGTCGAAGATCACCGCCGCCGGACGGAACGGCAGCGGCGCGATCTCCACGCTCATCCGGCGTCCATCAGCGCCGCGAGATCAGCCGCGTCCAGCGCACGCCAGTCGCCCTCGGCCAACCCATCCAGTGCCAGCCCGCCTACACGGCTGCGATGCAGCGCGACGACGTGGTTGCCGGTCGCCGCGAACATGCGCCGCACCTGGTGGTAGCGGCCTTCGGTGAGGGTAAGGCGCGCGTGCGTCTCGTCGATCACCTCCAGCGCCGCGGGTTTCAGCGGCGTTGTTTCCGACTCCAGCATCAGCGTGCCGCTGGCGAACAGCGTAGCCTCGTCGCCGCGCAGCGGCTGCGCCAGCATTGCCTCGTAGACCTTCGGCAGCGCGGCCTTCGGCGAGATGATCCGGTGCAGCAGCTGGCCATCGTCGGTGAACAGCAGCAGCCCGCTGGTCTCGCGGTCCAGCCGCCCCACCGTCGACAGCACCGGCGCGCGCAGGCGGAATCGCGGCGGCAGCAGGTCGTACACCAGCCGGCCGGTGTCCTTGGTCGAACACGTGTAGCCGGCCGGCTTGTGCAGCATCAGCGCCAGGCCCTGCGGCGGGTCCAGCGGTTCGCCGTCGACCCGCACGTCGTCATGGCCGACCTGGTCGTCGGCATACAGCACGTCGCCGGCGGCATCGGTGACCCGGCCCTCGCGGAACATCCAGGCGACCTGCTTGCGGCTGCCGTAGCCGAGATTGGCGAGCAGTTTGACCAGCTTCATCGCGGCTGCTCCGCGTGCACGATCTTGAAGCCCGCCATCGCCGCGACCTCGCGCACCTGCGCGAAGCGCGCGCCGAGGATTTCTTCGTAGGGCAGATGCCGGTTGGCGACCAGCCACAACTGACCGCCCGGCTTCAGCGCGCCGGCCGCGGCCGCGATGAAGGCACGTCCGATGTCGGGCCGTTCGCTGCGACCCTGGGCATGGAAGGGCGGATTGCTGACGATGGCGTCGTAGCGGCGCGACAGGCCACGCGTCACGTCGGCCCACTGGAAGTCCAGCGTCACGTCGTCGCGCAGACCCGTGAGGTTGCGGCGTGCCAGCGCCAGCGCGCGGCCTTCGGCCTCGACGACGTCCAACGCGCGGATGCCCGCGCAGCGTTGCAGCAGTTCCGCCGACAGGAATCCGTAGCCGGCGCCGAGATCGGCGACGTGGCCCGACAGCGTGTCCGGCAGTTGCGCGGCCAGCAGTGCGGATGCCGGGTCGATGCGATCCCAGGCGAACACGCCGGGCCGGCTGACGAAGCGGCCGCCGAGAATTGCGCGCGGCGCGTCGAGCGCGGCCCAGCGTGCGAGCAGCGCGGTGTCGGCGCGATCGTCGCGCTGCGCCCAGAACACGCGGCACTTGTGCTTGCTCTGCACGGCGATGTTGCCGGCGAGTCTGGCCAGATCGTCCTGCGACGATTTCGCGCCCTCGTCGTTGGCGACACTCGCGACGACCCAGCCGCCCGGCGCGGTCGCCTGCAACGCGCGCGCCAGTTCGGCGCGCGCCTCGTCGCGCTGTCGCGGGGGCAACACGAGGACCAGCAAACGCTGCGGCAGCGCGTCTTCCGGGTCGACCGGCAAGGTCTCGAAGCCGGCGCGCTGCAGCTCGGCGTGCGCCGGCGCGAAACTCTGCGCGCACAGCAATCCGGGCCAGCGACCGCCGGTGGTCGCCACGCCGGCCCGCGCACGCAGGAACAGCGCGCCCTCGGACGGCCACGGCAGCAGGCGCTGCTCGAACGGCAGGAACAGGGCATCGAGGGCGGGATCGGACATGCGGATCGAAAAGCGTCGAAGGCGGCCGCGCATTCTACCGGGGCGACTCCGGCGTCCCGCAGACGCGCTTGCCGTCACGGATCGGACCGGACGCACGCTTGGGCAACATCCCATTGATGTTTCGCCAACATCCGCGCCGCCACGATGACCGGCATCCCCCGAACCGAGGAGTCCGCAATGCCCATCCATGCCCTGTTCGTCGGCGGCACGATCGACAACAGCGAACTCGATCTCGACGGTCCCGAGCCGCCGGTCCGCTATCCGCCCGACACCGGCGGCGGCCAGTCCCGCTACCGCCTGCACGCGATCGGACGTCGCGACGACGAAGTCGTCTACGCCGTCTACGGCGGGCCGGACATCGCCCATGAAGAGGTCCAGCGCATCAGCGAGGAGCGCGATTACGCGCGCCGCTTCGAGGCCAGCGAGACGATCGTCGGCTGATCCACCGCGCGCCCGGCCTCGATCGCCGGGCGCGCATTGTCATTCCTGCAATGCGCGCAGCGTCACCGACGGCGGCGCATCGAGCACGCGGCGCGTGGCCCATAGCCCGGCGAGCAGAGTCATCAGCACGCCGATGCCGCCGCCGACCGCGGCCAGGGTCCAGTTCGGCGTCCACGGCAAATCGAACACCTGCACCGCGATCACGCCGGCCAGCACCGACGCCGCGATGGCCGCGACCAGGCCCGCGAGCAGGCCGATCGCCGCGAATTCCGAGGCCTGCGCGAGCCGCAACTGCGCCCGCTTGCCACCGAGCACCCGCATCACGCCGCCTTCCAGCAGACGCTCGTCCTGGCTGGCGCTGACCGCCGCCAGCAGCACCAGCACGCCGGCGGCGAGCGAGAACCAGAACACCACCTGCACCACCGTCGACACCTGGTCGGCGGTGCTGCGCACCTGGGTCAGTACCGCGTCGATGTCGACGACCGAGAGGTTCGGGAACTGCTGCACGAGATCGGCGGTGAACCGCGGCCGGTCGGGCGGCACGCGCACGGCTGTGATGTGGCTGGCCGGATACGCATCCAGCGCGCCGGGCGAGGCGACGACGAAGAAGTTCGGCCGGAAACTCTCCCACTCGATGCTGCGGAAACTCGTGATCGGCGCCTCGAAGCGCTGGCCGGCGATGTCGAAGGTGATGCGGTCGCCGAGCTGCCATCCCAGATCCTTGGCGAAGCCTTCCTCGACCGAGATCTCCGGCGTCGCCGGCGCCGTGTCGCCCCAGAAGGTGCCGGCGGTGACGCGGTTGTCGTCGCGCAGATCGCTTTGCATCGACAGGTTGAACTCGCGCTCGGCGCGGCGCTGCGCCTGCCTGTCCTGCGCCTCGTCGCCGGTCCTGTCGGCGTAATCGGCGCCGGTGACCGGTGCGCCGTTCCGCTCGATCAGGCGCGCGCGGATCATCGGGAACAGCACCGGCGGCTCGACCGACTGCGACGCGATGAAGTCACGCACCGGGTCGAGCTGGTCGGGCTGCACGTTGATGATGAAGCGGTTGGGCGCTTCCTGGCCGAGCGCGAGCTGCCAGCGGTCGAGCAGATCGGTGCGCACGAAGGTCAGCAGCAGCAATGCCATCAGGCCCAGGCCCAGCGCGGTGACCTGGGCGACGCTGGTGCCGGCGCGCCGGCTCACGTTCGCCAGGCCGTAGCGCAGGCTGCCGCGCAGCCGCGTGCGCAGCGCGCGCACCAGTGCGATCAGCCCCCAGGCCAGCAGTGCGAGCACCGCGAACGTCGCGGCGATGCCGGCCAGCATCGCGCCGCCCAGCGTCGCCGAGCCGGCCTTCCACCACAGCAACGCGGCGAGACCGACGAAGCCGGTCGCACCGACCAGCCATGCGCTCGGTTCGAAACCGCCGAGATCGCGCCGCAGCACGCGCAACGCCGGCACGCGGCGCAATGCCAGCACCGGCGGCGCACCGAAGGCCATCAGCACGACCAGGCCCACGCCGTAACCCTGCAGCGCCGGCATCAGGCCCGCGGCCGGAATCGACAGGCCCAGCATCGATTCGAGCCAGCGACCGACGCCCCACTGCAGACCGAACGCGATCACCACGCCCAGCGTGCAGGCCATCAGTCCGAGCAGCAGCAGTTCGCCGACGTGGATGCCGACCAGCGTCCGCTGCTGTGCGCCCATGCAGCGCATCACCGCAACCGACGACAGGTGCCGCGCCGAGTGCTGGCGCGCGGCCATCGCCACCGCCACCGCAGCGAGGATCACCGAGACCAGCGCGGCCAGACCAAGGAAACGGCCGGCGCGGTCGAGCGAGGAGCGCACTTCCGGGCGCGCGTCGCTGATCGTCTCGACGCGCTGACCGCGACCGAGCTGTTCGCGTGCGACACGCGCGAAGCCGTCGACCGCGTTCGCGTCGCCGGCGATGACGAGCCGGTAGCGGATGCGGCTGCCCGGCTGGATCAGCCCGGTGGACTCCAGATCGGACAGGTGCAGGAAGACCTTGGGCGCGACGTTGAAGTAGTCGATCGACGCGTCGGGTTCCTGCAGCACCAGCGCGGTCAGCCGGAAGCTGCGGTTGCCGAGCGTGACCGTGTCGCCGACCGATGCGCCCAGCGTGTCGGCACCCGCGCGGCTCATCCACGCGGTGCCGGCCTCGGGCACGGCCTCGGCGTCGCGCTCGACGCCATCGGCGCCGGCGATGCGGAAGCTGCCGCGCAGCGGAAAGCCGTCGCCCAGCGCGCGCACGTCGCCGAGCTGCAGGTTGGCGGTCTCGCCCGCGCCGACGCGGATCATGCTGTCGAGTTCGATGGTGTCGACCGACTGCAGACCGGGCGCATTCGCCGCGTCGCGGATCGCGCCAGCGATCGGCGCATCGCCGCGCACGACCGCATCGCCGCCCAGCAGGCGGTTGGCCTCGATCGCCAGCGCGCGCTCGGCGCGGTCGGTGACGAAGCCGACCGCGGTGACCGCGACGACGGCGAGCACGAGGGCCGCGAACAGGATGCGGATGTCGCCGGCCGCGAAGTCGCGACGCAACTGGCGCCAGGCCAGGCCTGCGGTCCTCATGCGGCGACGGCCTCGTCGGCGACTAGACGGCCGCTGTCGATGCGCAGGCGGCGCGCGCAACGCGCGGCGAGGCGGTCGTCGTGCGTCACCAGCACCAGCGTGGTCCCGGCATCGGCATTGAGCGCGAACAGCAGGTCGACGATCGCCTGTCCGGTCGCGGTGTCGAGATTGCCGGTGGGCTCGTCGGCGAACAGCAGCGAGGGCCGGGTCACGAAGGCACGCGCAAGTGCGACGCGCTGCTGTTCGCCGCCGGAGAGCTGACGCGGGTAATGGCCGAGGCGTTCGCCCAGACCGACACGCGCGAGCACATCGCGCGCCGGACCTTCGACATCGCGATCGCCGCGCAGCTCCAGCGGCAGCATCACGTTCTCGAGTGCGGTCAGCGACGGCAGCAGCTGGAAGCTCTGGAACACGAAGCCGACCTTCTCGCCGCGCACCTGCGCGCGGCCGTCCTCGTCGAGCGTGGAGATCGGCGCGCCGTCGAGCAGCACGCGGCCCGTGCTCGGCGTGTCGAGTCCGGCCAGCAGCGACAGCAGCGTGCTCTTGCCCGATCCCGACGCGCCGACGATGGCGACGGTGTCACCGTGCCCGACGCGGAAGCCGACGTCCTGCAGGATCGTCAGCGGCCCCGACGGCAGCGCCACCTGCTTGCCGAGCCCGTCGACGTCGAGCGCGTCGGCGGTGGTGAGGCGGGGCGTGCTCTGCTCAGCTTGCGTGGGGCGTCCGTCGTGCATATAGATCCTTCGCTGTTTCGAATCGCCGGCCTGCCGTTGCGGCAACGCCGGATCAACCGGAGACGTGGGTGATGACACTGGGAACTGCGGCCGTGCGCCGCCGGATGCAAGCGCAGGTCGCGTGCTGGATGCTGGCGTGTCTGCTGGCCCTCCCCGTTCTAGCACAGGCGCAAGCGGCGCAGACCGTGCCATCGGGCGAGGCGAAGACGGTACTGGTCATGGGTGATTCACTCTCGGCGGGCTACGGCATGGCGGCGTCCGAAGGCTGGGTGTCGCTGCTGCAACAGCGCCTGCAACGCGAAGCACCGGGCTGGCGCGTGGTCAATGCGAGCATCTCCGGCGAGACCAGCGCCGGGGGTGCTTCGAGGATCGTCGAGGCCGTGGTCCGCGAGCGACCCGAGGTGGTGATCATCGCGCTGGGTGCGAACGATGGCCTGCGCGGACTGCCGCTGGCCGATGCGCGTCGCAACCTCGCGCGCATGATCGGCGCGTCCCAGCACGTCGGCGCGAAGGTGCTGCTGGTCGGCATGCGCATGCCGCCCAATCTCGGCGCGGACTACACACGTGGCTTCGAAGAGAACTACCGCCTGCTGGCGAAGACCTTCGACACCGCGCTGCTGCCGTTCCTGCTGGAACCGGTCGCGACCGACCGCGCCAACTTCCAGGACGACAACCTGCACCCCACGGTCGCCGCGCAGCCGAAGATCCTCGACCACGTCTGGCCCGCACTGCGCCCGCTGCTCGACTGAGCGGCGCAGGAACGGTTCGGGAAGATCACCGTGGCGTGATGCATCCGCTGGCGGCGTCGCCCGCGTAGACGTCGCGAGCCCGTGCATCCGCACGGCGCCAAGCCCGTCTCCGGACGACACGAGGATCCGTCATGAAGCACACCCTGCTCTCTGCTGCCCTGCTCGCCAGCTTCGCCCTGACCGCCTGCCAGAAGGAGGCCCCGGCCGACACCGCCGCGGTCACGCCGCCGGCCGAAACGCCTGCCACCGCGCCGATGACGCCTGCCCCCGCCGAGCCGGCGATGGGCGCCGAAGCCGATGCCACCGCACAGACCGAGAATCCGATGGTCGGCGGCGCGCCGATGTATGCCGACCGCGACATCGTGACCAACGCCTCGGCCTCGCCGGAGCACACCACGCTGGTCTCGGCCGTGCAGGCTGCCGGTCTGGTCGACACCCTGAAGGGCCCGGGCCCGTTCACCGTGTTCGCTCCGACCAATGCCGCGTTCGCCAAGCTGCCGGCGGGCACCGTCGACGGCCTGCTGGCGCCGGACAAGAAGGCCGACCTGACCAAGGTGCTGACCTATCACGTGGTACCGGGCAACATCGACGCGGCCGCGCTGACCCAGCAGATCCAGGCCGGTGGCGGCACCGCGATGCTCAAGACCGTCGAGGGCGAGTCGCTGACTGCCAAGGCGGACGGCGGGACGGTCACCCTGACCGACGCCAAGGGCAATGTGGCCCGCGTGACCACGGCCGATGTGCGCCAGAGCAACGGCGTGATCCACGTGATCGACACGGTGCTGATGCCGTAATCGCATCGACCTGCAGCAAGCATGAAGGCGGCCTCCGGGCCGCCTTTTTGCGTCAGGGTGTCGTCGGGGCCGGGCGCTGCAGCAGCGGGTAGGGATTGACCGGCTCGCCGGTCCACCACTGCTTCTCGGGCGTGAGGCGGAAGATCGCGAAGTGCAGATGCGGCGCGGCGGGGTCCGCGTTGCCGGTGCTGCCGACGGTGCCGAGCACGTCGCCGCGCCGTACGGGCTGGCCCTCGACGATGCCCGGCGCATAGGCCTGCAGATGCGCGTAGTAGTACGCGTACGTGCCGGTCGGCTCGAACTGGTAGATCGTCAATCCACCGCGATCGCTGGTGAACAGTTTTTCGATCGTGCCGTCGGCCACCGCCAGTACCGGCGTGCCGGCCGGCGCCATGATGTCGAGCGCCTCGTGCCGGCGTTCGCTGCCGCGCGCGTCGTCGAAGGTGTCGTGCAGCGCGGCGAAGTCGACGCCCTGCACCGGCACGAGCAGATCCGTCGGCGGCGCACCGGTCGAAGTCGCCGGTGACGCAGGTGCAGGAGTCGGGGGTGCTGCAGGCGCGGCCGGCGTGGCCTGGGACGTCGGGGACGGCGACGCCCGCGTCACCGCAACCGCATCGTCGGGGAATGCAGGCGGCGCCGACGTCACCGGCTGCGCCGCCAGGCCGTCACCCGTCGTGCGCTGCACCAGCGGCCCGTCCTGCCAGACGAACCAGGCGACGTTGACCAGCAGCAGCACCGCGATCAGCGCGATCCAGATGCCCGGCCGTTTCATCGGTCACTCCTCCAGCACGGCGGTCGTGCCCGGCTTGACCACCTCGGCAACGCGACGTGCGCTCCAGTTGGTCATGCGGATGCAGCCGTGGGACTGGGTCTTGCCGATGTTCTGCGGCTCGGGCGTGCCGTGGATGCCGTAGTGGGGTTTCGACAGATCGATCCACACCGTGCCGACCGGATTGTTCGGTCCCGGCGGCAGCGTGGCCTTCGAATGCGCGGCGTCGGCATCCCAGAACAGGTCGGGGTTGTAGTGGAAGGTCGGATCGGTGGCCACGCCCTCGATCTTCCATTCGCCGATCGGCAACGGGTCGCGCTCGGTGCCGGTGGACGCCGGGAACTGCGCATAGGTCTTGCCCGCCGCGTCGACCAGACGCACGACCGAATCCGACTTGCTCACGACGACCCGCGCGGGCTCGGCCAGTGGCGTGGCTTCGGCGACATTCGGCACCACGATGCGCGTGCCGGCCTTGAAGTCGCTGCCCGGGTTGAGCCTGCGCAGCAATGCGGGAGATGCGTGGAAGCGCTCGCCGAGCGCCTCGACGACGTTCTCGAAACCCAGTGCCTGCTGTTTTGCCTGCGCCATCATGTCGTCGGGCACCGGTTCGAAGGGGCCCGCGACATCCTCGGCCGTCAGCGTGTGCGCCACCAGCGCCTGCACGCCCTCCCCGGTCAATGCGTCCCAGGTGCCGGTGTCGAGTTCGCCGCTCGTCTCGAGGCCGCGGAAGCGCTGGTAGGCGGCAATCGCACGCGTGGTGTTGGTGCCGCCGCGGGCGTCGATCTCGCCCGGCGAGAAGTGCGCGCGATCGAGCAGCACCTGGGCGCGCAGCATCGCGGCGTCGCCCGCATCCAGCTCGGCGTCATTGACGGTCTCGGCGGTCAGCGCCGTCCCTGCATCCGCCGACCGGGTGGTCGCGTCATCGGCGGACGCGGCGCCGGTCTGTGCGAACGCAGGCACGGCCATTGCGCACAACGCGAGCGCGCACGACAGCGCGAGAACATCGGGAATCCGGCGGACGGTCATGGCGCGCTCCTTGGGCGGTAATGCGCCGCATGCTCCGGACCGCGATGCGCCGGCTGCGTGAAGCCGCCCGCGGAGTGTTCAGCGTGCGGGGCAGTGCAGGAACGTCGACGTGCGCAGCCATGCCGGATCGTCGGCATAGGCGAACAGCAACTGTCCGTCCTTGAGGTCGTCGATGACCTCGCGCGCGACCGCACTGCGCACGGCCGGGCAGCCCCAGCTGCGACCCAGCCGGCCCTGGCGGCGCGCCTGAGCCGGGTCCACGTAGTCGGCGCCGTGCATCACGATCAGGCGTTCGCGGGCGCGGGCGTTGATCCCCGGCTCCAGACCATCCATGCGCAGCGAATAGCCGTTCTGTCCGGTGTAGGTCTCGGCCATCGCGAACAGCCCGAGGCTCGACTGGTAGCTGCCTTCGACATCGGAGAACACCGTGGGCACGTTGCCGCCGCTGCCCCGCCCGTGTGCGACGTGTTCGGCATGCAGCAGGCGCCGCCCGTCGACGTCGAACACCCACAGGCGCACCTCGGTCGAGGGCCGCGCGTAATCGATGACCGCAAGCCGCGGTCCGACCTCGCGATCGCGCGCTGCGCAGTCGCGCGCCTGCAATGCCATCGCCAGCACCTTGCGGTCTAGCGCGGGGGCGAGTGCGGACAGGCGCGACAGCAGGTCGTCGGCGCGCGCGAGCGGGGGCGCGAGCAGCGCGATGACCAGCAGCAGGCCTGGCAGACGGAGCGACATGCCGCACAGCCTAACGCCGCGCCACCACGCTGGCGGTACAGACGCAAGACCACGGGGCGGGACCCGCGCCTCGCGGAGCCGAACGGACCTGCAATGCGTGCGCCGAAGCGCTTGACTCCCGCTCAAGTGTATTGTTGTATTGATACACATGGACGCAAGCCTGCTCTCGATCCAGCCCAACGCCCCGGAACCGCTGTACCGGCAGATCACCGGGCAGATCCGGCGCCTGGTCGCAGGTGGCCAGCTGCGGGCCGGCCAGGCCCTGCCGTCGGTGCGGGAGGTGGCCGGACTCCACGCGATCAACCCGATGACCGTGTCCAAGGCCTACAGCCAGCTCGAAGCCGAAGGCCTGCTGGTGCGGCTGCGCGGCAAGGGCATGGTCGTCGCCGATCTGGCGACGCCGCCCGACCTCGTCGCGCGCTGGGCACTGGTCGACCCCGCACTCGACGCCCTCGCGCGGCATGCGCGCGAACTCGAACTCCCGGCCGACGCCCTGCTCGACCGGCTCAAGACCCGCCTCAAGGAGGACCTGCCATGAACGCGATGCTCGACCGTTCCGCCGTCGCCGCTTCCAACCCCGCCGCCGCGCCCGCGACCGCACCGCTCGCCGCGAACGGCCTGATCAAGCAGTACGACCAGACGGGCGTGCTCAAGGGCGTGTCGCTGGCCGTCGAGCCGGGCACGGTGCTCGGTCTGATCGGCCGCAACGGCGCCGGCAAGAGCACGCTGATCCGCGCGATGCTCGGTCTGATCGAACCCGACGCCGGCACCGCGACCGTCTGGGGAGAGTCGGCGCTGCGCATGGGCGATGCGGTCAAGGAACGCCTGGGTTACGTGCCCCAGCAACCCGAGGCGATGGCCTGGCTGCAGGTCGGCGAGATGCTGGATTTCATCGGCCGCTTCTACCCGCGCTGGAACGCGGCCTACGTCGACGCGACGCTCGAGCGCTGGCAGCTGCCGCGCAACCGGCTGCTGGCGAAACTCTCGCCCGGCGAGCGCCAGCGCGTGGCGATCATCCGTGCACTGGCATCGCAGCCGGAACTGCTGGTGCTCGACGAACCGGCCTCGGCGCTGGACCCGGTCGGTCGCCGCGAACTTCTGCGCGAGATCGCCTCGCGTGCCGGCGACTCGGGCACCACGGTGCTGTTCTCGACCCACATCGTGTCGGATCTCGAGCGCGTCGCCTCGCACGTCGCCTTCCTGCACGAGGGCCGCCTGCTGCTGCACAGCGAGCTCGACAGCCTCAAGGAGCGCAACCTGCGCCTGCACGTGCCCGAGGCGGTGGCCGCGCAACTGCGCGAGGACGTGCCCGGCGAAGTCTCGCGCCGCCCGCATCCCTACGGCGGCCTGTCGATCACCGTGCTGCGCGGCGAGGGTGCACCGTGGCCGGATCTGGTGCAGGTGCCGGGCGTACGTGCCGAGGCCCTGCCGCTGGAGGATCTGTTCATCGAGGTGTCGGCATGAACGCGGTGGCGGTGTCGGCACCCTCGCGCGGCCTGTTCGGCGACACGGGCGCGGCGCTGGCCGCCTGCACGTTGCGCCGGCACCGGTTCCTGATGGGCATCGTCTACTGCGTCCTGCTGGGCCTGGGCGCGCTGCTGGGTGCAGTCGGCCCCACAGGCTCGGAGTCGCGCGCCGATGGGCTGGGCTTCTTCGTCCTGGTCGCCAATTTCTCGATCTGGGCGGGATGGTTCGCGAGGCTGTTGCTGTTGCAGAGCACGGCCTCCCGCCTGAGAGCGCCGGGCGTCACGGCGGCGGTCCGACGGGCGCTGCTGTGGGCCGCGCTGGTGACGCTGGTCGTGCCCGCGACCATTCTGTTCTCCGTAGGCGTACCGACTTCGGTCGCGTTGGGCGCGCCGCTCCTCGGCGTGCTCGGTGGCCTGCTGTTCTCGGTCTTGCCTGCGCCAGCCGCGTTCGCGTTGCTGGTGCTCCCGGGTCTGGCGCAGATGTTCTCGTCGTATCTGCCGCCGATGCAGCCGTGGCATCTGGCGGCCGCGACTGCAGCAGGCGCGATGGTGCTGGCTGTCTGCGTCCGCAGCCTGCTGCGCGCGCGGGATCCGGAAGCGATTCCCGCCTGGCGTCGCCCGCTCATGCTGCAGGCACCTGCCGGCATGGTCGTCTGGACCGATCCGAAGAGCGCCGCAGTACACGATGCCCCGGCCATCCACGACGGCTGGATGGTGGCGATGCCACGGCCGGATCACGCCGGCCCGCACGCACCGCGCGCGGCGATCGATATGTTGCTTGCCGGTCCGATGGGCTACCTCGAGCGACGCGCGACCTGGAAGCAATGGGGATTCATGATCCTGGCCATCGCGGTGCTGATGATGATCCCGTTCCGGGGTGACACGCCCCTGATCCGGAACGCGCTGCTCGTCGGCGTCGTCGTCGGACTGCTCGCGAGCGGCTGGACACTGGCCCTGCGGCTGGAGCGGCAACGTCGCCGTCTTTCTGCAGAACTGTCCGAGCTCGCGTTGCTGCCGGGCCTGGGAACGCCTGCGCAAGCAGGGGCCCGGATGCGGCACAGCGTGATGCGCCGGCTCGGTCAACTGATGCTGTTCGCCTTCGCGGGTCTGCTGCTTCTTGCCTGGATGCGTGGACTCGCGTGGCCGCATGTCGCCCTGCTCCTGGGCATGCTGGCCGGCACCGGCGCGGCAAGCCTGCTGATGTGCGCGACGGCAGTGTCCGGAAGCACCGTCGCCAGCGTGCGCATGTTTCTGCTCATGTTGCCGCTGATGATCGCGGCGGCCGGAACGCTGATCATCGCGATGATCCGCATTCCGCTGGACGGCCAGGGGCTGATCTGGACCGTGGTTTGGACGATCCTGACTGTCGCCTACGGCGTCGCCGCTCTCGTTCCGTTGCGTCGCAGCCGCGCCCGGCCCCATGCCTTTCTGCTCGACTGAACCCGATGTCTTGATTGCCGGTTAAGCCCGCCCGGCGCATGCTCGGATTCCAGTCCACAAGCGCCGTGCGGGCCGCCGCACACGAGGGAGTCATCGCGATGCACCGCCGTTCCCTGCCCCTGCTGCTCGCCGCCGCGCTCACTGCGCTCGCGGCCCCCGCGTTCGCCGCCCGCAACGTCACCGATCCGGATCTGCCCCGCAGCCTCGGCGGCGACAGTCCGGTCGCCGTGCAGTGGACCGATCCCGAAGCCTTTTCCGACATCCGCAACAGCGGCAACCGCTGGGAGGCGCGACGCGGTGACTGGGTCGAGCAGATCGCGCGCTACGTGCGCCAGCGCGCGGAGCGCGAATTGCCGGCCGGCTCGACGCTCGACGTGACGATCCGCGACATCCGTCGCGCCGGGATGTACGAGCCCTGGCGCGGACCGCAGATGGACGATGTGCGGGTGATCAAGGACCACTATCCGCCGCGGATCGATCTCGATTTCGTCCTGCGCGACCCGGCCGGCAACGTCGTCGCCGAGGGCGCCCGTGAGCTGCGCGACATGGGCTTCATGAACCGCGCCGGCGTGGCGATGAACAGCGATGCGCTGCGCTACGAGAAGCAGCTCATCGACGACTGGCTGCGACGCGATCTGCGACAGGCGATGGCCCAGCGCTGATCGCCCCGTACGAGAACAAAAGGCCGCACATGCGCGGCCTTTTGTTTGCGTCTCCTGGCGCGATGCCTACCGCCCTGTGGGAGCGCGCTCGCGCGCGAGGGCTTCTCCGGCCAAACGCTTTCGCGCGCAAGCGCGCTCCCACAGAAGCGGAGCGGCGAAAAAAAAGGCGGCGCATCCGCGCCGCCTTTTCCTGACAACTCAGCGCACCACGTTGAGGAAGTGGATGTGCCGCTGGTACTGGTCGAGCACGTCGTGGATCAGCTCGTCCTTGCGCCAGCCCATAACGTCGTAGTCCTGGCCGCCTTCGCGCAGATGCACTTCGGCGCGGTAGAAGGTATCGCTCGCCTTCCGGCGACGGCGCGGATCCTCGAACATGAAGCTCGGCGGCTCGTAGGGAATCGGACGCACGGAGTAGAAGAAGTCCATCTCCTCGCCGTGGCCGACCTGCAGCCACACGCGGCCGTCCTCGCCGGTGTCGACCGTGACATCCAGCGCCTGCTTGCGCAGTTCGGTCGCCACATCCTCGAACGCCGGCTTGACCTGCGACTGCAGGAACGCCAGCACTTCCTTCTGCAGCGGATGGTGCGCCAGCGCCTTCAGGCGTGCGCGCCAGTCACCACCACCACCGGCCACCGGCGCCAGGCGTGCGTCGCGGATGCTGGTGCGCTTGACGACTTCCAGGCGCATCGCTTTCACCATGCCCCAGCACATCAGGATCATGACCACCGTAAACGGCAAGGCACTGGCGATGGTGCCCGCCTGCAGCGCCGACAGACCACCGGCCAGCAGCAGCGCGATCGCGATCGCACCCACCAGCAGCGCCCAGAAGATGCGCTGCCACACAGGCGACTCTTCCTCGCCCTTCGACGAGAGCATGTCGATCACCAGCGCGCCGGAGTCGGCCGAGGTGACGAAGAAGATCACCACCAGCAGCGTGGCCACGGCCGAGGTCACGGTCGCCAGCGGGTAGTCCTCCAGGAACTGGAAGATCGCCACCGAACTGTCCGCGGACACCGCCTGTACCAGCGACTGGCTGCCTTCCACCATGACCTGGTAGAGCGCGCTGTTGCCGTAGATCGTCATCCACAGGAAGGTGAAGCCCAGGGGCACCAGCAGCACGCCGACGACGAACTCGCGGATCGTGCGGCCGCGCGAAATGCGCGCGATGAACATGCCCACGAACGGCGACCAGGCGATCCACCAGCCCCAGTAGAACAGCGTCCAGCCACCGAGCCAGGTCGGGCGCTGGTCGTAGGCGTAGAGGTTGAACGTCATCGAGAACACGTTGGAGATGTACATGCCCGTGTTCTGCACGAAGGCCTGCAGCAGATAGACCGTCGGGCCCATGACCAGCACGAAGGCGAGCAGCGCCACCGCAAGGATCATGTTGAGCTCCGACAGTCGGCGCACGCCCCGGTCCAGGCCGGTGAACACCGAGCCGGTCGCGATGAGGGTGATGACCGTGATCAGCACCACCTGCACGCCGGTGCTGACGGAGACGTCGAACAGATAGTTCAGACCCGCATTGATCTGGATCACGCCCAGCCCCAGCGAGGTCGCCAGGCCGAAGATCGTGCCCAGCACCGCGAAGGTGTCGACCGCATGGCCGATCGGTCCGTGGATGCGCTCACCGATGATCGGGTAGAGCGAAGAGCGGATACGCAGCGGCAGATTGTGGCGGTAGGCGAAGTAGGCCAGCGACAACGCGACTACGGCGTAGATCGCCCAGGCATGGATGCCCCAGTGGAAGAAGGTGATGCGCATCGCCTGGCGCGCTGCGGCAACCGTTTCGGCATCGCCGACCGGCGGGTCGGCGTAATGCATGATCGGCTCGGCCACGCCGAAGAACATCAGGCCGATGCCCATGCCGGCCGCGAACAGCATCGCGAACCAGGTCGCGTAGTTGTAGTCGGGGCGGCTGTGGTCCGGGCCGAGTCGCAACCTGCCGAACTGGCTGATCGCGATGCCGATGATGAAGACCAGGAAGCCGGCGACCGCCAGAATCGTGAACCAGCCGGCCTCCTCGGAGACCCACGCCTTGGCGCGGTTGAAGACCGTCTCGGACGCCTCCGGCGCGATGAAGGACATCGCGACCAGCAACAGCACGATCGCCGCCGAGGGATAGAACACGGGACCGAGGATGCGCGAGTGCCAGCGTTCTGGCGGCGCGGCCGGATCGGTGTCCGGACGCACGGTGGAATCGTTCATGGGAAGTCCTCTTGGCAGGCGGCGACAGCGCAACGCGATGGAGCCTGCGCCGAGAGCTGCTGCAGCCGGGTGAAAAGCGCCGGCGCGTGCCGGCGGTACGACGGAATGCCCGGCCGGAACGGCCGGGCACGCGATCAGAAGTAGAAGCCGATGTTGACGTTGAGTCGCGAGTGCCAGCCGTCGTTGGCCGGATCGCGCACGCCGATGCCGGGGCCACCGGCGAACCACATGTTCTTGCCGGCGATCCAGTCGACGTAGGTCAGCATCGGCCCCTTGCCGAAGCTGCAGCCGGTGACGTTCTGGATGGAATCGCGCAGACCGGGGTCGCTGCGCACCGGCAGCGTCGCGCTGGCGTTGTTGTAGCAGGTGATGCTGTCGAACCAGCCGGTGCGCTGGACGTCCCAGGCGACGTTGAACGTCGGCACGTCGGCCTGCGAGGCGATCTCGAACGGGAACATGAAGGCCGACATCGCGATGCGCGACTCGGGATTGTCGTAGCGGTAGCGCGCCCACTGCGCCTGCAGCGTGAGCGGACCGCGCACCCACTGACCGTGGATCGCGGCACCGGTGTGGTCGTGCTTGCCGCCGTCGAGACGGTTCTCGATGCGGCCCGCGAAGGCCGACGCGCCCCAGGTCGTCTCCCAGCCGTTCGCTTCGCTGCTGTGCTCGTAGCGCACGATGCCGCGCTCGCGTTCGCGGTACGGCAGATCCTCGGTGGTCGCCACGTCGAAGGAATAGCGATCGTAGTTCGCGCCGGTGCCGTACTCGTCGCCGGAGAACACGCCCGCGTGCCACTGGTGGGCGCCGGACTGGCGCTGCCAGACGACGCCGAGGTCGTAATCGTCCTCGATGCCGAGGTAATAGCCCGAACCGAACCAGAAACTGTGCGAAGCCGTGGGCAGCAGACCGAACGGCACCTGCTGGATACCGGCGCGGATGTCGGACGTCGCACCCTCGCTGCCGTCCTCAAGCTTCCAGCCCGCGTAGGCGTGGTGCACGGCGTCGAAACCGTCGTACCAGCGGTATTGCAGCGAGAAGAACGCAGGACCGGCGTTGCCGCGCGCATCCACCCTCAACAGTTCGAGTTCGGGCCCGCTGCTGGGGCCGTAGTCGAGCCATCCGTAATTGAAGCGGACAGCGCCGCCGAGTTCGAAACCGGGTGCGTCATCGGCGCCATCTTCAGCCGACACCACCGGGGCCGCAGCCACCAGCACACCACACAACAACATCCTGAAACCGCGCGAAATCACGACGGGTCTGCCCTCCTCGAGAAACTCGTAAATGCAATGCAGACCGACCATCTTAACGATCCATGCACGCGGACCCAAACCCTGGCGCCTTTGAAATGTCCGAAAACGCCGGGAAAAACACGGGTTTCATCACCACAAGGAATATGCAACGCGCACGCGTCGACATTCCCCACCGCGCGAAACGCTGTGTCCGATGCAGAAGATTCGAAAGTCGATGACCGGGCGCATGGCCCGCATGCATGCGTCCCCGCATGCGGCCGCTATGATCGCGATCCCACGATGATGTTCATGTGCAGGGCCTTTGCGATGACGGTCTATGTCGACGACGCGGTCCATCCCTGGCGCGGTCAGCGCTGGGCGCATCTGCTCGCCGATACGCTCGACGAACTGCACGCATTCGCTGCGCTGCTCGGCGTGCCGCGGCGCGCGTTCCAGGACCGCACCAGCGGTGCGCATTACGACGTCACGGCGGACATGCGCGAACGTGCGATCGCGCTCGGCGCGCGTCCGATCTCGCGACACACCGATCGTGCGCTGGTGCATGCGGTGATCGCGAATGCACGTCGACAGGGCCGCGGCGAGGCGCCCTAGGTGAAGCCGGCACGTGGCGGCGGTATCCTGCGCGCAGTTCCCACGCCACCGTACCTGCCATGACCGACACGCCCCCCGATCATCTGTCCAACGACCCGCGCAGCCCGCACTACGACGAAGCGGCGATGAATCGCGGCATCGGCATCCGCTTCAACGGCAACGAGCGCCGCGACGTCGAGGAGTACTGCGTCAGCGAAGGCTGGATCCGCGTGGCTGCCGGCCGCGCGCTCGATCGCCGCGGCCAGCCGCTGACCGTCAAGCTGCGCGGGACGGTGGAACCGTATTTCCATCTCGACGCCTGACGCTTGCCCGCCCGCGCTTTTTCCGGAGACGCCCGATGCAGTACCTGCTGCTGATCTACACCGATGACGCGTTGATGGACGGACTGGCGGAAGGCGAGTTCGACACGATGATGCGCGGCTGCCTGGAACACGCGGATGCGCTGCAGGCCGAAGGCACGCTGGTCGGCTTCCAGCAACTCGAACACGCCAGCACCGCGAAGACCCTGCGCACGCGTGGTGGTCGCACACAGGTGTTCGACGGTCCGTTCTCGGAGACCAAGGAAATGCTCGCGGGCTTCAATCTGATCGAAGCCGACAGCGAGGAAGAGGCGCTGCGCATCGCCCGGGAATTTCCGTGGGCGCGGACCGGCAGCATCGAAGTGCGACCCGTGCGCGACGTCGCGCAGGTGCGGGCGCGCGCGGGCGCCTGAGTTTCCGCGTTGCCTGATGCGAAGGGCCGCCGTGTGCGGCCCTTCGCGTTGCAGGGAAGTGCCTGATCGAAGTCAGCGGTCGCGTAAGCCGCCCGATGATGCGTGGCGGCATGCGACGGAGGAGCGGTCCTGCGCATCGTCAGCCGCACCCGGCCCGCTGCGAGCCCGCGCGGCAAAGACCGTCAGATGCCGCCGGAAGGCGACACCTGCACTGCACGCTTGCTGCCCGTCGAGCGCAACAGCACGTCGCGCAGGTTCAGCCGCCGCGCGCTTCGGCGACGATCTGATCGGTAATCGCCTGCACCTGCTTGGTCGTCATCGGCGCGAAGATGCCCTGCCAGGCGCTCGACGTGGTGTCGTAGCTGCGGGTCGCGGCGACCCTGCCGCCCGGTACCTCGATGAACTGCGCACTGGCCTTGATGTGTGCATTGCCGGTCATCACGCCGAGGCCGTAACGCGCGCCGGTGGACACGTAGCGATAGCTGTCGACGCGCACGACCACGACCACGCCGGGCGGATCCAGCGAGGACGGACGGCTGTCGCGCACGCTGCCCTGGAGGCCGGCGGCCGTCGCGGACGTGCGGATGGCGTCGTTCCACAACGCGCGGAAGTCGGCCCAGTCCTCCTGCGCGCGGGCGGTGTCGCTGCCTTCGACGACCAGCACGATCTGGCGGACATCGCCGTTGATCGCGACAGGATCGACCGGCGCGGCCGCGGGCCGCTGCACGGTGGCCGCGCACGCGGACAGCAGCGCCGCGGCAGCGAGAAGGCTCAGGGAACGGAACGCGCGCAGGGCGCGGGATGCGGGTGTTGCAGGGGCAATGGCGTGCATGGCGGGCCTCGTCGGATGGCGGTCACGCACGCATCGGACACGTCCCCTGCGCCGCGTCCGGTGCGCGCGTCCGCAGCCTAGCGCGGGGGCATTCGGGTTTCGTGAAGTCCGACTCCGCCATCCAAGCGGAAGCCGAAACTCCGTCATTCCGGCGGCTTCTAACGGACGTACGTCCGGTCAAGCCGGAATCCATTTTGACCCTTGCGAGAAGCTCGCCAAGAAGCAACGGCCGAACAGCCAAATGGATTCCGGCTTCCGCCGGAATGACGAGATTATTGGTCTTTCGCGACACCTCCGTTCGCGCCGGAAAAGGCAACTCGCGCTGCAGAGCCGCTACAGCAGCCCGTCCCGCTTGACCGCCAGATACCGCTCCACCAGCGCCGACGGCAACTCTTCGCCGGTGACGTCCAGCACCGCGATGCGGTGGTTGCGCAGCGCATCGTGCGCGGCCTTGCGCTGGGCGAGATAGCGTGCGGTCGCGCCGGCATGGACGGCGTCCTGGTGTTCGCGGACCTCGGTCGACAGCACCTCGTCGAGCGCACGCTCGCGCAGCGAGGCGACGATCACCACGTGCCGCTTCTGCAACATGCGCACCGCGGCCAGCACGTCCTCGATGTCCTCGTCGCGCAGGTTGGTCACCAGCATCAGCAGGCCACGGCGCCGCTGGCGCAGCGAGAGTTCCGTGGCGGCGGCGAGGTAATCGGTTGCGACCGGCTGCGGTTGCAGGTCGTGGCTGACGCGCAGCAGCGTGTCGACCGCGCCCATGCCGCGTTGCGGCGCCATCCATCGGCTTTCGCCACCGGTGGCGAACAGACCGACCGCATCGCCCTGGCGCAGCGCGAGATAGGACACGACGAGCGCGGCATCGAGGGCGTGGTCGAAATGCGACAGCGCGCCGTCCTGCGCGAGCATGCGCCGGCCGGTATCGAGCACCACGACCAGCTGCTGGTTCTTCTCGTCCTGGTACTCGCGCGAGATCAGCTTGCGCGACCGCGAACTGGCCTTCCAGTCGATCTGGCGCAGGCTGTCGCCGACACGGTATTCGCGCATCTGGTGGAAGTCCGTGCCCTCGCCACGCCGCCGCTTGATGTGCGCGCCGACCAGGCGCGAGGCACGGTCGGCACTGAGCAGGGCGAAGCGCGTCAGCGGTGCGAAGTTCGGAAACACGCGCACCTGCTGGCGCGTGCCCGCGTCGCGCCGCTGCCGCCACAGACCCAGCGGCGAACGCAGTCGCAGTTGCACGCGTTCGAACACCGCCGCGCCGCGGACGTCGGGTTGCAGCGTGTAGTCGACGCGCGACACCGTGCCGGGCGCCAGTCGCAGGCGACGCGGCAGGCCCTCGACACGCCAGCCCGGCGGATGCAGGTCGAAGACCTCGATGTGCTGCGCCTGCGGACCGCCTTCGATCTGCAACCAGACGTGCCTTGCGATGCCGATCGGCCAGGCCTCGGACATCGTGCGCGCGACATCGGGCGTGGGCCGGCGCGTCAGCAGCATCAGGTCGAGCACCGACAACACCACCAGCACGCCGCCGAACACGTTCCACGGCAGCACCGCCGGCGACCACAGCGACGACGCGATGCCGCCCAGCCCCCAGACCACGAGCAGCACGATGAGCGCCAGCGTCGGCCTCATCCGTGCGCGTCCCGGTAGGGGCGCGACATGGCCAGAACCTGTTCAAGATCCGTCGCGAGCGCAGCAGGGTGGCGCGTGGTGGAGCGCAGGAAGCGCAGGAAGCGCAGGAAGCGCAGGAAGCGCAGGAAGCGCAGCGTACGTGTGGTACGTGAGCATTGTGGTCGCCATCCATGGCGCCCACCCTTCGGGCCAGCGGCAAGCGCTGTCAGGGATCGCAGTTCTGCAATCCCTTCCGAGCACCGCACGCGCGCCACCCGGCAAGCGCAGCAGGATATTGAACAGGTTCTCACTTGCGCGGCGCTTCCACGCGCGCGAGCAGCGCCTGCAAGACCTGATCGGCGTCCTGGCCTTCGATCTGCAGTTCCGGCGCCAGCGCGATGCGGTGGCGCAGCGCCGGCGTCGCGATCTCGCGGATGTCGTCGGGGGTCACGAAGTCGCGACCCGACAGCACTGCCTGCGCGCGCGCCGCGCGGACCAGCGCCAGGCTGCCGCGCGGGCCGGCACCGAGTGCGATGCCCGGCCACTTGCGGGTCGCGGCGACGATGCGCACCGCGTAGTCGATGACCGCCGCATCCACCACCGTCGCCGCCGTGCCCTGCTGCAAGGCGACGATCTCGCCGGGCTGCAGCACGGTTTGCAGTTGCGACAGATCGAAGTCGGCCGCGACCTTGCCGCTGCTGATCGCGGTGACCATCGCGACTTCGTCGGCGTGCTCGGGATAGTCGATCAGCACTTTCAGCAGGAAGCGGTCGAGCTGCGCTTCGGGCAGCGGGTACGTGCCTTCCTGCTCGACCGGGTTCTGCGTCGCCAGGGTCATGAAGGGCGGCGGCAGTTCGAAACTGTGGCCTTCGATCGTGACCTGCTGCTCCTGCATCGCCTCGAGCAGCGCCGACTGCGTCTTGGCGGGCGCGCGGTTGATCTCGTCGGCCAGCAGCAGGTTGGTGAAGATCGGGCCGCGGCGGACCACGAAGGTCTCGCTCTTGGTGTCCCAGACCGCGTGGCCGCTGACGTCGCTGGGCATCAGGTCGGGCGTGAACTGCACGCGGGCGAAGTTGCAACCCAGCGCCGCCGACAGCGCGCGCACCAACAGCGTCTTGCCCAGGCCCGGCACGCCCTCGATCAGCACGTGGCCGCCGGCGAGCAGCGCGACCAGGATCTGGTCGAGCACTTCGGGCTGGCCGATGAAGGCCTTGGAGACTTCGTCGCGCACCGCGGCGACGCGCGCGGCGAGCGCATCGCCGGTGATCGGGGCGGACGGGGACACGGGCAGCTCGGTCATGGTTCGGCTCTCAAAGTGCGTTGCGCATCTGGATCAGTCGGGCGATGCGCTGGCGGAAGCCGGTCGCATCATCGGGTCGGGGCGCCTGCAGCGCGTCACGCACCTCGCGCGGCGACAGGCCGGTGCGCGTGGCGATCGCTTCGATGCCGGCCTCGCCTTCGAGCGCGGCAGCCAGCGGGTCGCGGCGGCGCAGACGCTCGAGGAAGGCGGCACGGACCGCGTCATAGAGCAGCGGCGCGCGGCCATAGCGCACGAGGTGTTCGCCGCTGGCGCCCACGTGCTCGAGCAGCGCGCGGCGCGCGACCGGCGGCGCCGGCAGGACCGGGCCGAGCCGCTGCGTGCGCATCCACAGCCACGCCAGCAGGGCCAGCAGCAACGGCCCCCAGGCCATCCAGCCGTGCCGCAGGATCTGCACCCAAAGTGGCGGCACGCTGGCTGCGTAGATCAGGTGCATCGTGCCCTGGCCCCAGTTCGGCGCGAGCAACTGCCGCGTCAGGATCAGATGTGGCGGCTCGCGCAGCGCGTCGTTGCGCATGAAGTCGAAGTCGGCCAATACGTCGATCACGCCGTCGCCGTGGGCCAGTCGCGCGAACACCAGGCCGTCCTCGCCGCCCTCGCCCCATTCGGCCAAGGGCTCGGCATCGACCAGCAGGAAACGGCGCCCGTTGCAGAACTCGACGTGGCCTTCCTGGCCTTCGACCAGCAGCGGTTCGCACTGCGTGCGCCCGGCGACGGTCTGCACGCTGATGCGCGCCAGCAGATCGCCGGGGCGCGTCCGTTCGTCGCTGCGACGCGGCAGCGGCGTGCGCACCAGCAGATGGCCGCCGGCGTCGACCCAGTCGAGCAGCGCTTCGACTTCCGAGGGCAGCAGATTGCCGGGATCGCTGAAGAGCAACACCGTGTCGCGCGGACCGGGCGGCACGGCCGCCAGCTGCAGACGCTGGCGCGAGCGCGCGGGCACGCCATCGGCCACCAGCGACTCTCGCAGTGCGTACAGCGGGTTGTAGGCGGCCTCGCCGCGCGGCGGCAACTCGACGGTGTCGTCGACACGTTCGTGGGTGTGCAGGAACCACAGCACGCCCAGCGCGACGATCAGCGCGCCGAGCAGTGCGAAGCCGATGCGGGCGGGCCAGCGCATCAGGCGCGCCATCCGAAGCGCGGTGCCAGCCGCGCGAGCAGCGCATCGAGGCCGGCGTCGTCGGGCAACCGCTGGCCGTAGGCGGCGCGCTGCCACACGCGGACCATGTCGGCGAAGGCGTCGCGGTCTTCGTCGTCGGGCAGCCGGCGCGAGGCGCGCAGCACCTGCGCTTCGGTCGCGCCGGGCACCAGGGTCACGCCGGCGCGCACGGTCATCGCCTCGACGCTGCCGCGATACAGCAGCGCCAGCGCGCGACGATGCCGGCCTTCGGTCCACAGCCGGCGAACCTCCGCGACGAGATCGTCGGGCAGCGCTTCCGGCAACGGCGGTGCGTCCTCGACGACAATCTCGCTGGGCTCGCGCAGCGGTCCGAGGGCGTCGCGCATCCACGGCCACCAGCGCCGCGCGGTCCACGCCAGCACAAGCACGAGGATTGCCAGCACGATCCACAGCCCGTATTCGGCGATCAATGCGAACACCTGCCCGACGGCAGCCAGGACACCGAGGTTCGGACCGGCGCGGTCCTTCCGGTCGTCCTCGTCGTCGGTCGGCTTGCGCTGCCAGCGCTGAATCTCGCGCTTGTTGTCGAGCAGCGGATCGGCATACGCGCGTTCGACCGCCTGCGCGAAGGCCTCGCTGTCTTCGACCTCGCCGAACACGCCGGGCAGCGTGGGCGCCTGCGGTGTCTCCGCGTCGACATCCTTCTGCGGCGTGGACGCGTGATCGTCGTGGCGCCAGGTCTTGGTCGGATGGATCTCGCGCGCGGTGTCGCCGGTGTCCTGCGCCGCGCCGTCCTGCGCATGCCCCGACAGCGGCATCGCCAGCAGGCCGGCCAGCAGCAGACCCACTGCGAACGTCGCTGCCGGTGCCAGCCGCGCGCGCAGACGGCGGAAGGCGATCTCCAGATCCCAGGCTTCGAGTTGCGTGCGTCGATTGAGATACAGGCCGAAGCCTGCGCCCACGTAGAACGGCTCGACCAGCGACATTGCCGCCCAGAACGCCAGATTGCCGAGCACCTGCACCCAGCGCGGCGGCTGTTCGGAGATCAGCGCCCACATCGCGCGCGCGGATTCGGACAGCAGTTCGGTCGGCAAGAACATCAGCACCAGCAGCGCCAGCGACAACAGCAGCGCGGTCACGAACAGCTGGCAGATCGTCGTCAGCAGCAGTGCGTGGCCGCCGATGCCGTCGGCGACGAGGCGACGGCGTTGCGCGAGCGGCGGCCCCGACAGGCCTTCAAGCAGATCGACCGGCAGCGTCACCGCGCGCCACGGGCTGAAGCGTCGCCAGGTCAGATGGCCGATCAGCGGGCGCCAGCCCCACTGCAGCTGCGCCGCTGCGGTCGCACGGAAGCCCGGCGCGGCACCGAACACCGCGCGCGACAGCACGAACATCGGCACGCGGTCGAAGGCCGGCTTGATCCACCACAGCAACAGCGCGGCCAGCCAGAGCTGGTCGATCGCCCAGCCCAGCGCATTGAGCAGCACGAAGACCGGCAGACCGAGCAGCAACGACGGCAGCCAGATCGCGCGCGCATGGCGGCGCACCAGCGCATTGCCGAGTTCCATCGCCTCCCAGGCGCTGCGCGGCCGCAGTTCGACCTGCACGGTCTCAACGCGCATCGGCCACTCCGCGTCCACCGCGCCACAGCCACAGCAGCGTCAACAGCCACAGACCGCCACCGACGCCGAACTTGACCGGATCGGGAATCGACGCCGTCGACGACCAGAACGCCTCGACGAACGCCGCGAACACCAGCATGAAGAGAATGCCCAGGCACAGCCGTCCACCTTCGCGACCGGCCTGCACCAGGGCATCGATCCGGCGCAGTTGCCCGGGTGCGACCAGTGCCAGGCCCAGCCGCAGGCCGCCGGCGCCGGCGATGACGATCGCGGTCAGCTCCGGCGCCGAGTGACCGACGACGAAGCGCCAGAACGGTCCGCCGTGGCCGATCGCCTGCAGGTGCCCGGCCACGGTGCCGATGATCACGCCGTTCGACAGCAGCACGAAGATCGTGCCCAGCCCGGCCAGCAGCCCGCTGGCGAAGGTGCGGAAGCCGATGCTGACGTTGTTCCAGATGTAGTAGCCGAACATCTGCATGTCGGTCTGGCTTTCGCGTGCCAGACGTTCGGCATGCGAGGCCGGGTCGTACATCGCCTCCATCTGCGCCAGCTGTCCCGGTGACATCACCCCGTAGGCGAGTTCGGGCTGGACCTGCAGCAGCGCGTACATCACCACCAGCGGCAGCGCGAACAGCACCAGCGAGGCCCACAGGCAACCGCGCTGCGCGCGCACCAGCCGCGGAAAATCCGCCATCAGGAACCGCAGCGCACTGCGCCACGGCGGCGGCGCGGGCCGGTACAACACGTTGTGGCCGCGCTGCATCAGCGCCTGCAGCCGCGCGGTCACCTGCGGGCTGTAACCGCGGTGCCGGGCCAGTGCCTGCTGCTGGCACAGGCGGCGATAGCGCGAAGGCATGTCCTCGTCGGCCAGGCCTGTCCAGCTGCGGCGCGTGGCGCGCGCCCGGCGCGGGCTGCCTTCGCGCGCATCGAGCCACTGCTCGAACGCATCCCACTCGGCCGCATGCCGGGCGACGAACGCCTCCTGCCTCATGCGCGACGCCCCAGCAGCCAGTTGGCGACGCCGAGCAGGCGCATCACACCGGTCTCGCCGCGCGCTCCGGTGACCGGCGCGACGATGTCGGCCAGTTCGCGCTGGCGCGCGTCCGTGAGCGCATGCGCGCGTTCGGCGAATGCGATCACCGCCAGTTGTTCGTGCGCCTGCAGCGGCGCGGCCGGCGCGAGCGGCGAAACCTGCAATGCGGCGGTGCGGGTGCGCTCGCGCGGCGCGTGGATCACCAGCGTGCCGGCGACCATGTCGCCGAGCCGTCGGCTCCAGGGATCGGCAAGGCTCGCCACCAGCCCGGCGCCATAGCCGAACGGCAGCATGTCGACGGTGCGCATCAGATTGCGCACGAAGCTTGCCATCCAGCCGATCGGTGCGCCGTCGGCGGACACCACGCGCAAGCCCAGCGCGCGCTTGCCCGGCGTCTGCCCGCCGTACATCGCCTCAAACACCACCGGGTAAGCCCAGAACACGACGAACAGCAGGATCAGATACACGCCGTTGCCGAACGCGCCGAGCATCCCCAGCACCATCGAGATCGCCATCAGCAGGGCCATGCGGATCGCCAGATCGATCAGCCACGCCAGCGAACGCGGCACCGGACCGGCGGCGGGCAGCCGCAATGCGACGCCCTCGGGCGTGTGGACCTCGCGCACGGTGTCGAGCATCAGGCGTCGCGACTCCATGCGCGCCGATGCGACCGTGTTCCTGCGGTGTGCGTCATGCGTCGTCCCTGCGCCGGCGTGCTCAGCCCGCCACGGCGGCGAGGTACTCGTCCTTGAGCCGCACGTAGTGCGCGGCACTGTAGTACAGGCCTTCGATCTGCGCGTCGTCGAGCGTGCGCACGCAGCGCGCGGGATTGCCGACCCACAGTTCGCGCTCACCCACGACCTTGCCGGGCGTGACTACCGCGCCGGCCGCAATGAACGCGTGCTTGCGCACCACCACGCCGTCGAGCACCAGCGCGCCCATGCCGATCAGCACCGCGTCCTCGATCGTGCAGGCGTGGATCACCGCCTTGTGGCCGATGGTCACGTCGCTGCCGATGACGGTCGGAAAGCCGCCGAGCTTCGCGTGCGGGCCGGCATGGCTGACGTGGATCACCGTGCCGTCCTGCACGCTGGTGCGCGCGCCGATGCGCACGTGGTTGACGTCGCCGCGGATTACCGTGGCCGGCCACACCGACGCGTCGTCGCCGAGCTGCACGTCGCCGATGACGGTCGCCGCCGGGTCCACGTAGACGCGTGCGCCGAGCGTCGGTGCGGTGTCGCGATAGGGTCGAAGGTCCATGGTTCGAGTCTACCCGCGGCCCGCCGGAATGGCGCGATGGCGGCGCTACACTGCGGCGATGGACGCCCCTGCCCCCGCCGCCGCGACGCCGCTCGCCGATCTGCAGCCCACGCTCGACGCCCTGCGCGCGGCGTGGCGCGACCGGCGTCCCGATGCCGCGCAGCGGCGCGACGATCTCGCCCGCCTGCGCGCCGTGTTCGCGCGCCGGCTCGGCGACATGGCCGATGCGATCTCCGCCGACTTCGGCCATCGCGCGCGGCCGGAGTCGTTGATCGCCGACGGCATGACCGTGCTGAGCGAGATCGACGCGCTGCGCCGTCACCTGCGCGGCTGGATGCGCCCACGCCGCGTCGGCGCCGGCTGGCGGCTGTGGCCGGCGCGCGCGGAAGTGCGGCACGTGCCGCTGGGCGTGGTCGGCGTCATCGCGCCGTGGAACTATCCGGTCAACCTGGCGCTGATTCCGCTGGCGACCGCGATCGCGGCCGGCAACCACGTGTATCTCAAACCCTCCGAACACACGCCGCGCAGCAGCGCCTTCCTGCGCGAACTGCTGGCCGAGGTGTTTCCGCCCGGGCGCGTCGCCGTCGCCCTCGGCGATGCCGATGTCGGCGCCGCGTTCGCCGGCCTGCCGTTCGACCATCTGGTGTTCACCGGTTCGACCGCCGTGGGCCGCAAGGTCATGGCCGCGGCAGCGCCGAACCTCACGCCGCTGACGCTGGAACTGGGCGGCAAGTCGCCGGCCATCGTGTGTCCGGACTATCCGCTCGACAAGGCCGCCGCGCGGCTGGTCACCGGCAAGCTGTTCAACGCCGGCCAGACCTGCATCGCGCCCGATTACGTGCTGGTGGATGCCGCGCGCCGCGACGCCCTCGTTGAAGCCCTGCGCTACGAGGTGCGCGGCCGCTATGCCGATGCCGGCGTGCGCGCCGCCGACTACACCCACATCGTCAGCGACGCGCAGCACGCGCGGCTGACCGGTCTGCTCGACGATGCGCGCGCGCGCGGGCTGACCGTGCTGCCGCTGCTCGACGAGGTCTCCGGAGCGCGTGCACTCGCGCCGACCGTCGTGGTCGACCCCGACGACGATGCCGCGGTGATGCGCGAGGAAATCTTCGGCCCGATCCTGCCGGTGATCGCCTACCGTTCGCTGGACGCGGCCATCGCCTTCGTCGAAGCACGCGAACGCCCGCTGGCGCTGTACCCCTTCGGCGAACGCGCGCAGGCGGAAGCCGTCCTGGCCCGCATCGTGCCCGGCGGCGTCACCGTCAACGACACGCTGCTGCACTTCGCCGCGAACCGCCTGCCCTTCGGCGGCGTCGGCCCCAGCGGCATGGGCGCGTATCACGGCCGCGCAGGTTTCGACGCGATGACCAAGGCGCTGCCGGTGCTGTGGCAGTCGCGCATCGCGGTGACCGACTGGTTGCGGCCGCCGTACGCCCGCATCGCGAAGCTGGTGGATCTGCTCGCGCGCTGACGCGCGGCGCTTGGTCAGCGCACTGGCGCGGACTGGTACCACCCGCGTTCGTAGGCCAGCGATCCCCACAGCGCCTGCGCATGCGCCTCGCGCGCCAGCAGCGGCGAGAGCGGCGCCGGCTCGAGCGGCGTGCCGGGCGTGTAGCGGTACTGCGCGGGCGGCTTGTCGGGCTGCAGCACCACGACGTCGTCGCCCTGCAGCCAGGCGAAGTTGCGGTCGTATTGCATCAGCGCCCGGCCCGGCAGCCGCATCGCCGCGTCGGACAGGTCGCGGCCGGTCATCGGGGTCGCGTCGCCGATGCCGATCAGCGACAGCAGCGTCGGCCCCAGGTCGATCTGGCTGGCGAGGCGGGCATCGCGACGCGGCGCGATGCCGGCGCCGAGGATCAATCCGGGAATGTGGAAATTGTCGATCGGCACCAGGTCGCGCCCGAACACGCGCGAGTCGTGGTCGGCGACGACGAGGAACACCGTGTCCTTCCAGTAGTCGCTGGCCATGGCGCGATCGAAGAAGCCGCCCAGCGCATGGTCGGCGTACCTGGCCGCGTTGTCGCGCGTCTGCAGCGGCTGCTCCACCGGCGTGATGCGGCCCTCGGGAAACTCGAAGGGGTCGTGGTTGCTGGAGGTGAACACGAAACCGAAGAACGGTGTGCCGGCTGCATGCAGGCGCGCGAATTCGGCATCGGCACGGGTGAACAGATCCTCGTCGGACACGCCCCAGGACCCGACGAACGCCGGATGGCGATAGTCGCGCTGCTCGACGATGCGGCCGAAGCCGTTGCCGAGGAAGAAGCCGCGCATGTTGTCGAAGTGGCTTTCGCCGCCGTAGTAGAACGTGGTGTCGTAGCCGTGCGCGCGTAGCACCTGCGCCAGGGTGAAGAAGCCCTGCTGGCTGCGGTCACGCTTGACCACCGCCTCGGCCGGCGTCGGCGCGAAACCGGCGACGACGGCCTCGATGCCGCGCACCGAGCGCGTGCCCGTCGCATAGAGCCGCTCGAACGCCCAGCCCTGCGTGCTGAGCCGGTCGTACTCGGGCGACAACGGACGTCCACCGAGGCTGCCGATGAACTGCGCGCCGAGGCTTTCCTCGAGCACGATGACCAGATTCTTCGGCTTGCCCTGCCACGTCGGCACGCGTGCGGCGCGCGTCGGCTGGTGCGGGTCGGTGAACGCGGACGCCGGCAGGCCGGTGCCGCGGCGCACGGCGGCGACCACGTCGGCATCGGGCAGTGTGCCGTACAGCGCCTGCGCGGTTTCCTCGTGGCGCGCCCAGCCGTGCAGCGCGAATGCCAGCGAGTAGAACGAGTTCAAGGGCAGCACGTTGACGGTCGGGTTGTGGCTGAAGGCCAGCATCGCCGGGTTCATCGGCCGGTGGCCCAGCGTCGAGCGCACGCCGAGCGCGGCGCCCAGCAGGATCACGATCACGAGCAGGACCCGCCAAGGCAACGCGATCTCCGTGCCGAGCACCGACGGCCACCAGCGGCGCGCCAGGCGGGTCGTGCCCCAGGCCGCCAGCGCGGTCAGCACCAGCACCGCGATGCATTCGACCAGCCTGCCCTCGAGCAGCATCGCCAGCACTTCGCGCGGATACACCAGGTACTCGACGAACAGGCGGTTGGGCCGCAGCCCGTACTCGTGCATGAAGCCGGGCGTGACCAGTTCCAGCCACACCAGCAGGGTCATCGCCGCGGCCAGCCAGACGATCGCCACGCGCCGCACGCCGCGCCCTGCCAGCGCGCGTGCCGGCACCAGCAACAGCAACGCGGCCAGCGGACCGAACAGCAGGCACAGGCTGGCGATGTCGACGCGCAGCCCCTGCAGCAGCACCGGCGCCCAGCCGTCGACGTCCGACACCTCGGCGTGATGCCACAGCGACAGGCCCAGACGCGAGGCGCAGAGCACCACCAGCCCGAGCATGCACATGCCCAGTACCGGGCCCAGTCGCGCCAGCGCAGCCTGCAGAGTCCGCATCGTCGATTCCGTGCACCGCGCAGCGCGGCGATGCCAGCGTCGGCGGTGCCATGTCGGACCGCGGTGGGAAAGATGTCGGAGAACTGTCGGAACCCGCGCGGCGGGCGCCGTATCATCCGCAGCGTCAGGGAGTCGAGGCGACGCGGAGGCCGGATGCGACTGCTGGTGGTGGAAGACAACCGCAACCTGGTCGGCAACCTGTTCGACTACTTTGAACCGCGCGGCCACGAGATGGACGCCGCGCCCGACGGCATCGTCGGCCTGCATCTGGCGGTGACCCAGCCCTACGACGCCATCATCCTCGACTGGATGCTGCCGCGCCTCGACGGCCGGGCGCTGCTGCAGCGCCTGCGCGAACACGCGATCGACACGCCGGTGATCATGCTCACCGCCCGCGACGAACTGCCCGACAAGATCGCCGGATTCCGCGCCGGCGCCGACGACTATCTGACCAAGCCGTTCGCGTTGCCGGAACTCGAAGTGCGGCTCGAGGCCGTGCTCGCCCGCGCGCGTGGCCGTCGCACGCCGCGCACCCTGCAGGTGCACGATCTGCGGCTCGATCTGGACACGCTGGAGGCGAGCCGCGGCGGCCAGGTGCTGCACCTCTATCCGGCCGGGCGCAAGCTGCTCGAAGTGCTGATGCTCGCCAGCCCGGCCGCGGTGGAACGCCAGCAGCTCGAACACGCGCTGTGGGGCGATGCGCCGCCCGACGGCGACATGCTGCGCTCGCACGTCTACGAACTGCGCCGCAGCGTCGACGGTCCGTTCGAGACCAAGCTCATCCACACCCTGCCCCGCTATGGCTACCGCCTGGTCGCGCCGGCCGGCGCGGAGTCGGTTGCGTGAGCCGACCGCACAGCCTGCGTCGCCGCATCCTCTACTGGCTGGCGGCCTACGCGCTGCTGCTGGCGGCGGGCGTGTCGCTGCACGGCTTTCTGGTCAACGAGTACGCCGAGCGCCTGCTGTGGGATTCGATGCTGCGCACCGAGTTCACCCATCACCTCGAGCGGCGCGCCACGGACCCGACCTACCGCTGGAGCGATTCGGACAGCCTGCGCCTGTACGCCGGCGATGCCGATGCGCCGCCGGAAACGCGCGCGCTGCCGGACGGCATCCACGACGAGGTCGAGCTGCAGGACGGCACCGAGATCCTGGTGCTGGTCGATCACGTCGATGGCGTGCGGCACGTGCTGACCCTCGACATCACCGAGATGGAACGCGAGGAAGACCGGCTCACGCTCTTCATCCTCGGCTCCTCGGTCGCGCTGGTGCTGCTGATGGGCACGCTGATGGCGATCGGCCTGGGCCGCGCGTTGCGGCCGCTGACCACGCTCGCCGACGACATCGCCGCGCTCTCGCCAGACCGCGCCGGCCAGCGTCTGGTGCCCGAACCGCGGGCGAGTTCGGAGTTGCTGGTCATCGCCAGCGCGCTCAACGACTACCTGCAGCGCAACGAACGCTTCGTCGAACGCGAGCGCGACTTCATCCACACCGCCAGCCACGAACTGCGCACGCCGGTGGCGGTGATGGCGGGCGCGGCCGAGCTCGCGCTGGCCCCGGCCGACGTGCCCGCGACGACCGCGCACCAGCTGCAGCGCATCCTGCGCACCGCCGACGACATGGACCGCATGATCGCGCTGCTGCTCGCGCTGGCGAAGGATCCGGCCAGGCTCCTGCAGACCGGGCAACCGGTGGACCTGTCCGCGCTGTTGCCGGCGATCATCGACGACCATCGCCACCTCACCCGCGACAAGGCGCTCGACATCGCGCTCGACGCACCGCCCGCGTGCACGATCCTCGCGCCGCCCGGCGTGGTGCGCGCGACGGTCGGCAACCTGTTGCGCAATGCGATCGAACACAGCGACGACGGTCGCATCGAGGTGGTGCTGCAGGCCGATGCGACGGTGGTGATCCGCGACCCCGGCCACGGCATGTCGCCCGAACAGATCAGCGCGATCTATTCGCGCATGGCGCGCACCGGCGTGCCGACCGGCGACGGCATCGGTCTGGAGCTGATCGCACGGGTCTGCGAACACCTCGGCTGGGCGCTCGACATCCGCGCCGCGCCCGAAGGCGGCACCGTCGCCACCCTGCGCATGCGCGCGACCGGCGGCGGTGCGGACGCTAGAATCGCCGGATGAAAATCGCCAGCTGGAACGTCAACTCGCTCAACGTCCGCCTGCCGCACCTCGAACAGTGGTTGCGCGACGCGCAACCCGACGTGGTCGGCATCCAGGAAACCAAGCTCGAAGACGCCAGGTTTCCCGATTCCGCCCTCGCCGCGCTGGGCTATCGCAGCGTGTTCTCCGGGCAGAAGACCTACAACGGCGTCGCCCTGCTGGCGCGTGACCGCGCGATCGCCGACGTGCAGGTCGGCATTCCCGGCTTCGAGGACGAACAGAAGCGCGTCATCGCCGCGACCATCGACGGCGTGCGCGTCATCAACCTCTACGTGGTCAACGGGCAGGACGTCGGCACGGACAAGTACGCCTACAAGCTGCGCTGGCTGGCCGCGGTGCACGAATGGGTGGCGCGCGAACTCGCCGCGCATCCGAAGCTCGTGGTGCTGGGCGATTTCAACATCGCCCCCGACGACCGCGACGTGCACGACCCGGCGGTCTGGAACGACGGCCACATCCTGACCTCGACCGCCGAGCGCGATGCGCTGCGCGGTCTGCTCGGCCTGGGCCTGCACGACGCCTTCCGCCTGCACCACGAACAGGGCGGCATCTTCAGCTGGTGGGATTACCGGCAGGCCGGCTTCCGCCGCGATCTGGGCCTGCGCATCGACCTGACGCTGGTGTCCGATGCACTGCGCGACGCGGCGGTCGCCTCCGGCGTCGATCGCGAGCCGCGCACCTGGGACCGCCCCAGCGACCACGCACCGGCCTGGGTCGAACTGCGCGACTGAGCGCGCGTCAGGTGCCGGCGAGCAGCGCGTCGAGTGCGGCGCGCGGCAGCTTGCCGGTCTCGTTGCGCGGCAGCGCGTCGACCCGGCGCAGGCGGCGCGGCAGGAACACCGGATCCTGGCTTTCGCGCAGCGCGTCGAGCAACGCGGCATCGGTGAGCGCGTCGTCGGCGACGACGACCGCCTCGATGCGACGCACCCCGTAGGCATCGGCGACCGCCGATTGCAGCACCACGCCATCGCGCACGCCGTCGATGGCAAGCAGGCGCCGGGTCAGATCGCCCAGCGAGGCGCGCTTGCCGGCGATCTCGATCATGTCGGCCTGCCGCCCGCGCAGCACGAAGCCGCCGGTCTCGTCGAGCTCGACCAGATCGGCGAGCAAACGCGGCTCGGCCAGATGCGGCGCATGGACCAGGGTGCCGTCGGGCACCGGCTGCAGGCGCACGCCCGCGTAGGGTGCCCATGCCGCATCGCGCGCGGTACGGCGACGGGCGAAGATCAGGGTCTCGGTCGAACCGAACAGCTCGCGCACCTCGCAGCCGAAGCGCGCCTCGGCCGCCGCAGCCAGTTCGCGCGTCAGCGGTGCGGTCGCGGTGGCGATCGCGGCAATCGGCGGCAGTTCGATGCCGGACTCGACCAGCGAACGCAGGTGCACCGGCGTGGTCACCAGCAGCGCCGGACGCGGCGCATCACGCAGCGCGTCGGCGATGTCGCCGGGAAAGAACGGGCGGCCGCCATGCACGGCGACATTGCCGAGCATCGGCAGCAGCACCGACATCTCCATGCCGTACATGTGCTGCGGCGGCACGGTCGCAACGACCGGCAGGGTCGCGTCGCCGTGCAGGTCGGCAAGCATGGCGAGGTTCTGCAGCGTGCCCGCGTGGAAGGTCGCCCACGGCTTGGGGTTGGCGCCCGGCACGCCAGTGCTGCCGGACGTGAAGCCGATCGCGACCAGCGCATCGAGCGCGATCTGCGGCGTGTCGCCCGCTTCGGTCGGCAGCGCGTCGGGCAGTCGCACGTAATGCGGCGGTGCGGGCGCGTGCGTGAGCGCGTGCGCTCCGGGGCAGCCGCAATCGTCGAGATCGCCGATGCAATAGCTGTGCGGATGACGGCTTCGCACGTCGTCGATCGCGCCGCGCGTGCGCGACGGCGGCAACAGCGTGGTCTGGCCGCGCATCGCAACCGCGCAGAACGCGACGAGGAAGCGGTAGCGGTCCTCGCACAGGTTCAGTGCGAACGGCGCGTCGGGCAGCAGCGCGGCGACACCACGCACGTGGCCGAGGAAGGTCGACAGCGTCACCGCGCCATCGGGACCGAAGGCGATCGTTCGCGCGCCATCGCCAGCGACCAGCGCACGCGATACACCTGCCGTATCCGGCCTGCCGCCGAGTTGCGCGCCCTGTTCCAGTACCACTGCCGACATCGTGCTGCCACTCCGGAGAAGACGTCCCGCGCGCAGCGAAAGCCCGCGGAACAGCGGTTTAGCTTACGCTGGACGCCCTGCGGGATGCCAAGTGCGGATGTTCAGCGAAACACACAGCCTGCGCGCCGGCCCGGTGCATTGCGCGTGGCGCGATTACCGGCGCGGCCAATCCGCCGAAGCCCTGGTGCGTCCCTGGCTTGCCGACACGCTTGGCACCGATGCCTTCAGTCTCGACCGCGATGCCCGCGGCCGCCCGCAGTTGCGGGTGCCCGGCCGCCCGGGTCTCGACGCCAACTGGAGCCACAGCGGCGACGCGCTGCTGGTCGCGCTGGGCGATGGCGTGGCGGTGGGTGTGGACATCGAGTGGATGCGACCACGGCCGCAGGCGATGGCGTTGGCGCAGCGCTTCTTCACCGCCGACGAGGCCACTGCGCTCGCCGCCCTGCCGCCGGCGCTGGCCGAAACCGCCTTCGTGCGGCTGTGGTGCGCCAAGGAAGCGGTGCTGAAGGCGCACGGGCACGGCCTGTCGTTCGGACTGGACCGGTTGCGGTTCGAGGCGCGTGGCGACGACTGGGCGCTGGTCGATTGCGATGCGGAACTCGGCGGGCCGGGCGACTGGACGTTGCAGGCGTTCGTGCCGTTGCCGGGGTATCTGGCGACGCTGGCGTGGCGGGCCTGAGCTGACGCTCCGGGACGACACGCGAGAGGCAAGATCAAGTTGGGTCCCAGCTTCCGCTGGGACGACGAGCAATCTCACTACCGTCGTCCCAGCGAAAGCTGGGACCCATTTTCGAGACGGAAGGATCGGCGCTGGAAAGGCGCGGGCTGCCATCATGCGATGCGGCACGCCGTGACAATCGGACGGTTTTTCGTGGCGCGCCTCCCGGCTTCTACAATGCCCCCATGAACACCCCCATCGACGCCGCCCTGCGCACCGAACTCGAAGCCGGCTTGCGTACCCTCAGCCTGTCCACCGATCTCGCCGAACCGCTGCTGGCCTACCTCGCCCTGCTGCTGCGCTGGAACGGCACCTACAACCTGACCGCCGTGCGCGATCCGCGCGAGATGGTCGTGCGCCATCTGCTCGATTCGCTGGCGATGGTCCCGCACGTCGATGGCCTGGCCACGCTGGCCGATCTGGGCACCGGCCCCGGCCTGCCCGGCATTCCGCTGGCGATCGCCGTGCCCGGCCTGCACGTCACGCTGGTCGAGTCGAACGGCAAGAAGGCGCGCTTCATGCGCGAGGCGATCCGGCAGCTGAAGCTGACCAACGCCGAAGTCGCCGAGTCGCGCATCGAGGCCGTCGACCGCCCCGGCGCCTTCGACGCGATCACCGCACGGGCGCTCGCCACCCTGCCCGACATCCTGCATTTCGGCGGGCATCTGCCCAGGGCCGACGGCGGCAGGCTGCTGGCGATGAAGGGCGTCGATCCGGTCGACGAGATCGCCGCCCTGCCCGCGGGCTGGCAACTCGAATCGGTCACGCCGCTGTCGGTGCCGGGCCTGGACGCCGAACGCCATCTGGTCGTCGTCGCCCGCGTCTGAAGCGGTCTTCCCGGTCACACCCCGGATCAGCCCCAGTGCCGGCGCATCCGTGTCCGGCGGATGATCGGTCCGGTTACGCCCGGCCGCGCTTGGGGGGCATAATCCCCGGTCCGGCCGCCGCCCACGCGGTGTCCGGCTCCCTTCCTGAACCGTGCACGGAGCCCATGGCCCGCATCATCGCCATCGCCAACCAGAAGGGCGGCGTCGGAAAGACGACAACGGCCGTGAACCTGGCCGCGGCGCTCGCGCGCACGCCCAAGCGCGTCCTGCTGGTCGATCTCGACTCGCAGGGCAACGCGACGATGGGCTGCGGCATCGACAAGGACGCCGTGCCGGTCACCAGCTGCGACGTGCTGCTGGGCGAGGTGGAAGGCGGCGATGCCATCGTGCAGACCGAGGAAGGCGTCGACCTGATTCCCGGCAACACCGATCTGACCGCGGCCGAACTCGAACTGATGGGCGCCGAAGGCCGCGAACAGCGCCTGCGCACCGCGCTCGATCCGCTGCGCGCGCGTTACGACTTCATCCTGATCGACTGCCCGCCGGCGCTGTCGCTGCTCACGCTCAACGCGCTGACCGCAGCCGATTCGGTGCTGGTACCGATGCAGTGCGAGTACTACGCACTCGAAGGCCTGTCGGCGCTGCTGCGCACGATCGATGCGCTCACGCAGACGCACAATCCGAAGCTCGAGGTCGAGGGCGTGCTGCGCACCATGTTCGATGTGCGTAACAACCTCGCCAACGCGGTGTCGGCCGAGCTGACCAACCATTTCGGCGACAAGGTGTTCCGCACCATCGTGCCGCGCAACGTGCGTGTGGCCGAGGCGCCCAGCCACGGCCAGAGCATCGTCGGCTACGACAAGGGCTCGCGCGGCGCCATCGCCTATCTCGGCCTCGCCGGCGAAGTGATCCGCCGCCAGCGCGAACGCGACGCCACCCGCACCACCCAGGACGCACCCGCCACGGAGACCCCGGCATGACCGCTGCGAAGACGCCAGCCAAGAAGCGCGGCCTGGGCCGTGGGCTCGAGGCACTGCTCGGACCCAAGGCCGCCGCCGAGGCGCCGCCGAGCCTGGAGGCGACCGAACAGGACACGCTGCGGGTGCTGCCGATCGACGCGCTGACCGCCGGCAAGTACCAGCCGCGCAAGCACTGGGACGAGGACAAGCTCACCGAGCTTGCCGAGTCGATCCGCGCGCAGGGCGTGATCCAGCCGATCGTGGTGCGCGAGCGCCCCGACCGCACCTTCGAGATCATCGCCGGCGAACGCCGATGGCGCGCGTCCAAGCAGGCGGGTCTGGCCGAAGTGCCGGCCGTCGTGCGCAACGTCGAGGACCGCACGGTCGTCGCGATGGCGCTGATCGAGAACATCCAGCGCGAAGACCTCAATCCGCTGGAAGAAGCGCAGGCGCTGCAGCGCCTGATCGACGAATTCGACCTGACCCATGCGCAGGCCGCCGAAGCCGTCGGCCGTTCGCGTGCCGCGGTGTCCAACCTGCTGCGCCTGCTGGAACTGCCGCCGGCGATCCGCATCCTCGTCGAATCGAAGCAGCTGGAAATGGGCCATGCCCGCGCCCTGCTGACGCTGTCGCCGGAGCTCGCCAGCAAGCTCGCCAGCGACGCGGTCGAACACGGCTGGTCGGTGCGCGAAGTCGAGCACCGCGCCCAGCAGTTTGCTGCCGGCCGCGTGCCGAACGCGAACGGCCGCACCGCCTCGAAGACCAAGGCCCGCCCGCAGGCCGACATCGTCTCGCTGGAGAACGAACTGTCGGAGACGCTGGGCACGCGCGTGTCGATCGCCAACGGCCGCGGCAACAAGGGCCGGCTGGTGATCCACTACGGCAACCTCGAAGCGCTCGACGGCGTGCTGGAGCGGTTGCGCGCGGAGCGCTGAGCGTTGCCCGGCCGCGTCCTCGTTCAAGCGGCGCCTGCGCTTTTGGATCACCTTCGATAACGGCACATCTCTTCCCCGTCATCCCGGCGAAAGCCGGGATCCAGTGTCTTGCGCACAGCGACTCGACGGAACGACACCTCAAGTCGCTGGATCCCGGCTTTCGCCGGGATAACGAAACGTGGAGTGCGCGGATCTTCGGTGAAGCCTCGCAGCTCTCAACCGCGCGGACGCACTACCGGCCGCTGCAGCGGCACCCTCTCCACCGGCTCGCGCGGCGTGAGTCGTTTCTTCGGCAAGCGCGGCACGTCCAGATCGGGCCGGGTCACACGCCGCGGCACGCTCTCGACGAGACACCCGCGGAACAGGTAGTCGCCGGTGATCGCCTGTGCGGTGCCGTCCCGATACGCGACGAACTTGATCCGAGTGCCGCGATCGGCGTAGAGCGGGCCATCGACGCCCGCGGTCCAGACGATCTCGTCGTCCACCCGGCGCATCTCGTACCAGCCATCGGCACCGGATACGCGCGCTGCGAGATCGCCGGCGCGCAGGCCTGGCCCACGCAGCGACGCGCGGACTTCGCGGATTTCCAGATAGCGATCCGCCGGCACGAAATCCGATGACGCACCGCCTCCGCTGGTGTCAGCTGGCAGCTCGAACGTGCCGCGGTTCTCGAACGGCTGCGCGCATAGCAGCGTGACCGGTCGGATGTCTTGCGGCAGGCGATCGGCGACACGCGGGCCGGTTTGCGCGCGGTGTCGGGCGGTGCAGATGCTGCCGGTAAACAGACCACGGTCATGCAGAGAAGCACGGCCAGACGGATATGTCGTTGACGCATCGGAATGCCCTCGAAGTACGCGCTGCATGCGCTCCACAGGTCCAACGCGGAACGCGCGTGGAGCGGCCGCCCTGGGCGCAACGACGTGCTGGAATTGTGTAACGCGTCACGGGGCCACTACCCTGACGCGATGGTCCGTCGTCCCGCCCGCTCGTTCTGGTCGCGCCCGCTGATGCTGGCGCTGCTGGTGCTGGGCCTGGTGGTGGCGCCGGTGCTGGTCGCGATGGGCAACACCTACGAGGCTGCGCACGGCGAGACCGCCGAGCAGCACGACCATGCGGCAGATGCCCACGACGACGGCGGTGACCTGCTGCACGCGGTCGCACACTGCGCCACCTGCGGCGCGCACACGCCGGGCCTGCCGCCGCTGGCCGCGCCCATCGCGGCGACACCGGCCGTGCACCCCGACACCCGTGCGATCGACGCCGCGCCACTGCGCGCGCCCGATTCCCTGCTGCGGCCTCCGATTTCCGCATGACGCCAGTGCCGGCCTGAGGCCGGCGTTCCGTCATTCCGAAACCGGAGACACTCCATGTTGTTGCGATTGGCGGCCCTGGCCGCCCTCGCCGCTGCGCCGTGCTTCGTGCACGCGCAGACGGCGCCCGTGCCCGTGCGCACGGATTCCCCTGCGTTGACGCTCGATGACGCGTTCGCGCGCGTTGCCGATGCCCATCCCGCGCTGCGCCTGTTCGATGGCCAGCGCGACGTCCTTGATGCCGAACGCGAAGCCGCGCTGCTGCGGCCCGCGCTGGAAGCCGGTGTCGAGATCGAGAACCTCGGCCTCGACGCGGGCACGCGTAGCGTTGAGACGACGCTGTCGCTGGCCGGCGTGTTCGAACGCGGCGGCAAGCTCGATGCGCGTCGCGCCCTCGCGCAACGTCGCATCGATGCATTGGCACCGCAGCGCGAAGCGGCGCGCATCGATCTGCTGGCCGAGACCGCACGTCGACATCTGGACATCGTCGTCGCGACGCGGCGACAGGCCATCGCGCGTACCGATGTCGCGCAGCGCACGCGCTTCGTCGACGCCGCGCGCCAGCGCTTCTCTGCCGGCGCTTCATCCGAGGCGGTCGTACTGACCGCGCAGGCGGCGCAGGCGCAGGCCGAACTCGAGGTCGCGCGAGCGGGCATGGAAATCGACAGCGCACGTCGCAGCCTCGCGATGCTGTGGGGAGACCCCGAGGCCGCGTTCGAGATCGTTGAAGGCGATCCGCTGGCGTTGCCCCACATCGCCGATTTCGCCCGACTGCGCACGCTGCTCGCGCAGTCGCCGGAGCTGCTGCAGTTCAACGACCGCGAACGCATCGCCGAGGCGCGACTGCAGCTCGCCCGCAGCGATGCCACGCCCGACATCGGCTGGTCGGCCGGCATCCGTCACCAGCGCGAGAACGGCGACACCTCGCTGGTCGGCGGCTTCACCGTGCCGATCGGCAGCCGCGCACGCGCCCAGCCCGCCATTCGCGCCGCGGCCGCGGAACTCGCGCTGGTGTCGATCGAACGCGAAGCCGGCGACCGCACGCTGCAGGCGACGCTGGCCGAAGCGCATGGTCGATATCGCGTCGCGCAGGCCGAAGTCGCGCTGCTGCAACGCGACGTGTTGCCACGCCTCGCGCGTGCCGCAAGTGCAAGTGAGCGCGCCTGGCGCGCCGGTGCGGTGTCCTACCTCGAATGGTCGCAACTGCAGGACGCACGCAGCGATGCGCTGCGCCAGCAACTCGACGCCGCGCAGGCCGCGCAGATCGCCCTGATCGAACTGCAGCGCCTGACCGGCCAGTCACTCGTGGTCGCGCCTGCGACGTCCACCCCGGATTCCGGAGACGCCCCATGAGGACGTTCGCTTTCCGTATCACCGCACCGATGGTGCTCGCCCTGCTGCTGGCAGCCTGCAGCGATCCCGCGTCCACGCCCGCATCCGCCGACGCGGCGCACGGACATGATGATCACGCCGATGCCGGGCATGGCGAAGACGGTCATGCCGACGCCGGCGAACACGACGACCACGGCGACGAGGCCACGGTCATCCCGGCCGACGTCGCCGAAGAAGTCGGCATCCGCGTCGCGCCCGCGGCCGCTGGCACCATCGCCGACCAGCACGAAGTGCAGGGCCTGCTGACGACACTGGAAACCGGCAATGCCCGCGTCACCGCACGCTTCCCCGGTCCCGTGCGCCGCCTGCATGCCGAAGTCGGCGACCGCGTGCGTGCCGGCCAAGTGCTCGCGACGATCGACAGCAACCTGAGCCTGTCGAGCTACACCGTCACCGCACCGATCGCCGGCACCGTGCTCGCGCGCAATGCGTCGGTCGGCGAAAGCGCCGCCGAAGGTGTGGTGTTGTACGAACTCGCCGACCTGTCGAAGCTGTGGGTGGACCTGCACGTGTTCGGCCGCGATGCCGAACATCTCGCCGCGGGTTCGCCGGTGACGATCACCCGGCTCGGCGACGGCGCGACCGCGGACACGCGCATCGACCGCGTGTTGCCCGGCACTGCGACCGCGAGCCAGAGCACGATCGCCCGCGCGACGCTCGACAACGCCGACGGGAAATGGCGCCCCGGTTCCGCCGTGCGCGCGATGGTCACCGTGTCGACGCAACCGGCCGATCTGGTCGTGCCGCTGACGGCCTTGCAGCAGATGGACGGCGCCGACGTGGTGTTCGTGCGCGAGGGCGAGCGCTACGAGAAGCGAGTGGTGACGCTGGGCCGGCGCGATGCGCGGCAGGTCGAGATCACGGGGGGCATTCGCGTCGGCGAGGACGTGGTGGTGGAACAGAGCTACACGGTGAAGGCGGATCTGGAGAAGGCGGGGGCGGAACATGCGCATTGAACAGCCGTGTTGCGCGATCTCCTTCTACCGTCATTCCAGCGAACGCTGGAATCCATTCTCGCGGCGATCTAGCCCAAGCCAGTCTTCACGCAGTACAGCCAACGTCAAAATGGATTCCGGCTTTCGCCGGAATGACGGGGCCGTGGGCGGATGGTGTGCGTGGAAATCCCGACTGACCACAAGCGGGGCCCGCCCCCATGCTTGAGTCCCTCATCCACCTCTCCATCCGTCACCGCTGGCTCGTCCTCGCTGCCACATTGATGCTGATCGCCATCGGCGGCTGGAGCTTCACCAAGCTCCCGATCGACGCCACCCCCGACATCACCAACGTCCAGGTACAGATCAACACCGCCGCACCCGGCTACTCGCCGCTGGAAACCGAGCAGCGCGTGACCTTCCCGATCGAGACCGCGCTCGCCGGTCTGCCGCGTCTCGACTACACGCGCTCGCTGTCGGCCTACGGGCTGTCGCAGGTCACCGTGGTGTTCGAGGACGGCACCGATCTGTACTTCGCGCGGCAGCAGGTCGCCGAGCGCGTGCAGCAGATCCGCGGCCAGTTGCCGGACGATGTGGACGCCTCGCTCGGACCGGCCGCGACCGGTCTGGGCGAGATCTTCATGTACACGGTCGAAGCCGCGCCCGATGCACGCAAGCCCGACGGCACGCCCTACACCGCGACCGACCTGCGCACACTGCAGGACTGGGTGCTGCGGCCGCAGTTGCGCACCGTACCCGGCGTCACCGAGGTCAACACTATCGGGGGTTTCGCGCGGCAGCTGCACATCACGCCGGACCCGGCGATGCTGGTCGCGCTCGACTTCAGCTTCGAGGATGTCGTCACCGCCGTCGCCAGCAACACGCGCAACGTCGGCGCCGGTTACATCGAGCGTAATGGCCAGCAACTGCTGGTGCGTGTGCCCGGGCAGGTCGCCGACCTCGAGGCGATCGGCAACATCGTGCTGGCGCGGCGCGATGGCGTGCCGATCCACGTGCACGACGTCGCGACGGTCGGCGAAGGACGCGAACTGCGCACCGGCGCGGCCACGCAGGACGGCGAGGAGGTCGTGCTCGGCACGGTCTTCATGCTGGTCGGCGAGAACAGCCGCACCGTCGCGCAGGCCGTGGCCGCGCGCTTGGACACCGCCAATGCCAGCCTGCCCGAAGGCGTGCGCGCGACCGCGGTCTACGACCGCACCGCACTGGTCGACCGCACCATCCGCACCGTGGCGAAGAACCTGATCGAAGGCGCGCTGCTGGTGATCGTGGTGCTGTTCCTGCTGCTGGGCAACGTGCGCGCCGCGCTGCTGACCGCACTGGTGATTCCGCTGACGATGCTGTTCACCGTGATCGGCATGCGCCAGGGCGGCGTGTCCGGCAACCTGATGAGCATGGGCGCGCTCGACTTCGGCCTGATCGTCGATGGCGCGGTGATCATCGTCGAGAACTGCCTGCGTCGTTTCGGCGAAGCGCAGCAGCGGCTCGGGCGCCTGCTCGACACGCAGGAACGCCATGCCGTCGCCGCATCGGCGAGCGCGGAAGTGATCCGTCCCAGCCTGTTCGGCCTGGGCATCATCGCGGCGGTCTATCTGCCCGTGTTCGCGCTCGAAGGCGTGGAAGGCAAGATGTTCCACCCGATGGCGATCACCGTGGTGCTGGCGTTGACCGGCGCGATGCTACTGTCGCTGACCTTCGTGCCGGCGAGCATCGCGTTGCTGTTGCGCGGTCGCGTGGCCGAGCACGACAACCGGGTGATGCGCGCCGCGCGTCGCGGCTATGCACCGGCACTCGACTGGGCATTGCGTCACGGCGGCTGGCTGGTCGGCGGTGCGCTGATGCTGGTGCTGGCCTGCGGCTGGCTGGCGACGCGCATGGGCAGCGAGTTCATTCCCAGCCTCGATGAAGGCGACATCGCCCTGCACGCGATGCGCATTCCCGGGACCGGCGTCGAACAGTCGGTGGCGATGCAGCGCGCGCTCGAACGGCGCCTGCTGACCGCGCCGGAAGTCGCGCACGTGTTCTCGCGCATCGGCACGTCCGAGGTCGCCAACGACCCGATGCCGCCATCGGTCGCCGACACCTTCGTGATCCTGCACCCGCGCACCGACTGGCCCGATCCGCGCAAGACGCGCGCCGCCCTGGTCGCCGAACTCGAAGCGGTCGCCGAGACCATGCCCGGCAACAACTACGAGTTCACCCAGCCGATCCAGATGCGCTTCAACGAGCTGATCTCCGGCGTGCGCAGCGATGTGGCGGTGAAGATCCAGGGCGACGATCTGGCGCAACTGCAGGCACTCGCCGGCGAGGTCGAGCGCGTGCTGCAGGGCATCGACGGCGCGGCCGACGTGCGCGTGGAAGCGGTCGACGGCCTGCCACTGCTGGAGATCGCACCCGACCCGCGGGCGATGGCCCGTTACGGACTCAACCCCGGCGACGTGCAGCGCTTGGTGGCCGCGGCAATCGGTGGCGAGACGGCCGGACAACTGTTCGAAGGCGACCGGCGTTTCGACATCGTCGTGCGCCTGCCCGAATCGATGCGCGGCGATCCGGCGGCACTCGCCGATCTGCCAGTGCCGCTCGGCATCGATGCGAGCGGCGACGAGTCCGGACGCAGCGGCACCTGGGCCAGCGGCGTGCCACGCACGGTGCCGCTGCGCGAAGTCGCGACGATCGGCACGCAGCTCGGACCGAACCAGATCGCCCGCGAGAACGGCAAGCGCCGCATCGTCGTCACCGCCAACGTGCGCGGCCGCGACCTCGGCAGTTTCGTCGACGAACTGGAGACCGCAGTGGCGGCGTCGGTGACGCTGCCGACCGGCTACTGGATCACCTACGGCGGCACGTTCGAGCAGTTGCAGTCGGCCGTCCGGCGCCTGTCGCTGGTCGTGCCGCTGACCCTGCTGGTGATCCTGTCGCTGCTGTTCATGGCCTTCGGTTCGCTGCGCGATGCGCTGGTCGTCTTCAGCGGCGTGCCGCTGGCGTTGACCGGCGGCGTGCTCGCACTCGCCGCGCGCGGCATTCCACTGTCGATCTCGGCGGGCGTGGGCTTCATCGCGCTGTCGGGCGTCGCGGTGCTCAACGGTCTGGTGATGCTGAGCTTCATCCGCACGCTGCGCGAGGAAGGCGCCGACCTGCGTAGCGCGATCGTCGACGGCGCACTCGGCCGCCTGCGCCCGGTGCTGATGACCGCGCTGGTCGCCTCGCTGGGCTTCGTGCCGATGGCCTTCAACGTCGGCGCCGGCGCGGAAGTGCAGCGACCACTGGCAACGGTCGTCATCGGCGGCATCGTGTCGTCGACGCTGCTGACCCTGCTGGTGTTGCCGGTGCTGTACCGGTGGGTGCATCGCGGGGCGGAACAGGGCTGAGCGCGGGACAGCCGCACGGGCGGCGCCCGAGCGCTCGCCCTCGCCCGCAGCCTCGGCAAAGGCGCGGGCGCTGGCGTGGCCGCAAGGGCAGCCGGACAGTGCGCCGGAACCCCGGCTGTCCGTTGCACTGTAAAATCGCCGTCTTTTGCGCGCTTCGCCCTTGGACGCCCCACTCCGCCCCGCCTTCCACGGCCCGACCTTCGTCCGGCTGCTGGCCCGCCTGACCGACGATGCGCTGCCGCAGGGCGGCACGACGCCGGCCGAGCGGCTGAGTCAGTGGATCGACTGGACGCGGGCCGTGGTGTTGTCGAAGGTGCTGGACGCCAAGGGCGCCGAGGCTGAACCGGACGCGCAAGTGCCTGATCGGGACGACGCCGAGGCCTGCGCGCGGGCCCGGTCGACCTTGCTGGCGGCGATCGCCGCCGCGCCCGAACTCACTGCACCGCAGCCGCAGCCCGCTACGCCGGACGCAGAGGCAGGCAGGCCGGCGGTCGCGATCGACTTCGCCCCGTTCCGCCAGCGCCACATCACCCTGCAGCGCTCGATGCAGGCGGCGACCGGCCGGTTGCGGGGCGAGCTGCGCGAGCGGCTGGCGCAGCAGTCGGCCGACATGGCGCGGCTGGCCGAGGTCGACGCGGTGATGGAAGGCGCGCTGAGCCCGCGCGAACACGCGCTGCTGGGCGCGGTGCCGGCGCTGCTCGAAACGCATTTCGAGCGGCTGCGCGCCGCCGCAGGCGATGCGGCCACGGATCCGTCCGCGGCCTGGCTCGATGGTTTTCGCAGGGACATGCAGGGCGTGCTGATCGCCGAGCTGGATGTCCGTTTCCAACCGGTCGAAGGGCTGCTCGCAGCGCTTCGCACCCACTGACGCAGTGCCCATGTCCTCAAGCAACCGCACCATCGCCCTCGTTCCCGCTGCTGTCTTCGCCCTCGGTCTGGCCGTGGTGGCGTGGATCGCCATCGGCTACTTCGGCAACAACACGCTGGCGCTGGCCGTCACCCTGCTGATCGGCGCCTGCTACGTCGTCGGCGGCCTGGAACTGCTGCGCTATCGCCGCGCCACGGCGTCGCTGGCCGCTGCAGTCGATGGCCTGTCGACGCGGCCCGACTCGCTTGGTCCTTGGCTCGACACGCTCGATCCCAGCCTGCGCACCGCCGTGCGCCTGCGCGTGGAAGGCGAGCGCGTCGCGCTGCCGGTGCCTGCGCTGACGCCGTATCTGGTCGGCATGCTGGTGCTACTGGGCATGCTGGGCACGCTGCTGGGCATGATGGTGATGCTGCGCGGCACCGGCATGGCGCTGGAAACGGCGACCGACCTGCAGGCGATCCGCGATTCGCTGGCGGTGCCGGTCAAGGGCCTGGGCTTCGCCTTCGGCACCTCGATCGCGGGCATCGCGACCTCGGCGATGCTGGGTCTGGCCTCGGCCCTGCTGCGTCGCGAGCGCGCGCGCACCGTGCAAGGGCTCGATGCCGCCAGTGCGACCACGCTGCACGTGCATTCGCAGGCGCACCAGCGCGCCGAGACCTTGCGCCTGCTGCGGCAGCAGACCGAGGTGATGCCGGCGCTGGTCGATCGCCTCGGCGCGATGATGGCGACGATCGAGCAGCAGAGCGCCGCGTCGGGTGAGCGCCAAGCCGCCAGCCAGAGCGCCTTCCACGACCGTACCGAAGCGGTCTACACGCAGCTCGCCGCATCGGTCGAGCGCGCCCTGCAGACCAGCGTCGCCGAGAGCGCGCGCGCCGCGACCGCGGCGCTGCAGCCGGTGTTCGAGACCACGATGGCCGCGCTGTCGCAGGAAACCGCCGCGCTGCAGACCACCGTGCGCGATGCGGTCGAGCGCCAGTTGCAGACGCTGTCGAGCGGCTTCGAGACCTCGACCGCGACCGTCGCCGCGCGCTGGCAGGCCGCACTCGACGGCCAGACCGCCTCCAACGAAACGCTGGCGCGCGATCTGCGCGGCGCACTCGACGGCTTCAACACCACGTTCGAACAACGCGCGAGCGGTCTGCTCGACACCGTGGTCGCGCGTCTCGATACCGCGGCCGAACGCAGCAGCGCGCTGCACGACACCGTGCGCGATGCAGTCGACACGCAGCTGCAGGCGCTGACCACCGGCTTCGATGCCTCGACCGCCGCCGTCGCGGAACGCTGGCAGCAGGCGCTCGACGCGCAACAGGCCGCGCATGCCGCGCTGACTGCCGATCTGCGCACGGCGCTGGACGGCATCGGCATGCACTTCGAGACGCGTGCGACCGCGCTGGTCGACGGTGTCGGCACGCGCCTCGAGGCGACGGTCGGCGACGTGTCCGAAGCCTGGAACGCGGCGCTGTTGCAGCAGGCCGATCGCAACGAGGCAATGAGCGCGCGTCACGAGCAGGCGCTGAACGCTGCCGCGGCGACCTTCGAAATGCATTCGGCCTCGCTGCTCAAGACCATCGACGCCTCGCACGGCGAGCTGCAGACCGCGCTCGCGGCGCAGGACGCGCAGCGCCTGTCGGCGTGGACCGACAGCCTCGCCGCGATGTCGGCTGCCCTGCGCGAGGACTGGGCGCAGGCCGGCGCCGAGACTACCCGCCAGCAGCAGGCGATCGGCGAAACGCTGGCGCACACCGCCGACACCATCGCCGCGCAGACCCAGGCCCATGCCAGCGCGACCATCGCCGAGATCTCGCGCCTCGTCGACACCGCGTCGGAAGCGCCGCGCGCGGCTGCCGAAGTCATCGCCGAACTGCGGCAGTCGCTGTCGGAAAGCATGGTCCGCGACACCGCGATGCTCGAAGAGCGCACGCAGATGCTGTCGACGCTCGACACCTTGCTCAGCGCGGTGAACCACGCCTCGACCGAACAGCGCGCGGCGATCGACGCACTGGTCGCGACCTCGGCCGATCTGCTCGAACGCGTGGGCACGCGCTTCACCGACCACATCGAAGCCGAGACCGGCAAGCTCGATGGCGTGGCGACGACGCTCAGCGTCGGCGCGGCCGAAGTCGCCAGCCTCGGCGAGGCCTTCGGCGCGGCGGTCACGGTGTTCGGCGAATCCAACGACGCACTGGCCGCGCGTCTGGCCGGCATCGAAGACGCGCTGGAAAAATCGTTGGCGCGCAGCGACGAGCAGCTCGCCTACTACGTGGCGCAGGCGCGTGAGGTCGTCGATCTCAGCGTGCTGGCGCAGAAGCAGATCATCGAGGACCTGCAGCAGCTCGGCGTGACGCGCGCCGCGTCCGCATGAGCGTCGAGCTGGAAGGCGATCACGAGTCGAGCGCGCCGATCTGGGCCGCGTTCGGCGACCTGATGTCGGTGCTGCTGGGCGCGTTCGTGCTGATCCTGGTCGGCGTGATCGGCGTGCAGCTGCAGCTGGAACTCAAGCTGGACGCGGAGATCGCCCAGCGCGAGGCCGAGACCCAGCGTCGCCAGACGCTGGAACAGGCGCTGGCCGCACCGCTTGCCGCGGGGCGCATCACCCTGGTCGACGGCCGCATCGGCATCCGCGGCAGCGTGTTGTTCGCCGACGCATCGGACCAGTTGCAGCCCGAGGGCCGCGACCTGCTGCGCAGCCTCGCCGGTCCACTGACCGAATACCTGGCCTCGCGCGACGAGATCCTGATGGTCAGCGGTTTCACCGACGACCGTCTCGTGCGCGACGGCAACCGGTTCTCGGACAACTGGGAGCTGTCGGCCCAGCGCGCGCTCAACGTGACCCGTGCGTTGATCGGCGACGGGGTGCCGGCCGAGTCGGTGTTTGCCGCCGCCTTCGGCGCGCAGCAGCCGGTGCGCTCCAACGACGATGCCGAAGGCCGCGCGCAGAACCGGCGCGTCGAGATGGCCCCGGTGCCGCGGCAGCAGGCCGCAGCCCAGACCGATGCCCCCTGAGCTCGACGCCATCGCGCAGGTGATCGACGGATGGCGCACGCAGGGCGCCGACCGCGTCGCACCGCTGCGCTTCCATCGCATCGCCGCGCTTCATGCGCGTGCAGCGCAGCGCGATGGCGACGCGCGCCGTCAGCTCGAAGCGAAGCTGTCGGCGCTGGTCGAGGCGTACGCACACGAGATCGCGGAGGCCGATGACACGCACACCATGGCGCGTGCACGCGGGGATCTCGGTGTGCTCGCCGACGACATGACGGCGCGCGCGCGCGACGACGCGGCCTATCCCGAACTGCCCGCCGTCGACGATTTCCGGCGGCTGTGGTCGACGTTGCGTACGCGCACCCAGGTCCGCAAATCGCTGGCGCAGGCGCCGACCGGCGCCGGTCCGCTGAACTCCGCGGCCCTCGCCCATCGTTCGCTGACGCTGATGGGCGGCCTGTCGCCCGGATATCTGCAGCACTTCCTGTCCTACGTCGACACGCTGTCGTGGCTGGAAACCCTGCAGGACGCGGGCGTGCTGACCGGCAAGGAGACGGCGCTGCCGGTCGGGGCGAAACCGCGTGCGAAGCCGAGGGTGCGCAAGAAAAGTTGATGGGTGCGCACAAACGACTCGACGCCTTGCACGCGAACGCCGCCAGTGCTCGCCCCCTTCCCCCGCTTGCGGGGGAAGGCTGGGATGGGGGCAAAGAGTCAGATCGAAGCAAAATCGGATGGCCCGAAGGCCTGGCGCTCGAGTTGCAACTTCGCGTGGTCTGACGGTTCGCCCCCACCCAACCCTCCCCCGCGCGCGGGGGAGGGCTTCAAAGGCCCGTGATGGCATGCGTCAAGACGAGCACGCAAAAATCGCTCGACTCAGACGCGCGTCAAGCGCCTGCCCAGCACGGCCACTGCCACCAGCGCGATCGCGACCAGCACGAAGGCTGCCGGCAACGACCAGCCCTGCGCCAGAAATCCGATCAGCGCCGGACCGGCGAGCACGCCGGCGTAGCCCATCGTCGTCACCGCGGGAATCGCGACGCTCTCCGGCATCGCGGTCTGGCGACCGGCCAGGGTGAACATCACCGGCACGATGTTGGCGCAGCCGATGCCGACCAGCGCATAGCCGAGCAACGCGACGCCGAACACCGGCACCAGCGTCGCCAGCAGCAGGCCGGCGCCCGCGATCAGGCCACCGGCGAGCACGGCGGTCGCGCGCCCGATCTTCGCGATGACCGCGTCCCCGACGAGGCGCGCCAGCGTCATCGCGAGATTGAAGGCGACGAAGCCCCAGCCGGCGTGCTGCAATCCGACACCGCGCACTTCGTGCAGGAACACCGCGCTCCAGTCGAGCATCGAACCTTCGGTGAGAAACGAAACGAAGCAGACGATGCCGATCGCGATGACGATGCCGCGCGGCAACGCGAAGCTCGGCGCGTCCTGCGGCGCGCGATCGGTACGCCATGCACGCGCAACCGCCACGACCAGCGCCAGCGCGATGCCGACCGCGGCGAGCGTTGCCGCAAACGCACTTGTCCCGGCAGTCAGCAACAGTGTCACGCAGGTCGCGCCGACCAGGCTGCCGATGCTGTAGAACGCGTGGAAGCCGGACATCATCGGCCGGTCGGCATCCCGCTCCACCGCGACCGCCTGGATGTTCATCACGCAGTCCATCGCGCCGATCGCCGCGCCGAACACGAACAGCACCAGGCCGAGCGAGACCGGCGTCGAGGCGACGGTCAGCACGGGCAACGCGAGCAGCATCAGCGCGGCGGTCGCCAGCATCACCGCGCGGCAGCCGAGGCGCGCGGCGAGGATGCCCGACAGCGGCATCGCCACGATCGAACCCAGACCCAGGCACAACAGGAGCACGCCGAGCATGCCGTCGTCGAGGCCGATGCGCGTCTTCGCGAATGGCACCAGTGGCGCCCAGCTGGCGATGATGAAGCCAGGAATGAAGAACGCGGTGCGGGTGGCGTGCTGCTGGAAGCGCGCGCTCGGGAAGTTCATGGCGGTGTCCGGTAGGAGGCAGGCAGCGGATCAGGCCGATGCGACGCGATGCACCCGCGTGGCGCCGGTGTCGAAGCGCGCGACGAGGTCCGCATCGAGCCGGTCACCGAGCACCAGATGGTCGATGGCGTCCATCGCGAGCAGATGGCAGTGCCCGCGCGCGCCGACCTTGTCGTCGGTGGCGACGACGATCGTCATGTCGCTGGCGGCGACCATCGCCTGCTTGAAGGCGACTTCCTCGGCATCGAGGCCCCAGGCGCCGGTATCGGGTTCGACCGCGCAGGTGCCGGGCACGCAGACGTCGGCCTGCCACGCGGCGAGTTGCCCGATCGCGACGGCACCGATCGCGCCGCCGCCCGGTGCGATGCGCCCGCCGATCACCACCAGTTCGACCGACGCATCGCCGGCGAGCACGGCCGCCACGGCAGGCGCGTTGGTGATGACACGGACCTGCCGGCCGGCGAGCGCGCGGGCGATCTCGATATTGGTCGACCCCGCGTCCAGCAGCACCGACTGCCCGTTGCGTACGAGTCCGGCGGCATGGCGCGCCAGTGCAGTGCGCTGCGCGTCCGGACGCGCGGCGCGCTCGACGAGCGGCGGGAAGTCCGGGGTCGGCAGCAACGCGCCGCCATAGACACGCCGGCACAGGCCGGCGGCCGCCATGTCGCGCAGATCGCGGCGCACCGAATCCTCCGACACGCCGAACGCGGCCGCGAGTTCATTGGCGACCACGCGGCCGTCCCGCTGCAGGCGCTCGAGGATCTTCTGCTGGCGCTCCTGCGGCAGCACCTCGTGTGCGATGCGGACCATGGCCTAGCGCGCCAGCAGACCGTACGCGCGCAGCGCGTCGGCCAGTTGCGTCGGAGACTCGAAGCGCACCGCCTGCCAGCCCAGCGCGCGAGCGGCCTCGACGTTGCGCGGCGCGTCGTCGATGAACAGCGTGCGCGCCGGCTCCAGCCCGAAACGCTGGCGGGTGCGCTCGAAGATCGCCGCATCCGGCTTGGCCATGCCCTCCTCGCCGGACACCACGATGCCTTCGAACCACTGCAGGAAGTCGAAGCGTTCGCGCGCGAGCGGGAATTTCGATTGCGACCAGTTGGTGAGCGCGAACAGCCGCACGCCGGCCTCGCGACGCAGGGCATCGAGCAGCGCGACCGTCCCATCGAGCGCGCCGCCGAGGGTCTCGGGCCAACGCGCGTCGAACGCGGCGATGCGTGCGCGCTCATCGGGGAACGTGGCGCTGAGGCCCTCGACCGCCTCGCGCCAGTCGCGCCCGCGATCCTGGGCGTCGTTCCACGTCGGCGAGCAGACCTCGGCGAGAAAGCGTTCCATCCGGCCTTCGTCGTCGAAGAGCGTCCGGTAGAGATGGCGTGGGTTCCAGTCGATCAGCACCCCGCCCAGGTCGAAGACCACCGTGTCGACCACGGCGGGCGCAGGCGGCGGCACGGCGGAGAACGAGGCGAAGGCGTAGCGTCGGTAGTCGGCGTTCATTGCACGATTGTGCGCGATTGAACTTGAATCGTGCAATAACGTGCAATCCGGCAGCGGCCACGGCACCCGCGTCGCTTGCGGAATCCGCCAAGACCTTGCGCGACAAGGAGAATTTCAGCAGAATGGTCGGCTCGTTGCGTCCGGACCATCTCGACATGGCCGACCAGCCCCACGGAAGCGCGGTTCGGTGGCGGTGGTGCGACGAGGTTCCTTCCCGTTCCGTGCGATGGCCCTGCTGCCATCGGGGCCGCCGTCTTCCTGGCTAAGGGAGGCAACAATTACTTCGAGGTGCGTAATGTCCCGAGTCTGCCAAGTCACCGGCAAGCGTACGACGCATGGCAACAACGTGTCGCACGCCATGAACAAGACCCGCCGTCGCTTCATGCCGAACCTGCATGAGCGTCGCTTCTGGGTCGCCAGCGAAAACCGCTGGATCAAGCTGCGCGTGTCCACCAAGGCCCTGCGCACCATCGACAAGAACGGCATCGATGCCGTGATCGCCGAGCTCCGTGCCCGCGGCGAGAAGGTCTGAGGAGTAGAACATGGCAGGCAAGCGCGACAAGATCCGTCTGATTTCCTCGGCCAACACCGGGCATTTCTACACCACGGACAAGAACAAGAAGAACACCCCCGGCAAGATGGAGATCAAGAAGTACGATCCCGTCGTCCGGAAGCACGTGATCTACAAGGAAGGCAAGATCAAGTGACCTGACGGCCCACGCGCGAAGCGCGTGGCTGCCGGAAGGTCGTCCCGGCTAACGCCGGGATCCAGTGCCTCTGCGAAACCCGCCGACAGGCGGGTTTCGTGTTTTCAGCGCCCGCGCTTCAGCGCGGCTGACGTTGCGACATCCCCGCGCAGGCAGGGGATCCAGTGTCTCCAAGCAGAACCCGCCGCGAGGCGGGCTTTGTGTTTGTGCGGGCCACGCGCAGCAGCGCGTGGCTGCCGGAAGGTCATCCCGGCGAACGCCGGACACGCTGTTCAACAACCGGATGGCGGGTCATCCAATGCCTCTACGAAACCCGCCGACAGGCGGGTGTCGTGTGCGTGGACGTTGCGCAAGCCCTCCCTCGCCTGCGGGGGAGGGTTGGGTGGGGGCGAACGATCCGAAAAGTCGAACATCGTCTCGAGCGAATCTCGCGATTCGGCCGAACGCCGGCGCACCTTCGCGAACGGACGCTCTGCCTCCATCCCGATCTGCCCCGCAAGCGGAGGGAGGCGCAAACCGGTTCACCCGTGCGGACATGCCCGATGCCACACTCGTCCGCATGTCGAATCACGACCTGCACGTCGGCCTGTGGATCCTCGTTGCCGACTGGCTGATCCGGATCGCCGCCCTGTGGTGGATCCCTGCGCGCACGCGGCCGTCGGCGGCGCGCAGCTGGCTGCTGCTGATCGGCTTCGTGCCCCTGCTCGGCCTGCCGGCGTATCTGCTGCTCGGCCATCCGTGGCTGTCGCGCGAGCGGCGCGAACGCCAGGCGCGTGCCTCGCGGCTGATCCGCCAGCGCCAGTCGCCATTGACCGCGCTGCGCTGGCGTCCGCGCGATGCGTTCTCCGCGCAGGCGGACATCGCCCGCCTGGCCGAACGGCTCGGCGACTTCATGCCGACCAACGGCAATGCCGTCGAGCTCTACGATGACTACGCCGCGTCGCTGCAGCGCCTGGTCGCCGACATCGACGCCGCGCAGCGCGAAGTGCATCTGCTGTATTACCTGATGTTCGACGATGCAGCCGGGCGCTGCGTTGCCGAAGCGCTGCAGCGTGCCGCGCGACGCGGCGTGGGGTGTCGCCTGCTGCTCGATGCGGTGGGCGCGAAGCGCGGCCTGCGCGCGTTCCGCCGCGAACTGCGCAACGCCGGGGTCAGCGTGCAGGCCACCCTGGCCGGCGGACTGGCCTGGCGACGCAGCGCGCGCATGGATCTGCGCAACCATCGCAAGATCGCGGTCATCGACGGACGGCTCGCGCTGACCGGCTCGCAGAATCTCGCCGATCCCGGCTTCGTGCCGGGGCATCCGAACCGGGAAGTCGTCGCGCGCGTACGCGGGCCGGTGGTCGCGCAACTGCAGGCGCTGTTCGCCAGCGACTGGTACATCGAGACCGGCGAAGTTCTGGAGGTCGACGCGCCACCGATCGCGCCTAGCGGCCAGGTGCCTGCGCAGCTGTTGCCGAGCGGACCGGCGTATCCGTTCGAGAACGCGCGCGATGTCTTCATCGCGCTGGTGCAGCGCGCACGCCGGCGCGCAGTGCTGGTGACGCCCTACTTCGTGCCCGACGAGGCGACGCTCGGCGCGCTGCGCGTCGCCGCGCTGTCGGGCGTGTCGGTGCAGCTGATCCTCTCGGCGACCAACAACCAGCGCCTCACCGCCTGGGCGCAGGCGGGCTTCTACGACGAACTGCTGGCGGCGGGCGTGCGCATCGCGCTGTACCGGCCGCACTTCCTGCATGCCAAGCACCTGAGCATCGACGATGACATCGCGCTGGTCGGCTCGAGCAATCTCGACATCCGCAGTTTCATGCTCAATGCCGAGGCCGGCCTGCTGTGCTTCGATGCCGGCATAGTCGCGCGCCTGCGCACGATCGAGCAGGACTACCTGCGCCAGTCCGACGTGCTCGACGCCGACGACTGGCGCAAGCGGCCGGCATGGCGGCGCAGCGTCGAAGGCATCGCGCGGCTGGCGGATTCGTTCCTGTAGCCGGTACGCGCGAGGCGACGTGCGCGCTCGCGCTCATGCAGCACTAACGCAGCCTCAGAAGCCGCCGCCGGCGTCCAGCCAGGCCTGCTCGTCCGGCGTGTTGGTGCGCCCCAGCGCGCGATTGCGATGCGGGAAGCGGCCGAAGCGCTCGATGACGTCGAGATGCGCCTGCGCGTACTTGCGGTACTCGGCGTTGTCGACGTCCGCGAACAGCGCGACCGAGTGCCGCTGGTCCGCCAGATCTTCCGAATGCTCGAACGGCAGGTAGACGAAGCCGCGCAGGTCGGCGTCGAAGCTGCGGTCGGAGCCCGCGTCGATCATGCGCTGCGCGTAGTGCCGTGCCAGTGGATCGGTGGCGAAGGCATGGCCACTGCCGCGGAAGACGTTGCGCGGAATCTGGTCGAGCAGGATCAGCAGCGCCAGTCCGCCCTCGGCGGTGTCCAGCCAGTGTTCGAGTTCGCGGCGCCCGGCCTGGAAATGCGCATCGCGGAAGCGTTCGTCGCACTCGCGGTCGAAGGCGTCGCCGCCCTGGAACCATTTCTGCATGCCGGCGTCGCGCCAGAACGCGACGACCGTTTCGGGTGTGAGGGTGTCCATGCCGGCCAGACTAGCGCGGCCCGACGACCGGCGCACGACGCGCTGCATTCCTGCGGCGCCGCCCTATACTCGGCGCGATTGCCCATCCAACGGAGTGCTTCATGACGCGTCGCCTGTTCCGCCTGCTGCCCGCCTTGTTCGTCCTGTCCGGCGTCCTGCTGCTGGCCGCCTGCCAGCGTGGAGACGCCGACAAGGCCCTGATCGAGGCGCCCGCCGTGGGTGACGTCTATGCCGCCGAACTCAGCGCGTTCTCCGACTACGAGTTCACCGACGAGGACAACAAGCCGATCGATCCGGCCTACGGCCTGCTCAAGGTGGTGGCGGCCGATGCCGACGGCGTCGTGGTGATCACCGAGAACGCGGCGTCGGCGGAGAAGTCCGTGTCGCGCAGCGACATCCGTGGCGACCTGTCGACGATCGAGTTCGACGAGAGCGAGCAGATCCGGATCGGCAAGGCCGACCTGGTCAAGGCGCACACCGATGGCCTGATCTATGTGGTGAAGCGGCCGGACGCGAAGTGAGTTCCGCGATCGCCTGATGCGAAGAAGCCCGGCGCGTGCCGGGCTTCTTTCTGGGCGTTCGATGGGGTTCGCTGCGCTCCACCCATCCTGCGGCCCTGTATTACTCGTCGAAGCGCAGGTGCCGCACCGACTTGCCGTGGCGACGGATCAGCTTCAACGCTTCGATGCCGATGTTGATGTGCCGCTCGACGAAGTCCGCACTGACCTTCGCGTCCGAGGCCTCGGTCTTGACGCCTTCCGGGATCATCGGCTGGTCGCTGACCAGCAGCAGCGCGCCCGACGGAATGCGGTTGGCGAAGCCGGCGGCGAACACCGTGGCGGTCTCCATGTCGATCGCCATGCAGCGCATCATCCGCAGCCGCTCCTTGAAGGCGGCATCGTGTTCCCAGACGCGGCGGTTGGTCGTGTAGACGGTGCCGGTCCAGTAGTCGTGGCCGAGGTCGCGGATCATCGTCGACACCGCACGCTGCAGCGCGAACGCCGGCAGCGCCGGCACTTCCGGCAGCAGATAGTCGCTGCTGGTGCCCTCACCGCGGATCGCCGCGATCGGCAGCACCAGGTCACCGAGCTGGTTCTTGCGCTTCAGGCCACCGCACTTGCCCAGGAACAGCACCGCCTTGGGCATGATCGCCGAGAGCAGGTCCATCATCGTCGCGGCGTTGGGGCTGCCCATGCCGAAGTTGATCATGGTGATGCCGTCGGCCGTGGCGCTGGGCATCGGCCGGTCCAGGCCCACGACCTCGGCGCCGGTGAGGCGGGCGAAATGGTGCAGGTAGCCACCGAAGTTGGTCAGCAGGATGTGTTCGCCGAACTGGTCGAGCGGCACGCCGGTATAGCGCGGCAGCCAATTGCCGACGATCTCTTCTTTTTCTTTCATCGTCTTGTTCTCCGTGTACGCGGCCATTCTCGCACGCGGCCCCGGCGTGCCGTGGAACGCGCAGCGCGTCCCGGTGCGTGATGCGCAGCCGCGGTTACACTCGGTCGCATCGCCCGGCGCAGAGCGCCGGGCCGGGGAAGCACCATCCGTCCACACGTCTTCGGGGAGTCACCGATGTCCCGCCTGTTGTCCGCCGCGCTCGCGGTCGCCCTGTTCGGTGGCTGCGCCACCACGTCCACGTCCGGCACTGCCGGTGCGTCCAAGGACACCTCCCACGTCGGCGCCGCCGCCTACGCCAGCACCTATGTACCGATCGCGTCGGCGCCGACGCTGATCACCAACGCCACCGTGCTGATCGGCGACGGCCAACGCCTCGAAGGCGCGGACGTGCTGCTGCAGGACGGCCGCATCGCCGCGGTCGGCAACGGCCTCCAGGCACCGGCCAACGCGCAGCGCGTCGACGGCACCGGCAAGTGGGTCACGCCCGGCATCATCGACGTGCACTCGCATCTGGGCGTGTATCCGAGCCCGGGCGCCAGCGCGCACAGCGACGGCAACGAGATGACCGCGCCCAACACCGCGCAGGTCTGGGCCGAGCATTCGGTGTGGCCGCAGGATCCGGGCTTCGGCGCGGCGCTCGCCGGCGGCGTGACCTCGCTGCAGATCCTGCCCGGCTCGGCGAACCTGATCGGCGGCCGCGGCGTGACACTCAAGAACGTCGCGGCGACGATGGTCACCGACATGAAGTTCCCCGGCGCGCCGTACGGGCTGAAGATGGCCTGCGGCGAGAACCCCAAGCGCGTCTACGGCCAGAAGGGTGGCCCGGCCACGCGCATGGGCAACGTGGCCGGCTATCGCGCGGCGCTGATCGATGCCGCGGACTATCGCCGCAAGCAGTCCGGCGATTCTCCGGGCAAGCGCGATCTCAAGGTCGAAACCATGGCCGGCGCGATGGATGGCGACATCCTCGTGCACATCCACTGCTACCGCGCCGACGAGATGGCGCAGATGCTCGATCTCGCGAAGGAGTTCGACTTCAAGGTCACCGCGTTCCACCACGGCGTGGAGGCCTACAAGATCGCCGACCGTCTCGCGGCCGAAGGCGTCTGCGGCGCGCTGTGGGCCGACTGGTGGGGCTTCAAGATGGAGGCCTTCGACGGCATCCAGGAGAACATCGCGATCGTCGACCGCGCGCCGGGCGGCTGCGCGATCGTGCATTCCGATTCCGACGAAGGCATCCAGCGCCTCAACCAGGAAGCAGCCAAGGTCATGGCGTCGGCGCATCGCGCCGGCATCGAGATCACGCCCGAACACGCGATCCGCTGGCTGACCGAAAACGCGGCCAAGTCGCTCGGCGTGCTGGACCAGACCGGCACGCTGACCGCCGGCAAGATGGGCGACGTGGTCCTGTGGAACGGCAACCCCTTCACCGTCTACGCGCTGGCCGAACAGGTATGGATCGACGGCGCGCACGTCTACGACCGCGCCGATCGCACGCGCCAGCCGGTGTCGGATTTCATGCTCGGACAGGGCGCTGCCGCCAATGGAGGTGCCCGATGAGCCGCCGTCTGCCGCGCGCACTGACGCGCCTGCTGGTCACCGGCGCGCTGATCGCCGCCACCCTGCCCGTCGCTGCGCAAACGGTGCTGATCCGTGGCGCGACCGTGCACACCGCCGGTGCGCAGGGTTCGCTGCAGAACACCGATGTGCTGGTGCGCAACGGCCGCATCGCCGGGATCGGCGCGGGCCTGTCCGCGGGCGATGCGCAGGTCGTCGAAGCGCAGGGCCGTCCGCTGACACCGACGCTGTTCGGCGGCGTGACCGGCATCGGCATCGAGGAAGTCTCGGGTGAGAGCGGCACGCGCGATGACCGCCTGTCGCTCGGCGACGACAGCCACATGGCGGTGCGTCCGGAGTTCGACGTGACGTTGGCCTTCAATCCGGACTCGATCGTCATTCCGGTCGCGCGCGTGGAGGGCATCGGCTTCACGCTGATCTCGGCCGGCAGCGGCAGCTCGATCATCGGCGGACAGGGCGCGGTCATGCGTCTGGACGGCAGCGAGGAACCGGCCGGCCCGAAGGTGCTGTACCTGTCGCTCGGCGCCGACGGCGCGGCGCAGAGCGGCTCGTCGCGTGCGGCGCAGTGGATGATTCTGGACCAGTTGATCGACGAAGCGCGTGGCCGTCTGCCGGCCGATTCGCACGTCGCCGCGCTCACGCCCGCAGGCAAGCGCGCACTGGCGCCCTACCTCGATGGCCGCGGCACGATCGTCGTCGGCGTCAACCGCGCGTCCGACATCCGTCAGCTGCTGCGCTGGTCCAAGCGCCACAACCTGCGCATCGCGATCCGCGGCGCTGCCGAAGGCTGGCGCGTTGCATCGGAACTCGCCGCGGCGAACGTGCCGGTGTTCGTCGATCCGCTGGTGAACCTGCCGTCGGACTTCGACCAGATCGGCGCGACGCTCGAGAACGCCGCACGCCTGCAGGCCGCCGGCGTGCGCGTCGGCTTCGCCCAGGCCAGCGATGCCTCGCACAACGCACGCAAGCTGCGTCAGCTCGCGGGCAACGCGGTCGCGCATGGTCTGCCGTGGGAGGCGGGCCTCGCCGGCCTGACCCGCGTGCCGGCAGAAACCTTAGGTGTCGGCGATGCAATCGGCACGATCGCGGTCGGTCGCAAGGCCGATCTCGTGCTGTGGTCGGGCGATCCGCTGGACGTCAACAGCACCGCCGACCAGGTCTGGTTTGACGGCCGCGCGATCGAGATGCGCTCGCGCCAGACCGAGCTGCGGGATCGGTATCTGCCGCAGGCGACGCCGGCGAACGAAGGCGGGATGCCGCGGGCGTATCGGAAGCGGTGATGTCTCGAGCCCTCCCCTGCGCGCGGGGGATGAGAGCGATCCGTTTGCGCGGCATGCCGCGCGGATCGATCGAATGCCCGGTGTGCTTCGCCGGGCCGGACGGGTTGGGTGGGGGCGAACCGTCAGACCTCGCCGCGCTTGAATTCAAGCTGACCTTTGAGGATCCGCTTACCGCGCGATCGGATCGATTGCCCCCATCCCAGCCTTCCCCCGCGCGCGGGGGAAGGAGTCGTCACTGCACGAGTCCACTCACCGCGCGTCCGCCGGAATCCCGTCGAGATCCGGATCGACCGCCAGCTTGCCGGCGATCAGCACCGCCTGCGTGCGGTTGGACGCGCCGAGCTTGCGTAGCACGGCAGTCATGTGCGCCTTGACCGTCGCTTCCGACACACCCAGCTCGTAGGCGATCTGCTTGTTGAGCATGCCGTCGCCGAGCATCTGCAGCACGCGGAACTGCTGCGGGGTGAGATCGCGCAGGCGCGATGCGACATCGTGTTCGCCCGGCGTCACGGCCGGTGCGGAAATCGCGGCTTCGGGCACGAAGCGGTCACCATCGAGCACCTGCGCCACCGCGCGCGCCAGGGTTTCGGCGTCGGCGGACTTGGGGACGAAACCCGAGGCGCCGTGGTCGAGTGCGCGACGCATCACCGCCGGCTCCTCGCGCGCGGACACCATCAGCACCGGCAGTTGCGGGAACTGCGCACGCAGGTGCACCAGCGCGCTGAAGCCGTGCACGCCGGGCATGTTGAGATCGAGCATCAGCAGGTCGGCGTCCGGCTCGGACTCGACCATCGCGTACAGCGCATCGACATTGTGCGCCTCGCGCAGGCGTGCGTCGGGCACGGCGCGGGCGATGGCGCCACGCAGGGCTTCGCGGAACAGCGGGTGATCGTCGGCGATCAGCAGGGTCGTCATCGGAGCGGAGATCGTTCCATCGTCAGTGTGAGGTCGCATCGCCGTGACCCGTGGGAGACCGGCGGGCGCGCCACGGGCTCGCGGCGCGCCCGGCAGTGTCAGCCGCCCGGGATGTACCGCTCCTTGACCAGCGAGTCGACGACCGACGGATCTGCCAGCGTGCTGGTGTCGCCGAGCTGGTCGGGCGCGTTCTCGGCGATCTTGCGCAGGATGCGGCGCATGATCTTGCCCGAACGCGTCTTCGGCAGACCCGGCGCCCACTGGATGTGGTCGGGCGACGCGGTCGGGCCGATCTCGCTGCGGACGTGCCTGACCAGCTCCTTGCGCAGGTCTTCGCTGTACGCCTCGCCGGCCTTGAGCGTCACGTAGGCGTAGATGCCCTGGCCCTTGATGTCGTGCGGGAAGCCGACGACCGCGGCCTCGGCGACCTTCGGGTGCAGCACCAGCGCGCTTTCGAGTTCGGCGGTGCCGATGCGGTGGCCGGAGACGTTGATGACATCGTCGACGCGGCCGGTGATCCAGTAGTAACCGTCCTCGTCGCGGCGACAGCCGTCACCGGTGAAGTAGTTGCCCGGATAGGCCTTGAAGTAGGTGTCGATGAAGCGCTGGTGGTCACCGTAGACACTGCGCATCTGGCCGGGCCAGGAATCGGTGATGACGAGATTGCCTTCCGTCGCACCTTCGAGCACGGCGCCGTTGGCATCGACCAGCGCCGGCTGCACGCCGAAGAACGGCTTGGTCGCCGAACCGGGCTTGGTGTCGATCGCGCCGGGCAGCGGCGAAATGAGAATGCCGCCGGTCTCGGTCTGCCACCACGTATCGACGATCGGGCAGCGGCCGTCGCCGACCACGTCGGCGTACCAGCGCCAGGCTTCGGGATTGATCGGTTCGCCGACGCTGCCGAGCAGACGCAGGCTCTTGCGCGAGGTCTTCTTGACCGGCGCTTCGCCCTCGCGCATCAGCGCGCGGATCGCGGTGGGCGCGGTGTAGAAAATCGTGACCTGGTGCTTGTCGATGACGTTCCAGAAGCGCGAGACGTCCGGATAGTTCGGCACGCCTTCGAAGATCAGCGAGGTCGCGGCATTCGCCAGCGGGCCGTAGACGATGTAGCTGTGGCCGGTCACCCAGCCGACGTCGGCCGTGCACCAGTACACGTCGTCATCGCGCAGGTCGAAGATCGCCTGGTGCGTGTAGCTGGCGAACAGCAGGTAGCCGCCGGTCGTGTGCAGCACGCCCTTCGGCTTGCCGGTGGACCCCGAGGTGTAGAGGATGAAAAGCGGGTCCTCCGCGTTCATGCGCTCGGGTTCGCAGGTGTCGGGCTGGTCGTCGACGACGGCGTCGTACCAGCGGTCGCGCGGCATCTGCATCTCGACCGCGCCGCCGGTGTGGCGCACGACCAGCACGGTCTCGACGGTGTTGGTGCCCGGCAGCTTCAGTGCCGCGTCGACGTTGGCCTTCAGCGGCACGCTCTTGCCGCCGCGCAGGCCTTCGTCGGCGGTGATGATCAGCTTGCTGCCGCAATCGGAGACGCGGTCGGCGATCGAGTTTGGCGAGAAGCCGCCGAAGACCACGCAATGCACCGCGCCGATGCGCGCGCAGGCCAGCATCGCGACGGCGGCCTCGACGATCATCGGCAGATAGATGGTGACGCGGTCGCCCTTGCCCACGCCGAGATTGCGCAGCGCATTGGCGAGCTTGCACACGCGCGCATGCAGATCGCGGTAGCTGATGTGCTTCGCTTCGGTGTCCGGGTTGTCGCCTTCCCAGATCAGCGCGGTCTTGTCGCCCTTGCGCGCCAGGTGGCGGTCGATGCAGTTGACGCTGACGTTGAGCTCGCCGTCCTCGAACCAGCGGATGCGGAAGTCCTCGAGGTCGTAGCTGACGTTGCGGATCTTCGTCGGCGCCTTGAACCAGTCGAGCCGCTGCGCGGCCTCACCCCAGAACCCGTCCGGGTCCTGCACCGAGCGCGTGTAGTCGCGCGCGTAGGCATCGGCGGTGATCGTGTCGGGACCGGCGAAACCGGCTGGCACCGGATGGATTTCTGCAGAGCTGGACATCGTGGAGACCTCTGTCGAACACGTCGGGCCAGTGTGCCGGATTCGCCTGTGCGCATCGTCAGACCTTGGTCTAACCGGCGCGTACGGGTATCGACCAAAGGGGAATGGGCGCCGACCGGCGCAACGTGCAGTCTGCGTGAAACGGACCACCGCGCCTGCGGCCGGCCGCCTGTTCCGCCTTGCACACCTGGCTTGAAGTCCATCCCTTGGGAGGGGAGACCCGATGACACAGATCAAACCGGCACGTCCGCGCCTTCTGGCCGCCGCCGTGCTCGCCGCGCTCACCCTGCCCGGCGTCGCGTTCGCGCAGACCGCCAAGGAACGCGAGCTCGAAGCCCGCGTCGCCCAGCTCGAGGCGATGGTCCAGCAGCTGGTGACGCAACAGCAGCAGACCGACACCGCGGTGACCGAAGTGCGCACCGCCCAGGCTGCCCAGCCCGCACCGGCACCGGCGGGCACCGGCGCCGCGGCACCGATCCAGGCCACCACGATCACCCCGACCGCCAATCCCGGCACCAAGTTCACCGTCGGCGGCATGATCCGCACCGATGCGATGGTGACCAAGACCACCGACGGCGACATCGCCAAGGGCACCGCGGGCCGCGACTTCTACGTGCCCGGCGCGATTCCGGTCGGCGGCAATGCGCCCGACACCTACTCCGATGCGCACCTGAAGTTCTCGCGCCTGTGGTTCGACGCCAGCACGGTGCTCGATTCGGGCGACAAGCTCGGCGCCCGCGTCGAACTCGACTTCTTCGGCGGCGCGCTCGGCAATTCGGCGGCCACCAACACCTACGGCGCGACCCTGCGCCACGCCTACCTGACCTACAACAACTGGCTGGTCGGCCAGACGTGGTCGAACTTCATGGACACCAATGCGCTGCTCGACGCGGTCGATTTCGTCGGCCCGACCGACGGCGTCGCCTTCGTGCGCCAGCCGCAGCTGCGCTACACCAGCGGGCCGTGGGTGGTGTCGATCGAGAGCCCGGAAACGACCGTGCAGCCCTTCGGCGGCGGCGCGCGCGTGATCGCCGGCGACAACAGTGCGATTCCCGACGTCATCGCCCGCTACACCCACAAGGGCGACTGGGGCCACGTGAGCTTCGCGGGCATGGCGCGGCAGCTCAAGTACGAACCCGTCATCGGCAACGACAACACCGACACCGGCTTCGGCGCGCAGGTCAGCGGTTTGGTCAAGCTCGGCGACAGCACCGACATCCGCTACCAGGTCAGCGGCGGCGAAGGCATCGGGCGCTACATCGGTCTGGCCACGGTGCAGCAGGACGTGATCGCCGACGGCGCCGGCAACATCGATGCGCTGGGCGGCTGGGCGGGCTACTTCGGCCTGCGCCAGGTGTTCACCCCGAAGGTTCGCGGCAACCTGTTCTATTCGCGCTCGCAGTGGGACAACAACGTCGCCTGGACCGGCCTGGGCGTCACCCGCAAGGTCCATTCGGTGCACGCCAACATGATCTGGTCGCCGGTGCCCAAGCTCGACTTCGGCGTCGAGGCGATCTGGGGCGAGCGCACCCTCGAGTCGGGCACCGACGGCGAGCTGATGCGCCTGCACACGATGGCCCGCTACTCGTTCTGATCCATCCCGGCGGCGTGGCCACGTGCCGCGCCGCCGTCGCGCCACCGCCGCATGCCCGCGGCCCCCACCCGTTCCACCGCTTGATCCGCAACCGCATGCAGCACGTCTGACCGGGTGCCGGCATCCGCCGCGCCCGACCGCATCACGAACGCTTCGGAGGGGAAGCTTCCATGTCCAGCACGACCGCCAATGCACCAAAAGGCGAGCTGACGAAGGGCCACAAGAAGGTCATCTTCGCGTCCAGTCTCGGCACCGTTTTCGAGTGGTACGACTTCTATCTGTACGGCTCGCTCGCGATCATCCTGTCGCGCCAGTTCTTCAGTGGCGTCAATCCCACCACGGGCATGATCTTCACCCTGCTGGCGTTCGCCGCGGGCTTCTTCGTGCGTCCGTTCGGCGCGGCGTTCTTCGGCAGCCTGGGTGACCGCATCGGCCGCAAGTACACGTTCCTGGTCACGATCATCATCATGGGCGTGTCGACGTTCCTCGTCGGCGTACTGCCCAACTACGCGACCATCGGCATCGCGGCGCCGATCATCCTGATCGTGCTGCGCCTGGCCCAGGGCCTGGCGATGGGCGGCGAGTACGGTGGCGCGGCGACCTACGTCGCCGAGCACGCACCGCCCGGCAAGCGCGGCCTGTACACCAGCTTCATCCAGACCACCGCGACGCTGGGCCTGTTCCTGTCGCTGGCGGTGATCCTGCTGTGCCGCTGGCTGCTGGGTGTCGAGGCGTTCGAGGACTGGGGCTGGCGCATTCCGTTCCTGGGTTCGATCGTGCTGCTCGGCGTGTCGGTGTGGATCCGCCTGCAGCTGTCGGAGTCGCCGCTGTTCCAGCAGATGAAGGCCGAGGGCAAGGGCTCGAAGACCCCGTTCCGTGATTCGGTCAAGGGCGGCAACCTCAAGCTGATGGCGCTGGTGCTGGTCGGTGCGACCGCCGGCCAGGCCGTGGTCTGGTATGCCGGCCAGTTCTACGCGCTGTTCTATCTGCAGAGCATGCTGAAGGTCGATCTGACGGTGTCCTACCTGCTGATCGCGGCGGCGCTCGTGCTCGGCACGCCGTTCTTCCTGTTCTTCGGCTGGCTGTCGGACCGCATCGGCCGCAAGAAGATCATCATGGCCGGCTGCCTGATCGCGGCGGTGTCCTACTTCCCGATCTTCAAGGGCCTGACCCACTACGCCAACCCGGCGATCGAGGAAGCCGTGGCGACCTCGCCGGCCGTGGTGGTCGCCGACCCGAACACCTGCAGCTTCCAGTTCAACCCGACGGGCACGCGCAAGTTCACCAGCTCCTGCGACGTGGCGACTGCCGCACTCGCGAACGCCGGTGTGCCCTACAGCGTGGAAGCCGCGCCGGCGGGCACGCTGGCCGAGGTGCGCGTGGGCAGCAACAGCGTCGCGTCCTATGAGGCCGAAGGCCTGGCCGGCGATGCGCTCAAGACCCAGCAGGGCAGCTTCACCACGGACCTGCGCGGCGCGCTCAATGCCGCCGGCTACCCGGAGAAGGCGGATACCTCGCGCATCAATATCCCGATGACGATCTTCCTGCTGTGGATCCTGGTGATCTTCGTGACCATGGTCTACGGTCCGATCGCGGCATATCTGGTCGAGCTGTTCCCGACCCGCATCCGATATACCTCGATGTCGCTGCCCTACCACATCGGTAACGGCTGGTTCGGCGGCTTCCTGCCGGCGATCTCGTTCGCACTGGTCGCAGCCACGGGCAACATCTACTACGGCCTGTGGTACCCGATCGGCATCGCGCTGATGTCGCTTGTGATCGGTACGATCTTCCTGCGCGAAACCAAGGACGTCGACATCACCAAGTAAGTGCGACACACGCGCGGGGCCACGTCCCCCGCGCGTTCTCCACCGGACGCCGGCCCGCGAGGGCCGGCGTTCTTCGTTTCGGACCCCGTGATCAGGCGTCGGCCGTGTCGTCGGCCAGCGACGCGGCGAGGTGGTCGACATAGGCGCGGATGCGCGACGACACGCCCGAGTTGCGGTAGTACACCGCGTGCACCGGCTGGCGCACGTCGCGCGTGTCGTCGGCGAGCACCTCGACCAGTCGCCCCGCGTGGCGATCGTGCATGGCCGTGAAATCCGACAGACAGGCGATGCCGGCACCGGCCACCGCGAGCGCGCGCAGGGTTTCGCCGCTGGACGCCGCGATCGCCGGCGTGACGACGAGCGGTTCGTCATCGGCGGCCTGCAACGGCCAGACATTCAGATGCGGCAGACCGGTGAAGCCGAGCAGCGTGTGCGCCGCGAGCGCGGCGACATCAGCCGGCGTGCCATGCGCCGCGAGATACGCCGGCGATGCCAGCATGCGCAGACGGCTGTCGAGCAGATGCCGGGCGATCAGGCTCGAGTCCTTCAACGGACCCACGCGGATCGCGATGTCGGTGCGCTGTTCGAGCAGATCGATGGTGCGGTCGCTGCTGGTCAGCTCCAGCGTGATCTGCGGATACGCGACGCGGAATGCGGCCACGCGCGGCACCAGGACGTGCAGCAGGAACGAGGTCGCCGCATCCACCCGCAGCACGCCGGCCGGACCGTCGCGCAGTGCGCGTATCCGGTCCTCGGCCATGTCCATGCGGGCGAGCACGTCGCGGGCGTCCGCGAGAAAGGCGCGACCTTCTTCGCTCAGCGCGATGCGCCGCGTCGTCCGCTGCAGCAGCGTGGTGCCGAGCTTCTCTTCCAGACGTCCGAGCGCGCGGCTGATGCCCGACACGGTCTGGTCGAGCTGGCGGGCGGCCGCCGTGATGGAGCCGCTGTCGACCACCGCGACGAAGGCCTGCAGCTCGTCCAGCGTGGTCTTCATGGGCAGCGGCTCGTTGGGAGGACAGAGGCCGATTATTGACCGGAACGCAAAAGACATCTCACGCAGCGCCGGTTTTTCGACCGAATCGGTCGGCGCAGACTGCGCCGCATTGCCCACGCGAGACTTCCCATGCATCTCTTCCTGACCGGCGTCACAGGCTTCATCGGCGGCTCGCTCGCCACCGCCATGCTGCGCGACGGCCACACCATCCGCGGCCTGGTCCGCTCGCCCGACGCCGCCGCGCGGGTCGAGGCCCTGGGCATCACGCCGGTCCTCGGCACGCTCGACGACCGCGACCTGTTGACCGCCGAAGCCCGGCGCGCGGACGCGGTGATCAATGCCGCCAGCAGCGACCATCGCGGCGCTGTCGAGGCGCTGCTCGACGGCCTGCGCGGCTCGGGCAAGGCCTTCCTGCACACCAGTGGCTCGAGCGTGATCGGCGACGACGTCGCCGGCAACGCGCTGTCGCCGCACGTGTTCGACGAGGACACGCCCTTGATCGTCGAAGCCGGCAAGCAGGCGCGCCACGCGGTCGACACGCTGATCCTCGCCGCGGCCGATGACGGCGTGCGCAGCGTCGTGCTGTGCAACACGATGATCTACGGCAGTGGCACGGGCCTGGCACGTGACAGCGTGCAGATTCCGCCGCTGGTGCAGCAGGCGCAGCGCAGCGGCGTGGTCCGCATCGTCGGCGCCGGCATCAACCGCTGGTCGAACGTGCACATCGAGGACGTTGTCGCGCTGTACCGCCTCGCGCTGGCCAATGCGCCGGCCGGCGCGTTCTACTTCGTCGAGAACGGCGAAGCCTCGTACGCGGAACTGGGCGCGGCGATCGCGAAGCGGCTGGGGCTCGGCCCGGTCGAGTCGTGGACCGTCGACGAGGCCTCGAAGGTCTGGGGCGAAGGCCACGCACGCTACTCGTTCGGCTCCAACAGCCGCGTACGCGGCAAGCGCGCGCGTCGCGAACTGGGCTGGGCGCCGCAGCACGATTCGGTCACGCGCTGGATCGAAACGGAGATGCCGCTCGACTGAGCAGGCCTTTCGTAGGATGGGTAGAGCGTAGCGAAGCTAATCGTGGCGGATTCGAAGATCAATCGTTTTCGATGGTGCGCCGTAGTTTCGATCGTCGGCGTCGCAGCTTTAGGCGACGCCGACGAATCGCTCTGCGCTACATCTATCCCACGTCCTAAATCTCAGGCCGCCGGAACTCTATGACGTAGTTCTCACCGGAGACTTCAACAACACGACCGATCAAGTCATCACGCACAGCAAAGGTCTTTGGAATCTTGCTGCCGTCCTCGCCTCGTTGAACACGATCAGGCTCCAGTGCTCGCGCCAGAACCAAGCGAACCGAAGCCCCGCTCTCGAACGCTCGAATCACATTCATACGAAACTCGGAATTGCCGGCACCACTCCATCGATCAAATCTGTCACCAAAGGCCAAGACATTTCGACCGCGACCTTTGAGGTGATGATGATCCCAGAGACTGACGACCAGAGTGTCGCTATCCACCCAGGAACTTACTGACCAGTTGACGTTCTTCAGGGTTGCCCCATATCTACGGAACGCCTCGGAAATTCCAATTTTCATCGGGTATCTGGATTCACTTCTGCGGCGGCGCGGCGAGTTCGCGCGCGTCGAGATAGCCGTCTCGGTTGGTGTCCTGGCGGTTGAAGGTCGCCGCCAGCTTGACCATGTGCTCGGCGCGGGTGATCGCCCGGCCCTTGCCGCCCGGCAGCTCGTCGGGCGTCAGCACGCCGTCGCCATTGCGGTCCATGCGGTCGAAGGCGTAGCTCATCCACGCCTGGTATTCGGCCAGCGAGACGCGGCCGTCGCCGTCGGTATCCATGCGCTGCAGATACTCACTGGTCTGCGTGACCTGCGCCGATGCGCTGGCGATCAGCAACGCTGCACACCACGCGCAGACGACGGCGCGTGCCGCATTCCGCGAGGACAGTCGCGTCTTCAGGCGCGGACGCTCTGCAGCGAATAGCCCTTCAGCCGCGCCGAGTATTCCTGCAGCGCGCGGATCCCGCTGGCCTCGGCTTCGCGACACCAGGCCTGCAGATGCGCGAGCGTCTCACCCGCATTCTGCGAGCGCGCCTCGAGCAGTGCCGACAGCCGCGCGCGGTACTCGACCAGCGTGCGGATGCGCGGCCGCTGCGCAACCCAGCTGTGCAGCTGCGCGCGTGCATCGGGCTTGAGCCAGCGACCGTCGTCGACCAGGCCCTTGCGCAGCTGGCGCGGCAGCAGCGCGCGGATCTTCGCACCTGCCGCCTGCGCTTCTTCGCGCAGTGCCGGCTTGAGCACATTGCGCTGGAAGTCGGTCATGGCCTGGAAGCGGTGCGCCAGCAGCGCCTTCATCGTGTCGGTGTCGGGCACATGGATGTTCGGGCGGATGTCGAGCGAGGGCGCGACGCGCAGCACCTTGGCCAGACGCACCGACTCCAGTCCCTTGATGACCGCCCAGCCGATGTCGAACTCCCACTTGCGCAGCGCGAACTTCGCCGAGCTGGGGAACGCATGGTGGTTGTTGTGCAGCTCCTCGCCGCCGATCCACACGCCCCACGGCGTCAGGTTGGTCGCGGTATCGGTGGTCTCGAAGTTGCGGTAACCCCACCAGTGGCCGAGGCCGTTGACGACGCCCGCGGCCCAGAACGGAATCCAGGCCATCTGGATCGCCCAAACGGCGACGCCCTTGAAGCCGAACAGCACGAAGCTGAGCACCAGCAGCAGCGTCGGGCCGAGATTCGCGTGCGGGGTGTAGAGCTTGCGCTCGATCCAGTCGCCCGGCGTGCCCTTGCCGTACTGCTCGATGTCCGCGCGCATCCCGCGCGCTTCCCGGTACAGCTCCACGCCCTGCCAGAACACGGTGCGGATGCCCTTGAACTGCGGGCTGTGCGGATCGTCCTCGGTCTCGCACTTCGCGTGATGCTTGCGATGGATGGCGACCCACTCGCGCGTGATCATCGACGTGGTCAGCCACGTCCAGAACCGGAAGAAATGCGCGATGACGGGATGGAAATCCACGCCGCGATGCGCTTGGCTGCGATGCAGGTACAGGGTGACGGCGAAGATCGTCAGCTGCGTGGCCACCAGCAGCCAGACCAGCGTCGCGAGCCAGCCGAACTGCAGCAGACCGCCGGAGAGAAAATCGAGAATCGCGGAAGACATGAGGACGTCGAGGTTGCGTGAACCCCTGCATCATGGCGCCATCCATGAGGCCTTTCCATCCCTCCCGGGCCGTATGGTCGAGGTCGCGATTCAGCCTTGCCACGCCCGTCGCATTCATGCCGCCCTGCAGCGTGTGCGGGGATGAACGTCATGGCGGCGCGGTTGCTTCGACGCCTTCGGCGAACGGTGTTCGCAGACACATCAGGCGCGCCTGATACGTAGCGGCCCTGCGATTCCGCTCGGGTGCTATTGCGAGCCCGCGCGCCCGACCGCCATCGCGCGACGCGCGTATCCGACCACGCATCGCCGCGCACGCGACACGCCGATGTTGTCGTTGCAGGCATGCGCTGCGCGCCCGGCAGTTCCGTCGCGATGCGTGCGGAACGCGGGTCAGGGTCGGCAGGCGGCCCGCGATCTCTGACCGGCGTGACGTCGTCGGAATGCGCGCTCGCCACGCCCAGCATCCTCTGCACTCGGCCCGCCGGGTGTTCCGGATACGCATGCCCCGCGACTGCAACATGCCGCCCTGCCCGGCCTGTGCGATAGTCGGCGCGCACTACCGCTGCACCGCTGTTTCGTCTTGGCATACCGACTCTGGGAGGGGTTCCATGCTCGAGCAACACGGTTTTTGGCTGGCACTGGTCTGTGCCGCCATCGCGATTCTCTACGGCGTGGTCTCCGCCGCCTGGATCAACCGGCAATCGGCCGGCAACGCACGGATGCAGGAGATCGCAGGCGCGATCCAGGAAGGCGCGCGCGCCTATCTCAACCGGCAGTACCTGACGATCTCGATCGTCGGCGCCGTGCTGTTCGTGCTGATCGGCGTGTTCCTGGGCTGGGCGACCGGCATCGGCTTCCTGCTCGGTGCGGTGCTGTCGGGTGCGGCCGGTTACATCGGCATGAACGTGTCGGTGAAGGCCAATGTGCGCACCGCCGAGGCCGCACGCCGGGGCATCGGCGCGGCGATGGACGTGGCGTTCCGCGGCGGCGCGATCACCGGGATGCTGGTCGTCGGCCTCGGCCTGCTGGGCGTCGCCGGTTACTGGATGCTGCTGCCGCGGTTCGGCATCGAAGGCGAAGCCGCGCTGCACGCGCTGGTGGGTCTGGCCTTCGGCAGTTCGCTGATCTCGATCTTCGCGCGCCTGGGCGGCGGCATCTTCACCAAGGGCGCCGACGTCGGCGCCGATCTCGTGGGCAAGGTCGAAGCCGGCATTCCCGAGGACGACCCGCGCAATCCGGCGGTGATCGCCGACAACGTGGGCGACAACGTCGGCGACTGCGCGGGTATGGCGGCCGACCTGTTCGAGACCTACGCGGTCACCGTGATCGCGACGATGCTGCTGGGCTTCCTGATGTCGGCCACGGTCGGCGCGAACGGCGTGCTGTATCCGCTGGTGCTGGGCGGCGCATCGATCCTTGCGTCGATCGTCGGCACCTTCTTCGTCAAGGTGAAGCCAGGCGGCTCGATCATGGGCGCGCTGTACAAGGGCGTGATCGTCTCGGGGGTGATCGCCGCGGCGCTGTTCTGGCCGATCACCACGCAGCTGATGGCCGACAACACGCACGGCGCGACCAATCTCTATCTGTGCGCGCTGATCGGACTGGTGCTGACCGGCGCGATCGTCTGGATCACCGAGTACTACACCGGCACGCAGTACGCGCCGGTCAAGCACATCGCACAGGCATCGACGACCGGCCACGGCACCAACATCATCGCGGGTCTGGGCGTGTCGATGAAGTCCACCGCGATGCCGGTGGTCGCGGTGTGCTTCGCGATCTGGGCGTGCTTCTCGTTCGCCGGCCTGTACGGCATCGCGATCGCGGCGACGGCGATGCTGTCGATGGCCGGCATGATCGTCGCGCTCGATGCCTACGGCCCGATCACCGACAACGCCGGCGGCATCGCCGAAATGGCGGAGCTGCCGTCGGAGATCCGCGACATCACCGACCCGCTCGACGCGGTGGGCAATACCACCAAGGCCGTGACCAAGGGTTATGCGATCGGCTCGGCGGCGCTCGCCGCGCTGGTGCTGTTCGCCGACTTCACCCACAACCTCGAGGCCAAGTATCCGGGCACGGAGTTCCGCTTCGATCTCGCCGATCCGGCGGTGATCATCGGCCTCTTCGTCGGCGGCCTGATTCCGTATCTCTTCGGCGCGATGGCGATGGAAGCGGTGGGCCGCGCGGCAGGGGCGGTAGTCGAGGAAGTGCGGCGCCAGTTCCGCGAGATTCCCGGGATCATGCAAGGCACCGGCAAGCCGCAGTACGACCGCGCGGTCGACATGCTGACCAAATCCGCGATCAAGGAAATGATCGTGCCCTCGCTGTTGCCGGTACTCGTGCCGGTCGTGGTCGCGCTCGGCATGAATGCCCTGATGGGACCGGGCGCCGGCATCCGTGCGCTCGGCGGCCTGCTGATCGGCACCATCGTCACCGGCCTGTTCGTCGCGATCTCGATGACCACCGGCGGCGGCGCCTGGGACAACGCCAAGAAGTACATCGAGGACGGCCATCACGGCGGCAAGGGCAGCGAGGCCCACAAGGCGGCCGTCACCGGCGACACGGTCGGCGATCCCTACAAGGACACCGCCGGTCCCGCGATCAACCCCCTCATAAAAATCATCAATATCGTCGCATTGCTGCTCGTACCCCTGCTCTGACCGGAGCCGATCCCGCACGGCATATTCGCCCCTCTCCCGCTTCCGGGAGAGGGGAACGGGATGAGGGCGCACCGCCGGTGCGGATCAAGAGCATCAACATCGCCGCTTTGCTGCTCGTCCCGCTGCTCTGATGCCGAACGGACCCGCCTGCATGCCAGGCGGGTCCATTGCATCTCCGGCGGATGGGTAGAGCGACCGCGCTACCTTTCGAACGTGCCGCGCGCCATGTCGAACCAGGGCGTGCACAGCACCTGCTGATCGTCGGCGTAACCGAAATCGGCCTGCCAGACCTCGACCGCGCCGGTGGCGTCCGGAGACGACAGCCGCGCATCGTCCGCGACCGCGACGCCGATGCACCACTGCACCTGTGCCGGTGCATCCAGCCAGTTCGCGAACGCGAACGATGCATCGACCTGTTCGCCCGGGTGGACGCGGCGTGCGAGCGGCGTTGGCGGAACGGTCGGTGTGGGGGTCGGCAGCGCACGCGCGACATGCGACAGGACTGCGCGATCACCATCGCGCGTCTCCAGTCTCGGCACGCCGACATCGCCCGTCTTCTGTCGCCGCGTGAGCACCGCGTGCCGGTCGCCACGGTCGAAGACCACCAGGGCCTGCGTGCCCGTGTTGCGGAGCCGGTAGTCGACGCGCAGCGCCGCGCCTTCACGCACGAAGATCGCCTCGAGGACAACGCCGTCGGCTTCGACATGGGCGCGGGCGGAATCGGTGGGCGGCATGGCAGACCTCTCGGGCGTTCCGGATGTGTGACTGGACAGCGCGGGCGCCGGCGCCAGCGCGCCGACGAGGCAGGACATCGCGATGGTGAGGCGCCATGCAGCATGTACCTGTGGACGTGAGCGTGGCGCCCGCACCGTGGACGCGGGCGCTTTGGGAATCATGGGAAAGACACCTCGCGTGCTGGTTGCAGCCTGCACCGCGCGATCGTCAGCGTGCCGGTGCAAAGCAGAAAGGGCGACGCGTCATGCGCCGCCCTTCCAGACGTGACGGTTCGATCAGAGCGCGTAGCTCGGGCGATCCGGCATGCCCAGTTCGCGGCGGATGCCGTTCTCGGTCAGATGGATCGGGTTGTGGGTGATCGCACCGGTGCCGTCGAAGTCATACGGCGTGGCGCTGGTCTCCAGTCCCACGGCCTGTCGTTCGGCATTGGGCACCTGGCCACTGTCCGGACCCGTGCCGCGATAGATGCCCTGCAGGAAGGTACCGTTGACGCCGTTGTAGGCGTGCGACATCTCGTGGAACAGCACCACCGACGGCGCCGGGAACGCATCCATGTGGAACGACGGGTTGTAGCTGATGGTTACGTCGCCGCCGGCGCCCGGACGGCCGTTGACGATGTCGGCGTCGTTGCTGAAGGTCTGGGCGTAGCCGTTGTCCTCGTTCGACAGTTCCTGGATCGTCACGGTATTGCCCTTGGCCTCGGCCGCCTTGTCGAACTCGGCCAGCATCTGCTGCCCGTTCGGCGAGGACCTCAGGAAATCCAGTTCGGATTGCATGCGCTGCACGAAGGCATCGGAGCCCTGCACGCGAACGCCGCGGTCGCCCAGCGTGTTGTCGATCTCGACATTGACCACGGTCGGCTTGGCGCCGGTCGCGGCATTGATGAGGTCGCTGGCTTCCGAATAGACCGTGGTCTGCGCATGCGCGCCTTCGATCGTGTCGCTGCCGGCGCCGGCGTAGACGGTGGTGCGCCCCTCGCCGACGTTGACCACATCGTCGCCACCGCCGGCCGAGATGATGTCGAAGGTGCCGCCGCCGTGGATGACGTCGTCGCCGCGGCCACCGTCGATGTAGTTGGTGCCGCTGCCGGCATGGATGGTGTCACTGCCATCGCCGCCGTAGATCACGTTCTCGCCGCTGCCGCCGAAGATTTCGTTGGTGCCGCCCGTGGTGTGGATGTCGTTGCGGCCGCTGCCGGTGACGCGGATGGTGTCGTCGCCGTCGCCGCTGCTGATGCGGTTGTCGCCGTCGCCTTCCACGGTGATGTCGTTGTTGCCGTCGCCGGCGTCGACGATCACGTTGACCTTGACGTTGGGCGCGACCTGGATGGTGTCGTTGCCGGCCCCGGTGCGCAGCGTCAGCTCCTGGCCTTCGGCCAGATTGACCTCGTAGCTTTCGCCGTTGACGGTGACGTCGAGCGTGCCGTCGTCGCGCTGGCTCACGCCGACGTCGTCGTTGCCGCTGCCCGTGGTGAACACCACCTGGTCGCGGCTGATGTAGCCCTGCGCCTGGGTGCGCTCGCGGGTGACTTCGACTTGGCCGTCGCTGTGCAGCGGATCGCTGACGACCGGCTTGCCGTCGGGCGTGCTGGTCTGCGTGCGACCGCTCGAGTTGTTGCGGCCGCCGTCGATCGCGATCGCGCCGTTGGGCGCACGCTCCGGCGCGTCGGCCGAGACTTCCGGACCGTCGCCCAGCGCGCCGATGTCGGCATGGTCGTCGACTGCGCCCGGGCCGCCATGGTCATGGGTGTGCGGCGGCGCCAGCGGGTTTTCCCAGTAACCCTGGGTCGTCGCGGAATGGGCGGTCGGGGACAGCGAATCGAGCGTGGTCATCGGAATCGGGCCTGCAGGACGGAAGTCGGGTGTCCATGTGTACGCCTGCGTATGGACTCACCATACTGGGGCGTACCCTTGGTCCGGCGGGATCTTCGAAGTTGCGGCTGCAACCATTGCCGGCCGATCGCCGCTGCGCCGCAACATCGGATGCCCGTAAAATGGCGCTTCTATCGACCACTGGAAGCGCAACGCAATGGGCCTGGACTCCGTCCCCACCGGCAAGAACCCGCCGGACGAAATCAACGTCATCATCGAGATCCCCAAGGACGCCGAGCCGGTCAAGTACGAGGTGGACAAGGAAAGCGGCGCGATCTTCGTCGACCGCATCCTGTCCACGCCGATGCGCTACCCCTGCAACTACGGCTACGTGCCCAACACCGTCTGCGGTGACGGCGACCCGGCCGACGTGCTGGTGGTGCTGCCGCTGCCGCTGATCCCCGGCTCGGTGATCCGCTGCCGCCCGGTCGGCGTGCTGAAGATGACCGACGAGGCCGGCAGCGACGAGAAGATCCTCGCCGTGCCGGTGGAGAAGGTGTTCGGCGGCTACGCGCACGTCGACGACCTGGACAAGGTGTCGGCCCATTGGCTCGAGCGCATCGGCCACTTCTTCGAGCACTACAAGGATCTCGAGAAGGGCAAGTGGGTGAAGATCAGCGGCTGGGGCAACGCCGCCGAAGCGAAGGCGATCCTCAACGACGCCATCGCCGCCTACAAGGCCGGCTGAAACCCCGGGACGGCGGGTCACCCGCCGTTCCACTTTGCGACGCGCCGCCGGGTCTGCCGGCGGCGTGCTTGCTAGCATCGCCGGATGCCGACGCCACGGGGGTGGCGCGGTCTTTTCCGGGGATCTCCGTTCGTGCACATCCTGTTCGTGGGCGGCGACGACAGCCTGCCGTCCGATCTTCTCGCCCTGGTCGCCGACATGGACGACGGCTGGCACGTGGAACGCGCCGCCGACGGCACCGCCGCCATGGCCCGGCTCATCGATGCGCCGCAGGACGTCGTGGTGGTGGCGCCGCACCTGCCGGACATGGCGCCGGAATTGCTGCTCGAGCGTATCCGCGCGCTGCGCCCCGCGACCTCGCGCATCGCCGTCGCCACGGGCCACCCGTCGGTGCGGCTGCTCTCGCTCGCCCACCGCTTCCTGCCTGCACCGATCGACGAGGCCCAGCTGCTCGAAGCGATCGCCAGTCTCGACGAGCTGCGCGAACTGCTCGACGATCCGGCGCTGCGCGAGCGCATCGGACGCATCGAGAAACTGCCGTCTCCGCCGCAGACCTACCTCGCGCTCGTCCAGGCACTGGAATCGGACGACACCAGCGCCGCCGATATCGCACAGCTCGTCTCCGGCGATCCCGCGATCGCGGCGCGCGTGCTGCAGCTGAGCAATTCGGCCTACTTCTCGCTCGGACGCAGCATCACCGATCTGCGTTCGGCGGTGACGCGGCTGGGCCTGGTAACGATGCGCGACCTGGTGCTGGCCAGCGAAGTCTTCGCCTACGCCGCGCGCAGCGATCTCGACCGCCCCGCGATGCAGCAACGTGCGCTGATGGCTTCGCAGCTCGCGCGTCGCATGCTGCCCGAATCGAGTCTCGAGCTCGGTGCCACGGCCGCACTGCTGGCCGATATCGGCCTGTTGCTGCCGGGTATCCGCGACGAGCGTGTCCCCGATGATTCCCCCACCGATGACGCCGCCGGACATACCCGGGCCGGTGCCTATCTGCTGGGGCTGTGGGGCCTGCCGATGCCGATCATCGAGGCCGTCGCCTTCCAGCGCGACCCGCTCAAGGCCGGTACGCGCAGCTTCTGGATCACCGGCGCCGTCCACGTCGCGACGGCCCTCGCCGCCGAGCAGCCCGTGCACGAGGAATACCTGCAGCGCACTGGCGTGCTCGGCAAGCTCGATGGCTGGCGCGCGCATGCGGCGCAGCTGAGGGGCATGGGCGGTGCGCGCGCCTCCTGAGCACGCGCTGACGTGCCTTAAGCCGTGGAAGATGGGATCCCCGATACGGTGCATGGTCGCGCCGCTTTCCGTGGCCGATGGCGTAGTCGCGTCAGCAGCCTGACGGCGTGCGCTAACACGGGACGCTGGATGCCCGCCGTGCTGACCGTCTGCCGCGTGTGCCTGACGCTCGGCGTCGAGCCGCATTCCGGCCGCGAAGGCACGAGCGCGCTGCACCTACAAAAAGCTACGGCCCCTTTCGGGGCCGTAGCGATTCACACAGAACTTCGATGGATCAGAAGCGCTGCTGGTACTTCATGTAGGTGAAGCGACCGATGTCGAAGCCACCGTAGTACGAGAAGCCACTGTTGGGCTGCGTGTACAGCACCGGACCCACGCGGTCGAAGACGTTGTTGACGCCGACCGAGATCGTCGCGTTCCACGGCGCGCGCCAGCGGACCTGCACGTCGTTGAAGGTGTTTGAGCCCGTCTTGTTGATCGGGAACTCGTTGCCCTGGAAGTCGACGTAGTCCGGGTTGTTGCACATCGTGGAGAAGTAGCACTCCTCCTTGATGCTGGAAAAGTAGCGCGCGGTCCACGTCGCACCGAAGTCACCCAGATCCCAGTTGAGGCTTGCGACCGAACGCATGCGGAACGTGCTGCCGAAGCTGACCTGCGGCGACACGACCGTGTTTTCGGTGTTGTCCGACTTCACACCGAAATCGCTGTAGTAGGTCGTGGCCCAGTTGACCGCGAAGTTGCCGACACTGGTCTCGGGGAGCGCGTAATTGACCTCGAAGTCGTAGCCTTCCACTTCCCAGTAGCCGGCGTTGCGGCCGGTACGGGTCAGGGTGTTGACCACGCCGTTCTCGTCGCGCGTGAAGTAGCCGCACTGCGAGTCGATGCCGTAGATGTAGCAGTCGGCGAGGATGCCCGACGCAGTGAACGAGGTAACCACGTTGTCGATGCGCGTCTTCCACCAGTCAAGCGACACGCCCAGGCCCTGCACGAAGTTCGGGCTGTAGACGATGCCGAGCGAACGGCTGACCGAGGTTTCCGGGGTCAGATCGGGGTTCGAGCCACTCAGGAACGGCGTGCCGGTCTGGCCGGCGTAAGCCAGCGTGCCGCCCTGGCCGGTCTGCTGGAAGCCGACGTTGCCGTCTTCGTCGTCCGGATAGGTGAAGTTCGCATAGCCGGCGATGTCGGCGGCGCAACGGGCGTAGACCGCCGGGTTGTTGGCGGCCGAACCGCTGACCGTGTCACACGGATCGGCGTACCAGTCGAACGTCTGGCCGGTGCCACCGTAGAGGTCGGAGACCGCCGGCGCGCGGAAGCCCTCGGCCCACGTACCGCGGACGAGCACGTCGTCGATCGGACGCCAGCGGAAGCTCGCCTTGCTGTTGGTGGTGTCGCCGAACACGTCGTAGTCGGAGTAGCGGCTGGCGACGTTGAGCGCGAGCTCCTGCGCGCCCGGCACGTCGGCCAGCAGCGGGATGTCGAGCTCGATGTAGCCTTCATTGACGCTGTAGCCGCCCGAGGTTTCCTGCGCGGCCAGGTTGGTCGAATTGCCGGTCTGCGCGAACGCGTCGGGCGAGTAACGACCGTTGACGCGACGGTTCTCCAGACCTGCCGCGAACGCCAGGTCGCCGGCCGGCAGCGTCGCGATCGTGCCGCTGAGGTTGGCGAAGTAGTTGTGGGTCGTCGTCTCCGACGTCGCGTTCTCCATCAGGAAGAAGCGGCGCTGGATGTCCTCGTTCGACAGCGAGTTCGGGCCTTCGCTCAGCTGCGGCGCCCACGGGGTGCAGTCCGCCAGCGGGATCGGGTTGGCGGCCGAGCCGCACTGGACCACGCCGTCGCTGTTGAGGAACGACGGGCCGACGGCCTGAGCGACGGCGAGCTTGTTGAAATCGCCACGGCCACGGATCGTCGCGTCGCCGCGCGTGAACAGATAACCAGCATCCCAGTCGAAGAACTTCTCGCCCACTTCGAACGAGCCTTCGAACACGCCGCTGAAGCGGTAGGTGTCGAGACGACGCTGCGTGGTGCGCGGCACTTCCCAGCCGCGACGGCGGAAGTCGAGCGCTTCACCGGTCGGGTTGAAGTAGCTGTCGGCACTGATCGGCGTCTGCACGTCGACAGCTGCGCTCTGGTACGGATAGCCCGCCACCTGCACGTCGGTTTCGCGGCGGTTGAAGCTGCCGTCGGCGCGGAAGCGCACATTGTCGGTCAGATCGAAATCGGCGCTGGTGTAGATCGAGGTGCGCTCCATGCCGGTGCGGACCATCATCTGCTCGGCGGCGTTGCTCGTGTCACCGTTGGCGCCACCGACCTGCGGACGATAGTCGTCCAGGTTAGTCGGATCGCCGCCGGGATTGAGCACCAGCCACTGGGCCGGGTTTGCGGGGTTGCGGATGTTGCCGACCTGACCGACCACGGTGTAGCTGTAAGCCGGCTGGCCCGGATAGGTGTCGATGGACCAGAAGCGGTCCTTCGCCCACACCGGCTCTTCCTTGTCGTACTGCGCGCCGAAGATGATCGAGCTGCGCTCGCCGGTCGAACCGATGGTGAAGTCGAACGACTGGGTCTGTCCGTCACCCTCGCCGTACTGACCGACATAGGCGTTCATTTCGGCACCGTCGAAGTTGCGACGGGTGATGACGTTGATGACGCCCGCAATCGCATCGGAGCCGTACAGCGAAGACGCGCCGTCCTTCAGGACTTCAATGCGCTCGACAGCGGAAGACGGGATCGTTGCCAGATCCTGCAGACCGTCGTTGTTCACGCCGAGGCGACGGCCGTTGAGCAGCACGAGGGTGCGCTCGGGACCGAGATTACGCAGGTCGACGTAGGTACCGCCGGGGCTTTCACCCGAACTCAGCGGCGAAGAACGGCTCAGTGCCGGGCTGCCGGTCGCGGCGATGTTCTGCAAGATGTCGCCGACGGACTGGAAGCCCTGGTTCTCGATCTCGGTGCGCGAGATCGTCTGGATCGGCTGCGCGTTCTCGACGTCAACCTTGCGGATGCGCGAGCCGGTGACCTGGATGCGGTCGAGTTCGGTGGTGCCGCTCGCGGAGCTTTCCTGCGCGAACGTGATCGCCGGCGCAACGGCGGCGAGGATCGCGGCCGGCAGCAGGCCCTTCCGCAATGCGGGGGTGCGAAGGTTCTTCAAAGTTCTCTCTCCAGAGGGTGTGCGTTACTGACGCGTTAAGACGCCAGTGGCACGTTACGTCTGGAACCACCCCGAAGGCCTTGCTTCCACCACTGTCTGGGTTTGCCGATTCTGCTGTTTTCGCGTAGCAGCCCTATTCAATACGACGCATGTCACACCGCAGTGTTAAGCCGACGCGTATACCTCGTTGGCTTTGCGGCGTGCAGCCGTGCGATATCGGCTCGCCGGCACGCCATGATGGTTCTTGAACGCACGCGCGAAGCTGCAGCAGTTGTCGAAACCGGTCGCCGCAGCAACCTCCCCGACCATCATCGAGGTCGTCTTGAGCAGGTGACCGGCCCGTTCGAGGCGCAGACGCACCGAAAGCGCCTGCGGACTCTCGTCGTACAAGGCATGGAACGCCTTGGAGAAGTACCAGCTCGAGAAACTGGTCAGATCTGCGAGCTCGCTGATGCGCACCACGCGGTCCGCGTTGCCTTCGAGGTACAGCTTCGCCCGTTGCATCCTGCCGAACACCTGACGCTTGCGACTGCGGGACCGGCCCGGGCAGCGGCGCACGCGCGCCGCGAGGTCGCGTTGGACGTGAGCGAGCTGCAGGAGCAGAGGACGCACCGAAAGCGCGTCGCCCGACGACTGCGCAGCTTCACGCCACAGGCGCAGCAGCATCCGCAGCTCGCGGGCTGGAAGGCGACCGCGACCGGCGTACAGGCTGCCGTCGCTCAATGCCTGGAGAGATTCCAACGCTGCCGAATCGAGCGCGATGCCGATGCACAGGCCGTGGGGCCCGCTCTGCACGAGTGGCGCGGATTCCTTTTCGAACGCCATCCAGTCGCCGCGGCGCATGCGGAAGCGCCCCTCTCGCGACTCGATCCAGCCGTCTCCACGGATCTGGACCCAAAGATTGAAGACCGGTGCGGAGACCTGGATGCCACCGAGGCGCGCCGAGCCCAAACACTGGGCCACGCCATCGAGCTTTTCGAATCCGAGCATCTGGCCGCGAGCGGCCCACAGACAGTTCGACATCCCACACCATGCATACGCTGAGGAACGACTGTTGTGCCGGCTTCCCCGAATGCTTACCCGATATCACACGTAGAGTTTGCCGAAATCGTCGCGAAACCTGATCCGAAGATTTTACGAAGTCTTTTTTCTCAGTGAGATCAACCACTTGGCGATACCTTCTTGCGCATGCGCTGCTTCCGGCAGCGGCATGAATCCGATGTCGCTGCCGTCTTCGGACGCCAACGAGATAAACCAGGCCCCGCCATAGGTCGAGAATCCGTTGGTCGTGCTGCGGGTGACCGGATCCACGCACTCCACGCCATCCGGCACGAGTGACCCCTCGACCTGACGGAAGCGGGACACTTGCGCCCAGCACGCGGGCGTCGCTTCCAGATAGGCGACGTCGCCATCCTCCGCCAGCGTCCAGCTCCGATAGCGCCAGCGGGACGGCAGTCGATCGCTCAATCTGACGACCGTGTCGGATGCGAGCGAGGGTGCCACGCTCCACAGGCCGTTCGAATCCAAGCGCGTGTACAGCAAGCGTCTTCTGGCCGGATCGAAGCGGACGTGCGAAACGCCCTCGATGCGCGGGCCAGAGGGGCCCGTGGTGCGGCCGTACGCGACCAGCGACAACGCGCTCGCGCCTTCCCGGTCCCCTTCGAGCACGTAAACCGCGTCATCTGGTCCGTAAAGTGCCTGCGCCGGATGCTTCCCGCGCAACGCGACAGGCTCGATACGCCCGGACGCAGGTTCCACTTCCAGAATCACAGGCGCGTTCTGCGCGTCCAGCGCCGTGACCAGCAGGCGACGCCCGTCGGAAGACCACGTCGGCGACTGTCGCGTGTCGGGACGGACGCCTTCGATCGGTCGCAAGGACTCGAGCGAATCGAGGCGCGCCCACCACAGTTCGAAGCGGCCCGCGCGGTCGGAGGAGAATACGATCTGTGTCCCATCGGGCGACACCGTCGGCTGGGAGTCACGGCCCGAGGACGGAAACAGACGCTGCCACTCTCCGCTGCCGCCATCAATCCGGAACAGTCCGAACTGCGGGCGCCGGTGCACGAACGCCAGCATGCCCGTCCGCGCAGAGATGGACGGCGACTGCGCGTCTTCGATGCCGAGGTCGCTGACCGTTCCATCTGCAAGATCCGCGCGATACAGCCGCGACTCGCTGTCGACGCGCAGCCCGAACACCATCGAGGCCCCATCGGGCGCCCAACTCCAGCCGCGCATCTCGGCGCCCAGCCGCGTGATCTGCTCCGGCACCCCGCCTTCGATCGGCACGCGCCACAGATCGCCCATCTGGGGATTGCGGATGAATCCGATCCAGCGACCGTCGGGCGACACCTGCGGGGCGAAGTCGATGTCACCGGGGGCGCCCGCATAGTCGAGGTTGCGCCAGCGCCCACCGACCGGATCGAGAATCCGAAGGCGCGTCGACACGTCGGCGCCGGTCATGGTCCCGAACAACAGACCGCTCCCATCGGGCAGCCAGTCGAAACTGAGCAGATCGCTGCCGTCGCATCGCGCGATCTCGCGCTCGTCCCCGACGCCCGTCGACGCGACCAGCAACACACGGCATGCGCCGCCGGCTTCCCAGCGCGCGAATGCGATCTCCCGCCCGTCCGGGGCCCATGCGGGCAGATCGTCCCGCGAACCATCGGGTGGACGTGACAACTGGCGCGGGACCGCGCTTGAGGTGGTCTGCACGAAGATCGCGGACTGCCGCGTTGCATCTCCGGTGCCGGTGGAGGCATACGCGACCATCGAGGCGTCCGGCGACAGGGACGGCGACAGTTCGAAGCCCGCAGCGCTGGTGATCAGCCGGTAGGGGCGGCTGACGGGCGAGGGACCAGGACTGCCCGCGACGGTGTCATCCGGCAACCGGCCGGCCTCGTACGCGGTCCACAGGCCCAGCACGGCGATGCCGACCAGCATCAGCACCGCGCCTGCAAGCCACCAGCGACGCGCCGGGGCAGCAGGCGGCGGCGGAACCGAAAGGGCGGTCCCGGCGGGCACCGCCACAAACGCGGGGTCGGTCGTGGTGACGACCGCAGGCACCGTACGCCCTTCGAACGCCAGCACTTCGACGGCCACCGTCAACCGGTAACCGCCCTTGGCGATGGTTTCGATGTAGGCCTTGCCCCCCTCCGAACCGCTCGCGCCGGCACCGAAGGCCTTGCGCAGCTGCGTGATCGCCTGGGTCAGGACATCGTCGGTAGGCAACGTGTCGGGCCAGACCTCCGCCAGAAGCTCGTTGCGGCCGACAACCTCCCCCGGCACGCGCGCGAGCGCCCGCAGCACGCCGATCGCCTTCGGCGTGACGCGCCGGGCGGAACGGGCTTCGGGCATTCGGATCTCGCGCGTGGCGAGATCGACGACACCTTCGCCGACGCGGAGACGCGCGGGCGTCGGCGCGCCGGAGGACATCGATCCGGACATCACATTCCCAACGAACAAGCCACCAAGAGTAGTCAACACAGCCTGAATGACGCGCAGACTGCGGCCAGATTGCGCAAAGCGCGCGTGGCACAGGTCATGGGTGCCGCTCGGGTCAGCCCCAGCTGTGCACGGCGCATGTAGCTTCTATCGTCCAGCGCTCCGATGACAGCCTATGGGGCGCGAATGGACGCAACACTTGCAGGCACCGCATTCATGCCCACCGGATCCGCAGAACTGCAGGGGTCGGGCTCAGAGAGCGCTGTCTGCGCAGCCCTCGCGGAGACTGTGGATGCGCACGTACACGCACGGCTGGACACCGGTGACATCGAAGGCTTTCTCGCCGAGACCGGCGCGGCGATCACGCTCGCCGAGCGCAGCCCGGTGTTCGCCGAGGAACTGGCTCCGGCGCTGGGCGACATCCGCGACGCGCTCTCGAACCTGCCCGCGCAGTCGCTGTCGCGTGTCGAGCGCGACGCGGTCGAGGCGACCGTCGAGCGGATCGATGCCTGGCTCGGCCGCGTCGAATCCCCTGAAGGACCGGACGGTCCCGAAGGCGCCACGGAAGTGCCCGGTGGCGGACTGGAGGCGCACGAGGACGTCGGCGGACATCTGATCGAGCGCCACGTCGGCAAGAGCGAGCAGTGGCTGCTCGACCGGGTGAGCCGCGAGAACATCAGCGCGGCATCGAGCTTCCGCGATCTGCCGCAGGCCGAGCAGTTCGTCTCGGCGACCATCGCCGATCATCAGGAGCGCGTCGACGCCTGGGTCGACGGCAGCGGCGGCAACCGTCTGGTGATCGACACGACCTTCGACGCGAGCACCGGCATTTCGGTCACCCGCGGCGACACCAGCGCGGTCGACGTCTTCTCCGTGCGGCTGGTGCTGGAGCGTTCGAGCCAGCTCGACATCGGCTATAGAATCGTGACCGGCTATCCCAACAAGCCCTGACGAGTGCGTGCCGCCGATGAGTGCCTATCCCTCGCTCGAGAATTTCTTCGCCGCCTACTTCCACCAGGACTGGGCCGCCGAGCACGACACGCCTGAAGCGGTGGTCGCGTATTTCCGCGACGGCGAATCGCCCGAACATGTGTCGCGCACGCGTGCCGAGGCCGAGGCGCTGCTCGGCGAGCCGCTCGACGAGGCCGCGCTGGGCGCACGCATCGCCGCGCTCGGCAGCGAGTACGACCCCACGCGCGACGGGGCCACCTGGCGCGGCTGGCTGCAGCGCCTGGCGCAGGATCTGGGCGAAGCGCGCGCGTCCTGAGCGCGCGGAAAAAAAACGGGCCCTGCGGCCCGTTTCCTTCAATCAACTCCGGCGGAGCGTCGATCACATCGCCGGTGCGCGTGCGCCGGCCTGGTGCGGATAGTTGGCGAAGATCTCGGCGATCGTCGAATTGATCCGCTGAGCGCGCTGGTCCGGACGGTTGTTGCCGACGCGGCCCACCGCAATGCCTTCCCACACCAGACGCTTGGCGCGGGCGTCGACCAGATCGACGTTCATCGTGCCTTCGGTGTAGCGGTACACGCTGGTGCGCTCGTTCCAGTACGGCACCGCGAAATATCCACGGGCGCGATAGCTGTAGTAGTACGCGTAGTCAACCGTCGGGTAGCTGCTGACATCGGTGCGACGCTCCATGTAGGCGTTGATGTTCACCCACAGGTCCGGGTTCGATTCGCTGTAGCGGTAGCCGCGGCGCTCCATTTCGGCGCGGACGGCCGCTTTTGCGATTTCGCTGGTCTGGGTCTCGTAGCCTTCCTTCTCGATCGCGAGCGGCGAATAGAAAGACCACGTGCGATAGGCCGAGAAGTCCGCGCGCGGATCGGCTTCGGTGGTAATGCGGGGGCCGGTGGCGCAACCGGCGAGCAGCGCGAGGCCGCACAGCGCCACGAGCCAGGCGGCGACGCGGGACGTCGAGGTCTTCATATCGGGTCTCCCTGTAATGGGCGGATCGTGACGCGCTGTCCCGATACCGCTACTGAATGTACGCCGGCCTGCGTCGAACGGATGCGACGGCCGGATGAACGGTTCACCCGGCCGCCAGCCACTCATTCCGGCCGATAGACCTCGCTGCCCTGCGCGCGGAATTGCGCGGACTTTTCGGCCATTCCGGCCGCCAGCGCATCGGACGTTTCCAGCCCCTGCTCGGCCGCGTACTCCCGCACGTCCTGGGTGATCTTCATCGAACAGAAGTGCGGACCGCACATCGAACAGAAGTGGGCCGCCTTGTGCGCGTCCTTGGGCAGGGTCTCGTCGTGGAAGGACTCGGCCTTCTCGGGATCGAGTCCGAGATTGAACTGGTCCTGCCAGCGGAACTCGAAGCGCGCCTTGCTCAGGGCGTTGTCGCGCACCTGCGCGCCGGGGTGGCCCTTAGCAAGATCGGCGGCATGCGCGGCGATCTTGTAGGCCATGATCCCGTCGCGCACGTCCTCGCGGTTCGGCAGCCCCAAGTGTTCCTTCGGGGTCACGTAGCAGAGCATCGCCGTGCCGTACCAGCCGATCATCGCCGCGCCGATCGCGCTGGTGATGTGGTCGTAGCCCGGCGCGATGTCGGTGGTCAGCGGCCCCAGCGTGTAGAACGGCGCCTCGCCGCACTCGCGCAGCTGCTTGTCCATGTTCTCCTTGATCAGCTGCATCGGCACGTGGCCGGGGCCTTCGATCATGGTCTGCACGTCGTGCTTCCACGCGATCTTGGTCAGCTCGCCCAGCGTTTCCAGCTCGCCGAATTGCGCGGCATCGTTGGCGTCGGCGATGCAGCCCGGCCGCAAACCGTCGCCCAGCGAGAACGTCACGTCGTAGGCCTTCATGATCTCGCAGATGTCTTCGAAATGCGTGTAGAGGAAGTTCTCCTTGTGGTGCGCCAGGCACCACTTGGCCATGATCGAACCGCCGCGCGAGACGATGCCGGTCACACGTCTGGCGGTCAGCGGCACGTAGCGCAGCAGCACGCCGGCGTGGATGGTGAAGTAGTCCACACCCTGCTCAGCCTGTTCGATCAGCGTGTCGCGGAAGATCTCCCAGGTCAGCGCTTCGGCGCGACCGTCCACTTTCTCCAGCGCCTGGTAGATCGGCACCGTGCCGATCGGCACCGGCGCATTGCGCACGATCCATTCGCGGGTTTCGTGGATGTGCTTGCCGGTCGACAGGTCCATGACCGTGTCGCCGCCCCAGCGGATCGCCCAGACCAGCTTCTCCACTTCCTCGGCGATGCCCGAACTCACCGCGCTGTTGCCGATGTTGGCGTTGATCTTGGTCAGGAAGTTGCGACCGATGATCATCGGCTCGCTCTCGGGGTGGTTGATGTTGTTGGGCAGCACCGCGCGGCCGCGGGCGATCTCGTCGCGCACGAACTCCGGCGTGATCGCCTGCTGGATGCTCGCGCCGAACGCCTCGCCCGGGTGCTGCGCGCGCAGGTGCGCGTCGCGCACGAGATCGAGCCGCTGGTTCTCGCGGATCGCCACGTACTCCATCTCCGGGGTCACGATGCCGCGGCGTGCGTAGTGCATCTGGGTCACGTTGGCGCCCGCCTGCGCGCGGCGCGGCAGCACGCGCGAGGGAAAGCGCACGTGCGCGAGCTTCGGGTCGTGCTCGCGCGCGCGACCGAACTCGGAGCTCAAGCCGGTCAGCACTTCGGTGTCGCCACGCGCCTCGATCCAGCGCGCACGGATTGCCGCGAGGCCCGCGGACAGATCGATGGACACATCGGGATCGGTATAAGGACCGGACGGGTCGTAGACCGTCACCGGCGGATTGTCCTCGCCGCCGAACAGCGTCGGCGTGCGGGTCTGCGCGATCTCGCGCATTGCCACCCGGATGTCGGGCTGCGAGCCGGTCACGTGGATCTTGCGCGAGCCGGGAATCGGCCGCGTCACGGTTTCGGACAACTGGTCGGTCTGCTGCTGCAGCGTGGAAGGCACGGCGTTCATGGCATTCGTCCTGAAAATGAGCGGACGAAGCGGCGGCGCCGGGCACGCGCAGCGACCGGCCGCACGCACATGCGGAAGGACGGATCTGCAGCGGGTCCTGCGAAGCTTCCCTACGCCGGTATCAGCCGGATCAGGTTCGAAGGGACTGTCTCAACCGGCGACGCCGGTACCCCCGCTTCGGCGCGGATTAGAACACGGGGGCGCCGCACGCCCAAGGCCACGACCCGATCGTTACCGCGAAAACCGTTGACACCCTTTGCGACGGCGTGATTCCCTGCGGAAATGACGCACCGCACCAACCGCCGCCTGCACGCCGCCATCGCCCGCCCGGCGAGCGCGGCCCCGCGCGCGGGCGCTGCGTCCATCACCACGATCGTCACCATTACCGGCACCGGTACCACCGGCCACGGGATGTGGACGCGCGCCGCCAGTTGATCTGACCGCCCGCTCCGCATCCCGACCCGGGATGCGGACGCCACGTCCCGCCCGCCGGCTGCGGAGCTCCACCCAGGAGTCTCCCGATGTCCGCTGTCGCCCCACTCGATCCGCCCGCCTTCGCGCGTGCCCCGCAACGCGCCTGCCACGTACACAAGTTCGGCGGCAGCAGCCTCGCCGACGCGGCGCACATCGCCCGGCTCGCTGCGCTGGTTGCCACCGACGCACGGCTGCGCCCAGTCGTGGTCTCGGCGATGGCCGGCACCACCAACGCGCTGGTCGCCCTGGGCGACGCCGCATGCGCAGGCGAGGACTGGAAGCCGGGCTGGGCCGCGCTGCGTACGCGACATCTCGAAACGGCCGACGCGTTCGAATCCGATACGGGCGGCGCATTGCACATCGCGCTGGAAGCGGATCTCGGCGTGCTCGCCCGCGATCTGCAGACACTGGAGGCGCATGCGGATGCGCGGGACGACGACGCGACACTCGCGCGCATCCACGGCTGCGGCGAGCAGCTGTCCTCGCGGCTGGCGCAAGCCGCGCTCGGCCCGGAGTGGCACCGGCTCGACGCGCGCGAGGTGCTGGTCGTCCACGCCGCCGAGATGGGCGCCGTCGTCGACTGGGATGCGAGCCGGGCGAAACTCGCCGCCTGGCGTCTGGCGCACGGCGCGCGCGATGTGGTGATCACCGGCTTCGTCGCCCGCGATGCCGACGGCCGCGACACCACGCTGGGCCGCAACGGCAGCGACTACTCGGCGGCGATCTTCGCCAACCTGTTCGACGCCGACGCGCTGACGATCTGGACCGACGTCGACGGCGTGCTGTCGGCCGATCCGCGCCTCGTCCCCGACGCCGTGTGCCTCGACGCGATGTCGTATGCGGAAGCCTGCGAACTCGCCTACTTCGGCGCCAAGGTGCTGCACCCGCAGACGCTGGCGCCGGTGCAGTCGCGCGGGGTGCCGGTGCGCATCCGCAACAGCCGCAATCCCGCCGCGCCGGGCACGCTGATCGCGCCCGAGGCCGCGCCGGCCGCATCGCCGGTCAAGGGCCTGAGCCTGGTGCGCGATGTCGCCGTGCTCGAACTCGTGGGCAACGGCCTGGTCGGCGTGCCCGGCATGGCGGAGCGCCTGTTCGCCGCGCTGCACGGCGCCGGTGTCTCGGTGACGATGATCTCGCAGGGGTCGTCCGAGCACTCGATCTGCTGCGTTGTGCGCGCCGAACAGGCGCAGCGCGGACACGACGCGATCGTCGAGGCCTTCGCCGATGCGATCGCCGAAGGCCAGGCGCAGGGTGTCGCGATGACGGGCGATCTGTGCGTACTGGCCGCGGTCGGCGACGGCATGGTCGGCGCGCAAGGCGTCGCCGCGCGCCTGTTCGACGGCCTGGCGCAGGCGCATGTCAACATCCGCGCGATCGCGCAGGGCGCGAGCGAACGCAACATCTCGGTCGCGATCGCGCAGGACGACGCCACCCGCGCACTGCGTGCCGCACATGCCGCGTTCTGGCTGTCGCCGCAGACGGTGTCCGTCGGCGTGATCGGTCCCGGCAACGTGGGACGCGCACTGCTGGCGCAGCTGGGCGAGGTGATCCCGGCGCTGCGAGCGAGGGCCGGCGTCGACCTGCGCCTGCGCGCGCTCGCCAGCGGCCGGCGCATGCATCTGGCCGATGCGGCACTGGACCCGGCGACTGCAGGCACGCTGCTCGACGAAGCCGCCGCGGCGTGCGATCTCGACGCCTTCGCCGCGCACGTCCGCGGTGGCCACCTGCCGCACGCGATGATCGTCGACTGCAGCGCCAGCGACGCGGTCGCCGCGAAGTACGCCGACTGGCTCGCCGCCGGCATCCACGTGGTCACGCCGAACAAGCACGCCGGCAGCGGCGACTGGCAGCGCTACCTGCGCATCGCCGACGCGCGTGCGCAGGGCGCCAGCCGTTTCCTGTACGAGGCCACGGTCGGCGCCGGCCTGCCGGTCATCGTCACGCTGCGCAACCTGCTCGACACCGGCGACAGCCTGCATGCGATCGACGGCATGCTCTCGGGGACGCTGGCCTGGCTGTTCAACAGCTACGACGGCCGCCGTCCGTTTTCCGAGCTCGTCCGCGAGGCGCAGGCGCTGGGCTACACCGAACCGGATCCGCGCGACGACCTGTCGGGGCTGGATGTCGCCCGCAAGCTCGTGATCCTGGCCCGCGAGGCCGGACGCACGCTGTCGCTGGACGATGTGGCGATCGAAAGCCTGGTCCCCGAAGCACTGCGCGAGGTGCCGCTGGCGGTCTTCCTCGAGCGCCTTCGAGAGCTGGACGCGCCGATGCAGGCGCGGCTCGAGGCCGCTCGCGCCGACGGCTGCGGTCTGCGCCACATCGCCCATCTCGGCGCCGATGGTGAGGCGAGTGTTGGCGTGCGCGCGCTTCCCGCCGATCATGCGTGCATGCATACACGCCTGACCGACAATCTCGTCCAGTTCACCACCGCCCGCTACGCCGACAATCCGCTGGTCGTGCAGGGCCCTGGCGCCGGCCCGCAGGTCACCGCCGCCGGTGTGTTCGGCGACGTGCTGAGCATCGCGCACGCGCTCGGCGCCCGCACCGGCTGGCGCCACGCATGAGCAGCGCACCCGATTTCAGAGGCACGATTGCGCGCGCGTTCGCGCCTGCCAGCGTCGGCAACATCGGCGTCGGCTTCGACGTCCTGGGCCACGTCATCGACGGACCGCGCGATATCGCGCACGTCCGTCGGATCGACGCGCCGGAGGTCCGCATCGAATCGATCTTCGGCGATGTCGACGGCGCCGACCGGCTGCCTCTGAAGGCTGCCGACAACACCGCCGGACGCGCCCTGCAGTCCTTGCGCGAGGCGTTGTCGCTGCCGTTCGGTTTCGCGCTGACGCTGGAGAAGGGCATCCCGCTCGGCTCCGGACTCGGGGGCTCGGCCGCCTCCTGTGTCGCGGCGCTGGTTGCGGCCAACGCGCTGCTCGACGCGCCGCTGTCGCGCGAGGCGCTGTATCCGTTCGCGCTCGACGGTGAATCGGTCGCGTCCGGCGCACGCCACGGCGACAACGTCGCGCCGATGCTGCTGGGCGGCGTGACGCTGTCGACCGCCGACCGCGCACTCGCACTCGATGTGCCCGACTGGCTGCATGCGGTCGTCGTGCATCCGGCGCAGGTGCTGGAAACGCGCCGCTCGCGCGCGGTGCTGGCCGAGCCGTATGCGTTGCACGACGTGGTGGCACACAGCACGCACCTCGCGCTGTTCCTCACCGGCCTGCAGCGTGGTGATCGCGCGCTCATTCGCGAGGGCCTGCACGACGTGCTGGTCGAGCCGCGGCGTGCGAAGCTGATTCCCGGGTTCGACGCGGTCAAGGCCGCCGCGCTCGCCCACGACGCGCTCGGCGCCAGCATTTCCGGCGGCGGGCCCAGCGTATTCGCCTGGTTCGACTCGCGCGCGGCTGCCGACCGGGCCGCGCCTGCGATGCGCGCAGGCTTCACCGCCACGGGCATCGAGGCGCAGGCCTACGTGTCGCCGGTTGCGGGTCCGCGTGCCGACCTGCTCGACGGAGACGCGATATGAACTTCGTCAGCACCCGCGGAAAGGCGCCCGCGGTCGGCATCGACGCGGCACTCGTCGCCGGCCTTGCATCCGATGGCGGGCTGTACGTACCGGAATCGATTCCGAGGCTCGACCTGACAACACCGCGCCCCACGCTCGCGGCTACCGCGCAGGCCGTGCTCACGCCATGGTTCGCCGGGTCGCGCATCGCGGCGGAACTCGACGCACTCTGCGCGCACGCCTTCGCGTTCGAAGCGCCGTTGCGCCCGCTGTCGGGCACGGGCGACCACGTGCTGGAACTCTTCCACGGTCCCACGGCGGCGTTCAAGGATTACGCGGCGCGCTTCCTCGCCAGCGCACTCGGCGCGTTGCGCGATCCCGCCGCACCCGACACCACGATCCTCGTCGCCACGTCCGGCGATACCGGCGCGGCAGTCGCGTCCGCCTTCCATTGCCGGCCCGGATTTGCGGTCGTCATCCTGTACCCCGAGGACCGTGTCTCTCCGCGTCAGGCCCATGGGCTGGAATGCTGGGGCGACAACGTGCGTGCCTTCCGCGTGGACGGCAGCTTCGACGACTGCCAGCGCCTCGCCAAGCAGGCGCTGGCCGATCCCGATCTGCGCGCACGCGTCACGCTGGGCACCGCCAACAGCATCAGTCTGGGGCGTCTGCTGCCGCAGGCCGCGTACTACGCGCATGCCGCTGCGCACCACTTCGCGAACACCGGCGGCCTGCTGCACGTCATCGTGCCGACCGGCAACCTCGGCAATGCCAGTGCGGCATTCGTTGCGCGTGCGATGGGCGCGCCTCTCGGCGAGATCCGCCTCGCCTGCAACGCCAACGACACGCTGCCACGCTTCTTCGACGGCGGCGACTACGCCGCGCAGCCCACACGGGCGACGCTCGCCAACGCGATGGACGTCGGCGCACCGAGCAACTTCGAGCGCCTGCGCCACTGGCATGCCGATGACGCGGCGCTGCGCGCCGCCTTCGTCGCCGAGTCGGTCGACGACGCGACGATCCGCGCGACGATCGCGGCCGCGCCCGCGCGCCACGGCATCGTCGCCTGTCCGCACACCGCGACCGCTCTGCATCTGCTGGCGTCGCTGCGCGCGGCAGGCGACACGCGCGACTGGGCGGTGGTGGCGACCGCACATCCGGCGAAGTTTGACACCATCGTCGAGCCGCTGATCGGAGCGCCCGTGGCCGTGCCGCCGGCGCTGGCCGACTGCCTGTCGCGACCGGCACAAGGCGCGCCGTTGGACAACGATCGCGCGGCGCTCGCGCGCGTACTGCTCGGCGAAGCGTCCGGCTGATCGACGCCAACGAAAAAGGGCCTCCACGCGGGAGGCCCTTCGAATACTGCGGTAACGGCTAGCGGTCAGTTCGCCGGGCCGACCTTCAGCTGCGCGGTATCGACGCGTGTCACGCCCTCGATGTCTGTGGCGATCGCCTTGGCGCGATCGATCTGCGCCTGCGACTCCACATCGCCGGACAGGCTCACTGTGCCGTTGGTCGTCTCGACCTTGATGTCCAGGCCGGCAACGTCGCTCGATGCCAGCAGATCGGCCTTGACCTTGGTGGTGATCCACGTATCCGACACCGGCTGGTCGGATTCCGACTGCGCGGCGACGGTGCGCTCGGAGCGGTCCTGCATGTCCTGTGCGACGGCCGTGCCTGCGATGAGCATCGAGCCGGCGATCGCGGCGCCCAGAAGGGTGGTGTGCATCTTCATGGCGGTGTGTCCTTGCATTGGGTGTGACTGGAGTGTGCGAACGCATCCGTGCCTGCGAAGTGAAGCGATTCCTGTTCACGGACCACTGATGAGGCGCTTGTTATCAGCCGCTCATGAAATCCGCAGCCACGACCTCGCACGCCCTGCCCGCCGACCATCAGAACGTGCTCGCCGCGAAAGAAGCAGGGCTGCGCTGGGTCTGTGACGATCAGCCCGGTCTGAGTCGGCGACGCGTCGGCAAGGGCTTCAGCTATCGCGATGCGGATGGTCACGTTGTCCGCGACCGCGAGACGCTCGAGCGCGTGCGCAAGCTCGCGATTCCGCCTGCGTATCGCGACGTGTGGATCTGTGCGCGCGCGAACGGCCACCTGCAGGCAACCGGCCGCGATGCGCGCGGCCGCAAGCAGTATCGCTATCACCCCGAGTGGAGCGCAGTGCGTGGGCTGGGCAAGTTCGACCGCATCGTCGCATTCGCCGCAGCATTGCCGAAGCTGCGGCGCGCACTCGCGCGCGACCTGAAACTGCCGGGTCTGCAGCGCGATCGCGTCCTCGCCATCGTGGTGTCGCTGATGGCGCAGACCTTCGTGCGCGTGGGCAACGACAGCTATACCCGCAGCAACGGCTCCTTCGGCCTGACCACCTTGCGTAACCGGCACTTCGAGCTGATCCGTGGCGGTCGCGCGCGCCTGAAATTCCGTGGCAAGAGCGGACAGGAACAGGACATCGAACTCGACGATGCGAAACTCACCGCGCTGGTGCGCAAGGTGCAGCAGCTGCCGGGGCAGGCGCTGTTCCAGTACCTCGACGACGACGGCGAGCGTCACGGGATCGACTCGGGCATGGTCAACGAATATCTGCGCGACGCGATGGGCGGCACGTTCACTGCCAAGGATTTCCGCACCTGGGGTGGCACATTGATGGCGTTCCGACGCTTCGCCGCCATGCCCTTGCCCGAAGGCCGCAAAGGCGGCGCACCGACCGAACGCGCGCTCGCCAAGCAGGAGAAGATCGTCATCGCCGACGTCGCCGACGCGCTCGGCAACACGGTATCTGTGTGCCGGAAGGCCTACATCGATCCGGTGCTCTATCCCGCTTGGCGCGACGGCAGTCTGCAGCGTGCAGCCGCCACCGCGCGCGGAGCGCGGCAGTGGGAGATGGCCTGCCTGAAGCTGCTTCGGCGCGCGCATCGCAGCGTCCGCAAGTAGGACGCGGCGCCCGCGAATCGTTCGCCAAGTAACTGTTGACACGTCCTGCACGGCCGTGTTTTTCTCGACTCCATGACGCAGCGCAACAACCACCCGCAGACCGCCATCGCCGCACGCCTCCAGGCGCGCGACGAGCGCCTGCCGGTCGCGCTCACCTCGGCCATTCTCCTTCTCGTACTCCTTATTACCGTCCTACCAGGCGCGGGAATGGGGTTCGTGTAGGAAATACGAAACCCACGGTCGAAAGAACCGAAAACCCCGCGCCGAGAGGCGCGGGGTTTTTGTTTGGCCGGTCGAAAAGCCTCGCCGCATCCCCGCCTCCTTCCACCCGCAATCGGACATCACTTCCCATGAGCAATGCCACACCCTCCATCGCGATCGTCGGCTACGGCAGTCAGGGCCGCGCGCACGCGCTGAACCTGCGCGATTCCGGCTTCCAGGTCGTCGTCGGCCTGCGTCCCGGCGGCCCGACCGAACGACAAGCCAAGGCCGACGGCTTCACCGTCAGGACGCCTGCCGATGCGGTCGCCGACGCCGATCTGGTGGCCGTGCTGACGCCCGACATGGTGCAGAAGCAGCTCTACGCCGACGTGCTGGCGCCGCACATGAAACAGGGCGCCTGCCTGCTGTTCGCGCACGGCCTCAACGTGCACTTCGACATGATCGCCCCGCGCGCCGATCTGGATGTGGTGCTGGTGGCGCCCAAGGGCCCGGGCGCGCTGGTGCGCCGCGAATACGAAATCGGTCGCGGCGTGCCCTGCATCTACGCGGTGCATCAGGACCCCACCGGCAACGCCGAGCAGCTGGCGCTGACCTATGCCGCGGGCCTGGGCGGTGCGCGCGCCAACATCATCAGGACGACGTTCAAGGAAGAAACCGAGACCGACCTGTTCGGCGAGCAGGCGGTGCTGTGCGGCGGCGCGTCGTCGCTGGTGCAGGCCGGCTTCGAGACGCTGGTCGAGGCCGGCTACCAGCCCGAGATCGCGTACTACGAGGTGCTGCACGAGCTGAAGCTGATCGTCGACCTGTTCTACGAGGGCGGCATCACCCGCATGCTCGAGTTCGTGTCCGAGACCGCGCAATACGGCGATTTCGTCAGCGGGCCGCGGGTCATCGACGCCTCGGTCAAGGCCCGCATGAAGGACGTGCTGACCGACATCCAGAACGGCACGTTCACCCGCAACTGGCAGGCCGAATACGACGCCGGCCTGCCGAACTACCGGAAGTTCCAGCAGGCCGACAAGGACCACCCGATCGAGCACGTCGGCAAGCAGCTGCGCGCGAAGATGACCTGGCTGGGTGAGCAGACCGGGGCGCAGGCCGGCGCGCCGGCGCAACCGCAGAGCGAGGCCGCCTGATGAACGGCGCCCGCTGGCTGGTGCAGGCCCTGGAAGCCGAGGGGGTCGAGACGATCTTCGGTTACCCGGGCGGCGCGATCATGCCGTTCTACGACGCGCTGCACGGCGCGTCGCTGAAGCACGTGCTGGTCCGCCACGAACAGGGCGCGGCCTTCGCCGCGAACGGGTTCGCACGGGCCAGCGGGCGCACCGGCGTATGCGTCGCGACTTCGGGTCCCGGCGCATCGAATCTGATCACCGGCATCGCCGATGCGATGCTGGACTCGGTGCCGATGGTCGTCATCACCGGTCAGGTGGCGACGCCGCTGATGGGCACCGATGCATTCCAGGAACTGGACGTGTTCGGCATGACCCTGCCGATCGTCAAGCACAGCTTCCTGCTGCGCAGCGTCGACGAGCTGCCCAATGTCGTCGCCGAAGCCTTCCGCATCGCGCGTTCGGGCCGTCCGGGCCCGGTGCTGATCGACCTGCCCAAGGACGTGCAGATCGGCGATGCCACGCACCTGGGCGCGCATGTGCCCTCGCAGGCCGACGCCATGCCGGCCTGCGCCGACCATGCACTGCATGAAGCGGCGGCGCTGATCTCGCAAGCCGAACGCCCGGTGGTCTACGGCGGTGGCGGCATCATCCTGGGCGATGCGCTGGAGGCGTTCCGCGAGTTCGCCGACCTGACGCAAATCCCGACCGTGCTGACGCTGCGCGGTCTGGGCGCATTGCCGCCGTCGCATCCGGCGAACCTGGGCATGCTGGGCATGCACGGCACCCGCGCAGCGAATCTGGCGGTGCAGGAATCGGATCTGCTGATCGTCGTCGGTGCGCGCTTCGACGACCGCGCGACCGGCAAGCTGGCCGAGTTCGCGCCGCATGCGCGCATCGTGCATCTGGACGGCGACGGCTGCGAGATCGGTAAGCTGCGCGACACCGATGTGTCGGTCTGCGGCGATGTCGCCACCAGCCTGTCGCGCCTGGCCGCGCCGTGTGCGGCGCAGATGCAGGGGCGTCATGCGGTCGCGCGCAGCGCGTGGCGCGAGCTGTGCGCGCAGCGGCGCGAGACATTCGCCGCGCGCTACGACGCACCCGGCGACAAGGTCTTCGCGCCGGCACTGCTGAAGCGCATGAGCGAACTGGCGCCCGATGCGGTCGTGGCCTGCGACGTCGGCCAGCACCAGATGTGGGTCGCGCAGCACTGGCGTTTCGACCATCCGCGCAAGCACCTGACCAGCGGCGCGCTGGGCGCGATGGGCTTCGGCCTGCCGGCTGCGATCGGCGCGCAGATGGAAGATCCGTTGCGACGCGTGGTCTGCGTCAGCGGCGACGGCTCCTTCATGATGAACGTGCAGGAGCTGGCGACGCTGAAGCGCTACCGCGTGCCGGTCAAGATCATCCTGCTCGACAACTCGGCGCTGGGCATGGTGCGCCAGTGGCAGGAGCTGTTCTTCGAGCGCCGTTATTCCGAGATCGACCTGTCCGACAACCCGGACTTCGCCGAAGTGGCACGCGCCTTCGGCATCCAGGCGCTGTCGGTCGACAAGGCCGCCGATGTCGATGCCGCACTGGCTGCGCTGCTGGCCGCCGACGGCCCGGCGCTGCTGCACGTCGCCATCGACACCGCCGCCAACGTCTGGCCGCTGGTGCCGCCCAACCACAACAACGCGCAGATGCTCGATGCCGACGAGGTCACCTCGCTCGACGTCGGCGCACCGGCCGTGCCCGCTGCCGGACCCGTTACCACTGTCCCCAAGGAATCGAGCCATGCGTTACCAGTGTGAGATGACCCTGCGCCGCGCCGAAGGTGCGCTGGTGCGCGTGCTGGGCACGACCGAACGCCGCGGCTTCCGCCCGGTCGCGTTCGAGGGGGACGCGCGCGAGGACGGCGATCGCTGGAGCCTGCGCATGACCGTCGAAGGCGACCGCGCCGCCAGCGCGCTGCAGGGCCAGCTGGCCAAGCTCTACGACTGCCTGTCGGTGGAGGTCTCGCCGTGTCGTTGAACGTCGCCGCCGAAGCCGCGCCGGTTGCGGCGCCGTCGGTCGCCGAGACGCTGTCGTCGACCCGACCGCAGGTCTGGTTCGATGGCGCCCTGCACGACATCGACAGTCTGCAGGCCGGCCTGACCACGCATGCGATGCACTACGGCAGCGGCGTGTTCGAAGGCATCCGCAGCTATGCGACCGCCGGTGGCGCCGCCGTGTTCCGTCTGCCCGAGCACATCGAGCGCATGCGCCAGGGCGCAGCGCTGCTGGGCATGGCCTTCGATCCCGCGGTCGCGACCGGTGCGGTGCTGGCGACGCTGCGCGCCAACGGCCATCGTGATGCCTACATCCGTCCGCTGGCGTGGTTCGGCGAAGGCAGCTTCGGCCTCGACGTCGAAGGCCATGCCGAGCATCTGATGGTCGCGACCACCGCGACCCAGGTGCACCTGGGCGGCACGCGCGCGCGGCTGGGCATCAGCAGGTGGCGGCGCAATTCCGCCGACTCGCTGCCGCCGCTGAAGCTGTGCGGCGCCTACGTGAACTCGATCCTGGCCAAGCGCGAGAGCAAGTCGCGTGGCTTCGACGAAGCATTGTTCACCGATGCCGACGGCTTCGTCGTCGAGTGCACCGGCGCCAACGTCTTCATCGTCAAGGATGGCAGCGTGACCGCCGTGCAGCACCGCGACGCGCTGCCGGGGGTGACCCGCGACACGTTGATCCAGCTGAGCGGCGCGGACTCGCGCGCGGTCACCGTCGAGGAGCTGTACGACGCTGACGAGGTGTTCGCCTGCGGCACCGCGGCCGAAGTCGCCCCGGTGCACGGCGTCGAGGACCGCAGTTATGGCGATAACCCGGTCACCCGCGAACTGGCCGCGCTGTATGCGCGCGTCGTGCGCGGCGAGGCCGAAGCCGCGCGCAGCTGGCTGACGGCGGTCTGAGCATGTCCGAGCCCGACGTAGGCCGCGAGCCGCGCGCGACCGCCAGCGATGTGTTGGCGGCGCAGGCGCGGCTGCGCCGGCATCTGGACGTCACGCCGATGCACTACGCCGAGCGTTTCGGCTGCTGGCTGAAACTGGAGAACCTGCAGCGCACCGGCTCCTACAAGGTGCGCGGCGCATTGAATGCCTTGATGGCCGCGCGCGAGCGCGGCGACGACCGCACGGTGATCACCGCCTCGGCCGGCAACCACGCGCAGGGCATGGCGTGGGCCGCGTATCGCCTGGGCGTCCCGGCGATCACGGTGATGCCGAAGAACGCGCCCGCGACCAAGGTTGCCGGCGTCGCCCACTGGGGTGCCACCGTGCGCCTGCATGGCGACACCTACGACGAGGCCAAGGCCTTCGCCGCCGAGTTGGCCGCGCACAACGGCTTCCGCCTGCTGTCGGCATTCGACGATGTCGACGTCATCGCCGGCCAGGGCACGGTCGGCCTGGAAATCGCGTCGGCACTGGTCCCGGACGTGGTCATCGTGCCGATCGGCGGCGGTGGGCTGGCGTCGGGCGTGGCGCTGGCGCTCAAGTCGCAGGGCGTGCGCATCGTCGGCGCGCAGGTCGAGGGCGTCGATGCGATGGCGCGCGTGCTCCGTGGGGACCAATCGCCGTTCTCGCCGATCGCCACGCTGGCCGACGGCGTGCGGGTCAAGGACCCCGGCCTGCTGACGCGCGCGCTGCTGACCGATCTGCTCGACGACGTGGTGATCGTGCGCGAGGCCGAACTGCGCGAAACCCTCGTGCGTCTGGCGCTGGAGGAACACGTGATTGCCGAAGGCGCCGGCGCGCTGGCGCTGGCCGCCGGCCGCCGCGTTGCGGGCAAGCGCAAGGTGGCCGTGGTGTCGGGTGGCAACGTCGATGCCGGCGTGCTGGCGCAGCTGCTGTCGGAAGTGCGTCCGCGCGCGCCGCGCAAGCCGCGGCGCCGGGTCCGCGAACCCGTCGCCGAGGTGCCGGCCATTGCGGCCGTCATTCCGACCGTGCCCGCGGCCGCGCCGCGCCGCCGCAACGATCTGACGTCATCCGCGCCGTCCGGAGGCGGCGAACCGCGACTTCGACGCGCACCCGTACCCGCCGCCGAACGCACGCCACACCGAATTCCCGAGGAAATACCCGCATGACCGCTCCGGACACCATCCGCATTTTCGACACCACCCTGCGCGACGGCGAACAGTCGCCCGGCTGCAGCATGACGCCGCAACAGAAAGTCGTGATGGCGCGCGCGCTCGACGCGCTGGGTGTCGACATCATCGAGACCGGCTTTCCGGCCAGCTCCGAATCCGACCGCGAAGCGCAGCGCCTGATCGCGCGCGAGGTGCGTCGGCCGACGCTGGCGGTGCTGTCGCGTTGCCTGCCGGCCGACATCGAGGCCTCGGCGCGCGTGCTGGAAGGCACCGCCAATCCGCGCCTGCACATCTTCATTTCCACCAGCCCGCTGCACCGCGAGCACAAGCTGCGCATGAGCCGCCAGCAGGTGCTGGACATGGCCGCGACGAGCGTCGCCCATGCGCGCAGGCTGGTCGGCGACGTCGAGTTCTCGACCGAGGACGGCACCCGCACCGAAGACGATTTCCTGGAAGAGGTGATCGCCGCCGCGATCGCCAACGGCGCGACCACGATCAACGTGCCCGACACGCTGGGCTACGCGACACCCGAGGAAAGCCGCGCCCTGTTCCAGCGCCTGATCGCGACGGTACCCGGCGCGCGCGACGTGATCTTCAGCGCCCACTGCCACAACGATCTGGGACTGGCGGTGGCGAATTCGCTGGCCGCGATCGAAGGCGGTGCGCGTCAGGTCGAATGCACCATCAACGGCATCGGCGAACGCGCCGGCAATGCCGCGCTGGAAGAACTGGTGATGGCGCTGAAGGTGCGCAACGCCTTCTACGACATCGACACCGGCATCGACACGCGCAGGCTGGTCCCGACCTCGCAATTGCTGCGCCGCCTGACCGGTATGTCAGTACAGCGCAACAAGGCGATCGTCGGCGAGAACGCGTTCGCGCACGAATCCGGCATCCACCAGCACGGCATGCTGCGTCACCGCGGCACCTACGAGATCATGAATCCGTCCGATGTCGGCTGGCCCGATTCGAAGCTGGTGCTGGGCCGCCACAGCGGCCGCACCGCGGTCGGTCACCGCCTGCGCGCGCTGGGCTACACGCTGGAAGACGCGCAGCTGGAACAGGTCTTCATCGCGTTCAAGGATCTGTGCGAACGCCAGCGCGTGGTCGAGGACAGTGACCTGGAAGCGCTGATGCACGGTGACGTCAGCGGCCAGGGCTGGCGTCTGGCGTCGATGACGGTCAGCGACCGCGGCCAGCGCGCGAGTGCGCAGATCGAGCTGTCGGATCCCGAAGGCGCCAAGGTGTCCGAAAGCGCGCTGGGCGATGGCCCGGTCGACGCACTGTTCGCCGCACTGGCCGCCGCGACCGGCGTCGAGCTGGCGCTGGAGAGCTATCAGGTCCACAGCGTCGGCATGGGCCGCGACGCGCGCGGCGAAGCCAGCGTCAGCGTGCGCCACGGCGACGACATCCACGAAGGCACCGGCACCAGCCGCGACATCATCGAGGCCAGCGCGCTCGCGTGGCTGGACGTCGCCAACCGCATCCTGCGCGCTTCGCGCACCGTACCGGCGCTGCAGGCCGCGCACGCCTGATCACCATGCCCTGCCCCTGCATCCGCATTCCGAGCCCGCAATGACCGCCAGTCCGAAAACCCTGTTCGACAAACTGTGGGACGCGCACGTCGTGATCCCCGAAACCGAGGCCGCGCCCGCGGTGCTCTACATCGACCTGCACTTGATCCATGAGGTCACCTCGCCGCAGGCCTTCACCGAACTGCGCGCGCGTGGCCTCAAGCCGCGCCGCCCGGACCGCACCAAGGCGACGATGGACCACTCCACGCCGACCCTGCCGGCCGGCCCGGATGGGCGCCTGCCCTATGCCAGCGAAGCCTCGGAGAAACAGGTGGCGACGCTCGCGCGCAACTGCGCCGAGTTCGGCATCGAGCTGTTCGACATGAGCTCGGACCAGCGCGGCATCGTCCACGTGATCGCGCCCGAACAGGGCTTCACCCTGCCCGGCATGACCATCGTCTGCGGCGACAGCCACACCTCAACGCATGGCGCCTTCGGCTCGCTGGCCTTCGGCATCGGCACCAGCGAGGTCGGCAACGTACTGGCGACGCAGTGCCTGCTGCAGCGACGCGCGAAGACGATGTCGATCACCGTCGACGGCGCGCTGGCACCGGGCGTCGGTGCGAAGGACGTGATCCTGCACGCGATCGGCGTCATCGGCGTCAACGGCGGCACCGGTCACGTCATCGAGTACCGCGGCTCCACCATCGAGGCGATGGACATGGAGCAGCGCATGACCCTGTGCAACATGTCGATCGAGGCCGGTGCGCGCGCGGGCATGGTCGCGCCGGACGAGGTCACCTTCGACTGGATCGCACGCACGCCGCGTGGTCCGAAAGGCGCCGACTTCGACGCGGCCGTCGCGCACTGGCGCACGCTGCGCAGCGACGAGGGTGCGCGCTTCGACGTCGAGGTGCACATCGATGCCGCCGACATCCGCCCCACCCTGACCTGGGGCACGCATCCGGGCACCGCGATCGGTGTCGACGTGCCGGTGCCGGCGCCGGTCGATGCCGCCGAGCGCAAGGGCCAGGACTACATGCGCGTAGTCGCCGGCCAGCCGCTGGCGGGCATGCCGGTCGACGTGGTCTTCGTCGGCTCGTGCACCAACGGTCGCCTGCGCGACATGCGCGAAGTCGCCGACGTGCTGCGCGCGCATCGCGTCGCGCCCGGCGTGCGCATGCTGGTGGTGCCGGGCTCGGAAATCGTCAAGCGCGAGGCCGAGGCCGAGGGCATCGACGCGATCGTGCGCGCGGCGGGCGCCGAGTGGCGCGAGCCGGGCTGCTCGATGTGCATCGCGATGAACGGCGATCTGGTCGCGCCCGGCCAGCTGGCCGTGAGCACCAGCAACCGCAATTTCGAGGGCCGTCAGGGCCCCGGCGCACGCACGCTGCTGGCCTCGCCGACGACGGCCGCCTGGGCCGCGGTGCGCGGCGTCGTGGCCGACCCGCGCGAGCGCTTCTCCGACCACCGGGAGGTGGCGTGATGACCGCGAGCAACGCGAGCGGCTTTCCGGTCCGCTCCGCCAGCGTGGTGCTAGCGCAGACCAACATCGACACCGACCAGATCATCCCCGCGCGCTTCCTGTCGACGACCGAGCGCAGGGGCCTGGGCCAGCACGCCTTCAACGACTGGCGCTGGCGCGAGGACGGCAGCGCAAACCCCGATTTCGCGTTCAACCAGCCGCACAATGCCGGCCGCTCAGTGCTGCTGGCCGGACGCAATTTCGGCTGCGGCTCCTCGCGCGAACACGCGCCGTGGTCGCTGCGCGATCTCGGCCTGCAGGTCGTGGTCAGTAGCGAGATCGCCGACATCTTCCGGGGCAATGCGCTGAAGAACGGCCTGCTGCCGGTCGTGCTGCCCGAGGCCGTCGTGCAGGACCTGATGACCCGCCCGGACGACGTGCTGACCGTCGACATCGAAGCGCGCGAACTGCGCACGCCCGACGGCACCGTCCACACCTTCCCGCTCGACGCCTTCGCGCGCACCTGCCTGCTCGAAGGCGTCGACGAAATGGGCTATCTGTTGGCGCGCAGCGCCGGCATCCAACATTACGAGGACACGCACCATGCACGCTGACATCGTCGTACTGCCGGGCGACGGCATCGGCCCGGAAGTGACCGCTGCCGCGGTCGACGTGCTGCAGGCCGTCGCCACGCGCTACGGCCACCGCTTTTCGCTGCACACGCACCTGATCGGTGGCTCGGCGATCGACGCGACCGGCAAGCCGCTGCCCGACGACACCCTCGCCGCCGCGCGCGATGCCGATGCGGTGCTGCTGGGCGCGGTCGGCGGCCCGAAGTGGTCCGATCCGAATGCCACGGTGCGCCCCGAGCAGGGGCTGCTGGCGATCCGCAAGGCGCTGGGCCTGTACGCCAACCTGCGTCCGGTGCGCCCGCATGCCGCGGCGATCGGCGCCTCGCCGATCAAGTCGCATCTGCTCGCCGGCGTCGACCTGCTGGTCGTGCGCGAACTCACCGGCGGCATCTACTTCGGCGACAAGACCCGCGATGCCGACGGCGCCAGCGACCTGTGCCGCTATTCGATCGCCGAGATCGAACGCGTCGTGCGCCGCGCCTGCCTGCTGGCGCGTGGCCGCCGCGGTCACGTGACTTCGGTCGACAAGGCCAACGTGCTCGAGACCTCGCGGCTGTGGCGCGACGTCGCCAGCCGCATCCAGCGCGAGGAGTTCCCGGACGTCACCCTCGAACACCAGCTGGTCGATTCGATGGCGATGCACCTGCTGTCCAAGCCGCGCGCCTACGACGTGATCGTGACCGAGAACATGTTCGGCGACATCCTGACCGACGAGGCCTCGATGCTGGCCGGCTCGCTCGGCCTGCTGCCGTCGGCGTCGCTCGGCGAAGGCAGCGTCGGCATGTACGAGCCGATCCACGGCTCGGCGCCCGACATCGCCGGCCAGGGCATCGCCAACCCCTACGGCACCATCCTCAGCGCCGCGCTGCTGTTGCGCTATTCGCTGGGCCTGTCCCAGGAGGCGGCGTGCATCGAAGCGGCGGTGGATTCGGCGCTGGATGCGGGCGTGTTCACCGCCGATCTCGCATCGGAAGGCAGCGCGGTCTCCACGCGCGAGGCCACCGCCGCAGTGCTCGCGCGCATCGAATCGTGCGAAACCGAAGTCCTGGGCGACTGACCACGCCCGCAACGCGCTCCACGCCGTCCGCCGCTCCTGCGAGTCACCGATGCCCGAGTACCGCTCCAGAACGTCCACCCACGGCCGCAACATGGCCGGCGCGCGCGCGCTGTGGCGCGCGACCGGCATGCAGGACGCCGACTTCCACAAGCCGATCGTCGCGGTCGCGAACTCGTTCACCCAGTTCGTGCCGGGGCACGTGCACCTCAAGGACATCGGCCAGCTGGTCGCGCGCGAGATCGAACGCGTCGGCGGCGTGGCGAAGGAATTCAACACGATCGCCGTCGACGACGGCATCGCGATGGGCCATGACGGCATGCTGTATTCGCTGCCGAGCCGCGAGATCATCGCCGACTCGGTCGAGTACATGGTCAACGCGCACTGCGCCGACGCGCTGGTGTGCATCTCCAACTGCGACAAGATCACGCCCGGCATGCTGATGGCCGCGCTGCGGCTCAACATCCCCGTGGTGTTCGTGTCCGGCGGGCCGATGGAAGCGGGAAAGACGAAACTCGCCGAGCACGGTCTCGACCTCGTCGATGCGATGGTCGTCGCGGCCGATCCGAATGCTTCGGACGAGAAAGTCGCCGCTTACGAGCGCAGCGCGTGCCCGACCTGCGGCTCGTGCAGCGGCATGTTCACCGCTAACTCGATGAACTGCCTGACCGAGGCGCTGGGCCTTGCGCTGCCGGGCAACGGCTCGATGCTGGCCACGCACGCCGATCGCGAACAGCTGTTCCTGCAGGCCGCGCGCACCGTCGTCGAACTCTGTCATCGCTGGTACGGCGCCGAAGATCCGACCGCGCTGCCGCGTGGCATCGCGACCTTCGAAGCCTTCGAGAACGCGATGACGCTCGACATCGCGATGGGTGGTTCCACCAACACCATCCTGCATCTGCTGGCCGCAGCCCAGGAGGCCGAAGTCGCCTTCAACCTGCACGACATCGACCGCCTCTCGCGCCGCGTGCCGCAACTGTGCAAGGTCGCGCCGAACATCCAGACTTACCACATGGAAGACGTGCATCGCGCCGGCGGCATTGTCTCGATCCTCGGCGAACTCGCGCGCGGCGGCCTGCTGCACGTCGACCAGCCGACCGTGCACAGCCGCACGCTGCGCGATGCCATCGCACGCTGGGACATCACCGTCACCGACGACGATGCAGTGCACACGTTCTTCAAGGCCGGTCCGGCCGGCATTCCGACCCAGACCGCTTTCAGCCAGGCGACGCGCTGGGACACGTTGGACGATGATCGCGCGGGCGGCTGCATCCGCGATGTCGCGCATGCGTACTCGGAAGAAGGCGGCCTCGCCGTGCTGCGCGGCAACCTCGCGCCCGACGGCTGCGTGGTCAAGACCGCAGGCGTCGACGCATCGATCCACGTGTTCGAAGGCAGGGCGAAGGTATTCGAGAGCCAGGACGCCGCAGTGAGGGGCATCCTCGCCGACGCGGTGCAGGCCGGCGACGTGGTCGTGATCCGCTACGAAGGCCCGAAGGGCGGGCCGGGCATGCAGGAGATGCTGTATCCGACGAGCTATCTGAAGTCCAAAGGCCTCGGCAAGCAGTGCGCACTGCTGACCGACGGGCGTTTTTCGGGCGGCACGTCCGGCCTGTCGATCGGCCACGCCTCGCCGGAAGCCGCCAGCGGCGGCACGATCGCGCTCGTGCACGACGGCGACCGCATCCGCATCGACATCCCGCAGCGGCGCATCGAGCTGCTCGTCGACGAGGCGACCCTCGCCGCACGTCGCGCCGAGCAGGACGCGCGCGGCTGGAAACCCGCCGAGGCACGACCGCGCAAAGTCACCAGCGCGTTGAAGGCGTATGCGCTGCTGGCGACCAGTGCCGACAAGGGCGCGGTACGGGATCTGTCGATGCTGGGTGCATGAGCGGCGCGTCAGACGGCCTGAACACCAATGATGGTGTACTACCGGGATACGGGACGATCACCGAGAGCCCGGCCGCAGTGCGCTCTCCGACTTGAGACTCGCGCAAAGTGGCTCGGCACAGCATGGACTTTCATCGAGCAGCGGCATCACGGAATGTGCGAACGGATTGGCAATCGGACATCTCTCGTGAGATGTATCTCGCTCGCGGCGGGCTTCGCATCCATTCTTCTGTTTTTGACGATGGGCATTGTCGCGCCTCGCGCGCCCGAGTCGATTCAGCTCCTGCTCGGCTTGCTGATGATTTCGGCATTCGCGCTGTTCTTCGCGACTTTCGTGTTCGGCCTGCGTGCATTTCCAGCGACCAGCCTCCAGGGAATCTTGTGCAGAGCTGTGCTCTTTGTTCTGACGTTCGGAAATCTGGTCGTCGGCATCTCACTGATCAGCATCCTCAGCGCTTAAGTGATCGGTGTGGACTGAGCGCTTTCGACGCAGTCGTCCCGCTCGAAATCACCCGCCCCGAGATCGACGGTCATGTGCCGCACGGCCTGTCCAGGAACCCCGCGTGCGGAATGACGATCCACATGTTCGGCGCTGTCGACGCGCTGTTGGAACTGTGAGACCTGACGGTTTAAAAGGTCTGATGTCGCAGGCCAGACCGGACCCCGCACCATGATGCGATTGCTTGTTTCAGCCATGCTGGCGCTCGCCACGCCGTCTGACGGCGACAACACGCCCTGGTCGTCGAATCCACGCATGCTGGCATGCGCGCCGGAAGTACTGCGGCCTCCGGCGCCCCTGGTGCTTTCGCTGGGACCGGGTCACGGCCGTGAACTGGCGATCCGGCGGGTGGCGGACGACCGCTGGTATTTCCTCGTCGTCCAGCAGCCGCTGGAGGGCACGCCCCTGTTGATGACTCCCGAGGCGTTCACGCGCGCGAAGCGGGTCGAGGTGCCGATGTCGTTCGAGGGGCGCGCGTCGGTCGAGTCGCCGCTGGCGCCCGTCTTCCGTACACCCGGCGCCTACGAGGTCTACGTCTCCGACGCACTGGAATCCGACCTGGGCGGCCATGTCTGCAAGATCGAATACCGCGGCGTGTCGTCGCGCGCCCGGCCCGGCACGGCGGAACCGGCGCGCGGCACCTGATCGGCCGGCCCGGCCACCCGCACGGCGGACACGTCCCTGCACGTGCACCGGCCTCGGTCGCGGCACTGGCGAGAACGCGCCGCTAACGGATGCCTGCCTACCATCCGGCGTCCCCGCGCAGGCGGCGCCAGGAGGGTCGTGGATGCAGGCGATTCGATACGTTTCGATGGGCTGTGCGATCGCGTTGGCGCTCGCGGCATGCACGCGCAGTCCGGCACCCACGGACGATCCGGCATCCAGCACCGCAGCGACGCCTGCACCCGCCGCGCCCGATGCGCCCCGGGCCGATGACGCCGCCGTCGATCCCGCGGTGCCCGAGATGCCGGTCATTCCGACGATCGTCGTGCCCGACATCGTCGGCGTGACGCCGGCCCAACGCGCACTGGAGCGCTCGCTGGCGTCGATCCTCGATCCCGTTGCCGGGATCCGCGTGCAGCCTGCGCGCTGCGACGCCGACGGCGCGCTGCTCGACGGTGGTGGCATCACCCGCATCGACGAGACCGGCACGCTCGTGCGCAACGGCGATGCCGGCATCTTCCGGCTCGAGGCCGACGGCAGCGGCACGGCCAACTTCGAGGGCGGACTGGTCACGGTCAACGCCGACGGCAGCGGCACGCTCAACGGCGTGGCCGAGGCGGACGGCAGCGAGGCGATCGTGCGCGTCGAGGCCGACGGATCGGGCACCTACAACGGCGCGTGGGGCCTGATCCGTCTTGACGGCCAGGGCGGCGGCACCTGGAACGGCGAGCGCGGCCTGATTGCGACCCACGGCGATGGCAGCGGCAGCTGGAACGGCCCGGAAGGCCTCATCCGCATCGAAGCGGACGGCTCGGGCACGTGGAACGGCCCGCACGGCCTGATCACCAATCACGGTGATGGCACCGGCACCATCGGGCCGCCCGCGCGCACCGTGCAGATGCCGCCGATGCCGCGTGTCGCATCCGCGGGCCGATTCCCGCCGCTGCAGAAGTTCGCACCGCCCGGTGCGCCCTGCGGCTACGTGATCACGCTGGACGATCGCGTGCTGTTCGATTTCGACAAGTCCGACATCCGCTCTGATGCGGCGCGCACCCTCGACGTGCTGGCCGGCGCGCTGCGCGATGTGGAACGCCGCGCGATGGAAGTCCGCGGCCATACCGATTCGAAGGGTGACGGCGCCTACAACCAGGCACTGTCCGAGCGCCGCGCGAACGCCGTGCGCGACGCGCTGCATGCGCGCGGCGTATCCGGCGACATCGGTGCACGCGGGTTCGGTGAAGGGCAGCCCGTCGCGCCGAACACGCTGGACGGTCAGGACAACCCGTCCGGCCGCCAGCTCAACCGTCGCGTCGAGATCTTCGTCCGCGCGTGATTTTTTCCGGTCCCACGTTGAGGAGTTGTGCATGAAGCCGCTCGCCCTGACCTCGCTGATCGCTGGCCTGTCGCTCGCCCCGGCGCTCGCCGCAACCGCCGATGATTTCAGTCTCGGCTACGACGTCGACCGCTATCCCGCCACGCAGCTGAGCGTGAAGTCCTGCCTCGCGGCGCTCGCGCGCGGCGCGGCCGCGGTCGGGTACGTCACGCGCACGCAGAGCGACCAGGGCACGCTGGCGACGCACGTGTCCGGCCCGGCCGGCGGTGGCCGGGCGCTGGTGTCCTACTGCATCAGTGCCGGTACCCACACCGCGTTCGTGGTGCAGGCGCTCGACTACAGCAGCCCGGACAGTCGCGCCACCGATGCGGTCAAGGCGCGCGTGACCGCCGAGGTCCGCAAGGCGGCGGGCGCACGCTGACGCCCGCGCGGACACGCCCTGCTGCCATCAGTCGACGGCGGGCAGTAAGACCGTCGCGCGCAGGCCGCCGAGCGTCGGCGAGGCGTCGAGCACGATGCTGCCGCCGTGCAGGTCCAGCACCTGGCGCACGATCGACAGGCCCAGTCCACTGCCGACGACGCCGGTCCCCAGCTCGCGATGGAAGCGGTCGAACACACGCGCCCGCGCATCTTCGGGAATGCCGGGCCCGTCATCCTCGACGACGAGATGCACGCCGGTGTCACCACGCAGGATCGACACCCGCACGCGACCGGCATCCGGCGCATAGCGGCAAGCGTTGTCGACGAGATTGCCGACCAGCGCGTCGAGCGCGGCCTCGTCACCGAGCACCAGCTGCGCGTCACCGGCCAGTGCGATGTCGAGCCCGCGTGCCGCATCGAGCGCACGACGCTCGGCGACGTGCGTGGCGGCGAGGGCGTGCAGGTCGACGCGCTGCGCGGCCTTCACGTTCGCACCCGGTTCGACGCGGCTGAGCGCCAGCAACTGTTCCACCAGGCGTTCGATCCGCTGCACGGCCGCGTCGAGCAGGACCTGCGCCGCGTCCCGCTCGGCCGCATCGCGCGCGGTGCGCTGGTTGTCGGCATGCACCTTGAGCGCGGCGATCGGCGTGCGCAGTTCGTGGGCGGCGTCGGCGGTGAAGCGACGCTCGCGCTGGAACGCGGCATCGAGCCGCGCGAGCAATGCATTGATCGCCACGACCAGGCCCTGCACCTCGCGCGGCACGCGTCCGGGTTGCAGCGGCGCCAGCCGGTCGGCCGCGCGCGCTTCGACCTCGTCCGATACCCGGGCCAGCCCGCGCAGGCTCCAGCCCACCAGCAGCCAGACGAACAGCGCCATCAACGGAATCGCGACCAGTAGCGGCAGCAGCGTGCCCTCGGCGATGTCCTCGGCCAGCTCCATGCGGATGTCCGACAGTTCGCCCGACTGGTACCAGCGGCCGCGCGGCGAGCGCAGGGTGAAGGTGCGCCAGTGCGCGCCGTCGATGACGACATCGGCGTAGCCCGCGACCAGCGGCGCCAGTGGCACGTCGGGGCCGCTGTCGGAGCGCAGCAGCAGGCGGCCGCCGGCATCGCGCGCCTGGAAGGCGAGCTTGGTCTCGTAGGCGTGTCCGGTCGGGAAGGCGAGCGCTTCGCCCACGCCGTCGGCGCTGCCCTGCCAGACGGCCACCACGATCGGCGCGCCGTCTGCGTGCACGGCCACGTCGCCCAGCGGTTCGTCGACCAGGCTCATCAGCACGCGCGAGGAATGGGCGAGCTTGGCGTCGAACATCTCGCCCGCCTCCTGCAGGCCGGCGCGATAGCTGAAGGCACCGGCGACGATCATCACCAGCGTCATCACGCCGATCAGGCCGACCAGCAGCAGGCGGCGGATCGATCTCATGCGGCGTCGTTCGCGGGATCGTCGAGCGCGTAGCCCACGCCGCGCACGGTGCGGATCAGCGCCGGATGCAGCCGCTTGCGCAGGTGATGGACGTGCACGTCGACCGCGTTGCTGGCCACGTCCTCGTCCCAGCCGTAGAGCCGCTGCTGCGCGGTCTCGCGCGTGACGATGCGGCCGGGATGTTCCATCAGCAGGCGAAGCAGCGCGACCTCGCGACGCGGCAGGTCGACCACCCGGCCCTGCCACGTGACGGTCAGTGATGCGGGGTCGAGCGCGAGACCGGCGAAGGCCAGCGTCGGGCTGGCCTGGCCGCTGCTGCGCCGGAGCAGCGCACGCACGCGCGCGAGCAGTTCGCCGTTGTCGAAGGGCTTGCCAACGTAATCGTCCGCGCCCAGGTCGAGCCCCAGCATCCGGTCGGCGGCACGCTCGCGCGCGCTCAGCACGAGGATCGGCACGGTGGCGCCGGCGCGGCGCGCCTCGCGGATCACGTCCAGGCCGTCCTTGCGCGGCAGTCCGAGATCGAGCACCACCAGATCGAGTCCGCCACCGCGGATCGCTGCCAGCGCACTGGCGCCATCCTGCAGCCAGTCGACCGCGTACGCGGCGCGGCGCAGCACCGTGCGCAGGCCTTCCCCCAGCGATGGATCGTCCTCGACAAGCAGGATGCGCATCGCCGCAGTCTGTGGCGATGCTCAGCGGCTGGCAAGGTGCCGGCGGACCTCGGCGAGCCTGGCCGTGGCCTCGGCCCGGCGCCCGCGATCGGCGATCTCGCGACCGGGCCGGGCCGGCGCGGCGATCGCCTTTTCGAACGCCGCCGCGGCGCCCGCCCAGTCGCCCTGGTCGCGGAGGAAATCGCCGTAGAAGTAGTTGGCGTCGATGTCCTCGGGCGCGATGGCGAGCGCGCGCTGCAGGTGCATGCGGGCCTTGGCGTCGTCGCCGAAACCGACCGGCCAGCCGGGCACCTGGTAATAGAGCGCGCCGAGGCTGGTGTGCGCCGCGCCGCCGAGTGCGGTGTCGTCGACGGCGATGGCGGCTTCGAAATCCTTGCGCGCCTGCTTGACCAGCGACAACGCGCCCAGTCCGCCGCGCTCGCCGGCCAGGCTCGAGCGGACGATGCCGTCCCAGATCAGCGCGCCGGGATCGCGCGGATGCGCGGTCACCAGGGCCTGCGATCGATCCGCGAGCGCGGCCAGGGCTGCTTCGCGCTGCGGCTTGGGCGTGGCGTAGGCGGCCTGCGCCCACTGGTCGCGCACGGCGATGACCGGCGATGCGGTGTCGGCGGCCGTGGCCAGCGTGGGCAGGGCGATTGCCGCGGCGAGCAGCGCGGCGGCCAGGCGGTCAGAGCGGAAGCGGATCATGGCGGTTTTCCCGGTAGTCGTTGGACGGTGTGCCACCGGCGTGGTGGCGGATCTGCGGCAGTTGCCTGGCGAGGCTGCGATCGACCACGCCGGGCAGCAGCGCGTTGATGCGCGCGAACAGCCCTTCGGGCCAGCCGAGCTGGCGCCGGCGGGTGCCGCGCTCGATCGCGCGCACCAGCGCTTCGGCCACGCGCTCTGGCGCGTCGACGCGCGTGCCGAGCGTCTGGTTGAGCGCGTCGACGGCCGGCGTGTTGAACGGCGTGCGCGTCGCGCGGGGTGCGATGTACTGGAACCGCACCGGCCCGTCGGCATGCTCGCGGCCCAGCCCTTCGATCAGACCGCGCAGGCCGAACTTGCTGGCGCTGTAGGCGGCGAATCCCGGAAATGCGAGGCTGCCGAAGGTCGATCCCACGGCGAGCACCGCTGCCTGCGGATGCGCCTGCAGCACCGGCAGCAGGCAGCGGATCAGCTGCATCGGTGCGAGCAGGTTGCTGCGCACCAGCGCCTCGAACTCGGCCTCGTGCTGCGCGCCGAACATGCCGAAGGCCGGACGCGCGTGCGCGATCACCAGGATCGACGGCGACGGCAGCAACGTGCGCGCATGCGCCAGCAGCGCGGCGCGGTCGGCCGGCTCGGTCAGATCGGCGGCGAACGGGGTGATCGCGCCGGCCGGGTGGCGCCGCGCCAGCGCATTGAGCGGTTCGGGATGGCGCGCGACCGCGAGCACGTGCGCGCCGCGCGCGACCAGTCGCGTCGCCAGTGCCGCGCCGATGCCACCGCTGGCGCCGGTCAGCACGACGGTCTTGCCATGCAGGTCCATCACGCGGCCTCCGCCTGCGGCAGCGCCGGTGCCGGCACCTGCAGGTTGCGGAACACGTCGCCGTAGAGCCGGTAGAAACGACGCGCGGCATAGATCACCGCGGCCTGGTCGTCCGGATCGTCGAGGCGGTTCATGAGCCCCTCGAAGAAGCCTGCATGTTCGATGTCGAGATCGCCGTGCGAGAGCAGGTAACTGAAGGCCGAGCGCGGCAGTCCCAGCGCGGTCTCGATGCTGGTCGCCGCGCGCGTGGCGAGCGCGACGCTGGTGCCTTCGAGCACGAGCACCATGCCGAAGAAGCCGACCGGATTGCCGCGGGCGATGGTGTCGTAGGCGTAGGCGACCATCAGTTCGGTCGCCAGCGACGGCTCCGATGCCGCGGCCGCGGCGCGATCGGCGCCGCAGGCGGCAATGTCGTCGAGCACCCACTCCTGGTGGCCCATTTCCTCCTCGATGTATTCGCCGATCGCGGTGCGCAACCATTCCAGCCGCGCGGGCAGGCGCGCGCCGCAAGCCATCAGCAGCGGCACGGTGTGGCGCACGTGGTGATAGGCCTGGGTGAGGAAGTCGACATAGGTCTCGCGTGCGATGCGGCCCGCGAGCGCATCCTGGATGACGGGCAGGGTGACCAGGGTGGCGCGCGCGTCGGCAGTTTCGGCGAGCAGGCGGTCGTGGAAGTTCATGCGGGCAGGTCCTGAGGGTAGAGGGAGGCCGGAGAAACGGAGTCGCCGTAGGCACGGGCGATGGCGTCGGCGTAGGTATGCGCGATGGCATCGCGACGCGGCCGGCCGTTCGCGGTCAGCAGGCCGTCCTCGGCGCTGAAGGGCCGCGTGGCGCGGATCACGCGGTCGACGCGTGCGTAGTCGGGCAGCCCCGCGTTGACCGCATCGAGCGCACGCTGCATCGCCGCGGCATCGGCGTCGCGGCGCAGCCAGGCGACCGCGACATTCGTCGGCCGCGCCTCGCCGAGCACGATGGCCTGCGCGAACAGCGGATGCTGGAGCAGTTCGCTTTCCACCCATTCGGGCGAGACGTTGCGGCCGAACGCGGTGATGAACATGTGCTTGCGCCGACCGGTCACGTGCACGAAGCCGTCGTCGTCGACGTGGCCCAGATCGCCGGTGGCGATCGCCCCGGGCGGCGGCGCGTCCTCGCCCAGGTACGACAGGCAGCGCACGCCGTCGACATGCAGTTCGCCGTCGACGACGGACACGCGCGCATGTGGCAGGGGGCGACCGACGCTGCCCGGACGCACCGCGCCCGGGCGGTTGAGCGCGACCACCGAGACGCATTCGCTCAGGCCGTAGCCTTCGAACACCGGCAGTCCGATCGCCGCCGCGCGCGCCAGCAGCGCCGCGCCGACCCGACCGCCGCCCACGGCGACGAAGCGCAGCGACGCCGGCAGCGGCACGCCCTGCTCGGCCGCGCTGACCAGCGCCAGCAGCAACTGCGGGAACACGATCACGCTGTGCGGCGCGTAGCGGTGCAGGCAGGACAGCAGCCGCGGCACGTCGAGACCGGCGGCGCCGCTGTAGCCGATCTCGGCCAGCGGCGGCACCGCGATGTCGGCGCCCGACAGCAGCGCACCGTAGAGGCCCGAGATGTTCTCGAGCAGCGTCGACAGCGGCATCAGGCACAGGTGCCGGACCGGCGCGAGTGGACGCGAGGCCTCGACCAGCGCGCCGGCCACGGTCAGCAACGCGTCGTCGGCGATGCACACGCCCTTCGGCTGACCGGTCGTGCCCGAGGTGAACGTGATGCAGGCGGTACGCGCGGGCAGCACGGTGGCGGCCGCCTGCAGCGCACGCGCGCGCAGCCCCGGCAGCAGCGCGTGCGTATCCGCCGGCGGCAGTCCGTCGTCGACGAGTACCAGCAGATCGGCCCCGCTGCGCGCGAGCGCATGCGCGGTCTGCGCGGGGCTGAAGAAGGTCGGCAGCGGCACGTGGACCAGGCCGCGCGCGCGCAGCGCGAGATCGAGCGCCAGCCAGTCGGGACCGTTGTCGAGGCGGCTGGCGACCACGCGCGCGCCGCGCGTCTGCAGGGCTTCGGCGATGTCCAGTGCACGGCCGCGCAGCGCGTGCGCCGCCAGCGCGCCGTCGGCCGTCAGCACGCGTGTCGGCGCCCGTTCCAGCGCGTCGAGCAGATCGGCGAAGCCGCTCATGCCGGCACCGCCGCGCACTGGGCATGCACGCCGTTCCACGGCGCGACCGCGGGTGTCGCCCGGGCCTGCAGGAACGCCTGCCCGGCCGCGAGATCGCCGAACAGCACCTGCGGCTGGACCTCGTAGTAACGCCCCCAGTCGGTGCCGTCGTCGCGCACGCGCGCGCGGTCGGCGTCGGCCAGCACGACGGTGGACAGGTGCAGGCGGTCGAAGGCATTGCGCAACTGGCGGGTGGCGGTGAACAGCACCCAGCGCAGGCCGGCCGCATGCAGCGCGCCGGTCAGGTGCACGATCAGTGCGCGCGCGTCGCCTGCCGACAGCGCGGCGAGATTGCCCACCTCGACCAGCGCGTCCCGCGTGACCGCACGCCCCAGCGAAGCGGCAACGACCGTCTGCGCCGGCGCGTCGAGATACTGCTCGACGAACAGCGGTCCCTCGCGGCCGGTGCGCAGGCCGACCGCGGCGACCAGCCGGTCGTCCGCGTCCCGGAACGCGAGCAGGTGTGGCAGGAACCCGCGCAGGCGCGCGCCGTAGCGCGCGAGGTACACATGGGCGATGAAGGCCTCGACCTCGGCCCGATCGACGGCGCCGGTGTCGACGACGTCGCAGCGCACCCAGGTGGGCGATGCACGACGCTCGGTACGGGGGGAAGCGATGTCCATGGCGCGGCATGCTCTGGCCACGCGATTAAGCCTCGATTAGCCCGTTGTTAGGACTTCGTTGATGCGCCGCCCACCGCGTCGCCGGTCGCCTCGCGTTCATCCCGGCCCGCGCGCTCGTCGTCGCCCACGCGGAACCATGCGGCATACAGCGCCGGCAGGAAGATCAGCGTCAGCAGGGTGGCCACGGTGAGACCGCCCATGATCGCGACGGCCATCGGGCCGAAGAACACGCTGCGCGACAGCGGGATCATCGCCAGGATCGCCGCGAGCGCGGTCAGCACGATCGGGCGGAAGCGCCGCACCGTCGCGTCGACCACCGCATCCCAGCGCGCGTGGCCGGCGGCGATGTCCTGCTCGATCTGGTCCACGAGGATGATCGAATTGCGCATGATCATGCCGGCCAGCGCGATCGTGCCGAGCATCGCGACGAAGCCGAACGGCACACGGAACACCAGCAGGAACAGCGTCACGCCGATCATGCCCAGCGGCGCGGTCAGCAGCACCAGCGCGGTGCGCGAGAAGCTGCGCAGCTGCAGCATCAGCAGCGTCACCACGACGAACAGGAACAGCGGCAGGCCGGCCTTGATCGAATCCTGGCCCTTGCCCGAATCCTCGACGGTGCCGCCGGTTTCCAGGCGGTAGCCGGCCGGCAGATCGGCGCGGATCGCCTCGAGCGTCGGCAGGATCTGCGCGACCACGGTCGGCGGCGTGGTGTCGTCCCGGATGTCGGCACGCACGGTGATCGTCGGCAGGCGGTCGCGATGCCAGATGATGCCGTCCTCGAAGGTCGGTTCGAGTCGTGCGATCTGGCCCAACGGCACGGATTGCCCGTTCGACGTCGGAATGGCGAGGCTGTCGAGCATGTCGAGCTGGCCGCGCTCGTCGTCCGGGCCGCGCATCACGATGCCGATCAGCTCATTGCCCTCGCGGTATGTGCTGACCTGCAGACCCGACAGCGAGCTCGACAGGAACTGCGCGAGGTGCTGCGAGCTCACGCCGAGCACGCGTGCGCGTTCCTGGTCGACGACCAGGCGCACGATGCGGCTGGGCTCGTCCCAGTCCAGATTGACGTTGGCGACGTGCGGGTTGTCGCGCACCTTTTTGGCGATCGCATCGGCGATGGCGCGCACGCGCTCGACGTGCTCGCCGGAGATGCGCAGCTGCACCGGATAGCCGACCGGCGGCCCGGTCTCCAGACGCGTGACGCGCAGTTGCAGCTCGGGAAACTGCGGCGCGACCTCGTCGGTCAGCCACGCGCGCACGCGCTCGCGCGCCTCGACGCCGGTCGTGGTGACGACGAACTGGGCGAAGTTCGCCTGCGGCAGCTTTTGATCCAGCGGGAGGTAGAAGCGCGGCGAGCCGCTGCCGATGTAGGCCACGCGCGACTCGATGCCGGCGTGGTCGGCGAGCAGCGCGTCGAGCCGCCGGGCGGCGGCTTCGGTCGCGCGCAGCGAGCTGCCTTCGGCGAGTTCGACGTCGACCATCAGTTCCAGCCGTGTCGAGTCCGGGAAGAACTGCTGCGGCACGAAGCGGAACAGCAGCAGGGATGCGACCAGCGCCGCCGCGGTCGCGCCGATGACCAGCCAGCGATGCGTCAGCGACCAGTGCAGCCAGCTGCGGAAGCGGCGGTAGAACGGCCGCTGGTAGGGATCGTGGTCGTGCGCATGCGGATCGCGCGGCGCCAGCGCAAACGCTAGGCGCGGCCAGCGCGCGGCGGCACGGCCGCGCATGTCGCGCCAGCGCGCGGGCAGCGAGCCGGGGCGCGGCGGTTGCGGATTCGCGAGGTCGGGCAGCATCTTCGCGCCGAGCAGCGGAATGAACAGCACCGCGGCGATCCACGACACGACCAGCGCGATCGTCACCACCTCGAACAGCGAGCGCGTGTACTCGCCGGTGCTCGACGCGGCCGTCGCGATCGGCAGGAAGCCCGCCGCGGTCACCAGGGTGCCGGTCAGCATCGGGAACGCAGTGTGCGTCCAGGCATAACTCGCCGCCGCGAGCCGGCTGTCGCCCTGCTCCATGCGGATGGCCATCATCTCCACGGCGATGATCGCGTCGTCGACCATCAGGCCCAGCGCGAGCACCAGCGCGCCAAGCGAGATCTTGTGCAGGCCGATGTCGAACTGGTCCATCGCGATGAAGGTCATCGCCAGCACCAGCGGAATCGATACCGCGACCACCAGCCCGGTGCGCAGGCCCAGCGAGACGAAGCTCACCAGCAGCACGATGATCACCGCCTCGGCGAGCACCTTGACGAACTCGCCCACCGAATCGCGCACCGCACGCGGCTGGTCGGACACCTTGCGCAGGCTCATGCCGACCGGCAGCGTTTCCTGCAGCTGCGCAAATTCGGACTCCAGTCGCTTGCCCAGTTCGAGAATGTCGCCGCCCTCGTGCATCGCCACCGCGATGCCGATCGCGTCCTGGCCCATGAAGCGCATGCGCGGCGCCGCGGGATCGGCGAAGCCGCGCTCGACGGTGGCGATGTCAGCCAGCCGCACCGTGCGGTCACCGGCGCGGATGGGAAACTCGCGGATGGCCTGGACCGAATCGAACGGCCCGTCGACGCGCAACTGCACGCGCGCGCTGTCGGTCTCGAAGAAGCCGGCCGGGGCCAGCGCGTTCTGCTCGGCCAGCGCCTGCTGCACGGTGGCCATCGGAATGCCCAGCGTGGCCAGGCGCGTGTTGCTGACCTCGATCCAGACCTTCTCGTCCTGCAGGCCGACCAGTTCGACCTTGCCGACGTCGTCGACGCGCTGCAGCTCGCGCTGGATGCGGTCGGCGTAGTCCTTCTTGATCGCGTAGTCGAAGCCGTCTCCGGTGAGCGCGTAGATGTTGCCGAAGGTGTCGCCGAACTCGTCGTTGAAGAAGGGCCCCACGATGTCCTGCGGCAACGACGGCCGCAGATCGGCGACCTTCTTGCGCACCTGGTACCAGAGCTCGGGAATCTGCGCCGAGCGCATGTCGTCGCGCGCATGGAACACGATCTGCGATTCGCCCGGTCGCGAGTACGAGCTGACGAACTCGTAGTCGCCGGTCTCCATCAGCTTGCGTTCGATGCGCTCGGTGATCTGCTGCGAGACCTGCTCGGCGGTCGCGCCCGGCCACTGGGTCTGGATCACCATCGCCTTGAAGGTGAAGGGCGGGTCTTCCGACTGGCCCAGCCGGCCGTAGGAGAAGATGCCCGCGATCGCGACGACCAGCATCATGTAGACGACGAGCGTGCGGTTGGCGAGCGCCCATTCGGAGAGGTTGAAGCGGGTCATGGGGCGACGCTCCGATGCCGCGCGCTGTCATCGCATTGCCGCGGCGGATGCATGCCCCCACCCATCCTCCCCCGCAAGCGGGGGAGGTGAGGTTGCCCCGGGCGGGACCGGCTTGCGATCGACGCGTTGCTCATTTCGCGTCTACCGGCTTCGGGCGTTCCGGTTGTTGGGGCCGGTTCTCGCGATCGACCGGGCTCACCCGCTGCCCTTCGCGCAGCAGATGGCCGCCGGCCGCGACGACGAGGGCGTCGGGCTGGAGCCCCGACAGCACCGGCACCGTGTTCGCGCCGAAGGCGCCGGTCTGCACCGGCACTGCGTGCACCGTGCCCGTGGCGCGATCGACCACCCACACTGCCTTGGCGTCGCCGGCACCTGGCTGGATCGCGGTCAGCGGCACCTGCAGGATCCCGCCCGACGGGTCGCCCGACAGATAGACGCGCGCGCTCTGGCCCAGCGCGACCTCGTCGAGGGCGTCACCGTCCAGCGCCACGCGCGCGGCATAGGTCCGCGCCTGCGGGTCGGCCGCCGCGGCGATTTCGCGGATCGTGCCGGATACGCGCACGCCGGGCCGGTTCCACAGTTCGATCTGCGCCGGCTGTCCGATCGCGAACTGGCCGATGCGCGATTCCGGCAACGCGATCGCGACCTCGCGCCCGTCGTCGCCGGCCAGCATGAAGATCGCCTGCCCGGCCGCGACCACCTGTCCGGCCTCGGCCTCACGACTGGCGATCACGCCGTCGCGCGGCGCACGCAGCTGCGTGTAGCCGGCCTGGTTGCCGGCCACGTCGGCCTGCGCACGGGCGGCGCGCAGCTGCGACTGCGCGGCCTTGTAGGCGGCGTCCTGCGCATCCATCTGCGACCGGCTGATGAGCTGCTGGTCGACCAGTGCGGCGTAGCGGTCGCGATCGGTGCGGGCGCGGGCGTACTCGGCCTCCGCCGCGGCCACCTGGGCCTGCGCCGACTGCTGCTGCAGCCGCAGATCGTTCGGCTCGATCTCGGCGAGCACCTGGCCGCGCCTCACGTGCGCGCCGGCGTCGACGTGCCGGCGCAGCAGTTGGCCGCCGACCTGGAAGGCCAGCGCGCTTTCCTCGCGCGCGCGGATTTCGCCCGGAAACGCGGCGACGCCGCTGCCGGCGCCATCGGCGGGCGTCACCACCAGCACCGGACGCGCAGGCGGCTCGGGCGTCTCGCGTTCGCCGCAGGCCGACAGGGCCAGGACGCCGGCGATCAGCAAACCGAAGACGCGCCACGGGGCGTGCCGGGTCGAAGCGCGAAGCAGGATCAGGCGGCGCATGGAGACCGTCCGTGGACAGGGGATACGGAGCCGTATCGTATATTTTCAGAACTGATTGGTATAGTATTCCGCGCCATGTCCACGCGTCCGTCCCCGTCGTCCCCAGCCTCCGCGCCCGAGAAGGTCGCGGCCGGTCCCGGCCGGCCCAAGGATCTGGCCAAGCGCGCGGCGATCCTCGAAGCGGCCGAACGCATGTTCCTCAAACAGGGCGGCTACGAGGGCGTCAGCATGGACCAGATCGCGGCCGAGGCCGGCGTCTCCAAGCTGACCGTCTACAGCCACTTCGGCGACAAGGACACGCTGTTCACCGAGGCCGTGGAGCGCTACTGCGAGCAGCAGATGCCCGCGTCGGTGTTCGAAACCGCGCCGGAAACGCCGGTGCGCGCGCGCCTGATGGAGGTCGCCGAGGCGTTCTTCTCGATGATCTCCTCCCCCGAGGCCGTCGCCGGCCACCGCCTGCTGTGCACGCCGCAGATGGTCGAAAAGCGCCTGACGCAGCGGTTCTGGAAGGGTGGGCCGGAGCGCGTGCAGTCCGCGTTCGCCGCGATGCTGCGACGCCGGGTCGAGACCGGTGATCTCGACATCGAGGATGCGCTGGTGCCGACCGCGGCCGCACAGTTCTTCTCCCTGCTCAAGGGCGATCTGCACCAGCGCCTGGTGTTCGACTGCGACGATGCGGGCGCCTGCGCCCGGATGCGGCGCGCGCACCTGGACGCGTCGGTGGACATGTTCCTGCGTGCCTACGGGCGTCGCTGAACCCGTCACATCCCGCCCCCGCGTGCCGTCTGGGCCGGTGACTTCCGGCACTGCGTCGGCCGTACCACCCCCGCGATGATTGAACCGCGCCTGCGACCGCTAGAATTGCGGGCTGGCGAACGAAGGAACCCGCAACAATGACGATCGACTACGCCAAGGCCCGTGCGGCGATGGTGGAACAACAGGTCCGGCCCTGGGACGTGCTCGACCCGCGCGTGCTCGAGACCATCTCGCGCCTGCCGCGCGAAGCATTCGTGGCCGATGCGCGTCGCGCGCTGGCCTATGCCGATCTGGAACTGCCCATCGGCCATGGCGAGACCATGCTCAAGCCGGTCGTCGAAGGCCGCGCGCTGCAGGCGCTCGCGCTCGAACAGGGCGACGAGGTGCTGGAGATCGGGACCGGCAGCGGCTATCTGACCGCGTGCCTGGCCTACCTGGCGCGCGATGTCGTCAGTCTGGAACGCCACGAGGACCTCGCCGATGCCGCCCGCGGCCGCCTGCAGGCGCAGGGCATCGCCAATGCCGAGGTGATCGCCGCCGATGCGTTCGCATGGAACACCGACCGCCGCTTCGACGCGATCTGCGTCGGTGGTGCCGTCGACGTGGTGCCCGAACGCTTCGTGCAGTGGCTGCGTCCCGGCGGCCGCCTGTTCATCGTGCGCGGCCGTGCGCCGGCGATGGAAGCGGTGCTGGTCCACCGCGAAGGCGACGACGTCAACGCCACGCGCATCGAATCGTTGTTCGAGACCGGGCTCGCCTACCTCGCAGGCGCCGCGCCGGTGCCGCAGTTCTCTCTCTGATCGTCGAAGGATCCCCATGTTCCGCCGCCCCCTCTTCCTGTCGCTTGCGCTCGCGCTGACGTCCAGCCCCCTGCTGGCCGCCGACCTCGTCCAGACCTACGAGCTGGCCCGCAACAACGACCCGACCCTGTCGATCGCCGAGTCGCAGCGCCTGTCGACCAAGGAAGGCGCGGTCCAGGCGCGCGGCGCCCTGCTGCCGCAGATCGGGGGCAGCGCCTCGCTGACCGACAGCCGCGTCGCCGGCGTCTCCGGCCGTGCCCGCACGCGCAGCTACGGCGTCAACGCCAGCCAGGTGCTGTTCGACTTCGGCCAGTTCGCCACGCTGCGCTCGCAGCGCGCGCTGAGCACGGCGGCCGACTTCCAGCTCGACGCCGACAACGATTCGCTGATCACGCGCACCGCCGCGGCCTATTTCGACGTGCTGGTCGCGACCGAAACGCTGGCCGCCGCCGAGGCTGCCGAAGCGGCGTTCAAGCGCCAGTTCGACTTCGCCGACAAGCGCCTCGAAGTGGGTCTGGCCCCGATCACCGACGTGCACGAGGCCCGCGCGCAGTACGACAGCGCGCGCGCCAACACCATCGTCCAGCGCAATGCGCTGCAGGATTCGTATCAGGCGCTGGGCGAGATCACCGGCCAGCCGATCGCCGACCTGCGTGGCCTGCCCGACGACTTCACCCCGCAGCTGCCGGAAGGCCGCGATGCCGAGGCCTGGGTCGCGACGGCGGTGCAGCAGAACCCGCAGCTGCAGGCCCTGCGCTACCAGGTGACCTCGTCGGAGTACGGAGTGACGGCCGCGAAGTCGGGTCACCTGCCGACCCTGGATCTGAGCGCCAGCTACGGCAACAGCGACACCTGGGGCCGTGACAACGCCGAGGCCGCACTGCGTCGCGGCGAGACCAACAGCATCGGCGTCACCCTGACCGTGCCGATCTTCAGCGGCGGCATCACCCAGTCGCGCGTGCGCCAGTCGATCGCCCAGCGCGACATCGCCGCCGACCAGTACGAGGCGCAGCGTCGCGCGATCGAACGCAATACCCGCAGCGCCTACCAGAACCTCGTCGCCGGCATCACGGAGGTCGAGGCGCGTCGCCTGGCACTGGTGTCCGCCAACAGCGCGTACGAAGCCTCGCAGGTCGGCCTGGAAGTCGGTACGCGTACCGTCATCGACGTGCTGATCAACCAGCAGAACCTGTTCTCGGCGCGTCAGGCCTATGCCTTCGCCAAGTACAACTTCCTGCAGAGCCGCCTGCTGCTCGAACAGGCCGCCGGCACGCTGGACATCAGCCACGTGCAGGACATCAACCGTCAGCTGACGGTCGACGTCAACAGCATGGGCGCGTCCACCGGCACGGGCACGCAGACGCAGTAAGCGTTTTGCAGTTCAGATCGACGACGGCGCGGGTCGCAGGATCCGCGCCGTTTTCGTGTCCGGCGCCGGCAGGTCCGGCTCGATCAGCGCCAGCGTGCGCGCCAGCGCACCCCGACCGTTCTCGACCAGCGCCCGGCCGGCAGCCGCCATCGCCTCGCGCGCGGCAGCGTCTTCCAGCAGGCTCTCGATGTGGTATTGCACCGCGTCGGCATTGGCGCCGATGCGCAATGCGTCCGCGCGTCCGAGCTGTTTGGCGATGTCGGTGAAGTTCTGCAGATGCGGTCCGGTGACGACCGGCGTGCCGACCGCGGCCGGTTCGAGCAGGTTGTGCCCGCCGATGTCCTGCAGGCTGCCGCCGACGAAGGCGACGTCGGCGCAGGCGAAGAACAGGCCGAGTTCGCCGAGCGTGTCGAGCACGAAGACGTCGTCGCCGGCATCGGGCCATGTGGTCAGCGCACGCGTGGCGACGCGCCAGCCCGCATCGACGGCGAGTTGCGACGCGCCGCGGAAGCGTTCGGGATGACGCGGCGCCCAGATCATCAGCAGGTCCGGCCAGCGCGTGCGCAGCCGGCGGTGGATGTCGATGACCGCGGCTTCCTCGTCGGGGTGCGTACTCGCCGCGATCCACACCGGGCGCGCGCCCGCGTGGCTGCGGAACTCCGCCACCAACCCGGCGATCTTCGCCTCGTCCAGGGTGATGTCGAACTTCAGATTGCCGGTGTCGATCACCGCTTCGTGCAGTGCACCGAGCTTGACGAAGCGCTTGCCGTCATCGGCCGATTGCGTGGCCACGCGCTTGACCGTGCGCAGTGCGCGACCGACCAACGGCCGCAGCACGCGATAGCCGCGCAGCGAACGCGCCGACAGTCGCGCGTTGACGATGACCGTCGGCACGCCGGCATCGCGACAGCAGAACAGCAGGTTCGGCCACAGTTCGGTCTCGACGATCAGGCCGATTTCCGGGCGGAAATGGCGGAGGAAACGCCGCACGGCGCCGGACAGATCGTAGGGCAGATAGACGTGCTCGACGCGTTCGCCCCACAACGCGCGCACGCGCTCCGAACCGGTCGGCGTGATCGTGGTGACCAGCAGCCGGCGCGCCGGGTCGCGTGCGAGCAGGGCATTGATCAGGGGCGCGGCGGCGTTGACCTCGCCCACCGAGACCGCATGCACCCACACCGGCGTCGAGATCGGCGGCGTGCGATAGATGCCGTAGCGCTCGTCCCAGCGCAGCAGATAGGCCGACTGCCGGAAGCCGCGCCAGATCAGGTGATAGACCGTGATCGGCGCGAGCACGACCAGCAGGGCCGAATACAGGCCGCGCAGCAGTCGTTCGGTGGTGTCGGCACGCATCCGCACAGGATAGCGGAAGGCCATGTCGGCACCGGGGACCGTGGGCACGCGCTCGCGCGCGATCGCGTTGCGGAACGGAACGTGCGCCTTCGCGAGCGCACGCCTGCATCGGCACATCGTCCGCATCCGGCGTCTTCAACCCCGTCCGACGCCCGGCTTCTACAATGGCCGCATGTCCAGCGCCTCGTCCGATCTGTCCCGCCCGCCGCTCACGCCCCGTCATTGGCCGGCATGGTGCGGCATCGGTCTGATGGCCCTTGCCGCGCGGATTCCGTGGCCGCTGCAACGCGCGCTCGGCCGCGGACTGGGCAACGTGCTGCGTCTGACGCTGGCGAGCCGACGGAAGGTCGCGGCGCGCAATCTCGAACTCTGCTTTCCGGAGCTCGATGCCGACGCGCGCGACGCGCTGCTGCGCCGGCACTTCCATGCGCTGGGGATCGGGCTGTTCGAGTTCGGGCGTGCGTGGTGGGGCTCGATCGCGCCGCTGCGGCGCGGGTTGATCGTCGAAGGTGTCGAACACGTCGAGGCCGCATGGGCCGCGGGCCGCGGCGTCATCGTGGTATCGGGCCATTTCACGACGCTGGAAGTCTGCGGCCGGCTGATGTGCGACTACGTGCCGCTGGCCGGCATGTATCGCCCGCATTCGGAGCCGGCGATGGAATGGGCCGTGCGCCGCGGTCGTGCGCGTTACGCGGCGGCGATGTTTCCCAAGCGCGACGTGCGTGGCGTAGTGCGGCATCTCAAGCGCGGCGGCCTGCTCTGGTATGCGCCCGACCAGGATCCCAGCGGTGGTGACGCGGTTTACGTGCCGTTCTTCGGCCGCCCTGCGCACAGCCTCACCTCGACCCATTCGCTGGCGCGCTTGTCGGGCGCGACCGTGCTGTTCTACCGCCACGTACGGCGCGAGGACGGCGGCTACACGCTGACCCTCACGCCCGCGCCCGAGCCCTATCCCACCGCCGATGCGGCTGCCGATACGGCGACGGTCATGGCCGGCATCGAGACGATGGCGCGCGCCGCACCGGACCAGTACCTGTGGATCCACCGGCGCTTCAAGCGGCAGCCGGATGGTGCGTCGTTGTACTGAGTGACGCCGGACGTGTCAGGACATCGCCTTCAAAGCCCTCCCCCGCCAGCGGGGGAGGGTTGGGTAGGGGCGAGCGCCCAGATCATGCGATGTCGGGGCACGCTCGCGTCACTCGATGAGAAGTTCCCGGCCGACACCTGATCGTTTGCCCCCATGCCGGCCTTCCCCCCCACGCGGGGAAGGCACAGACAAACGCGTCACCCGGGTCGACCTCAGCGCACCGCGCCGTCGTCGGGCTGCGCCGGCTCCACCCGTGCCAGCAGGCTGCCGGCATAGAGTGCCGACAGCAGCAGCGTGAAGCCGCCCCAGAACGTCGAATAGAACGCCAGGTGCGTGTTGAGCGGGAACACCGTGACCGCCAGCGCGAGCATCGCCGGGCGCGCCTGTTCGCGCGCCGCGGGGCTGGCGAAGCGCCAGGCGCGCCAGGCCATCGCCACGCCGGCCAGCCACATCAGCAGGCCGATCAGGCCGGTCTCGCTGCCGATTTCGAGCACGATCTGGTGCGCATGGAAGGCCGGCCCGTCACCCCAGGCCGCGCGCGCGCCGGCATGGGGATCGCACTGCGGGAACGCCTCGCGGAAACCGCGCGCGCCGACACCGTTGATCGGGTTCTCGCGGACCATGCACAGCGCCGCGCCCCAGATGCGCGTGCGACCGGCCAGCGCGTCGTCGACGCCGGCCTGGTCGGCTGCGGACAGCCCCGTCACGGTGCGCTCCACGCGCTCCTGCACCAGCGGCGAGGTCAGCGTGACCACGACCGTAACCACCGCGGCTGCCGCGAACACGATCAGCAGGCGCCGCCAGCCCAGCAGGCGCCAGCCGGAGAACAGCAGCACCAAACCGTAGGTCAGCCACGACGCTCGCGAGCCCGCGAACAGCAGCACGATGCCGATCGCCGCGCTCGCCACGATCCAGCCGGCCGTGCCGAAGCGGCGCCCGGACCAGTACAGCGCGAACGGCGCCAGGCTCGCCAGCACGATGCCGAGCTTGAGGTTGCACGGGCCGAGCACGCCGCCGATGCGATCGGCCGCGGCGACCTGTTCGAGCGTGCACATCGGCCGGTTGCTGATCAGCTGCTTGAGCTGGTCGATGCCGAAGAACAGCGGACTGGTGCCGAAGAACACTTCGCACAGCGCGTCGAGCGTCCACACCGCCACGATCACCGCCAGACCGCCGAGCGTGATGCGGCGCCCCCGCCGCGTCGCCACAGCCGAGGCCACCAGCCACAGGAACGGCAGATAGCGCAGGTCCACCAGCGCTTCGCGCAGGGCGCGTCCGACATCGACCGAATCCACCGCCGAGATCAGTTGTGGCAGCCAGTAGGCGAAGAACAACACGCTGGTCAGCGCCCAGGCGGGTGCGCTGAGCAACTGCGCGCCGCCGCGGAAGCGCGCGCCAACCAGATGGACGATCGCGGCCAGCGCGCCCAGCACCATCACGCCTTCGGCATAGCCCGGCGCGGGCCACAGGATCACGAAGGCCAGCACCCAGTGCGGCGCCCAGCGCCAGCCCACGGGGCGCGGCGTGCGCGCGGTGGCGTCAGTTGTCGTCGTCGAACTCGTCATAGACCGCGAGGGTCGCCTCCTGCATCGCACGCAGCGTGTCGGGCATCGTACCGGCTCGCGATGGCCCTCGCGTGACCAGCGCGCGTGCGGCGCGTGCGAGCGCGTCGCGGTCGAAGGGCGTCACTGCACCTTCGGGCTGCAGTTGCGCCAGCAGTTCGCCGACACCGCCGTGGGCCCAGCCTGCGACCGGACGCGCGCACGACAGCGCTTCGAGCACGGTGCGCCCGAAGGCTTCGGGCTTGCGCGAGAGCTGCAGCACCAGATCGCTGGCCGCGTAGGCGCGCGCGATCGCGTCGGTCGGTTCGGTCATCGCCAGCGCATCGCCGCAATGCAGTGCGTCCGCTTCGCGCTGGAGTTCGGCGATATAGGTCTCGCGGCCGGCTTCGCGGGCGCCGGGCATCCACAGGCGCGCGTCGAGGCCATCGTTACGCAGATCGGCGAGCAGCGTGATCGCGTCGATGTGTCCTTTCAGGCGCGTACCGCGGCCGGGCAACAGGAGCAGTGGACCGGTGCCGCCGAGCTGCGGCCAGCGCGCGGCGACCTCGGCGCGCGCCGCGACATCCGGAGACGGCGCCGGCGGAAATTTCGCCGGATCGATGCCGCGCGGAATGACGCGCAGGCGGTCGCGTGGCGTATCCGGGTAATGCCGCAGCAGGTAGTCACGTACCGTGTCCGACACGCAGATCACCCGCTCGCCGCGCGCCATGATCGCGCTGTAGCGCGAGGGCGAGTTGAGGCCATGCATCGTGGTGACGAAATGCGGGCGGCGCGCCTCGGGCATTCCGCGCAGCGCCCACCAGCCGATCCACGCGGGCAGTCGCGAACGCGCATGGACGATGTCGGCGCCGGCCTCGGCGAACAGGCGGCGCAGCGTGCGCACGTGACGCAGCACCCACGGTGACTTGGCGCCGATGTCGAGCGTGACGTGGGTCGCGCCGGTCGCTTCCAGTGCCGGCACGAGGCGGCCGCCGGCCGACACGACGATCGCGCGATGGCCGGCGTCGACCAGCGCCTGCGCGATCTCGATGGTGGAGCGTTCGACGCCGCCGGACGACAGCGCCGGCAGCAACTGGACGACGGTCAGCGGTCGACGCATGCGGCCGCGATGTCCGGGCGATTCAGTCGACGAGGACGAAATGCGCACCGCAGTACGGGCAGTCCGATTCGCCGTTCTCGGCCTCGATCGGCAGGTACACGCGCGGGTGCGAGTTCCACAGCGCCATCGACGGCAGCGGGCAGCTCAGCGGCAGGTCGGCGCGGCGCACTTCATAGCGCTGGGCGGCGTTGGCTTGCGTCGGCTGGACGTTGGCTGCGGTCATGACGGCGGAGTTCATCGTGTGGAGGCGGCCATTCTAGCGCGCCGCCATGCAGGCGGGCTCAGCCCGGCAGCGTGAACAGCAGCAGGGTCGCGCCCTGCGGGCCGGCGACGATCGCGGTGTCCACTGCCTCGTCCTGCCAGCCCAGGGCATCGCCGGTCGCCAGCGTGTGGTCGTCGACGATGGTCTCGCCGCGCAGGATCTGCAGCCAATGGCGCCGGGTGGACTCCAGCTTCAGGTCGAGACACGCGCCGGGTGCAAGCGTCGCGTGCCGCAGCCAGGCCTGCTGGCGCACCGGTAGCGCGTCGGTGCCGATATCGGGCGACGCGCGCAGCGTCCATGCGCCATCGGCATCAGGCGCCATGCGCTGCACGCCGTCGGCCGGCGGCAGGTTGACGCGATCGGGCTGCAACGCGATGCGCAACACGCGCGCCTCTGCGCTGCCGGTCTCTTCGACCGGGGTATCGCTGGCATGGCCGGCGCCGGTCCAGGCCAGCGTGCCGGCCTCCAGGGCGACACCGTCGCGGCGCAGCGTGCCGTCGAGCACCAGGGTCAGCAGCTCCATGTTCGCCACGCGCTGCGCGGGCACCGTGGTCCCGGCGGGCAGGCGTTCTTCGTTGAGCTGGCGCAATGCGCCGAAGCCCATCCAGTCGGCGTCGTGGTAATCGCCGCTGGAAAACGTGCACAGGCGCGTGCGCGTGCCGTGGCGGCTGGTGCCGCGCGTGTCGGCGGGTCGGTGGAGTTTCATGGCAGATCCGGAACGCGGAAACGAAAACGCCGGCGCACGGGTCGCGTGCGCCGGCGTCGGGACGCGATGTTACTGCGCGGCCGGGGCAGCCGGCGCCGCGCCCTCGGCGACGATGGCCTCGGTGGTGATGCGCAGCTCGACGTCGTCGCTGACGTTCGGCGCATAGGCGCCGACGCCGAAGTCGCTGCGCTTGATCTTCGCGACGGCATCGAAGCCGGCGGCGGCGCGCTTGGCCATCGGCTGCTCGCCGAACTTGTTGATGGTGACGTCGAGCACCACCGGCTTGGTGATGTCCTTGATCGTCAGGTCGCCGGTGACCTTGAGCTTGTTGGTGCCGGCCGACTCGACCGCGGTGCTCTTGAAGGTGGCGTTGGGGAACTTGGCCGCGTCGAAGAAATCGGCGCTGCGCAGGTGGTCATCGAAATCACCGACGTGCGAGTTCAGACCCGACAGCGGCAGCGTGACCTCGACCGACGAGGCGCCGACGTTCTCGGCGTTGTAGACGATCTGGCCGGAGACGTCGCCGAAATGCGCGACCGGGTTGGAGAAGCCGAAGTGGCTCCACTGGGCGATCACGTCGGTGTGCTTGGGGTCGAGGATGTAGGTGCCCGAGACACCGGCGATCGGCTCGGCGGTCGGCGCGGTCTCGGCGAGCGCCTCGGAGGCCGGCGCGGCGGCGGCTTCGGTGGCGGGCGCGGCGGTCTGCGCAGGCGCGGCCGGCTCCTGCTGGGCGCAGGCGGCGAGAGCGATGGCGGCGGCAAGCGGGAGCAGCAGGTAACGGTGGCGCATGGCGGAATCCTCGTGGATCGGACGGGTGGTGGTGGGAACCGCGCGCAAGGCTGCGCGCGGGCGGAACGCAGGTGTCAGACGATGCGCGCAGCTTCGTCGAACGGCAGGCGCGGCGAGCGCGGGAAGATCGTCGACGGATCGCCCTTGCCCAGGTTGACCAGGAAGTTGGACTTGATCGAGGTGCCGGCGAAGAAGGCCTCGTCGACCTTGGCATTGTCGAAACCCGACATCGCACCGGTGTCCAGACCCAGCGCGCGCGCGGCCATGATCAGGTAGGCGCCCTGCAGGCTACCGTTGCGGAACGCCGGGACTTCGCGGTCTTTGCGCGGGCCGTCGAACCAGCTCTTGGCGTCCGTGTGCGGGAACAGGAACGGCAGCTTCTCGTGGAAGTCCTCGTCATGGGCGACGATCACGATGACCGGCGCGGACATCGTCTTCTCGTAGTTGCCCTCGCTCAACGCGGGGCCGAGCTTGGCCTTGGCCTCGTCCGATTTCACGAACACGAAGCGCGCGGGCGACGAGTTGGCCGACGTCGGCGCGAACTTCAGCAGGTCGTAGAGCTGGTGCAGCGTCTCGTCGCTGATGTCGCCGCTGAACCCGTTGTAGGTGCGGGCGGTGCGGAACAGCTGGTCGAGCGCGGCATCGGACAGGGTGTCGGTCATCGGCATCCTCGTGGGAAAGCGGGGTGGGACGAAGGCCGCAGTGTAGAGTCCTGCGGCAGCGCGACCGGTACGCCGGTCGGAACGGATGATCACATACGTGGAACGTCGACCAGGCAAAACCCGCGATTGCAGACGGATCTGGGCGGTCAGCGATGGCCGCGCCGGCAATGCCCGTCAGGCCGAAGCGCTGGCCGCCGCGCTGTCGCCGCGCGCCGAGGCCTTGCATCTCGAGCCGCGCGCGCCCTGGCGCTGGCTCGCGCCGCGGCGCCTGCCCGCCTCGGCTTGCGCCTTCGGTGACGCCTTCGCCACGCATCTGGACGACACGCCCGACGTCGCGATCGGCTGCGGCCGTCAGGCTGCGCTGGCGACGCGCCTGGCCGGCGCGCGTGGCGCGCGCACGGTGCAGATCCTCGACCCGCGCATCGATCCGCGGCTGTGGGATCTCGTCGTCGTGCCCGAGCACGACCGCCTGCGTGGACCGAACGTACTGGTCGTGCGCGGCAGCCTGCATCCGGTCGACGATGCGTGGCTGGCCGATGCGCGCGATGCGTTCCCGGCGCTGGGCGACCTGCCCGGCCCGCGGACCGCGGTGCTGCTGGGCGGCGACTCGCGGCACGGCCGTTTCGACGTGGCCGCGTTCGCGGCGCTGGCGGACCGGCTTGATGTCGTGACGCAACGCGACGGCGGCAGCCTGCTGCTGACCGCGTCGCGCCGCACGTCGCCCGAGGTGCGCGACGCGCTGCGCGCGCGCTACGCGGAGCGCGCCGCACTGGTCTGGATCGACGAGCGCAACGGCGCGAATCCCTACGCCGGCATGCTCGGCTGGGCCGACCGCATCGTGTGTTCGTCGGACTCGGTCAACATGCTCTCGGAAGCCTGCGCGACGCGCGCGCCGGTGTTCGTGTACGCGCCCGGGCCGCTCGACGGCGCGCCGCAGCGCTTCGTCGACGGCCTGCTGGCGGACGGGCGGGCACGTGCGTTCGAGGACGCGCTGCCGGACTTCGACGTGGTGCCATTGCGCGAGACCGCGCGGATCGCGGCCGAGGTGCGGGAACGCCTGGGCGTGCGTGTCTGACGCGCCGGGGTGCGCATTGGACACCCGCTGACGTCAGCGCAGCTCCAGCAACTGCTCGAACCGGTCGATGACCGCCAACGCACCGCAGCCATGCAGGTCGAAATCGCGGCGGTAGCCGTAGCCGACCAGCACCAGCGGCGCGCCGGCGGCGATCGCGGCGCCGGCATCGGCCGCGGAATCGCCGACCATCAGGCATCGGGTGATGTCCACGCCGAAGCCTTCGGCCAGATGCAGCAGCGGCAGCGGGTGCGGTTTGCGTTCGGGCAGATCGCCGGCGCCGAGCACCGCGTCGAAAAAACCGTCGATCTCCAGCGCTTCGAGCAGCGGCGGCACGAACTGCGCCGGCTTGTTGGTGCACACCGCGAGCCGCACGCCGCGGGCGCGCAGGGCCTGCAGCGTCGACACAACACCGGGGTAGAGCTGCGGATCGAGCAGCAGGCAATCGGCGTAGTGGCGCATGAAACGCGGCATCACCGCCTCGATGTCCTGCAGGTCGCCGGCATGGCGCAGCGCGGACGTGATCAGCTGCCGTGCGCCATCGCCGATCCAGCTGCGCACCGTGGCCTCGTCGACCTGCGCATGGCCGAGCTCGGCCAGCAGACGGTTGACCGCGGCGGCGATGTCGGACGCGCTGTCGACCAGCGTGCCATCGAGATCGAACAGCACCACCGGCCAGGGAAACGCGTGTGACGCGGCGGAATCGCCCATGAAACACCTGCACGGATGACGAAGCGGGCCGGCCATTGTGCGGCATCGGGCCTGCAACACTGCGTTGGCCGGCAGGGGTTCACCCGCGCCGCACGCTTGCCTATGCTGCGGCCCGCGGCGATGCGCCGAACGCTGGAGTCCCCACGATGTCCATCACCACCACCGCGACCACGTCCTCCAACGACGCGACGCGCCTGCTGCGCACGCTGTGCAACCACTGGCGGCACAAGTTCGAGATCACCCGCGACGACGAGGAAGGCCACGCTTTCATTCCGTTCCAGGGCGAGGACAACGGCGCCGACTTCTTTGTCGAGGACGGCACGCTGCGCATCGTGCTGACCCAGCCGACGGCCGAGGACAGCGAGCGCTACCAGACGGTGATCGAGAACCACCTCCAGCGTTTCGCGCGCGATGAGACGCTGGTGTTCGACTGGCAGCCGGGGTGATGAACCCCATCCGGATCTGCGTCTAGCTCGTCATCCCAGACGGTAGAAGTTGATTCGCGAGCGCCGTGCATTGCTGCAACCGGCGCTCCAACGGCACGCCACCTACCGGTACCGCGCCTCCAGCAGATCCAGGTCGTGCACCAGCTTGCGTGCGACCTCGTCGGAGATCTCGCGGTGCCGTGCCAGCTCGTAGATCCGCTCGCGCTCGGCATGCACACCGGCCAGACGCAGGGCGCGTTCGGCGTCGTCAGCGCTGCGCAGCGCGGCGGCATCCATGCCGGCCCGCACCTCGCGCTGGAAGCGGTCTTCGTACAGCGCCATGACCCGAACCGAGGCGCTGGCATAGAGATCGGGATTGGCCTGCGCGGCCGGCAGCGCGTGCTGCGCGCGTTCCACCGCGGCGACGGCCGCCACGGCCGCTTCATGCCGCGCCCGGTCGAACTCGCGGTCGTCCTCGGTTTCCTCGGGCACTTCCAGTCCGCGCAGCAGGCGCGGCAGCACGAAGCTGCCGAGCAGCAGCGACAGGATGATCACCGCCGCGGCGAGGAAGATCGCGAGGTCGCGCGTCGGGAACGGCGTGCCGTCGTCGAGCAGCAGCGGCAGGGTCAGCACGCCGGCCAGGGTGATCGCACCGCGCACGCCGGCCAGTGACATCGCAGCCACCAGCCGGACGCTGGGACGCCGCTGCCGGTCGCTGCGATACAGCGCGATGCGCAGCGACACCCACACCCACAGGAACCGCAGCGCGAACAGGCCGCCATAGATCGCGAACACGTAGACCGCCAGCCACCACGGGTCGACGTGCCCGGCCTCGCGCACCGAGCGCACCGCGCGTTCCACAATCCACGGCAGCTGCTCGCCCAGCAGCACGAAGATGATGCCGTTGAGCGAGAACTGCACCGTGTCCCACACCGCCGCACGCTGCACGCGCGTGGTCGCGAGCGCGCGACCGCTGAGCTCGACGTAGCTCATCGTGATGCCAGCCGCGACCGCGGCGAGGATGCCCGAAGCGCCGATCTGCTCGGCCAGCAGATACGCGCCGAACGGCGTCAGCAGGCTGATCAGGATCGGCGTGCCGGCTTCCTCGCCGAACACGCGCGAGACCAGCGCATGGCCGCGGTTGATGCCGATGGTCAGCGCCACGCCCACCACGACGCCGGCCAGCGCCAGCCACAGGAACGTCAGCGAGGCCGACATCAGCGAGAAGGTGCCGGTCAGCGCCGCGGCGACCGCGAAACGGAAGCAGACCAGGCCCGAGGCGTCGTTGAGCAGCGATTCGCCTTCGAGGATGTGCATCACGCGCTTGGGGATCGGCGCGCGCGCGGCGATCGACGACACGGCCACCGGATCGGTCGGCGACAGGATCGCCGCCAGCGCGAAGGCCACCGCCAGCGGCATCACCGGAATCATCCAGTGGATCAGCAGGCCGGCGCCGATGACGGTGAACACCACCAGCCCCAGCGCCAGCTGCAGGATCAGCCCACGGTCGCGGAACAGCCCGGTCTTGGGAATCCGCCAGCCGTCGAGGAACAGCAGCGGCGGCAGGAACAGCACGAAGAACAGGTGCGGATCCAGCGTCACGCCCTGGCCGAACACACCGGCGATCGTCGCGCCCAGCGCGATCTGCACCAGCGGCAGGGGCAGCGGCAGCCAGCGCGGCAGCACGCGGGTCAGATAGCCACTGGCGACCACGGCCAGCAGCATCACCAGCACGACTTCGATCGAATGCATCCGGAGGGGTTGAGCGCGGGAAAGCCGCCACGATAGTCCTCCCCTGCGTGACCTGCAGGTCGCGTGCACCCGCCGATGCCTAGAATCGGCCCGACCCCTGCCGTGTGTGGAGTGCCCGATGGACAACCCGCTGCTCGATTTCTCCGGCCTGCCGCGTTTCGACGAGATCGAACCGGCCCACGTCCAGCCCGCGATCGACGCACTGGTGACCGAGGCCGAAGCCGCGCTGGCACTGGCCGGCCGCGCGCAGCCGGTCGGCTGGGACAGCGTGGTCGTGCCGCTGGAGGATGCGACCGAGCGGCTGGGCCGGGCCTGGAACCAGGTCGGCCACCTCAATGCCGTGGTCAACACGCCCGCGATGCGCGAGGCCTACAACGCGGCGCTGCCCAAGGTCACGAAGTTCTTCAGCGCCCTGGGGCAGGACCAGGCCCTGTTCGCCAGCTACCAGGCGCTGTCCGACCAGGCTGACGCCCTGGGTCTGGACGCCCTGCAGCGCCGCGTGCTGGCCCATGCGCTGCGTGATTTCCGCCTCGGCGGCGCGGCGCTGGACGACGACGACCGTGCGCGCTTCGCGCAGATCCAGCAGGCGCTCGCCAGGACCAGCGCCGAATTCTCCGAGCATGTGCTCGATGCGACCGACGCCTTCGCGCTCTACGTCGAGAACGCCGACGAACTCGACGGTCTGCCCGACGACACGCTCGCGGCCGCGCGCGCCGCCGCCGAGCGTGATGGACGCAGCGGCTGGAAGCTCACCCTGCAGATGCCGTGCTATCTGCCGGTCCAGACCTACGCGACCAACCGCGACCTGCGCGAGCGCCTGTATCGCGCCTACGGCCTGCGGGCGTCGGAATCGGGGCCCGAAGCGCTCGACAACGGCCCGCTGATCGCGCGCATTCTCGAACTGCGCCAGGAACAGGCCGCCCTGCTCGGCCACGCCAACTACGCCGAGCTGTCGCTGGCCACCAAGATGGCCACCGCGCCCGACGCGGTGCTGTCGTTCCTGCGCGATCTCGCCGCGCGCGCCCGGCCGCACGCCGAGGAAGACCGCGAGGCGCTGGCGGACTTCGCCCGCGAGCAGCTCGGCCTCGATACGCTCGAGCCCTGGGACATCGCCTTCGCCAGCGACCGCCTGCGGCAGGCGCGCTACGACTACTCGGCGCAGACGGTGAAACGCTACTTCACCGAAGATCGCGTGCTGGCCGGCCTGTTCGACGTGATCGGCTCGCTGTACGGCCTGCGCGTCGAACGCGACGACGCACCGGTGTGGCACGAGGATGCGCGTTTCTACCGGCTCGTCGACGCCGACGGCGCGCTGGTCGGCCAGTTCTATCTCGACCTCTACGCCCGCGAGGGCAAGCGCGGTGGCGCGTGGATGGACGACTGCCGCAACCGCCGCGCGACGGCCGACGGCGTGCAGACGCCGCTGGTCTACCTGGTCTGCAATTTCGGCCGCGGCACCGGCGGCCGCCCGGCCACCTTCACCCATGGCGAAGTCACAACCCTGTTCCATGAGATGGGCCACGGCCTGCACCAGTTGCTGACGCGCGTGGACACGCTGCCGATCGCCGGCATCAACGGCGTGGAATGGGACGCGGTAGAGCTGCCGAGCCAGTTCATGGAGAACTTCTGCTGGGAGTGGGACCGCGTGCAGGAGATGACCGCACACGTCGAGACCGGCGAGCCGCTGCCGCGCGATCTGTTCGACCGCATGCTGGCCGCGCGCAATTTCCAGAGCGGCCTGCAGACTCTGCGGCAGATCGAGTTCGCGCTGTTCGACATGCTGCTGCATTCGGAGTTCAAGACCGGCCGCGACGACGTGCTGGCCCTGCTCGAGCGCGTGCGCGACGAGGTCGCGGTCAACCGCACGCCGGCCTGGCACCGCTTTCCGAACCAGTTCAGCCACATCTTCGCCGGCGGCTACGCGGCCGGCTACTACAGCTACAAATGGGCCGAGGTGCTGAGCGCGGACGCGTACGCGGCGTTCGAGGAAGACCCCGCGCGCCTCGCCGACACCGGTGCGCGCTTCCGCACCGAAGTGCTGTCGCGTGGCGGCAGCCGCGATGCGATCGAGAACTTCCGCGCGTTCCGCGGGCGCGATCCGGACATCGCGGCGCTGTTGCGGCACAGCGGGATGTGATCGAGCTGGATCTGTCGCCTTCCCCCGCACGCGGGGGAAGGTGTTGTGCGCCGCGATCAGGACATCCAACGACGTCGCAACACGTTCCCACGAAACCCTCACGCCGGCTTTGCCAGCATCCGCGCGATTTCCCGCCGGAACCGCCGCCATGCGTCTGCTTGTCCTGTTGTGCGCCATCGCGATGCCGGTGATCGCCTGGCTGTCGCAGACCGGCGTGTTCGGCCCGGACCAGGGCACGATCTCCGACCGCTATCCCACGCTGCTCGTCGCCGCCGGCTACGCGTTCTCCGTCTGGGGCCTGATCTTCCTGCTCGATCTGCTCTACGCCGTCTGGCAGGCCACCGGCACGCGCCGCGCCGATCCGCTGCTGGGACGCATCGCGCCGGTTGCGGCGCTCGGCTTCTTCCTCACCGCGATCTGGATGCCGCTGTTCTCGGCGGGCCTGTTCTGGGCCTGCGTGGTGGTGATCTTCGGCGCGCTGGCGTCGCTGGCCTGGTGCGCGGTGCAGCTCTCGCGCCCGGGCGCCGCGTCGCGACACCGGCTGGCGTGGCTGGCCCTGTCGATCCACGCCGGCTGGCTGTCGCTGGCCGCGTTCCTCAACCTCGCCCAGACCATCGTCGCCCACGGCCTGCTGCCGACCGGCCGCATGCTCGGCTGGAGCCTGGTGCTGTGGGCGATCTCGGCGGTGGTGCTGCTGACGCTCAACTGGCGCATGCGCGGCAACATCGCGTATCTGGCGATCGCCTGCTGGGGCCTGTTTGCGGTCTGGTTCAAGCAGACCGACTGGCCGCTGGCCGGCGCGGTGACCTCGGCCTGGGTGGCGATCGCGATCGGCGTGGTGCTGGCGATCCAGACCGTGCTGCTGCGCCTGCGCCATCGCTGAGGGCCGGCGTGTTCACGCGCCGTGCGGGCGGGGCTTGCGAGGCTGTGCGCCCACATCACAGGGGGTGACGCCATGTTCCGATCCGTCCGTGCCATCGCGCTCTGCGCGCTCGCCGCCGTTGCCGTCCCCGCCGCAGCGCAGGTCACCACCGCGCCCCTGCAGCAGGTCGACGATGCGCCCGCGCTGTCGTCGCAGGCCGGACGCCAGACCGGCGTGGTGACCTACGATCGCGAAGACGGCCAGCAGGTGATCATCCGGTCCTACGAGCCGCGCTCGGCGCGTTCCGAAGCCTACCGTGTCGATTTCGCGGCGCTGGATGTCGACGGCGACGGCTTCGTCAGTCGCGCCGAGGCCAAGGCGCATCCCACGCTCGACGCCGAGTTCAATGCCATCGACAGCAACCGCGACGGCCGCCTGAGCCGCGAGGAGCTGGCGGGCTGGCTGCGCTGATCGGTCGCACCCGCGGGCACGTCGTGGCGCACGCGCTGCGCTAGCCTATGCCGCCGCCCGCACGGGCCGGCACCGGAGCCAGGATGTGAGCCACCCCCTCGATGACGACCTCGGCTCGCGACGGCCGCGCGGCCCGCTGCTGATCGGCGCGGTGTTCGTGCTGATGTTCGGCATCTTCATCGGCGCGATCGCCACGACCGTGCTGTTGCGCACGAGCATCGGGTCGGCCGGCGATCTGAAGGCCCGCGAGGCGATCGCGCTGCAGGCGCTGATCGACGGTCCGCAGGGCCTCGCAACGCCGGACGCCGCATCGGAACGGACGGTCGCCGCGTTCGCCCACAGCTGGATCGTCAGCACGGCCGCGATCGATGCGGTGTCGTCGCTGGACGAACGCGCGAAGCTGGTGGAGATCGCGCGCTGGATGAACGCCACCGCTGCGCTGTCGTCGCGCGAGGATGCCGTCTCGCGCTGGGCGATGATCGCCGCGCGCTGCGTCGAGACCCATGCCGATGCGCCCAAGGACGCGGCGAACTGCGTGCGCGACGACATGCCGCTGGATGTGCCGATCCCCGAGCACCTGCGCAAGGACTGAGGTCCGCATACGAACCGCATACGAAGAACGCCCGGCCTGCGCCGGGCGTTCTTCGTTGCAGCGGGTGACGCTTCGATCAGTCGCGCGACTGGCTGACGATGCGGCCGTCCTGCGGGTCGAGCTTGAGGTCGACGCGCTGGCCTTCCTTCGTATCGGCCTCGGCCTTCCACATGCCGTCGTCGAACTCCACGTCTTCAATACGGGTGAAGCCGGCGGCGGTCAGCTTGGCGCGGATGTCGGCCTCGCCGAGACTGGTGGCACCGGCGGTCTCGGGATACACGCGGCCGGTGGCCGGGTCGAGGCGCACGTCGATCTTGTTGCCGTTGGCGTCGGTGACGTCGGCCTTCCACACGCCGTCCTTGAACTCGACGTCGTGGATGTCGGTATAGCCACCTTCGGTCAACGCGGCGCGGACCTGGGTGCTGGTCATGGCGTCCTGGGCGACGGCGGCACCGGCGGCCAGCGACAGCGCCAGCACCAGGCCACGGAGGGCGATCGTCTGCTTCATGGCAACGCTCCTGCGGTTGGGGTGGGGCGAGTCTTGGGACGACCGCGCGAAGTCGGGGTGAACAGGCACGTCGATGCATTCCGGTGCGTTCATCGAAGCCGCGCGAAGGCGGCGGCGACGCGGATTGCGCGGCTGAACGGGTTCAGGCCGCGAGCAGCAGACGCAGGTCGTCCACGAAGCCGGCGTAGGCCTGTGCCTGCGCCTCTTGATCGCCCTGGCGCAGCACCCAGGAGGGATGCACGGTCGCGAACGCACGCACGCCGTCCTCGCGCGTGCGCCAGATGCCGCGCTCTTCGGTCAGCCGCACGCCCGGCCCGAAGACCGCGCGCGCGGCGCTCGCGCCCAGACACACGATGCGCTCGGGCTGCACCTGCGCGATCTCGGCGCGCAGCCAGCCGTTGCAGGCTTCGATGTGGGCCACGTCGGGACGCTTGTGCAGGCGGCGCTTGCCGCGCGGTTCGAAGCGGAAATGCTTGACCGCATTGGTCAGGTACAGCGTGTCGCGCGGGATGCCGAGCTCCTCGAGTGCGCGCGAGAACAGACGCCCCGCGGGGCCCACGAACGGCCGACCCGACAGATCCTCCTCGTCGCCGGGCTGCTCGCCGACGATCATCGTGCGCGCCGTCGCCGGTCCCTCGCCGAACACCGTCTGCGTCGCCGGCTGCCACAGCGGACAGCGGCGACAGTCGCGCGCCGATTCGCGCAGCGCGTCGAGCGTGCCCGCGACGACCGGAGCCGGCGCAGGCGCTGCGGGAATGCGGCGGCGCGGCGCCTGATGTTCGCGCTCGGCCATCTCGCGCACGCGCAGGCCGGCATCACGGACCAGATCGGGCAGCAGCGCGGTTTCGGGCAGATGCTTCCAGTACTTCTGCGGCATCTCGGTGCGCATCATCGTGGTGTTGAGCCGCGCCGGATTGAAGATGTTGGCGTAGTAGGTGCGCCACAGATCCTCGCGCGCATCCTCGGCCGGCGCATCGGCGCGCGTGCCGCCGCCGGCGAAGGCCAGGGCTTCGCCATCCCAGATCGCGCTGCGGTAGGGGGTCACGATGGCCCAGCGCATGCCGGCGAAGCGCCGCGCGAAGAACGGCGCGACGCGATCGACGATGTACTGGTCCGGCTCGAACCAGGCGATGTAGCGGTCGGTGTCGCCGGGCACTTCGCGGAAGCGCACGAACGCCTTCATCTTGTGGCTGTCGCGCTTGACCGCCTGCGCCATCGTGCGGGCGCGATGCACGTCCGGATCGGCCGCGCGCAGCAACAGCGCGCGCTCGCCCTGCGCGATGCGCCAGAGCATGCGGTACAGCAGGCCGTGCCGGTCCTCGGCGCGATGGCAGAGCACCGCGTCGGCGAGCGTCAGGAATTCGGCCGGCACCCGCGGCGCGCTGCGCGTGGCCGGCAGCGTCGACAGATCGCTGCCCCCGAGCAGCGAGCCCTGCGCGCCGCCGGTCCAGTCGAGGTCTTCGGGCGCGAGGCCCGCACACAGCGCCGCGCGCGCGGCGCTGCGCCACGCGGCGGTGTCCCAGGGCGGATCGACTTGGGCGGAGATGCGCGACGTCGAAAGTTGGCGATTCATGCGCTTCTACGCAGCGCGCTGATCGCCGGGCGTTCTTCGACCTGTCCGCCGCCATCAGAATGAGCCCTCCCCCGCCCCGCGGGGGAGGGTTGGGTGGGGGCAAACGGTCCGATCAAAGGCTCATTCGACTCGTGCGGCTGCCGAGGCAAGTACGCGCTCGATGCATTCTTCCTGGCACCCACGGTTCGCCCCCATCCCAGCCTTCCCCCGCACGCGGGGGAAGGGGCAGACCGCGGCGCATCGAGGCTCGACCGGAACACCGCACTCACCAGGCGGTCAACGGCGAGAGATTCATCCCTCGCGATCCCGAGACGACCCGGCATCTCGATCAGAACAGACTCGCCTGCCGCGGCTGCGGGGCGAGTTCGGTGCGCAGGCGCGCGGTGTCGTCGAGGCGCTGGCGCGGGTGGTGTCCGGGCGTGATCACGAACGGCATGATCTTCTTCAGCGGCACGCGCAGGCGGGCGAGATCGTCCAGCCGCAAGGCGCCATGCGGTCGCGCGGCGATGATGCGTTCGACATTGCGCGTGCCCAGGCCGGGCACGCGCAGGAGCATCTCGCGCGGCGCGCGGTTGATGTCGACGGGAAAGCGCGTCGGGTTGCGCAGCGCCCAGGCCAGCTTGGGATCGACGTCGAGATCGAGCATGCCGGCCGTGGTGTCGGCAGCATCGGTCACCGGATCGGGTGCGATCTCCTCGACATCGAAGCCGTAGAAGCGCAGCAGCCAGTCGGCTTGGTAGAGCCGGTGCTCGCGCAGCAGCGGTGGCGACTGCAGCGGCAGATTCTTGGACGCATCGGGAATCGGACTGAAGGCCGAGTAGTACACGCGCCGCATCCGGTAGGTACCGTACATGCGGTTGCTGGTTTCCAGGATGCTGCGGTCGTTGGCGGCATCGGCGCCGACGATCATCTGCGTGCTCTGCCCGGCCGGCGCGAACCGCGGCGCCTTGGCGCGGCGCACGGTCACCGCCTGGCGCTTCACCCGGCGCGCGTCCTTGTCCTCGTCGATGCGCCACTTGAGTTCGCCCATCGCGCCATGGATGCCGGCGTGGGTCTTCTCCGGCGCCAGCGCCGACATGCCGGCCTCGGTCGGCAGTTCGATGTTGATGCTCAGGCGGTCGGCGTAGCGCCCGGCGGCGGCCAGCAGTTCCGGCGCGGCATCGGGAATCGTCTTGAGATGGATGTAGCCGGCGAAACGATGGTCCTCGCGCAGGCTGCGCGCGACCTCGACCATCTGCTCCATCGTGTAGTCGCCGCTGCGGATGATGCCGCTGGAGAGGAACAGACCTTCGATGTAGTTGCGCTTGTAGAAATCCAGCGTCAGCGTCACGACCTCTTCGGGCGTGAAGCGCGCGCGGCGCACATTGCTCGATACGCGATTGACGCAATAGGCGCAGTCGAAGATGCAGAAGTTGGTCAGCAGGATCTTCAGCAGCGACACGCAGCGCCCGTCGGGCGTGTAGGAATGGCAGATGCCCATGCCCTCGGTGCTGCCGATGCCGCCGGTCTTCGACGAGTCGCGCCTGTTCGCACCGCTCGACGCGCAGGAGGCGTCGTACTTGGCGGCGTCGGCGAGGATCGCGAGTTTGTCGGTCAGGTTCACGCGCCTACCTTGCCGTGGAAGCGTCTCAGCTTCTGAGACTGCCCGAGCTTCCACGCACGAGGCCGCACGCGCGTGAACGAAGGTGACGCGTGCCGTGCGTCACCCAGGTCATGCCGGCGTGTGATCGTCGTATTCACGTTACGTGGCCGCCCGCGTCGATAGGGTCTCCGCGGGCCTGTCGACCGGCGGCCCGCGACACGTGCTCTGCAGGGCGGCCAGCATCGACACCCAGTTCCGAATCCCACGACGCGCCAGCGTCCTGTCCGTCGTCGCGCTCGCCGGCGCGTTGCTGTCCGCCTGCACGGGCCCCCAGTCCGCACTCGATCCTGCCGGCCCGGCCGCGGCCGAAATCGCGCGCGGCTGGTGGCTCATGGTCTCGGCCTTCACCGCGGTCTGGGCGCTGGTGCTGGTGCTGTTGTGGCGTGCGCTGGCGCGCCGTGATGCCGATGCGCGCCTGCGGCGGCCGGACCGGCTGATCCTGTGGGGCGGCGTTGCGTTTCCCACCGTCGTGCTGGCCGCCCTGCTGGTCTACGGCAGCCTGACCAGCGCGCGCGTGACCGGCGTCGGCGTCGAGCCCGACGCGGTCGTCGACGTCACCGCGCGCCAGTGGCAATGGCATTTCCGCTATCGCGATGCGGATGGACAGGTGATCGGCGAGAGCGTCGATGAACTGGCCGTGCCGCTGGGCGCGATGGTCGAGTACCGCATCACCAGCGAGGACGTGATCCACAGCTTCTGGATCCCGCGCCTGGGCGGCAAGATGGATGCGATTCCCGGCCGCGTGAACACCCTGCGCCTGCGCGCCGAACAGCGCACGCCGATGCGGGGGCAGTGCGCGGAATTCTGCGGGCTGCAACATGCCCGGATGCTGTTTCCGGTGATCGTGATGGACGCCGGCGCGATCGCCGGCTGGCTGGCCGATCGTCCTGCCGCGCCGGCCGATGAACCGCCCGGCCCCGGCGCGCCTGCCGGACGCGCGCCGCCGCGCCACGGCGCCTCGGAGAACGTGCTGTGAGCGACCTGCGGCCCGACCACACGATTCCCACGCCGGGCGACCACCTGCGCCATACGGACCGCATCGCCGCGCTAGAACGCATCTGGGCCAACGGACGCGGCCTCGTCGGGCAGTTGACCGCGGTCAACCACACGACGATCGCATTGCGCTTCATCGTCACCGGCCTTTGCTTTCTGCTGGTCGGCGGCATGCTGTCGATGTTCATCCGCCTGCAGCTGGCGTGGCCCGGATTGAACGTGCTCGACCCCGAGCGCTACGCGCAGTTCGTGACCATGCACGGCACGACGATGATGTTCCTGTTCGCGGTGCCGATCATGGAAGGCTTCGCGATGTACCTCATCCCGAAGATGCTCGGCACGCGCGATCTGCCGTTCCCGCGCCTGTCGGCGTTCGGCTGGTGGTGCTACCTGTTCGGCGGCCTGTTCCTGTATTCGAGTTTCATCTTCGGCAGCGTGCCCGACGGCGGCTGGTTCATGTACACGCCGCTGACCGATTCGACGTATTCGCCGGGCAAGGGCGCCGACTTCTGGCTGATCGGCGTGACCTTCGCCGAGATCGCGGCCGTGACGGCGGCGGTGGAACTGATCGTGGCGATCCTGATCACCCGCGCGCCGGGCATGGACCTGACCCGCATGCCGCTGTTCGCGTGGGCGATCCTGGTCACGGCCTTCATGATCGCGTTCGGCTTTCCGCCGCTGATCCTCGCCAGCCTGCTGCTGGAGATCCAGCGCGCGTTCGACTTCGCGTTCTTCGAGGTCGCGCGCGGCGGCGACCCGCTGCTGTGGCAGCACCTGTTCTGGCTGTTCGGCCATCCCGAGGTCTACATCATCTTCCTGCCCGCGGCCGGCGTGGTGTCGACGCTGGTGCCGACCTTCGCGCGCCGTCCGATCGTGGGCTACACCTGGATCGTGCTGGCGCTGATCGCGACGGGTTTCCTGAGCTTCGGCCTGTGGGTGCACCACATGTTCGCGGTCGGCATTCCGCTGCTGGCGCTCGCGTTCTTCAGTGCGGCCAGCATGGCCGTGGCGATTCCGACCGGCATCCAGGTGTTCGCGTGGATCGCCACGCTGTGGGCCGGCAAGCCGTGGCTGCGCGTGCCGATGCTGCACATCATCGGTTTTTTCATCACCTTCGTCTGTGGCGGCCTGACCGGCGTGATGCTGGCCTTCGTGCCGTTCGACTGGCAGGCCCACGACACGCACTTCGTCGTCGCCCACCTGCACTACGTGCTGATCGGCGGGATGATGTTCCCGATGTTCGCCGGGCTGTACTACTGGCTGCCGCTGGCGAGCGGGCGCATGCCGTCCGAATCGCTGAGCCGCAGCGCGTTCTGGCTGGTGTTCATCGGCTTCAACCTGACCTTCCTGCCGATGCACATCACCGGCCTGGTCGGCATGCCGCGCCGCGTGGAGAGCTACGCGATGGAGCTCGGCGTGCACTGGCTCAACCTGGTGTCGACGGCGGCGGGGTTCGTGCTCGCGGTCGGCATCATCGCCATCCTCGTCGACGTGGCGCTGTGCTTCGTGCTCGGCCGACGCAACAGCGAGAATCCGTGGCAGGCGCCGACGCTGGAATGGGCGCTGCCGCACCCGGCGCCGAAGTACAACTTCGCGTCGCTTCCCGAGGTGTCCGATCGCAATCCGCTGTGGCGCGATCCCGACCTCGTCGCCGCGACGCGCCGCACCGACGGCCTGCTCGCCGACGCGCACGGCGGCTGGCGCTGGATTCTCGGCACGTCGATCCAGTCGGCGCAGCCCGAGCAGGCGATCCGCCTGTCGAACTCGACCTGGTTCCCTCTGCTGTGCGCACTGTGCATCGCAGTGCTGCTGGCCGGCTTCATCACCTCGCAGTACTGGCTGTCGGTGCTGATGCTGCTGCCGCTGATCGGCCTGTTCCTGCGCTGGCTGTGGACCGTCAACGGCCGTGATGCGCCGCTGCGGATCGAAGTGAAGCCGGGCTTGTGGCTGCCGACGCAGGCCGCGGCGAAGAATGCGCCGGGCTGGTGGGCGCTGGTCGGCACGTTGCTGATCGACGGCTCGCTGTTCGCATCGCTGGTCTACGCGTACTTCTACCTGTGGCTGCATGCGCCCGCCTGGCCGGCCGGTGGCGCCACGTTCACCGCGCTCGCCCCGGCTGCGGCTGCACTGGCCGCGCTGCTGCTTGCCGGCATCGCCGCGTGGCGCGCATCGGTCGCGGTGCGCGCCGGCCACGCGCAGCGCGCGATCGGCTGGCACGTGCTCGCCGTCGTCGCCGGACTGGGGTTCCTCGCGCTGCAGTTGCCGACGATCGCCGAGGCGGTCGGCGCGCCGCAGCGGCACGCCTACGGCTCGGTGGTGTGGACGCTGGCCGGCTTCCATGCCCTGCACGTGGCGGTGGCCGCGCTGATCGGCGGCTTCGTCGCGCTGCGCATCGCGCGCGGCCATGTCGACGCGGATCGACCGCTGGAGACCCGCATCGCGACCGGCTTCTGGCGCTACGTGGTCGCGCAGGGCGCGATCGCATGGGCGGTGCTGCATCTGTTCCCGAGGTTCGCATGAGCCTGGTCCGCACGCCCGGGCTGCTGCGTCTGTCGCTGCCGCTGGCGGTCTGGGCGCTGCATTTCGTCGCGATCTACAGCCTGCAGGGCCTGGCCTGCGCACGCGCGTTGTGGCGGACGCCGTGGGCGGGACTGGAAGCGATGACCTGGGTGCTGTGGGGCCTGACCGCCGTGGCGCTGGTCGCGATCGTCGCCAGCGCCATTCCCGCGTATCGCGCGTGGCGCGCGTTGCGTGCCGACCCCGACGGCCGCGCCGACACGGTGCGCCAGCGCTTTCTGCATGCACTGGCCGCCCTGTGTGCGTTGATCGCCACGATCGGCGTCGTCTTCACCGCCGTGCCGGTCGCGCTGCTGCCGACCTGCGCCTGATCCGGACCCCCGATGCGCAAGAGCCTCAAGCAACCCGTTCCCCGCACGCAAAGCCACACGGTGGAAAGCGTGCTGGCGATCGCCAAGCACCCGATCCATCCGATGCTGGTGACCTTTCCCATCGCTTTCCTGTCGATGGTGGTGGTCACCGACGTGCTGTACCTGTGGCTGGGCGCGACGTTCTGGGCGGAACTCTCGTTCTGGCTCAACGTCGGCGGTCTGGGTTTCGGCGTGCTGGCCGGCATCGTCGGCACGATCGACATGATGTCGATCCGCGTCGTGCGTCGGCACGTCTCGGCCTGGAACCACTTCATCGTCGCGGTGATGGTGCTGGCGATGGCCGCACTCGGCGTGTGGCTGCGCCTGCCGGGTCATGCCGAGGCGGTGTGGCCCTGGGGCCTAGTGTCGTCGGCGACGATGGCACTGCTGGTGATGGTGGCCGGCTGGCTGGGCGGGACCCTGAGCTTTCGCCACGGTATCGGCGTCTACGGCGACGAGGAAACCGATGCCGCCAGCGGACGCGACGCGGAGCGCAAGCCGCCGGCCGAATAGCGCGCGTCCGTCGCTGCGGATTTCAGGGCGTCGCGTCGTCGCCGAGTCCCGGCACCAGATCTTCGGCGTCCACCGTTCGCGCGGGCGGTGCCGGCAGATCCCCAAGCGTCTGCGGCTTGGCGCCGGTGAGCCCGGCGATCACCAGCAGCAGCACCAATGGCACCCAGCCGATGACACGGAAGAAGGTCGCGCCGTGCTTGCAGCGGTCGTGACCCAGTTCGTACAGCAGCAGCCCGTAGTACAGATGCAGCAGCACCGCCATCGCGACGACGACGAGCTTGAGCACGAGCCATGCGCCGGTCGGATTCCAGGCGATCAGGATGCCGCCGAAGGTGATCGTCAGCAGGGCGGCCGGGGTCATGATCCGGAAGAACAGGGTGTTGGTGACCGGATTCCAGAACTCCGGATCGGCATCGATCTCGCGGCGGTTGCGGGCGACGAACAGGCGCGGCAGGAAGAACAGGCCGGTGAACCAGACCGTCATCGCCAGGATGTGCAGGACCTTGAGCCAGAAGTACACCGGCGCTCCGGAAATCGATACCGGCGTGCAGGGTACGCAGGCGCGCATCAAATCCTTGTGGCCTCGACGCGCGCTGCAGCGCGCGGCTGCTACGGTCGATCCATGTCGCGCTCCGTCCTCCACGCATCGGCTGCGGCCGGCTTCGCGCTGCTGCTGGCCGCGGCGCCCGCCGCGGCGGTGACGCCGGACGGTCCGCCGCCGCCGCTCGCGCAGGCCTGGTCGCTTTCGCTCCGGACGCTGCTGCCGCTGGCGGCCGTGGTGGCGATGTACACCGTGGGCATCTGGCGCACGCGGCCGCCGTTCCTGCACGGGATCGCCGGTGTCGCCGGCCTCGTCGCGCTCGCGCTGGCGGTGCTGTGGCCCTTCGATGCCTGGGCCGCCTATGCGCTGTCGGCGCATGTGGCCCAGCACATGCTGCTGCTGGCGCTGGCACCACCGCTGCTCGTGATCGCGCGGCCCGCCCGGCTGCTGGCGGGCTGCGTGCCGGCGCGTCCGCGCGCGACGGTCGAACGATACGCGGCAACGTCGATGCGACGCCTGGAGGCGCCGCTCGGCCTGGCGACGCTGGTGCACGTGGTCGTGCTGTGGGCCTGGCACCTGCCGGCGGCGACGTCCGCCGCGCTCGTCAGCGAACCCGTGCATCGTCTGATGCTCGCCAGTGTGCTGCTGGCCGGCCTGTGGTTCTGGAGCGCGGTGCTGGCGCGGCTGCAGACGCGCGATGGCGCGATCGCCGGCGCCCTCGTCGCGCTGGTCACGGCGATGATGCTGATGGGATTTCTCGGCGCACTGCTGACGTTCTCGCCGCGGCTGCTCTACCCCGCCTACACCGACCGCGCACTGCTCGCCGGCCTCGACGCGCTCGCCGACCAGCAACTCGCCGGCCTGCTGATGTGGGTGCCGGGCGGGTTGCCCTATCTCGCGGTCGGCCTGTGGCTGGCGGTCGTCTGGCTGCGCGGCGTGCAGCGGGCGGCGGCGTGAACACCCGCTGGCGGCGACTGCTCGGCTGGTTGCTGGTCTGGATGGCGCTGGCCCTGCTGCCGATGTGCATCGCGCTGGCCGGTGACCCGCCGGCGGTGCGCGACCGCATCGTCGAGACCGGCGCGATGCTCGGCCTGCTGGGTCTGGGCGTGCTGTCCGCGCAGGCGCTGACCTCGGGCCGGCAACGCTGGTTCGCGCGCGGACTCGGCCAGGACGATGTACTGCAGTTCCATCGCCAGACTGGTCTGCTGGGATGGGGCCTGGTGCTGGCGCATCCGTTGACGATGTTCCTGGGCGATGCGCGGTTTCTCGACTATCTCGACCCGCGCGAGGACTGGCTGCGGGCGACGCCGCTGTGGACGGTGCTGCTCGCGGTCACGTGGCTGGCGACCACTTCGCTGTGGCGGCTGTCGTTCGGCCTGCAGTACGAGCACTGGCGCCTGCTGCACGGCGCGCTCGCGCTGCTGGTGGTGACGATCGGCCTGGGCCACGCGCTGATGGTCGACCACTACACCGGCCCGCTGTGGAAGAAGCTCGCGCTGACGATGGCGGTCGGCGCCTCGCTGTACGCGGTGATCGAGAACCGCGTGCTGCGGCCGCGCGGGCTGGCGCGCCGGCCGTGGACGGTGCAGTCGGTCGAGACCGCGCGCGACGGCAGCCACGTATTGCGGCTCTCGCCTGCGGGCCACGACGGCCTGCGCTTCCGCCCCGGCCAGTACGCGTGGATCACCATCGGCGATACGCCGTGGCGTGTGCAGCAGCACCCCTTCTCGATCAGCTCGAGCGCCGAGTCGTCCACGCTGGAGTTCACGATCAAGCCGCTGGGCGATTTCACCGCGCGCATCGGCGCGATTCCGGTCGGCACACGCGCGTTCGTCGAAGGGCCGTACGGCGAGTTCGTGTATCTGCCCGATGCCTGCCCGCAGGGCGCGGTCTTCATCGCCGGCGGCGTCGGCATCACGCCGATCCTGAGCATGCTGCGTACCGCGCGCGACGGTGGCGCGACTGCGCCGATGTGGCTGATCTACGGCAATCCGGCCTGGGACGACGTGCTGTATCGCGACGCGCTCGATGCGCTGTCGAAGGAATTGCCGTTGACGGTGATCCACGTGCTCGAAGACGCGCCGGACGACTGGGACGGCGAGACCGGCCACATCGATGGCGATCTGCTCGACCGGCACCTGCCCGAGCTCGCGTCGTTGCCGGTCTACGTCTGCGGACCGGACGCGCTCGCCAATGCGGTCGAACCGGCCCTGATCGCGCGCGGCGTCACCGCCGACCGGCTCTACTCGGAGCGTTTCGATCTCGTATGAGCAGTGGAGGATGCCAGCCGTGATGCATCGCCATCTGCGCCGCGCCGGCGTGATCGCCTCGATCGTGCTGGTGTTGATCGCGATCGCGGCGGCTTGGTTGCGCTGAAGAACCGGACGCCGCTGGGATCATGCGTCCCGCGCGTTGCCGCGACGTCACTTCCGATTTCCCGCCCGGATTGACGACGTGTGGACCCGCGCGCTCGCAAGCTGGCCCGCCGTCGCCGGTATCGCCATGACTTCGGATTGGACCCGCTTCGCCGCGATCGCGTGGCCCGTGCTCGTCGCCCTGCTGCTCGGCCTGGTGGTGCACTGGAGTCTGCGCAAACTCGCCCGTGCCGCCAGCCGACACGCGCGGGAGCATCTGCGTGCACGCATCGCGCAGGTCGTCGCGGTGCCGGCCGCGGTCGCGCTGCCCCTGCTGTTTCTCGCGGTCGCCTTGAATGCGACGCCGCTCGATCCGGTGCTGCTCGGCCAGCTGCGGCACTGGATCGCGATCGGCGGCATGTTGTGCCTGACCTGGCTGCTGGCACGCGCGGTGGGTGCGGTGGAGGACCGGATCCTGCGCGAGCATCCGGTCGACGTCGAAGACAATCTCACCGCGCGGCGCGTGCAGACGCAGACGCGCGTGATCAGCCGCGTGATCCAGGCCGGCGTGGTGCTGATCGGCGTGTCGCTGGCGTTGATGACCTTTCCGCAGGTGCGCCAGGTCGGCGCGGCGCTGCTCGCATCGGCGGGCATCATCGGCCTGATCGCCGGCGTCGCCGCGCAGCCGGTGTTCGGCAATCTCATCGCCGGCCTGCAGATCGCGCTCGCGCAGCCGATCCGCCTCGACGACGTGGTGATCGTCGAAGGCGAGTGGGGCCGCATCGAGGAGATCACCTCGACCTACGTGGTCGTGCGCGTCTGGGACGAGCGTCGACTGGTGGTGCCGCTGCAGTGGTTCATTTCCAACCCGTTCCAGAACTGGACGCGCCAGACCGCGCAACTGCTGGGCACGGTGTTCCTGTGGCTGGACCATCGCGCGCCGATACCGGTGATCCGCGAGGAGCTGCAGCGCATCTGCGAAGCCGACCCGCGTTGGGACAGACGTGTGTGCGTCACCCAGGTCACCGAAACCGACAAGCACACCATCGAGGTGCGCCTGCTGGTCAGCGCGCGGAATTCCGGCGAGCTGTTCGATCTGCGCTGCGCGGTGCGCGAGGCGATGCTGGCCTTCCTCGATGCCCATCACCCCAAGGCGCTGCCGCGCGTGCGCAACGAGGTCACCGACGGCGATGCGCGGCGCGCGGCCTCGCACACGGTCGCGCCGGTGGCGCATGGCGACACGCAGTCGCCGGGCGCCGAATCGGTGGCCCGCGGCGATCTCGACACGGGCTTGCCGGTCCGGCCTGCACAGTGACCGCTCGCATTCACCACGGAGCATCGCGATGAAGACCCGCACCCTCGGCCTCGGCGGCCCCACCGTGTCGGCCCTCGGCCTCGGCTGCATGGGCATGAGCGCGTTCTACGGCGGCCGCGGCAGCGATGCCGACGCGATCGCCGTGATCCACCACGCGCTCGATCAGGGCATCACCCTGCTCGACACCGCCGACATGTACGGCCCGCACACGAACGAGGAACTGGTCGGACGCGCGATCGACGGACGCCGCGACGACGTGTTCCTCGCCACCAAGTTCGGCATCCAGCTCGACCCGTCGGACCCGCAGGCGCGCGGCATCAACGGCCGTCCGGAATACGTGCAGCAGGCCTGCGAAGCCTCGCTGCGCCGGCTGAAGGTCGACACCATCGACCTGTACTACCAGCACCGCGTCGATCCCAATGTGCCGATCGAAGACACGGTCGGCGCGATGGCGCGTCTGGTCGAGCAGGGCAAGGTGCGCCATCTGGGCCTGTCCGAAGCCTCGGCCGAGACGCTGCGCCGCGCCGCCAAGGTGCACACGATCGCCGCGCTGCAGAGCGAATACTCGCTGTGGTCGCGCGACCCCGAGACCACAGGCACGCTCACCGCCTGCCGCGAACTCGGTGTCGGCTTCGTGCCCTATTCGCCGCTGGGCCGCGGGTTTCTGACCGGCACGATCCGCACCGTCGAGGATTTCGACGACGACGATTACCGCCGCCATTCGCCGCGCTTCCAGGGCGCCAACTTCGACCGCAATCTCGCGCTGGTCGAGCAGGTGCAGGCGATCGCGCAGGACTACAACGTCACGCCCGGCCAGCTCGCGCTGGCCTGGGTGCTGGCACAGGGCGAGGACCTGGTGCCGATTCCGGGCACCAAGCGCATCGGTTTCCTCGACGAGAACATCGGCGCGCTGGACATCCACCTGACCGAGGACGACCTGGCGCGCATCGATGCGATCTTCCCGCCGGATGCGGCGGCCGGGACGCGCTATCCGGAAGCCGGCATGGGCGCGTTGAACCGCTGAAGACGGCCCTTTCCCCCGCGTGCGGAGCATCGGGCCCTTCACGGGTCGAAGATTGGGATGGGGGCAGATCGTGCGTCCGAGCTGACGTTCCATCAGGCACGAAACCTCACGCTCGTGCCGGTTTCTTCCTCGATCTGATCGTTCGCCCCACCCAACCCTCCCCCGCGCGCGGGGGAAGACTTCAAGCAGAAGCGACTTATCGCGCAGCCGCGTCCGCCGTGCCTTGCGCATACCGCCGCGCGACCACCGCGCAGACGATCAGCTGGATCTGGTGGTACAGCATCACCGGCAGCACGATCGCGCCGAGGCCGCCACTGGCGAACATCACCTTGGCCATCGGCAGCCCGGTAGCCAGACTCTTCTTCGACCCGCAGAACACGATCGCGATCTCGTCGGCGCGGTTGAATCCGAGGCGGCGTGCGATCCAGGCGATCAGCAGCATCGCGATCGCCAGCAGCACCGCGCAGGCCACCGCCACGGCGACGAGCGTCCACACCGGCGTCTCGCGCCACAGCCCTTCGACCACCGATGCGCTGAAGGCGGTGTAGACCACCAGCAGGATCGTGCCCTGATCGGTCCAGCGCAGCACTGCGCGCCGACGCGTGACCCAGCCGCCGACCCACGGCCGCAGCAGATGCCCGACAACGAAGGGCAGCAGCAACAGCAGCATGATCTTGCCGATCGCAGTGACCGGATGCGCCATCGCGCCCTCCGTGCTGCCGACCAGCAGGCCCATCAGCAACGGCGTCAGGGCGACGCCGATCAGGCTCGACAGCGACGCGCTGCAGACCGCCGCCGGCACGTTGCCGCCCGCTATCGAGGTGAACGCGATCGACGACTGCACGGTCGACGGCAGCGTGCACAGGAACAGCAGACCGACGTAGAGCTCGGGCGTCAGCAGCCAGCCCGACAGCGGCTTGCCCAGCAGCCCCAGCAGCGGAAACAGCGCGAACGTGCACGCAAGGATGGTGAGGTGCAGGCGCCAGTGCAGCGCACCGGCGACGATGGCCTCGCGCGACAGGCGTGCGCCGTGCAGGAAGAACAGGGCCGCGATCGCCACGTTGGTGACGATGTCCAGCACCGCGGCTGCGCGCCCCTGCACCGGCAGCAGCGACGCCAGCGCGACGGTCGCGAGCAGCAGGAGGGTGAACGGGTCGATGCGGGGACGGACGGACATGCGGCGTGTTTCCTGTCGCAGACGCCGCCGGCAGCGTGCCGGCGGGGCTGCATGGTCGCAGCCACGGCACCCGGCGGCCAGTGAACGACGCGTGGCGCGCTGCGTTCACACGCTGCCAGCGCGCGCGTGTTCATAGTTCGGCTTCCTCGGTTCACGACGCCACGATGCAGACCCTGATCTTCGCAGCGGCGACCGGCCTGCTCGCCATTGCGACGCTGCTGCCCACGATCCGCAGCGGTGCGTGGTGGATCCGCGGCTTCGATTTTCCGCGTCTGCAGCTGGTGGTCCTCTCGGCGCTGCTGCTGGTCGTGCAACTGGTGGTCAATCCGATCGACGACCCGTGGACCACCGCGATCGTCGGCGTCAACGCTGCCTGCATGCTCTGGCAGGCGTGGTGGATCATTCCCTATACCCGGCTGGCGCGCGTCGAAGTCGAGGACGCGCCGGCCGATGCGCAGGCGCGCATCCGCCTGCTGGCCAGCAACGTGCTGACGACCAATCGCAACGCCGACCTGCTGATCGCACAGGTGCGCACGCAGCAACCGGACGTGCTGATCGCGGTCGAGACCGATGCTTGGTGGGAATCGCGTCTGGATACCTTGCTGGACGTGCTGCCGCACGCGGTGCGCTGCCCGCTCGACAACCTCTACGGCATGCACGTCTACTCGCGCCTGCCCCTGCACGACACGGAAATCCGCTATCTGGTCCAGGACGACATTCCGTCCGTGCACGCGACGTTGGAACTCGATGGCGGCCGCCGCATCGTGCTGCACGCACTACATCCGCGCCCGCCCAGTCCCACCGAGGCTGACAGCTCCGCCGAACGTGATGCCGAACTGGTGGTGGTGGGGCGTGCGGCGGAATCGGCGACCCTGCCGGTGATCGTCGCAGGCGATCTCAACGACGTGGCGTGGTCACGCACCACGCGGCTGTTCCGAAAGCTCAGCGGCCTGCTCGACCCGCGCATCGGCCGCGGCATGTACAACACCTTCCACACGAAGCTGCCCGGGCTGCGGTGGCCGCTCGACCATCTGTTCCACAGCCACCACTTCACCCTGGTGCACATGCAGCGGCTGGGCGACGTGGGCTCGGATCACTTTCCGATCCTGGTCGAACTGGCGCTGTCGCCCGGGGAGAACGACGCGGATGCGGGCCTCGAGCCGGATGCAGAAGACGAGGCGGACGCCGATGCGGCGATCGCCGAAGCCGGCGCGGCCAACACCTCGGCACCGGTCAAGGGTTGAGCATCGCCGTCAGGCGACGGCATACACGCGACGTGCGAACCGTCAGCGGTCCAGTCGCGCCCGCAGGTCGCGCAGGTCGCGCTTGGCGATGTGGCGCAGCGTGTCGTCGCGCCACGCATCGGCCGCTTCGGCGCCGGACGACGCCATGCGGCGCTCGTACTCGGGCTGCATCTGTGCACGGCGGAGTTCACGGATCCGCCGGTACTCGTGCTTGAGCGCCGACATGCGCCGCAGCGGCCGTGTTTCCTCGATGGGCTGCAGCCACGGCTGATGCGCGGTCTGCTGCGCGACTTCGCCCGGCGACTCGGCACCGGCGTGCGGTCCGCTCGCGCGTGCAGGCGAAGCGCAGGCGGCGACCAGCGCCAACGCGCAGCCACATGCGGTCGAAACGGCCCGGATGTCCATCGCACCCTCCCATGCGGAGACGGACGCGCGAAACGTAGCAGGGAATGCGCGAACGAAATGTTCAGTTCGCGCGTTCAGCCGGACGGGACGACGAACGGTCAGCCGGGGCCGGGCCGCAGGTCGAATCCGAGGCCATGGCCGATGACCCGCATGCCCTCGTCATCGTCGCGCGGCGCGATGACGCCCGCGACCGTGTCGTCGCCGGTGTCCCAGGTCCACAGCGTGTAACCGGCGACGCGCAGTTGGTCGTAGGCCGCTTCGAGCAGCGCACTGGTCGAGGCGCCCGCCAGCGCGTCGTCGTCGGTCGGATCTTCGACGTCCCAGTTGATCTCGACGCGAAAACGCTCGGACAGCGTCGTCAACGCGTCGATCAGCGTCGTGCGCTCGTCTTCAGCGATACGGAAACTCGAACGCCAGTCGGTCGCGGCCTCCAGCGCCGCCTGCACCGACTCGGGCGCGTCGTCGTCCCCGAGCGTCTCGCGGAAGGCCTGGAACTGCTGCACGGCGGACTCTTCGTCGCCGGGGTTGATGCGCAGCAGCCACTGCCAGGCCAGCACTTCGATGTCGCCTTCGTGCTCGCTGTCGTCCCCCTCGTCGTCGGCCGCGCCGAAGGCGAAGTTGTCGTCGGGGTCGAAGTCGTGGTCGCGGGCGGACATGGCGCTGCTCGTGGATCGGGCCACATAGTGTGCCGCGGCCATCGGGCCGCGGCACGTTCTGCCTGCGCCGCGTTGCGCTTGGGTCAGCCGCGCGCGGTGGTCTTCTTGACCGCGCGCTTGCCGGTCGCGGCGGTGCGCTGGGTTGCAGCCTTCTTCGTCGTGGTCGCCGTCTTCCTGGCTGGCGCGGCCTTCTTCGCGGTCGTCTTCGCCGACTTCGTCGCCGTGGACTTCTTCGCCGTGCGCTTCGCGCCGCCGCGTGCGTCGGCATGCGACGGCGGCAGGCGCGAGGTCTTGCGGTCGCCGCGCAGGTCGACGATGCGGTTCTCGCCCATCACCTCTTCGCGCTTGGTCACGCGCGCCACCGCGAAGGCGATCGCCTTGCCGATCAGCGAGCCCGGGCCGTCCCAGTATTCGGCGGTACGCACCTCGACCTCGATCAGCGTCAGCTTGGGGTCGTTGACGCCGCGCGGGAAGTAGGCCTTGAGCGCATCGTTCCAGAACGCCTCGATCTTCACCGGGTCTTCGTTGACCATGGCATCGCCGGTCATCGAGACGTAGGTGTTGCGGCCCTTGGATGCGTAGGCGAGGTTGACCTTGGAGTTGCGCGCGATCTCGGCGACCTTCGGGCTGTCGGACGCGACGAAGAACCACACACGCGAGCCGTCGAACTGCGCCTTCTGCGTCGACAGCGGGCGACTGACCAGATAGCCGTCCGGACCGACGGTGGTGAACATCGTGATGTCGATGTCCTCGATGAGTTTCGCGATCATCTGCGCGTCCTTCGCGCCCTTGGTGCTTCGCGATGCCATGTCGCACTCCGCATGTGGATTCGCGCGCAGTGTCGGCAGCGCCGCGACCAACGGGTGTGAAGGCGCCGCGGCGCGCGGCCTCAGCAGGCGCTGGGCGAGACGTCGCGACGACGCCGTTCGGCGCGACGCGCGAGCAGATAGATCGCCAGACCCGCGGCGGCGGTCACGGCGCCGACGACGCCGGTGGAGGTCGGCGCGAATCCGGCGGCGATCGCCATGCCGCCCAGCCACGGGCCGAGCGCGTTCGCGGCGTTGAACGCGGCGTGGTTCGAGGCGGCGGCCAGCGTCTGCGCATCGCCGGCGACATCCATCAGGCGCGTCTGCAGCACCGGCGCCAGTGCGCCCATCGTGCCGACCGCGACCAGCGACAGCAGGATCGACCACGGCGCATGCGCGGCCAGCGGGAAGCTGAGCAGCACCAGCAGCGACCAGCCCAGCGTCACCGGCACCGCGCGGAACGCGAGACGGTCGACCAGCCAGCCGCCGGCGATGTTGCCCAGGATCGCGCCGACGCCGAACGCGGCCAGCGCGACCGGCACCCACGACTCCGCCACGCCGGTGACCTGCACCAGCGTTTCGGTGACGTAACTGAAGACGCAGAACATGCCGGCGAACCCGACCGCGCCGATCAGCAGCGCATACCAGACCTGGGGCGTGTTGAACGCGCGCAGTTCACGCATCGGCGTCTGCGGGCGCTCGTCCGGATCGGGCGCGAGGAAACGCGCCACCAGGGCCACGGTCAGCACCGACAGCGCGGTAACAAGGCCGAAGGTCCAGCGCCAGCTGAAGTGCTGGCCCAGCCACGTCGCCAGCGGATTGCCGACGAGGATCGCGATCGACAGACCCAGCAGCACGCGCGCCATCGCAGTGCCGCGTTGCGCGGCCGGGCTGATCGAGGCGGCCACCAGCATCGCCACGCCGAAATAGGCGCCGTGCGGCAGGCCGGCAACGAAGCGCGCGACCAGCATCGCGGAATAGTTGGGCGCGAGCGCGCTGGCCAGGTTACCGAGCGCATAGAAAGCCATCAGCGCAAGCAGCAGCGGCCGGCGCGGAATGCGCGCGCCGAGAATCGCCAGCAATGGCGCACCGACGACGACGCCGACCGCGTAGGCACTGATCATGTGCCCGACCGCGGGCGCGTCCACGCCGAAGCCGCGGATCAGTTCCGGCATCAGGCCCATCATCGCGAACTCGCTGGTGCCGATCGCGAACCCGCCCATCGCCAGCGCGAACAGGATCAGCGTGCGGGTGCGCTGCGGCGGCAGCGCCGGTGCGGTGGCCATGCGGAAGCTCCGGAGCGTGACCGGCAATTATTGTGCATCGCAGCATCGGCGTCACGGCCGTGCCGGGGACCACAGCGTTGCACGGGCGCCGCTGTTCAGGCCGACAGCGCTGAACACGTGCCGACGACGACCGCTGGACGCGAGGGGCGCAATAGTCGCGGCCCCTTCCGCTTCCGGCCGGCCCCATGACCCTGACCGCCTTCGGACTGAACTGCACGCTCAAATCCGGCGATGCCGCATCTTCGACCCAGAAGCTGCTCGACCAGCTGCTCGACGCCATGGCCGGCCACGGCGCGGAGACCTCCAGCGCGCGCGTCGCCGATTTCGACGTCAAGCCGGGTGTGACCGCCGACGAGGGCGACGGCGACCAGTGGCCCGAGCTGCGCAAGCGCATCATGGACGCGCAGATCCTGGTCGTCGCCACGCCGATCTGGATGGGCCACCCGTCCAGCATTGCCCAGCGCGTGCTCGAACGACTGGATGCGGTGCTTTCGGAGATCGACGACGACGGCGTCTACCCCACTTTCGGCAAGGTCGCCGTGGCCGCGGTGGTCGGCAACGAGGACGGCGCCCATCACGTCTGCGCGCAGCTCTATCAGGGCCTGACCGACGTGGGCTTCACCATCCCCGGCGGCAGTCCGCCGTACTGGGTGGGCGAGGCGATGGGCAGCGTCGACTACAAGGACCTGCCGAAGACGCCGGACAAGGTTGCCGAGACCATCGCGACCATCGCCAGCAACGCCGTGCACCTGGCCGGCGTGCTGCAGGCGCAGCCGTATCCCAAGCCCAGGCGCTGAGCGACGGTGGTCCGGATCGGCTGCGCGGGCTGGTCGATCGGATCGCGCGTCGCCGACCTGTTCGGCGACGGCGCCAGCGCGCTGGCGCGCTACGCGAGCCGCTTCGACCTAGTGGAAATCAACTCGTCGTTCCATCGCGACCATCGCCGCGACACCTACGCACGCTGGGCCGACAGCGTGCCGCCACGCTTCCGCTTCTCGATCAAGCTGCCGCGTGCGATCACACATGACGCACGTCTGGCGGGCTGTGGTGCGCAGCTGGACGCATTCTTCGCCGCCGCGGACGGGCTGGGCGACCGGCTCGACTGCGTCCTGGTGCAACTGCCGCCCGGTCTCGACTTCGATGCGCGCACCGCGAGCACGTTCTTCCGGATGCTCGCGCGGCGCTGGCATGGTCGGGTCGCCTGCGAACCGCGTCATGCCGGGTGGCTGACGCCGCCCGCCGACGCCCTGCTCGCGCGGCACGGCATCGCCCGGGTCGCTGCCGACCCGGCGCGCCACGGCGACGATGCACGCCCCGGCGGTGACCTGCGCTTCGCCTACTGGCGCTGGCACGGCACGCCGAAGATCTACTACAGCGACTACGACGCCCATGCGCTCGATGCGATCGCGCGCGCGGTGCGGGCGGGACCGGCGGATGCGGTCGTCGTCTTCGACAACACCGCGGCAGGTCACGCCGTGCGCAATGCCGCTGCATTGCAGGCACGGCTGGGTTGAGGTCGTCATCACGTCGCGACGACACCCTGTGGCAGGATGCGCCGTCCTTTTTCCCCGCGTTGCCTCGTGACGTCCCCAGCGCTCGCCGCCAAGCTCGATTTCATGCCTGCGCACAGCGGCATGGCGCAGCGCATTGCGGCCTTCGACTGGTCGTCGACGCCGCTCGGTCCGATCGACGGCTGGCCGCAGTCGTTGCGCACCACGCTCGGCGTGATGCTCGACTCGCGCTTCGGCATGTGCCTGTGCTGGGGACCTGCACTGACGCTGTTCTACAACGATGCCTACGCGCCGATGCTGGGAGGCAAAGAACAGCGGGCGCTGGGCCAGCCGCTGCAGGACATCTGGTCGGACGTGTGGGACGACATCCGTCCACTCGTGGAGCAGGTGCTCGAAGGCACGCCGACGCTCAGCGAGGACATGCCGCTGACGATGCTGCGCAACGGCTATCCGGAAGAAACGTTCTGGACGTTCTCATATTCGCCGGTGCGCGACGAGGAAGACCGGATCCAGGGCCTGCTCAACATCACCACTGACGTCACCCGCAAGGTCCAGAACGAGCGACGGCTGACCGCGGATGTCGCGCAGCTGGGCCGCATGTTCGAGCAGGCGCCCGGGTTCATGGCGATGCTGACCGGGCCCGACCACGTCTTCCAGTACGTCAATCCGGCCTACCAGCAACTGATCGGTGACCGACAGGTCGTCGGCCGCAGGCTCGCCGACGCGCTGCCCGATGCGGTGCAGCAGGGCTATCTGGCGCTGCTCGACGAGGTGTTCCGCAGCGGCCAGGCCTTTGCCGCCGACAACATGCGCTTCGTGGTGCAGGCCTCCAGCGGTGGCGCCACGGCCGAACGCTTCCTCGATTTCGTCTACCAGCCGATCAGCGATGAACATGGCGTGGTCGGCATCCTCGTCCAGGGCGTCGACGTGACCGCGCGGCGGCTGAGCGATCTCGCGCTGCACGCGCGCGAGGCCGAGCTGCAGACGCTCAACAGCGATCTGGAACGGCAGGTCGTCGAACGGGCGCGCGACCGCTCGCTGACCTGGCAGGTCACGCCCGACCTGCTGGCCGTGGTCGACCCGGACGGCGTGATCGAGAGCATCAATCCGGCTTGGGAGCAGCTGCTGGGCTGGAGCACCGAGGAACTTGTCGGCCACCGCTGGATGGCGCGCGTCAGCAGCGACGACCATGCGGTGACCCGCGCGGTGCTCGAGTCGCTGCGCGCCGGCAAGCCGGTGCTGCGGTTCGAGAATCGCTGGCACACCCGCAGCGGCGGCCTGCGCACGCTGTCGTGGGTGGCGACGCCGGAAGGCGGCCGCTTCTACTGCAGCGCACGCGACGTCACCGACATCAATGCCGCCGCCGACGCGCTCGCGCGCTCGCAGGCGCAGCTGCGCACCTTGTTCGAGACCAGTTACCAGTTGCAGGGCATGTGCACGCCCGACGGCATCGTCACCGACGCGAACCGGCCGGTACTGCAGGCGGTCGGCGCGGGGTTCGAGGACATGATCGGCGTGGCGCTGTGGGACACGCCCTGGTTCACCGGCACGCCGGGCATGCCGGCGCGGATCCGCGCGATGTTCGAGCGCGCGGTCGCGGGCGAGACGCCGCGTGACGAGATCCAGCTGCAGTTGCCCGCCGGCCTGCGCTGCCACGATCTCTCGCTGCGACCGATCTACGACGACGGCCGCGTGATCGCGGTGGTGCCCGAGGCCATCGACACCACCGACCGGCGCAACGCCGAAGAAGCCTTGCGCCAGTCGCAGAAGCTCGAGGCGATCGGCCAGCTGACCGGCGGTGTGGCGCACGACTTCAACAACCTGCTCACGCCCATCGTCACCGCGCTGGATCTGGCCAGCGATCCGCACGCGCGACCGGACCGTCGCGCGCGCATGCTGTCGGTCGCGCGCCAGTCCGCCGATCGCGCCGCCACGCTGGTACAGCGCCTGCTGTCGTTCGCGCGCCGGCAGCCGCTGCAGACAACGGACGTCGACGTGGCCTCGCTGGTCGCCGGCATGGCCGAACTCGTCGAGAGTTCCAGCAGTCCGCGCATCCGGCTGGTGCTCGACATCGCCGACGACCTGCTGCCGGCAATCGCCGACCCCAACCAGCTTGAAATGGCGATCCTCAATCTCAGCGTGAACGCCTGCGACGCGATGCCCGAGGGCGGCACGCTGACCATCGGCGCGCGCAATGCCCGCGCACTCGACGAAATCCGGCAGACGCCGGTGCACTACGTCGTGGTGTCGGTCGCCGACACGGGCGTGGGCATGGACGAGCAGACGCGCCAGCGCGCGATCGAGCCGTTCTTCTCGACCAAGGGCATCGGCAAGGGCACGGGCCTGGGCCTGTCGATGGCGCACGGCCTGGCGTCGCAGCTCGGCGGCCGGCTGACCATCGACAGCGCGCCCGGCGCCGGCACCACCATCCATCTCTGGCTGCCGGTGGGCACATCCCACGGCGCCGTTCCAGACAACGAGGGCAAGACAGTGGACACGACAGACAGCCGCGGCATCGCACTGGTGGTCGACGACGAGGATTCGGTGCGCATGTGCACCGCCGACGCGCTGGAGGACATGGGCTACCGCATCGTCGAGGCCGGTTCGGCCGAAGAAGCTTTGCGCGCGCTCGACGACGGTCTGGCACCGGCCATCCTCGTCACCGATCACCTGATGCCCGGCATGACCGGCGCCGAGCTCGCCCGCACGGTCCGCGCGCGACTGCCTTCGACCGCGATCGTCATCGTGTCCGGCTACACCAGCATGGCCGACTTCGACACCGGCCTGACCATCCTCAACAAGCCGTTCCGCCAGCACGAACTGGCCGCGAGCGTGGAATCGGCAAACGCCGCTGCGCCGCACGCCGCCTGACGGCGACGACCGCGCAGGCGACGTCGCATCGACGCGCGGCCGCGCAGGCTGCGCGCATGGTTCCCGAATCCGCCAGCACGCATCGCCCGCCACTGCGCGTCCGCGCGTTCGCCATGCGCCCTCGCCCGTGCGCCGGCTGAGCCCCACGCTGCAGGCCTACGGCAACCGCCACGGCGGCAGCGGCGTGCGCGCCTTCGCGATTCTGGGCGACACCCTCTCGGTCGAATTCGTCGACGGCGCGGTCTACGACTACCGGCGCCGCGATGTCGGCGCGCGACGCTTCGACGCGGCCTGCGCCGCGGCGCGCACGGGGCGCGGCCTGTCCACCTGCGTCAGCCGCCACCTGCGCGACCGCTTCGCAATCCGCCACGCGAACCGGGCCGACTGGGCGCGCGCGCATCGCGACAACGCGGCGCCATCGGCACGCCGCACGTCCTCGAAGCCCTGATCCGGCTCAGCCGGCGCGGGTGTCCTGGCTTGCGATGATCCGCGCCATCAGCGCGTGCAGCTGCGCAAGGTGCCCCGAGCCGGCGACGCCGGTGGTCTCGTCGGACGTCATCGCCACCGTGAGTCCCAGCGACGGCACGATGTAGAGCATCTGCCCGCCGTGGCCCCAGGCAAAGCGCACGTCGTGATCGGCGATGCGCCGCGCGAACCAGCCGTAGCCATAGCCGTCGCCGGTGTAGACCGAGCGCGTGCGCGGCCGCCACGACTGCGCGATCCAGCTGGCCGGCAGCAGCTGGGCGCCCGAAGCCGCACGGCCGTGGTTGCGGTACAGCTCGCCGAACGCCAGCAGCGACCGCGGCGTCATGGCCATCTGGTTGCCGCCGAAGTGCAGGCCTTGCGGATCGGTGTCCCAGGACGCGATCGCGAAGCCCGCCTGCGGGCCCAGCCACTCGCTCGCGAGCGTCCGCACCGGTTTGCCGCCGACCCGCGCGAGCACCGCCGACAGCAGATGGGTCGAACCGGTCGAATAGATCATGCCGCCGCCGGGCGCGTCGACGAAGGGCTGCGCCAGCGCCGCACGCACCCAGTCGCGCTGCGACACCCAGCGCCCGTAACCGCGGCCGGACGTCGACTGCAGACCGGCCTGCATCGACAGCAAGTGCCCGATGGTCACCTGCGCCAGCCGCGGATCGGGATCGCGCGGCAGACGATCGGCGAGCAGCGGCGCGACCGGCTGGTCCACGCCCTCGAGCAGGCCGCGCTCGATCGCGATGCCGACCAGCGCCGACATCACCGTCTTGGAAGCGGATTTGATGTTGGCTGGACGCGTCGTCGACGCGCCGTGGTAGCCGCGCTCGGCCAGCATGGCACCGTCGCGCGCGACCAGCACCGTGCGCAGCGGCGCGAGGCGTACCGCGTCGTCGAGCACGCCGTCGAGCGCAGGCGAAGCGGCCTGCGCACGTGCGGCGTCGGGTGCGACTGCCGCCACACACATGGCCAGCAGCACAACGAACGTACGGAGCATGCGATCCATCACCCGAGTATCGCCGCAGTGACGCAACTGTCGATGAAACCGCGCAGGCTCAGTCGAGGTCGCGCACGATCAGCGCCTGGTGCGCGCCGACACCGGCCAGCAGTCCCGACGCCATCGCCAGCGGCACGCTGTGCATCGGCTGGGAAAGGTCGCCGGCCGCGAACACGCCGGGCACCGTCGTCTGTTTGAACGCGTCGACGCGCAGATGCGGGCCGAGCGGGCCTGCATCCCAGGCGCAGCCCAAGGAATCAGCGAGTCCGTCGACCGGCTCGACCCGTGACCCCACGAACAACGCCTGCACCGGCAGTTCGCGTCCGTCTGCGAGGCGTACGCCGGCGAGCGCGGGTGCGTCGCCGAGCAACGCGGTTACCGGAGCGCGTTCGAGGGTGACGCCGCGTTTCGCGAGCTTTGCGGCGGTGTCGGCATCCGGCTCGAAACCGTTCTCGAGAAAGCAGGTCGTCGGCCCCCAGTCCGGCAACATCATCGCGCGGTGCAGGCCCATCGCGTCACCGGCGAAGACGCCGAGCGTCTGTCCGGCCACCTCGTAGCCGTGGCAGTACGGGCAGTGCAGCACGCTGCGACCCCATCGCGCCTGCAGGCCGTCGAGCGGCGGCAACACATCGCGCATGCCGCAGGCCAGCACGAGGGTACGGGTGCGCAGAGTCCCCCCATCGGCAAGCCCGATGGTGAATCCGTCCGCATCCGGTGCTGCGCTTGCCGCTTCGGCTTCGAGAATCGAGGCGGTCCGGTAGCGGCGCAGCTCCGCGCGCCCCTTCGCCAGCAATGCAGCCGGCGGGGTGTCGTCGTGGCCGAACACGTTGTGCACGGCCGTCGCGAAGCGGTTGCGCGGTCGGCCGGCATCGATCACCAGCACCTGCCGCCGCGCGCGGGCCAGGGCCTGTGCGGCCGACAGGCCGGCACTCCCGCCGCCGATCACGATCGAGTCGTAATGCATCATCAGCCCTCATGTCACTTCAGTTGTTTCATGATCGGCGAAACCAGCAAATCATGCAACATCCGAAGTTTCGTGAGTTATCTGCGATATCGTGGCGCGTCCTTTCCGCAGGCCCCGCAATGCGTCACGACAGCCGCCTCAGCCGCATGCTCCACGTCCTGATCCATTTGGCCGAAGGCGATGGCCGCGCGACCTCGGACGAGATCGCCGCGATGCTGGACACCAATCCGGTCGTTGTGCGGCGGACCATGGCCGGACTGCGCGATCACGGCTACGTGCAGTCGGAAAAGGGTCACGGCGGCGGCTGGTCGCTGGCGGTGCCGCTGGCATCGATCCGTCTGCTCGACATCCACGAAGCCCTCGGTGCACCGGCGCCGTTCGCGCTGGGTCTGGCCAACGACGACCCTGACTGCCTGATCGAGAAGGCCGTCAACGCGCACCTCTCCGACGCGATGGCCGCGGCCGAAGCCCTGCTGCGCGACCGCCTGGCCGCGGTGACGCTGGCCGACATCGCCCAGGACTTCCAGACCCGGCTGGCCGCCGGCGGACGGCGCCGCGGCGCGCGCGGACGGTCCGCGTGACTTCAAGCACGCGCCACGCGCACGGATCCCGGCGGATGCTCGCCGCCATGCACCCGGGAATGCTGCCCATGTCCGTCCATACCGCACTCGTCGCCTTCGTTCTGGCGGGCATCTCGTGGTCCGCGTCGGCCAGCGACGACAACACCCCGCGGCTGTCCTCCGACCAGTGCTCGGTCTCCACGCCCTACAACGTGCTGGTCGACACCGGCGGCGTGTGGCTCTACCGCGACAGTGGCGTGCCGAAGGAGATCTTCTTCCACGACGGCACGCTCAGCGTGGACCGCGCGGTGCAGACCGTCAGCGCAGCCGATGCGACGCGCCTGCGCCGGCTCGAATCGGGTGCGCGCACGTTGATGCCGCAGGTGACCACGGTCGCTCGAGAGAGCACCGGCATCGCCTTCGACGCGCTGGCCGGCGTGGTCGAGGTCATGACCGGCAGTGCGCGCAAGGTGCGCCAGGTCGAGCGCTTCCGCGCCGACACGCTGGTCTACATCGACGGCACGCTGGGCAAGGGGCGCTGGGACCAGGACGTGTTCGGCGACGGCTTCGAATCGCGCATCGAGGAGGCCGCCGAGAAGATGACCGGCAGTCTGGGCCGCAGCGTGATGTGGCAGGTGTTCACGGGCCGCGCCGGCCGCATGGAGGCGCGCGCGGAGCGCATGGAGGCCGATCTGGACCGTCGCATCGAAGCGCGCAGTACCGCGCTCGAAGCCCAGGCCGATGCGCTGTGCGCCCAGGTGCGCGATCTGCAGGCAATCCAGGCCGCGCTCGACTACCGCTTCGAAGGCCGGAAACTGGTGATGCTGGAAGACGCGCCGCGCGAGCGCGACATCGGTGACGCCGCGCCGTTGGACGCGGTGCAGCCCGCGGACTGACGCGCGTCCCGGCGCGACCGCGAGGCACGTGCGCGCATCCGGCGGCATCGGCGCAGTTTCGCAGGCGATGTTCAGCAATCCGGTCTCGGCCCCCGCGACGCCGCGTGGGACAATGGGCGCATGGGCGACCCCACTTCCACCTCGCCGGCCCCGCAGGCGGCCGACGCGCCGCCGCGCGTACTCACCGATGCACTGAAGGCCGACATCCGCGCCGCCTACGCGAAGCTGCAGGCCAACACGCCGGGCTTCACCACGCGCCGCTCGCAGAGCGCGATGATCGGGCTGGTCTCGCGTGCGCTGGCAACCTCGGGCGGCATCGGCGTGGCCGAGGCGCCGACCGGCGTCGGCAAGTCGCTGGCCTACCTCACCGCCGGCGTACCGATCGCGCTGGCGACGAACAAGAAGCTGATCATCAGTACCGGCACCGTCGCGCTGCAGTCGCAGCTGGTCGAGCGCGACATTCCCGCGTTCCTCGCCGCGACCGGACTCGACGCGCGCGTGGCGCTGGCCAAGGGCCGCACGCGTTACCTGTGCACGCGCAATGCCGCCGAACTGCACGCAGAGCACAGCCAGGGCACGATGCTGCTCGACGGCGCGGGTCTCGACGAGGGCGGCGACTACGAGCGTCAGCTCTACGACCGCCCGCTGGCGCCGCACGAGATCGACGCCGCCCGCCGCCTGCTCGAAGCGCACGCCGACCGCCAGTGGGACGGGGACATCGACGCCGCACCCGAACCGGTTTCGCCCACACTGCGCACGCGCATCACCACGCCGGCGTCCGGCTGCGCCGGGCGGCGCTGCAGCTTCGCCCAGCAGTGCCCGGTGCTGAAGGCGCGCAACACCGTGCGCGAGGCGCAGATCGTGGTCACCAACCACGCGCTGCTGCTGTCGTCGCTGTCGATGGGCGACATCGAAAACGGCCAGCCGCTGCTGGCGCTGCCGGGCGAGATGCTGCTGGTGCTCGACGAAGGCCACCACGTCGCCAACGTCGCGATCGACCAGGGCGCCGCGCGCCTGCCGCTGGCCGACATGGCCAAGCGCACCGGGCGCATGCAGATCCTGATCGCCGGCAGCTATCGGCTGGTCGACAAGGAGAAGATCGGCACGCTGCTGCCGAACGAGGCGATCGAGCTCGCGTCGCGCGTGTCGAAGGCGCTCAAGGCCTTCCAGCTCGACGTCGACCGCGTGTGGCAGCCCGAGCCCGGCGACCGCGACCCGATGTGGCGCGCGCCGCTCGGCAAGCTGCCCGAGGATTGGGCACCGGCGATCGAAACGCTGGCCGAGGACACGCGCGCCCTGCTCAACTGGGTGCACGCCGCGCAGCAGGCGGTCGCGCGCACCAAACAGGAGGATCCGGGCCGCGAAAAGCTGCAGCGCAGTCTGGGCATGGCGCTGGAGATGGTCGAGCAGCAGCACGACCTGTGGACCGGCTGGCGCCGCGAGGACCGCGAGGGCGCGCCGCCGATGGCGCGCTGGATCACCGCCACGCGTGACGGCGATCTCGCCCTGCACTGCTCGCCGGTCTCGGCCGCGCACGTGCTGCGCACGCTGCTGTGGAAGGAGATCGACTCTGTAGTGATGACGTCGGCAACGCTGACCGGCGGCGGCGATTTCCAGTCCTTCGCCATCGACACCGGCCTGCCCGAGCACGCCGAGATGGCCTCGCTGCCCTCGCCGTTCGACCTGCCCAACCAGGCGCAACTGATCGTGCCGCCGTTCCCGGTGGCGCCCGACGATCGCGAAGGCCATCCGAAGGCCGTCGCCGAATGGCTCGCGCGCGAACTCGACTGGCACAAGGGCTCGATGGTGCTGTTCACCTCGCGCTGGAAAATGGAGAAGGTCGCCGAGCTGATGCCCGCCTCGCGCCGCGCGGCGATCCAGGTGCAGAGCAGCGGCAACAAGTCGCAGGTCGTCGCCGCGCATCTCGAGCGCGTCGCCGCCGGCAAGGGCTCGGTGCTGTTCGGTCTCAATTCCTTCGGCGAAGGTCTCGACCTGCCCGGCGAGGCCTGCACGACCGTGGTCATCACCCAGGTCCCGTTCGCGGTGCCGACCGACCCGCAGACCGCGACGCTCGGCGAATGGCTCGAAGCGCGCGGTCTCAACCCGTTCAACCTGATCGCGATTCCGCACGCGCTGCGCACATTGACCCAGTTCGCCGGCCGGCTGATCCGCACGTCCACCGACACCGGTCGCGTGGTGATCCTCGACTCGCGCCTGCTCAGCCGCCGCTACGGCCGCAAGATCATCGATGCGCTGCCGCCGTTCAAGCGCGTGATCGGCTGAAGCCGAGCGTGCCCTTCATGTGGGAGCGCGCTTGCGCGCGATTCCGGAGTTGTTTCGAGTGATGGTCTGCCGGAATCGCGCGCAAGCGCGCTCCCACGATTGCCGTTCGTAGGATGGGTAGAGCACAGCGAAACCCATCGCGCGACACCGCTCAGCCCTCGAACAACCCCGCCTGCACCGGCAACTCGTCCGGCTCGCGGAAGCCACCGATGCCCACGCCGACCAGTCGATAGCGCGTCGACGCCGGCAGTTCCACCCGCTCGCGCAACGCCAGCGCGATGCGCGTCAGTTCCGCCTGCGACGCCGGTGGCGCATCGGGCGTGAAGCTGCGCGTGAGAATGCGGAACTGCGCGGTCTTGAGCTTCAGCACCACGGTGCGCCCGACCCGCGCGGTCTTGCGCGTCGCGGCCCACGTCTTTTCGGCGAGCCGCTCGATCATCGGTGCGAGCTCCTCGATCGGCAGATCACGCTCGAAGGTGTCCTCGGACGAGATCGACTGCACCGGCTGGTCCGGCTCGACGGGACGCTCGTCGATGCCACGCGCGCGCCGGTAGAGGCTGGCGCCGAAGCTGCCGAAGCGCGCTTCGAGCGCTTCGAGCGGCAACGCACGCAGGTCGCCGACCGTGGCCACGCCCAGATCCGCGAGCTTCTTTTCCATCACCTTGCCGACGCCGGGAATCAGCCCGACCTTCAGCGGCATCAGGAAGGCGTCGACCTGCCCCGGCTTCACGACGAACAGCCCGTCGGGTTTGTTCCAGTCCGACGCGATCTTGGCGATGAACTTGTTCGGCGCCACGCCCGCCGACGCGGTGAGCTGCGTCGCTTCGCGGATCTGCGCGCGGATCGCCTGCGCGGTCGCGGTCGCGCTCGGCGACGGAATCTTCGGATCGGTGACATCCAGATAGGCCTCGTCGAGCGACAGCGGCTGCACGAGGTCCGTGTGCGCGTGGAAGATCTCGCGCACTTGCCTGGAGACCGCCTTGTAGCGCGCGAAATCCGGCGGCACGAAGATCGCGTCGGGGCACAGACGCTCGGCGGTGACCGCCGGCATCGCCGAGCGCACGCCGAACGGCCGCGCCTCGTACGAGGCCGCGCACACCACCGAGCGCGCGCCGCGCCAGGCCACGACGACCGGCTTGCCGCGCAGCGACGGGTCGTCGCGCTGCTCCACCGAGGCGTAGAACGCGTCCATGTCGATGTGGAGGATCTTGCGCACGCGCCCATTATCCGCCCGCCGGTCGCAGAAACCGCGCCTGCGCGGCCTGTTCACGATCCACCGACTTCCGACTCACGCCCGCGCGCGCAGGCTTGGCACTCGTTTCCATCGGAGCGCAGCCATGAGCCGCGGCGACAAGTCGTCCTATACGGACAAGCAGAAGCGACAGGCCGAACACATCGAGGACTCGGAGCGCGACAAGGGCCGTTCGAAGTCCGATGCCGAACGCATCGCCTGGGCCACGGTGAACAAGCGCGATGGCGGTGGCAAACAGTCCGGCTCGGGCCGCAAGGGCCACTGACTCAGTCGACCGCGTCGGCAACCGGCAAGCGGACGATCGCCACGGTCGCATCGTCCGGGTCCGGGGTGATCGAGAAACCCAGCTGGCGGCACATCGCCAGCATCGTCGTGTTTTCGCGCAGTACCTGGCCCTCGACGACGCGCAGGCCCTGCCAGCGGGCGTACTCGATCATGATCCGCATCAGGCGCCATCCCAGCCCCGCGCCCTTGAGGTCGGAGCGCACCATGATTCCGTACTCGCCGGTGTCGTAGTTCGCATCGGCCAGGAGACGTACCGCACCGAGCATCTCGCCGGTCGTCGGGTCGATCGCCGCCAATGCGATCGAGCGTGCGTAGTCGAGCTGGGTGAGGCGCGCGATGAACTCGTGGCTGAAATGCCGCACCGCGCTGAAGAAGCGCAGGCGCAGGTCCTCGGTGCTCACATGTTCGAAAAAGGTCCGGAACATCGCCTCGTCCTCCGGCCGTACCGGACGCACGAAGGCATCGCTGCCGTTCGACAGCGTGATCGTGCGCTCCCATTCCACGGGATACGGAAAGATCGCGAAGCGCGGGTGGCCGCGTCCCTTGTGCAGACGCTTGACCGGCGCGAGCAGCACCCGCGCGTCCACCGCGATGACGCCCTCGGCGTCGGCGAGCAACGGATTGATGTCCAGCTCGCGCAACTCGGGCAGATCGGCGGCCATCTGCGCCAGCTTCACCAGCACCAGCGCGACCGCGCGCTCGTCGGCAGCGGGCACGTCGCGATAGGCCTTGAGGATGCGTGACACACGGGTGCGGCCGATGGTTTCGTGGGCCAGCCGCAGATCCAGCGGCGGCAGCATCAATGCCTTGTCGTCGATGACGTCGACCGCGGTGCCGCCGCGCCCGAACACGATCACCGGCCCGAAGGTCGCATCGTCCGCGATGCCGGCGATCAGCTCGCGCGCCTTGGTCCGCGCGGCCATCGCGTGCACGGTGACGCCCGCGATGTGCGCGTCGGGACGCAATGTGCGTGCGCGCTGCAGGATGTCGTCGGTCGCCTGGCGCACCGCCTGCACCGTACCGAGATTGAGCCGCACGCCATCGACATCCGATTTGTGCGCGATGTCGATGGCGTCGATCTTCACCGCCACGCTCGCGCCGCGAGCGAACAGCGTTTCGGCGGCCGCGGCGGCAGCGTCCGCATCGACCGCCCGGACCACGTCGGCGATCGGAATGCCGTAGGCGCCGAGCAGGCGCGCGGTCGCCACCGGATCCAGCAGCGTCCGGCCGCGCGCCAGCGCGTCGTCGACGATGGCGCGTGCGGCCTGCAGGTCGACGACGAAATCGTCGGGCAGACTGGGCGGGGTTTCCATCAGCGCGGTCTGCGCCTCCTGGTGTCGCACCAGATACATGAAGCCACGCACGGCATCGGCTTCACTGTCGAACACCGGCACGCCGGCCTCGCCGAGCGTCCTGCGCGCCTGCGGCTGCTCGCCGAGCCAGACCGCGAACACCGGCTTGCGCGTGGCCATGCGCGAGCGTGCCTGCAGGGTGCGGACGACAGCGTTCGCGGTCTCGTCCGGGTCCGACAGCACGGTCGGCACCTGCATCACCAAGACCGCGTCGTTTTCCCGGTCTTCGAGCAGCGCCTCCAGCGTGGCCGCGTACCGGTTGCCCTCGGCATCACCGAGCATGTCGACCGCGTTGCGCCGCGACCAGCCGCGATCGAGCGCGGTGTCGAGCGTGTCGAGCGTCGTCTCCGAAAGCGAGGCCCGGGTGCCGCCCAGATCGACGAGTCGATCGAGCGCCAGCATGCCGACGCCGATGCCGTTGGTCATCACCGCCAGACGCTTGCCCGGCAGGCCGCCGAGGTGCGAGAGCGTCTCGGCGGCAGAGAAGAGTTCGTCGAGGGCATGCACACGCAGCAGGCCCGCACGCCGGAAGGCCGCGTCGTACACCGCATCCGGTGTGGCGAGTGCCGCGACGTGAGTGGTCGCCGCGCCCTCGCGCCGTGCGTGCCGGCCGGGCTTGACCACGACCACCGGCTTGGCACGCGCCGCCGCACGCGCCGCGGTCAGGAACTTGCGTGCATCGCGGATGCGTTCGACATACAGCAGGATCGCCCGCGTGTGCCGGTCGGTGGCGAAATAATCGAGCAGATCGGCGAAGTCGACGTCGAGCGCGTCGCCCAGCGACGCAACCGCGGAGAAGCCGATGCCACGCGGGCGGCTCCACTCGATCATGCCGGCCGCGACGGCGCCGGATTGCGAGATCAGCGCCAGATCGCCGGGGATCGGTGCATGCGCTGCGAAACTGGCGAAGAGCTTCGCGTGTGGCGCGATCACACCCAGGCAGTTCGGGCCGACGATGCGCAGGCCGTGCGCACGCGCCACCTCTGCCAGTGCCGCATTGTGCGAACCCGCGCCGTCGCCCATGTCGCGCGTGAGTACGATCGCGGCTTTCGCGCCCTTCCGTGCCGCGGCTTCCGCGACGCCCGCGACATCTGCGGGTGGCACTGCGATGACCACCAGCTCGGGCACGAACGGCAACGCGTCCATCGTGGCGGAAGACTGGACGTCATCGATCGCTGCATACCGTGGATTAACGAGGCCGATCGGTCCGTTGAAACCGCCCGTGCGCAGCTGCTGCAGCACCAGCCGTCCCAGCGAACGCGGACGCGGGCTCGCGCCGACGACCACGACGGACGCGGGGCGGAACACCGATTGCAGCGCGTAGGTACTCATCGCGGCAGACGCAGCCGTCCAGGACGAGCAAAGACGATACACGAGGCGTTGCATGCGGCTTGCACTGGACTGGCGGCCGGCATGTCACTGAACCTCGCGTGGGTTTGCTTCCACCACGGAACACGCGTGCAGCTGGCTGCGTTGGAGTGCGTTGTCTGGACTGAGCGGACGAAGTGCGAGTACGAGTCTGGAAACACCGCTCACGCTTGGTATTCCGCCTTAGCGGGCTGCATCGCGCTTGTCGTCGCAATACGCAGTGCATTCCATGTCGCACCACACTCGTGAACCTTCGCGTCGCCCCGAACGTGCAGCGGTCCGTCGCGCGCCTCACCGGATCGAAGGCAGCGCAATCGCGCTGTTCCGACATGTTCGACGCACGGTGCGTTCCGCGCTTCATGCCTCGCTACATGCGACCGCGCGCCTCGTCTAAGCTGCCGCGATGGGCAACCCGGACCACTTCCAACTCCGCATCCGGCTCGGCGACAGCGTGCTGGGCCCCGGGAAGGCGGATCTGCTCGAGGGCATCCGTGACACCGGCTCGATCTCGGCCGCAGGTCGCCGGATGTCGATGAGCTATCGACGCGCCTGGCAGCTCGTCGAACAATTGAACCTGTACTTCGGCGCGCCTGTGGTGGCCACGCTTACCGGCGGACGCGGGGGCGGCGGTGCGGAGCTGACGCCACTCGGCGAGGAGATCGTCGCAACCTATCGCCGCATGCAACAGCAATGCGCGGTCGCGATCGGCGATGACCTCGCCCGCCTGCACGGACTCGCCGCCCCGGACGCCGGGCCGTCTAAGGGCTGACGCGCACGCGGACTGCGCCGACTGTGGCGTGTTCGAAGTCAAACACGGCACGCGACCAGATCGATGCATGCCTGCACACAGGCATTCGTTGACGGCCGATGCGCGCGCGTTCGATTCCGTTTCGAGACAGTCGGGAAACTTCCGCGCGACCTGCCGGCAACGCTGGTGGGCCCACCAGGACTCGAACCTGGAACCAAAGGATTATGAGTCCTCTGCTCTGACCATTGAGCTATAGGCCCGCGGATTGGGATCGTAGCAAGCGGGGCGGCGATGTGCGGGTATCGGGCGCGCGACTTTGCCGATCCTGGATTCGATCTCCACGCACCCCAGATTCTCATCGCGTCGGCGCGATATTCCCGCCGTTACCCGACTTTCACCGCACAAAGAAAAACCCCCGCCGGATTCCGGCGGGGGTTTTGGGTAAAGACCCTGGCGATGACCTACTCTCGCATGCTAGATGCACACTACCATCGGCGCATGTACGTTTCACTTCCGAGTTCGGAATGGGATCGGGTGGTTCCATACAGCTATTGTCACCAGGGAGAGGGTGGAGGGTCGCCGGTCGGTCCGGTTGTCGGTCGCGGTGATGCGATCGAACGTGGGACTGACAGCGCTCACGCTCTCAGGGGTTGGGAAGTAGCGAACATTTGAGACACTCAACGTGTCGGGCCAAGGAGCTTCGATTGACGAAGCAACTTGAGGTTATATGGTCAAGCCGCACGGATCATTAGTACTGGTTAGCTCAATACATTGCTGTACTTACACACCCAGCCTATCAACCACCTGGTCTTGATGGTTCCTTCAG
>NZ_SMTG01000007.1 GCF_004358165.1 Luteimonas terrae
GGGCTCAAGGATGCACGGTGCCTGCATACGAGCCCTCCCCCGTTTACGGGGGAGGGTTGGGTGGGGGCGAAGCGTCCGGTGACGGGATGACGACCCCAAGCGAACTGCTTTGCATTTGAAGCCCCCCGCCTTGGAGAACTTGTCCGCCTCCGATCGTTTGCCCCCTCCCAACCCTCCCCCGCGCGCGGGAGAGGGCCCAAGGATGCACGGTGCCTGCTTACGAGCCCTCCCCCGTTTACGGGGGAGGGTTGGGTGGGGGCGAAGCGTCCGGTGACGGGATGACGACCCCAAGCGAACTGCTTTGCATTTGAGGCCCCCCGCCTTGGAGAACTTGTCCGCCTCCGACCGTTTGCCCCGCTCCCGACCCTCCCCCGCGCGCGGGAGAGGGCTCGAAAGCAGGACGGTCGCGGCGCCACGGGTCGGCCGCGGAACTCAACTCTCTTCGCGACTGCCGCCGCGCCGATCCGGAAACCGCAGCACCACGCCGCGGGTGTCGTCGGGCGCGGGCCGTTCCCACAGCACCGGCACGTCGTGCGGTGCGGGCGGCTCGAAGGTCTCGCGCTGTTCGAGGGCGGCGCGGGCGGCCTCCTCTTCCTCGATCTCCCAGCTGTAGCGCTTGCGCGGCGGCATCGGGTCGGCGCGGCGGAACCAGAACGCGGCCAGCACGCCGCCGATCGCGCCACCCATGTGCGACTGCCAGGACACGCCGGGTTCCTGCGGCAGGATCGTCAGCAGCATGCCGCCGTAGAACAGGAAGGCGATCATGCCGGCGGCGATCGACGGCCGGTCGCGGCGCAGCAGGCCCAGCACGAACACCAGGAACATCAGGCCGTGGGTCACGCCGCTGGCGCCGAGATGATGCGAACCGGCATCACCCAGCAGCCATGCGCCCAGGCCCGAGCCCAGCCACATCAGCGGCAGACCGCGCAGCGTGGCGCGCGGATACACCGCCAGCGCCAGCGAGCCGAGCAGCAGCAGCGCACTCGCGTTCGCGATCAGATGGCCCGGCGAGCCGTGCAGCAGCGGCGCGGTCAGCAGGCCGAGCAGCCCGGCGGCGTCCCAGGGCTGCACCGCGAACGGGCGCCAGTCGAGGGCGCCCTGCAGCCCGAACACGATGACCAGCAGCAGCACGAACGCGACGCTGCCCTTGAGCGCGTTCGACAGCCGACGGCGATCGTGCGCGGCCTGGGCGACGGGGTCGGTCGGGGTATCGGGGCTGTCGAGATGCATCCGCTCTGGATGGCGCCGAACATCCGCGATGCAAGTCCCGGTTCGGTCGACGGGACCGGTGCTACGGTGCGCGGCCCCGGTCGCACAGGACCCGCGCTGCCATGGACGCCTGGCAGGTCACATTCGTCACGTTGTTCGTCGGACTGGCGGCCACGCTGGCCGCGATGACGTGGCTGGTGCAGCGCCAGCGCAGCGGCCGGTCGCGCGACGGCCTGCGCGAATGGTGTCTAGGCCTGGGGCTGCAGGTGCTGGCCTGGCCGCTGTTCGCGGTGCCGGTGACCGTTGCGGGCGGCGCGGCGCAGGCGCTCGCATCGGGCCTGCTGCTCGCCGGTCTGGCCGCGATGCTGCGTGCCCTGCTGCGCAGCCTGCAGGCGCGTCCCGCACCGGGCGGTCCGCCGACCGCTGTCGTCTACCTGCCGCCGTTCGCGCTGACCCTTGCGCTGTCGTGGCCGGGCCAGGCGCCCGAGCAGCGCATCGCGCTGTTCTGGGGCGCGGCGCTGCTGACCCTTCTGCTGGGCATGCGCGGTCCCCTGCGCGGCATCGGACGGGGCCGGCCGTGGCCGGAGCGCGCGGTGATCCTGATCTTCGGCGGCGCGGCCGTGGTCTGCCTGCTCCGCCTGTTCGAGCAGCTGGTCGCGCCGCGCAGCGGGCCGGCGTTCGACGCGTCGATCACGGTCGGCCAGCAGCTTGCGCTGGCGTACTTCCTGGTGGCCCCGCTGTTCGCGACCTTCGCCTTCGTGCTGATGCAGTTCGAGCGCCAGCAGCGCTGGCTGGAGGGCCTGGCCGCCGAGGATGCGCTGACCGGCATCCACAACCGGCGCGCCTTCGTCGAACGTGCGCAGCGGCGCCTGTCGCGACCCGACGGCGATGGTCTGGTGGCGCTGCTGATGATCGATGCCGACGGCTTCAAGACCGTCAACGACCGCCACGGCCATGCGGTCGGCGACCGCGTACTGGCCGCCGTCGCGGATGCGATGCGGGCGTCGTTGCGGACCTACGACATCGCCGGCCGTCTGGGCGGCGACGAGTTCTGCATGCTGCTGATGGGCGTGTCGCCCGGCGAGGCGCTGCAGCGCGCCGAAGCGCTGCGACGGGCGGTGGCGACCCATCCGGTGCGGGTCGACGGCGACGTGGTCGCGGTCACGCTGTCGATCGGCATCGCCCACGTGCGCGCAGGCCGCGAGACCGAACTCGATCGCCTGCTCGCGATCGCCGACCGCCGCCTCTACCTGGCCAAGCGCGCGGGCCGCAACCGGGTGATCGACCGCGACGTCGAAGTCGCCATGCCGCCCACGCCGGCCTGAGCGCACCGCGGCCGGTCATCCGGCCACGGTGCGCGCCGGACACGTCAGCCGCCGGTCATCGGCGTCGACTTCGGCGGCCTGGCCAGGCTCAGCGCCACGGTGACGCCCAGGATCACCGCGACCACGCCCAGCGACCACAGCACCGGGATCTTGTAGATGTCGATCATCAGCATCTTCGCGCCGATGAAGGCCAGCACCACCGCCAGACCGTAGGGCAGCAGGTGGAAGCGGTCGGCCATGCCGGCGAGCATGAAGAACATCGCGCGCAGACCCAGCACCGCGAACACGTTGGAGGTCAGCACGATGAAGGGATCGGTGGTGATCGCGAAGATCGCCGGGATGCTGTCGACCGCGAAGATCACGTCGATCACGCCGATCAGCACCAGCACCACGAACAGCGGCGTGTAGGCCCAAGCGCCGCCCTCGCGCACGCGCAGGGCCGAACCGCGGTAGCCGTCGGTGAGCCGCAGGTGCCCGCGCATCCAGCGCAGCACGACGTTGTTCTCCAGATCCGGTTCCTTGCCGGCGGCGAACCACATCTTCACGCCGGTCAGCAGCAGGAACGCACCGAACACGTAGAGCAGCCAGTGGAACTTCGCCAGCAGCGCGGCGCCGACGAAGATCAGCACCGCGCGCAGCACCAGCGCCAGCAGGATGCCGATGATCAGCACGCGCTGGCGCTGCTCCTCGGGCACGCCGAAGAAGGTGAAGAGCAGCAGGAAGACGAAGATGTTGTCGACCGCGAGCGACTTCTCGACCAGATAGCCGGTCAGGAATTCCAGACCCACGCGATTGGCGATCGCGGCGCCCGCGGTCTCGTGCAGGTACCACCACAGGCCGGCGTTGAACAGCAGCGCCAGGGCCACCCAGCCCAGGCTCCACCACAACGCCTCCTTGAACGTCACCTTGTGCGCGCCGCCATGGCGCATCAGCACCAGGTCGACGAGCAATGCGACCACCACCAGACCGCCGAAGCCGGCCCATAACCAGACGTTGCCAATCGTGTCCATCGAAATTCCCGAACATGTGGAGGAGGTCCGCATGGCGCGGGCATCGTCGGGAACCGGGGTTTCGGAACCGGGGACATGCCTTCGCCATTGCGGCGAAGGTCTTGCTCACAGTCCGGGTGGACTGCCGTGGGACCGGAGCATCGCTGCTCGAAATGACGGCCTGCACGCTGGGAGCTACTCCCCTTCGGGGGCGGATTCTGCGGGGCCACCGCGTGACGGGCAAGTGCACGCGGTAAAATCTCAGGGATGAACACACCCAACCCGACCGTACGCCTGAAGAACGCCTGGCGTTCCAGCCATCCGTGGATCTTCCAGCGCCTGGTCGACAAGCCCGCGCAGCGCCCCAAGCCGGGCAGCATCGTCGAGGTCGTCGGGGTCGACGGCGACTGGATCGGCCGCGGCTTCTACAACGGCCATTCGCGCATCGCGGTGCGCATCCTCGAAACGAACCCGGACGTGCCGGTCGATGCCGGCTGGTTCTCGCGCAAGATCGCCGAGGCGGTCTCGCTGCGTCGCGACGTGCTCAAGCTCGATGACGTGTCCGACGCCTGGCGCGTGGTGCACAGCGAGGGCGACGGCATCAGCGGTCTGGTCGTCGACCGCTACGGCGACCTGCTGGTCGTTGAATTCTTCAGCGCCGGCGCGTTCCGTCACCGCGAGTGGATCTACGAAGCGCTGAGCGAGCAGTTCCCCGGTTGCCGCTTCCACAGCTTCGCCGACGAACACGTGCAGAAGCAGGAGAGCTTCGACTACCGCGGCAGCGTGCCCGCCGACCCGGCGATCATCACCGAGTACGGCGTGCGCTTCCGCGCCGACCCGGCCGGCGCGCACAAGACCGGTTTCTTCGCCGACCAGCGCGAGAACCGCGAGTGGCTGAGCCGCCAGGTCGCGGGCAAGCGCATGCTCGACCTGTGCTGCAACACCGGCGGCTTCGGCGTCTACGCCGCCGCGCGCGGTGCCAGCGAAGTCGTCGGCGTGGACATCGACGAGGACGTGATCGAGATCGCCAAGGGCAATGCCAGGCTCAACGATGCGCGCATCCGGTTCGTGCAGGCCGACATCTTTCCGTGGCTGCGCGATGCGGCGAACGCGGGCGATACCTACGATGTCGTCGTGCTCGACCCGGCCAAGATGACCCGCGACCGCGACCAGGTCATCCCGGCGCTGAAGAAGTATCTCGACATGAACAAGCTGGCGCTGGGCGTGGTCAAGCCGGGCGGCCTGTTCGCGACGTTCTCGTGCACGGGCCTGGTCAGCGAGGAGCAGTTCCTCGACATGCTGCGCCGCGCGGCGTTCTACGCGAACCGCACGATCCAGGTGCTGAAGGTCGCCGGCGCGGGCGCGGATCATCCGTTCCTCGCGCATGTGCAGGAATCGCGTTATCTGAAGGCGGTCTTCTGCCGCGTGATCGACTGAGCACCTGTCCAATGTCCTGCTGCGCTTGCCAGCTGGCGCGCGTGCGGTGCTCGGAATGCTCACGTACCGCTCGTGCGCTGCGCTTCCTGCGCTCCGCCACGCGCCACCCGGCTGCGCTCGCGACGGACCTTGAACAGGTTCTACCCGCGTGACGCGCACGATGCGGCCCGGTTTCCGGCGGGCGTTGTGGATCGTCGCGACACTCACGCTCGCGGCACTGGCCGTAAGTGTCTGGTGGGAGTGGCGCACCGTCGAACGGCCGCCGCTCGCGCTGCCGCCAGCGGGACTGCCGGCACGCATCGAGCAGGTGGCCGGCGATGGTCACCGCGGTGTCCGCGACGGCACGCGTGAAACCGCACGTTTCGACGATCCTTTCGGCATCGTCGTCGCAGCCGACGGCACCGCCTTCGTCGCCGAAGGTGCGGCCTCCAACCGCATCCGTCGCCTGCATTCCGACGGCCGTGTCGACACCTTCGCCGGCAGCCTTGAAGGTTTCGTCGATGGCGTCGGCGGTGACGCGCGCTTCCACACGCCCTCGGGCCTGGCGATCGACGCGGCCGGCACGCTGTACGTCGCCGACACCGGCAACCACGCGATCCGCGCGATCGGCGTCGATGGCCGGGTGACAACACTTGCCGGCACCGGCAAGGCCGGCTTCGCCGACGGCCCTGCGCTGCAGGCGCGCTTCCATGCACCGACCGGTGTCGCAGTGGATGCCGCGGGCCGCGTCTACGTGGCCGATGGTTTCAACGACCGCATCCGCGTGATCGAGCAGGGCGTGGTGCGCACGCTCGCTGGCGACGGTCGCCCCGGTCTCGAGGACGGTCCCGGCGCGTCTGCGCGCTTCGATACGCCGGGCGGCGTCGCGGTGGATGCCGACGGCATCGTCTGGGTCGCCGACACCGGCAACAACGCGGTGCGCAGCATCACCGCCGACGGCGTCACGACCACGCTCGCGCCCTATGGCGATCAGGCCGATGCCGCACCTTCGATGCCGGTCTCGATCGCGATCGATGCGCAGCAGCGTCTGTATGTGGGCGAGCTGTCGCGCGGTCGCGTCCTGCAGTTCGAGCCTGACGGCCGCGCGTACGTGCTGACCGGTCGCGACATGGCGCAGCGCCTCGCGCGTCCGGCCGGTCTCGCTTTCGACGCGCACGGCCGGTTGTGGGTCGCCGATGCGGCGGCGCATCGCGTGCAGCGCATCGTGCAGGTGCGGCCGGACCGCGCGAAGCAGAACCTCGACAACGCGATCGTGGGACCCGCGCCCGATGCCGCCTATCCCGACACGCGCGGCCGCTGGCCGCTGGCGCCGCAGGACGGCTGGCACGAAGTCGTCGGCACGCTCGGCGAGGTGCGCGGCAACTTCCGCGGCGAATCGCGCAGCCATCTGCATGCCGGCTTCGACGTGCGCGGCGATGTCGGCAGCACGGTCCTGGCGATCGCCGACGAGAAGGTCGCGAGTTCCTACGCCGCCGCCGGTTTCGGCGACCAGGCCGAGAATCTCTCGATCGACAGCCTCGCCTACATGCACATGCGCGTCGGCCGCACGCCACGCGGCGAGGCGCTCGATCCGCGTTTCCAGCAGGTGCCCGGCGACGATGGACGCACGATGCGGATCCGCATCCCGCGCGGCACGCACATCCGCGCAGGCGAGGCGATCGGCACGATCAACGCGCAGGCACACGTGCACCTGATCCTCGGACCGTCGGGCTACCAGCGCAACGCGGTCGGGCTGGGCTTCCGCAACTTCACCGACACCGTCGTGCCGCGCATCGACGACGTGATGCTGATGGATGCGCTCGACGTGCCGCTGACCGCACGCGAGGACGGTCGCGTGGTCGTGGCGCGCGAGGGCGGCGGCCTGCAGATCGTCGTGGAAGCCTGGGACCAGGTGGACGGCAACCTGCCGCGACGACGCCTGGGCCTGCATACGCTGGGCTGGCAACTGCTCGACGCGAATGGCGCGCCGATGCCCGGTTTCGAGACGCCGCGCTTCACCATCGACTTCGACCGCATGCCGCCGCATCGCGAGGCAGTGCGCGTGGCCTACGCCGGCGACAGCGGCATCACCGTGCACGGCGCCGCGCGTACGCGCTTCCGCTATGCGATCAACAACACCGTGCGCGACGGGCGCCTGGAGCCCGCATTGTGGGATCCGAGGGATCTCGCGCCCGGCGACTACGTGCTGCGCGCCGTGGTGCGCGACGCGAGCGGCAACACCGCGACCCGCGAGTTGCCGCTCCGCGTGCACTGACCACGAAAGCGGCGGTTCACGGCGCCTGGCCCGTGCGGCTGGCAGAGTCCGGAGACGCGCGCATCAACGGGGTCGCCAGCAGGCGGACGGGAGGCGGTGCGCACCAACCCCGCACCGGAGCCTGTCATGCACACACGCCGTACCTTCCTGTCCGCCGCCGCGCTCGGCGCGGCCTCGCTCGCCGCAGCGCCGCTGATCGCCAACGCGCAGACCAGTCCCGGTGACGTGCTGCCGACGCAGGGCACGCGTGGCCGCAGCCCGCTGCCGACGAATCCGGCCGGTGGTCGCAAATACCGGCCGACCGGTCGTGTCGGGCTTGGCGGCGCTCCGCTCGGCAACAACTGGCAGGTGGTCACCGAAGAGGACGCCGCGGCCACGCTCGAAGCCGCTTGGGACGGCGGCATGCGCCTGTTCGACACCTCGCCCTGGTACGGGCTGGGCCGTTCGGAGCGGCGCTTCGGCTACGTGCTCGGCCAGAAGCCGCGCGAGGAATACGTCATCTCGTCCAAGGTCGGCCGCGTGCTGACCGCGACCAGGGAGACGCCCAAGGTCAGCTGGAAAGACCCGCCGCCGTTTGCCTATGCCTACGACTACAGCGCCGCGGGCACGCGCCGCTCGGTCGAGGACAGCCTGCAGCGCCTGGGTATCGATTCGCTCGACATCGTGCTGGTGCACGACCTCTCGCCCGACAATGGCGACATGGGCGAGCGCTGGCTCGAATACTTCGAGCAGGCGCGCACCGGCGCATTCCCGGAACTGACGAAGATGCGCGAGGAAGGCCTGATCAAGGCCTGGGGCATGGGCGTCAACACGCCGGATCCGGCGATGCGCGCGATCGAGGTCGCCGACCCGGACATCTTCCTGCTCGCCTGCCAGTACTCGCTGCTCGACCACGAGCGCGCGCTCGCGCACACCTTCCCGAACCTTGCCACGCGCGGCATCTCGGTGATCGTCGGCTCGCCGCTGCTCGCGGGCTTCCTCGCCGGCCGCGACCGCTACCTCTACGGCGCGCAGCCGGTGCCGCCGGACGCGAAGCAGAAGCGCGCGAAAGCCGAGGAGATTGTGCGGTCGCACGGCGTCGACCTGCGCACGGTCGCACTGCAGTTCGCGAACGCGCCGGAAGTGGTCTCGGCGATCGTGCCGGGTTCGCGCAATGCCGCGCAGGTGGCGGCGAACATCGAGTCGATGTCGGTCGCGATTCCGGCCGGCGTATGGTCGGATCTGCGCGAGGCGAAGATCATCGCCGCGAATGCGCCGGTGCCCGGCGCGGCGTGATTCCGTAGGCGCGATTTGCGCGCAATGCGCATCCGAGCCCTCCCCCGCGCGCGGGGGAGGGTTGGGTGGGGGCAAACTGTCAGACGCGCGCGAACACCAGGATCCAGAGCGCCCGCTTCACAGGACATCAGCAACACCGAAATCGGGTCGTTCGCCCCCATCCCGGCCTTCCCCCGCAGGCGGGGGAAGAAGCGGAGCGACCTGCCTCCGGATCGACGACGGCGTCAGCAAGGACGCGTCTCAACCCGCTGTACGCACCAGCACATCGAAGGCCTCGATCACCTGCTCGGGTGAAAACGCGCAATGCCCCTCGCCTGAAGGCGATACGACGGTGATGTGTCCGGCGCGGCCGGCTGCGGCGGCCATTGCCGGATACACGCTCTGGTAGCGCGGCGGAATCGTCGGATCGACGCGGTTGTAGCGCAGCACCAGCGGTTTCTCGAGTGTGCCGCGCAGATTGCCGGTGTCGGCGAGCCATGCCGTGGCCTTCGGGTCCGCATCGTAGCGGCGCACCGCGGCGTTGAACGCCGCGTCGTCGCCGAAGCCGCTGTAGACGGTGTCGCGATTGCCGACCGGCAGGCCGCCTGCCCGCGCGATGGCCTCGCGTTGCAGCAGCACGTGCAGGCTCAGCGTGCCGGCGAGTGCGTCGGGTGACACCTCCAGTGCGCGCGCTAGCCTCGCGGCCGCGTCGGGATTTCCGGCCATTGCCGTCGCGATGGCCTGCATCACCGCCGGCTGATCGGCGCGCGGGTCGTCGAGCGGCAAGGCAGCGGCATCGGCCAGTCCGTCCCCCGGCAGGCCCGCGTCCGGGAACAGCACGTCGAACGCCGCCAGCGAACGCAGCGTGTCGGCGAACACCCGCGCCGAAGGAATGTTCGCCCCGCACAGCGACAGCGCGCCGTCGTAATGCGCGCCGTGCCGCTCCAGGCTTTCGATCGCGACCAGTCCGCACATCGACATGCCGACCAGCCAGCTGCGCTTGGGCGCATGACGCGCGACGACCTGCGCGCGCAGGCGCTCGCTGTCGTTGATCGCGTCGCCGACCGCCCAGCCCTGCGAGGCATAGGCGCTCTCGGCGACCGCATAGCCGCGGGCGAGGAAGATCGCAGTCGCCGGATCCGCCGGCCACGGATCATCGCGGGGCACACCGCGCGGCTCGTAGCCGTGCAGCAGCACGACCAGTTCGCCGTTCCAGCCGGCGGGAATCTCGAAACGGTAAGGCGCGCCCGCCAGCGTGCCGGTGTCGACACGCGGCGCGGTCGACTGCGGTGTCGGGGACAGGCCAGGCGGTGCCGGCGGCTGCGACGATGTGCTGCTGCAGGCTGCGAGCAGCGCGAAAGAGACTGCGAGTACCGCACCGCGCAACGGAACCTGTCGCATCGTCGAACCTCCCCTGTCTGCGCGCGACTATCGCACGCTGATCGGGGCCCTGCTCAGCCGGCGTCTCGCGCCTCGCCGCGCACTTCCTCCATCAGGCCGACAAGGTTGCCGTCGGGGTCGCGCAGGAAGCCGATCCACAGATCGTGATCGGGAATCCGCGCTGCCAGCGCCGGTGCACGCTCCGACTGCGCGCCTTTGGCCACATACCCCTCGAACACGCGCACGACATCGCGCACGTGGAAGTACAGCACCGAGTTGCGGCCGGGCTCCCCCGCGCCCTGCGGCGTGCTGAGCATGACCCGCACGCCACCGGCATCGAGGAAGGCCAGGCCTGGACCCGCACGGAACAGGAATTCCAGCCCGAGGATGTCGCGGTAGAAGCCGAGTGCGGCGTCGACATCGGACACGGTCACCGCGACCTGGCGCAGCGCGATCGCGGGCACGTCGCTCATCGCACGCCCTCCGTCACCGGCGCGAAGCGCGGCAATGCGCGGCCGTCGACGTCGACGGTCTCGACGAACATCGCGTGCGGGCGCACCCACAACGCGCCCTCGCCGTACAGCGGGCGATAGACCACGAGCGGCTCGAACGTCTCGCTGTGGCGCGCCACGCCGACGACGTCGTAGTCGCGGCCCTTGTAGTGGCGGTAGCGACCCGGCGCGAGCGCGGGCAACGGCGGCAGGTCGGACATCGGGCGCTCCTGTGGCGAGTTTCTATTCAAGGCGATCGGGGTCCGGGCGGGTGGCCTTCGCGACCAGCAGGCCCGCGCACAGCACCAGCAGGCCGGGCAGCGCAATGGCGATGCCGACGACGCGGCCGAGCATGCGCGCGCCGTCGTCGGTCGAGAACAGCAAGAACGCGACCAGCACGCCCAGCCCGGACAGCAACAGCATCCGCCCGGCCAGCGTCAGCGCCCGCGCTGCGGGGTGTGGCCTCGCGTGGTCGGGGCGGTCGCCCTGCATCGTCGTCGCCCTGCACATCGTCGGGGTGCGAGTTTCGCATGCAGGCGCAGCCGGTGAGACCCCGGTCGTTAGAATCTGCGGCATGAATACCCATCTGCTGCTCGTGTTGATCCTGTTGTGCGCCGTTGCGGCGTGTGTCCTGCTCGTCGTGCTGCTATTGCGCCGCCCGGGCACCGGCAGCGAGGCACTGGAGCGTGTGCTGCGCGAGGAACAGCGCGACGGCCGCGGCGAACTGCGCCAGCAGCTGGAGGGCGCTGCCGCGTCGCAGGCGCAGCGCATCGATGCCTTCGGCGCGCAGCTGCAGGCCGTCGCCGCGCGGACCGACCAGCGCCTGGACGAACTGACCACGCGCATCGATGCGCGGCTCGACAGCTTCACCCGCACCACCGACGAGCGCCTGGGCGTGTTGCGCAGCGCGCTGACCGAAGACGCGCGCAAGGCGCGCACCGAGGGCGCAGAGCAGCAGCGTCATGCGGCCGAGGCGCTGGGCAGGCGTCTGGATGACCTGACCCAGCGCAACGAGCAGCGCATCGGCGAGATGCGCACCACGCTCGACCAGCAGCTGCAACGCCTGCAGGCCGACAATGCCGCGAAGCTCGAACAGATGCGCGCGACCGTGGACGAGAAGCTGCAGACCACGCTCAACGCGCGTCTCGATGCGTCGTTCAAGATCGTGTCCGAACGTCTCGAACAGGTGCAGCGCGGTCTGGGCGAAATGCAGCAGCTGGCCACCGGCGTCGGCGATCTCAAGCGCGTGCTGACCAACGTCAAGGACCGCGGCGGCTGGGGCGAAGTGCAGCTGGAGAACATCCTCGAGCAGACACTGACGATAGAGCAGTACGCGCGCAGCGTGCGGGTGAAGCCCGACAGCGCCGAGGCGGTGGACTTCGCGATCCGCCTGCCCGGGCGCAGCGACGACAGCACGGTGGTGTGGCTGCCGGTGGACGCGAAGTTCCCGCGCGAGGACTACGAGCGCCTGATCGACGCCCAGGAGAAGGGCGACGCCGACGCGGTGCGCACGTCGGCTGCGCAGCTGGAACGCGCGATCCGCGTGCAGGCGAAATCCATCTGCGACAAGTACGTCTGCCCGCCGCACACGACCGACTTCGCGGTGATGTTCCTGCCGACCGAAGGCCTGTACGCCGAGGTGATCCGACGCCCGGGTCTGGCCGATCTGCTGCAGCGCGAACATCGCGTGGTGCTGGCCGGCCCGACCACGGTCACCGCCCTGCTCAACAGCCTGCAGATGGGCTTCCGCACGCTGGCGATCGAGAAGCGCTCCAGCGAGGTCTGGCAGGTGCTGGGCGCGGTGAAGACCGAGTTCGGCAAGTTCGCGACCGTGCTGGAGAAGGCCACTTCGCAGCTCGGCACCGTGCAGAACAGCATCAAGGCCGCCGGCGTGCGCACGCGCGCGATCGAGCGCCAGCTGCGCGGCGTGGAGTCGCTGCCGGGACCCGATGCGCAGGCGCTGCTGGGCGATGCGCTCGACGACGTGGCGGGCGACGAGAGCGACGAGACCGCGTGAGCGCACGCCATGACCGCACCGCTGACCGACATTCCGCTCAAGACCATCGACGGCGCGGACGCCACGCTGGCCGACCACGCCGGCAAGGTGCTGCTGATCGTCAACACGGCGTCCAAGTGCGGGCTGACGCCGCAGTACGCAGGCCTCGAAGCGCTGTACCGCGAGAAGCGCGACGCGGGCTTCGAGGTGCTGGGGTTCCCGGCCAACGACTTCGCCGGCCAGGAGCCGGGCAGCGAGGCGGAGATCCAGCAGTTCTGCAGCCTGACTTACGACGTCAGCTTTCCGATGTTCTCGAAGATCGCCGTGACCGGCGATGCGATGCATCCGCTGTACCGGGCGCTGACGACCGCGCAGCCGGAAGCCACCGGCGAAGGCCCGATGCGCGAGAAGCTGCGCACCTATGGCACGCCGAACCCGGCGCCGGGCGTGCTGTGGAATTTCGAGAAGTTCCTGGTCGACCGGCACGGCCACGTGGTCGACCGTTTCGCACCCGATGTCCCGGCGGACGACCCGCGCGTGCGCGCGGCGGTGGAGGCGGCGCTGGCGGGGTGATGGTGTGAGGGATCCAAAGCGTCAGGGTGTTGCGACATCCCCAGGTCCGTCATTCCGGCTTTCGCCGGAATGACGGCTTCAGGGTCATCGGCGCCCCCCCCTGTTCGCCCCATCCCGACCTTCCCCGCGAGCGGGGGGAAAGCGTCAAGCAAAAAGCCCCGCTTTCGCGGGGCTTTTCCATTTCAACAGCCAGCGCGCCTCACGGCGGCGTCGGCGACAGCGGCACCACCGGCATCACGTCGACCGGAACGGTCGGCATGGCGTCGTCCTGGTAGAGGTAGTCCGGCAGGTTCTCTTCTTCCTCGCCGCGCGGGCGACGCACCGACTGGATCTGGTAGGCACGGCGCTGCATCCACGCGTCGCGGATCAGCGCGTACTCGTCGGTGGCGCCTTCGCGCATGCTGTCGACGGCGAACAGACGCGTGCGCAGATCGACCAGCTGCAGGCCCTGCAGGCCGTAGCGCACCGGGTCGTCGCCGACCTGGCGCAGCGGCGACAGCGGCGCGTCGCCGACCAGGCCGAAGCCGTCCCGCAGCGTGCGCGGCCCGAACAGCGGCAGTTCGAGATACCGCGAATTGCGCCAGCCCCACACGCCCATCGTCTGGCCGAAGTCGGCGCTCTGGTCGGGAATCTTCGCGTCGCTGGCCGGATCGAAAATGCCGCCGATGCCCAGCGTGCTGTTGAGCAGGAAGCGGCCCAGCGACTGGCCCGCGGCCTTCGGCCGGCCCTGCAGCAGCGCGTTGAGCGCACTGACCGGCTGGCCGAGGTTGTGGAAGAAGTTGGTCACGCCCAGGCGGATCGGCCGCGGCACCACTTTCGCGTAGGCCTGCGCCAGCGGCTTGGCGAAGCCGCGGTCGACGGCGCTGTTGAACGCGAAGACCTTGCGGTTCAGCGGTTCCCACGGGTCGTAGCTGCGCGGCATCTGCGCCGCTTCGGGCAGCGTGGGGTCATAGACCGGGTCGTAGATCGAATCGCCGTAGAGATCGGCGTAGTCCAGCTCGGCCTGGGTCGGCGTGCCGTCGGCGGGGGTGGCATCGCCGGCGACGCGCGAGGCCTCGTCGAAGGCTTCGATGGCGACGGCGGTGTCGGGCGCCGCCGGCACATCCGCGGCATCGGCCTCGGCGGCCGTCGGCACATCGGCCGTCTGCGGCGCCGGTGCGGTAACTGTATCGGCAACCGGCGACGGCACGCGGTCCTTCGGAGCCCCGGTGCCCGCGCAGGCGGCGAGCGCCACGGACGCGACCAGCGGCAGCAGGAAACGGAAGCGGGCAAGGCTCGACATCGTCGGAGTCCCGTGGGGGGCGGGGATGGATCGCGGAAGGGTCATGCCGACACGAAGGCCAGCGTGGGCGTCAAACGGTAGGCGCGGCACAGCTCGGCCAGTCCCGGCGGCGTGCCGTCGACGGCCAGCGCGCCGTCACCGGCAAGCTCCGCCAGCAAGGCGAGGCCGGCGCTGTCGAGCGCCGACACGTCGGTCAGGTCCAGCCGCGCGACACCCGCGCGGCCGGCCTGCGCCTGCGACCACAGCGCCGGCACGTGCGCGGCGACGACCGCGCCGGCGAACGCCAGCGCATCGCCTTCGCGACGGACCGAAGCGGTGGCCGCGGCCATCACTCGGCAGTCGCCTGGATCTGGCCGCTGCGCAGCTCGCGCGCGACCTGCTGGATCGACTTGCGCTGCAGCTCGGCGTCGAACTGCTGGCGGAAGGTCTGCACGAACGACACGCCTTCCACCGACACGTCGAACACCTTCCAGGTGCCGCCGCTCTGGCGCATCAGGAAGTCGACCGGAATCGGCTCGCCGCCGCTGCGCAGCAGTTCGCTCGACACGCGCACGCCGAGGCCACGCGGCAGCGGCTGCTCGGACTTGATGCGTACGCGCAGCTGGGTGTTGAAGTCCAGCAGCGAGGAGCCGTACTTGCGCATCAGGTTGTCGGCCAGCGCGTCACCGAAGGCCTTGACGTCGGCCTCGGCGGCGCCGCGGCCGTGACGGCCCAGCACCTGGCGCGCGGCGTAGTCGCGGTCGAACATCGCGTTGAATTCGCTGTTGACGAAGGTCGTCAGCGCGCCGCGGTCGCGGGTGAATTCGGCGCGGCGCGATTCGAGCGTCTTGAGCACGCGCTCGGTGTTCGACAGCACCAGCTGGCTGGGCGAACCGGCCTGCGCGGCGGCGGCCGGCGCGGCCGGACGGGCCTGCTGCGCGAGCACGGTGGTGGCGGGGAGCACGAGCGCCGCCGCGAGTGCGATCGGCAGGGCACGACGGATCAGGGGCATGCGGATCATGGGGTGACTCCTTCGTCACTGTGGGGAGCGTCCGGGGACGCGGTGCCGGCCTCGGGCGAGGCAGGCTGTGTGGCGCCGGCATCACCGCCGCCGCCACCGAACATGTACTTGCCGACCATCTGGATCAGATCCACCGCCGGCGACGTGAAGACGAGTTCCTCGCCCGGCTGCAGCACTTCCATGTCGCCACCCGGCACCAGGCCGACGTAGCTCTCGCCCAGCAGACCACCGGTGAGGATGGAGGCCGAAGTGTCGATCGGAATCTCGTTGAAGCGGTCCTCGATCGACAGCGTGACGATGGAATCGAACTTCACCGGGTCCAGATCGATGTCCGTCACCCGGCCGATCGTCACGCCGCCCACCTTGACCGGCGCGTTGGGACGCAGCTGGCCGAGATTGGTGAAGCGTGCGGTGAGGTCGTAGCTGCCGCCGCGGCTGAAGTTGAACTGGCCGTTGGTCGAGGCGATCGCCAGCACCAGCAGCGAGGCGAGCGCCAGCAGCAGGAAGGCGCCAACGGCGAATTCGAGACGGGGACCACGCGCGCTTGTCATGGGTGTCACCTTTGCAGCGGACTGCCGGACGCGGCAGTGAATAAAGGAACCGGATTCAGGTTGCCGCGCTCAGCGGAACAGGAATGCCGACATCACGAAATTGAACATCAGCACCAGCAGCGAGGCATTGACCACCGCGCGCGTCGTCGCGACAGAGGTGCCCTCGATGGTCGGTTCGGCGTGAAAGCCGACATACGAGGCCACCAGCGCCGCCGTGCCGCCGAACACCGCCGACTTCACGAACGCGGTCAGGAAATCGCCGCGGAAATCGACCGCGTCCTGCATCGACTGCCAGAACATGCCGTTGTCGATGCCCAGCACCTGCACCGCCTGGAACCAGCTCGCCGACAGCGCCAGGCTGCAGAAGAACGCGGTCAGCAGCGGCACGCAGATGACGGCGGCCCAGAAACGCGGGGCGACGGCCTTGGCCACCGGGTCGATCGCCATCAGGCCGAGCGCGGTGATCTGGTCGGTCGCGCGCATCAGGCCGAGTTCGGCGGAGATCGAACTGCCGGCGCGGCCGACGAACAGCAGCGCGGTCAGCACCGGCGCCAGTTCGCGGTACAGGCCCAGCCCGATCAGCACGCTGACCTGGTTGCTGGCGCCGTAGGTTTCCAGCGCGCGATAGCCCAGCAGCGTCAGCGACAGCCCGACGAATGCGCCGCCGACGGCGATGATCGGCAGGCTGCGGCCGCCGATCTTGTAGATCTCGCGCAGCAGTTCGGAGAAGAAATCGGCGGTCGGCTTCGAGGCCCGGAACACCGACAGCGAGAACAGCCCGGCGCGGCCGAGCGAGCGGATCGCGGCGCTCATCAGACAGCCTCCGTGCGGGCGAGATCGCCGCGGTCGAATGCGATGGGGCCGTCCGGCTCGCCGCGCAGGAACTGGCGCACCAGCGGATCGTCGCTGGCCTCGAGCGCGGCCGGCGTGCCCTGGAAGACGATGCGGCCGTTCGCGATCACGATGGCGTGGTCGGCGACCGGCAGCGTCTCGTGCACGTGGTGCGTCACGATGATGCTGGTCAGCCCGAGCGAGGCGTTGAGGCGGCCGATCAGGCTCATGATCACGCCCGAGGCGATCGGGTCCAGCCCGGTCAGCGGCTCGTCGTAGATCATCAGCGGCGGATCGAGCGCGAGCGCACGGGCGAGCGCCACGCGACGCGCCATGCCGCCCGACAGCTCGCGCGGATACAGATCACCGGCCGCGCGCAGACCCACGGCCTGCAGCTTCATCGCGACCAGACGCGCGATCACCGGCTTGGGCAACTTCGTGTGCAGGCGCAGCGGCAGCGCGATGTTCTCGCCGGCGGTCAGATCGGTCAGCAGGCCGTTGCCCTGCAGCAGCACGCCGATGCTCTTGCGCAGTTCCAGCAGCTCGCGATTGCGCACCGGCACGCGCTGGCCGAAGACCTCCACCGTGCCTGCGGCCGGCTGCAGCTCGCCGGTCAACGCCGAAAGCAGCGTCGACTTGCCGCTGCCCGACGGTCCCAGCACCGCGGTGATGCTGCCGCGCGGCACCGTCAGGTCGATGCCGGACACGATCGTGCGACCGCCACGATCGAGGCGGACGTCGCGCAACTGCACGGCTGGGGCGGTGGTTTCGGGCATGCGACTCGCGGCGGTGTCGACGGAAAGTTCGCGCGGCGGACGCGCGAAACCCGCAGAGGATGGCGGGAACAAACTGAATCTTAACCCAGTCGGTGTACTGGCGAGTACAGAAATTGTCCCGCTGGCGGGGCGCAGTGTGCCGGTACGACGTGGCTGAAGCGGCGATATCCGCCACGCGCCGACTAGGGCGCACCCCAGCTGTCGCCTCACGGGCGCGCGCGTAGAACAGGCGCGCTGCCGCGACATCCCGCGGGGAGGAACTGCTGCCATGAACATGCCGGTTGAAGCGAGTCGCGACTACACCCCGCCACCGCCGCCTCCGCCGACGCTCGACGTCCTGCGCCAGGCCGACCCGCTGACGACCGGCCCCGCAGTCGACGCGATGACGCCCGAGCAGCAGGCCACGCTGACCGAGGACGTCGCCAACCTCAGCGTCACCGAGCGCACCGATCTGTTGAACGGCCTCGCCGCGCAGCTCGATGCCGGACAGCTGCAGCGACTGGCGCCGGTGTTCGGTGCCGATGACGTCCTGTCCGCGGTACAGACCCGCAGCCCGGCCTCGGTGCGCGAGACCTTCGAGCAGCAGGCCGGCGCCGGTCCGGCGGGAGTCACGGTCGAACCGTCGGGCCGCAGCACGAGCGAACAGGTCGCCGCCGCGGCCACCGACTACGCCGAGCGCGTTGAAGGCCAGGCGATCATGTCCCAGCACGCGCTGGGCGATCTGATGGCCGCCAACGCCGGCGACCCGGCCTACCTCGCCGAACTGGTGCGCCTCGCCAACGAGGACGGCGTGCTGCAACAGGTCGTCAGCCCGATGTACGGCGGGCTCTTCGAGCGCACCGACAGCGGCTATGTGGTGACGAACGCCAACGCCTCCTTCGATGCCGACGCGCGACGCGAGGCCTTCGCGCTGGCGATCGGCGCGGCCGTCGATCGCGGCGTGCTGTCGGAGACCGACATCCGCGCCCTCGGCAACGACCAGGCCGGCTGGGCCGATGTGGCCGGCCGCGCCGGCATCGGCCAGGTCGGCGCGACCGAGACCACCCGCACGACCGCCACCGAACTGGGCAACGTGCTCGACGCGCGCACCGAGGCTGCCGACGACGTCGCCAGACTCGACGAACAGCTCGGCAACCTCCTGGCCCAGGCCGGGCCGATGACCGCAGAGCAGCAGGCGGCCTTCGTGACCGCGTTCCGCACCGATCCGGAGAACGTCGGCACCTATACGCGGCTGACCGAAACGACCGCCGCCCTGGCCGACTACGTCACCCGGAACACCGACGCCGTGCTCGACGCGGCGGTGCGCGATCCCGCCGTGGCCGAGCAGGTCGTCGATGCGATGACCGGTCTGGCGCAGGACGGCCGCGGCGAAGAGGTCATCGCGCTGCTGACCGAGATCAACGCCGGCGGGCCGACCTCGGCGCTGGCCGAAGCCTTCGCCGGGTTCGACCAACTCTCCGGCCCGGTGCTCGAGGACGCGGCGTCCTCGGCGATGGCGCAGCTGCTCGAACGCAACAACGGCGACGTGTCGGCGGCCTCGGCGCAGTTCCAGACCGCATTCCAGAGCCTCGTGCAGGCTTGGCCGGCCAAGGCCGGCATCGACGATTACCGCATCGGCACGCAGCTGCTCGATGCCGCCGCACGCGGCGACGTCAGCGCCATGCAGGGCTATCTCAACCAGTACCAGAACGTCTCGCCGCTCATGCGTGCGGTTGCAGGTGCGGGCGTGGTGCTGGGCGCCGTGGGCGCGGTCAACGCCGGCACCAACGAGGACTACGTCAACATGGTGGCCGGCTTCGCCCAGTCGGGCGAGAACGCGGCCCGTCTGGTCGCCGGCACCATGGGCGGCATGGCCGCCGTCGGCGAGGCCGCGCAGGCCGCCGGCCGCTTTGCGGGCGCGGCCGGATTCGCCGCCAAGCTGGCGCCGGGCCTGGGCCTGATCGCCAACTCGGCTTCGCTGGCCAACAGCTTCAGCCATGCCGCCGACGGCAACGCCGGCTATGCGGTCGCGATGGTCGGCGACGTGATCGGCGTGCTGGGCAGCGCGCTGGAATTCACCCCGGTCGCGCCTGCCGGTTTCATCCTGTCGGGCATCGGCGCGGTGATCTCGGCCGCGGGCTCGTTCGCCGGCGAGGTCATCAACGGCCACGAGCGACGCGAGACCCTCGAGAAGTACCTCACCGCCGCCGGCGTGGACCCGTCGATCGTCGACGGCATGATCAGTGCGTCGAAGCAGCTGTTCGAGATGGCCGACACGCTCGACCTCACGCCCGATCAGGTCCAATCGCTGCTCATGGCCTATCCCGACATCGGCGGCGCCCCGGGCCTGGCCGGCAGGTTCACCGAAGTGGCCGAAGCCTGCGGCATCCGTGGCAGCGACGTGCAGGACTTCGCCGCCGCGCTCGCCGCCGACGATCCCAACTTCGCCTGGGACCTGATGGGCATCTCGTCCTACGCGCCGACCAACCCGGGCGAGGCCGCGACGTTCTATCGCGACTATGTCGGCAACCGCTATCCGGAAGCCGCCTCGCTGGCCGAGTCGGTGTCGCCGGAGCTGTTCGGCGATGCGGCGCAGCAGCGCGAGCAGGCGCTGGCCGACTACAACCGCAGCGGCAGTTCGATGAGCTGGGAAATGGAGATCGGTAATCTGCTGAAGAACAACGACGATCCGGCCTATCGCGCCGAGGTGCTGCGTCTGCTCGCCGAGGGCGGCGACCAGCGCCTGGAGATGTTCGCGCAGATGACCAGCGGCTATGGCGACACGTGGTCGGGCGCGGTGCGCGATTCGGTGGCCGATGCGGTCGAGGCCGGCACGTTGAGCCAGTCGCAGGCCGACATGGTGCTGGGCTACTTCTGACCGCGTCGCGTTGACGGCCACATCCGCGGGCGGCGTCGACTGACGTCGCCCGCGCCGGGTCTCACGCTGCGAGAGCGTGCTCCGGCATCATGGCCCGATGCCTGCAGCCGCGCCCGACTTCCGCATCTATCCGTCCAACGCGCTGGAACTGCTCGCCGGCCTGCTGGCGCACGAGCTGCGGCAGCCCGTGCCGGGGCAGTCGATCCTGGTGCCGGAGACTGTGCTGATTCCGCAGGTCGCGATGCGCCGCTGGCTGCAGGCCACGCTGGCCGCCGAACACGGCGTCGCGGCGAATCTCGAATTCCTCACGCCCGGCGAGTTCGTCGCGCGTGCGCTCAAGGCCAATCCCGGCGACCGGCCGATGCAGCCGCAGGACGAGCTCGATGCCGACAGCCTGCGCTGGCGCCTGTACGACGCGCTGACCGATCCGCAGACGCTCGCCCACCCTGCCCTCGCGCAACTGGCGACGTATCTGCGCGGCGACGATGCGCTCAAGCCCTGGGCGCTGGCCGGCGAACTCGCCGCGGTATTCGAGAAGTACCAGGCCTGGCGCCGCGACTGGCTGCTGCGCTGGGAAGGTGGCGCCGATCCGCAGGATCCGCAGGCGGTGCTGTGGCGCGCGGTCGCGACCGGCAGCGTTTATCGCGCGCGGCGCATCCAGGCCTATCTCGATCGTTTCGAAACGGGCGCGCTGCCGCAGGGTCTGCCGAAGCGCCTGTTCGCGTTCGCCACGCTCAACGTCTCGCCCGACGTGCTGCGCGTGCTGGCCACGCAGGCGCGCGTGGGCACGCTGCATTTCTATCTGCCCACGCCGGCGCAGGGCTACTGGGGCGATCTGCAGACGCTGGGCCCGCGACGCCGCGCACGTGCCGACGACACCGTCGACGACCACGTGTTCGACGGCACCGGCGGCGAGAACCGCCTGCTGCAGGCCTGGGGCGCGGCGGGTCGCGATTTCATGGCGATGCTCGGCAGCTACGAGGTCGTGCACCCGAGCGCCGAGATCGACGTCTACGTCGATCCACTCGCATCCGGTCAGCGCACGCTCGCCGAAGGCGGCCTCGGCGACACGCTGCTGCGACGCCTGCAGAGCGATCTGTTCCAACGTGCGCGCCCTGCCGTGCCTGCGCCGCTGGCCGAGCTGTCGCGCACCGATCCGAGCTTGCAGGTCCACGCCTGCCACACACGCCTGCGCGAACTGCAGGTGCTGCACGACCAGCTGCGTGGCCTGCTGGAAGATCCGCGCTTCGATCCGCCGCTGCAGCCGCGCGAGATCGCGGTGCTGGCGCCGGACATCGATCCCTACATTCCGTATCTGGACGCGGTGTTCGGCGGCGGCGACGCGCCCGGCACGCGCATTCCCTATGCGCTGGCCGACACCAGCCCGCTGGCCGGCGAACCGCTGGCCGAAGTCTTCGTGCGCCTGCTGGGCCTGCCGGTCTCGCGCTTCGGCCTCAACGAGATGCTCGACCTGCTGGCGAGTCCGCCGCTGGCCGAAGCCGCCGGACTCGACGCCGCCGCGTTCGAGCGCCTGCACGGCTGGCTGCAGGCCGCCGGCGCGCGCTGGGGGCTCGATGCCGCGCATCGCGCGCGCCACGGCGCGCCGGGTGACGACGCCTACACCTGGGAATTCGCGCTCGACCGGCTGCTGCTCGGACACGCCAGTGGCAGCGACGCCGACATCGGTGGCGTCGCGCCGTGGCCCGAACTCGAAGGCGGCGCGCTCGATGCACTCGACGCGCTGCTGCGCCTGCTGCGCGAACTGTCGAAGAGCCAGCGCACGCTCGACGAGGCGCTGACGCCCGACGCTTGGCGCGAACGCCTGCTCGGCCTGTTGAAGGCTTTGTTGCCCGAGGCCCCGTCGTCGCAGAAGACCCAGCGCGCGCTCGATCGCCTGCACACGCTGATCGACGATTTCGCCCGACATGCGAAGCGCGCCGGCTTCGACGGCAGCGTGCCCGCCGAAGTCGTGCGCACGCACTTCGCACAGCAGCTCGCCGAGGCAGACACGCGCGCGCCCCTGCTGACCGGTGGCCTGAGCGTCGGCCGCATGGTGCCGATGCGCCTGCTGCCGTTCCGCGTGATCTGCCTGCTGGGCATGAACGATGGCGACTTCCCGCGTCGCGACCCCGCCGCCGGGCTCAACCAGCTCACCGCTGAACTCGGCACCGGCAAGCGCCGCTATGGCGACCGCTCGACGCGCGAAGACGACCGATTTCTGTTCCTGCAGCTGTTCGCCTCGGCGCAGGACGTGTTCTACGTCAGCTACCTCGGCGCCGATGCGCGCGACGGCAGCGTGCGCGAACCCTCGGTACTGGTGACCGAGCTCATCGCGGCCGCCGCCGAATACCACGCCGATCCTGCCGCCGCGGCCAAGGCACTGACCGTGCGCCACGCATTGCAGCCATTCGCGCCGGCCGCATTCGGCGCCGAGGGCGATCCGCGACGTTTCAGCTACCGGGCGCACTGGCAGCCGGCGGCTGGCCGCCTCGGCGGCGACCGTGCCGCATTGGCGCCGTGGTTCGGCGCCGCACTGCCACTGCGCGCGTTGGATGACACCGAAGTGTCGGCCGACGCCTTGCGCCGATTCCTCACCGCACCCGCCGCGCAGTTCCTGCGCCAGCGCCTGGACCTGCGACTGGCCGACGAAGCGGAGATCGGTCACGACGTCGAACCGCTGCTGATGCCCGGCGGTGGACTGGAGAAGGCGGCGCTGCATGCACAGGTGTTCGACGCACTGGTCGCAGGCGACACCGCCGATCTGTACCCGCACCTGCGGGCACGTGCCCTGCTGCCGTCCGGCCCGCTGGGTCGGCGCCAGCTCGACGCTCTGGTCGAGTCGCTGCGTCCGTATGCGGATGCGTTTACCGCGTGGCGAGGCGATGCCGCGCGCGAGACGCGACACATCGACATCGATCTGGATGGCGTGCGCGTGCACGGACGCATCGACGCCGCATATCCGCACGGCATCGCGCATGTGCGCCTGGGTGCACTGAACGGTCCGGCGGTGATCCGCCAGGGCCTCGACTGGTTGCTCGCCAGCGCCGCGGGTCTCGATCTGCCGCTGGTGCAATTCCACGAGACCAAAGACCGCGGCATCGGGCCGTTCGTGCGTCCGCCGCTGTCACCCGCTGCAGCGCGCGATGCCCTGCGTGCATTGCTCGCCCTGCGCCGTGATGGGCTGCAGGCGCCGTTGCCGTTCGGGCCCTACAGCGGCTGGGAATACTTCAGCGAGCCGAATGTCGGCAAGGCCACCAAAGCGGCGACCGCGAAATGGCGCGGCGGCGATCGCCAATGGGGCGAAGGCAGTGGCGATGCCTACCGGCTCGCGTTGCGCGGCCGCGATCCCTTCGCCGACCCGGCGCTGTTCCGGCAGTTCGCCGACATCGCGTTCACCGTGTTCGGTGCGGTCGAAAGCGGCCGCGTGCACATGGGTTTCGAGGACGACCGCAACTTCGACGTGGACGCCGACGCGGAGGCCGAGGCATGAGCGCGGTCGATCCCTTCCTCTCGCTGCCTCTCGACGGCACGCGGCTGATCGAAGCCAGCGCCGGCACCGGCAAGACCTTCACCCTGGCGACGCTGGTCACGCGGCTGGTCGTCGAGCGTGGCCTGCGCATCGGCCAGATTCTTGCGGTGACCTTTACCGAAGCGGCGACGCAGGAACTGCGCAAGCGCATCCGCGAACGTCTGGTGCTGGCCGCAGGTCTGGTCGACGCGCCGGACGAGGCTGATGCCGCGCCGGAAGCGCAGCTGAGCCGCGCCATCATCGCCGCGCATCTGGCGGCCGGTGACGAAACACCGGCGCAACTGCAGCGCCGTCTGCAGCAGGCCGCCGACGAGATCGACCTCGCCGCGATCTTCACCATCCACGGTTTCTGCGCCCGCGTGCTGCGCGAGCACGCGCTCGAGAGCGGCCAGACCTTCGCCCCGCCGGAACTGCTGGCCAGCGACCGCGCACTGCGCGAGGAACTCGCCGCCGACCTGTGGCGCAGCACGGCCGCCGATGGCGACGATGCCCTGCTGCTGGCGGGCTTGTGGAAGGGCGGACCCGACGACATGGCACGCGATCTCGGCGCGCTGATCCGCGAGCCGACGCTGCTGCCGCCGCTTCCTTCCGGCACCGACACCATCGAGCGCACCGAAGCCGCGTTGCAATCCGCCGCGCAGGCCTTGGCAGACGGCTTCCGCGCCCACGGCGATGTCTTCCATGCCGACCTGCTGGCGGCGGTCGAAAGCAAGGTGCTCAACAACGTCAGCTACAAGGCGACGTGGATCGACGCACTCTGGGACGAACTGCGCCAGTGGTGCCAGCGCGCGCAATGGGCGGCGCCGTTGAGCGCGAACCTGTCCAAGCTCACGGGAGAGGCGCTGCAGGCCAAGACCGCCGTCAAACAGGTCGGCAAGACCCCCGGCTCGCCGATCTGCGCACTGATCCCGCCGTATCTCGACGCCGTCACCGCGTACACCGCTGCGCAGGAACGCGCCCGCGTCCGCCTGCTCCACCGCCTCCGCGACGACGCCCGCACACGCCTCGCCCAACGCAAGCAGCAGTTGCGCGTGCAGACCTACGACGATCTGATCGACGGCGTCGCCGATGCCCTGCACGGTGCGCACGCGGATACACTCGTGCAGCGCTTGCGTGCGCAGTACGCCATCGCGCTGGTCGACGAGTTCCAGGACACCGACACGCGCCAGTGGGACATCTTCCGCACCGTGTTCGGCGATTCCGACGCCACGCGTGCGGCCGGGCTCGCACCGGCGCTGTTTCTGATCGGCGATCCCAAGCAGGCGATCTACGGCTTCCGCGGCGGCGACGTGCAGACCTATCTGCTCGCCGCGCGCGACGCCGCCGCTGCGCCACCGCTGGACCGCAACTTCCGCTCGCGCCCGTCGGTGCTGTCGGCGATCGACGCGCTGTACACGCAGGCCGGCGACGCCGCATTCCTGGATCAGAACATCCGCTTCCATCGCGTGCTGCCGGGCACCAAGCGCGCCGACGCCGATTACCAGCGGGGCGGCGCCGATGCGCCCGCAATCACGCTGTGGCAGGCGCCGGCACCGCCGCCGGACGATGCCGGCAAGCGCAAGCCGCACAGCGCGCAGCGCGCGCGGGAACTGGCGACCGAGGCCTGCGTCGCCGCGATCCACGCCGTACTGACCGACGCCCGCAAGGGCACGGCCACGCTCGACGGCACACCGGTGCAGCCCGGCGACATCGCCGTGCTGGTGCGCAAGCACGGCGAGGCCACGCGCATCCAGCAGGCGCTGGCGGCGGTCGGCATTCCAGCGGTCGCGGCCGGCAAGCAGAGCCTGTTCGAAACACCCGAAGCGCACGAGCTGCTGACCCTGCTGCTGGCCCTGCTGCACACCGCCGACGACAGCCGCCTGCGCGCGGCGTTGTCGACGGTGCTGCTGGGTGTCGAGGCGGCCGGCATCGCCGCACTCGACGAGGACGGCGACACCCATCGCGCGTGGCAGGCCCGGGCGCTGGCCTGGCGCGAACGCTGGCAGCGCGGCGGTCCGCTGGCGCTGGTCTCCGACCTGTGCGCCGACAACGCCGAGCGTCTGCTCGGTCTGCTCGACGGCGAGCGCCGCGTCACCAACTACCTGCAGCTCGGCGAACTGCTGCAGCAGGCCGACGCGCGTGCGCTGGGCCTGCACGGCCTGGTCGACTGGCTGGGCCAGCAGATCGCCCAGGCCGACGCCGACGACGAAACCCAGCTGCTGCGTCTGGAATCGGACGCGCGCCGCGTGCAGATCGTCACGCTGCACAAGAGCAAGGGTCTGGAATACCCGCTGGTGTTCCTGCCGTTCGTGGGCATCGGCGGCATGGAGCGCAAGCCCGACCCCGCCTGCGTGGTCGCCGATGCCGAGGGCCGCCGCGCCCTGCACTGGAAGCTGCAGACGGAAACCTCCGGCTGGGGCGCCGCGAGCGAGACCAAGCTGCAGGCCGACCGCGCCGAGGACGCGCGCCTGCTCTACGTCGGCCTGACCCGCGCCGAACACGCGTTGTGGATCGCGACCGGTGATTTCTACAACGCGCACAGGACACCGCTCGCCGCAATGCTGCGCGACCTGCCCGACACCGCCGGCATCGTCCGCGACACACGCGAACCCGGCGCACTGCCGTGGCTGCCGCCGGCCCGCGAAGGCGACACGCCCGCCGCGCGCCGTATCGAACGCCACATCGCGCCCGACTGGTGGGTCTACAGCTTCACCCAGCTGGCCAATGCCGACGGCGGTGGCGAAGACCTGTCGACGCAGGCGACCGTCGCCGCGGCCGGCGGCAACGACGAACCCGAAGGCGACACCGGCACCGAAGCGCCGCAGCCCGTCGACGCCTACGACGCGCGCTTCGCCGGCAACCGCTTCGGCGTGGTGCTGCACGAGGCGCTGGAAGAAGGCGACTTCGCCGCGTGGCAAGGCTGGCAGCCCGGCGATGCCCCACCGGCTGACGAGCGCGCCACGATCGAGACCGCCCTGCGCGGTGGCGGTTACGCGGCCGAGGACATCGAGGCCGGTGTCGACGTGCTGACCGCCCTGATCGGACAGACGCTGACCGTGCGTCTGCCCGAGGGCGTGCGACTGTGCGACGTGCCCGCGGACATGCGCCGCGCCGAGATCGAGTTCCAGTTCGCGCTGCAGCCGACGGCCGTGGATGCATTGATCGCGCTGCTACATGCGCACGGCGTGGTGCAGGGCCGCCACGGCTTCGGTCTGCGCCGCACGCTGGAAGGCCTGATGACCGGCCTGATCGATCTGACCTACACCCATGACGGCCGCTGGTACGTGCTCGACTACAAGTCCAACCGCCTGACCGGCTACGACGCCGCCTCGCTGCAGCGCGCGATGGCGCACAGCGAGTACGACCTGCAGGCGCTGATCTACACGCTGGCCCTGCACCGCTGGCTGCGCTTCCGCCTGGGCGACGCCTACGACTACGCGCGCGACTTCGGCGGCATCCGCTACCTGTTCTGTCGCGGGCTGGACGCGGGGCGCGACGATTCGCCCGGCGTCTTCGCACAGCGCTATGCGCCGGCGTTGATCGAGGCGCTGGATGCGCTGTTCGCGGGTGACGTGACGGGAGTGTCGGCATGAGCGCGCGGTCTTCCGTGTACTTCGCGCACGCGCAGCATCAAAGCCCTCCCCCGCCTGCGGGGGAGGGTTGGGTGGGGGCAAACCGTCGGCCTGCTGAGAAATCCATCACGCACCGAACGGTCAAGCGCGAGCTCTTTTTTTCCGCAACCGGACCGTTCGCCCCCATCCCAACCTTCCCCCGCACGCGGGGGAAGGCGCAGGTCATGCGCGACGGTCAATCCTCAGGCCCACAACGCCATATCGCGCGAAGCGCGGCGCTTGGCGCCGATGAATTTCCGGCGCACACCCCATGACCCTCCTCACTGCCCTCAACCGCGGCAAGCACCTGCGCACCCTCGACGACGCCCTCGCCCAGTCGCTGCGCCGTCTCGACCCGGCCACACCGGACAGCGTCCTCGCCGCCGCCGCCCTCGCCTCGCTTGCCGTTGCTAACGGCCATGCAGGTTTCGATCCCGCGCGTCCGCAGTTGCTGATCGACGCGACACCCACATCGAACCCGGCGCCACCCCTGTCCTGGCCCGACGCCGCCACCTGGTCGCAGCAACTCCGCGACTCCGCGTGGATCGCACACCCCGAAGACCCGCTCGCCGAATCCGCCGAAAACGCACCGCTGGTGTTTGAACAGACCGGCGCCGGATCCGGCCTGCTCTACCTGCGCCGCTACCGCGAGTACGAAGCGCGGCTCGCGCGCGGCCTGCGCCGCATCGCCGCGCAGTCGCTGCCGGGCGATGGCATCGACGCGGTACGCGAGGTCTTCGCCACGCTGTTCCCCGACGCCGCCGACGACCGTCAGGCGCGTGCCGCCGCGCTCGCGCTGCGTCGTGCGCTGCTGCTGGTGACCGGCGGACCAGGCACCGGCAAGACCACCACCATCACCCGCCTGCTGGTGCTGCGCATCGCGCAGGCGCTGCAGGCCGGCCGGCCCTTGCCGCGCATCGCACTCGCCGCGCCCACCGGCCGCGCTGCCGAGCGCATGGCCGAGAGCCTGCGCCGCGCCGCCGATGCAATCGTCGCCGCCGGCGTGGACGCCGCGCTGGTCGATGCCCTGCCCGACACCGCCAGCACCCTGCACCGCCTGCTCGGCACGATTCCCGACAGTCCGCATTTCCGTCACCACGCCGACAACCCGTTGCCGCTCGACGTGCTGGTGGTCGACGAAGCCTCGATGGTCGACCTGCCGCTGATGTGCAAGCTGGTCGACGCCGTCGCCGATGGCACCCAGCTGATCCTGCTCGGCGATGCCGACCAGCTGCCGTCGGTCGAAGCCGGCGACGTGCTGGCCGCGATCCTTGATGCCGCCGGTCCCGGCGATGCGGTGCGCGAGGACGACGCGCGCGCCCTGCAACCGCTGCTCGGCGACGACGTGCCCGTCGATGCCGACACGCGCGGCCTGCGCGGCCATCGCGTACAGCTGCTGCGCGGCTATCGCCAGGACGCGGATTTCGACCTCGCCCCGCTCGCCACGGCCGCACGCACCGGCGATGCCGAGACCACACTCGCGCTGCTGCGCGGCGGCGACCTGCGCGGCGTCATGTTCCACGAAGGCGTGCTCGATCCCTTCGAAGTGCGGCGCGATGCGCTGCTCGCGCACTGGCGCAGCCTCGCCGACGCGCCCGACCCAGCGACCGCACTCGCGCGCGCGCAACGCCTGCGTCTGCTCACCGCCGTGCGCGAAGGCCCGCAGGGCGCGCGCGGGCTCAATGCACGCATCGAGGAACTGCTGTCGGGCCGGCGCACCGGGCCCACGCCGGCGTACTTCCACGGCCGCCTGCTGCAGGTCACCGAGAACAGCTATCGGCACCGCCTGTTCAACGGCGACATCGGCATCTGTCTTCGCGATGCCGACGGCACGCTGATGGCCTGGTTCCCCGGCGACGGCGCCGACGATGTCCGCGCGTTCCATCCCGCCGCCCTGCCCGCGCACGAAAGCGCGTTCGCGATGACCGTGCACAAGGCGCAGGGCAGCGAGTTCGACGAGGTCTGGTTGCAGCTGCCGCGCATCGACAGCCGTGTGCTGTCGCGCGAACTGGTCTACACCGCGATCACGCGCGCCCGCACGCGCCTGCACGTCGCCGGCAACGCCGACGTGCTGCGCGGCGCGCTCGCACGTCATGCGGTGCGGATGTCGGGTCTCGCGTGGCGCCTGCGTGCCGGCGCCGAGGCCGCGCCCCCGCAGCCGGCCGCCGCACCGGTCTCACCCGCACAGGGACAACTGTTCGGCGCACCACCAGGCTGACCGCGGGCCGGCGCACACATTCGATGTGCGCCACTCGACCATCGACGGCGCACCATCGCCGTACTTTTGCTGAACAGTGCGCACGGACTTAGGGTCCGCCCCAGATTGTCACGCGCACGCGGGTTAGCGAGCCTGCATGTGTCCAATACCCGGTGCACATCCCCATGAGCCTCGATTCCGTCATTGGCGCTGCTGCCGCCGCCGTTCGCGATATCGCCGCCGCCCAGCTGACGCCGGCGCGCGACAACCCCCGCTACGAGCAGGTCGTCGACACGCTCGTTTCGCCCGATGCCACCCAGGCCCAGCGCAATCACGCCTACGACCTCGTCGCCGGCATCGAGACCGCCGACAAGGTCTGCTACACCGATGAAGCCCTAACCGAGCGCGCCGCGCAGGTCATCGCCGACGACCGCACTGTGCCGGTCAACGTGGCCGAGGTCGCACCGCTGGTGCCGCCGGGGACCACGCTGGGCCCGTTCGCATCGGGCGATGCCGCCGCGATCGCGATGATGGAGTACTCCAACCCGCTGTCGATCCAGGCCAATCTCGAGAACGGCGGCCTGGTGATGCGCGACAACGCGACCGGTCAGTACTACGTGACCACGCCGATGGGCGGCACGCTGGACGGCTTCGACCCCAGCCAGGTCACGCAGCCCGACGGCATGGAGCTGGTGGGCTGCTATCACGGCCACGCCGACTACTCCAAGGCCGACGGCACCCGCACCGACAAGGCCGGCGACGAGTTCAACAGCGACCAGTTCTCCGCCCAGGACAAGCGCGTGGCCGATGGCGGCTACTGGGGTTCGGTGATCTACGTGTCGACACCGAGCGGAGACTTCCGCAAGTATGATTCGGCGACGCGCCAGGACACCGTCATCAACTGATGGCGCCGCGCGGCCCGACCGGGCTGCACCCGATCGCCGGAGGTCCCCCATGGTCTTCAACAGGATCCTGCTCATGAGCACCCTCGCCTTCGCTTCCCTGACCCAGGCCGCCGCCGCGGCCGACGCGCCGAGCGCCGTCGTGCTCGACGGTGCCCGCGCCGCCGCTCTGGCCGCGGCCGTGCCCGTGTTCCGCGACAAGCAGCCCGATGCCGATCTGGCGAACTTCCAGATCCACGTGCATCCGGTCGAGGACGGCAGCTACCAGGTGGTCTTCGAGCCGCGCCAGGCCGAGGGCGCCGCGCCCACGCTCGGCGGTCGCACCGCGCACGGCCGCGAACTGAACGTGTGGATCAAGGCGGCCGACAACAGCCTCGACCGGATCGCGTTCGCGCGCTGAGGCCCCGCGCAGGCTTTTGCCTGCATCGCATCACCACGACGCCGCCCCCGGGCGGCGTCGTGCGTTCGGGAGCCGCGCCGGCCTGCCTGGATCGATGTGGCCGCGCGGAAGCGCGCCAGCCACGCGCGACACCTGCGCGTCGACCGCTTTCCCCACCCGCGGCATCCGGGCTATCGTCGGCGACAGGGGAAGGGGGATTCGCATGGGACGCGGACGTCGTGGGTTCTTCGACGACTTGATCAAGCTGCCGTGGCCGGTCGCGCTGGTGGTCGGCGTTCTCGGCTATGCCGGCATCCGGCACGGCATTCCGGCGTTCTTCGCGCGACAGGGTGGGCCGTTCGGTCAGGCCTTCGCATCGCATAGCGACGTGTTCGCGCCGCTCGCCTGGATGTTTCTCGCCGCCTGCACGCTGTGCGCGCTGGTCGCCTTCGCCAATGCGCGCAAGCGCCGTCGCCTGCTCGACGCGCAGACCGGACTCGACAGCATCGCCGCGATCGGCTGGCGCGATTTCGAACGCCTCGTCGGTGAAGCGTTCCGGCGTCAGGGCTACAGCGTCGAGGAAACCGGGCTCGGCGGCGCCGACGGCGGCATCGATCTGATCCTGCGCAAGGACGGCCGGCGCACGCTGGTGCAATGCAAGCACTGGCGCCGTCGGCAGGTGCCGGTGAACGTGGTGCGCGAGATGTACGGCCTGCTGGCCCATCACGGCGCGCACGCGGTGCAGATCGCGACGGCGGGCGGATACACACCCGATGCCGCGCGCTTCGCGGCCGGCAAGCCGATCACGCTGATCGACGGCCCGACCCTGCTGGCGATGATCCGCAGCGTGCAGGCCGTGCCCGCCGCGTCCACGCCTTCAAGCCCAGCGCCGCAAACGCCCCGCGTTGAACCCGCCTTCGCCGTGCCGGCCACATCATTGCCCGCGACGGACCCGGGATGTCCGACCTGCGGTGGCGCGATGGTCCAGCGCGTAAACCGCCGCACCCGCGACACCTTCCAGGGCTGCGCCCGGTTCCCCGCGTGCCGGGGCACCCGATGAACAACGCGCCTCCGGCCGCATTCCGCCCTGCTACCGATTCGACGACTGCACTGCCATGCGCACACTGATCATCTGGCTGCTGATCGCCGCTGCGGCCTGGGCCGGCTGGCGCCACTTCTTTGCGCCCGACCCGACGCTCACCGAACCGCTCGCTCCAATTGCTTCACCGACGCCCGCGGCGAACAGGGTGCTGCCGAAGCCCGCGCAGAGCTTCCAATGCGACGGCCGCCAGCACTGCTCGCAGATGCGCTCCTGCGAGGAAGCCACGTTTTTCATCCGCAACTGCCCGAATACCAAGATGGACGGCGACCACGACGGCGTGCCCTGCGAATCGCAGTGGTGCGGCTGAGCGACATGCGGAGTGATCCCGACCCGGCGCCCGCGGCGCCACGCACAAGGACGATGCAATGCGCATTCTGATGATCCTGCTGTTCGCGTGCGGCCTGTACGGCGCGTACCAGTGGTGGCAGGACCGAAGCCCGCCCGGCACGGCGGCGTTCGACACCGCCGGCTTCGTCGCCGTGGAAATGCCCGGCGGCGTGGCCCGCAACACCGTGCTGGTGCTCGCACCGCCCAACTGCCCGTCCGAGCAGGCGCAGCGCACCGAAGCCCTGGTCCGCGAACTCACCCGCGCCGGCATTCCGATCAAGCGCGACAGCGGCTTCGACTTCGATATCGCCAATCCGACCGCCGAGCAGATCGAACGCATCGACCGCACCGTCGCCGTGTTCAAGCGCGGCGCGCCGGCGGTGTTCGTCAATGGGCTGGGGATGTCGAATCCGACGGTGGAGCAGACGATTGCGGCGTATCGGGGGAGCGGCGGGCGGCGCTGACATCACTAGGTAAAGCTACCCTGAAACCGCTAGCCTCGAGTGTTCCTACGCAATCCGAGCAGAAGCACTCCAATCACCCATCTCATGAAGCTTGTCTCTAATTAGATCAAAGCGACGCGTGGCAGCGGCAATGTTCCGTTGGGCTTCGAGATCAAATGATCCATCAGGTTTTTTGGGGATTTCAGCAGTGAGTTGCTCGACCCTGCCTTTGAACAGCTTCGCCTCATACAAGAAGCCGCCTGACGCGATTGCCCTACGAAGCTCAGTCGCCAAGTACTCGGCATCAATGTCATCGCTGAGGATATCAACGGCAATAACATCATCGGTGAGAACGCAGACCTCGCGACGTACAAAAACTTTACCGACGGCCTTAGCGCCATTTGCAATAACGGTAACGATCTCGCGTTCTTCAGACTCCAGCAGAATGGCTGCCTGCTTCAGGTACTCCTCGGATATCGAGCCTTTTGACGCCGCTTTCTCTTTGAAGCAGGAGTAGACAGGAACATCTCCCGGATTCGAACGGATGTCTTCATTACGGATTCGCGTTCCTGATCGAACGGTAAAGTAGGTTGAGTTCGACAACGAAACCGATACCGATGGACCTGAAGTGAGTTCGGCGATCTCTTCCTTGGACGCCTTCAACTCTTCCAAAAGTTCCGCGATGCTGTCCATAGCAGTTTCGATGAACTCTCCCCGGCCGATCGCCGCTGGCTTGACGCCGAGCGACACTAGCTCTTCCTCCGACCAGAAGCGGGCGACGTCCCACCGGTCAAGCTCTGAAAAGTCGGAAGCAGGAACGATCTTTACGACTGGTGACGTCGGCACGAATGCATCGTCGGCGTCCCGCTGAATAAAAGCATCAGCAACTGCTGCCAAGTCATTCGCGTCTGGCGTGGGAATGCGGTACATATCGAGTGACTCGCCGATTGAGCGAACATAGCCGCACAGGACGCTCGGGCGCGGGTCAACTTCGGTGTGACGTCGCTCAAGAACTAGGATGCTGGTCGGCTGGGAGGTATTGAAGAATGTGTTTCTTGGCAGCTCTATTGACGCCAAGATATTGCATTCCTTCAGCAGGCTAATCTTCGGCTTTGGCTCAGTTCGGTTGAGCATTCCCAATGGAACTATGACGAACGCTCGCCCACCCGGCTTCAGTGCGCCGCTGATATAGCGCATGAAAAGCGCCTCGACACCGAGCCCCCACCCTTCGTAGTAGTCCTTGGGAATGATGCTGTTCCGAGTACCGATCAAGGCGGCCAACTCCTTTCGGTAGATGGCGCTGCCTTGCGTCACATACGGAGGATTCGTCAGGATCACGTCGATAGCATCGCGGGGCGGATTCTCAAGTCCACCGAGCGTCTCGTTGCTGTTCATCAGCACAAAGGTGTCAGCCATCGCTTCATTCAGCGCGGGCAACGTGGTTGCCGGATCACGCAGAAGATCTGCTAAGTGGATCAGCATATTGGCCTTAGCGAGGATATGCGTGTTGCTATCCACATCAACGCCTACTGTCCGAACTCGCCTCTTGGGCTTTCCTGAGACAATACGCACGTTCTGTGGCAGCGCTTCTTCGATCAAGAGCGGTTCCAGCACGAAACCGCCGACGCCTGCAGCGGGATCGAGTACGACCGAGTTATCTGCCAGCTTGTTAAGCTGCGCCATCCGAATCATCTGGCGCACAACATTGCGAGGCGTAAAGAACTGTCCAAGCTTCTGCTGGCGAGGTGTGTTCTTCAGGAACGTCTCATACAGCCGGAGTTTGAATTCCGGATCAATCTGACGAAGCGATCCGAACCGCTGAAAGACCTCCAATATCTCTAGAAATGTCCGATTAAAAGAGTCCAGCGGCTCTGTTGAAGAGCGCAAAAACGCGAACCCGTTAATAACGGATGTCTTAGACACCACAGTCTTCAAACCGAAGAGCCGCGCGACAGCGGCGTCACCACTGACTGTGTTGTCTGGGAACAGTGTTTTGATGTGCGGTCGGATACTGCTGACGTAGTACGAGATCGCTGTTTTACCGTGCTGAGCGGCGAACACCGCTGGGTCCTGAGCCAGTTCGTAAAATGAAAGCGCCTTAGGGAGTGCGGAGGGCGGTAGGTTGTCGGAGAGAAATTTGAGGACAAAGAGCTCTACAAATGTCATCAAGCACTGCTTCGGCTCCTCCTTTGTCGCGTGCCAGATGATCTGCCACACGGTTTGAGCGAGCTGCTGCGGATTCTTCGCAACGGCGGCACTTCCACTGAGTAGGTCTTCAAGCACCGCAGGATTGAGAGAACGATGCTCGTCAAAGAAGACAAGCGACCCGCTGTTCAGTGAGCTCGCGACATCGATGTAGCTATAACTATCACCATTCGTGATAGCGGCAACGCGGGTTCCTAATACGGCGGCGTGGCACAGGCTCTGTTCGGCCGCCACCGATAATTCCTTGTCAGTCTTGTACTTTTTGTCTCGCTTATGCTCGGCGACAGCGACCGGAACGAGCGTGCCTTGTCGGCGGTCTGCGAACACGCGGTCGGGCTTCGCCTGGCGAAGCTGCTTGGGGACCTTGTAGCTCTTGAACGGAAAGGGGACGGTAGTCGCAGGCGTACAGTCCAAGCCGGCGGTTCGCAGGTCCGCGATGGACGTGGCACCGATGTTCAGCTCTTCAAACTCACCGAATTTGGTTCCACGCAGGGTGCCGGAGGTGAGGTAGCCGCGTTGTACTAGTTCTTCGTTAGCCATGCCGCAACGATATCGTAACGGCATGCACTTCCCTAACAGCATCGCTCCATGACGAGCATCGATAACGTTGCCATGGATAGAAGTGCATCGAACGGTTTTGGGTTCAAACCGCTGGCTCGTCTAACGGGCCGGAGAGAGCCTCAGTGCGTAGTCGCCCCACCAATCCGCTCCCGGATCCACTCGTAATCCCGCCGCACCGGCGCAGCCAGCACCGAGGGGTCGCCGTCGTAGAGATAGCTCTCGACGGTGGCGCCGGTGTCGTCGGTGGCGCGCGGGTCGGCGCCGGCTTCCATGAAGCGCTTCACGGACGGGATGTCGTTGACCAGCGCGGCCTGGTGCAGCGGGGTGGTGCCGCTGCGGTCGCGGACGTCGAGTTTTGCGCCGGCGGCGAGCAGGCGGTCGATGTTCTTCTGCTCGCGCGAGCGCAGCGCCTCGTAGAGCGCGGTCTGGCCGTTGCGGGTGTTGGGCACGTCGACGGCCACGCCGTGTTCGAGCAGCAGTTCGATCCAGTTGTCGTTCTTGGCCAGCGCGGCTTCGTGCAGGGCGGTGCGGCCCTTGGCGTCGCCGCGCGTGGGGTCGGCGCCGAGGTCGAGCAGCAGACGCACGCCGTCGCGGTCGTTCTCGCGGATCAGCCAGTTGAGGGCGGGCGTGCCGGCCTCGTCGGTGGCGTTGGCATTCGCGCCGGACGCCAGCAGTTCGCGGGCGAGCGTGGCGTCGCCCTTGCGCACGGCGGCGACGAACTGGGCCTGGGCGGGGTTGTCGAACGCACGCGCGTCGGTGGTCATCGAATCGTGTCCTTGCGAGCAGCCGGATGCCGCCAGCATCAAGGCGGCGAGCAGCGCATGCGGAAATGGGCGACGGGTCATGGCGCGCAGCATGCCGCAGCGCGCGTCAACGTGCGCGCGTCGGGCGCGGTGGTGTCGCTGGGGCGATCAGCGCGCGCCGATGCGTGCCGCATGGACTCAGTTGAACGGATTGAAGAAGTCGACGACCTTGCCGGCGCCGTCGGCCACGTTGCTGGCGACATTGCCCGCGAAGTCGCTGGCGCCCTGGGCCACGTCGCCGGCGAAGTCGGCCACGGCCTCGACGCCGTCACCGAGCTTGTCGGTGGCCACGTCGACCACATTGCCGAGGCCGTCGGCCACGTCGCTGACCACGTTGCCGGTGCCCTCGACGAAGCCGGCCACGGCATCGGCCGGAGTTTCGAGACCGCTGATGCGGCCGAGGTCGCGGACGAAGCCGCCGGCGGCGCTGGTGGTGTTCTGCACGGTGTCGCCGACCAGGCGCACGCCGCCATCGACGAGATCGCCGACGGTGCCGAGGCCGGCATCGGCGACGTCACCCAGCAGGCCGTAGGTCGCGGCCACGCCACGGCCCTGGCCGATGTCCTCGACGAACTCGCTGGCGCCGGTGCGCAGTTCGGAGAACGTGTCGCCCAGGTCGCCACCCAGGTCCACGATCTCGCGGATGCCCGAGGACAGGGTGTTGAACTGCAGGTCGCCCACGGCCTCGAGGCCGGCGATCGCGGTGTCGGTGGCGACCGATGTCGTGGCGCCGGCCACCGTGCCGAGCACCTCGCTGCCGTGATCGACCACGGTGCTGGCGCCGTTGAGCAGGCTGCCGACGATCCAGCTCTGCGGCGTCGCGCCCGGCCCGTTGCGCAGCACGTCGCCCGCGGTGTCAAGGCCGGAGGCGACGGAGTCGCCGAGCGTGCCGATGCCGTTGTCGACGAAACCGCCGAGCGTGTCGCCGCGGCTGGGGCCGAGCGCGGGATCGGTGAGCGATGCGTGGTTGAAGGCCTCGACGTACACCGCATCGGGGCCGCCACCGCCGTGCAGATCGCCGAAGCCGGTGCCCGGCGGCGGATCGATGCGCAGCGCATGGCCGACGGCTTCGGGCGGCGAACCGATGATGGGCAGCAGCGGGACATCTTCCTGCGCGCCGGTGAGCTGGTCGCCGTTGACGGCGTAGCGGCGCACCTGGCCGCTGTCGGCGACGCTGTCGCGCACGGCGTTAGGGCTGAAGCCCAAGCTTTCGAGCGTCTCGTTGCTCAGACCCGAGCTGTTGAAGGTGACGGCCGAGGCACCGGTGGCCAGCGAGGCCGCGCTGGCCAGGCCGCCGCCGAGTGAATGGCCGGTCAGCGCGACGTTGCCGTCGCCGAAGACATGCTCGGCGCGCTTGGCCAGTTCGATGGCGCTGCTGTACTGCGCCGAGTCCAGGCCCACGCCCTGCTGGCCGTTGTTGACCCAGTCCATGATCTGGTTCTGCTGGGTGCCAACCTCCGAGCCGCGATAGGCGACCACGTAGCCGCCGTCCTCGTGCTGGTAGATCTCGGCGCTGAAGCCCGAGCGATCGTCGCTGAGCAACGCCGGGTCGATGGGAATGCGGTTGCCGTGCGTGTCGGTGAGGCTGACGCCGTCGGGATGCGGCGTGAGCGCGGTCCAGCCGGCATCGGCGAGCGCCTGCTGGTAGGCCGGGCTGTCGGGCGCGTAGGCGCCATTGGCCATCATCGCGAACAGCTGGTCGCGCGCATCCGGCGTGGTGCCCTGGATGCTGGCACTCAGGTCGTGGTCGCCCGCGCGGTAGTCGTGGGCGACGGGCGGCGGAGGCGGCGCGACGGCCTGCGAGGGGAGGTTGTAGACGCGGCCGGCGTCGGCGAGGGCAATGGCGGGCGCCATGGGGTCCATCCGCAGGGAGTCAGGCGTGACAGTAAATGCGGGGGAATGGGGCGGGTACTCGGGGCGACCCTAGTAAGTGGGTGTGAGTCGGCGGTCTGAAGGGACCCCGGGGTCTAGAGCCCTCCCCCGCGTGCGGGGGAGGGTTGGGTGGGGGCAATCCGCCAAGTGCGCCTTGCAGATGGATCGGGCACGAGATCAGTTCACCGCGATCTGGCCGTTTGCCCCCATCCCAGCCTGTCCGGCCCGGCGCAGCACGCCGGGCGTTCGATCGGCTCGCGCGGCGGTGCCGCGCAAGCGAGCCGGTCTCACCCCCCGCGTGCGGGGGAAGGGGCGGGTCAAACAGGCGTTGCTGAAGAGCCCTCCCCCGCTCGCGGGGGAGGGTTGGGTGGGGGCGAACCGTCAGAAGCGCGTCATGGATGGATCGCGCATGCGGTCAGAGTCACCGCTGCCGGGCTTGCCCCCATCCCAGCCTTCCCCCGCGTGCGGGGGAAGGAGCAGTTCTGCGCGAGCGTCGAGCCGTTCGAGGGGCCTCAGCCCCGCGCGCTGGTGATCGTCGCGCCCTCGCGCATCACCAGCGTCACCGGTGTGCGTTCGACGACGTCGAGCAGGCGCGCCCACTGCGCATCGTCGAGCGGGCCGGTGGCGTGCAGCGTGCGGTGCACCTGCAGGCGGCCGTCGGCATCGCGGCTGGAGGCGAGATCGGCGCTGAACTGGCCGAGGTCCCAGCCTTTCTTCGCGGCGTACATGCGCAGGGTGATCGCGGTGCAGGCGGCGAGCGATGCGAGGTAGAGATCGAACGGCGCCATGCCCGCGTCCTGGCCGCCGAGCGTCGCGGGCTCGTCTGCGCTGAGCGTGTGGCGGCCGCTGGTGATGCGGTGGGCGTGGTCGACGCCTTCGGAGACGATGTGGACCTGGGCCATGGGGGGTCTGCCGGCGGAAGGAGGTCCCATCTTCCGACGTGGCACGCCCCGTGTGCTAACGGACGAGTGCTTCTGCAGCAGTCATGAATTCGCGGTCAAGGCCGCTCCCACAGAACCCGCAGCGCGACTCAGCGATACGGACCGGGTCCGCGCCAGACGACTTCGCCGCGGCGGTAGACGCGGTGGAAGCCGATGACCTCGCGCGCGTCGCCGATCTTCGCCATTTCCGGATCCTCCGGCGCCAGCATGCGGCAGTCGCTGGACTCGCGGCGGATCGCCGTTTCCAGCGGGCAGACCATGTAGTCGCGGGTGCCGGGCAGCGGGATGAAGAGTTCGGTGATGCCCTCGTCGCGCCACTGGCGCAGGCGCTGTTCGCTGGTGGTGTCGTAGACGACCTGATAGCCGCCGGCCTCCATGCTGGGCTGGTCGGACACCGAATCGCGACCACGGCCACGGCCGACGCGCGGGCTGCGATCGGTGCCGGTGGCGATGGGCGCGGTGCTTTCGGGCAGCATGCCCGGCGGCTGGCCATAGACACGGTCGCGACGACGGTCTTCGTTCGGACTGGCGGCGGCCTGCGATTGCACCGGCTGCGGCGGCGTGGGCGTGGGCGTGGCCTGCGGCGCGGGACGTGGCGGCCGGATCTCGGTCAGCGCTTCGGCCGGCACGGTCTCGTCGGGCGGCACCGGGTCGGCCGCTTCCTCGACCCGCGTGGTCTGCACGCGCGAAGGCGCGGGCGCGGCGCGGGCCGGCGTGGTCTGCGGCGGCGGACTGGGGATGGGCGAGGTCACCGGCTGCGGCGGCGTGATGCCGACGTACTGCACGGCCATCGGACTGCCCGACGACGATCCCTGTGGCGGCGTGATGACCATCGGCTGCGACGTCAGCAGCAGGTAGGCGAACAGCACGTGCAGCACCGCGCTGAACAGCGCGGCGATCCAGGGCTGCAGGCGCTCGATCCGGGGTTCTGCCCGGCCGTCCGCGCGACGCGTCGCCTTGCTCATGCCACCGGCGATGCGTCGGAACTGCGGGCCGTCATGCGGAATTCGGGGGTGCGACGTGGGAGCCGCATCGTAACGCGACCGACGGCATGAACACGCACTTCAATGCCCTGCGGTCACGTGGCGGCGACGCGCGCCGGTGCGCGTGGCGCGCCGGGTCCATGTGACGCATGCGGGCGTGCCTTCGAACGCGGCGACGCCCGCATGCACCGATGCCTCAGTCCTTCAGATCGTCCGGCACCTTGCCGCCGTTCTCGGCAAGCTTGCGCATCACCGCCTTGTGCAGGGCGATGTTCTGCTCGGCGCTGCCGTGCGGACCGGCATTGACGCCGAGTTCGGCCGCCAGTTCCTTGCGCGCGTCGAGGTTGGAATCGAGGTCCAGCAGTTTCAGCAGGTCGACGATCGAATGACGCCAGTCGCTGGCGCCGCCCTTCTCTGCCGCGATGCCGGTCAGCACCGCGTCGACATCGACCGGCTCGGCGGCAGGCGCCGGTGCGGGCGTGGCGGCCGGTGCGGGATTGCGGGCGGGCGGCGAAACCTTGGGGTCGTGCTCGCTGCCGGTGAAGATCACCGCGGCCGGCTTGGCCGCCGCCGGTGCGGGGGTCGACGCGGCCGAAGGCTTGCGGCCGAAGATGCGGTCGGAAATCTTGGAGAACAGGCCCATGCGTACGCTCCGGAAGAAGGGAGCGGCGAGTGTGTGGGGGCATCCGCAAAGCGCGAATGAAAGATTCGTGGACCGGGTATGACCTGCGCCGCTACACCTGCGCCACGACGAACAGCCGCGGGAACGGCAGCAGCACGCTACCGTCGTCCTGCGCCGGCATCTCGCGGGCGATCCCCTCGCGATAGGCGGCGAGGAACTCCGGACGCGCTGCCTCGCCCAGCGGCGCCAGATACGGTCCGAGTGCCGAGCCCTTGAACCATTCGACGACGGCGTCGTGGTCCTGCAGCGGATGGAAGTAGGTCGTGCGCCAGACGTCGACGCGGTGGCACAGCGGTTTGAGCAGGGCGTGGTACCAGGCGGCATCGTGGCGATCGGGATGCCGCACGTGTCCGATCGTGGACGCCCAGCGTTCCGAGGCAGCCAGTGCGCGCGCGACACGATGCGGCGGCTGGTCGAGGTTGTCGGGCGTCTGCACGGCCAGGCACCCGCCCGCATCCAGTTGCGACAGCAGATGCGGATACAGCTGCGCGTGATCGGGCAGCCACTGCAGCGAGGCATTGGCGACGATCACGTCGACCGGCTGCGAGGCGCGCCAGGTGCCGATGTCGTCGACCGCGAACGCGTGTTGCGGCAAGCGCTCGCGCGCGGCGCGGATCATGTCGGCGCTGCTGTCGATGCCGAGGATCTCCGCATCCGGATAGCGCGCGGCCAGCACCTGCGTCGAGTTGCCGGGGCCGCAGCCCAGATCCACGGCGAGGCGTGCGGTATCGCGCGGAATCGCCGCGACCAGATCGCGTGCGGGACGCGTGCGCTCGTCCTCGAAGCGGCTGTACTGCGTGGCCGACCAGCCCATGTGCCTCTCCCGACGGAACCGGTGCGATCGTACGCGACGCGGTGTAGCGCCGCCTGCACGCCAGGCGCGTAGGATCGGCGCATGCCCCGCGCCGCCACACTCCGCTGCACGACGACACTGCTGCGCCCCGCCACGCCGGCGCGCGCGACCTGGTGCTTCGTGGTGCTGCCGCAGACCGCGAGCGCGCAGCTGCCCTCGCGCAGCATGACGACGGTCGAGGGCAGCTTCGCCGGTCGGGCCTTCCGGGCGACGCTGGCACCCGACGGACACGGCAGTCACTGGTTCAAGGTCGACAAGGCCCTGCGCGAGGCTGCGGGCGTGGCGGCCGGCGATACGGTCGAGCTGGTGCTGACACCCGTCGCCGAAGAACCGGAACCGACCGTGCCGGCCGATGTGCGCAAGGCGCTGGGCGCGTCTCCCGCCGCCAAGGCGCAGTGGACGACGCTGACGCCGATGCAGCGGCGCGACTGGATCCACTGGATCACCTCGGGCAGGAAGGCCGAGACGCGCGTGAAGCGGTTGGCGACGGCGTGCGACATGCTGGGATCGGGCAAACGGCGCGCGTGCTGTTTCGACCGGTCGGGGATGTACAGCAAGGGGGACATGGGCGCGCCGGAGGCGGCTGAGGACTGACGTTCTTCCTTGCATTCTTCATGCGCGGAGTTCGCGCGAGCTTTCGTCTGCATCGCGAAAATGGGTCCCAGCTTCCGCTGGGACGACGTTACGGGTTAGTCCCAGCATCCCTAGCCGTCATCCCAGCGAAAGCTGGGATCCATTTTGAATTTCGCGTGATGCACGTTTTTTTCCCCACCCATCCCACGAACACGTTCCAACCCCATGACCATCCTCACCCTCGAAGGCACCCGCATCCACGACATCGCCTCGTTCTACGACGAAGTCAATCGCGTCTTCATGGCGGACGAGGACTGGCAACTCGGGCACAGCCTCGATGCATTCGACGATCTGCTCTACGGCGGTTACGGCGCGCTCGACGGCGACGCGCCGGTGACGCTGGTGTGGACCGCGTTCGAACGCGGTCGCGAGGCGCTGGGCGCCGGCACGACGCGCGCCTGGCTGCATTCCAAGCGCGACAGCGGTCGCTACGACAGCGCGCGCATGCAGCGCGAACTCGATGCGCTCGACGCCGGTACCGGGCCGACGTACTTCGACATCGTGCTGGAGATCATCACCGCGCACCCGAACATCGCGCTGCAGCCGCGCTGATCAGTCGCGCTGCACGCGCTCGGCGATCTGCGGCGTGAACCAGAACGGGATGCGGTACTCGCGGCGACGCAGCTTGCCTTTGGACTCGCCTTCGGCGTTCCACACCAGCGCGAGGTTGTGGCGCCCCGGCTGGCGGCCGTCGAGCGGGATGTAGCCCACCAGACCGCGCATGCCGAGGTCGCGCCGCTCCATCGGCACGAAGCCGTCGAGCGGGATCTGCGTACCGTCGATCGACACCGTCCACAGGCGCGCCAGACAGTCGACCGCGAGGCGGCTGGCGGCATCGCCCTCGGCGGTGTTGCGCCCCGCCGCGAGCTCCGGGCACAGGCGGCGCGCCAGCGGGTTGTCGCGCTGCGGCTGGTGCGGAATGAACAGTCGCAGATGTGTTTCGGCGATGCGGTCGGACGGAATCATCGGGTAGCGCAGCAGCGCGTCGTGTTCGTCGCGCATGCTTTCGTAGTGGGCGCCGAGCATGCCGTGGTCGACGGCTTCGCTGGTGACCACGTCGTAGCCGGGCAACAGCGAGAACCGGCTCGAGTTCACCACCTGCAGGCCGCCGATCACCATCGCGCCGACGATCACCAGCCCATAGACCACCAGGAACAGGCGGCCGTTGAGATTGCTCTGCAGCGTGAGCTGCATCGGCCCGATCAGCCGCTGCGGGACCAGCACCGCGTAGATGCGCAGCAACTGCTGCAGGACGCGACGCGGGCCTTCGCTGGAACGGCCGATGGCCTCGCGGCGGGCGATGATCTTCTCGCACACCGCCATCGCCACGGCGCCGGCGATGAACGCGGCATACAGCGCGCCGCCCGCGATCAGCGCGATGCGGTCGGCCATGCCGAACACGGCGCCGACGAGGCTGGAAAGCACGATCAGCACGATCGCGAACACGCCGATGCCGGCCATGGTCAGCGCCATCAGGATGCTCATCGCGAACAGGATCGAGGCGAGGCGGTCGGCGCGCTCGATCGCCTCGCCGATGTCGCCCGTGCGCGCACGCAGATGCTCACGCGAGACCGGGCCCATCGAGGTCAGCCGCGTCCACTGCACGCCGCCGGGGAAGGTCGCCTTCAGACCGATCAGGCCGATCCAGTACCCGCGGATCGCGATGTGCACCAGGAAGGCGGTCGCCAGCGCGTAACTGACGCCCGTGCCGATGGCGAAGCCGAACCACACCGCGTACTCGGCCATGCCTTCGGCGTGGAGCGTGTTGGCCACCCAGGCGTCGAAGAGGCGGCCCGGCACGGTGAACAGACCGAAGACCAGCAGGCCCGAGACCAGCAGTTCGAGTTCGTCGCTGCGCTCGCGCAGGCGCTCGAAGCTGATGCGGCCCGTCGGCGTCACCGGCACCGCCGTGCCATCGACGGGCCGCGACGCGGCGTCGGTCTCGCTGTGCTGCATGTCGGTCTCCCCAGATCCGGAGTCCGAGTGTAGCGGCCTCCGCGTGGCGTTTTCAGCCGTCTTCGAGCAGCCGCGCGAGCGCCCAGGTGTCGAGGAAGGCAGTCGCGCGGACGATGCGTCCGTCCTGCAGCTGCAGATGCCAGGCGTAGTGGTTGCGGTAGGTGCCGCCGGCATGCGTGGTGGCGCGGCCTTCCCACAGCACGACGACGTGATTGCCCTCGGCGACGATGCGCTCGACGGTCGGGACGATCGGCGTCGCCAGACGAGCGGTGATCGGCGCGACGGCGTCGTCGAGAAAGGCCTGGCGCGAGCGGTAGACGCCCGAGACGGGGCTGTCGCCTGCCACCGTCCAGACCACGTCGTCGGCGAGCAGGTCGAACACCGCGCCACGCCCGTCGCGCCAGGCTTCGAACGCGTTCTCGACGACGGTCTTCGCATCGTGGGCGAACGCCGCAGCAGGCAGGCACAGCCCCATCGCCAGCGCGACCGGCGCAAGCCGGCGGATGTCGGCGCGCATCAGTAGGGGCTCGCCACGGGACGGACGATCAGCTCGCTGACGTCGACGTCGGCCGGCTGCTCCATCGCGAAGGCGATCGCGCGGGCGATGGCCTCGGGCGCGATGGTGACGCTGCGGAAGTCACGCATGCCCGCGGCCGAGGCTTCGTGGGTGATGGTGTCGGCGAGTTCGGACGCCGTGGTGCCGGGGCTGACGACGGTCACGCGCAGGTCGTCGTGTTCCTGGCGCAGGCCTTCCGAGAGCGCCCACACGGCGTACTTGGTGGCGCAGTAGACGGCCGAGGTCGGGAACACGCGGTGCGCGCCGATCGAGGCGACGTTGATCACGTGCCCGGAGCCCTGGCGCTGCATCACCGGCAGCACGGCGGCGATGCCGTGCAGCACGCCGCGGATGTTGACGTCGATCATGCGGTTCCATTCGTCGAGCTTCAGCGCCGCGAGCGGCGAGAGCGGCATGACGCCGGCGTTGTTGACGATGGCGTCGATGCGACCGTGCGTCGCGATGGCGTGGTCGACGAAAGCCTGGGTGTTTTCGGCGGACACGACATCCAGCGCACGCGCCTCGGCGCGGCCGCCGGCGGCGGTGATCTCGCCGACGAGGGCGTCGAGGCGGTCGACACGACGGGCGCCGAGCACGACGGTCGCGCCCTTAGCGGCAAGCGTACGGGCGGTGGCGGCACCGATGCCGCTGCTGGCACCGGTGATCAGGACGATGCGGTCGTCGAGGGTCTGCATGGGAATGCTCCATGTGGTGGCGTGGGGAGCTCACGGTAGCCACGGCCCGGCGTCCAGAGAATTCCCTCGCCGCTGGATGCGCTGGTTAGAATCGCTAACCAATGGACCTCGACCTCAATCTGCTGCGGGTCTTCGCCGCAGTCGCCGACAGCGACAACTTCCGCGTTGCCGCCGATCGTCTGGGCGTGACGCGCTCGGCGGTCAGCCAGGGCATCCGCAAGCTGGAAGACCGGCTGGGCGTGGCGCTGGTGACACGGTCCACCCGCAGCGTGCGGCTGACCGAGGCCGGGCATCGCCTGCACGTGCAGATCGCGGACCCGCTGGCGCGGATCGCCGCCGCGCTCGACGACGCGCTCGATGACGGTCCGCCACGCGGCGTGTTGCGGGTCGCGGTGACGTCCATCGCCGAACGCTTCCTGTCGGGCCCGCTGGTCGCGTCCTTCGCGCAGGCCTATCCGCAGGTGGTGCTGGACGTGACCGTGACCGACGACGAATCGGACATCGTCGCGGAGGGCTTCGATGCCGGCGTGCGGCTCGGCGAGGTGATCGAGCAGGACATGATCGCCGTGCCGCTGACCGGCCCCGTGCGACAGGTCGTCGTGGCGACGCCGGCCTACCTCGCCGCGCACGGTACGCCAACGCATCCGCGTGAACTTGTCGATCACCGCTGCATCGGCTGGCGGCCCTCGCCGGGCGTCGCGCCGTACCGCTGGGAGTTCTCGGACGACGGGCGGGATTTCGACGTCGCCGTGCAGCCGCAGGTCACGACCAACGACATGCTGCTGATGGTGCGCACGGCGCTGTCGGGCGGCGGCATCACGATCGGCATCGAGGAGACCTTCGCGCCCTATCTCGCACGCGGCGAACTGGTGGCGGTGCTGGAGGATTGGCTGCCGTCGTTTCCGGGATTCTTCCTGTACTTCCCGGACCGCCGCAATCCGCCGCCGAAGCTGCGGGCGCTGATCGAGCACGTGCGCAGGTTCCGGGATGCGGTGTAGCTGAAGCGGGTGCGGGATCTCGTTGCGCCAACCAGCGACTGGGCGTGTTCGTCGCCCCAGCAAAGGCTGGGGCCCATTTTGATGTTCGTGATCACCGCGAAGTTGGATCCCAGCTTTCGCTGGGATGACGGTCATGAGGTCTCCGGCTGTTCTGAGGCAAGTCGGTGACTCAACCGCGCATCATCCGCAAGAATCAACGCGACACCGGACCCGAACATCGGCTGTCGCCGCGTCGTTGCTTCCACAGGACATACGGCCTGCTTCAGCCGCGCAATAGACGCTCGATCCACGCCACTGCAGTCGAAAGGCCATCTTCTTCCTGCATTGCACGCCCAAGGGCCGCAGCACGTGTCCGCGCCTCGGGTCGTTCGGCGAACGCAATGGCCGCAGCGAGACCGGCGGTCGAGGGCCGCCGTCCGTTCAACACGCGATTGCTGATGCCCAGCGCGCGCAGGCGCCGGGCCCAGAACGGCTGGTCGCCGGCGAACGGCAGGATCACCGACGGAATGCCGGCGCGACACGCGGAGTGCGTGGTGCCCGAGCCGCCGTGATGGATCGCCAGTGCGCATCGCGGCAGCAGCCAGTCGTGCGGCACGCTGCCGATGACGCGGATGTTCGGCGGGAGACCGGCCGTGTCGATGCCGCTCCAGCCCGGATTGAACAGCGTGCGTCGATCGCCGAGCGCGTCGAGCAGTGCACGGCGCACGCGCGGTGCATCGAAGCCGCTCATGCTGCCGAAGCCGGCGTAGACCGGCGGCGTGCCGGCCTCGATCCAGTCGACGAGATCGGCTGGTGGCGACCAGTGCTGCGACAATGTCTGCCACTGCCCGCACGCGATCGCGTCGGTCGGCCAGTCGTCGATGTCGGGCAGCAATGCCGGCGAGATGCCGTAGAGCACCGGATGGTCCATCGGCAGCCTGCGCACCGGCGGCAGGCCGATCGCGACGCGTCCGCGGTTGGTCGTAGCGCGGAACGTGCGCCAGACCATGCGGTTCACGAAGTCGTGCGAGCTGCGGTTGAACAAGCGCGGCAGGCGGATCGGCGACAGCGGCGAGGTGAACGCGGCGGTCGGGCTGATCGGAATCATCATCGCGCCGATCGCCGGCACGCCCAGCGCGTCGGCCACCGACAGGCCGACGAAAGCCGTGAGCCCGGACACGATTGCCGCGTCGCAGCCGGCGCCGAGCGCCAGCGCCTGCTGCATCCATTCGGGCGTGCGCGCCTCGACGATGCGGATCAGTGCGCGCTCGATCTGGCGCATCGCGCGCATGCGCGACAGCGTGCCGCGGATGTCGCCGGCCAGCGCGGTCGCCGGCACGCCGAGTGCGTGCGCCGAGTCGAGCGTGTCGGCATCGCCGAGCAGGTGCACTTCGTGGCCCGCACGCATCAACGCGTGGCCGAGCGCGGCGAGCGGTCGCGCGTCGCCCTCGGTGCCGTAGGTGATGATCAGCAGGCGCATGCGCGGGAGTCTGGCGCAGCGCGCGTGAGGTCAGGTCGTCTTCAGCAGCTGCACGCGGAAACGCCGGCCCTTGATCTTGCCGTCGCGCAGATGGTTGACCGCCTGCTGCGCCTTGCCGCGCGCAATGGCGACGTAGCTGCGCGTGGCGAAGACATCGATCTTGCCGATCGCGTCCTTGTGCAGGCCGGCCTCGCCGGTCAGCGCGCCGACGATGTCGCCCGGGCGCAGCTTGTCGGTGCGGCCGGCATCGATGCGCAGCGTGACCATCGGCGCGATCGGCACGTCGCTGGCCTTGCCGCTGAGCGGCATCAGTTTTTCCCAGCGCACCGGCGCGCCGAAGTGCTGTTCGATCAACGTGGCGCGCGGCAGTTCGCGCGGCGTCACCAGGTTCAGTGCCAGGCCCGCACGGCCCGCGCGACCGGTGCGGCCAATGCGGTGCACGTAGGTGTCCACGTCGTGCGGCAGTTCGAAATTCACCACCGCGGCGAGATCCTCGACGTCGAGACCGCGCGCGGCGACGTCGCTGGCCACCAGCACGTTGCCGCTGCGGTTGGCGAAGCGCACCAGCACCTCGTCGCGGTCGCGCTGCTCCATATCGCCATGCAGCGCCAGCGCGTCGAAGCCGTAATGACCGAGCGAGCCGGCGACCTCGGCCACGTCGGCGCGCGTGTTGCAGAACACGACGGCCGATTCCGGGCGATGGCGCAGCAGCAGTGCGGCCAGCAGCGGTGCACGGCGCGCCGGTTCGACCTCGTGGAAGATCTGCGCGATCTTCGGCGCGGGCGCATCGCCGCCGACGCCGAGCTGCACCGGGTCGCGCAGCATCGCGGTGCCGAGATCGCGGATCTCGTCGGGGAACGTGGCCGAGAACAGCAGGCCCTGTCGCGCAGGCGGCACGCGCTTGACGATGTCGCGGATCGATTCCTCGAAGCCCATGTCGAGCATGCGGTCGGCTTCGTCGAGCACCAGCGTGGTCACGTGGCGCAGATGCAGGGCCTTCTTCTTCGCCAGCTCCTGGATGCGGCCCGGCGTGCCGACGACGACGTGCGGCGGATGCGTCAGCGACGCGAGCTGCGGGCCGAGCGGAATGCCACCGCACAGCACCGAGACCTTGAGGTTCGGGATGCCGATCGCGAGCTTGCGCAATTGCTTGCCGACCTGGTCGGCGAGTTCGCGCGTGGGACACAGCACCAGCGCCTGCGTCTCGATCAGCGCCGTGTCGATCTTCTGCAGCAGGCCGAGCCCGAACGCCGCGGTCTTGCCGCTGCCGGTCGGCGCCTGCGCGATGACGTCGCGGCCCTCGAGGATCGGCGGCAGGGCTTCGGCCTGGATCGGGGTCATCGCGGAATAGCCGAGCGCGTCGACGCCCTGCAGCAGGGCGGGCGGCAGCGCCAGCGTGGAGAAGGCAGCGGAGGTGTTCATGCGCACATGATCGCAGGCCGCGGGCGGCAGCGGCGGATCGGACGGCTTTGGGCGGCTCGGCCGCACGCTTTGAGCCCTCCCCCGCCCGCGAGGGATGCGTGCGATCCGTTTGCGCGGCATGCCGCGCGGATCGACCGCATGCCCGGCGTGCTTCGCCGGGCCGGACGGGTTGGGTGGGGGCAAACCCTACGTTCGCGCGGTGGGAGTTCCACTTGAGCGACATGCGTCACACACACAGCCTGTCGAACCCGGATCTGCGATGGAGTCGATATGCGCGATGGCCAGCGCACTCTGCTCGCAAAACGCCTGCGACGTGCGATGACGCCCGCAGAACAGGTGCTCCGGCGTCACCTGCGTGCCCGGCAACGCTGCAATCTGAAGTTCCGACGCCAGCACCCGATCGGTCCTTTCATCGTCGACTTTGTGAGCCTGGAGCCTGCTCTGGTGATCGAGGTAGGTGGCGGTCAGCACAATGGTTCACAGTCCGATGCAGCGCGCGACCACTACCTGCGTCGGCGTGGATTCGAGGTGCTGCGTTTCTGGAACACCAGGTGCTATCGAATCCGGACGCCGTCTGCCGGGTCGTGGATGCATGGATCGAGGGAGGGGATGTACGCATGGATTGAGTCATGCGTGCGCGGACCGTTTGCCCCCACCCAACCCTCCCCCGCCCGCGGGGGAGGGCTTCAAACGCCAGGCCTCAAGGCTCAGGCATAGAACGTCGCCGGCGCATCCGCTTCGACGATCGCATGCGGCACGAAGCGCGCACTGTCACGGGTGATCCGCGAGTCGTCTTCGCGGATGCCGATGCCGCAGGCGGTGTCGCCGACGATCCAGCTGCCGACCATCGGGTAATGCCCGTCGAAGGCCGGCAGGGGATGCGCGGCCTGGCGGATCGCCGGGCCGGCATACGGACCGTCGCTGTGCAGACGCGCGCCATCGGCCAGATGCAGTTCGATGTTCGCGCCTTCGCGCGAATGCAGCGGCTTGCGCACCCAGCCGGCCGGCAGCTCGCCGCCGGTATCGAACTCCGCGGCCAGCAGGTTCGGGTGCCCGCGATGGCGGTCCCACAGCAGCGGCAGCAGGCCCTTGTTGCTGAGCACGGCCTTCCACGGCGGCTCGATCAGGCGCAGGCCGGATTTGGGCAGCGCGCGGCCGAAGTCGTCGGCGAACAGGTCCTCGAGCGGATACAGCTTGAACAGCGAGCCGATCACCGTGTCGTCGAGATCGGTGTAGCGCCCGTCTTCGGACAGACCGATGTCCTCGAGCGCCATCGCCGCGCCGTGCAGGCCGGCCTGCGCCGCGCAGTCGCGCAGATAGGCGATCGTGCCCTGGTCCTCTTCCGACTCACGCACCGCGGCGAAAACCAAGGGCGGCGGCAGCGAGGCCATCAGTTCGCCGAAACGCTCGACCAGCGCCTCGTGGATCGAATTGAACTGGTCGGCATCGCGCGGCAGGCGACCGCTGGCGCGCTGGTCTTCGAGCCACTGCCACTGGAAGAACGCGGCCTCGAACAGCGAGGTCGGCGTGTCGTAATTGAGTTCGTAGAGCTTGGCCGGGCCTTTCCCGTCGTAGGCGAAGTCGAGCCGGCCGTAGAGATGCGGCTCGCGATTGCGCCAGCTCTCGGCGATCCAGTCGCGGTAATGCGCCGGAATCGCCAGCCGCTCCATCAGCGATTCGCTGCCGACGATCTCGTCGACCAGGCCCATCGCCATGTCGTGCAGTTCGACGCTCGGGTCTTCGAGATCGTGTTCGATCTGCGCCAGCGAGAACGCGTAGTAGCTGCGCTCATCCCAGTAGCGCGCGCCGTCGATGGTGTGGAACCGGAAGCCGCACTCGGCGGCCTGCGCCTGCCAGTCGCCGCGTTCGACGATCGGAACGCGCCGCATCTCAGCCGCCGGTGCTGCGGCCGCTGGCCGAACGTCCGAAGCCGCCGCGATTGGTCGTCACCGCGCGGTCCGGCGTGGCCGAGACCGGCGCCATGCCGGCGCGGCCGGCGCCCGGCGCGCCATTTGGGCGCAGCCAGCCCTGGCGGTTGTCGCGGAACGCCGGGGCGGCCTGCGGCGACTGCTGGGCCAGGCCCGCACGGTTGCCCGACATCATCTGCGACAGGAAGAAACCGGCCATCAGCGGACCGATGAACGAGTGGCCGGTCGACGTCTTCTGCTCCACGCACTGCTCGGCGGGGAACTCGGCCTCGCAGGCCGCGCGGCTGCTGTACTGCGGCGCGGTGTCGGCGGCCTGCAGCTTCGCCTGCTCGAACGCGATGCGGCAGGTCGCGGTGTCACCGACCGCCTGCGCACAGCTTTCGACCGAGGTGTAGAGACCTTCCTGCACCTGCACCGGCGCATCGCGCTGGCAGGCGGTGAACAGCAGGGGCGCGGTGCCCATCAGCAGCAGTGCAGTGGTCCTGGAGCGCTTGAGGCCGCGGGCCTTGCGTGGGTCGGTCATATCCGTGTGCCGTCTTCGTGTGTCCGGGCCGCCCATGATGCCGCGCGTGGGGTGTGCGGCATAGCGCGGCCTCTACACTGGCGTTCAGTCCCCGCTGCCGGATCGCCGATGCGCCTCGCATTGCTGTTGCCCTTGCTGCTCGCCACCACGTCCGCCACCGCGCAGACCGTCATCGAACGTGAGCAGGCCGTCCATGGACGCGCGATCGCCGCCGGCTACAAGGCGCTGACGCTGTGCAGTGCGCTGTTCAATGCCGGGCGCACGCCGGCGCAGGTCGAGGCGCTGGAGCTGGTCGGCATCTATCCCGAGTACGAGGCCGACGTACACGCGCTGGCAGCCGGGATTGATGCAGACGCGCGCACGGTGTCGGTCGCATTCGACGACGCGCTGCCGCCCCGCATCGCCGCGTGGCGTCCGAACCTGGGCTGCGCGCAGTTGCCGATCGGCGCGCCTGCGGAGGCGATCGCCACGTTGCCACGCTTCGATACCGTGTCGCCCGATCTCGATGCCAAGCCATGGCCGCTCGGCGAACGCGACGCGACTGCCGCGGCGCGGGGTGACGCCGCGAAGCTCGAAGCCGCCGTCGCCGCCGCATTCGACACGCCGGCCTACGGCGAAGGCCACGCGACGACCGGCGTGCTGGTGCTGCAGGACGGGCACATCGTTGCCGAGCGATATCGCGACGGCTTTGGCCCCCACACCGCGCAGCGCACCTGGTCAGTGGCCAAGAGCCTGACCGGTGCGCTGATCGGCGTGGCACAGCAGGCCGGCGAACTCGACGCCGCGAAACCCGCGCCGGTGCCCGAGTGGCAGGCGCCGGGCGATCCGCGACGCGCGATCACCGTCGACCAGTTGCTGCGCATGTCCAGCGGCCTGCACAGCGACACCGCCGGCAATCGCACCGACGCGCTGTACTTCGGCGGCGTCACCGTGGCCGAATCGGCGACCGGCTGGCCGCTGGTGCACGCGCCGGGCACGCACTTCCGCTACGCCAACAACGACAGCGTGCTGGCGGTGCATGCGCTGCGTGCCGCGACCGATGACGCCGCCCGCGCCCTGTCGCGCCCCTACACCGACCTGTTCTGGCCGCTGGGCATGACCCGCACCCACGCCGAGACCGACTGGCGCGGCGGTTTCGTACTGTCGAGCCAGGTCTGGTCGACCGCGCGCGATCTCGCCCGCTTCGGCCTGCTGCTTCAACAGGGCGGCGTGTTCGAAGGCCGGCGCCTGCTGCCGGACGGCTGGGTGCGCGCGGCGATCACGCCGTCCGGCCCGCAGCCGGAAGGCGACTTCGGCTACGGCGCCACGCTGTGGCTGATGCAGCGCACCGACGGGGTGCCGGCCGATGCCTTTGCCGCGATGGGCAATCGCGGCCAGTACGTGATCGTGGTGCCCTCGCGCGGCGTGGTGCTGGTGCGGCGCGGTGAGGATCCCACCGGCAAGCGCTTCGATCCGGCCGCGTTCACCGCCGCAGTGCTGGCGAGTCTGGAAGCGACTGCGCGCTGAATCCCGCCCAAGCGGTTGCCGGCGGAACAGGCGTTTTTCACCGGAATCAGACGCTTGCGGCCCTAGCTTCACACCCGGCTTCACGCTTCCCCGCGCTCCCACGGCGCTGGCGTGTCGCCGGACCCGCCATGACCCAGACCGACGCCCCCGACGCCAGCAGCGCCCCTGAAGACCGCACCCCGGCCGATGCCGCGGTGGCCGGACAAGATGCGCTCGAAGCGCGCTTCAAGCCGGGCCTCGAGCAGGCGCCGTACTACTCGGTCGGCCGCAACTGGGACGACTACGCGCCCGCTTACCGTTTCGGCCGCGACAGCCGCCTGCGCCACGACGGCCGCCGGTTCGAGGAGGTGGCGACCCAGCTGGAACAGGAATGGGCCACGGCGCGCGAGCAGTCGCGCCTGGGCTGGGTGGAGGCGCGTGGCGCGATCGAGGACGCGTGGGACGTGCCGCCCGTCGGAGACACCCCCGCGCACACCGGCCCGATCGGGCTGCCGGGCCGCGACGCCGATTGACCGCTACCGATCCGGCGAAGTCGACGCGGTACCATGCGCGTCTTTGCCGCGACGCCCGACCATGACCCAGTCTCCTGATTTCGACGCCCGCCACGGCGTCAGCCGCGACGATGCCGAATCGGCGGTGCGCACGCTGCTGCGCTGGGCCGGCGAGGACCCCGCGCGCGAAGGCCTGCTGGACACGCCGCGCCGCGTGGCCGACGCCTACACCGAATGGTTCAGCGGCTACGCGACCGATGCCGACGCGTATCTGGCGCGCACGTTCGAAGAGGTGGCCGGCTACGACGAGATGATCGTGCTTCGCGACATCGAGTACGAAAGCCACTGCGAACACCACATGGCGCCGATCATCGGCAAGGTCCACGTGGGCTATCTGCCGGCCGGCAAGGTCGTGGGCATCAGCAAGCTGGCGCGCGTGGTCGAGGCCTACGCCAAGCGCTTCCAGGTGCAGGAAAAGATGACCGCGCAGATCGCCGGCTGCATCCAGCGCGCGCTGGCGCCGCTGGGCGTGGGCGTGGTGGTGGAAGGCGCGCACGAGTGCATGACCACCCGCGGCGTGCACAAGCGCGGCGTGAGCATGATCACCTCGACGATGCTGGGCAGCTTCCGCGAGGACGCCCGCACCCGCGCCGAGTTCCTGCAGTTCATCGAAGTGGGCGGCGGCCGCCGCTGAGGCCGTCCGCGCTGGCGCTCAGGTGCCCGTGATCGTGTCCCAGCCCATCTTGGCGATCAGCACAACGACCAGGGTCACGAACAGCTTGCGGATCACCGGTGTACCGCCGCGCAGCGCGAGCCGGGTGCCGGCGAACGCGCCGGCCACGTTCGCCGCCGCCATCGGCACCGCGAACGCCAGCAGCACGTGGCCCGACGGCACGAAGAACGACAGCGCGGCCAGGTTGGTCGCGATGTTGACGATCTTCGATGCGGCCGTGGCACGCAGGAAGTCGAGTCCGAAGAAGCGGATGAACAGGAAGATCAGGAAACTGCCGGTGCCCGGACCGAACAGGCCGTCGTAGAAGCCGATCGCCGCGCCCATCAGCAGGGCCAGACCGAGTTCCCTGCGGCCGACATCGCGAGGGCGGTGCAGCGCGCCGAAGTCCTTCTTGACCAGGGTGTAGGCCAGCATCGCGACCAGCAGCACCAGGATCAGCGGCCGCACCGCATCGCGCGGCAGCAGCGTCACCGCCGTGGCGCCGGCGAACGAGAACACGAAGGCCGTGGCCGCCGCGAACAGCACCGGCGCCCACGGGAAGCGCACGTTGCGCGCATAGCGCCAGCCGGCCGCGGCGGTGCCGAAGAACGAGCTGAACTTGTTGGTGCCCAGCAGCGCCGCCGGCGTGTGCTGCGGCAGCGCGGTGAACAGACCGGGCAGTTGTACGAGGCCCCCGCCGCCGACCGCCGCATCGACCAGGCCGGCCATGAAGGCGATGCAGACCAGCCAGAGCAGTTCGGGAAACAGCGCGTCCACGTGGGATGTCGAGATCGGGGGGCGGCAAGGATACGCGCGAATCCGCACGCCCCAGGCTTGAAGCCCTCCCCCGTGTACGGGGGAGGGTTGGGTGGGGGCGAACCATCAGCGCACGTCATTCAGAACCGGGCGGTAAGCGTCGTTCCGTTCGACTTCGTTCTCGACCGGATCGTTTGCCCCCTCCCAAACCCTCCCCCGCCTCGCGGGGGAGGGCTATCGCCATCGCGCTGCGCCGGGTCCTGCGAACCGAGGCCCACCACCCCGCTCGCGTACAATGGCCGGCCGTTTGTCCGCGATCGAACACCGTGAAATCCCAGCTCCGCGCCCTGATCGAGCCGCTCGTCGAGCAGGCCATCGCCGCCCTGCGTGACGCCGGCACCCTGCCTGCCGACCTGGCGACGCCCGACTTCACCGTCGAACGTCCCAAGGACCGCAGCCATGGTGATGCCTCGACCAATGCCGCGATGCTGCTGGCCAAGCCGGCGAAGTCCAACCCGCGCGCGATCGCGCAGGCGCTGGTCGACGCGCTGCCGGGCAACGATGCGATCGAGCGCGTCGAGATCGCCGGTCCGGGCTTCCTCAATTTCCGCCTGACCGCGCAGGCCTGGCGCGACACCCTCGTCGCCGTGCATGCGCAGGGCGATGCCTTCGGCCGCAATGAGGGCGGCGCCAACCGCACCGCAGGCGTCGAGTACGTATCGGCGAATCCGACCGGTCCGTTGCACGTCGGCCACGGCCGCGCGGCGGTGATCGGCGACTGCATCGCGCGCGTGCTCGACGCGAACGGCTGGCAGGTCAAGCGCGAGTTCTACTACAACGACGCCGGCGTGCAGATCGAGAATCTCGCGCGCTCCACCCAGGCACGCGCCCGCGGCTTCAAGCCCGGTGATGCGCAGTGGCCGGCCGATGCCTACAACGGCGACTACATCGGCGACGTCGCACGCGCCTACCTCGACGGCGCGACGGTCGAGGTCGACGGCCACACCGTCACTGGCGTGCCGGACGCCGAGGATCTCGACGCGATCCGCCGCTTCGCCGTGGCGTGGCTGCGCCGCGAGCAGAACGAGGACCTCGCCGCGTTCGGCGTCGGCTTCGACGTGTACTTCCTCGAGTCGTCGCTGTACGCCGACGGCAAGGTGGAAGAAACCGTGCGCGAGCTCGTCGCACACGGCCACACCTACGAGGAAGGCGGCGCGCTGTGGCTGCGCAGCACCGACTACGGCGACGACAAGGACCGCGTGATGCGCAAGTCCGACGGCACCTACACCTACTTCGTGCCGGACGTGGCCTACCACCTGTCGAAGTGGCAGCGCGGCTACGAGCGCGCGATCACCGAACTGGGCGCCGATCACCATGGTTCGCTGGCGCGCGTGCGCGCCGGTCTGCAGGCGCTCGACGCCGGCATTCCGCAGGGCTGGCCGGAATACGTGCTGCACCAGATGGTCACGGTGATGCGCGGCGGCGAGGAAGTGAAACTGTCCAAGCGTGCCGGCAGCTACCTCACGCTGCGCGATCTGATCGACGAGGCGGGCCGCGATGCGACGCGCTGGTTCCTGGTCGCGCGCAAGCCCGATTCGCAGCTGGTGTTCGACATCGACCTGGCGCGCAGCCAGTCGCTCGACAACCCGGTCTACTACGTGCAGCTCTCGCATGCGCGCATCTGCGGCCTGCTGCGCAAGCTCGATGAAGCCGGTCTCGCCTTCGATCTGCAGAACGGCCTGAAGCAGTTGCCGGACATGACCGATGTCGCGCTGCGCGACGTGCTGATCGACCTCTCGCGCTGGCCGGAGATCGTCGCTGCCGCGGGCGCGCAGCTTGAACCCCACCTGATCGCGACCTACCTGCTGGAGCTGGCACAGGGCTTCCAGACGTACTACAACGACCACCAGTTCCTGGTCGACGATGCCGACGTGCGCGACGCACGTCTGGCGCTGGCCACCGCAGTGCGTCAGGTGCTGCGCAACGGCCTCACGCTGCTGGGCGTGCAGGCACCGGAGGCGATGTAAATGGCGGCACGACGCGGCAAATCCCAGGCCCGACGCAACGGCGGCAGCTCCGGCGGCCTGCCCGGCTGGGCGTGGATGATCATCGGCGTGGTGCTGGCGCTCGGCGTCGTGCTGGCGGTGCCGCGCCTGCTCAAGCCCGATGCGCAGGACGGCTTCTTCCGTCCGCAGCCCAACCCGGATGCGCAGCCCGCGGCGGCGACTTCGGAAGACGAACCCGAGCTGCCCACGCCCGCCGGCCAGCGTCCGCGCAGCGGTACGCAGCCACAGCCGACCTCGACCGACTACGACTTCTACACGATGCTGCCCGAGCAGGAAGTTCCGATGACGGACGCCGAGCTCGCTGCCAGCGCGCGTGCCGAAGCCCAGCGCCAGCAGCGTGCCGAAGCGCAGCAGCGCGCGCTGCAGGCCCAGCATCCCGACGCCGCCGATCTCGCCGGTGGCGCGACGGCTGGTCCGCAGCCCTTGCCCGAAGACCGCCCGGCCGCGACCACGCCGCCGACCGCACCGGTGCAGGCGGCCAGTGCCCCGGCCGCCGCCGGCGGCGATGCCCGCTACATCCTGCAGGCCGGTTCGTTCAGCGCGTCGGGTGATGCCGAAGCGCTGAAGGCCCGTATCGCCCTGCTGGGTCTGACCGCGCGCGTGGAATCGGGCGAAGCGGGCGGCCGCACCGTGTACCGCGTGCGCATGGGGCCCTACGGCACCGCGACCGATCTGGCCGAAGCCAAGCAGAAGCTCGGCAACGGCGGCCTGCCGGCGCTGGCGATCAAGGCGCAGTAAGTACTGGTCTTCCGCTTGCGGAAGACGCCTTCGTCCCTCTCCCCTTGCGGGAGAGGGGGGACCATTTGCAAAGCAAATGGTGGGTGAGGGGGCGACGCTCGCGGGGTCCGCTTTTCTTGAAGCTTTCCTCGCATCCCTCTCCGCGCCCACACCACACTCCCGCGAGACCGCCCTCACCCCAACCCTCTCCCGAAGGGAGAGGGGCTCAAGCGCACCGCGAGGATGAGGGGCTCAAGCGCCCAGGTATCGGGGCTGAACCTCATTCCGTGTCTCCCGTCCCATCCGGATCGCAGTCCGCGCGACCGCGCTGCGGACACTGGAATCCCGAGGGAGGACACGCGCCATGGCCATCGAAGCCGCACTGATCAAACCCGTCGTCGATGTGCTGCTGGCGCTGTTCCAGCAAGGCAACGACCTCAAACTCAAACACAACGCCCAGGCCGCCGTCCGCGACGCGATCCGCGAACTGCTGCAGGCCAATCCGGATGAGAACCGCGCGGCGACACGCATCGCCGTCGCGCGCGCGGCCGGCATCCTGTCCGAGGATGTGGTGCTGGCCGAGGACATGCTGCAGAAGCATCTGGCGACGAAGGCCCGCACGCGCGGCAAGTCGACGACCGGCCGGCGCCGCATGCGCAGCGCACCGGCGAGCGGCGAAACGCCTTCGCCCCGGTCACCGGATGCGCCCGGAACCGGCACTCCGACATCACACTGAGCCTGCAAGGCTGACGCCCGGTTCCAGCGGAGATGGCGTCATGACCGGCATCCTCGTATTCGCGGCGATCAGCCTGACGTGGTGTCTGAGCGAACTATGGATCGGACTGCGCCATCGCGCGTCCGACCGCAGCCGCGACAGCGGCACCCTGGCCAGGCTGGTGCTGGTGATCGGCGGCGGGGTGGGCGTGGCCCTGCTGGTATCGGCGTGGTCGCCGGGCCGGGTGCCCGCCGAATGGCGCGAGGCCTTCCTGTGGGCCGGCTGCGCGCTGATGCTGGCCGGCATGCTGTTCCGCTGGTGGGCGGTGCGGGTGCTGGCACGCCATTTCACCGTGGACGTGGCGATCGCGCCGGACCATCAGCTGATCCGCCGCGGCCCCTACCGCTGGCTGCGCCATCCGTCCTATACAGGCCTGCTGCTCACGTATCTGGGTTTCCTGTGTGCGCTGGGCAGCTGGCTTGCGCCGCTGGTCGTCGCCATACCGCTGTGGCGCGCATTGCGGTCGCGCATCCAGGTGGAGGAAGCGGCGCTGTCGACCGCGTTCCCGCACGCCTACGCCGACTACGCGCGCAGCACGCGCCGCCTGCTGCCGGGCATCTGGTGAGCGCGCGCCGGGCGCGGGCTTTCGACGCGCGGTAAGCTGTCGCGCCTTGCCGCAGGCTGTCCCGTCGCATGACCACGTCCACGCCCCTGAGCGATACCGAACTCGACCGTCTCGACGTCCTGCTCGACCGCTGCACCGATCCGGAGACGGGGCTGGGCAACCTCGAGATGCTCGACGGCTATCTGTCCGCCTGCGCGGTCGGTCCGGTGGAAGTGGCGCTGGCCGACATGCTGCCGACGATCTGGGGCGAAGGCGAGGTGCCGCGCCGCGACGAGCGCCAGTCCCGCGAGGCCGAAGCCCTGATCGCGCGCCTGTCGGCCGAGGTCGAGCAGCGCATCCGTCACGATCCCGAAGACGGCGGCGACCGCGAGGCGCTGATGCCGTTGCTGGGCCTGCCGCCCGAAGCCGAAGGCGATGACGGGGCGACCACGCCCTCCGCCGACGACGCCCTCGATGGCATTCCCGAGGATTTCCCGTTTGCGGCGGCCTGGGCGGCCGGGTTCCTGCGCGGCGCCGCGCAGCACGAGGCCGACTGGTCGGCGTGGATGTCCGAGCACGCGTCGATCGAGAACGACCTGGGCGTGATCACGCGCCTGGCGATCGTCGATCCTGCGCAGCTCGAAGACGCCGAGATGGAGGCGGCCGAGATGCTGACGCTCGACGAACGGTTCGACCTGACCTACGACCTGCCCGACATGCTGCACGAGATGTATCTGCAGCGCCTGCACGATCGCCGCCCGGCACCCGCGAAGCGCGCCGACGTCCCCGGCCGCAACGATCCCTGCAATTGCGGCAGCGGCAAGAAGTTCAAGAAGTGCTGCGGCAACGAGACCCTGCACTGACCTGCCGCGCTGTTCCGCCTCGCCCCTGACCGGCGCGGCCGTACCGGAGTCTGCCCCCATGTCCCGCACCATCCTCATCACCGGCGCCACGTCGGGTTTCGGCGCCGCTGCGGTGGCGCGCTTTCTCGCCGGCGGCTGGCGCGTGGTCGCGACCGGGCGCCGCGCCGAGCGCCTGCGGGCGCTGACCGATGCACACGGCGCCGAACGTCTGCACACCGCCGCCTTCGACATCCGCGACGACCTGGCGATGCAGGCCGCGCTCGACGCGCTGCCGGCGGACTTCCGCGACATCGATGCGCTGGTCAACAACGCCGGACTGGCCCTGGGCACCGCGCCGGCACAGCGCGCGGATCTCGCGCAGTGGCGGCAGATGATCGAGACCAACGTCACCGCACTGGTCACGCTGACGCATGCGCTGCTGCCGACGCTGATCGCGCGCCGCGGCGCGGTGCTCAACGTCAGTTCGATCGCCGGCAGCTATCCCTACCCCGGCGGCAACACCTACGGCGGCACCAAGGCCTTCGTCACCCAGTTCTCGCTGGGGCTGCGCAGCGATCTGCACGGCACCGGCGTGCGGGTGACGTCGATCGAGCCGGGCCTGGCCGAAACCGAATTCACGCTGGTGCGCACCAGCGGCGACCAGGCCGCATCGGACACGCTCTACGCGGGCAGCCGGCCCATCGTCGCCGAGGACATCGCCGAGACGCTGTGGTGGGTGGCGAACCTGCCGCCGCACCTCAACATCAATCGCCTCGAGTTGATGCCGGTCAGCCAGTCGTTCGCGGGCTTCCAGATCCATCGCGAGGGCTGAGCGGGCGTCGCAGCACCCGGCGCCGGTCGGTTCCGTACACTGCGGATGCGCGGACATGCGCATCACGGACCGACAGGACAGGGAGTCCCCATGCGACGGCACCGGTGTCTCGTTGTCTCCATCCCGCTGATGCTGTGCGCCGCGACCGCGGTCGCCAGCCCCGACGTGGATCGCATCTTCGCCGAGCAGGACCGCAACGGCGATGGCGTCATCACCCAGGCCGAATCACGCGCGGGCGCCGCGCGTGATTTCCGCAAGCTCGACACCAACGGCGACGGCGTGCTGGTGGCCGCCGAGGTCAATCCTCGGGTGACAAGTTCAAGCCCGGGTGGCACAGGCTTCCCGCCCGAGGCACAGGCCGCGCTGCTGGATGCCACGATGCGTCTGTGGGACGTCAATGGCGACGGTCGCATCACGCTGGCCGAGATGCAGCAGACCTATGTCGCCAGCCTGCTGAGCGCCGACCACGATGGCGATGGCCAGGTCTCACGCGAGGAACTGGGCCGCTTCCATCAGGGCGTCATCGCACCACCCCGTTGAGCGTCTGCGCTTCGAGAGAAGGTGCGTCGCCGCCATGGCGACGCACCCGACCGCCTACTGCAGCGGCGCCCACACGAACGTGCCATCACGACGCACGACGTGCCCCAGGCCCGGGTACGGGAAATGCGGCGAGGACACGGTGACGCCGGTGTCGGCCGCACGTGCGAGCAGCGCCTCGCGGCTGGTCTCGGCAACCGGCGCGTCGCCGTCGAACGCGATCGTCCACTGCGGCCGCTGCACCGACACCGCGAAGTGGTGCGCCGCGTCGCCGATGTAGAGCAGACGCGCATCGCCATCGGTGATCTCGTAGGCGCTGTGGCCGGGCGTGTGGCCGTCGACTTCGACCGCAGTCACGACGCCGGGCAACAGTTCGGCGCCCGGCGTGAAAGCGTCGACGCGCGGCTGGATCGCCGCGGCCAGCGCCGCATTCGCATCATCCGTCTGCAGCGCCGCCCATTCCGGCGCCGAGAGATGCACGGTCGCGTTTGGGAAGCGGGCCGCGCCGCTGTCGTCGAGCAGGCCGCCGACGTGGTCCGGATGCGCGTGGCTGATGAAGATGTCGGTCACCTGCGCCGGCTCGACCCCTGCGGCCTGCAACGCGGCCGGCAGACGACCGGCATCGGCGAAGTCGGCAGCGCCGGCGCCGGTGTCGAACAGCAGCACGCGGTCGCCGCTGCGCACCAGCAGCGTCTGCACGCTCAGATGCACGGTATCGGTCGGCTCGCCCGCTTTCGACAGTACCGCATCGAGTTCCGCCTTCGGCGCACCGACGCCCAGCGTCTTGCCGTCATTCGGAAACCGGATGTCGCCGTCGCGCAGCACGGCGGCCTGGAGCGTGCCGATGTTGAAGCGGTGCACGTCGGCGTTGGCGGTCGTCGCATCGTCAGCGGCCTCCATCGGCGGTGGCGGCGCATCGACGGTCGCCGGCGGCGGTGCGGGCTCGGCGCAGGCGGCGAGGAGGGCGGTCAATGCGAGGGCGAGGATGGCGCGGGCGGGACGGATCGGACGCATGGAGTGGGCTCCCTGTAAGTGTGCGGCGCGGCCGGTCGCCCGCGCGCGATACCGGCGAGCATAGTCCGTGGATGCGATCGCGATCGCATGCATCGGCGGTCCACTGCATGCCGCGCGTGATCCCCGGAAGGCGGTGCGGGATAGTCCGATGCGACATCGCGCCCCTGCTGCGGCGAGGCGTTGCTACGGTGATCGTCAGATCCATGACGGAGCACCTGACGGATGAAGGGACCGCTTCTCGCAGCGTCGATGACACTGCTGTGCGCACCGTCGATCTCAACTGCGCAAAGTCCGTTCGACGTGCCGGGCACCTTCAAGCGCGTCGACGCCAACGGCGACGGCCGCATCACGCCTGACGAAATCCGCGTGGACGCGGGTCGCGACTTCGACAGATACGATCTCGACGGAGACGGTCTGCTCAGTCGTGATGAAGTCCGACAACAGCAGATACTGCATGGCTTACAGAACGGTGGCCCTACGGCCGCAACTGCCGAGGTCATCGAGATGGTGACCAGCCACGCCTTCAGGTTCTTCGACTTCGACGGCGACGGCCGGATCACCCGCGAGGACTACATCCGCAGCGGCATCCGCCAGATACTGCAGGCGGACACCGATGGTGACGGCGCAGTCACGCTCGAGGAACTGCATCGGTTCCACGGCCAGACGCCCCGCTGACCCAGGCGGGGCAGACCGGGCGACCCGTCACTCCAGCGGCGTGTCGTCCAGATAGGTGTAACCGGTGAGTCCGGCTTCCAGCGCGTCCTTGAGCCGCTGCGACTCGTCGGCGGCCAAAGACGCGTCGTCGACCAGCGTGGTGTAGCGCGCGCGCAGGTCGTCCAGGCGGTAGCCCACGTAGTCGAGCATCACGTCGGTGGTGTCGCCGCGACGCTGCTGCGCGACCGCGATGCCGTCGCCCTCGATCCTCACCTCCACCGCGTCGGTATCGCCGAACAGGTTGTGGATGTCGCCGAGGATTTCCTGGTAGGCGCCGACCATGAAGAAGCCAAGCCGGTACTGCTCGCCGGGCCTGAGCGGATGCAGCGGCAGCGAGGTGTCGAGGTCCTCGTTCTCGACGTAGGTGTCGATTTTGCCGTCCGAATCGCAGGTCAGATCGGCGATCACGCCGCGGCGCTCGGGCAGTTCGTCGAGGCGCTCGATCGGCACGATGGGAAACACCTGGTCGATCGCCCACACGTCGGGCATCGATTCGAACACGCTGAAATTCACGAAGTACTTGTCGACCAGGCGCTCGTTGAGTTCGTCGAGCAGCGGGCGGTGGCTCTTCTCGTCGAAGGTCAGGCGCGCGCGCACGGCATGTGCGATCGCATAGAACAGATCGTCGATGCGCGCGCGATGCACGAGATCGAGCTGGCCCAGCGCATACAGCGCCAGACCTTCGGCGTGCTGGTGCTGCGCCTCGTGGAACAGTTCGACCGCCGGACGCGAGGTCAGCTCGCCGTGCAGTTCACGCAGGTTGGCGACCACGGCCGGTTCGTCGTCATGCACGTCGGGCACGCGGCCTTCGGGCGCGCGTTCGACTTCCGACACGTTGGCGACCAGCACCGCGTGGTGCGCGGTCATCGCGCGGCCGCATTCGGTGACGATGCGCGGCGGCGTGAGGCCATGCTCGGCGCAGGCCTGGGCCAGCGGCTGCACGATCGAACCGGCGTACTGGCGCACGCCGTAGTTGACCGAGTTGTAGCTGCGCGAACGCGTGCCTTCGTAGTCGACGCCCAGGCCGCCGCCGACGTCGACGTGGCTGATCGTCGCGCCGAGCTTGGTCAGCTCGACGAAATAACGCACCGCCTCGCGCATGCCGTTGGCGATGTCGCGGACGTTGGAGATCTGCGAGCCCATGTGGAAATGCAGCAGCTGCAGGCAGTCGGCCATGCCAGCGTCGCGCAGCTTCTTCCACAGGTCCAGCAACTGGCGCGGATTGAGACCGAACTTGGCCTTGTCGCCGCCGCTGTTCTGCCACTTGCCCGCGCCGAGCGACGCCAGACGCATGCGCACGCCCAGGCCCGGCTTCACACCGAGCGCGGCGGCTTCTTCCATCACCAGCGCAAGCTCGGACGGCTTCTCGACGACGATGAAGGTTTCCAGGCCGAGCTTGCGGCCGATCAGCGCTAGTCGGATGTATTCGCGATCCTTGTAGCCGTTGCAGACCACCAAGCCGCCCGGACGCGACAGCGCCAGCACCGCCATCAGTTCCGGCTTGCTGCCCGCTTCCAGACCGAAGCCGTCGCCATGGTGCGAGGCCAGCGTGCCAGCGACGCCCTGATGCTGGTTGACCTTGATCGGATAGACGGCCGTGTAACCGCCCGGATACTCCCACTCGGCCTGCGTCTGCGCGAACGCATCCTGCAGCCGCGCGAGGCGGTCGCCGAGGATGTCGGGGAAACGCACCAGCATCGGCAGCTGCGCCCCGTTCGCACGCGCGGCATCGACCGCCTCGGGCAGTGCGATCGACGGGCCGTTCTTGCCCCGCGGCGAGACCACGATGCGACCGGCGTCGTCGACGTCAAAATACCCCTCGCTCCAGTGCGGGATCGAGTAGGTCTTGCGGGCGAGGTCGGTGGACCAGGCGGTCATCGGCGGCATTCCGGTCAGGCGTGAAGGCCGCATAGTCTAGGGGCAGCGGCCCGAACCTGCGGTGACACGCGCGCGTCAGCCCTCGCCGTGCCGGTAGCTGGGCGCACCCGCGGTCTTCCTGACCTTGGCGGCCACGCGTCGCTGGTTGGGCGCGGTGAACGCGACCCAGCTGCCGGGCAGGTCGAGGGCGTCGACGACCTTCTGCAGCGCCGAATCCTCGCCGAACACCAGGCCGCGCCACTTCACCAGCACCAGGAAATGCGGCGGGCCGTCGGGATCGCCGTCGATGCGCTTGCGTACGATCCAGGCAGTGGCGACCTTGCCGGTGGCCGCCAGCGAGGTACGTGCGGCCTGCAATGCGTCGCCTTCGAGCCCGTGCGACAACAGCACGTCGCCCGCCGACAGGGCATTGCGCGCCTGTGCGGCCTCGCGGCGACGCCGGTCGAGCGCGTGCTGGTCGCCGAGCACGCCGTCGAACGCATCGAGTTCGTCGTGACGGTGGTGGAAGCCGGCCAGCACTTCGTTGACCGCATCGGCGGCCTGCGGATCGAGCATGCGGGCGCGGTGCAGCAGCTCGATACCGGCCCGGTTGTCCTGTGCCAGCAGCAGCACGCCCAGCCGGTAATGCGCGAAGGCATCGTCCGGCGCCACCCGCACTGCATTACGGTACAGCGGCACCACGTCGACCTGCGGATGCAGGCGCTCGATCAGCGCGGCGTGCTCGACGACTTCGGCCGGACTGCGCACCAGCTGGCCTTCCAGTTCGCCGAGCCGGTCGCTGTCGAGCGCATGCGCGCGATGCCGCTCGCGCCAGCCGTCCTCGACCCGCAGCCGCCAGTCTTCGCTCAAGTCTGCTTCCAGCACCGGCAGCAGATCGCCGAGCAGAACCTCGGCCGCGCTGCGTTCCGGCGGCGCCGCGTCGCCCGCAACCACACCCAGCGCCTGCAGGCGCTGGGCGAGCGAGGGATGCGTGTCGTGGACGTCGGCACGCGCGGTCAGGCGCTGTGCGATGCGGGCATCGTCGTCGGTGTGACGGCTGCGCAGCGCCGCCGCCATGTCGCGCTGCAGGCCGCGCGGCGGCTCGCCCTCGCGCCGGTTGGCCTCGACCACCGACGGCCAGAACTCGTGTTCGAGCCGGGCCGCGCCGATGTTGACCCGCACCAGCGCGCTGCCGGCGACATCCGCACCGGCCAGCCGTGCGGCCATGGCATCGGCCTGGTACTCGTTCTGCCGCGCCAGTACGAAGCTGTAGGCATCGAAATAGGGCGCGTACCAGCGGAAGAAACGTTCGAACAGACCGCTGGCCCAGGCACCGCGGCCGGCCAAGCCGTCCAGCACGCGGTACCAGCTCACCCGCACGCGGTGGATCCAGCCCGAGAAGCGCCCGTGGCCGCCGCCGAAATGACCGAACTCGTGCGCCACCACCGAGGCGAACTGCTGCCGGTCGAGCAGCTGCATCAGCGGCAGCCCCAGCACCAGGTAATGCCGGTGTCCAAGCAGGCCCAGCGCGCGCGGCACGCTGGCCGCCGCGGCGTTGAGTTCGTCGTCGATCAGGATGCCCGCGAGCTTCGGCGCCTTGGCCGCGCGGCGCAGGCGTTCGACTTCGGCGAGCAGCGCCGGCGCTTCGCCGGGCGCGAGCAGGTGACCGGACGGCGGTTCGAAGCGCACCCACAGCGCGCGCAGCACCACCCAGCCGAACGCGACCGGAATCCAGACCACCTTGGCCAGCTTCGCCAGCAGGATCGGACTGATCGCCAGCAATACGACCACCAGGCCCACCGACACACCCAGTGCGAGCAGCACCGCGCCACCCAGCACGCCGAAGCCCAGCAGCGCGAGCAGCGCCAGCCGCACACGGTAGGCCATGGGCGCACGCTGCGCGAAGGTTTCCAGCCGTGCCACGCGTGCGCGGCGATCCGCTTCCGACATCATCCCTGCCGTCCCCGTGTTGCGCCCCCCGGCGCGTCCCCGAGGCCAATGCTAAGCCGCGCCGCGCGCCCTCGGGAAGCGTCTCCAAGCCGGCTGCAATCACCCTGCCCCATGGCCGCCACGAACGCTCGGCTACAATGCGCGCCCCCGCAATTCCACGGCACGACACCATGACCGACGCCAACTGGCTCTACGAGAACTTCGACACCGCCGGCTCGGCGATCGGCTTCCGCGTCAACAAGAAGCTAGATGAGGTGCAGTCGCCGTTCCAGAAGATCGAGATCTACGAGAGCACCGACTGGGGCAACGTCATGCTCATCGACGGCGCGATGATGGTCACCACGCGCGACAACTTCCTTTACCACGAGATGATGTCGCACCCGGCGCTGTTCACCCACGCCGCGCCGAAGACCGTCGTGATCATCGGCGGCGGCGACTGCGGCACGCTGCGCGAGGTACTGCGCCATCCGGGCGTTGAGAAGGCCGTGCAGTGCGACATCGACGAGCAGGTCACGCGCATGGCGGAGAAGTACTTCCCCGAGCTGTGCGAGTCGAACGGCGACGCGCGCGCCGAAATCCTGTTCGACGACGGCATCGCCTACATGGCGAACTGCGCGCCCGGCAGCGTCGACATCGTGATCGTCGACTCCACCGACCCGGTCGGCCCGGCCGAAGGCCTCTTCAACAAGGCCTTCTTCGAAAGCTGCCACCGCGCACTGAAAGACGACGGCATCCTGGTGCAGCAGTCCGAATCGCCGCTGGTGCTGCTCGATCTCATCAAGGCCATGCGCGCCGAGATGGGCAAGGCCGGCTTCACCACGTTCCAGACCCTGCCCTTCCCGCAGCCGTGCTACCCGACCGGCTGGTGGAGCTGCACCCTGGCGCGCAAGGGCCAGGGCTTCGATTTCCGCGAGGCCGACGCGCGCGCCAAGCCGTTCGAGACGCTGTACTACACCGCCGACATCCACAAGGGCGCACAGTCGTTGCCGCCGTTCGTGGCGAAGGCGCTCGGCGAGGGCTGAGTCACCGCCACCGCTCGAACCGGAAAGGCCCCGCATCGCGGGGCCTTTCACGTTGCGGTACCGCCTGCGGACCGCGCGGTCAGATCGCGTCGGAATCCAGCTCGCCGGTGCGGATCCGCACCGCGCGCTCCAGTTCGTATACGAAGATCTTGCCGTCGCCGATCTTGCCCATCCCGGCCGACTTCAGGATCGCTTCGACGACGTTGTCGACGATGTCGTCGGTGACCACGATTTCCAGCTTCACCTTGGGCAGGAAGTCGACGACGTACTCGGCGCCCCGGTAGAGCTCGGTGTGGCCCTTCTGCCGGCCGAAGCCCTTCACCTCGGTGACGGTGATGCCGTTCACGCCGACATCGGCGAGCGCCTCGCGCACGTCGTCGAGCTTGAACGGCTTGATGATGGCCATGACCATTTTCATCGCATGGGCCTCCCCGTTGTGGAATCGGGAACAGGATACGCCACGCTCACGCGGCGCCCCACACGATCTCCTCGACCGCGGCTTGCCGCGGCCCCACCTGCATGCTGTAGTGCCGCCCCTTTCGCGCCGGGATTCCCCGACCGCGTGCAGGGGACGCCGCCGACGGCATGCCTGCATCCGCCGAGCGAGCCTGTCTGCCACCGAGGATTTTGTGATGATCGATCTGTCCACCATCGACGAACTCGCCCGCCGCCTCAGCGGCCTGGTGCCGCCGGGCCTGCGCGAGAGCCGCGAGGACATCCAGGAGAACTTCAAGGCCGTGCTGCAGTCCGGCCTCACCAAGCTCGACCTGGTGACCCGCGAGGAATTCGAGGTCCAGCGCGCGGTGCTGCTGCGCACGCGCGAGAAGCTCGAAGCGCTCGAGGCGCAGGTGCGCCAGCTCGAGGGTCAGCCGCCGACGGGCCCGGTCACCACCAGCGGCAACGCGAGCACCATCGCCCACTAGAGGACACGCCATGGGACTTGCGCTCGTGCACGGACGTGCGCGCGCAGGCATCCGCGCTCCGGAGGTCAAGGTCGAGGTCCATCTCGGCGGCGGGCTTCCATCGATGTCGATCGTCGGCCTGCCCGAGGCGGCCGTCCGCGAAGCCAAGGACCGGGTCCGCGCCGCGATCCAGTGTGCGCAGTACGAGTTTCCCGCGCGCCGCATCACCGTCAATCTCGCCCCGGCCGACCTGCCCAAATGCGGCGGCCGCTTCGACCTGCCGATCGCGCTGGGCATCCTCGCCGCAAGCGGCCAGATTCCCGCCGACGCGCTGCGTGATTGGGAATTCGTCGGCGAACTCGGCCTGACCGGCGAGCTGCGCGCCGTCGACGGCGCCCTGCCTGCCGCGCTCGCCGTCGCCGACAGTGGACGCGCCCTGCTGGTGCCCGCTGCCAACGGCGCCGAAGCGGCGCTCGCATCCGACGTGTCGGTGCACACGGCGCGCACGCTGCTGGAGGTCTGCGCGATGCTCGGCGGCACCAGGGCGCTGCCGCAGGCCGTGCCGCCCACGCAGCGCGAGGTCGCGGTGCCGGACCTGCGCGACGTGCGCGGACAGGCGCAGGCGCGACGCGCGCTGGAGATCGCAGCGGCCGGCGGGCATCACCTGTTGCTGGTCGGCAGTCCCGGATGCGGCAAGACGCTGCTGGCGTCGCGCCTGCCGGGCCTGTTGCCGCCCGCCAGCGAAGCCGAAGCGCTCGAAACCGCGGCTGTGCTGTCGATCAGCGGGCGCGGGTTCGACCCGAGCGCTTGGCGCACGCGCCCGTTCCGCGCGCCACATCACACGGCCAGCGCGATCGCGCTGATCGGCGGCGGTGGAGATCCGAGGCCCGGCGAGGTGTCACTCGCGCATCAGGGCGTTCTCTTCCTCGATGAACTCCCCGAGTGGCAGCGGCAGGCCCTCGAGGTCCTGCGCGAGCCGCTCGAATCGGGCGTGGTCACCATCTCGCGCGCGGCGCGTCAGAGCGAGTTTCCGGCACGCTTCCAGCTCGTCGCCGCGATGAATCCCTGTCCTTGCGGCTGGGCCGGCGACAGCTCCGGGCGCTGCCGCTGCTCGACCGACGCGATCAACCGCTACCGGGCGCGCATCTCGGGTCCATTGCTCGATCGCATCGACCTGCACGTCGAAGTCCCACGGCTTCCACCCGCCGCCCTGCGTCCCGATGCGCCCGCGGGCGAACCAAGCGCGGATGTCGCCATCCGCGTCGCCGCCGCGCGGGCCCGACAGCTCGCGCGCGCAGGCACACTCAACGCGCAACTCGACCAGAGCGGTACCGACCGCTATTGCCGCCTTGCCGCGAAGGATCAGGCCCTGCTCGAACGCGCCATCGAAGCCCTGCATCTGTCGGCACGTGCGATGCATCGCATCCTGCGGGTTGCACGGACGATCGCGGACCTCGAAGGTGCGGATGTCATCGCGACGTCGCACCTCACCGAGGCGCTGGGCTACCGGGGTATACCTGCCCCCTGATCACCGCTGGCAGCCACCCGGCCCCATGGTGGCTTCCGAACATTCCAACGTGCGCCGACCGGTATCCCGCTCTACCGATTCGCGCTCCGCGCGTCGCTGCGCAACGGTCTTGCAGATCGTCTGCGGGCGGTTGGTGCCGGTCGCACGTTCGCGGCGACAGATCATGCGCTCATCCTCGTTCGAATCGATGATCGCCTGGATGGCTTCGAGATTGTTGAACAGCTCGATCTGCTGCCGCTCGGTGAGTTCGGTCGTGCGAGACCGGTCCCGGACGAGCGCAAGAACCCGATCCTGCCGATCGAACATTTCGCGTTTCCTGGCGTCCGGCAAGTCCTTGAAAACGCCCTTGCCGGTCTCCGCCGCAGTACGGAGTTCGCGCTGTTGATCGCGAATGGCGCCCGCATCGAGATTGGGATGATCGCTGGCCACCCCATCGGCGGCGATGCACAGCAAAGCGCCTAAGACAACCGCACGGATACCCTTCATTCGACTTGCTCCCTGTCCCCCATGAACCTCCGAATGTATGCCCCGGCCGCAACGACGTCCAGTGCAATCCCCAGAAGAATCGCAGGATCGAATTAACATGTTTTACACACGTCTGAATGGGCCGCGCGCTAGCGTCGCGGTGTAGCACTCACCGGGGAAATCCACCATGCGTCAACTGCTTCTCGCGACCGGCATCGCCGTCGCGCTGACCGCCTGCGGCGGTCGTACCGAAAACGCCGAAACCGACGCGCAGCCTGCGACTGGCGCTGCGCCGACCACGCTGGCCGACGTCGAACTGATCCCGCGCGAGGCGCTGTTCGGCAATCCCGAACGCGCCGGCGTCCAGCTCAGTCCGGACGGGCAGTACCTGAGCTGGATCGCGCCGGTCGACGGCACGATGAATGTCTGGGTGGCGCCGGCCAGCGATCCGTCGGCGGCCAAGGCCGTCACCCAGGACACCGCGCGCGGCATCCGCAGCTACTTCTGGACCTACAAGCCGGGCGTGTTGTTGTACCTGCGCGACACCGGCGGCGACGAGGACTTCCATCTCTTCGCGGTCGACGTCGTCGCCGGCGGGGAAGCGCGCGACCTGACGCCGTTTCCCAAGACCACCGCGCAGGTCGTCGGCGTGAGCCATCGCCAGCCGGACACCCTGCTGGTCGGCATGAACGATCGCGATGCACAGTGGCATGACCTCTACAAGGTCGACCTCGCCAGCGGCGAACGCACCCTGGTCGAGCAGAACACCGACCAGATCGCCGGCTACATTGCCGATGCCGACTATGCGCTGCGCTATGCGTCGCGCAGCCGCCCGGACGGCGGCATGGATGTCCTGCGTCGCAATGGCGATGCTTGGGAAAAGCAGGACGACATCCCGTTCGAGGACGTGCTGACCACGGCGCTGGCCGGCCTGACCGAGGACGGCAAGACCCTGTACATGTCGGACTCTCGCGAGCGCAACACCGCTGCGCTGTATGCGATCGACACCGCGACCGGCGACAAGACGCTGATCCACCAGGACCCGCGCGCCGATGTCGGCGGCAGCCTCACCGATCCGCGCACGGGCACGGTGCAGGCGGTGTCGGTCAACTATCTGCGCGAGGAATGGACGACGCTCGACGACGCGATCAAGGCCGATCTGGCCAAGCTCGAGGCGATCGGTCCGGGCGAAGTCTCGATCAACAGCCGCACGCTCGACGACCAGCATTGGCTGGTTGCCTATTCGGCCGCCGAATCGCCGGTGAAGTACTACCGCTACGACCGCGGCGAGGCCGGCGCCGAAGGCACGCTGACCGAGCTGTTCTCCGGCCGCCCTGCGCTCGACGGCAAGCCGCTGGTGCCGATGTGGCCGCTGGAACTGAAGTCCCGCGACGGCATGACGCTCGTCAGCTATCTCACCCTGCCCCGGCACGCGGACGCCAACAACGACGGCAAGGCCGATGCCCCGGTGCCGATGGTGCTGCTGGTGCACGGCGGACCGTGGGCCCGTGATGGCTACGGCTACAGCTCGATGGACCAGTGGCTGGCGAACCGCGGTTACGCAGTGCTGAGCGTGAACTTCCGCGGCTCGACCGGCTTCGGCAAGGACTTCACCAACGCCGGCAACGGCGAGTGGGCCGGCAAGATGCACGACGATCTGATCGACGCCGTGCAGTGGGCGGTCGACAGCGGCGTCACCACGTCCGACAAGGTCGCGATCATGGGCGGCAGTTACGGCGGCTACGCCACGCTGGTCGGCCTGACGTTCACACCGGACACGTTCGCTTGCGGCGTCGACATCGTCGGCCCGGCCAACCTCAACACGCTGTTGTCGACGGTGCCGCCCTACTGGGCGAGCTTCTACGAGCAGCTGACCAAACGCATGGGCGACCCGCGCACGGAGGCCGGCAAGGCCTGGCTGACCGAGCGTTCGCCTCTGACCCGTGCCGACGCGATCACCAGGCCGTTGCTGATCGGCCAGGGCGCCAACGACCCGCGCGTGAAGCAGGCCGAGAGCGACCAGATCGTCGAGGCAATGACCGCCAAGAATATTCCGGTGACCTACGTGCTGTTCCCCGACGAGGGCCATGGCTTCCACCGCCCGGAAAACAACAAGGCGTTCAACGCGGTGGCCGAAGGCTTCCTCGAAACGTGCTTGGGCGGACGTTCGCAGCCGATCGGCGAGGAGTTCAAGGGGTCGAGCATCACCGTGCCGACGGGCGCGGACGGCGTGCCGGGCCTTGCGGATGCGCTGAAGTCGCATACGCAGGACGTGCGCAAATAACAACGCCCCGGGCGCTGGCGCGCGTGACCGGCGCCGGCGCCCGGTGGGTGAGCTGGTTCAGTTTTTCTCGAAGAACTGACCCGTTGGCCGGGTGTTGTTGCGGATTGCGCCTTGGGTGTCGCCGCGCAGGGTGGCCATTTCCGAGGCCTTCCTGCAGATCTTCTGGACGCGGTTGCTGCCGATGCTGCGTTCGCGCGTGCAGACGATGCGATCGTTGTCCGGAGAAGCAGGTGCTTCGGCGAGTGGAGCGGCCGGGGCCGTCGCGATCTCCTGCGGGGCAGGCTTCGGTACATCCGATGCGAGCACATCCGAGCCGAACACCGCGAGGCTCGTGAGCACCACCGAGAGAAATACACCGTTCGAACTACGCATTGCCTGCTCCTGCATGAAAGGGCGTCCAGAGCCGCAGGGTAGAAGATCCAGCCGCTTTTTCGATAGTCGGGATCTGGCGTTTGGGCGGCATTTCGCGCTTCACTCCGCGATCCCGGCGGATGCCCACCGTCACAGGCGAGGAGCGCCGTATTCAGATTATCGCCGCGACTATAGCGCTGATATTCCATTCTCCCGCTACCGCTGACCAGCACGCCTCCAGACCCGCTGATAGGTCTGATTCTGCGCATGGAGTCCGCGTGCGGTGGCACAACGCGTCTCGAGCTGCAGCTTCCCGACCGGCCGTTCACGCCAACATTCCAGGCGGCCGCCCGGATCGTTATTGACGAGTGCGGAGATCGACTCCAACGCATTGAACAATTCGATCTGACGTCGCTCGGAAAGATCCCGTGTGCTGTCCACCCCGCCGAGCAGCCCGGCGACACGATCCTGAAGCTTCAGAAGCTCCAGCCGGGAAGCCTCGTCGAGACGGCCGTAACGAGGCGATCCTGAGAGAACTTCTCCACGGATCTCGGCCTGCTGTGCCCGGATCGCACTCGCGTCGTGATGAGACGGTGTCCTGTCGGCTGCGCTGGCGCCGGAAGCCAGCAGAACGAGAAACAGCGGTAAGGCGATCTTCTTCCACATGGCACTCACCTGGAGGGCGGTTTTCGCAGCGTAAACCGATTCATGCACCACGACGAGCGGCTCCCGCCAGAGCCCGGAGCCGTCGACGTCAGGCTGCCCTGGTTTCGTAGAACTGCTCTTCTTCGGTCGAGCCGGTCAGCGCGGTCACGCTCGACGCACCGCCCTGGATCACCGTGGTCACGTCGTCGAAGTAACCGGCGCCGACCTCCTGCTGGTGCGAGACGAAGGTGTAGCCCTTGTCGCGCGCGGCGAACTCGCGCTCCTGCACCTGCTCGACGTAATGGCGCATGCCTTCGCCACGCGCGTAGTCGTGGGCGAACTGGAAGCTGTTGAACCAGTTGATGTGGATGCCGGCCAGCGTGATGAACTGGAACTTGTAGCCCAGCGCCGACAGCTCGTCCTGGAAGTTCGCGATCTGGCGATCGTCGAGATTCTTCTTCCAGTTGAAGCTCGGCGAGCAGTTGTAGCTCAGCAGCTTGCCGGGGCTCTTGGCATGCACCGCCTGGGCGAATTCGCGGGCGAAGCCGATGTCGGGTGTGCCGGTCTCGCACCAGACCAGGTCCGCGTACGGCGCGTACGCGACGCCTCGGCTGATCGCCTGTTCCAGACCGTTGCGCACCTTGTAGAAACCCTCGCTCGTGCGCTCGCCGGTGACGAAGGGCGCATCGTTGGCGTCGAAGTCGGAGGTCAGCAGGTTCGCGGCTTCGGCATCGGTGCGCGCCAGCACGATCGCGGGTACGCCGAGCACGTCGGCGGCCAGACGCGCGGCGACCAGTTTCTGCACGGCCTCCTGCGTGGGCACCAGCACCTTGCCGCCCATGTGGCCGCACTTCTTGACCGCGGCCAGTTGGTCCTCGAAATGCACGCCCGCGGCGCCGGCGACGAGCATGTTCTTCATCAGTTCGTAGGCGTTGAGCACGCCGCCGAAACCGGCCTCGCCGTCGGCGACGATCGGCAGGAAGAAGTCGATCGCGTCGCGCTCGTCGAGCTTGCCGTCGGCGATGTTCTTCCACTGGATCTCGTCGGCGCGCTGGAAGGTGTTGTTGATGCGACGGACCATCGTCGGCACCGAGTCGTAGGCGTACAGCGACTGGTCCGGATACATGGTCTCGGAGGTGTTGCCGTCGGCAGCGACCTGCCAACCCGACAGATACACCGCTTCCAGACCGGCCTTGGCCTGCTGCATCGCCTGGCCGGCACTGATCGCGCCGAAGGCGTTGACGTAGCCCTTCTTCGCGTCGCCATTGACGAGATTCCACAACTTCTCGGCGCCGCGCCTTGCCAGCGTGTACTCGGGCTGCACGCTGCCGCGCAGGCGCACGACGTCGGCGGCCGAATACGGACGCTGGATGCCGTTCCAGCGCGGGTTGGTGGTCCAGTCCTGCTGCAGGGCGTCGATCTGTTGCTGGCGGGTGCGCATGGCGGAACTCCTACGAAGGCGGATGCGGAATCGGAATGTGAGGAAGCGGCCAAGGCCGCGCCCACGGCACTGGGTCAGTCGAGGCGCGCGTACGCCGGCTGCGTGAGAAAGTCCTCGAGCGTCTTGCGATGCGTCAGGTCTTCCAGCAGCGCAATGGCTTCGGGCACACGCGCCGCGCCCGGGATGTCCTGTCCGGTGAGCTTCGAGGGCAGCGACAACAGCACACGGTCGAGCAGGGCCTCGTCGATCGCGGTGCCGTCGTCGAGATGCAGCGGCGCGTGGCCGTCGTCGGCGAAGTGGATCCACTGCCACAGCTGCGCACGCGCGATCTCGGCGGTCGCGGCGTCTTCCATCATGTGGTGGATCGGCACGCAGCCGTTGCCGTCGAGCCAGGCGGCGAGATAACGCACGCAGACTTCGACATTGCCGTCGAATCCGGCGCGCGTGATCGTGCCGATCGACGGTGCGATCAAATCGTCGCGGTCGACCAGCACGTCGTCGCGCGTCATCGCGTGCTGGTGCGGGCCGCGCATGCGTTCGTCGAAGATCTGCTTCGCCAGCGGGATCAGCGCCGGATGCGCGACCCAGGTGCCGTCGTGCCCGGCCGTGACTTCGCGCAGCTTGTCGGCGCGCACGCGCGCCATCGCTGCATCGTTGGCCGCAGCGTCGCCGGCGATCGGAATCTGCGCCGCCATGCCGCCCATCGCGTGCGCGCCGCGGCGGTGGCATGTCTGCACCAGCAGTTCCGAGTAAGCCTTGAGGAAGGGCTGCGTCATCGTGACCTGCGCACGTTCGGGCAACACACGATCGCGATGGCGCTGGAAGGTCTTGAGATAGGAAAAGATGTAATCCCACCGCCCGCAGTTGAGGCCGGCGATGCGGTCCTTCAGCGCGTGCAGGATCTCGTCCATCTCGAACACCGCCGGCAGCGTCTCGATCAGCACGGTCACGCGGATCTGCCCGGCCGGCAGGCCCAGCGCGCGTTCGATGTGGGCCAGCACGTCGTTCCACAGCTGCGCCTCTTCCATCGACTGCAGCTTGGGGATGTATAAGTAGGGGCCGCTGTCCCTGGCCGCCAGCGCATGCGCGTTGTGGAACGCGAACAGGCCGGCGTCGAACAGCGCGGCCGACATCGCTTCGCCGTCGATGCGCACATGCTTCTCGTCGAGATGCCAGCCGCGCGGCCGCACGATCAGCACCGCGCGCTGGTCCTCGGGCTTGAGGGCGTAGCGCTTGCCGGCCGGCGATGTGAATTCCAGCGTGCCTTTGATGGCCTCGCGCAGCGCGCGCTGGCCGGTCAGCAGGTTGTCCCAAGTCGGCGAGGTGGAATCCTCGAAGTCGGCCATGTAGCAGTTGGCGCCGGAGTTCAGCGCGTTGATGACCATCTTCGGATCGACCGGGCCGGTGATCTCGACCCGGCGGTCGCGCAGCGCGACCGGCAGCGGCGCGACGCGCCACTCGGAATCGCGGATGCCGCGGGTATCGGTCCGGAAGTCCGGCAACGCGCCGGCATCGAACGCGGCCTGACGGGTGCGGCGTTCGGCCAGCAGGACCTGGCGTCGGGACTCGAAGCCGGCATGGAGCTCGCCGAGGAGGGCCAGCGATGCCGGATCGAACAGGTCGGCCGGTGCATCGGCCGGCACGGTCGCGGTGGGGCCGGAGATGAGCGGGAACGGCTTGATGACGGCATTCACGGCAGCGGTCCTTTGGATCTGCAACGCGGTTTTGCGGTGCAGCAGACCGTCCTCCGATAGGGATTATTTGACAAACGAGTTCTGTCAATGCCTAACATCAGCTGGGCTTATATGAGCGAGCCTATGTCCTCCAAGTCCCCGTCGGAGCTGCGGTTTCCGTACAAGAGCGATCGCCTCAAACCCCTGCGTGCGTTCTGCCAGACGACCCGGCTGGGTTCAGTCTCACGGGCGGCCGAGGCGCTGTACGTCAGTCAGCCGGCGATCTCGCTGCAGCTGCAGGCGCTCGAACGGGAGCTCGGCGTCAAGCTGCTCGAGCGCAGCGGCCGCCGCCTGGTGCCGACCCGCGAGGGCGAAGTGCTCTACGCACTGGCGATGCCGCTGGTCGAAGGCATCGACGGCCTGCCGGCGGCCTTCCGGCGCGAGGTCGGCGGGCTGGATGCCGGCGAGCTGACGGTCGCCGCCAACAGCTCGACGATCCTCTACCTGCTGCCGCGCATCGTCGATCTGTTCCGCCGCCAGCATCCGGACGTGCGCCTGACCCTGCAGGACGCGATCACCGCCGACGGCACCGACCTGCTGCGCAACGATGCGGTGGACCTCGTCGTCGGCTCGATGGTCGATGTGCCGGCCGACCTCAGCTATGCACCGGTCTACCGCTTCGACCCCATCCTGCTGACTCCGCCCGACCACGCGCTCGCCCGCGCGAAACGGCTCACGCTGGAAGAGATCGGCCGCTACGGTCTGATCCTGCCGCCGAAGCGCCAGATCACCTACCGCCTCGTCGACCAGGTGTTCCAGCAGGCCCGCGTGCCCTACACCGTGGCGCTGGAAGTCGGCGGCTGGGAGGTCATCAAGCAGTACGTGGCGATGGGCATGGGCATCTCGATCGTCAGCTCGATCTGCCTCGACGACAGCGATGGCGAACGCCTGGCGACGCGCCCGGTGACCGACTGGTTTCCCGCCCGCAGCTACGGCGTGGTGGTGCGCAAGGGCAAGGTGCTGTCGCCGCAGGCGCGGGCCTTCATCGAACTGATCCGACCGGACCTGTTCGTGCGCCGCGACCACGAGGATGCGGGGCATTCGGAGCGCTGACGACAGGAACTGAGCCTGTTCAACGTCCGTCGCGAGCGCAGGCAGATGGCGCGCGGCGGCGCGCAGAAAGCGCAGCGTACGTGCAGGTACGTGAGCATTGGTGGCCGCGAGCGGCCACCCTTCGGGCCAGCGACAAGCGCTGTCAGGTGCCGCTCTGCGGCGGCACCTTCGAGCACCGCACGCGCGCCAGCTGGCAAGCGCAGCAGGACTTTGAACAGGCGCTCAGGGTGGCATCTCGTCGCGCACCCGCAGGAATCGTGCAAAGCGCGGCAGACCGGTCGAAGTCAGCCCGTTGTAGCGGTAGGTCACCCAGCTGCCCGGCGGCGGCGGATCGGCGCGTTGCGCATCGCTGAAGCCGCTGCCGATGCGGAATTGCCGGCCGTCGTGGTGCTCGACGATCAGCGCGCCCAGCATGCCGGTGTACTTGCCGTTCCCCGGCGCATGCGCGACGACCCGCGCCTCGGCATCGTCATGCGGCTTGAGCTTGAACAACGCGTTGCTGCGACCGACGCCATAGCGCGCATCGGCGTGGTGCAGCATCAGGCCTTCGCCGCCCGCCGCGACGACCGCAGCCAGCCGCGCATCCAGTGACGCGCGCGTGGCGACACGCGTCTGTTCGACCATCCGCAGCTGCGCGTGGCCGGCACGCGCCACCAATGCATGCATCGCCTCGACGCGCTCGCCGAACGTGCCCGGATGTGTGGGCAGGTCGAACACCATGAAGCGCACCTCGGCCCATGCAGCGGCGTCAGCCCGCGTACTGCGCACGATGCCGCTGACGCGATCGAACTGCCCGCGTGCGATCCACAGCTCGCCGTCCATCGGCGTGCCCGGCCAGCCCGCGGTGAACTCCGCCGGCGCGACGATGCGATAGCCCCCGCGGGTCCACAGCGCGCGTCCGTCCCAGCGCGCACGCACACCGTCGTATTTCTCGCTGACGTAGTAGGCCGGCACGTCGATCCGCGTACTGCCGAGATCACGGGCCAGCATCAGGGCGGGCGGTGCCGAAATCGCCGGCGGTGCAACAGGGAGGCACAGCAGCAGACCCAGCAACCACGCGATCGCGGAGAAGCGGACTGGCATCGGCAGACTCCGGCGAGCACGAGGCAGGCCAGCGTGCGTCGACTATGCAGACCGGCACGATCACTTCATCACGGGCCCCTGTGTCGGCGGGTGCCGTAACGCCACATCGGAATCCGATGCGGCGCCACTCAGAACCCCAGCTTCAGCTCCGGATCGATCGCCAGCAACTGCTCGCGGAAGGTCTGCTGGATGCGCAGCAGCGCATCGCGGCTGTCGGCGTCGAAGCGCAGCACCAGCACCGGCGTGGTGTTGGACGCGCGCACCAGGCCCCAGCCGTCGTTCCAGTCGGCGCGCACGCCGTCGATCGTCGACAGGCGCGCGCCGTCGAACGCGGCCTCGGCCTGCACGCGCGCGACGAAGCCGTGCGGGTCGTCGTTCGGTGCCGGCACCTTGATCTCGGCCGTCGACACGCCGTTCGGCAGGGCCTTGAGCGTGGCCGACGGATCGTCGTCGAGCGCAAGGATCTCGAGCAGACGCGCGGCGGCGTAGATGCCGTCGTCGAAGCCGTACCAGCGCTCGGAGAAGAAGAAGTGGCCGCTCATCTCGCCCGCCAGTTCGGCACCGGTCTCGCGCATCTTGGCCTTGATCAGCGAGTGGCCGGTCTTCCACATCAGCGGGCTGCCGCCGTGACGCAGCACGTGGCCCGGCAGGCGGCCGGTGCACTTCACGTCGAACACGATCATCGCGCCCGGATTGCGCTCCAGCACGTCGGCCGCGAACAGCATCAGCAGGCGGTCGGCGAAGATGTTCTCGCCGTCCTTCGTCACCACGCCGAGGCGGTCGCCGTCGCCGTCGAAGGCAATGCCGAGGTCCGCGTCGAAACGCTGCACCGTGCGGACCAGATCCTCGAGGTTGTGCGGCTCGCTCGGGTCGGGATGGTGATTGGGGAAGGCGCCGTCGATGTCGCAGTACAGCGGCACGACCCCGGCGCCGATGGCCTCGAGCACGCGCGGGCCGAGCTCGCCGGCGACGCCGTTGCCGGCGTCGACGACCACCTTGAGCGGCCGCGCAATCTGGATGTCGTCGGCAATGCGGCGCACGTAGTCCTCGCCGATGTCGCGCTCGGACACGCTGCCCGGCTGTGGTGCGACGTGCAGGCGGTCGTCGGCGACGCGCGTGTGCAGATCGGTGATCGCATCACCCGACAGCGTCTCGCCGCCGACGACGATCTTGAAGCCGTTGTAGTCCGGCGGGTTGTGGCTGCCGGTCACCGAGATGCAGCAGCCGGTGCGCAGGTGGTAGGCACCGAAATAGACCACCGGGGTCGGCGCCAGGCCGATGTCGATGACGTTGCGACCGGCCTTGCGCAGACCGGCGATCAGGCCGGCGACCATGTCGGGCCCCGACAGCCGGCCATCCCGGCCGACGACGATGTCGGTCAGGTCCTGCTCGCGCATCAGCGAGCCGACGGCCTGGCCGATCAGTTCGGCGACGCCGGCATCGAGCGTCGTGCCGACCACACCGCGGATGTCGTAGGCGCGGAAGATCGAGGGGTCTAGCACCACCGACGACGGCGCGGCCTTCTTCTTCGGTGCCTCGCTGCGCACGGGCAGCGGCGGCGGTGCGCCGTCCTCGCCTTCGCCAGCATCGACGGGCGGCGGCGCGCGCAACGATTCGGCGAATGTCGGCGTGCTGTCTTCGACCTTCGCGCCCGGCGCGGCGCCACGCGGCATGCGCCAGGCCACGACGGCCAGCAGCAACAGCACGCCGGCAACGGCCAGCAACGGGATGGCGCCCAGCGCGATCGGCGGCGGTTCGACCCGCGGGACCGCGGCCGCGATGCGCAGCGGCGTGCCGGGAATCGGCTGCGCCATGCGGGCGGCCACGTTCGACAGGCCCTCGTCGCCCCGCGCCAGGATGGTGTGGTTGCCCTGTCGCAATGCGAGATAGGTCGCCCTGTCGAGCGGTGCGGCCTCCAGACCGGCCGTCGCCAGCGACAGCGGCAGCTGCACCAGGGCGATGCCGACCAGACGCGTGTCCACGCTCGCGGGCGCGGCGACCAGCACGCGCGGCGCGCCGTCGACCTGGGCAATCGCCAGCGATGCTCGCCCGTCGACCAGTGCGGCCTGCAATGCGGACAGGCGTCCGTAGCCGCCTTCTTCGAGGGCGGCGTAGGCGGTTCTCAGATCGGCCGGCACGATGGCGGCGGACTCCACGCCGGCCCATCCGTGCGCCAGCACCTGGGCGGCGGCGTCGAGATCGCCCGCGGCCAGCGCGCTCTGCACGGCCGCATCGGCGAGACGTTCGTCGATGCGCCTGAGCTCGGCGCCGAGCGCCTGCTGCGTCGCCGCCACCGCGGCATCACGTCCCTGTTCCGCCGCCGCCGTGCGCTGTTCGCCGCGCAGCTGCTGCCAGCCGCTCCATGCGAACCACACCGCCAGCACGGCCAGCAGCACGGCCAGCAACGGCATGGCCTGACGCAGTTGCGCCGCCAGTACGCCTGCCTGCCGCGGTTCCTTCTCGCTCATGTGCATTCCCCGTCAGCGCACGCCGGAATGGCCGAACCCCCCGGCCCCGCGTGCGGTTTCGACGAAAGTATCCACCACATTCAGGGTCGCCCGCACGACCGGAAGCATGACCAGCTGCGCAATCCGGTCGCCCGGTTCGATCGTGAACGCGTCCTTGCCCCGGTGCCAGATGCTGATCATCAGCGGTCCCTGGTAGTCGGCGTCGATGAGCCCGGTGCCGTTGCCGAGCACGATGCCGTGCTTGTGGCCCAGGCCCGAGCGCGGCAGCACCACCGCGCACAGGCCGGGATCGCCGATGTGGATGGCCAGACCCGAGGGAATCAGCGAGGCGTCGCCGGGCAGCAGCGTCAGCGGCTCGTCGAGCGCGGCGCGCAGGTCCAGACCGGCACTGCCGTCGGTGGCGTAGGCCGGCAGCGGCCACTGCTGGCCGAAGCGGGCGTCGAGGACGCGGACATCGAGGACACAGTCATTGGAAGCGCGGCTCATCGGGGTTCCTGTGCGAGGCGGGCCGCGACCAGCGCGACCAGACGGTCGGCGATCTCGGCCTTGGAAGCGGGGCCGAGCTGCACGTGCCCTGCGGCGTCGTGCACCAGCAGCGTGTTGTCGTCGCTTTCGAAGCCGCTGCCGGAGACGCCGACGCGATTGGCAGCGATCAGGTCGACGCGTTTGGCCGCGAGCTTGCCGCGGGCATTGTCATCGACGTCGTCGGTCTCGGCGGCAAAGCCGACCACCAGCGCCGGTCGCGACGTGGCGGCGGCGACCTCGGCGAGGATGTCGCGCGTGCGCACCAGCTGCAGCGTGAGGCCGTCTTCGCCGGGGCGCTTCTTGATCTTCGAAGACGCGATGCGCGCCGGCGTGAAATCCGCCACCGCGGCCGCGCCGATGTAGACATCGGCCGGCAATGCGCCGAACACCGCGGCATGCATCTGCGCGGCCGAGCGCACGTCGATGCGCTGCACGCCATCGGGCGTGGGCAGGTGGACGGGGCCGGCGACCAGCACCACCTCGGCGCCGGCACGGTGCGCGGCCGCGGCGATCGCGAATCCCATCTTGCCGCTGCTGCGGTTGCCGAGAAACCGGACCGGGTCCAGATCCTCGAAGGTCGGACCGGCGGTGACCAGCACGCGGCGGCCGGCGAGCGCATCGCTCATGCGGGCAAGGCGGCGACGATCGCCTGCGGTTCGGCCAGACGACCGGGGCCGGATTCGCCCTCGGCCAACGGGCCGTCGTCCGGGCCGATGATCTGTGCACCACGCTCGCGCAGCAGCGTGACGTTCGCCTGCGTCGCCGGGTGCAGCCACATGCGGTGGTTCATCGCCGGACACACGGTCAACGGCGCCGTCGTCGCCAGACACAACGTCGTCACGAGGTTGTCGGCGAACCCGTTGGCGAGCTTGGCGATCGTGTTCGCCGTCGCCGGCGCCACGACGATGCGCGTCGCCCAGCGCGCGAGTTCGATGTGGCCCATCGCCGCTTCCGCGCCGGCGTCCCACAGCGTTGTGCGCACGGCATTGTGCGAGACGGCCTGGAAGGTCGTCGCCGAGACGAACTGCTGCGCGCTGTCGGTCATCGCCACGCGCACTTCGGCGCCGGCATCGCGCAGGCGCCGGACGAGATCGGCGGCCTTGTAGACGGCGATGCCGCCGCAGACGCACAGCAGGATGCGCTGCCCGTGCAGCGGAGTCGTGGCGTCGCCCATCGCGGCGAAAGTCCTACCGGAAAACCGGCCGACAGCTTACCCGAAGCGGCACCCGCGCCCGGCAGCCGGCGCACGATGCGGACGCTGCAATGGATACTTCGCCGGTGCGGGCGACGGCGCGCGCCTTCCCCTGGGACGTGCCGCCCGCGCCGGCGTTCTTCCGGGGCGACGCACATGCACATCCGCGAATGGCCGGCCGACGAACGGCCGCGCGAAAAGTTGCTGGGTCACGGCGCGGCCGCGCTGTCGGATGCCGAACTGCTGGCGATCTTCCTCGGCTCGGGGCTGCGCGGGCAGGATGCGGTCGCCACCGCACGCCAGTTGCTGGCCGCGCATGGCCCACTGCGGGTGCTGATCGAACGTGGCGCCAAGGGGCTGTCTGCCCTGCCCGGCCTCGGCCCTGCGCGTGCGTGTGCGCTGAGCGCGGCGCTGGAACTCGGCAACCGCGTGCTGGCCGCCGATCTCGCGCGCGGCGAGGCCATGAGTGACCCGTCGGTCGCCGGCCGCTATTTTTCGCAGCGCCTGCGCAGCCAGCCCCACGAAGTCTTCGCCGCCCTGTTCCTCGACACGCGCCATCGCGCGATCGCCTTCGAGGAACTGTTCCGCGGCACGATCGACGGCGCCGAAGTGCATCCGCGCGAGGTCGTACGCCGCGCGCTGGCACACAACGCGGCCGCGGTGATCGTGGGCCACAACCATCCCAGCGGCAGCCGCGAACCCAGCGCGGCCGATCGCGCAGTGACCGCGCAACTCAAGCAGGCGCTGGCGCTGGTCGACGTGCGCCTGCTCGACCATTTCGTCGTCGGCGACGGCGCCGCGGTGTCGATGGCCGCACGCGGCTGGGTCTAGGCGGCGACTTGGCGCGCGTGCCGCGGCTGCGCACACTGCGGGCATGTCGACCTCCCCTGCCGTCAACGATCCCTGCCCTTGCGGGCGTCCACGCCCGTATGCCGACTGCTGCGGCGCGCTGCATGCCGGCGCCGCGGCGCCGGATGCCGAAGCGTTGATGCGCACGCGCTACGTCGCCTACACCCGGCGCGACGTCGACTACCTGCGTGCGAGCTGGCATGCGTCGACACGTCCTGCCGACCTCGACTTCGACGGGCCGCAGCCGGTCTGGCTGGGCCTGGACGTCAAGCGCCACGCGATCATCGACGCCGATCGCGCCGAAGTGACGTTCGTCGCGAAGTACCGCATCGGCGGCGGCAGCGTCGTGCGCATGCGCGAGCGCAGCCGCTTCGTGCGCGAGGACGGGCGCTGGTTCTACGTCGACGGCGATCTCGACTGAGCGCTGCATGAAACCGGCCGCAGCGTCGCCGCCACCGCGACGCCGGCTCGGGCACAGTGGATGGCCTTGGCCCACGCAGGATGTCCGCATGCCCCGTTTCCGTCGTTCCGCATCTGCCGTCGTGGCCGGCCTGCTGCTGTGCGCCGGCCACGTCGCTGCGCAGACCCCGCCGCCTGCGCCCGTGCCCGCGGCCGACATGAACGCGTTCGCGCGCTGCATGGCCGGCATCCGCGGTGACGCGGCGAAAGCCGGCATTCCGCCGGCGGCCTTCGACGCACTGGCGGACGTGACGCCGGACATGAGCGTGCTGCCGCTGCTGGACTCGCAGCCGGAGTTCACGACGCCGCTGTGGGATTACCTCGCTGGTCTCGTCGACGACCAGCGCGTCGCCGACGGACGTGCGCGCCTGGCCGAGCACCGCGCCCTGCTCGATCGCGTCGCCGCGCAGTACGGCGTGGACGCCGAAACCGTGGTCGCGGTCTGGGGCGTGGAGAGCGACTACGGCCGCATCTCCGGCAAGCGGCCCTTGCGCGTGTCGCTGGCGACGCTGGCCTGCAACGGCCGCCGCCAGCCGTTCTTCCGCGGCGAATTCCTCGCCCTGCTCAAGCTGATGCACGACGGCGATCTGCAGAATCGCGACACCACCGGGTCCTGGGCCGGTGCGTTCGGGCACACGCAGTTCATGCCCAGCACCTATGCGCGGATCGCGGTCGATTTCGACGGCGACGGGCGCCGTGATCTCGTCGACAGCATTCCCGATGCGCTGGCCTCGACGGCGAACTATCTCAAGCGCAGCGGCTGGCAGACCGGTCGACCCTGGGGCTTCGAAGTGAAACTGCCGGCGGGCTTCAACATCGCCGAGGCGGGCCGGACCAGCCGCAAGACCGTCGCCGACTGGACCGCGCGCGGCATCACCCGCGTCGACGGCGGCGCGTTGCCCTCGGGCGACACGCGCGCGGCGGTGATCGCGCCGACCGGCGCGCGCGGTCCGGCATTCATCGTGTTCCGTAACTACGACGCGATCTACAGCTACAACGCCGCCGAGAGCTACGCGCTGGCGATCGCGACGCTGGCCGACCGCCTGCGCGGCGGCAGCGGCCTGGCGACACCGTGGCCGACCGACGATCCCGGCCTGTCTCGCGCCCAGCGGCGCGAGCTGCAGACGCTGCTGCTGGCGCGTGGCCACGCCATCGGCGAGGTCGACGGCATGATCGGCACCGCGACGCGTCGTGCGATCCAGAGCGAGCAGCAGCGGATCGGCCTGACGCCCGGCGATGGCCGCGCCGGCATGCGCATCCTGCAGGCGCTCAAGGCCGGACGCTGAGGCGACGCCCGCGCCGGCTCTACGCACGCCAGCGCACCGCAGCGACGCCGGGCACCGCGCGCACCGGTGTCCCGAACTGTGACCGGCGACGCGCGCTAAGTGGCCGACCTCGGGTCGCCACCAGCTGTGATCGTCATGGCGCGTATCTAAAGTCGAGGGCGTTCCTCGGCCTGGAGAGTCCCATGAGCGATGGAAGCGACGGCGCCGGTGGCGTCGGCAACGACGGCGGTAGCAGCGGCGCGAACGCCGCATCCTCGGCCAGTGACGCGCTCGGTGCCGCCGCCGATGCGGTCGGTACCGCGGTCGACGCCGCCGTCGACACACTGGGCGCGGCGATCAGCAATGCGCTTGGTACCGCAGCCGACGCGCTCGGGCTCGACGCCGCACTCGATGGCCTGGCGAACGCATTGGGGATCGACCCCAAGGATCTGCAGGGCATCGTCGGCGCGGCGGTCGTCGGCATGCTCACCGGAGGCCTGCCCGGCGCGGTGATGGGCGTGGTTAACGGTCTCGTCGGCGGCAGCCTGACCGAAGCGGCGCGCGGCGCGGTCGCCGACACGCTGCCGGCGGCCATGCAGCCGTTGGCGAACCTGGCGATCGACCAGCTTGCCGGGCGGATTCCCGGCGCGAACGTGTCGGTGCAGGACGCCCTGGCGGGCCTGGCCAGCGGGGCGCTGACCAACGGGCGTGCGCCGGACATCGGCGACATCGGCGCGATCGCGCGCTCGTTGACCGACGTGCAGTCGGCCGCGCGCGGTCTGATGGACGGCGTGGCCGGCGGCCACTTCGCCAGTGCCGCGGATGCGGCCTCGGCCATCGACAGCGCGCTGGGCGGTCGGCTGGACCAGGCGCGCGACATCGCGGGCGGCATCGCCGACACGCTGTCGAGCGGTCGCGGCGCCTACGCCAGCGGGGGCCACGACCGGTTCGGCGATGCGGTCGAACAGCTCGCCGTCGACGTCACCCGGCTCGTCGCCAGCCGCCGCTGATCCACGGCGCCCGTGCCCGCCGCCGGATTGCCGGTACGCGGGCGATCTGCGATGGTCGGTGCCTCTCGAGGACGGACACCCGCGTCATGCGCACGCCATTCGCACTGGGCCTGATCGCCCTGCTCGCCGCCTGCAGCTCCTACGAATACCGCGACACCAACGCCGCGGTCGATGCCAATCCCCTGTGCGCCAGCCGCCCCAGCCAGCCCGGCGAACCGGTGTCGCGCGACTGCGAACGCAGCACCAGCGGTGCGTGGAGCACGAAGTCCGAAGGCCAGCCGATCGATTTCAAGCGTCCGCGCGACGAGCGCTGAGTCGCGGTTGCAGAACGCAGAACGCTCGGCGAAAACCGGGCGTTCGGTGTGCAACGGACGCGCCGATCAGCCGCAGCGGAAGCCGGTGATCTTGCCGTCGGCATCCAGATCGATGTTCAGACGGTCGGGACGGAAATCCATCGTCGCCATGTCGGTCGGGCCCAGTGCGCGGTGCGCCTTGGCACCCGCGTCCTGCATGGCCTTGGCGTAGACGGTTTCGCTGCCCTGGGTGCCGATCAGGCTCTGCACCGCCTCGGTGTCGCAGGGCGTCTCGCCAGGCGCGCCGGCCGGTGCGTTCGCGGCGTCGGGCGCGGCATCGCCGATCTCGGCCTGCGCGGTGTCGGTCTCGATCGCCGAGCCGGCGCCGGTGTCGGCATCGGCCGGCGTCGCCGCGGGCTGTTCTTCCTCGAAGCCTTCTTCCGGCGCAGGCGAACAGGCGGCCAGCGCCAGCAGCGGGACGAGGGCGGCGGCCAGCACGGACGGCGGCGCGATACGGAAACGTCGTGTCATCGAATGCTCCTGATGGGGGAACCGGTGGCCACTGTAGCCAATCGGCAGCGCGTTCGACCACATGCGGCATGATGGCCGGCCCACTGTTCATGGACCTGCCGATGTCACGACCGCGCCGCCTGACCGCCCTCGCCTGCGTGCTGATTCTCGCGGCCTGCCAGCCGTCGACGCCCGCCGCGACCGGTGCCGCCGGAGTGCCCGCGGCCGCATCGGCGACACCGGAGATTCCCGGCGGCGGCGTCCAGGCCGACAACCTCGCCCGGCACCTCTCGGTGCTGGCCTCCGATGACTTCGAAGGCCGCGCGCCGACCACCGAAGGTGAGCGCAAGACCGTCGCCTACATCAGCGAACAGTTCGCGGCCGCCGGCCTGGAACCGGGCGGCGACGCCGGCGGCTGGACCCAGGCGGTCACGCTGGAGCGCAGCGTCATCGACGGCCCGGTGACCGCCGCGCTGCACGTCGGCGGCACGACGCGCGCGCTGGCCAACGGCGACGAGATCGCGGTCGAAACCCTGCGTCCCGGCACGGGCGTCGACCTGTCCGGCGTGCCACTGGTGTTCGCCGGCTACGGCATCACCGCACCGGAACTCGACTGGGACGACTACGCCGGTCTCGACGTCGCGGGCAAGGTGGTCGTGGTGCTGATCAACGATCCGGATTTCGAGAGCGACGCGCCGGGCAAGTTCGGCGGTCGCGCGCTGACCTGGTACGGCCGCTGGACCTACAAGTACGAGGAGGCCGCCAGGCGCGGCGCCGCCGGCGTGCTGATCGTGCACGAGACCGCACCGGCGTCGTATCCGTGGGCGACCGTGCGCAACGGACGCGCCGGCCCGCAATACGACATCGTTCGCGACAATGCCGAGGCGCATCACCTGCCGATGCGTGGCTGGATGACCCGCGAAGTCGCCGAGCAGCTGTTCGCCGACGCCGGCCTGGACTTCGACGCCGAGAAGCGCCGCGCGCAGACGCAGGGCTTCGAAGGCGGCGCGCTGGGCGACGCGACGCTCGACATCGCGTTCAAGGTCTCGCGCGACCGCGTGACCAGCCACAACGTCGTCGGCGTGCTGCCCGGCGCATCGCGCCCGGACGAAACGGTGGTGCTGTCGGGCCACTGGGACAGCTTCGGCATCGGCCAGCCGGACGACAGCGGCGACGCGATCATCAACGGCGCCGTCGACAACGCCACCGCGATCGCTTCGATGATCGAACTCGCCCGCGTGTTCGCCGCCGGTCCGCGTCCCGCCCGCACGCTGCAGTTCATCGCGCTGACGGCGGAAGAGAACGGCCTGCTCGGCGCGACCTACTATGCGGCCAACCCGCTGCGCCCGCTGGAAACCACTGCTGCGGTGCTCAACATGGAAATGTGGAGTCCGGACGGCGAGACCCGCGACATCTCGTCCTGGGGCAAAGGACGCGTGTCGCTGGAACGCGACCTCGCGACGGCCGCGGCGGTCGATGGCCGCACGTCGTCGCCGGATCCGAACCTCGAAGCCGGTCTGTTCTATCGCGCCGACCATTTCGCGTTCGCGCAGGCCGGCGTGCCGGCGATCACCATCGGTCCCGGCATGGACCAGCTCGACGGCGGCGTCGAAGGCGGCACCGCCGCGCGTGCCGACTACTTCTCCAAGCGCTACCACCAGCCGGGCGACGAGTTCGACGACACGTGGGACATGGCAGGCCCGACCGCCGACACGCGTACGGTCTATCGCCTCGCCGAGATGCTCGCCAATGGCGACGGCTGGCCGGCGTGGGACGCGGACAGCGAGTTCAGCGCGCGCCGGGTGACGAGCGATGCGGCGCGGGCGACGCCTGCGAAGTGATGCTTGAAGCCCTCCCCCGTGTACGGGGGAGGGTTGGGTGGGGGCGATCTGTCAGTCCGCGAAACGCGTGATTCGCGCGCCAGCGTCACCTGAGATGCCGGAGATTCCTGCAACCGGACCGTTTGCCCCATCCCGGCCTTCCCCCGCAACGCGGGGGAAGGAGAAGAGCCTCAGCCCGCGACCAGCCGCACCCGCGCGAAATTGCGCTTGCCGACCTGCAGCACGCCCTCGTAGCCGGGCTTGAACTCGGTGCCGGCGTCTTCGACCACCACACCATCCACCTTGACCGCACGCTCCTTGAGCTTGCGGTTGGCTTCCGAGTTGCTGGGCGTGATGCCGGCCGCGGTCAGCAGCGCGGCGATACGCAGGCCTTCGGCCGGCACGGTCACGTCCTGCAGCGGCAGCAGCGAAACATCGCCCTCGCCGCTGATCGCAACCTGCCAGCCGGCGATCGCGGTCGCGGCTGCGTCGGCGTCGTGGAAACGCGTGGCGATCTCGCGCGCCAAGCGCAGCTTCACGTCGCGCGGGTTCAAGGTGCCCGCCTCAACCTCGGCCTTCAACGCCTTCGCCTCGTCGATGCCGATCTCGAAACTCAGCAGCTCGATCCAGTCCCACATCAGCGCGTCGCCGATCTTCATGGTCTTGTTGACCATGTCGATCGCCGGCTCGGTCACGCCGATGTAGTTGCCGAGCGACTTGCCCATTTTGTTGACGCCGTCGAGCCCGACCAGCAGCGGCATCGTCAGCACGACCTGGGCCGGCTGTCCGTGGCTTTCCTGCAGGCCGCGGCCCATCAGCAGGTTGAACTTCTGGTCGGTACCGCCGCATTCGACGTCGGCCTGCAGCGCGACCGAGTCGTAGCCCTGCACCAGCGGGTAGAGGAACTCGTGGATCGCGATCGGCTGCTGACCGGCGTAGCGCTTGGCGAAATCGTCGCGCTCAAGCATCCGCGCCACCGTGTGCGAGGATGCCAGGCGGATCATGTCGGCCGCGCCCATCGTGCCGAACCACTCGGAATTGAAGCGGACCTCGGTCTTCGCCTCGTCCAGCACCTTGAAGACCTGCGCCTTGTAGGTCTCGGCGTTGGCCAGCACGTCCTCGCGGCTCAGCGACTTGCGGGTCGCGCTCTTGCCCGACGGGTCGCCGATCATCCCCGTGAAGTCGCCGATCAGGAAGATCACCTGGTGGCCGAGGTCCTGGAACTGGCGCAGCTTGTTGAGCAGCACCGTGTGGCCGAGATGCAGGTCCGGCGCCGTGGGGTCGAAGCCGGCCTTGATGCGCAGCGGACGGCCGAGTGCGAGCTTGGCCGCCAGGTCGTCGCGCTTGAGGATTTCATCGGTACCGCGGGCGATGAGGTCAATGGGCGCGGAAGGGGCAGGCTGCGGGGACATCGCGATTCGGACTCCAGGACCGTGTAGGGAAAACGTGAATACGGGATCGTGTGGTTAAGGCTTCGTTATGCGGTGAATGTGGCAAAAATTCCAGCACCGTCAGGCATTTGACGCATAGACCTCACGTCTCTATGGTACCCCGCTGACACGCCGTTCACGCCATCCGGACCCGACCACGATGACGACTCCTGTCCCGCCGCCTTCCGGCGACGCGCACCACCAGCAGGTGCTCCACGACAACCTGCAGGCCGCGGCCCGGAACACGGCACAGGAACAGGCCTCGCGCCTGCGTCTGTACCCCGGCCGCTGGACCCGTCGCGACTGGGCGCATGCCAGCCTGTTCGCCACGCTCGGCGTGCTGGTCGTGGCGCTGGTCCCCGGCTTCTCGCAGGCGATGCAGGGCGAGGATGCGCCGCAGCACGACGTGGTCACCATGTCGCTGGCGCTGCCGCCGCTGACCGCCGCCCAGCGCACCGCGCAGCGCGCGCACGACAACTGGCAGCTGGTCACCGTCGAACGCGGCCAGACGCTGGGCTCGATCTTCTCGGAGATGGACGTGCCGGCCTCGACGATGCACCGCATCCTTGAGCAGCCCGATGCCAAGGCCAAGCTGACCCGCATGCGTCCGGGCACCGAGCTGGGCTTCGATCTGGCGCAGGACGGCAGTCTCAAGAAGCTGCGCTACGACCGCAGCGACACCGAGCGCGTCGAACTCACCGTGTCGGGCGACGCGATCACCGAACAGGTCATCGAGCGTCCGGTCGAGATCCGCAACGTCGTCATCAGCGGCAAGGTCGGCCGCTCGCTGTTCCACTCGGCACGCCAGCTCGGTCTGTCGGGCGCGAACATCAACACGCTGACCGACGAAGTCTTCAAGTACGACATCGACTTCAACACCGACGTCACCCAGAACGACCGTTTCAGCGTCGTGGTGGAGCAGACTTGGCGCGAAGGCGAGCTGATCCGCAGCGGCCCGGTGCAGGCGGCGGTGTTCACCGCGAAGGGCAAGCCCTTCAGCGCATTCCGCTACGAGCAGGACGGCAAGGCCGAGTACTACAACGCCGACGGTCGCCCGCTCAAGAAGAGCTTCATCCGCATGCCGATCCAGTACGCGCGCCTGAGCTCGCGGTTCGGCAACCGGCGCCACCCGGTGCTGGGCACCTCGCGCATGCACAAGGGCGTCGACTACGCGGCGCCGACCGGCACGCCGATCATGGCCGCCGGCGATGCGCGCGTGCAGTTCCGCGGCGTGCAGGGCGGCTACGGCAACACCGTGGTGCTCGACCACGGCCGCGGCCACACCACGCTGTACGCGCACATGTCGCGCTTCGGCAACGTTCGGCAGGGCCAGCGCATCGCGCAGGGCACGATCATCGGCTACGTCGGCACCACCGGCATGTCGACCGGCCCGCACCTGCACTACGAATTCCGCGTCAACGGCGTGCACCGCAACCCGCTGCAGCACACGATGCCCGAACCCGATCCGCTGTCCGGCCGCGCGCTGGCGCAGTTCCGTCAGCAGACCGGCCCGGCCCTGGCGCGCATCCGCGAGGTCGAGGACGTGATCTACGCCGACCTGCCGGCGCGTCCCGATCCCGACCGTCAGGTCGCGAGTGCATCCCGCGGCGGCAACGGCCGCGGCTGATTCGCAGACGACGCCCGGCCCAGCGCCGGGCGTTTCGTTTCTCCCTTCCGATTTCCACGCACCCACCTCGATGCCCGACCTGTTTCTCGGCCTGATCTCGGGCACCAGTGCCGACGGCATCGACGCGGCGATCGTGCGTTTCGACGATCGTGCCGACGGCGGTCTGGATGCGCAGCTGCGTTTCGGCCGCACGTATCCCTGGGACGCCGCGTTGCGTGCGCGGCTGGTCGCGCTCGGCCAGCAGGCCGCCGTGCTGACGCTGGACGATGTCGGCGAACTCGATGTGCAGATCGCCGATGCCTTCGCCGATGCGGCGCTGGCGGCGATCACCGATGCCGGGCTCACCCCGGCCGACATCGCCGCGATCGGATCGCACGGGCAGACCTTGCGGCATCGTCCCCACGGCCGCGACGGCGATGGCCGCGCACCCTTCACGCTGCAGCTCGGTGACGGCGCGCGCATCGCCGAACGCACCGGTGTGGCGACCGTCGCCGACTTCCGGCGCCGCGACGTCGCGGCCGGCGGTCACGGCGCGCCGCTGCTGCCGGCCCTGCACGCCGCGCTGCTGCGTGCGCCCGGCGAGGACCGCGCGGTGCTCAATCTCGGCGGCATCGCCAATTTCACCTTGCTGCCGGGCGATGGCGGCGCGGTGCGCGGCTTCGACACCGGGCCAGCTAACGGTCTGATGGACGCATGGTGCCTGCGCCACACCGGCGAAGCGTTCGATCGCGACGGCGCGCTGGCGCGGTCGGGCAGGGTGGATGCGGCACTGCTGCAGCGCCTGCAGGGCGAGCCGTGGTTCGCCCTGCCGCCGCCGAAATCCAGCGGCCGCGACCAGTTCCATCTCGACTGGGTGGACGCCGCATTGCGCGGCCACGAATCGGTCGCCGACGTGCAGGCGACCCTGCTCGCACTGAGCGCGACGACGATCGCCGATGCGCTGCGCGCAACGCAGCCTGCGACCACGCGCGTCATCGGCTGCGGGGGCGGCGTGCACAACGCCGCGCTGATGCAGGCGCTGGCGGAGGCGCTACCGGGCGTGACCGTGGAATCGAGCGCGGCGCACGGCCTCGATCCCGACCATGTCGAGGCGATGGGCTTCGCGTGGCTGGCGCGTCAGACCCTGCTCGGCCGACCGGGCAATCTGCCGTCGGTCACCGGCGCGTCGGGTCCACGCGTGCTGGGTGTCGTGCATCCGGCCTGAGGCAGGCCGGGATGGACTAAGCGGGCTGCGCCACCGCACCGCGCCCGATCAGCGCAAAGGTGTCGTCGGGAATCTGCTCCAGCGCGCCGATCGCCGCGGCCAGCACGCCGTCCTCGGTCGCATCGAAGGTCGAGCGCTCGTCGCCGACGCTCGCCCGCAGGCCCTGTTCGATCAGGAACCGCAGCGTGCGCGCCTGGCCCCAGCCCTGGGAATCGGCGTAGCCAGCGATGCGCTCGAGCAAGGCCGGGTCGAGGTCCCTGAGTACGATTTCGGTCATTCCGTGGCGTCTCCCGTGGCGGGCGCGTCGCCGTTGTCCAGGCGCACCCGAGGCTTGAGCCAGAAGAAGAGCACAAGTGCGGGCACCGCGACCACGGCGGTGATCACGAAATAGGCCGCGTAGCCGTCGGTGGCCTCCACGATCTGCCCGGAGAAGAATCCGAGCACCTTGCCCGGCAGCATGATCAGCGACGAGAACAGCGCGTACTGGGTGGCGGTGTAGCGCTGGTTCACCAGCGCCGACAGATAGGCCACCGCGACCGTCCCGAGGAAGCCCTGGGCGAGGTTCTCGCCGGAGATCACGATCGTCAGGCGGGTCAGGTCGCCATCGGCGCCGATCAGCGTCACGTACAGCAGATTGCTGACCGCGCCGAGCACGATGGCCACGAACAGCGGCCACTGGATGCCCCAGCGCGCGACCGCGATGCCGCCGATGAACGCACCGGCGATGCCGATCCAGATGCCGTAGACCTTGGTGACCGCGGCGATCTCGGTCTTGGTGAAGCCCTGGTCCAGATAGAACGGGCCGATGATGCCGCCGATCAGCGCCTGGTCCGAGGCCTTCATCGCCAGGATGAAGAGCAGGATGCCCAGCGCGACCTTGCCGCCGAAGCGGCGGAAGAAATCGGCGAAGGGTTCGACCACGCCTTCGCGCAGGCCCTGCGCCCAGTTCTGCACGCGCGTGCGCACCACGTCCGGCTCGCGCGCGACGAACACGGTCACGATGGGCACCAGCATGCAGGCCGCCATGGCCTGGTAGACGACCGGCCAGGCGACGTGGTCGGCCAGCACCAGCGCCAGCGCGCCGGTGACGATCAGCGCGATGCGATACCCCAGCGAGTAGGTCGCGACCAGCGCGCCCTGCGCGTTCTTCGGCGCGATCTCGACGCGGTAGGCATCCACCGCGATGTCGAGCGTGGCGCCGGAGAACGCGACCAGCAGCGTGAAGCCGACGAACAGCGCCAGCGGCCCCGTACCGACCGCCGCCATCGCGATCAGACCGACCATCACCGCGACCATCGCCAGCAGCAGCCAGCCACGCCGCTGGCCCAGACGTCCGAGTAGCGGCAGCCGCCAGCGGTCGACCAGTGGCGCCCACAGGAACTTGAACGAATACGCCATGCCGGCGCTGGCGATCATCGTGATCTCGCGCAGCTCGATCCCGCCTTCGCGCAGCCAGTAGGCCAGCGTGCCGGCGACCAGCAGGAACGGCAGGCCCGACGCGAAGCCGAAGAAGAACATCGTCCACGCCGCGGGCTGGGTGAACGCCCGCCAGATCGAGGGCTTGCCGGCGGGTGTCGTGGCAACGGCCTCGCTCATGCGCGGTAATCCACGACCAGCGGTGCGTGATCGGAGAAGCGCGGCTCGGCGTGCACCGCGCAGGCCTCGACCCGGTCGCGCAGCGACGGGGTGATGAACTGGTAGTCGATGCGCCACCCCACGTTGTTGGCGCGGGCGGCGCCGCGGTTGCTCCACCAGGTGTACTCGGGCGCCTCGGTGCGCAGCACGCGCAGCGCGTCGAGCCAACCGGTCGCCGGCGGCTCGACCAGGCCGTCGCCGCAGGCGTCGCCGATCATGCCGTTAAGCCATGCGCGCTCGGGCGGCGTGCAGCCGGAGTTCTTCTGGTTGCTGCTCCAGTTCCTGATGTCGTGCCTGGAGCGCACGATGTTCCAGTCGCCGCACAGTACGTAATCGCGGCCGCTGGCCAGCCATTCGTCGAGGATGGGCTTGAGCCAGTCCATGACCTCGAACTTGAAGCCCTGGCGCAGATCGCCAGAGGAACCGGACGGAATGTAGAACGACACCACGCTCAAGTTTCCGAAACGCACCTCGATGTAGCGCCCTTCGTCGTCGAACGGGGCCCAGCCCAGCGCGGTGCGGACTTCGTCGGGCTCGCGCCTGGCGTAGATCGCCACGCCGCTGTAGCCCTTCTTTGTGGTCGCATCGCGGAACCAGGCTTTGTAGCCGGCGGGCAGGAAATCGCCGTGCAGGCCGCCGTCGGCGATCAGCTGGTGTTCCTGCGCCTTGGTCTCCTGCATGCACAGCACGTCGGCGTCCTGCTGGACGAACCAGTCGAAGAAACCCTTCTTCGCGGCGGACCGCACGCCGTTGGCGTTGAAGCTGATGATGCGCATGGGGATCCGTGGTGCGGGAACTGCGAAAAGCGTAACGCAAGCGTCCGGGCCGCACCTGACGGAACCGCTATGCTGTGCGCCCCGCGCCGCGCCTCCGAACGCCATGTCCGACCACCGCACCCGTTTCCTGCAGCTGGCGCTCGACGCCGATGCGCTGCGCTTCGGCGAGTTCACGCTCAAGTCCGGCCGCATCAGCCCGTATTTCTTCAACGCCGGGCGCTTCGACACCGGCGCGGCGATTGCGACACTGGCCGGCTGCTACGCCGATGCGCTGGACGCGGCCGGGGTCGAGTTCGACCTGCTGTTCGGCCCGGCCTACAAGGGCATTCCGCTGGCGACCGCGCTGGCCTGCGAGTACGCGCGCCGCGGCCGCGACCTGCCGGTGGCGTTCAACCGCAAGGAAGCCAAGGCGCACGGCGAGGGCGGAGTGCTGATCGGCGCGCCGCTGGCCGGCAAGCGGGTGCTGATCGTCGACGACGTGATCACCGCCGGCACCGCGATCCGCGAGGCGCTGGGCCAGATCGCCGAAGGCGGTGGCACGGTATCGGGCATCGTCATCGCGCTGGACCGCCAGGAACGCGTGGCCGACGACAGCGTCGAGTCCGCGGCGCAGCGTGTCGCGCGCGAACAGGGCGTGCCGGTCGTGGCGATCGCCGCGCTGTCCGACCTGCTTGCATTCGCCGGCCAACACGCGACACTGGCAGCCGAACGCGACCGCCTGCTCGCCTACCGGGCCCGACATGGCAGCGAACCGACAAGCTGATGCCGCACTTCGGCCGTTCAGGGGGACGGACGTCATGCACATTCCGAATCGACTGGCCCTGGGCCTGTTGCTGGCCGGCGTCGCCTGCGGCGCGCTGGCGCAGCAGCCGGGCGCCGACCGCAAGATCTACTGCTGGAACGAGGGCGGCCGCCGCGTCTGCGGCGACGCGCTGCCGGCCTCCGCGGTCGATGCCGAGCGCACCGAGATCAGCAGCCGCAGCGGCATGGCGACCGCGCACGTCAGCCGCGCGCTGACCGCCGACGAGCGCAGCGCGCTCGACGCCGCCGCGCTGCAGGCCAAGCGCGATGCCGAGGCCGAAGCCACCCGCAAGCGCCAGGAACTGGCGATGGTCGAGTCCTACGCGACCGAAGCCGACCTGCGTCGCGCCTACGGCGAGCGCATCGTGCTGGTCGAGGAAGCGCTCAAGACCTCGGCCATGGGCATCGACAACCTGCGCACCAGCCTGCTGGCGCTGCTGCGCCAGGCCGGCGAGCGCGAACTGGCCGGCCAGCCGGTGGCCAAGCCGCTGATGGACAGCATCCGCAGCCAGCACGGCGACCTGCAGCGGCAGCTGGCGATCCGCGACCAGCAGCTCGGCGAACAGGCCGCGCTGGGCGGCGATCTGCAGGCGGCGCTGCTGCGCTATCGCGAGCTCAAGCAGCCCACGGCCGCGAATCGCGACTGACGGTTACATTCCGACCGTTTCGCGGGGGTAGCGGCGCCGGTATCCTCGTCGGCTTGCCCCCGCTTCGCGTAGCCGCCCGTGTCCGATCCGATTTCCGCCCTGCTCCTCGGCATCATCGAGGGGCTGACCGAATTCCTGCCCGTTTCCAGCACCGGTCACCTGCTGATCGCCCAGCACTGGCTCGGCGCGCGTTCGGACTTCTTCAACATCGTCATCCAGGCCGGCGCGATTCTCGCCACGCTGCTGGTGTTCCGCCAGCGCATCTGGCAGCTGACGACGGGTCTGGGCAATCGCGAACACCGCGACTATTCGGCCAAGCTGTTCGTCGCATTCGCGGTGACCGCGCTGGTCGGCCTGCCGGTGCGCATGGCGGGCTGGGAACTGCCGGAGACGGTCACGCCGGTCGCCTGGGCGCTGATCATCGGCGGCATCTGGATGCTGGTGGCCGAGTACTTCGCCGAGAAGCGCGGCGACAACGCGCACGTGACATGGACGGTGGCCATCGCGGTCGGTCTGGCGCAGGTGGTGGCCGGCGTGTTTCCCGGCACCTCGCGTTCGGCGACGACGATCTTCCTGGCGATGCTGCTGGGCCTGAGCCGGCGCTCGGCCGCGGCCGAGTTCGCGTTCCTGGTCGGCATTCCGACGATGTTCGCCGCCAGCGCCTATGCGTTCCTGGAACTGTGGATGGACCAGGGCCTGGGCGGGGAAGCCTGGGGCGATGTCGCGATCGCCTTCATCGCCGCGATGGTCACCGGCTTCATCGTGGTGAAGTGGCTGCTGGGGTACATCAAGCGCCACCGCTTCACCGGCTTTGCGCTCTATCGCATCGCGCTGGGTGCGGGCTTGCTGCTGTTGATGCCGTCGGGTTTCTGAGGTCTACGGCAGGCGGAAGAACGCCGCCGCCGTCGCCGTCGTCGCCTCGGCAGTGACCGCGACGTCCTCGCTGCGATCGCGCGCCAGTTCCTCGACGATGTGCGGCAGGAACGCCGGCTCGTTGCGGCGATCCTTCGGGCTGGGCTTGAGCGTGCGCGGCAGCAGATAGGGCGCGTCGGTCTCGACCATCAACCGGTGGGCTGGAATGCTGGGCACCAACTCGCGCAGATGCTGGCCGCGGCGCTCGTCGCACAGCCAGCCGGTGATGCCGATGTGCCAGTCGCGGTCGAGGCAATCGAACAGCTCGCGCTTGTCTGCGGTGAAGCAGTGCACGATCGCCGGGCCGATCTTCCCTTCGAACTCGCGCATGATCGCGACGAAGTCGTCGTGCGCATCGCGCTGGTGCAGGAACAGCGGCTTGCCGGTCTCGACCGCGATCTGCAGCTGCCGCTCGAAGGCCTTGCGCTGCGCGGGGCGCGGCGAGAAATCACGGAAGTAGTCGAGCCCGCACTCGCCGACTGCGACGACTTCCGGATGCGCCAGCAGCGCGCGCATCTCGGCGTCGCACTCGTCGGTGTATTCGAGCGCGTGATGCGGATGCACGCCTGCGGTCGCATAGAGAAACCCGGGATGCGCCTGCGCCAGCTCGAGCGCCTTGGGCGAATGTTCGCGGCTGGCGCCGGTGATCACCATGCGTGTCACGCCGGCGTTGCGCGCGCGCTGCAGCACCGCGTCGCGATCGTGGTCGAAACTGTCGTGGGTGAGATTGACGCCGATGTCGATCAGCTGCATGGGGAAATGCGGGCAACGTGGGGGGGTGCATTGTAGTCAGCGGACCCGCTGCTGCTGCGAAGCCCTCCCCCGCGCGCGGGGGGAGGGGTTCAACCGCCACGCGTGCGCGCAAAGGGCATCCTGCGCCCGGCTCAGTTCAACAGCTGGCAGCTCGCCGGTGCGGTGCTCTCGAACAGCGCGCGCGAGGCCCACTCGGGATGGTCGATGAAGGGATTGCGGTTGCCCTGGAAGCTGAAGACCACTTCGTTGCGCGCCTGCTCGCGCGCATCCGGCGGGTCGGCCTGGTGCCATTCGAGCAGCGTCGACAGCAAGCCCATGTAAGCCGGCGATGCCGAGGTCGAGACAATGCGACTGGCATCGTCGGTCAGTTCGAGATCCGGCTCGGACTGGCCGGTGGTCGGATGTGCGCCACCTTCGTAGCGGATCGCCATGTACAGCACCGCACGCGCGATGTCGCCCTTGCGATGGCCCCAGACCTGGAAGCCGTTCGAGCCGCTCCAGTTCGAATTGCCCGGGAACAGACCGCTGCCACCGCCGACACCGTTGTTCGACTCGGTCACGCGCTCGCTGCAGTTGGCGGCGCTGCTGCAGTTCGCCAGCGGCTTGTTGCCGCGTGCGGAGTTGTGGTCCGAATCGGTGAGATAGAGCATGTGCGCATCGGTATGCGGCGCGTTCGGCAGCCCCTTGTCGCCACTGGTGGACGGGAAGCCGAGCGACTTGGGCCAGGTGTGTTCGCGGTTGTAGGTCAGACCGCTGCCGGTGCCCGCGCGACTGCTGCCCTTGGCGTAGCTGCGGTTGCGGTAGGCATCGAGGATCCTGCCGCTGTCGTTGGGATCCTCGTCGGCGATTTCGAGGATGGTCCAGGTGCTGGTGCCGGTGCCGCTGTAGGGATACGAGGTATGACCGCGGATCGTCTGATGCAGCGAGCAGCGCAGCTGCGCCGGGCTGCTGGTGTTGACGCGCGCGTAATAGCCGTCGCTGCCGCCGCCCGTGCCGCCGGCGACGTGGAACGCGACGGTGGTGTCGGCGCCGGGCGACAGACCGTCGGCATCGCTGACCGAGGCCGCACGCACCGTCAGCGTGCAGGCCTCGCCGGCATGCAGCGCGGTGCCGGTGCCGATGGCGAAGGTGCTGCCGCTGTTCGCGTGGTCGAGTGACACCGCGCCCGAATTCGCGCATTGCAGGGCGAACGCGCCGCTGGCCAGCGTGACCGGCTCGCTGAATCTCACCGACAGGTCGCCGGCGGCGGGGAAATCGCTGGCACCGCTGACCGGCGTGGTCGCGGTGACCGATGGCGGCGTGGTGTCGCCGCCACCGCCACTGCCGCCGAAGGTCTGGCCGGTGTTGCAGGCGCCGAAGGTCTGCGTCGACGACGGCGCCCACTGGAAATCGGCGGACGTGCTGCCGCTGCCGGTCAGCTGCAGCGACGTGCCGACCGGCGCGTTCGCGCTTTCTGACACCGGCAGGTTCCGGCTGGTCTCACCGGCGGCGGGCCCGTCGGCCGCGGTGATCACGCCTTCGTAGCTGATGAACTGCACCACGTTGCCGGCGCCGTCGACCAGGGCGATGCCGTCGTTCGGGCCGTTCTGCAAACCATCACGCGTGAAGGTCACCGTGGCGATGGCGACGTTCGCGCCGCAGTTGCGCGACTGCGGCGCCGGTACCGCATGGTTGCCGTACTGCTTCGCCGCGTTCGGCGTGTTGCTGCCGTTGTACAGCCACACGCGATAGCCCGACAGGTTCTCGCCCGCGGTTGCGACGATCTCGATCGCCTCGCCGGTGTCGACGCCCGCGTTGTCGTAGTGCAGCTCGTTGATGAAGACCTCGGCGAACGCGGCAGGTGCGAACGCGGACACGCCGCAGGCGAGCAGCAAGGCATGCGGAAGACGGAGCGGGCGAGGGCGCATGGTGGTTCCGTTGACGGAGAAGCGGCAGAGTCTGGCGGCCGCCAGGGTGCACCGTCACCCGGGGCAAACCCTTGCACGGACGCATCGACGCGAATGCGTGACGTCGTTAGCCTGTGCGCCGTGACGCCGACCGGATCGCCCGCTTTTCCTATCACACCCATGTTGCCGGAGATTCTCGGCAGCCTCGCCGATCATCCGCGTCTGGTGCTCGAAGCGCCGCCCGGTGCAGGCAAGACCACGCAGGTGCCGCTGGCCCTGCTGGATGCGGACTGGCTCGGCACGCGCCGCATCGTGATGCTGGAACCGCGCCGCGTGGCCGCGCGTTCGGCCGCGAGCTTCATGGCGCGGCAGCTCGGCGACGACGTCGGCGGAACCGTCGGTTACCGCATCCGCTTCGAATCGCGCATCAGCGCGCGCACGCGGATCGAGGTCGTCACCGAAGGCATCCTGACGCGGATGCTGCAGGACGATCCGGAACTCTCGGATGTCGGCGCGCTGCTGTTCGACGAATTCCACGAACGTCATCTGGCCGGCGATCTTGGCCTCGCACTTGCGCGCGACGTGCAGGCCGGCCTGCGCGAGGACCTGCGGCTGGTGGTGATGTCGGCGACGCTCGACGGCGCGCGCATCGCGCAGTGGCTGGATGCGCCGCGGCTGTCGAGCGCGGGCCGCAGCTATCCGGTCGAGGTCTCGCATGTGCCGCCCAAGCGCGACGAGACGCTCGAGCACCAGGTCCGCCGCGTCGTGCTTGATGCTTTGGCCACGCAGCCCGGCGATGCGCTGGTGTTCCTGCCGGGCCAACGCGAGATCGCGCGCGCGCGCGCGCAGCTCGACGCCACATTGCCGGGCGAGGTCGAACTGCTGGTGCTGCACGGCGAGCTGCCGGTCGAGGCGCAGACGCACGTGCTGCAGCCCGCGGGCGACGGCCGGCGTCGCGTGGTGCTGGCGACCAACGTCGCCGAAAGCAGTGTGACGTTGCCGGGCGTGCGCATCGTCGTCGACAGCGGCCAGGCGCGCGAACCGCGGTTCGATCCCAACAGCGGCTTCTCGCGTCTGGAGACCGTGGCGATCTCGCAGGCCTCGGCCGACCAGCGCGCCGGTCGCGCGGGCCGTGTCGCACCGGGTGTCGCGCTGCGCCTGTGGCCGGAATCGCAACGCCTGGAACCACAGCGACGCCCGGAGATCGCACAGGTCGACCTGGCGGCACTGGCGCTCGAACTCGCGGCCTGGGGCGACACCGCGCTGGCATTCCCGGATACCCCGCCGGCCGGCGCGATGGGCGCCGCGCAAGATCTGCTGCGGCGCCTCGACGCGCTGGATGCGCGTGGCGCGATCACGCCGACGGGGCGCCGCATGCTCGCGCTGGGCACGCATCCGCGACTCGCGGCGATGCTGCTGGCCGGCAACGACGCCGACGAACGCGCGCTCGCCTGCGATCTGTGCGCGCTGCTGGAAGCACGTGACCCGCTGCGGCCGTTGCCGGGTGCGCCGCGTTCGGATGGCGTGGCTGCGCGTTGGCAGGCGCTGGCGGCGTTCCGCAGCGGACGCGCGCCTGCCGATGCACAACGCGGTGCGCTCGCGGCGATCGATACGGCGGCCCGGCAGTGGCGTCGACGTCTGAAGCTCGATGCATCGCCGCAGACGTCGGCACCCGCGCATCTGCTGGGCGATCTGCTCGCACATGCGTTTCCGGATCGCATCGGCCACCGCCATGCACGCGACGCCTCGCGCTACACGCTCAGCAACGGCCGCATGGCACGCCTGTTCGACGACAGCAGCCTGCGCGGCGAGGCCTGGATCGTCGCCAGCGAACTGCGCTACGAAGCTCGCGACGCCCTGCTGCTGCGCGGCGCGCCGGTCGACGAAGCGCGGCTGCGCGCGCAATGGCCGGACCGGTTCAGCGATGCCGATGAAACGCGCTGGGATGCCGAGCGACGCGCCCTGGTCGGCGAACGCGTGCGCCGCTTCGACGGCATCGTGCTCGACGCGCGCGCCAATGGCCGCGTCGATCCGGCGCAGGCTGCGCAGGCGCTGAGTGATGCGGTCGGTGTGCTGGGCCTCGCCGTGCTGCCGTGGCGCGACGGTCTGCGCCAGTGGCAGGCGCGCGTGCAGGCGGTGCGCGCGTGGATGCCCGAACTCGGGTTGCCCGATGTCTCGGACGACGCCCTGCTGGCGACGCGCGACACCTGGCTGCGGCCCGCGTTCGCGGGGCTCACACGGCTCGATGCGCTGGGCGCGGACACGTTCGCCGATGCGCTGCAGGGCGGACTCGACTGGACGCGCCGCCAGCAGCTCGACCGACTGGCCCCGGTGCGCATCACGGTGCCCTCGGGCATGGCACGTGCGATCGAGTACGCGATCGAAGCCGACGGCACACCCGCGCCGCCGGTGCTCGCGGTCAAGCTGCAGGAACTGTTCGGCCTGACGACGACGCCGACCGTCGCCGACGGCCGCGTGCCGCTGATGATCCATCTGCTGTCGCCGGCCGGGCGCCCGCTGCAGGTCACGCGCGACCTCGCCGGCTTCTGGGAACGCACGTATCCGGAGGTGCGTAAGGAGATGAAGGGGCGGTATCCCAAACATCCCTGGCCCGAGGATCCATGGAATGCGCCCGCCACGCATCGCGCGAAACCGCGGGGCACGTGAGGCGTCGCGATCTGGACCCGTGGCGACGGTGCAGCCTCGCTGCGACGGTGGGTCATGCGTGGCGCGGCCCGAGGATCCATGGAATGCGCCCGCCACGCATCGCGCGAAACCGCGGGGCACGTGAGGCGTCGCGATCTGGACCCGTGGCGACGGTGCAGCCGCGTTGCGACAGTGGGTCATGCGTGGCGCAGCCCGAGGATCCATGGAACGCGCCCGCCACGCATCGCGCGAAGCCACGCGGCACGTAAGTATCCGATGCGCGCCCGCGGTAAGAGCCCGAACGGCAGCTGACGGCCGATTCCGGCAACGGCAGCGATCACGCGGGTTCCACAGGCGCTGACTAGACTCGGTCATCCCCTATGCGGACACCCGAGGTCCTTCCCATGAGCAAGTTCGAAGCGCTGTCCGACAAGGCCCTGTCGCTGGTCGGCCAGGCGGGCGACAGCCTGCGCCAGTCGATTCCGAGTTCCGCCGAGAAGTGGCTGCAGACCGGCGCCGCCTTGGGCGCGGCCCGCATGGGAACGCGTGTGGCCGGCGGCTTTCTGCGCCGCAACCCGGCGATCGTCGCCGCGTCGGTCATCGGCGCAGGACTCGTCTGGGTCGCCGCGCGCCAGTACAAGAAGCGCAAGGAAAACGGCGCCGTCGAAGGCAGCTCGCGCCGCATCGAACCGAGCCGCGCACCGGCCCGCAAGCGCACCACGCGCCGCGCGGCTGCGAACTCGAACTCGCAGGACTGAACCACCAGACTCGACCCGTGCGCCGGCCATGCGGCCGGGCGCAGGTAGACCGGAACGCGGGCCTCGGCCCGCGTTTTTTTATGTCTTGCAGATCCGTCACCCCTCTCAGGACGCTTGGAGCGCGACGACGGCCGTCACCGGAGTGCGTCGAGTCGTGTGACGCAGCTCGCGAAAGACCAGTACTGGTCCCCTTTCTGATGCCGCGGACTGCGGCATGGCGACGGCGGGTTTCGCTGCGCGCTACCCACCCTGCGGCAGGACGCTCAGGCGTCCTGCGGGTCGTCGTTCGCGGCGGTCAGTTCGAGGTCCGACGCGACTTCCGGCAGCTCGATGATGAAACGTGCACCGCCGCCTTCGCGGTCCTCGTACCAGAGCTGGCCGCCGAGGTCGACGATGATCTGCTTGGCCAGCGACAGACCCAGGCCGCTGGAGCGGCCGTCGTCCTTGCCGGCGTGCGCCAGGCGCTGGAAGGGGCGGAACAGGGCGTGCTGCAGGTCGCGGGCGATGCCCGGCCCGCGGTCCTCGACCAGCAGCTGCCAGAAGCCGGCACCGCCGCCGCGCAGCGAAATGTCGACGTTGCTGTCGGGCGCGTACTTGATGGCGTTGCTGATCAGGTTCTCGGCGACCTGGCGCAGCACCAGGCCGTCGATCGCGACCATCGGCGTGACGTCGGGCGCGCGCGCCTGCAGGAGCACGCCGCGGTCCTCGAACTGCATGGCGTAACGCGCGACGATCCAGTCCAGCACGTCGCGCAGTCCGGTGGCCTGCGCGGCCTCGGCGGCCTTGCGCGAGGTGTCCTGGGTTTCGAGATAGCGGCGGATGTAGCCGAGCGCGTCTTCGGCGCTCTCGTGGATCATCTTGTGGTAGCGCGGGATGCGCTCGGGCTTGGTCTCGTTCTTGACCAGCATGTCGCTGGCGAACCAGATGCTCGACAGCGGGTTCTTCAGATCATGCGCGACCAGGTTGACCAGCTCCTGGCGCTCGCGCGCGATGCGCTCGAGCCGGTCGCGGGTCTGCTTGAGCCCGACGTGCGCATTGACGCGCGCCAGCAGCTCCTCGGGCATGAAGGGCTTGGTGACGTAGTCGACCGCGCCCGAGTCGAAGGCGCGCAGCAGCAGCTCGCGATCCTGGGCCACGGTCAGGAACACCACCGGCAGGCGCAACAGGTCCGGGTTCTGCTTGATCTCGCCCAGCAGCGCGAAGCCGTCCATGTTCGGCATCAGCATGTCGAGCAGCAGCAGGTCGAACTGGCGCGCCTCGAGCATCGCCAACGCTTCCGCGCCGTCCGGTGCGGTCTGCACTTCGTAGCCGTGGCGGCTCAGCAGCGAACTCACCACGCGCAGGTTCGCAGGCTGATCGTCGACGACGAGGATGCGACCGCTGGCGTTTGCAGAGTTCGGCATTGGGTTCCGGAGTGCCCGACGGGGGGCGGGCGGCATGCGGGCAGGTTCCTGTCCGCCCGGCACGGTACCAGAAAGCACCCGCCCTCCACAGGCGGCGGGCCCCTATGCACCGTCGACGCGGCGCCACGCGCCCGGTGCGAGGCCGTCGATCGACCAGCGCCCGATCCCCACGCGCACCAGCCGCAGCGTCGGCAGGCCGACCGCCGCGGTCATGCGCCGGACCTGGCGGTTGCGGCCTTCGTGGATCACCAGCTCCAGCCACGCGTCCGACACGGTCTTGCGGAAGCGCACCGGCGGATCGCGCGGCCACAGCACGGGTGCGGGCTCGAGCAGCGAGACCCGGGCCGGCCGCGTGGGACCGTCGTTGAGCACCACGCCGTCGCGCAGGGCCTGCAGCTGGTCCGGCGTGGGCGTCCCTTCCACCTGCACGCGGTAGGTCTTGGGCAGCTTGTGGCGCGGGTCGGTGATGCGGTGCGCCAGCGAGCCGTCGTCGGTCAGCAGCAGCAGACCTTCGCTGTCGTGATCGAGGCGGCCGGCCGCGTAGACGTCGGCCGGCAGACCGAAACCGGCGAGCGTCGGTCGCGGCGGCGTGCTGCGATCGGTGAACTGGCAGAGCACGCCATAGGGCTTGTTGAAGGCAACGAGCATGGACTTGGCAGCGGATTCGGAACGTCAGTCCGGCGCGACGCAGGCCCGGACGCGTGCAATCGTCCGGCACCGACGTCTCACCTGTTTACGCCCGCACGCTGCTCACGGCTTCACGAACCGCAGCGTCATCCGGTCGCTCTCGCCGATCGCCGTGTACTTCGCCGCGTCCTGCGGCTCGTGGCGGTTCGACGGCGGCAGCATCCACACGCCGTTGGGATGGTCGCGGGTGTCCTTCGGGTTCGCGTTGACCTCGCTGCTGCCGTCGACCCGGAAGCCGGCCGCCTGCGCGAGCGCGATGACCTGCGCCGTGCCGACGTAGCCGCTGCGGTCGTCGGCGGGCACGTCGGCCTTCGCGCGATGTTCGACCACGCCCAGCACGCCGCCGGGCCGCAGCACGTCGTAGAACGCCTTGAACATGCCCTCGGCCTGGCCGCTGCCGCGCCAGTTGTGCACATTGCGGAAGGTCAGCACGACATCGGCCGAGTTCGACGGTCCCAGCCGCGGCGCGGCGGGATCGTAGGCCACCATGCGCGCGCGGTCGAACTGCGCCGGCGCGGCGTCGAAGCGGGCCTGCAGGCCGCTGCGCTGCCCACTCTGGTAATCGCGGCCGCGCCCTTCGGCGACGACGGCCGGATCGACGACGGCGGCGATGTAGCGGCCGTTGTCGCGCAGGTAGGGCGCGAGGATCTCGGCATACCAGGCGCCACTGCCGGGGGTGATCTCGATGACGGTGTGCTCGGGGCGCACGCCGAAGAACGACAGCGTTTCACGCGGATGACGATGGATGTCGCGCGCGCGGTTCTCCGCGCTGCGCCAGTCGCCGGCCAGCGCGGCGTCGAGGCGCGTGACGTTGTTGGCATCCAGATCGGCGGCCGAATCGGCCGGGGTGTGCGGCCCGCTGGCGCAGCCGGCGAGGACGAGCAAGGCGACGGCACAGAGCGACAAGCTGCGTTGCATGGGCGGAACTCCGGGATGCGGACGTGGCGCAAGGGTGCCACAAGCCGCGCGCCGAACGCGGTCGCTGCACGCCGGCCTTTTGGTGCGCCCCCGCCGGAACAGTGCTTTGCGCGCCGGCCGGTGTCTGTCGCAGCGGCACCCTGCCTATGCTGGCCGCTCTTCGTACACAGGAGCTGCGCCATGTCGGAACGTGAACTCGGACGCTCGGGCCTCAGGGTCTCGCCACTGGCGTTCGGCGGCAACGTCTTCGGCTGGAGCGCGGACGCGGCGACCTCGCATGCGCTGCTCGACGAATGCGTGGCACTGGGCCTGAACCTCGTCGATACCGCCGATGTCTATTCGGCCTGGGTCGACGGCAACCAGGGCGGTGAATCCGAAGCGCTGATCGGCTCATGGCTCCAGCGGTCCGGCAAGCGCAACCGCGTGGTGATCGCGACCAAGGTCGGCAAGTGGCCGCAGCGCAGAGGGCTGTCGCCGGCGAACATCCAGGCGGCGTGCGAGGACTCGCTGCGACGCCTGCGAACCGACGTCATTGATCTCTACCAGGCCCACGAGGACGATGCGTCGGTGCCGCTGGAAGACACGCTGGGCGCGTTCTCGCGATTGATCGAACAGGGCAAGGTGCGCGCGATCGGCGCGTCCAACTACACCGCGCCGCGCCTGGCCGAAGCGCTGGACGTGTCGGCACGCCATGGCCTGCCGCGCTACGAGACGTTGCAGCCGGAGTACAACCTGTTCGATCGCGCGGGCTACGAGGCCGCGCTCGAACCGCTGGTGCGCACGCAGGGCATCGGCGTGATCGGCTACTACGCGCTGGCCAGCGGCTTTCTCAGCGGCAAGTACCGCAGCGAGGCCGACGCCGCCAGGAGCCGCGCGCGCGGCGCGCAGGTCGTCGGCAAATATCTCAACCCGCGCGGCAAGCGCATCCTCGCCGCGCTCGACGATGTCGCCTGCCGGCACGCCTCGACGGTCGCGCAGGTCGCGCTGGCCTGGCTGATCGCTCGGCCCGGCGTCACCGCGCCGATCGTCAGCGCGACCAGCGTCGCCCAGCTGCGCGAGCTGGCGGCGTCGCGCACGCTGCTGCTGTCGAAGGCCGACATCGCCGCGCTCGACGGGGCCAGCGCCGGCGGTTGATCTCGACGCGGACGTCGCCCGCATCGCGGCATCCTGACCGCCGTCACCGCACCGGAGTCGACCATGGCGTCCGAACGCAACACCCGCATCGTGCTGGCGTCACGTCCCGAGGGCGCGCCGACGCCGGCCGATTTCCGCATCGAGCACGCGCCGTTGCCGACGCCGCGCAACGGCCAGGTGCTTCTGCGCAACCGCTGGCTTTCGCTGGACCCCTACATGCGCGGGCGCATGAACGCCGGCCGCTCGTATGCCGCGCCGGTCGAACTCGGCGAGGTCATGGACGGCGGCACCGTGTCGGAGGTCGTGCAGTCGCTGCATCCGGCGTGGTCGCCTGGCGATCTGGTGCTGGCACATGCCGGCTGGCAGACCCACGCCGTCGTCGATGGCGAAAGCCTGCGGCGCAAGCTCGACCCGGCCGGGCTACCGGTGCAGACCGCACTCGGCGTACACGGCATGCCCGGGTTCACCGCCTATGCCGGCCTGCGCGAGATCGGCAAGCCGCAGCACGGCGAAACGGTGGTCGTCGCCGCGGCCAGTGGACCGGTCGGCGCCACCGTCGGCCAGATCGCGAAGCTGCAGGGCGCGCGTGTGGTCGGCATCGCCGGTGGCCCGGACAAGGTGTCGCACGTGCGGGACGATCTCGGCTTCGACGTCGCGCTCGATCATCGTGCGGACGATTTCGCCGGACGGCTCGCCGCCGCATGTCCAGACGGCATCGACGTCTATTTCGAGAACGTGGGCGGCGCGGTCTTCGACGCGGTGCTGCCGCTGCTCAACGATTTCGCCCGCATTCCCGTCTGCGGCCTCGTCGCGCACTACAACGACACCGCGCCGCGCAACGGCCCGGACCGCGTGCCGCAACTGATGTCGCTGATCCTGACGCGGCATCTGACCGTACGCGGCTTCATCCAGCGCGACTTCATCGCGCTGTATCCGGAATTCGTCCGCGAGATGGGGCAATGGCTGCGCGAGGGCCGCATCCGCTATCGCGAAGACGTGGTCGAAGGCCTGGTGCACGCCCCCGAGGCCTTCATCGGCATGCTAACGGGCGGCAACTTCGGCAAACTGCTGGTGAAGATCGGCGACTGATCATGCGAGCGCGGCGGTAATGCCTGCTCAACGGCGAAAGCGGACGTAGGCGCGTTTCGCGAGGTACAGCAGGTGCCCGCTCACCCCGGCGTCCTGCGCCTTGCGCAACGCGGTGTTCTCCGCGTACAGCATGCGAATGTGGGCATCGCGCTGCGCGATCAGCTGCTGCAGTTCACCGGCATCGTCTGCATCCAGAGTGCGCCCTTCGACGAAGTGCGACGGCAGTTGCCGGTTGACGTAGTAGGTCGTGTGGCGATCCGCGACCTCGTCCGCCGGCCGGTCTTCCGTATAGAAGTACAGCGCAATCGAACGCCGCGTCAGGCCCGGCCGGTCGGACGGGATCCGGATCCGGTCGAAGGCGTGCCAGGACCGCTCGGAGGTCTCGAAGATCGCGCAGCGGTTGAACGCCGGCGCGATGGTGACGTCGGGCTTCGGCGACGCGTGCGGGTCCCGGAACAGTTCGAAATTGCCGCCCCATTCCGCGTCCCAGACCGGATTGAGATACACGATCACATTCAGACGCCGGTGCCAGCGCTCGCTGGGGTGGAAGTTGAAGTCCACATGCGGGTCCAGGCTCATGCCGTCCCGGTTCTCGTGCGTGCCGCCACCGAGGTACCAGGGGTCGTAAATCAGACCGTCGATCCCGGTCATCCGCGACAGGGCGCGCAGGAACTCGGGACTCTGGATGGCATCGTCGAGACGCCGGTAGGCATCGCCCAGCCGCCGTACCTTGTCGGACGTGGACTTGCCGCCCGGCTGCCCGTCGTCACCGACGAAGTTGCCCTGCTCGAAGGCCGGAAACTCCGACAGCAGCTGCTGCGCGAAATCCGCATCGAGGAAATCGTCGACGACGAGATGCGGGAATGGCTCCGCCGCTGCGAACGACGCGCCGAGGCGATCGGCGGTGTCGAGAACACGATGATCGAGAATCGAAGTGCCTGCGCTTCCGTGCATGGGCGGGTACAGATTGCGAACGACCCGCGAGTCTAGCAGTCGACGATCAGATTCGATTTCTCCATCTGCGGTGTGGTCACGAACCGTCAGCCCACGGCGCCGGCGGCAAGTTCCATGTACAGCACCCACCCCGTCAGCGACACGCCGCCGAGCATCCAGGCTGCGTTGTAGATCGTGAAACGCCGGTTCGAACGCGCGTCCCGATCACTGCAGGCGTCGTTGGCTGCACGCTGCAGGATGCACGTGGCGGCGGTGACCGGCAGCACGAGCAGCAGGCTGGACCATTCGGCGGCCCACCACCAGCCGTCGGGAACGCGGTATGAGATCCACGGCCACGCGATCGCGCTGCCGATGTCGAGCGCGGTCAGCACCAGGTACACCGTGGCCGCAGCGAATGTGCCCCTGTGCCGCGCGAGCGCGCGTGCCTCCAGGGTCTGGCGGATGCGGCGCTCGAGCGCGTGCACGTAGAACAGCGCGAAGATCGCGCGGGCGACCGGCCATACGGTTTCGCTGCGTCCCACGCGCCAGCGTCGCCAGTGCATGTAGAACCAGAACAGCTGGTAGACGCCCAGCGTGCAGATCGACAGCGCCATGACCTTGGTCGGCGAGACCACGAAGAACGGCGCGGCGCGCACATCGTCGGGCGGACGGTCCACGACGGCCGCGGCGGGTGGCGTGTACGGATCACGGGTCATGGACTTGACGCCACCGGATACAGCCCGTCGCGCCATGCGGCGCCGTGGTAGCCCTTGATGCCGACCTCGCGCGCGAGCGTGCTGCCGATCGGGCCACTGGCGCGCAGGCGCTCGATGACGTGCCCGAAGTCGTGGCGCGGCGTCCAGTCGAGGAGGCGGCGCGCGCGGGTGTTGTCGTAGACGCGGTCGATCGTGCGCGGCAGCGTCCAGCCCGCTTTCGCGTACGCGGCTTCGCTGCCGGGCACGCGTCGCGCGATCACGGCGGCCGCATCGCGGCGCAGCGCAGCGAGGTCCTCGCGCCGGAACGGCGTGGTGGCGCTGACGATGCAGCAATCGAATCCGATCGCCGGCGCACGGTCCAGTGCCCGCAGGTGCGCGTCGACGATGTCGTCCAGATCGGCGCGCCGGTGCAGCAGTTCGTTGGTTTTGAGATTGGCGTCGGCGATGCCGGCGCGACGTGCCGGATCGTCGTCGGCCTCGGGGAAGAAGCGCGCGGTGCGCAGCACGAGCACCGGCAGGCCGTGGTTGCGATGCGCCAGCCGGCACAGGTCTTCGGCCGCGGCCTTGGTCGCGCCGTAGATGTTCTTCGCCCGCGGCACGACGTCCTCGTCGATCCACACCGCCGGCGCATCGTCTGCCGGCACCAGTGCATCGCCGAACACGCTGGTGGTGCTGGTGAACACGAAGGCCGCGACCGCGTGCGCGCGTGCGGATTCCAGCAGCTGCAGCGTGCCGCCGACATTGGTGTCGAGGAAGGCCTGGGCCGGATGCGTGGCGACATGCGGCTTGTGCAGGGTCGCGGTGTGCAGCACGCCGGTGATGCCGGCCATGCAGCGGTCCACGAAGCCGCGGTCGACGATCGACCCCACCGCGTCGGTCCAGGGCGATGCGACGATGTCGATGCCGCGCGCCGGGATGCCGCGTGCGCGCAGCGTGCGCATCAGGCCTTCGCCGAGATGGCCGGCGCTGCCGGTGACCAGCACTGTCATGGCGGACCCGCCGTGAAAGGGTGCGCCATGCTACCGGAGCCGACTCAATCGACGATGTCGTCCAGCGACTGCTTCAGCACGGCAAAGTCGCCCCAGGGATGCGCCTTGAGGCGCTTCAACCGGGCCGGCGCGTTGCGCAACGTCCAGGCATCGCCCGACTTCACCTTGCCCAGGTCCTCCCAGCGCAGCGGCATCGACACCGGGGCGCCGGCGCGTGCGCGCAGCGAGAACGACGCGACGCTGGTCGCGCCACGACCATTGCGCAGGTAGTCGACGAAGATCTTGCCCTTGCGGAACTTCTTGGTCGCCGTGGCCACGTACTTCAGCGGATCGAGCTCGACCATGCCCTGCGCGAACGCGTGGGCGAACGGCTTGACCACGTCCCAGTCGCAGCCGGGATTCAGCGGCACGACCACGTGCAGGCCCTTGCCGCCGGTCGTGCGGACGAAGGATTCCAGGCCCACCTGTCGCAGCAGTTCGCGCACGTGGCGCGCGGCCGCCACGATCTCGGGCCAGCGCACGCCATCCCCGGGGTCCAGATCGAACACGATGCGGTCGGCGATGTCGGGCGCATCGGCGTGCGCGCCCCACGGGTGAAACTCCAGCGCGTTGAACTGCACGAGTTCCAGCGCCGCGGCGGCGTCGTTGGCGATGAGGTAGTCGCCGCTGCCCGATTCCTCCTTCAGGCGCACGGTCTCGACGAGCTCCATGCCCGCGGTGTGGTGCTTCTGGAAGAAACAGGCGCCCTCGATGCCGCCCGGGCAGCGGATCACCGACAGCGGCCGGCCGGCGATCTCGGGCAGCAGCCACGGCATGGCAGCGGCGTAGTAGTCGGCGACATCGCGCTTGGTCAGCGTGTCGCCGGGGAACAGCACCTTGTCCGGGCTCGACAGCGTCGGCGGCGTGCGCGCTTCTGCGTCCGCTTTCGCCTTGGCAGTGCGTGTCTTCGCAGCGGGTTTGGCGGCCTTGCGCGTGGCCGCCTTGGCCCGCTTCGATACCGAGTGTGCGGCGTCGCTGTTCTGGCGCATGCGGTCGTCTCCATCGCGGTCACTGTCGTGCAGATCGTCGACCGACTTGTCGGGACGCACGGCCTTGAGCGAGGGCTGTCGCAACAGGCCGTGGCCGCCAGTGCCGCGCGAGAAGACTTCGACCACGAAGCGGGGCTCGAACCATTTCGCGTGGCGCAGGTCGGTGTCGTTGGGCGGCACGTGGACGGTGGGCGCAGCACGGCCCGCGCGGCCGATGTGCGCGGTGAGTTCGTCGAGCAGGGCGTCGCTGAAGCCCGAGCCCACGCGCCCGGCGTAGCGCCAGCCGTGCTCGGCATCGGGGCGCGCCAACAGCAGCGAGCCGAATCCACTGCGGCTGCCCTTGGGCGGCGTATAGCCGACGACGGCGTACTCGTCGCTGGCCAGTTCCTTGGTCTTGCGCCAGTCGTCGCCACGCCCCGGGCGGTACGGCCGGTCGCCACGTTTGGAGATGATGCCCTCGAAGCCCGATTCCGACGCCAGTTCGACCGCCGTCGCCGCCGCACCCTCGATGTGCGCGCTGTAGGCCAGATGCGCCGGCGGCGACTCGCCGAGAATCCGCTGCAGCAGCGCCTTGCGTGCGAGCAGCGGCGCACCGGACACGTCGACGCCGTCGACGTGCAACAGGTCGAACAGCACCAGCACCAGCGCGCCCTGGCGCTCGCCCGACAGCGTGCCCTGCAACAGGTTGAAATCCTCGCGGCTGCCACGGCCCGCGATCAGTTCGCCGTCGAGCGCACCGGACTTCAGGCCCAGGCGCGCAACGGCAGCGGTGATCTCGGGCACCTTGTCGGTCCACTCCAGCGCGTTGCGCGACCACAGCCGCACCTTGCCGCGCGCGATCGTCGCCAGCAGCCGGTAGCCGTCCCATTTCAGTTCGTGCAGCCAGCTCTCGCCCTGCGGGGCGGCACTGCCGAGCTTGGCGAGCTGGGGTTCGAAGGGTCCGTCCGGCGCGGCGGCGCGGCGCGCGCCTTCCAGTGCACGGGCGGCCCTGGCCCAGTCGGCCGTCCGTTCGACGGGCGCATCGACGGCGGTTTCCTTGCGCTTGCGCGCCTTGCCGGTGCCGGCGCGCTTCGCATCGGCCGCCGGCGGTGCGGGTATGTCGGCGAGGAGATCGTCGGCTTCCAGCGTGCCGGCGAACTCGTCGCGGTCCTTGAACAGCAGCCACTGCGGCTGGCGCGCCGGCTTGCCCGAGCGCACGAGGTGCCAGCGCCCCTTGAGCTTGCGACCGAACAGTTCGAAGCGCAGATGCCCCTTGGCCAGGCCTTCCTCGGGATCGCCATCGGCTGCCCACACGCCGGTATCGAAGCGGGCGACGTGGCCGCCGCCGTACTCGCCCTTCGGAATCTCGCCCTCGAAGCCGGCGTAGTCGACCGGGTGGTCTTCCACCTCGACCGCCATGCGCTTCACGTCCGGGTCGTAGCTGGGTCCCTTGGGCACCGCCCAGCTCTTGAGCGCATCGCCGACCTGCAACCGGAAGTCGTAGTGCCGCCGGCTGGCGTGGTGCAGCTGCACGACGAAGATCGCGCGCCGTCCGCGCGGCAGCGGCTTGCCGGGCTCGGGTTCGCGCGTGCTGTCGAAACGGCGCTTGCGGCGGTACTCGGTGAGGCTCACGACCTAGGACGCCTTGCGGACGGCCTTCTTCGCCGCCTTGGTGGTGCGCTTCTTGGTCGCTGCCTTCTTCGCGGTCTTCTTCGTCGCCGACTTCGCGGCCTTCTTCGCCGGTGTCTTGCTGGCCTTTGCCGGCGTGCGCTTGTTCTCGCCGAGGCTCTTCTGCAGCAGTGCGACGAAGTCGACCACGTTGGTCGCGGCATCCTCGCGGTGCGGCGCCTCCTCGGCGACCTTGGCGGTCGCGCCCTTGGCCTTGATGCGCTTCTTGATGATGTCCGACAGCCGCTCGCGGAACTCGTCGTGATAGCTGTCGGGCGCCCAGTCGGCGGACATCGAATCGATCAGCTGCGCGGCCATGTCGAACTCCTTGTCGGCGATGCGATAGCTCGACGTGGCGCCGCCGGGCAGCTTGTAGTCGTTGGGATCAACCAGTTCCTGGGGATAGCGCAGCAGCATCAGGATCAGCGCGTCGTCCTCGGGCATCACCGCACACAGATACTCGCGGGTGCGGATCACCACCCGCGCCACGCCGATCTTGCCGGTCTTCTTCAGCGTTTCGCGCAGCAGTACGTAGCCCTTTTCGGCCTTCTTGCCGGGCACCAGCACGTAGGGCTTCTCGAAGAACCGGGTGCCGATGCTGCCGGCGTCGACGAAGGCCTCCACGTCGACCGACTCGTGCGATTCGGGTGCGGCCGAGGCGATGTCTTCCTTCTCGATGACGACGTAGCTGCCCTTGTCGTACTCGAAGGCCTTGACGATGTCCTTCCACGGCACTTCCTCGCCGGTGTCGGCGTTCACGCGTTCGAAGCGGATCGGCTTCTTGTCGCGCGAATCGAGCATCCGGAAGCTCAGGTCGGTCTTGCGCTCGCCCGACATCAGCGACACCGGGATGTTGAGCAGCCCGAACGACAGCGAACCGGACCAGATGGGACGCGCCATGTCAGCCTCCGTGACGATGCCCCGGCAATGGCCGACGGGCGGACTGTCGAGGCTTGCACCGGGTTCGTGCAACGCGCGTCAAACGCGGCGCCGCACGTGCGCCGGGCCCCGCCACGGGGAGGCGCCGTACACGGCGCGACGGGTCCACCCCGTTTCCGACGGACACGTCGCCCGCGAGCGGCGACAATGCGCGCCGATGAATGCACACCGGCCGTCCGGGCCGCTCCGGGGGCTGGACCCGTACGCCGGCGTGCGGCCTATAATCGCCCGCTGAAATCGTTTACATGGACTCCCTGATGCGCTTGGACGACCGGCTCGAAGACCTGCTCGCACGGATGAACCTGGAGGAGAAGATCGGCCAGCTCGGCATCTTCGCCGACATGCTGCGGCCGTTCGCCGCGGACGTGAACCCGGAGATCCACGAGCTCAACGCCGGCGAGCTGCGCGAGCGCATCCGCGCCGGCCTGGTCGGCGCCGTGTTCAACGGGGTCGGTGCGGTGCAGGGACGCGAATCGCAGCGCATTGCGGTCGAGGAAACCCGACTCGGCATCCCGCTGCTGATGGGCGCCGACGTGATCCACGGCATGCGCACGGTGTTCCCGATCCCGCTGGGCGAAGCCGCGAGCTTCGAGCCCGAACTGGCCGAGCGCACGGCGCGCGCCGCGGCGGTCGAAGCCACCGCCTGCGGCCTGCACTGGACCTTCGCGCCGACCCTCGACATCGCCCGCGACCAGCGCTGGGGCCGCGTGGCCGAAGCGGCCGGCGAGGACGTGGTGCTGGGCAATGCGTTCTCGGCCGCGCGCGTGCGCGGCTTCCAGGGCGGCGACCTGACCGCCGACGATTCGATGCTGGCGACCCCGAAGCACTTCGTCGGCTACGGCGCGGTCATGGGCGGGCTGGACTACAACAGCGTCGAGATCGCCGAAGGCACGCTGCGCGACGTGCATCTGCCGCCGTTCAAGGCCGCGCTCGATGCCGGCGCGCTGACGGTGATGAGCGCCTTCAACGACATCAACGGCGTACCCGCCTCCGCGCACGATGGCCTGCTGACCGATCTGCTGCGCGGCGAATGGGGCTTCAAGGGCTTCGTGGTCTCGGATTACACGGCCGACTTCGAGCTCGTCGCGCACGGCTTCGCCGGCGACGACCGCGAGGCGACGAAGCTCTCGTTCACCGCCGGCGTCGACATGAGCATGCAGAGCGGTCTCTACGCCACGCACCTGCCGGATCTCGTCGCCAGCGGCGAGGTGCCGATGGAGGTCATCGACCAGGGCGTGCGCCGCGTGTTCGCGGTCAAGCAGGCGATCGGGCTGTTCGACAATCCATATCGCTCGCTCGATCCCGAAGCCGAGGCCGCGCTCGATCCGCAGGCGCTGCACGGCGAGCTTGCGCGCGATGCAGCGCGCCGCTCGATCGTGCTGCTGAAGAACGACGGCGATCTGCTGCCGCTGCGCAAATCCGGCCAGAAGATCGCGCTGATCGGCCCGTATGCGCGCGACCGCGACAACATCGAAGGCTGCTGGACGCTGTTCGGCGACAAGCGCCTGCACGTCAATGTCGAGGACGGCCTGCGCGCCGCGCTCGAGGATGGCGATGCGCTGACCGTCGTCGACGGCAGCGGCATGGAAGACGCGCTCGACGGCGGCATCGAGGCGGCGGTCGAGGCGGCGCGCAATGCCGATGTCGTGCTGCTGGCGATCGGCGAGCCGCAGGGGTTCAGTGGCGAGGCGCAGTCGCGCACGCAGATCGTGGTACCCGCCGCGCAGCAGGCGCTGGCCGACGCGGTCGCCGCGACCGGCACGCCGGTCGTCGTGCTGCTGCGTCACGGCCGCGCACTCGCGCTGCAGGGCGCGGTGCGTGACGCGCAGGCGATCCTCGCGACCTGGTTCCTCGGCACCGCCACCGGCCCGGCGATCGCCGACGTGCTGTTCGGCGACTACAACCCGTCGGCGCGCCTGCCGGTGAGTTTCCCGCGCGATTCGGGCCAGCAGCCGCTGTACTACAACCGCCAGCGCACCGGCCGCCCCGAGCTGCCGGATATGCGCGAGTTCAAGAGCCGCTGGCGCGAGATGCCGCACAGCGCTCTGTATCCGTTCGGGCACGGTCTGTCGTACACGCGCTTCGTCTATGGCGACGTCGCGCTTTCGAGCGACACGCTGGACTGGGACGGCACGCTGACCGTCAGCGCGACGCTGCGCAACGACGGCACCCGCGCCGGCGAGGAAGTCGTGCAGCTCTACATCCACGACCGCGTCGCCAGCCGCGTGCGGCCCATCCGCGAGCTCAAGGATTTCCGCAAGGTCGCGCTCGCACCGGGCGAACACACCACGGTCTCGTTCACCCTGCACCGCGACCAGTTGGCCTTCACCACGCGCAGCGGCGCGTTTGCCGCAGAGCCGGGCCTGTTCGACGTGTGGATCACCCGCGATTCGGAATCCGGTACCGCCGCGCAGTTCACGCTCGCCAAGGGCTGATCCGCATTTGAGCGGGCGCGCACCGCTGCTGTTGCTGCCGGGCCTGCTGTGCACGGCGCGCCTGTGGCAGGCGCAGATCGACGCACTCGGCGACATCGCGCAGCCACAGGTCGCCGATCTCGCGCAGGACGACACCATCGGCGCGATGGCCGAACGTGCATTGGCCGCCGCACCCGCGCATTTTGCGCTCGCCGCGCTGTCGATGGGCGGCTACGTCGCCTTCGAGATCCTGCGCCGCGCGCCCGAGCGGGTGACGCGCCTGGCGCTGATCGCGACCAGCGCGCGACCGGACTCGCCCGAACGCGCGCAACAGCGAAGCCGCGGCATCGCGGCGATCGGCCGCGGTCGTTTCGTCGGCGTCACCGCGCAACTGCTGCCGAGCCTGGTCCATGCCGATCACGTCGACGGTCCGATCGGCGCCATCGTGCAATCGATGGCGCGCGAGGTCGGCGCCGAGGGTTATCTGCGCCAGCAGGCGGCGATTCTCGGACGACCGGATTCCGGACCGGTGCTCGCCCGCATCAAGGTGCCGACACTGATCGTCGTCGGCGAAGACGATCGCCTCACCCCGCCTGCCGAAGCCGAGGCGATGCACGCCGGCATCGCCGGCTCGGTGCTGCACCGGCTCGATACCTGCGGCCATCTGCCACCGCTCGAACAGCCTGCGCGCACGTCCGCGCTGATGCGCGACTGGTTGCGCGCCGGCTGAAGGTTCAGCGCGCGGGTTCGGCCTGCACCGGAATCGTCCAGCCCTGTACCAGCGCGTAGAGGATGCGATGGTCCTCGGCGTCGAGCGGTCCATCGGGCAAGGCGCGGAAACGCAGGCGGAACGCGCGCGCGGTGGCGTCGAGATCGTCGACCGGATAGCCGACCGTGCGCAACGCCTGCACCACGTCGAAACCCGGTGGCGCCGGCGGCGTGTCGTCGCGCGGCCACACGCCATAGCCGTGTTCGGCCAGTCGCTTCCACGGGAAGTGCACGCCGGGATCGACCTTGCGGCGCGGTGCGAGATCGGAATGGGCGATGAAGTTTTCCGCCGGAATCCGCCAGCGTGTCTTCAGATCGCCCAGCAGCACCAGCAGGCTTTCGACCAGCGGCTCGGCGAACGGCACGCGGCCGTTGTTGTCGAGCTCGATGCCGATCGAGGCGGAGTTCACGTCGCTCACCGCGCCCCAGCTTCCGGCGCCGGCGTGCCAGGCGCGGTCGAGATCCGAGACGAGTTGATAGCGCGTGCCGTCCTGGCCGATCAGGTAATGCGAACTCACGCGGCCGCCGCTGTTGGCGGTGCGCAAGGTATCGAGACTGCGCTGCACCGAGTCCTGCTCGGTGTAGTGCAGCACCACGAGGACCGGGCGACGCGCGTCGTGATTGCTCGACGGCACCCAGGTGGCGAGCGGATTGCGGGGCGCCTGCTGATGGGCGCAGGCCGACAGCAGCAGGGCGGCGAAGGCGAGCGTCAGGAATCTGGGCATGTCCGCATTGCACCCTGCGATGGACACCAGCGCAAGCCGTGTGGTTGCCGGAGTCGCGATGCGTGATGCAGGGCGCGCCTGGATTGCGTCAGCGGTCCATCACGATCCGCACATCGATCCGGCCCGGCAGATGATCCAGGCGGGCCTCGTACCAGCAGCCGTCGATCACCAGCCGCTCGCATTTCCAGGAGAGGAACTCGAGCAGCCACGCGCCGTGCGTGGTGCCGCTGCGCGCGAGGAAGGTCTCGAGTGGGAAGACCGCCTCGACACGACGGTCGCCCCGGCGGGTCCAGTCGGTCCAGGCGAGCAGCCAGTCGTAGTCGGCGGTGGGCTGTGCAGGCATCGCGGAGACGGTTTCGTTCATGGCGGTGCCGGGCAGTCGGGACCCCCGCTTGCGCACGGCGCCGGATGCCGCTCGATGCGGACCCGTTGCACGCCGTCGCGCGTCTCGATGCGTTCGACGGCGTGCCACTCACCGGTCCGGATCAGGCGCGCGCTGGCCCACGACAGAAAGGCGAAAGCCCAGTCGTGCTCGCGTCCGCCACTACGCCGCACCAGTTCGGTCTGCTCGAGCTCCAGGCGTTCGCCGCCATCCGCCGCGGATTCCCAGCCCGGCAGATCGGTCAGCCAGTCGAAGCGGAGGTCGGTCGTACGCACGTGCTGGGTGCCGGTCGTCCATCCGCGCCGGTCGATCCGGCGCGGATGGCACGGCCGCCTTACTGGCGCGCGACCAGCGTCAGGCCGGCGTAGGTGCCGGTCAGACGCACGTAGTACTTGCCGGCGACCGGTGCGGTGATGCGCACGGTCTCGGTGTTGCTCTTGGCACGCGTGGAGAACGCATCGCGATCGGTCGCGGTCGGAATGCGGCCGCGCGCGACGTGCATCGAGACATCGCCCGAACCGCCGAAGGTCATGAAGGTCAGCACCGCGCCGGCCTGGGCTTCGAAGGTGTACAGGCCGTCCTCGGCACCGCTGGCCAGACCGCGCAGTTCGACCTTGTTGGCCAGCGGCACTTCCAGCGGCGCGCAGTCGGTGGTGCACGGCGGCTGCGTCGCACGGTGCAGCAGCTGGGCGGCATCGAGGATGCCCGTGCCCATCGGCGTGCTGGTCGGAATGGCGACCGGGAACGGACGGGCCGTGCGGCGCAGCAGGTCGCGCATCTCGCTCCAGTTGAGCGGTGTGTCGACCACGCTCTGCACCATGGCAACGGCCGCGGCCACGTGCGGGGATGCCATCGACGTGCCGGTGTAGCCACCGAGCACCCAGCTGGTCGTCGGGCTGGTCGTGCCCGCGTTGATCACCTGGAAGATGTAGCCCTTCGGATCGCCGTCGATCGCGCCGCCGCCGCCCGGTGCCGACAGGTCGACGCGGGTGCCGTAGCTGGAGTAGCTGGCCTTGGCGCCGGTCACGCCGGTCGCGCCGACGGAGATGACGCCGGTGCACGAGCTCATGGTGTAGCTGCCGGCATTGGCATTGGAGTTCCCGGCCGCGACGACGATGATCGCGCCTTGGGCGTTGATCTGGTTGATCGCGTCCTGGTAGATCGCCGGGCAGCTCTGCGGACCGCTGCTACCCAGGCTCATGTTGAGCACTTCGGCCGGGTTGGGGTTGGCGGGCATGCCGTCGACCGGCAGGCCGGCGGCCCACATCATGCCGTCGGCGATGTCGCTGCCGAAGCCGCCGCAGGAGCCGAGCACGCGCACCGGCACGACCTTGGCGTTGTGGGCCAGACCGGCGAGGCCGGCGCCGTTGTTGGTCTGCTGGGCGATCGTGCCGGCGACGTGGCTGCCGTGCCAGGAGCTGGCGCGCGGCGCGTTGCCCGGCGAACCCAGCGCGGCGCAGTAGTTCGCCTCCATCCAGTCGCCGAGGTCCCAGCCACCCGGCGCACGGCCGTCGTTGTCGCGGCGCGAGACGCGCTTGTCGGTGATCATGTCGTAGCCCGGCAGCACGTTGACGCCGAGGTCGGGATGGTTCTGCACGATGCCGGTGTCGATCACCGCCACGACCACGCCTTCGCCGGTCGAGATGTTCCAGGCCTGCTCGGCGCGCACGCCGCCGGTCGGATCGGTGAAGTTCCACTGCAGGCGGCCGTACTCGGGATCGTTCGGCGTGAACGCCGGCGCCATGACCGGGGACTGCGCGACATCGGCGCGCTGGTACAGCCGGTCGACATCGACCGACACGACGCCCGGCTCGGCCGACAGCTCGCGGATGAAGCTCGCGCGCTCCGATTCGGTCATCGCGCGCGAGGCCTGCACGACGTGCCAGCCCGGCGCGGCCATGGAGCGCAGTACGCGCGCGGTGGCGGCCGGACGCGCCGGCGAGGTGGCCGTCGCGGCGACGGCGGTGGACAGGCCGGCGCGACGCACGGTCGACGACAGCGCGTTGGACAACTGGGCGCGGCCCGATGCCGCGGCCGCGGTGGTCTTGACGACGAACCGCTGGCCGGCGGCGGCAACGCCCTGCGATTCGGCCGCAGTGTCGCGGGTCACGGTGCGGTCGAGGCGGGGCGTCGCGGCCTGGGCGGCGCCGGTCAGCAGGATGGCGGCGATCGCCGCGCCGAGGGTGGTCTGCATACGCATGGAACGTGTCTCCGTCGAAGGATGGATGCCCGGATGGGCGATGCGGAAAGCGGACGGCGGCGCGACTGCGCCGCCGGGTGTCACAGATCGATACCGAAGCCGATGCCGGCAGACGACTCGTCGCCGCTGAAGGCACCGCCGAGGCTGAAGGACGCGCGTTCGCCGACCTTCCTGGCGTAACCGATCGAGAGCGCCTGCTCGCCACTCTGGAAGCCGGCGCCGACGGCGACGCGTCCGCGCGGGCTCTGCGTGCCGGCGGCATTGGTGGCCATGTTGAGCATCGCCGCGCTCATCGCGCCTTGCTTGTCCATGCGGCGGTCGACGTCGCTGAAACGCCGCTCGACATCGCCGCGGTAGACCTCGAACTGGTCGCCCCATGCGGCAAGGCGCTGGTCGGTGTAGGCCTTGGACGTGATGACGGCCTGGGTGGCGGTGGTGTCGGCATACGCCTTGGCTTCGGTCACGCCGGCGCGGACCTGGCCCACGTTGGCCGCATCGGTGGCCTGGGTGCCGGCCGCGACGTTGGTGATCTGGCGCTGCGCGCCGGCGCTGCCCACCGAGACGGTGTTGGCGCGATCGGCGACCGAGCCCTGGCCGAGTGCGACCGCGCCCTGCGCGGTGACGCTGGCGCCCTGGCCGAGCGCCGTGCCCGAGGCCGCGGTGACCGACGCGCTTTCGCCGACCGCGACGGCATTGGTCGCATTGGCCGAGATGCTGGCGTTGGCGCCGACCGCGGTGCTGCCATCGGCATTCACGCGGGCGTTGCCGCCGATGGCGGTGTCGTTGGGGCCATGCGCGTAGGCGTTGCCGCCCAGCGCGACGCCGTTGTCGCCGTTCGCGGCGGCGCCCGCGCCCACGGCCACCGCATTGGTGTCGGCACCGACCGAGGCCGGGGCATCGCCGCCGACCGCGACGCGGTCGTTGGTGCCCTGGTTGGAATCGATCACCGTCTCGACCGCACCGACGCGGTTCTTTAGGCTCGACAGCTCGACATCGAGCGCGGCGAAGGTCGCACCGATCGAGGCGTACTGCATGCCCTGCACCGCATAGCTGGGCGCGGCGACCGTGCCGAACGCGGTCACCGTGGCGCCGCCACCGAGCACGTCGGCCATGCTCTGCAGGCCCGCGTGCAGCTGCGCGCCGTTGACGGCGTCCATGCTGTCGGCCGCGACCGTGCCGGCGGCGAGGTTCGACAGCACCGTGCCGTCGGTGCCCGCGAGCGAGATGCGGGCCTTGTCCGCGTCGTCGTAGGCGACCGCGTTCGCGGCGACACCGGCGACATCGGCCAGGCGCGTGTCGAGATCGTCGACGCGGCCTTCGACTGCCGTGACGCGCGTGTCGGTCTCGAACAGCTGGCTGCCGTTGACCGCATCGGTGCTGCCTTCGCCGATCTCGCCGGCAGCGACGTTCGTCACCACGGTGCCGTCGGCACCGGCGAGCGTCAGGCGCGCCTTGTCGGCGTCGTCATAGACGACCGCGTTGGCCGACAGGTCGCCCAGGCCGCTGGACACCGCGTCGAGCTGCGACTTGTTCACCGCATCGGTCGCCTCGGTGCCGGCGGCGACATTGGTGATCTGGCGTTCGCTGCCCGCGCGGCCCACCGACACGGTGTTCTCGCGGTTCGCCCAGGAGTTCGCGCCCAGCGCGACGCTGTTGTTGACGCCGGTCCACAGGCCGTTGGCCTGCTGGCGACCGACGATCGCCGAGGTGCCCAGCGAGATCGAATCGCTGCCGTAGGTGTTGGTGCCCACGCCGATCGCGATGCTGTTGAGATACAGGATCGGCGAAGGCGCGAAGAAGTCGCCGTTCCAGACCATCGAGCGGTTGCCGATCGCGATCGAGTTCTGGCCGGCCGCCGCCGATGCCGCGCCCAGCGCCACCGCGTTGACGTTGCGCGCCGAAGCCGCATAGCCGAGCGCCGTACCCCCTTCGGCCGTCGCGTTGGCGCTGTTGCCCAGCACGACCGTGCGGATGGCCAGCGCCTTGGACGCCGCGCCGATCGCCACGGCCGAATCGAAGTTCGACTCCGCGCGGTCACCGATTGCGACGGCCGCGAACGCGGTGGCCTTGGTGCGGTTGCCGATCGCGATCGAGCGGATGGCCGTCGCTTCGGACAGGGCGCCGACCGCGGTCGCACCGTATTCGCCGGCCTGCGCGCCGCCGCCGACGGCGGTCGACAGACGGCCCTGCGCCTTGGTGTTGCGCAGGGTCTGACCCATGAAGTTCGAGCCGATCTCGTCTTCGCGTACGTCGACGATGCCGCCGATCGCGACGGCGGACTTGCCGCTGGTCTCGCTGTACGCACCCACCGCGGTGTTGAAGTCGCCGCTCGCCAGCGCACCGGCGCCCGTTGCGGTCGCGCCCAGCCCCGTCGCCGAGGTCTGGCGGTAGAGGGTCACGCCGCGCGGCAGCGCGCTGTAGTCGACATCGAGGATGCCGCCGATGGCGGTCGCCGAATTGCCGGTTGCCAGGCTGTCGCGGCCGACGCTGACGGCATTCTTCGCATACGACACCGCGCCGGCGCCGAGCGCGACCGTGCCGGTCCCGATGGCCGCCGATGCTTCGCCGGCGGCAAGCGCGTTGTCACCCTCGGCATACGCGCCCGCATCGCTGTCGGCGCTGCCCGTGGCCTGCAGGTAACGCGACGCCTCCTCGAGCTGGGCCAGGTTCACCGCATCGGTGGCCTGGGTGCCGGCGGCGACGTTGGTGATCTGGCGCTCCTCGCCCGCACGTCCGACCGACACCGTGTTCGCGCGGTCGGCCAGCGCGTTCGCGCCGATCGCCACGCTGCCGTTGATGGGTGCCCACAGGCCGCTGTCTTCTTGGATGCCGACGAAGGCGTTGCGTCCGATCGCGATCGAGTCGGAGCCGTGCACTTCCGCGTCGGTGCCCATCGCGATGCCGTCCGCGTAGAGGATCGGCTCGTCGCCCCAGAAGTAACCGTTCCAGACGGTCGCCTTGCCGATCGCGATGCTGTTGCGGCCCGCGGCCCAGGAGCCGTTGCCGATCGCGGTGCTGTTGAGATTGTTCGCCATCGCGCCCTGGCCGACGGCGGTCGAGTTCTCGCCCCATGCATAGGCGAACGGCCCCAGTGCGCTCGAACGCAGACCGCTTGCGCGCGCGCCGGCACCGAAGGCCGTCGCCCACTCTTCCGTCGCCTCGGCGCGATCGCCCACCGCAGTCGCGTCGTACTGCGTGGCCTGGGTGTTGTAGCCGATCGCGATCGAGCGGATGCCGGTCGCATTGGAGAGCCCACCGATCGCGGTCGCGGCGTACTCGCCCGCCTGCGCGCCGGCTCCGATCGCCGTCGCCAGACGTCCGTTCGCCTGCGTGTTGCGCAGGTCCACGCCGGCGAAGGCCTCGCCCAGCTGGTCCTCGAGCACGTCGGCGATGCCACCGATCGCCACTGCGGACTTGTCGCTGGTCTCGGTCTGCGCGCCGATCGCGGTGTTGAAGTCGCCGTTGGCCTGCGCGCCAGCGCCCACCGCGGTGGCGGCCAGACCGTAGGCGGCGGTCTGCTGGTCGAGCACCACGCCGAAGTCGCCGCGCGCGCTGTAGTCGAGCTGCAGCATGCCGCCGAGCGCAGTCGACGACGCGCCCGTCGCCAGGCTGTCCTTGCCGACCGCGGTCGCGGCGTCGGCGTACGCGGTGGCGCCGCCACCGAGAGCCGTGGCGCCGTTGCCGACCGCCGCCGCGGCTTCGCCGGCTGCCAGCGCATCGTCGCCATCGACGTACGCGCCCGCGTCGCTGTCGGCGCTGCCGCTGGCCTGGAAATAGCGCGCGACGGTCTCGGCATCAACGGCGCTCGGCACGTCGTAGGCCTGCAGGCCCACTGCGGTCGCCTGCGCCATGGCGGTCAGCGGCAGGGCCAGCGCCAGTCCGGCGACGAGCACGCCCGCACGGCGTCCGCTGCGGCTGCGTGCGAGTTCGGAGGCCACGACCATGCGGCCCAGTTCGGCGTTCCAGAGGATGCGGTGGATGCGGTTCATTACGATGTCTCCGGCAGGCGTTTCATGAAGGCGAGCGCGGTCGCGCCACGGGCGCTTCGCCCGCCGCTACCGGCTTCCGTGTCTTGGCCCTGTCATCCCGATCGGGTAGGGCGTCCCCGTCAGCGAACGTACGGGCGGGCGGCGCACCTTGTCACCCGCACTATCTCGCCGGAAGATCACGCAATTCTCACGGTCCGCCGGAGCCGCCCATGTACCGACCGTTCCTGCGCTGGCTCGACCGCGCGCCGGTCTCCGGGCCGGTCGACCAGCGCAATGCGCGCGTGATCCAGATCCTGCTGCTGTTCCTGGGCATCACCGTGCCGGCGACGGTCGGTTTCGCGATCGTCTCGAGTTGGCCGATGCTGCGCAGCGGCGGATTGCCGTGGCAGATCATGGTGTCGCTGGCGATGAGCCTGTCGATCGGGCTGATCGCGCTGGGCGGCGTGGCGCTGATCCGTCGCGGGCATTTCCGCCTGTCGGTGAAGCTGCTGATCGGCGTGCTGCTGGCGGTGTTCGCGGTGAACATGGCGCTCAACGGTCTGCAACGGCAGATTCCCGACCAGCTCGCGCAACTGTTGATCATGCTGCTCAGCGGACTGGTGCTGGGGCGGCGCGCGTTGTGGACGAGCTTCGCGCTGCTCACGGCCAGCGTGCTGATCGGTGCGGTGCAGGATGCGCAGGTGCTGTTCGCGGACACGCCGAGTCGTGCGTTCTACAACGTGCCCTCGGTGCTGTTCACGTATCTGATCGTCGCGGTGCTGATCGACCGCACCACCGAGGCGCTGCGCGAGAGCCTGCGCGAATCGAACGCACGCGGCACGGCGCTGGAGCAGGAGATCCGCGAGCGCGAGCGCACGCATGCGCAGCTGATCCATGCGCAGAAGAAAGAGATCACCGAGCGCATGGCCAGTGGCATGGCGCACGACTTCAACAACATCTTCTCGGTCATCGCGGGCTTCTCGGCCGAACGCCACGAGGACGACGGCGGCAGTGATGCACAGCGCGCCGCGCAGCTCGAGAGCAGTCTGGAATCGGTCGAAGCGTCCGCACGGCGCGGCATGGCGATCAGCCGCCGCCTGCTGCGTTTCAGCCGGCGCGACGACACCCAGGCCGAGGTCTTCGATGCGGGCGAAGCGATCGATGCGCTGCAGCCGATGCTGCGCCAGCTGCTCGATGCGCAGATCGTGCTGCGCTTCGAGCGCGATGCCGGCCCGCTGCCGATCCTGTTCGACCGCAGCCAGTTCGAGCTGATGCTGCTCAACCTGGCCTCCAACGCGCGCGATGCGATCGGCGGCACGGGGCTGTTCGAGATCGAGGCGCGCCGGGGCGCGGGTGCCGTGGTGATCCGCGTGCGCGACGACGGTGCCGGCATGTCGCCCGCCGTGGCCGCGCGGGTGTTCGAGCCGTTCTTCAGCACCAAGCCGGCCGACAGCGGCACGGGCCTGGGGCTGGCGGTGGTGCATGAACTGGTCACCAAGGCCGGGGGCACGATCACCGTTACCAGTACGCCGGGGACGGGCACGGACTTCCGGATCGCGTTGCCGCTCAGCCGCCCGGATTGAGCATGTAGCCACGGCCGTGCACGGCCGTCAGCGGCAGTTCCTCGCCGCAGCGCGTGCGTGCCTTGCCACGCAGGCGATGGATCATCGAATCGATGCGGTGCGCGTCGAAGTCGTGCACCTGGTCGGTCAGCGCTTCGATCAGCGCTTCGCGTGAGACGAGTTCTCCGGGCGTGTCGAACAGGCGCCGGCACAGGCGCCGCTCGCTCTGGGTCAACGCGGCGGATCCGCCCGAAGGCGACAGCAGGCACCAGCCGTCGTCGCTGAGCCGCCAGTCGCGCACGGCCTCGCGCGTGCCGGTGGGTGCGGTCGTGTCGATCCTGCGCGCCAGGCTGTAGAGCGTGGCGGCGAGCAGGTCGATCTCGACCGGCTTGGTCAGATACGCATCGGCGCCTTCGCTGAGCCCGCGCACGCGATCGCCGGTGTCGGCGCGACTGGTCAGCATCACCAGTCCGAGCAGCGGCCGCGTCTCACGCAACGAACGCGCCAGACTGAAGCCGTCGCCATCGGGCAAGCCGACGTCGAGCACGACCAGATCGACCGGATGTGCGTCCAGATGCGCGCGCAGGGCGGCGATGGTCTCGAAGCCCGCGGTGTCGAAGCCGAAGCGCTGCAGGCCTGGCAGCAGGATGCGCTCGCGCAGCATCGCTTCATCCTCGAGCACGGCGACGCGCAGCGCGGCGGAAACGGTCATGGCGAACGGGAGCCGGTCATCGTGGGCGGCATCCTAGCCCCATGCCTGCAGCGTGGACAAACCGGATGCACACAAAAAAGCGGGCGCCGGCCTTCCCCGCCGTCGCCCGCTGCCCCGCCTGCCTGCGGCGCATCCGTCACGGATGCGCCACCCGATGGCTCATTTCTCGTAGGCGGACTCGCCGTGCGAGACGATGTCGAGACCTTCGCGTTCCTCGTCCTCGGTCACGCGCAGGCCGACGACCGCCTTGACCAGCAGCATCACCACCGCGGTCACCACGGCGCACCACAGCACAGTGAACGCCACGCTGACGAACTGCACCCAGACCTGCGCACCGATCGCCAGGTCCGCCTCGGTGCCGCCCAGCGCCTGCGCGCTGAAGACGCCGGTCAGCAGCGCACCGACGATGCCGCCGATGCCGTGCACGCCGAACACGTCGAGGCTGTCATCGGCGCGCAGCAGACGCTTCAGACCGGTGACGCCCCACACGCACAGCGCGCCTGCGGCCAGACCGATCACCAGCGCGCCCATCGGACCGACGGTGCCGGCGGCCGGCGTGATGCCCACCAGGCCCGCGATCGCGCCCGATGCCGCGCCCAGCGCCGAGGGACGGCCCTTGGTGAAGGCTTCGACGATGCTCCAGGCGACCACCCCCGCGGCCGTCGCGACCATGGTGTTGAGCATGGCCAGCGACGCACTGGCATCGGCGGCGAGCGCGGACCCCGCGTTGAAGCCGAACCAGCCCACCCACAGCAGCGACGCGCCGATGAAGGTGAAGGGCACGCTGTGCGGCTTGATCGCCTCCTTGCCGTAGCCCAGGCGCTTGCCGAGGAAGTACGCGCCCACGAGGCCGGCGACGCCGGCGTTGATGTGCACGACCGTGCCGCCGGCGAAATCGATCACGCCCTTGTGCGCGAGAAAGCCGCCTTCGCCGCTCCACACCATGTGCACCATCGGCAGGTAGGCCAGCGTCACCCACAGGATGGAGAACAGCAGCACGGCCGAGAACTTGATGCGCTCGGCGAAGGACCCGACGACCAGCGCGGTGGTGATGCCGGCGAACGTCGACTGGAACACGATGAAGAGAAACTCCGGCAGGCCACCCGCATCCGTTTCGGCGGTGATGCCGCGCAGGAACGCCTTCTCGGTGAACGAACCGAAGAACGCGTTGCCTTCCGTGAATGCCGCGCTGTAGCCGTAGGCCACCCACAGGATGATCACCACCGAGAACACCACCAGCACCTGCATGATCACCGACAGCACGTTCTTCGAACGCACCATGCCGCCGTAGAACAGCGCCAGCCCCGGCACCACCATCAGCAGCACCAGCAGCGTGGACGTGAGCATCCATGCCACGTTACCGCTGTCGAAGGTGACGGCCGCGGTCTCGACGGGCGCCTCGACCACGACGGTCGCATCGACCACCGCACCGGTGACCTCCGGCGCGACGTCCTGCGCCATCGCGATGCCGGCGACACCGGACAGCGCGAACGCACACAACAGCATCAGGCACACCGCCTGCATCCGGGTCTTCCACCCGCGGAATTCGATCGTCTTCATGTCTGGAATCTCCGTGGGGTCAGAGCGCGTCGGCGCCGATTTCGCCGGTGCGTATGCGCAGGGCCTCTTCGAGCGCGACGACGAACACCTTGCCGTCGCCGACCTTGCCGGTGCCTGCCGCGTTGGTGATCGCCTCGATCGCCGCCTCGAACACGTCGTCGCTGACCGCGCATTCGATCTTCAGCTTGGGCAGGAAATCGACGACGTACTCCGCGCCGCGATAGAGCTCGGTGTGGCCCTTCTGCCGGCCGAAGCCCTTGACCTCGGTGACGGTCAGGCCGGTGACGCCGGCTTCGCCGAGCGCCTCGCGGACCTCGTCGAGCTTGAACGGGCGGATGATCGCGATGATCAGTTTCATGTGGGTCTCCAGATGCGCGCGCGCCGCGTCAGAACGACTTGGTGACGGCGAGGGTGAGGGTGTCGTCGGGACCGACGAGATCGTTGTCGTTCCAGGCCACGGCGATGTCGAAGCCGTTGTCGAAGGTCTTGCCCACACCGACCGACCAGAACGCATAGGTGCCGGTCCCCGCGGTGCCCTTGACCCACTGCTTGCCGGCCGCGCCGTTGAGCGACCAGCCCGGCGCGAACGCCCAGCCCATGCCGAGATCGAGGTTGGTGCTGCCGTCGGAGTCCGGAATGCCGAACAGGTCGGTGAGGGCGTAGGCATACTTGGCGCTGAGGATTCCCCAGCTCAGGCCCGCGTAGGCCTCGGTGGTGTCGGCCTTGTTGAAGCCGGCCGGATAGCTGCCCGGGTACCAGTAGTGCACGGCGCCAACGTCCCAAGCGAGGCCACTGTCGCCAAATTCACTGCGAAAGCCGGCGTAGCCGTCGAGTTCGAGCTGGCTGGAGATGTCGGGATCGGAATCGGACAGCCAGCTGATGCTGCTGCCCCAGGTGCCGGCGTAGAAGCCGCTGTCGTGGGCCCATTCGACGCCGCCCTGCAGGGCCGGCTTGCCGTCGGTCTGGGTGATGCCGCGGAACAGGTAGTCGCTGGTCAGCGTGATCGAGCCGGAGACTTCCGCGTGCGCGGCGCCGGCGGACAGCAGACCCGCGCACAGCAGTGTGGCGAGTGCGTTCTTGCGTGACGTCATGACAGGCTCCTCAAATGAATGAAAAAGCCCTCCCCGGTCATTGCGTGCTGCGGCGTGATTGTTTTTCTCGCAGCTGGAATTTCCGGTCGCGGCGTGCCCCCTGGCTGCCGTGACCGCGGCGATGCGCATTGCGCTTGACCGATGCCCGTTCCCTCGGAACCTGCTGGAACTCCTGGGTCGCGGGGCGGCGACGCAACCGACCGTGGGGGAGGGAGGCGCCGCCGCTCGCGCGGGGTGAAACGACGAAGGGCCTGCCACGCGGCAGACCCTTCGAAAGTGCGTCAGATCGCGTAGTACATCTGGTACTCGAGCGGGTGAGTCGCGCCGCGGAACGCGGTGACTTCCTTCATCTTCAGCGCGATGTAGGCATCGATGAAGTCGTCGGTGAACACGCCGCCGGCCTTGAGGAACTCGCGGTCCTTGTCCAGCGCATCGAGCGCCTGGTCGAGCGAGTGGCACACGGTCGGGAAGTTCTTCTCTTCCTCCGGCGGCAGGTCGTAGAGATCCTTGTCGCTCGGGCCGCCCGGATCGATCTGGTTCTTGATGCCGTCCAGACCCGCCATCATCAGCGCGGCGAAGGTCAGGTAGCCCGACTGCATCGGATCGGGGAAGCGCATCTCGATGCGGCGTGCCTTCGGGTTGGCGACGTACGGAATGCGGCACGAGGCCGAACGGTTCGATGCCGAGTAGGCCAGCATCACCGGTGCTTCGAAGCCCGGCACGAGACGCTTGTAGGAGTTGGTCGAGGCGTTGGTGAACGCGTTGATCGCACGCGCGTGCTTGAAGATGCCGCCGATGTACCACAGCGCGGTCTGGCTCAGGCCGCCGTAGCCGTCACCGGTGAACAGGTTGGTGCCGCCCTTGGCGAGGCTCTGGTGCACGTGCATGCCGCTGCCGTTGTCGCCGACGATCGGCTTGGGCATGAAGGTCGCGGTCTTGCCGTTGCGGAAGGCGACGTTCTTGACGATGTACTTGAGCGTCTGCAGCTCGTCGGACTTGGCGACCAGCGAGTTGAAGCGCGTGCCGATCTCGCACTGGCCGGCGTTCGCGACTTCGTGGTGGTGCACTTCGACTTCGATGCCCACCTGCTCGAGCGTCTTGCACATCTCGGCACGGATGTCGTGCAGCGAGTCGAGCGGCGCGACCGGGAAGTAGCCGCCCTTGATGCCCGGACGGTAGCCGCTGTTGCCGCCCTCGTATTCCTTGGCCGAGTTCCAGTGCGCTTCTTCCGAATCGATGTGGAAGAAGGTGTGGCCCATCTCGTTGCCGTAGCGCACCGAATCGAAGATGAAGAACTCGGGCTCCGGGCCGAAGAAGGCCTGGTCGGCGATGCCGCTGGACTTCAGGAACGCCTCGGCCTTCTTGGCGATGCCGCGCGGGTCGCGCTCGTAGGCCTGCATCGTGGTCGGGTCGAGGATGTCGCAGGTCAGCACCAGCGTCGGATCGGCCGGGAAGGGATCGACGAACGCGGTGGACGCGTCGGGCAGCAGCACCATGTCGGAGTTGTGGATGCCCTTCCAGCCGCTGATCGACGAGCCGTCGAACATCTTGCCGTCCTCGAACAGGCCCGGTTCGATGATCGACTTCGGGAACGTCACGTGGTGCTGGACGCCGCGCATGTCGGTGAAGCGCAGATCGATGAACTCGATCTTGTGGTCCTTGATCAGCTTTTCGAGATTCTCGGTGGACATCGGAAACGACCGCCTTGCAGGGTGAGGATGTGCCTGTGACCACGCAACGCGCGTGCCAACTCTCGAAAGCCTTTCTGATCAATCGCTTATCGAAGATCCAACCAGATCGAAGCATCCATTCACGTACATGATTGGTGCGTTATCGATCCAGATGCACCGTGCTGGTGCATCAGCGCGGCAGCGGCAAGCCGCGGTCGGCCTTGACCGTGCGCAGCACGAAACTGGAGTTCACGTCGTCGACCGCCGGCTGGTTGAGCAGGCGATCGAGCAGGAAGCGCGAGAAGTGCTCGAGGTCGCGCACGACGACCTGCAGCAGGTAGTCCATGTCGCCGGTCAACGCGTGGCAGGCGACGACCTCATCCCAGCCGTTGACCAGCGTGGCGAACCCGGCGACCGCGGCGCTGTCGTGATGCTTGAGCTGCACGCGCACGAAGGCCTGCAGGCCAAGGCCCAGATGCTCGGCGCCGAGTTCGGCGCGGTAGCCGGTGATCACGCCGTCGCGCTCCAGCCGCTGCACGCGCCGCAGACACGCCGAGGGCGACAGGTGCACGCGCTCGGCCAGGTCGGCATTGGTCAGCCGACCGTTGCGCTGGAGTTCGGCCAGCAACAGCAGGTCAGTGCGGTCGAGATCGGAGGCGGCCATGATCGTTGTCCAATTTGGTCTATCTACGCACGATTATTGCGCG
>NZ_SMTG01000008.1 GCF_004358165.1 Luteimonas terrae
CGCCCCGCGCCGCGTCGAGAACCTGCACACCGAGAAGGGCAAGGTCCCGGTCTACGCCACCGGCATCGTCGAGCAGCCCTGGGACACCTACAGCGCCGACGACCATGCGACCTGGGCCACGCTCTACGCGCGCCAGCGCGAACTGCTGGTCGGTCGCGCCTGCGACGAGTTCCTGCAGGCACAGGACGCCATGGGCATGACGCCCGATGCGATTCCGAAGTTCTCCGAACTCAACGCGGTGCTTGAGGCCGCGACCGGCTGGACGTTGATGGGTGTCGAGGGCCTGCTGCCGGAACTCGACTTCTTCGACCATCTCGCCAACCGCCGCTTTCCGGTGACGTGGTGGATCCGCCGCCCGGACCAGATCGACTACATCGAAGAGCCCGACCTGTTCCACGACCTGTTCGGCCACGTGCCGCTGCTGATGAACCCGGTCTTTGCCGATTACATGGAGGCCTACGGCAAGGGCGGCGTCAAAGCCCACGGCATCGGCCCCGATGCGCTGCAGAATCTGACGCGTCTGTACTGGTACACGGTGGAGTTCGGCCTGATCCAGCAGGCCGACGGGCTGCGTATCTTCGGCGCCGGCATCGTGTCATCGAAGGGCGAGTCGATCTACTCGCTGGAATCCGACGCGCCCAACCGCATCGGCTTCGACCTCGAACGCATCATGCGCACGCGCTACCGCATCGACACCTACCAGAAGACCTACTTCGTCATCGACAGCTTCGAGCAGCTGATGGACGCGACGCGCCCGGATTTCACCCCGATCTATGCGCGCCTGGCGACACAGGACACCGTGGGTGCGGGGACGGTGCGCGACGAGGATCGCGTGTTCCATCGCGGGACCGGCGAGGGGTGGACGGCGGGTGGGGATGTTTGAGGGTTGCGGTTAACCAGGTCGCCGGTCTTCGAAGCTCACGCCATGCATGAGTCGTCGCCCCAGCGTCCCTCGACAGACGCACGTCTGGTCAAGCTGGGGCCCATCTTGATTTGCGTTCCAAGGCAAACGGTTCGATCACAGCGAACATGGGTCCCAGCTTCCGCTGGGACGACGATCCTGGAATTCCGTCATCCCGGCGAAAGCCGGGATCCAGTGTCTGCTCTGCCGATCACCGGACCCTCAAGGCCCGGACTACACTGGAAGTCGCTGGATTCCGGCTTTCGCCGGAATGACGAAGATCGTTGCGAAGCGTCGGCTCAATTTGCGCCCCTCCGTAGGATGGGTAGAGGGCAGCCAAACCCATCGCCTCACCGATCCCACGTCCACTGCGCCCCCACCATCACGCCGCGCCCCGGTCCCGGTTCGAAGAACCGCCCGTTGCCTTCGTTGACGATCACCGAGCCGATGTAGGCCTGGTCGAGCACGTTGTCCACGCGCAAGAAGGTGCGCAGTTCGCCGGCATCGAAGCGCCAGCGGCGCGCGCCTTCGAGGTGCACGAGCGCATAGCCCGCCGCGCGACCGGTGGCGCGATCGTCGACGACGACATCGCCCACGCCGACACCCTCGATCGCCGCACTCCAGGGACCGCCGGTCCAGTCGAGTCGCGCGAACAGCTGCTTCATCGGCACGCCGGGAATGCGCGCGCCGGCCGCGACGGGCGTCGACGGCACGGTGCACCCGGCGCCCGAGCAGACCCGGTAGTCGTCGCGGAAGGTCGCATCGAGCCAGGTCGCCGCAACGCTGAGGTCGAACGCGTCACCCAGTGGCTGGCGCACCGACAGTTCCGCGCCCTGCCGGCGCGCGCGGCCGACGTTCTGGAAGCTGCTGCGGCCACCGACGTTGCGGGCGACGGCGAGCTCGTCGTCGGTATCGGCGCGGAACAGCGCCGCATTGAGCGTCGCGCCCGAGCGCGCACGCCATTTGGTGCCCAGTTCGAGGTTGTCGCTGATCGCCGGCGCGAGATCGAGCGCCAGCCCGGCACCACCGTCGGCGCGATAGCTGATCTCGTTGAACGTCGGCGTTTCGAAACCACGACCGGCCGACAGGTACACGCGCAGATCGTCGCCCGGCGCGAACGTCAGCCCGACGACCGGCGAGGTCTGGCGGAAGGCCACGCGGCCGCTGTCGTCGGGATTGGTCGCGGTGATGTAGGCATCGCGCGAGGTGAACTCGACTTCGCTGTGACGCACGCCGGCCAGCAGCGACCAGCGCGGCGCGAACGACCAGTACGCCTGCGCGAACTGGTCGACGTTCTCGACCGTGTTGCGTTCGTCGCGGCGCAGGCGGCCCCGCACACCGAGCGCATCGCCGACGAAATTCTCGAAGCCGGTGCGGTGCTGCCGCTGGCGGTCGGCGTTCGCGCCGACGGTGAACTCGAGCGTCCTGCCGGCGAGCTGCCCCTGCCAGCTCCAGCGCAGGTCGAGCCCGCCGTAGCGGTTGTCGAGATCAATCACGCCGCCGGAGTTGAGCGGATTGGCCTGCGCGCCCGGTGGAATCGGCAGGAACTGCACGACCGCGCGCTCACCGCCGTAGGCCATCGCACGCACCGTCTGCGCATCACCGAGGCCGTGTTCGTAGACCGCGCCGGCCTGGGTCTGGCGCACGGTCTTGCGCGTGTCGTAATCGCGCGCGACCGACGCGACCTGGCGCGAGTTCTCGCGCATCTGCGCGGCGGTGAGTCCGAGCGGGTCCTGCGCATCGATGTCGACGTGGTTGGCGACCAGATCCAGCCGGCGCCGATCGCCCAAGTCGAAGCGCAGCTTCGCGTTCGCCGAGTCGCGGCGCGCGGCGCTGTGGTCGCGCCAGCCGTCGGTGTCGAAACGCGACAGTGCGAGGTTGTAGCCCACCGCCTCGCTGCCGCCGCGCAACTGCGCCGACAGGCCGGTCGTGTCGTCGCGGCCGTGGCTGGCCTTGAAGCGCCAGTCGTCGCCCGGCGCGCCGTCGGCGCTCCAGATCTGCACCACGCCCCCGGAGGAATTGCCGTACAGCGCCGAAAACGGTCCGCGCATGATCTCGATGCGGTCGCCGCCGACGAGGCTGAAATGCGAGAGCTGGCCCTGGCCGTCGGGCATCGAGGCCGGAATGCCGTCGGCGAACAGGCGCACGCCGCGCACGCCGAAGGTCGAGCGTGCACCGAAGCCGCGGATCGACAGCTGCGTGTCCTGCGCGTGGTTCTGGCGGTCGCGCGCCAGCAGGCCGGGCACACCGGCTAAAGGCTCGGACGCGACGGTGCCGGCGCGGTTGCCGTGCGCATCGTCGAGACGGATCGCATCGACCGAGGCCGGCGTGTCGAAATCGCTGACGCCGCGCAGGCGGGTCGAATCGACACGCACGCGCTCCAGCGTGACCGGGCCGCCGTCCGTCGACTGCGCCCGTGCGAAGCCGGTCGACAGCAGGATCAGCGACAGCGCGAGCGACAGTGCGGTGGGCGCCGCGCGCATCAGCCGAACACCAGCTTGCCGCGCATCACGTTCCAGTGGCCGGGAAACGAGCAGAAGAAGGTGTAGTCGCCGCCACGCACGAGGCCCGCGGTCGGAAAGGTGATCGTGGTGGTTTCGCCGCCACCGATGACGTTCGTATGCGCGATCACGCGTGCGTCGCCGGGCGGCAGATAGCTGTGCGCCAGGCTGCCGCGTCCGCCGGCGATCGCGACGGGGCGATAGTCCGCGGTGCGGGTCAGCACCCAGTTGTGGCCCATCGCCGCGGCGCGCTGGCGCCCGGTGTGTCGCAGCGTCAGCCGGACCTGCGTGCAGTCGGCGGCGACGCGCAGCTCGGCCTTGTCGAACCGCATCGCATCGTCGCTGCCGATCGACAGGTCACACGTGCGCGCGAATGCGCTGGTGGCGGGAAGCGACAGCAGCAGCGCGCAGGCAACGCGCCAGATGCGAGAGCGCATGGCATCTCCGGGAAATTCGACGGGGGATGCGATGCAAGGCATCGCGCGCGCATTGTCGCAAAGGGTGTCGTGAACAACCCGGGACGAAATGTCGCAGGAGCAGCTACCGTCGCCCCAGCGGAAGCTGGGGCCCATTTTGATTTCGCCTGCCTCAAGCGATCTGACAGGTACCCGCGAACATGGGTACCAGCTTCCGCTGGGACGACGGCAGAAGCAGCACGCCCCCCCTAGATCACCTGCAAGGTGATCGCCTTCAACACAGCCCGCGTGCGATCCCGCGTGCCGAGCTTTTCGAGAATCGTCGACACGTAGTTCTTCACCGTGCCTTCGGCTAGGAACAGGCTGCGCGCGATCTCCTTGTTGGAGTAGCCGCCGGCCAGCAGGCGCAGAATCGCGACCTCGCGTTCGCTGAAGGTCTCGGTGGGTGCGCTGTCGTCGTGGAAGCGGTAGCGCGCGCGCACTGGCTCGGTGCTGACCGGCTGCAGCAGGGTTTCGCCGGCGGCGACGCGGGCGATCGCGTCACGCAGGTCCTCGGGCGCGGCGTCCTTGAGCAGGAAGCCCTGCGCGCCCGCATCGGTCGCGCGCAGCAGCAGGTCGCTGTCGTCGAAGGTGGTCAGCAGCAGCACCGGCGTCGCATCGCCGCGTGCGCGCAGCGCGGTCAGTGCTTCGATGCCGTCCATGCCCGGCATGCGGATGTCGCTGAGCACCACGTCGACCGGCTGCGTGGCCAGCTGCGCCAGCAGCGCGGTCCCCGAGTCGGCCTCGAACACGATGCCGATGCCATGGCGCTCCAGCAGCGCGCGCAGCCCGGCGCGCACCAGTGCCTGGTCGTCGGCCAGTGCGACCCGCACGCTCATACCGGCAGCTCCGCGTCGATGCGCATCGCGCCGCGCGGCGAACGCGCCAGCCGCAGCTGGCCCCGCAGCGCGGCCAGGCGCTCGCGCATGCCGGCGATGCCGTTGCCCTCACGCCAACCGTCACGCACCCGGCCGTCGTCTTCGATGGCGACATGCAACAACGCGCCGTCGCGTTGCAGCGTCACGTCGAGCGTGTCGGCGTTCGCGTGCTTCGCCGCGTTGGTCAGCGCTTCCTGCACCAGCCGCAGCACGGCTTCGGCGATCGCCGGATCGGTCACCCGCACATCGTCGTCGATGGTCAATCGCAAGCGCGGCCGCGGCATCGGCGCGGCGAGTGCGCGCAGCGCGGTCGCGAGGTCGAGTTGACCGCTGTTGCGCAGCGCCTGCACCACGTTGCGGATGTCGCCCAGCAGTTCGCCCGACAGTTGCTCGGCGATGCGGACCTGCGGATGGTCGGCGAACGCGGGGTCTTCGCCCAGCGCGCGCAGGTTCAGGCGCATCGCGGTGAGCTTGTGGCCGGCGACGTCGTGCAGTTCCCGCGCGACGCGCAGGCGTTCGGCATCGCGCGCGCTGTCGGCGAGCAGGGCGCGTGTCGCCAGCAGATCGGCATTGACGCGGGCGAGCGCGTCGCGCGCACGTTCGGCGCTGCGCGCGTAATGCATGCACAGCGCGGCGAAGGCCTGGAAGCCGGCGAAGATCAGCACCGACATCAGCGGCGCGCCGAAGCCGGCGACGTACTTGAGGATCAGGTAGTAGATCGTGTCGACGACGACCAGCGCGATGGTCGCCACGCGCGGCGACCAGTCGGAGAATGCGACCGCGATCCAGATCACCAGCAGCACCGGCGCGGTGCCCGGCTTGGGATCGAGCGCGATCAGCGCCAGCGCGACAATTGGCATCACCGCGATGACGACATGCTCAACGCGGCGCAGGCGCGGCGGAAACAGCGACAGCGACAGGAAGCCCAGCGAGAACAGGCCCAGCAACAGCCAGGCCGTGGCCTGGCGCGCGGGATCGTAATAGCGCATCGAGAAGGCGACCGCGCCGAGTGTCAGCAGCGCGGCGAGATTGAGCGGATCAAAGATGTGGCGGCGGGTCGTCGACATGCGGCCATGCTGCAAGCCGCACGCGCATGCGGCAATGGGCGCGGCGCAGAAAGTGACTTCCGGCAGGTCGGATCGATGACCACCGGCAGCTGGCAGCCAGCCGGCCCGCGTCGAGACTGGTCCCACACCCGAGACAGGACCTCGCCATGCGCCGCAGCCCCGCCAGCCTCATCGCCCCGTTCGCCCTGATCGCCACCGGCGCACTCGCCGCGCCCCTGCAGGCCGCCGATCTCACCGTGTCGCTGCACGATGCCCGTACCCAGGACGGCCGCTTCCAGGTCGCACTCGTCGACGCCGGTGGCTATGCCGGCAGCGCCGCCCCGGTCGCCGCCCGCGAGCTGGCCCCGGCCGGTGCGGTCACCAGGGTCACCTTCGACGGCGTGCCGGCCGGCCGCTACGCGCTGATGGTGATCCACGACGAGAACGGCAACGGCACTTTGGACACCAACCTCGTCGGCATGCCGGTCGAGGGCTACGGCTTCAGCAACAACCCGCGCGTCACGCGCAAGCCGACGTTCGAGGAAGCCGCGTTCGACGTGGGCGCCGACGCGCTGGCGCTCGACGTCTCGATCCGCTGATCCACGCCACGAGGACTGCCGCATGGACCGCCGTCGCTTCCTTCGCAACCTGCTCTCCGGCGCCACCGTCGCCGCGCTCGGCCCGGCACTGCTGCACGGCGCCGACGCCCTGGCCGGCGACCCGGCCGAGTTCGCCGCCGGCCTGCGCGAGCGGCCGTATCTGGCCGGCTGGCGGCAGGTCTCGGCCGAGACTTTCGGCCCGACCACGGTGCAAATCGAAGGCCGCTTGCCGGCGGACTTCGCCGGCACGCTGTACCGCAACGGGCCGGCATGGTTCGAGCGCGACGGCTTCCGCTACGAGCACTGGTTCGACGGCGACGGCATGGTCCACGGCTGGCGTTTCGGCGACGGCGCGGTGACCCATCGCGGGCGCATGGTGGAAACGCCGAAGTTCAAGCGCGAGCGCGGCGCCGGACGCTTCAACACGCTCGCGGCCGGGACGACGGTGCCCGACCCGGTCGCGATCCGGAACAACGATGACGCCAACACCGCCAACACCTCGGTGGTGACGATCGGCGGCCGCCTGTTCGCGCTGAGCGAAGCCGGCTCGGCATTCGAACTCGATCCCGATGCGCTCGACACCATCGGCCCGAAGACCTGGCGCCCGGACCTGCAGGCGCTGCCGTTCTCGGCGCACCCGCTGCAGGACCGCGACGGCAGCTGGTGGAACTTCGGCGCACTGTCGATGATGGGCGGCGCGGGTCTGCTGGTCTGGCACATCGGGTCGGACGGGCAGCTGATCGACGCGCAGGTCCACGACATGGGCGCGCCCGGCTACCTGCACGCCTTCGTGCAGACCGACCGGCATCTGGTGTTCCTGCTGACGCCCTTCGACTACGCGCCGGCCGGTTCGTTCTTCGAGAGCCTGCGGTTCGCTCCCGAGCGCGCGTCGACCGTCATGGTGATCGACAAGACCGCGCCCGACCGCGTGGCGCGCCGCTTCGAGGTCGACTTCACTATGGCCTACCACTTCGGCGATGCCTTCGAGCGCGACGGTCACATCACCGTGCGCACGATGCGCCTGGCCGATGTCGCCCAGGCACGCTCGCCACACCGCGCGGCGATGTTCGGCCATCACGGCCCGGCCGCGCCCGCGCACCTGGTGGAACTGCGCCTGGACATGCGCAGCGGCCGCGCCCGCTGGGAATCGACGGGCCTGGGCGGCATGGAGTTCCCGATGTTCGACGCGCGCACGCCCACGGATCGCGGCGCGCGGCTGTACACGCCGACGAACGCCGGGGATGCGACGGCGCCCTACTTCAACGCCGTGCAGATGATCGACCCCGCACGCGGCACGCGCGCGGTCCATCGCTACGGCCGCGACGTGCTGGCCGAGGAACACGTCTTCGTGCCGCGCCCCGGCAGCACGCGTCCCGACGATGGCTGGCTGGTCGGCACCCTGCTCGACCACGCCCGCGACCGCAGCGGCATCGCGGTGCTCGATGCGCGGCATGTCGAAGACGGACCGCTGGCGACGGCGTGGCTGCCGTACGCGTTTCCGCTGGGCTTCCACGGGCATTTCGCGCCGACCGCTTGAAGCTCGATCGCGCGAGAGACAAGCCCTCCCCCGTCTACGGGGGAGGGTTGGGTGGGGGCAAACCGTCAGGTCGACGTGCGCATCAACCGCTTGCGGTCATGCGGTACCCACACTCCCGCACCTCGATACTTCGCCCCCATCCCAGCCTTCCCCCGCAGGCGGGGGAAGGAGCAGAACCGGGCGCTCGAAGGGCGATTGCGATCAGCCGCGGCTGACGATTGCGACCGCTTCGGCCACGTAATCCAAGTTCTTCAGACTCAGCGCTGCAACGCAGATGCGCCCCGTACCGACGGCATAGATGCCGAATTCGTCACGCAGGCGGTCCACCTGGGCGCGGCTCAGGCCCGAGTACGAAAACATGCCCGCCTGTTCGCTGATGAAGGCGAATTCCGGCGCGCCCGCGTCGGCCAGCTTCTGCACCAGGCCCGCGCGCAGGGCGTGGATGCGCTCGCGCATCTGGCCCAGTTCGGCTTCCCAGCGCGCGCGCAGTTCGGCGCTGCCGAGTACGCCGGCAACCAGCGCGGCGCCATGCGTCGACGGGCTGGAATAGTTCGCGCGGATGATGCGCTTGATCTGCGACTGCACCGCGCGGCTTTCCTCGGCGGTGGCCGAGACCACGGTCAGCGCGCCGACGCGTTCGCCGTAGAGCGAGAACGACTTCGAGTACGAGCTGGCGATGACGAAGGTCGCGATGCCCGACTCGGCCAGCAGGCGGATCGCCACCGCGTCCTGCTCGATGCCCTGGTCGAAGCCCTGGTAGGCGATGTCGATGAAGGGGAACAGGTCGCGCTCGCGCAGCACCTCGATGACCTGGCGCCACTGCCCGACGGTGAGGTCGGCGCCGGTCGGGTTGTGGCAGCAGGCGTGCAGCAGCACGACGGTGCCGGCGGCGAGCTTGCGCAGGTCGGCGAGCATGCCGGCGAAGTCGACGCCGTGCGTGGTCGCGTCGAAGTAGGTGTAGTCGACGACCTCGAAGCCGACCGCGCCGAACACCGCGCGGTGGTTTTCCCAGCTCGGGTTGCTGATCGCGATGGTCGCGTGCGGCAGCACCTTCTTGAGCAGATCGGCGCCGGTACGCAGCGCGCCGCTGCCGCCGATCGTCTGCGTGGTCGCGACGCGACCGGCGGCCAGCAGCGGCGACTCGACGCCGAACAGCAGCTCGCGGGTGGCCTTCGTGTAGTCGGGCATGCCGTCGATCGGCAGGTAACCGCGCGGTTTCGCCTCGGCGGCCAGGCGCTGTTCCACCTCGCGCACGGCGTCGAGCACCGGGATGCGGCCGGCCTCGTCGTAGTAGATGCCGACACCGAGGTTGACCTTGGTGGGGCGCGGATCGGCGTTGTAGGCCTCGGTCAGGCCGAGGATGGGGTCACCGGGGACGAGTTCGACGTTCGCGAAGAAAGAGGACACGGAAAGGACTGCCTGCACGACGGAGGGGAGGGCGTCTGCCGCGCGGTGACGCGGCCAAACCCCGTCAGGATAGCGGTCGTCCGCCGGCGGCGCGACGCACGGCGCGGGACAGTCGCGCGGGTTTGGCGCGACAATGCGGGCCTCCCCGACGCCAAGGACCGCCGCCGATGCCCAGCATCTCCCTGACCCGCCACCTGATCGAGGAACAGCGCCTGGGCCACGTGACCCCGGACCTGCGCCTGCTGCTGGAGGTCGTGGCGCGGGCCTGCAAGCGCATCTCGGTCGCCGTGGGCAAGGGCGCGCTGGGCGATGTGCTGGGTGAGGCCGGCGGCGACGAGGCCAGCATCAACGTGCAGGGCGAGGCGCAGAAGAAGCTGGATGTGATCAGCAACGAGATCCTGCTCGAGGCCAACGCCTGGGGCGGCCATCTGGCGGCCTGCGCCTCCGAGGAGATGGAGCACTCCCAGCAGATCCCCGACGCGTTTCCGCGCGGCAACTACCTGCTGGTGTTCGATCCCCTCGACGGCAGCTCCAACATCGACATCAACGCCAGCGTCGGCACGATCTTCTCGGTGCTGCGCTGTCCCGAAGGCGTGACCGCCGCCGAGGACCACCACTTCCTGCAGCCCGGCAGCAGCCAGGTCGCCGCCGGCTACTGCCTCTACGGCCCCAGCACCATGCTGGTGCTGACGATCGGCCACGGCACGCATGCGTTCACGCTGGACCGCGAGCAGGGCTCGTTCGTGCTGACGAAGGCCCACATGCGCATTCCGGAGCAGACCCGCGAATTCGCGATCAACATGTCCAACCAGCGCCACTGGGAAGCGCCGACGCAGGCCTACGTTGACGATCTGCTGGCCGGCAAGGACGGCGCCCGCGGCAAGGACTTCAACATGCGCTGGGTCGCGGCGATGGTCGGCGACGTGCACCGCATCCTGACCCGCGGCGGCATCTTCATCTATCCCTGGGACCGCAAGGACCCGTCCAAGCCCGGCAAGCTGCGGCTGATGTACGAGGCCAACCCGATGGCGATGCTGGTCGAGCAGGCCGGCGGCGCGGCGACCACCGGTCGCGAGCGCATCCTCGACATCGCCCCGACCTCGCTGCACCAGCGCGTGCCGGTGTTCCTGGGCTCGAAGGACGAGGTCGACACCGCGACCCGCTACCACCTGCAGCACGACAGCGCCGCCGCATGAGCACGCCCGCCGACTTCATTGAAGTCACGCCCGGCGCGCTGTCGGCCGATGCCTGCGCGGCGATCGTCGCGCGTCTGCGCAACAGTCCGGACCTGCACGCCGGTGAGATCGGCGGTGGCGTGTATCCCGAACTCAAGCGCAGCCGCGACCTGTCGATCAACGACCGCGCCGACTGGGCGGACGTGGTGCAGCAGCTCAACGTCGCGGTCTACGCCGGCCTGATGGCCTATCTGCGCAAGTATCCGCAGACGCTCATCGCCCCGCTGATGCTGCAGCAGCCGGGCAGTGACGGCGCCCTGCGTCGCCTGGAGGCCGACGACTTCCCGACGATGGACGACCAGCGCCTCGGCGGCCTGCTGCAGACCTGCCTGCGCCCGGGGACGGTCAATCTGCAGTGGTACGCGTCGGGCGAAGGCGGCTACCCGTACTGGCACTGCGAGCTGTATCCGCGCGATGCCAGCGGCGAAACCCTGCACCGCCACCTGCTGTGGACGATCTACCTCAACGACGGCTTCGACGCCGGCGAAACCGAATTCCTGTTCCAGCAGCGCAAGGTCGCCCCGCGCGTCGGCGACCTGCTGATCGCCCCGACCGCGTTCACCCACACGCATCGCGGCAACCGGCCGCAGAACGGCGACAAGTTCATCGCGACGAGCTGGATCCTGTTCCAGCGTGCGGAGACGTTGTACGGCGGAGGTTGATGGACTGGCGTCCCACGGAGCGCGGTTTGCGCGCGGCGGGATTCCGGGCCAGGCGTGACGGAAAGCGCGTCGTCCGCTGCTCGATTGCGTGCGCGACTTTCGATCTTCCGCGTACGTTGCCCGCTCTGCCTCTGGCTTCGGCTTCGGCTTCGGCTTCGGCTTCGGCTTCGGCTTTCAGCCTTTGATCTTGACCTGCGAGCCGTAAAGCGAGCCGAGCACTGCAGCCTGGCGCGGCCGTAGAGCAGCCCATGTCTGAGCGCAGCGAGTTTGGGCTGCGCGCCGCGGCAGGCGAAGCGCGGAGGGGACCGCCGCGGCTTCATGCGGCGGATCGCGTCCGGCGAAGGGACTTTTTGGTTTCTTTTGGGTCCCGCCAAAAGAGACTCGCACGCGCAGCGGGCGAAAGCCTTGCACTTGCGTTTGCATTTGCTCTTCGCTTTGAAAGCTTTAAATAAGCAGGATCAAGATCAAGCCCAAGGCTTCCGCACGCTCCGCGCGCGGCTTCCTTTTGTCTTGTCAAAAGGAAGCACGACAGCGCGTATGCGCTGGCGAACGGCGAAGCCGGCCCGAAGGGCGAACGCCGAAGGCGTGAGTCAAACCGCCTTCGCCGGACGCGATCCGATGCGATGAAGCCGCATCGGTTCCCTGCGCTTCTCGGACGACGGGGCACGCAGCCCAAACTCGCTGCGCTCAGACATGGGCTGCTCTTCGACCCCGCCGCCCTGCGATGCTCGGCTCGCTCTACGGCTCGAAAGATCAACTGCCGAAAGCAAAGCCACGGCAACGGCAACGGCAACGGCAACGGCAACGGCAACGGCAACGGCAACGGCAACAATACCAACACCAACAGCAACAACAACAACAACAACAACAACAACAACGGCAACGGCAACCCAGTGAGCGCGCTTGACGACTGCCGCTCTGAACGTCGTGCGCGCGACACGAACTGACGCGCCGACAGAGGCGCCACTATCAGGAACGGGACATCAGACCGTTGACGCCGCGGCGAACGCGCAAACCCGCCATCACCCCCGCGGGTGGTTCAACACCAGCCAATACAGGCCGATCTGCTTGACCACCTCGACGAACTTCTGGAAGTCGACCGGCTTGCGGATATAGCTGTTGACGCCCAGCGCGTAGCTGGCTTCGACGTCGAAGGGCTCGGTGCTGGTGGTCAGCACCACGACCGGCAGACCCCGGGTCGCCGGATTGCCGCGCAGGGCCTGCAGCACTTCGCGGCCGTCGATCTTGGGCAGGTTGAGGTCCAGCAGCACGATCGACGGCAGGTCGGCGGCGTTGCGGTGCGCGTACTTGTCCTGGGCGAACAGGTAGTCCAGCGCCTCGGCGCCGTCGCCGACCACGACGAGCTGGCTGTCGATGCCGGCTTCCGCGAAGGCGATGCGGGTCAGCTCGGCGTCGTCGGGGTTGTCCTCGATCAGCAGGATCGTGTGCGTGCTCATGACCCGGAGGTGTCCTCGTCCGGCACCGCCGGCAGTTCAATGAAGAAGGTGGTGCCCACGTCCGGCTGGGATTCGACCCGGATGTGGCCGCCCTGTGCGCGCGCCAGTTGCTGGGCGATCGCGAGACCGAGGCCGTGACCGGCACCGTCGTCGGCGCCGTGCAGCCGCCTGAACGGCACGAACAGTCGTTCAGCATAGCGCATGTCGAAACCGCGCCCGGCGTCGCGCAGACGCAGCGCGACGCGGTCACCGTGGCGTTCGCCGTCGAGATCGATCCGCACCGCGTCGCGATGCGCGGAGAACTTCCAGGCGTTGTGCAGCAGCTTGCCGAGCAGCTGCTTGAGCGCGTGCTCGTCGCCCCAGGCCCACAGGTCCGGCGCGATGTGGATCTCCGCCGGGCGGCCCGGGTCGGCGTCCTGCAGTTCGGCGCAAATCCAGTCGCCCAGCAGGCTGATGTCGACCGCGGCCGCGGGGCGGGACGGGCGTGCCGCGCGCATGGTCTCGAGCAGGGCGTCGATCAGGCCCCCGGCATGTCCGGACGCGTCCTGGATCCGCTGCAGATGGTCGCGCGTGGTTTTCGGATCGGCCGTCGCCGGATCCTGCGCCAGCAGCCGGCGCGCGAACTGTTCGATCGCCCGCACCGGCGCGCGCAGCTCGTGGGAGATGCCGAACGCGAGGGTTTCCTGCTGCGCCTCGAGCGCTTTGCGGGCCGTGTCGTCGTGCAGCTGCAGCAGCGCGGTGCCGTCGGCCAGCGGCCGCAGCGTCAGCCGCAGATGGCGGCCGCGGGTGTCTGGCGCCAGCGCGAGGTCGTGCAGCTCGGCGCGCCCGGCGAGCGCGGCATCGATCTGTGGCGCCACGGCCGGCAGCAGCGTGTGGTGGGCGGTGCGCCCGACGTGTTCACCCGGATCCACGCCGCACAGCGCGCCGAGTGCGGCGTTGGCCCGCAGCCAGCGCCCATCGGCGGCCAGCACGGCGAGGCCGATCGGCAGCTGGTCGATCAGGTCCACGGACGCGCCGGCCTCGACGGTCCGCAGCGGGGCGACATCGGACATCGTCGGCACGTCTCACGCGGGGACCGCGCAGTGTAGGAAATCCGGCCGTGGACGCGAGGTGGAGGCGGCGTGAATACGCGCCTCGCCCCGGCTCAGAACAGCTCGCCCTGCGGTGACGCCTTGCGCAGCGGCACGAAGCGGTCGGTCCGCAGCGGCGGCAGCCGGCCGAAACCGAGGCGCCGGTAGGCCCGGCCGAAGCGCGCGTGGATCAGATCGGCGAACGGGCCCTGCCCGCGCATGCGGTGGCCGAAGCTGCTGTCGTAGTCGCGCCCGCCGTGCATCTGCTGCAGCAGGCTCATGACGTGGGCGGCGCGATCGGGATAGTGCAGCGCCAGCCATTCGCGCCACACCGCCTTGAGTTCGTGCGGCAGCCGCAGCAGCACATAGCCGGCACTGGCCGCGCCGGCCTCGCGGGCGGCCTCGAGGATCGCCTCGAGTTCGCAGTCCGAAATCATCGGCACCACCGGCGCGACGATCACGCCCACCGGTACGCCGGCTTCGGCCAAGGTGCGCATCGCCCGCAGCCGCGCGTGCGGCGCCGCGGCGCGCGGTTCCATCCGCGCCGACAGCCGGTTGTCCAGCGAGGTCACCGAGAAATGTACGGTCACCAGCCCGTCGGCCGCCATCGGCGCCAGCAGGTCGAGGTCGCGCACCACGTTGGCGCTCTTGGTGACGATGCTGAAGGGATGCCGCGCCTCGGCCATCACCTCGATCAGCGCGCGGGTGAGCCCGTACCGGCGCTCGATCGGCTGGTAGCCGTCAGTGTTGATACCCAGCGCGATCGGCGAGCAGACGTAGCCGGGCCGGGCGAATTCGGCCCGCAGGCGCTCGGCCGCATTGGTCTTGGCGAACAGTCGGGTCTCGAAATCCAGGCCCGGCGACAGGTCCAGATAGGCGTGCGAGGGCCGGGCGAAACAGTAGACGCAGCCGTGCTCGCAGCCGCGGTACGGGTTCACCGACTGCGAAAAGCCGATGTCGGGCGAGTCGTTGCGGCTGACGATGCTGCGCGCGCGTTCCTCGGTGACCGTGGTCTGCGGCGCGGACGCATCGTCCTGCAACATCTGCAGGGCGTCCCAGCCGTCGTCCTCGGCCGTGGCGACCCGCTTTTCGAACCGGCCCGCCACCCAGGACGCGCTGCCGCGGCCCTTGCGGGCGGTCGCGACAGGCGGGCGGAGGCGGGCGGTCATCCGCGCAGTGTCGCGCTTGCCGGTCTCAGCCAGTGCGACGCGCGGCCCTCGGAGAGTTCTCATGCCGTGTCCGGGTTCCTCCGTTCCGCACGTTGATCGGGCTGACACCCGGGGCAGAGGATGGGAGGGGGCATGTCCGAGGACACCGCGTCGGCGGCGGTCGCGCTGTTGCCGATCGTCAAGCGGAGCGCCCGATGGGCTCGGTGATGGCGCCGCGCGCCCAGCATTGCGCGATCTGGTTCGGCACGCCGGGCACGCGCGAACAGGCGATGTTCGCCGCGATCGGCTGGCCGCTCCGGCTGGCGCGCGCGGAAGCCGCACGCCAGGTCGGCATGCGCGGCGGGGATCTGGTCGTCGCGGTCGTCGACCTGCGCGATGCCGATGCCGCGCACATCGAGGCGCTCGAGACCGCGCTCGCCGAACACGCCGATCTGCCGACGCTGGCGCTGGTCGACGCGGACACCGGCGAGGATCCGGCGCGGCAGCACCTGCTCTCGCTCTGCCACGCGCGCCTGCTGGCGCCGTTCGACGCCGGCCGCCTGGAGGCCGCGCTGGCCTCGCTGCTGTCCAGCCCGCGCCGCGACATCGCCAGCATCGGCGGCCAGAGCCCCGCGATGCTCGGCGTGCGTGCGTTGCTGCACCGCTATGCGGATGTCGAACTGCCGGTGCTGATCACCGGCGAGTCTGGCACCGGCAAGGAACTGGCCGCGCGTGCGCTGCACGATCTGTCGAGCCGGCGCGGCAAACCGTTCGTGGCGATGAACTGCGGCGCCATCTCGCCCACGCTCGTGCAGTCGGAACTGTTCGGCCACGAGCGCGGCGCCTTCACCGGCGCGGCGACGCGGCGCATGGGCCTGTTCGAATCGGCCGATGGCGGCACCGTGTTTCTCGACGAGATCGGCGACCTGCCGCTGGACGCGCAGACCAATCTGCTGCGCGTGCTCCAGGAAGGCACGGTCGAGCGCGTGGGCAGCAGCCATGCGATCCGCGTCGACGTGCGCGTGCTGGCGGCGACCCACGTCGATCTGGAAGCGGCCATCGCCGCGGGACGGTTCCGGCAGGATCTCTATTACCGGCTCGACGTGCTGCGACTGCAGTTGCCGCCGTTGCGTGCGCGCGGCGACGACGTCGAACTGCTCGCGCGCCAGTTCCTAGACACCTTCCGGACCGGCCACGCGGTGCAGGCACGCGGCTTCAGCGCGGCCGCGCGCCAGTGCCTGCGCCGGCACGCCTGGCCCGGCAACGTGCGCGAGCTGCTCAACCGCGTCCGGCGCGCGGCGGTGGTCGCCGAGCACGCGTTGATCGAGCCTGCGGACCTGCAGCTCGGCGGCGCCACGCCGCAGGTCGTCGCGCTCGATGCGCATCGCGACCGGACCGAGCGCGATGCGCTGGTGGACGCGCTGCGTGCGACCGGCTGCAACGTCAGTGCCAGCGCGCGCCGGCTGCGTGTGTCGCGGGTGACGATCTATCGCCTCTGCCGCAAGCACGGCGTGTCTCTGGAGGCGTTCCGCTGAGTCTCGTGCGGCGGTCATGGGGGCGCGCGATGTGGCGCCACTGCCGACGCCGCATCGCGCGCAAGCGCACGCCCACAGACGCCGCTACAGCGCGTAGGGCACCTTCACCGTCAGGTTGAAGTCGGGTGCGTCCGGCGTCAGGCCGATGCCCAGCACGCCGACGAAGGTCGCGCTCGGTGTCATCGCGTGGGTCACGCCGAAGCTCATCGTCGCGGCATTGGCATCGCTGCCGATCAGCTTCGTCCAGTCGCCACCGTCGTAGCGCGTGCGAGCGCGCGCGTTGAGGCGGTCGCTGAAGGAAATGCTCAGGCTAGTGCGTTCGTTGAAGGCGAACGCGAGGCCCGCGCCGAAGTAGTAGGCGTCGCCCAGCCGCACGCGTCCGGGGTTGGTCGTCGAGGGGTTGTTGTCCAGATCGTCGAAGTCGCGTGCGAACGAACGCACGTAGCCGATGTTGCCGAACAGAATCGCCGGGTCGGTGGTCTTGACCGCCGACAGTCCCACCGTCGCCGACCACAGGCCGTTGCCGGTGGGCTGTTCCTCGGGCACGGCGAAGCGGATGAACTCGTCCTCGTCGCGCTCGAGCACGCGCCACGGAATGCCGTAGGGTTCGCGCCCCGTGGGCGCGGTGACGCCGACGTTGAGCACCGTTTCCGGCCACGGCCCGCGTTCGCCGAACAGCTTCCAGTTCGCGCTCGCGCTGATGTCGCCCAGGCCCGCACCGTCGGTTTCCTCCTGCGCGATCGCCGCCGCCGCGCCACCCGCGCCGCCCTTCTGGTAGACGGTCTTGCGCGCGATGTAGGGCACGTCGAGATTGAGGCTCAGACGCGGGCTGACGCCCCAGCGCGCGGCGAAGTTGTAGTTGAGCGTGTCGGACTCGACGTTCTCGATCGCGATGTTGCCCAGGAAAATCGCGTCCAGCGCCAGGAAGCCGTTAAGCGTGACCTGCTTGCGGTCGTAGCGGTTGTAGCTGATGCCGTTCTCGAGCGTGAGCCGACGGTTGAACAGCGCCGTGCTCTGCTGCTTGACGTCGGCAACGCTGCGCGAGTCCGCTTCCTGCGCGCGTTGCGCATCCTCGGCCGTGCCGGCATAGCCGTCCGCGGCGCGTGGCGCGGCGGCGTCGGCGACCGGCGCAGCCGCCTGGGTCGCGGCCGCTGCAGGCGCCTGCACGGGCGTCTGCGTCGCCACCTGCGGTGCATCGCGCTGCACGATCGGGGGCGCCACGCCGGCGACACGCGCCTGCAGCGCCTGGATCTGCATGTCCAGTTCGCGCAGACGCCGGACTTCCTGCGCATAGTCCTGCTTGAGCGTCTGCAGGTCCTGCAGCAGCTGCTGCATGCGCGCGCGATCGTCGTCGGTGATCTGCGTGGCGTCCTGCGCCAGCGCGGTCAGGGGGCACAGCAGTGCCAGCCCCAGCGCGAGGCCCAGCGGCCGTCGCGCATTCGGTCGTGTCGATTTCAAGGTGCCCCTCCTGGGATCGACGTCGGTTCGGATGTTTCAGATGCCGCCCGCGCGGGTCATGCCGATGGCCTGCACGAGGTTCTGGTGGACGGACTGGCTGGCCGGCACCGACTGGCGCAGCAGATCGAGTTGCAGCTGGTTCCCCACGGCCTGGCCATCCCCGGCGAGCCGGATGCTCTGGCCGATAGAACGCGCATCGATCCATTGTTCGGCCACACCCTGACCGGCGACCTGCAGCAGGATCCGCGCGCCGCCGCCGTCCAGCGCGGCACGTGCGCTTGCGCCGCCCGAGGCGGTTTCAGCAACGGTCGTCGTCGCGCCGGTGGCGATGCCGTCCGGCACCGCGCCCTCGCGCACCTTCAGCTGCAGGCCGTTGCGCGCGAGGTTGCCGTCGCCGGCGACCTGCACGCTCTGCACGAGCCCACCGACATTGGCCAGGCCGCTGCCGTCCACTTCGCGCGGGCCGCCGGCCGTGGCGACGGCGGCGGTCGGTTCGGTGATGGTGACGCTGGGCTGGAAGCTGACATCGGGCTTGCCGCCGCGCAGGTCGAACCCAAGCCGCATCGCGCCCTGCAGGGTCTGCCCGCTGCTGGTCACCCAGTTCGACACCATGGTCACGCCGAACCAGGCCACGCGGTTGTCGCCGACGATGTAGCGTCCGCGCATCGCGCCGAGTTCGGCGTCGGGAATTTCGGTCAGGCCCGGCGTCGCCGGGGCCGTCGGTCCGTTGGCCCACGCCGGTGCGATGCACGCACACAGGACGATCGCAACGCACCAGGTCGAAGTCGTACGCATCACACTCTCCTCTCAGAACAGATCCGCATGGCTGAAGCCGAAGTCCAGCAGCTCGGCGTCGGTCACCGGTCCCTGCCGGGCGAACAGCCGCTTCGCGCTCGGACGTTCGACCGGATCCATCAGCACCGTGTTGCGGTCGAAGTCACTGCCTATGACGATGAACACCGCACGCGACGGCCACGATTCGAGAAACTCCGCCATCGGTACGCTGCGATTGCCCAGGATCGGATCGGCGACTTCGACGTGTTCGCCGACGACCTGCTTGAGCACGACGAAGTGGCGGAAACCGCGCACGTCCATCAGCACCAGTCCCGGCACGCGCAACGCACGCAGCCGGTCTTCCTCGATGCGGTAGCCGCGGCCGCGCATGCCCAGCGACTCCACGTAGCGTTTGATGTCCAGCAGCGAGAACCCCCGCGACTGCACGATCTCCGCATCCGCCAGCCCCATCATCCCTTCGATGACCGTCGCTTCGTCCACGTCCAGCCGGTAGCCGTACTTGAGGATCGTCGCCAGCGCCGCGGCACCGCAGCTGTAATCGGTGTGCTGACGCACCAGGTGGCGGAAGCGCGCCTCGCGCATGCTCTCCACCTGCACCGGCATGACCGCGCCGTTGGGCAGGATGCCGTGGAAACCGATCTCGGCCGTCCGGGCCGGGCCCGTCAGACACAGCGCGGTCAGCAGACAGATGGTGAAACGATGCGGCATCGGCTCGAGTCCTGTCGGAAGGAGAGCCCCGCGCCACGGGGCATGTGGCGCGGGGCTTCCGGGAGAAGCCCGGTACAGGGGCTACCGGGCATCACACCTCGTGGGCGCTTACTGCTCGCCGCCACCGCCCGGAGGCGGCGCCGCTGCGCCCGGCTGCGCGACCGCCATCGACAGGCTGTTGGCCTGCAGGTTGCCGGTGCCTGCCGCCACGTTGACGCCGATGTTGCCGGACGCGCTGCTGAAGGCGCTGCCCGACAGCGAGGCGTCGTTGGTCGCGGCAACCGCGACCCAGCGGCTCGTCGTCACGGTGCCGCTCAGGCTCGCCTGCAGATCGCTGTAGCCCAGCTCGACGAAGCCCAGCTCGCCCTCTTCCGTGCCCTCGTATTCGCCCGTGGACGTGTTGTCGAAGGCGAGGCCACCCACGCCGTCACGGCCGGGGTTTGCGATCGCGCCCTGGCTGTCGATGTCGAAGTCGGCGTGACCGGTCGCGTTGCCGGCGGGGTGCTGCGCGCCCGACCAGAGATCGGCGTAGAAGTTCGACGCCTGGTGCGACATGCCTTCGCTGCTCGACGTGCCGGACGTCGTGCCCTCGTACGAACCCACGCCCGCCGACAGCGACCAGCCGCGCACCGGACCGCTCAGCGACACCTGCGTGGTGTCGGTGAAGCGCTCGTAGCTGCCCGCGTTCGAGGTCATGTTGCCCGACGAGGCCTGGTTGGAGCTCACGCTCGCCTGTGCATAGGCGGCCGTGGCGACCGACGCGGCCATCGCGTTCTTCTGCGCGTTGTTGTTGCCCGAGGCGACGTTGACGCCGATGTTGCCGGTGGCCGAGGAGAAGGCGTTGCCGCCCAGACCGGCCGAGTTGGTCACGCCGTGGTTCATCGTGGCGTTGTTCATGCCCGACTGGTTGACGAACACTTCGGCATCGGCGAGACCGAACGCGAAGCCCGCGTCGGCGGCCGACAGCGCCGCGGCATTGTCCTGCACGTTGTTGTCGCCGGCGGCGACGTTGAACAGCAGGTTGCCCGAGGCTTCCGATCCCACGTCGTCGGCGATGCTGGCGGTGTTCTCGAGCACCTTGTTCATGCCGATGTTGCCGCTGACCGACTGACGGTTGTCGATGACGGCGATGGCGGCCGAATCGAGATCGATGTTGCCGGTGATCGTCGGGTCGCCGGTGAAGGCGATGTCCGAGCTCAGGGACAGATCCTTCTCCAGATTCACCGACACGCCGTGCTCGTTGCGCTCGCGACGCACGTCGGAGTTCACGTTCTCGGTGCGGTCGATGTTCTCGACCACGGTGTTGGTGCGGATGCGGTGCGCCTCGTCGACGCTCTGCATGATGTCGACGTCGCGGTTGTAGGACTCGCTCATGCTCCGGTCGACGGTTTCGGTCAGGCTCTGGTCCACCCTCACGGTGCGGTCGAAGGCATCGCTGATCGAGACGTCACGGCTGAAGGCATCGTCGATGCTGACCGTGCGGTCGAAGGTGTCGGTCGAGTCGACCGTGGTGTTGATCTCGGTATTGCGGTTGGTGACGTTGGTTTCGTAATTGCGCGTGTCGTCGACGTTGGTCTCGTAGTTCCGCGTGTCGTCGATGCTGATGTCGTAATCGATGATCCGCCAGTCGACGCTCTGGGCGTGTGCGGCACCGACGCCGGCAGCGCTGACGGCGATCGCCAGCAGGGTGGTCTTCATGGTCTTCATGTCTGTCGTCTCTCTCTCGTCTGCTCTCGTGGAGTTCCCGTTGAAGTGCCCGGTCACGGCCCCGCCTGGATCGACATCGCCAGCGTGTTGCCGGTGTCGTTCCCGGATCCCGCGACCTGGTTGAGCTGCAACACACCTTCGAAGCCCTGCAGCGCAGTGGACTCGACGGACGCCACACGACCTTTCGTGGTCACGCCCCCCTGTTCGAAACCGTGCTGTTGCCCCGCCGACGCGAACGCCGCCGACAACGTGCCGTCGTCGTCGGTTTCGCGTATGCCCTGTTGCGCCAGTGCGAGCGACACCGCGTTGAACGACGCGTTGCCGGCCCCGCTGGCCTGATTGATCGATGCGATGCCCGAAGCGCCCGACAGCGCGTTGCCCGCGATGACCGCCGACGCACCGTCGGGTGCGGTCGCGAGGTCGCGGCGGCTCGCCTGGCGCACATCCGTGCCGGCGATTGCCCGCGTGCCGACCGCGATCGCACGTACATTGGTCTGGCGGTTGAGATCGCCGGCGGCGAGGTTGATCGCGATGGCGCCGCTGGCACCGGTGAATGCGTTGCCGTCCACGCGCGAAGCGGTGAGGTAATCGAGCATCGTCGACACCTCGTCGGCGCAGGCCGGTGCCGCCGCGCCCAGCAGCGCCGACAGTGCGAATACGCGGATCACGGACCACCCCCGTTCGCCGGCTGGCCAAACGGCATCTGCGACAGCGCGCCGGTGATGTGACTGCCGATGTTGCGGGTCGCGCCGGTGACCATGCCAGAGACACCGCCCGTGGCCGCGCCCAGCGTGCCGGCGCCCTGCACGCCACTGGCGTCGCGCGCGTTCGGGCCACCGCCGAGCGTGCCGGTCAACGCCTGCGTGACCGGGGCGGCGATGCCGCCGGTGCCGCGCATCGCGCCCTGCACCTGGTGGCCGGTATCGAGCGCGAGGAAATCCGCATCGCTCAGTTCTCCACCCGGGAGCGACGGCATCAGCTGGCGGTTCGGCGTGGGGTCGACGATCAATGCCAATCCCGGCGGCGCCGGACGCACCGCATTGCGGCTGCTGACCTCGCGCAGGACCACGATCTCGCCGCCGACCGGATGCACGCCGTTGCGCGCACCCGCCGCCCACGCCGTGCCGCTGGCCAGCACGGCGCATGGCAGCAGCAGCTGGATCAGAAGTTGTGCGGTCCTGTGCATCCCACGCTCCCCGGATGTTTCGGCGAGGGTGTCAACGCAGACCGCGTGCCAACCTGATTAGTTATTTAGAATCAACGACTTGATGTGTTTCGAGGCGGCAGGCTCCGCAGCAGTGCGTGCGGCCTTGTTACACCGTGCAGAGGTCTTGAATGCGGCCCGGACCGCACTGCGCCGCGGTCCTGCGGGGTGTCACACCGGTGAGACACCCGGCCTGTCACAGGTCACAGTCGGCTCCATGCATCGTGCTCGCAGCGATCCGGCTACCCTGTTCAGGCGCGATCGGCGCAGTCGGAAATCGCCTCATGTTCGAAGCCTTGCAGGGGATCTGGGCCTCGGTCGTCACGACGCCGCATCTTTTGAAGCTGCTGACGGCCACCTGGGGCGTGTATCTCGTCGTGCTGGGCGGCTGGATCGTGCTGCAGAAGCGCGAGCCCGTCGCGACGCTCAGCTGGCTGTTCGGTCTGGCGCTGCTGCCCTACATCGGCTTTCTGGTCTATCACGTGTTCGGCCCGCAGAAGATCCGGCGCAATCGGCTGCGTCGCACGCACAGTCGTGCGTCGATGCGCAACGCGCAGATCGAAGCGGAGGAAGGCGAAGCGGCCGAACTCGTGCGACTGGGGCAGGCGACCACCGGTCTGCCGGCCACGTCGTCGGCCGAAGTCGACCTGCTGGTCGACGGCGCCGCCAAGTACACCGCGCTGCTCGCCGACATCGCGCATGCCGAGCATCACGTGCATCTGGAGTACTACATCTACGAGCCCGACACGACCGGTGCCGCGTTGCGCGATGCGCTGGTCGAACGTGCGCGCGCCGGCGTACGCGTGCGCCTGCTGCTGGATTTCGTCGGCTCCAAGGCCTCGCGCAAGTTCTTCGCCGCGCTGATCGAAGCGGGCGGCGAACTGGCATGGTTCCACCCGATGCGCTTCGGGCGCATCTGGCAGCGGCCGTGGACCAATCTGCGCACGCACCGCAAGATCGTCGTGATCGACGGCCGCATCGGTTACACCGGCGGCATGAACATCACCGACGAGCAGGACGAACGCCTGCGCGCCGACGCCTATCGCGACCTGCACATGCGCCTGGTCGGCAAGTCGGTGCGCGTGCTGCAGCTGGTGTTCGCCGAGGACTGGGCCTACGCCACCGGGCGACGCGACTTCCTCGCCGAGGTCGAACGGCAGACGCCGCCGGCCGACGCCGGCCCGATTCGCACACAGGTGCTGACCTCGGGCCCGGATTCGAACTGGGAAGCGATCCATCGCGCGCACGTCGGCGCGATCCACGCCGCGAAGACGCGGGTATGGATGACGACGCCGTATTTCGTGCCCGGCGAAGCCGCGATGATGGCGCTGACCTCGGCGGCCCTCGCAGGCCTGGACGTGCGGTTGCTGGTGCCCGAGCACAGCGACTCGAAACTCGTCACGCTGGCCGCGCGCTCGTACTTCGGCCAGTTGCTGGTGGCCGGCGTGAAGATCTACGAGTACCGCTCGCGTCTGCTGCACAGCAAGACGCTGCTGGTCGACGACCATCTCGCGCTGATCGGCAGCGCCAACTTCGACCACCGCAGCTTCCGGCTCAACTTCGAGGTGTCGGTGCTGTTCGACGATCCCGCCATCGCCGCCGCACTGGAGCAGCACATCGAACGCGAGTTCGCCCACGCGCCGCGTGTGCAGCGTGGACGTCCGCGTCCCTTGCTGTCAGCGCGACTGCCCGAAGCGCTTGCCCGTCTGTGTTCGCCGTTGCTCTGAAGCGCGGAGCGCCTGCGCAGGATGGGTCGAGCGCAGCGACGCCCGACGCGATCGCGTCCGAGCTTGCACACTCCCCGAACGGCAGACGTCTGCGCGCCTTGGTTGCGACACACGACCGCGGTCGGCAGGTCATTCGGAAGACCGGCGCAACGAAACGCATCTGCCGCGCGTGGTCCCGAGTGCATCGATGGCGGCGGCGGGCTCTGCAGTGCTCCACCGATCCGGCGGAACACCGGCGTATCCGGCTGTCCGGGCATGTTCGATGTGGATCGACGCGACCGTCCATCGCCCCTCGCGCGCGGCGGTCGGGCGGACGCGAATCCGGGCCGGCGTCTGTTCTAGAATCGGGGTCACGTCAGGCGGAGTCCTTGCCATGCCCTGGTTGTTCCTGCTGCTCGCGCTCGGCGCGGTCGTCATCGCGTTCACCACGACATCGGTCCCGCTGGCGGCGATCGCGCTGCTGCTGTCGCTGGTCTTCGTCGTCATCGGCGTGATGGGCCTGCTGGCGCAACGCGTCGGCAGCCAGAGCCGCAGCGAGGCGATGATGGTCGACCCGGTCGAACTGCGTCGTCTGCGCGAGCAGGCCGATGCGCGCCGTGCAGGCGCCGTATCCGCGACGGCGCCTGCGCCGGTCGCGCCCGACAATCCGGCGCGTCCGCCATCGCCAGGCCCGTGACCCGCCTCAGCGTCAACGTCAACAAGATCGCGGTCCTGCGCAATTCGCGCGGTGGCCGCGATCCCGATGTGCTGCGTGCCGCGACCGCGTGTCTCGAGGCCGGTGCCCACGGCATCACGGTGCATCCGCGTCCCGATGCCCGCCACATCCGCGCCGACGATGTCCGCGCACTCGCAGGTCTCACCACCGGGCGCGGTGTCGAGTTCAACGTCGAAGGCAATCCGTTCGCGCCTGCGCGCGGCGACTATCCCGGTCTGCTGGCCTTGTGCGAGCAG
>NZ_SMTG01000009.1 GCF_004358165.1 Luteimonas terrae
CACATCTTACCGCGACTTTCGAGTCTGTCAACACCGTGTGAAGCGTGTTTCGAACTCTGCCCCGTTCGAGCGCTGCGCCGAAGTGCAGCCCGTCAAGCGGGGCGCGAATTATGCATAGATGAAATCGGTTTGGGAACCCTGGATCGAAGATTTTTTTCTTGACGCTCGCAGGGCGCTCTTCGATGGTGCATGCACCCACTACGGACATCCTCCTATGCGCGCGTTCCGCCTCCTTCTGCTCTCTCTGCTTGCGTCCTTCCTGTTGCCCGCCTGCGCCAGCGGTGGCGACTGGGTGGAACTGGCCGGCAATCGATACAAGGTGGAAATTGCGGCCAGCGACGAGGCGCGCGCCCGCGGTCTGATGTTCCGCGACGTCCTAGAGGAAGGCCACGGCATGCTCTTCATCCACGACAGCGAAGCGCCGCAGGCGTACTGGATGAAGAACACGCGCATCGCACTCGACATCCTCTACTTCGACGACGCCCGCAAGCTCGTCTCGCAGCAGCGCGACGTGCCGCCGTGCTCGGGCGGCAACCGCTGCCCGTCGTATCCGAGCGACGCACCCGCACGCTATGTATTGGAACTCAATGCAGGCGAGGCGCAGCGCATCGGGCTGAAGGATGGCGAGACGCTGGTGTTCTCGCCTTCGATTCCCGCGCCCTGATGGAACGCGCTTGCGGGCATTCCGACGCGGGCGCAGGCTGATTCCATGCACACCCCACTGCAACTGCCCGAGTGGACGTCGCTGGCCGCGACAGCGGATGACGCACTCCCGCTGTTCGCCGGTACGTTGCTGATCGCACGCGACGAGTACCCGGCGCTGAATGCCGCACATCTCGATGCAGTGCTTCAGGGCCATGCCGACCACCTCCGCGTCGAGGTCGATGCGATCGAGCGCATGCCGCTGAAGATGCAGGCGATCAACCGGCATCTGTTCGAGGAAGTCGGTTACGCGGGCAACCACGACGCGTACTACGACCCGCGCAACAGCTATCTCAACGAAGTGATCGAGCGGCGTCTCGGCAATCCGATCGCACTGGCGACGGTGCAGATGGACGTCGCGCGTCGTCTGGGCGTGGCGCTGGACGGCATCTCGTTCCCCGGGCACTTCCTGGTGCGTCTGCCGGTGGGCGACGGCATGCTGGTCATGGACCCGTTCAATGCGGGCCGCCCGCTGGACCTCGAAGAGCTGCGCGCCCGGGTGGCGCCGCACATCGACGGCGGCGAAGCGGACGACGACACGCTGGCCCGCCTGCTGCGACCGGCGGGCACGCGCACGATGCTGATGCGCATGCTGCGCAACCTGCACGGCACCTATGCCGAGGCCGAGGACTGGATGCGGGCGGTCCGCTGCGCCGACCGGTTGCTGACGCTGGCGCCAGGTACGCCGGACGCACTACGCGATCGCGGGCTGGGCTATCTGGCGCTTGGCCACGTCGAAGGTGCGCGCGAGGATCTGGGGCATTACGTGCATCGGCATCCGGATGCGGCCGATGCGGAGGCGGTGCGCGAGCAACTGGTACGGATCGGCCTGACCCGCGACCGCGCGCACTAGCCCGGATGGCGCCTCAGAGCGCCATCATCTCGAAGTCGTCCTTGGTCACGCCGCAGTCCGGACAGGTCCAGGTATCGGGCACATCGGCCCAGCGCGTACCGGCCTCGATGCCCTCGTCCGGGATGCCGACCGCCTCGTCATAGATGAAACCGCAGACCACACACATCCAGGTCTGGTAGGCGCCCTGCGTCGTCGGAGTGTTCATCGGATAATGGTCGTGCGGCAGCGGAAGCGGGCCGCATTGTCCCATCGCGCCCTCCCCACCGGAACCCACGTCGATGAACGCCGCCCCGTCCGCCCCGCGCGGTCTGTATCTGCTCACGCCCGACGAACCCGACACCGCGCGCCTGCTGGCCCAGGTCGCCGCCGTCCTGCCGCACGCGACCTGGCTGCAGTACCGCAACAAGCGCGCCGACGCCGCGCTGCGTCGCACGCAGGTGCAGGCCCTGCTGCCACTGTGCCGCGCGACCGGCGTGCCGCTGCTGGTCAACGACGACTGGGCGCTGGCGGCCGAGCTCGGCGCCGACGGTGCGCACGTCGGCGAGGACGACGGTGCGCTGGTCGATGCCCGCGCTGCACTCGGCCCCGGCGCGATCCTCGGCGCGTCCTGCTACGACGACATCACGCTGGCGCAGCGCGCGGTCGAAGCCGGCGCGAGCTACGTCGCCTTCGGCGCGTTCTTTCCCTCGCCGACCAAGCCCGATGCGCGCGTGGCGCACAAGTCGCTGCTGCGCGAGGCCGCGCCGCTCGGCGTGCCGCGGGTGGCGATCGGCGGCATCACGCCGGAGAATGCCCGCCTGCTCGCGGCCGCGGGCGCCGATCTCGTGGCCGTCATCAGCGGCGTCTTCGCCGCCCGCCATCCGGCCGCCGCCGCGCAGGCCTATCGCGCCGCATTCGGCGCCTGACCCTTCTTCACCGGAGTTTCCATGGATACGTCCCGCTCGCATGCCCTGTTCGAACGCGCCCGCACCCTGCTGCCCGGCGGCGTGAATTCGCCGGTGCGCGCGTTCAAATCGGTGGGCGGCGAGCCGTTCTTCGTGCAGCGCGCGGACGGCCCCTACCTGTTCGACGTCGACGGCAACCGCTACATCGATTACGTAGGCTCGTGGGGACCGATGATCGTCGGCCACAACCATCCGAACGTGCGCCAGGCGGTCAAGCGCGTGCTCGGGGATGGCCTGTCGTTCGGCGCACCGACCGAAGCCGAGATCACGATGGCCGAGCGCATCACCGCGCTGGTGCCGTCGTGCGAGATGGTGCGCATGGTCAATTCCGGCACCGAGGCGACACTGTCGGCGATCCGTCTGGCGCGCGGCGCGACCGGCCGGCCGTGCATCGTCAAGTTCGAAGGCTGCTACCACGGCCACGGCGATTCGTTCCTGGTCAAGGCCGGCAGCGGCGCGTTGACCTTCGGCGTGCCGACCTCGCCGGGCGTGCCCAAGGTGTTGGCCGATCTCACGCTGACGCTGCCCTACAACGATTTCGAGGCGGCGACCGCGCTGTTCGAAACCTCCGGTGCCGACATCGCCGGCCTGATCATCGAGCCCGTCGTCGGCAACGCCAACTGCCTGCCGCCGCGCGAGGGCTACCTGCAACATCTGCGCGATCTGTGCACGCAGCACGGCGCACTGCTGATCTTCGACGAGGTGATGACCGGATTCCGCGTCGCGCTCGGTGGCGCGCAGGCACGCTACGGCGTGACGCCGGACATCAGCACCTTCGGCAAGATCATCGGCGGCGGCATGCCGGTCGGCGCCTACGGCGGTCGCCGCGAACTGATGGAGCAGATCGCGCCGGCCGGGCCGATCTACCAGGCCGGCACGTTGAGCGGCAATCCGGTGGCGATGGCGGCGGGTCTGGCGATGCTGGATCTGGTGTCGGCACCCGGCTTCCATGACGCGCTCGAAACGGCCTCGAACACGCTGTGCGACGGCTTGGAAGCCGCGGCGCGCGAGGCCGGCATTGCGTTCACCACGACGCGCGTCGGCGCGATGTTCGGCCTGTTCTTCACCGACCAGCCCTACGTCGACACCTACGCGCAGGCCGTTGCCTGCGACACCGCGGCCTTCAACCGCTTCTTCCACGCGATGCTCGCGCGTGGCGTGTTTCTCGCGCCGTCGGCGTTCGAGGCCGGCTTCATGTCCTCGGCGCACGATGCGTCGGTCATCGACGCCACCATTGCGGCTGCACGCGAGGCTTTCGCCGAACTGGCGGGCGCGCAGGGATGAGCGCGCGCAGGCCGGCACCGCCGGAGGTCGATCCGCAGGCCAGCGTGTTCGAACGCGACTTCCTGCCCGGCAGCCCCACCGGCCTGCGCAATCGTTTCTACCGGCTGCTGTTCCACCACGACACGCCGGCGGAGCGCAATTTCGATCTGGCGCTGATCGCCACGATCGTCGCCAGTGTGGTGATCGTGCTGCTCGACAGCGAGCCCTCGATCAAGGCGCGCTGGCATCAGGCCCTGCTCGTGGCCGAATGGGTGTTCACGATCCTGTTCACCATCGAGTACGGCCTGCGGCTGTGGGCCGTGCGCCGCCCGCTGCGCTATGCGACCAGCTTCTTCGGCGTGATCGATCTGCTGGCGATCCTGCCCAGTTACCTGTCGCTGCTCATCGCCGGCAGCCAGTACCTGCTGGTGATCCGCGTTCTGCGGCTGCTGCGGATCTTCCGCATCCTCAAGCTGGTGCAGTACTCCAGCGAAGCCGGTGTGCTGATCACGGCGCTGATGCGCAGCCGCCGCAAGATCGCGGTGTTCGTCTGCACCGTGGTGACGATCGTGATCATCTTTGGCGCCCTGATGTACGTCATCGAAGGGCCGGCGCACGGGTTCACCAGCATTCCGACCGGCATGTACTGGGCGGTGGTGACGATGGGCACGGTGGGATTCGGCGACATCTCGCCGGGCACGCCGGTCGGGCGCTTCATCACCTCCATCCTGATCCTCATCGGCTACAGCATCATCGCCGTGCCGACCGGCATCTATACCGCCGAACTGGCCAGCACCCTGCGGCCCAAGCGCCGCCAGGTGCGCTGCCCCGAGTGCGCGCTGACCGATCACGAGCAGGAAGCCTGGCACTGCCGGCGCTGCGGTCACAGCCTGCCGGCGGAGACGCGCGAAGGGTGACAGTGGCGCCGCTGCGGCTGGTGCTGTTCGACTTCGACGGCGTGCTGGCGCGCTATTCGCGGGCAACGCGCCTGCGCGCGTTGGCTGCGGCGACCGGCTGCAGCGCGACGCAGGCCGGCGCCGCGCTGTTCGGGTCCGGACTGGAGCGCGCTTACGACAGCGGTGCGCTCGATACGTCCGCCTATCTCGCGCGACTGGGTGATGGCCTGGGGTCGCCGATCGACGCCGCGACCTGGATCGACGCGCGGGTCGCCGCGACGCAGGCGGACACCGGCGCCATCGCGATGGTGCAGACGCTCGCGACACGGATGCCGATCGGCGTTCTCACCAACAACGGCCCGCTGATGCTGCACGCGATCCCACGCATCGTGCCAACGCTGTTCCCGGCGCTCGAAGGCCGCGTGCTGTGCAGCGGGGTGCTGGGCGTGCGTAAACCCCAGCGCGCGATCTTCGACCACGCGCTCACGCACTTCGGCGCGAACGCGCACGAGACGCTGTTCGTCGATGACCTGTTCGTCAACGTGCGGGGCGCCCGCGCCGCCGGCCTGCACGCCGACACGGTGGTCGACGCGCGTTCGATGCGGAAGGTGCTGCGACGTTACGCGCTGGCCTGAGCGCCGAGATGGTCGACCAGCGCCGCGCGCAGGCGCGCCAGACCTTCGGCGATGTCGGCATCGGCGATGTTGAGGGCCGGCACGAAGCGCAGCACGTCGGGACCGGCCTGCAGCATCAGCAGGCCATGGCGCGCGGCATGGTCGAGGATCGCACCGGCCTGGCCGGCGTGTTCGGCACGCAGCACGGCGCCGAGCATCAGGCCGCGACCGCGCACTTCGGAGAACAGGTCGAATTCGGCATCGAGCGCGGCCAGGCCATCGCGCAGCGCGCGTGACTGGCGCACGACGTTGGCGGCGATGTCCGGCGTCGCCAGCTTGCGCAGCGCGACGCGCGCGACCGCCGCGGCGAGCGGGTTGCCGCCGAACGTGGTGCCGTGATCGCCGAACTGCATGGCCTCGGCGACCTTGGGACCGGCCAGCAGGGCGCCGATCGGAAAGCCGCCGCCGAGCGCCTTGGCCAGCGTGACGATGTCGGGCACCACGCCGTCCTGCGGATGCGCGAACAGCGTGCCGGTGCGGCCCATGCCGCACTGGATCTCGTCGAGCACCAGCAGCGCGTCATGGCGATCGCACAGCGCACGCACGGCGGCGAGATAGCCGTCGGCGGCAGGCATCACCCCGCCTTCGCCCTGCACCGGCTCGAGCATCACCGCCGCGACATCGCCCGAGGCCATCGCGTCTTCGAGCTGGCCGATGTCATTGAAGTCGATGTAGCGGAACCCGCCGGGCAGCGGCTCGTAACCGGCCTGGTACTTGGGCTGCGCGGTCGCGGTGACCGCGGCCAGCGTGCGGCCGTGGAAGCTGCCGCGCGCGGTCACGATGACGCGGCGGTGGGGACCGCGGCCCTGCGCGGTCGCCCACTTGCGCACCAGTTTGATCGCGGTCTCGTTGGCCTCGGCGCCGGAGTTGCACAGGAACGCGCGCGTGGCGAAACCGCTGGCTTCGACCAGTTCGGCGACCAGGCGCAGCGGCGGCTCGCTGTAGAAGACGTTGCTGGTGTGCCAGAGCTTGCCGGCCTGTTCGACCAATGCGGCCACGAGGTCGGGATCGTTGTGGCCGAGGCCGCAGACCGCGATGCCCGACGACAGGTCGACGTATTCGCGGCCCTCGCTGTCCCACAGGCGTGCGCCGTCGCCGCGTTCGAGCACCAGCTCGCGCGGCCGGTAGACGGGCAACACGTGGCGCTGGGCGAGGGCGATGAGGTCGGCAGGCGTGGACATGGCGCGGAGTCGCTCGGAGCGTGGGGCTGGCGATTGTACGGTGCGGCCCCGGCGCGTCGTCGCGGCGCGTCAGTCGAGGAACAGGTCCGGCAGCAGCGGCTGCGACGGATCGATCGCGTAGGCGTCGAGCTCGGTGATGCCGGCTTCGGCGAGGACCTCGTCGTCGATCAGGAAACGGCCGTGGAAGCCGGCGGCGTCGCGCACGAGGATCGCGTGCGTGGCGTCGCCCATGATCGCCGGGCTGCGGCCGTTGCCGCGTTCGACGCCCGGAATCATGTTCAGCGCATCGGTGCCGATCAGCGTACGCGGCCACAGCGCATTGACCGCAACGCCCTGCGGGCCGAACTCGGCCGCCAGGCCGAGGGTGACGAAACTCATGCCCATCTTGGCCAGCGTGTACCCGGTATGCGGCGCCCACCATTTGGGGTCGAGCGACGGTGGCGGACACAGGGTCAGGATGTGCGGGTTCGGGGCCTTCAACAGGTGCGGCAGGCAGGCCTGTGCGCACAGGAAGCTGCCGCGGGCGTTGACCTCCTGCATCAGGTCGAAGCGCTTCATCGGCGTGTCGAGCGTGCCGCGCAGCCAGATCGCGCTGGCGTTGTTGACCAGGATGTCGATGCCGCCGAAGGCCTCGACCGTCGCGGCGACGGCGGCGCGGACCTGGTCTTCCTCACGGATGTCGCACTTGAGGGCCAGACCGCGGCCGCCAGCCGCCTCGACCGCGCGTGCGGCGCTGTGGATGGTGCCCGGAAGTTTGGGATTGGCGACATCCGACTTGGCCGCAATGGCGACATTGGCGCCGTCGCGCGCCGCACGCTCGGCGATCGCCAGGCCGATGCCGCGCGAGGCGCCGGTGATGAAGAGGGTCTTGCCGGCCAGCGTCGACATGCCGCGCGTTCCTTCGAAGAAGTCGTCGCCATTATGCGCGCGGGGTCCAAAACCCGTTCAGGCGACGGCGCGATACTGGCGTTTCTTCCGCAGCTGGACCTGCCGATGCGCCACGCCGCCCTTGCGCTGTTCGCCCTGTCGCTCGCCGCCTGCGATGCCGCGCCACCGCCTGCCACGCCCGCGGCGCTCGCGCCGGCCGCCACAGCGACGCCGGCGCAGCCGCCCGCCGATGCCCCGCCACCTGAGCAGGCACCCGATGACCTCGACGCCGCGGCCGATGGCGATCTGGTCGTCCGCGCCGATGCGGTCTGGCAGGGCGACGTGTCCGCCTGCCGCACGGGCCAGACGGATGTCGACGACTGCCTGGTGTCGACGATGCGTGCCGGCGGCGCGTCGCCCGATGCGCTGGCGGCGACGACACGTCTGATCGCGCTGGGCAATCCCGGCTACGTGAGTGCCTGGCGCGAGGTCGACGGTGTCGGCCATGCCGAGATCACCTATCCGTTCCGCGCCAACACCAACCAGGGCCTGTGGCTGGTGGACGCCGAGGGCCGCGCGGTGGACGTGGACGAGAACGTGCTGCCCGCCGGTGCGGCGCGCCTGCGCAGCGAGCTCAAGCCCTTCCTCGAGGCGCATCCCGATGCGATGCCGTTCCCGCCCGCGCGCGCGGTTGGCAGCGAAGCCGCACCCGACGGTGGCCTGCGCCTGCGCTTCGATGTGCCGATGCGCACCTGCCACGCCTGCGAGGACGTCGGCTTCCTGGAGCTGGGCTACGACTTCACCGCCGAGCGGCGTTATGAGGGACGCAGCGTGATCGCATTGCGCGAAGCGAAGTAGGCGCCAAGGCCGACGGGTTTGGCACCGGCGTACCCGCGAAAAAAAACATTCCCGCCTTTCGCTCAGGGCTTCGGCCCCTGCCCCTCGTTGTCTTCCCACTTGAGGATCTTCCGCGTCACGACGCGGTAGACCGGCTTGCCGGTGCGGAACCAGAGATCACGCAGCCACGAGGTGCGCTTGAGCACACGCTTCTCCACCGGCGTCAGCTCGGCGCGGCAGTACATGCGCTTGTGCTTGAGCAGGTGCCGCAGATCCTCGCGCGCCAGCAGGCGCATCCAGCGCGAGCGCGGATCGCCGCGCACGGCCAGCTGGAAATCGATGATCGCCGGGCGGCCGTCGTCGAGCACCAGCCAGTTGGCTTCCTTGGCCAGATCGTTGTGCGCGACGCCGCGCCGGTGCAGCCCCTGCAGCAGGCGCCGCGCGCGACGGAAGTACGCCAGATCGCCGTGCGGCGGACGCTGGTACATCGCCGCACCCGACATGTAGCTGCGGTCCAGTCGACGCCCGTCCCAGGCCAGCAGCTGCGGCACGTCCTGCATGCCGGCGACCGCATCGAGCCCGCGCGCCTCCCGTCTGGCCAGCCACCACGCCGGCAGGCGCAGCCACAGCGGCACGTGGCGCAGGTCGCGCCGCACGAACAGCATGCCGCGCGCATCGCGCATCAGCGAGATGCGACCGAAGCTGTCGGACTTGAGCGCCTGCGTTTCAGTGGCGGTATCGGTGGCGTGGTGATGGCGCATGCGGCGCATTGTACGGAGCGTCGCAGCGCACGGCCGTTCCTGAGCGCCGGCCTGCCGCCGTTACATCCCGCAACATTGGCGCCGGAAGGCCGCTGCCATAATGGAGGGATGCTCACCGACTTCTTCAACAGTCTCGTGACCTGGGTGGGCAACCACCCCGTCGCGGCCGGCATCGTGATCTTCCTCGTCGCGTTCTGCGACTCGGTGATCATCCTCGGCGCGATCGTGCCGGCATTGCCGATCCTGTTCGCGATCGGCGTGCTGATCGGACTGGGCGAGATCTCGGGCCCGTACGCGGTGGCCTGCGCGGCGATCGGCGCGATGGCCGGCGACGGCGTGAGCTACTGGGTGGGACGCCGCTGGGGCCACGGCCTGCGCAACGTCTGGCCGTTCAGCAAGTATCCGCAGCTGCTCGACCGCAGCGAGACGGTGTTCCGCCGCAATGCGATCAAGAGCATCCTCGTGGCGCGCTATGTCGGCCCGATCCGGCCGTTCGTGCCCGCGATTGCCGGCATCGCGCACATGCCGATGCGCCAGTACCTGCCGATCAGCGGCGCGGCCTGCCTGTCCTGGGGCGCGCTGTTCCTGGCGCCGGGCTGGCTGTTCGGCGCGTCCTACGATGCCGTGGCCGCGGTCGCCGACCGGCTGGCCCTGGTGCTCGGCGCCTTGCTGGTGGTGCTGGCGCTGGCCTGGGCCGTCGTCATCTACACCTACCGCTGGTTCGACGCGCACGCCAATTCGCTGCTTGCGCGACTGCTGGCGTGGTCGCGTGCGCACCCCACGCTCGGGCGGTACGCGATGGCGCTGGTCGACCCGAACCGGCCGGAGTCCGCCTCGCTGGCGATTCTCGCGGTCTGCCTGCTGGCCTTCGGCTGGGCCTGCTTCGCGCTGCTGGCGACGGTGATCATGCGCGGCGAGCCGCTGCTGATCGACCAGAGCGTGTTCCAGTTCATGTACGAGCTGCGCAATCCGCTGGCCGACCGCCTGATGGCGGGCCTGGCCTCGATCGGCGACGTGCACGTGCTGGGCCCGGCAGTCGCGCTGACGCTGGGCTGGCTGATCTGGCGCCGGCGCTGGCTGGGCGCGGCGCACTGGCTGGCCGCGCTCGCGTTCGGCATGGCGCTGACCGCGCTGCTCGGCGCGATGGTCGACATGCCGCGCCCGCCCACGGTGCACGGCGGCTTCGGCTTCCCGGCGGTCGAGATCACCATGTGCACCATCGTGTTCGGCTTCTTCGCGGTGCTGATCGCACGCGAGCTGCCGGGCCGCACGCGCGTGTGGCCGTATCTGGTGGCCGGCGTGATCGTGGCGGTGCTCGGTTTCGCCCGGCTGTACCTGGGCGCGCACTGGCTCAGCGACATCGTCGGCGGCGTGCTGCTGGGCAGCGTGTGGCTGCTGGTACTGGGCATCGCCTACCGCCGCCACGTCGAACGCTCGTTCTGGATGCGCCCGGTCGCGCTGATCTTCTACATCACCTTCGGCGTCGCGGCGCTGTGGCATGCGCCGCGTGCGGTGGACCCGCTGCTGGCGAAGTTCGCGCCCAAGCAGCCGCCGATCAGCCTGTCGGCCGACGCCTGGTGGGCCACGGACTGGACGCGCCTGCCCGGCCAGCTGCGCGAGCGCGATCCCGCCCATCGCTGGCCGCTGGACCTGCAGATCGCCGGTCCGCTGGCACCGCTGCAGACGCGTCTGGAAGCGCAGGGCTGGCAGGTGCAGCCGCAGGCGGACTGGATGCGCATGCTCAACCTGCTCGACGACGCGGTGCCCCAGGCCGAGCATCCGGTGCTGCCGGCGACGCTCGATGCGGTCGCCGAGACGCTGCTGATGCGTCGCGACAGCGGCGAGGATCTGGTCGAGGTGCTGCGCCTGTGGCGTGCGCCGGTCCAGCTCGACGACGGGTCCGAGCTGTGGGTCGGCACCAGCCAGTCGATGCGCTACACGCGGCCGTTCAACGCCTTCGGTCTGTGGCAGCCCCAGCCCGATGCGCACGGTGTGCACCGCGGCCTGCGCGAAGTGCTCGATGCGTTCCCCTCGCGCGAAGAGGTGCATCCGCAATCGGGCGTGCCGACCCTGCGCCTGCGAACCGCGGGCGCGGCGCCGGCTTCGGTGCAGGACACATCGCGTTCATAGGCGAGGCGGCGCAGTGTCGGAACGTGCGGCGACGGGTGCGCCTACACGACGGCGCGGCACTCAGTCCTCGATGTCGACCAGCCGCAGCAGCATCGCGAGCCGCTCGTCCGGGTCGTCCTCCTGCAGCAGCAGCTGACGGTCTGTCTGTTCGAGCGGCAGCAGTTCGGCCAGCCGCCAGCCCACCCACGCGGCATTGTCGAAATGCGGCTCGGGAAACGCCTGGTCGCCGCCGTCTATGCGCTCGAGGATCTTGCGCAGCACCACGCCCAGCAGGGCATGTTCGGGCTGCAGGTCGACGTCGGGATCGTCGGCGCACCAGTCCACGTCGGCGACGATCAGCCCGTTGTCGCGCACCCGCGTGCGGCGCACGTGGAAGCGCCGGGTGCCGCGCACGCGCAGCGCGAGGATGCCGTCGGCGCCGACGTCGAAATCCTCGATCACCGCCGCAGTGCCCACGCCGGCCGGTGTCGCGGGCGTGCCGGACTCCTCGCCGTCGAGGATCAGACTGATGCCGAAGCCGGTGCCACGGCGGCCGCACTCGCGGACCATGTCGAGATAGCGCGGTTCGAACACGCGCAGCCCCAGCGCGGCGCCGGGCACCAGCACCGTGCGCAGCGGGAACAACGGCAGGGACGCGTCTTCGGACATGCGGCCAGTCTACGCGGCGCGGCGTCGGCGCTCAGTCGCGCAGGCCGGCGGCGAAACGCCGCGGCGCGCCGTCGAAGCCGCCGTTGGACATGAAGACGACATGGTCGCCAGGGCGCGCGAGATCGCCGAGCGCGGCCAGCAGTGTGTCGACATCGGGCACGGCGCGCGAGTCGCCACGCACCGCGGCCACCACCGCGCCGGCGTCCCAGGCCAGCTCCGGGCGATGCAGGAACAGCACCGCGTCCGCCGCATCGAGCGACGGCGCCAGCGCATCGGCGTGCGCGCCCAGGCGCATCGAATTGCTGCGCGGCTCCATCGCCACGACGATGCGCGCCTGTCCGACCTTCGCCCGCAGGCCGGCCAGCGTGGTCGCGATCGCGGTCGGGTGATGGGCGAAGTCGTCGTAGACGGTGATCCCGCGCGCGTCGCCCAGCACTTCGAGCCGGCGCTTGACGCTGCGGAAACCGGCGAGCGCGGGCAACGCGGTGGCGATGTCGACACCGACCGCCGCGCAGGCCGCCAGCGCGGCCAGTCCGTTGAGCACGTTGTGGTCGCCCAGCAGCGGCCAGTCGACCGTACCGACGTGCGCGCCACCGCGCAGCACGTCGAACGCGCTGCCGTCGTCGCGGCGCTTGACCGCGCACCAATCGAACGCGGGATCGAAGCCGAAGCGCTCGACCGGCGTCCAGCAGCCCATCGCCAGCACCTCGTCCAGACGCGCGTCGTGGCCGTTGACCAGCAGCCGGCCGCGCGCCGGCACCGTGCGCACCAGATGGTGGAACTGGCGCTGGATCGCGGCCACGTCGGGGAAGATGTCGGCGTGGTCGTATTCGAGGTTGTTGAGGATCGCGACCAGCGGGCGGTAGTGCACGAACTTGCTGCGCTTGTCGAAGAACGCGGTGTCGTATTCGTCGGCTTCGACGACGAATTCGCGCCCGCTGCCGATGCGCGCCGACGCGCCGAAATCCTCCGCCACGCCGCCGATCAGAAAACCGGGCGCGCGGCCTGCGGCTTCGAGCAGGAACGACAGGATCGTCGTGGTCGTGGTCTTGCCGTGCGTGCCCGCGACCGCGAGCACGTCGCGGCCGGGCAGCACGTGGTCGCGCAGCCACTCGGCGCCCGAGGTGTAGGGCCGGCCGGCATCGAGCACGGCCTCGACCGCCGCATTGCCGCGCGAGAGCGCATTGCCGATCACGACATGATCGACGTCGGCGCCGATGTGCGCCGGGTCGTAGCCCTGGTGCAGGCCGATGCCCAGCGTCTCGAGCTGGGTCGACATCGGCGGGTACACCGCCTGGTCGCTGCCTTCGACGCGGTGGCCGAGTTCGCGCGCGAGCGCGGCGACGCCGCCCATGAAGGTGCCGGCGATACCCAGGATGTGCAGTTTCAAGCGCGGAATTCCTGCAGGACGACGCGGAAGATCGACAGCCGACGCGAGCCGCGATCAGGCCGCCGCCTGCTCCCGGCCGATCGCCTTGACGATGCGGGCGAATACTTCGTCGAGCGAGCCGACGCCATCGACGACGGTCAGCTGGTCGTGCTCGCGATAGAACGCGATCACCGGCGCGGTCTGCTGGTCGTACACGTTCAGGCGATGGCGCACCGATTCGGGGCTGTCGTCGGCGCGGCCTTCGGCCTGCGCACGGCCGGCGAGGCGCTCGATGATCTGTTCGTTGTCGACTTCCAGTTGCACGGCGGCATCGAACTGCACGCCCAGCTTCTTGAGCAGCGCATCGAGCGCGGCGGCCTGGGCGAGGTTGCGCGGATAGCCGTCTAGGATGAAGCCGGACTGCGTGTCCTCACGCGAGAAGCGGTCTTCGAGCATGCCCAGCAGGATCTCGTCGGACACCAGATCGCCGCGCGCCATGATGGTCTTGGCCTCCAGGCCCAGCGGCGTGCCGGCGGCGACTTCGGCGCGCAGCAGATCGCCGGTGGAGATGTGCGGCACCTGCAGATGGTCCTTCAACCGCGCTGCCTGCGTGCCTTTGCCCGAACCGGGTGCACCGAGAAGAACCAAACGCATCGAACGCTCCTGCAACTGTGGGGGGCCGTACCCGCGCGCGCGTACACTCGGCACACACGGCGGCGGACAGCCGCGCCAGCTTACCGTATCCCGCCCAGCCCCATCGAAAGGACACGCGTCATGGCCTCCGGCACCCTGCTCTACGCCCAGTCCGGCGGCGTCACCGCCGTCATCAACGCCACCGCCTCGGCGGTGCTGCAGGAGGCGCGCAGCCGGCGCGTCAAGGTGCTCGCGGCGCGCAACGGCATCCTCGGCGCGCTGCGCGAGGATCTGGTCGACGCGTCGAAGATTCCGCTGGCGACGGTGCGCGCGCTCGCGCACACGCCGGGCGGGGCGTTCGGCTCGTGCCGCTACAAGCTCAAGTCGGTCGAGGCCGACCGCGCGAAGTACGAACGCCTGATCGAGGTGCTGCGCGCGCACGACGTGCGCTGGTTCCTCTACAACGGCGGCAACGATTCGGCCGACACCGCGCTCAAGGTCTCGCAGCTGGCACAGGAGTTCGACTACCCGCTGACCTGCATCGGCGTGCCCAAGACCATCGACAACGATCTGGCAGTGACCGACTGCTGCCCGGGTTTCGGCTCGGCGGCGAAATACACCGCGGTGTCGGTGCGCGAAGCGGCACTCGATGTCGCGGCGATGGCCGACACCTCGACCAAGGTCTTCGTCTACGAGGCCATGGGCCGCCATGCGGGCTGGCTGGCCGCCGCCGCGGGGCTCGCCGGGCAGGGTCCGGACGACGCGCCGCAGATCATCCTGTTCCCCGAGCGCGACTACGACGAGGCCGCGTTCCTTGCGCAGGTCAAGCGCGTCGTCGAACGCGTGGGTTGGTGCGTCGTCGTGGCCAGCGAAGGCATCCGCGACAAGGACGGGCGCTTCGTTGCCGATGCCGGCGGCGGCCAGGACGCGTTCGGGCACACGCAGCTCGGCGGCGTGGCCTCGCATCTGGCCGGCCGGGTCAAGGACACGCTGGGCTACAAGGTCCACTGGACGCTGCCCGACTATCTGCAGCGCTCGGCGCGGCACGTCGCCTCGAAGACCGATGTCGACCAGGCGATGGCCGTCGGCCGCGCGGCGGTGCAGTTCGCCCTCGCCGGCCACAACGCGACGATGCCCACGATCAGGCGCATGTCCGACGCGCCGTATCGCTGGACGATCGAGGCCGCGCCGCTGGAGCGTGTGGCCAACCACGAGAAGACCATGCCCGCCGGCTTCATCCGTCGTGACGGCTTCGGCATCACCGCGGCCGCGCGCCGGTATCTGGAACCGCTGATCCGGGGCGAGGCACCGCCGCCCTACGGCCGCGACGGGTTGCCGAAGTACGTGACGATCGATCTGCCTGCGATCGGCAAGCGTCTGCCCGGTTGGAACGGCTGATCGAAGGACGACGCCGCGACCGGCGTTCAGCCGCACGGATTGAATCCGCGCGGCGACGCCCGATCTAGAGCGCATGCCCGAACTGCCCGAAGTCGAGACCACCCGCGCCGGACTGGCGCCGCACGTGCTCGGCCGCACGATCCACCACGTGCTGCTGCGCCGGCCCGACCTGCGCTGGCCGATTCCGGCCGAAGTGCCCGACCTGCTGCCCGGCCGTCGCATCGAGGCGATCCGGCGCCGCGCGAAGTATCTGCTGCTCGACACCGACGCCGGCAGCGCGCTGCTGCATCTGGGCATGTCCGGCAGCCTGCGCGTGCTGGCGCCGGACGTGCCGGTGCGTGCGCACGACCACGTCGACATGACGCTCGATTCAGGACAGGTGTTGCGGTTCAACGATCCGCGCCGGTTCGGCTGCCTGCTGTGGCAGGCACCGGGCACGACCCACGACCTGCTGCGCGATCTGGGCCCCGAGCCGCTCGACGACGCCTTCGACGGCGACCATCTGTTCTTCGCCAGTCGCGGGCGACGGGCGCCGATCAAGACCTTCCTGATGGACCAGCGCACCGTCGTCGGGGTGGGCAACATCTACGCCGCCGAGGCGCTGTTCGCCGCCGGCATCTCGCCGCTGCGCGAGGCGGGCCGCGTCTCCCGCGCGCGCTACGCCCGGCTGGCCGACGAAGTGAAGCGGATCCTGGCCTATGCGATCGGCCGGGGCGGCACGACCTTGCGCGACTTCATCAGCCCCGACGGCGCGCCGGGCTACTTCGAACAGGAACTCTCGGCCTACGGCCGTGGCGGCCAGCCCTGCCCGGCCTGCGGGACCGCGCTCCGGCAGGCGTCGGTGGGCCAGCGCGCGACAGTCTGGTGCCCGCGCTGCCAGCGCTGAGCCGCCTCCGCCCGCGCGCCGGATAAGCGCTATAGTCGCCGCGCGGATCGAGGGCGGTGGCATGACCGAAGGGGCCGAGATCACCCAGTGGCTGGACGCTGCGCGCGGCGGCGATCGCGACGCGCTCGATCGGGTGCTCGCCACGCTCTACCAGGAGCTCCACCAGATGGCACGGCGCCAGCTCGCCGGCCAGCACGGGCAGACGCTCGATGCGACCGCACTGGTGCACGAGGCCTATCTCAAATTGATCGGCCGCCACGAGGCACAGTTCGACGATCGCGCCCATTTCTTCGCCTATGCCGCCTCGGCCATGCGCAGCGTGGTCGTCGACTACGCGCGCCAGCGTCTGGCGCAGAAACGCGGCGGTGACCTGCACCGCGTGACCGAGCTGCCGGAGAACATCGAGAGCGGCCTCAAGCTCGACGAGGACACACTGGCGCTGGACATCGCGCTGACGCGGTTGGCCGCGGTCGACACGAAACTGGCGCAGGTCGTGGAGCTGCGTTACTTCGCCGGCCTGTCCGAGCTGGAGATCGCCGCGCTGCTGGACCGTTCCGAACGCAGCATCCGACGCGACTGGCAGAAGGCGCGGATGTACCTGCTGGCGTCCTTGCGGGAAGACTGAGTCACCGCGATGGACGGCGCGCGCTGGCAGCGGCTGTCTCCGGCCCTCGACGCCCTGCTCGAACTGGACGCCGAAGCACGCGCCGCCGCACTCGCAGCCCATCGACGCGAGGACCCGGCACTCGCCGATGAACTCGAAGCGCTGCTGGCGCTGGAGGCCGACCGCGACGATTTCCTCGCCGAGCCGATCGTGTCCACGCTCGGCGGCGTGCTGCCGGGCCACCATGTCGGCCCCTACGCACTGGAACGGCTGCTCGGCGAAGGCGGCATGGGCCAGGTCTGGCTGGCGCGCCGCGCGGACGGACTGTACGAGCGTCGGGTCGCACTGAAGCTGCTGCGTCCGGGGCTCGCCGACCCGGGCCTGCGCCTGCGCTTCACCCGCGAGCGCCAGATCCTCGCGCGGCTCGAACATCCGCACATCGCGCGCCTGCTCGACGCGGGCATCAGCGCCGACCAGCAGCCCTATCTCGCGCTCGACTACATCGACGGCGAACCGGTCACCGACTGGTGCCGCCGACACCGGCCGGGCGTGTCCGAACGCGTGCGGCTGTTCCTGCAGGTCTGCGATGCGGTCAGCCACGCGCACACCAATCTGATCGTGCATCGCGATCTCAAGCCGTCGAACATCCTGGTCACCACGCTCGACGACATCCGCCTGCTCGATTTCGGCATCGCCAAACTGCTCGATACCGCCGGCCACGCGCCCGAGCAGACCCGCACCGGCGTGCGCACCTTCACCCTGCACTACGCCGCGCCCGAGCAGATCCGCGGCGAGCCAGTGACCACGCTCACCGATGTCTATTCGCTGGGCGTGGTGCTGTACGAGCTGCTTGCAGGCCGCAAGCCCTACCAGCCGTCCCATCCCAGCGACGCGCAGTGGGAACAGGCGATTCTCGATACCGATCCACCGCGCCCGTCGCTGGCCCTGCAACGCGCGCAGGACGACGGGCTCGACCCCGTGCAGCGGCGGCGCATGGCGCGCGCGATTGCCGGCGACCTCGACACCATCGTGCTGCGCGCGCTCGCCAAGCTGCCGGCGCATCGCTATCCCTCGGTCGAAGCGCTGGCGCTTGACCTGCGCCGCTGGAGCGAGGGCAAGCCGATCCTCGCGCGGCCGCAGCATCTGGGGTATCGCGTCGCCAAGTATCTGCGGCGGCATCGCTGGGCCGTGTCCAGCGCGGCGGGTGTGGCGCTGACCCTGGTGGCGTCGATGGTCGCGGTGACGTGGCAGGCGAACCAGGCGATCGAGGAATCGGCACGCGCGCAGGCGATGCAGGACTTCGTGGTGAGCCTGTTCGAGCAGGCCGGCACCTCCGTCGGTGGCGCGCCGCTGGACGTGCGGCAGCTGCTCGATGCCGGCGTGCAACGCGGCGATGCGGAACTGGCCTACCAGCCAGCCGCCCGCGCCGAACTCTACGGCGTGATCGCACGCCTGCGCCTGGGGCTGGGCGACTACGAGCCGGCGCTGGCCCTGCTCGAGCGCCAGTCGCTGATCCTGCGCGCGCTCGACAATCCACCGGCCAGCCTGCGTCTGCAGTCGGCCAGCGATCACGGACGCACGCTGCGGCTGCTCGGCCGGCAACACGACGCGATCGACTGGATGCAACCGCTGCAGCCCCTGGCGCTGCAGCGCGAACAGGTATTGCCGCGCCTGGCCGCCGAGCTGTACACGCAACTGGGCCGCGCGCGCCGCGACGTCGGCGAGCTCGAAGCGGCCGGCCTGCTGTTCAAGCGCGCGCTGGTGCTGCGACGCGACGGCCCGGTGCCCGACGAAGCCGGCACGGTCGAGAGCATGGCCGACCTTGCCTCGCTGCACAGCGCGGCCGGCCGGATCCCGCAGGCCCTCGCCGGCACGGATGCCGCGCTGCAACGCCTGCACGCACGCCTCGATGCGCGCCATCCGCTCGCGATCGAACTGCTTCGCACCCGGTGCGCGCTGCTCCGCGTCGAAGGTCGCACGCGGATCGCCGAGCAGAGCTGCCGTGACGCCCTGGCGCTCGCGCTCGAACTGCACGGCGCCCGGCATCCCATGACGCTGGATGCGCGGCGCCAGCTCGCCGCGCTGCACGTCGACCAGGGCCGCTTCGCCGAAGCCGATGCCGAATTCCGAGACGCCCTGGGCTGGACCGTCGCGCGCCTCGGCCCGCGGCATCCCGACGTCGCGCGCATCCACAACAGCATGGGCATCGTGGCCTGGGAACGCGGCGACGAAACCGCGGCGCTGACGGAGCTCGCGCGCACGGTCGACATCTGGCGACAGACCAGCCCGTCGAGCATGCTCGCCGACGGCCTGTTCAACTACGCGATGGTGCTGCACGCCACAGGCCGCGATGCCGAGGCGCGGCCGTTGCTGGAAGAGGCGCTGGCCCTGCGCCGCACGCGCTACGGACCTCGACACGGGCTGATCGGCGACACGCTGCGCATGCTCGGCGAAGTGGAGCACGCGCTGGCCCCCGGCAGCGGGACTGCGCATCTGCAGCAGGCCGCACAACTGACGCGCGACGCCTACGGCCCGGACCATCCCAACGCCCTGCGCGCCGCGCTGTCGCGCGATCGCATCGGCGCCGACGGCGGCGATGCGCAGGCGCTGGTGGCACTCGATCGGCTGGCCCGCATCCCGCCCGACGACGGGGAGCTGCGCAAGATCGCCTGGCTGGCCCGTGCCCACGCCGCCGCGGCCCGCTGTGACGGCGCAGGCGCCACGCGTGCACGCGCCGAGCTGACGGCGCTGGCCGCGCAACTGCGCGAGGCCTTGCCCGAAGGCGGCGCGATCCGCCGCGAAGTCGATGCCGCGCAGCAGCGCTGCGGCGCGCTGCTGGCGCAACGCTAGAACGTCCGGGCGATCAACCCAGCGGCAGCGGCGGCTGCACCGGCTCGATGCGACCCTCGCCACGCGCGATGCGCTTGAACTCCGCGCGACTCACCGACACGTAGCGCTCGTTGCCGCCGATCTCGACCTGTGGCCCGTCCTGCACGGCGTAGCCGTTGTCGTCGACGCGCACGGTCATCGTCGCCTTCTTGCCGGTGTGGCAGATCGTCTTGATCTCGCTGAGCTCGTCCGCCCACGCCAGCAGGTGCTGGCTGCCCTCGAACAGATCGCCACGGAAATCGGTGCGCAGCCCGTAGCAGAGCACTGGAATGCGCAGCGCGTCGACGACTTCCGACAGCTGCCACACCTGCGCCCGCGACAGGAACTGCGCCTCGTCGACCAGCACGCAATGCAGGCCACCCTCGCCCTCGACCAGCCCGCGGATGCAGGCCAGCAGATCGTCGCTGCCGCCGAACGCGATCGCATCGGCCGACAAGCCGATGCGCGACGCGACGCGCCCCACCCCGGCCCGATGGTCGAGTCGCGGTGTCAGGATCGCCACCCGCATCCCGCGCTCGCGGTAGTTGTGCGCGCTCTGCAGCAGCGTCGTGGTCTTTCCGGCGTTCATCGCCGAGTAGTAGAAGTACAGCTTGGCCATCGGGGAATTCTAGCGCCGGGCCGGCGGGTCCCGGCCGGTACAATGGCGGTCGCTGAACGCCGCTTCCGACGATGCACGGTCTCAACCCCCAACAAGCTGCCGCCCTGGGCCATATCGAAGGCCCGCTGCTGGTGCTCGCCGGTGCGGGCAGCGGCAAGACGCGCGTGATCGTCGAGAAGATCGCGCACCTGATCCAGTCGGGGCGCTATCCGGCCAAGCGGATCGCGGCGATCACCTTCACCAACAAGTCGGCCAAGGAAATGCGCGAGCGCATTGCCAAGCGACTGCGTGGCGATGCGGCGGACGGGCTGACGATCTGCACCTTCCATGCGCTCGGTCTGAAGATGCTGCAGATCGATCACGCCAAGCTCGGGCTGCGGCGCGGCTTCTCGATCTTCGATGCCGATGATGCGGCCTCCCAGATCAAGGATCTGCTGCCGGGCGTCAAGCCGGACATGATCCAGCTGCTGCAGGGACTGGTGTCGAAAGCGAAGAACGCCGGTCTGTCGCCGGCGCAGGCGCACGACGTCGCGATCAGCGCGCGCGAGTTCGAGGCCGCCGCGTTGTACGCGCGCTACCAGGAACGCCTGACTGCGTTCAACGCGGTCGATTTCGACGATCTGATCCGCCTGCCGGTGCAGCTGCTCGAATCCGACGAGGACGCCCGCAACGCCTGGCGCGAACGCATCGGCTATCTGCTGGTCGACGAGTGCCAGGACACCAACGATGCGCAGTACCGCCTGCTCAAGGCGATCGCCGGCCCGAAGGGCAACTTCACCTGCGTGGGCGACGACGACCAGAGCATCTACGCCTGGCGTGGTGCGAACCCCGAGAACCTGACCGCGCTCGGGACCGACTACCCCACCCTGCGCATCGTCAAGCTGGAGCAGAACTACCGCTGCAGCAACCGCGTGCTGCGTGCGGCCAATGCGCTGATCGCCAACAATCCGCACGAGCATCCCAAGACGTTGTGGAGCGCGCAGGCCGATGGTGAGCGCATCCGCATCTGGGAATGCCGCGACAGCGGTCACGAGGCGGAAAAGGTCGCCGGGGAGATCCAGTTCCTGCAGTCCTCGCGCAATGTGGAATGGAGCGAGTTCTGCATCCTGTTCCGCAGCAACCATCTGTCGCGCCCGCTGGAAAAGGCGCTGCAACTGCTGCGCGTGCCGTATCACCTGAGTGGCGGCACCGCGTTTCTCGACCGCGGCGAGGTCAAGGACGCGATGTCCTGGCTGCGCGTGCTGGCCAATCCCGAGGACGACTCGGCGTTCCTGCGCGCGGTGCAGTCACCGGCGCGCGGCGTCGGCCAGACTTCGCTGGCGCGCCTGTCGGAACTGGCACGCGAAGCCGAAGTGCCGATGTCGCAGGCGATCGAATCGATGGGCCTGCTCAAGCAGCTGCCGCCGCGCGCGGCGAATGCGCTGAGCGAGTTCGGCGACATCGTGCACGGCCTGCGCAACGACGCGCGGCAGATGGCGCCGGGTGAGCTGGTGCGCACCCTCAACGAGCGATCGGGGCTGATCGCGATGCTCAAGTCGCAGTGCAAGAGCGAGGAGCTGTTCCGCATCCGCTGCGGCAACCTCAACGAACTGGCCGACTGGTTCGAAGGTGCACGCGGCACGGCGCCCGGCGAACTGGCGTCGCAGCTCGCATTGCTGAGCCACGCCGACAAGAGCGAGCCGGGCAATCAGGTGCGGCTGATGAGCATGCACGCGGCCAAGGGGTTGGAGTTCCGCTACGTCTTCATCATCGGCATGGACGACAGCACGCTGCCGCACGAGTCGAGCATCGACGAGGGGCGCATCGACGAGGAGCGGCGGCTGCTCTACGTGGGGATCACCCGCGCGAAGGAGCAGCTGTGGCTCAGCCATCCGCGCGAGACCCAGCGCTGGGGGCAGAAGCTGCGCCTGACGCCGAGCCGGTTCTTCGACGAACTGCCGGCGGCGGAGATCCAGCGCGACGGCGCCGACCCCGTCGCCGACGCGGCGCGCAAGCGCGAGCGTGCCGATCACGGGTTCGCGGCGATCAGGGCCCTGCTGGACAGCTGAGCCATCGCGCGTGGGGTACGTGCGCGCCCCGCACGTCGGCTCAGCCCGGTAGACGGGCCGCCAGTGCGTCCAGCGCCTCGCGCAACGCGGCCACTTCGGCCTCCAGCGCTTCGACGCGCGCGACCCACGCGGCGTCGCCCGCCGACTCGCGCCCGCCGGCCGCAGACGCGGCGATCGCGTCGACGTCCACCGGCCCGCACAGCAGATGCGCGTACCGGTCTTCGCGACGGCCCGCCGACGGGGGAATCCGCACGACCAGCGCCTTGCCCGCCAGACGCTCCAGGTGGTGACGCGCGTCCTCGGCATCGGCGAACGCGTGCAGGCGCTCGCTGCGCGTCACCAGCTCGCCGACCGTCTGCGCGCCGCGCAGCATCAGCAACGCCAGCAGCACGACCTGCGGCTGGGGCACGTCGAGTGCGGTGCCGAGCAGGTGCTCGTGGCGCTCGGCACGCGAGGAGAACGACTGCCGCGCGAAGCGATGCGTCTCCAGCTGGCGCAGCGCATGCTGCACATCGCCGAACGAGACCGACATCACCGGCTCGCGCGCGGTCTTCTGGTTGGCGGCCGATTGCGCGGCATTGACGGTCAGCGGGTAGACGTCGGGCGTGGTGGCCTGCTTCTCGACCAGGCAGCCCAGCACGCGCGCTTCGACCGGTGTGAGCCGCGGCCAGCGGTTCGGATCGTCCATCGTGCTGTGCTCCGGTCTCGAAAACGGGGCGACAGGATGCCGCCCGCACGCCCGCCTGTCATGTCCGGCGCGGAACGGCCCGTTAAACTCGCGTGTTCACACGTTGACCCCGGACCCGACATGCGACTGACCGCACCTGCCCTGTCCCTGCTCGCGAGCGCCCTGCTGCTCGCGGCCTGCAAGCCCACGACGCCGCCCGAAGCCCCTGCCAGCGCCGAGGCTCCGGCTGCGCCGGCCGCATCGCAGACGCCCGCCGCATCCGACCCCAGCGACAACCTCAACGCGGTGCTGTGGATCCAGCGTTCGGAGGAATACAAGGCCAACAGCCTGTCGCTCTTCCGCGCTGCGGCCGACCATCTCGACGCCGCCCTCGCCGAGAAGAACTGGGACGCACTGGTCCCCGAGGAGCGCGAACTGATCGGCGACGCCACGGCGCTGCCGCCGGCGGTGATCATGGATATCGACGAGACCGTGCTCGACAACTCGCCCTACCAGGCGCGGCTGGTGCAGAACGGCTTGGCCTACGACGAAGTCACCTGGGCGCAGTGGGTGGCCGAGAAGAAGGCCAAGCCGGTGCCGGGCGTGCTCGAGTTCGCGAAAGCTGCCGAGGCCAAGGGCGTCACGATCATCTACCTCTCCAACCGCGCGCAACACCTGCAGGACGCGACCATCGAGAACCTGCGCGCCGAAGGCCTGCCGGTGAAGGACGAAAGCGTGTTCCTGGGCTTGGGCACGTTCGTGGAGAACTGCGAACAGCACGGCACCGAGAAGACCTGCCGCCGGCGTCTGGCCGGCCGCGATTACCGCGTCCTGATGCAGTTCGGCGACCAGCTGGGCGACTTCGTCGACATCGTCGCCAATACCCCCGACGCCCGTGGCGCACTGCTCGAACAGTACGGCGACTGGTTCGGCGAGCGCTGGTGGATGCTCGCCAACCCCAGCTATGGCGGCTGGGAACCGGCCCAGTTCAACAACGACTGGGCCCAGCCCGAAGACGCACGCCGCGCAGCGAAACGTCAGGCGCTCCACCTCGCTGATTAATGATATCAATCACTTGAATCACATTATTTCAAGTGTTGCATCAGGTGTGCGCCCGGGTTAGCCTGCGCCGGCCACACCACTGTCCTCCGGCTTCGCCGGTTTGAAGGGAGACCCCAGGGTCTCCTTTTTTTTGGGTGCGACCTGGGTCGCAGAACCGCGCAATCTAGGGTCGACCCTAGGGTGTGCGGTCGCGGCACGACGCCTACCCTCGACGAGCCGTCATCGAAGCGGATCGTCCGCCATCCCGACTGCCATCCAGCCCCCGGAGGCAAACGGTGTCATTCCCCGATCCACTTGGACTGTTCTCGTCCTCGTCCAGCCGCCTGAGCCTGCCGTCCCCCGGACAGCTGCTGCAGTCGCTGCGGTCGGGTTTCGGCCAGACGATGCAGGCCATGCCGTCGCAGCAGGCGCAGTCCATGTTCCCCAACGCCAATCTCGGCGCCGGAAATGCAGGGAACGCGGGGAATCATGGCCACGCGGGCCACGCCGGGCACCCCGGCAACGCGGGCGCTGGCGGCGGGCCACCTGCGCTGCCGCTGCCGGGCGGCGGCTCGATCGCACCGCCGCCGCTGCCCCTGGGGCCCAACAGCGCTGCGCCCGGCGCCGGCATGCAGGGCAACGGGGGCGTTTTCGGCGCGGCCAACAATCTGCTCGGCGCGGTCGGCAACACCGTGTCTTCGCTGTTGAACCCGCGCGCGGCCGTCCCGGTCAACGTTCCGAATCCGCCGTCCCCGACAACGGGTGGACCCCCGACGGCCCCGACGACCTCGCTTCCCCCATCGACCGGGGTCGCGTCCAACGTTCTCGCCACGGCGAACAACGTCGTCAGGACCGTCCTGCCGGGCGCGGTCACGCCGCAGGCGGGCACGCAGGCACCACTCGCTGCCGGCCTGCAGGCGCCGCAATCCGCGCCGCTGCAGCAGGCGGCGGTCGCGCAGCCGACGATGGCCAGCACACCCAGCCAGACCTCGCCCGCGCAGCAGGCGCCGGCGACGGCGCCGCAGTCCCAGGCGTTGCCGCAGCAGGCCGGACAGGCCGCGCTGCCGCAACAGGCGGCGCCGGCACTCGCGCAACGCGCCGACGCTGCGTTCGCGCCGACGGGCAATCCCGCGGCCGACCGCGCCGTGCCCGCCCAGCAGGCGCCATTGCCGAGCCAGCCAGCGCTCAACACCGCGCCCGTCGCCGCCACGCTGCTCGCCGCGGTGCCGATGGCGACCACGGTCGCCCCGGCGCCCGTCGCGCAACAGATCGCCGGCAACCCGCAGGCACAGGCCCCCGGCGGGCCAGTGACCGGCACTGCCGCGCTCGATGCCGGAGGCCCCGTCCGGGTGGAACTGACCGGCACGGGCACGTACACCGCCGACGGCCCCGGCCTGCGTCGCCGCGAGCGCATGAAGGTCGGCGCGCAGCAGATGGGGCAATGGATGCTGGCGATGGCGCAGGGGCGGCTGCATCTGGTCCGGCCGCACGACGACAGCCGTCACGAGGCCGAACGGGTGTTCCAGTGGCTCTTCTGGGTGCTGGCGATCGTGGCCTACGGCAGCCTCGGACTGGTACTGGTGGCCTTCCTGCTGAGCTTCGGCGAGTTGCCGGCGGCGCCGACGCTGCGTCGCTGGACCGGCGAGTTCGCATTCGCCGGTCTTCTGGCTGCGGGCGGCGCCTGGTGGCTGGGCCGACAGCTCACGCGCGCACCGCGACCGCCGCCAGATCCGATCCGCCGCTGAAGTTCCCGACCTGCAGAGACGAGAAGGGCGCCCAGCGGCGCCCTCCTCGTGTCATACCCTGTACGCGATCAGCGCGCGACCAGCCCGCCTTCGCCCAGCGACACCCGTTGCAGGTCCACGCCATTGCCCTGCAGGCCCTGACGCACGCCCGCCGCCAGCGTGCGCAGCCCGTCTCGATTGCCTTCGCGCTTCATCGTCTGGTAGGTCAGCGCGGACACCATCGTCAGATACGCGGTGCGCTCGGCCTGCGCCTGCTTGGCGGCATCGCTCATCGCGGCCACTTCCGGAACCGCGGCCAGCGGCCCAATCAACTGGCGCCGCACGGCGCGCTGGCCAGCGGGCGACTGACGCGAGTCGCGATCGTTGACGACCTCCCACGAGATCAGCAGATGCGCGGCAAGCACATCGCCGAGGTTGGCCGGGTCGTAGCCGTAGCGGCGCAGGATCTTGTCGAACTCGCGCAGCATCTCGCCCGAGCCGATGACCTTCTCGAGGTCGGCGACCTGTTGCGGATTGCGCCCGAACGCGCGGATGGTCTCCTGCTGCACACGCGCACTGACGGCGGGATCGCGGCGGAACGACAGAGCACGGACGGCGGCCGCCTCCACATCGGACGGCGCGGCCCGGGAGACGGCCTGCTGCAGCGCCCGTTGCACGGCAGCGTCGCCGTCAGCGGCACTGACCGAACTGAAGACGACGCATAGCGTCAGCAGTGCGAGTGCTCGAACGAGCCATGAGCCGCGCAATGCGGCGCGATTGGGATTTGCCATGAGGAAACTCCTTGTATCCGGTTGATAAGCCAATCTGCGCCCGAGCGCAGCGAACGGCGAATCAGCGTTCGACGAAGCCGTCTTTCGTCAGGTCGTAGCGCGCCAGATCGTTGTTCGATTGACGCAGAAAGTCATCGCGTACCGTTTCGCGGAACGATGCGATCTCAGCCGCATCCGTCGACCGGGACACGCGCGCGCTCTCACGCATCAGCACCGCGGCCAGAAGTTCGTAAAGGCGCCTCTGGCGTTGTCCTTCGGCCGAACGTTCGAATGCCGCGCTCTTCGTCCACAGCGCGTCCATCTGTTCGCGCAGGCCGCGGACCTGCTCGGGCGAAGCGCGGGTTCCGGCGTACGCCTCCCAGGACGCGACGAACAAGAGCACATTCGCCGACAGAAGCGCGTCGGGACTCAACCCTTCGTCCCGGTATCGGCTCCGCAGCAATGCGTCGGCCTCACCAGAACCCACGAACTGTGCGACATCGGAAATCCGCAGGGCGGTGAGCTGGCTGTAACCGGCGACGAAATCGCGATCCACCGCGGAAGCACCCGCGTCGGGCTGCGGCGACGAAGAATGTGCGTCCGGGCTCTCCTGTTGCGGGTTCGAGAATCCCGCCCGGTACGCCCGCAGGAAGTCCCCGTCCAGCTGCTTCGGATCGGTGGCAAGGGCAGACCCATCGGCAGCGGCCGTGTCGGTCGGCTGACCGGAACAGCCGCCGATTGCACCGCCACCGACCAGCAGAAGCAGCCCGATCTGAAAATGCCAGCGCATTCAGTTGCGCTCGGCCTGGGCGTCACGACGCCCCATCTCGGTGGCCCAGGCATTCGCGCTCGCGGCACCATCGGCCGCGACACGGCGCGCGTATTCCTTGCGCAGAACATCCAGCCGAGCCTCGCGCGTCATGCCGCTACCGGCGTAATCGGCTTCGTCGCGTGAATCGTTGTCCCGGGAATCCTTGTCCATGTTGCGCATTGCCGACTGCGACAGCGCGTTCTGGCCGTATCCCATGCCCAGATCCAGCGTGGCGCCAGGATCGTACTGGGCACCCGCCATCGCGGCCGGCAGCATCATGAGCGCGAAGAGCGCGCCGCGTCGGGCCCGCAGCTGGTGCCATGCCCCGCTCTCCGCCTTTGCCGTCTTTGCGTATCCCATGATCCGGATCTCCTTGCCGACCTGCCCGCGAGCGTCACCCGCATGGCGTAAACGTGATGTCTCCACCGGGTATCGAATTACGAAAACGAAGAAGGGCAGGTGCAATGCACCTGCCCTTCCGAAACGCGACGCGTGATTACTGCTTGCGGGCGTTCGCGGCCAAACCTTCACCGATCGACTTGATGGCCGTCGAAATGGTGTTGGACAGCATGTTGAACATCTGCGACTCGGCCTGGAACTCGGTCTGGGTGGCGCTGAACTCCTGCGCGTCGTCCTTGCCCGTCAAACCATTGAGCTTTTCGCTGAGGTCGTTGAGCTTCTGGGCCTTCTCACCGAGGATGCTGCCCATCGCCTTGGCGATGGCCACCAGCCAGCTTTCACCCTTGCCGCCCTTGCCCTCGCCGCTGATGCTGTCGAGGCCGGCCTGGGCAATCTGCAGATTCACTTCGAAGTTGACGCTCATTGGACTATCTCCTGGGTTTCAAAGTTTTGGAAAAACATGGAATCCGGGGTGACGATCCCGTCGCGCAATGCAACTGCAGCAACCGGTGTACATCGCCATTTCGATCTGATGAGTCGATGCTGCTCGCCAGGGCCGACCTCGACAACTAGGGCGTACCCTAGAAAAGCGGAACGGCGTCAGCGCGTCTCAGGCAGCAGTTCGTTGTCCGTTGCCGTCCTGCCTGGCCAACCAGGCGCGCGCGGCGTCCTCGCCCTGTTCACGCGAGATGCGCGCGAATTCCAAGGCCCGTTTGACGCCCGGGTTGTCGAACACGCGATAGCTCTCGGCGAACGCCTGCTCGACTTCCTCGCTCCCGGCCTGATCGACCAGGCCGCTCGAGTGCAGCACGCCGAGCGTCTGCGCCAGACTCGCTCGAATCTGGGTGACGTCGGACGGGTCCTGCAGCGACGACATGTTGTCGAGCGCCTGCTCCATCTGCGCGAGCATGCTCTCCCGGCTGGCTGCGTCGATGTCACGCTGCTCGCGCAGCTCCGATTCGAAACGCTCGAGCAACGACGCGCGCAGCGCCTTGAAGTCGTTGGACGGGTTGGATGCGGATGACATGCGCTCGAACTCCTTGCTGTGGATTGAGGCGGCCCGTCCGCTCTGGGCGTACGCGACGCGAATGGAATCGTTGAGGCTGCGGGCCGGGGGATGAAGCTTCCGTGGACGCACGCCACGGCCTCGCGGGCTCGTATGGATCATCCTGCCACCGGGACAGTCCCGCATCTAGGTCGGGCCCTAGGCTCCGACAGAGCGCCCCGGAAACACGAATGCCTGCAGCACGGGCCGCAGGCATTCGCACGTACCAGCAGTCCTGCAGAGTCAGGCGTCGGACGTCTGGACCGACGTCAACGAGTCGACCATCCGACGCGCATCCGCACCTTCACGCTCGCCCATCTCGCGCGATCGTTCAGCCAGCCAGGCATCTGCGGCATCCCTGCCGTCACGTTCACTGCGCGATTCGTACTCCGGCACCAGGGCCTTGAGTTCTTCCTGCACCGCTTCCAGACGTGCATCCATATGCCGGATGAGGGTGTTCTCGTCATTTGCATCGATCGCACCCTGCTGTCGCAGCTGGGCGAGACCATCGATCCATGCCTGGCGTTGTGCCTGCTGGTCGTACTGCATGGCTTACTTGCCGCCGAGGTTGAAGCTGAAGTTGAAGCCACCCTTGAACCCTTCACTGACGGCATCCTGCGCCGACTGCGGCAGGCCCAGGCCATCGAACAGGCCACTCAACGCCGAGTCGAACAGCTGGCCGACGAGATCGCCGAGCAGGTTGCCGATGATGCTGCCGAGCGGACCGCCGAACGCGGTGCCGATCAGAGAGCCGATGCCGGAAAAGACGTCACTGGACATGATGGAACTCCTTCTTGATTGAAATGAAAACGAACCCTTGAATCTCTGCGCGCCGGATTGTGGGAACCACATCAGCGCGACTGCAGAGCAAGTGTCCATTCGATTCATCGACGTGACAGCTAGGTCGTACCCCATCTAGGGTCCGCCCTAGATCACGAAGACGGTGTGACATCCGTTCCCACGCTATAAAACGGATATGACGCCGCCGCCTCCCAACCCCATCGTCCCACCGCACGCGGGGCCGGTGTTCTCGCGCAGCGACCTGCCAGTCGATGGTCGCGACTATCCGACCGCCGAACATCTACGCGGACGTCGCATACAACTGCACGGTTTTGCATTCCGGCATGTGATCGATCTGCTGCAGCTGGGTCGCGAGGAGCGCGTCACGCGCATGCTGCTCGACGATCCCATCGCCACGCTCGACGATGCGATGGGCCTGGTGGTCTGGGCAAACAAGCTCTACCGCGAGCGTCCCGGTCTGGGGCTGTGGCACACGCGCGATCGTGCTGGGCGATTCATCGGGCTGTTCTCGTTGACGCCGAGCGGCGACGCGGGGGACATCGCAATCGGCGTGCGGCTGCTGCCCTCGGCCTGGGGCCGGGGCTACGCGATCGAGGGCGGCGCTGCCCTGTGCGCGCACGCCTTCGACACCCTGCAGTTGCCGGCGTTGATCGCGCAGTGCGCGCCTGACAATCGGTCGGTACCGCCACTGCTGCTGCGACTGGGTTTCGAAGAGACCGCGAAGGGAGCGCAGTTCGGCAATCCCGCGCGACGGTTCCGCCTCGCAAGGGAGAACTGGCAGGGCCTGCGCCCGCGGCGCGTGGGCATGGGCGTGCAGGCCGGGCGACCGGCAGCCGAGTAGACGCGCCCGCCGCGCGCAGCAGACGCGAACGACCGGATCCGCGTCGACCGGTCAGCCGTGATAGTGCGGGTCGATCGTCAGCGTGCCCAGGTTCTGCTCGGCGAAACGCCTCGCCAGCTGGGGTCCGGCTTCGCGGATCGCATCGAAGCTGTCGCGCGAGCGGCTATCGGCCCGCAGCACCCAACCATCGGCGCTCTTGCTGAGCAGCAGGTCGGTGCCGGGCAGCGTGGCATCGGCCATGCGCAGCAGCACCTGTCCGTCGCCGCCCGGATCGCGCGCGTCGTGCACGGCCATCTGACGGACATGCTTTTCCATCATGTCGAACAGATGGCCGGCGTTCGATGCCGCTGCCGCCGGAGACGCCGAGGGCGCACCGTCGCGCAGGGCCATCTGCGCCTGCAGCATCGCCGCCGACTCCATGCCCTGTGACTGGGCGCCGAAACCCGGGTCGTGCTGCTGCCGGAAGGTGCGTGCATCGACGACGTCGCTCAGCGACTGGCGTGCCTTGAAGGCTTCCTGCTGGCTGGCCGCTTCGGCCATCTCGCCTTCCTGCAGCCCGCCTTCGCCCTGCAGCACACCTGCTGCGCTGCCCTCTTCCTGCAGTCCGGCCAGATCGCCACGCGCTTGCTGCATCATCGAGCGGAACTGGTCCACACGCTCACGCGGTGGTGCGTCCTTGGCGTCGGCCTTGGCCTGTCGGTCGACCTCGCGGTTGCGCGCGGTCTGGTCCGGCGGACGGGATGCGGAATCGTTGCGCTGTACGCTCATCGTCGTCTCCTCGTGTCCTACTGCCGCGCCATGTAGCGCGCCTGGATCAGGTCTTCGTTGACCGCTTCTTCCTGTCGCTCGAACTGCCCACGCTGCTCGCGCTTCCACAGGTCGCGGCGCTTCTCGAGCGCATCCTGTCGACCTTTCGCCCGGAAGAAGGCGTCACGCGCGTCCTGCAGGACCGTTTCGGCCTGGCGCACTGCCTCCTGCGCCTTCGACAGACGCTGCTGCGCGCCGACGATCTGCTCGCCGAGCAGATCGATGTGCGCCTCGCGCTGCGTCATCGCCGCGGGCCAGGGCACGCCCGGCGGCGGTGGATCGAGCAGCCGCACGCGGTGGTCGCTGCGGTCGCGCTCGAGTCCGGTCAGCTCCGTCTGCACCCGCGTGCAGGCATCGATGCACTGCTGCAGCACGCGCTGCTTCTCCAGCACGACCATGCGCGCCGCCTCGGTGCGGTGCTCGCGCAACTGGAGCAGCGTCTGCAGCGGATAGCGCTTCATCCGAACAGCTTCCGCAGGGCGCCGGCCGACGCGTCGAAGGGTACCAGTTCGTGCTCGGACTGCTGCAGCAGGGTGCGGATCGGGCCGATCTTCTCGATGGCGATGTCGGCGTCGGCGTCGGTGCCTCGCTTGTATTCGCCCAGCTGCAACAACAGCTCGATGTCCTGGTGCTTGGCGAGGTACTTGCGCAGCTGGCCCGCCGCGCGCAGATGCGCCTTGTCGACCACGCGCGGCATCGTGCGGCTCAGGCTGGTGAGCACGTCGATCGCCGGGTAGTGGTACGCGGCCGCGAGTTTGCGCGAGAGCACGATGTGGCCATCGAGGATCGAACGCACTTCCTCCACGATCGGGTCGCCACCGTCCTCGTCTTCGGCCAGCACGGTGTAGAACGCGGTGATCGATCCCTTGTCGTTGTTGCCCGCGCGCTCGAACAGCTTGGGCATCTCGCTGAAGACCGACGGCGGAAAGCCGCGCCGTGCCGGCGGCTCGCCGATCGCCAGGCCCACGTCGCGCAGCGCGCGCGCGAAACGCGTGACCGAGTCCACCAGCAGCAGCACACGCTTGCCCTGGTCGCGGAAATACTCGGCAATCGCGGTCCCGACCCACGCCGCGCGGCTGCGTTCGAGCGCCGGCCGGTCGGAAGTCGCGACGACGACGACCGACTTCGCCAGGCCTTCGGCGCCGAGATTGTCGTGAATGAATTCGTTGACCTCGCGACCGCGCTCGCCGACCAGCACGATCACGTTGACGTCGGCATCGCCGCCGCGCGCCAGCATGCCCAGCAGGGTGCTCTTGCCGCCGCCGGCGACGGCGAAGATGCCGATGCGCTGGCCCTCGCCTGCGGTCATGGTCGCATCGATCGCGCGCACGCCGGTCGAGAACGGGCGTTCGATCAGGGTGCGCGACAGCGGGTTCGGCGACGCGGCGTAGATCGGGCCGTCGGTCGTCGCGCCCAGCGAGCCCTTGTCGTCGATCGGCGCGCCGTGTGCATCGAGCACGCGGCCGAGCAGCCCGTCGCCGACCGGTACCGAGGCCTGTTTGCCGGTCGCATAGACCTCGGTCGTCGAGGCGATGCCATCGAGCGGACCGAGCGGCGTCAGCAGGGTCAGCTGCTTCGACACGCCGACGACTTCGGCAGCGAGTTCGAAGTTCGCGTCGCCGGGATTGCGCAGATAGCAGAGTTCGCCGATCGCCGCGCGCAGGCCGGTGGCACGGATCAGCGTGCCGTAAGCCTCGCTGACGCGACCCACGCGCTCGATCGTCTGCACCTGCCCGAGCGCGTGCAGCAGCGGATCGGGCGCCGCGACGCTGGCGCCGGGGTCGAGCAGGGTCAGGGCGGGGCCGGCCGTCATGCACTCGCCGCCGTGCTGGCCTGCGCCAGTGCCGCGCGAATCGCTTCGATCTGCTGGCTCACGCCCGCGCGGACTTCGCCCGCTTCCGAGACGACCACGCAGCTCAGCGGATCGAGACTTTCGTCGTCGACCAGTTCGATCACGCCCACGCCCGGGTGCGCCTGGCGCACTGCGCCCAGACCCTGCTCCACGCCCTCGCGCGCATCGGGATGCACGCGGATCATCAGGAACTGTTCGGCCTGCGCGGACTCGACGGCGCGCATGACCAGCGCCGGCACCACCTGCGAGGCATCGAAGCTCGGCGCGATGCGGGCGACGATCGCGCAGGCGAGATCACCGATGCGACCCACCGCATCGCCCAGCACGCGCGCACGCCGCTCGTTGAGCGAGGCGAGCTGCTCGGTCATCTGCTGCTTCACGCGCTCCAGGCCTTCGGCGAATCCGTCCGCGTAACCTTGCTCGCGTGCCTTCCGGATCTCCGCCTCGGCCTCGTCGTACAGCGCATTGACCCGCGCGAGCAATGTATCGAGCTCATCGATCGACTGCCATTCGACTGCGCGGATGATCGGTGCGGAGACACCGCGCTGGAACTGGCGACGTTCGAAGACGGCGGCCGCGCGTGACGCGACGCGACGGTTCGGAGCGGCGGACGTAGCGTCGGGTGTCGGCATGCGGGCTCCGTCGGACGTGGCTCAGGCGGCCACGGCACGATTCTGGTGATGGGTATGGACGACCAACAGCGGCTTTTCCGGCAGGTGCGGGGTGGGCAGGTCGTGCGGCGGATACAGCAATTGCGCCCAATCCGCGAGCGCGGGTTCGCGCTGGCGCGCCCATGCCTGGAGTTCGGCGCGCCCCTGCAGTTCGAGCACCTCGAACAGCCGAGGGCCGAAGGCATCGTCGGCCGCCAGCGTATCGGCCAGCGTTGCGGCAAGTCGCGATTGCAGCGCCGGGTCCACCTTGGCGTCCCAGACGCTGCGATCGAGCGCGAGCAGATAGCTGCTCGCGAGCACGGTCTTCAGCCGCTTGACCGCGTCGCGACCGACCTCCGCGCGGATCGCCGGTGCGTAGGCCAGCACGCCGAGGTCACGATGCAGCGCGCGGATGCGCGGAGCATTCCAGCGCGCCACCAGCGCAGCGAAGCCCTCCGGCGATGGCGCCAGCAGATGCGTCGCGGGGCCTTCCGCCAGTGCGCCGGCGAGCAGACGGCGCCCGAGCCGGCTGGTCCGGGCACGCTGCAGCAGGGCTGCGTCGATGCCGTCATCGCCGGCGCCGTGCCAGCGAGGATCGACCTCGGCGAGCAACGCCTCCAGCGACATGGATCAGCCCTGCCAGCGTGCCGGTGCGGCCTTCTCGGCCGTTGCCGGCTTGCGCGACTTCAGACGGCCCGCGAATGCGAACGCGACTGCGAGCAGGGCCACCACGATGGCCGCGATGACGATCGCCATCGGACTCACCGCCGACAGCGCCATCGCCGTCCCGGTCGACGCGGTGGCCTCCGGCGGCGCCGGCATCGAGACGAACTTCACCGACACCTGGTTGATGTCGGTCAAGCCCTCGACACCATCCTTGACCACGATCTTGATGTCGGCCTCGCGGTCACGCACGTTCGCGCCGGGCTGTTCGAAGATCCACACCGCGGCCGAGGTCTTGCCGGTCGAGCCGCCCAGCGGATCGCGCTCCGGCAATGCGAGGTGCACGCGCGCCTGCGCGACGCCGGGCAGCATCGTCAGCGTCTGGGTGATTTCCTGCTGCAGGGCATGCAGATACCGGCCGCGTTCGTCGGTGGCCGACGACGCGAAGCCTTCCTTCTTGAAGATGTCGCCGAGGTTCTGGTAGTTCTGCCGCGGCAAACCGCGTGCACCGAGGATGCTCATCGCCTGCGGGATATCGCTTTCCGCGACGAACACGTCCCAGCCGACCTTGCTCGCCGACGGCTTCTTCTGCGCCTGCACGCCCGAGCCGATGAGCGCGCCCATCATCTCGTTGGCCTGACGCTCGTCGACCGAGCTGTAGAGCGCGGTGCCGCCACAGCCGGCGAGCAGCAGGCACGCCAGCAGCATGCCCATCCACGCAGGCCATCGTTTGGAGACGCTCATAGGGGAAAGGCGCATGCCGGTCACCTCGTGATCAGGACTGCTGGCGGAACAGCTGCTGGATGCCATCGGACGTCCGGTTGGCGACATTCGAGGTCATTTCGCACTGGAACAGGAAGTGATGGGACTTCATCGTCATTTCGATGACCTGGCCCGGCGTCAGCTCGCCGGTGTTCTGGGTCATCGTCTTGGCGAGATCCTGGATGCTCGAGGCCCCACCGTTGAGGTTGTCCATTGCCGACATCAGCATGCGGACACCATCGGACGGCTCCGTCGCACCCGTGCTCGCCACGTCCTGCGTGGCATTGGCGGACGCGGCGGAACTCGCGCCCGCCCGGTCCATCGCCTGGGCGAACTGACCCACTTCGTACGCAGCGGCGACCGGCTGGTTGGCGCCGCCTCCCGATGCCCCCTGTGCCGCGGCTTCGAGCCCCGCGGCCTGGATTGCGTCGACCATGTTGTTCTCCTTGCGCGTGTCTGGAGGGACGAACGTCGCTTACTGCTTGCGACCCAGCGTCTCGAGCGCCTGGCCGACGCTGTTCTGCGAGGTCGAGGCGTTGTTGGACAGGAACTGCATCCGCAGGCTCTCGGCGGTCAGCTGGACCACATTGGACGGCTGGTCGCCACCCTGGCCGATGACGTCGGAAAGATTGGTGATCTTGGTGGCCTGCTGGTCGAGCGTCTGGCCCCAGGCGCGCGACATTGCTTCGTACCAGCTCGAGGAACTGGCACCGCCGCTCTTGCGGACACCATTGTCGTTGTGCATCGAGGCGCGGCCGATGAAGCTACCGATCTGGTCGTTGGAAATCGTGGTCATGCGATGTACTCCTGTGCGACAGCCTGAAATTGCGGGAATGTTGCGGGAAGAATGCGACGCGCCGGGCGCCGCAGGATGATCACTGGCGCGATGCCGGGCTCGGGCCGGTGCCGACCGTGGCGATGGCGCCGGCACGGACGTTGGCCTCGACCTTGGCGAAGCGCGGATCGCCGCCGGCAGCGGCATGGGCCTGCGCCCTTGCGGCCAGCGCCTGCTCCTCCGGCGTCGGTGCCGGCCCCGGGACGATCTTGATGGTGGCGCCGTCGGGCCCGATGACGTGCGCGAATTCGCCGATCGCCACCAGATCGCCCTTGCCGGGAATCTTCTCGCCGACGACGAAGCGACGGCCGTCGGACGACAGCAGATGCGGGTCGTCACCGCGGACGATGCGCACGATGTGCGCCTCCGGCGGCGCCTGCGGCTGCTCGAGCTGCGCGCCAGGGACTGCACCGGTCGGCGTGCGCGGCACGATGCGCTGCACGCCGGGGATGTCGGAGACCGCGCGCGAGGACGCGATCTGGCGGATCTGAGCGTCGTCCTTGAACTCGCCGATCACCTCGACATCGCCGTTGCCGACGTAGCGGGCCTGCACCGGAATCGACTGGCCGCGGAACATTTCCGAGACGTCGCTGGCGATGTGCTCGCCGGTGCGGATCTGCAGGTTCGCGTCGATGTGCTCCGCGCGCACCTGGTTGCGCAGGCGCTCGAGCGTGGCGCCATCGTCGACCGCGCCGGTCACGGTGGGACGACCGCCGGTGCCGTCGGTGATCTGCGCGTTCGCCACGCGATGCTCGTCAAGCAGCGCCGAGAGGCGCTCGCGCTGGTCCGGCCCGTGATCGGGTGCCGGCAGCACGGCGGCGAAGATCGCCAGCGATGCCAGCGACAGCGCCGCGATGCCCGCGATCAGCGGCAGCTTGCGCACGAAGCCCGGACGCGCGACGGCCTCTTCGTCGTTCGGCGCGAACACGGTGACGAATTCATCCCAGGCCGGATCGTCCTCGCGGCCGAAGGCGATCACCGCGTCGCCGATCCGCACCTGCTGCACCACGGACAGTTCGACCGGATCGCCGGGATGGATGTCCTGCGCGCCCACCTTGACGGGCGCGTCCAGCGCGCGCACCAGGAAGCGGCCGCCGACCAGGCTCACGAGCGCGTGGTGGGCGGCGACGGCGTCGTCGGCGAGCACGATGTCGCAGTCCTCACCGCTGCCGACGAGAATCATCTCCTCGTCCGCGAGCACGCGGCTGGCGCCTGCATGCAGGCCGTCGACGATGCGCAGCACGTTGTGCGCCTTGGATTGAGTGCGTTCTGTCATGTCAGTCCTCTCATTGCCTGCGCTGCGGTGACCGCGTCGACCGCGATGACCTCGGAGCGCATGCCCCTGAATGAAGCGACTACGTCATGGTTGGAATCACGCATTGATCTGCCCCGCCTGCACGATGCGCAGGTCCGGCGCCAGTTCCTGGTACGACAGCACCGGCAAGTCGAAGAAATCGACCTCCATGAGCTTGCGCAGATGCCTGCGCACGTCCAGCGAACACAGCAGCACCGGCTTCACGCCCGGCGCCTGGCGGCCCAGGTGCGCACGCACCTCGTTGCCCAGACGCCCGGCCAGTTCCGGCGAGATCGCAAGCTGGCTGGCACCACCCGCCACGCGGACCGATTGCCGCAACTTGTCTTCCAGTTCGGGGTGGATCAACAGTACATGCAGCGTCCGCTCATCGTCTGAATAGCGATCCGCGATCTCGCGCTTCAGCGCCACGCGGACGTACTCGGTGAGCAGCACCACATCCTTCTCGCGACCGCCGACATCGGTGATCGCCTCGAACGCGTCGCGCAGGTTGCGGATCGGCACGCCTTCCTCGGACAGCCGGCGCAGCACGTCGGCCACGCGCTGCGGCGCGACCACGCGCAGCATCTCCTTGACCAGATCCGGATAGTCGCGCTGCATCTTCGCGAACAGGTTCGAGGTTTCCTGGATGCCCAGGAACCCGCCCATGCGACGACGGATCGCGGCCGATGCATGCGCGCCGAGCACGTCGATCGGCGCCTGCGTGCCCTCGCCCTGCGTCTGGACCCACTCGCCGGCGACGACCGCCGGATAGAAGCCCGGCAGCTTCGCCGCGTTGGCGGAATTTGCAGGCTGCGGCTGCAGCAGCGCATCGCTGCGCAGGCGGCCGGTCGCGATGCGTGCGCCGAAAGCGGTCAGACGATATTCGTCGTCGCCGAAGGTCGGCACGATGCGCAACGACGGCACCGGCACGGGCACGCCGTATTCCTCGCGCAGGCGCTGGGCGACCTCGGCCACGCGGGCCTCGAGATTGTGCGCGCCCAGATTGTGGGCGAGCAGCGGCGAGACCTGCAGCTGCAGCGGCGCGGGCGGCGCCAGATCGTCCTGCTTCACGGCCTGCTGGGCATCGGCGACGACTTCTTCCTCGCTGATGCGGAAGGCGCGGCGCAGCACCTCGAACTTGTAGCGGTAGCTCCACGCGCTGAAGGTCAGCAGGCCCACGCCCAGGATCAGGAACACCGGCCAGGGGAAGCCCGGCACGAGAGTCATCAGCAGCGCGAGGATGCCGGTGATCATGATCACGCGCGGCTGGCCGGAGACCTGGCGGGTGATCGCATCGCCGAGGTGGCGATCGTCGATCTCGCCGGTGGTGCGGGTGACGATCAGGCCCGCGGCGATCGTCGACAGGATGGCCGGGATCTGCGAGACCAGACCGTCGCCGATGGTCAGGATGCTGTAGACGCGGGTGGCTTCGCCCAACGGCATGCCCCGCTGGAGCACGCCGATCGCCAGACCGCCGAGCAGGTTGATCAGGATGATGACGATGCCGGCGATGGCATCGCCCTTGACGAACTTCATCGCACCGTCGAGCGAGCCGTGCAGCTGGCTTTCGGTCTCGAGCAGGCGGCGCTTGCGGCGCGCCTCGTCCTTGTCGATTAGGCCGGCGCGCAGATCGGAGTCGATCGAGAGCTGCTTGCCGGGCATCGCGTCCAAGGTGAAGCGGGCGGCGACTTCCGCCACGCGTTCGGCGCCCTTGGCGATCACGATGAACTGCACGACGGTGATGATCAGGAATACCACCATGCCGACCACGAGGTTGCCGCCGGCGACCAGGGTGCCGAAGGTCTCGACGATGTGGCCGCCTTCGGCATGCAGCAGGATCGAGCGGGTGATCGCGATCGAGATCGCCAGCCGGAACAGCGTGGTCAGCAGCAGCACGCTGGGGAAGCTGGAGAAGGCGACCGCCGTGGGGATGTAGATGCCCAGCAGCAGCAGGCCGAAGCCGATCGAGATGTTGACCGCCACCAGGGTGTCGATCACCACCAGCGGCAGCGGCAGGATCATCACGCTGATGATCGTGACCGCGGCAAACGCGAGGATGACGTCGCTGTAGCCGAGCTTCGCGCGCGGCGCAGCGCCCGCGGGCGCACCGGTCAACTGGGCGAATAAGGCCTTCACGGAGACACCACCTTGGACGCACGGACCGGGGGGACGGCCGTCATGTTCCGACGCGACGCGTGACGAACGGGCAGTCCTTCGGAAAGGCCCGGCCCCACGGCGGTCTCGCACACTCCGGTGTCCATTCGGCGCATCTGCCCCTGACCTCGTGCGTCACATTGTGCCGCTCTACGATAGCTGGGCTATGTTATGGACAGGTCAATCCGATGTTGCAAGAAGGTTCCAGCGAAAGTGTGCAATCGGTGTGAAAACGTTTCCTGCGTCACTGTCTCCGGATAAAAACCCAAGCGTCACCACCACTTAACGGTGCGCGTCGATATTGAGAGGTGAATGCGGCGCGGCCATGGAGGCCGCCGGTGGGGGGGCCTGCAGATCGTCAGCATCCAGATCTGTAACGAAGGTCACAGATTGCGCTCCCACGCCGACCGCAAACACCCGGCCCGCGCGCGACTTCACCAGCACCAGCCGTTCGCGCGGACCTAGGGGCAGGATCTGCAGGACCGAAAGTGGGGCATCGTTGCCCGACAACCCGTACCGCCGTCGTACCAGCCGCAGCAGGAACACCAGGCCCACGATGATCAGGACTAGTGGAATCACGATGGCGAACATCTCGCCGACGAACGACTCGCTCGGCGTCGCGCGCGCCGCGGGCGCGGCGGCCTGCGCGGTGGCGGTGGCCAGTCCCATCAGACCGGCGGACGTTGCGGCGATGGCGGAACGGGAAGGACGGTTGGCGCAGGTCATGGGGTCTCGCGTGCGTGGCACCGGGACGGTGCCCGGGCACGTTAGCAGCCAAACGGTGTCGCCCATCGCATGACGCCACGGACCGGAAGCCCCCGCGCGGCCGGCGCGCGCCCTGCCCAGCCGACCGTCCAGGACGGCGCGGCCGCGCTCAACGAGGTGCTCGAGGCGGTGCCGTTCGCTTGCGCCGCGTTCGACCGCGCGACCGGCGCGCTGGTCGCATCCAACAGCCGGTTCGAAGGCGACCTGGGCACGCTGCCCGGCTTCGCGCAGCGCGATGCGCTGCTGGCGACGCTGTACGGCGATCTCACCGGCGATGCGCGCGGCGAAGAAGTCCGCGCGCCCGGAAGCGGCCGCTGGTATGCGCTGCACTGGCGGGATCTCGACTGCGGCACGCGGGCGCTGTCGCTGCTGACCGCGGTCGACATCAGCGAGCGCATCGAGACGCTCGATTCGCACAAGTCGCAGCAGGAGAAGCTGCTCTTCACCTCGCGGATGATGTCGGTCGGCGAGATGGCGGCGACGCTCGCGCACGAGCTCAACCAGCCGCTGGCGGCGATCGTGAACTATCTCAACGGCAGCCTGCGCCTGGTCGACCAGGCGGGCGGGCCGGTGCAGGTCGAGCGCGCCCTGCAGGCCGCACGCACGCAAGCCGAACACGCCAGCGCGGTGATCGCGCGGGTCCGCGAATTCGTGCGCGCCCGCGAGCCGCGTCGCGATGCGCAGGAACTGCCGCTGATCGTCGATACCGTGCTGGAACTGCTGCGGCTGGAGGCCGAGCGCCAGCAGCTGCGCATCGAACTTGCACTCGCGCCCGGACTGCCGGCGGTCTATGCCGACCGGGTGATGGTCGAACAGGTCCTGCTGAATCTGGTCAAGAACGCGATCGAGGCGATGCGCGAAGTGCCGGCGGCGCAGCGCGGCCTGCGCATCGAGGCGCGGGTGAACCTCGATGGCGAAGTGGAAGTGCGCGTCTGCGACCGCGGCCCGGGACTGAGCCAGGCCGAGAGCGAGCAGCTGTTCTCGCCGTTCTACACCACCAAATCCGACGGGCTGGGGATCGGTCTCGCGATCTGCCGCTCGATCATCGAATACCACGAAGGCCGTCTGTTCTTCGAGGCCAGGGAAGGCGGCGGCAGCGTGTTCGGATTCACGCTGCCGCCCCCGGACAGGAGGCTCTGACGCCATGACCGCGACGCGCATCTACCTCGTCGACGACAACGACGGTTTCCGCGATTCCACCGCCTGGCTGCTGGAAACGGCCGGTTTCGAAGTGCGCGCGTTCGCCTCGGGCGCGGCGTTCCTGACCGTCTTCGACAGCACCCGGCACGGGGATGGCGAATGCCTGGTGTCGGACATCCGCATGCCGGAGATGAGCGGCCTGCAGTTGCAGGACGAGCTGCTGCGCCGCGGCTCCACGCTGCCGCTGGTGTTCGTCACCGCGCACGGCGACGTGCCGCTGGCGGTGGAGGCGATGCGCAAGGGCGCGTCGAACTTCCTCGAAAAACCCTTCAGCGACGATGCGCTGATCGATGCCATCCGCAACGCGCTCAGTCGCGATCGCGTGCAGGCCGGCTCGCCGCAGGGCGCGGCGCTCGCCAAGCTCAGTCCGCGCGAGCGGCAGGTGCTCGACCTCGTCGTCGCCAGCAAGCCCAACAAGATCATTGCCGACATCCTCGGCATCAGCATCAAGACCGTTGAACTGCATCGGGCCAACATGATGAGCAAACTCGGAGTGCGTTCCCTCCCCGAACTGATGAAGGTGGCACTGGGCCATGGCTGACGCGACCAGCAGTCCGACGCCGCGCCACGCGCCGCTGCGCGAGCGCCTGCCGCGGCTGTCGGCCACGCAGGCCGACACGCTGCGCAGCCTGCACGCCCGGCCGCGCCAGTGGACGACGGCAGGCGGCACCCTGCAGCTGCGCGGCGGTCGTCCACCGTCCGGCACTGCCGGTGATGGCGGCCTGTTCGAGCTCGACGCCGACGGCGTGCGCCTGGGCCTGCGGCTGTCGTCCGCGCCGCAGGCGGAGGACGACGGCCTGCACTGGCAGGACCGCCGCGGCCGCGCGCGCGTGCTTGCCTGGAGCCTGGCCCACGAGGCCACGCTGGTGCAGATCAGCGAAGCGCTGGGTGCCTCGCTGCTGCCGCTGCCGGATGCGCCGCTCGAGGCGCCGGCCGCCGACACGTTGTGGCTCGATCTCGACTTCGCCGCCGTCGACGGCGCCATCGTGCACGGCACCCTGCGCGCGCCCGCAAGCTGGGTGCAGGCACTGCTCGCCCGCGCCGATGCCGGCCCGCCACCGCAGGTGGATCCCGGTCACTGGCGCCAGCTGCCGGTCATTGCGACGGTCGCCATCGTCGCGCCGCCGCTGACTCTGGCCGATGTCCGCAGCCTGCATCCCGGCGATGTGATCGTCGTCGGCAACACCCGCCTGCCGCCGCTGCACGCCAGCGCCGCCGGTCTGCGCTGGCCGGTCCGGACCGGCCCCGACGGCTGGCGCATCGACGGCCCGCCCACCCCACGCCCCCGACACCAGGAGACACCCCGCATGAGCGAGACCGACGCGACCGACGCCCTGCAGACCGAAGACGCCACGCCCGCCGCCGAGGATCCGGCCGGCCGCCTGCCGGTGGAGGTGGAATTCGAGGTCGGCAAGGTCGAGCTGAAGCTGTCCGACATCGCCGCGCTGCAGCCCGGCTACGTGTTCGCGCTGCCGGTGCACCTGGAAGGCGCCAACGTCACCATCCGCGCCAACGGCCGCGTCGCCGGCCAGGGCGAACTGGTCGCGGTTGGCGATACGCTGGGCGTCCGCCTGCTGTCCTGGAGCTGAGCATGGATTTCAGCACGTTCTCGCCCGCCCTCGTCCTGGTGACGGTGGTCAGCCTCGCGCTGGCCCCGTTCGTGGCGGTGATGGTCACCTCGTTCACCAAGATCGTCGTGGTGCTGAGCCTGCTGCGCAATGCGCTGGGCCTGCAGCAGGTGCCGCCGAACGTGGTCATCAACGGCCTGGCGATCGTGCTGTCGATCTACGTGATGTATCCGGTGATCCTCGACGTCAACGACGCGGTGCAGGCGCGGCTCGAGGGCCGGCCGCCGCCGGCCGCGGTGCAGCGCCAGATCGATGCCCGCGCGCAGGCGCAGGCGGTGCGCGAAGGCCGGCCCATCGACGTGCGCCCGGCGGCGGCGCCTGCCGAGGCGGAGGCCGCTGCGCCCGCACCGAGCAGCCCGGCGGCCGCCGATGCCCTGGCCGCCGAAGCGCAGGCCCAGGGCGCCGGTCAGGCCGCGGTGGATCCGATGTTCGCCGCGGTGCGCGGCGGTTCCAGCAATGATCCACGCGAGGACGACGCGCCTGCGCCGCAGGGTCTGGCCGAGCAGGTCACGCGGATGGGCAGCGGCGCTGCGCCGGCGCCGGCGTCCGGCGGCTTCGACACCAACCGCATGCTGCTGATGATCGACGCCGGCAAGGAGCCGCTGCGCACCTTCCTCATCCAGCATTCCAGCGATTCGGAACGGGCGTTCTTCCTGCGCAGCGTGCAGCGCATGCTGCCGCCCGAGCGCCGCGGCGGCATGACGCCCGACGACTTCATCGTCATCGTGCCGGCCTTCACCGTCAGCGAGCTCACCGCCGCGTTCCAGATCGGCTTCCTGATCTTCCTGCCGTTCCTGATCATCGACCTCGTGGTCGCGAACATCCTGCTCGCGCTGGGCATGATGATGCTCTCGCCGACCACCGTCTCGTTGCCGTTCAAGCTGCTGCTGTTCGTGCTGATCGACGGCTGGGCCAAGCTCGTCCACGGCCTCGTGCTGACCTACGGAGTCACGGGATGAACGAGGTCCTGGAGTTCACCAAGGAAGCGCTGTGGCTGGTGCTGCTGCTGTCCGGTCCGCCGGTCGCGGCGGCCGCGCTCGTCGGCCTGGTGATCGCGTTCCTGCAGGCGGCCACACAGCTGCAGGAGCAGACGTTCCCCTACGCGCTGAAGTTCCTCGCGATCGTGATCACGATCTTCGTCACCGCCTCGCTGATGGGCGGCACGCTGTACGTGTTCGCCAACCGCATCTTCATCGACTTCCCGGGCCTCGTCTGAACCATGGACTTCGGCACCAACCCGATGCTGGCGCTCGCGCTGACGTTGCCGCGCATCGCCGGCGCCTTCCTGATGCTGCCCCTGCTGACCACCGAAACGGTGCCGGCGATGGTGCGCAACAGCTTCATGGTGAGCCTGGCGATCGTCGCGATCCCGATCGCACTGGCCGGTGCGCCGCCGATCGAGGCCGCCGGCACCGCACACTGGTCGGCGATCGTGCTCAAGGAAACCTTCATCGGCATCTCGATCGGGTTCTGCTATGGCATCGTGTTCTGGGCGATCAGCTCGGCCGGCGTGGTCATCGACACCCAGGTCGGCATGTCGATGGCGCAGATCTTCGATCCCATCCAGGGCCACCAGACCTCGCTGCACGGCGAGTTCCTGTCGCAGTTCGCCACGTTCCTGTTCATGGCCAGCGGCGCGTTCCTGGTGTTCCTGGACCTGCTGATGACCAGCTACACGATCTGGCCGGTCATGAGTTTCTTTCCCGATCTCAGACTCAGCGGCATGGCGCTGTTCGTCGGGCAGTTCGGCTATCTGATGACCGCGATGCTGCTGATCGCAGCCCCGGCGATGGTGATCCTGCTGGTCATCGACCTGTCCTTCGGCCTGGTCAACCGCTACGCCCCGCAGCTCAACGTGTTTGCGCTGACGATGCCGATCAAGGCGTGGCTGGCGACGGCGATCATCCTGCTGATGATCGGCGTGTTCGTGGAGATCGTGATGACGCGGCTGGTCGACAACAGCGGGCTGATCGAGGCGCTGAAGCACGCGTTCAACGCGAGGTAGGCAAGCCCCTCGCGTCACGCCTGGCCCGAGCCGCCGAAGCTTTAAGCGTGATTACCGCATCGGATCCCGCGGATCCTCGAACCGGTCCGCGACCGCCGGATCCTCGGCCAGCGGCGGCACCGCATCTTCGGGATTTTCCAGCCCGATCTCGGCCCGCATCTCCGCCGGCGGGTCGAACTCCGGCGGTTCGGGCCGGTGCTCGCCGATGCGCACGCCTTCGGCCCAGTACAGCACCTGCGCGACGGCCTCGAAGAAGTCGTCGCTGATGTAGTCGTCGATCTCGACGCGCGCATTGAGGCCGCGTGCCAACGGGACGTTCTCGAGAATCGGCACGCCGGCTTCCTCCGCGACGCGCTTGATCTCTTCGGCGACATGGCCCTCGCCCTTGGCGACGACCAGCGGCAGGTCGTCATTGCCCTGTTCGTACTGCAACGCGACGGCGATGTGGGTGGGATTGGTCACGACGACGTTCGATCCTCTGACGGCATTGAGCATGTTCTGCTGCGACCACTCCTGGTGCAGCTGCTTGCGGCGTTGCTTGACGTAGGGGTCGCCCTCGTTCTCCTTGACCTCCTGCTTGATGTCGCGCCGGCTCATGCGCAGCTTCTTGATGTAGCTGTACTTCTGATACGAGGCGTCGAGCGCGGAGACGAAGAAGAACACGAAGATCGTCCAGATGCCGATCCACTTGAGCGCGTGCCAGATCGCGCTGCCGATCGCCTGCGGCTGCGCGAACGGCAGCTGCAACAGCGGCGGCAACATGCCCCACAGCACCAGACCGCCGATGCCGATCAGCGCCATGCTCTTGAGCGCGCTCTTGACCAGCTCGACGAGGTTGTCCATCGAGAACATCTTCTTGACGCCGCTGACCGGGTTCAGTTTCGACAGGTCCGGGGTGACCTTCTTCATCGTCGCGACCGGGCCGACCTGCAGGAACTCCACCAGCAGGGCCAGCATCACCGCCAGCAGCAGCAGCGGCAGGGTCATGGCCAGCAGCGTCTGCACGGCCAGCGGCGCGATCGTGCGCAAGGCCGCGTCGAAGGGCTGGTTCATCACCTGCAGCGCCGAATCGAACAGACCGCTGATGCGACGGAACATGTAACCCATCATCATCCAGCCACCGGCCAGCCACCCCATGATCAGCACCGTGCTGGTCAACTCGCGGCTCTTGGCGACATTGCCGTCCTTGCGGGCGTCCTTGAGCTTCTTGCTGGTCGGTTTTTCGGTCTTGTCGGCGCCTTCGTTCTCTTCGGCCATCGGCCCTCCGAGGCAGGGCGCGCACCAGTGTCGCGCGTGGAAGGGCGAGGCTAGCATGGGCTCGTGACGCGTCCGTTCGCCGACGGGAGCCGCTGGATCGGGGTGAAGCGCGGGTGCCCGGCACCGGCCGCAGCCACCCGGGATTCAGCCTGCAGCCCATCAGCGCGGGCCGCGCCGCCGACCTAGGGGCAGCCCGAGATAGGCGGTGCATGGCAGCAGCGTTACAGTCCGCCCATCGCCGCAGAAGCGGTTCGCCCAGCCCACCTCCAGAGATCGACAAGGCAACGCTATCCCGATGAGCAGCATTCCCTCCGACGCCAGCTTCAACGCCGCCAGCCTCGACCGGCTGGGTGGACAGGTCGCGTTCGACGACCTGCGCCATGAGGCGCCCGGGCTCGCCCCGGCGGATGGTGGCCTTGCGGATGTGGCGAGTGGCCCGCTGGCCGATCCGGGAGAGGATGTGCTCAACGTCGCCGCCTGGGACGGTGTGCCGGCCGGAAACCGCCAGCTGCCGGGTGATTTCGCTTTCGAGGCGCGCCTGTCGGCGGTGGACCTGTCGCAGGCGGCGGACCAGGGCGCCGACGCGATCCTCGACGCGCTGGCCTGAGGCCGGACCCGGACCGTACCGGGTTAAAGTCCGGCGGCCTTTCCTTTCGCCGCCACCCTTTCGATGAATGCCGTTCCGTCCGCGCAGGCCCTGCGCGATGCCGCCGACCGTCTGGTCTCGACGCTCGCGGCCCATGCCGACCCGGAGTACCGCCTGACCGTGCTCAAGCGACTGGTGCGGCGGCTGGGCGAGGAGAAGTACCCGGTGTTCCTGCGCCTGCTGGGCGTCGTGGCCGAGAGCGACGACACCCGGGCGCAGCGCCTGCTGGCCGACACCATCGGCACCGCGCTGCGCCGCATGGACCTTCCGGGCGGCGCATTGAGCTCCTGGGGTGCGACCCGCCTGCCCGACAGCGCGGCGCCGGTCTCGGCCAGCGCGTTTTCGGGGCAGTTCTTCGGCGGCACGCCGAGGCGCATGCTGGGGCCGGTGGAATACCTGACCGTGTGGCACCTGCAGCGTACCCAGCGCACCGCGCTGTCGGCCGACACCTTCCGCACCAGTCTGTCGCGGCTGATCGCGCTGCTGAACCAGTCCGAGGATGCGCGCACGCTGTATCCGCAGAAGCTCGCCGTCGATGCGCAGAACGAACTCGAAGGCGCCTACACCCGGGCCACGCGCGAGCGGCTGGCCGCGATCGCGGTCGCCTGGAAGGCGGGCCGCAGCCCGGACGAGATCGCCCAGGCCGCGCTCGATGCCAGCGCCGCCGACACGCCACACGGCTGGGTGCTGCGCGATCTGTGAGGCGCACGGGCGCGACGACGCGCCCGGCCGCGCTTGTCCGGTCATCTGGCGGCTTGCAAGATGCGCTGTCCGGCCCCCGCAGGAAATCCGCCATGCCCGTTCCCGCCCGCTCGCCCGACGCCCGCCGCCGCCGCGGCCGCAGCCGCGCCGCGACGCTGCTGCTGCCGCTGGTGCTGTGGCTGGGCGCGTGCCAGCGCGAAGACGCGGACGCGCCGGCGCCGGCACGCGGCGGCGCAACGCCGGTCGAAGCGGTTGCCGTGCTGACCGCCCACCTGCGCAGCGGGGATCTGGCCGCCTTCGCCCACGATGCGGTGACGCCGGAGTTGGCCCCCGAACTGGATGCCGCCTGGCGTGCGGGCCGCTCGCGCTGGCCGATCAGCGAGCTGCCGCTGTCAGCGCAGTTGCCTGCGGTGCTGACCGCGCTGGGCGCACCGCAGGCCGAGCGGCTGCTGCTGCAGACCTTCAATCGCGAGTTCGCTGGCGCCGAGCGTGAACTGCGTTCGGCGGCGGTCGCGCTGGGGGCCTTCGCCATCCAGTACCTCGAACAGGGCGGCGACTTCAGCCAGGACGAACGCGCCCACTACACCCAGCTGATCGCAGCCGCGAGCGCCTGGGCCGAGACCGCGCCGCTGGCTGACCGGGACCGCGCGCGCGCCACCATCGCTGCGCTGGTGGCCGCCGCACGCGAGGGCGGAATCCCCAGCGACGCGGCCCTGGGCGCGGCCGGCATGCAGGACGGCCTGGCGAAGCTGTCGCCGCTGTTCAAGGCCGGCAAGCTGCGCCTGGCCGCCTACGGCCTGGATCTCGACCGGACCTTCGACAGCGTGGAAACCACGCTGGACACCCAGACCGGCGACACCGCGCAAGTGCGCCTGCGCTACGTGCTCGCCGACAAGCCGGTCGATGCACTGGTGAACGTGGAGCGCCACGACGGCCGCTGGTACGTCAGCGACTTCCTGCGCCACGCCCGCACGGCCGCGGCGCCCGATGCGCCCGCCGCACCGGTCCCGGCGACACCCTGAGTGCGTCCGTGCGCGTGCAGCCCCGACGGGTCGCTTGGGCATAATGCCGCCGATGCCTGATCAACCGACCCTCCAGTTCCCCGACGGCGATCCGCAGCGCCGCACCGATCCATCCGCGGTCGAAGACGTGCCCGGCGATCCCGCGGCTCCGTCTGCCGCGACCGGTGACCCGGCCGCCGACACCGCGCGCGCGCCGGCGACGCCCGTGCTGCCGGTGCCGCTCGCCGCGCCCCGACGCGCGGTCCGCCGCCCCTGGTGGATGGGCCTGCTCGGCCGCGTGATGCAGCCTTGGATCGGCCTGAAGGTCGAGCCGCAGACACCCGAGGCGCTCGTGGACGAGCGCCCGGTCTGCTACGTGCTCGAGGACTACGGCCTGTCGAACGCGCTGATCCTCGAACGCGCGTGCCGCGAGGCCGGCCTGCCCTCGCCGCTGCAGCCGCTGCCCGGCGATCCGCTGGGCCGCAAGCGCGCCTATGTCGCGCTGTCGCGTCGCAACGCCGGCGGCGCGCTGGCGATGGCGACCGGCCAGCCGCAGTCCAAGGCCACGCATTCCGAATCGCTGGCACGACTGCTCGAGGCGCACCGGCGCGACGACCTGCTCGACGTGCAGGTGGTGCCGGTCTCGATCTTCGTCGGCCGCTCGCCGGACAAGAACAATGGCTGGTTCGCGGTGCTGTTCTCCGAGAACTGGACCATCGTCGGCCGCTTCCGCCGGCTGCTGTCGATCCTGCTCAACGGTCGCGACACCCTGGTGCGCTTCGCCGAGCCGGTCGACGTGCGGCCGTTGCTCGACGAGGGCCTCGACCCCGAGCGCACGGTGCGCAAGCTCTCGCGCGTGCTGCGCACGCATTTCAACCGCGTGCGCGAGGCGATCATCGGGCCGGACCTGTCGACCCGTCGCCTGCTGGTCGACAAGGTGCTGGCCTCGACCGCGGTCAAGGACGCGATCGCCGACCAGGCGCGCCGCGACAACAGCAAGCCCGAGGACGCGTGGAAGAAGGCCCACGCCTACGCCTACGAGATCGCCGCCGACTACTCGCACCCCGTCGTGCGTTCGGCCAGCTATCTGCTGACCACGGTCTGGAACCGCATCTTCCGCGGCGTGCTGGTGCACCACATCGACACGCTGAAAGCCGCAGCGCCGGGTCACGAGATCGTCTACGTGCCCAGCCACCGCAGCCACATGGACTATCTGTTGTTGAGCTACCTGCTCTACAACCGCGGCATCGTGCCGCCGCACATCGTGGCCGGCATCAATCTCAACCTGCCGGTGATCGGCACGCTGCTGCGCAAGGGCGGCGCGTTCTTCATCCGCCGCTCGATCCGCGGCAACGCGCTCTACTCGACGGTGCTGGCCGAGTACGTCGCGCAGCTGGTCGCCGGTGGCTATTCGATCGAGTACTTCGTCGAAGGCGGCCGCTCGCGTACCGGCCGCCTGCTGTCGCCCAAGGGCGGCATGGTGTCGATGACCGTGCGCGCCTTCCTGCGCCAGCCCACGCGGCCGGTGCTGTTCCAGCCGATCTACGTCGGTTACGAGAAGCTGATGGAGGGCAACAGTTATCTCGACGAACTCTCGGGCAAGGCCAAGAAGAAGGAATCGATCTGGCAGCTGCTGTGGGGCATTCCGCAGGTGCTGCGCTCGAACTACGGCCAGGTGGTGGTGAACTTCGGCGAGCCGATTGCGTTGGCCGATGTGCTGCTCGAACACGCGACCGGCTGGGACGGCAACGCCGTCGCCGACAGCGAACGGCCGGAATGGCTGTCGCGCACGGTCGACGTCATCGCCGAGCAGATCAACGTCAACATCAACCGCGCGGCCGACGTCAATCCGATCAACCTGCTGGCGCTCGCCCTGCTGTCCACGCCCAAGCACGCGATGGGCGAGGCCGACCTGCTCGCGCAGATCGCGCTGTCCAAGCAGCTGCTGGTCGACGTGCCGTATTCGGACCGCGTCACCGTCACGCCGCACACGCCGCAGGACATCGTGAAACACGGCGAGGAGATCAACGTCCTCGAACGCGTCGCGCACCCGCTGGGCGACGTGTTCCGCGTCGACGACGAGAAGTCGGTCCTGCTGACCTACTTCCGCAACAACGTGCTGCACCTGTTCACCGCGTCGGCGTGGATCGCGTGCTGCTTCCTGCACAACCGCCGCATGAGCCGGCACACGCTGCTGCGTCTGGGCCGCACGATGTACCCGTTCCTGCAGGCCGAGCTGTACCTGCCCTGGAACGAGGACGGCTTCGCCGAGCGCATCGCGCTGACGCTGCAGACCTTCGAGCGCGAGGCGCTGCTGGAACGCGTCAGCGACGAGGACGACGGCATCTACGCCCGCAACGCCGGCCAGACCGACGAGGTGTTCCGCCTGCGCGCGCTGAGCCACCCGCTGCAGCAGGCGTTCGAGCGCTATTACATCGCGATCTCGGTGCTGGCCAAGAACGGCCCGGGCACGCTGGGCGCCGGTGAACTCGAAGGCCTGTGCCAGCTCGCCGCGCAGCGCCTGTCGTTGCTGTACGCGCCGGCCGCGCCGGAGTTCTTCGACAAGTCGCTGTTCCGCGGCTTCATCCAGAAGCTGCGTGAGCTCGGCCTCGTCAAACTCGACGGCAACAGCAAGCTGGTCTTCGACGACCGCCTCGCCAACCTCGCCAAGGACGCGAAGGTGATCCTGGGCCGTGAACTGCGGCACTCGATCGAGAAGGTCAGCCCGGAAGCGGTGAAGCCGGCGGAGCCGGTGGCCGTGCAGGAGTAGGCGGCCCGCAAGGCGGGCTTCGATGGGGATCTTCTGAACTTTTTGTACGGATTCCGATGGCGCGTTCTGCTGCCCACGACCATCGCCATCGTCATCGCGCTGTCGGTCTATTACCTGGGCGACAGAACACAGGTGTCGATCGTGTCTGCCTTCGCGATCGGAGTAAGCGGCTTCGTTGTGGGTCTCGTCTGGACGGTCATCCATCGGCGCTTCGGCTGATCGCGGACTTGCACGTTCGAGCGCACGTGCGCATCACGGCCGAACGAATCGCTGATCGCGCCAGTGGCACCAAAATCGGCATCAGACGTGGTGCGTCACGGATGCAGCGGGGCCGCAGTTTCAGATCACGCTGATCTCAAGCCGGCTCGTCGGGAATCAGTTTCGATTCCAGCCGGGCGATGCAGTCCTTGAGCTGCAGCTTGCGCTTCTTCATGCGCTGGAGCGCCAGGATTTCGTGGCCCGGAACGGCCTGGAGTTCAGCGACGGCGGCGTCGAGCGTGCGGTGCTCGGCGCGCAGGCGCATCAGCAGCGCGGCGGGACTCTGGTCGATGTCGGGCGTGTCGGTCGACATGCGGCCAGCTTATCGCAAGGCCACGGCCGTCCGGTGCGCTTGGCGGCGCGGAACGGCGCTGCAACAATGCGCTCGCGTCGTTCAGGGGGCCGGCGCGACGCCGGCGCTGCCGCCCGCGTGACGTCCTTCCGCGACGCCCCCGGCCGCATCGTCAAGGAAACAGGATGTCCCGACCTTCGAACCGCCGCGCGCCCGCGCGTCTCGCCGCCGCCCTGCTCGGCCTCGCGGCCGCCACCGGCGCAAGCCACGTCGCCGCACAGGACAAGTACGACGGCTATCTCTGCTGCAACCTGCGCAGCGACGGCAGCTGGATCAGCGACAGCAACTACGCCGAGAACGGCAAGCGCGTGATTCCGGTCGGCACGCCGACCAGCGTCACCGGCTACGGCCGCCATCGCGTCAACGTGCGCATCGATGGTGCGCGCCAGTCGATCGGCAACGACTACAGCCGCGACATCGCCCTGCCCGATTTCGCCAGACGCTACGTCGTGACCGAAGATCCGGCGGCGAAGATCGCCGGCTATCCGGCCAAGATCCAGGACGCGATCAAGCGCGCCAAGGTCACGCCCGGCATGACCCGCGAACAGGTGCTGATGGCGCTGGGCTATCCGATCAGCAGCGAGAACCCGGATCTGGACGCGAACCTGTGGCGGTACTGGATGAGCAGCTTCGCCGAGTTCCAGGTGCAGTTCGATGCGAACGGCCGGGTCAGCGAGATCACCACCGATCCGAACACGCGCAATCTGGTGTGGGTGCCCTGAGCCGGGCCACCCTCGTGTGATCGATACGGGCGCCTCGGGGCGCCCGCGTCGTATCCGGCGCCCGTCATGCGAGCGTCAGCGTGTCGGCATCGAGCTGCAGCCGGTGCGTCAGATCGAGCGCGTCGAGCAGCGCGGGGTCGTGGCTGACCACCAGCAGTGCGCCGGGCCAAGCCCGGAGCAGCGCAACGAGCGCATCGACGCTGTCGAAGTCGAGATGGCTGGCCGGCTCGTCCAGCAGCAACAGCGGCGCGACAGGTCGCGACCATGCCGCTGCGGCGATCGCGACCCGCATGCGCTCGCCGCCCGACAAGTCGCCCATCGGTTGCCGCGCGCGCGTGCCGGGCAATCCCAGCAGCGCAAGACGGGTCGCGATGTCGGCCGGCGCGATGTCCGGCATGCGCACCTGCAGCCAGTCGAGCGCCGGCACGGCGGGCGGCACACCCGCAAGCTGCTGGTCGATCGACTGCACCGGCACATGCGCGATCACGCGGCCGTGCGCGAGCGCGCCGTGCCCGGCGATCGCGCGCACCAGCGTCGACTTGCCGCTGCCGTTGCGGCCCTCCAGTCCGATGCGCACCGGGCCACTGCAGGTCCAGTCGAGCGTGCGACGCGGTGACGGCGCACACGGGTGCGCGTCCTCGAACGTGAGCACCTGACGGCCTTCCGGCAACGCGATCGCAGCGGCGTCCACGAAGTCCGGCGCGGCGACGTTTTCCATCGCGGCGTAGGCACGGCGCACCGCGGTATCGGTGGCGTCGATGCGGCCGGCGAGCCCGGCCTGCGTGCGTGCACGACTGCGATCCGCGCGATCGGCGCGGTGATCGAGCAGCAGCGGCGACTGGTTCTCGGTCCGTGCGTCGCGTCGACCCCGCGCGCTGCGCCGCTCGATGCGTTCGCGTGCGACCACCGCATCGCGACGTGTCCGGGACCGCTCGCTGCGCGCCGCGTCCAGCGCGTCCGCTTCGAGTCCGCGACGCGTCGCCTGCGCCGCGCGCCAGACGTCGAGGTTGCCTTCGGTCCTGTGCAGGGCGCCGTCGCGCAGCTCGAGGATTGTCGGCATCGCCGTGAGCCATGCAGGGTCGTGCGTCACCACCAAGACCGCACCGGGATGCGCCAGGACCCGCTCGCGCCAGTACGCGGATGCCGCCGCATCGAGAAAGGTGCTGGGCTCGTCGAGCAGCAGCACATTCGCGTCACCGCGCATCAATGCGAGCAGACGCAGCTGCTGGCGTTCGCCGCCGGACAGGTTCGCAGGATCGGCATCGAGATCGATGGCCCCAAGACCGGCCGCATCGAGTTGCGCACGCAGGTCCGTTTCCAGCGTCCAGTCGTCATCGATGCAGGCGAGATCGCGTGCATCGCCGCTGCCGGCGAGCAACCGGCGCAGCGCACCCACGTGCGGGCCTGCGCCCAGCAGGTCGACGACACGCGCCGGCAGCGCGTCCTGCAGCTGCGGCAGCCAGGCGATGCGAGCGTCGGTGTCGATGCTCGCCCCACCCGGCGGCAGCGCGCCGGCCAGCAGGCGCAGCAGCGTGGTCTTGCCACTGCCGTTGGCGCCGATCAGCGCGGTGGGGCCGCGCAACAGGACGAGTTCGAGACTGGTGAACAGCGCGCGGCCGTCGTCGAGCACGGCCGCCAGGTGGCGGGCGCGCAGGATCGGGGACGACACGGCATCGCCGGCGCGACGTGCGCGCGGCCAGGACGGAGATGGCATGGGAAACCTCGCAGCAACAGCGGACAGGTGCAGGCCCGGTGCGGGCATGCAGGCAATCGGATGTCAGGCGATGGAATCCACGCGGGCGATACTCCGGGGCGGGCGCGGATGGCCCGGCGAGGGCAGCAGTCTAACGGCCGTACCGCCGCTGCGGCTGAACGTGGGCCGCCGCTGCGCCGTGCGGCACGTGCGGGCGCGATGCGCCGGAGTCGCCCGGTAAACTAGTCACGATGAGTACCGTCCTGCCCCTGATCGACCCCCGGCCACGCCTGCGCGCGCCGCAGACCGCTTCGCCCGCATTGCAGAAGCTCGGCAAACGCCTGCGCCACCAGGTGGGCCGCGCGATCGCCGACTTCGGCATGATCGAGGACGGCGACAAGGTCATGGTGTGCCTGTCCGGCGGCAAGGACAGCTACACCATGCTCGACATCCTGCTGCAGCTGCAGAAGAAGGCGCCGGTGTCGTTCTCGATCACCGCGGTGAACCTGGACCAGAAGCAGCCCGGTTTTCCCGAGCACATCCTGCCCACCTATCTCGAATCGCTGGGCGTGGATTTCCACATCATCGAGCAGGACACCTATTCGGTCGTCAGCCGGGTGATTCCCGAAGGCAAGACCATGTGCTCGCTGTGCTCGCGCCTGCGCCGCGGCGCGCTGTACACCTACGCCGAGGCCAACGGCTTCACCAAGATCGCCCTGGGCCATCACCGCGACGATCTGGTGGCGACGTTCTTCCTCAACCTGTTCTTCCACGCCAAGCTCAGCGGCATGCCGCCCAAGCTGCGCAGCGACGACGGCAGGCACGTGGTGATCCGCCCGCTCGCCTACGTCGCCGAAGCGGACATCGTGGCCTATGCCGACGAGCAGGCATTCCCGATCATTCCCTGCAATCTCTGCGGTTCGCAGGAGAACCTGCAGCGCAAGCAGGTCGGTCTGATGATGCAGCAGTGGGAACGCGACACGCCCGGCCGAATCGAGACCATCTCGCGCGCACTGGGCGACATCCGCCCCTCGCAGCTCAGCGATCCGAAGCTGTTCGATTTCCTCGCGCTGGGTGCGAGCGGCGCGACAGCGCACGCCGACCTGCAGGCCTGGCATTCGTCCGAATCCGCGATCGGCGACGCCTGATCGTTTGCCCCCACCCGACCCTCCCCCGTGCACGGGGGAGGACGTCCGTTTTCTGCACCAGGTAGCCATTCGCATGTTCTTCCGCAATCTCACGCTGTTCCGCTTTCCCACCAACCTCGACCTGACCGAAATCGATGCGCGCGTGGCCGAGTTCCCGCTCAAGCCGGTCGGTCCGCTGGAAATGTCCTCGCATGGCTTCATCTCGCCGCTGGGCCGCGATGCCGACGTCGGCACGCACCGCATCGAGGACGCGATCTGGCTGACCGTCGGGGGCGAGGAGAAGATCCTGCCCGGCCCGGTGGTCAACGAACTGCTGGCGCAGCGCATCGAACAGTTCGAGGAGAAGCAGGGCCGCAAGCCCGGCGGCAAGATGCGCAAGCAGATGAAGGACGATCTGCTGCAGGAGCTGATGCCGCGCGCGTTCGTCAAACCCGTGCGCTCCGACGCGCTGATCGATCTCGAACACGGCGTGGTCGCGGTCAACACTTCCAGCCGTAAGAGCGCCGAGAACCTGGTGTCGAACATCCGCACCGCGCTCGGCAGCTTCCCGGCGCTGCCGCTCAATGCCGAAGTCTCGCCGCGCGGCATCATGACCGGCTGGATCGCGGGCGAGCCGCTGCCCGACGGCCTGACCCTGGGCGAGGAATGCGAACTCAAGGATCCGTCCGACCAGGGCGCGATCGTGCGTTGCCAGCGCCAGGACCTGCGCCACGAGGAAATCACGCGCCACCTCGATTCGGGCAAGCAGGTCACCAGGCTCGCACTGAATCTCGACGACCACGTCTCCTTCGTGCTCGGTGAGGATCTGATCATCCGCAAGTTCAAGCTGCTCGACGGCGCCCTCGATTCACTCGAGCACACCGAGAACGACGACATGCGCGCCGAACTCGACGCACGCTTCGCGCTGATGCGTGGCGAGTTCAAGCGGCTGTTCACGGTGCTCGAAGGCGCGCTGAAGCTGTCGAAGGCCGACTGACTGTCGCAGACCCTGCGTCGGCGCAGGTCTACACTTCCGGCCATGCCGTCCCTGTCGCGTCTGCTGTCGCCTGCGAAACGCCCGTCGATCCAGCGCGATGCGGTCGCGCTGCGCCTCGACGACGGCCGCGAGATCGAGGTGCTGCGCGTGCGCGACCCGCGCGCGCGGCGCATCCGCCTGAGCGTCAGCGAACGCGGCGCGCGGCTCACGCTGCCGCTGCGCGCGAGCCTCGCATCCGGCGATGCCTTCCTGCAGCAGCATCGCGCGTGGCTGGCCGCCCAGATCGCCGCGCACGGCGAGACCTTGCCATTGCAGCGCGGCGTCACCGCGCAACTGCCGCTACGCGGCGCATCGCGTCCGTTGCGCTGGGAATCGGGCCGTTTCAGCCACGTGCGCGAGGACGCCGACGGCGCACTGGTCTTCGTCTCGCCCGACCACGCGGGCCCGGCCGCGCTGCAGCGCGCGCTCCGCGAGTTCTACGAGGCACAGGCCCGCGCCGACATCGGACGCTGGCTGCCGGCCTACCTGCCCGGTCTGCCGCGGCCGCCGCGACGGATCCGGCTCAAGTCGATGTCTTCGCAATGGGGCTCGCTGGCACCCGACGGCACGCTCAACCTGGACCTGTCGCTGGTGCTCGGCGCGCCGTCGGCCTTCGAATACGTGCTGGTGCACGAGCTCTGCCATCTGATCCACGCCGACCATTCGCGCAGCTTCTGGCGCGAGGTCGAAGCGCGCTGCCCGGCGTGGCGCGAGGCGCGCGACTACTTCCGCGACAACGGCCGCCGTCTGAAGGCGGACCTGCACGCGCTGTTGTCCTGAGTGCGGATCTGCGGCCCAAGCCCGCGTGGTGGCACCCGGTCGTCGTCGCTGTCCGCTTCCGGCGCGCCACGCCGTTGATTCGCACGAGCGGCCGGTGCCGCCGGAGACCCCCATGGTCCGCGCCCGCGCCCTGCTGCCGCTCCTGCTGCTCGCCGCCGAACTGCTGTCGGGCTGCCGTCCGTCGCCGGAGGCGCTGGGCACGCCCGTTCGCTTCGACGCGCTCGGCGACCGCGTCGCAGCGACGCCGGACCGGCCACGGACGACCACCCTGCGCCTGCCGGCGGACTTCCCCGGCGACGTGCACCTGCCGGCGCGCTACGCGCTCGACACGGTGACCGACATGCCCGGCACCCGGGTGGTCAGCCTGCTCGCGGAAGGCGACGTCGCGCGGCTGTCGCAGGACACACGGCAGGCGATGGAACAGGACGGCTGGCAGCGGCGCCTTGCGACGCAGCTCGGCAGCGACAGCGCCGTGCTCGCCTTCGAGAAAGACGGACGCAGCGCGCTGTTCGCGTTCGACCGCAACCGTGCGGCGCAGCCGTCGGACGATACGGGCGTGACCGTCAGCGTGCAGCTGCAGGGCGGCGCGGCGCCGCCCTGATTCGCTCTGCACCTTCCCCCGTTTGCGGGGGAAGGCCGGGATGGGGCGACCGGCCATATCGCGGGAATGATCGCCACGCATCGAGGGACCGCACGTGGCACACACGGCGCGTGTACCTGATGGGTTGCCCCCGCCCACCCCTCCCCCGCACGCGGGGGAGGGCTCAGATCTTCGGCGCGCTTCAACGTTGCAGGAAATCCCCGATGGCCGCGGCGACCTCCGCCGGCTGCTCCATGTGCAGGTGATGCCCGCCGGCCATGACCACCAGATCGCCCTGCGGCAGCAGCCGCGCGCGGCGCGAGCGATCCGGCTCGGGCAGGTAGGGCTGCGGCGGATCGGCGTAGATCACCCGGGTGGGACAGTCGATGCCGGCGATCAGGGCATCGACCTGGCCGGGCGTCATGCGCACGGCGGTGGGAATCGTCAGGCGCGGGTCGCTGCACCAGACGTGGCCGCCGTCGACCGGCTGCACGCCGCGCTCGACCAGCAGACGCGCGACCGGCTCGCTCAGCGCGTTGACGCGCATGCGCGCGCGGACCGGTGCGTCGAGATCGGGAAACACGCGCAGCGGGCGCTGGCCGAGACTGCGCGAGGCAGCCACCGCGTCGCGCAGGCGCGGCACCGTTTCGGGTTCTGTCTCGGGCAGCGCGCCCAGCGCTTCGATCGCGACCAGGCGCTCGACGCGGTCGGGCACCGCGGCCGCGACGAGGCTGGCGATGCCCGCGCCCATCGAATGCCCCAGCAGCGCGAAGCGCTGCCAGCCCAGCGCATCGGCGATGTCGAGCACCTGGTGCACGGCGCCGACGAAGGTGTAGTCGGTGCCCGGCGGCATGTGCGCGCTGCGGCCATGGCCCGGCAGGTCCGGCGCGACGAGATCGAGCCCGTCGAGTTGCGCGGCCAGCGGCACGAAGCTCGCGGCGTTGTCGAGCCAACCGTGCAGGGCCAGCACGCGACGGCCGCCCTCGGTTCCGAAGCGCAGGCCGCGCACGGTGCCGATGCCGATCTCCAGTTCGAACGGCCTCCCGGATGTCCCGCTCATGCGCGCGCCGCCAGGTCGCGGCGCGTCAGTGCGGCCAGCGCGCGCGCATGCGCCGGCGCGTCGTTGAGACAGGGGATGTAGCGCAGGTCGCGACCGCCGTGCGCATGGAAGATCTCGGCGTTCTGCAACGCGATCTCCTCCAGCGTCTCCAGGCAATCGACCGCAAAGCCGGGGCACACGACGTCGAGCACCCGCACGCCCTCGCCGGCGAGCGCCTTGAGCGTCTCATCGGTGTAGGGCTGCAGCCAGGGCTCGCGACCGAAACGCGACTGGAAGGTCAGCAGCGCTGCGTCCGGTGCCAGTCCCAGCGCGCGCACGATCGCATCGACGCTCGCGCGGCACTGGGCCGGGTACGGATCGCCGGCATCGGCGAGGCGCTGCGGAATGCCGTGGAAGGAGAACAGCAGACGCTCGCCGCGGCCGTGCGTGTCCCAGTGCGTGCGGATCGAGGCGGCGACCGCGTCGACCCAACCTGCATCGAGGTGGTAGTCGTCGCGCATGCGGGCGACGCCCTGCGCGCCGAACACCGCATCGACGATGTCGCCGACCGAGGCCGTGGTCGTCGTCGAGTACTGCGGATACAGCGGCAAGACCTGCACGCGCGCATGGCCTGCGTCACGCAGGTCGGTCAGCACGGTGCGCAGCGAGGGATTGCCGTAGCGCATGGCGTGCACGACGTCCGCCTCGGGCAGTTCCGCCTGCACGGCCTTGGCCAGGCGCGCGGTCAACACCGCGAGCGGCGAGCCCTCGGTCATCCACACGCCGGCGTAGAGCCTGGCCACGCGCGGCGAGCGGAATGGCAGGATGATGAAGTGCAGGAGCGGGCACCACAGCCAGCGGGTCAGTGCGACCACGCGATGGTCGTGCAGGAACTCGGCCAGATAGCGGCGCACCGCCTTGGGCGTGGGTGCATCGGGCGTGCCGAGATTGACGAGCACGACGGCATCGCGCGTCGCGCGGGAGGCGGAGGGTTCGGACATCCGCATAGGATGGCAGGCAGGCCGGTGCAATGGCAGCGCCCCGCACGCCGGAAAAACTCATCTGCGATTCATTGCCCCGTCACTAGCCTGAATCCGTTCCGCGTGCGCGCCACCGCGACGCGGCATCCGATCCGCGTCCTTGCCCCGGAGTCACCATGACCGCTCGTCCGTTCCGCCACACCGTGCTGGTTGCCGCCCTGGCGACCGCATTCGTCGCCGGCCCCGCCTTCGCCGGTCCGACCGAGGATTCGCGTGCGCAGAACGCGGTGCGCGTGCTCAACGAGATCCAGGCGATTCCCGAGTCCGGCATTCCGGACAAGCTGCTCGACGAAGCGCGGGCGATCGTCGTCATCCCGGACACCATCAAGGCGGGCCTGATCATCGGCGGCCGCCGCGGCCATGGTCTGATGTCGGTCAAGACGCCGGAAGGCACGTGGTCCAGCCCCGCGTTCGTCAAGCTCACCGGTGGCAGCATCGGCTTCCAGGCCGGCGTGCAGTCGTCCGACGTGGTGCTGGTGTTCCGCAACGAACGCAGCCTGGAGTCGATCGTCAACGGCAAGTTCACCCTCGGCGCCGATGCCGGCGTGGCCGCCGGCCCGGTGGGCCGCAATGCGGCGGCGCTGACCGACGGCCAGCTCAAGGCCGAGATCTGGTCGTGGTCGCGCGCTCGTGGCCTGTTCGCCGGTGTTGCGCTGGACGGCGCGGTGCTGCAGATCGACGACGACGCCAACATCGCCGTCTACGGCAACACCACCACGCCGCGCGCGATTCTCGAAAACCGCCCTGGCCGCCAGCCGTCGAACGCGGTCGTCGATTTCCGTGATCGCCTCGAAGAAGCCAGCGCCACCGCGCGCGTCGCCCGCGGCGGCAGCGCGGTCCCGGTGTCGCGCAGCGCGCCGCAATCGCAGGCCCCGATGATCCAGGACGTGCCCGAGGCCAGCACCGCACCGCTGCAGTCGCAGCAGGGCCAGCCGGCGACGCAGGGCTTCCAGAACGTCGACGACCAGCCGGCGACCGTCGAACCGCTGCCGGAATACTGAGCGTCCGCACCCGCGCGTATGCGGCACGCGGTTGCGGTGCGTTATCCTCCGGGGCCACCCGCAGCTCTTTCGGAAGTTCCGCCATGGGCAGTTTCAGCATCTGGCATTGGCTCATCGTTCTCGTCGTCGTGCTGCTGGTGTTCGGCACCAAGCGCCTGCGCGGCGCGGGCCGTGATCTCGGCGAGGCGGTCAAGGGCTTCAAGAAGGGCATGCACGACGACGAGGCGCCCGAGCGCCTCGACGACCGCTCGCAGGACGCCGCGGCGCGTGACGCCGACAGGACGCGCCACGACGACAACGTCTCCCGCTGACGCGGGGACTGCAGTTCGATGTTCGGAATCGGTACCGGCGAGCTGATGATCATCGCGCTGGTCGCGCTGATCGTGCTCGGTCCCGAGCGGCTGCCCAAGGCGGCCCGGTTCGCGGGCCTGTGGGTGCGGCGCGCCCGCGCGCAGTGGTATTCGGTGAAATCCGAACTCGAACGCGAACTCGCCGCCGAAGAACTCAAGCGCAGCGTGCGCGAGGCCCAGCGCTCGATCGAGGACGTCGGCACCCAGCTGCGCGATGCCGAGAGCCGCGCCCGCAGTGGGCTCGACGATGTGCGCAAGGGCGCCGAGGATCTGGTGGCCGATGCGCGCCGCATGCCCGGCGATGCGCCCGCGACCCATCGCGATCTTCCCGCGCCCCCGGTTGCACCCGCCCCGGACGAAGCGCCCCTGCCGCCCGAGGCCATCGCCGGCGATCCCACGCGTCCGCCGGTCGTGCCGCCGGTGACCGACGAGGAGGTCCCGCGTGGCGCTGCACGCTGACGACGACGCCGGCGAAGGCAGCCTGATCGACCATCTGATCGAGCTGCGCATGCGCCTGATGCGCGGCCTGGCCGGCACCGGCCTGGTGCTGCTGTGCCTGCTGCCGTTCGCCAACAAGCTCTACGGCATGCTCGCGCAGCCGCTGCTCGACAAGCTGCCGGCCGGCTCGAACCTGATCGCGATCGAAGTCGCCTCGCCGTTCTTCGCGCCGCTCAAGCTGGTGTTCTTCACCGCGCTGGTGGTGACGATGCCGTGGCTGCTCTACCAGGCCTGGGCCTTCGTCGCGCCCGGCCTGTACAAGCGCGAGAAGCGCCTCGCCCTGCCGCTGCTCGCCTCGGCCGTTGCGCTGTTCTACATCGGCTGCGCGTTCGCGTTCTTCTTCGTGCTGCCGTCGGTGTTCAAGTTCCTGACGATGGTGACGCCCGACGGCGTGGCGATGATGACCGACATCAACGCCTATCTGAATTTCGTGCTGGTGATCTTCCTCGCCTTCGGCATGAGCTTCGAACTGCCGGTGGCGCTGGTGATCCTGGTGCTGCTGGGCTGGGTGACCACCGACCAGTTGCGCGAGGCGCGCGGCTACGCGGTGGTCGGCGTGTTCGTACTGGCGGCGGTGATCACCCCGCCCGATGTCGTGTCCCAGCTGATGCTGGCGATTCCGATGTGTCTGCTCTATGAAGCGGGCATCATCGCCGCACGTCTGCTGGCCCCCAGGCCCGGCGCGGTGCGCGACGAGGCATGAGCAGCGCGGCCGCCGCGCCCACGCCACTGCTGCGCCGCTATGCGGCGTGGTCGCTGGATGCGGCGGCAATCGGAGCACTGGCGGGGGTGCTGATGCACCGTCCGCTGCGCGACGCACTGCGCACCTGCGACCGCGCCATCGACGCGCTGTCGCAGACCATGGCCGCACTGACGCAGCAGACGCTCGATCTCGCCGCCTCGCCGGCTGCGCTGCTGCAGGCGTGGATGGCCGACCCCGCGCTGCAGGTGGCGATCACCGCGCTGGCGCTGGCGATCTCGTCACTGGTGCTGCCGGCGATGCTGGTGTTCTCGCTGGTGGCGCTGGCGTGGTTCACCGCCTTCGAAGGCACGCGCTGGCAGGCCACGCCGGGCAAGCGCCTGCTGGGATTGCAGGTCGTCGACGACGACGGTCTGCCGCCGGGCTTCGTGCGCTCGGGCCTGCGCAACGCAGCCGGGCTGCTGTCGTGGCTGAGCTTCAACATCGGCCACCTGCTGGCCGCACGCGGGCCGCGGTACCAGGCGCTGCACGACCGCATCGCCGGCATCCGCGTGGTCCGTCGCGATCACGCCCCGATGCCGTTGGCCGCGCGCCTGTGGCTGACGCTGCAGCCGCCGGCGTTCTTCCTGCTGCTTGCCCTGCTGATGCGCCATCTGGACCGCAGCATGGCCGCCGCGCTCGAGGCGACGCTGGGGCTCTAGGCCCCGGCCGGCATCAGAGTTCGATGCGGCTGCCGTCGTGGCCGGCGCCCGGCGTCGGACCCGGCGCGGCGTCGGCGTCCTGCGGTCCGCAGACATCGCGCCACATCGCGTACATCGCACCGAACATCACGATGTAGAGCACCAGCAGCAGGATCAGATAGAGCGGCAGTACCAGCAGCGCCGCGAGACCCGGATGCACGAGGCTGGCGACGACGCTGATGATGGTCACCACCATCGCGAAGGCGAGCATCAGTGCGAAGCCGCCGGCCATGGCGATGACCGCCGCGACGATCACCGGCAACACGTTGCGCAGCGCACCGCCGAGCCCGTCGGTGAAGGCCTGCAGTACCGGGCGTCCGCCCAGCGAGACCTGGCCCAGGCCGATTGCGTAGACAGTCGCGTAATAGACGCCGAAGAAGATCGCCAGCGCCATCAACGGGCCGATGCCGGCGGGCGGCAGCGGCAGGTCGGGCGGCGTGGCGGGTGTCGACTGCGCGCCCATTTCCTGGCTGATCGTCAGGATCTGCATGTACCACTCCATCACGCCGTCGCCGAACGCGCTGACCAGCGCATAGAACGTCGCGATGTAGAGCGCGCCCATCAGCACGCCGAAGCCGATCAGCCGGCCGGCATTGCCGCCGGTGAAGGTCGCGAACACGTCGGTCGGCCGCGCGGGACGTCTGTGTTCGACCGCGTCGATGACCTGCAGCACGCCGCCGATCAGCAGCGGATAGACGATGATCGACACCAGCGACATCGCACCGACGATCATGATCTGCGTGCCCGCATCCAGGCCGAACGCGAGCTGCAGCACCGCCTGGATGACGTTGGGAATCAACGCGAGCAGCGCGACGACCGCAGTCGCCCCGTACACCGCACGCGGATTGGCGCGACCGACGTTGACGCCCTGCACGATCCACTTCCAGCCGTGGCCGGCTCCTACCGTCCGAGTCGTCATTTCCGCCGTGTTCCAGTGTGCTGTCGCGTGGCCGCGCCACGAAGGGCGCCATCGTATCGCAGGCGTGCAGCAGGCCGCAGAGGCGTCGGCGACGTTCAGCCGCGATCGCGCGGCCGCGCCTGTCAGGCGCGCGCCAGCCTCACGAACCGTTGCAGTACGGCGCGGGCCTCGGGCGCCGCGCGCACGGCCGCGACGGCGGCCACGGGATCGAGACCTTCCTGGTACAGCGCGCCGCTGCGCGCGCGGATGTAGCCGCGCATGTGGGTGGCACTGAACTCGGGATGGAACTGCACGCCCCAGACCCGCGCGCCCCAGCGGAACGCCTGGTGCGGCTCAAGCGCGGACTTCGCCAGCAGCGTCGCGCCCTCGGGCAGGCGCAGCACGCTCTGCAGGTGCGTGACCTGGGCGACGAAGCGCGGGCCGGCGCTCGCGAACAGCGCATCGTCGGCCGCGGCGTCGAGCGTCTCGACCTCGAAGCTGCCCATTTCGCGTCCGCGCGGGTTCGGACCCACCTCACCACCGAGCGCATGCGCGATCAGCTGGTGGCCGTAGCAGATGCCGAACAGCGGCACGCCCGCATGCGCCGCCTCGCGCAGCCAGGCCGCGCTGCGTTCGCTCCAGTCGGCGCGGTCGGTGACCATCGCGCCCGAGCCGGTGACCAGCACGCCGGCATAACCCTCGGCGGACGGCAGCTCCGCCCCGCGTTCGACATCGACCACGTCGACCTCGCGTTCCGACAGCCCGGCGGCGACGCGGATCCAGTGCGGGAAGCCGCCGTAGCGACGCATGGACGGCACGGGCTGGCCGGTTTCGATGATCAGGAATGGGCGGGTGTCGGACATCGTTCCGGATGTGGGCGGGCGATGCGGAAGCGTAGCGGTTCGGCGTCCTTGTGGGAGCGGTCTTGGCCGCGATCGCGCGCGTGCATCGGCGCCGAGGGATGCCGGGCGCCCACGGCGCCAGGCGCATCACGCGCAAGCGCACTCCCACATTCGAGTGTGCCCGTCGCGTGGATGGAGGGCACGAGCGGGATCGAAGCCCTCCCCCGCATGCGGGGGAGGGTTGGGTGGGGCGAACGGTCAGCCGAGCTTCGGTCGGGAGCGCGCGCCGGCCCGGAGTCTTGGCCTGTCGAGGTCGCGAGTTCCAGCTTTGCCCCCATCCCGGCCTTCCCCCGCGAGCGGGGGAAGGGGCGGATTCGGACTACGCGGAGTTCGCTGCGAAATGCACTGCCAGCTCCGTGGAGTAGGCCTCACTCCGTCGGCGGCAGCACCGTCATCACTTCCTCCACCGTCGTCAGGCCCTGCGCGACCTTTTCCGCGCCGGCCATGCGCAGCGTGCGCAGGCCTTCGCCGACGGCGGTGCGGCTGAAGCCGGCCAGCGCCATGTCCGGCTGGATCTTCGCGCGCAATGCCGGCGTGACCGGCATCAGTTCGTAGATGCCGACGCGGCCGAAATAACCGGTGTTGCGGCATTCCAGACAGCCGACCGGGCCGCAGGCGGTCTCCGGTGGCGGCACGTCGCTGTCGGGGCCCAGCAGCGCGCGCCAGCCCTCGGGGTCGACGGCCGCGGGCTGCTTGCAGTGGCGGCACAGCGTGCGCACGAGGCGCTGGGCGAGTACGCCGTTGAGCGTGGACGCGATCAGGTAATGCGGTAGGCCGAGATCGAGCAGTCGGGTGATCGCCGACGGCGCGTCGTTGGTGTGCAGCGTCGACAGCACCAGGTGACCGGTCAGCGAGGCCTGCACCGCCATCTGCGCGGTGTCGAGGTCGCGGATCTCGCCGATCATGATGATGTCGGGATCCTGGCGCAGCAGCGTGCGCACGCCCTGCGCGAAGGTCAGGTCGATCGCGTTGTGCACCTGCATCTGGTTGAGTTCGACCGAGACCATTTCGATCGGATCCTCGACCGTACAGACGTTGACGTCGTCGGAGGCCAGCTTCTTGAGCGTCGAATACAGCGTGGTCGTCTTGCCCGAACCGGTCGGGCCGGTCACCAGCACGATGCCGTGCGGGCGCTGCACCAGATCGTCCCAGGCCGCCGCCTCGCCGGCATCGAAACCGAGCTGCTCGATCGGCTTGAACGCGGTATCCGGGTCGAAGATGCGCATCACGCACTTCTCGCCGAATGCGGTGGGCATCGTCGACAGGCGCATCTCGACCTCGCGGCCACCGGGCGAACGCGTCTTGATGCGGCCGTCCTGCGGACGTCGGCGCTCGGCCAGATCCATGCGGCCCAGCACCTTGATGCGGCTCACCGCGGCGGTCATCACCGGCGGCGGCATCTCGAAGACCTTGTGCAGCACGCCGTCGATGCGGAAGCGCACGCGGCCGACGTCGCGGCGCGGTTCGAGATGGATGTCGGAGGCGCGCTGCTCGTAGGCGTACTGCAGCAGCCAGTCCACGATGTGGACGATGTGGTGGTCGTCGGCATTGACGTCGCCCGAGCGGCCCAGTTCGACCAGCTGCTCGAACGTCGGCGCGGTGTTGTGGGTCTCCTGCCCGTCCCGGGCGCCGCGGATCGAGCGCGTGACGCCGAAGAACTCCATGGTGTAGCGGTGCAGGTCGAGCGGATTGGCCACGACCAGATCGATCTCGCGCCGCAGCAGGCGCTGGATGTCGGGCAGCCAGTCCAGCGCCAGCGGTTCGCTGGTCGCGATGCGCGCATGGTCCGGACGCACCTCCACCGGCAGGATGCGGTGGCGCTTGGCATAGGCGTGCGAGAACAGGTCGGTGACGTCGCCCACCGCGATCTTGGTCGGATCGATGCGCAGGTAGGCGTGACCGGTGGCCTGCGCCAGCCATTCGGTCAGCGTTTCGAGGCCGAGCTCGGTGCCGGGCCGACGCGCCGAGGGCAGTTTCAGATTCGCCAGCAGCACCAGCGGATGCACCGCTTCGAGACCGCGCGTGTTGCGGCCGCCGACGCGGGCGCGTTCGGCATCGGCCGGTGCCAGCAGGCCGTCGGCCAGCAGCGCGTCGATGACCGGTTCGAGGGTCAGCTTGCCGGCCGGCAGACGACCGCCGAACGCGGCGGATGCACGGGTGCCGATCGATGTCTGCGGAGCGCGCGGATCGTTCAAGCCGGTGCCTCCTGGCGCTTGGCGCGGCGGTCGCATGGACGTGGGCCGCTATACTAGCGCGCCGCCGCAGACGCGATTCTTCCGATGACCGGACCGACGTTCCAGGAGCTGATCCTCACGCTCAACGCCTACTGGGCCAAGCAGGGCTGCGTGCTGATCCAGCCGCTGGATCTGGAGGTCGGCGCCGGCACCTTCCATCCGGCGACGTTCCTGCGCGCGCTCGGCCCGGAGCCGTGGAACGCCGCCTACGTGCAGCCCAGCCGCCGCCCCACCGACGGCCGCTATGGCGACAACCCCAACCGCCTGCAGCGCTACTACCAGTACCAGGTGGCGATGAAGCCGAACCCGGACAACATCGTCGAGCTGTACTTCGACTCGTTGAAGGCGCTGGGTATCGATCCGCAGGTGCACGACCTGCGCCTGGTCGAGGACAACTGGGAATCGCCGACGCTCGGCGCCTGGGGTCTGGGCTGGGAGGTCTGGCTCAACGGCATGGAAGTCACGCAGTTCACCTACTTCCAGCAGGCCGGCGGCCTGGAGTGCAAGCCGGTGCTGGGCGAGATCACCTACGGCCTCGAGCGCCTGTGCATGTACTTGCAGAACTGCGACAACGTCTACGACCTGATCTGGACGCACGGCCCCGACGGCACGCCGGTGACCTACGGCGACGTCTACCACCAGAACGAAGTCGAGCAGAGCGCCTACAACTTCGAACACGCCGACGTCGCCGAGCTGTTCCATCGCTTCGACGCCTGCGAGGGGGAAGCGCTCAAACTCGTCGAGCTGGGCCTGCCCTTGCCGGCCTACGAGCAGGTCACCAAGGCCAGCCACAGTTTCAACCTGCTCGACGCACGCCGCGCGATCAGCGTCACCGAGCGCCAGCGCTACATCCTGCGCGTGCGCGCGCTGGCGCAGGGCGTGGCCAAGGCCTACTACGCGCAGCGCGAAGCGCTGGGTTTCCCGGGCATCAAGGGCTAGAGCTGTCATCCCCGCGCAGGCGGGGATCCAGTGACTTCACTCACTTCAAAGGCGCTGGATTCCCGCTTCCGCGGGAGTGACGGGCGACAAGAACGCAGGCACGACGCCATGACTGACATGCACCCCCTCCTGATCGAACTGGGCACCGAAGAACTGCCGGTCAAGGCCCTGCCCGGCCTGGCGCAGGCGTTCTTCGACGGCGTCATCGCGGCGCTCGACAAGCGTGGCGTCGCGATCGAGCGCGGCGACGCGAAGCCTCTGTACACGCCGCGCCGTCTGGCGGTGCTGCTGCCGGGCGTGGCGGGCGAACAACCCGAGCAGCGCTCGGAGGTGCTGGGCCCGTATCTCAACATCGCGCTCGACGCGGACGGCAACCCGACCAGGGCCCTGCAGGGCTTCGCGGCCAAGGCCGGCATCGACTGGACACAGCTCGAGAAGACCAGCGACGCCAAGGGCGAGCGTTTCGTGCACCGCGCGGTGACGCCGGGCGCCGCCACCGCGACGCTGCTGCCGGACGTGCTGCGCGAGGCGATCGCGGCGATGCCGATTCCCAAGCCCATGCGCTGGGGCGCGCATGCCTATGCGTTCGCGCGTCCGGTGCATTGGCTGGTGCTGCTGCACGGCACGCAGGTGATCGACGCCGAACTGTTCGGCGTGCGCAGCGGCCGCACGAGCCGCGGCCACCGCTTCATGCACGACGCCGCGGTCGAGATCGCCGCGCCGGGCGACTACGTCGAAGCGATGCGCAGCGCCAAGGTGCTGGTGGATGCGGACGTGCGTCGCAGCCGCATCGTGCAGGAAGTCGAAGGCGTCGCGCGCGCACTCGGCGGCGATGCCCGCATCGAGCAGGACAACCTCGAGCAGGTGACCTGTCTGGTCGAATGGCCCAAGGCCGTGGCCTGCACGTTCGAGCACGAGTTCCTCGCCGTGCCGCAGGAAGCCCTGATCGCGACGATGGAAGCGAACCAGAAGTTCTTCCCCGTGCTGCAGGACGGCCGCCTGACCGAGCACTTCATCGGTATCGCGAACATCGAATCGCGCGATCCGATCGAAGTCGCCAAGGGCTACGAGCGCGTGATCCGCCCGCGCTTCGCCGATGCCAAGTTCTTCTTCGACGAGGACCTCAAGCAGGGCCTGTCGGCGATGAACGACGGTCTGGCCAGCGTGACCTACCAGGCCAAGCTGGGTAGCGTTGCCGACAAGGTCGCGCGCGTTGCCGCGCTGGCCGAGGTCATCGCCCCGCAGGTCGGCGTGGACGCTGCACTCGCGCGCCGCACCGCGCTGCTGTCGAAGGCCGACCTGCAATCGCGCATGGTCAATGAATTCCCGGAACTGCAGGGCATCGCAGGGCGCGACTACGCCAGGCGCGACGCCGCCCTGGCCGACCTCTCCGACGACGACCGCACCACGCTCGCCAACGCCATCGACGAAGCCTGGCAGCCGCGTTTCGCCGGCGACGACATCGCGCTCTCGCCGCTCGGCAAGACGCTGGCGATCGCCGAGCGTCTCGACACGCTGGCCGGCGGTTTCGCCGCCGGCCTCAAGCCGACCGGCAACAAGGACGCGTTCGCGCTGCGGCGCAATGCGTTGGGCCTGGCGCGCACGTTGATCGAGAGTGGGTTCGATCTGGACCTGCATGCACTGCTTGCCAGCGCGATCGAACGCGTCGGCGCCCTGCCCACCGGCAAGGACGGCGCCACGGCGTTTGCCGACCGCGGCGAGCTCTACGACTTCATCCTCGACCGCCTGAAGGGCTACTACGCCGACAAGGGCGTGACCGTGCAGCAGTTCAACGCGGTCGCCGCACTCCAACCGAAGTCGCTGTACGACCTCGACCGCCGCATCGACGCGATCGGTACCTTCGCCGCACTGCCGGAAGCCGAGGCGCTGGCCGCGGCCGACAAGCGCATCCGCAACATCCTGCGCAAGGCCGACGTCGAAATCCCGGGCATGGTCGATCCGGCGCTGCTGCGCGAGCCGGCCGAAGCCGCGCTGGCCGAAGCGGTGGAAGCGGTGCAGGCCGAGACCGGCCACGCGCTTGCGCATGGCGACTACGTGTCGGTGCTCACGCATCTGGCGCGCCTGCGCCCGCAGGTCGATGCATTCTTCGACGGCGTGATGGTCAATGCCGACGACGCCGCGCTGCGGGCGAACCGTCTGGCGTTGCTGAAGCGGCTGTCGGAACGCCTGGGCAGCGTGGCTGCGATCGAGCATCTGTCAAGCTGATCGCGCTTCGCCGCTTCCCCCGCACGCAGGGGATGAGAGCGTTCTGCTTGCGCGGCACTGCCGCGCGGATCGATCGAATGCCCGGCGTGCTTCGCCGGGCCGGGCCGGGCCGGGCCGGGCAGGCTGGGATGGGAGGCAAACCCCGAGCATCGACTTCTATGCATCGAGCGCATTCCCATCTTCCAAACCACCTGACGTCGTTGGCTCGAGGTCGGGCCGTTCGCCCCCTCCCAACCCTCCCCCGCAAGCGGAGGAGGGCTCCAGTTCGCCGCGGCTTGGGACACCTCGACCCTCACGAAGCACATTCGTGCAGCGCTGCCCTGCGTTTCGCGACACCGTCGTTAATCGACTCTTGACGTCGCTCCGGTATCCTCGCGCGATGCCTCGCGCCCCCGTGTGTTTCGCCGCCGCCGTGCTCCTTCTCTCGTCGGCCGCGGCGCATGCCGCGCGTGTCGACAAGGTCGACATCGTCGGTCTCGACGAGGAGATGACCGAGAACGTCCGCGTCTCGCTCGCGCTCTACGAATCGGTCGGGCGCGACATCTCCGGCCGGCGCATGGCCTACCTGCTGCGCGAGGCCGAGAACCAGACGCGCAAGGCGCTCGAGCCCTTCGGCTATTACTCGCCGACCATCGACGTGCAGCGCAACCGCGAAGGCGAGACCTTCACCGTGCGCGTGACCGTCGATCCGGGCCAGCCGGTGCGCGTGCGCAACAGCGACATCGCGATCATCGGCGAGGGCGGCCAGGACCGCTATCTGGCGCGCGACATCGCGCGTTTCGTGCCCAGCGAGGGCGCGGTGTTCAGCCACCCCGACTACGAGACCAGCCGCAACCGCCTGAGCCGGCGCCTGACCGAGCGCGGGTATTTCGATGCCGACTTTGTGTCGCGCCGCGTCGAGGTCACGCGCGCCGACTTCGCCGCCGACATCGACCTGGTCTGGAACAGCGGTGCACGCTACAACATGGGCCCGACGACGTTCGAACAGACGCCCGAGCGGATCATCAACGACGATCTGCTCGAGCGCCTGGTCTACTGGGAGGAAGGCAGCTACTACCACCAGGGCCGCATCGACCGTCTGCGCGCGTCGCTGGGGCGTCTGGACTACTTCGCCGACATCGACATCGAGCCGATGGTCGAGGAGGCGAACGCGAATCGCGAAGTGCCGGTCAAGGTGAAGCTGACCCCGGCCAAGCGCAGCATCTACACCTCGGGCGTGAGCTACGGCACCGACAGCGGCGCCGGTATCCGCCTCGGCGTCGAGCGGCGTTACGTCAACATGCGCGGCCACAAGGCGCTGGCGCAGATCGACTACGCCCAGCGCCGCAAGACCGCGACGCTGCAGTACCGCATTCCCGCTTTCGCGTGGTTCGACGGCTGGTACACCGCCAGCCTGCAGATGGCCGACGAGCAGACCGACTACATCGACAGCCGACGCGTCGAACTGGTCGGCAGCCGCAACGGCCAGTACAACGAGTTCCTCAACCTCGTCGCGTCCTTCCACGTGCTGCGCGAGCGCTGGGCCTATGCGCCCGAGGAAGACCCGACCAACCCGCCGGTCAACGGCGACGAATTCGATGGTGCGCTGTACCGCTACGCGACCTTCGCCTATCCCTCGCTGCGCGCCGAGTACATCGACGTCGACGACCGCCTGTTCCCGACCGCCGGCATCGGCGGATCGGTGATGCTGCGCGGCGGTCTGGAAGGCGTGGGCTCGGATGCCTCGTTCTCGCAGATCCACGCGCGCGCCAGCTGGTTCAAGGGCCTGGGCGAGCGCAGCCGGTTGATCGTGCGCGGCGAGCTGGGCCACACCTTCACCGACACGCTGGTGGCGATGCCGCCGAGCCTGCGTTTCTATGCCGGTGGCGACCGCAGCATCCGCGGCTACGACTGGCGCGAAGTCGGCCCGCGCATTCCCGCACGCGACGGCCGCCGCGCCTACGCGCTGGGTGCCAAGAACGTGGTCACCGCGAGTGTCGAGTTCGAGCGCTATTTCACCGAGACCCTCGGTGCGGCGGTGTTCGTCGACAGCGGCGACGCCTTCGACGGCAGCTCTCCGGAGTGGCGCACCGGCGTGGGCATCGGCGCGCGCTACCGCTCGCCGGTCGGGCCGCTGAAGCTCGACATCGGGCGCGGGCTCGACAATCCCGATTCGTCGTTCACGATCGGCCTGTCGATCGGCGCGGAGTTCTGACATGGTCTTTGGCCGCCACCGTCTGCCCAACGACCTGACGCCGGAAGAGCGCGAGGCGCGCATCGCCGAATTGCGCGCACGCCGTCGTGCGCGCGCACGCAAGCTCGCGATCCGCAGCGCGATCGGCATCGCTGCCCTGATCGTGCTGCTGATCATCGTGGTGTGGTGGCTGCTGACCACGTTCGGCGGCCGCGACTTCCTGTTGAACCAGGTCGCCTCGCGCCTGCCCGCCGGCACCGAACTGACCTGGCGCGCCGCCGAAGGGCCGGCCTCGGGTCCGCTGACGATGTACGACGTGCGCTACGTGCAGCGCAGCTGCCCGGACGTCGAAGAGCAACCCGTGGCCTACGGCGACTGCGACGAACCCCGCGTGCTGGTGTTCGAGGCCGAGCGCGTGACCATCGACCCGGCGCTGATGCCGCTGGTCGGCCGCCGCCTGCGTCTGGACGTGCTCGACATCGACAACGCCGTGCTGTCGCTGCCGCCGCCCGTCGACACGCCGTTCGAGCTGCCGCGCTGGCCCGATTCGCTGCCCCGTATCGACCTGCCGCTGTCGCTGCAGGCCGACACCATCCGCATCGACGGCTTCCGTGTCGAACAGACCGGCACATCGCTGATCGACATCCGCAGCGTGCGCGGCGGTCTGGACGCGCAGCAGGGCGAACTCAATCTCGCCAACGTCGTCGTCGACAGCGACCGCGGCCGGTTCACCGCGAACGGCGTCTATGCGCCCGACGACGACTACCGCATGGATCTGACCGCCAGCGCGCTGATGCCCGCGCCGCCGGCACGCACGCGGCCGCGCATCGGTCTGGTCGCGCGCGGTGATCTCTCGCGCCTGGACGTCGCGGTGGTCGGCCACGTGCCCGAACGCCTGCGCGCGATGCTGACGCTGCGCGGTCGCGAGAATCCCGGCTGGGCGCTGCGCGCCGACACCACGCGTCTCGATCCGTCGCTGCTGATGGGCAGCGGTGAAACCGGCACCCCGCTCGCCTTCGATCTGCGCGCCGAGGGCGAAGGCGGCGCAGCCGAGCTGCAGGGCAACGCCACCTACGGCGAGGCCGACGCGAATCCGATCCGCGTCGTGCTGCAGCCGTCGAAGGTCGCGCTGGAAGACCAGCGTCTGGACCTCGATCCGCTGGTCGTCGACATCTTTGACGGCCGCGTGACCCTGCGCGGCTTCGCCGACGTCGCCGAACCGGGCGATGTGCGCTTCCGCTTCGCGACCAATGCGCGCGGTCTGCAGTTCGGTGCCGATCCGGAGGCCGCGGAACCTGCGCCGCCGATCACTGCCGACGCCGACCTCGGCATCGCCGGCAGCACGGCTGCCTGGGCGGCGATCGGCAAGGCGACCGTCGAGCGCGACGGCCTGCAGGCCACGGTGGATTTCGACGGCCGCGGCGATGCCGAGCGCATGCGCCTGCACACCGCGCGCGTCGGGATGCCGACCGGCACGCTGGACGCGACCGGCGATGTCGCCTGGGCACCGGCACTGCAATGGAACGTCGACGCGAAGCTCGCCGGTTTCGACCCCGGCTACTTCGCCCGCGACTGGAAGGGCGCGATCAACGGCCGCTTCGCCACGACCGGCGACACACGCGACGACGGGGGTCTCGAAGTCGCGGTGGATGCCAGCGACCTCGGCGGTACCCTGCGCGGTCGCCGCCTCGACGGACGCGCGATGTTCGCGATGCACGGCCCGGCCACCGATGCGGGCGAGGCCGGCCGTACCGATTTCGAAGGCGACGTGGCCCTGACGCTCGGCGGAAGCCGCGTCGATGCGCGCGCGAAGGTCACCGACACGCTCGACATCGACGCACGTCTGTCGCCGCTGCAGCTCGCCGACTTCGTGCCGCAGACCAACGGCGCGCTGCGCGGCACCGTGCGCGTGACCGGCCCGCGCACCGCGCCTGACATCGCCGCCGATCTCACCGGCGATGCGCTGCGCTACGGCGACTACGCGGCCACGCACGTCCGCATCGACGGACGATTGCCGTGGCAGCGCGCGAACGGGGCGCTCGACGTCAGTGCGACCGGCGTGCAGGCCGGTGTCGCACTCGACACCGTGCGGGTCAGCGCGCGTGGCGCGGTGCAGGACCTCACGCTGGAGGCCGATGCGCTCGGCAACATCGGTGCACTCGCGCTCGCCGCCGATGTCCAGCAGCGGGGCGGCAACTGGCAGGGCACCCTGTCGAATCTGCGATTAGCGCCGACGACGGGCGCGAACTGGTCGCTGCAGTCGCCCGCGCAGTTCCGTCAGATCGGCACGCGCTACACGCTCAGCGAGAGCTGCTTCGCCTCGAGCGGCGGCGGCTCGCTGTGCGCCAGCGCCGACTGGCCGCGCAATGGTGTCTCGATCACCGGCACCGGCCTGCCGCTCGCGCTGGCGACGCCGTATCTGCCCGAGCAGGACGGTGGCCGCCCCTTCGTGCTGCGCGGCGAGATCGCGCTCGAAGGCAGCGCACGGCCGGTCGGCAACGGCTTCGTCGGCAGCGCCAGCGTGCGCTCGGCCAATGGTGGCGTGCGCACGTCCGAGCGCGCGCGCAACGACGTGGTGAGCTATCGCGATTTCGTGCTCGACGCCGAGTTCGACGCCAACCGTTTCAGCGGCACGCTGTCGACCACGCTCAACGAGGTCGGCCGCATCCAGGCGCAGGTCACCAACGGCTGGGATGCCTACGCGCCGCTGTCGGGTTCGCTGGTCGCCAACGTCGAGGACCTGACCTTCGTCGAGCTGTTCTCGCCCGACATCGTCGAGCCCACCGGCCGCTTCACCGCCGATGTCACGCTCGGCGGCACGCGTGCGCAGCCGACCATCGGCGGCCAGGCGCGCCTGAGCGACTTCAAGACCGAGATTCCGTCGCTGGCGATCGCACTCGAGGACGGCAACGTCTCGCTCGACGCGTTGCCCGACGGCACCGCGCGGATCGCCGGCAGCGTGCGTTCGGGCCAGGGCACGTTGAACATCGGCGGCGGCATCGGCTGGCAGGGCGAAGGCACGCCGGTGGTGCTGACCGTCAGCGGCACCGACGTGCTGGTGTCGGACACCAGCGACATGCACATCATCGCCTCGCCCGACATCACCGTGCGCTACACCGCGCTGCAGCCGCTCAACGTCAGCGGCAAGGTGTTCGTCGACGTCGCCCTGCTGGATCTCGAAGGCCTGACCGAAGGCGTGTCGACCTCGCCCGACGTGGTGGTGCTCGACCCGGTGGATCCGGAAGAGAACAACACCGCATCCTCGATCGAACTCGACCTCACCCTGACCGTGGGCGACAACGTCGGCCTGCGCGGCTTCGGCTTCGACGGGCGCATGAAGGGCGAACTGCGTGCGCGTGCGATTCCCGGGCGCGAGATGACCGGCAACGGACGCCTGTCGGTCGACGGCCGCTACAAGGCCTATGGTCAGGACCTGCGGGTCACGCGCGGCAACCTGGTCTTCAACAACGGTCCGATCTCCGACCCCATCGTCGACGTGCGCGCCGAACGCCGCATCGAAGCCGAAGACATCACCGCCGGCATCGACGTCAGCGGCCGCGCCTCGTCGCCGCAGGTCAACATCTGGACCAATCCGTCGAGCGACGATTCGCAGGCGCTGTCGTATCTGGTGCTGGGACGCTCGGCGGCGAGCCTGACCAGCAGCGAGGGCGAACAGCTCGACGCCGCCGCGGCTGCGCTCAACGCCGGCGGCAATCTGGTCGCCGGCCAGCTCGGCAGCAAGATCGGCCTCGACAACGCCGGCATCACCCAGTCACGCGCGCTCGGCGGCAGCGTGCTGGGCTTCGGCAAGCAGCTCTCGCCCAAGCTCTACGTCGGATTCGGCGTGTCGCTGCTGGGCACCGGGCAGGTGCTGACGCTGAAGTACCTGCTGCGCGCGGGCTTCGATGTGGAGATCGAGTCGAGCACGATCGAGAACCGCGGGTCTGTGAACTGGCGGCACGAGCGGTAAGGCTTCTCGCTCGCGAACAGTCTCGTGCTCGTCATCCCAGCGGATGCTGGGATCCATGTTCGCGGTAATGTCTTAGATCAAAATGGGCCCCAGCTTTCGCTGGGGCGACGGCTGAAAGTGATGCGACATCGATTCGTCGCCCTAGACATCACTAGGCTGCAGCACTCTTCTTCAACACCGTCATTCCGGCGAAAGCCGGAATCCAGTGACTTGGGGCCTCAGAGCAGAACGCAAAGACGCTGGATTCCGGCTTTCGCCGGAATGACGGGGATTTTCTGGAGTTCCCTTCCGGACGATGCAAGCAGACCCGCGCGACTCAAAGCATCAACGCCCATCCGGCAACACGATCTCGTCCTCGCGGAACACCGCAACATGCGGCACGCCGTCGGCGCCGATCCAACCGCGGTACATGCCCGGCGTATTGAACGGGAACGCCACGCGGCCGTTCGCATCCAGCGCGATCGCGCCGCCGTCGCCACCCGCGCCCGGGATCAGCTGGTCGATCACCGCGTCGGACGCGATGCGGATGTCGTCGCCGCGCAGGCGCACGCGCGCGCAGATCTCGTGCGCGGCGGCGGCGCGGATGTAGTACTCGCCCCAGCCGGTGCCCGACACCGCGCAGCGCGCGTCGGCCCAGGTGCCGGCGCCGATGATCGGGGCGTCGCCGACGCGGCCGTAGCGCTTGTTGGTCATGCCGCCTGTCGAAGTGCCTGCCGCCAGCAGACCATCCGCGTCGAGCGCGACCGCGCCGACCGTGCCGAAGTACGGACGCGCATCGCCGGTCAGTACCGAGGCCTGCGGCTGTGCCTTGCGCTCGGCTTCGAGCGCACGCTGCAGCTGCTGCCAGCGACGCTCGGTGCGGAAATACGACGGGTCGACGAGATCGAGCTTCTGCTCGTGCGCGAAGGCTTCGGCGCCCGCGCCGACCATCATCACGTGCGCCGAGGACGTCATCACCCGGTCGGCCAGCAGGATCGGATTGCGCACGCGCGACACGCCCGCGACGGCGCCGGCCGCGCCGCTCGCGCCATCCATCACCGCGGCATCGAGTTCGTTGCGACCGTCGTGGGTGAACACCGCGCCCTTGCCGGCGTTGAAGCTCGGCGCATCCTCCAGCACGGTGATCGCGGCCTTGACCGCATCCATTGCCGGCGCGCCGGCCTGCAGCTTCGCGTGACCAGCGCGCAACGCCGCTTCGAGCGCGGCGCGTGCTTCGGCCAGGCCCGCTTCGTCGAGATCGCCGCGCTCGACACCGGCGCCGCCGTGGATCGCCAGCACCATCGGCACGCCCTCGGAGGCCGGCAGTTCGCGCAGGCGGCCGCGCTCGACGGCATAGCTCTGGCGCGAGACCGCGTTCTCGACGCGCCCACTCGGCAGGTGCAGCACCGATTCGCTGCCGACGCCAACCGTATCCACGCGCGCCAGCCGCAGCGGCTTTCCACGCTGCTGGGATTCTGCAAAGCCCCCACGCACGACCAGGGCGCCGCCGCTCTGCGCGGTCAGCGGATAGACGCGCGCCGTGCCATCGCCTTCCACCGCGACCGCCGCGTCCTCGTCGACGCCCAGACCGATCACCACCCGGCCGTCGCTCAGCGTCTCGGCCTTGGCGATGAAGGCGATCAGGCGACCAAGACGGTCGCGTTCGCGGAAGTGCGTGTCGGTGACCACGCCGCGGAGAAGCGGCACGCGCAGGAAATCGCGTTCGATGGTGTTGGCGTCGCCGAGCGGATCGGACAGTGCCTGCGGGCTGCGCAGGCTGCCGCCGTCCATCGCGCCGTAGAGAAACTCGCCGAGGATCGCCAGGCCCGCGCTGGTGCCGCCGATCGGCTTGCCGGCCGCGATGTGTGCATTGAGCGCGTCCTCGACCGGCGTGCCCTTCCAGAAGTTCACGTAGTTCGACTGGTCACCGCCGGCGATGAAGATGCCGTCGGCCTTAGCGAGGCTTGCGAGCACGGCCGGATCGGTCGAGGCCTCGCGGCTGGAGAACACGAACGTCTCCACCGAGGCGACGCCGCCGACGTCGTTGTGGAATTCCTCGCCGATCTCGCCGCCGTAGGACGCGCGCAAGACGACCACGTGGCCATGCCCGGCCTTGCCGAGGAACCAGCGGATCGCCTCGTAGTTGCGGTCGCCGCCGCCCATCAGCAGCAGGCCCGGCGTCGGCGTCTCCGGCGTGGGCAGTGCGGTGTCGCCGATCACGTGGCGCTCGACACCGTTGGCGGCATTGGCCATGCCTGCAACGCCCAGCCACAGCAGCAGCGCCCACTGCATCCCGATTCCCGACTTGCGCATGGTTCCAGTTCCCCGTGTCCGGCGTGGCGAGGGCCACGCGTGTGCGATCCATTGACGAACGGAGGCGCGCGATCCCCCCGCTGCCGTCCCGTCGTCGCTTGGGCTATGTTGCCGCATCATGACCGCCGCCCTCGATGCCTGGTTCGTCGAAGAGATCCTCGTCCACGAGGGCGCGCTGCGTCATTACCTCGCGCGGCACTGGCCCAACGTCGACGAGCGCGCCGATCTGCGGCAGGAGGTCTACGCACGCGTCTACCAGGCCGCGGCGACCGAGCTGCCGCGGCATCCCAAGGCCTTCCTGCTGACCACCGCGCGCCATCTGGTGGTCGACCGCGCACGCCGCGGCAAGGTCGTGTCGATCGAGCCGATGGGTGATCTGGAGCCCTTGCACGTCCTTGTGGACGAGGTGTCGCCGGAACGCTGGTGCGGCGGACGCCAGGTGCTGCATCGCCTGTCGGATGCCCTCGACCGCCTGCCCGCCCGCTGCCGCGAGGTGGTGTGGCTGCGGCGGGTCGAGGAACTGTCGCAGCGCGAGGTGGCGCACCGCATGGGCATCACGGAGAAGACCGTGGAAAAACACATCGCCAAGGGCATGCGTCTGCTCGCCGACCAGTTCCTGGGCGGCGACGACGCGTGGCCGCGCACGCGCAGGGACGCCGGTGCCGATCACAGGGATGCGGACGACGATGCACGCCACGCCGACTGACGCCGCGGCCATCGAGGCGGCCGCCGCCGACTGGATCGCGCGCCGCGATGCCGGCGCGTGGTCGGACGACGATGCGCGCGCCCTCGAGGCCTGGCTGCAGGCCGCGACCGCGCATCGCGTGGCGTTCCTGCGCCTGGACGCGGTATGGGCCGAAAGTGGCCGGCTGCAGGCCCTGGGGGCCGGCCGCGGCCGGACAGGGGTGCCGCCGCGTGTGCCCGCCGGTCCTGCGGATCTGTCGACGCTGACCTTCGCGCCGCGTGCGCCCGTGCGTGGGCGGGGTCGCGGCGCCTGGGCTGCCGCCGCGTTCGCTGCGTGTCTGGCGCTCGTCGCGGGTGGCGCGTGGTTCGTGTCGGCGCCGGTCGATCCGGTCGACTACCGCACGCCGCAGGGCGTCACCCGCACCGTCGCGCTGGCCGACGGCTCCAGCACCACGCTCGCCAGTGACACCGCTCTGGCGGTGCGGCTGTCGCGCAGCGAACGCCATCTCCTGCTGGCCTCCGGCGAAGCCTTCTTCGAAGCCGCCAAGGATCCGCAGCGCCCGTTCGTGGTCGAAGCGGGCAACCGGCGCGTCGTCGCGATCGGCACCCGCTTTTCGGTCCGGCGCGAGGCGGACGCATTGCGCGTAGTGGTGACCGAGGGCACCGTGCGCCTGGAGCCGGCATCGGGCGACACGCGCCAGCCGACCACGCTGCTGCCCGCCGGCAGCGTCGCCACGGTGCGCCGCGACGCGGTGCTGGTGCGCAGCCTGTCGCTGGCCGAGGTCGAGGAACTGGTGGACTGGCGCAGCGGCCGGCTGGTCTTCCGCGACACCGCGCTGACCGATGCGGTGGCCGAGTTCAACCGCTTCAACACCCGCCAGATCGTCATCGCCGATGCGAGCGTCGGCGCGCTGCGCATCGGCGGCAGCTTCCGCTGGGAGAACGTGGAAGGATTCGTGCGCCTGCTTGAACGCGGGTTCCCGGTGGAGGCGGAGTACGGGCAGGAGCGAATCGTGTTGCGTACGCCGTAGCTTATGGAGCCCTCCCCCGCGGCGCTGGGGACGGTTGGGTGGGGGCACACCATCAGGTCGCGGCGGACAGTTCGGAAAAAGCAGCCAGTTCCACGACGCTTTCCTTCTCCGCCAATCAGCTGCGATCAGTTCCGCAAGCCCTGAGGATTTGCCCCCTCCCAACCCTCCCCCGCTTCGCAGGGGAGGGCTTGAAGGAGGCTCGCCGCGGCAGCTACGCATCGCAGCGTCCGAAAGCACACGCCCGATAACACGACCGATGTGTCAGCACGGGGGGATTTCCGTGACTCGTTCGTCGGAATGGGATGGGGAGGCGCCGTCCAGGTGCCGATGAAGAAGGGGAAGGTCTTGAATCGCTCACGTCCGTTGCGCGCCGTTCTGCTCGCGCTCGCCGTTTCCGCCGCCCTGTCGGCACAGGCCCAGTCCCCGATCGCCTCGCCGGTGCCGGCCGGTGAGCTCGCGCCGGCGCTCGATGCCTACGCCCGCCAGACCGGCGTGCAACTGGTCTACCGCGCCGACCAGCTGCGCGGTGCGCGCACGCACGGTGTCCAGGCGGGCCTGCCGCCGCAGCAGGCGCTCGACCGGTTGCTGCGGGGCAGTGGCCTCGTCGCGCAACGTGATGGCGACGGCGCGGTGCTGATCGTGCCGGCCCCCTTGCTCGCGCAGGCCGGTCCCGCACCCGCGCCGCGTCCGGCGCCCGCCCCTGTGCCACAGGCCGCGCCTGCGCCCGCGCCGGTCACCGAACTGCAGACCCTGCAAGTCACCGGCTCGCGCATTCCGCGTGCGGAGATCGAAGGCCCGGCGCCGATCACGGTCATTACCGCCGACGACATCGCTGCCGGCGGTTTCACCTCGGTACCGGATGTCATGCAGTCGCTGACACAGAACGGCGGGCAGACGCAGAGCCAGCAGTCGGCCGGCGGCGCGGACTTCTCGCCCGGCGCCCAGCAGGTCGACCTGCGCGGGCTGGGCCCCAACCACACGCTGGTGCTGGTCAACGGCCGCCGCATCGCCGACTTTCCGCTGCCCTTCGGCGGCCGCAGCAACTTCACCGACGTGTCGAGCCTGCCGCTGGGCATGATCGAACGCATCGAGGTGCTGACCGGCAGCGCTTCGGCGATCTACGGCTCGGACGCGATCTCGGGTGTGGTGAACTTCATCCTCAAGCGCAAGGCCGACGGCACGACGCTCGATTACCGCTACGGCCAGACGGAGCGCGGCGATGCGGAGTCGCACCGCTTCAATCTGTCCAGCGGCTTCTCCAGTGGCGCGCTCGATGTCGTCGCCGGTTTCGAATACCGCCGCCAGGAACCGCTGTGGGGCTTCGACCGCGCGCAGCAGGATTCGACCTTCGACGGCCCCACCGCGAACTCGCGGCTGCCGCAGCGCAACTTCCTGATCACCGACTACTACGACGATTACCTCGACCCGGGTGAGGCCACCTGCGACGCGCTGTCCGGGCTCAACGAAGGCAGCATGCAGTACGCCTTCCGTCCGCGTTACGGCTACTACTGCGGCAGCGATCGCTCGGTGGCCTACCGCACGATCATCAGCAAGCGTGACGGCGTCAACGGCTACGCCTCGCTGACCTATGCATTCGGCAACGGCAGCGAATGGTTCGCCGACCTGCAGGCCGGTCGCCACGAGGTCTCGCTGTTTCGCGCGCCGCGCAGCTGGGCACTGATGACGCCTGACGGTGTCGAGCACGATTATTTCTACAACCGGAACACCGAGCAGCTGGAGTACTGGCAGCGCCAGTTCACGCTGGAGGAAATGGGTGGCCTGCGCACCGGCATGGTCGAGACCACGCAGAAGACATTGGGCGTGACCACCGGCCTGCGTGGCAGCTGGGCCGGCGACTGGGATTACGAGCTCGCCCTGTCGCATTCGCAGTACACCGCGCGGATCAGCTGGCCGCAGATCGTCGCCGAGCGTGCGAATGCACTGTTCCTCGGCCCGCTGCTGGGCTACGACGAGGACGGCTACCCGATCTACGACGCCGACCACGCGCGCATGTACCAGCCGCTCTCCCGCGCCGAGTACGACAGCATCTTCGCGCGCACCACCTATCACCCGGAGTCGGAAAGCCAGACGCTGTCGATGACGCTGACCCAGGGCGAGCTGTTCACCCTGCCCGGGGGCGCCGCGGGCTTCGCGGCCACGGCCGAGATCGGTCATCAATCCTACGATCTCAAGCCCGATCCGCTGGCCACGCAGTACTACTACTACAGCTGGAAGGATTCCGACGGCGCCGGCAGCCGCAATCGCTGGGCATTGGCGAGCGAACTGCGCATGCCGTTGCTCGATTCGCTGAGCCTCAGCGCCGCCGCGCGTTACGACCAGTACCGCTTCGCCGGCCGCGATCCGGCCAAGTTCACGTGGAGCACCGGTCTGGAATGGCGCCCGGTCGACACGCTGCTCGCCCGTGCGTCCTATGGCACCGCGTTCCGCGCGCCCGATCTGCATTACGTGTTCACCGGGCCCGGCAACGACGAGACATCGGTCGACGATCTGTACCGCTGCGCCGTCGAGGAGCCGGACGAAGCCATCGACGACTGCAGCTACAGCGGCGAAGGCATCATCCGCAGTCGCGACGGCAATCGTGATCTCGAACCCGAGACCAGCACCTCGTGGACGGCCGGTGTGGTGTGGTCACCGCTGCGCGGCGTGGACCTGTCCGTCGACTACTTCGACATCGACATGCGCAACCAGGTGCGCGACATGGGCACCCGCGAAATCCTGCAGGCCGAACGCGACTGCCGTCTGGGGCTCGACGGCAACACGCTCGGTTCGCCGTTCTGCAACGAGATGCTGGCGCGCATCACCCGCACGCCCAGCGGCAGCCTCTACGGTGTGCACGTCAATCCGATCAACATCGCCCGCGAAAGCACCAGCGGCATCGACGCGTCGCTGACGCTGCGTTGGGACACCGCGATCGGCACGATCGGCCTCAACGGCGGCTACACGTGGGTGCGCGCGCACGAGGTGCAGGACTATCCGGACGTGCCGGTCGTGGACAAGTTCGCGATCAACAGCGGCTACGGCATTCCGCGCACCAAGGCGAATCTGCGTCTGTCGTGGGAGCGCGATGCGTGGTCGGCCTCGATCCAGGGCCGCCGCCTGGGCCGCCTGCCGAACGACGACTCGTATTACGAGCTCTGGTCGCCCGACGACGGCACCGATCCGTGGATCGGCGCGACCTACCGCTACAACGCGAACGTGCAGTTCAACGTCACCGAAGCCGCGCAGCTGTCGTTGACGGTGGTGAACCTGTTCGACAAGAAGCCGCCTTACGACCCGACTTCGACCGCGTACCCCTACTACGACATCTCGTGGTTCGATACGGAGGGGCGGACGTTCTACGTGCAGTACACGCACAGGTTTGGGGGTTCGGCGTCGCGCTGAGCGCGGCACGCTCTGCCTTCTAAGCCCTCCCCCGCCTGCGGGGGAGAATTGGGTGGGGGCAAGCCATCCGTGCGAGAACAGCCGAATCGAGCAGTACAGCTCGCCGGCCTGACGGAGAGGCGATCTGACTGTTCGCCCCCATCCCAGCCTTCCCCCGCACGCGGGGGAAGGGGCTGATCCGCTGCGCGCGACTGGATCCGCGCGAGGGCACGCGCTTCGCTGTGAATCAGCCCAGCGCTTGTTTCAGGAACGGCGCGGTCCTGCTCTGCTTCGACTTCGCCACCTCCGCAGGCACGCCCGCGGCGACCACCTGCCCGCCCGCGTCGCCCGCGCCCGGTCCCATGTCGATCAGCCAGTCGCTGGCCGCGGCCACGCGCATGTCGTGCTCGACCACGACGACCGTGCTACCCGCATCCACCAGGCCGCGCAGCTGCTGCATCAGCAGGTCGACATCGCGCGGATGCAGGCCGGTGGTCGGTTCGTCGAGCACGTAGACGGTGCCCCGCCGCTGCGCGCGTTGCAGTTCGCTGGCGAGCTTGATGCGCTGCGCTTCGCCGCCCGACAGTTCCGTCGCCGGCTGGCCCAGCCGCAGATAGCCCAAGCCGACGTCCAGCAGCACCTGCAGCGGTCGCGAGACCGCGGTCTCGTCGGCGAAGAAGTCCGCCGCCTCCGCCACCGTCATCGCCAGCACGTCGGCGATGTGCTTGCCGCGCAGCGTGACCTCCAGCGTCTTGGCGTCGTAGCGGCTACCTTGGCAGGTCGGGCACGGCGCGTAGACGCTGGGCATGAACAGCAGTTCGACGCTGACGAAGCCTTCGCCGTCGCAGGTCGCGCAGCGGCCCTTGGCGACATTGAACGAGAAACGTCCGGCATCGAAACGCTTGCGCTTCGCGGCCGGCGTCGCCGCGAACAGCTTGCGCACGTGATCGAACAGACCGGTGTAGGTCGCGAGATTCGAACGCGGTGTGCGGCCGATCGGCTTCTGGTCCACACGCACCAGACGCTTCACCGCATCCGCGCCACCTTCGATGCGCCCTTCGAGCGGCACTTCGACGCTGCGTTCCAGCGGATCGAGCGGCGTGTCCTCGTCGTCCCGCCCGCTGCCCAGATGCGCAGCCAGCAGTTCGACCAGCGCCTGGCTGACCAGCGATGACTTTCCCGAACCGCTGACGCCGGTGACGGTGGTGAACACGCCCAGTGGAATGTCGACGTCGAGATCGCGCACGTTGTGGCGGGTGATACCGCGCAGCTGCAACCAGCCGTCCGGTGCGCGCGGAGTGTGCGCGAGCGACGCCGCATCCTCGACGAGATAGCGGCGCGTCGACGAGGCCTCGACCTTATCCAGCCCGGCCAGCGGCCCGCTGTAGAGCACCTGCCCGCCGCCCTCGCCGGCCAGCGGGCCGACGTCGACGATCCAGTCGGCGTGGCGGATCACCTCGATCTCGTGCTCGACGACGAACAGCGAATTGCCCGCGCCGCGCAACTGGTCCAGCGCGCGCAGCAGGGCCTGCGTGTCCGCCGGATGCAGGCCCGCGGACGGTTCGTCCATCACGTAGACCACGCCGAACAGTTGCGAGCGGATCTGCGTGCCCAGCCGCAGGCGCTGCAGTTCGCCCGGCGACAGCGTCGGTGTCGCACGGGCCAGCGTCAGATAGCCGAGGCCGAGATCCTGCAGCACCGCGATGCGCGCGAGCAGATCCTGCGCGATGCGTTGCGCGGCCAAGGCCTGTTCGGGGTGTGCCCTGGCGTGGGTCTTGCCGGCAGCGGCCGGTGCCAGCAGAGCGGCGAGTTCATCGAGCGGTCGCTGCGAGAACGCGGCGATGTCGAGCCCGGCGAAGGTCACCGACAGCGCTTCGCGCCGCAGTCGCTTGCCGTCGCATTCCGGGCATGCGGCGCTGACCAGATACTGCGCGGCGCGCTTCTTCTGCTGCGGACTCTGGGTGTTGGCGAAGGTGTGCAGCACGTACCGGCGCGCACTGGTGAACGTGCCCATGTAGGCCGGCTCGGTCTTCCGCTTCAGCGCGGCCTTGACCTCGTCGAGATCGAAACCCGGATACACCGGCTCGACCGGCTGTTCGTCGGTGAACAGGATCCAGTCGCGGGTCTTCTTCGGCAGCTTCGACCACGGCACGTCCACGTCGATGCCGCGCGTGGTCAGGATGTCGCGCTGGTTCTGCCCGTGCCAGGCACCCGGCCACGCAGCCACGGCACGTTCGCGGATGGTCAGCGAGCGGTCCGGCACCATCGAGGCTTCGGTCGCATCGTAGATGCGACCCAGGCCGTGACAGGTTGGGCAGGCGCCGGCCGGCGTGTTCGGCGAGAAGCCGTCGGCATAGATGATCGCCTGCCCGCGCGGATAGTCGCCGGCGCGCGAGTACAGCATGCGCAGGCTGTTGGAGATCGTGGTCAGGCTGCCGACGGACGAACGTGCCGTCGGCGTGCCGCGGGCCTGCTGCAACGCGACCGCTGGAGGCAGTCCCTCGATCGAGTCGACCTGCGGCACACCCGCCTGGTCGATCAGCCGACGCGCGTACGGCGAGATGGAATCGAGATAACGCCGCTGCGCCTCGGCGAACAGCGTGCCGAAGGCCAGTGACGATTTGCCGGACCCGGACACGCCGGTGAACACCACCAGCGCGTCGCGCGGAATGTCGACGTCGACATCCTTGAGATTGTGTTCGCGCGCACCGCGTACGCGGACGCAGTGATCGGCGCGGGCGTCGCGCGGACCTGCAGGATCGACGGTCTTCATCCGCGTACTATCGCTACGCGCCGTTTGTCGGCCGTTACCGCGCGCGCTCGCAGGCCGCCGGTGTTCAACCGCAGCTTGCGCACGACGCCTTCGCGCATGCTGCGCCGTGCCGTCAGACCGCCAGTGCGGACATCGTGGCCGCGGCGCGCCCTGCATCGGCGGCGTTGCGCGATCCCCTGCCGCGCCGCTCGCGCGCCCGGCGGCTGCGGGCCTCGTCGAGATCGTCTGCACTGAGCGGCAGCACGCGATAGCCGACGTTCGGCAGCGTGTGCACCAGTCGCGTCGCGCGCCCGCGGTCGATGGCCTTGCGCAGCACGTACAGATGGCTGCGCAGCGCGTCGGAATCGGGCGACTCCAGCCCCCACAGTTCCTGCTCCAGCTGCGAGCGGGTCACGACCTTCGGCGATTCGCGCATCAGGATCTGCAGGATGCGCATGCCGGTCGGCGTGAGATCGATCTCCTGTCCATCGCGCGTCACCCGTTGCGCCCGCGGGTCGAGCACCACGTCGCCGACCTGCAGCAACGCTGGCGCCACCTCCGCGCGACGGCGTCGGATCAACGCGGTGATCCGCGCTTCGAGCTCGGCGGGGAAGAACGGCTTGACCAGGTAATCGTCCGCGCCCGCGTCCAGCCCTTCGAGCGTGTCCTCGAGGGTGTCGCGCGCGGTGACCATGACCACCGGCGTTTCGGTGTTGGCGCCTTCGGCGCGCAGGCGCCGGCAGGCGTCCAGGCCGTTGAGCCTGGGCAGAGAGACGTCCATGACGATCGCGTCGTAGGCGTTGTCGTGTGTGAGGTTCACCGCGTCGAGGCCGTCTTCGGCGAAGTCCACCTCGTAATGGTGGTGCTCCAGCCACTCGCCCACGAGGACGGCGACGTTCCTGTCGTCCTCGACCAGCAGCACCACGCCTCGTGTCTTGCTCGGCATCGTTTTCTCCGTGTTGAATCCAATCCGTTCCGTGCGACGCGCGCCCGGCGCGTCAGGGCACCAGGACCACCTTGCGGCAGTCCTCCTGCTTCTTGTCGAAGATCTCGTAGCCCCGCACCGCGTCGGCCAGCGGCAGGCGGTGGGTGATGATCTCGCCAGGGTCCAGGCGGCCTTCGCCGATCAGCTTCAACAACTCGGGCATGAAGCGCTGCACATGGGTCTGGCCCATGCGGAAGGTCAGGCCCTTGTCGAAGGCGTCACCGAACATGAAGCCATGGATGAAACCGGTGTACACGCCCGGCACGCTGACGATGCCGGCGCGGCGCGTGCACGCGATCGCCTGCCGCAGCACGAAGCCGCTCGCGCCCTCGAGCTTGAGGTTGGCCATCGTGGTTTCGATCAGGCTGCCCTTGGCTTCGAAGCCGACCGCGTCGATTGACGCATCCACGCCGCGACCGTTGGTCTTGGACACGATCTCCTGCGCCGGGTCGTCGATCTCGTCGAAGTTCAGACCGATCACGCCGTAGCGCTGCACCGCGAAATCGAGGCGGTACTGGTGATGATCGATCAGGAAGATCGTGTGCGCGCCGAGCATGCGGCAGCACGCGGCGGTCAGCAGGCCGACCGGGCCCGCACCGAAGATCGCGACACTGCTGCCGGGCCCGATCTTCGCGTTGACGGCCGCCTGATATGCGGTGGGCAGGATGTCCGACAGGAACAGCACCTGGTCGTCGCTAAGCGCATCGGGCGCGACGATCGGGCCGACGTTCGCCTTCGGCACGCGCACGAACTCGGCCTGTCCGCCGGCATAGCCGCCGTAGAGATTGGTGTAGCCGAACAGGCCGGCCGGCGGTCGCATGTCCTTGCGGTTGAGCGCGGCGCCCGGCCCGGGATTGGTGGTCTCGCAGGCGGCGAACTCTTCGAGTTCGCAGTGGAAGCAGCGGCCGCAGGCGATCACGAACGGCACCACGACGCGGTCACCGGCACGCAGCTCTGTGACCTCGGGACCGACCTCTTCGACGATGCCCATGAACTCGTGGCCGAGCACGTCGCCTTTCTCCAGCGCCGGCACCTTGCCGCGGTACAGATGCAGGTCCGAACCGCAGATCGCGGTGGCGGTGACCCGCAGCACGATGTCGTCCCCGGCTTCGATGCGCGGATCGTCGACCGTGTCGAGGCGGACGTCCTTGGCGCCGTGGTAGGCGAGTGCCTTCATGTCGTGCTCCAGACCGGGGGGAACCACAGGTATCGGCATTCGCACGTTCCATGTGCGTGATCGCACCTGCACACATTGCGCGCGCTGAAACTGATGCGCGCGTTCACGGCTGAAAAGCCCGCACAGCGTGTACAGGAATGAACCGGTTCGGGTGAGCGCGACCCTCCAATGTGCGGCAGCACACATTGCAGCGGCGCCGCGCGAGAGATGCGGCGGTCAGACCGTCTCGAATATGCGCACCGCCTGCGACACCATCGATTGCGGCCGACGCGCACGCACCCGCAACGTGTCAACCAGTGTCGACAGGCGAATCCGCAGTCCAGGCGCCGAGGGCGTTACTGCGAGCGCTCGCCGTGCGCGTCATCCGCATCGCGCAGCACCTGCGTGGCAGGCAAGGCGATCTCGCAGAGCACGCCATCGGGCATCAGCGTGTAGCGGGTCCGGGCCCGCAACTGGTAGGGCAAGGCTCGCTCAATGAGATCGCGGCCCTGGCCGGAGCTGCTGAAACCGCCGCCGGCGGCACCGAGGTCGACGCCGGATTCATGCCAGCGGATGTGCAACCAGCGCACGCCGTCGCTCGCATGGGCCAGATGCCAGTGGATCGCCAGACGCCCGCCCCGGTTGCCGTTGGCGCCGTACTTCACCGCGTTCGTCGCCAGTTCGTGCACCGCCATCGCCAGCGGTTGCAGGCTTTCCGGTCGCAGGACGATGTCCGACGGACCGGAGACCTCGACATGCGCCGCATCACCGGCAATGCCGTGGGCCGCCAGTTCTTCCTGGATCAGGCGGTCCAGCGTGACCACCGCATCCTCGTCGAAACGCGACAGCAGCCCCTGGACGCGCGCCAGCGCGCCGAGCCGGTCGCGGAAACGCGCGCGGTAGTCGTCGAAGTCGTGACTGCCCTGCAGGGTCTTGTCCGAGATCACGCTGACCAGACCTAGCAGATTGCGTGTTCGGTGCTGCAGCTCGGCCACCAGCAGCGCCTGGCGCTCGTGCAGGCTTCGCAAGTCGTCGACATCGGTCGACGCGCCCAGCCACTCGACGATCGCGCCATCGTCGCGGCGCACCGGCAGCGCGCGACTCTGGAACCAGCGATAGCGCCCGCTGTGCGGATCGCGCAACCGGTGCTCGATCTCCAGCACGCCCTGCTCCTGCGCCTGCACCCAGCGCCCCAGCGATGCCTCGCGATCCTCCGGATGCACGGCGTCCAGCCAGCCGAACCCGACACTCCGCGGCGGCGTCTGACCGGTGAAGGCCTGCCATTGCGGACTGGCCCAGGTCCAGTGACCGCTGTCGACCGCGCGCCAGACCAGCTGCGGCAGGCCGCTGACCAGGGTCTTCAGACGCAGCTCGCTGGCGCGCAGCGCGGCCTCGGCGGATTTGCGCGCCGAGATGTCGATGTCCATCACGACCCACTTGCGCACCTCGCCGTTGTCGTCGACGACGGGCGCGGCGCGCACGTTCATCCAGTCGTAGCCACCGGTCGAACGGCGCACGCGGAATTCGGCATTGACCATGCGCCGTGCCGCGAGCGCGTCGTGCCATTGACGGCGAGCGTACTCGCGATCGTCGGGATGCACCGCATCCAGCCAGCCGTCGCCGATCCATTCCTCGAAGGCCTGACCGGTCTGCGCACGCCAGGACGGCGAATCCTGCACGACCAGACCGGCACTGTCCGCTTCCCATGTGGACCGCGCGATGCCTTCGATCAGCGTGTTCGAGCGCCGGTCGCTCTCCTCGCGGGCGCGCTCGGCCTGGCGCTGTTCGCTCAGATCGATGGTGACGACCAGAAACGTGCCCGGCCCGCCATCGGCACCCTCGAGCAATGTGACCGTGCTACGTGCCCACACGACGGAGCCGTCGACACGGCGGTAGCGCTTCTCCAGCGATCGCGTCTGGCCATCGTCCGCGATCGCCGCGAGCATGCGCCGGCTGGGCGCGAGGTCGTCGGGATGGGTGACATCGACCACCGAGAGCGTCCGCAGCACGTCCGACGTGCGTCCGAGCAGCGTGCACAGGGCCTCGTTGACCAGCAGGAAGCGCCCTTGCGCATCCAGTTCGCACAGGCCCACGGCCGCATTGGCGAAGATCGCGGCCAGACGCGGCGCGATGCGATCGGCAGTCGGCTTTTCGAGGGGCATCGGTCCGTCCTCCTGACGTCCAGTCTGAGCCCATGCCGCAGCGCGGGGCTACGCGCGCGGGGACCTCAGTCGCGCAGTTGCGCGGCCAGCGTGGCCGCCAGCTGGTCGATGTCGACCGGTTTGAGGCAATGGGGCACATCGGCGAATCGTGGCGGCAACAGATTCCGGTCGTAGCCGGACACGAACACCATCGGAACGCCCCGGGCACGCACCGCGTCGGCGACAGCGTCCACGCGGATGCCGTTGAGGTTCACGTCGAGCACCACCGCCTCGATGTCGTCCAGTTCCGCCACCGCAGCCAATGCCCCGTCCACGGTACCGATCGGCCCCGAAACGAGTGCCCCGGTGCTCCTGAGCGCCTGCGCCAGCGCATCGGCCAGCAGATAGTCGTCTTCGACCAGCAGAATCCTGCGCCCCGTCAGAGGCGTCGTCGTCTGCGTCGTCATGTTCGTGTCGTCCTTCGACCGCGTCCGCCCGCGGAACCGGGGGCGTCGCCGGCCGTCTGTCCGGGGGCGCACATCATGGCGCTTCGCACGTGCAGCGGACGCGACGCTCGCTTCAGTCGCCTTGCGGCGGAGACACGTCGCCGATCCGCCCGGCGGCGCCATCGCGGCGCATCAGCGTGGACACCCGCTGCAGCGCGAGTTCGGTACGCGACAGCGACTCCAGCGCGCGGGCCGTGTCGCCTTCCTCCATCAGCCGCCTGGACAGCGCGACCGACATGGAGATCGCATTCACTGCATTGCGCAGCTCGTGCATCCACTCGTCTTCGCGCGCGGGCCGCTCATGCGGGGTCACGGTCTTTCATCCGCGCCAGATGGTTGTGCACGGTACGCACGCTGATGCCCAGCAAACGCGCCGCCGCGGTCTTGTCGTTGTCGCAATGGGCCAGCGCCTTGAGCAGCATGCGCCGTTCGATCTCCGCCCACGGCGTGCCGAGCGTGAATGCGATGGTGTCGCCACCCTCGATCGGTGCGGGCGCGCGCGAGGTATCCAGCGCCACGACGATCTCGTTGCCGGACGCGGTCATGTAGGCGCGGTGCACCGCGTTCTGCAGTTCGCGGACGTTGCCGGGCCACAGGTGGTGCCGCAGCACGCGCGCACTCTTGGGCGACAGGCGCTTCTCGAGGTCGTAGCGCAGGTTCAGTGCCTGCACGACACGACGCGCGAGCAGCAGCGCGTCGTCCTCGCGCTGGCGCAGCGCGGGCAGCGGAATGTGCACATCCGCGATGCGGTAGTAGAGATCTTCGCGCAGATGGCCGCGCGACATCGCCGATTCGGGTTCCAGACGCGAGGCCGCGACGATGCGCACCGGCGCGTCCTGCAGACCGCTCGCCGACGCGACATCGAGCTGCCGCTCGATCCGCTGCAGCAGCGCCCCCTGCAGGTCCAGCGGCAGCTCGTCGATCTCGTCGACGAACAGGGTGCCACCGTCGGCATCGGCGAAGGCATCGCCGGCGCCACCCGGCACGCCGAACAGCTGGTCGACCAATCGGTCGCGCGGCGTGGAGCCGCACTCGAGTCTGACGAAGCGGCCTCGCCGGTCGCTCATCGCATGGATGGCGCGCGCGAACAGGTCCTTGCCGGTCCCGGTCTCACCGGTCAGCAGCACCGAGGCGTCGGTGGCCGCGAGCGCGCGCGCCAGCCGGGTCGGCTCGTGCATCGCCGCACTGGTCGCGAACACGCCCGGAATTGGCTCCGAACCGGGGACGTCGACCATGCGCGCAATGCGCCGGGTTTCGCGCAGCAGCGCGATCAGCGTCTTCGGATCGAACGGCTTGATCAGATAATCGCTGACCGGGCCCGATACCGCCCGCATCGCCGTCTCGACGCTCGGATGCCCGGTGATGATGACGATGCGGCCGTGCCGGTCGGGATCGATGTCGGGGAACAGCTCCATGCCGGAGCCGTCGGGCAACTCGAGGTCGAGCAGCAACAGGTCGGAATCGCGACGCAGCTGCTCGCGCGCCTGCGCGACCGTGGTCGCCAGCCGGGGCGCGAATCCTTCCAGACGGGCGAGCTCTGCGGCCGAGGCCGCGAAGCTGCTGTCGTCATCGATGATCAGGATGTCCGACATCGTTCCCTCAAACCCACGCAGTCATCAATCGGAAATGCTCGCCGAGCCGCCAGCCGGTCATTGTGGCTCACGGCACACACGTGTGCGGCAGACCGGATGAACGCGCGCAACTTCTGCGCGCATCCGCGCCGGATTCATGCAGATCGACTGTTTGCGCGACGACTTTTGAGACAAGTCTCAAGGTGACGCGTGCGTCGCGCTAAAGCGCAATCGCCGATGGACGCGCGATGCGCACACGTGTGGGCGTCGGTGTTCCGACGACTTCCGGCTGCACCGGTCCGTCGATGGGCTCGTAGGTGCCGTCGGCATTGCGGATGCGCAACGTGCCGCCCCGCTCGACGATGGCGCGCACCGCGGTGTCGTGCAGGGCGGCGATGCGGCTCAGCCACGTCGCGAGCGTTTGCCCTTTCGGACCCGTCAGCACCCACAGGCGCAGGCCCATGTCGTATTGCAGCGTGTAGATCGTCATCCCTGCCTCCTGCTTCGAGGCGCGATGATCGAGGCCGCGCGATGGTCCGGACGTGAATCCTGGCGAAAACCTGCAATGGCGTGCTGCACGGGTTTCCGCGAGGGAAACTCGTGCATCTGTCGCGACGCGCGACCATGCAGAAGTCACGAACGAATCACGAGTGCCGGCGCGCAATGCCCAGCCTACCCGACGCTGGAGCCCACGATGGCCGTGAAAACCCTGGAAGACCTCTTCGTCCACGAACTCTCGGACGTGCATTCGGCCGAACGCCAGATCACCAAGGCCTTGCCCCGGCTCGCGCGCGCCGCGGAGAACCCGGAGCTCGCGGCCGCGTTCGAGGCGCATCTGGAGGAAACCAACGGTCAGATCGAGCGTCTCGACCAGGTGGTCGAGCAGCTCGGCATCCGTCTCAAGCGCATCAAGTGCGCGGCGATGGAAGGCCTGGTCGAAGAAGGCAAGGAAGTCATCGACACGATCGAGAAGGGCCCGGTGCGCGATGCCGCCCTGGTCGGCGGTGCGCAGAAGGTCGAGCACTACGAGATCGCCGCCTACGGCACGCTGTGCGCGCTGGCCAAGGAACTCGGCTACACCGACGCCCTGAAGCTGCTGAAGGCCACGTTGGAAGAAGAAAAGGCGACGGACGAGAAGCTCACCGTGCTCGCCGAATCGGGCGGCAACCAGCGCGCCGCCGAAGCCTGATCCACCGCTTGAGACCGGGCACAGGGACGTGCCCGGCTGTCCGACTCAGCGCACGACGCGCACGCCCCGCAGCTGCGGGGCACCGTCCACGACATCCGTCCAGACGATGTAGGCCTGCCCGCCGAGCACCTGCATCTGCGGAAAGCCCGTGCCGCGACCCCGACCCTGCGGCTGCGCGACTTCCAGCCGCTCGTATTCGGTGACCAGGTCCGGACTGCGACGCGACAGCCACAGGCTCTGCGTACCGGCCGCGTCCTCGCGCATCCACAAGGCCCAGGCCTGCCGCTCGTCGAGCGCGACGGCGACGCGGCCCTGCACGGTAGCGTCGCGGTCGAGCACGATCGGCGCGGCGAAGCTGTCGCCGGCATCCATGCTGTGCGCGATCTGCACCTGCGGCGTGCCGGACTGCGCGCTGTACCAGCCGACCACGACACCCGCCTGCTGCGCCGCGACGTCGGGCCCGTTGACCGGACAGGCCGGCATCACCCAGTTGTCGGCATGCACCGCGGCCGGCGTCGTCCAGCCCTCGCCTTCCAGACGCGTGACCATGATGTCGCGCACCTCGCCTTCGGTGCGGCCGCGATAGACGACCAGCGGCCCCTTCGCCGTGACCGCAGCCGCGGTCTGGCAGCAGTCGCAGACGCTCGCGTCGATCTCCTGCTCGCGCACGCGCGCCAGGCCCGCGTCGAACTGCGCCGCGCGCAGCGTCATCGGGCGGCCGCCGGTATGCGCATCGTGATCGGCCTCGTGGCCTTCGTGACTCGCGCCCACCGTATTGCGGCCATCGAGCCAGGCGATGCCGATGCCGTCGCCCTGCGGCCACATCGACACGAAGCCGTGTTCGGTCTGCGTGCCGTCGTCGTGCGGCACGGTGTAGGCGCCCCAGTTCGAACCGCCATCGCGCGAGCGCACCAGCGCCACGTCGTAGGCATACGGCGCATCGCCGTTCTTCTGCAGCCAGTGCGCCCACAACGCGCCATCGGCGGTCGGCAGGACGTGCGGGGTGTCGGCCCAGTTGACGAACATGCGGTTGCCGATCGCGATCGTCGTCGGCGCGTTGCGCCAGCGCTGCTCGGCGGTGTCGAAACGCGAGAACTGGAACACGTGGCGCCGGCCTTCGCGCGAGTTCACCCACGACAGCAGCAGTTGACCGCCGGGGCCGGCCACGAGGTCCGGCGAGGCCGAACCGGGGGTGGTCGCCGGCAACGCCCACTCGACGACCTGGCTCTGCGATTCCACCGCCGCCGTGTCACCGGAACCGCTGGCGGGCGTCGCGTCGTCGCGGCCGCAGCCGGCGAGCAGCAGCAACGCGCAGGCGAGCGGTGCAAGGGACAGGCGCACACGGCGCAGCGCAGGCGTTTCGACGGGCATGGCCCAGCTCCAGTGAGCGTCGGATTCAGTGCGCAAGGGTACCCTTTCGTCCATGCATGCAGCCTCAAGGACCCGGCCATGACCACCATCGTCGCCCGCTACGACGACCCGATCGAGGCGCAGATCGCCTGCGGCCTGCTGCAGGCCGAGGGCATCGAGGTGCACGTCGGCGATGCGCACACGGCGCTGGCGAACTGGGAATGGCGACTGGCGATCGGCGGCGTGAAGCTGCACGTGCCCGACGACCAGCTCGAACGCGCACGGGGCATCCTCCAGCGGCTAGAGGCTGGCGACTACGCCCTGCCCGACGACGCCACCGCGGCGGCCGCCGACGCGACCACGGCGCCGGGCCGACCGCGCTGGTGGGCATGGCTGGGCTATCTCGCGCTGGTGCTGCTGGCAGTGCTGGGCGTCAACGTCATCGGGCGCTGATCCATCGCGGCGCCCGGAACCGTGAGGGACAGGGGCTGTCAACGGGTACCGCTGTCCGGACCCGGCGGCGACAATCCACGCGCGGCGCTGCTGCCGCGACCTCCCGTGGAACCGATGTCCAAGCCCGACGCCGCCCTCGCCCGACGCATCGCCGAGACCATTGCCGCCGAAATCGCCGCCCAGCCCGCACAGGCCATCGCCGCGATCGAACTGCTCGACGAAGGCGCGACCGTGCCCTTCATCGCGCGTTACCGCAAGGAAGTCACCGGCGGTCTCGACGACACGCAGCTGCGCAATCTCGAGGTGCGCCTGGTGTATCTGCGCGAACTGGAGGACCGGCGCGCCGCGATCCTGTCCAGCATCGACGAACAGGGCAAGCTGACCCCGGAACTGCGCGGCGACATCGAAGCGGCCGACAGCAAGGCACGGCTCGAGGATCTCTACCTGCCCTACAAGCAGAAGCGCCGCACACGTGCGCAGATCGCGCGCGAGGCCGGCTTGGAGCCACTCGCCGATGGCCTGCTCGCCGATCCTACTCGGGTGCCCGAAGATTTCGCCGCCGGCTTCGTCGATGCCGACAAGGGCGTTGCCGATGCCAAGGCCGCGCTGGAAGGTGCACGCGCGATCCTGATGGAGCGTTGGGGCGAGGATGCCGCCCTGCTGGGCGAACTGCGCGACTGGCTCGACGCCAACGGCGTCATCCGCGCGAAGGTCGTCGCAGGCAAAGAGAGCGCAGCCGAGAAGTTCCAGGACTACTTCGACCACAGCGAAGCGCTGGCGAGGATTCCCTCGCATCGCCTGCTGGCGCTGTTCCGCGGCCGTCGCGAGGAATTCCTGACCCTCGAACTCGATCCGGGCAGCGACGCCGAACAGGGCAACGCGTATGCCGAAGGCCGCATCGCGCGCCACGCCGGCATCGCCGCGCAGTCGCGCGCGGCCGATGCCTGGCTGCTCAACGCCTGCCGCCTCGCGTGGCGCGCGAAGATCCACCTGCACCTGATGATCGATCTGTTCGGCAAGGCGCGCGAGAAGGCCGAGGCCGAAGCGATCACCGTGTTCGGCGACAACCTCAAAGACCTGCTGCTGGCCGCGCCCGCCGGCCCGAAGGCGGTGCTGGGTCTCGACCCGGGCATCCGCACCGGCTGCAAGGTCGCCGTGGTCGATGCGACCGGCAAGCTCGTCGCGACCGACACCATCTATCCGCACGAACCGCGCCGGCAGTGGGACCAGTCGCTGCATGCCTTGCGCAAGTTGTGCGTCGAGCACGGCGTGCAGCTGATCGCGATCGGCAACGGCACCGCCTCGCGCGAGACCGACAAGCTGGCCGGCGATCTTTTGAAGCTGTTGCCCGAGCAGAAGATCCAGAAGATCGTCGTCAGCGAGGCCGGTGCATCGGTGTATTCGGCATCGGAAACGGCAGCGAAGGAATTCCCGGGTCTGGACGTGTCGCTGCGCGGCGCGGTGTCGATCGCGCGTCGGCTGCAGGACCCGCTGGCCGAGCTGGTCAAGATCGATCCCAAGGCGATCGGCGTGGGCCAGTACCAGCACGACGTCGACCAGTACCGCCTCGCCCGCGCACTCGACGCGCGTGTCGAGGACTGCGTGAACGCGGTTGGCGTGTTCGTGAACACCGCTTCGAGCGCGCTGCTGTCGCGCGTCTCCGGCCTGTCTTCGGGCGTGGCCGAGAACATCGTCGTGCACCGCGATGCGAACGGGCCGTTCAAGCGCCGCAAGGATCTGTTGAAAGTGCCGCGCCTCGGCGAGAAGACCTTCGAACAGTGCGCGGGCTTCCTGCGCATCGCCGATGGCGACGAGCCGCTCGACGCGTCCTCGGTGCACCCGGAGGCCTATCCGGTGGTCGAGCGCATCGCCGGCAGCAGCGGCCGCGACGTGCGGCAGATCATCGGCGACGGCGCCTTCGTGCGCGGGCTCAAGCCCGAACAGTTCACCGACGAGACGTTCGGCGTGCCGACCGTGCGCGACATCCTCAAGGAACTGGAGAAACCCGGCCGTGACCCGCGCCCCGAGTTCAAGGCCGCGCAGTTCGCCGACGGCGTCGAAGACATCAAGGACCTGCGCCCCGGCATGATTCTCGAAGGCGTGGTCAGCAACGTCGCCGCGTTCGGGGCCTTCGTCGACATCGGCGTGCACCAGGACGGACTGGTGCACATCTCCGCGCTGTCGGACACCTTCGTCAAGGACCCGCGCGACGTGGTCAAGGCGGGCGACATCGTCAAGGTGAAGGTGCTGGAGGTCGACGTGGCGCGCAAGCGCATCGCGCTGACCCGGCGCATGGACGATGTGCCCGGCGAGAAGCCGGCGCGCGAGATGCGCAGCGAATCGCGCGTACCCGGCGGCCCGCGCGGCGGACGACCGGGGGGCGGCAAGCCCGCGGCATCGGCGCCGCCGGCCAACAACGCGCTGGCCGATGCGTTCGCCCGCGCGCGGGGACGCTGAGATCGCAGTGTGGCGCGCGTCGAGTGCGCGCGCGACGCGCGGTGGAATTCAGATCCGCTCCACGCCTCGACGCGGACGCTGGTGACGCGGTCGCACCGGCCGCGCAACCGATGCATCGAGGTGCAAGATGGCGCATCCCAGAAGCGGCAATGAAGGCGCGTTCGCCGACCAGAGCGCGGAAGGTCCTTCCGATCACAGCGAAGGCGATCGCAATCCCGACCAGGGCAGCGAATCGCTGGGTGGCGACGATGGCGACAAGGGCGGCGACACGCCGTCGCGCCAGGGCCCCGGCGCCGAACGCAGGTAAACGCGTAGCCTGCTGATCTCCCGGCGCGACGCCGGGAGATGCCGGGCGAGGTGCACGCGCAGCGCGGTTCGAGCGTGGCGCTTCCGGCGACGCGACGTCAGAGCACGCGGTACTCGCGTCCTGCGGTGTCGGTGAAGACGTGGCCCGACAGAGGATGCCCGACGAGCGTGCCGGGAATCACCGTGTCCGGGGTCACCATCTCCCAGGCCGTGCCCTGCTGACGCAGGGATCCACTGATCTCGGTCACGGGCGTCATCGCGCCATCGGCCGCCGGTTCGAACACGGTGTACATCGTCTGCATCGGATCGGGTTCCTCGAAGGAGACGTGTGCAGGACACGGTGGGGCCGATGCAGCGCAGTCCACGCTGCAATCGGCCCGACGGTCCTGTGTTACTTGCGCGCGGTCACGCCTGGCGTTTCCGAACGTGCCAGGAACTCCTGCACGACCTCGGGCAGGTGCGCGGCGAGCCATTCGGACATCGCGACTTCCTGCTGCAGGATCTGCTCACAGACGCGCTTGGTCTCGTGGTCGCCCACCACCTCGGCCGCGGCGATCAGTGCGGTGTACGAGGCGATCTCGACGTTCTCGAACACGTAGCCGGCCATCGCGCCCTTGACGATCTCGTCGCTCGCGGTCATGCCGCCGATCGCCTGCCCGAGCGCGGCGAGCTTGCCCATGGTGTCCTTGACCACCGACGGCGAACCGTCGAGACGCGCGATGCAGCCTTCGAGCGCCTGCTGCTGGCCCAGCGTTTCCTCGATGTGCTCCTCGATACGCGCCTTCAGACGCGGGTAGTGCTCGATGCGGGCGGCCTGGGCCTTGAGCATCTTCTCGGCCTGCTGCTCCATGGCATGGGCATCGCGCAGCCAGTCGAGCAGATGTTCGCGGGCGTCCGTCGTCATGTCGTTCTCCAATGGAAGGGGCAGGCGAGCGTGTCCATGTCGCGGTGGAGCAAGCGCGAATTCCGTGCGCGCACGTGGGTGTCGAAATCGGCGCGCGGGTAACACCTGCGTGTCGCCTGCAAGCCCTGCAGGCACGCACATGCGCCATGCGAATCGCCGCGGTGGATTCGCGATTGCTTGATGCATGCGCTGTTGCTGTGGGCGCTCCTGGACACACGACGCCGCGCGACTGCCGGCGACCAGGCTCCCGACCCCACCCGACCCAAGGCAGGTGACGCATGTTCATGCACAACAAGAAGCTGCAGTACACGGTCCGCGTACGCGAGAGCAATCCGCATCTGGCGACATTGATGCTCGAACAGTTCGGCGGCCCGCAGGGCGAACTGGCCGCCGCGATGCGCTACTTCACCCAGGCGCTGGCCGAAGACGATGCAGGCCGCAAGGATCTGTTCTTCGACATCGCGACCGAGGAACTCAGCCACCTGGAAATCATCGGCTCGATCATCACCATGCTCAACAAGGGCGCCAAGGGCGAACTCGCCGAGGGCATGGAGGAGATGGCCGAGATGCGCCACCTCACCGGCAACAGCACCAGCCAGACGCAGGCGATCCTGTACGGCAACGGTCCGGCGCTGGTGAATTCCAGCGGTGTGCCGTGGACGGCTGGCTACGTCGACACCATCGGCGAGCCCACGGCGGACCTGCGCTCGAACATCGCCGCCGAAGCGCGCGCGAAGATGGTCTACGAGCGCCTGATCACCGTGACCGACGACCCCGGCATCCAGGATGCGCTGACGTTCCTGATGACGCGCGAGGTGGCGCACCAGAAGGCGTTCGAGAAAGCCCTGTACTCGATCACGCCGAACTTCCCGCCGGGCAAGCTGCCGGGCAATCCGGCCTATACCGACGTCTACTACGACATGTCGCACGGCGACGACGTGGTCGCGTCTTGGAATTCTGGCGAACTGTGGACGCCGGTGTCCGAGCGCGAGCAGCAGGCCGCGGTCGACGGCGGCGACGGGCTGGCCACGGTCGAACTCAAACCGGCCGAAGCGGCCGCGCTCGAGGCGTTCGCGGCGCGCACCGCGTCCGTGCCCGATGCCAATCCGGTCACCGGCGCGGAACTCGGCGCAGGTCCCGGCGCCGGCGCGGTGCTGCGCTGACGGCATGGCGGCGCCGCGTGCACGGTCGACGCGGCGCCAGCAGACGATGCAGCAGTCATCCCCACCCCTCGCACTGCTGATCGTCGACATGGTCAGCACGTTCGATTTCCCACGCGGCGCGTCCTTGAGGCGCGCCGCGCACGGGATTGCGCCGCGACTCGCGGCGCTCAAGGCCCGGGTCAAGGCCGCGGGCGGGCTGTGCGTCTACGCGAACGACAACTTCGCCGACTGGAGCAGCGACTTCCAGACGCTGGTGCAGCTGGCACGCCAGTCACCGGCGCGCGAGGTGCTCGAGCCGATTGCGCCGGACGCCGACGATGCGCACGTGCTCAAGCCGCGCCATTCGGCGTTCCACCAGACCGCGCTGCATCACCTGCTCAAGTCTCGCGACGTCGCGCGCGTGCTGGTCACCGGCGTCTCGACCGAATCCTGTGTGCTGGCCACGGCACTCGATGCGCGCATCCGCGAACTCGAGGTCTGCGTGGTCTCCGACTGCGTCGCATCGAGCAGTCCGGCGCGGCGCATGCACGCCCTCGCGGTGCTGCGCCACTGCGACATCCCGGTGCGGGCCGCAGCGCGCGCGCTCCACGCGCGCCGGGCCTGATCGCTCAGCCGCGCTGGGCGAGATGGTTGCGCACGGCCTCGGACGTCGAACCGACGGCGTCCACGGCCTCGCGCAGTTCGTCTTCCGAGACGCCCAGTGCCTGGGTCCAGTACTGCACTTCGTAGTCTTCGCTCAGATTGATGCGGTCGCGGTCCGGCGTGCCGGTGTTGCGCTTGTCGTCGCTCATGTGGGGTCTCCTGCAGCGGCTGGGTGGGCGGTGTCGGCGCGTGCGTCGGGCGCCGGTGTCGGGTCTGCGCCGCGTGCGGATGCGTGGCGGCGATGACGCCAGGTCACGATCTGTCCGAACACCGCGGTGGCGAGGATGCAGACATTGGTGACGATGAAGACCCAGTCGCCGACGAGCGCGCTGTAGGTCACGAAGCCGGTGGACGCTGCGATCTGGCCGATGAACAGCCAGCGCGAGACGCCCTGCGCGTTGCGGTCTCGGACCTGGGTGGCGATCTGCCGGATCAGCGTCGCCAACAGGATCGCGGACGCGAGCCATCCGATCAGCTCAGGCGGCATCTGCCACCACGCCGGTCGTGCGACACGCGACGATGCGCAGCGCGCCTTGGCGCGTTGCCGGTGTGCTCAAGCGCTGCACTGCCCGTTGCATGCCCCGCATCAGCGTCTCCGTTCGGAAGGAAGGCGGAGACTGGCGTCGGCGTCGAGGCGCAAACGTGAATCCTGTGCGCGTCGGGCGCGGCTGCGTCCTGACGTGCACGCGCCTGCGAAAGTTGCACGCGCTGTCTTCAAACCGTCATCCGGATTCACGCGCGCATGATGACGCGCTGCCGATAGTCCGTGCCAGACGCCCCCAGAAGGCGTTGCTGTTCCGGCAACACTGCCGTGCACCTCGGCAGCCGAACCACCTCCCCCTGGATCGAACCGTTATGCCCGCTCCCGACAGCGCCGGCCGCACACGACGTGCAGCCAGTGCAGGCGCCCTGCGCTCGAAATCCCCCCGGCTCCGAGATGCGAAGGGCCGCTTCCAGCGTTGCCTCGTCGCCACCGCGCCGTGCGCACCGGATGCACATCGCTCGCTGTTCGTGACGTCGGAGATGAGCGACTTCATCAAGGCCGGCGGCCTGGGTGAAGTGGCCGCCGCGCTGCCGCGCGCACTGCGCGACCGGCACGACGTGCGCGTGCTGATTCCCGGTTACCAGGCGGTGCTCGAACGGGCGATCGGCGCGGAAGTTGTCGGCCGCATCGAGGCGCATGCGGACCTGCCGGCCTGCGAGATCGCCCTGGTGCATCAGCCTGACGGCCTGCCGGTGTACATCCTGCTCAACGCTGCACTGTTTGCACGGCCGGGTTCGCCCTATGTGACTGCCGAGGGCGTCGAGTGGGACGACAACGCCTTGCGCTTCGCCACGCTCTCGTACGCGGCGGCGCAGATCGCCGCGGGCGCCGCCGGTCTGGACTGGACGCCGGAACTGCTGCATCTCAACGACTGGCCCTGCGCGTTGGCGGCCGGCTATCTGCGCTGGTCGGGTACGCCGGTGCCGAGCCTGCTGACGATCCACAACCTCGCCTACCAGGGCCTGTTCCCGCACGCCATGGCCGGCGCGCTGGGCGTGCCCGATGCGGCGCGCGATGCGCTCGACTTCTACGGACGCCTGTCGTTCCTGCAGGCGGGCATCGTGTTCGCCGACCAGGTCAACACGGTCAGCATCAGCTATGCGCAGCAGATCACCGGGCCGGAACTGGGCTGCGGCCTCGACGAGCTGCTGGCGCGCCGCGCCGCGGCGGGGCGGCTGAGCGGCATCGTCAACGGCATCGATCCCAGCTACGACCCGCGCACCGACACGCACCTGCAGGTGCCCTTCAGCGTGAACCAGTGGCAGGGCAAGAACGTCAACGCGCAGCACGTGCGCCGCGCCTTCCATCTGCCGCAGAGCCGTGGCCCGCTGTTCGCGGTGGTCTCGCGCCTGGTACACCAGAAGGGTCTGGACCTGGTGGTGGACGTGGCGCCGCAGATCGCCGCGGCCGGTGGACAGATCGTGTTCGTCGGCCAGGGCGAGCGCCCGATCGAGCAGTCGGTGCGCGCGTTGTGCGCGCGCTATCCCGCGCACGTCGCGGCGATGATCGGCTTCGAGGAAGCCACCGCGCGCCGCGTCTACGCAGGCTCCGACTTCCTGCTGATGCCCTCGCGCTTCGAACCTTGCGGCCTCAGCCAGATGTACGCGCAGCGCTTCGGCAGCCTGCCGATCGCGCATGCGACCGGCGGCCTGATCGATACCGTCGACGACGGCGTGACCGGCTTCCTGTTCGCCGAGCCGTCGGCCGATGCGCTGCGCCGCTGCGTGGGACGCGCGTTCCGCACATGGCGCCAGCCGACGCTGCTGTCGGCGATGCGTCGCGCGGCGATGCTGACGCCGTCGGGCTGGGAACGCGCCGGCGCGCGCTATGCCGAGCTGTACACGCGGACCACGACGACGCGCGCGAACGCCACGCGGATGCGGGCGGTCGGATGACGGACGGCATGGACGACCGCATGGCCCACACGGACGGACTCGACGCGGTCGATCAGGAACGCCAGGACGCGATCCTGCCGGCATCGCTCGACGCGGTGCTCGAAGGCTGGCCGACCGACGCCTTCGCCTGCCTGGGCCCGCACGGCACCGACGACGGACGCTGCCGGGTCACGGTGATGGCGCAGGGTGCGCGCGGCGTGGCGCTGGTAACAGACAGCGAAGTACTCGCGATGCGCCCCACCGACGCGCGCGGCCTGTTCGAATGGACCTTGCCGGCCGCCAGCGCATATCGCCTGCGCATCGACTGGCCCGGCGGCGTGCAGGACACCGAGGACCCGTATCGCTTCGGCACGGTGCTCGATGACGCGACCGTGCAATTGCTGGCTGCCGGCGATCCCGATGCGATCCGCCACGCGCTCGGCGCGCACGCCGTGACCCATGAAGGTGTCGTCGGCACGCGCTTCGCGGTCTGGGCGCCGAATGCGCGGCGTGTCGCCGTGGTCGGCGAGTTCAACGGCTGGGACGCGCGCCGCCATCCGATGCGCCTGCGCCACGACGCCGGCGTGTGGGAGCTGTTCCTGCCGCAGACCCTGGCCGGCCAGCGCTACAAGTACGCGATCACCTCGGCCGATGGCGCGATGCTGCCGCAGAAGGCCGATCCGCTGGCGCGCTGCACCGAGCCGCCGCCGGCGACCGCGTCGATCGTGCCCGCGCCGTCCACGCACGTCTGGCGCGACGCGGCCTGGATGGCCGGCCGCGCCGCACGCGGCGACGCGCCGGTGAGCATCTTCGAGGTCCACGCGGCCTCGTGGCGCCGCAACGACGACGGCAGCCCGCTGGACTGGGATGCGCTGGCGGCGACGCTGGTGCCCTATGTGCGCGATCTGGGATTCACCCACGTCGAACTGCTGCCGGTCAGCGAACATCCCTTCGGCGGTTCCTGGGGCTACCAGCCGATCGGCCTGTACGCGCCGACCGCACGCCATGGCGATCCCGAAGGCTTCGCGCGCTTCGTCGATGCCTGCCATCGCGCCGGGGTCGGCGTCATCGTCGACTGGGTGGGCGCGCACTTCCCCGACGATGCGCACGGCCTGCAGCGCTTCGACGGCACCGCGCTCTACGAACATGCCGACCCGAAGGAAGGCCTGCACCGCGACTGGAACACGCTGATCTACAACTACGGCCGCAACGAAGTCGCCGGCTATCTGGTCGGCAGCGCGCTGGAGTGGATCGAACGCTTCCATCTCGACGGCCTGCGTGTCGATGCCGTCGCCTCGATGCTCTACCGCGACTACAGCCGCGGCGACGGCGAGTGGGTGCCCAACGAGCACGGCGGCCGCGAGAACCTGCAGGCGGTGGCGTTCCTGCGCCGGCTCAACGATGCGATCCGCAGCCGCCACCCCGACGTCTGGGTGATGGCCGAGGAATCGACCGCATGGCCAGGCGTCACCGCGCCGACCGGCGACGGCGGCCTGGGCTTCTCGCACAAATGGAACATGGGCTGGATGCACGACACGCTGCAGTACATGCAGCGCGACCCGGTGCATCGCGCACATCACCACAGCGAGATGACGTTCGGCATGGTCTACGCGTTCTCCGAACGCTTCGTGCTGCCGCTCTCGCACGATGAAGTCGTGCACGGCAAGGGCGCGCTGCTGTCGAAGATGCCGGGCGACGACTGGCAGCAGCACGCGAACCTGCGCGCCTACTACGGCTTCATGTGGGCGCATCCGGGCCGCAAGCTGCTCTTCATGGGCGGCGAGATCGGCCAGCGTCGCGAGTGGTCGCACGACCGCGAGATCGACTGGTCGCTGCTGGACGCGCCTCGTCATGCGGGCCTGCAGCGTCTGGTCGGCGATCTCAACGGGCTGCTGCGCGCGCATACCGCGCTGCACGCCGACGACGACCGGCCCGAGGGCTTCGAGTGGAGCGTCGGCGACGACCACGCCAACAGCGTGTTCGCCTTCATCCGCCACGACCGCGCCAGCGGCCGTGAGGTGCTGGCGGTCAGCAACATGACGCCGCAGGTGCATCACGGGTATCGCGTCGGCGTGCCGCGTGCGGGTCGCTGGCGCGAGATCCTCAACACCGACAGCGCCTTCTACGGCGGCAGCAACGTCGGCAACGGCGGCAGCCTGCACACGGTGGCCGACAGCATGCACGGCCATGCGCAATCCCTGTCGCTGACCCTGCCGCCGCTGGCGACGCTGTGGCTCGAATGCGAAAGCTGAGTGCGCCGGGTCCCGCGTGGGGCGCGCGGCTCGACGGTGACGCGGTGCGATTCCAGGTCTGGGCGCCGGCCTGCGAGGTCGCCTGGCTGCTGCCGGAGGATGCGCCGCCGGTGCCGATGCGGTCCGATGGCGATGGCGGCTTCCACGTGCGCCATGCCTGCGCGCCGGGCACGCGGTACCGCTATCGCCTCGGAGACCGGGACGTGCCCGATCCGGCGTCGCGCTGGCAACCCGACGGCGTCGACGGGCCGAGCGCGGTGCTCGATCCCGCGGGGCATGTCTGGCGGCACGACGCGTGGCGCGGACGCCCGTGGAACGAGGTCGTGCTCTACGAACTGCACGTCGGCAGCTGCGGCGGGTACGCGGGTGTGCAGCGGCAGCTGCCCGCGCTCGCGGCGATGGGCATCACCGCGATCGAACTGATGCCGGTGGCGCAGTATCCGGGCGCGCGCAACTGGGGCTACGACGGCGTGCTGCCGTATGCGCCGGCAGCCGCCTACGGTCATCCGGATGCGCTCAAGGCGCTGGTCGATGCCGCGCACGGACTCGGCCTGCAGGTGTTCCTGGACGTGGTCTACAACCACTTCGGGCCGCACGGGAATTTCCTGCCCGCCTACGCACCCGCATTCTTCCGCGCCGATACCGATACGCCCTGGGGCGCGGCCATCGATTTCGAGCGACCGCAGGTGCAGCGCTTCTTCATCGACAACGCGCTGATGTGGCTGCACGAGTACCGCTTCGACGGTCTGCGCCTGGACGCGGTGCATGCGATCAGCCCGCCCGCGTTTCTCGGCCAGCTGCGCGATGCGGTGCGCGCCAGCCTGCCGCCCGATCGCCACGTGCACTTGGTGCTGGAGAACGAACACAACACGGCCTCGTGGCTGGGGCCGTCGGGCTTCGATGCGCAATGGAACGACGACTTCCACAATGCGCTGCACGTGCTGCTGACCGGCGAGCACGAGGGCTATTACGCGGCGTTCGCCGACCGGCCCGAAGCCCATCTCGCCCGCGTGCTCGGTGAGGGCTTCGCGTACCAGGGCGAGCCCGATCCGCGCGGCCGGGTGCGCGGCGAGCCGAGCGCGCAGGTGCCGCCGCGGCACTTCGTCGCATTTGCGCAGAACCACGACCAGATCGGCAATCGCGCCTTTGGCGACCGGCTCGCCGCAAGCCTGCCGATCCCGCGGCTGCGCGCCGCGTTGGCACTGACCGCGCTGACGCCGATGGTGCCGCTGTTCTTCATGGGCGAACCCTGGGCCGCCACGGCGCCGTTCCCGTTCTTCGCCGATTTCCCGCCGCCGCTCGACGACGCGGTACGCGAAGGGCGCCGGCGCGAGTTCGCGCAGTTCTCCGCATTCGCCGATCCCGACATGCGCGCCCGCATCCCGGATCCGAACGCGCTGGCGACGTTCGAATCGTCCCGCGTGGACGCGGCCGATGCCGACACGCAGGCAGGCGCGGCGCACGTGGCCTGGTTCACCGCCTTGCTGGCCCTGCGCCGTCAGCTGCTGGTGCCGCGCCTGTCGACACTGCGCGCGGCCGGTGCGCGGGTGCTCGGCCCGGGCGTCGTGCAGGCGACGTGGGCAGACGGCGAGGGCCGCATCGAACTGGTGCTCAACCTCGGCGGCGCGGACATCGCGCTGCCGGCTGCGGACATGCCCGACGGCCACTACCGCAGCGACTGCGGCCTCGACGGCGACCGCGTGCCGCCCGACACCTGTCTGCTGCGCTGGTGGGCCGCGACATGAGCGCCGCCCTGCACGCGCTCGCCGACGCGGCCGGTCTGTGCCGCCACTGGGAGGACGCCGCGGGCGTCCCGCGCACCGTGTCCGATGCCGACCTGCGCGCGATCCTGCTGGCGATGGAGTTGCCGGCCGCGACGCCTGCGCAGTGCCGCGACAGCACGCAGCGTCTCGCGGCCGACACGCAGCTGCCGCCGCTGCTGACGGCCGAAAGCGGCGGCACCGTGCAGCTGCCGGGACTTGCGAACAGCCGCCTGCGGTTCGCATCGGCAGACGGCAGCCACGTCGACGGCGTGATCGACGCCGCAGGCGTCGCGCGTGCGCCGACCCGTCCCGGCGAGTGGACCTTCGAATACGCCGGCCGGCTGCACACGCTGGCCGTCGCGCCGGTGCGCTGCTTCGGCGTGGCCGATGCGCTGGACGTGCCGGACCCGCGCGCCTGGGGTGTCGGCGTGCAGGTGCATGCGACGCGCCATGCCGACGATGCCGGACTCGGCGATGCGGCCGGTGTCGCCGAATGGGTGCGCCGCGTCGCCGCCGCCGGTGGCGACGCGCTCGCGCTGAGCCCGGTGCACGCCGCGCGCCCGGTGTCCGGCGTGCGCAGCCCGTATGCGCCCAGCGATCGCCGGTTCTTCGAACCCACGTATGCGTCGCCGGCGCTGGTGCTCGACCCGGATTTCGTACGCCACGCCTGTATAGGCCTCGAGGCCGCACCGGGCGACGATGCGCTGATCGACTGGCCGGCTGCGGTCGCGCTGCGCTGGGCACGCCTGCGTGCGCTGTACGCGGCGCGCGCGCAGCTGCCGGATGCCGCACTGACCGCGTTCGCGGAATTCGAAGCCGCGGGCGGCGATGCATTGTTCGCGTTCGCGCGCCACGCCGCCGCCGATCACGGCGACGCCGATGCGGGCCTGCACCGCTTCGCGCAGTGGCTTGCAGTGCGCAGCTGGTCGCGCGTGCAGCGCGCGGCGCACGACCGCGGCATGGGTCTGGGGCTGATCGCGGACGTCGCCGTCGGCTTCGATCCCGGCGGCGCCGAAGCGTCCGCGTGGCCCGATGCCGTGCTGCGCGCTCTCGAACTCGGCGCGCCGCCCGACGCCTTCAATGCGGCCGGCCAGACCTGGGGCGTCACCGGCTTCAATGCGCTGGGCCTGCGTGCCAGCGGCTTCGCGCCGTTCCGCGCCTTGCTGCGGGCGACGATGCACGACCGCGGGGGCGTGCGCATCGATCACATTCTCGGTCTGCTGCGCCTGTGGCTGGTGCCGCGCGGTGCAGCGTCATCGTCCGGCGCCTACCTGCGTGCGCCACTGCAGGATCTGCTCAATCTGCTGGCGCTGGAATCCTGGCGCCAGCGCTGCATCGTAATCGGCGAAGACCTCGGCGTGGTGCCGCCCGGCCTGCGCGAGACGCTTTCGCGCCGCGGCGTGCTGGGCATCGACGTGCTGGCCTTCACCCGCGACGCCGACGGCGCCTTCCTGCCGCCGCGGCGCTGGCGCCGCGATGCCGTCGCCACCACCACCACGCACGACCTGCCCACGCTGGTCGGCTGGTCGCGCGGACGCGACCTGGAATGGCGCGCCCGCATCGACGATGTCGACGACGCGACACTCGACGCCCAGCGACGCGAACGCGCCGCGGATGTCGTTGCGCTCGATGCCGCCAGCGCGGCGGCCATCGGCGAAACCGGTCCCGCAGCGTGGATGGCCTTCGTCGCCGCCGCGCCCGCGCCCCTTGCGCTGTTGCCGGCCGAAGACGCGCTCGGCCTGATCGAACAACCGAATCTGCCCGGCACCGTGGACACGCATCCGAACTGGCGGCGTCGCCTGCCGCAGGAGATCGATCCCACGCCGTCCCTGTCCGCCTTCGCCTCTGCCAGGTCCCTGAACGCATGACGCCGCTGCGCGCCACCGTGCGTCTGCAACTGCACGCCGGCTTTCCGTTCGAGGCCGCGCGCGCGCAGCTCGACTATTTCCGCGCGCTCGGTATCAGTCATCTGTATCTCTCGCCGATCGGCGAGGCCGTGCCCGGCTCCACCCACGGCTACGACCAGGTCGACCCCACCCGCATCAGCGAAGCGCTCGGTGGCGAGGCGGGATTCGTGCGTCTGGCGCAGGCCGCGCGCGATGCGGGCATGGGCATCGTCGTCGACCTCGTGCCCAACCACATGGCCACGCATGCCGACAATCCGTGGTGGTGGGACGTGCTGCGCCACGGCCGGCAATCGCCGCATGCGAACTGGTTTGACATCGACTGGCGCGCGCCCGGCCGCGGTGGTCGGCTGTGGTTGCCGGTGCTCGACCGGCCGCTGCGCGAGGCGATCGACGCGGGCGTGCTGCGGGCCGTGCGCGGGCGCGACGGTGTGGTGCTGGATCACCATGGCACGCACTTCCCGGTCCAGGACGCGCGCTATGCCGATCTCGACGGCTGGTGCGAGGCGATCAACCCCGCGCCCGCGCGGCTGCTGGCGCTGGTGCTGGCCCAGCCTTACCGCCTGGCGTGGTGGCGGACCGGCAACACGCTGATCAACTACCGCCGCTTCTTCGACGTCACCGCGCTGGCGGCATTGCGCATCGAGCGTCGCGCGGTGTTCGACGCGGTCCACGCGCTGCCGCTGCGCCTGCTGCGCGAAGGGTTGATCGACGGCGTGCGCATCGATCACGTGGACGGTCTCGCCGATCCGGGCGGCTATCTGCGACGCCTGCGTCATGCGCTCGATGCAAGCGCGCCGGAGGATGCACGGCCGGTGCTGCTGGTCGAGAAGATCCTCGCGCCCGACGAGATGCTGCCCGAGGACTGGGACTGCGACGGCACCACCGGCTACGACTTCATGGACCAGGTGGGCGGCGTGCTGCTGGACGCGCAGGGTGAGGCGCCGCTGCGCGCCGCCTGGCGCGCGCGCAGTGGACGCAGCGGCGATTTCGCGATCGAGGAACACACCGCGCGGGTGCAGCTGCTGCACGGCGCGCTGGCCGCCGAGCGCGCGCGGACCGGCCGCGCGCTCGATGCGCTGATCGGCGACGACGCGACGCTGCAGGAACTTGGTGGGCCGATGCTGCGCGACGCGCTCGACGCGGTGCTGGCGGAGTTTCCGGTGTATCGCACGTACGCGGCGCGCGGCGGCGCGGACGCAGACACGCGCGCACGCTGGCGCGGCGCGGCCGATCGCGCCTTGGCACGCACATCCGATGCCGGCCTGCGCGCGGCCATCGACACGCTCGTCGACGACGCGCTGCAACGCCCCGGTGCGCTGGCGAACACGTTCCGCACGGCCTGCGAACAGCTCTCGGCGCCGCTGAATGCCAAGTCGGTCGAGGACACCGCGTTCTACCGGCACGGCGTGCTGCTCGCGCGCAACGAGGTCGGCAGTCATCCGGTCGCACTGGCGCTGCCGCCTGCACGCTTCCATGCCCTCGCCGCCACGCGCAGCCCACGCGCACTCGTCGCGACCAGCACGCACGATCACAAGCGCGGCGCCGATGCGCGCGCGCGACTGGCCGTGCTGGCGAGCGATGCGGCGTGGTGGTCGCAACGCGTCGACGTCATCGAAGCCGCGTTGCCCCAGGCGTGCGCGGCCGTGGACGCCGGCGACCGCTGGATGCTGTGGCAGACCCTCGTCGGCGCCTGGGCGCCGGATCTCGACGCCGGTGATGCGCCCGCCATCGAGACCCTGCGCGAACGCGTCGCCGGTTGGCAGTCCAAGGCCCTGCGCGAAGCCAAGTTGCGCACGTCCTGGCTCGATCCCGACACCGCCTACGAAGCCGCATGCGATGCGCTGCTGCGCGCGGCCTTGGAAGACCCGATCACCCGTGGCGCCCTCGCCGACACCGCGCACGCCATCGCGCCGGCGGGCGCGATCTACGGACTGGCGCAGGCGACGCTGCAGCTGTGCGTGCCGGGGGTGCCCGATCTCTACCAGGGCTGCGAAGGCTGGGACCTGTCACTCGTCGATCCCGACAACCGTCGCCCGGTCGACTACGCGCAACGCAGGCAGTGGCAGACCGATGCCGCGACGACGCCGGGCGACTGGCGCGATGGGCAGCTCAAGGCACGCGTGTGGCAGCGCCTGCTCGCGCTGCGGGCCGCCCACCCTGCTCTGTTTGCCCGCGGCGATTACACACCTCTGCACGGCGACGGCGCGCGGGGCGATCGGGTGCTCGCCTTTACACGGCGGCACGACGACCAGCAGTCGATCGTCGCGGTGCCACGCGCCTTTCCGCGCGCGTGGGTCGAGGACGACGCGCCTGCCTGGCGCCGCGACGCGTGGGACGACACCCGGCTCGCGTTGCCGCCGGGCCGCTGGCGCGACGTGTTCGGCGATCGAATGTGGAACGGGGGCGACCAACCGGTCGCCGATCTGTGGTCTGGGCTTCCTGTCGCGGTGCTGATCCGCGACTGACGGGTGAACGAATGGACGAGCAACAACGCAATGCCCGGATCCGGGAACTGGCCCGCGAGATCTGGGACGCCGAAGGTCGGCCCGACGGGCAGGCGACGCGGCACTGGGCGATGGCCGAGCGCCTGGTCGATGCCGAACAGCGCGCGACGCACGAGGACCACGGCTTCGCCGACGGGAGCGGACATTGATGGCCGCAACCCGCAGCACGCCCGACCGCCTGCGCCAGCGATCGCGCGTCCGTGAGGGACGCCCGTTTCCGCTCGGCGCGACCTGGGACGGCCTGGGCGTCAACTTCGCGCTCTACTCGGCCAATGCCACGCGCGTGGAGCTGTGCCTGTTCGATACGCGCGGGCGCGAGACCGAGCGCATCGTCCTGCCCGAGCACACCGACGAGATCTGGCACGGCTATCTGCCGGACGTGCGCCCCGGCCAGCTGTACGGCTATCGCGTGCATGGCCCGTACGCGCCGGACGCCGGTCACCGCTTCAATCCGCACAAGCTGCTGCTCGATCCCTATGCCAAACAGATCGTCGGCGAACTCAAGTGGGCGCCACATCTGTTCGGCTACACGATCGGGCATCGCGATGGCGACCTGAGTTTCGACCGCCGCGACAGCGCCGCCTACATGCCCAAGGCCGCGGTCATCGACCCGGCCCACACCTGGGGCGACGACCGCCGCCTGCACACGCCGTGGGAGCGCACGGTGGTCTACGAAGCCCATGTGCGCGGCCTGACGATGCGCCACCCGCAGGTGTCCGAGCCCGCGCGCGGCACGTTCGCCGCGACCAAGAACGATGCGGTGATCGCGCATCTGAAGGCGATCGGCGCGACCGCCATCGAGCTTCTGCCGATCCACGCCTTCGTCGACGACCAGCACCTGCTCGAACGCGGTCTGCGCAACTACTGGGGCTACAACTCGATCGGCTTCTTCGCGCCGCACCCGCGCTATCTGGCCAGCGGCAACATCGCCGAGTTCAAGCAGATGGTCGCCCACCTGCACCGCGCGGGCATCGAAGTTCTCTTGGACGTGGTCTACAACCACACCGCCGAGGGCAACGAGCTGGGCCCGACGCTATCGTTCAAGGGCATCGACAACGCGAGCTACTACAAGCTGGCCGAAGACCGCCGCTACTACATCAATGACACCGGCACCGGAAACACGTTCGACCTCACCAATGCCGGCGCATTGCGCCTGGTCAACGACTCGCTGCGCTACTGGGCCGACCAGATGCACGTCGACGGCTTCCGCTTCGACCTGGCGACGATTCTCGGCCGCGAGCCGCACGGTTTCGACCGCAGCAGCGGCTTCCTGGACGCAGTGGGCCAGGACCCGTTGCTGGCCGGCACCAAGCTGATCGCCGAACCCTGGGACATCGGTCCGGGCGGCTACCAGGTCGGCAACTTCCCGCCGGGCTGGTCGGAATGGAACGACAAGTACCGCGACACGATGCGCGCCTACTGGCGCGGCGACGGCGGCCAGCTGCCCGAGGTCGCGCGCCGCTTCACCGGCTCGGCGGACCTGTTCGACCATCGCGGCCGGCGGCCGCGCGCGTCGGTCAACTTCGTCACCGCGCACGACGGCTTCAACCTGCGCGATCTCGTCAGCTACGCCGACAAGCACAACGCGGCCAACGGCGAGGACAACCGCGACGGGCACGACCACAGCCTGTCGGCGAACTACGGCGCCGAAGGCGAGACCGACGATGCCGGCATCAACGCGCTGCGCGCGCGGCAGCAGCGCAATTTCCTCGCGACGCTGCTGCTGTCGCAGGGCACCCCGATGCTGCTGGCCGGCGACGAGCTCGGCCACACCCAGCAGGGCAACAACAACGCCTATTGCCAGGACAACGAAATCGCCTGGCTGGACTGGGATCGCGCGGACAGCGAGGCCGGCCGCACGCTGTCGCGCTTCGTCGCGCGGCTGACGCGCCTGCGCCGCGAACACCCGCTGCTGCGGCGCACGCGCTGGTTCGACGGACAGTTCGACGAGACGCTCGGCTTCCGCGACATCACCTGGCTGGCGCCCGACGGCGCCGAACTGACGCCTGCGCAATGGGACGATCCCGAAGCGCGCGCATTGATGGTGCGGCTCGACGGACGCGCGCCGGAAAGCGGCCTGCGCGCGCTGGCGACCGACGTCACGATGCTGCTGCTGTTCAACGCGGCGTCGAATGCGGTCGACTTCGTCCTGCCCGACGACACCGCCGGCCCCTGGCGCGTGCTGGCGGACACTGCCGATCCGGAATCGTCGGCCGCCATCGAAGGTGGCACGCGGCTGTCGCGCTGCGACCGGAGTCTGTTGCTGCTCGCAGCGCACCGCGACTGACGGTCCTGTCGCCGTGACACATGTGCAGATGCTGCACGTGTGTCACGGTCGATGCCAGTCGGCGCGTGTTCGCCCTGCGGGAATCGCGTTTGCGCGACACACCGCAACCCAGGCTGCCGCGTTCCCGATCTCGAGGACGCCTGCATGGCATCGATCCGACCGGCCCGGGCATGGCTCGTGGCGCTTGCCCTGTCCGGCTGCGGCGGCCGCGACGACGCGCCGCCGCTCGCGCCGCCTGGCGCGGACACCACGGCGCGCACCGATGTCCTCAAGGCCGGCGCGGCCGTGCTGCAGAACGACGGGCCGACCGCGAAGCTCGACGTCCATATCGTCGGCTTCCACCGATGCGCGACGCGCCCGACCACCAGATGGAAGCGCACCATTACTGTCGACAGGTCAACGAGGACTTCGCCCAGTGCGCCCTGTTCGACAGTGCGGAGCCGGGCGCCAACCTGACGGGCGTGGAATACATCGTGTCCGCGCGTGTCTTCGCGTCGCTGCCGGAAGACGAGCGCGCATACTGGCATCCGCACAACGGCGAGATCCTGTCCGGACAGCTCGTCGCGCCAGGTCTGCCACGGATCGCGGAGACCGAACTCATGCGCAGCAAGCTCAACAGCTACGGCAAGACCTGGCATACCTGGCACACGCGCCACGGCACCGCACCGGGCGACGCGCTGCCGCTCGGACCGGCCGCACTCGCATGGTCCTTCAGTCGCGACGGCGAGGTCGATCCGGCACTGGTCGCGGCGCGCGATGCGCGGCTCGGCATCGACACCGCGCAGAAGCGCGCCGCGCGTGCGCCACTCGCAGAAGGGGCGCGACCGCAATCCGGCGTCGACACCCTGCGCGCGCATTTCCCCGACGCCACCCCCATTCCGGGCGTCGTGCAGGACGCCGCGGCGCACTGATCGCGCAGCTTCTGCGCACGGCGATCGCACGCAAGCGCGATGCCGATCGAAATGCGCGAAATGCACCGGAAAAACTCGCTTCTGTTTCACCACCGCGTTGCAAAGGTGCGGGCTCCCCACTCGAGGAAGCACTGCAATGAAGACGGTCAACATCATCACACTCGTCCTGGTCATCATCGGCGGCATCAACTGGGGACTGGTCGGTCTGTTCCAGTTCGATCTGGTCGCGGCGATCTTCGGCGGCCAGGACGCCCTGCTGGCGCGTGCGGTGTACGTGCTCGTCGGTGTGTCGGCGGTGTGGCAGCTGGTGCCGCTGTTCGGCGCCGGCCATGCAGGCGAAGCGGCGGCCCAGCGTCACCATCGCTGATCGACGCGCCTGCCCACGCCTCGCGTGGGCGGGCAACGCGGTTCGCCCATGCAGCGCCTGTTCGCCCTCGGCTTCTTCACGCTCGCGGTCGTCGCGGCGCTGGCGTATGCCGCCTGCACACTGGCGCGCATGAAGGTGCACTTCGATGCGACCTGCCTGCATCCGCGCGCGCTGCGCGCGGTCTTCGCACGCGCGCATCGTCGCGCCGTCGGCGGCCAGCGCATCGCCATGACGACGACACTCGTCGCGGCCGCGGGCGCGCTGGCCTGCTGCTGGCCGTTCGCCGACTGAGCGCAGGTTTCGCTCCATCGTCGGCTACGGGACTGCCGACGACATCCCCCAACGCCCGGCAGCGAGCCTGCCGGATCATCGAACCACGGACACCGCCATGCCCACGCCTCCCGCCGACACCCATCTGGTCGACCAGGAACTCGAAGACACGTTCCCGGCCAGCGATCCCCCGTCGATGTCGACGCCGTCCACCGCGACGACGCGCAACGCCTCGCCCGAGCTGGACCCCGGAACCGGCTGGATCGATCTCTACCGGGTCGAGCCAGACGGGCGTGACGCCGATGCCGGCGGCCTGCCGTCGATCGCGCATCGCGCGGACGCAGGTCCGGTGTGCTTCGGCACTTCGGCCGCACTGGCGCTGCTGCACCATCTCGTCGAGGGCGACGCATCGGCCATGCGCGTCTGCATCGTCAGCGCGCGCGTCGCACTGGACCGGATCGACAGTTTCGCCATCGCACCTCCGGCCAGCGAGCCGCGACGGTCAGACGAGAACGCATCGCCGCTCGCGCAGCGTGGCGAGGCACCGGCGCACCGTCCGGGCCGCCTCCGACCGAGCGCGCTCTCGCCGGCCGACCGCGAAGTGGTGTGGGACCCGGCACACCCCGACGCCGGCACGCTGAGCATCGTCGCGCGCACGGTATTCGATCTCGACCCGCGGCTGGTTCGCCTCGCACGCGGCGGCGGTGTCGACCCGACCGGCTGACGCGTACCGGACCGGGCATCGCTACCGCCACGGCAGACAGATGTCCTCGCGCACCGCCTGACGCCGATCACGCAGCGGTCGCGGTACGCAACTGCTCGCGGTGACGCCGGCTGCAGGGCACCGCGCTGCCGTCGTCGAAATGCACACGTGCATCGCCGCCGTCGAGCGGTTCGATCGATGCGATACGGGTCACGTTGACCAGATGGCTGCGATGCACGCGGACGAAGCGCTCGGGATCGAGCCGCGCCTGCAGCTCCGCCAGCGTGCTTCGCAGCGGATAGACCTTGCCGCGTACGTGCAGGTTCGCGTAGTTGCCCGACGCCTGCACCCGCTCGATGTCGTCGGCTGCCACCAGGAATTCCCGGCCCAGCTTGCGGACCAGGAAGCGTGCCGGTCGTTCGACCGGTTCGACGGGCGGACTGTCGTCGTCGGGCGCGACCAGCAGCGAGGCCTCGCCCTGCAGGCGGCGCACCAGCAGGCGATAGCCGTGCAGCAGCACCACGATGCCGAGAAAGGTGCGCACATCCTTCAGATATTCGTAGACGAACGCGTCTCCGAACACGTAGACCTCGCCGTGCCAGGCGTAGACCAGCTTGCGCATGCCGACCATCAGGCCGACATGGAGCATCGACCAGATCACGCTGGCCAGCGCATAGACCGGCAGACGCCGATGCCAGTTGTCCAGGTGCACCGGCCAGCGCGCGGTGAACCAGACCATCGCCGGCACCAGCAGCAGCAACGCGGCCGCACTGCTGCTCTCCCAGCTCGCGATCTCCCATGCGGCGAAACCCAGGCCCAGGCGCTCGACGTCCATCCACGTGGTGGTGGTGTTGCCCACGGCGGACAGCAGGCAGGTGATGAGCCAGTAGCCGACCTCGACCGGTCGACGGATCGCGAGATAGCGCTCTGCACCGGAGCGTGGCGGGACGGGACGATCGGACATGCCGCGCATTCTAGGCAGCGGGTGCCGGACAACCGGCGCCGTTCGTCCCTGCGTGGCCACGATTCGTCCCCGGAACCGCGCCATCAAGCCATCGGTGGCGTGCGGCGGGCGCATCGCAGCGCACCGTGTCGCCTCACCCCGACAGGCCCCCCGCATGGCACGACGCCACGATCTCGACACCCTGCGCGTCTTCGCGTTCGCGCTGCTGATCCTCTATCACGTGGGCATGGTCTACGTGGTGGACTGGGACTTCCACATCAAGAGTCCGACGCTGCTGGTCTGGGCGGAATGGCCGATGGTGCTGGTCAACCGCTGGCGCATGTCGCTGCTGTTCCTGCTCTCGGGGCTCGCGCTGGGACTGGTGTCGGCGCGCCGCTCGCCGATGCGGCTGATGGTCGTGCGCAGCTGGCGTTTGCTGCTGCCGCTGGCCTTCGGCATCGTCGCGATCGTGCCGGTGCAGGCCTGGTGCGAGGCGCGGATGCTGGGCACGTTCGACGCAGGCTTCGGCAGCTTTCTCCTGCGTTACCTGCAGCTGCGTCCTTGGCCTGCCGGCACCTTCACCGGTGCGGCGTACGGCTTCACCTGGAACCATCTCTGGTATCTGCCCTATCTGTGGAGCTACACGATGCTGGTCCTGCTCTTTCTGCCGCTGCTGCGCTGGTCGGGTGGCGTTCGATTCGCGGACTGGTTGGGCAGCCGTGGGCGTCTGTGGCTGTGGATCGTGCCGCCGCTCTGGATGCTGGCCGCGCTGCTGCTGCTCGCGCCGCGATTCCCCTCCACGCATGCGCTGGTGGGCGACTGGTTCAACCACGCGCAATACGGTGCGGCGTTCGCGTTCGGCGTGTTCGCATCCGATCGCGCCGCATTGTGGGCGGCACTGGTGCGGCGACGCTGGGTGTTCACCGTCGCCGCGCTGTCGGGCGCCGGCATCTACATGGGCCTGCGGGTGATCGGACGTCTGCTCGAGACCGGCGCGATGACAGTCGACTCGCTACCTGCCGGGGTGCCGCTGGAGGCGTGGAAACTGCTGTCGACCTGCGCGCATGCGCTCTACTGGTGGACGGCGCTGCTCGCTTTGCTGGCGTGGGCCGCGCACGCCTTGAACCGCCCGTGGCGGGGACTGCGTTACGCCAGCGAGGCGGTGTACCCGTGGTACATCCTGCACCAGAGCCTGATCGTGCTCGCCGCCTACGTCCTCATCCCGCGCGGGCTCGGCCCGGTCTTGGAGCCCCTGTCGGTTCTCGCGATCACCGTCATCGGCTGCCTGTTGATCCATGAGTGCCTGATCCGGCGGATCGGCTGGTTGCGGCCGCTGTTCGGTCTGCCGGCGCGCGACTCGTCGGGCGGTCCAGCCGCCGCCCCGCTCCGCGGTGACGCCTGGCTCACCAGTGCAGCGAGAATGTCGCGTCGTCCTGATCCCGCGTGAGTTCGACCTCGAAGCCGCGGCCCCTGATCGCGGCGACGATGCGCTCGCAGTCGGCATCGTCCAGTCCATTGAGCCGGATGCACGTCACCAGCGAGCGTTGGCAGTTGCGCGCTGCCGCCTCGGCCTCGCGCAGCATGTCGGCCACGACGAATTCGGCGATGCTGCGTTGCGAGCCGTCGACGAGCGAGCGGGCGTCCTCGGCATTGAAGCCGCGCATCTGTGAGGACATGGGCACCTCCGGTCTTGCTTCGATCTGTGTCGATGCAGATACAGGCGATGGCGCCGGAACAGCGTCAACGCCGCGAGGTCAGCGATGTGCAAGCCGACTGAACGGCGGCGCTCAGCGTCTACGACGTCGCCACCAACCGCCGAGCGCCGAGGCGGCGGCCGCAGGCACCGCCAGCACCAGCGCATAGAGCAGACCGGCCAGGATCAGGGGTTCGACACCTGCAACGACGGCAACCACCGGAATCTGCGCCAGCAGGACGAGCAGTCCCCACAGCCAGGCACGCGCCGGAAACGCCAACCCCAGCGCGAGCGACAACAGCAGCGCGCCCGGGTACCACAGCGTCCAGTAGGTGCCCGCATCCCAGGGCTCGCCGCCGCCGATCATCCAGGACGCGAGGCCCCAGTACGCGAGGCCGCAGACCAGCGAGAGGGCCGCGCCGCGGCCGATACCATGTCGTGTCATCGAGAGCGCCATCGTCCGGAAGGTGCCTCACCAGAGCACAGACCGGTGAAACGCCGGATGATCGCGCGGTGACCGGCTCAGGCCGCGCGCGTGCGTCGGGCGCGCTCGAGATGCACCAGCAGCAGCGAGATCGCCGCCGGTGTCATGCCGGGAATGCGCTGGGCCTGGCCGACCGTGAGCGGCCGCACCTGGGTCAGCTTCTGCGCCAGTTCGGCCGACAGTCCGCGGACCTGTGCGTAGTCGAAGTCCTGCGAGATCGCAGTGGTTTCCTGGCGCTGCTGACGCTCGATCTCCACGCGCTGGCGTTCGAGATAGCCGGAGTACTTGGCTTCGATCTCGACCTGCTCGGCGACGTCCGCATCGCGCACACCCGGGCCGATGCCCTCGACCTGCATCAGCGACGCGTACCCGAGTTCGGGACGCCGCAGCAGATCGATGCCGTTGCTCTCGCGGCGCAGCTCGATGCCGAGCGCGTCGACCGCGGCGCGGCCGATCGCGTTCTGCGGCGACGCCCACAGGCCGCGCAGACGCTGGCTTTCCTGTTCAACCGCTTCGCGCTTGGCGTCGAAGCGCGCCCAGCGCGCATCGTCGACCAGGCCGAGTTCCCGGCCCACCGCGGTCAGGCGCAGGTCCGCATTGTCCTCGCGCAGCTGCAGCCGGTATTCGGCGCGGCTGGTGAACATGCGGTAGGGCTCTTTCGTGCCGTGGGTGATCAGGTCGTCGACGAGCACGCCGATGTAGGCCTGGTCGCGACGCGGGCTCCAGCTCTCCAGCCCGCACACTTGGCGCGCGGCATTGACGCCCGCGAGCAGGCCCTGCGCGGCGGCTTCTTCGTAGCCGGTGGTGCCGTTGATCTGGCCGGCGAAATACAGGCCCGCGACGGCGCGCGTTTCCAGCGTCGCCTTGAGCCCGCGTGGGTCGAAGAAGTCGTACTCGATCGCATAGCCGGCGCGGGTGATGTGGGCATGCTCGAAGCCGACGATGCTGCGCACGACGTCCAGCTGCACGTCGAACGGCAGCGAGGTCGAGATGCCGTTGGGATAGATCTCGGCAACGTCCAGCCCTTCGGGTTCGACGAAGATCTGGTGGCTGTCCTTGTCGGCGAAGCGCACCACCTTGTCCTCGATCGAGGGGCAGTAGCGCGGGCCGATACCTTCGATCTGCCCGGAGTACATCGGCGAGCGATGCAGCGCGCCGCGGATGATCTCGTGCGTGCGCTCTGTGGTGCGGGTGATCCAGCACGGCACCTGACGCGGATGGTCGGCGTGGCTGCCCATGAAGGAGAACACCGGACGCGGATCGTCGCCCGGCTGGATCGTCATCGCCGTGTAGTCGAGCGTGCGGCCGTCGATGCGCGGCGGCGTACCGGTCTTCAGGCGATCGACCACGAAGGGGCGCTCGCGCAGACGCGCGGCGAGCGTTGCGGCGGGCGGATCGCCCGCACGGCCGCCGACCGACTGCGCTTCGCCGATGTGGATGCGTCCGGCGAGGAACGTGCCGGCGGTCAGCACCACGGCCGGGGCCTCGAAGCGCAGCCCGGTCTGGGTGATCGCGCCGCGCACGGCATCGCCTTCGATGACCAGGTCATCGACCGCCGACTGGAAGATCGTCAGGTTCGGCTGCGCCTCGACCGCGCGACGCACGAAGGCGCGATACAGATTGCGGTCGGCCTGGCAGCGCGTCGCGCGCACGGCCGGGCCCTTGGACGCATTGAGGCGACGCCACTGGATGCCGGCCGCATCGGCCGCACGCGCCATCACGCCGCCGAGTGCGTCGATCTCGCGCACCAGGTGGCCCTTGCCGATCCCGCCAATCGCCGGGTTGCAGCTCATCACGCCGATGGTCTCGACGTTGTGGGTCAGCAGCAGGGTGCGGGCGCCGGCGCGTGCGGACGCCAGCGCGGCCTCGGTACCGGCGTGGCCGCCGCCGACGACGATGACGTCGTAGCTGTGGAAGTCGTTGCGCATGGGCGGATTATCCGCGAGTTCGCGGGCGCGGCGAAGCGCCGGCGCCAAAGTTGGCACAGAAGCTGCGTAGGAATTCCCGCACCCGCAGCGGCAAGCGTCTGAAAGGGGGGCGCGGCCGGAGATTGGAACAGGGCTGGCCAAGCACGCTGCGGGGAAGCACGGGGCCGGATGTCGGGGGACATCCGGCCCCATCTTTTTTCAGGCTCCGGTCCGGCGCTCGGGGTGCTGCGCGGATCAGGAGCCGACGCCCGGCGGAGGCGGAACAGGGGGGATCCGGTATTCCCCCGCCGGGTGTCGACAGCCGGTGTGACCTTTTCGTCGGAAACCGACGCATCCGGTCACGCGAGGCTGAGAATCTCCCGCCGCCCCGGCCAGCGCAAGCACTAGATCGGCTCGACTTCCCGGGTTGTGACCGTGGTCCGCCTTTCACCGCGGGCGCTCGGCGCGCGTTCCATCCGCGCCGGCGGCGGGCGGCTCACGGGCGTGGCCTGCTGCGGCGGCCGCTGGAATTCCGGACGCGGCGCGGGCGAACCACCGCCGCCGACACGCTCGGGCCGCGGCGGCGGGGTGAAGCCCGGCCTCGGCTGCGGACGCGACTGGCCCTCGCCGCGTGGCGGACGACCGCCCCAGCCACCGCCGGGACGCCCCGGACGGTCGGCATCGGCGCGGTCGGGGCCACCCTGGCCCCAGCCGGGACCCGGGCCCCCGGGACGACCGAAGCCGGGCCGGTCAGGCCGGTCGGGGCGCGATTCGCCGGGCCGGATCGGGCGACCGCCGCCATACACCGGACGCCCGCCGCTTTCGGGACGGGCATGCTGGTAGTGGTCGCCGGGACGCGGCGGGCGGTGATGCTCCGGTCGCCCCGGATAGACCGGACGCACGATCACCGGCGGCGGACGGTAGTAGCCGCCGCCGTAGTAGCCGTAGGGGTAGCGGTTCCAGCCGGGATAGCCGCCATAGCGGTAGTAGGGCGAACCGTAACCGGCACCGCCGTACCAGCCGCTTCCTCGGCCGTAGCCGAGACTGCCGTAGGGCGCGCCGTAATACCTGTACGTCGTGCCGGGCGAACCGTAGTAGTAGTCGCCGCTGCCGCCGCGGTATCCGTATGTGGTGCAGCCGGCCAGCGTCATGCAGGCCACGAGCAGAACAGCCTTGCGGATCATGTCGGTCCACCCCTGTCGATCTGTCGTCCAGAATCCGCCCGCGGCATTGAATCGGCCCTTAAGCGCCAAGGTCGCGCGCGGGTCGCTTCATCCCGTCGCTGGAGCGATGAATCGCGACGGTCGCTCCGTTACGCTTGCCCGATGATGGACACGATTTCCCTGCCAGGTCCCGACGATGTGCTCGCGGCAGCGGCACGCATCGCCGGCCACGCGCACCTGACCCCGGTGCTGCGCGCGCGCACGCTCGACGATGCGGCCGGCTGCAGTCTGCATTTCAAGGCCGAACACCTGCAGCGCGCGGGCGCATTCAAGTTCCGCGGCGCGTGCAACGCGGTGTGGTCGCTCGACGGTGCCGCCGCCGCGCGCGGCGTGGTGACCCACTCCTCCGGCAACCATGGCGCCGCGCTGGCGCTGGCGGCCGCATCCCGGGGCATTGCCTGCCACGTGGTGGCGCCCGAAGGCGCGGTCGCGACCAAGCTCGCGGCGATCGCCGGCTACGGCGCGGTGCTGCACCGCTGCGCGCCGACGCTGGCCGCGCGCGAGGCCACCTGCGAGGCGCTGCGCGTGCAGACTCGCGCGACGCTGGTGCATCCCTACACCCATCACGACGTGATCGCCGGCCAGGGCACGGCCGCACTGGAACTGCTGCAGGCCGCCGGTCCGCTCGACGTGCTGGTGGTGCCGGTCGGGGGCGGCGGTCTGGCCGCGGGCACGGCGCTGGCCATCGCGCAGGCCTCGCCATCGACCCGTCTGGTGCTGGCCGAACCGCAGGGCGCCGACGACACGTCGCGCTCGCTGCAGGCCGGCGCGCGCGTCGACGATCTCGTGCCGGACACGGTCTGCGACGGCCTGCGCGGCCTGCTGGGCGCGCCGAACTTCGCAATCCTCGATGCGCATCGCAGCAGCGACGGCACGCCGGTCGAGGTGATCACCGTCGACGATGCCGACACCGTCGCCGCGATGCGCCGGATGGCGGTGCACACCAAGCAGCTGGTCGAACCGTCTTCGGCAATCGCACTTGCCGCGGTGCTCGCGCATCGCGCCCGGTTCGCAGGCCAGCGCGTGGGCATCGTGCTCAGCGGCGGCAACGTCGATCCCGACCGCCTGCCGTGGCTGTCGTGACCGGAATGCGCCTGCGATGACGCGCAAACGCGGCCCGGTGCGCCGCTTCCTCCGCTTCTGCGTGCTGCTGACGCTGCTGGTGCTCGCCTGGCTGCTGGGCGTTGCCGGATGGATCGTGCACGTCGGCAACCGCGACGAGGCCGGACCGGCCGATGCGATCGTCGTGCTCGGCGCGGCCGCCTACGACGCCCAGCCTTCGCCGGTCTTCGAGGCGCGCATCGACCACGGCCTCGACCTCTATCACGCCGGCCACGCGAAGACGCTGATCTTCACCGGCGGCTACGGCGGCGCGAAGGCGCGGTTTTCCGAATCGCAGGTCGCGCGCCGCTATGCGCTGCGTCGCGACGTGCCCGAATCGGCGATCCTGATCGAGTCGCGCTCGCGCACCACGCTGGAGAATCTGGTCGAGACGCGCCGCCTGCTGCAGGAACACGACCTCCACCGCGTGATCATCGTGAGCGACCCGCTGCACATGGCCCGCGCGCTGCGCGCCAGCCGTCGGCTCGGCATCGACGCGCTCGGCTCGCCGACGCCGTCCACACGCTTCCGCACCTTCCGCACGCAACGCGAGTTCCTGTTGCGCGAGGTCTACTTCTTCCACCGCGATCTCTTCGACACCGCACGACAGGCCCTGCGATGACCGACACCCCACAGTCCGCCGCCCTGCAACTGGTGCAGGCCTACTACGCCGCCTTCAACGCGGGCGACCGCGCCGCGATGCTCGCGCTGCTGACCGACGACGTCGCGCACGATCTCAACCAGGGCGCGCGCGAGACCGGACGCGCGGCCTTCGTCGCCTTCATGCAGCGCATGGATGCGAGTTATCGCGAGCGGCTCGAGGACATCGTCGTTATGGCCACCGCGGATGGCCGACGCGCCGCTGCCGAGTACGTGGTGCATGGCGCGTACCTCGCCGACGATGCCGGCCTGCCGCCGGCGAAGGGCCAGCGCTACGTGCTGCCGGGCGGCGCGTTCTTCGACATCAAGGGCGGCCGCATCGCGCGCGTGAGCAACTACTACAACCTCGAGGACTGGATCGCGCAGGTCGGCTGAACGCGCGCCTCGCGGGTCGCGCGTCCGCGACGGGTCCATCACGAAGGTGTCTGGCACCGTAGCCATCCTTCCCATCGCCGCGTCCGGAATCCGCCATGTCCCTGCTCCGTGCCCTGCTGGTCTGGATCGTCATCGCCCTGCTGGGCGCGCTGGCCGCGCAGCTGCTGCTGGCCGGCGACCCGAGCTACGTGCTGGTGCATCGCGCCGGCGTCAACTACACGACCACCATCGCCAATGCCATCGCGATGGCCCTCGGCGTGATGGTGCTGTTCTGGCTGCTGGTCACCCTGGTCACGCTGCCGTTCCGCAGCTGGGGCCGCTATCGCGAAACCAGGGCGCAGAGCCGCGTCGGTGAAGGTCTCGATGCCCTGCATCAGGGCCACTACACGCGCGCCGAGAAACTGCTCGCGCAGTCGGCGGACGAGAATCCGCACTACGAGCCGGCTGCACGCATCGCCGCGACCCAGGCCGCGATCGCCCGCGGCGACGAAGCCGCAGCACGCGCGCATCTGGACCGCTTCGGCGAGCGCCACCCGGCGACGCGTGCGATCGCGCTGGCCGAGATCGCGCTGCTCGACGAGCGTCCGATCGACGCGCTGACCGCCCTCGACGCACCGGCAGCGCAACCGCTGCCGCCGCGGGGCCTCGCGCTGCGCGCCGACGCGTGGGCGCAGACGGGCCACGCGGCCGAGGCCTACGGCCTGCTCGGCGCACTGCGCAAGCAGAACGCGCTGCCCGAGGCGCAGCTCGAGATCCGCGAGATCCGCTGGGCCGCCGCCTCGCTGCACGAGGCCGCCGATGCGAACGTGTTGGCCGAGCGCTGGGAAGCACTGCCCAAGCACATCCGCACCGAAACGCCGGTGGTGCTGGCGTACGCGGATCGCGCGGTCGCCCTTGGCTGGCACGATGCCGCGCTCAAGAGTCTGGAAACCGCACTCGATGCGCGCTGGGACGAGCGCGTGGCCGCACGCTATGCCGCGCTGGAGATCGGCGACCCGGCGCATCGCCAGTCGCGCATGGAGCGCTGGCTCGCCGCACATCCCGCCAGCCCCGGCGTGATGCTGGGCCTGGCGCGTCTCCACCACATGCAGCGCGACTGGCCGAACAGCCGCGATTATCTGCACCGCGCCATCGACCAGGGCGCCGGCAGCGATGCCTGGGTGCAGCTGGGCGATGGCTACGCCGCCGCGGGCGACGAGCGCAATGCACGTCTGTGCTACGCGAACGCACTGCGCGCGTCGCGCAACGAGCCGGTCGTCCCGCTGGCCCCGGCCCCGGTGGTCGCGGACCCGATCGAGCCCGAGATCCGCGATCCGCAGGGGCTGCCCTACGTGCATGGCGACGCACCGCCGCACCGGACGGATCGGCTTTGAGCGTGCGATGTGCAGGGCGCCCTGTTTCTTCATCTGCTCGGACGAGGCAGGCGCCGCGTCATCCAGCGACCGCCCTTCCGGCAGGACTCGACAGACGGGCGTCTGATCGAGCCCGCATCCGTTCTGCTTCAGGGGCTCTTGAAGCACGCCGCGAGCGCGGAGACGAACCCAGGATCAAGATGGGTTCCGCCTGATCAAACGTACGTCTGTCGAGAGCCGCCGGCACGACGGAGGCGACGTCTTTCCGCGAAATCTCTGCATTCGCGTCGGTGCAAGCACTGACCCGGCGCGATTCCGGAATCAGCCGCGCCTCTCGAGCACCTCAACGCATCAGACGATGCACGGCCACAGCGGCGTCGAGCGCCTGATCGAGCGTGATCGCCCCGGCGGTGCCACGGCCATTGCCGGCGATGGTCACCGTGACCGGGCCGACGATGACCTGCGGGCCGACCGGGCCCAGCGGCGCCTTGCCGTCGAGCAGGCCGTCGGGAATCGCGACGAACCCGCCCAGCGCGGACACGCGCGCGTCTTCGGCGTAGAGACCGGCGCGTTGCATGTCGGCCGCGGTCAGCGGTTCGCGATCGACGATGACGATCGCGCCGAATGCGCCGCCGTCGGCCGCATTGCGCCACGCGCAGCTGATGCCGTAGCTCACATCGCCGTCCTGCCGGGTACCGGCCTCGTCGACGGCCTCGAAGCCGGTGACGAGTTCGCCGAGCGCGGTCGCGATCGCAGTGCAACCGGGCAGCGCCTCGGGCGGCGGCGGTGCGGAGACGATGTGCGGGCCGGACGTAACCGGCGGCGTCGATGCCGGCTCGGCATTGTCGCCACAGGCGACGAGCGTGGACACGGCGAAGGCGAGCAGGCCGATGCGGCCCGCGGCACGGAAAACGGACATGCGCGAGAGTTCCTGCGGAAGGATCAGCGTTCGAGGATCGCGACGACGCCCATGCCGCCGGCGGTGCAGATCGAGATCAGCGCGCGGCCACCGCCGCGTTCCTTGAGCTGCTTGGCGGTCGTCGCGACGATGCGTGCGCCGGTCGCGGCGAAAGGATGGCCGGCGGCCAGCGACGAGCCGACCGGATTGATCTTCGCGGGATCGATGCGCCCCAGCGGCGCGTCCAGGTTCAGACGCGTGCGGCAGTAGTCCTCGCTCTCCCACGCGCGCAGCGTGCACAGCACCTGCGCGGCGAAGGCCTCGTGGATCTCGTAGATGTCGAAATCCTGCAGCGTGAGGCCGTTGCGCGCGAGCATCTCGGCCACCGCGACGGTCGGCGCCATCAGCAGGCCCTCGCCGTGCACGAAATCGACCGCCGACACGTGCGCGTCGCGGATGTGGCACAGCACCTCGTGGCCGTGCGTCGCGGCCCACGCGTCGCTCGCCAGCAGACACGCGGCCGCGCCGTCGGTCAGCGGCGTGGAGTTGGCAGCGGTCAGCGTGCCGCGGCCGGACGTCTTGTCGAACGCCGGCTTGAGCGTCGCGAGCTTCGCGATCGAGGTGTCGGGACGCAGGATGTTGTCGCGCGAGACGCCGCGGAAGCTCACGACCAGATCGTCGAAGAAGCCGCGCTCGTAGGCGGCGGCCAGCTTGTGGTGCGAGGCGACGGCGAGTTCGTCCTGCGAATCACGGCCGATGTTCCATTCCTTGGCCATGTCCTCGCAGTGCTCGCCCATTGACTTGCCGGTGCGCGGCTCGGCCACGCCCGGGAAATCGGGCTTGAGTTCGCGCAGGCGGAAGCCCTTGAACGCGGCGAGCTTGTCCTTCGTCGTCTTGGCGGCGTTCGCGTCGAGCAGACGACGGCGCAGCGCCTTGCCGTAGACGATCGGCACGTCGGACGTCGTGTCCGAACCGCCGCCGATGCCCGATTCGATCTGCCCGGCAGCGATCTTGTTGCCGATGGTGATGATCGAATCGAGCGAAGTGCCGCAGGCGCGCTGCAGGGTCAGACCCGGGGTCAGCGCCGAGAGGCCCGACGACAGCGCCGCCTCGCGGCCGAGGTTCCAGTCGTTGGAATGCTTGATCACTGCGCCCATCGCCACTTCGCCGAGCTGCTGGCCGTGCAGGCCGAACTTCTCGACCAGAGCGCCCAGGGTGCGCACCGACATGCCCAGATTGCCCACGTCCGCATAGGCGGTGTTCTGACGACAGAACGGGATACGGACGCCACCCAGCACGGCGACGGGACGACCTGACAGCATCGGAATGACCTCGGCGGAACCTGCGTGAGACTGTCCCGGACGCGGGACGGGCATAATGTGAACGAGTGTATCGCTGCCGATGTGCACGGCCAATGACCGCAGATCCCGACATTTCCCGACAAGATTCAACGCAACCGCAGGTGCTCGGCGTGCTCGCGCTCGAGCTCAGCGACGACTCGGTGCCGGCGCGCGCCGCGCTCGGCCAGCAGGCCGCGGGCGAGCTGGCCACCCTGCTCGGCCGCGACCTCGGCGCCCTGGTGCCCGGCGTGCGCGACCTCGATCTGTCGTTCGCCGCCGCGCATTTCGACCCGGCCGAACTGCTGCGGCCGGGCTGGCCGATGCACCGGCGGCTCGAGGAGCTGCGTGTGCGCGCGCCCAAGTCCGGCGAAGGCCCGCGCATCATCGCCTTCGGCGCGGATGCGAGCGGCGCGGTGCCGCTGCCCTTCCAGTCCGACACGCAGCTGGCCGGCGGGCGCCTGCGGGTGCTGCCCTACCTGTTCGTCGGCGAGCCTGCGGCCACCGCCGCTGTCGCCGAACACATGGAGTCGATGCTGCTCGATCTGGGCATGGCCAAGGCCGACACCGCGCTGTGTGCGCAGGAGGCGTTCGGCGCGCGCATCGAACACGCCCGCTACCTCACCCTGCACGACCTGCTGGCGATGACCGCGTTGCAGTACCGCAACCAGGGCCTGGATCCGTTGTGGGACGTGCTCGAAACCGCCCTGCTCGCGCCCGGGGCGGAGGCCTGGCTGGACGCGCCGCCGGAACCGCTGCTGCGGCATGTGGACGGCGAGGTGCGCATCGCGATGCTGTCGCCCGACGACTGGCGCCTGCGCTGCGCACCGGGCGAGTCGGACGACGGCCGACTGGCGCAGGGCTTCGCGATGTACGAAGCGCGGCAGCGTCAGCTGTCGGCGGTGCTGCAGGCGCACGGCGTGCCGGTGGTGTTCCTGCACGTGGCGCCGGGGCAGGATCCGACGGCGGCCTTGCGCTGAGACAGCGGCGGTCGTCGCTCCGAACGCCTCAACCGATCTCGAGCACTGGATGACCTGCCCCTTCCCCCGCGTGCGGGGGAAGGCTGGGATGGGGGCAAACGTTCCGCCTGCGGTGGGGTCCTGAGCACTGGGATGTCGCGCGGGAGACGCCCGCATGACGGCGGACGGGTTGCCCCCACCCAACCCTCCCCCGCAGGCGGGGGAGGGCTCGAGGCTGCCGACTGTTCTCACGCAGAGCAGGATTGAAGCGAGCTGTCTCCTGCGATCGCGTGCACGTGCATCCACGGATCGCCCATGAAGAACGCCCGCCTCCCATGACAGGAAGCGGGCGTCGTCAGACGCGTGTTGCGCGAGGCGTGGCTCAGCCGGCCTGGATCACGCCGCAGGCCAGACGATCGCCGGCATTGCCGGTCGGCTGGGTCACGTAGTCGTCGGCGTCCTTGTGGACGATGACGCCCTTGCCGACGACGTCGGTCGCGGCGCCGTCACCGAGAGTCACGCCTTCCAGCCAGCCCTTGACCTGCGCGGTGCCGTCGGCGCCGGCGGTGATGTTGTCGCTGTCGCCGCCGTGGTGGGCGCCCTGGCCGACGCGGCCGTGGTCGGTGCTGCCGGGATTGAAGTGGCCGCCGGCGCTGGTCGCGTCCGGGGCGCTGCAGTCGCCGGTCTCATGGACGTGGAAGCCGTGGGTGCCGCCACCGGGCAGGCCGGTCACGGTGCCGGTGACTTCGATCCGGCCGTCGACGACCGCGAAGCGCAGTTCGCCGGCGGTCTGGTTGCCGGCGGTCGGCTGCAGGGTGGCCATTGCGGTCGCAGCTGACGCGGCGGCCGGCGCCGGTGTCGCGGCCGGCGGCATGGTGCCGGCGGTCTCGGCGGCGCGGTCGGCTTCGGCGGCGGCGTTGTCACCGTCGTTCGACGAATCGGCGCCACCGCCGCAGGCGGCCAGCGCGAGCGCCAGCGCGGCGGGAATCGGCAACAGGAAGCGGGACATCTTCATGGAATTTCCTCGTCTCGGTGAGTGGACGCGGCATCCGCGCCGTGCGTCGCCACAACGCGCAGCATCCACCGGGCGCGGTTTTCGCCGCGTGAGCATCCCCCGCAGACGGTGATTCGCCGGGTGGCGCGACACAGTGCCGCGCAACCGCCTACTGCAGCCGCACGGGGCCGCAGGCCACGCGCGCGCCAATCGCACCAGGCGTCGCGCCCAGCACCAGCAGCGCGCGACCGACGATGTCGTTCGCCGCACCCCCGCCCAGCACCGCGCCGGGCAGCAGCAGATCCAGCGTGGCGACGCCCTGCGCGTTGGCGACGATGCGGCCGCGTTCGCCCGAATCGGACAGGCGCGAGGGCTGGCCGGTGGTCGCGTCGAATTCGGGACCGGCGCTGGCGGCATCGACCGCGCTGCAGTCGCCGCGCGTGTGCAGACGCAGGTTGTGGGTGCCGTTGCGCACCAGCCCGCCGATCTCGCCGCGCACGCGCACGCCGCCGACATCCGGCGACAGCACCACGCGGCCGCTGACCAGCGAGCCCGACGCCGATGCAAGGTTGGCGATCGCGCCCTGGGCTGTGCCGGTGCTGGCGATCGCGGTGACCGCCGGCGGCGCGGTCTGGACGGCGGGACGCGGGACACTCGCGCAGCCGGCGAGCAGAAGCGCGGCGGCAGCCGCGAGAGTGGGGAGTCGGGCGGTTCGGGTCATGGCGGGCACCTTAGCGCGCGATCGCGCCGCGTCGATGAAAGCCCGCTCAACCGCGGCGACCGCGCGCACCGAGTTTGCGGGTCAGCGTGTTGCGGCCGACGCCGAGCCGCGTCGCCGCTTCTGCGCGACGTCCGCCGGTATGCACCAGTGCGGTTTCCAGCAGCGCGCGATCAAGACGCTCGCGGGCCTGCGCGTGGATGTCGGCATCGCCCGCGCGCAGCCGCGTATCGGCCCAGGCGCGCAGCGCATCGTCCCAGCTGTCGGCATGGACCGGCGTATCGACCGGTCGCTGCGCATCGCCCGCGACCGGCAGCAGTCCCTCCAGATCCTGCGGCGTCACCAGATCCGCCGGTGCCAACGCGGCCAGACGCCAGCACAGGTTCTGCAGCTCGCGCACGTTGCCCGGCCAGTCGTGGTCGCGCAGGCGTTGCAGGGCCGCACGGCCCAGCCGCTTGGGCGGCGCATCGAGCCGGTCGGCGGCGGCCTGCAGGAAGCGTTCGGCGAGCTGCCCGACATCCTCGCGCCGCTCGCGCAGCGGCGGCAGCTTCAGCCGCACGACGTCGAGCCGGTGCAGCAGGTCGGCGCGGAAACGGCCCTCGGCGACGAGACGCTCGAGATCCTGATGGGTCGCGGCGATCACGCGCACGTCGACGCGGATCAGCTCGCGCCCGCCGACGCGGAAGAACTCGTCCTCGGCCAGCACGCGCAGCAGGCGCGTCTGCAGCGAGGCCGGCATGTCGCCGATCTCGTCGAGGAACAGCGTGCCGCCGTCGGCCTGTTCGAAACGGCCGATGTAACGCCGCGAAGCGCCGGTGAACGCGCCGGCCTCGTGGCCGAACAGTTCGCTCTCCAGCAGCTCGGCCGGAATGGCCGCGGTGTTGAGCGCGACGAAGGGCTTGCGCGCGCGCGGCGATTCGCGGTGCAGCGCGCGTGCGACCAATTCCTTGCCGGTGCCGGTCTCGCCGGTGACCAGCACCGACACCGGTGCCTGCGCGAGGCGGCCGATCGCGCGGAACAGCTGCTGCATCGCCGGCGTGTCGCCGACCAGCGCGTCGCTGTCGCCGCTCGGCGGCGGCGCATCGTCCGGCGCGGTGTCGTGATCGCCGAGCACGCGCGCGGCCAGTGCGACCGCCTCGTCGAGATCGAAGGGCTTGGACAGGAATTCGTGCGCGCCGCCGCGAAACGCACCGGCGGTGCTGGCGACGTCGGTATAGGCCGACATCACCACGACCGGCAGCTGCGGGTGTTTCTGCTTGAGCGCATCGAGCAGCTGCAGGCCCGAGTCGCCGGGCATGCGCACGTCGGTGAACAGCAGGTCCGGTGCGGGTTTCTGCGCGAGCGCATCGCGCACCGCCTGCGCGCTGTCGAAGCCCGACACGTCGTAGCCCGCTTCGGTCAACGCGGTGGCCAGCACGAAGCGGACCGAGCGGTCGTCGTCGACGACCCAGACGCGCGGCGCGGTAGTGGTCATGCGGGCATGGGCTCCGTGGGTATCGGGTCGGCCTCGCCCGATGCCTCATCGGGAAACGGCAGTTGCAGAGTGAAGACGGTATGGCCGCTGCGCGAGCGGTAGACCAGCGCGCCGCGATGTTCGCGCGCGACCTGTTGCGCCATCGCCAGCCCCAGGCCGCTGCCGTCGGGCCGACCGGAGACCAGCGGCAGGAAGATCTGCTCGACCATGTCCTCGGGCACGCCGCGTCCGTCGTCGACGACCTCCAGCCGCAGCACCATCGCGTGCACCTCGTCGCCGATGCGCACGCCCAGCGCGGCGCGCGTGCGCAGGGTGATGTTGGCCGCGCCGGCCTGGATCGCGTTGCGCACGAGATTCCAGATCGCCTGGGTCAGGCGGTCGGGATCGCCTGAGAGTTCCGGCAGGCTGGGGTCGTAGTCGCGGATCATGCGCACCGCCCAGCCGGCGTCGGCTTCGGCCAGACGCAGCACCTGCTCGAGCACGCCGTGGATGTTGAGCGCGCGGTGCGGCGTGGGCGAGCGCGGCGACAGCAGCTGGTCGACCAGTGCACCGAGGCGCGCGACTTCGGTGTCGACCAGCGCCACCAGCTCGCGCGATTCCCCGTCGCTGACGCGTCGCGCCAGCAGCTGCGCCGCGCCCTTGAGGCCCGCCAGCGGATTGCGCAGTTCGTGGGCCAGTCCGCGCAGGGCGGCCGACAGCGCCAGCGGCATCGCCAGCGTCGGATCGGCGCCGGGGAACTCGTCGACCGGATGCGCTTCGAGCAGCAGGCCGCCATCGGCCTCGCGGGTCAGCCAGGCATCGGCGAAGCGCGGCTCGCCGCCGAGGAAGGCCAGCACCAGCCGGCGGACGCGCAGAGGCCCGTCAGCCGGATCGCCGGGCGTGCGCAGGGCCAGCCGCAGCACGTCGCCGTCGACCTCCAGCGCCGCCAGCGGCTGATCGATCAGGCGCTTGCGGCCCACGCCGAGCCAGCGCGCGAAGGCGACGTTGCAGGTGCAGATGCGACCGTCGGGCCCGGCCCAGACCAGCGGCGTGGTCAGCGCATCGAAGGGCTGCGGCGGTGGGGTTTCGTCGGCCATGCACCAATGTAGTGCATCGGACACTGGCGCTGACAGATGCACGGCGCCTGCTTTCGAGCCCTCCCCCGCTCACGGGGGAGAGTCGGGTGGGGGCGAAGCGTCCGGCGACGGGATGACGACCCCAAGCGAACTGCATCTGAGGCCCTCCGCCTTGGAGGACTTGCCCGCCTCTGATCGTTCGCCCCCTCCCAACCCTCCCCCGCTCGCGGGGAGGGCTCAAGGATGCACGGTGCCTGCTTTCGAGCCCTCCCCCGTTTACGGGGGAGGGTTGGGTGGGGGCGAAGCGTCCGGCGACGGGATGACAACCCCAAGCGAACTGCTTTGCATCTGAGGCCCTCCGCCTTGGAGGACTTGCCCGCCTCTGATCGTTCGCCCCCACCCAACCCTCCCCCGCTTGCGGGGGAGGGCTCAAGGATGCACGGTGCCTGCATACGAGCCCTCCCCCGTTTACGGGGGAGGGTTGGGTGGGGGCGAAGCGTCCGGTGACGGGATGACGACCCCAAGCGAACTGCTTTGCATTTGA
>NZ_SMTG01000010.1 GCF_004358165.1 Luteimonas terrae
CTGAAGGAACCATCAAGACCAGGTGGTTGATAGGCTGGGTGTGTAAGTACAGCAATGTATTGAGCTAACCAGTACTAATGATCCGTGCGGCTTGACCATATAACCTCAAGTTGCTTCGTATATCGAAGCTCCTTGGCCCGACACGTTGAGTGTCCCAAATGTTCGCTACTTCCCAACCTGACGAGAGCGTGAGCGCTGTCAGTCCCACTTTCGACTGGATCAATCCGTCGATAACCGGGCCGACCTGCGACCCTCCACCCTCTCCCTGGTGACAATAGCTGTATGGAACCACCCGATCCCATTCCGAACTCGGAAGTGAAACGTACATGCGCCGATGGTAGTGTGCATCTAGCATGCGAGAGTAGGTCATCGCCAGGGTCTTTACCCAAAACCCCCGCCGGTATACCGGCGGGGGTTTTTCTTTGTGCGGAGAAAGTCCGGCAACGGCGGGAATATCGCGCCGACGCGATGAGAATCTGCGGTGCGTGGAGATCGAATCCAGGATCGGCAAAGTCGCGCGCCCGATTCCCGCGCAGTGCCGCCCGCTTGCTACGATCCACACGCGGGCCTATAGCTCAATGGTCAGAGCAGAGGACTCATAATCCTTTGGTTCCAGGTTCGAGTCCTGGTGGGCCCACCATCTTTCTCTCCTGAAGCCGCCGGCATCCTTCGCTGACTGCGCGTCGTTGATACCGCCTCAACGGACGTTGTGTTTCGCAGTGCGCTTACAACCGCACCGTTACATTGCGCGTTACCTGAATACGATCCGGTGGCCGTGTGCGACGACGCGATGTACTGAGAACCGCCATGGCGGCGCCGTTGCTTGGCGGCTGGTGGCCGATGCTGGCGGCTGCCGCGCGGACCGCGTCGCCAACGCCGTTCGGCGACGGCACGGTTGTCGAGCTTGCCCGCGCGCTTGCGGCGAAAGCCTATGTCGCGCCCGATGCAACGCTGCCGCCCGCGCTGGCAGGCGCGAATTACGACCAGTACCGGGACTTCCGCTATCGCGCCGACAAGGCGCTCTGGCGGGACCTGCCCGGCGTCGATTTCCAGGCGCAGTTCTTCCATCGCGGCTTCCTGTTCAAGCCGCGCGTTGAGATCCATGTCGTCGAGGATGCGCAGGCGCGCACCCTGCCGTTCTCGACCGCACTGTTCGACTACAGCCCCAACCCGACGCCGATGCTCGACGATGCGCTTGGCTTCGCGGGCTTCCGTCTGCATGCGCCGCTCAACAACCGGGCGTATTTCGACGAACTGTGTGTGTTCCTCGGCGCGAGCTACTTCCGCGCCGTCGGCAAGGGCCTTGCGTATGGACTGTCGGCGCGCGGTCTGGCGCTCGGCACTGGGGATCCCGCGCCGGAGGAATTCCCGGTATTCCGCGCCTTCTGGCTGCACCGGCCGGATCCGGGCAGTCGGGAGATCGTCGTCGATGCGCTGCTCGATGGCCCGAGCGTAGCCGGCGCCTACCGGTTCCGGATCACGCCCGGCGAGGACACGGTGTTCGATGTCGATGCGCGGCTATTCCCGCGGGTCGAGTTGGCGCATGCCGGCATCGCGCCATTGACGAGCATGTTCCAGTTCGATGCGTCGGACCGCACCGGGATCGACGACTACCGCCCCGCGGTCCACGATTCGGACGGGCTCGGGTTGCTGACCGGCACTGGCGAGCAGGTGTGGCGGCCATTGCACAACCCCGCGGCGATCCAGCACAGCGGCTTCCAGGACCGCGCGCCACGCGGCTTCGGGCTGATGCAGCGTAAGCGTGACTTCACCGATTTCCAGGATGCCGAGGCTGGTTACGAGAAGCGTCCTTCAGCCTGGATCGAACCGCTCGGCGACTGGGGGGCGGGCGAGGTGCATCTGGTCGAGATTCCGACCGCGGACGAGTACCACGACAACATCGTCGCGTTCTGGCGACCCGCCACGCCCCTTGCGGCGGGCGCGGAGAGTCGATGGCGCTACCGCCTGCACTGGACCGCCACGCACAGCTGGCTTGCGCCGCTCGCACTGGTGCAGGCGACCCGCATCGGCGCCAAGCCGGCTGGCGATCGCAGCAGCCGTCTGGTCGTGGTCGATTTCGCGGGCGGCACTGCCGGCGATGCGCCGCAGATCGAAGTCGCCGCGTCGACGGGGCGCATCGCGAATCCCGTCGTGCATGCGCGCCCGGGCGGCGGCTGGCGCGCGGGCTTCGAGTTCTTGCCCGAGGCGGGCGCGACCAGCGAACTGCGGATGCGTCTGTTGCGGGGCGGTGCGCCGGTGTCGGAGACCTGGCTCTACCGGTGGAGCGCATGACCGCGCCCGACGGCGCGCGCATGCCGCCGGAAGCCGCGCTGGCGATGCCGATCCAGTCGCTGGGCAGCGGGCGGCTCGACACACGTCCATTGCGCAGTGCGCCCGTCGGCATGGCGTGGCGCCGCGGTTTCATCCTCTGCTTCACCGCCGCGCTCACCGTGCTGGCGACCTACCAGATCTGGTGGCTGCTGCGGATCGGCGGCATCGATGTGCTGGAAGGCCTGATGCTCGCGGTTTTCGTGCCGCTGTTCGCATGGATCGCGCAGTCCTTCGCCAGTTCGCTGGCCGGCTTCGTGCTGGTGCTGAAGCGGCGCCCGGCGCGGCTGGGCATCGACCCGCGCGCACCGTTGCCGTCGCTGGCCGGCCGTACCGCACTGCTGATGCCGACGTACAATGAGGATCCCGAGCGCCTGCTCGCGGGTCTGCAGGCGATCGTCGAATCGCTGGCGGCAACCGGTCGCGGGGCGCATTTCGATCTGTTCGTGCTCAGCGACACGCGCAACCCGGACATCCAGCAGCGTGAGCTCGTCGCGTTCGAGCGGCTGCGCGCGACCGTGCCCCAAGCGCGTCTGTACTACCGCCTGCGCGCGGACAACCGCGAGCGCAAGGCCGGCAACATCGCCGACTGGGTGCGCCGTTGGGGCGGCGCCTATCCGCAGTTCCTCATTCTCGACGCCGACAGCCTGATGACCGGCGACACGCTGGTGCGCCTGGCCGCGGCGATGGAGGCCAACGACGACGTCGCCCTGGTGCAGACGCTGCCGGTCATCGTCAACGGCGCGACGGTGTTCGCGCGCATGCAGCAGTTCTCCGGCCGGATGTACGGGCCGGTGATCGCGCATGGCGTTGCGTGGTGGCACGGCGCCGAGAGCAACTACTGGGGCCACAACGCGCTGATCCGCACCCGGGCGTTCGCCGCGCATGGTGGCCTGCCGGAGCTGCGCGGCACCACGCCGTTCCGCGGCACGGTGCTGAGTCACGATTTCGTCGAAGCGGCGCTGTTGCGTCGCGGCGGCTGGGCACTGCACATGATTCCCACGCTCGAGGGCAGCTACGAGGAAGGGCCGCCGACGCTGACCGACATGCTGGTGCGCGACCGGCGCTGGTGCCAGGGCAACCTGCAACATGGCGGTGTGCTGCCTGCGCGCGGTCTGCATTGGGTGAGCCGCTGGCATCTGCTGATCGGCATCGGCCATTACCTGACCGCGCCGCTGTGGGCGATGCTGGTGCTGGTCGGTCTGGCGATTCCCCTGCAGCACGGCGCATTCGCAGAAGGCATGACGCCCGCCGGCTACTGGATGGCGATCGACGACGGTCGCTTCCTCGGCGTGTTCGTGCTGACGATGGTGCTGCTGTTCGCGCCGAAGATCTTTGGGTTCATCGCCACGCTGGCGAGCCGGCGCATGCGACGCGGGTGCGGCGGTGCGCTGCGCGGCTCGATCAGCCTGCTGATCGAGAACGTGCTGGCCGCGTTGATGGCCCCGATCACGATGTACGTGCAGTCGCGCGGCGTTGCGGAAGTGCTGGCCGGCCGCGATTCGGGCTGGGATGCGCAGCAGCGCGACGACGGTCGCCAGACCTGGGGCGATCTGTGGCGCAACTATCGCGGCACCACGCTGCTCGGCGTGCTCATGGGGATCGGCGCCTGGCTGATGTCGCCGGTCCTGGCGCTGTGGATGTCGCCGATGATCATCGGACTGGTCGGCTCGATTCCGATCGTGAAACTGACGTCCTCGCGTACGGTGGGCCTCGCGCTGCAGCGCGTCGGCCTGTTCGCGACGCCCGAGGAACGCGCGCCGCCTGACGTGCTGGTGCGGGCGGGCGAGCTGCGCGGCGATCTGCATCTGGGCACGCCGGATCCCGAGGTGGAGACCGCGCACGGCTGAGGCGGATGCGGCGAGCGCTTACACTGCCGCATCCGTCATCCACTGGCCGCACATGTCCACGACGACCCCCGCACTGCTCGACTGCATCGAACACGAGACCGGCCCCGCGCCGGCCTGGAGCGTGCTCTGGCTCCACGGCCTCGGCGCCGACGGCCACGACTTCGTACCGGTCGTGCCCGAAGTGCTGCGACCGCACTGGCCGGCAATCCGCTTCGTGTTTCCGAACGCGCCGGTGCGCGCGGTGACGATCAACAACGGGGTGCGCATGCGCGCCTGGTACGACATCGTCGACTTCGATCTGGCCAATCGCGCCGACGAAGACGGGGTGCTCGAATCGATCGCGCAGATCGATGCGCTGATCGCGCGCGAGGCAGAGCGCGGCGTGCCGGCATCGCGGGTGATCCTCGCGGGCTTTTCGCAGGGCGGCGCGGTGACGCTGGCCGCCGGCCTCCGCCGGAGCACGCCGCTCGCCGGTCTGGTCGGGCTGTCGACCTATCTGCCGGCTGCGCGCAACGCAGCGGCTGCGCTGGTCGAAGGCGCTGCGCGGCAACCGGTGTTCATGGCGCACGGCACGCAGGATCCGGTGGTGCCGCTTGCCGCTGGCCGGCAGAGCGCGGCATGGTTGCGAGAGGCCGGATTTGACGTTGCGTGGCACGAGTATCCGATGCCGCATTCGGTGTGCGCCGAAGAGATCGTCGATCTCGGCAACTGGTTCGACGCGCGCTTCGCGGCCGGCTGACGATGGCCGCGCCGGCGCCCGACGGTCTCTGGCTGCCGGACCTGTGCCGGCTGCCACGTCTGCTGGCGATGCTGGGCCTGGCCCAGCTGACCGTCCTGGTGGTGTTGCTGGTGCCGCATCCCGCGGCGCCGTGGAACGTGTCCGCCTTCGTGTCCGCGAGCGGGTATGCCTTGTGGCTGGCGCTGTCGGTGTCCGTGCTGCTGTGCGCCTGCCGACGGCCACTGTCGAAATTTCCGGTGCGTCTGGGCGCGATCATCGCCGTCGCGCTCGCGATGGCGGTCGCCCTGATCGCTTCGGCCATCGTGCACGGCCTGTTCTCGAGCGTCGGCAGCGTGTCCGCGCTGCCGGGCTTCGGCCGGTTCGTCGGCGGCAGCGGCGCCGTGGTCGCGTTGCTGACGGCGATCGCGCTGCGCTACTTCTACGTCATCGACCGCTGGCAGGCGCAGGTCGCCGCGCATGCACGCGCCGAAGCGGATGCGCTGCAGGCGCGCATACGGCCGCACTTTCTGTTCAACAGCATGAACATGATCGCGACCCTGCTGCGGCGCGACCCGGTGGTCGCCGAACGCGCGGTGCTCGATCTGTCCGACCTGTTCCGCGCGGCCCTCGGCGCCGGTGAAGGCACCTCGACGTTGCGCGAGGAAGTATCGCTGGCCGAGCGCTATCTCTCGATCGAACAGCTGCGTCTGGGCGAGCGCCTGCGCGTGCACTGGGATCTGCATGAATCGCTGCCCTGGCAGTTGCCGATGCCCCGGCTGGTGTTGCAGCCGGTGCTGGAGAACGCCGTGCTGCACGGCATCTCGCGTCTGCCCGAGGGCGGCACGATCGATGTGCGGCTGTCGTTCGAGGCGGGGCTGCTGGAGATCGAAGTCGCCAACCCGTCGTTGCCGCCCGACGACGCGCCTGCCCAGGGCGCGGGCCACGCGCAGCGCAGCATCGCCCATCGGCTCGGATTCGCCTTCGGTCCGCGTGCGCGGATGCGCTACGGGTGGAACGACGGCCGCTATGCGTGCACCATCCAGGTGCCGGTGCCGACGGAAGGCGCCACGCCGGTCCCGGGAGGACGCACGCCATGAAGGTGGTGATCGCCGACGACGAACCGCTCGCGCGCGAGCGCCTGCGCATGTTGCTGGCGCAGGAGTCCGGCATCGAGATCGTGGCCGAGGTCGGCGACGGGCGCAGCGCGCTGGAAGCCTGCGCCGCGCATGATCCCGCGCTGGTGCTGCTGGACATCGCGATGCCCGGCATCGACGGGCTGGAAGTCGCGCGCCATCTGAGCGCCTTCGAGCCGCGTCCGGCGGTGGTGTTCTGCACCGCATACGATGCGCATGCGCTCAAGGCCTTCGAAGCCGCCGCCGTCGATTATCTGGTCAAGCCGGTGCGCCCCGAACGCTTGCAGGCCGCCGTCGAACGCGCGCGCACCTTCACCGCCGGGCGCGAACACGGCGACGACGGACACGGCGACAAGCGCCGCACGCATCTGTGCGCGCGACTGCGCGGCAGCCTGCGTCTGATTCCGGTCGAGGACATCCGCTACCTGCAGGCCGAGGAGAAGTACGTCGTCGTGCACCACGCGCGTGGCGAGGATCTCGTCGAGGAATCGCTGAAATCGCTCGAGGACGAATTCGGCGACCGCTTCCTGCGCATCCATCGCAACTGCCTGGTCGCACGGCACGAGCTGGTCGAACTGCGCCGCGATCTCGACGGCCACGTGCATGCGGTGCTGCGCCACGGCGACAGGCCGCTGGAAGTCAGCCGTCGCTGCGTGCCGCAGCTGCGCGACGCCGTCCGCACGCTGTAGGGCGGCGCCGCGCGAGGTCGGCGGCGATCGTCGATAATGCGCGGATGGATCGACTGCGCATCGCCACCCGCAAGAGTCCGCTCGCCCTGTGGCAGAGCGAGCACGTGGCCGCCGCCCTGCGCGCGCGCCACCCGTCACTCGAGGTGGAACTGGTGCCGCTGAGCACGCGCGGCGACGAAGTGCTGGATCGCTCGCTCGCGGCCATCGGCGGCAAGGGCCTGTTCCTCAAGGAACTGGAAATCGCCATGCAGGCCGGTGAGGCCGATTGCGCCGTGCATTCGCTCAAGGACGTGCCGATGGAACTGGAACCGGGCTTCGTGCTGCCGGCGATCCTCGCCCGCGCCGATCATGCCGACGGCTTTGTCAGCAACGCCTTCGACGGAATCGATGCGCTGCCCGCAGGTGCGCGGGTGGGCACGTCCTCGTTGCGGCGGCAGGCGCAGCTGCGGGCGCGCCGTCCCGATCTCGAACTCCGCGACCTGCGCGGCAACGTCAACACGCGTCTGGCGAAGCTCGATGCCGGCGACTACGACGCGATCGTGCTCGCCTGCGCCGGGCTGCAGCGCCTGGGACTCGACACCCGCATCCGCGCACGGCTCGACGCGCCCGACTGGTTGCCTGCGCCGGCGCAGGGGGCGATCGCGATCGAGTGTCGCGACGATGCGCCGCAGCTGCAGCGGTTGCTGGCGACGCTCGACGACGCGCCGACGCGCCGCTGCGTCGAGGCCGAGCGGGCGATGAACCGGGCACTGCACGGCAGCTGCCATGTGCCGGTCGCGGCGTTCGCGTGGCTCGACGGGGACCGGCTGCGGCTCGAAGGCCTGGTCGGCTCGGCGCAGGACGGGCGCGCCGTGCGCGCCGGTGGCGAATCGGCACATGCCGAAGGCGATGCGCTCGGTGCACGTGTCGCGTCGCTGTTGCTCGAGGCGGGAGCGGGCGCGTTCCTGCCGGGATAAGCGCGCGTTCGATTCGGTGATCTGTCCCGCGAGCACGCGTGGGATGCGACAGCGCCTCAGAACGTCCGGCGGATCTTGAGCGAGCCTTCGGTGTCGGTGCTGCCGCGTCCGCCGTTGCCCAGCGTGTCGTGGCGCAGTTCGAAATCCGAGCGCAGCGTCCACTGCGGAAACAGTTCGTAGTCGAACGCCATCGTCTGGCGCACAAAGGTGTTCTCGCGTCCGGTCTCCACCTGCACCTGCTGGGTGAAGGTCGCGCGCTTGCCCAGTTCCTGCCACAGCTGCAGCTGGCCGGTGGCGATCGGCCCCATCGCCGCGGTGCCGAAGTCGGTGTAGGGCTCGATGCGCACGCCGGTGCCGAATTCGATCTTCAGCGAGGTTTCGGGGCTGCGGATCGCTTCGAGGCCATAGCGCGTGTCCCACTTCACGTGGTTGCCGCTCGAATGGATCGACTCGCGGCTGGAAAACGGCGAGTGCAGGGAGACGAACCGGCGGTCGGGCAGTTTGACCAGCGGAAGAGAAACGGTCCGCGGGCGCACGCCCGGCGCTTTCGGCGCCCAGATGCGCTGACGGCCTGCGGCGGCATTCGCGCTCGCGGTCCATTCCTGGTCGCGGCAGTTGAGCCGGTAGCAGGGACGGCGCATCGGCACCTGCCGTGCGGCGACGGCGGCGATCGCAGGTTGCTCCGGTGCGGCCGGGAGCGGGTGGGTGTAGATCGGCAGGCCCGCAATGGCCAGCCACCAGCCAGCAAGCATTTCAGCCATTCATGTAAGCGGTTACAGCCCCATTATGCCCAAGCGCATGTGGCGGTTGGCATCACGCACGTCGCCCGTCGAAGCAGGCTTCAGGATTCGTGACCGGCATCGCGCGCGTTGCCCTCGTCGAGGAACAGACGATGCTCCAGCAGCGCGGCGCCCAGCAGCGCGAGGGCGGACCCCAGCAGCAAGACCACGCCCGGCGCCCGGCCCCACAGCGCCAGCAGCCACGCCAGCAAGGGCGCCCCGGCGACCAGGGCGATGACGACGAACCGCGCGCGCCGCACGGCGGCATCGGGCGGGCGCCCCACCGCACGCCAGTACACGAGCTTGCACACCGCGAGGCAGGCCCCCAAACCGGTCAGCGTGGCGAGCATCGTGCGGCCGTCGTTGCCCGAGACGAACAGGCGATCCATCAGCAGGTAGAGCAGGGCCAGCCCCGTGGCCATGGCGAACAGCAGCTGCACCGGCAGCACCAGCGGTTGGCGCCACGGTGCCGGCGCGGCGGGCGTCGCGAAACCACTGGCGATGGCGGCCACCGTCGCGAACGCAGCCAGCAGCACCAGCAAGCCTGCAGCGACCAGCGCCGGCCCGGCCGTCATCCATGCGCCCGTCGCCAGCAGCACGCCCAGCACCAGCGCGATCGCGAGCGTGCCCGTGGCCAGCAGCCAGACGCGGCGTGGCCACCGCGGCGCGGCGCGGCGCGCGGATCGCTGCATCAGCAGCCCGGCGCCGAGCAGCGATCCGCCCGCCAGCAGACCCAACAGCTGCAACTGGTGCAGGGTCGAGGCGCCATCGGGCCGCAGCTGCAGCAGCGCGGTCGTCATGCCGCTCCACATCAGCAGGCCGAGGCCGGTGTTGGCCGCCGGCACCGCGACGATCCCGAGCATCTGGCGCATCCGCATGTCCCGTCCCCTGGTCGCCGGGCAGGGTGCCACGCACGCCGGACGCTGCAAAGTCAGAACGGGAAGAAGCGCGGGATCAGCAGGGTCGCGGTGATCAGGAAGATGATGTTCAGCGGCATGCCGATCTTCACGAAATCGCTGAAGCGGTAGTTGCCGGCGGTGTAGACCATCGTGTTGGTCTGGTAGCTGATCGGCGTGGCGAAGCTGGTCGAGGCGGCGAATGCCACCGCGATGAGAAACGGCTTGGGATCCACGCCCAGCGAGTCGGCGGTCGCCAGCGCGATCGGCACCACCAGCACCGCGGACGCGTTGTTGCTCATGAACTCGGTCAGCGTCGAGGTCATCAGATACACCGCGGCCAGTGTCGCCGTCGGGCCGTAGTGGCCGACGAGATTGATCAGCTGGTTGGCCGCCAGCGCCGCGCCGCCGGTCTTCTGCAATGCGATGCCCAGCGGAATGATGCCGGCCAGCAGCAGGATCACCCGCCAGTCGATGGCCTCGTAGGCTTCGTCGGGGTCGAGCAGGCGCAGCACGACCAGCGCGATGCAGCCCAGCAGCGCCGAGGCGACGATCGACATCCAGCCCAGCGCCGCCGCCGCGATCGCCGCGGCCATGACGATCGCCGACAGCGTCGCCTTCGTCGTATCGACCTTGCGTTGCGCGCGGGCGCCCATGACGATCAGGCCGCGATCCACGCGCAGCTCGTCGATCGCCTTCGCCGGCGCGTCGAGCAGCAGCACGTCGCCGACGGTCAGCGGCACCTGGTCGAGCGGGCGCGCGATGCCCAGCTGGCGTCGGTGCAGACCGTGCACGCGCGCGCGGTAGGTGTGGCCGAAGCGCATCCCCGACAGCGTGTGACCGATCAGGTGCGAGCCCGGCGCGACCATCGCCTCGACATGCAGACGCTCGGCGCTGATGTCGCCATCGAGATCGCGCGCCACGTGGTCGAACCTGAGCTTGAGCGCCTTGCGCGCGGCGTCGATGTCCGGCCACAGCCCGCGCAGCAGCAGTCGGTCGCCGGCTTCGACCACGGCATCGCCACCGCGCACCGCGACGCCATTGCGCAGGATGCCGAGCAGCGCCACGTCTGCATGCGCGTCGCCCGGCACCGCCTCGCGCGTGCGGCCGATGACCGCCGCGCCTTCTGGCACCAGCAGTTCGGCGACGTAGACGCCGATGGGATCGGCGGTCTCGCTGCCGGGTATGCCGCGGTCGGGCAGCAGTACGCGCCCCACCGTCGTCAGATACAGCACGCATATGCCGACGAACACGATGCCCAGTGGTGCGAACTCGAACAGGGTGAAGCCGACGCCCGCGGTTTCGCGCGCCATCGAATCGACCAGCAGGTTGGTCGACGTGCCTATCAGGGTGCAGACGCCGGCGGTCTGCGACATGTAGGACAGCGGAATCAGGAACTTCGACGGCGCCCAGCGGTTCGCTGTGGTCGCCGCGAGCACCAGCGGCAGGAACACCGCAACCGTCGCGGTGTTGTTGACGAACGCGGCCACGCAGGTCACCAGCGCCATCATCACCAGCAGGAAGAGCCACGGCCAGCGGATGCGCGCGAGCAGATCGCCCACCGCGACCAGCGCGCCGTTGCGCTGCAGGGCGCCGCTGAGCACGAACATCGCCGCGACCATGACCGTCGCCTGGTCGCTGAAGCCCGACAGCGCTTCAGGCAGCGTCACCACGCCCAGCACCAGCAGGGCGACGGCGACCAGCAGCGCGACCACATCGACGCGCAGCTTCTCGGTCACGAACAGGACGACCGCGCCGGCCATCACCGCCAGCGTCAGCCAGAGTTCCACATCGTCTCCCGTCTCATCCTCGTCCCCGTGTGCCGCCACCGGCCGCCGCATCATGGTGCCCGCGCGATTGCGTAAGTGCGGTGATCCGCATCCGGACGTCATGGTACGGACGCGGATGGGATACTGCGTGCTTCGCCGCGACAGGACGCCCCATGCCAGCAGTTTCTTCCGACGCCGTGGACGTGCTCGTGGTCGGCGGCGGCGCCTGCGGCGCGCTGGTCGCCCTGCATCTGCTCGACCATGCGGGGCTGCGCGTCGCGCTCGCCGATCCGCGCGCGCAGACGGCGCGCGGCGTGGCGTACTCGACGCCGCGCGGCGAACACGTGCTCAACGTCAATGCCGGGCGCATGAGCGCGTTTCCGACACAGGCCGGCGACTTCGTCGCGTGGCTGCGCACGCAGCCGGACTTCGCGGCACAGGACGCCGCCGCGCTGGACGCGTTGTTCGCGCCGCGGCGCGCGTACGGCCGCTATCTGCAGGATCGTCTCGATGCGCACCCCGCGCGCGATGCACTGACGCTGCATGTCGACACGGTCGTCGACATCGCGCGCGACGGCGCGGCATTCCGCGCCGTGTTCGCGTCCGGGGCATCGGTGCGGGCGCGCGCGGTGGTGCTGGCGACCGGTAACCTGCCGGCGGCGCTGCCGGGTGAGGTGTCGATCGCCGCTGTCGTCGAGGCATGGGATTACGACGCGGTCGCCGCGATCGCGCCGGATGCGGCGGTCTGCATCGTCGGCGCCGGCCTGAGCATGGTCGATGTGCTGCTGACGCTGCACGCCAATGGACATCGCGGGCAGGTCCATGCGATCTCGCGCAACGGGCTGATGCCGCTGGCGCATGCCCCGGGCACCGTGCCGCAGGCAGGCGGCGTCGATGCGCTGATGCCGTTGGGCGTGCGGGCGCGGATGCGTCTGCTGCGACGATGGGCGGCGGATGCCGTTGCGCAAGGGCGTCCCTGGCAGGACGCGCTCGAACGTCTGCGGCCGCATGTGCGTGCGCTGTGGCAGGCCTGGCCGGAGACCGAGCAGCGGCGCTTCCTGCGCCACGCCGTGCGGCAGTGGGACATCCACCGCCATCGCATCGCGCCCGGCGTCGCAGCGATCGTCGAGGGCATGCGCGCCGACGGCCGCTTCGTGCTGCACGCCGGCCGCGTGTCGCGGATCGCGGCGCACGACGGCCGTCTGCAGGTGGACTGGACGCCGCGCGCTGGCCGCCCGGAGACGATGACCGCCGACGTGATCGTCAATGCCACCGGCATGGAAAAACGCCTGTCGCGCGCGCCGGGCGCCTTGTTGCCTGCAATGTACGCCCGCGGCCTCGTCGCACCCGGGCCCCTGGGTCTGGGCCTCGCCACCGCGGGCGACGGTGAAGTGCTCGACGCGCACGGCGTACCGGTCGCCGGGCTGTGGACGCTGGGCGCCAACCGCATCGGCGACCTGTGGGAAACCATCGCGATGCCGGAGCTGCGCGTGCAGGCCGCGCGCGTCGCCAGGGGGGTCGCGACGGCACTCGACGCGCGCTGAAACGCAGCGCTAGAGGCAGTGCTGCTGCAGTCGGCGGATTTCCTCGGCCGCGAGTTCCGCATCACCGCCGATGCCCAGATTGGCGATGTTGCGGCGGATCTGCGGGCACGGCGTTTCGGTGTAGCCGGCGCCACCGAGCAGTTGACCGATTCCCTTGACGACATCCTCGGGCGAGATCGACCGGCGCATCGCGAAGCGGCCGTCGGTCCGCGGCGCGACACTGCGGCGCAAGGGATCGTGCGCGAAATCCGCCGCTGGCGCCTGGTCGCGCGCCCATTGCCCGGCCTGCGCCAGCAGATCGGTGGCGGTGGGCAGGCGTGTCTCGGCGTCGACCGGTGCGGCGTCGATCTCGACCGCCTGCAGTGCATCGCGGCGTGGCGGCGCGGGTGCGGGCGGCGGCGCGTCGGGACGCGCAATCGCGACGTCGGGCACGTCCATTGCGGCGGGCGGCGTCGGTGCCGGCCGCTCGATCCAGACCACCGCCAGCGCCCTGGACTCCGCTTTCGATCCGGTTTCGCCCAGGCCCAGGAGCCACCAGGCAAGGCCGGCATGCACCAGGATGGTCAGGGCGAGCGCGATGCCCGTCGTCATGGTGCGCAGTCCTTGCGTCATCGGGGCTCCATCCCGGTCGGTTGGCGGAGTCTGGCCCGCGCACGGCCGGGCTGCGTTAACCGCCGGTTATCCGCGCCGCGGTCACGCCGTTGCCGCCCGGTGACGCCATAATCGGCCCATGGACCGATACGAACGCATCCTCTCGCTGCACCGCATCCTCAAGACCTCGCGCTATCCGGTGACCGTGGCCAAGCTGCAGGACGAGCTGGAATGCTCGCGCGCGACGGTCTACCGCGATCTGGCCTTCCTGCGCGACGCACTGATGGCCCCGATCGTCGGCGATGGCGATGCCGGCTTCCGCTACGACAGCGACGAGGGCGGGCGTTTCGAACTGCCCGGGCTGTGGCTCAATTCCGAGGAACTGCACGCCTTGCTCGCCGCGCAGCAGCTGCTGTCGCGCAGCGGCGGCGGCGTGCTGTCGAGCGCGCTGGCGCCGTTGCAGTCGCGCATCGAGAAGCTGCTCGACGAGCATTCGGCCGGCAAGCAGTGGCCGGTGCAGCGCGTGCGCGTGATTCCGCACCGCGGCCGGCGCATGGACGAGCACGCCTTCCGCAACGTGTGCTCGGCGGTGCTGCAGCGCAAGCAGCTCGCGTTCGAGTACCGCGCGCGTTCGACCGACGAGCGCACCAAGCGCATCGTGTCGCCGCAGCGCATCACCCACTATCGCGACAACTGGTATCTCGACGCCTGGGATCACGAGCGCGACGCGCTGCGCAGCTTCTCGGTCGACCGCATCACCAACGCGCGCGTGCTGGCCGCGGATGCGCGCGACATCGACGAGGGTGAACTCGACGGGCATCTGGCCGGCAGCTACGGCATCTTCTCCGGCCCGCCCAAGGGCATCGCGACCATCGTCTTCAGTGCCAAGGCAGCGCGCTGGGTGGCCGACGAGCACTGGCACTCGCAGCAGCAGGGCCGCTTCCTGCCGGACGGTCGCTACGAACTCAAGGTGCCCTACAGCGGCGCGCGCGAGCTGCTGATGGACGTGCTGCATTACGGCGCCGATGCCGAGGTTGTCGAGCCGGTCGCGCTGCGCGAGCAGGCGCGGTCGCTGCTGATGATGGCGCTGTCGAAGTACGAAGGCTGAGTACGCCGCCGGTGCACGGCTGCGCCGCATTGCCGATGCTCGATGCGCGGGCGCCGTGCGCGCGTGGCGCGAGGCGCCCGCGATGAGCACGCGCGAACCGGTTGCGCTTGCACTCGGCGCGGGCGGGGCGCGCGGGTTGACCCAGATCGGCGTGATCGAGGTGCTCGAGGAGCGCGGATTTCCGATCGTCGCGATTTCCGGCGCCTCCAGCGGCGCGCTGGTCGGCGGCATCCACGCCGCGGGTCGCCTGCGCGAATTCGACGACCGGCTGCGCGCGATGTCGCGACGCGATTTCGTCCGCCTGCTCGATCCGGGCTTCCGCCGCGCGGGCCTGATCGCCGGGACGCGAATGGTGGAAGCGATGCGCGAGGTCGTCGGTGATCCGCGCATCGAGGACCTGCCGATCCAGTTCACGGCCGTCGCGGTGGACCTGCAGCGCCAGCGCGAGGTGTGGATCCAGGACGGCCTGCTGTGGGACGCCCTGCGCGCATCGTTCGCGATCCCCGGTGTGTTCACGCCGCACGTGGTCAACGGCCGCGCGCTGGTCGACGGCGGCCTGCTCGCCCCGCTGCCCATCGCCGCGACGCGGCTGTCCGATGCCACGCGGCTGATCGCCGTCGACATGCACGGCTGGCCCACGCAGCCGCCGGGGACGCCGGCCGGACACGGCGAGGCGCAACGCGCGACCGATGCCGCGCCCAGTGGCCTGATCGAACTGATGGCGCGTTCGCTCGACACCATGCAGGCGCAGATTTCCCGCGTGCAGCTGGCCCTCGATCCGCCGGAACTGGTGATCCGCATCCCGCGCGACGTCTGCCTGTTCTACGAGTTCTGGCGCGCGGCCGAACTGATCGACATCGGCCGGCACCAGGCCACGCGCGCGCTGGACGAGGCGGGGTACTGAGTCTTCGGCCGGGATGGCCGTGAGCGCGGTTCGACGCCCGACGCCGCGTGCGCAATCTGCCTGTCAGCTCGCTGCGCCGTGGCTCGGCAAGATGGGACAGCGCATTCGCCTGAACCATCGGACGGCGGGCAGGTGATTCGCGCACCCCTCGCGCATATGTGCAACGGCACGGGTTCCGCTGCGCGCTCCCCATCCTGCGAATCGGTCGTCGCGCGTCGATCCGCCTTGCCCCGGTACGGCGCGGTGCCTCCGTCGGTCACGCCATCGTGGACGGTCGCAGCCTGTGAGATGCCGGCCGCGGAGACTGCGGCCATGCCCAGCCGGGCCGCCGATCACCGCGTTCACAGGAGCTGCCGACATGTCCCGTATCGCCCACGCTGCATCCGCTGCCGATTCCGGTCCCGACCGTCTGCTGCACGCCGGGCTGCTCGGCCTGCTGTGTCTCGGTGCCGTGGCCCTGTCGTCGTTTCCCGGCCTGCGCGCCGGGGCAACCGCGATCGGCTGGGCACCGCTGTGGCTGATCGGCCTGCCGGCGGTCGCCTGGCTCACCCTCGTTCTGCGTCGCCTGCCGCGCCGCCGCAAGCTGGCCTCGTCAGCGGTCTTGCGGCGGCGTCGGCCAGGCCTTGTCCAGGCACGGCGCAAGCCGGCCCCGCGCCGTCGCCCGCGGATCTCGGTGCGCGCGGCGCTCGCCGCCGCCGGTCTGCTGCCGCTGCTGCGCTGATCGAGCGGCAGTCGTCCGCGTCGTGTGGGAGCGCCGGCGATTGCGACGCCGTGACTTTGGTCATGCGGCCCGCGACCGGGCCGCGTGCTAGCGTTGGGCGGTTATCCGTCCAGGTCTCACCGGAGTCGCCATGTCCCAACTGTCCAAGCTCTGCCTCGCCGCCGGTATCGCCGCCGGCCTGTCGATGGGCACCGCATCTGCCCAGGAGGCCGCCGTGTCCGATCCCCACCAGTGGCTCGAAGCCGTCACCGACGAGAAGGCGCTGGACTGGGTCCGTGCGCAGAACGCCAAGGCCGAGGCCGAACTGGCGGCGACGCCCGAGTTCAAGCAGCTCGAATCCGACCTGCTGGGCATCTACGACTCCGACGACAAGATTCCGGCCGTCTACAAGCAGGGCGAGTGGTACTACAACTTCTGGCGCGACAGGAACCACGAGCGCGGCATCTGGCGCCGCACCACGCTCGAGGAATACCGCAAGCCGCAGCCGAAGTGGGAAACCGTGCTCGATCTCGACGCGCTCAACAAGGCCGAGGGCGAGAACTGGGTGTGGCACGGCGCCAACTGTCTGCGTCCGGCCTACACGCGCTGCCTGATCGCGCTGTCGCGCGGCGGCGCCGACGCCGACGTCACCCGCGAGTTCGACGTCGCGTCGAAGTCCTGGGTCGATGGCGGTTTCTTCCGCGAGGAAGCCAAGGGTGCGCTGGGCTGGATCGACCAGGACAACGTCTACGTCTACACCGATTTCGGCGACGGCTCGCTGACCTCGTCGGGCTACCCGCGCATCGTCAAGCAGCTCGCGCGCGGCCAGTCGATGGACCAGGCCAAGCTGGTGTACGAAGGCCAGCCGGACGACATGTACATCGCCGCGATGCACGACGACACGCCGGGTTTCGAGCGTGACTTCGTCAGCCGCACGCTGGCCTTCTACAACGACGAGCTCTACCTGCGCGGTGCCGACGGCCAGCTGACCAAGGTCGACGCGCCGAATTCGGCGAACAAGTCCGTGCACCACGACTGGCTGATGCTGGAACTGCGCGAAGCCTGGAACGTCGGCGGCCGCGACTACCCTGCGGGCTCGCTGCTGGTGACGAAGTTCGACGACTTCATGGCCGGCAAGCGCGAGTTCGAAGCGCTGTTCGAGCCGACCGAGACCACGTCGCTCGCCGGTGCGACCTGGACCAAGAACCACCTGGTGCTCAACGTCCTCGAGGACGTCAAGAACAAGCTCACCGTGCTGACGCCGGGCGCGGACGGCTGGGCGCGCAGCGCGCTGGCCGGCGTGCCGGAGCTCGGCACCGTCGCCGTCAGTGCCGTGGACAGCGACGAGTCCGACGCTGTGTGGATGACCGTCACCGATTACCTCACGCCGAGCACGCTGATGCTGGCCGAGGTCGGCAGCGACAAGGCGCCCGAAACGCTCAAGACCATGCCGGCGTTCTTCGATGCCAGCACGCACGAGGTCGAACAGCACTTCGCCACGTCCAAGGACGGCACCCGCGTGCCGTACTTCCTGGTGCGTCCGAAGGACATGCAGCTCGACGGCAGCAACCCGACCCTGCTCTACGGCTACGGCGGCTTCGAGATCTCGCTGACCCCGGGCTATTCGGGTGGCGTGGGCAAGGGCTGGCTGGAGAAGGGTGGCGTGTATGCGGTCGCCAACATCCGCGGCGGCGGCGAGTACGGCCCGCGCTGGCATCAGGCGGCGCTCAAGCAGAACCGCCACAAGGCCTACGAGGACTTCGCTGCGGTCGCGCAGGACATGATCGACCGCAAGATCACGTCGCCTGCGCACCTGGGCATCCGCGGCGGCAGCAACGGCGGTCTGCTGACCGGCAACATGCTCACGCAGTACCCGGAGCTGTTCGGCGCGGTCGTGATCCAGGTGCCGCTGCTCGACATGCAGCGCTACCACAAGCTGCTGGCCGGCGCGTCGTGGATGGCCGAGTACGGCAACCCCGACAAGCCCGAAGAGTGGGAATTCATCCGCACCTTCTCGCCCTACCACCTGTTCGATGCGGCGAAGGACTATCCGCCGACGCTGATCCTCACCTCCACGCGCGACGACCGCGTGCACCCCGGCCACGCCCGCAAGATGATGGCGAAGATGTCCGAGGCCGGTAAGGACGTGCGCTACTACGAGAACATCGAAGGCGGCCACGGCGGCGCGGCGAACAACCGCCAGCAGGCGCACATGGACGCGCTCTACCTGACGTTCCTGTGGCAGCAACTGGGCAAGTGATTCCATCCCGCACCGGCCGCGCAAGCGGCCGGTGTTCTTTCTGGCGTTGCATCCGCAGCGAGTGGACCCACCTATGAAGACCTCTTTCCCCCGCATCGCCCTGCTGGCGATGCCGATCCTGACGAGCCTGAGCCTGATGAGTGTTTCCCCCGCCGCCGCAGCGGCCACGCCGGTTCCGCCCGACGCCGAGCAGCGTCCCCACACCGTCGAGGCGCCGCACGGCGCCAAGCGCGAGGACGTCTACTACTGGCTGCGCGACGACAAGCGCGAAGACTCGGCCATGCTGGCCTATCTCAATGCCGAGAACGCCTACGCCGACGCGATGCTGGCGCCGCTGAAGTCCATCGAGGATCGCCTGTACGACGAGATCGTCGGCCGCATCCAGCAGGACGACAGCTCGGTGCCGTACCGCGACCGCGGCTTCTGGTACTACTCGCGCTTCGAGACCGGCAAGGACTACCCGGTGCACGCGCGCCGCGCCGATGGCGCCGGCGTCGATGCGCTGTCGATCCAGGCCGCGAACGCCAGGGGTGATTTCGGCGGCGAAGAGGTCCTGCTCGACGTCAACCAGCTCGCCGCCGGCAAGGACTACTACGCGGTCGGCGACTGGGACATCACCCGCGACAATCGCATCCTCGCCTACGCCGACGACACCAATGGCCGACGCCAGTACACGGTGCGCTTCAAGAATCTCGAGACCGGCGAGGTCTATCCCGACGTCATCACCGGTGTGTCGGCGAACCTCGTCTGGGCCGACGACAACAGGACCCTGTTCTACGTCGAGAACGATCCCGAGACCCTGCTGACCGTGCGCGTGAAGAAGCACGCGCTGGGCACGCCGGTTGCCGACGACGTACTGGTCTACGAGGAGAAGGACGACAGCTTCTACATGGGCATCGACCGCACGCGCGACGACAAGTACATCGTCATCGGCGTCGGCAGCACCGTGTCGAGCGAGACGCGCTACGCGCCGGCCGACAATCCGGAGACCTTCACCGTGCTCGCGCCGCGCGCGCGCGATGTCGAGTACGACGCCGACCATCTCGGCGATCGCTGGGTCATCCGCACCAACGCGGACAAGGCGACCAACTTCAAGCTCGTCACCGCGCCCAGCAATGCCACGTCGCGCAAGCAGTGGACCGATCTGGTGCCGCACCGCGACGACGTCTACGTCGAAGGTTACGAACTGTTCGACGGCTTCACCGCCATCGAGGAACGTGCCGAAGCGCTGACCCGCGTGCGCGTGCTCAAGCGTGATGGCAGCGACGAGTTCGTGCAGGCCGACGAGCCGGCGTATGCGATGGGCCTGTCGGTGAATTCCGAGCCCGACACTGCGTGGCTGCGCTACGGCTACACCTCGCTGACCACGCCGTCGACGACCTTCGAGGTCAATACGCAGACCGGCGAGCGTCGCCAGCTCAAGCAGCAGGCGGTGATCGGCTACGACCCGTCGAACTACGTCACCGAGCGCGTCTGGACGACGTCGCGCGACGGCAAGCGCATCCCGGTCTCGCTGGTCTACCGCAAGGGCTTCGAGAAGAACGGCACCGCCGCGCTGCTGCAGTACGGCTACGGCAGCTATGGCGCGTCGATGGATCCGGGCTTCTCGGTCACCAACGTCAGCCTGCTCGACCGCGGCATGGTCTACGCCATCGCGCACATCCGCGGCGGCGAGGAAATGGGCCGCGCCTGGTACGACGACGGCAAGCTGCTGCACAAGGTCAACACCTTCAACGACTTCATCGATGTCACCGACGATCTGGTCCGCCAGGGGTACGCGGCGCCGGACCGCGTCGCGGCCTACGGCGGCAGTGCCGGTGGCCTGCTGATGGGCGCGATCTCGAACATGGCGCCGGAGAAGTACCGCGCCATCCTGTCGCAGGTGCCCTTCGTCGACGTGGTCACGACGATGCTCGACCCGAGCATTCCGCTGACCACCAACGAGTACGACGAGTGGGGCAACCCGGAAGACAAGACCTACTACGACTACATCGTGCAGTACTCGCCCTACGACAACCTCGAAGCCAAGGCCTATCCGGCGATGTTCGTCGGCACCGGTCTGTGGGATTCGCAGGTCCAGTACTGGGAGCCGGCAAAGTACGTGGCCAAGCTGCGTGACCTCAACACCGGCGAATACCCGGTGGTGTTCCGCACCAACATGGAAGCCGGTCACGGCGGCAAGTCGGGCCGCTTCCGTCGCTACCGCGAGTCGGCGGAGATGTACGCCTTCATGCTCGACCAGCTGGGTCTGAAGGACGCCGCGGCGCGCTGATCCCGCAACGCATGCAGCACACGAAACGCCCGCGGCCACGCGGGCGTTTCCTTATCGGAGGCATCAACGATCGAAGGCCAGCAGGTCGAGTCCGGTCGCCGCACGCACGATGCGCCGGTACAGGTACTGGCCGCTGCCGCCGTTGGTCAGGACGACGAAGCCGCGGCGCCGGGCGGCATCGCCCAGCGCGAAGTTCTTGAAGATGCCGCCGTTGCTGCCGGCGTGATGGAAGACCGGCCCGTCGGCGGTCGGCTCGATGTTCCAGCCCAGGCCTTTCGCGCTCCACGGCGTCGCCCCGATCGTCTGCGGGGTCAGCATCGCCTGCCGCGTGGCTTCGGCGATCTCCCAGGGCGCGCGCTGCGCGCCGCGCGTCATCGACAGCGCCAGGAACCGCGCGTAGTCGCCGACCGTGCAGCGCAGGCTCGCCGCCGCGTTGGCGAGGATGTCGCCGGGCCAGTTGGCCAGTCCCGGCGGCGTGGCCGCCTGCACGGCGGGCAGGGCGCGCGCGGCCTCGGCCCAGGTCCAGTCCGACAGCGGAATGCCGTCGCGATCGGCGATTGTCTGCGCGGCGCTCCACTGTTCGCGCAGCATCTGCGGTGGCATCCCGGCTTCCCCGGCGTCGTGCGCACGGTGGCCGTACACCGAACGCGCGGCCATCGCCTCGTTCCAAGCGTAGCTGCTGTCGCGCATGCCGGCCGGCGCGAACAGGCGTGTCCGCGCGGTGCGATCGAGGCTCTCGCCGGTCAGCGTTTCGATCACCAGCTGCAGCCAGACGAAGGCTTCGCCCGAATAATCGATGCGCGTGCCGGGTTCGACCTTCGGCTCCAGCGTTTCGGTCGCAGGCTGCGCGCGCCAGTTCGGCAGCCCGGTCGTGTGGCGCAGCACATCGCGGGCGGTGATGCGCGCGAGCCACGGGCTCTCGCCCAGATAGTCCGGGCGCCGGTAGGCCACCAGCGGGCGATCGAGATCGAGCACACCGGCATCCGACAGTTGCAGCACCAGATAGGCGAAGACCGGCTTGCTCAGCGACGCGACCTCGAACAGCGTGTCCTCGGTCACCGGCGTCCTGCGCTCGGCGTGCAGCACGCCGAAACCCTGCTGCCATGCGACGGCGCCGTCCTCGACCACGGCGATCGCCACGCCGGGCACCGCAAATGCCGCCATCGCACGCGGCAGATCGTCGAGCAGTACCCGGCACGGCTGCCAGCTGCGCCTGCGATCGGCGCACATCGTCGCCAGCGCCGTCTGCCACGGCAGCAGACCGACCGTGCCCGCGAGGCCGAGAAAGCGGCGGCGGCCGCGGTGCGGAAAACCAGGCATCACCGGCATCGGACGGCGTCCATCGAAGCGGGGCAGGACTGCGCCCGATTGACGCGCGCGCAGGGCTTGGGCAGAATGCGCGGCTCGTTGCGGGAACTCCCGCGCGACCGATGGCTATGTAGCTCAGCCGGTTAGAGCACAGCACTCATAATGCTGGGGTCGGTGGTTCGAGTCCACCCATAGCCACCACACCGGAAACCCGCCGCGATGGCGGGTTTTTTGTGGGCGCGTCATTGCGTTCAGGTCCGGCTTGTCCCGTCACGCGACGCGTGGCAGAGTCGATGCCAGTGACGCAAGTCAATCGCATTAGGAGTCCGCATCGTGATCGATCCGGACGGGTTCAGACCCAATGTCGGCATCGTGCTGATGCACCCGGACGGGCGCGTCTTCTGGGCGCGCCGGGTCCGGCGTGACGGCTGGCAGTTCCCGCAAGGCGGGATGAACACCGACGAGACGCCGCTCGAGGCCATGTACCGCGAGCTGCGCGAGGAGACCGGGCTGCTGCCCGAACACGTCGCCGTGCTCGGCGCGACGCCCGGCTGGCTGCGTTACCGGCTGCCGCAGCGGGCGATCCGCCGCAACGACCGCATCGTCTGCGTGGGCCAGAAGCAGGTCTGGTTCCTGCTGCAGTTCACAGGCGACGAGACCCATCTGCGCCTCGATCTGACCGACAAGCCCGAGTTCGACCACTGGCGCTGGGTCGATTTCTGGTACCCGCTCGAGCACGTGGTGATGTTCAAGCGCGGCGTCTACACGAGCGCGTTGGGGCATCTGGCCAAGTACGCGCGCCAGGTGGCGGGGACGCAGGCGATCCCGCAGGTCGCGCTGGAATCGCGCTCGCGCGGGCGACGGCCGCAGCACCGGCGACGCAGTGCTGAGGCCGCGCGCGGCCGGGACGACGGCAGCGCCGGCTGAATCGTTCTTGTTTGACACTGATTCTCGTTTGTGGCCGAATGGCATCCCCAGCCCGTCGGCCAGGAACGCAATCCGTGTACGTGTGCATCTGCAACGGCGTCACCGACTCCCAGATCCGCCAGGCGGCCGCCAACGGCTGCCGCGAAGTCAGTGAGCTGACGATGCGCACCGGTGCCGGCGCGACCTGCGGCAGCTGCCTCGATATGGCCGCCGGCCTGCTCGACGACTATCACGCCGCCGCACGCCGCGCGCCGGTGATCGACCTGCCGCTGATCGCATCCGCGGCCTGATCGCGACACCGGCCGCCCCGAAGGCCGAACGACACCTGTGTTGAGCACGATTCGCGTTCCGTCACCGGAATCCGCGGGTCGCTAGAGTGTGCGCATTCCGTTTGTGGAGCTTCCCGCGATGAAGGGCGACGCGCAGGTCATCCGTTTTCTCAACAAGGTGCTGTACGACGAGCTGACGGCGATCAACCAGTACTTCCTGCACGCCAAGATGCTCAAGCATTGGGGCTTCAACGAGCTCGGCAAGCATGCGTACAAGGCGTCGATCGAAGAGATGAAGCAGGCCGACGCGCTTTCGGAGCGCATCCTGTTTCTCGAAGGACTGCCGAACTTCCAGGCGCTGGGCAAGTTGCGCGTCGGCGAGGCGCCGATCGAAACCATCGAGTGCGATCTCGCCCTGCACATGGACGGACTGCCCAACCTGCGCGAAGCGATCACCCATGCCGAGAACGTCGGCGACTTCGTCAGCCGCAAGTTGCTGGCCGACATCCTGGAGAAGGAGGAGGAGCGCGTGGACTGGCTGGAAACCCAGCTCGATCTGGTCTCGCGCCTCGGCCTCGAGAACTACCTGCAGAGCCAGCTCGACGACGACTGACGACCCGGTCGAGGCCCTGCTGCGCTTGCCATCTGGCGCGCGTGCGGTGCCCGAAGATGCACGTAGGCTGCGCTTTCTGCGCTCCGCCACGCGCCATCTGACCGCCCGCGACGGGCCTCGATGAGGTTCCCAGCGTTGTAACGACGCCGGCGTCTCAGCCGGCGTTCGAGGTGCGCCCTTCGCGCAACATGCGCCGCGCGCGTGCGAATTCGTTGGACACCAGCGCCACCGCGACCGCGGGGCGTTCGAGGTTGCGTTCGCGTGCGCCGGTCTCGATCCGTTTGGCGGCGGCCGACAGCGACATCGCGCCGAGGTTCGCGCTCGAGGACTTCAGCGAGTGCGCGGCCTCGCGCAGGCCGTCGTAGTCCGGACCATCGACGGCGTTCTCCAGCGCCGACAGCAGGCGCGGCGTGTCGTCGAGGAACACATCGACCAGGCGGTCGACCTCGTCGCCGAGCACGCTGCGCAGATCGTCGAGCACCTCGTGATCGATGACCGGTGGCAACGGCCCGCGGTCGACGGGCGGGACCGGCATCGGAATGTGCATGGCGGGATCGATCGCGTCCGGTGGGGTGAGGGGTGCGTCCGGCGCGGGCGCGGACGGCGCAGCATCGGCAACGGGTTCGACGGAGACCGGCGCCACGACGCGTTCGGCGACCGCGACCGGCGCAGCGTCGGGATCCCACCAGCGGTGGATGCAGCGGTCGAGCTCGCTGCGCGTGACCGGCTTGGCGAGATAGTCGTCCATGCCGGCATCGAGGCACTTCTGGCGATCGCCGGCCATCGCGTTGGCGGTCATCGCGATGATCGGCAGGCGACGCGCGCTGCCCTCGGCGGCCTCGTGCTCGCGCCAGCGGCGGGTGGCGGTATAGCCGTCCATCACCGGCATCTGGCAGTCCATCAGCACGATGTCGTAGCGCGACGCGGCGATGCGCAGCAACGCGGCCTCGCCGTTGCTGGCCGTGTCGCAGGTGATGCCCAGCACGCCGAGCAGACGCTGGCCGACCATCAGATTGACGGGGTTGTCCTCGACCAGCAGTACGCGCGGCTTGCGGGTACCGGTGCCACGCGCAGCCTCGGCCGTCGCCTCGACGGCCGGCGCGGGTGGCTGTGGGACGAGGGCCGGTGCCGGCACGACCGGCGGCGCCGCGTAGACCGGTGCGGCCGGTGGCTCGACCACCGGTGGCACGTGCACGGTCTCGGGCAGGTCCGACACTTGCGGCGCCGGTGCGCTGACGCCGAGTACGGCCTCGCGCAGATCGGCATCGGGCGATTGCCGGCTCAGCAGCGTCGCGCCCTGGCGCAGCTCTTCCGACACGCTCTCGTCACCGTAGAGACAGACCAGCCGCAGCTCGCCGTAGGCCGCCTGACGGGTGACGTTGCGATACAGCGCGACGGCTGTGTTGCGCATGCCGGCCAGGTCGGCGACCACGACCGAGTAGGCCCAAGGCGTGCCCTGGTTGGCGGCGGTGCGCAGCCGGTCCAGCGCTTCCTGCGTGGTCTCCACCGAACTCACGCGCAGGCCCCAGTTGGGCATCAGCATGCTCAGGCGCAGGCGCAGGCGCGGGTCGGCGCTGAGCAGCAGCACGCGACCGTCGCGCGGCGTGGTGTCTTCGACCGGCATGTCGCCCTGCGCCTTGAGCAGGGGCGCCTCGAACCAGAACGTCGAACCGGCGCCGGGTTCGGAATCCACGCCGATGCGGCCGCCCATCAGTTCGACGATGCGGCGGGAGATCGCCAGGCCCAGACCGGTGCCGCCGTACAGCCGCGTGGTCGAAGCATCGGCCTGGCTGAAGGCCTGGAACAGGCGCGTGCGGCCTTCGGCACTGATGCCGATGCCGGTGTCGCGCACTTCGAAGCGCAACTGGTGCTGCGCGGCGGTTTCGCCGAGCCGGCGCACGTGCACGGCGACACTGCCGCGCTCGGTGAACTTGACCGCGTTGCTGATCAGATTGCCCAGCACCTGGCGCAGACGCACCGGGTCGCCCCGCACCGGCAGACGCACGGCCGGATCGATCTGCAGGCCCAGCCGCAGACCCTTGGTCTGCGCGGCGCGCTCCATCACCTGGATCACGCCGTCCATCAGCTCGCGCAGGTTGAAGCCGGTGGCTTCGAGTTCGAGCTTCTCCGACTCCAGCTTGGAGTAGTCGAGGATGTCGTCGACGATGCGCTGCATCTGCTGCGCCGAGAGGTACGCGGTGCGCACCAGCTCCGCGTGGTCGGGCGCCAGACGCGCGTGCATCAGCAGGTCGAGCATCGGCGTGATGCCGTTGAGCGGCGTGCGGATCTCGTGGCTCATCGTGGCGAGGAATTCGCCCTTGGCCATGACCGCCGATTCGGCCGCGTTCTTGGCCTGGCGCAGATCCTGCTCGAGCCGGGTGCGCTCCTCGAGTTCGCGCTGCAGTTCGCCCAGCGCGAGTTCGTCCTGACGCAGGCGCTCGTCGGCGGCTTCGAGATCGCGCACGCCCTGGTGCATGTGCACGCTGACGCCGATCGAGGCGATCACCGCCACCAGTGCCAGCACCAGCGCCAGGATCTGCCAGGGGCCGGGCAGCGCCAGCGCCGCCAGCACCATCGTCAGCGCGGCGCCCGCCGCCGCCCCGAGCGCGAGCCAGCGCAACACCAGGGCGGAGGGGCGTCGGCGCGCGATCATGCGGCGTGGCCTAGAGGACGGAGTGGTGGAAGTCGAAGTCGAGCACGTTGGCCACGCGCTGGACGAGATTGCCCTGGATGAAATCGATGCCGCTCATCCAGAGCGTCGCGGCGGCCTGCGGGTCTTCGACCTGCTGACCGATCACCTGCAGTCCGAGCCGATGCGCGCGCTCCACGGCCACGCGCATCTCGTCGCGCACCCGCGGCTCGTCGAGCTGGCGCGAGTAGCGTGCGGCCAGCCGCACGAAGCCCAGCGGCAGCTGCGCCAGCAGCGCATCGGCTTCCTCGCTGGCGCTGTACTGGCCCAGACACAGCTGCACCGCGGCCGGCACCATGCGCGCGCAGAAATCCTGCAGCGACAGTGCGTGGATCAGCGCATCGTCCTGGCGCACGTCGATGACGAGCGAGGTGCCCGGCACGCCGGCGTCGGCGATCTGCTGCAGCAGCCAGTCGGCGTAGCCGGCCTGGATCAGGCTGCGCGAGGACTGCGAGACGAACAGGCGCATCGTGCTGCCGACGCGCTGGCGTTCGACCAGCGTGGCGATCGCCAGTTCGATGACCCGGCGGTCGATCTCGTGCAGCAGGCCGGCCAGTTCCGCGGCCGGCAACACGCGCGCCGCCGAATGCAGTTCGCCGTCGCGGCCACGCAGGCGCAGCAGCGTCTGGTACTGCGCTTCGTCGCCGCCGGCGACCGCGACGATGGGCTGGAAGGCGAGTTCGATGCGGTTCTCGGCGAGCGCATCGTGCAGGTCGTCGCCCAGGCCGCCCTGGGCTTCGCCGGGCGCGGCGCTGGGCGCGGGCATGTGCACCGCGATGCCGACCGGCGTGCCGCGCGATTCGCGCAGCGCCTGTTCGGCGGCCGCCAGCGCGCTGCCCGGATCGTCGTAGCCGTGGGCGAGATCGGCGTAACCGACCAGTGCGCGCAGACGGATGGTCTGGTCGGCGAGCGGGAAGGGATGGCTGCCGATGCCGTCGCGCAGGCTGCGCGCCCAGCTGTCGAGGTCGACCCGGGCCACGTCCGGCGCGAACACCAGGAAGGTGTTGTCGTTGAGCCGCGTTGCCGAGGCGTCGCCCACCAGCGTGCGGATGTAGCGGCCTGCGTCGGTCAGGATGGTTTCCAGACCGGCGTAGCCGTAGCGGTCGCGCAACGCGGTGATGCCTTCGATCTCGACGAAGCCGAGTGCGCCGCGCGCGTCGGCGGGAATCGCATCGGCCAGGTGCTGCAGCAGTTGCAGGCGACTGTTGAGCCCGGTCAGCGGATTACGGCCCGGATCGGGCATCTGCTGCAACGCACGCGCGCGGCGGATACGGTTCTGCACGGCGGCGATCAGGTGCCGCGGGCGGACCGGCTTGGTCAGGAAATCGTCGGCGCCGACCTCGAGCATTTCGAACTGGCGCTCGGGATCCGCATCGCCGGTCAAGAACACCACCGGAATGTGCGAGAACGCGGCCTGCTGGCGCAGTTGCGCGGTCAGTTCCGCGCCGTCCATGCCGGGCATGTGCAGGTCCATCAACACCAGGTCGGGCTGGAATTCGGACAGCGCGCCCATGAACTCGCCGGCCACCGCGACCACGCGCGCCTGCAGGCCGGCGCCATTGAGCACGCTCTCGGCGAACAGCGCCTGGCTCGGGTCGTCCTCGACGATCAGGACACGGTGGGGCGCCTCGGTGGCGTCGACCGGCGTCGCGACACCGGTGGGCGCGTCCTCGCGGCTCGCATCGGCCGGATCGCCGGGCAGGGTGGGCTGACCGGCATCGGCCGCCCAGCGTCGCCAATAGGCGGCAGGCGGAAATTCGGCGCGTTGTTTGCTGTCGGCATCGGACATAGGTGCGGCACTGTGACGCGATGTGGGGGAGCAGGCAACTTTAACCGGTGTGCCTGGAGACGCGCGGCAAGCGGGTCACGCGGACGCGTGCGGGATCAGGCGCGCGCGGCCTTCGGCACGCGTCGCAGCAGGCGTCGCCACAGCCACCACACGACGCACGCAGCAGGCACCGCGATTAGCAGCACCAGCGCCAGCGCCAGCCATGGCCAGACGAAGGCGATCGACAGCGCGCCCAGCGTCACCACGTCTTCGGTGGTGGACGCGGCGAGATTGCTGACCGGTTCGGGCGAGGCGTTGAGCAGCAGCCGGCTGCCGGCCTTGAGCGCATGACTGGTCAGTGCGACGCCGGCGCCGGCGGCGAGCATGCCGGCGCCCAGATCGCCGTCGGGCGACAGCGTGGCCGCGGCCAGGAACGCGCCCGCCGGCACGCGCGCCAGGGTCTGCAGCAGGTCCCAGCCCGAATCGACCCCGGGAATCTTGTCGGCGAAGAACTCCACCAGGGCCAACGCGCCCGAGACCCCGAGCACCCAGGGCGACGTCGCCGCGTCCAGCGCGGGCGGCAGGTCCAGCCAACCGAATGCACCGGCGATACCGACGCCGAACACGGTGAGGTAGGCGCGCACGCCGGCCAGCCAGGCGAGCAGCACGCCCACCGCGAACAGATGGGCTTCGGACATCGTCGAGGCTCCTTGCGAACGACAACGGGTGCACAACGCCGGCGAGTATAGGGCCGCGCTTTTCTTGACGCGGCTTCGTGGCGCTGGCTATACCGTCGCGATGACCGCAGCCGCTCCCCCTCCCGAAACGCCGACACCGGCGACGCCGAAGACGCCGCTGCGCCGCGGCCCGCTGCTTCTGGCCGGCATCGTGGCGCTGGCCCTGCTGTTCGGACTCTGGGGCGCCTGGCAGGCCTTCGCGCCGACGTCCGGCAATCCGCAGCGCCAGCTCGCTGACCAGCAGTCCGAGCTCGACGGCCTGCGCCAGCAGGTGTCCACGCTGACTCGCTCCGACCAGATCAGCCGCGACGCCAACCGCGAACTGCAGGGCACGCTGGCCGAACGCGACGAGGAAATCGCCGCGCTGCGCGCCGACGTCGCCTTCTACGAACGCTTCGTCGGCTCCACCGCGCAGCGGCGTGGTCTGACCGTGCACGAACTGCGCGTGCAGCCGCGCACCGACCAGGGCTGGCACTACACCGCCACGCTGACCCAGAGCCTCAGCCGCGACGCCGCGAGCGTCGGCACGATGCGCCTGTCGATCGAAGGCACGCGCGACGGCCGTCTCGAAACCCTGGACTGGACGACGCTGCGCCAGAGCGACGATGCAGCCGGCGTGGCGTATTCGTTCAAGTATTTCCAGCAGATCGAGGGCGACATCGTGCTGCCGGCCGGCTTCCAGCCGCTGCGCGTGACCGTGCGGCTGGAGCCCGAGCGCGGCAGCGCCGTGGAACGGCCATTCAGCTGGGCCGACGTGACGCCGCGTTCCGCGCCGGATGCTTGAAGCGGCCGGGGCCCAGCCCCATCCTGTGCGACATGAGCGAGCTTTTCACCCTTGAGAGTCCCGGTTACCAGTCGCTGGACCGGCCGCTGGACTTCACCCCGGCCGCTGCGGCGAAGGTGCGCGAGCTGATCGAAGGCGAGGGCAATCCGGCGCTGAACCTGCGCGTCTACATCCAGGGCGGCGGCTGCTCGGGCTTCCAGTACGGCTTCGAGTTCGACGAGCAGCGGGCCGAGGACGATCTGGCCGTGGTCACCGACGACGTGACCCTGGTGGTCGATCCGCTGAGCCTGCAGTACCTGATGGGCGCCTCGGTCGATTACGTCGAGAGCCTGCACGGCGCGCAGTTCACGATCCGCAATCCGAACGCGAAGTCGACCTGCGGTTGCGGCAGCAGCTTCAACGTCTGACGACATCTGCGCGCGGGATCGCGCGCTGTCCTTGCCGCGACACGACGTGGCGCCATAATCGGGTGATGGACTTCAGCTTCGTCGACGCTCCGCTCGATCGCGCGGAACACCTGCGTACCGATTCCGACGCCCTGGCCCGCCTGTGGCCGGAGGCGCGCGTGCTGGTGCTCGATGCCAGGGGCGATGCCGGTGTCGATGCGCAGGGCATGCCCCCGGCGCTCGACGGCACTGCGGTCGGCATGCGTCCGGCATCGGCGGTGTTCCTCGGACTGCACGCGGACCAGGGCTGGTTCGCATTGCCGGCGAACGACGCACCGACGACGCTCGACATCCCCGCGACCATCGATCTGCGCAGCGCCGCCGCGCAGTGGCCGGTGCGCGAAGCCACCGCATTCGCGCAGGCGCGCGCGGTGCTGCACTGGCGCGACCGGCATCGCTTCTGCGGCGCCTGTGGCGCGCCGCTCGAATACGCGCGCGCGGGCTGGCTGGGGCGGTGCACCGGCTGCGGCATCGAACACTATCCGCGCACCGATCCTGCGGTGATCGTCGCCGTGACCGACGGCGCGCGCCTGCTGCTCGGTCGCCAGGCCGCATGGCCGGAAGGGCGTTATTCCACGCTGGCCGGATTCGTCGAGCCGGGCGAGACGCTGGAGCAGACCGTGATGCGCGAAGTCTTCGAAGAGAGCGCGATCCGTGTCACCGGCTGCCGCTATCTCGCCTCGCAGCCCTGGCCGTTTCCGGCATCGCTGATGCTCGGCTTCACCGCGCAGGCGCAGCCCGATGCGCCACAGGTCAACGACGAACTGGAAGACGCGCGCTGGTTCGAGGCGCAGGACATCGGCCTGGCGCTGCGTGATGCGCATCCGTGGTTGAAGCTGTCGCCGAAATCGTCAATCTCGCGCTGGCTCATCTCGGCCTGGCACGCCGCGCAGGCGTAAAGGCCCGGGGGAATCAGCCCGGCGCGAGCAAGGTGAAAGGCATCCAGGGCAGATTGCGCGCGACCCAGTACATCAGTACCAGCGCGACCCAGGGCCTCCAGTCGGACGCCACGCGCGCAAGCCGCTGCAGCCACGGCGGCCGCCAGCCCAGATGCCAGCCCGCGAACAGCGGCACCAGCGCCAGCAGCACGAACAGCAGGGGATTCATCGAGACCGCACGCGGCAGGTCGCCATGGACCAGCGCGTGCAGGCAGCGGGTCAGGCCGCAGGCCGGGCAATGCCAGCCGGTGGCGCTGTAGAACATGCAAGGCGGAAACGGACTGCCGGGTGCGTTGGGATCGAAACTGCGCAGCAACCACGCGCCGGTGGCCGCCAGCGTCACGCCACCGCCCGCGAGTGCGATGGTCAAGGCACGCAGGCGACGCGGCACGTGGCTGCCGGCAGTGGACATCAGACGCCCGACTGGATCTGGTCCATCATCATCTGGTACTGCGCCATGCCGCCGCCGAGGGTGAACGAGTAGATCGTCCACAGCAGGCCGACGATGCACAGACCGGTCGTGACCCAGCACCAGGTCTTGGCGGTGCTCGATGCGCGCTGCGCACCTGCCAGATCGCCCTGGCCCAGCAAGGTGTTGACCTTGGCGGCGAACACGATCGCGACGATGCCCGGGATGGTGCCGATGATGCAGCACAGGCACAGCGACAGCACCGTGGCGACGATCGACCAGGCGAGATGGTTGGGCACGGTGCCCGGTGCGAGCGGGGCGCCCGGCGGCGGTGCGCCGTACGGCGGTGGTTCCGGGGTGCCGTAGGAGCCGGGTGGCGGCGGAATCGAACTCATCGAGAAAACTCCTTGTGCTGCAACGGTTGGGAACTGTCGATGACCGCCGTCAGGCGACGGGGACGCCGTACTGTAGCGCCACACTTGTGCATTGCGACGTCAGGACGCGGATCAGGCGGCATCGCCACGCAGCACGCGCACCTGCGCCTCCAGGGCGCCGGCGTCGATCGATGCGCCATCCTCGATGCGCGGACCCGCGACGACGTCGATCCGCGCGCGCGCGCGCCTGGGCACGCGCATGCGGCCAAGGCGCGAGTCGCGGTGGCTCCACATGCTCGACCACATGCCGCGCAAGGCCATCGGCACCACCGGCACGCGCTGGCCCCGTTCGGCGGCGCGTTCGAGGATGCGCTCGACGCCCGACTTGAAGGCGGAGATTTCGCCGTCGCGCGTCAGCTTGCCCTCGGGAAAGATGCCGACCAGTTCGCCTTCTGCCAGCGCGGCGTCGATCGCGTCGAACGCGCGCTGCATCAGGTCGGGGTCCTCCTTCGCACCGGCGATCGGAATCGCCTTCGCGTGCCGGAAGATCCACGACAGGCCGGGTACGTTGAAGATGCGGTAGTACATGACGAAGCGCACCGGGCGCGGGATCGCCGCCGACAGGATCAACGCATCCATGTAGCTGACGTGGTTGCAGACGATCAGCGCCGCGCCGTCGGCCGGCACCGCCGATTCCACGTCGCGCGGGCGCAGCCGGTAGAGCACGCGCACCAACAGCATGCTGGCAAAGCGCATCAGGAACTCGGGCACGATGGTGAAGATCCACAGCGCGACCAGGCCGTTGGCGATCGCGAGCGCGAGGAACACCTGCGGGATGCTCAGCCCCGGCAGGGGCACCCGGACACCGGCGACGGTGAACCCGTCCATCTGCAGCAGCACGCCGAGCACCGCGGCGCTGACGATGAAGAGCGAGTTCTGGATATTGAGGCCGGCGATCACGCGCGAGAGTTCCGACTTCGGCGTGCGGCTCTGGATCAAGGCGAACAGCGGCACGACAAAGAAGCCGGTACACATGCCGATGCCGGTCAGGTCGATGACGATGCGCCAGCCGGCCCAGTCGCCGAGGAACTGCGCGATCGTCAGCCCGGTCGCCGGCGGCGCGCCGGGACGCGCGAAGTACAGATCCAGCAGGAATGCGGTGATGCCGATCGCGCCGACCGGCACCAGGCCGATTTCGACCGAACGCCCCGACAGCTTCTCGCACAGCAGCGAGCCGACGCCGACGCCGATCGAGAACAGCGCCAGCGCGAAAATGTAGAGTGCGGTGTCGTTGGCCACGCCGCCCAGATGCAGCTCGGCGTAGGTCGGCAGCTGCGCGGTCAGCACCGTGCCGACGAACCAGAACCACGACACGCCGAGAATCGCGTTGCGCACCGCGAGCTGGCGCTTGGCCAGACGCATGATCGCGCGCGATTCGGGAATCGGATTCCAGTTCACCTTGAGCTCCGGCGCACCGGCATCGACCTTGGGAATCAGCCGCGCGACGAGATTGCCGGCCACCGCCAGCACGACGACCGACACGGCCGCGGCCTCCGGCCCGTAGCTGCCGGCGAGCTTGAACACCAGGCCGCCGTAGATCATGCCGACGAGGATCGAGATCGATGTGCCCATCTCGACCAGGCCGTTGCCGCCGGTGAGCTCCTCGGGTCGCAGCACCGACGGCAGGATCGAATACTTCACCGGGCCGAACAGCGTGGACTGCGTGCCCGTGAGGAACAGCGCGACCAGCAGCACCGGCATGCTCTCGAGCAGGAAGCCTGCCGCCGCGACCGACATGATCACGATCTCCATCGTCGTGGTGATGACGATGAGCTTCTGCTTCTCGACCTTCTCCGCGATCTGCCCGGCGATCGCCGAGAACAGGAAGTAGGGCAGGATGAAGAGCGCCGGCGCGAGATTGGTGTAGAGCGTGCGCTCGCTGCCGCTGACGCCGAGAAAGAACAGCAGCGCGATGATCGACTGCCGGTAGACGTTGTCGTTGAAGGCGCCCAGCGCCTGGACCGTGAAGTAGGGCAGGAAGCGGCGCTGGCGGAGCAGCGCGAACTGGGACTGGCCGGACATGCGGGCTCCTCGACGATGCGCGGAGCCTAGCAAAGCCGCATGGCGTTGCGCGCGGCGCTCAGCCCGGCGTATCGGGGAAGGCTTCGCGCACCGCGCGATAGCGCGCCTCGAGCTCCTGGCGGATCTCGCGACGCTGGCGGCCCTGCTCGAAGCGGCGGTGTTCCTCGGGCGTCTGCGGATCGCGCGGCGGCACCGGCGTGCTGCGGCCGTTCTCGTCCATCGCCACCATCGTGAAGAAGCAGCTGTTGGTATGGCGCACCGCGCGGTTGCGGATGTCCTCGGTGATCACCTTGATGCCGACTTCCATCGACGTGCGGCCGGTGTAGTTCACCGACGCGAGAAACGTCACCAGCTCGCCGACGTGAATCGGCTCGCGGAACGTCACCTGATCCACCGACAGCGTCACGACGTAGCGGCCCGCATAGCGGCTGGCGCATGCGTAGGCCACTTCGTCGAGATACTTGAGCAACGTGCCGCCATGCACGTTGCCGGAGAAGTTCGCCATGTCCGGCGTCATCAGCACGGTCATGCTCAGCTGCGCGTTGCCTGGAATCACGGTCGTGCCCTCGTCGCATTCGAACAGATCAGGCGTCGCCGCGCTCGCGCGCGATCGCGCGCCAGCCGATGTCGTGGCGGTGGAACTCGCCCGGCCAGGAAATGCCGGCGATCTCGCCGTAGGCACGCGCCTGCGCATCGGCGACGGTCTCGCCCAGCGCGGCCACGCACAGCACGCGACCGCCGGCCGTCACGGCCTGGCCGTGCGCGTCGAGCTTGGTGCCGGCGTGGAAGACCTTGGTGTCGGCCAGCGGTGGCGTGTCCCAGGTATTGATGACGTCGCCGGTGCGCGGCGTGTCCGGGTAATGCTCGGCGGCCATCACCACGCCCAGCGATGGTCGCGGGTCCCACTTTGCCTCGACGCCGTCGAGGCGGCCGTCGATTGCGGCTTCGACCAGATCCAGCAGATCCGATTGCAGGCGCAACATCACCGGCTGGGTCTCCGGATCGCCGAAGCGCACGTTGAACTCGATGACCTTCGGCGCGCCGCTCGCATCGATCATCAGACCGGCGTAGAGGAAGCCGGTGAACGGCACACCGTCTTCGATCATGCCGCGCACGGTGGGCTCGACGACCTCGCGCATCACGCGCGCATGGACTTCCGGCGTCACGACCGGCGCCGGCGAGTACGCACCCATGCCGCCGGTGTTGGGGCCGGTGTCGCCGTCGCCGACGCGCTTGTGGTCCTGGCTGGTCGCCATCGGCAGCGCGGTCGTCCCGTCGACGATCGAGATGAAGCTGGCTTCCTCGCCGTCGAGGAATTCCTCGATCACCACGCGCGCACCGGCCGCGCCGAAGGCGTTGCCCGAGAGCATGTCAGTGATCGCGGCTTCGGCCTCGTCCAGCGACATCGCCACGATCACGCCCTTGCCGGCGGCCAGGCCGTCGGCCTTGATGACGATCGGCGCGCCGTGCTGGCGCACGTATTCGATCGCGGTATCGGCATCGGTGAACACCGAATAGCCCGCGGTCGGAATCGCGTGCCGGGCGAGGAAGTCCTTGGCGAAGGCCTTGCTGCCCTCGAGCTGCGCGGCGGCCGCGGTGGGGCCGAAGATGCGCAGGCCGGCCGCGCGGAAGCGATCGACGACACCGGCGACCAGCGGCGCCTCGGGGCCGACGACGGTTACGGCCACTCCTTCGGACTGCGCGAGCGCCAGCAGCGCATCGATGTCGGTCGCCGCCACGTCGACGTTGCGGCAACCGGCTTCCTTCGCCGTGCCCGCATTGCCCGGCGCGACCAGCACCTCGCCGACCTGCGACGACTGCGCGAGCTTCCACGCCAGCGCGTGCTCGCGACCGCCCGAACCGATGACGAGGACCTTTTTCATGCGCGACTGCCTGGAACCGGAAAGCCGCCAGTTTAAGCCAGCTGCGCGCTGTGGCCGCGCGCTCGGCGTCCGGCTGTGCACCGGGCCGCGCAGGGCGCGATGCTAGGCTCGGTCGCTTCGCATACCGGAGTACCGGCCGCTGATGGATGTGGTCCAGCTGATCGAGAACGCCCTGTCGCCCGTCGTCGGCGCCGTCAACGGCGTACTGTGGAACTACGTCCTGGTGGGCGTGCTGCCGCTGGTCGGCATCTGGTTCAGTCTGCGCCTGGGCTTCGTGCAGCTGCGACGGTTCCCACAGATGTTGCGCAACCTGCGGCGCGGCACCGACGACGATCGCGCGGGGATCTCGCCGTTGCAGTCCTTGTGCACGTCGCTGGCCTCGCGCGTGGGCACGGGTAATCTGGTGGGCGTGGCGATCGCGCTCGGCGTCGGTGGCCCCGGCGCGATCTTCTGGATGTGGCTCGTCGCGTTCTTCGGCATGGCGACCGCGTACGTCGAGAGCGCGCTGGCGCAGCTCTACAAGCAGCGCGACGCGGAAGGCCATTACCGCGGCGGCCCCGCGTTCTACATGGCGCGCGGCCTGCGCGCGCCGTGGCTCGGCGCGATCTTCTCGGTATGCCTGGTGCTGGCCTTCGGCCTGGTGTTCAGCGCGGTCCAGGCCAATTCGATTTCCGGCGCCGTGTCGGAAGCCTGGGGCATCGGGCCGGCATGGACGGCCGGCGCGCTGGTGCTGGTCGCCGCGCCGGTGATCTTCGGCGGGCTGCGCCGCGTGGCACGGATGTCGGAGGTGGTCGTGCCGGTGATGGCTCTGGGCTATCTGGCGCTGGCGGGCTGGGTGGTGCTGACGCATCTGGGCGAGGTGCCTGCGATGCTCGCGCTGATCGTGCGCAGCGCGTTCGGTCTCGACCAGGCGGCTGGCGGCGTGCTGGGCGGACTCGCGGTCGCATTGCTCAATGGCGTCAAACGCGGCCTGTTCTCCAACGAGGCCGGCATGGGCAGCGCGCCGAACATCGCTGCCTCGGCCACGCCGGTGCCGCATCACCCGGCCAGTCAGGGCCTGATCCAGGCCTTCGGCGTATTCGTCGACACCTTGCTGGTCTGCACCGCCACCGCGCTGATGATCCTGCTCTCGGGCGTGCTGCCGGTGGGGAGCGAGGGCGCCGTGCTCACGCAACAGGCGATGGCGGTGCACTTCGGCAGTTGGGGGCCGGTGTTCATCGCGGTCGCACTGACGCTGTTCGCGCTCACGTCGATTCTGGGCAACTACGCGTACGCCGAGAGCGCGGTGCTGTTCCTGCGCGGCGGCGCGACCGGTCTGCTGCTGCTGCGCATCGGATGCCTGGGCATGGTCGCGTGGGGCGCCTTCGCGAAGCTCGACATCGTCTGGGAGACCGCCGATGCGGCGATGGGCCTGATGGCGGTGGTCAACCTGGCTGCGGTGATGCTGCTGTCCGGCGTCGCGATCAAGCTCACGCGCGACTACGACCGCAAACTGCGCGCCGGCGATCCCTCGCCGCGACTGGATGCGGCGGATTTTCCGGAACTGGGCGACTCGATCGATCGCAGCATCTGGACGAAGACCCCGACCAGGCCGCCGATCCCGGGCAACCCCTGATCGAAGCCGGACGCGCGGCCCCGTGCCGCGCCTGCGCTTTCCGTCAGTCGCAGCCCGAATCGCGCTGCAACGCCGGCGGCACGCGCCAGGCGCCGGCGGCGCCGTCGAAAGGCACGGCGTGGCTGCGATCCACACGCCGGCCGCAGGCCTCGCCGCGCTCGTGCACGCGCAGCGGCCACACCGCCGCGGTCGCATCGCGCATGTCGACGGTCAGTTCGAACGCGAGGTCGTAGCCGGCGTCGGGTGCGCAGTCGTCGCGTTCCGCGCAGCCTTCCATCGCACCGAGATTGTCGAGGCTGGTGCGCAGGCTGCCGGCCTGATGGAACGCGCCTGCGTCGGGCAGCACGATCGAGGCATTACCGACGGTGATGCCCTGGCCGGTGAAGCCGTCCTCGACGACGAAACCGTACAGGCGCGGGCCGAAGCGCCGCACCTCGACATCGGCAACGTCACCGATGCTGCCGAAGCTGTCCATGTGCTGGCGCGCATCGGCGACGACCGCGCCGTCGACGATGCGCAGCTGGAAGAAATCCGTCAGCGCCGTGGTCACGTGCCCGGCGCCGTCGGGCACGCCGCAGACCGCCACGAGTTCGGCCGGCGCATCGGCGCTGCCGATCGCCTCGCGCGCGCAGATCTCGCGCGAGGCCGGCGCGTTGCCGAGACCGTCGGCGACCGGCGTGCCGGGCCAGTCGCCCTGCAGCTGGGCCAGCTCGCCGTACTGGCTGACGAGATAGTCGCGGACCGCGCCGCCATCGAGGCCGACCGGCGTCTGCGCCGCGTCGCGCGCCGGCAGTGCATCGCGCGTGGCGAGCACCTCCGGTGTGGACGCCGGCATCGCGGCGGCTGCAGGCGGCGCAGGCGTCTCGCCGCAGGCCGCCAGCACGCACGACAGCGCTGCGACGAGCAAGCACCGCACGGGTTTCGGCGAAGACGACGGCATCGGCGCATCCTGCGGAGAAGATGCGCCGGACTCTAGCAGCGGCCGTCGCGCGATCCGTTCACGCGCACGTGGCGCGCGGAGACCTTGCGATCAGTGTCGGAAGTGACGCACGCCGGTGAACACCATCGCGATGCCATGCTCGTCGGCCGCGGCGATGGTCTCGTGGTCGCGCATCGAGCCGCCCGGCTGGATGACGGCCTGGATGCCGGCTTCGGCCGCGGCGTCGATGCCATCGCGGAACGGGAAGAACGCGTCGGACGCCATCACCGAACCTGGCACGACCAGGCCCGCATCACCGGCCTTGATGCCTGCGATGCGCGCCGAATACACGCGGCTCATCTGGCCGGCGCCGACGCCGATCGTGCGCTGGTCCTTCGCATAGACGATCGCGTTCGACTTCACGAACTTCGCCACCTGCCAGGCGAACAGCAGGTCGCGCAGCTGCGCGTCGGTCGGCGCGAGCTTCGTCACGACCTTCAGCTCGTCGGCGGTGACTTCGCGGATGTCGGCGGTCTGCATCAGCAGTCCCGAGCCGACGCGCTTGACGTCGATGTTGTTGCGACCCTCGCCATGCGGGATGCGCAGTACGCGCACATTGGCCTTCTTCGTCGCGTACTCGAGCGCCGCGTCGTCGTAGTCGGGTGCGATGAGCACCTCGACGAACTGGCGGTCGAGGATGACCTTCGCGGTCGCCGCGTCGAGCTTGCGGTTGAAGGCGATGATGCCGCCGAAGGCCGAGGTCGGATCGGTGGCGTAGGCGAGTTCGTAGGCATCGCCACAGGCCGCGCCGACGGCCACGCCGCAGGGGTTGGCGTGCTTGACGATCACGCAGGCCGGGGCGTCGAACTGGCGCACGCATTCCCAGGCCGCATCGCTGTCGGCGATGTTGTTGTACGAGAGTTCCTTGCCCTGCAGCTGGGTGAACGTGGCCAGCGTGCCGGCCACCGGAAACAGGTCGCGATAGAACGCGGCCTGCTGGTGCGGGTTCTCGCCGTAGCGCAGGTCCATGATCTTGACGAAGTTGCCGTTGGTCTGCGCCGGGAAGGGCGCGCGTGCGGCCGCGCCGGCATCCGACGGCTCGGCGATCGCCGACAGCACGTCGCTGATGCGCGCGTCGTACTGGGCCACGCGGTTGAACGCGGCGACCGACAGCGCGAAGCGCGTCTGCGCCGACAGTGCGCCGTCGTGGGCGTCGAGTTCGGCCAGCAGCGCGTCGTACTGCGCTGGATCGGTCGCGACCGCGACGTGCGCGAAATTCTTCGCCGCCGCACGCAGCATCGCCGGGCCGCCGATGTCGATGTTCTCGACGATGTCGTCGAACTTCGCGTCGGGCGCATAGGCGACGCGCTCGAAGGGATAGAGGTTGAGCACCAGCAGGTCGATCGCGTCGATGCCGTGTTCGGCCATCACCGCGTCGTCGGTACCGCGGCGCCCGAGCAGGCCACCATGGACCTTCGGATGCAGGGTCTTGACCCGTCCGTCCATGATCTCCGGAAATCCGGTCACGTCGCTGACATCGCGCACGGTGAGGCCGGCCTCGCGCAGCGCCTTGGCGGTGCCGCCGGTCGACAGCAGTTCGACGTTGCGCGCGGCGAGTGCGCGGGCCAGTTCGAGCAGGCCGGTCTTGTCGGACACCGACAGCAGGGCACGGCGGATCGCGACGGGCGCGCCGGACGGAACGGAGACGGTCATGGGAGTCGACTGCGGAGCGGGGAAGCCCGCGATTATAGCGACGGCGTGACCGACGCCGCCGGGGCTGCGGCTCAGGTCAGGCCGTACTCGCGCAACTTCTTGCGCAGCGTCGCACGGTGGATGCCCAGCATCGCCGCAGCACGGCTCTGGTTGCCTTCGCAGAAGTTCAGCACTTCGACGAACAACGGAATCTCGAGTTCGCGCAGCGCGACCTCGTAGAGGTTGTCGGTGTCGTTGCCGTTGAGATCACCGAGGTAACGCTGGATCGAGGTCGCGACGTGCTCGCGCAGGGGCGTGCGCGGCGCTTCGCGCGAACTGCTGTCGGTGCGATCTGCGTTCAAGGCGGCTCTCGGGAATGGCAGCGTCGACGTCGCCGCCGGCACGCAGTGCGCAGTCCGGACGACGGAGCGGCCGGCCAGTCTATCGCGGGCCACAGGCCCTCGCCAGCGCGAGAGGGCGTGCGCGACTCAGAGGAAATCGAAAGCGAAAGACACCGCGCGCGTGTCCGCTTCGACGAGCTGCATCCGCACGTCGGCACTGTGGCCGGCGGCGAGCGTCGGCGCCGGCGGCGGTCCGCCCAGATATTCTTCGACGGTGAACACGCGACTGCCGACCGCGCGGCCGTCGATGTCCGACAGCGTGAGCCGCAGTCGTGGCCAGGCCTGCGCCCAGCGCGCGTCGTTGCGGAAGGTCGCGCTGGCCGACAGCTGGCCGGGCCGTGTGCGGTCGGGGCGCACGTCGCGCGCGAGCACGGTCAATGCGGTCGGCTCGCGCCACGCCGGCAGGCTGCAGCGCAGTGCACCGCACAGGCGGACGAGCGTCGGTCGCCATGCGGGGTCGGCTGCCAGCCGTGCCCGGTCGGCAAGCAGGATCTGCAGGCCGAGCACTGCCGTAAGCACGACCACGGCGACGGACAGGCGCCGCTGCTGGCGTCGCGCGCGCGCGTCGCGCGGGACGGCGGCGCCGCGGCGCGCGAAGCTCGGCGATGTCCGGAGCGCGGCCGGCTTCTGTGCCGCAGCGGCCGCGGGCACCGGGGGCCGCACCTCGTCGACGATGGTGTCTTCCGCAGTCGCGGGTGCGGCCGGCGCAGCGACTGCGTCGCCCGGCCGCGGAGCCGGTGGTTCGACGACTGCCTCGGATGGAGGCGTCGACGCAGGGCGTGGCGTCGCCGGCGCATCGGAGTCGAGCGGCGCCCCGGGCTTCGCTTCGGCGACGACTGGCGCGTCTTCCGCGACCGGCGCCTTCAACAGGGACGCAACGGACACCTGCGGTTGCGAGGCACTGCGCAGCACGCCGCGGCAGCGCGGGCAGCGCTCCGGCGGCTGGTCGGTCGCGGGGTCGGTTGCGACCAGTGAACCGCAGTGCTTGCAGTTGATGAACATGCGGCTATTGAAGCATGCGGCCGCGACGCGGAATGCGGACGGTTAGCCGGCCTTGCGCACGCCGTCGATGCGCACCCAGTCGCCTTCGCGCGCGACCGCCAGCTGCTCGAACCACGGGCGATAGCGACGCAGCAGTTCCTCCTCCTGCCCGTCGAGAATGCCCGACAGCGCGATGCGCCCGCCGACCGCGACACGGTCGGCCAGCGTCTCGGCCAGCGCGTCGAGCGCGGTGGCGAGGATGTTGGCGACGACGATCGGATAGGTGGCCTGCGGCGCTTCGGCCGGCAGGAACACCTCGAGCGCGTCGCCCACGCCGTTGCGCTCGGCATTGTCGTGCGAGGCGACCAGTGCCTGCGGATCATTGTCGACACCGATCGCACGCGCGGCGCCGAGCTTGAGCGCGGCCAGCGCGAGGATGCCGCTGCCGCAGCCGTAGTCGAGCACCTCGGTCCCGGCCAGCGCACCCTCGGCCGCCAGCGTGTCCAGCCACTGCAGGCACAGCGAGGTGGTCGGATGCGTGCCCGAGCCGAAGGCCAGGCCCGGGTCGAGCCGGATCACCACCGCATCGTCGCCTGCGCCTTCCGGCAGTTCGGCGTTCCACGGCACGATCCAGGTGCGCGCGCCGAACTGCAGCGGCGCGTACTGGTCCATCCACGCGCGTTCCCAGTCCTGGTCCTCGACGCTGCGGAAACCGGCGCGGGTCCAGTCCAGACCCGCGTCGAAGGATTCGAGCGCAGCCAGCACCGCCAGCGCATCGGTGTCGGCCTCGAACAGCGCGGTCAGCACGATGGAATGCCACAGCGGCGTCTCGCCCACGCCCGGCTCGAGGATCTGCTGCTCGTCCGAGGTATCGGCATCGGCGTCGAGCATCGTCACCGCCAGCGCGCCGACGTCTTCCAGGGCATGGGCGTAGCGCGGCTGCTCGGCTTCGGTGCAGCGCAGGCTCAGTTCGAGGAAGGGCATCGGGAATCCGGGGTGGGGCAGGGGGCCGGGCATCTTGGTGCCCCGGCGGGGGCGCGTAAAGAGTCGCGCAGACCGTATCCGTGGCGCGCCCCGCCCGTCGGGGCCCGGGATGTGCGCGCCATCGCGCCGGCGACGCGTCGGCCGCCACAGTCCCGGATCGCACGCCTCTGGCCGGCATTGTCGCCGCGCCGGTCCGCTAGAATCCGCCTCCGAACCCCGCGCGGTCGCCATCGCGACGCCGGGACGGCCGCCGCGGGGGTGGCCGGATGTCGCAGGATCCGCCGTGACGCTTCGAGTGTTCGCCACCATCGCGCTGCTGGGAGTCCTCGTCGCCGCTCTGGCGATGTGGCGCCCGGCTGCGCCCGGTGTGGCGGACGCCGGTTTCGATCCGGTCCGCTTCGACGACGCGGACACGCGGTCGCTGCCGTTCCGTGCGGGCCTGCCGGACACGGCGGACCCGATCCGCCGCGAATCGGCATCGGCCTGGCCGCAGACGACGCGTCCGCTGCCGCGCGAGTTCGAACAGGCGCCCGATCTGTTCGCGTTCCGCCAGCGCCTGCAACCGCTGGCGACCGCCGGCGATGCCGACGCGCGCTGGCTGCTGAGCCGGGTCGACGAGTACTGCGCGGGGTTCGCGCGTGATCCGGCCGGTTTCGACCGAGACAGTGCGCTGATCCGGGGCCTGCAACTGGACGCGGCACGCGCGCTGGGCGCGGCGCGCGACCGCATCGGCACGCGCTGCGGCCGGTTCGTGCCCGACGACGCGGCGACCTTCGTGCAACTGGTCGAGCAGCGTCAGGACGCCGCCGAGGCCGGCAGCCTTGCCGCCGAGGCTGCGCTGCTGGCGATGGGCGCGCCGCTGCACGACGACATGGATTACCGCCGCGATCTGGTCGGTCGCGTGCAGGCCTCGCGCGACCCGGAGGCCTTCGTCGCGCTGGCGCCGGCGATGGGCGTGGCCGCCAGCGGCGACGTCGCCCTGGCCGATACCGTCTCCGGCACACAGGCCAGCGAATTCGCCTGGCAACTGGCCGCCTGCGACCTGGGCCTGGACTGCAGCGCCGACGGCGCGCTGATGACCCAGTACTGCGCCAATGGTGGCGTCTGCGCGCGTGATGCGCGGCAGGACTTTTCCTCGTTCGTGCGCGACGCGGCGGTGCCGCGGCAGGGCGCGGAAGAGATCGATCGGATGAAGAACGCCCTGGTCGAGGATGCCCCCGCATCCCGGCAACTGCTCGGAATGGTGACACCATGAAACGCATGCTCCCCCGCAAGCTCCGCTTCTGGCTCTGGGCCGCGCTGTTCGTCGGCTACTCGGTGGCCGTCGCCGGTGTCGTCGTCGATGCGGTCGGCGAAAACTACCGGCGCCTGTCGGATGTCGCGCGCACCACGACTGCGGCGCCGGTCGAGCAGCGCCAGCTCGGCGCCGCGCAGATCGCCGCGCTCTACCGCGCGCAGAGCGCCACGCCGTTCCTCGCGCTGCCGCCCGGCAGCACGTTCCGGGTCGTGTGGCCCGACGGGTCCACCGAACTGGTGCGGATCGTCAGCCAGTCCAGTCCGCACGGCGCGGTGCCGGTGGACGGCAGCCAGATCGAAGCCGCGCCCGTGCTCGACCGCGCACAGGCCGAACTGCAGGTCGTGCCGGTTTCGGTCGCGCCGCCACAGACGCAGTCCGCCGCGGACTGAGCGCTTCGTTCAACCGGCGCGCCGCACGCGTGCGCGCCGTCGGCGTTCGGCCACGCCGGCCCAGAACACATGGCCGTGGAACTGCAGCAGGCTCAGCGCCAGCAGCGTCCATGCCAGATCGAGCGTCAGATACGCACCGGCCGCGCGGTTGAGGCCCTGCCACGTCGAGCGCCGCATCGCCAGGCTGCCTTCACCGAGCAGCGCGTGCAGCGCCTGGCCGGTCGACAGCGACGTCCAGCCGCCCTCGCGCAGCAGGCCCCAGGCGCCGTAGCCCAGACAGGCCACCACGGCCAGCGCCCAGCCCACGGCCAGCCACATCGAGATGCCATGCACGGCGCGGATGCGCGGCGACAGCTGCACCGCGCCGGTCGACCACGCCAGCGTCAGCAGCAGGGCCAGTTGCAGGAACACCATCGATCGGAGCCTCGCGGCAGGGCGCCGCAGGATGACCGGCCGCCGCCCGTCGCGGCATGAAGGCCGCAGCGGGCGTGTATCCTGACGCCCCTCGCGCGGGCCGCGCGATCGCGGACCCACGCGTCCGCCCCCACGCGCTTCGCGCCTTCTAGACCTGCAGACACGATGACCGGCGCTTCCAATCCGTCCAGCGGCACGCGTGCCGATACGTACGCGGCATCGTTGCGCCTGTCGGTCGCGCCGATGATGGACTGGACCGACGTGCACTGCCGGCAGTTCCACAGGCTGCTGGCGCCGGGCGCGCGGCTGTACACCGAAATGGTGCACGCCAAGGCGGTCATCCACGGCGATCGCACGCGGCTGCTGGCGTTGACGCCCGAGCAGGCGCCATTGGCCCTGCAGCTGGGCGGCAGCGAACCGGCCGCACTGGCCCAGGCCACGCACATCGCCGCCGACCACGGCTTCGACGAGGTCAATCTCAACTGCGGCTGCCCGTCCGACCGCGTGCAGGCCGGGCGGTTCGGTGCCTGCCTGATGCGCGAGCCGGCGCTGGTCGCCGAGTGCGTGGCTGCGATGTCAGCCGCCAGCGACGTGCCGGTGACGGTGAAATGCCGGCTCGGCGTCGACGACGATGCCGATTACGACGTGTTTGCGGACTTCGTCGATGGCGTCGTCGCAGCCGGTGCCGCGATGGTCGTCGTGCACGCGCGCAATGCCTGGTTGCAGGGGCTCTCGCCGAAGGAGAACCGCGACATTCCGCCGCTGCGCTACGACTGGGCGTACCGGCTCAAGCGCGAGCGTCCCGGTCTGCCGGTGGTGATCAACGGCGGCATCGCGACGCGGGAGGCGGCGCTGGCGCAGCTTGACCACGTCGACGGCGTGATGCTCGGCCGCGCGGCGTATCACGACCCCTACGTGCTGCACGCGCTGGATGCGGCGCTGTCGGGCGGGCCGCTGCAGCCGCGCGCGGACCTGCTGCGCGCGCTGCGTCCCTATGTCGAAGCGCGGATGGCCGATGGCGTTGCGCTCAAGCACATCGTCCGCCACGTGCTGGGGCTGTTCCACGGCCAGCCCGGCGGACGCCTGTTCCGGCAGGTGCTCAGCGAGGGCGCCCATCGCCCGGGCGCGGACTGGCAGCTGGTCGAGCAGGCCTTGTCGGCGACCGAACACGCAGGTGCGCGCAGCGCCGCCTGACCGGAAGGTTTGCGGCGCCGTGCCGATCGGGCCATGATCGGCGGCCGTCCGAAGCTGAACGCAGACAGCCTTGTCAACGAAAAGTTAAGGACGGATTCACCGCCTTCGCCCGACCATCTCAAGCCCGATCATCGACCCGTCTCCAAGGAGCGGCCGTGCCTGTCCCGTCGTCCCGCCGACTGCCCCGAACCGTGATCGTGACGCTGCTGTGCGTCGCGACGAGTGCGGTCGTGGCACAGGAGCCGCCGCCGAAGGGCCCGGCCCAGCGCGGGCCGGAGATGCGTGCGTCGATGACCCGGCCGGAGATGTCGGGTCGCCAGCGGGTCCGTGACTCGATGACCGAATCGGTCCGCCGGATCGAACGCACCACCCGCGGTCGCGTGCTCAACATCGAGCCGATGCATTCGGACGGGCGCGACCTCAACCGCGTGAAGGTCATGGACGAGAGCGGCCGCGTGCGGATCTACGTCGACGATCCGAACCGTGCCGCCCGTGCACGCGGCGACGACGATTGATCCTGCATCCTCGCCCCCATTCACGGCCGGTCCGGCCGTCAGTCCGGAGTTGACCCATGCGAATCCTGCTCGTCGAAGACGAAGCTCCCCTGCGTGAGACCCTCGCCGCGCGCCTGAAGCGCGAAGGCTTCGCCGTCGACGCCGCACAGGACGGCGAGGAAGGCCTGTACATGGGACGCGAGGTGCCGTTCGACGTCGGCATCATCGATCTGGGTCTGCCGAAGATGTCGGGCATGGAGCTGATCAAGGCCCTGCGCGAGGAAGGCAAGCAGTTTCCGGTACTGATCCTGACCGCGCGTTCGAGCTGGCAGGACAAGGTCGACGGCCTCAAGCAGGGCGCCGACGACTACCTGGTCAAGCCCTTCCACGTCGAGGAACTGCTGGCGCGCATCAACGCGCTGGTGCGTCGCGCCGCCGGCTGGAGCAAGCCGACGCTCGAGTGCGGCACGGTCACGCTCGATCTGGCCGCGCAGACCGTCAGCGTCGACGGCAAGAACGTCGATCTGACCAGTTACGAATACAAGGTGCTCGAGTATCTGATGATGCACGCCGGCGAACTGGTGTCGAAAGCGGATCTCACCGAGCACATCTACCAGCAGGATTTCGATCGCGATTCGAACGTGCTGGAAGTCTTCATCGGCCGCCTGCGCAAGAAGCTCGATCCGGAAGGCACGCTCAAGCCGATCGAAACCGTCCGTGGTCGTGGCTATCGCTTCGCGATTCCGCGCAACGGCGAAGGATGATCCGGCGACGCCAGGCGCGGATTTCCGCACTGGCGCCGCGTGCGTCCGCCGCGCGGGTGCGCCGGCGGACGGTTGCACCGGTCTGAACGATGGCGGGCGATAACCGCATCTCCGCGCGGTTGCGACCGCGTTCGCTGCGAGCACGCCAGTTGCTGGCGGCAAGTCTCGGCCTGCTCGCGTTTCTTGCGCTGGCCGGCTACGCGTTGGATCGCGCCTTCATCGACGTCGCCAGCGAAGGCCAGCGCGAACGTCTGCGCAACTACGTCTACTCCTACGCGGGCGACATCGAGTTCCTGCGCGGTGGCGAGCTGTATCCCTCCGAATCGCCGCCCGACGAGCGTTTCCAGCGGCCCGGCAGCGGGCTTTACGCCGAGGTCGTGTTGCCGTCCGGCGATTCGTGGACCTCGCGCTCGGCGTCTGGCCCGCAGTTGCCGGACGCGGCCATGCTGTCCGCGCGCGAGGAGAAGTTCGAAGGGCCGCTGCCGATGGTGCAGAGCAACGGCACGCCCGGCGAGGTGTACCGCTACGGGCTGGGGCTGGTCTGGGCGCCCGACGGGCGCAGCGACAACGAGTTCGCCTACACGATCTACGTGATGGAAGACGCGGGCATCATCCCGCGCCAGGTGCGCGTGTTCCGCGCCGCGCTGTGGGTCAACCTGGGCGTGGCGGGCCTGATCCTGTTGCTGCTGCAGGGCCTGATCGTGCGCTGGAGCCTGTGGCCGCTGCGCCGTGTCGAACACGAGCTGGTGCGCGTGCAGCGCGGCCAGTCCGAGCGCATGGGCATGCAGCATCCGCGCGAGCTGCAGCCGCTGACCGAAAGCATCAACGCGCTGATCGAAAGCGAGCGCGAGCATCTCGTGCGTCAGCGCAACACGATGTCCGATCTCGCCCACAGCCTGAAGACGCCGCTCGCGGTGCTGCGCTCGCGGCTCGACGCCGGCAGCGGCGATGCCGAGCTGCGCGAGGAAGTCGAAACCCAGCTGCAGCGTATGAACGATCTGGTGACCTACCAGCTCGCGCGCGCCGCTTCGAGCGGTCACCAGCTGTTCTCGGCGGCGATCGAGATCGAACCGCATGCCGAACAGATCGTGCGCGGCCTGGAAAAGATCTATGCGGCCAAGGGCGCGGTCTGCGAATTCGAGATCGAGCCGAGCGCGCGCTTCCACGGCGAGCCGGGCGACCTGCAGGAGCTGCTCGGCAACCTGCTCGAAAATGCATTCAAGTGGGCGAAGTCGCGCGTGCTGCTGACCGTACGTCCGGGCGAGACGGCGCCGAACCGCAGGCCTGGACTTGTGCTGGTGGTCGAGGACGACGGCCCGGGCATTCCGCCCGATCGCGTGGCGGCGGTGCTGCAGCGTGGCGTGCGCGGCGACGAGCGCGTGCAGGGGCATGGCATCGGTCTGTCGATCGTGCAGGACCTGGTGCACAGCTATCGCGGCGAGCTCAATGTGGGCCGGTCCGAGGAGCTGGGTGGCGCCTGTTTCTCGGTGCGCTTGCCGCCGGGGTTCTGATCGGCGGTTGCGGCGGCGTTCGTCTGTGGGCGCATGCACGACGCGCTCGCTGGCGCGCCTTGATGTGGGAGCGCGCTTGCGCGCGATTCCGACAGTGCTTCCGCGGCTGGACCTTTGGATCAGGCGCGAGCGCGACTCTTCGGTTGCTGTAACCCGTGTGCGTGTTGCGGGAAAAATGCCGAAGCGAACGGCCAGTGCAGGGCTTTCGCCCGCTGCGCGTGCGAGTTTCTTTTGGCGGGACCCAAAAGAAACCAAAAGGTCCCTTCGCCGGACGCGATCCGCCGCGGTAGAGCTGCGGCGGTTCCCTGCGCGCTTCGCCTGCCGCGGCACGCAGCCCAAACTCGCTGCGCTCAGACATGGGCTGCTCTACGACCGCGTCAGGCTCCAGTGCTCGGCTCGCTTTACGGCTCGCAGATCAAGGTCAAAGGCTGAAGCCGAAGCGGCAGCAACAGAAGCAGCGGCCCAGGACGCGTGCCTTTGACCTGATTGTGCGAAAGCAGGAAAGAGGTCCGTACCCGCCGTCGGACGATCACACCTGCGATGCGGCGTCCATCGGCGATGTGCCATAGAGGCGCACCAAGTGCGCAGCAACGTCGGGCAGGACTTCACGCAGCAGCGCGGGCGCACTGAAGTGGTACTCGCTGCAGACGGCGAAGAATTCCTCGGGGGCCTCGGCGGCGTAAGGATCGATCGGCAGGTCTTCGCCGCCATCCACGCGTGCGACGAAGGCATCGAAGCTGCGCTGGAAATCCCGGGCCCAGGCGCGCTGCCAGTCGCGTGGCAGGGGCGGGGTGCCGTCGAGCACGCCGTCGAGGGCATCGATCTTGTGCGCCATCTCGTGCACCGCGACGCAGAAGCCGGCATCGGGTTCGGCGATGTCGGCTTCGACATCGGCCCAGGACAGCACCAGCGGGCCGCTTTCCCAGGCCTCGCCGATCAGTTCGTCGTCCCACTCGTGCATCACGCCGGCGGCGTCGACGTGGCTGCGGTTCACGCGGAACGCGTCGGGATAGACGATCAGCTGCGACCAGCCGTGCAGGCCTTCTTCGCCGAACTCGAGCAGCGGCAGGCAGCACAGCGCGGCGAGCGTCAGGCGCGCACGCGCGTCGAGCTGCAGGCCGGCGACGGGCGTGATCGACTTGCGGTGCAGGAACAGCGCGGCCAACGCGCGCAGGCGATCGCGGCGGTCGGCATCCAGCCGACGCACCCACGGCAACCGGTCTGCGATCGCGGACCAGTCGGTATCGGAAATCGGAGGGGGCGCGCCTGCGAACAGGCGGCGGATCAGCGCTCGCACGTGCCGGTGGAATCCGTCAGCGGAACATGCCCGGCAGGAAGCTGTGCCAGCGCGGGCCACGCACCGGGCTGTCGACCTCGCCGCCGCCGGTTGCGGCCGCGCGGGTCTTCGACGCGCTGCCCGCAGCGGGGGCGCGGCGCACGGCCGGGGTGTCGAGCAGCGTTTCGGACTGCGGCGTGCTGGCGGCGGGCGGGCACGGTGCGTCCGTGCCGGCCTCGGCGGTCGCGGTACGGGCGACGGCCGGCAGGCAGGCGCCCAGCAGCAGCAAGCAGACGATCAGACGTGCGGACATCGGAGGACCCCGGCGGGAAGCGGACGCACAGCCCGTCGATCATAGCGCAGGTGCCGCCCGCGCGACGCTGCGTCGCAGCAGCGGGCGACACCCGGTGCCGCGCTCGCCGATAATCGGGCGATGTCCGTGTCCAGAGCTTCCTCGCCCGTGGCCGATGCCGCGCCCGAACGCGCGCTGCTGCAGCGCCTGATCGCCGGTCCCGTGTCCGGGGATGCGCTGGCGCGCGAGGCCGGCCTGACCCGGGCCGCGGTCTGGAAGCGCATCGAAGGGCTGCGCGAGGCCGGCGTGCCGATCGTCGCGCGACCCGGCACCGGATATGTGCTGGCGCAGCCGCTGTCACTGCTCGATGCCGACGCGATTCTCGATGCCCTGCCGGTGGCCGCACGCACGCGGATGGCGGCGCTGGACATCGCCTGGACCCTCGATTCGACCAACGCCGAACTGATGCGCCGCCCGATGCCCGGCGCGAACGCCGAAGTCCTGCTGGCCGAACGCCAGACCGGCGGACGCGGCCGGCGTGGACGCAGCTGGCAGTCGCCGCTGGCCGCGCATCTGTACCTGTCGCTGCAGCGCGGCTTCGAGGGCGGGCTCGCGCGGCTGGGCGGGCTGAGCCTGGTGGCCGGCGTCGCCGCGGTCGAAGCGATCCGCGGGTTGGGCATCGAGGCGGTACGCCTGAAATGGCCCAACGATCTGGTCGTCGTCGACGCGGCGGGCCTGCGCAAGCTCGGCGGCATCCTCGTCGAAGGCGGGGGCGAGCATGCGGGGCCGGTGCGCGCGGTGCTCGGCATCGGCGTCAACGTGCGCATGCCCGACGCGCAGGCGGCGACGATCGACCAGCCCTGGACCGACCTGTCGCAATGCTGCGCCGGCACGCCGCCGACGCGCGACGCCGTCGCCGCGGCCCTGCTCGCGGCGTGGCTGCCGGCGCTGGACCTGTTCGATCGCGAAGGCCTGGCGCCGTTCCGCGCGCGCTTCGCCGCGATCGACGCGCTGGACGGCGCACCGGTCGCGCTGCACAACGGCAACGAGACGCTGCACGGCACCGCGGCCGGCATCGCGGACGACGGCGCGTTGCGCGTGATCGTGGACGGTGCCGTGCGCGCATTCCATGCCGGCGAAGTCAGCGTGCGTCGGGCGCCCACGCCATGAGTACCTGGCTGTTCGACCTCGGCAATACCCGGCTGAAATTCGCGCCGCTCAACGGCGACGGCCGCGTCGGCGCGGTGCAGGGCACCTCGCACGTAGAAGGCGGCTTCGACCCCGACTGGCTGGAACGGTTGCCGGCGCGCATCGACACCGCGATCGTCGCGAGCGTCGCGGCGCCGGCGCTGCGGATGATCCTGCTCGACGCGCTGGCCGCGCGCGGCGCGCAGGTCCAGCTGGCGCAGACGCTGCCCACGCTCGACGGCCTGACGATCGCCTACGCCGAGCCGGCGCGCTTCGGCGTCGACCGGTTCCTCGCATTGCTGTCCGCGCACGCCGAGGGCGGCGCCGCGCTGGTGGTCGGCGTCGGCACCGCGCTGACGGTCGATCTGGTCGATGCACACGGCCGGCACCGCGGCGGGCGCATCGCCCCGTCGCCGACGCTGATGCGCGAGGCCCTGCACCGTCGCGTCGCCCAGCTCGCGCCGACCGGCGGCGTCTACGCGGAGTTCGCCGACGACACCGAGGATGCACTGGCCTCGGGCTGCGAAGGCGCCGCAGTGGGCCTGATCGAACGCAGTCTGCGCGAAGCGGTTGCGCAGCTCGGCGCGAGGCCGCGGCTGCTGGTGCATGGCGGGGGCGCCGATGCGCTGCGCGCGCATCTGCCCGAGGCGCATTGGCGCGCCGATCTCGTGCTGCACGGGCTCGCGCGCTGGCAGCGCGCCAGTGCCGGCCTCGCCGCGCCGGAAGGCTAGACTCGCGCCATGCTGCTGCGCGCACTCGTCGTCCTGCTGGTGATCCTCAACTTCGGCGTCGCCGTGTGGTGGGCCCTGCGTGGCGATCCGGGCGACCCCGCCGCGTTCGCCGACCCCGGACCATCGACGCTGCAGCTGGTCGGCGAGCCGTCCGCGCCGGCGCCGGCGCGTGCAGTCGACGCCGTCGCGACGCAAGTCGTCGCGCTTGAAGCGCCCGAGGCTGCAGCGGACGCCGAGGCGCCCCTTGCGACCGAGACCCCTGCGCCGCCCGCAGGCGATGCGCGGTGCGTCGCCCTCGGTCCATTCCCCGACGCGGCCAGCCGCGATGCGGCGCTGGCACAGCTGGTGTCTTCGGTCGCACGCATCGCCACGCGCGAGGTCGGCGAGACGCCACGCGGCTGGCGGGTGTGGATGGCGCCACTGCCGGACCGCGCGACCGCCGATGCCACCGTTGCGCGTCTGCTCGACGCCGGCTTCAACGACTACTACGTGATCGCCGACGGCGCGGACGCCAACGGCATCGCGCTCGGTCGTTTCGGCAGCGAAGCGCCGGCGCGCAACCGTGCCGAGGCCCTGCGCGCCGCGGGCTTCGCGGCCGAGGCCGCGCCGCTCGGCAGCACGCTGACGCGCTACTGGATCGACGCGATGGCCGCCGAGGGCGTCACCGCCGAATCGCTGCGCGTACGGGCTGGCGCGACGCGCGTGGAGACGCGCGACTGCAACGCGCAATGGGTTGCAGGTTAGAATCCCGCCGCGGCCTCGCGCCGCATGCCATGCCGGCATAGCTCAGTTGGTAGAGCAACCGCCTTGTAAGCGGTAGGTCCCCAGTTCGAATCCGGGTGCCGGCACCAGTTTCGCGATGCCGTCCCGCGCCCGCGCCCCTGGCGCCTCCCCACGGCCGCTCCGGCATCGATGCCTCCGTCGCGCCCCGCGCGCCGGCCCGGTCCTCGCACAGGAGCTCGCATGCAGCAGACGTATCCCCCGGTCTCGATCTTCGGCGTGCCCACCGATGTGGGGGCCGGTCGTCGCGGTGCCTCGATGGGTCCAGAAGGCCTGCGCGTCGCCGGTCTGGTCGAAGCGCTGATCGCACGCGGCGTCGACGTCGCCGATCTGGGCGACCTCAAGGGGCCGAAGAATCCGTGGACCGGCCCGGAAGCGGGTTACCGGCACCTCGACGAAGTGGTCGCATGGAATCGCGCGGTCCTCGACGCGTCGTCCGCCGAACTCGCGCGCGGGCGCATGCCCATCATGCTCGGCGGCGATCACTGCCTGGCGATCGGCTCGATCGCCGCCGTGGCGAACCACTGCCGCGCGAACGGCCGCAAGCTGCGCGTGCTGTGGCTGGACGCGCATACCGACTTCAACACCTCGCAGATCACGCCGTCCGGCAACGTGCACGGCATGCCGGTCGCGTGTCTGTGCGGCATCGGCCCCGACGTGCTGACGCGCCTGGGTGGCGAGTCGCCGTCGATGCAGGTCGCGCAGTTCCGGCAGATCGGCATCCGTTCGGTCGATCCGGACGAGAAGCGCATGGTCAAGGAGCATGGCCTCGACATCTACGACATGCGCTACATCGACGAGGTCGGCATGCGCCGCGTCGTGGAAGAAGCGCTGGAAGGACTCGATGCCGACACCCACCTGCACGTGAGCTTCGATGTCGACGTGCTCGACCCGACCATCGCGCCGGGCACGGGCACGCCGGTGCCCGGCGGCATCAACTACCGCGAGGCCCAGCTGATCATGGAGATGATCGCCGACACCGGCTGTCTGGGCTCGCTGGACATCGTCGAGGTCAACACGGCGCTCGACCAGGGCAACACGACCGCCGAGCTGGCGGTCGATCTGGTCGAGAGCCTGTTCGGCAAGTCGACGCTCATGCGCGACTGATCGATGCGCATGAGCGGGCGACGTCTTCACGCCGCACGCGCATCGTTGAACGCGTCACCGGATGGGGTTTCGGGTCCACGCCGGCTTCACGTCGGCGGTTCCTAATATCCGCGCCATGGTTGCGATGTCGCAGCCGTTCGCAACGACCCGGAGAATCCCATGAAGCGTATGACCGCACTGCTGCTGCTCGCCATGTTCACCGTCGGCACCCTGTCCGCCTGCAACACCATGAAGGGTGCGGGTCAGGACGTGCAGAAGGTCGGCGAGAAGGTCGAAGACAGCGCCAACCGCACCGGCGGCACGACCACGCGTCCCTG
>NZ_SMTG01000011.1 GCF_004358165.1 Luteimonas terrae
ATGGACGGCGCGATCCTGGTGTGTTCGGCGGCCGACGGCCCGATGCCGCAGACCCGCGAGCACATCCTGCTGTCGCGTCAGGTCGGCGTGCCGTACATCGTCGTGTTCCTGAACAAGGCCGACATGGTCGACGACGCCGAGCTGCTCGAGCTGGTCGAGATGGAAGTGCGCGAGCTGCTGAGCAAGTACGACTTCCCGGGCGACGACACCCCGATCATCCACGGTTCGGCCCGTCTGGCCCTCGATGGCGACCAGAGCGACATCGGCGTGCCGGCGATCCTCAAGCTGGTCGACGCGCTCGACAGCTGGATCCCGGAGCCGGAGCGCGACGTGGACAAGTCGTTCCTGATGCCGGTCGAAGACGTGTTCTCGATCTCGGGCCGCGGCACCGTGGTCACCGGTCGCATCGAGCGCGGCGTGATCAAGGTCGGCGAGGAAATCGAAATCGTCGGTATCCGTCCGGTGCAGAAGACCACCGTCACGGGCGTGGAAATGTTCCGCAAGCTGCTCGACCAGGGTCAGGCAGGCGACAACGCCGGTCTGCTGCTGCGCGGCACCAAGCGTGACGACGTCGAACGTGGCCAGGTGCTGGCCAAGCCGGGTTCGATCAAGCCGCACACCGATTTCGAAGCCGAAGTCTACGTGCTGTCGAAGGACGAGGGCGGCCGTCACACCCCGTTCTTCAAGGGCTACCGTCCGCAGTTCTACTTCCGCACCACCGACATCACCGGTGCGGTCGAGCTGCCGGAAGGCACCGAGATGGTGATGCCGGGCGACAACGTGAAGATGGTGGTCACGCTGATCAACCCGGTGGCGATGGACGAAGGCCTGCGCTTCGCGATCCGCGAAGGCGGTCGTACCGTTGGCGCCGGCGTGGTGGCCAAGATCATCAAGTGACGAAACGGCTCGAGCGCGCCAAGGCGCGCTCGGCTGACAGGACGTCATCCCGGTGAACGCCGGGATCCAGTGGCTCTCCCGACGATGCAGTATCACGAGAGAGCCGCGACAAGGCGGGCCGGCACCCCGGTCCGCCTTCGCCGTCTCGGGAATCCCGGCGTCGGCGGCCAAAGTTCCAATCCGTACGCCAGTAGCTCAATTGGCAGAGCAGCGGTCTCCAAAACCGCAGGTTGGGGGTTCGAGTCCCTCCTGGCGTGCCATTCGCGGAATCGTCCGCGCGGGTCCGGGCGCAGCACGGTCTGGCCCGTCAACCGAGCAGTCGCAAACCGATGAGTCGCCGGGATTTGAACAGCAGAGTGGATCAATCGAAGGGCGCGTCCTCCACGGACCTCGCCAAATACGCCGCCGCGCTGCTGCTCATGGTCGCCGGCGTGTTCGCGTTCTACTGGTTCCAGCCGCAGCTGGCGACGCCGGTACGCAGCATCATCGTCGCCCTGGGCATCGTGGGCGCTGTCGCGGTCTTCCTGACCACCGGCAAGGGTCACCAGACCCGTGATTTCTTCTCGGAGACCCGCTTCGAGATGCGCAAGGTCGTCTGGCCGACGCGCCAGGAGGCGACCCGCCTGACCTGGATCGTGATCATCGCCGTGGCGATCATCAGCCTGGTGCTGGCCGGCTTCGACCAGATCATCCAGTGGCTGATCCGCCTCATCCTGAGGCAGTGACGGAGTACAGATTCTGATGGAAACCGAAGGCGTCAAGCGCTGGTACGTCGTGCATGCCTATTCCGGCTTCGAGAAGTCGGTGGCACAGGCCCTGCGTGACCGCATCGTCCGCACCGAGATGCAGGACAAGTTCGGCGACGTGCTGGTGCCGACCGAAGAAGTGATCGAGATGCGCTCCGGCCAGAAGCGCCGTTCCGAGCGCAAGTTCTTCCCGGGCTACGTGCTGGTGCAGATCCTGACCTCGGACGAGGGCGGCATCCCGCGCATGGACAACGAGAGCTGGCACCTGGTCAAGGAAACGCCGAAGGTGATGGGCTTCATCGGCGGTACCGCCGATCGTCCGCTGCCGATCCGCGACGACGAGGCCGCCGTGATCCTCGACCGCGTGCAGGAAGGCGTCGAGAAGCCGCGTCCGAAGGTGCTGTTCGAGGCCGGCCAGATGGTCCGCGTCATCGACGGCCCGTTCAACGACTTCAACGGCGTCGTCGAAGAGGTCAATTACGAGAAGAGCCGCCTGCGCGTCGCAGTGCTGATCTTCGGCCGCTCGACCCCGGTCGAGCTGGAATTCGGGCAGGTCGAGAAGGCCTGATCCGGCGCTGCGCCCGGATGTGACGGGCGCGCGAAACCCTGCTATAGTGCGCGGCTCACTGTCCGGTGCAGCCGGGCAAAACCGCACAGGCCGCCATATGGGCGGCCTTTCGCGCGGATGGACAACGTGAAGCCGGGACACGTCAATTCCCGGAACGATGGGGAGCCTGAGTCCAGGCGTTTGCACCCGGAGAGAAGACAATGGCGAAGAAAGTCGTCGGTTACATCAAGCTGCAGGTGAAGGCCGGTCAGGCCAACCCCTCGCCGCCGGTCGGTCCCGCACTGGGCCAGCGCGGTCTGAACATCATGGAGTTCTGCAAGGCGTTCAACGCAGCGACCTCCAAGCTCGAGCCGGGTCTGCCGACCCCGGTCATCATCACGGCCTACTCGGACCGTACCTTCACCTTCATCACCAAGAGCACGCCGGCATCGGTGCTGCTCAAGAAGGCGGCAGGCGTGGCCTCGGGCTCCAAGCGTCCGAACACCGAGAAGGTGGGCAAGGTGACGCGCGCGCAGCTCGAAGAAATCGCCAAGGCGAAGGAAGCCGATCTGACGGCGGCCGAGCTGGAAGCAGCAGTGCGCACCATCGCGGGCTCGGCCCGTTCGATGGGCCTGACGGTGGAGGGCTGAGACCATGGCCAAGCTGACCAAGCGACAGAAGACCCTGCAGGCTGCCGTGCAGCCGGGCAAGACCTACGCGATCGATGACGCACTGAAGATCGTCAAGGACAACAGCAGCGCGAAGTTCGCCGAAGCCGTGGACGTCGCCGTCCGCCTCGGCGTCGACGCGCGCAAGTCGGACCAGCAGGTCCGCGGCTCGACCGTGCTGCCGCAGGGCACCGGCAAGAGCGTCCGCGTGGCGGTGTTCGCACCGGCCGGCGCGAAGGCCGACGAGGCCCTGGCCGCCGGTGCCGACGTCGTCGGCATGGACGACCTGGCCGAGAAGATGCAGGGCGGCGACATCAACTACGACGTCGTGATCGCGACGCCGGACGCGATGCGCGTCGTCGGCAAGCTCGGTACGGTGCTGGGCCCGCGCGGCCTGATGCCGAACCCGAAGGTCGGCACCGTCTCCCCGAACCCGGGCGAGGCTGTGAAGAACGCCAAGGGCGGTCAGGTCCGCTACCGCACCGACAAGGCCGGCATCATCCACTGCACGATCGGTAAGGCCGACTTCGATGCGGACAAGCTCAAGGACAACCTGCAGGCGCTGCTGGTCGACCTGGTGAAGGCCAAGCCGGCCACCGCCAAGGGCCAGTACCTGCAGAAGATCTCGCTGAGCTCGACGATGGGCCCGGGCGTCACCGTCGACGCGTCGACGCTGTCGCTCAAGTAATCGATGTACCCGTCCGGCCGTTCGCGGCCGTGCGGTGTTCGACCATTTGAGGGCAGTCGCCGGTACTCCGGTATCGAACGACAGCCGTCAAAGACCGCAGGTGCGGTCAGCGCGCTACGACGACGGGCACGGAAGCTCGTGTTGGCAGGGAATCGCCGTCGTAGCTAGCGGGACTGCTTAATCCACCCGCAAGGGTGCGCCCGCGCAGATGGTGCCGCCTTCTGGAAGTTTTCTGGTGTGGTCGCAAGACCGCCAGCCGGACAGGCCACCGACCCGGGACCTTCGTGTCCCCGGCGTTCCACGGATGGATGCCGTCCAGGACCGCAAGCGGCAGGAGCCGCGAGCGGAGTTACCAAGTGAGGAGTGTATGGCTCTCAATCTGTCCCAGAAGCAAGAAGTTGTCGCCGAACTGGCAGACGTCGCCGCCAAGGCGCACTCCCTGGTCGCCGCCGAATACGCAGGCACCACGGTCAGCCAGATGACCGCGATGCGCAAGCAGGCTCGTGAAACGGGCGTGTTCTTGAAAGTTGTCAAGAACACGCTGGCCGTGCGCGCCATCGAGGGCACCGAGTTCGCTGTCGTCAAGGACAGCCTCGTCGGTCCCCTGCTGTATGCGTTTTCGACCGAGGAGCCCGGCGCTGCCGGTCGCCTGATCAAGGAATTCGCCAAGAGCAACGACAAGCTGCAGCCGAAGGTCGTGTCCGTGGGTGGCGAGCTGTATCCCGCCAGCCACGTGGACGTGCTTGCGGCGCTGCCGACCCGCGATCAGGCGCTGGCCATGCTGGCCCGCACCCTGCTCGAGCCCGCCGCGATGTTCGCCCGTGCCGTCCAGGCCGTGGCCGACAAGCAGGGTGGTGGTGCACCGGCGGAAGAAGCAGCTGCCGAAGCTACGGCTTAAAGCCTGAGTTCGACGTCATCGCGCCTGTTGCACGCCAGCAGGCTTCAATCCAGATAATTTCCAATAGGTAAATCACAATGTCCCTGACCAACGAACAGATCGTCGACGCGATCGCTGAAAAGTCCCTGATGGAAGTGGTCGAGCTCGTCAAGGCCATCGAAGAGAAGTTCGGCGTCTCCGCCGCGGCTCCGGTTGCCGTCGCTGCTGCTGCCGGTCCGGCCGCCGCTGCTGAAGAGCAGACCGAGTTCACCGTCGTCCTGAAGGCCGCCGGCGACAAGAAGGTCGAAGTCATCAAGGTCGTCCGCGCCATCACCGGCCTGGGCCTCAAGGAAGCCAAGGACCTGGTCGAAGGCGCTCCGAAGGACGTCAAGGAAGGCGCGTCGAAGGAAGAAGCCGAGAAGATCAAGAAGGATCTCGAGGCTGCTGGCGCGACCGCCGAGCTCAAGTAAGCGACACCTTGGCATCGCAGCACATGCTGTCGATGCACCGGGGCCGGGGGCGAAAGCTCCCGGCCCTTGGTCGTTCCTGAAAACGCCCGTTTTTCAAGTGCACGACCGGCAGTACCGCAACACGACAACCGACACAGTTGTCAGCGGGTAGTAGCGGGAGAAGGCGTGCTGGTGCCGGCAATACCAGCGACTACCCAGTGACAGCTTCTAGTTCCGGATCGCACGCGATCCCATCGATCCATCGAGGCGTATTCCCCATGACGACGACACAGCTCCCGTCGAATTACTCGTTCACCGAGAAGAAGCGCATCCGCAAGAATTTCGGAAAGCGCCGCTCGATCCTCGAAGTGCCGTTCCTGCTCGCCATCCAGGTCGATTCCTACCGTGAATTCCTGCAGGCCGACCGCGACCCCGCCAAGCGCGAGGACCGTGGCCTGCACGCCGCGCTGAAGTCGGTGTTCCCGATCGTCAGCTACAACGGCTACGCCGCACTCGAATACGTCGGCTACAAGCTCGGCGAGCCCGTGTTCGACGAGCGCGAATGCCGCAACCGTGGCCTGAGCTACGGCGCCCCGCTGCGCGTGACCGTGCGCCTGGTGATCTACGACCGCGAGTCGTCGTCCAAGGCCATCAAGTACGTGAAGGAGCAGGAGGTCTACATGGGCGAGATCCCGCTCATGACCGACAACGGCACCTTCATCATCAACGGCACCGAGCGCGTCATCGTTTCGCAGCTGCACCGCTCGCCGGGCGTGTTCTTCGACCACGACCGCGGCAAGACCCACAGCTCGGGCAAGCTGCTCTACAGCGCCCGCATCATCCCGTACCGCGGTTCGTGGTTGGACTTCGAGTTCGACCCGAAGGACGCGCTGTTCACCCGTATCGACCGCCGTCGCAAGCTGCCGGTGTCGGTGCTGCTGCGCGCGCTCGGCTACAACAACGAAGAAATGCTCAACGAGTTCTTCGACATCAACAGCTACCACATCCTCCCCGAGGGCGAGGGCGTGCAGCTGGAGCTGGTGTCGGAGCGTCTGCGTGGCGAAACGCTGAACTTCGACCTGCTCGACGGCGAGAAGGTCATCGTCGAAGCCGGCAAGCGCATCACCGCGCGTCACGTCAAGCAGCTCGAGGCCTCGGGCATCACCGCTCTTGCGGTGCCGGACGACTACCTCGTCGGCCAGATCCTGTCGCACGACGTCATCGACCCGTCGACCGGTGAGCTGGTCGCGACCGCCAACGACGAGATCACGCTCGAGACGCTCGAAGCGCTGCGCAAGGCGTCGATCGAAGCCATCGGCACGATCTGGGTCAACGACCTCGATCGCGGTCCGTACCTGTCGAACACGCTGCGCATCGACTCGACCAAGACCCAGCTCGACGCGCTGGTCGAGATCTACCGCATGATGCGCCCCGGCGAGCCGCCGACCAAGGACGCTGCGCAGAACCTGTTCCACAACCTGTTCTTCACCTTCGAGCGCTACGACGTCTCCAGCGTCGGCCGCATGAAGTTCAACCGTCGCCTGGGCCGCAAGGAAACCGAAGGCGCGTCGGTGCTCTACGACGCGAAGTACTTCGCCGAGCGCAAGGACGAGGACGCGGTGCGTCTGCGTGGCGAGTACGGCCAGACCTCGGACATCCTCGACGTCATCCGCGTGCTGACCGAGATCCGCAACGGTCGCGGCGTCGTCGACGACATCGACCACCTCGGCAACCGCCGCGTGCGTTCGGTCGGTGAAATGGCCGAGAACGTGTTCCGCGTGGGCCTGGTCCGCGTCGAGCGCGCCGTGCGCGAGCGCCTGACGATGGCCGAGGCCGATGGCCTGACCCCGCAGGAACTCATCAACGCCAAGCCGGTCGCGGCGGCGGTCAAGGAATTCTTCGGCTCCTCGCAGCTGTCGCAGTTCATGGACCAGAACAACCCGCTGTCGGAAGTCACGCACAAGCGTCGCGTCTCGGCCCTGGGCCCGGGCGGTCTGACCCGCGAGCGCGCCGGCTTCGAAGTGCGCGACGTGCACCCGACCCACTACGGCCGCGTCTGCACCATCGAAACGCCGGAAGGCCCGAACATCGGCCTGATCAACTCGCTGGCGACCTTCGCGCGCACCAACAAGTACGGCTTCCTCGAGACCCCGTACCGCAAGGTCGTCGACAGCCGCGTCACCGACGAGATCGAGTACCTCTCGGCGATCGAAGAGAACGACTACGTCATCGCGCAGGCCAACGCCGTGCAGGACGAGAAGGGCACGATGACGCAGCAGTTCGTCGACTGCCGCTTCCAGGGCGAGTCGCTGCTCAAGCCGCCGGCCGAAATCCACTACATGGACGTCTCGCCGATGCAGACCGTGTCGGTCGCGGCGGCGCTGGTCCCGTTCCTCGAGCACGATGACGCGAACCGCGCACTGATGGGCGCGAACATGCAGCGTCAGGCCGTGCCGACCCTGCGTGCCCAGAAGCCGCTGGTCGGGACCGGCATCGAGCGTGCCGTGGCGCGCGACTCGGGCGTGACCGTGAACGCCCGCCGTGGCGGCGTGATCGAGCAGATCGATGCCGGCCGCGTCGTGGTCAAGGTCAATGAAGAGGAGATCTCCGGCGAGCACGATGCCGGCGTCGACATCTACAACCTGATCAAGTACACGCGCTCCAACCAGAACACCTGCATCAACCAGCGTCCGCTGGTGAACGTGGGTGACGTGGTCGCGCGCGGCGACGTGCTGGCCGACGGCCCCTCGACCGACATCGGCGAGCTGGCCCTGGGCCAGAACATGCTGGTCGCGTTCATGCCGTGGAACGGCTACAACTTCGAAGACTCGATCCTGCTGTCGGAGCGCGTCGTCAAGGAAGACCGTTACACGACGATCCACATCGAAGAGCTGACCGCGGTCGCCCGCGACACGAAGCTGGGACCGGAGGAAATCTCCGCCGACATCCCGAACGTGTCGGAGAACGCGCTCAACCGTCTCGACGAATCCGGCGTGGTGTATATCGGTGCGGAAGTCCGCGCCGGCGACATTCTGGTCGGCAAGGTCACGCCGAAGGGCGAGAGCCAGCTGACCCCGGAAGAGAAGCTGCTGCGTGCGATCTTCGGTGAGAAGGCGTCCGACGTGAAGGACAGCTCGCTGCGCGTGCCGCCGGGCATGGACGGCACCGTCATCGACGTGCAGGTCTTCACCCGCGACGGCATCGAGAAGGACAAGCGCGCCAAGCAGATCGAAGAGTCCGAGATCAAGCGCGTCAAGAAGGACTTCGACGACCAGTTCCGCATCCTGGAATCGGCGATCTACGCGCGTCTGCGTTCGCAGATCCAGGGCAAGGTCGCCAACGGCGGTCCGGGCCTGAAGAAGGGCGACACGGTCTCCTCGCTGGTGCTCGACGGTCTGAAGAAGTCCGACTGGTTCCAGATCCGCATGAAGGACGAGGACGCGGCCGACGCCATCGAACGTGCGCAGAAACAGATCGACGCGCACCAGAAGGAGTTCGAGAAGCGTTTCGCCGACAAGCGCGGCAAGATCACCCAGGGCGACGACCTCGCACCGGGCGTGCTGAAGATGGTCAAGGTCTACCTGGCCGTGAAGCGCCGCATCCAGCCGGGCGACAAGATGGCCGGCCGTCACGGCAACAAGGGTGTCGTGTCGACCATCGTGCCCGTGCAGGACATGCCCTACATGGCCAACGGCAACACGGTCGACATCGTGCTGAACCCGCTGGGCGTGCCGTCGCGTATGAACATCGGCCAGATCCTCGAAGTCCACCTCGGCCTGGCGGCCAAGGGCCTGGGCGAGAAGATCCAGCGGATGCTCGATGCGCAGGCCAAGATCGCCGAGCTGCGTGCCTTCCTCGACAAGATCTACAACCACGACAAGTCCGTCGCCGCACAGCGCGTCGACCTGTCGCAGTTCAGTGACGAGGAGCTGCTGACGCTCGCCGGCAACCTGACCGACGGCGTGCCGATGGCGACCCCGGTGTTCGACGGCGCTGCCGAGTCGGAGATCAAGGCGATGCTCGAGCTGGCGGACATGCCGACCAGCGGCCAGCACCGCCTCTACGACGGCCGCACCGGCGAAACGTTCGAGCGCGAGGTCACCGTGGGCTACATGCACATGCTCAAGCTCAACCACCTGGTGGACGACAAGATGCACGCGCGTTCGACCGGCCCGTACTCGCTCGTCACCCAGCAGCCGCTGGGCGGCAAGGCGCAGTTCGGCGGCCAGCGTTTCGGCGAAATGGAAGTCTGGGCGCTGGAAGCCTACGGCGCGGCCTACACCCTGCAGGAAATGCTGACGGTGAAGTCCGACGACGTGCAGGGCCGCAACCAGATGTACAAGAACATCGTCGACGGCGAACACGAGATGGTCGCGGGCATGCCCGAGTCCTTCAACGTGCTGGTCAAGGAAATCCGTTCGCTGGCGATCAACATGGAGCTGGAGGAGCACTGAGGCAGGACGTCCGACGCGCGGCCCGTGAGCGTGCCGCGCGCGACTTCGATCCATACCGCCCCAGGTTCCCCATTCCCGGAGTAAAGACATGAAAGACCTGCTCAATCTCTTCAACCAGCAGCGCCAGATCCCGGACTTCGACGCGATCAAGATCGCGCTGGCCTCGCCGGACCTGATCCGTTCGTGGTCGTTCGGCGAAGTGAAGAAGCCCGAGACCATCAACTACCGCACGTTCAAGCCCGAGCGCGACGGCCTGTTCTGTGCCGCGATCTTCGGTCCGATCAAGGACTACGAGTGCCTGTGCGGCAAGTACAAGCGCATGAAACACCGCGGCGTGGTCTGCGAGAAGTGCGGCACCGAAGTCACGCTGGCCAAGGTGCGTCGCGAGCGCATGGGTCACATCGACCTGGCCTCGCCGGTCGCGCACATCTGGTTCCTCAAGTCGCTGCCCTCGCGCATCGGCCTGATGCTGGACATGACCCTGCGTGACATCGAACGCATCCTGTACTTCGAGGCGTTCGTCGTGACCGAGCCGGGCCTGACCCCGCTCGAGCGCAGCCAGCTGCTCAACGAAGAGCAGTACATGCAGATGCGCCAGGAGCACGGCGACGACTTCGATGCCGCGATGGGCGCCGAGGCCGTCTACGACCTGCTGCGCACGATCGACCTGCAGGCCGAGATGGTCCGCCTGAAGGAAGAGATCGCCGCCACGGGTTCGGAGACCAAGCTCAAGCGCCTCACCAAGCGCATCAAGCTGGTCGAGGCCTTCATCGACTCGGGCAACCGCCCCGAGTGGATGATCATGACCGTGCTGCCGGTGCTGCCGCCGGACCTGCGTCCGCTGGTCCCGCTGGACGGTGGCCGCTTCGCGACCTCGGATCTCAACGATCTGTACCGCCGCGTCATCAACCGCAACAACCGCCTGCGTCGCCTGCTCGAACTCAATGCGCCCGACATCATCGTGCGCAACGAGAAGCGCATGCTGCAGGAATCGGTCGATGCGCTGATGGACAACGGCCGTCGCGGCCGTGCGATCACCGGCACCAACAAGCGTCCGCTCAAGTCGCTCGCCGACATGATCAAGGGCAAGCAGGGCCGCTTCCGCCAGAACCTGCTCGGCAAGCGCGTCGACTACTCGGGCCGTTCGGTCATCGTGGTCGGTCCGACGCTGCGCCTGCACGAGTGCGGCCTGCCGAAGAAGATGGCGCTGGAACTGTTCAAGCCCTTCATCTTCGCCAAGCTGCAGCGCCGTGGCCTGGCCACGACGATCAAGGCCGCCAAGAAGCTCGTCGAGCGCGAAGAGGCCGAGGTGTGGGACATCCTCGAAGAGGTGATCCGCGAGCACCCGGTCATGCTCAACCGCGCGCCGACGCTGCACCGTCTGGGCATCCAGGCGTTCGAGCCGGTGCTGATCGAAGGCAAGGCGATCCAGCTGCACCCGCTGGTCTGTACCGCGTTCAACGCCGACTTCGACGGTGACCAGATGGCGGTCCACGTGCCGCTCTCGCTGGAAGCCCAGCTCGAAGCGCGTGCGCTGATGATGGCGTCCAACAACATCCTCTCGCCGGCCAACGGCGAGCCGATCATCGTGCCGTCGCAGGACGTCGTGCTCGGTCTGTACTACATGACGCGCGCTCTGGAGAACATCCCGGGCGAGGGCATGGTGTTCGCCAACATCGCCGAAGTGCGTCGCGCGTTCGACAACAAGGCCGCCGGCCTGCACGCCAAGATCAAGGTCCGCATCCAGCAGACCGTGATCGGCGAGGACGGCTCGCGCGACAAGGTGACCTCGATCGTCGAGACGACCGTGGGTCGTGCGCTGCTGCTCGAGATCATGCCCGACGGCCTGCCGTTCGAGCTGGCCAACGTCGAGCTCAACAAGAAGAACATCTCGCGCCTGATCAACGCCTGCTACCGCCGCCTGGGTCTCAAGGACACGGTCGTGTTCGCCGACAAACTGATGTACACCGGCTTCGGCAACGCCACGCGTGCCGGTGTGTCGATCGGCATCAACGACATGACCATCCCGTCCGAGAAGGCCGGCATCCTGGTCGAGGCCGAGGCCGAGGTGCTGGAAATCCAGCAGCAGTACCAGTCGGGTCTGGTCACCGCCGGCGAGCGCTACAACAAGGTCGTCGACATCTGGTCGCGTACGAACGAGCGCATCGCCAAGGCGATGATGGACACCATCGGCACCGAGAAGGTCGTCAACGCCAAGGGCGAGACGATCGACCAGAAGTCGATGAACTCGCTCTACATCATGGCCGACTCGGGTGCGCGTGGTTCGCAGGCGCAGATCCGTCAGCTGGCCGGCATGCGCGGCCTGATGGCCAAGCCGGACGGCTCGATCATCGAAACGCCGATCATCGCGAACTTCCGCGAAGGTCTGAACGTGCAGGAGTACTTCAACTCCACCCACGGTGCCCGAAAGGGTCTGGCCGATACCGCGCTCAAGACCGCGAACTCCGGTTACCTGACCCGTCGTCTCGTCGACGTGGCCCAGGACGTGGTGATCACCGAAGTTGACTGCGGCACCGTCGACGGTCTGACCATGACCCCGATCGTCGAAGGCGGTGACGTCGTCGAGCCGCTGCGCGACCGCGTGCTGGGTCGTGTCGTGGCCGAGGACGTGTTCCTGCCGGGCAACGACGAGGATCCGATCGTGACCCGCAACACGCTGCTCGACGAGCAGTGGGTGCAGCGCCTCGAAGAGGCCGGCGTGCAGTCGATCCAGGTCCGCTCCACGATCACCTGCGAAAGCAGCTTCGGCGTCTGCGCGCATTGCTACGGCCGTGACCTCGGCCGCGGCCACCTGGTCAACCAGGGCGAGGCCGTGGGCGTCGTCGCCGCGCAGTCGATCGGTGAGCCGGGTACCCAGCTGACCATGCGTACGTTCCACATCGGTGGTGCGGCGTCGCGTGCGGCCGCCATCGACAACGTGACGGTCAAGACCACCGGCTCGATCAAGTTCAACAACCTCAAGCACGTCAAGCACGAGAGCGGCAGCCTGGTCGCGGTCTCGCGTTCGGGCGAGCTGTCGGTGCTCGACGGCCATGGTCGCGAGCGCGAGCGTTACAAGCTGCCCTACGGCGCGACCATCACGGTCAACGACGGCGATGCGATCAAGGCCGGCCAGACCGTCGCCAACTGGGATCCGCACAACCACCCGATCGTGTCGGAAGTGGCGGGTTTCATCCGCTTCGTGGACTTCGTCGACGGCATCACCGTCATCGAGAAGACCGACGAGCTGACCGGCCTGGCATCGCGCGAGATCACCGATCCCAAGCGTCGTGGTTCGGCCGGCAAGGACCTGCGTCCGATCGTCCGCATCGTCGACGGCAAGGGCAATGACCTGTCGATCCCGGGTACCGACCTGCCGGCGCAGTACCTGCTGCCGCCGCGCTCGATCGTCAACCTGCAGGACGGCGACGCCGTCGGCGTGGGCGACGTGGTGACCAAGGTGCCGCAGGAAGCGTCCAAGACCCGCGACATCACCGGTGGTCTGCCGCGCGTGGCCGACCTGTTCGAAGCGCGCAAGCCCAAGGACCAGGCGATCCTCGCCGAGATCTCGGGCATCGTCAGCTTCGGCAAGGACACCAAGGGCAAGCAGCGCCTGATCATCAAGGGCACCGATGGTGTCGATCACGAGGAGCTGATCCCCAAGTACCGCCAGATCATCGTGTTCGAAGGCGAGCACGTGGAGAAGGGCGAGACGGTCGTCGACGGCGAGCCGGGTCCGCAGGACATCCTGCGCCTGAAGGGTGTCGAGGAACTCGCCTCGTACCTGACCAAGGAAATCCAGGACGTCTATCGCCTGCAGGGCGTGAAGATCAACGACAAGCACATCGAAGTGATCGTCCGCCAGATGCTGCGCAAGGTCGAAGTCACCGACGCCGGTGATTCGAAGTTCCTCAACGGCGAGCAGGTCGAGCGCCAGCGCGTCATCGAGGACAACGCCAAGCTGCTGTCCAAGAACGAGCTGCCGGCGAAGTTCGACCCGGTCCTGCTGGGCATCACCAAGGCGTCGCTGGCGACCGAGTCGTTCATCTCGGCCGCGTCGTTCCAGGAGACCACCCGCGTGCTCACCGAGGCGGCCGTCCGCGGCACGCGCGACAGCCTGCGCGGTCTCAAGGAGAACGTGATCGTCGGTCGCCTGATTCCGGCCGGTACCGGTCTGGCGTATCACGCGCGTCGTCGCCGTGCCGCGTCGGGTCTGACCGATTCGGAAATGGATGCACTGTCGGGTTCGGTCGTGGCCGACGAGGCCGTGGCTGCACCGGCGGCGCCGGAGCAGGTGATGCTCGAAGACGCCCCGGTGACGCCGGCGGCTGACAACGACGGCGAATCGCGCTAAGATCCACCCCCTTTGGCGGCCCCGCGTGGGCCGCCCAGACTCCGAAAAGAGGCGCAGGACGCGGCTCGTATTCGGTCCAGGATGGACGGGAGACGTTGTATGCCGGGCAGTTCCCTTCGCGGGGCTGTCGGTGGCGGTATGACCCGCGTTGACGGTATTCGTCAGCGCGGGCTATACTTTTTCGTCTGACAGACGGCGTTCCCGTCTGTCTTCGTTTTCACCGGGCCGAAAGCCCGAACCACAGACCCGAGACTGATGGCAACGATCAACCAGCTGGTGCGGAAGCCGCGCAGCCCCGAAACCTACAAGAGCACTTCGCCCGCGCTGGCGAACTGCCCGCAGCGCCGTGGCGTCTGCACCCGCGTCTACACCACGACCCCGAAGAAGCCGAACTCGGCGCTTCGCAAGGTCGCCAAGGTGCGCCTGACCAACGGTTACGAGGTCATCTCGTACATCGGCGGCGAAGGCCACAACCTGCAGGAGCACAGCGTGGTGCTGATCCGCGGCGGTCGCGTCAAGGACCTCCCGGGTGTGCGTTACCACACGGTGCGTGGCTCGCTCGACGCCGCCGGCGTCGCGAAGCGCAAGCAGGCACGTTCGAAGTACGGCGCCAAGCGTCCGAAGGGCTGAGGAATAGACAATGTCGCGTAAAGGAAACACCCCGCAGCGTTCGGTGCTGCCCGACCCGAAGCACGGCAGCGAGACGATCGCGCGCTTCATCAACATGGTCATGAAGAGCGGCAAGAAGTCCGTCGCCGAAAAGATCGTGTACGGCGCCATGGACGTCATCGGCGAGAAGAACGGCAATGCGCTCGAGCTGGTCGAGAAGGCGCTGGGCAACATCTCCCCGGCGGTCGAAGTGAAGTCGCGTCGCGTCGGCGGTGCCACGTACCAGGTGCCGGTCGAAGTGCGCGCTTCGCGTCGCATGGCGCTGGCGATGCGCTGGCTGATCGAGTCGGCACGCAAGCGTGGCGAGAACAGCATGCCGCGCAAGCTGGCCGCCGAGCTGATCGACGCGTCCGAAAACCGTGGTGGCGCGATCAAGAAGCGCGAAGAAACCCACCGCATGGCCGACGCCAACAAGGCGTTCGCGCACTACCGCTGGTAAGCGGTCTTGGCGGGTCCCGGTTGATTCCGGGGCCCGTCGGCACCATCCAGGTGCCTCCACGCGGTCACAGACCGCACGCAGGATCAGAAGGCCGCCGCAAGGCGGCATTCGTCCATTCAAGCGATTCCATCGCGAAGGTTCCGGCTTCCATCGGGACTTCGCCATCCAATACGAGAGACTGACGTGGCTCGCACGACTCCCATCGAACGCTACCGCAACTTCGGCATCATGGCCCACATCGATGCCGGCAAGACCACGACTTCCGAGCGCATCCTGTTCTACACCGGCAAGAGCCACAAGATCGGTGAAGTGCACGACGGCGCCGCCACCATGGACTGGATGGAGCAGGAGCAGGAGCGTGGCATCACGATCCAGTCCGCTGCGACCACCGCGTTCTGGAAGGGCATGGACAAGTCGATGCCGGAGCATCGCTTCAACATCATCGACACCCCCGGCCACGTCGACTTCACGATCGAAGTGGAGCGTTCGCTGCGCGTGCTCGACGGCGCGGTGTTCGTGCTGTGTGCGGTCGGTGGCGTGCAGCCGCAGTCCGAGACGGTGTGGCGCCAGGCCAACAAGTACCACGTGCCGCGCATCGCGTTCGTCAACAAGATGGACCGCACCGGTGCCAACTTCTACAAGGTCCGTGACCAGCTGAAGGCGCGCCTGGGCGCGGCTGCCGTTCCGATGCAGCTGCCGATCGGTGCCGAAGACGGCTTCGAAGGCGTGGTCGATCTGGTCAAGATGAAGGCCATCCACTGGGATACTGCGTCGCAGGGCCTGAACTTCGAATACCGCGACATTCCGGCCGAGCTGCAGGGCCCGGCGGAAGAAGCGCGCGCCTTCATGGTGGAGTCGGCGGCCGAAGCCTCCGAAGCCCTGATGGACAAGTACCTCGAAGAGGGCGAGCTGTCGGAGGAGGAAATCCTCGACGGCCTGCGCGAGCGCACCCTCAAGACCGAGATCGTGCCGATGTACTGCGGCTCGGCGTTCAAGAACAAGGGCGTCCAGGCGATGCTCGACGGCGTCGTCAAGCTGCTGCCGTCGCCGGTCGACGTGCCGGCGGTCAAGGGCGTGGACGTCGACGACGAGACCAAGGAGCTGTCGCGCGAGTCGAGCGACAAGGCCCCGTTCTCGGCGCTGGCGTTCAAGATCATGACCGACCCGTTCGTGGGTTCGCTGACGTTCTTCCGCGTCTACTCGGGCACGCTCAACGCAGGTGACCAGGTCTACAACTCGGTCAAGAGCAAGAAGGAGCGCATCGGCCGTCTGCTGCAGATGCACTCCAACAACCGCGAAGAGATCAAGGAAGTGCTGGCCGGCGACATCGCCGCGGCCGTGGGCCTGAAGGACGTCACCACCGGCGACACGTTGTGCTCGCAGGAGCATCCGATCGTCCTCGAGCGGATGACGTTCCCCGAGCCGGTGATCTCGATGGCCGTCGAGCCGAAGACCAAGTCGGACCAGGAAAAGATGGGCCTCGCCCTCGGTCGCCTGGCGCAGGAGGATCCGTCCTTCCGCGTGCGTACCGACGAGGAATCGGGCCAGACCATCATCGCCGGTATGGGCGAGCTGCACCTGGACATCATCGTCGACCGCATGAAGCGCGAGTTCAACGTCGAGGCCAACGTCGGCAAGCCGCAGGTCGCGTACCGCGAGACCATCCGCACCGCGAACGTGAAGTCGGACTACAAGCACGCCAAGCAGTCCGGTGGTAAGGGTCAGTATGGTCACGTCGTGATCGAGCTGTCGCCGCTGACCGCCGAGGATCGTGCCGATCCGAAGATCGCCGCCGACATCAAGGACGACTTCCTCTTCATCAACGACATCACCGGTGGCGTGATCCCGAAGGAATTCATCCCGTCGGTCGAGAAGGGCATCCGCGAGACGATCACCAGTGGTCCGATCGCCGGCTTCCCGGTCGTGGGCGTCAAGGTCAAGCTGGTGTTCGGCTCGTACCACGACGTCGACTCGTCGGAAATGGCGTTCAAGCTGGCCTCGTCGATGGCGTTCAAGCAGGGCTTCGTGAAGGCGAGCCCGGCGCTGCTCGAGCCGATGATGAAGGTCGAGATCGTCAGCCCCGAGGATTACCTCGGCGACGTGATGGGCGACGTCAGCCGTCGTCGCGGCATCCTGCAGGGTCAGGACGACAGCCCGTCGGGCAAGATCATCAACGCGATGATCCCGCTGGGCGAGATGTTCGGCTACGCGACCACGCTGCGCTCGATGTCCCAGGGCCGTGCGACGTTCTCGATGGAGTTCGATCACTACGCCGAGGCCCCGGCCAATATCGCCGAGACTGTCACCAAGAAGTAATGCATCGGGATTGGAATCCGGTGTCCGCACAGCGGGCGCCGGACTTCCGGATCCCAGTTTCCAATCCCGAATCAATAGAGGTGTATCACCATGGCAAAGGGTAAGTTCGAGCGCACCAAGCCGCACGTCAACGTCGGCACCATCGGTCACGTCGACCACGGCAAGACCACGCTGACCGCCGCACTGACCAAGATCGGCGCCGAGCGT
>NZ_SMTG01000012.1:2500-3611 GCF_004358165.1 Luteimonas terrae
GCCTTGGCGGTCAGAGGCGATGAAGGACGTGGTAGCCTGCGAAAAGTATCGGGGAGCTGGCAACAAGCTTTGATCCGGTAATGTCCGAATGGGGAAACCCACCTCGCAAGAGGTATCGTGCAGTGAATACATAGCTGTACGAGGCGAACGCGGTGAACTGAAATATCTAAGTAACCGTAGGAAAAGAAATCAACCGAGATTCCCTGAGTAGTGACGAGCGAACGGGGAACAGCCCAAAAGTCGATTTGGTTCTAGCAAAACGGTCCTGGAAAGACCGGCCATAGAAGGTGACAGCCCTGTATGCGAAAGGGCCATATCGATGAAAAATGAGTAGGGCGGGGCACGAGAAACCCTGTCTGAACATGGGGGGACCATCCTCCAAGGCTAAATACTCCTGACCGACCGATAGTGAACCAGTACCGTGAGGGAAAGGCGAAAAGAACCCCGGAGAGGGGAGTGAAATAGACCCTGAAACCGTGTGCGTACAAGCAGTCGGAGCCCGCAAGGGTGACGGCGTACCTTTTGTATAATGGGTCAGCGACTTATTGTTCGTGGCAAGCTTAACCGTATAGGGGAGGCGAAGGGAAACCGAGTCTGATAAGGGCGCATAGTCGCGGGCAATAGACCCGAAACCGGGTGATCTAGTCATGCCCAGGGTGAAGGTTGAGTAACATCAACTGGAGGCCCGAACCCACTCCCGTTGCAAAGGTAGGGGATGAGGTGTGATTAGGAGTGAAAAGCTAATCGAACCCGGAGATAGCTGGTTCTCCTCGAAAGCTATTTAGGTAGCGCCTCATGTGAATCTTCCTGGGGGTAGAGCACTGTTATGGCTAGGGGGTCATTGCGACTTACCAAACCATTGCAAACTCCGAATACCAGGACAGACTGCATGGGAGACACACGGCGGGTGCTAACGTCCGTCGTGAAAAGGGAAACAACCCAGACCCACAGCTAAGGTCCCAAATTATCACTAAGTGGGAAACGATGTGGAAAGGCATAGACAGCCAGGAGGTTGGCTTAGAAGCAGCCACCCTTTAAAGAAAGCGTAATAGCTCACTGGTCAAGTCGGTCTGCGCGGAAGATTTAACGGGGCTAAGTGATAAACCGAAGC